>NZ_CM147911.1:1390000-2712500 GCF_055809395.1 Sneathiella sp. D3-11
CGTCATCAACGCCATAACATTATCAATTGTTTCGGAAGGGCTGGTCGTCACAAGGTCGGATGTCATCAGATCGCTTGCCAGTAGTTTGAGGCAGCCATCACCGCTTTCTGAGAGTCCCCGAACAATATCCCGCTCGGACAGCACACCGCACAGTTTACCGGAACCATCCACCACCAGAACGGCGCCAATGCGTTTTTCCCCCAGAATATTTGATACCGCCGCGATACTGTCAGAGGGCGAAGTCGTAATAACATTGCCCCCCTTCACTTTCAGAATACCTGCCACATTCATAGGAATCCTCCTTCTGGGAAGCCGAAAAGGCCACCGCCACAAATATACTTCCGGGAATTCTAATTTACCAGAAGGACCTCATAAACACAAATATTACAGTAGAAAATAAACACTTACAGCATCGCAAAGGGGCTATCATCTTCATCATTCCCTCTCTCATCCCGCGACGGTGGAGCAATGACGATTGTCACCTCACCCTTGATTTTCTGATCGAAGAACTGTTCTGCCAGATCAGCCAATTGGCCACGGTGTATATTTTCAAATTTCTTGGTGAGCTCTATACAGACGGCCGCCGAACGGTCCCCCAACACTTCATGGGCAATCTTCAATATCTTACCAACCCGAAAGGGAGATTCGAAAAATACGATGGCAGTCGGGGCCTCGGCAAAGGCGCCGAATAACTTCCGCTGACGCCCCGGGCGGCGCGGCAGGAAACCGAGAAAAGAAAAAGCCGGAGCCGGAAGTCCGGAAACGTTAAGCGCAGTAATGACAGCGCTTGGGCCCGGCAAGGCGATAACCTCATATCCCGCCTCAATAACGGCGGCGGCTGCACGCTGCCCAGGGTCGCTAACACCAGGCGCCCCGGCATCAGATGTCAGACCGACGGACTTGCCATCCCGAAGAAGCGAGAGAATACGGCCAACCGCCCGATCTTCATTATGGGCATGACAGGCGAAGATAATCGGGGGCTGGTGAGCGCATGTCGCTCGTATATTTTCCGGGTATGGCGAGTATCCTCGCACGCCAGCGCATCAACCGATTGAAGGATACGCAAGGCACGCAGCGAGATATCCTCAAGATTTCCTATCGGAGTAGGGATGAGGTAAAGGGTCGGCGCGTTCTCTGCAGTTTCTGTCATAACGATGGACTAACCATATTCTGTTGATCGGCGCAATGACCCGCGCTCGAATTGTTTTTTATATGACAGAGAAAATCTGATCGCGCAGCCATTTGCTTAACGCTGTTTGATCCGTGGAAATATGCCAATAGAGCTGCAGTTCCAGGTTTGGCGCCTCAAAAGGTAATGGAAAAACCTGACAATTATACATCCGGGTTAGCTGCAGCGGAGCAGTTAGCGCAAGATCAGTCTGTTCAATCATATGAAATGCGGACTGATAATGTTGAAGACGCACAGCGATACGTCGGGAAACCCCGACTTTCCCCAGCTCGATATCGACAAGCCCCCCGCCGCGTGGACGTGAGGAAACAAGGATATGTGTCAAATCCAGATAGTCTTCGAGGGTCAATTCCGGCTTGTCTGCGAGCGGGTGATGTCGGCCGACGACACACACCTGCCGATCGCTCATTAATTTGTCATTGATGAGTTGGGTGTTTGCAATCAACGGAATATCAACTGCAAAATCAATCTCCCCCAGAGATAGCCGCCGTGGAATCGAGCGCCGGGGAACGTTAACCACCTGAATTGTCATAAGGGGAGCAAGTTGGCGCAGCTTTTCAACGAGCCGGGGCAGCAAAATCGTTTCCCCGATGTCACCAATTGCCAGACGGGTCACCTTATCACTCGTTTGCGGATCAAATTCCTCCTCAGCGCTAATACCAGACTGCAAGAGACGAAGCGCCTGACGAACTGGTCCAATCATTTTCTGGGCCATCGGTGTCGGGTTCATCCGCTTGCCCGCATGAATAAAAAGCGAATCCTCCAATCGGTCGCGCAGGCGCGCCAACGCGTTACTGACTGCGGGTTGCGTTACATTCAAGTGACGCGCCGCAAGCGTCAAGTTGCCATGCGTATAGATCGCCTCGAACGTCAGGAAGAGATTAAGGTCGATATGACTAAGTTTCATCCTTCTACTATAACATATGTGAATATAAATTTATCATAGAAATAAATTTCAATGATTTCTCTATCAATACTATCTTGCCCAAGAAACCTACCGTACTCAAGAAGGATCAGAGAAATGGATTTTAGCTTTACCGACAAAGTCGAGGATCTTGCGAGCCGTGTCGAAGGCTTTATGAATGCGCATGTCTATGACGCGGAGAAAGAATACCACGACTATATTGAGTCATCCGCCAATCGCTGGACTATTCCTCCGGTGATGGAGGAACTGAAGAAGAAGGCGAAAGCAGAAGGGCTGTGGAACCTCTTCCTTGCAGAATTTGAAGATTATGGCGCGGGTCTGAAAAACCTTGAGTACGCACCACTATCCGAAATCATGGGCCGGTCGATGATCGGGTCAGAGGCTTTTAATTGCAGCGCCCCCGATACTGGTAACATGGAAGTGCTTGCTCGTTATGGCACACAGGCCCAACGCGATGAGTGGCTGGTCCCACTCCTAAACGGGGAAATTCGCTCAGCCTTCGCTATGACAGAGCCTGCCGTGGCATCTTCAGATGCGACAAATGTCCAGTGCACGATAGACAGGCAAGGCGACGAATATGTCATCAATGGGCGTAAATGGTGGACATCCGGCGCGCCCGACCCACGCTGTAAAATCATGATTGTTATGGGAAAAACTGACGTAAATGCACCACGACATCAGCAGCAGTCACAGATTCTTGTCCCCGTAAATACCAAAGGCGTCACGATTGTTCGCCCCCTTAAAGTATTTGGATCGGACGACGCACCCCATGGCCATGCCGAGGTATTGTTCGAAAATGTTCGAGTGCCCGCCTCAAATATTATTGGTGGCGAAGGCGAAGGTTTTGCAATTGCACAGGGTCGCCTAGGTCCGGGCCGCATCCATCACTGCATGCGTTTAATTGGCTGCGCCCAGCGCGCCTTGGAATTGATGTGCGTTCGGGCGGAAAGCCGTGTTGCGTTTGGCAAAAAACTGAGTGATCAGGGCTCCGTGCGTGAAGATATCGCGAAATCAATTTGCGATATTGAGCAGGCGCGCTTGCTTACCCTGAAGGTTGCCGCCCGTATGGACGAGGTGTCCTATAAGGAAGCACGCGACCTGATCGCGATGATCAAAATCATCGCACCGACCATGGCGCAAACGGTTATCGACCGGGCTATTCAGGTGCACGGCGCCATGGGTCTCAGTCAGGACACCTTCCTAGCCGAAGCTTTTGCCTACGCCCGGACCGTCAGGCTCGCAGACGGACCGGATCAGGTGCATATGTCCTCTCTCGGCAAGCAGATAGTGGCGCGTTATGCCTCTTAAAGGACAAGAAACACCTGAACGGACGGAGGGCTACGCCAAGCCCTCCGCCTTTTTGCCTCTTCTACCGTTCGTGCAAACCTACGGTGTGAAAATACTGAAGGAAACACCGGGGCAGATTGCGATTGAGGCACCGTTTCAGGAAGCTTTATCCACACCGCCCGACCTCTTTCCGGCGTCATTCGTCGGTACGATCGGTGACATCGCCGCCGTCAGCGCCTGCACGTCCCTGCTGCCTGCTGGATGGGCATGTGCCACACTCGATTTTACAGTAAAGATGACCGGTCCGGCACGAGGAGAAAAATTAATTGCCCGTGGTCGCGTCCTGCAGAACGGGCGGACCCTCTCTGTTGGTGCGGCGGATATCTATTCTGTCTCTAAAGGCGAAGAGAAGCTCTGTGGCTCAGTTCTCGCGTCAACGCGGAACTTCAAGGTTTAGCTGAGATCAGGCCTTTGGACGGCGGCGTACCAGATAGCGCTGCTCCCCTTCCAGTACCAGCTCTTTGCGCTGATTGTGAATAGTTGAGCGCACTGTAACCACGCCGGTTGACCTTTGCTCCTTAAGCTCCGTGATAACAAGCTCCGGATAGACGGTATCGCCATAATATACCGGCCCTAAGAATTTTGATGACTGGTCAATAAAGGCAACGAGCGATTCACCAATTACATGCGGGAATATTCCGGCACCGGAGGCAGTTTGTATCAACACCTGAAACCCATGTGCCAGCAACTCCGGATGCCCCTGAGTTTTGCAATATTCAACATCATAATGAATCGGGTGATTATCACCGGAGGCCGCCTGAAAGGCAGAGAAATTTGCATCACGCAATGTCCGCGATGGAATGTAGAACCTTTGGCCGACGGTCAAGTCTTCGAAATAGCTTGCTTCGGCAAATTTGTGGTTTTCTGGGTTAAATTGATCTTCGGACATTCCTCGCCTCACTTGTTTATCAAGTCTTGTTCGTTATGGCATTTGTTTAACACTGCCGCTGCGCTATAGTTAAGGGACATATCATGGCAACGCAAGGAGCTATTCATGAAAGGCGACACGTCAATTATCAAGCATCTTAACGTCATTCTAAAGAATGAATTGACGGCCATTAATCAATATTTCCTGCATGCTCGCATGCTTGAAGACTGGGGCCTTAAAGAATTAGGCGAGAAAGAATATGAAGAATCCGTCGATGAGATGAAGCATGCAGACAAGCTCATCAAACGGGTGCTCTTCTTAGAAGGTCTTCCAAACCTGCAGGATCTCGGCAAGTTGATGATTGGCGAAGACGTCGGGGAAATCATCGAATGCGACCTTAAAATGGAGCATGTCGCTCACGTCGATTTAAAAGCGGCCATCAAAGATTGCGAAAGCAAGCAGGACTACGTATCCCGCGATTTGCTGGTCGATATCCTTGAATCTGAAGAGGAGCATATTGATTGGCTGGAAACCCAGCTTGGCCTAATTGAGAAGATGGGACTTCAAAACTACGTTCAGTCACAAGTTTCCTAAATTAGCCCCTTAGTAGCAAATTCCCGCCCTATAAACTTCCCTTGCCATTGACAATTAGTCGCACAGCGCTTAATTTATTAGGAATGATTGTCATTTTTAATATTAAACAAGTTGAAGAATGTATATTTGCCTTTGTAATGGATTGACTGATAGAGACATTAAAAGCGCCGTCGCCTCAGGTGCGCAACGCATCGCAAATGTCTATGAAACACTGGGAGCAGCACCACAATGTGCAAAATGCACATCTAATATCCGGGATATCATCCGGGAAACAACCGGTAGCAGCGCGCCAATCACCGTTCGGCGCTGATCCGGCGACATCACCCTGTAATCTTAAATATGCTGGAAATTTGAAGAAATTACCCCCACCCGTTAGGGTGAGGGAAAATTCAGTCTAAATGGCCTTATTATTGATTTCAGCCTTGGCCTGGGCATACTGTTCTTTTAAGCGATCAACATATTCTTCAACACTTGGCACATCGCTTACGCTGCCAATTCCCTGCCCGGAACCCCATATGTCTTTCCAGGCTTTCGATTTACCCGTACTACCGCTGCCGAAATTCATCCGGCTTTTATCGGCACCCGGCAAATTCTCCGGATCAAGCCCCGCTTTTTCCACACTGGGGCGCAAATAGTTACCGTGAACGCCGGTAAAGGTGTTCGTATAGAGAATATCCTCGCCTGTGCTTTCAACGATCATATTTTTGTAGTCGTCTACCGCGTTGGCTTCTTTGGTAGCGATAAATGCACTCCCCATATAGGCGAGATCCGCGCCCATTGCCTGGGCTGCAAGGATTGATCGGCCATTCGCAATGGCCCCGGAAAGAGCAATCGGCCCATCAAAGAACTGCCGCACTTCGGAGACAAGCGCGAACGGACTTAACCGCCCCGCATGCCCGCCAGCGCCCGCGCAAACCAGAATTAAACCATCGACGCCTGCTTCCAATGCCTTTTGGGCATGGCGGATGGTAGTCACGTCATGCAGGATAATTCCGCCGTAAGAATGTATCGCCTCAACAATTTCATTCGGGGCCCGAAGGCTCGTGATGATAATCGGCACTTCATGCTTAACGCAGAGTGCAACATCTTCCTCCAAACGAGTATTTGACGCATGTACAATCTGATTGACAGCAAAGGGGGCGACCTTCTTGTCAGGATTCGCCGCCGCATAGTCAGCAAGTTCTGACTTGATCTGAAAGAGCCATTCGTCAAGCTGAGAAATCGGCCTTGCATTAAGAGCAGGAAAAGATCCGACGATGCCCTGCTTGCACTGAGCAATTACCAGTTCAGGCCCGGATACAATAAACATTGGTGATGCAATAACTGGGAGAGAAAGACGCCCTTCCAGAACGGTCGGCATTGTCATTTACGAGATGACTCCTGATACTGGGATAAATATAGCCAAGCCTGGATCTTACGCCCAGTTACTTGGCTATGGATGGTTGAGCTAAGTCTGGATCTTGCGCCCAGTTACCCGACCTTTTAATTATTTAGCCAAGCCTGAATCTTTTCGCTCAGTTACCCGGCTTGGGCATTTTCTTAGCAGGCTTTTTCAAAGATGACAAATTGTCATTATTGACAAAATTTCATTTTTTTATTTCGCACCTGCAGCATTATTGCGAAAAATCATTGAAAAACATAATATTATTACCTTTGGGTGCTCATTAAAAAAATTCAGAGATATCGGCATTAGATCAGATTTGGGCTCAAAACAATGTGATCTCACCCCGATTCACAAAACATGATTCTCTTTATTGCTTATAATTTCCATCAAACCAGACCCAATATGCCCGGCTATTATTTCCTACAGAGCGGGAAAATTTGACCGCTTACCTATATCGCATCACTCCTGTCCGTCTCTCAAAGGAACGAAAAAGCGAAGAAATACAGACTTTTTACCTTTCCCTTGATACTGGCACAAAGGCTGCATACTCGATGAGTAGATAAATTTTTATGGAGACTATTCGTGCTGCAAGCTGAAATGAACACACAATCTGTTGCAAACAGATTCGAAAAACGTGGGGCCTTTCGCGTATCAAACCCGGTCCTCAGCGTAGAAATTGAGGGCATTCGGTTTTCGACAGAGAACTGGTCTCTTGACGGAATGCTGCTAAACGGTATCGCAGACCATGTTATACTTGATCAAACTGTCGAAGGAATTATCGGGCCCGTTGGCTCCCCAGAAATGTGCCGATTTGGCGGACGCATCGTGCGAATTGATGAAGATGAGATGACAACGGCGGTGGAACTCGATGAAAAAAGCGCTGATGTCGCGGCATTGCTACCCCTTTGGGTTTTGAAATACGGCACCCGTTGATCCATTTCGGAAGGCCCGGACTTGACAATGCCAAAGCGCGGTCTCTAAGGTCTATGTGAATTGCCGGACTATGCTGGCATTCCTTGATTATCCTGATGGGAGAGACCGGACTTACCGGCGCCGAAGGAGCAACCGCCCCGGAAACTCTCAGGCACATGTACCGTCAGGAAAGAGGGCTCTGGAGAGTATGCTGAGGCCATGGCTAACGCATCACCGAAGAGGTAAGTCGGCGATATGTCGACGTAATCTTTCAGGTAACCGGACAGAGGGGGCATCTATTGAACGCATTGGTGAATTTTTCACCAGAGTGAGAAAAGGTGCCTGTAAATGACAAAACCATCCAAACCCGGCCTTGGCAACGTTACGCCAGTTGTACCATCAAAGCCAACTGCACCGCCTAACCCAACGTCTCAGTTGGATATCAACATCAGCGTAACCGATCTTTATACAATCGGTATTGGCCCATCAAGCTCCCATACCGTGGGGCCCATGCGGGCGGCAAAGCGTTTCGTCGATCGTCTAGCGTCAGAGGATTTACTTGATTCGACCGATCGTCTGCTGGTCGAGCTTTATGGCTCGCTTGCTCTCACTGGCGCCGGTCATGCGACGGACATTGCTATTCTTCTTGGACTAAGTGGGGAACGCCCTTCCTCCGTTGATCCGGAGAAAGTACAACCGCTTATCGACAAAATACGGACAAGCGGGGAAATTTCACTAAACGGACATCGTATAATTCCCTTTTTTGAGGACCAAAGTCTCCTTTTCCTGAAAGATCAACTCCTTCCTGAACATTCTAACGGCATGCGGTTCTATGCCTATGATGCA
The DNA here is from genome assembly GCF_055809395.1 of Sneathiella sp. D3-11. Taxonomy (NCBI): domain Bacteria; kingdom Pseudomonadati; phylum Pseudomonadota; class Alphaproteobacteria; order Sneathiellales; family Sneathiellaceae; genus Sneathiella; species Sneathiella sp. D3-11. The sequence goes on from NZ_CM147911.1 coordinate 1,398,066, forward strand.
AAGGGTGCGCAGCTTTTCTGCCGGGACTATTTCTCCGTGGGAGGCGGATATGTTGTCTCTCACAACGAAGGGGACAGGGCAGAAACGAAGGGTCATAACATTGTGCTACCCTATCCTTTCACCTCCGCAGACGAACTTCTCGATATGGGCAAGGAAAGCGGCCTCACCATTGCTGAGATGATGCTTGCCAATGAAAGCAGTTGGCGAAGTGAGGAAGAAACCTTCGCCTTCCTTGATGATGTCAATGAAGCCATGATCAACTGCATCAAGAGGGGCTGCGAGGGAGAGGGTATCCTGCCGGGCGGCCTTAAGGTAAAGCGCCGGGCAAACGCGTTGTATCAAGACTTAATGGAAAATCCGGAGCGCGCCTCCCGCGATCCACTGACCGTTCTTGACTGGGTTAATCTCTACGCCCTCGCCGTCAATGAGGAGAACGCCGCCGGTGGGCGAGTGGTGACGGCTCCCACAAATGGTGCGGCCGGGGTAATTCCCGCGGTACTTAAATATTACCAACGCTTCTGCCCCGGCGTCACAAAGGAGGGGACGCGCAATTTCCTGCTCACCGCAGCAGCAATTGGCGCAATCTATAAAAAACGCGCATCAATCTCCGCCGCAGAAATGGGGTGTCAGGGGGAAGTGGGGGTCGCCTGTTCCATGGCTGCAGGTGCCCTTACCGCCGTTCTGGGAGGCACGAACGAACAGGTGGAAAATGCCGCTGAGATCGGCATGGAGCATAATCTTGGTTTGACCTGCGATCCGATCGGCGGATTAGTGCAGATCCCCTGCATCGAACGCAATACCATGGGCGCGATGAAGGCGATTAATGCCTGCCGCCTCGCGCTGTCCGGTGACGGCACGCATGTGGTATCTCTTGATGAGGTGATCGAGACGATGCGCCAGACCGGCGTCGATATGCTCAGCAAATATAAGGAAACCTCGCAAGGTGGCCTTGCCGTTAACGTCGTGGAGTGCTAGCTGCTCAATCTTCGCGCGTCAGTATCTTCTGGATATGAAGCGGGAGAGCAAAAGCCGCAAGATGGACTTCCGGTGTATAATAGTCCGTCGTGATCCCGGCCTCGACAAAGCGTGCGACAAGGCGGGAGAGACTCACTTTTCGATGATCCGGCTCATCCGTCGCCCAGCCGTAGGCCATCACTCCACCGACATAACTCGGGATCGCGGCGAGATAAAAACTGACATCCTTGAACAAACTACCGAGACGGTCATAGCTCGTTTTTAGTTCTTCTTCCTGAACGAAAGGCACGCCGTTTTGCGTAATTATAATACCACCGTTCGCAAGACGGGCCTTGCAGTCCGCATAGAATTCCTGTGTATAGAGGACTTCCCCGGGTCCATGCGGATCAGTGCTGTCGATAATAATTACATCCCATTTCTCATCGGTCTCTCGCACAAACTTGCATCCATCGGCGATGATCAGATCAAGCCGGGGGTCGTCAAAGGCGCCACCCGAGATCGACGGCATGTATTTCTTGCTAAGCTCGACAACGGTCCGGTCGATATCCACCATGGTCACGGCGATATTTCTATGCTTCATGAGTTGCCGCGCCGCGCCGCCGTCGCCGCCGCCGATAATCAGGGCGCGACTAACCTTGCCATGGGCCAGAACCGGCACATGAACGAACATCTCATGGTAGATAAACTCATCTTTTTCGGTTGTCTGCACGGCGCCGTCGAGAGACATAACGCGTCCAAACTGGCTATTCTCAAAAATCATGAGGTCCTGCAGCTCAGTCTTCTCGCGATAGACAACCTTTTCCACATTAAGCGCTAGATTGACACCCGAATGCAGCCCCTCATCAAAGAGTTCCATCAACTGACAATCCCCCGCTTGATTTCATTAAGCTGGACAGTTTCGGGTTTAAACGCTTCCCGCAGGATCGGGATAGCCTTGTAAGGATCGGTCTTGCCACACATGAAGATATCGAGTGCCATAAACCCGCGCTCCGGCCAACTATGAAAGCTGATATGGCTTTCGGCAAGCACCGCAACTCCGGAAAGACCATCGGGCTCAAACGCATGAATATGAAAATGCAGCAAGGTCGCCCCCGCTGCATCAATCGCATGGCGGAGCGTTTCTTCGATCAACAAGGGATCGTTGAAGCCCTCCCCTTCCCAAAGATCGACGATCAGATGAGTCCCTGCGAAGGTCAACCCATCCTTATGAACGAAATAATCGAGACGATCTTCTTCCGCCGCCGCAGGTGAAATTGCCATTTTCTCATCCTTGAGCATTCTTCCCGTGAATGCTCCTTGAGTGCCTTACCATAAAAGGTGCCGCGTTATCGCCGAGTCGGCCTGCAAGTGCAAGAGAAAAGTAGTTACTTCGCTTGTGTTTCAGACACAAGTCGACGCAAGATGGAGCGGATGGAACGCACGCTATCAACAGGTCGCCAAAATGCTAAAAAAAATGTCGAACTATTCAGTTTTAAGTATAGCGTTTATTCCCGAATAGTCAGGATTGTTATGCTGGAAAAGGGAATCGCGCTTGAAACGCATGAGATTAACCCCTTCGCCGAAGATGCATCGGCCAATTATATCGACATCCATCCCTTCAATCGCGTGCCGGCCATCCGACATGGTGATTTTACTCTTTATGAAACAGGCGCAATAACTCAGTACCTGGATGAAGCATTTGAAGGGCCATCCTTACAGCCCGAGACAGTAGTGAAACGCGCCAGAATGCGTCAGGTCATCTCCATCGTCGATAGCTATGGATACTGGCCGCTCGTCCGTAAAGTCTTTTCCGAGAGGGTCTTTAATCGCGCTTTCAGAGAGACGACAAACGAGGCTGTTGTAAGCGAAGGATTGGAAGAAAGTGCCCCTGTACTTGCTATCCTTGAAAACCTAGCGAGCGATAGTGGATATATCGCAGCCACCTCTTACTCTCTCGCCGATGCACATCTGGTACCGATGATCGATTATTTTCTGATGGCACCTGAGGGTACGAATATGTTCCAGAGCTATCCAAAGCTTGTAAGATGGTGGAATTGCGTGAAAGAGCGACCGAGCACTATTGCAACACGACCTTTTTTGACATCGGAAAAACCTTAGGAGCAATCCACGCAGCCAGTTTATGCATGAGTTAAAGGTAGGTTAGGATTAATCAAAAGAAAAATTTATGGATAGGAAGCCAAAATGCGCCTAATCAAGCCGACCGATTTTGAAGGTAAAAATGCATGGGATGCCCTTGGTATTGAGAAGATATCGAACGCCACCGTTCGTCTTCATTGGACGGATCAACCCTATATTTGGCATGTGAATGACGGACCGGAGGTATTCGTTCTGTTGGATGGTAAAGTCGATATGCATATACGTGAGGCTGGGCAAGAAAAGGTTCTGACGCTATCCCCCGGTGATATTTTCCATGCTGAAGCCGGCGATGAGCATAAGGCTGTTCCGCGAACGCCTGCGCGCATTTTGGTAGTTGAGACTGAAGGTAGTATTTAACCCCAGAACCAAAATTTCACTTACTGCAAATGCACATATTCATAGTCAACCGGCATGTTATTGATGCCACGATCAGGGGCCGCGATCCAGCCAGCCATCTTGCCGGGCTCGGTCACCTGCTGCATCAGGCTGTGAATGTAGACGCGATCATTTTCGGAAGGGAGAAACTCATCATGACGACGGTCAAACTCGTCCGCTGAAATAAAGTCCCCTTTCGGGTCGGTAACCACATCCGCCCAGAATCCTATTTTTCGGCGAAACCGGCTTGACGGCAATTCAATAGCGAAATCAAATCCCGCTTTCTTAATCAGGCGATTCCAACGCGTTATCCCGACCATGCAGTCCTTGATATAAGCCGTGCGCACCTGATCGTTAATGGCACTACGAACCGTAATCTCTTCCGTTTGCACACCACCGGCGTCATCAGGCTTTTCTATCTGTAAGGAGGTTTCCCGCTCCACATGATCCTTGAAAACCCTTTCATCAGGGCGCCCCTTGATACCATTCGCAAAGCTAATCGCCGCATTAGATGAAACTTCCGCACCGAACAAATCCATGCAGGACGAGAACCAGAAATTTACAAAACGCTGCAGGGTCGGCAGATCGATGACCCCTGCTTTGCGCAAGGTTGCCGGGTCGTCCGTCTTGAGTTCCGTCATGACCTCTAAGGTGCGCTTGATTATCCGAGTGATGCCAGTTTCACCAACATACATATGATGCGCTTCCTCCGTCAGCATGAACTGACAGGTGCGCGCGAGCGGATCGAAGGAGGATTCGGCCAGGCATTTCAGCTGATATTTCCCGTCACGATCCGTGAAGTAAGTAAACATAAAGAAGGAAAGCCATTCACTGATCGGCTCGTTAAAGGTGCCGAGAATGCGTGGATTATCTTCGCTGCCAGAATGGCGCATCAGCAGATCTTCCGCTTCCTCCCGGCCATCGCGACCAAAATAAGCATGCAGTAGATACACCATCGCCCAGAGATGCCGCCCCTCCTCCACATTAACTTGAAACAAATTGCGCAAATCAAAGAGTGACGGGCATGTCTGACCGAGAAGGCGTTGCTGCTCAACCGACGCCGGTTCGGTATCGCCCTGAGTCACGATCAGACGGCGAAGGATTGAGCGATACTCCCCTGGCACCTGTTGCCATACCGGTTTGCCGAAGTCGTCGCCAAAGCCGATAGTCCGATCCTTTTCTCGATCCGCAAGGAAAATACCCCAACGATAATCCGGCATCTTCACTGCACCGAACGTCGCCCAACCTTTCGCGTCAACAGACGTTGCCGTGCGAAGATAGACATCACTCGTCTGGAACCCTTCCGGCCCCAAGGTCTGCCACCAATCGAGGAAACGCGGTTGCCAATGCTCAAGTGCCCGTTGCAAACGGCGGTCATTGCCAAGATCGACATTATTCGGGATGAGTTCCTGATAATTGATCGCCATCCTACACTCTCCTTTTGTCAAATTCTGCTTTGGTACCGCTGCCAAATAATTTAAGCGCACCTTTTTCACCAACGGCATTGGGTCGATTGAATATCCAGTTTTGCCAAGCAGATAGGCGCCCGAAAATCTTCGTGGCCGCTGTCTCGGTTCCGCCGAAGCGCAAGTTCGCCTCAAGACCGGTGAGAGCATCAGGTGACAAGCTGGAACGTTCTTCTATCAGCAGCCGGATTTCATCCTCCCAATCAATGTCATCGGGAATGAAAGTGACAAGGCCCCTTTCCTCCGCCTCTATCGCATTGATCTCTATACCGGTTTGCTGCTTCAGGATATTGAGGGCCGCTTCATCTTCATAAAACCGTCGGGCGAGTCGTGTAATTCCATTCACGGCTTCGTAAGCGCCGAAATTCATCTCGCTTAAGGCAATATATGGCGGATTGCCGTCTTCTTCAGCAATATCCAGCATATAAGTACGATCTGCCGCGAGCGCGAGTTCGTAAAGAGTGCCCGCGAAGCAAGAATCTTCTTCAATGAGAGCGAAGAGACTGCGGGAGGACACATCGAGGCGCGCCAAGGTCCGGCGTAGCATGCCAATCACTTCCCGAACAAACCAGTCGTCCTGATTCTCTGAGAGAATGGCATCGGTCTTTAATACGGCGTCGATTTGCCCGCGCGTTTTAAGAAGGAAGGTACCGACCTCCTCATTATTCGCGCGCAGCATCAATATAGCGTCGTCCAGCTCACGCGCCATAGCAAGTGGCCACCAGCTGGCACCCGCCGCATGAATATCTGTAACTGTTTCCGGCAGTTTGGAATCAGGAGACGTGATTGTAATTGTCGCGGCCCCGGCCTCTGCATCCAGCGTGGCATCGACATAACGATAATGATAACCGCCCTCATCTATCCGGCGATCAAGCGCCGTCAGTTCAATTCCTTCTGCATGCTCCGGACGAGAACTATTTGTGGCCAATTCCTTCGCGCGCGCCATTACCTTCTCATCAAAGTTATTTCGCGGCACGACCTCATCGACCAGCCGCCATTCTTTCGCTCGCCGTCCGCGCACCCCGTCAGGGTTGGTGCAAAACACATCGGCAAGATCATGGCGAACTTTGCGCTTATCCGTGAGGCGAGTAAGGCCGCCTGTCCCCGGGAGCACCCCAAGAAGTGGCACTTCCGGCAGGCTCACTGCGCTGGAGCGGTCGTCAATCAGGAATATTTCATCACAGGCTAGCGCCAGTTCATATCCCCCGCCAGCAGTCGTGCCATTACAGGCAGCCAGAAACTTTATGCCTGAAAAACGGCTCGAATCTTCAATGCTATTGCGGGTCTCATTCGTGAATTTGCAGAAGTTCACTTTCCAGCCATGGGATGAAGTGCCCAACATGTAGATATTGGCGCCGGCACAAAACATCTTCTCCAGCCCACTTGTAACGACAACGGTGCGGACTGTTGGATATTCAAAACGGATCCTCTGCAACGCGTCGTTCAGCTCAATATCCACTCCAAGGTCATAAGAATTGAGCTTAAGCTGATATCCCGGAACCAGCCCGCCATCCTCATCAACTGCCAATGTCAGGGTGGCAATGTCATCATCAACAGAAAGCTGCCAATGGCGGTAATCATTGGGATGTCTGTCAAAGGTGATCATGGGGTTGCCATCCAAGGTTGCCTATGGAAAAATAATACACTACATGCACTAAAGTGCATGTCAAGCAATTTGCCGTACATTAACCCGCCAGAAGGCCCGTCGTCACACGCTCCAGATCGAGAATACTTTCTGAAACCTCTTTGTCGGCAGTATCGCAACTTGCGTCCGCACGTCGGTAGAGCGGCTCCCTTGCCGCAAGAATCTGCTTAAGATCGGCCATTGCCTCGCGGCTGTTCGCCATGGGGCGCATATCCCCTTGGGCAACGACCCTCGCCATATGTTCTTCCGGACGCGCCTGAAGCCAGATGACGTGGGTTCTGCTTAACAGAAGAGAGAGGGTCTGCTCATCGACGACAATGCTGCCACCCGTCGCGATCACAACATTATCCTGCCGGGTAACAATATCCGTCAGGCAACGCCGCTCCCACCTGCGAAAGGAAGGTTGACCTGCCAGCGCGAAAATTTCGTCAAGGCTTGCCCCAAATTCCTTTTCAACAACCTTGTTTAACTCGATATACCGAAAACCAAGTCTTTCTGCTAGAAGCGGGCCAAGGGTTGATTTTCCGGCGCCACGAAGACCGATCAGAGATATGCGCTGGCCCTTTGCAGCTTCTTCCGATTTGACCAGATGCTGTTGGGCTACCGCAATGACAGCTGCAATCTGCTCCGACGGCAATCGTCTTGCAAGCCTGTGAAGCTCGCGCATTTCCGAGCTGGACTCCTCACCAACTGAGACCAGATCAACAAGAGACGTATCCATGGCCTCGGCAATCTGCCTCAGTACAAGCATGGACGCATTCCCCTCGCCTGTCTCCAACTTGGCAAGGTAGCGCTCCGACACACCGGAATCGCGCGCTAGAATTTTGCGAGTCATGCCCCGCTGCGCCCTCAAGGCACGAACATTAGCGCCAAGCGCAGAAAGAAAATCATCCGCCTGATTATCTTCTCTTTGTTCGGCGCCGAAATTGGCCTTACTCATGTCACAACTCGCTGCTGAAGGAACATTATCCGCTGGACAAAATGCATTATATTTCCTATTCCGTCTTTTGAGTAGTTTTTTTGGAGAGACGTAACATTGGCCGAGCAGATAAAAATTCTTGTCAGCACCATGACCGGAACAGCTGAGCTTGTCGCCGAAGAAATAGCAGACGCCCTTTCAGCCAAGGGAGAAGATGCGGAAATCCTGATGATGGATGATCTGAACGCTGATATTCTGAACAGCACCACCGCCTATATCATCTGCACATCGACATACGGACAAGGGGATATCCCGGACAATGGGCAAGCCTTCGTCGATAATCTCTCCGTTGCGGCACCGGATCTATCTGGTATCAAGTACGGCGTCTTCGCCCTTGGCGACCTAACCTATAATCAGACTTTCTGTAACGCCGGAAATCTATTTGACGCAGCCTTCAAGAAATATGGCGCAGTGCTTGTCGGAGAAATCATGCGACATGACGCCTCCTCTGGAGAACTGCCAGAGGATCAGGCGGGAGAGTGGGCAGAGAACTGGCTTGAGCTTCTTAAGGCCGCATAAATAATTTTATCGGAGATGCTTGCCGTCAAGATAAGGGTAAGAATAAAATCGGGGCAACAATAGACGACAAAAGCGCATAGAAACAAAACAGGAAGCGCTTTTCATTCTGGGAGGGATGCAATGTCAAGCAATGCCGAAACGGCAGACGTTTTCAATGCGGCTGTAGATCTGATCGATCATAATCTAGCTGCCGGGCGAGCACAGAAAACTGCTGTCATTGATAAATCCGGCGCGCATAGCTATCAGGCGCTAAGTGATGGCATCAATCGCTTCGCCAACGCACTAAAAGAAATCGGCATCCAGCAGGAACAACGGATTATTCTTTGCCTAAATGATACTATTGATTTCCCGGTCTGTTTTCTTGGCGCGATCAAGGCCGGAGTGATCCCCGTCCCAATCAACACTCGCTTCACCGAAAAAGATTATCAATTTATTCTCAATGACAGCCGGGCCACCGCTTTGATTGTCTCGAGCGATTTGCTGGGCTCCTTTGAACGCCATCTCGATAGTCATCCGGCGTTGAAATCAATTATCGTGTCCGGCGAGGGCCCAAATGGATACGATAGCCTCACTGAACTAATTAACGCCCAAAGCACGGAATTCGCGGCGGCAGAAACATCACGCGATGATATGTGTTTTTGGCTCTACACCTCTGGCACGACTGGCATGCCGAAAGGCACGGTTCACCTGCATGGCAACCTCCGCGCAACGGCGGATTTATACGCAAAGGAAACCATTGGTATCCGTGAAGATGATATCATGTTCTCCGCAGCCAAGCTGTTTTTCGCTTACGGGCTGGGAAATGGACTGACCTTTCCCTTTTCTGTTGGCGCAACCGTCATCCTGTTGGAAGGCCCGCCCACACCAGACACTGTGTGCGATATTATAGAAAATCAAAAACCGACGATTTTTTACGGCGTGCCAACGCTGTTTGCCATGCTTCTGGCGAGCGGCCTTCTGCCCGCAAAGGGCAAGCATAACCTCAGGTATTGTACATCAGCCGGCGAAGCCTTGCCCGCTGATTTGCTCGCCCGTTGGCAGAAACAAATGGGCATCGATATTCTGGACGGGATTGGCAGTACCGAAATGCTGCATATCTTTCTCTCCAACCGGCCCGGAGATGTCCGCCCGGGGTCAACAGGCAAGCCAGTCACAGGATATGATATTCGTCTGACAGGGGACGATGGCCTGCCCGTTCCGCAAGGGGAAATGGGTGCGCTGGAAATTTCCGGACCGTCAAGCGCCCTTATGTACTGGAACCGTCGCGACAAAAGCTTAGAGACATTTCAAGGGCCATGGACGCGAGCGGGTGATAAATATTATCAGGATGAAGAAGGGTACTTTATTTATTGCGGGCGAACGGACGATATGCTCAAAGTGGGCGGGATTTATGTCTCGCCATTCGAAGTCGAAGCGGCCCTTATCGAGCATGAATCTGTCTTGGAGGTCGCCGTTGTGGGGAAAGCAGATTCGGATCAGTTGATTAAGCCAAGAGCAGTGATTGTCGTCAATCAAACGGACTATGATTCGGAAGCCTTGGCAGAGGAGTTAAAACAATTTGTCAAAGAACGGTTGGCAGCCTTCAAATATCCAAGGTGGATCGAGTTTGTCGATGAACTTCCCAAAACGGCAACAGGGAAAATTCAGCGGTTCAAGTTGCGCTAACTTTCCTGATCACCCATGACTGAGTGGACTGCGGCGCAAAAATGGCGCTCTGTCATATTGCTCGCCATGTGCCAGGTGATGGCGCTCTCTCTTTGGTTTTCTGCAACGGCAGTGATTCCGGTTTTAAAGGAAGAGTATGGGCTTAATGGTTTGCAAGCGTCCTTCTTCTCCAGCGCCGTTGCCATCGGTTTCGTTTGCGGCACGCTAATCAGTGCAACCCTTAGTTTAGCAGATCGTATCCCTCCCAAGACTTTTTTCGCCGCAGCCACCTTGACTGCTGCTATGGCAAACGGAGCAATCGTCCTTTTTGACCCAACTTCTCACTTTGTTATTTTCCTTCGTTTTTTAACCGGCGTCTGCATGGCGGGTATTTATCCGGTCGGCATGAAGATGGTGTCGACATGGGCAAGACGGGATACCGGACTTCTTGTTGGATTGCTGGTCGGAGCGCTGACCATCGGGAGTGCGTCTCCGCATATCCTTAATCTTTTGGACACAAGTGGGATCGACTGGCAATTGACCCTAGTTGCGAGCAGCCTTCTCGCGATATGCGCGAGCGGCCTAATAACTCTAGTATCCCTTGGCAGCAAGATGCCCAAAGCACCGCCATTTGATCCCTCTTCCGCCTTTTATGCCTGGAGGAATAAATCCCTGCGGCTAGCGAACTTCGGATATTTCGGCCATATGTGGGAACTCTATGCAATGTGGGCCTGGATCGGTCTTTTTCTGTTTGATAGCTTCCAAATTGCGGGGGTAGAGAATGGTCAATTTTATGCCAACCTTGGTACTTTTGCGACAATCGCCATTGGAGGGCTGGGTAGCCTATTCGCCGGAATAGCCGCAGATCGCATCGGCCGGACGACGGTCACCATTTTCGCAATGGCCATAAGCGGAACATGTGCCATTCTCGTCGGCTTTCTATTTGGTGGCTCCCCCACTTTATTGATGGTCGTCTGCTTGATTTGGGGCATTTCCATCGTTGCCGACTCAGCCCAATTTTCAACCTGTGTTATTGAACTCAGTCCCAAGAATATGATCGGCACGATGCTGACGATCCAGACTTCTATCGGTTTTTTAATAAGCTTGGCGACAATCCATTTGATTCCCGTCTTCATTGACCTTATTGGCTGGCAATATGCTTTCGCCACACTGGCTATCGGACCATTTCTCGGCGTAATTGCCATGGCAAAGCTTCGCCTTCAGTCAGAGGCGACCTTACTGGCGAATGGGCATCGTTAATGTAACTGCTATATACGGGGTTGATTTATCGCACTTTAAGCCAAATACTTGGATATGAATTGGCGCGAGAGAGAATAGGGGAATATGATGATCAAAGGTCTTCACCACAACGCTTACAGATGCCGAAATTCTGAAGAAACGCGTAAGTTTTATGAGGACTTCCTTGGGCTTCCACTGGCCGATGCCCTTTCCATCAGCGAATCCATGACGGGTCGAAAAACCGAGGTCCTTCATACGTTCTACCGGATGGATGATGGTTCCTTCCTTGCCTTCTTTGAAGCCCCCGATCAGGCGTTCGAGTTCAAGGACCAACATGACTATGACCTGCATATCGCGCTTGAAGTTGATATGGACAGCCTTCACAAAATGTTCGCCAAAGGCAAGGAAATGGGTATTGAAACCCGTGGCATTTCAGATCATAAATCAATCCATTCAATCTATTTTCGCGACCCCAATGGCTATGTGATCGAGCTAACGGCCAAGGTTCCGGAAAAAACCCCTGATCCTGAAACAGCCGCTGCACATGCGAATAAAATGTTGCATGAATGGAACGAAGCCCATAGTGCAGCATAAAATCCTACCGGGAAGATCCTTTTAAGGTTGTTTGCAGGGGCAGTTTAAAAATAATCTGTGCGCCTTGGACATGTTGTACCTAAGGGGGTTTTGATGCAGCGTCGCGAAATTAGATGGATCGTTCTTATTGGTTTGGCGTGCATTACGGGCCTGTCTTCGGCGGCAACCTCGGCGGGAGAAGATCGCTACATTGGGTATTACTATCCCGCCCCGGCGGAGATCGAAACTTATTGTGCCCGCGTTCCACCGCTTTCCGATATGGATAAACGCCGACGCGTCGGATTCGTTATCGGAATTAAGGAAGGAATGTCCAACAAGCCCTATGATTCGGCGTACTCAGTCTTTGTGAAGGGCGGCGAATCCAGAAAATTGATCATTGTCGCCAAGACGGACGGCCATCTGGAAACTATATACCGGGTCCGAGCATTGCTTGCTGATCTTACCAATAGCGCCCGGACAACGCCGATCTTTGAAGAAAGCGGCGCGCCGGAAAACCTGACCTTTCTGGACCTGCTAACCTTGCTAGGATTTGAATCCGTGACCGTAAGCGATGGCGACGAATTCACCCATCAGGTTGAAATGCGGCAATTGACCGAAGACGCGTGCCATACCCTGCCTATTGATTAGTAATGTTCCACTCCGGGGATGCGGCACTGGCCGCTGGTATACATCATCGTTACCGTACAATTTTCAGACAGCTGCACGGTCAGGTTTCCTTTACATTTTTCAAAGCTAACCCATCCATTCAGCTCTTCATAACCTTCTGAAGCAACCGATCCCCGACTGGAAACAACATAGGTAACACGCGCCGCGCCTAGTGCATCTATGTCCAGCTTTTCAAGCTCAGCCTCCACAACTCCGGCACAGCCGGTTTCACGCCAGTCTTCTGCCCATACCGTAATCGGCAGCAACGTAACGGCGATTGCTAAGCCTACAACAATCATATTACCTTTTTTCATTTCGGCCTGTTTCCCTCAAGAGAACTTAATATATCTACCATGTGATTTATCATGGCCTTTAACTAAAGCATTGGGCTACAATTTGACGGAAAGCAACAACCATAAAAAGGAAAAAACATGCAACCAGTAAATGTTGTCGCCATGATCACAACCAAACCCGGCAAACGAGACGAGGTTCTTACAGCCTTCAAAGCCAATGTCCCTGCTGTTCATGCGGAAAAAGGCTGCATTGAGTACAATGCCGTTATTGATATGGACGGTGTCGGCGGTTTTCAGGCGGAACTTGGGGAGAACAGCTTCGCGGTTATCGAAAAATGGGAAAGCATGGATGCGTTAATGGCCCATGCCGCCTCGGATCATATGAAAGCTTATGGTGCAAAAACTAAGGATATGTTGGAAAGCCGGACCATTCATATCCTAAAATCTGCCTAAAAATCAGATATCTTACGCCCTTTAAGACGAAGGGAGGAACGTGACATTTAGATCGACGCGTTCCTCCTCTATAAATTAAAAGCCGATATGCAATCCGCCATCGATGGACAAATGCTGACCCGTGACATAGCTCGACGCATCGGTAAGCAGGAAACAAACGCCTTTGGCGACTTCCTCCGGCGAGGCAAACCTCTCCAGCACAACTTGCGCCATATAAGTATCGCGGAACTTGTCTGACCGGATTGTTTCCGTCATTTCTGTCTCGACAACACCAAAGCAGGCACTATTCACACGAATGCCATAGCGTCCCCATTCCTTCGCTGCACTCATGGTGATACCAAGGACACCGGATTTCGCGGCTCCATAGTTGATCTGGCCAACCGTTCCCCGGCGACCCGCAACAGATGAAATATTAACGATCGCACCCGGGTTTTTATCCCCATCCTTCACTCGTTCAATCATATGTCGGCCGACGGCCTGAAGGCAATAGAACACGCCGCTGAGATTGACATCAATCACCTGCTGCCATGTCTCCACCGGCATTTTATTAATCATTGCCGCGCGGACGATACCGGCATTATTAATCAGTCCGTGAACTCCGCCGCAGGAGGCAACTGACTTTGTGACCATGTCCTGGACGAAGCCTGGATCGGCAACACTACCCACATACATTTCAGTATTATCGGACCCAAGCTTGTCCGCAACGGCCTGAAGCTTGTCTTCCTGTAGGTCGACGAGAATAGCGCGGCCGCCAAGATTGACGATCATCTCCGCCGCAGCGGCGCCCACTCCTTGCCCCGCGCCGGTGACAATAATATTACGGCCCTCTAGCGACATCGGATTATACATAGTTTACCTCTTTTATTATTTTTTTGGTTTTAATTTCCGGCAGGCTCAAACATGGGTACGGGAGGCCCGTCACCTTCAGTTTCGGCAAAACATACCTTTACTTCCTGATCAATTTCCAACGCATCAAAATCGCAATTGACGATATTCGTCATCATACGAATATCAGTGCCCGCGAGTGTGACATAGGCAATTGCATAAGGAATCGGTGCCGCGCGAAACACGCTAAAAGAATAGATATGCGCCCGACCATCGCTTTCCTTGAAGTAAGTATCATCACTGCCGCAATGCGGGCAAATAGACCGGGGATAATAATGTGGGGCCTCACAGGAGCGGCAATATTTCACCAACAGTTTGCCATCACGAATGCCATCCCAAAAGGGGCGGGTTTCTTCTTCGATATGCGGGGCGGGTATGGTTCTTTGTTCTGTCATTGTTATACCCTTTCCAAGATTAATGTACCTGCAGCGTGTCTCGTTCCAAGCGACCCACCCGTTCCATGGGCAACGACAAGATCGCAGTTCGCAACCTGAACAGCCGGATGTGCTTCCCCTCTTAGCTGACGCACGGCCTCAATTACTTTCGTCATGCCGCCGCGGTTGCCCGGATGGTTATTGCAGAGCCCGCCGCCATCTGTATTGAAGGGTAATTTTCCGACGCCGGAGATGAGATTGCCATCAGCGACAAATTTGCCACCGTCCCCTTTGGCGCAAAACCCGAGATCTTCAAGCTGGATAAGAACGGTAATAGTAAAGCTGTCATAGATTGACGCATATTTGATATCAGACGGTTTTACACCCGCTTCAGCAAATGCCGCAGGCCCTGAAAACGCGCCTGCCGAATAGGTTAGATCAACATGTCCGCCCATCTGATGCTTGGGAGCTTCGCCCGCGCCCATGATCCGTACCTTCGGACGATTGAGTTCCGCCGCAACTTCGGGCGCCACCACAACCAATGCTCCGCCCCCATCACTGATCACGCAGCAATCGAGACGATGGAGCGGGTCGGCAATCATCGGCGAATTCACAACCTCATCGACCGTGACTACCTTTTGTAACATGGCATTGGGGTTGTGCTGCGCATGATGAGAGGCGGCAACCTTGATCCAGGCCAATTGCTCGCTCGTCGTCCCAAACTCATGCATATGACGCCGGGCGCACATTGCATAGTTATTGACAATTGTCGGCGCAAACGGGAGTTCGAAGGCAACATCAGGGGAGTCTATGCCGTAATTGCGTGGCTTGGTGCCTGTTGCCTCACCGGAAGAGCGAGGCTTACCTGCGAGCGTGATCAAGGCCACCTTGCATTTGCCTTCTGCAATCGCTTGCGCCGCATGAGCTACATGGATCACATAGGACGATCCGCCGGTTTCCGTGGTGTCGATATGGCGCAATTTCAGCCCCATATAATCGATCATGGAAAGACCGCCTAATCCCGGCGCATCACCAGCACAGAAATAGCCATCGACATCGTCCTTGGTCAGGCCTGCATCTTCAAGCGCCCCTTTGGCAACTTCCGCGTGGAGTTGTGCGAGTGATTTACCGACAGCCTTTCGCGTCGGATGCTCATATGCTCCAACGATATAGGCTTTCCCTTTTATGGTCATGAGAAAGATACCTTATTGTTATTATTATCCATGCATTTACGGCATGTTTCGGACGATAAACGTAGCAAAGCGCCATCGGACATTCAACGATATAATGCTGCGGGACGGCCAAGGGGTACGACGATGTATAAAAAAGCCGGAGGAGACACAGTCTCAACTCCGGCTTTATATTGGTGGCTCCTCCCAGACTCGAACTGGGGACACATGGATTATGATTCCACCGCTCTAACCAACTGAGCTAAGGAGCCACAGAGAAGGCAGCCAATCCGCGTAAACATACGAGCGGCTGGCGCTTTGAAGCCCGGTTTTTAGGGTTTTTACAATGTTCTGTCAAGCAAGGAAATAACAATAATCAGGCCAACCGACGCTGATTGTCAGCGATTTTAACAGGCGCCTCCGTTCCGGCAATCCAGCCCCCGCCAAGAAGCCGGTCGCTGTCATACATGACGCAAGCCTGTCCAGCGGAAACACCCGGTTCCGCTTTTGCGAGATGAACCTCTGCCCAGCCGCCCGGAGCGCCAAAAACGGTCGCCGTCATCGGTTCCTGTGTCGACCGGACCTTGACCATCACCTCCGTACCGTGTTCGCTGAGTGGAACATCACCGATCCAGTTCATTTCCCGCAAGGTGAGTTTAGAGACAAGAAGCGCCTCTGTTGGTCCCACGATGACCCGGTTTCGGTTTGGATCAATCCGAACGACATAAAGCGGGTTTCCGGTCGCAATGCCGAGACCACGACGCTGACCAATTGTGTAATTGATGATTCCCGTGTGCTGGCCCAGAATATTGCCGTCCAGATCGACAATATCCCCCGGCACAGCTGAACCCGGCCGCATGCGTTCAATAACTTTTGCGTAGTTGCCGTTCGGAACGAAGCAAATATCCTGACTTTCAGGCTTTGCCGCGACTGCCAGATTGTATTTATCGGCAAGCGCGCGCGTTTCTTCTTTCGTCAAATTACCGAGAGGAAAACGAAGATAGTCTGCCTGCTCCTGCGTCGTTGCAAACAGGAAGTAGCTCTGGTCCTTGATGGCATTGCGCCCACGAAAGAGATGAGCCTTGCCGCCACTGTCGTCGCGGCGAAGGTAATGACCGGTCGCCAATGCAACAGCCCCCAAATCTTTCGATGTTTCCAAAAGATCCCGGAATTTCACGGTCTGATTACATCTCACGCAAGGTACCGGGGTTTCGCCGCGTAAATAGCTGTCGGCGAATTCATCCATTACGCTATCCTGAAACCGGCTTTCATAATCAAGGACATAGTGGGGAATGCCAACGGCCTCCGCCACACGCCGCGCATCATGGATGTCCTGACCCGCGCAGCAGGCGCCTTTTTTCTGAACTGCCGCGCCATGATCATAAAGCTGCAACGTGATTCCGACCACGTCATAGCCCTGATCTTTAAGAAGCGCAGCCGTAACCGAACTATCGACTCCGCCTGACATGGCGACAACGATGCGGGTATCTTCCGGTGCTGTATCAAACCCTAGTGAATTCATGGCGGGCAATATAGAGCGCGCCAACTAATATGCAAGCCTGTCGCGCTGTAAAACTGCCATTTACAGGAAGTTCAGCAAACTCATACGGTTGATTGTGCTCAACACATTGTAGGACATCTCTAGCGCAAGTTCCCGCTGTGTAAGATTAGCAATCGCCTCGGCGGCGTCGACATCTTCAATATTACTGACGAACACTTTCGTCTGGTCAATCTGTAAATTGAGGGCCTCCATTGTCTCGTCCATCGTTTTTTGATTAAGGCCATTATCACCGCGAAACCCCGCGAGATCATCCAGCATTGTCTCAAGGCTAGCAATTTCACCGACCAGAAAATCCTGATCCTCCTGCGAAAAGGGAGAACCAAAGCTATTGGAAGGGCCGGTTGGCACCGGTGCAGTAGTCGGCACAACGCCATTCGCCCAAAGTGCCAGTCGTTGCAAGGAGGTCATAATCTCCAACCCGATATCATCTGCCAGTACACCGACTTCAAGGGTCCGGTTTTCATCTATCCGCACTGTCGCCTTGAGGTCATTATTCTGGAAAATATCTGTCGGAGGTTCCGCCGCTGCCATCAAGTCATTAATCGTTGAAATATTCACCGGCGGCACATCATTATTGGTTCCGCCAAAGAGATATCCTTCAGTGTTCTGACTATTCAGGAAATTCAGGACCGTTTCAAATGCCCCTTCGACAGTCCCGGAGAGACCTTGCGGTGATGCCGTGTTAATCGTCGACATAACAGCAGACAGTACATCTCCGCCCGCGCTTTCCATACCGGCCAATGCCTGATCATACTGCGCGAGACGACTCATAACTTTGCCGTTGTTCGCCTCATATTGTTCGAGGCGGGATAGCAATGACTTTGATCCAGCAAGATTTGTTACATCCATATGGATGTCCTTGTAGTATTCCGCGACATGTCCCGTGGACACCTGCCGTTGAGCATCTGAAAGCTTATACTGGCTCCCCATCATTTCTTTGATTAGCGTCTGGCTTTGCTGAAATGTTGAAACGCGTGTCATCGTTTTTCTCCTAAACGAGATTAATCAGGACGTCATACATTTCCCGCGCTGTCGTAATGATCTGCGCAGAGGCATTATATGCGTTCTGGTAAATGATAAGATTGGCAAGCTCCTCGTCCATGTTAACGCCAGAAACTGACTGCATTCTGGCTTCGAATTCGCCGCTCAACGCAGCGCGATCACTTTGCAGGCTTTCGGCCCGCGCCGCATCCAGCCCTGATTTTGCCAGTATCTGGGCAGCATAATCACCAAGAGAAACAGAAGATCCTGTCAACCCGCCCACAGTCGCAAACGAAAAGGATTGAGTTGCTAGGTCCTGAAAGGCAAGTGCACCTCGGTTATCCGCTGCGGTGAGCGCAGGCGTTCCTGATGGATCAATTTTTGCGGTTGCCAGAAGCTGGAGGTTGGCCGAGATTGAGGGATCGACAGAAAATTCCAACCCGGCATCTGCCGGATATTGAAGACCGACACCGAACATTTCTGAGAAACTTGTCCCGGTCCCGCCGCGATCCGAAGTATCCGACGGAACATTGATGCTGTAATTCTCAAGCCCGGCGGCAGAGGTGAAGGCCAAGGCGCCATTTGCATCCACTGATGCAGTCACGAAGCCCCCCATGTTACTGTTGATTTCCGTAACAACATCCGCCATCGTTCCGCCAATCGCACCGAAATCCAGAACCATCGAAATGGGTTCTTCCCCATTCGGACCAATCAGCTCCAAGGTTGTCGTCCCAGTAAAACCATGAGCATCGGCCGACGTTAATCCGGTCTTATATGACGTATTTGTCCTCGTCGTTATTAAATCATTCATTCCAAAGAAATGGGAGAATCCACGCTCACCACGTTCGGAAGGATTAGCGGCCTCTTGTCCGATGCCAACACCCGTTGCACCACCTTGTGCGGACATTGTCAGAACTCCGCCCGTGAGGCTCAGTGTTCCGGCACCGAGGGCGCCGTTCACTTCGGCCAAAACATCGGCCATCGTCGTTGTCCCGGGATTATCAAAATCAACCGTATAAGAAGCCACAATATTATTACCGGCATCAAAACTGTAGAACGTTGCCTGACCCGTAAAGCCATGCGGGTCCGCCGCCAGAACGCCTGTTCCGCTCCCTGTCAACGTTGCAGGCGGCGGAATGGCAATATTATCGTTATGCACGGCGTTAAACTGATCCGCGACCCCGGAGGCAAGCGCACCGATCTGAGCGGCAAGATTCGGCAGCTCGGTATTTCGCATATCGATCCAGCCACGGAGCGATCCACTCTGTAATTCCGGATCCAGCGCAAGGCCGGTATCCGCTATTGTCTGTGTCGTCGGATCATAAACATTGAGCGTGATCTGATCGAAAATGGTCTGGCTGGTAACATCAGCCGCCGGCGAATAGACGAGCTGGCGCGGCTCAAAATCGAGAAGCTGCTGCCCGGCATCTGTTACCACCGCAATGGCACCATCCGTCATGGAATATGTCTTAATGTCCATGATCTCAGAAATTTCAGAAAGAGCCTGGGACCGTTGGTCTTCCAATTCTCCGACCGGCTGATTGCTCTGCGACGCTGACTTAATTTCCAAATTCAATTCATAGATTCTGAGAATGGCGTCGTTCACGACATTCACTTCTTCCGCAATATGATTATCTGCTTCTTTTCGGAGATCCTGGACCCTTGTGAGCAATCGATCCGTCTCAATCCCAAAATTTGCAATTTCATCAAGCGCTGCCGTTCGCGACACCGACATTGTCGGATCGATCGTCAGCGCGGCAAATGCGGAATTCATACTGTCGAGCTTGCCCGTCAAGGAATTATTCGCCGCTGGATCACCAAGCAGAGACTGCAGCTGACCATAAATTTCCGACATGGCTTTGTATTGTTCGGATCCGGCCGTCGCGAGACGCAGTTCTTTCGCAATAAACTCATCCGTAATACGCCGAACTTCGGATATCTCCACACCAGAGCCAATGCCATTTATATTGATGGCGCTGTATTCAACTGTTTTACGCGCATATCCTTCAGTCTGGACATTGGCGATGTTCGTTGATGTCACATTCAGAGCGGTTTGATGCGCCAGCATACCGCTTACACCGGAGTTAAATATTGCATTCAGGCTCATAATACTTGCTCCAAAGCGTTTGGCATAACGAGTGTTTCACTGGAAAAAATAGCCTCTGCCTGGCAAAAGCTACCGGGTTGCATTTGCGCATCAGTCGCGGAAAAATCCCGAGATATACTTTTAACTGTATGTTTTATATAGTTTTTTAACGTCATATCGAACTGCTCGCATATATTCTTCCGGCACGAAACCCCGCCTTCACCCATAAAGAAAGCAATTTCAATGCCAAGTCGTGATGCCTAATAAGAGAATAGTTCTATCTCAGTCAAAACAGACTGAATGCGCGTGGCATGATTCCGCAGGGTACCAACATTCCAGTTTGGCAACGCCCCCTCGATCCCGGTCCTTTTTTACTCGGCAATATTATCCCTTTCACCCAACAAAGCTGGTGCCATCTGGAATATTTTTCCCGATTTGGCAGTTTATGAGATCATCAAACCCTTATTTTTATTGGCAATTTTAAATTTTACGAAACTGGCCCGATGCTTGCTTCTTATATCGACGAGTAATTATGGCGCGCGACGCATTTATATTGAACGAGAGAGACATCATGGATGTTGGGCAAATAATATCAGCGACGACAGAACCGAAAAATCGGGACAAGGATCCGTATCGGAACGAGGACGAAGATTTCGCAAGTTATGTGAATGAGGCGGCCCCAAAAGATGAGTCGCCTATTAAAGAGAAATCCGCAGGTCAGAATAGCGGCGACGCGGAAGAACCCGCAATGACGCAGAACACGGCACCAGAGAGTTCAGTCAAGGACGACAGTGCGCCTAATGAAGATGTGCCCGCGTCCAACTCCACCCCTGCCGCCGTAGATAAAGCCCCCGCATCTGAAAAAGCTGCAGGTACGCAGGTGGTCGATAGCACGGCCGCGTCAACAGCAGCGTTACCGGCAACCCCGGTCTCTGCTCCAGTTCCAACGGGAACTGACGTAACGGCAGAGAAGTCTCCAACTTCGGTATCCGCACCGGCCATCACCGCAGCAAACGCGCAAGCGCCTACTGTTGGCGCCTCTCCAGAAACTCCAACAGCCGAGAATGATGTAGTGGCAGATGCGGGTAAGAAACCGGAGATAAATGCCAACCCTACCAATATAAAAAATTCTGACGCCACCTCAGCTCAGGCCGCTGCTTCAGTTAGTGGAACGGCGCAAACTGACGCGAAGAAGCCGGCAGAGAAAAATGTGGCGACTACATCTGCCCAACCGGGAAATGAGAAAGCTTTAGCCACAGCTCTATCCGATGCCAAGGCGACTCCCGCCTCCTCGGAAGTGCTTGCCACTATGCGGGCTGAGGCCAACGCCAAGATGAGCGAGAAAGACGTCCTTTCTTCAAAAATTGCCGAGATGATTCAAGACGGGAATGGAAAAATCAGCCTGACTGCTTCAAAGCAGCAGCAAAGTTTCCAGACAGCGCTTGCCAGCAGCACAAATCTGGTCACAGCCAATTTGGCCAATAATGCCACCGCGAATCCAGCCTTGTTGGCCGGAGCCAGCGGTGAAATGGATGGGGCCGGTTCCCAGGCGCCCCTGCCCGTGACAGGCAATGCGCAAGGTCTGCCCTCAGATTCCATGAACCAAACTTTGCCGGCCGCCCCGACGGGGAGTGTCCAGAGTATAGAAGCAACGGCAGCAAATACCGCCAGTCAGGCATCGAATGCTGCCCGTGCTGCCGCTCAATTGCCGGTAGCTGAGCAAGTATCGACACAAATCAGCGCCGCCATCAAGGAGGGGCATGATCGGATCAAGATTAGCCTGCATCCGTCTGAACTCGGCCGGGTCGAGGTAAAACTCGATATTGGTCATGACGGCCGCGTCCTTGCGGCTGTTTCCGTGGACAAGCAGGAAACACTCGACCTCCTGCAGCGGGATGCCCGCAGCCTGGAGCGCGCCCTGCAGGACGCCGGTTTCGATACAGGATCCAACAGCCTGAACTTCAGCCTCAATCAGAATGGTCAGGGTGACCAGGGTGAGGATATGAATTTCGCAAACATGAATCTGCCGATGGGTGAAGCGGGAAGCGATACAGATTTGTCTAATATCCCTCTTCAGACAACGGCTGGGGCGTCAATGAATGACGGCGGCCTAGATATCCAAGTTTAGATAATCGAATAACTTAATTGATTTCAACAAAGTGAGTATTGAATCATGCCGGAAGTAACGTCCACCTCCCAGACCCAGAGCAGCGCCGCACAAACGGCGCAAACAAACCTGGCCAGCAATTTTGATGATTTTCTGACATTGCTGACAACGCAGCTGACCAATCAGGATCCGTTGAATCCGACTGATTCAACGGAGTTTACAAATCAGCTAGTGAACTTCACGAATGTCGAACAGTCGATCGCAACGAACCAGAACCTGGAAGCGCTTGTGCAACTGGAGCAGATGTCGCAACAGAACATGTTGGGCGCGACAATGATCAACTATCTCGGTAAGTCCATTGGCACAAATCTCAATGTTTCCGCATTGAGCGGCGGCAATGCAGCCTGGAATATTGACCTCGGCAGCAGTGCCGAAACCGTCAAGTACGACGTTTACAACCAGAATGGCGACATTGTGTTTTCCGAAACCGCGGAAGGTGTCCCGGGCGGCAAACAGCAATATAGCTGGGACGGCACGACCAAGAATGGAACCGCCGCTGAAGATGGCGCCTATTATCTTGTTGTTACAGGCGAGACAGCCGGCGGCAGCTCCGTCGCTGTCGATTACAGCTTTGAGGGCATCGCATCAAGCGTCGAAACTGTCAACGGCGAGCCCGTCATGATGGTCGGCGATGTTCCAATAGGCCTCGGCTACATCACTTCCGTAACGCAACCAACAACGACTGATCCGTCCGCTTAATCGCGGCTAACAAAGACGCCTTCGCCATTCATTAGGTGGGCGGTAATATTAGGAGAGAAAAAATGAGTTTAACAGCAGCAATGTTTTCCGGTGTTTCGGGACTGGCCGCGCAATCAACGGCGATGGCGACTATCTCGGACAATATTTCCAATACAAACACAATTGGCTACAAGGGCACCAACGCGATTTTCTCTACACTGGTGACCGAAAGCGCCACTGACACAACTTATTCTGCGGGCGGTGTACTAGTTCACCCGCGCGCGCAGATTGACCAGCAAGGCCTGATCACAGCATCGGATTCCACAACACATATGGCAATCGCAGGTGACGGTTTCTTCGTTGTGTCAACAGCAGCAGATCCGACAACCGCAGGCGGTAACTATGTTTACACACGCGCCGGAACTTTTGAACCGGATGCGACTGGCCTCTTGCGCAATGCGCAGGGTTATTACCTGCAGGGCTGGGAAATCGATCCGGATGGCAACATCCCGGCAAACCAGTCTGATCTGGCGGCATTGTCTCCTGTCAATATTACGGGTCTCACAGGTAACGCCGAGGCAACCTCAACCATTAACCTCAAGGCCAACCTTTCGTCCGATCAGACCTCTTTTGGGGCAGGTTATGTCGCAGGCGACATGACAAGTGGAGCGGTTGATCCTCATTTTGTTCGGTCTTTCCAAGTTTATGACAGCATGGGTTCCGCTCACGGCATTACCTTCAATTTCCTGCGGACGGGTTCCGGCGCTACTCCGAATGAATGGACCGTCGAAATCACTGCGGATATTGACGGAGATGGATCAGAAGATATGCTCTCTTCCAGTGTCGCCGCCTTTAATTCCGACGGTACATTGGATCTTGGCTCAACAACACTCACGAATACAATCACCATTCCCTGGGCTGCGGCCTTGGGTATTGATACGCCACAAGCAGTTACGCTGAACTTTGGTTCCGACGGCCTGTCTGACGGCTTTACGCAGTTTGCTTCGAACTCCGAGCTTGTCTCTTCTGAAGTAAACGGTGCTTTGTTCGGTGCCTTCAACGCGGTCTTTATCGATGAGGAAGGAACAGTTATCGCCAAGTTTGATAATGGTACATCAAAGGAAATTTACAAGGTTCCAATTGCGACATTCGCAAACCCGAACGGATTGCAAAACCGTGATGGCAATGCCTATGACGAAACACCCGAGTCAGGAACCTTCACTCTGCGCGAAGCAACCCTGGGCGGAGCTGGCACTATCATCTCCTCGGCAACGGAAGCGTCCACCGTCGATATTGCGGAAGAATTCACACGAATGATCATTACTCAGCGCTCCTACTCCGCGGCGGGTAAAATTATCACGACTGCTGATGAAATGCTTGAGGAATTAATCCGCCTGAAACGATAGGTTTTAGGACTCTGAAACTAACATTTTCATGGCGGGAAATAGGCCCTTCCGCCATGAAGATAAAATTAACCACCCTCATTAGCTGTTTGTTAAATCGATAGGCCTATGATCTGAATTCAAGGCGAAATGTTAAGTATGAGGTAGAGTACAGATGCAGTCGCAAATGGACCGCAAAGTAAATCGGATTATTGGACTGGACGGTCAGCCCATGACGATCCATGATCTGCCGCCGAAAGATACCAAGAGATGGGTCATTCGGCGGAAAGCTGAAGTAGTTGCCGCAGTTCGCGGTGGACTCATCAGTCTAGATGATGCATGTCGACGCTATACGCTTTCAGTCGAGGAATTTTTATCTTGGCAAAAAGCAATTGATAAACACGGCTTGCCAGGACTTCGGACAACCCGGATCCAGGAATACCGTCCAAATGATCCATCTTATAATGGTGACTAGTTAATTTACTTGTTATTCACTTTTCAAAAAGCCCGGCCAACATGCCGGGCTTTTATTTTTTGTCCAACTCGGGCAACGACCATAACCGCCAGCTAGCTGGAAATTTAACCTCACGAAAACCAGCTAGGCAAAAAATTCCATATACCCGGCAAATTTTGCCTGCTGTTAACCAGTTGTTTATCTCCTCATCGTATCTTTTGTGAAGTGGAACAAATTTTACCGGTATTTTAATTGAGTGGGAGCACAAACGTGAACGGAATAAGCCAGCTTCTGCAGAGCCTGGGAACAGTAAGAGTGATTATCCTTGGCGGCGTTGCAGTTGGGTTGATCGCTTTGATCATGTTAATGGCGACGCGGATCAGCAGCCCGGATTTTGCTCTGTTATATGGCGGGCTGGAACCGTCCGACTCCGCAGCCATCGTCTCCAAGCTTGAAGCTGAGAACATTCCGTTTCAGATTTCTGGCAATGGCCGCGATGTCCTTGTTCCAAACGATCAAGTCGCTTTGTTACGCCTCAAAATGGCCGAGGCAGGCCTGCCCAATGGCGGCTCCGTTGGCTATGAAATCTTTGATAACTCCGATACCTTCGGCACGACAAGCTTTGTTCAGAATGTTAATTTTGTCCGAGCACTTGAAGGTGAACTCGCCCGCACAATCCGCGCCCTGAACAACGTCTCCGCCGCACGTGTCCATCTAGTACTGCCAAAACGAGAAGTCTTCAGCCGCGACAAACGAGAGGCCAGCGCCTCAATTGTCTTGAAACTTAACGGCCGGGGACGGTTGACCGACGACCAGATTGCCGCTGTCCAGCATATGACGGCTTCTGCTGTTCCTTCGCTTTCTCCATCCCATATTTCCATCGTCGATGAAAACGGCAATCTGCTTGCGCGAGGCGATGGCAAGGAAACGCAGGGTTTCGGCATCAGTTCGCAAAGCGACTTCAAACGCATCGCGTACGAAAGCCACCTCAAAGAACAGATTGAGCAGCTACTTGAAAAATCATTAGGCCCCGGCAACATCAGAGCCGAAGTCAGCGCCGTTATGGATTTTGATCAGCGCACCATTCAATCGGAAACTTACGATCCAGATAGTCAGGTTGTTCGCTCCTCGCAATTGGTCGAGGAGAACAGTTCCTCTAATGAAGGTGCCACCAACGATCCTGCCGTATCAGTTGCCAATAATCTACCGGAAGCCGGCGCGGATAACGGTGGTGGATCCAACTCCAAGGATGCGGCCTCCCGAACGGAAGAAACAGTCAACTACGAAATCTCAAAGACTGTTACCACGGAAGTACGCGAATCCGGGCCGGTTCGCCGTCTGACAGTCGCCGTCCTTGTCAACGGACGTTCTGAAATTGCTCCGGATGGCACCCGCACTTATGAGGCAATGAGCGAAGAAGCGCTTGCTCAGGTGAGCCGACTTGTTAAATCAACAATCGGCTTTAACGAAGAACGCGGTGATGTC
Source organism: Sneathiella sp. D3-11 (assembly GCF_055809395.1). Classification (NCBI taxonomy): domain Bacteria; kingdom Pseudomonadati; phylum Pseudomonadota; class Alphaproteobacteria; order Sneathiellales; family Sneathiellaceae; genus Sneathiella; species Sneathiella sp. D3-11. The sequence goes on from NZ_CM147911.1 coordinate 1,424,251, forward strand.
GTCGAAGTGGTCAATATGCCCTTCGCAGAGGTTATAGAAAAATTTTCAGATGAAGAAATCGTCACCGATGAGATCTTCATGGGCCTGACTAAGGCTGATTTGTTCAAAATGGGGGAAATGGGCGTTCTTGTCGTTGTCGCAATCCTTGCGCTACTGCTCGTTGTTCGCCCCCTTCTCAATCGGGCGCTAACCACCGGCACCGCAACACCGGCCCTTGCAGGACCATGGTGGTGCGGCAATGGCAGGAGCACTGCCCGCTGGCGGTGCCGTACCCGCAATTGCCAGTAGTCAGGGGCAGGCAGGAAATGCACAGCAATCTGAAACGCTCAATGAAGTCGATAGCATGATCGACCTAGATAAAGTTGATGGTCAGGTCAAGACCTCAGCGCTCAACAAGGTAAGCGAAATCGTTGACAAGCATCCAGACGAAGCAATTTCCATTCTTCGTAGCTGGCTCTATCACGACGCATAAGGGAACGTCTTTTTATGGTTGCAACTGATACAAAATATCTGACCGGGCCCGACAAAGCGGCCATCATGATGCTCGCCCTCGGAGATGAGCATACAAAGGACCTTTGGACTCGACTCGACGAAGAGGAGATCAAGGAAATCTCACAGGCGATGTCCAACCTCGGATCTGTCTCTGCAGAAGCAATGGAAGCACTATTCGTCGAATTTGCGGGCAAAATTTCTTCGACCGGAAATATCGTTGGCAGCTACGAAGCAACAGAACGGTTGCTTATGAAAGCACTCTCGGGCGACAAGGTCGAGGGTATCATGGAGGAAATTCGTGGCCCAGCAGGCCGCACCATGTGGGATAAGCTGGCCAATGTGAACGAACAGGTTCTCGCCAACTATCTGAAAAATGAATACCCACAGACTGTGGCTGTTGTTATGAGCAAGATCAACCCCGGTCATGCCGCGAAAGTCCTCTCCACCCTGCCCGAAGATTTCTCCCTCGAAGTAGTCAACCGGATGCTGCAGATGGAATCCGTACAGAAAGAGGTTCTCGATAAAATTGAGGATACTTTGCGCAGCGAATTCATGAGCAATCTCGCAAAAACCAATAAGCGGGACAGCCATGAAATGATGGCGGAAATTTTCAATAATTTCGATCGCAATACAGAAGGCCGCTTTATTTCGGCACTGGAAGAGCGGAACCGGGACTCTGCAGAAAAAATCAAGGCGCTGATGTTTACTTTTGAAGATTTGCTCAAGCTTGACCCGGCTGGCGTTCAGACCCTGCTCCGGAATGTTGACAAGGAGCGTCTTGGCATCTGCCTGAAAGGCGCGTCGGAAAGCCTGCGCGACCTTTTCTTTACCAATATGTCAGAGCGAGCTGCCAAAATTCTCCGCGAGGATATGGAGGCGATGGGTCCTGTTCGTCTCAAAGACGTCGATGAAGCGCAAATGGAAATTGTAAATATCGCGAAAGAACTGGCTGATAGCGGCGAAATTATGCTGGCCGATAGCGGCGGCGACGACGAGTTGATTTACTAGGATGCGATTAGATATGACTGCAACCAACAGATTTCTGTTCGACACCGATTTCGGTACGGATCCGTCCGCCCCGAAAACGGCGCAACAGCCAGTTCAGCGCGAAGAACCGATTTTTACGGAGAGCGATGTCACGGCGCTGAAAGCTGAAGCCTTTGAGCAGGGTCTGCGTGAAGGTCAAAACCAATCCCAACAGGAACAGGAAACTGCTGTCGCCGGAACAATGACCGCAATCAGTTCTCAGTTGGAAACGCTCATGTCCAGTCACGAGGCAAAAATTGTTGCCCTAAAACAAGATTCAGCAAGCCTAGCCCTTTCGATTGCATCGAAACTTGCCCCGGCACTAATCGAACTCGCACCCGAGACAGAAGTAAATAAACTGATCGAAGATTGCCTTGCCGATCTTCATGATGAACCTCGGATTGTCATTCGCGCGAATGAACATGTCTGCGAGAAAATTTCCGGAAAGATTGACGAAATCACAAGCCGGGCTGCTTTTCAGGGAAATCTTATCCTTCTTCCTGACGAAACCAAACATGTTGGCGACTGCCGGGTTGAATGGGCTGACGGCGGAACAGAGCGCCGCCTTGAAGATATTGAGGCGCGCCTCGAAGAAGTTATTAATCGCTTTATTCGCTCATCCGGCGAGACAGAGCAGGAAACCCTACAAGTTATGGATCAGCCGACCGCTGAGCAATTTTAAGGAGTGAGACCGTGGCAGAAGATGAAGAACTCAACCTTGAGGACCTGAACAAAGCACCGGCAACGGATAGTGACGTCGCCGTCCAGGATGACGCCGCCGAAGGAATGGCTCTGGAAGGCATCGATGCTGACGATGATACAGAGATTGCCCGCACAGCTTCAGATCTGGAAGCCGTCTTCGACATTCCTGTGCATGTCACCGCAGTTTTGGGGAAATCCCGCATGCGGGTGAGCCAACTTCTCAAACTCGGTCGTGGCGCCGTTATTGAACTGGACCGGAAAGTCGGTGAAGCGATTGACATTTATGTGAATAACCGACTGGTAGCACGCGGGGAGGTCGTTGTTGTTGAAGACCGCCTCGGTGTTACGATGACGGAAATCATCAAGGCTGATCGCCGCTAGTAAACATTGGATAGTGCAGTGAACAAAATTGATTTAGCAACGGTTCTGGGTCTGTTTGGCAGCTTTACGCTGGTGACAGGCGCTGTCCTGCTCGGTGGGTCGATTGGCTCTTTCTTCAATTTGCCATCCGTACTGCTGGTGCTTGGGGGAACTTTCCTCGTCACGACAATCAGCTTTTCCCTGACCGATATTGTCCGCGCTCAGAGATTGGTGCTGAATACGCTATTCACGCGCAATGTGACGCCCGATCTCGCCGCCTACTCTATGCTCGATCTCGCCGATAAATGCCGCGGCAAGGGTGTCCTGCACCTGCAAAATTACATGCAGTCTCTCGACGAGGAGAGTTTTCAGCGCAAATCATTGCAGCTTGTCGTCGATGGCCTGCCCGTGGAAGAGGTCAATCGTATTTTGCAAAATGATCTTAATGGCATGATTGCCCGACACAATGCCTGCTCCAGCGTGCTGCGAAAGGCGGCGGAAGTCGCCCCGGCCATGGGTCTGATCGGTACACTTGTCGGTCTGGTACAAATGCTCGGCAATCTGAATGATCCGTCGAGTATCGGTCCGGCCATGGCCGTTGCCCTGCTCACCACGTTCTACGGGGCTATTCTCGCCAATATGTTCTTTAACCCGCTAGCTTCCAAACTGGAGCGCAATTCAGCGGAGGAAGTAATTCTAAATCGGGTGTTCATGCTCGGTGCTACGTCCATCGGACGGCAGGAAAACCCTCGCCGCCTTGAAATGTTGTTAAACACCCTACTGCCGCCCGCAAATCGCGTGCAGTACTACAGTTAAGTCACTAGGAGAGTAAGTCGATGAGGTTGCTTATAATTGGTTCCCTGAACGGTCAGATTGGCGCTGCCAGCCAGATCGCCATGTCACGCGGCGCCAAGGTCAGTCAGGTGGACGATATCGAGATGGCCATGGCATCACTGCGAGCTGGCAAGGGGGCAGACATGGCAATGATCGATGTCAATCTGCCGATTAAAACCCTAGTAACCATGCTTTCCAGCGAACGGATCAACCTTCCCGTCATTGCGTGCGGTGTGAACACCGACGCAACCTCCGCAGCCAACGCCATTCGCGCAGGCGCGAAGGAATTCCTGCCCCTGCCACCGGATCCCGAACTGATCGCTGCAGTCTTGGAAGCTGTATCCCAGGAAAGCAACAAGCTTGTTTTTGCTGATCCTGTCATGAAAGACGTCGTCGCCTTAGCGGAACAAATCGCCCCCTCATCTGCGTCTGTTCTGATCAATGGCGAAACAGGGACGGGTAAGGAAGTCATGGCAAGCTATCTGCATTCACACAGCAACCGCGCTGACAAACCCTTTGTTTGTGTCAACTGCGCCGCCATTCCAGAAAACCTGTTGGAATCTGAACTCTTCGGCCATGAAAAAGGAGCCTTTACGGGGGCAATTGCCCGGCGCATCGGCAAGTTCGAAGAAGCGAACGGCGGGACGCTCCTTCTTGATGAAATTAGCGAGATGGACATCCAGTTACAGGCAAAATTACTTCGCGCCATTCAGGAAAGGATGATTGATCGCGTCGGCGGCACTAAACCGGTTCCGGTTGATATACGCATCATCGCAACGTCGAACCGTGATCTTGCAGAGGCCGTTGCCGAAAAATCCTTCCGGGAAGATTTACTGTTCCGCTTGAATGTCGTCACGCTAAAAATCCCGCCCCTACGTCAACGCGCGATCGATATCGAAGTTCTCTCCAAACACTTTGCAAAGAAATATTCGGAGTCAAACGGGCTTAGCCATCGGCAGATTCACGATAGCGCCATGGTAAAGCTAAAAGCAAACCCATGGAAAGGGAACGTTCGCGAGCTTGAAAACACGATCCATCGAGCGGTTCTTCTCTGTCAAAGCGATATGATAACCGGGGATGCCATTCTTATGCCCGACGGCAGCGCCACCCCAGCAGATCACGCCGCAACGGTATCAAGCGACGCAGAGAACGGCGTCGCAGCGGCAAGTTCACTCGTCGGACGGAAAGTCGCGGATGTCGAGAAGGATCTTATCTTAAATACGCTGGATCATTGTTTCGGCAATCGTACTCATGCCGCAAACATACTCGGCATTTCCATCCGGACGCTACGGAACAAGCTCAAGCTTTATTCCGGCGATGGCGTCGAGATCCCGGCGGCAACCGGAGACAACCGGTATCAGGCCCGCGCCTGATTGCCTTATGAATTTATTCGAGTTCCGGAGCGTAAACAGTAAATGAGTGAACCTCAATCAACCGCAGCGGCACCGCAGGGAGGCAATGAGCTCCTGCAGCGGATAGTACAGATGGTCGGGCGCAGCGATATCGGTCTCGCCCTTGGCGTTGTCTGTATCCTGGTTGTTCTGATCTTGCCGATGCCAAGCTGGCTGCTGGATTTCAGTCTGGCCATATCGATCACCTTTTCCGTCGTGATTCTGATGACTTGCCTGTTTATATCCAAACCTCTGGATTTCAGCTCGTTCCCAACGGTTCTCCTGATCGCAACGATGTTGCGGCTCGCCCTGAACCTTGCCTCCACACGCCTGATCCTGTCCGAAGGACATACAGGCCCGGATGCAGCCGGTCATGTCATCGCCGCTTTTGGTAGTTTTGTCATGGGCGGCAACTTTGTGATCGGGATTATTGTTTTCTCCATTCTGGTGCTGGTGAATTTCGTTGTCATCACGAAGGGTTCAGGCCGTATTGCGGAAGTCGCCGCCCGGTTTTCTCTAGATGCCATGCCCGGCAAGCAGATGGCGATCGACGCCGATCTTTCTGCGGGCATGATCAACGAGGACACGGCCCGGACACGGCGCAAGGAACTGGAGGATGAAAGCGGGTTTTTCGGCTCCATGGACGGTGCCTCGAAATTTGTTCGCGGCGACGCAATTGCCGGTCTTCTGATTACCTTTATCAACATCATTGGCGGTATCATTATTGGTGTCGCACAGGAGGGTATGTCCTTCGCCGCCGCCGCCGACAGCTATACACTCCTTACTGTTGGTGATGGCCTGGTCAGTCAGGTTCCGGCTCTCATTGTCTCCGTTGCTGCGGGCCTTCTGGTGTCGCGTGGCGGTGTCGTCGGCTCTACGGATAAAGCCCTGCTGGGTCAACTTGGTGGTTATCCCCGTGCGCTCGGCGTAAGCTCTTTCCTTTTGGTTGGCCTCTCTCTTCTCCCCGGTGTTCCGATAATCCCCTTCCTGGTTTTGGCAGGCGGCATCGGTTACTCCGCATTTGTCCTGAACCGTCGGCAGGAGGTGAAGGCCGTCGAGGAAGAGCAGCTTCTGCTTGAAAACAATAAAGCCGCTGTTCCCGCGGAAGAGCCGATCTCCACGGCTCTCGCAATTGATGACCTGCGTCTTGAGCTTGGTTATGGCCTGCTGTCCCTGATCAATGATAATGAAGGTTATCGCCTGACCGATCAGATCAAAGCCCTGCGCCGCCAGATCGCCAGTGAAATGGGTTTCGTGATGCCAAGCGTACGCATCCTCGACAACATGCAGCTTCCTGCTAACAACTACCTGGTAAGGGTCAAGGAGGTTGAGGCCGGAGCAGGCGATGTCCGGCCGAACAATCTCCTGATCATGGATCCACAAGGGCAGAATATTGACCTACCGGGCGAAGAGACGGTCGAGCCAACATTTGGCCTACCCGCCGTTTGGGTTGATACAGGCCAACGCGAGGAAGCATCATTCCGGGGATATACAATTGTCGATCCGGCAACCGTGATCACGACGCACCTGACTGAAATCCTGAAAGACCATATGCCGGATCTGCTGTCATATGCAGAAACGCAGAAGCTTCTCGACGATCTGCCAAGCGTCAACCAGAAGCTTATTGCCGATCTGATCCCAACCCATATTTCGGTAAGCGGCACCCAGCGCATTTTACAAAATCTTCTTTCCGAGCGAGTCTCCATTCGTGACTTGCCAACCATTCTAGAAGGAATTTCGGAGGCGACAGGATACTCGCAGAATATCAATATCATCACGGAGCACGTTCGTGCCCGGCTGGCACGCCAAATCTCTGCAGTAAACACAGCAGAAGATGGTTATATTCCGTTGATTACGCTTACCCCGCAATGGGAGCAAAATTTCGCCAATGCTATTGTCGGACAGGGAGATGATCGGCAACTATCCATGGCACCAAGTCAGTTGCAGGAATTTATCGCAAGGGTAAGAGAGGTATTTGAAACATTGGCAAGTCAAGGGCATAACCCTGTTATGCTGACAAGTCCGGCGATCCGCCCTTATGTCCGGTCCATCGTGGAACGCTTCCGTCCATCAACGGTAGTTATGTCACAGAACGAAATTCATCCAAAAGCCAGATTAAAAACCCTGGCGCAGGTCTGAGGCAGCGATAGATGCGGATCAAAACCTATACAGCTCCGACCATGGAAAAGGCGATAAATTTGCTGCGCCTTGAAATGGGGCCAGAAGCGATCATCCTGTCCAGCCAAAACATAGACAGCGGTGATGTACAACTGACGGCTGCAGTTGAACAAACCGATACTGTGACGCCGCTAAATAACGGCGCATGGGCGACAGAATGGGATAGCGACTGGAAAGCGGAAGTAGCAGAACCGCCCCGCGCAAAATCAAACGGGAATAACTGTCCACCAAAGAATGCCAAAGCGGTCACCTCCCCATCGGAAACCTCCGACGAGAAACAAATCACACCGAAGATGGAAGCGCTCGTCCAGTCGATGGCCTATCACGGAATTCCGCCAATTCTTGCTGAAAAGCTCTGCCGGACGGCGCTTGCCGTCAAATCGGAAGACACAGAATTGGCCCTCGCGGCAGCACTGGATAGCCATTTTAATTACGCTGCGCGTAGTTCAGGCCACAAACTGCCCATAATGCTTGTCGGTCCGCCCGGCGTTGGCAAAACAACAACGCTTGCAAAATTTGCCGCCGCAGGAAAGCTGGAGGGACGAAAGGTGCATGTTATCACCACGGACACCAGCCGAGCCGGCGCGATTGAGCAGCTAAAGGCATATACGGATATTCTTGAATTTGATTTTGAAATAGCCGAAACGCCAGAACAGCTCGCATCTCTTGTTCATAAAAAGAAAGAGATAGAGAACATCGATCTCCTTATCGATACCGCCGGTGTTAATGTCTATGATGAGGAGGATGTTACCAAACTTACCCGGCTTATCATTGCCGCCAAGGCAGAACCTGTCGCTGTCCTCGCCGCCGGCACCGATACCGCGGAAATGAGTGATACAGCCGAGGGCTTTGCGACGTTGGGAGCGCGGCGATTGATCGTGACGCGCCTCGATACCACACGGCGCTATGGCGGTGTTTTTACTGCCGCCCATACCGCCAAGCTTAACTTTTCCTACGCTAGCGTATCCTCATCAGTTGCCACCGGTCTCCATACCATCAATCCGGTAAACCTCGCCCGACTGCTATTGAGAGATCCGACCCAACCCAAAGTCGACAAAGAATTTGACAAGGTAAAGCCATGATTCAGACCGAAAGCCCTCTGCGCAACCGTCCATCACACCATCCTGCAACCGAGCCTGCAGGTAAGAACCTCATTACAATTGCGTCAGGTAAGGGTGGTGTCGGCAAAACGGTTCTCGCCATTAGTCTTGCTGAGGCCTTAGCCAAAGCCGGAAAAAAGGTTTTGCTTTTTGACGGGGATGTCGGGCTTGCCAATGTAGACATCCAACTCGGGATCATGCCTGAAAAGGACCTAGCGACCGTTATCACAGGCGAATTGGCATTAAAAGACGTGATTTTTAAGTGCCCTGCAGGAGGGTTCGATCTTATCGCGGGCCGGTCAGGATCAGGTTCATTAGGCAGTATGTCCGTGGGTCAGCTTAAGAAAGTCCGAGAGGACCTGGCCGCACTCGACAATAAATATGATTTCATCATTTTGGATCTTGGCGCGGGCGTCGATGACGCGGTGAAGACACTTTCAAATGGGCAAGGACCGAAACTGGTGGTCACCACTGGCGACCCAACATCGCTCACTGACGCCTATGCCTATATCAAGGTGACATCACAAATGATGCCGGGGGCAGATCTGCGTGTCTTGATAAACATGGCGAAATCAGAGGCTGATGGGCAGAAAATATACGAAAAACTGCTGAGCGCCTGCCGGAATTTCCTGAAATTCGAACCCCCGCTCGCCGGGATTATCGAACTGGATGAGAAGGTTTCCAATGCGATCCGCGCACAGGCCGGACTTATGACACGATACCCGACCAGCAAAGCGGCCGGGAATGTTGACACCCTTGCGCAGAACATCATCAAGGGAGCTGCATAATAATGCGGTAACAATGAATGAGTGGAATTCGCTCACCATCAGGCGTGTCATCCGGACTGGCCGGCAGCGCCAAATCCCCCTCCTCAGGGCAGGGACCGGTCCAACCGGCGACCCCTGCTGCGCCAACGGGAGAACAGACTGGCCTACCCGCCCGCACACCGCAGCAACCCAAACCATCCGCCACAATCAGCGAAAATACGCCAATAAATGCTGTCGTAATGGCAAAATCCACGAACGACAATATCGTTCTTCACTCCGTTTTTGGCAATTTTCGGATTACCACACCAACTCCCCTGACCGTCGGTAGTTATATCGTCTTTGAAGTAGTCGAAATGCAGGAAGTCATTCTGGCGCGATTACTTGCCATGAATGGCCGGAGTTTTTCTCCGCCTATCGACGTCAGATTATTACCTACTGTTGAGAAGCCAGCCTTTGGCGCGGAAGGATATTTGAAGGCCGGGCAGTTGCATCCGCTTGCGCCAAAATCGGAAACGCAAAACCTTGCCGCTTCATTATCGCCGTCTGACAAGGCCGCAACAATCAACCCGAAAACCCCGGCCCAACTCTCGGCCCTGGTATCACAGCCACCGACCGAAAAACAAGTTCCTCCCCCCACAGGAAACATGGCAGCGATTCAAAGCGAAGGTGTCTCAAAATCAAATCAGGTAGGACTCGCAGCCTATCAGAAGTACCACAATCCCTCAATTCCGGTGGCGCAAGGTGCGGCGGGTCAAACAACGTCTACCCCTATCGAATCACCCAAGTTACCGGATGCAATACAACGGCACATAATTGTTGCTGACGTCCTCCGGCTACCAACTCCGACAACTGTTGAAACACCCAAAGGATCAATTCCGATTTCGGAAGGGACAAAAATCAATCTGGTTGTTCGCCCGCAACAGATGGCTGGTTCCCTCTCTCCCCGTGACGGCCTATTTCAGGGGACGGTAATTGCGCTCAGCAGTGCATCGGCAACCAATGGGAATAGTCGCGTAACCCTGCAAACGCCTATTGGAACGCTCTCCTATACAACAACAACCCCTCCCGCGACGGGGACAACTGTGCAGTTTTCCATCGCGGACCGTATTAATGTTTTCCCTCTTCCCAATGCGGAAATCCAGCAACCTGGCGGGCGTCTTCCTACGATCAGAGTTATGGGAGATTGGCAGAATCTTCGCGAATCCCTTAACCTCGTGGCCCAGCAGGATCCCATCATTGCGCAAACCGTGATCAATCAAATTTTACCACAACCCAACACCCAACTTTCTAACAGTCTGCTGTTCTTCATGGCGGCGTTAAATCTGGGTTCTATCGAGAAATGGCTGGGCCAGGATTTCGCCCATGCCCTGAAAGCAGCGGGCCGCGCCCCTCTTCTGCAAGCGCTCGAAGATGATTTCGCAACTTTTTCACGGTTGCAGTCGGATACCGGCGGACAGGATTGGAAGTCCCTTAACTTCCCTTTTTTCGACGGGCACAACCTGAGACAGGTGCGTATGTTCCATCGACAGAGAAAAGATCCGGACAATGCCGATCCGGATAAAGATACGACCCGCTTTGTAATCGAGCTTAATTTAACTAAATCAGGACAGCTACAGCTTGATGGTCTCTTCAAGCAAAGCATCTTTGATCTTGCGGTTCGCAGCCATCAGGCAATCCCGGAGGAAATGCGCCTTCACATCGGCAAGCTTTTCAATGAACATATGGAAATTTCAGGCCTAAAAGGACAGCTAATTTTCAAGGCGGTTCCCTCGTTTCCCATTGAGCCGCTGTCAGAATGGGAAAGCGGTCATGATATCGCCAGCAGCATTTAAATGCCAAGCTCCGTGCGCACGGCCTTGGTAAGCTTAGCCTTTATGATGGAATAGGCTTCGTGAATATAGGTTTCTATATCCTGATCCGTCATCGCATCCCTCTCAACCAGTTGTACCCATTTCGCCCTCGCGAGATAGGGAGCCGGAATGATGCCATCCTGTTCAATAAGGATTGCATAGGTAAGATCGCTGCACTTAAAACCAATTTTCTCTGCCTTCCCCGGTCCCCAGTTTGAACAGATGGCGAAAATCTTCCCTCCAACCTTCCAGACAGACGCATTTCCCCACTGCACGACATTGGTGACGGCGGGCAGGGTGTTACAGAACCGGTCAAACTCGTCTCTCGTCATTATTTACCTTTCCTCCCACAATAATGGTCCTGTCCTTAAGTTTGCATAACATACTCCCAACATTCGACCTTGATAGATCGCGATCGCTGCGCCATATTCCCGGTCAAATTCACACGATTAGGAATAGGATAGATGTTCGTTGTTGCAGCGCTTTATAAATTTGTAGCCCTGCCCGATTATGAGCAGTTGCAGGGGCGATTGCTCGCGCTTTGTCAGGAGAATAATATTCAGGGCACGCTCCTGCTTGCCGAAGAAGGAATCAACGGAACCGTCGCGGGCACACGCGCAGCGATAGACGCCTTGCTCGCTTTCCTCAAGACCGATCCAAGGTTTGATGATTTGCAACACAAGGAATCCTTGAATGAGAAGCAACCCTTCTACCGGATGAAGGTCCGCCTTAAGAAGGAGATCGTGACCCTGGGAGCACCGGGCCTTGACCCCCGGAAGGCAGTCGGCACCTATGTTAAACCGGAAAATTGGGATGCCTTGATAAACGATCCAGATACCTTGCTCATCGACACCCGTAACGACTATGAGGTTGAGGTCGGGACCTTCAAAGGTGCGGTAAATCCAGAGACAGCAACATTCCGGGAGTTTAAAAAATTCGTCGAGGAAAAACTCGATCCTGTACGCGATAAAAAGGTTGCGATGTTCTGCACCGGCGGAATTCGCTGCGAAAAATCGACGTCCTATCTTCTCTCCAAGGGATTTGAGAATGTCTACCATCTTGAAGGCGGCATCTTGAAATATCTTGAGGAAATTCCGAAAGAAGAAAGCAGTTGGGAAGGTGAATGTTTCGTTTTTGACCAACGCGTCACAGTCAACCACAACCTTGAAAAGGGTTCTTACGATCAATGTTACGCATGCCGATATCCAATCACGGAAGAAGATAAGGAATCGCCGCTCTATATAGAGGGGATTTCCTGCCCGCGCTGTCATGACAGCCTGAGCGAAGAGCAGAAAAAACGCTTCGCGGATCGCCAAAAACAGATTGACCTCGCGAAGGCAAGAAACGAAACCCATATCGGCGGCAAGTAGCTGTCTTTTCGTCACTGTTTCAAATTTACGAACTTAATCAGCGTTTCTATTGATGAGAAAGACGCTGCGGCCATAAATGGTGCGAAGGAACCAGTTTTAATAATTCCCTCTGCCGCATCTATCATTGCGCCATAGGCAACCCGGGCAAAGGCTGAACCAACGCTGATCCGTTTCACTCCTGCGGCTTCAAGCTCGGTGATCGTCACGCCCGGAAGGCCGATACCAGCGACAACATTGAGCGGCTTTGACACTTCCTTACAGACCGTCTTTATAGCCTGTAAATCGGGAAGTGCCGGCGCATACAGCACATCCGCCCCGACCATTTCAAAGCATTGGAGGCGCATCAAAGTATCTCCAAAATCTGGTCGGTTAAAAAGGTAGTTTTCAGCCCTCGCCGTCAGCATGAAAGGTCTATCCAGTCCTCTTACAACTTCAGCAGCCGCAGCGATTCTGTCAATCGCTTGCGCCCGTTCGTAAATGGGGTTATCCGGATCACCCGTCGTATCCTCAATCGTGCAGCCCGCGAGTCCAATTTCGGCAGCCAGCCGGACTGTCTCCGCCACCTCTTCAGGCGTATGACCATATCCGTTTTCGAGATCAGCGCTAACCGGTAACGTCGTTGCCGCGATAATCCCGGCGGCATGCTCCAGCGCTTCTTCCCGACTGATTTCACCGATTGAAGTACCTTTGCCTGAAGAAAAGGCAAACCCGGCGCTCGTCGTTGCCAAGGCGCTAAATCCAAGCGCCGTCAGCATCTTCGCTGATCCCGCGTCCCAAGGGTTAGGAAGAACAAATGCTTTCTCCCGCAAATGCAAGGCCCTAAAAATTTCCGCTCTTTCACGAATATCAACCGGCATATGTCCTCCAATCTCATATGTTCATGTTTTGTTCACATTGGAGCATTTGAGAATAGTATGCAAGAAAAATCACATGCATTTTGAGGGAAGGTTGATCGAGTTATCTCAACCCACCCTTACGCCGATGGAGATCAATGGCAAGCTCATCCAGACTCATTTGCTCAACCCTGTTCCGCTCATATTTTTCCTTAATTCCACGTGCTTCGAGCGCGACCTGATATTTTTTGAGTTCCTGATAACAGATGGTTACCTCTTCATTCAGTGCGGCAATCTTGGTGTCTATTTCTTCAATGCTTGCCTTAATATTTTCTCTTTGCTGCTTCGCAGCAGCAGCATAGTTCGCAAAAGAGAAGCCAACCTCCAGATTGGCCCCGGCAACATCCTGCTCCCGCAGTTGTTCTTCTTCAAGGCTTCGTAATTGTTTCACAAAACTTGCGTGCAATTCTTCAAAATCGACAAGTTCCCGCCGCTTTTCGTCAAGTTTCCATTTATGGACCCTGATTAAACTATCCAGGCCCTTCATGATGATTTTAACCTCAAAGCATCATCCTCCGCCTTAAACCGTTTCAAGATCTGGTTGCTGCGCCAGTATTTCGGACAGGGCAGCAAAGCATTCGGGCAGGCTGGCCCGATCGGTCTTGCCCTGACTCATGAACTCTTCCAGCATCGGGAAAAAATGTATGGCCTCATCAACTAAAGGATCTGCACCCCGTCGATATGCTCCCAAGCGGATCATTTCTGCCATGTCGTCATAGGTTGAGAGATATTGCTTCGCCTTCGATATGAGAACATTTTCAGCGTCACTATTGCACCCGGGCATCGTCCGAGAGATAGATTTGAGAACATTAATGGCCGGATAGCGGCCTCGCTCCGCGATCTGTCGCTCCATCACTATATGACCATCTAGAATTCCCCGGACGGCGTCCGCGACAGGTTCGTTGTGATCATCACCCTCAACAAGAACGGTAAATAGCCCCGTGATACTGCCTTTTCCGGAACCTGGCCCGGCACGTTCAAGCAATTTTGGCAGTTCACTGAAAACGGTTGGCGTATAGCCCTTACTTGTCGGAGGTTCACCGCCCGAAAGACCAATATCACGTTGCGCCATGGCAAATCTGGTAACACTATCCATCAGACAAAGCACATCGCGATCCTCATCGCGGAAATATTCCGCAAGAGAAAGCGTCAGGTAAGCGGCCTGACGTCGCATAAGCGCAGATTCATCTGATGTCGCAACAACGACAATACTTCGCTTCAGGCCTTCCTCGCCGAGGTCATCCTTGATAAATTCCTGTACTTCCCGGCCACGTTCACCGATCAAGCCAATCACATTGATGTCTGCCGCAGTATTTCGGGCAAGCATGGAAAACAACACCGATTTACCAACGCCGGAACCTGCAAATATGCCCATTCTCTGTCCGCGACAACAAGTCACGAAAGTATTCAGGGCGCGAACACCAAGATCTATTTTCTCACCGACCCGTTGACGGGCGTGCGCCGGTGGCGGTGCATTCCGAAAAGGAACAGCTCGGTTTCCGGATTTGAGTGGCGGACCGCCATCAATCGGTTCTCCCATGGCATTGACCACCCGGCCAAGCCAGCTTTCATTCGGAAAGATGACCGGATCGCGCTCAGCAATTTCTGCCTTACAACCAATGCCAATCCCTTCCAGAACGCCAAACGGCATGAGTAACGCACGATCATCACGGAAACCGACCACCTCGCAGTTTACCTTACCGCCGCCGCGGGCGCGTAAATTAACGCGGCTGCCAATACTCAGTTGTCTTTGTATGCCGCCGATTTCCACCAACAGCCCCATTATTGCAACCACGCGGCCGTAATATTGCGCTGTAGGAACCCGATCGATTTCCGAAATAATGCTTTGCACGAAAGACGCCTCGCTTAACTTGTTTGTAGGACCCTGATCTCGGTAAGTTAAGTCATTTTGACAGATACATTTTAATGTTTAGTAAATGCCGTCATACGAAGTTAACAAAGATAGTTAATTTTTATCTTTTGTTTTAACTAATTGTTAAGTTAAGTTGTTAATAATAGTTGGAGTACAGGAGGTACAATATATGCGTGTACTATTGATAGAAGATGATAGCTCAATGGCTCGTGGCATCGAATTGATGCTGAGCGCAGAGGGTCTTAATGTTTACACGACCGACCTCGGTGAAGAGGGCGTAGATCTTGGCAAACTTTATGACTATGACATTATTATATTGGATTTGGGCCTGCCTGATATGTCCGGTTACGACGTCTTGAAAAAGCTTCGTACGGCAAAGGTATCAACGCCCATTCTGATTTTATCCGGCATGTCTGAACCTGATGACAAAGTTAAGGGTTTGGGCTTCGGTGCGGATGACTACTTAACCAAGCCTTTTAATAAAGATGAACTTGTCGCACGTATTCATGCGATTGTTCGCCGTTCGAAAGGCCACGCACAATCCACTATTGAGACTGGCAAGCTTACGGTCAACCTGGACTCCAAATCTGTCGAAGTCAGCGGCCAGCGCCTGCACCTCACCGGCAAAGAATACGGCATGCTCGAACTGCTCAGCTTGCGCAAGGGCACAACATTGACGAAGGAAATGTTCCTCAACCACCTCTATGGGGGCATGGACGAGCCAGAACTCAAAATCATCGACGTTTTCGTTTGCAAACTGCGCAAGAAGCTTGCCGCAGCAACCGCCGGCGACAATTATATCGAAACGGTTTGGGGTCGGGGATATGTTCTTCGCGATCCAGAAGAGAATCTTCAGGCCCGCGCGAGCTAGCCTTCTCCTAAATACCGAAACGTCATTCATTAAAAAGCCCCGCAGTAGTCTATACTGCGGGGCTTTTATTTGAATATTATCAGAGAGAGCTTGCTCAGTTGCGCTGCCGATCGTCAGGATTAACTGGCGGCCGCCATCAATCCGCCATTGACTGAAGTATAAACCCCGCGCTGACCGTCAACCGGTTTAAAACTGTCACAAATACCCAGGACAGTTTCCGCGCCGCCCAAGAAAAGCGCGCCATCATCAGCGAGAATTTTATGGACTTGTGTCAATACTTTGCTTTTCGTCGGCTGATCAAAATAAATCAGAACATTCCGGCAAAAAACGACATCGAACTGACCCAAGCTTCCGAGATCCTCCAAGAGGTTCTTCGGTTGGAACTTAACCATCGCCCGGATAGAACTATCGATCTGCCACATCTCACCGACCTGCTGAAAATGCTTCATAAGCAGTTGAATGGGGAGTCCGCGCTGCACCTCAAACTGAGAATATAACCCGGCTTTGGCTTTCTCCAGAACCTCCTGCGAGATATCAGTCGCCATAATTTCCACACGCCAGCCAGCCATTTTAGCGGCCTCTTCCTTCAACAGCATGGCAATTGAGTAGGGCTCCTGCCCGGTCGAGCATGCCGCCGTCCATATCCGTAGAGTTTTTTCGTGGCCCGCGCCTTCAAAAGCTGCGGCAGCACGACATCTCGGAAAGTATCAAATGGCTTGGTGTCCCGGAAGAAGAATGTCTCGTTGGTCGTCATCGCCTCGGTGATTTCTTCCAAAAGGCGATCATCTTTGTACCGACGAACTTCTTCCGCCAATGCTTCGAGATTTTCCAATCCGCGCCGACGCGCAAGAGGAACCAACCTGCTTTCCAGCAAATATATTTTCTCTTCTGTCAGCACCAATCCGGAGCGTGAATTGACAATTTCACCGAAGAGTTGGAAGTCCTGACTATTCATACGGGCCTCCCCTTGAGAATATTTTCAATCGCACCAGGGATTTTTTCCAATGGGAACACCCCATTGCACAAATCGGCAGAGGCAACAGCTCCCGGCATTCCCCAAACAACACTTGTTTCTTCATCCTGACCAATCACCACTGCTCCTGACTCCGCAAGTTTCTTGCAACCTTCCAGTCCATCATGTCCCATACCTGTCAAAATAACCGCCAACACATCACTACCGTAAGCGGTCATCAGACTCCTAAGCATCGGATCTACGGATGGACGGCAATAGTTTTCTGGGGGTTCCTGATTTAACTTGATGACAACATCAGTGCCTTTTCTAACCACCGTCATATGCCAATCCCCAGGTGCCACGTAAACGCGATTTTCAAGAACCTTTTCACCGTCTGATGCTTCCCTGCAGTCCTTGCCGTAGATCTTGCTCAAATGCTCTGCAAGAATTGCTGTGAAGGTAGCCGGCATATGCTGGGTGATCAAAATCGGCAAGCTTGTTTTTCCTTTGAGGGCTTCAAAGGTTTTAAATAGCGCTTGCGGACCACCCGTGGATGAACCGATAGCGATCACTTTAGGCGCAAGGTTCTTTCCATAGGGTCGCAAGTTAAAAGTCGATTTTTTATGAAGTGGCGCTGGTGCTGTCTCACCAAGTAGCGTCGGCTTTAAGGTCGGCCGCGGTGCAACTTTACCCGCCTTACGATCTCGCAAGCGTCGTGTTTGTCCAAGAGCCCTGATTTTTTCCAGCAAGCCTCTGTGGAATTCTTCTTTCTCATTGACGTCGCGAGTCGATTCCGGCTTCGCAATATAATCCGCGGCCCCCATGGCCAGCGCTTTCAAACTGACATCCGCATTTCGCCGTGTCAGTGTGGACGCCATAATAACTTGAACGGACTTGTCCAGCTGAACAAGACGCGGCAGCGCCGTAAGGCCATCCATTTCCGGCATCTCGATATCAAGGATTACCAATTCCGGGAGGGTGCGCTCAAATTCACGAAGGGCAGCAACACCATTGTTAGCAATAGCAACAACCTGAATATCCGATTCCGCTTCAAGCCAGCGCGTTAGAAAGCCGCGTATAACTGCGGAATCATCGACGATCATGATCCGGTAAGGATCTTTGTTCGTCTCAATCGGCAGACTTGTTATCGTGTCGGCTTGCACCACCTAGAGAACCCCCACTTGAGAGAATTTCGCTTCAATAATCGCGCGATCGAAAGGTTTCATAATATATTCATTGGCGCCCGCAGAAATGGCCTCACGAATATGCGCCATATCATTCTCTGTCGTGCAAAAGATCACGACGGGCTGTTCCCCATTCTCGGAATTCCGTAGCGTCCGCAGAAAATCAATTCCGTTCATCACCGGCATATTCCAATCGAGGAGGATGACATCCGGCATTTTTTCAAGGCACGCGTTCAATGCACCCTTGCCGTCTTCTGCCTCAAGGATACCGAAACTCAAATCTTCCAGAATACGTCTCGCGACCATGCGAACAACTTTGGAATCATCAACAATCAAACAGGATGGCATCTTGTTTCTCCGTTCTTTCTCACGCCGCGATGGTCGAACTGTCTGCGAAATTCAAAAGTTGCTCGATTTGCATTAGGACGAGCAACTTGTTTTCAAGCCGGTACACACCGCCAGATATTTCTTTCCAGCAAGAATTCAGTGTGACAGGAGTTGGCTGCAACTCATTTAGATCCAGGCTGAGCACTTCGCCAACACTATCTATCAGAAGACTATAGGGTTCACCCTGATGCTCGACGACAATACTCATGCTGTTTTCATCTTCCTCTCGCTCCGGCAGGCCAAGGCGCTTGCGCACATCGATGGCCGTCACAATACGGCCGCGAAGGTTGAGGGCGCCGGCAACTTCGGGCGGTGCCAGCGGAATTTTCGTAAGATTTAGACCCCGAAGTACATCATGGACTTCTAGAACCGGAATACCAAAGAGTTGGTCCGAAATGAAAACAGTAACATAATCATGCATATTGGTTTCGGTCATTTTGCACTCCCACTTTCCTTAAGAGTCTGCGAAAGCGCGGACATCAATGAATCTCTGTCAAACTTTGCTATATAATCTGAGAAACCTACGGCGCGCCCACGATCGAAATCACCAGGCGTCGTGTGGGAGGACAAGGCGACAATCGGCGTCTCATTCCATCTGTCATCCCCTTTAATTTCTTCGGCGAACGTGAAACCATCCATTTCCGGCATCTCAATGTCGCTGACGATGATGTCAAATGTTTCGCCGATATCTCTCTTTTTCAAAGCCTCTGCGCCATTCTCTGCTGTCGAAACGTCATAACCCGCCGTTTTTAGAAGTGGTACGAGCATGTTCCGGAAGAATGGACTGTCATCGACCAGCAGGACTTTCTGTTTCTCGCCGTTATGGCCGAAAGGTCGTGTCTCCGTATCCCCAAACCAGCTACCAAAGCATTTGCTCAAGCAGTAACCGACATCAATTATATCGGTCGCCTTTTCGCGAATAACGGCACTGCCGACATAGCCATCGCGTTCCGATAACATTTCCACATCGAGATGGTCTTCGACAATATCGACAATTTCTTCAACCAAAAGCCCCATTGTACGATCTTGATCACTAAAGACCAGGACAGGTTGTCGTCCCTCTTCCCTGATTTCTATATTGTCTTCGATCGTCGTCAGCGGCATCAATTGACCACGATACTGGACAACTTTCCTGCCATTCGCTTCTTCGATTGTACCGACGTCAATTTCTTCAAGGCGCGCCACCAGAGAAAGTGGAACGGCTTTCGGATCCTTTCCGCCAGCACGGAAGACAAGGAGCGCAATTTTCTCATCTTGCACCTGCGCCTGTTTTGTTTCTTCTTTCGACGCACCATCTGTATTGACCACGGCGTCACCGGACATAGCGGCAATTCCATTCGGGTCAAGGATCATGATAACACTGCCATCCCCGAGGATCGTATTTCCTGAGAAAATGGACAGGTTTTTCAAAATCGGCGCAATTGGCTTGACGACAATTTCTTCCGTATCAAACACCCGGTCCACAACTATGCCGAACACATAACTGGCGACCTGAATAACGATGATAAACTCTTCAGAGCCTTTAACTTCGCTTTTGTCCGCAACTTCATCCGCAGCTGTTTCAAGGCGCATGATTTCATTCAGATGCACAAGCGGCAACAGATGATCACGCAATCTAAGAACCGGCGAGCCATTAATCATTTCAATTGTATGATCGCTGGTATTATTGGTTGAAGCACGAACGAGTTCAACCACACTCGTCTGCGGGACGGCAAATCTTTCACCGCAACATTCAACAATCAACGCAGACACAATCGCGAGTGTCAGCGGAATTTTAATGGTGAAAGTTGACCCTTTGCCTTCTTCAGACGTCAGGGCAATCGTCCCGCCAATCTTCTCGATATTGGAGCGAACGACATCCATGCCGACCCCACGGCCAGATACATTGGTTACTTTTTCCGCAGTGGAGAAGCCGGCACGCATGATGAAATTTTGGATTTGCTGCTTGCTCATCCCTTCCAATTCAGCTTCGCTCGCCAAACCGTTTTCGATAACCTTCTGCTTTATTTTTTCACTGTTCAGACCGCGCCCATCATCCGTAATCTTGATGATGATATGACCACCTTCATGAAAGGCTTCGAGAACAATCTTGCCCGTTTGTTGTTTACCCGCCGCCTTGCGATCTTCGGGTACTTCAAGCCCATGATCCGCTGAATTTCGCACCATATGGGTAAGCGGATCCTTGATCAACTCAAGCACCTGACGATCGAGTTCTGTTTCCGCGCCATGCATGACCAGATCGATTTTCTTGCCCAATTCATGGCTGAGATCCCGCACAATACGTGGCAGTTTCGACCAAGCATTTCCGATCGGCTGCATGCGTGTTTTCATCAGCCCTTCCTGCAACTCGGTTGTTACATGGCTTAGGCGTTGCAGCGGAACCGTAAATTCATTGTCATCCATCCCGCGAACCATCTGCAGGAGCTGATTTCGAGTCAGCACAAGTTCACTCACCATCGTCATAAGATTTTCTAGCATCTGCACATTTACGCGAATGCTCTGATTGGCGATGTTAGATTCTTTTGTTGTTTTCTCGGCGGCCGGCTTCTTTTCTTCAAGCGGCGCCTCTTCTTGCTGTAGCTCTAAGGATTCAACAATCTCGTCCGGACCTTCCGCTGCCTGGAACGCCGCTTCAAGTTCAGCCTCAGAAACCTCACCGGGTCGCAGTTCTTCTTCCGCTAAATCCTCGTCTGGACCTTCCGCAGCCTGAAATGCCGCTTCAAGCTCTGCCTCGGAAACCTTTCCAGCCGGCAGTTCTTCCTGCTCTGGCTCCGGTGCTGCCTCCTTAGGCGCCTCTCCGAACGCGACATCGTTTAGACGGGCAATCAAATCCGCATCATTTCCAGCGGGCTCTTCTTCAGTCTCCTCGATCGTGGCCAGAATGTCCTTGATGGCATCCATTGCTTCGAGAATAAGCGTCACAACATCTGCGGTAACGGTCAGTTCCTTGTCGCGAATTTTCCCGAGAACATTTTCTCCGGCATGTGCAACAGCCTCCAGTCTTGGCAAACCTAGAAACCCGCATGTTCCCTTAATGGTATGAACAAGACGAAATATATTGTCGATCTGACTTTCGTCGCTCGGATCCTGCTCCAAAACAACAATGGAGGCGTCAACGATACCAATGTTTTCATTGGTTTCCGTAAGAAATTCACTTAAAAGATCATCCATTCGGCTGCGCTCTTTCTGCTTCTTTACTTTCGTTTCTGGAAACTGAAGTTCCTAGAAATATTCGGGTACAGAATGCCGGATATAGGTTAACAAGCAGTTACGGATTATCTTGAAAATAGCTATTTTTTGACGCAAACCAGCGTTCTCAAAACTCGGACGTCTTTCCGATAAAAATTTGTGGCTTATTTTAGAGAAGCGCCAGAAACCTGGTCAGGATGAGCGGACGGCGAGTGCGACCAAGCCGTCTTCCACGTCGGTAATATCCAGAACCACACTATTATTTCCACACAGGGCCATAAGATACTGAACACCCACATTTTGCGCAGTTAGTTCGGCTTCATTATAACCGTTCTGCAGGATATGAGTCACGTCCTCACGAAGGACCGCGCGCGGCCCTTCCGCCCGATAGGCGAATGACCAATTGTCATCCTCAACGTTGCCTGTGATTTTTACGTCGCCACCTCGAGGCAAGGTGCCCGATGCAATGATCAGCAGATTACAAAGAATTTTAATGGCATCCTTCGGCAGGAGTTCTGCCCCGCCTTCGCTATCCGGCCAATCCAGCCGTACTTTGCCGTATGACATAAGATCGCGGCAGAGATTACGAGCATCACGGATCGATACTTCCTGCCCTAAACCACCTGCAAGACCAAAGGCAAGACGATAAAACTGAAGCCGCGCCGATGCCTCTCCCGCACTCTCACTCACAAGTTTAAGGGCTTCGCTCCGCATATCTTCGTTGCCGTCATCGCGAACAAGTTCAATTCCATTGCAGACGGCACCGATGGGCCCGATGACGTCATGACAGAGTTTGGAGCTCATTAAGGACGCGAGTTTCAAATCAATCATGACATCTCCATAATCCGCAGTTTGCGGAACACTGTAAAATCGAACAACCTTTGTCGTCTGCACGACAATTTGATAGAGTGAATATGCAACAATCTTATCCATCATGTTAAGAGAAAAATCATGCTTGCTCAGTTTTCACCCGGCCAATATGTCCGCCATCCGCAGGAACCAGACTGGGGAGTGGGACAAGTACAGTCTTCCGTTGCGGACCGGGTAACAGTGAATTTTGAGCACGCAGGCAAGCAGCTGATTATTGTTGGGCTGATCGAGCTTGTATTATTAAGTGATGAAGAAGCACATGTAGAACAAAGACGCGGGGATAAGATGGGAGGATCTTAAGTTGGCAGAAGGGAAAACACTATTTGCGGTTCCAAAAGCGCCCGGCAAAGGTGGCCGCAAAGCCCGTTATCAGAACAAGGGCAGGCAAGTCGAGCCTATAGCTGCCCGTGAGATTGCTGCGCTGTTAGGGTCCCGATCCCGGCAATCGGATTTGCTCCTTGAGCATTTGCACTTGATCCAGGACACCTACGGCTCCCTTTCTGTAGATCATTTAGCAGCGCTGGCGGAGGAAATGCGGCTTGCGCTTGCAGAAGTATACGAAGTCGCTACGTTCTATCATAATTTCACCGTTGTTAAGGAGGGTGAGTCAAAACCCGCCGCTCTTACTCTCAAAGTCTGCGACAGTCTATCCTGCGAGATGGCCGGTGCAATGACGATCAAACAAAAGCTCATAAAAAAATACGGCGGCACCATTCGTGTCACGCATGGCGCTTGTATGGGCCGATGTGAGATTGCTCCCGTGGTCCGCCTTAAAGACCGCTATGTCGGTAATGCGACAATTGGTGATGTCGATGCCCTGATTGAAGCCGCAAAAAAGAACAATCCGCTCTCTCTGCCTGACTTTACGTCTTTCGACGATTATAAGGATGCCGGGGGGTTCTCTACCCATGCAAAATTGCGTGCTGGTGATCTGGTTGTCGACACCATCATTGAGGCGTTAAACGAGAGTGGCCATCGCGGACTTGGTGGGGCAGGGTTTCCCCATGCACTAAAGCTCAACTCTGTGCTATCGGTTCCAGGCCCGCGCTATATGGCTGTCAACGCCGATGAAAGTGAGCCCGGCACCTTCAAGGATCGATATTACCTGAATAATAACCCTTACCAGTTTCTGGAAGGAATGCTTATCGCGGCTGAAATTGTCGAAGCAGAGAGAATCTATATTTTCCTCCGCGATGAATATCCGGAAACATATCAAATACTGTCAGGTTGCATTGAAAAGCTGAAAGCCGAAAAACTAGACAGTGGCCGGAAAATCTATCTTCGCCGGGGGGCTGGTGCTTATATATGCGGGGAAGAGAGCGCCATGCTGGAAAGCATCGAGGGTAAACGCGCCTTGCCGCGACACAAGCCCCTTTCCCTGCTCATGTCGGTCTGTTTGGGCGGCCAACCCTGATCAACAATGTCGAAACACTCTATTGGCTGCCGGACATTATCCACAAAGGGCCGGAATGGTTCAAGGCAGGCGGCCGTCACGGTGGCAAAGGCTTTCGAAGTTTTTCCCTCTCCGGCCATGTTAAAAAGCCAGGCGTTTATATCACCCCCGCAGGGATTACCGCTGAGGAGTTGATTGAGGAATTTGGCGGTGGCATGCAGGATGGCCATGATTTCCGTGCCTACTTGCCAGGCGGAGCATCTGGCGGGCTCCTGCCTGCGTCTATGGCGGATATACCGCTCGATTTCGGCACACTTGAAAAGCATGGCTGTTTTATTGGTTCCGCCGCGGTCATCGTGATTTCGGATAAGGATGACCTGAAGATGGTCGCGCGCAATCTGATGCGCTTTTTCGAAGACGAAAGCTGCGGCCAGTGCACGCCCTGTCGCGCTGGAACAGAAAAGGCGCTCCGGCTGATGGAGGCAGAACATTGGGACAGTGATCTCCTGACCGAGCTCAGCGCAGTTATGCGCGACGCGTCTATCTGCGGCCTCGGTCAAGCGGCGCCCAATGGCCTGATGTCAATCTTCAAGCATTTCCCGGAGGCGGTGAAATGAATGAGACGGTCACATTTGAACTTGATGGCAAGCAGGTAACTGCAAGTACGGGACAATCCATCTGGGATATCGCCAAGCGCGAAGGAACAAGAATTCCACATCTTTGCCATGCGGACCGGATTGGCTTTGAGGCAGATGGAAACTGTCGTGCCTGCATGGTGGAAATTGAAGGAGAGCGGGTTCTCGCGGCAAGCTGTATCCGTCAACCCACGGATGGAATGAAAGTCAGCACATCAACGGAACGTGCAGAAAAGGCCCGCAAGATGGTCATGGAACTTCTCATCGCCGATCAACCAGATCGCGAGACCAGCTATGACAATGACAGCCATTTCTGGCAAATGGCGGACCAGCAGAATATCTCGTCCAGCCGGTTCTCCTCGCGCGAGATGCCACTTGAGGATATGTCCCATCCTGCAATGGCTGTCAATCTGGATGCCTGTATCAACTGCAACCTCTGTGTCCGGGCCTGCCGCGATGTGCAGGTAAATGACGTTATCGGCATGGCGGGACGCGGCGTGCATTCCAAAATCGTCTTCGACTTTGACGATCCTATGGGAGAGAGCACATGCGTGGGCTGCGGTGAATGCGTACAGGCCTGCCCAACCGGCGCGTTACTCGAAAAATCTGTCCTGCATGACGATCATATCGATCGTGAAGTGAATAGCGTTTGCCCTTTCTGCGGTGTTGGCTGCCAACTCACGTTCAAAGTGCGAGATAACAAGATTCTCTACGCCGATGGCCGCAATGGACCCGCGAACGAGGAGCGGCTCTGTATTAAAGGGCGCTTTGGTTTTGACTATATCCATAACCCAGAACGGCTGACTGTCCCCCTGATCCGAAAGGAAGGGGTTGCGAAAGGGGATGTCGCCTCCCTCGACCCCGCGAGATCCCTACACCCATTTCCGGGAAGCCAGCTGGGAGGAGGCGCTTGATTTTGCCGCCAGCGGCCTTCGCCGGGTCCGTGATGAAAAAGGTGGCAATGCGCTCGCCGGGTTCGGATCTGCCAAAGGATCAAATGAGGAAGCCTATCTCTTTCAGAAGCTCGTCCGCATTGGTTTCGGCACAAATAATGTAGACCACTGTACGCGCCTTTGTCATGCGTCATCCGTTGCCGCTCTCCTTGAAACTGTTGGATCGGGTGCCGTGTCGGCCCCCTTTAATGAGGCAGAAAACGCCGACGTCATCATGATCATCGGCTCCAACCCAACTATCAACCATCCAGTCGCCGCCACATTTTTCAAAAATGCCGCCAAAAGGGGCGCCAAGCTCATCGTGATCGACCCACGCGGTCAATCCCTCTCCCGCCATGCGCAATTCATGTTGCAGGAAAAACCGGGCACAGATGTCGCGCTTCTCAATTCGATGATGCATGTCATCGTCAAAGAGGGTCTGACGGACAAGGCGTATATCAAAAACCACACTGAAAATTTCGAAGAGCAGAAAGCCCATCTGGAAGATTTCAGCCCTGAGGCCATGGAAAAGGTGACTGGTATTGCCCCGAACATTGTCCGGGAAGTTGCGAGGGAGTTTGCGACGGCCAAGGCGGCGATTATTTTCTGGGGGATGGGAATAAGTCAGCATATTCATGGCACTGACAATTCCCGCTGCCTGATCAGTCTCGCGTTAATGACGGGCCAGGTCGGGCGACCAGGAACTGGGCTGCATCCGTTGCGAGGCCAGAACAATGTGCAGGGGGCATCCGATGTGGCGCTCATCCCGATGTTCCTGCCCGATTATCAATCAGTCGAAGATCCCATCATTCGAGAAAAATTCGAGAAATTCTGGGGCGCGAAGATTGATCCGAAACAGGGTCTCACTGTCGTTGAAATAACCGAGGCCGTGCACAAGAGTGATATCAACGCCATGTATATAATGGGCGAAAATCCGGCAATGTCGGACCCGAATGTCAATCATGCTCGCGAAGCCCTGTCGAAACTGGATCATCTGGTGGTGCAGGATCTGTTCGTGACGGAGACGGCGGCCTATGCCGATGTGATTCTCCCGGCATCGGCCTGGCCGGAGAAGGACGGCACCGTCACCAACACCAACCGCCAGGTTCAAATTGGCCGTGCGGCGGTCCCGCTTCCTGGCGATGCGCGGCAAGATCTCTGGATTATTCAGGAAATCGCCAGACGGCTCGGCCTGGATTGGCATTACGATCACCCGAAAGATGTATTCGCGGAAATGACGCAGGCGATGAATAGCATCAAGGGCATTACATGGGATCGATTAGAGGCGGAAGATGCCGTCATCTATCCTTGCGAAAGCCCCGATGATCCGGGCCAATCGTTGATATTTACTGAGAATTTCCCGACAGCAAACGGGCTTGGTAAGTTCGTGCCGGCAAGTCTGATCTCACCCGATGAAATGCCGGATAAAGACTTTCCTGTCGTCCTGACAACTGGCCGCCTGCTGGAGCATTGGCATACTGGTTCCATGACCCGGCGGGCGAGTGTGCTGGATGCGATTGAGCCCGAACCGATCGTTCATATGCCACCAGCTATGATGGAGCAGCTGGCCGCAGGGCCCGGCGACATTGTCACCGTCCGTTCACGCCGTGGTGAGATTGATATTCGGGTACGTGCCGATGGCGCTGTACAGAACGGCATGATCTTTATCCCCTTCTGTTATGCAGAGGCGGCGGTAAATTTGCTTACAAATGATGCACTTGACCCCTTCGGCAAAATCGCAGAAGTTAAGTTCTGCGCTGTGAGTGTCAAAAGGAAGTCCGCCTGAAATGTCCGCCGATCTGAAGAGAAAAACAACCGTTGGAATAATCCAGACGGGTCGAATTGGTGGTTCGCTCGGAGTCAAATACGGCGAGTATCCGGATATGTTCAAAGAATTGTTCAAGGACGAACCGTTCGACTATGTGACCTACGCCGCTATCGATATGCAGCTTCCCAAGCATCCGTTGGAATGCGATGCATGGATTCTCACTGGCTCCAAACATGGCGTATATGAAGACTTCGACTGGATCAGTCCGCTAGAAGTGTTCGTACGCAAACTGATTGCCAGTGGGCAACCAACCGTCGGCATATGTTTCGGACATCAGCTCATGGCGCAGGCTATGGGTGGAACTGTGGAAAAATTTCCAGGCGGATGGAGTGTTGGACGCACAGTCTATTCAGATCTCCTGAACAACAGGCGAGCCCGCCTTCTTTCCTTTCATCAGGATCAGGTCACGCGCCAACCAGAAAGCGCTGAGACCATTCTATCATCTGATTTTTGCAAATATGCCGGGCTTAAATATTCACCAACTTGCTTATCATTACAGCCACACCCTGAACATACACTGCCTTTCATAGTCGATCTAATCAATCTGCGCCGGGGTGCCCAGCTGGATGTCGACCTCGCTGACAATGGTCTCGCGTCTCTTGCTGAACCTAATGATCAGCAACAATACGGGCAATGGTTGGCTGAGATTCTTAAAGGGGAACGACGGATATAAACACACAACGTAGTTTTCTCAGACTTTCTTGAAACCTGATAGCCGTTCATCATCCCCAGTGGCCCGGCCCGGGCTATTTTCCCGTTCGAAATTTAGCCCGTCTTTCAGGCCATAGTTTTGGCCCTTATTGACCAGCATTTTATCCGCACGGAGGGTGTGCCACGAGTTCTCGACAATTGCGTGTGCCATCTCCAATGTGGCGTCTGACAGCTCAGAATCAGGCACGCATTTATTGACCAGCCCGATTTCAGCAGCCTCAGTCCCACTGACCACACGCCCCGTAAACATCATTTCTTTCGCATTCAGAACACCAATCCGCCTCGGCAACCGCTGACTCATCCCCCAAAGTGGGGTCAATGCCCATTTGCCATGGGTGTCAGCAAATTTCGCACTTTCACTACAAATCGTCAGATCACTGGCGAGCGCGAGTTCCAAAGCTCCGGTATAGCAGTGCCCCCGGACCTCGGCGATAACCGGCTGCGGCAGATCCTCAATCATTTCGACAGTTTCTGCCTGAAACCGCGGATGCGGTGCCGCCTCCCCTGCCTGCATGGCCTTTAAGTCGTTTCCCGCCGAGAAAGACCGTCCTTCCCCGCGCAGGATAACACAGCCGATGCTTTCCGTTTCCTGTGAAAGCGTCTTCACATGCTCATGAAGTTCCACAAACAGTGATGGACTAAGGGCATTTAACGCATCCGGCCGGTTCAGGCTCAATATAGCTATGCCATCGATATCTTTTCGTATGACCAACGCCGACATTCTTCAGGTCCTTTCCGCCGTTTTGGCTTGTTCATTCGCATGCCCTGACGCATGCACTCGCCGTTCACGATAAAAGGTATATACGCCACTTCCTACGATAATCAGACTCCCGAAAATCGTCCAACCGTCCGGAATATCGCCAAAGACAACAAAACCAAGAAGGATGGCCCAGATCAGAATCGTATAGCGGAACGGCGATGAAAAGCTAATATCACCGACGCGCATTGCCATAATACTGAAAAGATATCCGAAGATGATAAACAGCGACGCAAGAATAAGGAGCCCAATCTCACTTGTTGAAACCGGTCGCCACTCCTCTGTAAGGGACAATATCGCTCCGACGGACATAACCGAAATGGACGTCAGGAGCGAGACAAATAGCGAAGGAACTGCCGTAGACAGCCGACGCGTAGAGAGATCACGTATCACAATAAACACGACGGCGATGATGGCGAATGTAGAAAATTCGTTGAATCCGTCAGAACCAGGACGAACCACCATCAGAACGCCAATAAATCCTGAGAAAATCGCGAGGTAGCGACGCCACCCTACCGCCTCCGACATAAAAATCGCCCCCGCAAGCGTGACAGCAAGAGGGAGTGCCTGCAAGATGGCCGTTGCATTTGCAATTGGCATATTGAATAGCGCCATCAGATAAAAGACCGTTCCACCTATTTCACCCACCAGACGAAGAATGACCGTCAGACGATCCCCTTTCGGAATTCGGTAAATCAGCACGCCCTTGAACAGGCAGAACCCTGCAATAAGCAGACTGGTAAATATCCCCCGGAGAAACATGGCCTGAAAGAGGTTCAGATGCTCTGATAACAGTTTCATGACCGTGTCATTGGCGACATAGCCCGCCATTGTAATAGACATGAAAGCCGCGCCGCGCATATTATCAGAGACAAGAATAGTCATTGGCAATTACTCAACCAAATGGTGACAAACCGCAAGCGGTAATTGTAATACCCCGGAAATTCAAGGTCGATTTTCAGAAATAAATTCTGAAGAATGCAATAACACTTTTGTCTGCTGCTCGAGCCAGGGATTGTGGCCGCAATCATCAAGGATTAGCTTTTCGAATGGTCCTGAGACCGAGCCTTCAATAGCGTCAATTTGGGCAAGCGTTCCATAGGCATCTTCCCGTCCTTGAATAGCCAGAAGAGGCATTTTGATTGTGGGGAGAAATTTTTTGATGTTCCATCTTTTAAAAGCCGGGTCAAGCCAGGCGTCATTCCATCCCCAAAAGGCGCATTCCATATTTATTCCATGGAATTTTTCTAGCCTACTTTTCAACTCCTGATGCTCATACGCCTGTTTTGCAGCTTCTATACCCTTAATGGATAATTCTTCGCAGAAAACATGGGGCGCTATCACAATGACAGCGTCCGGGCTAACTACATTGGGCAAGCCTCCATATATCAGGGAAATAGATCCCCCGTCGGAATGACCAACAAGAATAAATTTTTCTATATTGAAATGCTCAAGGAGTGCGGGAAGAAATTCACTTGCTTCCCGCTCCATATAGTCAAGCGGTCTCGGCAATTCGCAAGCATCCGATCCGCCATATCCCACCCGACTGTATATTAGTCCGGCACAATTTGTGAGTTCGCACAAGCGATCTGGAAAATCACGCCATAGCGCCGCACAACCGAGGCCCTCATGCAAAAACACAAGGACCGGCAGTTGCGTAGTTAACCTGCCGATCGTTCGATACTCAATGCGCTTGCCGGCAATGGTTGCAAGATTTAAATCCGCACCCGCCGTCACGACTTTCGAATCATATTGACAATGCCAGAAAAATCCGCCGATTTTCCTTCGCCTGAAACGTAGCTCTCATAGAGATTCATCGCCGCCTTGCCCAGCTCAGTCGACGCCCCGAATCCCTCAGCCGCTTCCTGACTAAGATGCAGGTCTTTCAACATGTTCTCTGCTGAAAAGCCGGGTTTGTAATCATTATTCGCCGGACTCGCCGGGACTGGCCCTGGAACAGGGCAATAGCTGGTAAGTGACCAGCACTGACCCGATGCAGTAGAGACAATATCAAACATGGTCTGATGTTCCAGCCCGAGCTTTTCGGCGAGTACGAATGCCTCGCAGACACCGACCATGGATATCCCGAGGATCATATTGTTACAGATCTTCGCAGCTTGCCCATTTCCTGGCCCGCCGGTATGCACGATATTTGCTCCCATGGCGTCAAGGATAGGCTTTGCTGCCTCGAATGCGCCTTTGCTGCCGCCGACCATAAAGGTCAATGTGCCCGCAGCTGCACCACCGACACCACCGCTTACCGGCGCGTCAACCATCATCATACCAGCGGCAGATGCTTCCTTCTCAACGTCCCGGGCGGTTGCCACGTCGATTGTGGAACAATCAATAAAGAGTGTGCCCGGGTCAGCCGCAGCAAGAAGTCCATCGGTCCCGAAATAAACCGCACGAACGTGATCTCCCTTCGGCAGCATGCTGACAACAATGCCAACGCCGCTCGCGGCCGCGGACGCACTTTCCGCCGCTTCCGCGCCTTCCTTGACGCAAGCGGCAACGGCATCCGCCGAAAGGTCAAAAACTTTTACCGAGTGTCCAGCTTTCAGAAGGTTAAGGGCCATCGGCCCGCCCATATTTCCAACACCCACAAATCCAATTCTGGCCATGAAATTTCCCCGCTAGATATGCGCGGAGCCCCATGAGCCCCGCATCTTTTTCTGACTTTTATTTATGTGTCGGCATGATAAATTCGGCACCGGCCTTGATGCTGTCCGGCCAACGTGACGTGACCGTCTTCACTTTGGTGTAAAAGCGTACACCTTCGGGTCCATGCTGATTATGATCACCGAAAGCGGAATTCTTCCAGCCACCAAAACTGTGGAAAGCCAACGGAACCGGGATCGGCACATTCACACCAACCATGCCAATTTCAACATTGTTGGAAAAGGCCCGCGCAACATCGCCATTTCGTGTGAAGATCGACGTGCCATTCCCAAACTCATGGTTATCGACCATCTCAATGGCGTCATTGAAAGTGGGCGCCCGCACAACGGATAAGACCGGCCCAAAGATTTCTTCTTTATAAATGCGCATATCCGTTCCGACATTGTCGAAAAGACACCCGCCCATATAGAAGCCATTTTCATATCCCTGAAGCGAGAGATCACGGCCATCAACGACCAGATCAGCACCTTCCTCAATCCCGAGATCGACATAGCCTTTGACTTTTTCAAGATGCTCTTTCGTGACCAAAGGACCCATGTCGCCATCAGCCGCACTCGGCCCGACTTTCAGGCCGCGCACCTTTGGTGCCAGTTTCTCGATCAGTTCATCGCCGGCGTCACCAACCGCAACAGCAACCGAAATTGCCATGCAGCGTTCCCCGGCGGAGCCGTAACCTGCGCCGATCAGCGCATCAACGGCTTTGTCCATATCTGCATCCGGCATGACCAGCATATGGTTTTTAGCACCGCCCATGGCCTGCACGCGCTTACCGGCCGCAGCTGCACGGGAATAGACATACTTCGCGATCGGTGTGGAGCCCACGAAACTAATCGCCTTTACCCGCGGATCGTCAAGAAGAGTATCCACCGCAAGCTTGTCACCATTGACAACATTAAGCACACCCTTCGGCGCACCCGCTTCCAGCATCAATTCCCCAAGGCGCATTGGCAGGGAAGGATCTTTTTCCGATGGCTTCAGAACGAACGTATTGCCGCAAGCAATGGCGACCGC
The DNA here is from genome assembly GCF_055809395.1 of Sneathiella sp. D3-11. NCBI lineage: Bacteria > Pseudomonadati > Pseudomonadota > Alphaproteobacteria > Sneathiellales > Sneathiellaceae > Sneathiella > Sneathiella sp. D3-11. The sequence goes on from NZ_CM147911.1 coordinate 1,456,486, forward strand.
GAACATCCACATTGGCACCATCGCCGGGAAGTTAAATGGCGTGATACCCGCGACAACACCCAAGGGTTTGCGCATTGAGTACATATCGATGCCGGAAGAGACATTGTCGGAAAACTCACCTTTAAGAAGATGCGGAATACCACAGGCAAATTCAACAACCTCAAGACCGCGAATGATCGAGCCCTTGGCGTCGGAATGTACCTTGCCGTGCTCGCTCGCAAGCAGCGCGGCTAGCTCATCAATATTTTCTTCGACCAGCTGCTTAAATTTGAACATAACCCGCGCACGTGTAATCGGGGAGGTATTTGCCCAATCAGGAAAAGCCGCAAGGCTGTTGGCAATCGTATCGCCAATTTCAGCTTCCGTCGCGAGGGGAACATCTGCCATATGTTCGCCGGTACTTGGATTATAAACCGGGCTGAACCGTCCGGACGTCCCGGCCACATACTGACCGCCGATATAATGCTTCAACTGTTCTGTCATTCTATTTTCTCCCAATGAGCGCTTATTTCACGCCACTTTACATAGGTAAAATTGCAAAGTAATTAGATAAGAACGCACATTCCCTGTGTAAATTTGCACACGAGGTATTTATTATATTTGACTGGAACGACATTCGTTTCTTTTTAGAGCTTAGCCGTAAAGGCCGCCTGACGGAAGTAGCTAAAGCACTCAAAGTGGATCATACTACTGTTGGCCGCCGTGTCCTCGCACTGGAAGAAAAACTGGACGCCAAATTATTCGAAGCCACATCGCGTGGGTTTGTCCTCACCGAGGCCGGTGAAAGGCTGCTTCCACTGGCAGAACAGATGGAAAGCGCCTCTGCGACTGTGCAGGATACGGTTGGTGGTGAAAACCAAACACTTACCGGGACGGTGCGTCTTGGTGTCCCGGAAGGATTTGGCAGTCAGTTTTTGTCAAAAGAGCTGCCTGCGTTTCAAAAATTGCACCCCAAGATCGAATTAGAGTTCGTGGCTAATGACCGATTTGTCAGCCTTTCCAAGCGAGAGGCTGATTTGTCCATCACCCTTGGCCGTCCTAATTCAGGCCGCTTGATCTCCAGAAAACTGACCGACTATCGGCTTCGGCTCTATGCGACGCAGGACTATCTCAAAAATCACGAACCAATAAAAACACGAGAGGATTTGCGTCACCACAACTTTATTTCCTATATCGAAGAATTGGTGCCAGACCCGCAGCTTCTCTATCTGAATGATGTCATCGGAAATCCAAATATCAGCCTGAAAAGTTCCAGCATTGTTTTCCAGTTTCAAGCAACCCTCGCCGGGTCGGGCATCAGTATCCTACATTGCTTTTCGGTTGATGAGTATCCAGAGCTTGTCCCAATCCTCCCCGAAGACGTAAGCATCGAACGGAGCTATTGGCTGAATACCCCTGAAGACATACACGACCTTGCGCGCATCAAGGCCGTTAGTGATTTCCTGAGCGATATTGTCGAGCGACGGCGGAAAAAGCTAATGGGAGAGGCCTGATCAAACATTAATCTTCCCAACATGGCTCGGTTGTATCATTCTGCGGATAGTTCGATCCGGAACGAAGCAATTTCAAAATCAAGAAAGCTATTCTCCAAAGCGCATCCAACTTAACCAACAAAGGCCAGTCTCATTTCCGCGTCACCCATAAATCGAACGAGAGAATATTTTCTGCTTATCCTGCTGGCGTGCCTTTGGGGATCTTCTTATCTTCTCATTCGCATCGGTGTAGAGACAATTCCGCCAGCATCACTCGTTGCGCTCCGCGTATCCGTCGCGGCGTTTGTCTTGTTGATTGTTGTCTGGCGACAGGGGTACCGGCTGCCAACAGATCTCCCGACATGGCGAAATTTTGCGATCCAGTCATTTTTTAACAGTTTCGGCGCTTGGACACTTCTTGCCTGGGGCCAGCAATATGTCGAGAGCGGTCTCGCCACCGTCCTGAATTCAACGTCACCCATATTCGTTTTTCTACTAACCTGGCTAATTACCCGGCATGAGACAGTAACAATCCGAAAGATTGCAGGTGCCTTTATCGGACTTGCCGGAGTGATTCTGATCATCGGCGTCGATGCCCTGCAAAGCCTGGGACAACAAGTCGTCGCTCAACTCGCGATCCTTGCAAGTGCCATGCTGTATGGTTATGCGGCGATCAACGGGCGGAAGTTCGCCTCTCTTCCCTCGACCGTTACCGCTGCAGGCGTTATGATTTCAGCCTGCGCGGTCCTCATTCCGGCGAGCCTTATCATTGATCAACCCTGGACGCTTTCTCCGTCTATTGAATCGCTCACTGCGGTTGTCATCCTTGGCACCTTTGGAACGGCACTGGCCCTACTCCTCTATTTCCGTCTGATCAACACGCTAGGATCCCTTGGTACAGCGAGCCAGAGCTATTTAAGGATGGGCGTTGGTGTGATGCTGGGCATCGTCGTTCTGGGAGAGCAGTTTTCGTTTATCGTCGGCCTAGGCATTTTGACCGCCATCCTGGGCGTCGCACTAATAAACATTCCCTCCAAATCGCGCTAGCTCAGGGCACGGGACAACCGTCGCTCCGCTTCTTCAAAGTCTTCCGGCCGATTGATATTGAAGAACGGGTCACCCTCGCTTTCGTTCCAGACAACCTCGCTTCGGGGATATCTGTCTGCGAAGACAAGAATTTTTCGGAGATCTTCCTCAACCAGCGCGGCCCGCAGGTCTTCGGCAAGCGAGAGAGGCCAGAGCGCGACAACCGGGTGCACCCTTCCGACCGAATTCGCCATGACAATTTTGTTGGTATTACCTTCTATTCCAGATGCGAGGCGCCCGACAAGATCAGCAGGAATAAAGGGGGCATCCGTTGGCACACTTAGCATATGGGTTGCCTTCATGCCCCTCTCATTAAAATACATCATACCGGTTAATACTCCCGCGAGAGGACCCGCAAACCCAGAAATACTATCCTTTATGACGGGAATATTAGGCGGTGTATCAGCGCCCGCTTCCATATTCATATTCAGTGCAAATTCACCAACTTGCGGGCGGAGCGCATCAACAATATGCATCAGCAGGGTCTTCCCCCCCAGCTTCTTCAAAAACTTTGCGCCGCCGCCCATTCGCCGCGATTGTCCACCTGCCAGTAAAAGGCATGGAAATTTTTGTGGATCGCCTGTCATCGGGCAGCCTTTCGCTGATGTTTACTGGATTCTTCCGGAACTGTCGCTGGGTCGATATCGAAAACCAGCCGCTCAACGCCAGATAGGCAAACAAAACGCTTACCTTTTGCTCGACCAACGAGCGTCAGATTAGCTTGACGGGCAAGATCAACTCCCAGGCCGTAAAGCCAGATCGAGAGATGACAATCGGGATTTGCATCTGGACTGTCTTGATCACCATCTCCGACGTTAGCCGCCCGGTCGTATAAAAAATTTTTGCCTTTGAAGAGATGCCATGGCGCCACATATATCCAGCAATTTTATCAATGGCATTATGCCGACCCACATCCTCCATATAAACAAGGGGACGATCTTCTTCACATAGGACACAGCCATGAATGGCCCCGGCTTCCAAATAAAGCGACGGTTGCTGATTAATTTTGCGCGAAAGAGCATAAATCCAGGAGGTCTTAAGCACCGCCTCCGGATCAAGGATAATATCCCCAAACTTCTCCATAACATCGCCGAAGACAGTACCCTGCGCGCAGCCGGAGGTTTGTGTTTTCTTCTTCAACTTTTCTTCAAAGTCCGTTTCCCGCTCTGTACGAACCACGACAACACCCAGGTCATCGTCATAATCAATGCCTGTTACTTCATCTTCCATTTGCAGCATGTTCTGGTTAAGCAAATATCCAAGCGCGAGATAGTCAGGATAATCGCCAATGGTCATCATTGTAACAATCTCCTGGCGATTAAGAAACAAGGTGAGCGGCCTCTCAACAACGACAGGCAAAACGACCGCGGTACCATTTTGATCAACGCCGCCCAAACTCTCGCTCAGCGCGGTCGCTTTTGGATCGGGTGTGATCGTAAACTCCTTCATCCTTGTTCGCCACCCCAGTACATTTATTTGTAAATAAATTCGTGTTAAATTAGCAGTTTAGCAGTCGGTGATCGACCCGTTATTTCAGAGTAACGGACCTTTTCAGACAGCAACCCAAGAAAGTGTCCCATGAAATCAGTATTTTTGTCAGATGTCGACAAGGGGCGTGACAACAACCTGAATCTGATCAGGATGTTTGCCGCGGCCGGCGTACTGGTTTCTCACGCCTGGCCAATTTCAACGGGCAGTATCGCCGAACAGCCTCTCCATGACATTCTGCATGGAATTGACCTCGGAATAATATGCGTTTCCATTTTTTTCGCGATCTCCGGATATCTTATTGCACAAAGTTATATCCGTGATCCAAATTTCAAGCGTTTCTGGTTTTCGCGCGTTATGCGGATATTTCCAGCACTCCTTGTTGTATTACTTGTTACCGCGTTGATATTGGCCCCGTTGATAACGGTCGCTGACGTTAAGTCGGTATGGCTCGCGGCGCCAGATTATATTTTGCGCAATTTCACACTGTTTTCGCTTGAACAATATCTGCCTGGCGTATTCAAAGGCAATCCCGTCGGCGGTTCAATCAATATTCCCCTCTGGACATTGAGTCATGAACTGGTTTGCTATTTTTTCGTGACTGCTTTGGGGATTGCAGGGCTGTTAAAAACGCCCCGCCTCATGCTCATTGCATGGCTTGCATTTATCGTTTGTTACGCGGCCATCATCTATTTCGAACCGCAATCCCGACTGGTGGCACTTGCTAAGCTGGCCTTTCCTTTCTTGGTTGGCGTTGTTCTGTTTGTATGGCGGCAGAAAATTATCCTGCACTGGGGAATTGGAGGTGGTCTTGTGATCTTGACCGCGCTTCTTTACGACAGCTTCTTTTTTCGGGAAATTTTCATGCTGTCCCTCACCTATATCATTTTTCTACTCGCCTTTTTACCTGGTGGAAAAATCAAGAACTATAACCGGCTCGGGGATTATTCATACGGCATCTACATATACGCCTTTCCCATTCAGCAACTCGTTGCCTATTCAGATATCACCAACCCGTTTCTCAATATTATATATGCCCTTCCGCTCACTCTCCTCTGCGCGGTTCTATCATGGACGATCATTGAGAAACCCTCCCTCGGGATAGCTAAACAATTCAAATTGCGCAGCCGCAGTGCCATCCCCACAAAATAAACCTTCCAACCTTTTCGGGAGTGACATAGCCGTTTTAATCGATATGTTGTTGATTGATTTCGGCCCCATCATGTCATCAGGAATAATTCATGACACTCGACCGTCCGGCCCTCACCTTGGCCATCACTAAACTCGCACGGGAGGCCGGCGACAAGATCCTGACAATTTACCAGCAGGACTTCGACGTGAAGACAAAGACTGACTCATCTCCGGTTACGGAAGCGGACGTTGAAGCAGAAAAAATTATCCTAAAAGGGCTCGAAGAGCTCACTCCTGACATTCCAGTTTTGGCCGAAGAAAGCGAAGCAGCCGGAAAAGTCCCCGATTTATCGGGCGGCATCTTCTGGCTTGTTGACCCTCTTGACGGAACAAAAGAATTTGTTCAGAAACGCGGTGAGTTCACAGTTAATATCGCGCTCGTCGAGCAAGGCCGACCGACCATGGGCGTGATTCATGTGCCCGTTAAGGACACAACCTATTATGCCGAAGGATCCGGCAAGGTCTGGCGGCAGGATGGTGAGAACGAGCCTAAAGCCATTGCCGCGCGCACGCCCCCAGCGGGCGGGCTCACTGTTGTCGCAAGTCGGTCACACAGAACGCCAGAGACCGATGACTATATCGCAAAGTTTGAAGTAGCTGAGCTCATTTCCGCGGGCTCATCTCTGAAGCTCTGTCTTCTGGCAGAGGGTAAAGCCGACCTCTATCCCCGCTTTGGGCGCACTATGGAATGGGATATCGGCGCTGGACAGGCTATTCTTGAGGCAGCGGGCGGCACAGTTGAAACGCTTGATGGCGCGCCGCTTACCTATGGAAAGGACGGCCATGACAACCCGTTTTTTGTTGCCAAAGGCCGCCCCGAAAACTCTTAATCTCAGGCGTTGACGTCGATTACGACACGCCCCTGAATCTGACCTTTCAGAATATCATTTGCAAGTGTCGGCAGATTGCTCATCGGTTCAACACGCGTCATGTCAGCAAAGAGAGATTTATCAAGATCCGTTGCCAAACGCGACCAGGCCTCAATACGCTTTTCGCGTGGAGCCATAACGCTATCAACACCAAGCAGGGAAACACTCCTAAGGATGAAGGGGAGAACCGACGTCGGGAGGTCATTCCCGCCAGCCAAGCCACAAGCGGCAACGGCACCTCCATAATTAGTCTGAGCAATCACAGCGGCCAAAATCTTGCTGCCGACGCAATCGACGGCACCGGCCCAACGCTCCTTATCAAAGGGACGCCCCTTACCCATTGTTTCCTCACGACTGATAACTTCCTTGGCCCCCAGCTTTTTCAAATAATCATGGGTTTCTTCCCGCCCGCTCGATGCAACTACTTGATAGCCAAGCTTGGCAAGTATCGCGATCGCAACGGAGCCAACGCCGCCTGCGGCACCCGTCACCAGAATTTCGCCTTTGTCTGGCGTCACACCGGCTTTTTCCAGCGCCAATACACAAAGCATGGAGGTATATCCCGCCGTACCGATCGCCATTGATTCTTGCATCGAAAAGGCATCTGGCAGCTTGATCAGCCATTCGGATTTAAGTTTTTGCTTTTGACTGTATCCACCCCAATAAAGCTCAGAGAGGCCATAACCATTGACGATGACCTTATCGCCCGGCTTAAAGTCCGGAGATTTGCTTTCCAGGACTGTACCAGCAAGATCAACGCCGCCAACCATTGGCAAACGGCGCGCAATTCCTTTGCCGGAAACGGCGAGACCATCTTTATAGTTCAGCGTTGAGTAGGAAATTTCGACAAGAACGTCCTCATCAGGAAGATCTCCGACTGTTAGGTCCTTGAATACGGCCTGCTGTTTTCCATCCTGATCTTCTATGACCAAGGCTCTGAATGTGTCGCTCATTTCAATATTCCTCTCATTATATTTTACCCCTTATAGCTCGTACGAGGCCGGGAATAAAAGCCAAAATTACATAAGCAATTGATTGTTAATGTATATATTCTAATATTAATGTTGTGGGCAGAGAGGCTCCCCCTGATTATCAGTAGAATGGAGTAACAACATGTCTGAAATGGAGAAAATGTTACAAGGCTACGTATTAACCACCGCAGAGATCCTGTATCACCTTCCCGACTATCCGGAATTTCTGCAAACTTATATCTGGCAGGAATATGACCTGGCCCCGAAATACCCGACATTGAAAAAGTTTCTGGATTTTTGGGAAGCGGAACTCGACGGCCCGCTACATTCCGTTCGTGTCGCGTCAAAAAAACTTATCAGTCCAAGTGAACTAAAATATAGCGGCACTGAGTATCTTATAAATTAGCGTCTCGACGGATCAAAATACCGGCTATTCCGGGGATAAGTATTTCTCGAAAACTTCTGCGCCGGTCATCATCAGCGTCTCATTTGCGAATGAATAGCACACGGGCTTTTCATCGATAAAAATCTGATGATCAAAAACAAAATTGCCATCGTCCTCAAACAAACCCAACGGCATAATATGCTGCCCATTACTCTTGAGCCGGTAAAAAAGATGGGTTCCGCAATTCTTGCAAAAACCACGCTCTGCCCATTCCGACGAATTAAAAACCGAGATATTTTCATCGCCGTCAAATTTGACGTCTGATCCGCAATCAATTGACAGGAACGGGCCGCCGCCCCATTTCCTACATTTACTGCAATGACAGGCGCCTACAGTATTATCAGGTGCCGTCGCATTGATTTTCACCTCTCCGCACAGGCAGTTTCCTTTTCTTTCTATCCCCACCATACTCACTGCCTCCATCTCGTTGTTTATCTTTTCAACCATATTCGGATGCAAATGTTTCCTCAAGACGAAAGGGGAGAATAAAGCAAGGAACACTGAAAATTATATGTGCGTGAACTCAGCCTTGAAAACGCCAACTCAGTGTATCACCGGCAAGAAAAGGGACCAGCGCGCCATTTGACGTTTCAATCTGCTCGACCGCCGCGGCCTCTGCAGGCTCCAAAGTCACTTGGCCATCGTTCAGAGGCAGGCCGTAGAATTTCGGCCCATTTTCTGAGGCAAAAGCCTCCAACTTGTCCAGCGCGCCTTCCTCCTCAAAAACGATCGCATAGCTTTCCAGCGCATAGGGTGCATTGAATAACCCCGCGCAACCGCAGGCCGATTCCTTGTCATGGATGGCATGGGGGGCGCTGTCTGTTCCGAGGAAGAAATTCGGGGACCCCGACGTCGCCGCCCGTCGAAGCGCGAGGCGGTGTTTTTCTCGCTTCGCAATGGGCAAGCAATAAAAATGTGGCCGTATTCCTCCCTTAAAAATCTCGTTCCGGTTAAAAGTAAGGTGATGCGGTGTAATGGTTGCGCCAATATTCGCACCGCTTTCTGACACAAATGCGGCGGCATCGGCCGTCGTAATATGCTCAAACACCACTTTCAACTCCGGGAAGTCTTTAAGGATATTGATCATAACTTGCTCAATAAAGACTGCCTCACGATCAAAAATATCTACATCACTATCGGTCACCTCGCCATGCACCAGAAGTGGCATTTTCATCCGCTGCATCACCTCCAGCACCGGGTAGATATTGCGGATATCCGTCACACCATGACTGGAATTTGTCGTCGCGTTTGCGGGATAAAGCTTTGCCGCCGTAAATACGCCAGCCTCATGCCCGCGCCGCACTTCTTCCGGATCGATGCTGTCGGTGAGATAGCATGTCATGAGCGGCGTGAAATCTGAACCCTCCGGTAGTGTGGCGAGAATTCTTTTCCGGTAACTTTCCGCAGCCGCCATCGTCGTCACCGGTGGCACAAGATTTGGCATTATAATGGCCCGCGCAAACTGCCGTGCGGTAAATATTGCAACCGCACTGAGCATCGCCCCGTCCCGCAAGTGAACATGCCAGTCATCCGGCCTCCGAATTGTAATCGCAGCTCGTTTGCTCGCCTGGAAGGAAGTCTTTGGTCCGCTGTCAGCCTGGCTCATATCGAGATCCCACACGTTATGTCGAAATTGCGGTTTCTTCATAATACGCATACCCTCTCTTGCCAAGGGCGCGTTCCTATCATACCTGTATGAGGCATTCGGGATTTAGCCCGGATCTGGAAAGAATCACATGACGAATTTGACAGTCGCACAATTAGAAAGCCGTACAGTCCTTGTCCTGACAGGCAAGGATGTATGGGACTTTTTGCAGAACCTCATCACAAATGACATGGCGCGGGTCAGCAATACGTCAGGCATTTATGCCGCGCTTCTTACGGCGCAAGGTAAATTTCTCCATGATTTTTTTATTCTGAAATCAGGAGATAGCTACCTCCTCGATTGTGCGGCAGATCGGAAGGATGATCTCGTCCGCCGCCTGACGCTCTATAAGCTTCGGGCCGATGTCACCATCACCGAGAGCGATCAGAGCGTTTTTTCCCTATTTGGAGATTTCTCCAGTTCAGCGGTGAATACCCCGGGAAAAGTTGGTTCGATTATTGATAGTGACGGGGTTCTCTATCTTGCCGATCCGCGCAATCTAGCACTTGGGGTACGCATGTACGCTTCGGAGGAGTTCCATCCGGCCACCATGTTTCCGACCGCAACCCTCGCTAAAGAAGAGGCATATGATGCCCTTCGATTGCGCCTCGGCGTTCCGGACGGTGCCCGCGATATCCTACCGGAGAAGAATTTTCTTTTAGAGGCAAATTTCGACGAACTGAATGGCGTCAGCTTCACCAAAGGCTGCTACGTGGGGCAGGAACTGACCGCCCGCACCAAACATCGCGCGAAAATCAAAAAACGCCTGTTTCGAATTGAATATAATGGCACCCTTCATAGCGGCGATAAAATCCTGCAACAAGGCCGCGAAATCGCTGACGTGCGCTCTTTTTCTAACGGACAGGGTCTCGCGCTTGTCCGTCTGGAGAGCTTGCCCGCAAACCCGGAGGATCTGGAGCCCAAAGGCGTCAAAATTGTTCAGCCTGACTACATAGACCTCCCAGAACTCCAAAAACAATAAAGGCATTTATGGCTTGCCGAGACGTCATATTTCCTTTTATAAATATAGAACATATCATGAACATTAATTTAGGGGAGATTTTGAAATGCTGGATCATGTGTCTATCGGCATCACCAATCGGGAGAGATCAAAGGCCTTTTATGATGCCGTCTTATCCACGATTGGTCTCAAGAAAGTCGCCGATTACGGCGAGAGCGTTGCTTATGGCCCATCTCGGAAAAATCCCTTTTTCTGGCTGGTAGAGCATCAGGATATTGGAAAGGCCCAAGGCTTTCACTGCGCCTTCCGTGCGCCGGACCAAGCCTCCATTCACGCGTTTCATGCTGCCGCGCTCACAAGTGGCGGCACGGATAATGGTGGACCTGGCAAAAGGGATTATGAAGAGAATTATTATGCAGCGTTTGTCCTTGATCCCGACGGCAATAAGATTGAAGCTGTCTGCTTCAAACCGGAGCAGGAATTGGAGTAGATGAGTAGCTTTATCGCTACGCCTTGCATTAGACTTAAGTTAAATCGGACTAACTCACCTTTGGCGGTGATTCGCTATTAGCTTACAAAAAAGGGAAAAAAGATAAATGGCTGAAGGCTGCACCTGGTATGGGGATGACCCTTTTTACAAGGCCTATCATGATGAGGAATGGGGCGTGCCGGAATATGACAGCCGCGCCCTGTATGAAAAACTCATTCTCGACGGGTTTCAGGCGGGACTCTCTTGGATCACTATTTTACGGAAGCGGGAGAATTTCAAAGCTGCCTTTGATAACTTCAGCCCGGAAATTATTGCGCGCTATGATGACGCCAAAGTGAAGGCTCTTATGCAGGATAGCGGCATAGTCCGCAATCGTGCAAAAATCCTCGGGACAATCAAGGGCGCACAACTCTTTCTCGAGATTGAAGAAACGGAAGATGGCGGCTTTTCAAAGTTGCTATGGAACTATCTCGATGGTAGGCCCCTGCAAAACAGCTGGCAGTCAATGAGCGAAGTGCCGGCGGAAACCGATCTCAGCCAAACCATTTCAAAGGATCTGAAAAAGCGCGGGTTTAAATTTGTCGGCCCGACCATTGTCTATGCTTTTATGCAGGCGGTCGGCATGATCAATGACCATGTGGTGAGCTGCCCGCGACACGAAGAAGTCAAGAGGCTCGTATGAGGCAAGAGATTCGCGAAATCCATGACCTGACTGGGAATGTTGCCACTCATTATCGGGAAAAATATGGAGACCGGGCGGAAGAAATTCTGGAAGAAGCAGCGCGTTTTTGTGAAGAGAAGGGGGATTTACACCGGCGAAATCGGCTGCTCCGCCTGCGCGACGAACTTCTCTTTTGTGGCCTAGATAGTTTGACGAAATAGGAACGTACTTTGGAACCTCGCCTGAAAGCCGAGATTTGGATCAAAGCCCATATCCGTAAATGCGCCACGCTTAATGTGCCGGTTATGGTAACCCGGCGCGGCGATGAGACGGCGGGATCTGTCTTGTTGAAAATAAACCGCTTGGGGCCGGGCTGTATGGTTCTCTCCCCCACGACGAATTTCGATGACGGCGCACGCATGTGGCTGAAAGGAACGGGCCCTGACTGGGTTGAGGAAGCAGACGCCGACGCCTATATTGACAGGCGAGTTAAAAACGATCCTGATTTGTGGGTGCTGGAAATTGAGGATAGAGAAGGTCGCGCATTTCTGGACGAAAAAATTGAATGAAATTACCAGAACGGTGATGTAATCCCGCTTAATTTGGGCTGGCATTCGTCACAGGCTTAACTTATTCTCATACTACATATGCCTTAGATTCAACAGGAACCCGCTTGATGCAACAATATCTAGATCTTTTGCGCACCGTTCGCCACCAGGGCGTTTTCAAGTCGGATCGCACAGGCGTCGGAACCTATAGCATTTTCGGCCATCAGATGCGCTTTGATCTCTCCCAGGGGTTCCCGGTGCTCACGACCAAGAAGCTGCATCTGAAGTCCATCATACATGAATTACTCTGGTTTCTTTCCGGCGAGACAAATATCCGATATCTCAAAGAAAATGGTGTGCGGATATGGGATGATTGGGCCGATGAGAATGGTGATCTCGGCCCGGTTTACGGCGCGCAGTGGCGGTCCTGGCCACGCCCCGACGGTGGCTCAATTGATCAAATTACTAATCTCATCAACCAGGTCAAAACTAATCCAAATTCTCGCCGCCTGATTGTCAGCGCCTGGAACCCGGCGGAAGTTGACAATATGGCTCTACCGCCCTGTCATTGTCTTTTTCAGTTTTATGTGGCAGACGGCAGACTTTCTTGCCAGCTATACCAACGCAGCGCTGATGTGTTCCTTGGTGTCCCGTTTAATATAGCGTCTTACGCCTTGCTTACCATGATGATGGCGCAAGTGTGTGAACTGAAGCCGGGCGAATTTATCCACAGTTTTGGTGATACGCATCTTTATTCCAATCATATTGAGCAGGCGGATTTGCAACTGGAACGCATCCCAGGCAAACTGCCCACCATGCAGATCAACCCCGACATCAAAGACATTTTTGCCTTCACTTTTGATGATTTCAATCTCGAAGGATATCAGGCCGCCCCACATATCCCGGCGCAGGTTGCCGTTTAGGTCCGCAATGCCCTCCATTCTCCTCTCGGCCATGGTTGCCGTCTCTGAAAATCAGGTAATCGGCGTGGATAATGGCTTGCCATGGCGCCTTTCAAATGATCTGAGATGGTTCAAGGCAACAACCACCGGCAAACCAATCATAATGGGACGAAAGACATTTGAATCCCTGCCCGGCATGCTTCCCGGGCGCCCCCACATCGTGATTACCCGCGACCCTGATTTCATTGCTGAAGGTGCTATCGTTGCACATAGCCTTGATGAGGCCATACGTTTAGGCAAAGATGCTGCGCAACGAATTGACGCCCGCGAAATGGTTATAATTGGCGGAGCGGAAATATATCGACAAGCCATGGAAATGCTGGACCAAATATATCTCACCCGGGTGCATGCGACAGTAACCGGAGACACTTTTTTCCGGAACTTGACCCGGCGAGTTGGACCGAACTATCACGCGAGTTTCATAAAAAATCGGAAAAAGATACTTACGATCACAGTTTCATAACACTCAAGCGGAAACAGCCTTAAAAAAAATTGCCGCGATCGCCCCTTTTAATATCAACGCAAAAGAATTATATTCATGATGTTGGGTAACCAACTATGGCGATAAACGTTGCATGGAATAAACGTTGCGGACCCGGGGGCGGTACCCGGCGCCTCCACCATAAAGACAGTAATATACAAGAATACAACTGTCTTTTTGATGGGGGCGAAATAGGCTCGACGCGCGCAGTAAAGATGTAATTTTTGCTCGGTATGATACCACCGATATCGGGTCATTTTTATAAATGCTAACGATAATAACGAAGCATTTGCCGTAGCTGCTTAATCGCACTACACGGGGTTCGGAGGGGCACCTGGCAACAGAAGCCCCTTCACTTGTTCTACATCACGCGATGCCTTAGCCGGCATCTCGTCGCATAAATTGAATTAATGTAATTAAGTAAAAAGCGTCGAAGGCGGGGATTATTCACGACATGGATGACGAAATCAATTACACGAAAATGGTTGAAAATGCGCTGCTGGAAGTAGTTCGCAATGCGCTTCGTCATGCTGCGGTCAACGGCCTGCCAGGGGACCAGCATTTCTATATTACCTTTAAAACCTCCTACCCCGGGGTTTCCGTGCCGACACATCTGTCTGAGCGCTATAAAGATGAAATGACAATAGTGCTGCAGCACCAATTTTGGGATATCGTTGTGGAGCAGGACTACTTCACCGTCGACCTGAGTTTTAATCACAAACGTGAGACGTTAAAGGTTCCCTTTGATGCCTTAACGGCTTTTGCCGATCCGTCTGTACAGTTCGGCTTACAGTTCTCTGTAACTACTCCCGAAAGCGAGACCGTGTCCGCTCCTGAAGCTACCCTAACGGAACCTGCGAAAACTGCAGATGAGGAAGCAAACGGCGTACCAGAGAAACAAGGGGAAGTAATAACCCTTGATGCATTCCGTAAAAAATAGCTAATCTTCCAAACAACCCGTTCTTCTGTTTCGACATCAACTGAAAGCCAGCCCATGCCCGAATTTCACTATCAGGACATGTTTTCCCTCGGGAAAGACGACACCCCATATCGCAAACTGACCTCTGATTATGTTTCAACAATCGACGTGGACGGCAAGCAAATCCTGAAAGTGGAACCAGAGGCACTAAGCCTGCTCGCGGCGGAAGCAATGCATGATGTTGCCCATCTGTTGCGGCCCAAGCATCTTCAGCAGCTTGCGAAAATTCTTGAAGATGACGAAGCCTCTAAAAATGACAAATTCGTTGCAACGGAGCTTCTTAAGAATGCCAATATTGCGGCCGGTATGGTTCTGCCAGGATGTCAGGATACCGGCACGGCGATAATTATGGGCAAAAAGGGCCAATATGTCTGGACTGACGGAACTGATAAAGAGCAGCTTTCCCGAGGCGTCTACAAGACTTATACCGAAACAAATCTCCGTTATTCGCAGCTGGCGCCGATCAGCATGTTTGAAGAAAAGAACACAGGTACGAACCTGCCTGCTCAGATCGACCTGTATGCCATAAATGGCGATTCTTATGAATTTCTCTTCGTAGCCAAGGGTGGCGGCTCAGCCAACAAAACCTTCCTCCATCAGGCCGTGCCGAGTGTATTGACGCCTGAACGTCTGGTACCATTTATCGAGGAAATGTTAATGTCTCTCGGAACGGCCGCTTGCCCGCCGTACCACCTTGCATTAGTCATTGGCGGCACTTCTGCAGAAGACACTATGAAGACTGTCAAACTTGCCTCTACCAAGTATTACGATGCGTTGCCCACCACGGGAAATGAACATGGCCGCGCCTTTCGTGATCTGGAAATGGAGCAGGAAGTCCTGAAAATTTCGCAAGGGATCGGGATTGGTGCACAGTTCGGTGGCAAGTATTTCTGTCATGATGTCCGTGTTATCCGAATGCCCCGCCATGGCGCAAGTGTACCAATCGGGATCGGCGTCTCCTGCTCTGCGGATCGTCAGGTTAAGGGCAAGATCACCAAAGAAGGGGTCTTTATCGAGCAATTGGAGACCAACCCCGCCAAGTATCTACCGGAGGTCACGGACACGGATCTCAATGATGAAGTGGTAAAAATTGACCTTAACAGGCCCATGAAAGATATTCTGGCGACGCTTTCGCAATATCCTATCAAAACCCGCCTGAGTCTGAGCGGTACAATTATTGTCGCCCGCGATCTCGCCCATCGCAAATTGCGCGAACTTCTGGAAAGTGGCGAAGGATTACCACAGTATTTCAAGGATCATATCATCTATTACGCTGGTCCCGCTAAAACACCGGAAGGCTATGCATCAGGTTCTTTCGGGCCAACGACTGCCGGCCGAATGGATGGCTATGTTGATCAGTTCATGGCCGAAGGTGGCAGTATGGTGATGCTTGCTAAGGGCAACCGCAGCAAGGCTGTTGTTGACGCCTGCAATAAGCACGGTGGATTTTACCTTGGCTCCATTGGCGGTCCGGCCGCAATCCTCGCGCAGAATAATATCAAAAAAGTTGAAGTACAGGCCTTCGAGGAATTTGGAATGGAGGCAATATGGCGCATTGAAGTCGAGGACTTCCCGGCCTTTATCGTCATGGATGACAAGGGGAATGACTTTTTCGCCCGAAAGAAAGATGACTAAGGAACCCTTTGCGGCCGGGCCTGCTCCCACGGATATTGTCAAGCATTCGGTGAGTATTTCCGGCCATCGGACCAGTGTGTCGCTGGAGCGGAAATTCTGGGAACTGTTCAAAAAAAACGCCAAGCGCCAGAACCTTAGCATTAACGAACTGATCACAAAAATAGACGCGACACGTCAAGGAAATCTCTCTAGCGCAATTCGTCTTTTTGTACTGGAGGAGCTTCTCGAAAAGAAGCAGGATTAGGGGCTTTCTGCAAATTTTATTTTGGGATTGCCCTACGCCATCCCTATATAAAGTTAGCAGTAACAATGAATAGAGGTCGTTATCAACATGGGTGATATCGTCAATCTGAATCAGTTTCGTAAGGAACGAAATCGTAAGGCAGCAGAAGATTTGGCCCGGAACAACCGGGCGAGTTTTGGCCGGACCTCCGCGCAGAAAAAGAAGGATTTGGACAAAAAGAAAAAGCGGGACGCCTTGCTTGACCAGAAAAAACTGCCCGGCCAAAGCGAGGAGGATACACCTTCCGAAAATTAGCTAATTCTTTACACATTTCATTTAAAAATAGCAGATTAACGTCATAGAAATGACTCAACCTTCTTCTATTGAGTAGCGGCGTGTCGCAAAGGCGAGCGCAATAGGAGGTATAAATGGAAACCGGTGTACGGAAATACCAAGAACCCGCATTGCAAGATTTGCTGGCAGATCCTGTTATTTTGGCTGTTTTGAAGCGAGACGGGCTAACCGTTAATGATGTTATAGAAGTTGTAAAAACCTATCAGGAAAAAACGCGCTTGCGCCCATCCTGAAGACTTCACTCCGCTGTTCTCCATAGCCAATTTGGCATCTGACTTCTTTTGTTGTGTAAATTCATGCGCTCGCGTTATTATCCGGGCAGATGCTCACTTGCGTAACTTTTACGAAATCAGCAATCAGGGAGACAAACCTAGCGTGACGGCTGCATTAAGATATAAGAAGAAATCGGCGACCATCCGGGGGCTTAAAATGTCCTATATTGAGGAGGGCGAAGGTGATCCGATAATATTTTTACACGGGAACCCGACATCATCCTATTTATGGCGCAATGTTATGCCACATCTGGAAGGACGCGGGCGCCTGATTGCGCCGGATCTTATCGGTATGGGCGATTCCGAGAAACTACATGACAGTGGTCCGGACCGATACACATTCAAGGAACATCGAGCTTTTCTGAACGATCTGCTTGCTTATTTAATGGTTGAGGATAACGTCACCCTCGTCGTTCATGACTGGGGCTCTGCACTAGGATTCGATTGGGCCTACCAGAATCAGTCTGCGATGAAAGGCCTCGTCTATATGGAAGCAATCGTTCAAACTATTGCCAGTTGGGATGATTGGCCCGAGAGTGCCCGGAATATTTTTCAAGCGTTCCGTAGCCCCGCTGGTGAAGACCTCATCCTTGAGAAAAATATCTTTGTCGAACGGGTTTTACCCTCCTCCATCATCCGCAAACTTGAGGATGATGAGCAGCGCGAATATACCCGGCCGTTCCGAAATGCCGGGGAAGACCGACGCCCAACACTGACTTGGCCTCGGCAAATACCCATTGCCGGAGAGCCTGAAGACGTGGTGAAGATTGTTGATGATTATTCCGCTTGGCTTAGCAAATCTGACATGCCCAAGCTGTTCATCAATGCAGACCCCGGCTCCATACTTGTCGGACCTCAACGCGAATACTGCCGATCATGGCCAAACCAGACGGAGGTAACCGTCAAGGGGCTACATTTCGTTCAGGAAGACAGCCCGGACGAGATTGGTCAGGCTATTTCAGAATTTGTAACAAAATCATAGATCACATCTTTTCAGCGGAAACTATTGTGGAAAAAAAGCGAATTAAACTGAACGCCCTTCAAAGCAAGACTCTGGCTCTGCTGCAAATACTGGCACGCGACGCCGATAGTTCCAGCCCAGCTGGCGATAATGGTGATGTCCGCATTACTCGCCTGCCCCATGCCCATGGCAATCACATGCATGTCGGGGATTATACGGTGTTGAGCCGGGACGCCAGTGGCCTGAACAATAAGTCTGTTTGGACTGCGCTCAGCCGCAAGGGCCTTGTTCGCGAAAACTGGGAAGAGGAAATCTTGCTGACGGCGGAAGGGCTCAACTTTTCTACCGGGCTTGAGGACAAATTTTTAACGGCATCTGATCACTAGGACAAAGTAAATAGCGCGTAGCCGGAGAATGTACCGCCAATGAATGTTGATTTGGACAGAAAACTGACCACAATCCTTTGTGCGGATGTCGCCGGATATAGTCGTCTGATGAGTGATGATGAGGGAAAAACCCTCAACCGGCTGAAAATAACGCGGGAAATTTTCCGGGAAGTTATTGATCGTCATGGGGGCCGCATCGTCAATATGACAGGCGACGGGCTCGTCTGCGAATTTTCGAGTGTCGTAAAAGCCGTGCAATGCGCTGTCGAAGTCCAGAACACGATCAATAAGGAAAACGCATCCCTCCCGGCGAACGACCAGATGCTCTATCGCATCGGAATCAATCTTGGCGATGTCATCATCGAAGAAGACGACATTTTCGGCGATGGTGTCAATGTAGCTGCGAGATTGGAGGCAATGGCACCTGTGGGCGGCATTTGTATTTCCGGCTCTGTCTTTGATCAGGTCAAAAACAAGCTCCCCCGGGAATTTAAGTTTCTTGGAAACAAGGGCGTCAAAAACATTGCCGAACCCGTCGCAGTTTATTCCCTATCTTTGAGCGAAATGCCCGATAAACAGCCTCACTCGTCGACCTATCATATTCCCCTATCTGACGGCACGCCCCAAGACACGGAAGAAGATACCGAGGAAGACAAACGAATTCGGGCATATGTAAAAAGGCAGGCAGGTTTTTATCGTCGCGCGCTTACCTTCGGGACAATCATTCTGTTTCTTTTCGTAATTAACATGACCACATCGCCCAACTATTGGTGGTTTCTATGGCCTGCAGGTCCATTTCTCTTTATTTTGATAACGGATGCTGTTCGGATATTCGGCATTGGGCACAGGGCGGAAGACTGGGAAAAGCGTAAAGTAGCTGAAATCAAATCTCACAATCGAAAGCGCGATCGTTAAGATTCATCAACAATGATCCTTGAGGCAATGTCTTCAAGAGCCTGCACATCCGGATTGACATAATTATCGAAAATTATAGTCGGACCATTTGCGACAAGCATAGAAAGCGTAGCCTTACCATCCATTTCCCCAAGTTCCCAAGCCTCTCCATTGCCGCGTTCATCTACGAGAATACCAAGATCATCAAATATCTGATCAAGGTTTATGCTGTCTTCAGTGACGTCAAAATCGGTGATTGTCACATCTCCAGTGTCGGCCGCTGTAAAGGCAAAGACATCCGCTCCCGGACTTCCAAACAGCTGCTCACTTTCGTCACTTTTCTCGACAACACTCGGCGAAACGGTGAAGGCCGACAAGACGGCTAATCCGCCTGCGCTTCCGTCGACGAAAGTGAAGGTCAAAAATGCACTACTGGTATCACCATCGCCATCGGTCAACACATATTCGAAACTCTCCACCTCACCGGGACCAGCCTGGTCCGGAGCAGTATAAGTATAGTCCCCGGCAGCATCAATCGAGAGACTACCGCCAAGGTCAGACTCAACGATAAGAGGATCACCATTTTGCGGGATAGCATATTCCGTGCCATTGTGGACAAGCAACGTCAAGGTCCCATCATCTGCGCCGAGCTGGTCTATTGCGCCAGAACTGACGACGTTATCCGTCTCCACGACGGGAATAGTGTCGACCAGAACTGACCCGAGGTCGCCCGGATCAATCACGACGGTTGGTTCATCCGCCGCATTTTCAACTTTCGCCAGTTCAGCCGTGCTTATGCCGGACCCCAGCCCCACGGCAACGACTTCAATGTCATTGCTGTCAACAAATTGCTGCCATTCATTTCCACCGTCCGTCGGCACCTCTTGCCCGCCACTCGGTTCCCCGTCGGAAATAAAGTAAACAGTGGTCTGATCGAAAGCTAATGTAGGATCAGCGAGGTCCGCCTCAAGGATTCCCTGTGCGCCGTTTTCGTTATTTGCAATCGCGGCCGCGTAATTCGTTGCGCCCCCTGGCGCCAGATTGCCCGTGTCCATAACGAAATCTTGAGCCGCCTGAACGGAAGTACCTTCAAAAACCACGGACGAGGCAGCCGCAAAGCCAATAATCGTGATTTTGGTCTCACTCGAAACAGCCTCATATTCCGATAGAACATTGTCCACGGCAGCCCTTAGAATTTGTATGCGGGTTTGTCCCGTCCCTGGAACAAAACTAGCCATCGACCCCGAAACATCGAGGACAAAAACAAGATTATACGCCGGTAACATTGGTGCCGGTAATTCAACAGCATCTGAACTTGCAATTGGCACGTCATCAACAATCGTAGCGGTGAAAGACCCACTAATCACGGATCCATCCTGATCTACCACATCATATGAAAAGGGGAGCGCCAGTCCATCCTCCCCCACACCCGAATGATCGACAACATCGTTAAGCGTCAATGTATATCCATAGTTATCACCATCGCCATTCGGGCCGAAATCCAACAGGAATACAGGGCGCGCCGGCGCGCCGCCATCGGGGATCGCTGTCGCAATGACCTGTTGCGTTATGCCATCCGCGAGCGTCACAAGTTCATAAACAACGGGATCCCCGCCAGACGTAATGGCCGGTAATTCGCTGATATCAAGTATCACGGCTCCCGCTCCATCAAGGCCAAAATCAATTTCCGCAATCCCGTTTACAGAGGTTGACTCCGGAGCCACATCTCCACCAGCGGGGAGATCATCCTCATCAACAAAAATGTCCGCTGCGGCACCTAAAGCAGGCCCGCTATCTTCAATTTCGACAGTCAATGTGCCGGTAGCAGATGAATTGTTCGTATCAGTGACAGAAAGGGCGAGATCAAACGAAAGATCCGCAACATTTTCTCCGTCGCTTCCGAGATGATCAATCGGCCCTACCAACGACATGTCATAGGTACCATCGGTATTCAGTGTGACCGTGAAAACCGTTACGCCTCCGGCGGCCCCAGTCACAATATTCGTTCCCAGCCCGGAAAGAACAATCGGCACACTGTTGGAGGTAAGACCAGCCGCATCAAAATTCGCCTGGCTTGTATCGAAGGTCACCGCAGAAATTTCGCCGCTGCCGCCACCAATGCCTAAGGAGGCACCTTCAATTACATCCCCCTCTTCCGTTTCTACTAGTTCTGCGGGCGTTCCCTCCTCCACAACGACTGGATCGTCATTATCCTCGATTGTTAAGGTGACAGACGCAGAATCTGTGTCGATTGTTGCATTACTAGATGCACCGACCAGTGAGAGTGTCAGCGATTCCGGTCCTTCAAAAAGACTGTCATCAAGAATTGGTATGACAATGGTCGTAGTCGCCCCGGGAGCCAGACCTGTTTCACCGCCGTCAAATGTAATGGTCTGAACAGTGTCAGTCGTATAGTCACTGCCCGCCGTTACCGTGCCCGTAATCTGATAGTTTACACTTACCGTAACACCGGGTGCGACGGCCTTGTCGAGTGTGAGAGTAAAGGATAGCGCACCGGCACCCTCTCCGACAGAGAGATCGCCTTCGCCGATCCCAACCCCACCAACCGTAACCTCAGACATCGTAACCAACCCGATGTCGTCATCAGTGATAACAACCAAAGCCTGACCGGAAGTGATGTCAATATCCGCATTTTCTGCGCCAGTAATGGCAACAATAAAGAATTCAAGATCCTCAATAACATCATCATCGATAACTGTTACTGTGAAAGCCGCTTCGGTTGCGCCGGGCGGAATAGTAATTGTCCCGTCGCCATTACTAATAAAATCAAGATCGCCAGGAAGTCCGGACCCTGTTCCCGACGCGGAACCCGCGCGAGATCTCATACGTTACCGTCACTGGGACATTCGTTGGTTCGGTTAGGGTAATAAATATTTGAAAGCTTTCCAGATCACCTGATTCCTGATCTACAACCGAGACGACGTTTAAGCCTGTCTGTGGGCCTAGGCCAATAATTTCCTCACTATTCTGAGTATTACGAAACTCAAGATCTGTCCCCGTGAGCAATCCCGCCGCGCGGAGGAGATCACCTATCGATTGGCCACCATCAATGCCACCCTCGCTGAACGGCTGAAAATTTGCACCCCCGCCCGTTTGTGCACGCCTGCCCGCTTCCGGTGAAATCTCATCCGGATCGAAGTTATCCTCATCATCGAACCATTCCGGATTCACCAGCCGCAATGCCTCTCCGTAGATATTGAAAAGCTGCTCCCCTGTCAGAATGAAGGGAACACTCGGCAATGCCGAAAAGCTAGTGACAAAGACGGATTGGTTCGGAACATCCAACAGCTGCGAACCAGCCTCATTAGTGATAACAATCGCACCGGTAAAAAGCGTGAAAATCGTTTCTTCACCGATGTTCTTCACATGCCCGGACCAACTCGTGCCGCGAATACCGATGGTGCCGACAGGTGTCCTTACGTCTACATTTTCCGGGTCATCTTTGGCGATTTGTCCGCTAACCAGCGAGAAGACGCCCTGCAAAAGGGAAACGCCAAACTTCCCATCACCCGAGGAGGGATTGTAGATCATTTCATCAAGAACGGCACGACCATTCTCCCCCATGGAGAATTGCGTATCATCGCCAAACACTATGGTGAAAGATGAGCCACTCGCCGTCTCAATGACGTCACCCTGAAAAACCGCGCCGCCCGGAACCAGCTCTTCACTGGTTCCATCCGCATGGCGCGCAGTCACTGTTCCGGATAACTCCGAGACTTCGCCTATCGGGCCATCCGCATCGGCTTGCGTACCGGCGGACTGTGCCATTGGTCCCGGCCCGGCAAGCTTGACAACCAGATCCGCCGGAATACGCGCGCCACCATCGGTTATAAGGTCGACGGCATTTCCGGTAAAAAAATAGTCATATATCGTAATGTAATCGCCCGTATCGGAACTCAGATTTAGATTGACACCTTCGCGAGAATATTCCGCGATAAGTGGCTTGATCTCGTCCCCCAACTGGACTGGGTTGCCGTCAGAAATTTCATGAGTTGCAAGGGGGTTGCCACCAAGGTCCGAAATATTATTCTGTTTCATTCTTTAATTACCCTTCGGCAGCACATCCTGTTCTTCGTCCGTCAGTAAAAATCAAATAAGACCGTCGAACGGCTAAAACAAGTTGTCAAAAATATTTGCCCAAACTTTTGCGAAATAAAAAATCTCTTCTAGGGCAATTAATAAAGTATTGTTATTTGAAAGAAACCACTATGCCACATTTTGAACAAATTTCATAAAATTTTCGGTAACTATAGTTAATACTGGAAATTTCTATAAACTATCGTACAGACAACGAAGCCCGCAAAAGAGTGTGGACCCCCGTATGGCGGAGAAAAGGAAAGGGCGAGAGCCCTCAAGAAAATCAAACAGCCTTAGGTGGTTTTCCTTCGCCAGAGGCGGACGCATCCCTGCCTTTGTGCTCCTCATGGCAGCCTTGTTTCTGCAAATTTCTGACCCGCAGTTTCTCTCCAGTTTCAGGGATCGTATCTTCGATGTTTATCAGCAATCCCAACCGCGCGAAGCGCAATATCCACGCCCGGTTGTGGTAATTGATATTGATGAGAAAAGCCTTCTGAACCTAGGGCAATGGCCCTGGCCCCGATCATATCTCGCAAAACTTGTTGAAAATGCTACAAAAGCCGGTGCCGCCGTCATCGGTTTCGATATGTTATTTGCCGAATCGGATCGCCTGTCCCCGACTGAAATGTCACAAAATATTCCTGACCTTTCCCCTATACTACAGCGCCAACTCAGCACCCTGACCTCTTTCGATAACATTTTTGCACGAGCGATCAAGGATAGCCGTGTTGTCCTTGGCATTTCGGTGAGCCCTGCAAGTGTTGGTGCCAATAATTTGGGGCTTGGACGTATCCCCTCTTTCGCGCTTCTCGGCCATGATCCGAAACCATTTTTGAGAAATTACCCTGCTCTCATCGGGAACATTGATACACTCGATATCGCCGCATCCGGACGAGGCATGATCAGCCTTGATCAGGATTTTGATGGAATCGTCCGCAGGATTCCGCTCGCCAATCGGATCGGAGGACAGATTATACCTTCCCTTGCCTTGGACATGCTCCGTGTCGCGACTGGGAGAAATGTCATTATCCAGACAAATGAAAACGGAGTCGTCGGCTTCAAGGTGGCGGGAACTTTGGTACCAACAGATACAAAGGGACGGATCTGGTTAAAATACGCACCATATGACCCTTCTCTTTATGTTTCTGCCCTCGACGTCATTAACGGTGATATTGGTGAAGAGGTCCTGGGCGGAAAGCTTGTTCTGGTGGGCACTTCGGCGACCGGCCTGAAAGATCTACGGGCGTCCCCCTCACATCGAACCTACCCGGTGTGGAGATGCATTTGCAGCTTCTAGAGAACATTTGGACACAAACCTATATGTTTCGACCGGAGTTCATCGCCATTTTTGAATGGGCAGGCACATTGTTGACCGGTCTTGCGCTAATCATTCTGGTGCCTCTTGCCGGAGCCCGAACGACTCTTGGGCTATTGGTATTTATCTCGGTCACTGCAACCAGTTCATCGATCTATTTCTTCATCTCCAACTCTATTCTGGTAGATGTAAGCTATACCCTGTTCATATCCATCCTTGTCTACATCACAATGGTTTATGCAAATTATCGTGGCACAGAACAAGAGAGAACGCGCATTCGAACGGCCTTTGCCCATTATCTCTCGCCTGAACTCGTCAAGCGACTTTCGGCGTCACCCGATAGCCTGGTTCTCGGCGGCGAAGAGCGGGAAATGACGTTCATGTTCTGTGACGTTCGTGAATTCACCGTCATTTCCGAAGGATATAAACATAACCCACAAGGACTGACCCATCTGATCAACCGCTTTCTAACGCCGATGACGGGCGAAATTCTTGATCACAATGGGACAATCGATAAATATATGGGCGATTCCATTATGGCTTTCTGGAATGCGCCCCTTGAGAATCCACACCATCCAAAGGATTCCGCGGATGCAGCGTTGAGAATGATTGTCCGTCTTGCCGCCTTGAATGCGGAACTGGAAAAAGAAGCCGAGTTGGATAGCCGCGAGTTCAAAGCGCTTCGGGTCGGGATTGGCCTAAACACCGGAGTGTGTATCGTTGGCAATCTGGGATCTGAGCAGCGGTTTGATTATTCCGTTCTTGGCGACCCAGTCAATCTGGCCTCCCGTCTTGAAGGCCAAACAAAGGAGTATGGTTTCAGCATTATCCTCGGTGAGAGTACCGCGTCCTCTATCCCGAATTATGCTATGATTGAATTAGACCTTATTGCTGTGAAAGGCAAACAGGAGGCCGTCAAGATATTCGGACTACTCGGCGATGAGGATCATGCAAAAAGCCCCCAATTTATTGAGGCAAAAGAGGCCATTGAGACATTTCTCGGGCTGTACTTTTCTAAAGACTGGGGCGCAGCCTTGGACAAGCTATCGATCATCGAAAACCTGAATCCTCGCCTTGAAAAATTTGTTACCCTCTATCGGGATCGCATTTCCAGTTTTAAAGAAACGCCCCCGCCATTGGATTGGGATGGCGTCTATCGAGCTCTTTCAAAATGACTGGTCGGATTTTGGACCGAATAATAACTCTCAGCGCCAGAAGGGTGAATAAACCAATTTTTCTGAGTACACCAAAAAACGGTTTTCCTATTCCGCCTCGTAATGACACAAGAGTTTCGACATAGAGAATTTTTGAGAAAAACTCATCATGCAACAGATCGAACTTATTTTAATTTGCCTGAGTATTGGCTTGGTACTTGGATGGTCTGGGCGTCTTCCGGATAATGCTTCGAAAGCACTTGGTGGCTGGGTAATCAATGTCGCACTGCCAGCTGCGGCACTCAAAAGTTTGCATGATGTTTCGATTAGCTCAGACTGGTGGCTTGCTGCGGCGTCGCCTTGGATCGGCGTCGCAATCTCAATTGTTATCTTTCTCCCGGTTGCCTGGTTTTTTGGCTGGTCACGGCAACGGATTGGGGCTCTTTTATTGGTCGCCGGTTGGGGAAACACATCGTTTGTCGGACTGCCGATGATATCCGCCCTGGCTGGAGTGCAATGGCTTGGCTTAGGGCTGGTGATTGATCTGTTCGGATCCTACCTCGCCCTGTCCATAGTAGGTATTTCAAT
Source organism: Sneathiella sp. D3-11 (assembly GCF_055809395.1). Lineage (NCBI taxonomy): Bacteria > Pseudomonadati > Pseudomonadota > Alphaproteobacteria > Sneathiellales > Sneathiellaceae > Sneathiella > Sneathiella sp. D3-11. The sequence continues at coordinate 1,482,615 of NZ_CM147911.1, forward strand.
TGCGACGATATGCAGCTCAGGTACCTTCGACATTAAATTGGTGATGCGCCGCATTGTAACCTTTCCACCTTTTATTGCAGTTGTATTAGCCATCGCCACCAACCATCTGGATCGTCCAATCTGGATTAACGATGTCGTTGATTCTCTAGCCGCAACACTCACACCATTGGCGTTGGCAGCAGTTGGCTTTTCCTTGAGGTTTGATCGATTTTCCGGAAGACTAATTGCCTTAAGCTTCGGACTTGGGTTTCGTTTGCTCGTCGCTCCTGCGGCAATCTTATTAATGTATTTGCTGATTGGGCGACTAGGTGATCCAGTCTCCAAAATCGCCATTCTGGAAATGGGCATGCCTCCGATGCTAGGCGCCAGCATTATCGCAATGGAGTACGATCTCGAGCCGGACCTCGTAGTTCTGATGATCGGCCTCGGCGTGCCTTTGTCCATGCTGACGGCTTCAATCTGGTGGTCGGCTATCACCACACTTTAATGACAGAGGAGCATCTTCCCGAACCGTCTTGCCTTACAAATGACAGAGAAACGAGCTGAGATCATACAATCCAGCCCATTGTTGCCCGTCAGGCAAATGAGACGTTCGCTGCTGCGGAAAGGTCCTCTAGGGCCTGCGCTTCGCTGACAACCTTTATCGTCTTCATCCCCATCGCCGCAGCTGGCTTTAGATTAATACCAAGGTCATCAAGATAGACAACTTCCTCCGGAATAACTTCCATCTGTTCGCAAGCATACTCATAGATACGTGGGTCTGGTTTGCGCAGACCGATCTTACTTGATTCTATCACCTGCCGGAACATTGTCATAACATTCGCGACCTCCGCTTGCGCAGCGGCGTCCCGGGTCATACCATGACCCTTGCCCGCGGCGACGTTATTCGTCAGACAAGTACAATTATATTTTTCGCCACATATTTTGAGGGCATTGACCATATTCGGCCGGACATCACCCGCGAGAAGTTTAATAATTTCCGTGCCCGGAATGGCATGCCCCAAAGCACCACTTTCCGATTCAAACAGTTTATCGAATTCTTCCATCGTCACGTCACTGCGCTCAAATTTTGCCCAGGCGTTACTGTCGGGATTCGTCGAGTTTATGCGCCGAATAAAATCCTTGGGCAGCCCCCGTTCCTTTTCAAAACGCGCAAAGGCCTCAAACGGGCTCGTTGTCAAAACACCGCCGAAATCCCACAGGATGGCTTTTATCATTAGAAATTTTCCCTATTGGCAAGACGATTACAGATAATTCAACCGCCGAATTTTATTCTTACTTTTGTTAAATAGTGACAGGCGTATTTTATCCTGTCAAACATCGAGGTAGATTGAATTCATCATATTACCCACTAATTCATGACATAAGTGAAGTCGAGACTAAATTATTGCGGGAGCGTCCTTTATGAGAGCCTCAATGTTAAGCGCCATCATTCTTTTCGTTGGAATTGCCAGCGCGAGTGCGTTTGAAAATCAAGATATCAAAAAACTGACAGAAACAGGGAGCTGCGGTGGATGCGACCTGCGAGGGGCAAAGCTACAATATAAGGATTTCAGCGAATCTTATCTTAAGGGCGCGAATTTACGCGATTCCGTATTGAAACAGATAAATCTCAGCCGGGCTAATCTAACGGAAACGGACATGCGCCGGTCCGATCTTGAGAAGGCAACACTTGTCTCTGCCGATCTTGAGTATGCTATCCTGCAGGATGCGGATATGGAAAAGGCCAAAATGACCAATGCAAACCTCCGGCGCACAGACTTACGAAGTGCAGACTTTGACAGCGCGGACGTGGAAGGTGGAAAGTTTCAGGAAGCTGATATCCGAAAGGCCTACTTTAAACGCGCCAATCTAACGAATGCCAATTTTAGCAATGCCAAGGTAACAGAGGTAAATTTCAAGCGGGCAAACTTGTCCGGTGCTATTATGACCAGGGCGGAACTGAACGACGCAAATTTCACTCGCGCAGATTTAACGGATGCCCGCCTTGAAGAGACAGACCTGAGACACGCAAATTTTTACCGCGCGCATTTAACAAATACTGTTTTATCAGGCGCTCGGCTCTCAAATACGTCCTTCTGGGGCGCCGATCTTTCCGGCGCGAATCTGGAAGATGTGACAGGATTGGAACAGGAACAGCTGGACAACGCATGTGGTGATAACAAAACCATCCTGCCCAACAAGCTCAAGATCAAGGAATGCACACCGTAGTTCTGCGCTAACGCTAAGTCAGCTTTATCAGTAACTCCGGCAGTTCACCAAGATGTTCTATGCTATGGAAACGGGAGTTTCCCTCCGGCGGCTCCGCATGCTCATGCACCCAGGTTAAATCATGGGGAATGTGAACCCCAACGCCACCAGCCTCAATCACCGGAATTACATCGCTTTTAAGTGAATTCCCCACCATCATGCTTTCATGCGGTGATCGCCCGGCTGTACTGAAAATTCGTTGATAAGTATCCTGATTTTTCTCACTAACGATTTGAACATCGTCGAAGAGATCTCCAAGTCCTGACTGGGCCAGCTTACGCTCCTGATCGAACAGGTCACCTTTGGTAATCAGTACCAACTGATACCGCCCCTGCAACTCCAAGAGGGTTTCCCGAACATTTGGCAGCGTTTCAACCGGATGGCGCAGCATTTCCCGTCCAGTGCGCAAGATATCATGCAGCACTGAGGCCGGCACCTTGTCCTCTGTTACTTCTATCGCCGTCTCTATCATCGATAGAGTAAATCCCTTGATACCATATCCATAGAATTCGAGGTTTCGGCGCTCCGCCTCCAGCAGGCGTTCTGTTATATGGTCGCTTTCGGCGAAGTCGCTAAGCATCGCGGCAAACTTTTCCTCCGTCATGCGGAAAAAATATTCGTTTTGCCAAAGGGTGTCATCGGCATCGAAACCAATAACTGTCAGGGAGTTAGAAACCATTTCGCGGATCAATCTTTAAACTGCGTGCTGGATATCCGTAATTATTCCGCTGCCCGGTCTGGAATTATCTTACCAGGGTTCATAATGTTATCCGGGTCAAGCGCATGTTTTAGCGCAGCCATAACATCGACGGCCTCCCCATGCTCCATATACATATATTTCTTCTTGCCGAGGCCGACGCCATGCTCCCCCGTGCAGGTGCCATCCATGGATAATGCCCGCTCGATCAGACGGCTGTTGAGCCGTTCCGCTTCCTCCAGTTCTTCAGGGTTTTCCTTCTTGATGACGAAGGAAAGATGGAAATTGCCATCCCCCACATGTCCAACCAAAGGCGCCACAAGGAAACTGTCGGCGAGATCCTTCTTGGTCTCCAGAATACAATCGGCAAGGCGTGAAATGGGAACGCAAACATCCGTTGCCCAAATCTGCGCGCCATTGCGAAGCGCCATCGCCGCATAGGCAGCATCATGACGGGCTTGCCAGAGCTTGCTTCGTTCTTCCGCCTGTGTCGTCCATTTGAATCCTTGCGCACCGAACTCAGAGCAGATTGTGCTCACCTGCTCTGCCTGCTCCTTAACGGAGGCATCACTCCCATGGAACTCAAGGAATAACGTTGGCTGCACCGTGAGATCAAGATTTGAATAGCGGTTCACCGCATCCACCTGCACTTCGTCCAGCAATTCAATCCGCGCGACTGGAATACCGCTCTGGATTGTCAGGATCACGCTCTGAATGGCCCCTTCGATATCCGGGAACGAGACTGTCGCCGCTGATATTGCTTCAGGAATTCCATAAAGCTTGAGCGTAATTTCAGTAATGACGCCAAGCGTCCCCTCCGACCCGATATAGAGTTTAGTGAGATCGTAGCCCGCGGCACTCTTCTTGGCCCGGTGACCAGTCGAGATGACGCGCCCATCGGGGAGCACCACCTTAAGACTAAGAATATTTTCCCGCATCGTGCCATAACGAACCGCATTTGTTCCCGACGCCCGGGTCGACGCCATGCCGCCAATAGAAGCATCCGCACCCGGATCAATCGGAAAAAACAAGCCGGTATCGCGCAGATATTCGTTGAGTTGCTTGCGCCGAACTCCCGGCTGTACCGTGCAATCCAGATCTTCAGGACTCACCCGTAAAATCTCGTTCATTTCGTTTAGGTCAATCGAAACACCCCCTGAAACAGCATTTACATGCCCTTCCAACGAGGTGCCTGCCGCGAAAGGTATTACAGGGACCTTATGTGCAGCACAGATAGACACAATCTGGGAGACTTCTTCTGTGCTTCTGGCAAAACAGACAACGTCCGGTGCCTTTGGAAAATGCCAGCTTTCGTCCTTGCCATGCTGTTCACGAACAGCAGCGGCAGTTGAGCAGCGCGGCCCGAGAATTTCCATTAGTTTGGAAATCACCTGATCCATCTCCGGATGTCTGCTCGTCATGATAGCTCCCTCTTTGCTCTGCCGACTGGGGTGGTCAGCCACTTTCTTTGACAGTATCATATAACCTGCCGTCCATTTAAAGGAAGAAGAATTAAGGACTGATAATGAACGAAACCTCCATGCCTCTGATCCACGAGCAAACTGTCCGCCCAGAATGGATCGATCACAATAAACACATGAACGTGGCATATTACGTGTTGATATTCGACCATGCTCTGGATGACTTTCTCGATGAGATTGAGCTTACCCGGGAGTATCGTCAATCAGCTAACTGCACCGTCTATGTGCTGGAAACGCACGTCACTTATATCCAGGAGGTACATGAGGGTGATGCTTTGAACATGTATGTACGGGTCTTGGATTGTGACGAAAAGCGAATGCATCTTTTTCTGGAAATGCGCCACCGCGACAAAGGCTTCCTCGCCGCAACTTCCGAGCAGATGATCATGCATCTAAGTACAAAGGATGGGCCAAAAGCAGCGCCCATGCCGGAGAATTTGCAGACAAACCTGCAAAAACATAAAGACCAGTTTGCGGGCGATCCTTTGCCGAAGCAAGCCGGCGCTGTGATTGGTATTCGGCGAAAATCATAAAAAAACACCGCCCAATGTGGCGGTGTTTCATAAAGAACTCTGATTGTCTGTGCGGTAGGTCAGGCAGCTTGACTATCGGCAGCTGAACTATTACCCAGCTTAGCGATCAAGTAGTCGACATTCTCGCCATCGAACTCATCTTGGAAATGAGTTAAAACGCGTTCGATAACCTGATTGCGGTAGCGCTCCCGATCTCCTGGTGTACCGTCGAAATCCAGTTCATTGGCAACATCCAGCCCAACTCTCATGATTTGCTGCAAACCGCCGGGGATATTGGATTTCTCGCAAAGCTGTTTTAGCCCGTTGCCGCCTGCATCAGTCACAAGAATATGCACATTTGAAACCGCGATATTCGAATATTTCGCCATGGCTGTTTCAAAGAAATCAACGTCCCCAACACAAAGAGCCCGCAAGATAATTGTCGGGGTCAGGCGATTGTTCTCATGAAGCTGATCAATCAGATCAACAAGGTCAGAATGGCTAGCGCCATCCTTGATAAAGCCGATCATAGTCTTTTCACGGCTTTCTAAAATGAGGTCGGTTGCCATGCCGGGGGACATTTCGTGATGTGTCACCAAATGCTCACGGAGCTTATCCGACACCATCGTCACTAAGCGCTCAGTAACCGTAATCGGTAATTTGCTCCGATGCGCCATTGGCGCCTGTATCTTCTCGCTCTCGCCAAACTGGTCGAGCACCTTTTCATAGGTGGCATCGGAGATTTCTGCACCACCATTCTGCATAAGCGTTGCCACAACATCTTCAGATCCACTATCCGCCAGCTTTTCGGAAACCGCTTCGGATACGACTTCACGGCTCGCTACCGCCATCTGATGCAAATCGGATTTTGAACTTATGATGTCAAATAGATCTTCATCGGTGAGTGCACTAGAGAAGCTGAGCATAGGCGTTGCTACATCGGCGATATCGCTCGCCAATGTCTTCGCAATATCGTGCGGCAGATCAGGAACCGACTTTAAGGTTTCCGCCAGTGTCTTGCGCACTAGAACTTCTGCATCACTCACAAGAATGCGGAATATTTCCTCGGCTTCGCGACGTTCTGTCTCGCTGAAGCCCGTGTCTGTCATACTACCCGCGATCTTTTCAACTGTTTCCGCGCGCGCGGCGGCAGATCGATCGTTAAGCAGTCGTTCGACATCCGCAGGGCTTAAAGAACCGTTATTAGACACATTGGCTCCAGTGTTTTAAGTTATTAGGAAGCATCACTCTGGCCAAATTATATTAATATTTCCTTAATCCATTCGCCCTTCAATGACTTCTTTAACGGCACGGATCTGATCTTCAACAGCTATATTCAGGTAACTGGTAATTTCTAGATCCCGATCCTCAAACACATCCAGATCAGGGTTTTTTGATTGCCATTCGTTGATTTTCAAATCACGGGCGATTATCAGCTGCTCAATCTGCGGACGAAACAGCCCCAACATAGCGGTTAGCCAACGGTTTGCCGGCCAGGACGGCGAGCAATGATCAATAATAAATCCATCGAGCATGTCGATGACATCTGCCTTATCGTACCAGTTCTCCCCGGTCACCCAGCGGTTTGTAGTAAATAACGCAACAGGAAAACCTGCACTATCCATTGATATGGCAATCAAATGGCAGATAATTTCATCTTCTTCAGTTGGCCATTCGGCATCCCCATCGTAGGACACCGGCGACACACCTTCACTCATTCCTTTTTTGCGTAGGAATGTATGAAAATGTCCATGTTCTTCCTCACGATGTGCATGATAGTAATACTGTGCATGGGTCTCGCTGTCATAGACATCCCCTTCCGGGTAGTGGTCCCACTCATAGAATGTCCCTTGCCCTTTCAGAATTTCGCCAACGATATTCGTATCGCCCTTTTTAAGGACGCGGTAGCATTCCAGAATTTCGTCCGCTGCCGCATTCATCCGGGCAAGCCGTTCCGGCGGCAATGCCCTCAATGCGGTGCGTAATTCTTTTGACGTATTTATCATTCCACTTGCTATATTATTTTCAAGATTACTCATCTTGTTCATTCTATGCCCTCTTCCTCCATTACCAAGCGGAATCCGATAAGTCCATTTCAATACCGCCGGAGCGCTTGTTACGCCGCCAATATAGACGATGGACAACACGGCGAAACACTCTTTCACGAGAAGGTGATGGATTGTGTTGAGCCATTACTTCAAGCGCGACACTATGCCTCTATCCCACCCAATCCAACTATGTTATTCCATCATCGAAATATCGATGCCTACAAGTAAATGGTGAAAGGAAAAACCATGAAAATGACTAAATTGGCAACCTTAGGAGTTTCTCTGGCTATCTCTCTTGCCGCGACCTCGGCATTCGCAGACGGCGACGCAGGGAAAGGCGAGAAAGTCTTTAAAAAATGCAAGGCATGTCACACAATTGAACAAGGTGGCAAAAACAAGATTGGCCCGAACCTGTTTGGCATTGTCGGAAAAAAATCCGGTTCCGCTGAAGGATACAAATATTCAAAGGCCATGGAAAATGCAGATCTGACTTGGGATGAAGCAACTTTGAATGAATATCTGAAGAAGCCAAAAGCTCTCGTCAAAGGCACGAAGATGAGCTTCGCAGGCCTCAAAAAAGAAAGTGATCGGGATAATCTTATCGCTTACTTAAAAACTTTTCAGTAGAGCTACATTCCAGATCAATCTTCAATTCTGAATATATCCGAGATGTTCAGCGCAACAATATTTAGTTGCTGAGCTGACAGCCTGCTATCGTGGAGTATTCGACTCTAAGGTAGCAGTTTTTTTTAAATACAACATAATCTCGCCCCTATTCACGACAATAAAGCGATACATAAATCGTTTGTTGGCGCCTTGCTGGCGTCAGGGTGGCGAGCATGGCGTGATATCGCCAACCATTTTAAAAAGTTAAGACCTTCTTTACACAGTAAGTTTATACGTTATCTACAATGCAACAGCTATTGCCGCGTAGAAATCTGTAAATAATTATTTCGATAGAGAATTAGTCCATTGAATACAAGAGGTTTGGTATCGCAACAACCTTCGGGCCGTGATCCCGCCGAGGTCAATCGATCTGCGGAGCCATATGGACCTGCGCTTAAACTGAACTATAGCAAATTGCGGCTGCTGATCCTTGAACCACACGACCATATCCTTAACTTCTGCTACGACGTCAGCATTCCTGTCGCTGCCCAGGAAAGAAATTACAGCCAGTCCATTGCGAAAGACATTGCTGCTGGCGTTTACAACTGCATTATCATTGACGGCGCAGAGGGCGATTGTAAATACACGGAAATTCTAACAGAGGTCTCCAGCAAGCCGCCGTTCCTGCCAGTGATCGTTATCGATGGAACGCTCAATTTCCTGCGCGCGGGCGCTTCAGAGAATATCGCCAGTAAAGATCTCTCAGCGGAGAGATTGGAAACGGCCCTCTTCAATTCAGATCGTCTGTGTAAATTGAATAACCGAACGGCAATCCTTGAATTGGAGCTTTCCGCCTTTATTGAGGAAGATCCATTGACGGCTCTGCCTGGGCGCAGCAAGTTCCGCGTGCGCATGGCAAAAGCAATAGAGAAAGCGCATAACGCGAAAAAATCAGTCTCCCTGATCATTCTCGATTTAAACAGCTTCAAAGAATTGAACGAAAGCCGTGGCCATGATTTTGGTGACGAGGTTCTAAAAACGGTTGCCAAACGACTTTTTAAATTCGCCCCCAATAATTCAATCGTTGGACGACTTGGCGATGACGAATTTGCCCTTCTCGCTGTTGATCAGGATTTCAGTACGAAGACAGACAATATTGCTGCGCGACTGATGAGTGAAATCCGTAAACCGTACATTATTGATGGTCAGAAAACGGACGTGAGTGCAACCATCGGTCTGGCCCAACTCGATGATCATGACACAGCGGATGGACTGCTACATAAATCCATATCAGCACTTTATGCCGCGAAGCGCGATAAGACGCCGTATACAGTCTACACCCATGAGGACGACCTTGAGCGCCGTCAGCAATTGCGACTAGCGCAGGATTTGCCGGAAGCTGTCGCAGACAACCAGCTCCTGCTGAATTACCAACCGATTGTCAGGATCAGCGATCAAGAAGTAATCGGTGTCGAAGCGTTGGTCAGGTGGATGCACCCCAAACAAGGCCTTATCTTTCCGGACAGCTTCATTCCGCTGGCCGAAGGTTCAGGTTCAATAGAGGCCTTGACAGAATGGGTTCTTGATGAAGCGATCCATCAGGGTGGCCGATGGATCGCTGAAGGGAAAAAGCTCTCGGTTTCAGTCAATATCTCAGCTCTGATTCTGCATAATCCCACCTTCCCGGATATGGTAGCAAAGCAGTTGGAGAAGACTGGCTTCCCTGCAGAACTTCTAAAACTGGAAATCACGGAAAGCGCCATCATTTCGGATGTCTATCGGGCAACAGAAATCGTAACCCGCCTGCATGAAATGGGTGTTTGCCTTTCAATTGACGATTTTGGAACGGGATATACCTCACTTGCTTACTTACGTCGCCTCCCGGTTGACGAAATCAAGATCGACAAGAGCTTCGTCATGAACATGATGCATGTCGCCGATGACGAAGTGATTGTCCGCACTTTGCTGGACCTCGCAAAAAGTCTCGGGCTTTCAGTGGTTGCGGAAGGTGTGGAAGATGCGCAGATATGGAAAATCCTAGAGGCCCTCGATTGCGATGTTGCGCAAGGCTATTTCATGAGCCGACCGATCGATCTGGATACATTTAATGCCTGGTTCACGACACAGCCCTGGAAAGACGAACTGAATTAGCCTTCCCGGTTAAACTCCGTTTGACGCCGCTGCAGATATCCCTGAGAATAACCAAAAACAAGGGAGTTACGCATGTCGGAATTCGGTCCTGACGTCACCATTAATAGCGCCGCCTACCTTCACCCCAGCACCTTGATTTATGGCAAGGTCCGCATTGAAAAAGGCGCATCGCTCTGGCCCTACACAGTCATTCGCGCCGAATCCAAGGAAGTCGTGATCGGAGAATATACCAATATTCAGGATTTCGTTATGATTCATGTTGGTGAGTCAACGGGCACTATTGTCGGCTCACACTGTTCCATCACACATCATTGTACATTGCATGGCTGCACAATCGGCGACAACTGTCTGATCGGCATCAACACGACCATCATGGATGGCTGTGTTGTCGGGAATAACTGTATCATTGCGGGGCATAGTTTTCTGAAAGAAGGAACAGTCATACCGGATAATTCCATCGTCATGGGAACGCCGGGCAAGGTCGTTCGGACACAAAATAATTATGCCCGTTGCCGGTTAAACGCCTTCATGTATTATCGCAACGCACTTGCCTTCACACGCGATGAACATCGCGAGTGGGCGTCAGACGAATGCCGGAAGGAAATGCAGAATGAAATGGAAAAACTTCAGAATGAACAAGCTGCCCTTGAACAGCAAAACTGAATTTAAATTGGGCTATTAATTTATTGAGAGGCGATATGACGGAAATGCAAAATCCCTATCTCATGTTCCTTGGGGATGTGGGCGATCAACTGGCTGCAAAGACAGCAAAAGGTATTGTCGACTGGCGTCCCGAATGGTGCGTTGGCCAGTTGAAGCTGGACGGATGCGTCGCCGATCTTGGCATCGCGGACATGACCATCGCCGAGGGAATAGAAAACGGCGCAAAAACCATGGTGGTTGGCATCGTGAACTCCGGCGGTTTTCTGCCGGATCACTGGATTTCTGTGATCGTCGAAGCACTTGATTCCGGCATGGATATCGCAAGTGGCCTGCATATTCGCTTGGGAGACGTTCCTGAAATTCGGGCCGCCGCAGAGCGAAACGGCCGTGCCTTGTTTGATGTCCGTCATCCGTCGCGTAGCCTGCCAACTGGAAAAGGAACGCCGCGCCGAGGGAAACGACTTCTCGCCGTCGGAACAGATTGTTCTGTTGGAAAGATGTACACCGCCCTCGCGATCGAAAAAGAAATGCGGTCTAGAGGCATGAATGCAGATTTCCGTGCGACGGGGCAGACGGGTATTTTCATTGCCGGCTCTGGCATCTCCATTGATGCTGTAGTTGCTGATTTCATTTCTGGTGCAGTCGAAGAACTATCACCAGAAAATGACGCCGATCACTGGGATATTATCGAAGGGCAAGGCTCTCTCTTTCATCCATCCTTTGCTGGTGTCAGCCTCGGGCTTCTACATGGAGCTCAGGCCGATGCCCTTATTCTCTGCCATGAACCGACACGCACTCATATGCGCGGACTGCCGCATCAGCCTTTGCCGGACCTTAAAACTTGCATGGAGTTGAACCTTACCACCGCACGGCTGACAAACAAAAATGCAGAATTTGTCGGCGTTGCAGTCAACACGTCAGGTCTTAAAGAATCGGAGCGGATGGACTATCTGGCAAAGATCGAAAAAGAACTGGGGCTGCCGACAGTGGATCCTTTCAAGGACGGGACAGCGTCAATAGTCGATAATCTGTCATGACAAAGCGGCAGCTTGTAGCGCGATCGGAAAGCTGGCCGATTGCGGGTAGTTTCAGGATCAGCCGGGGGGCAAAAACCTCGGCCGACGTTATTGTCGCGGAAATTACCGATAATGGCGTTACAGGGCGCGGAGAATGCGTTCCCTACGCCCGCTATGACGAGAGTATCCGATCTGTCCTTGGCCAAATTTCATCTGTTCGCGATTATATCGCCGATGGATTGACCAGGGACGGTCTGTTGACTGTCATGCCGTCCGGGGCCGCCCGTAATGCGATTGATTGCGCTCTCTGGGACCTGGAAGCGAAACAAAGCGGCAGAAGCATTGCCGAAATTGCCGGCATTCCCGCGCCGGGACCGACCGTTACAGCCTATACCCTGTCACTCGATAGCCCGGAGAATATGGCGGCGGCGGCGAAGAAGCATAGCAGTCGTCCGCTCTTCAAGCTCAAACTGGCCGGTGAAGGTGATCTGGAAAGAGTGGCTGCGGTGCGTAATGCAGCGCCGCGCACACGACTGATTGTTGATGCGAACGAGGCCTGGACCGTAGATATGATGCGGGAATTCTGCCCCAAAATGGCCGACCTTGGGGTCGAGTTGATCGAACAACCCTTGCCCGCCGGCGAAGATTCGGTACTTGGTGACATGGAGAGACCCGTTCCGATCTGCGCCGATGAAAGCGCTCATGACACGGCCACTCTCGATGATGTCGTCGAACTCTATGACTATATCAATATCAAGATCGATAAAACCGGCGGACTGACAGAGGCGCTGCTACTGGCAGAAGCCGCAAGGGAATTCGGTCTTGGTGTCATGGTCGGATGTATGTTGGGGACTAGCTTGGCTATGGCCCCTGCGATGTATCTTTCGTCCTACGCACGTTTCGTTGATCTGGATGGTCCGCTGCTGCTTGAAAAAGATCGCGAGCACGGCATTCAGTTCGACGGGAATGTCATGCATCCACCATCACGGGAATTGTGGGGGTAGTACCCCCACTCCCTCGACGGTTCAGCGGCCTTTGAATTCTGGCTTGCGTTTTTCGACGAAAGCAACAGCAGCCCCTCGATGATCCTCTGTCTCGAAAGACCGGATCATCTGGTTTGCTTCCCAGTCCAGCACTTCACTTAAAGTCCCTTCGGACGCTGTGTTGATATTCTTCTTCATATAGCCAACAGCAACGGTCGGAAGGCTGGCAAGCTTTTTTGCCATGGCGGCGGCGGCGGCGGGAAGCTCATCCGCCGGAACTGATTTATTGACCATACCGATGGCTTCGGCCTCCTTGCCGAGGACCACATCCGCAGTGAAATATAGCTCTTTTGCCTTGGCCTCTCCAAGAAGCTTGGTCAGGAAATAAGAACCGCCAAAATCACCGGAAAGACCGACTTTTGAAAAAGCCGTGGTGATCTTGGCATCATCCGACGCGATCCGCATGTCACATGCCATAGCGAGTGAGAACCCTGCTCCCGCAGCCGGACCGGGAATCACAGCAAGCGTCGGTTTCGGCATCTCGTGAAGGAGGCGACTTACCTCCATCCGTTCGCGCAAATCCTGGATCCGCTCATCGAGATTGACCTTCGCACCTGCATTCGCGGCAAATCCCTTCACATCACCACCTGCGCAGAATGCACCGCCAGCCCCCGTCAGCACAACAGCACGAACTGAATTATCCTTCGCAAGACGAGCAAGACTCTCGCTCAATCCATCCATCATTTCTCGCGTGAAAGCATTGCGCGCCTCCGGCCGATTCATAGTCAGGGTCGCAATCCCATCTTCAATTTTTTCAAGAAGTACATCAGACATTTTTTGTTTTCCTTATTTTAAGTTCATCTGAAAAAAGTTCTTACTGGCGTGGCAGCTGCTGCTCGACAAGCCGCGCCCATATGCTGGCACCAATCGATAGCACCTCGTCATTAAAATCAAACTCCGGATGATGCACCGCCTGAAAATGCGTTTCATCATTGGTGCCGAGAAAGAAGTAACAACCGGGGCACGCCTCCAGCATGAAAGCAAAATCCTCACTACCCATGCGGATTGGCGTTTCCATATTCACATTTTCATGCCCTACAACCTCGGTCGCGGCGCGCGCAACAATCTGCGTTTCTTTCTCGTGATTCACAACACTTGGATAGCGCCGCTGATAATCGAGGTCTATCTCCACACCATGCGTCGCCGCCACTCCCGCGCAAATTTCCTGCACACGGGCTTCTATTTGATCACGTATCTGAGCCGTCATCGCCCGGATAGACACAGCAAGTTTCGCTTCCTGCGGAATTATATTGATGCCGGTGCCCGCCTGAAATTGGGTGACGCTGACCACGGCGTTTTCGACCGGACCGACATTGCGTGCCACAATCGTCTGAAGGGCTGTGTAAAGCTGCACTCCGGCCGCGATCGGGTCATTGGTCAGATGCGGATAGGCCGCATGCCCGCCTTTGCCTGTAATCTTCATCTCCGCAGTATCGGCCGACGCCATTATCGGACCCGTCCGCACATTGAATGTGCCACGCGGCATACCGGGCTGATTATGAAGGCCATACACACCATCACAAGGGAATCGCTCAAAAAGACCGTCTTTGACCATGGCGTCACCACCCCCACCCCCTCTTCCGCAGGCTGGAAGATAAAATGCACGGTGCCGTCGAAGTTTCGTGTCTCGGACAGATACTTAGCAGTTCCCAGCAAAATTGCCGTATGGCCATCATGGCCGCAGGCGTGCATCTTCCCGTCTATGGTGGATTTGTGGTCGAAATCATTCTCTTCCTGCATCGGGAGCGCATCCATGTCGGCCCGAATGCCGATAGTGCGGGGACTTGTCCCTTGCCCTTTCAGGACACCAACAACACCGGTCACTCCGATGCCTTCATGAACTTCGATGCCCCAACTCCGCAGCTTTTCTGCGACAATCGCCGCTGTCCGGCGTTCTTCGAAGCAAAGCTCGGGATGCTGGTGAAGATCCCGCCGCCACGCCTGCATCTCGCTATGAGTCTCCGCAATCCGGTTATTGACAGGCATCTTGCTCCCCAATTTTGTTCGTGTTTTGATTGCTATCCATGGTGCCATCCTTTCAGTGGAATGGCAATATCCTGCACAAAAGGCACATTAAATTGAAATAGAACATTAGCACGTCACAATCTTCTTTTATTTCTTCATTTGTAGACTATATGAGAGAGCTTGTGTGCATGTGCGAAAGGATAGCTTGCTAATCCCCGGATCGGCGCTATACTGCGCGCGCTTTTTACTAAAAGACTGAAGTATTTATCATGGAAATTCGGAACGTAGCGATTATCGCCCATGTTGATCATGGGAAGACGACCCTTGTGGATGGCCTCTTGAAACAAAGCGGGACGTTTCGGGACAACCAGAATGTGGCCGAACGTGCCATGGACAGTAACGACCTTGAACGGGAACGCGGCATTACAATTCTTGCCAAATGTACCTCGGTCGAATGGGAAGGCTATCGCCTGAATATTGTGGATACGCCGGGTCATGCCGATTTCGGTGGTGAGGTTGAACGCATTCTCAGCATGGTCGACGGTGTTGTCGTCCTTGTAGATGCTGCCGAAGGCCCGATGCCACAAACAAAATTTGTGACCCAGAAAGCGCTCGGCCTAGGTCTGAAGCCAATTATCGTGATCAACAAAGCCGATCGTCCCGACGCTCGTTCAAATGAGGTGTTGGACGAATGTTTTGACCTGCTTGTCGCCCTCGACGCGAACGAAGATCAACTCGACTTTCCTGTACTGTATGCCTCCGCGAAGGAAGGCTGGGCGGTAACGGATTTATCCGAACCCAAGGAGAATCTTCATCCGCTGTTCGACTTGATTGTCAAGCATGTGAATGCACCGAAAGTTGACGAGAACGCGCCCTTCCGGATGCTTGTTACGACGATTGAAGCTAATCCCTATCTCGGACGCCTGTTGACAGGCCGGGTGGAAAGCGGTGTCCTCAAGACAAATGATCCGATCAAGGGCTTGAGCCGCAAAGGCGGTAAGATTGAGGATGCGCGTGCAACAAAGATCATGGCGTTTCGCGGCCTTGAGCGTGAAACCATCGCGGAGGCGCGCGCTGGTGACATTGTATCGGTTGCCGGTCTGGTGAAAACCACAGTTGCCGACACGCTTGGCACGCCAGAAGAATCTACTCCCATCGATGCGCAGCCAATCGATCCGCCTACTATCTCTATGACATTCGCGATTAACTCATCGCCCCTTGCCGGTCGTGATGGCGACAAGGTGCAAAGCCGGGTAATCCGGGCACGCCTTATGAAAGAGATCGAGGGCAATGTCTCTATTCGTGTTGAAGACAGCGCGGAAGCGGATTCCTATATCGTCTCAGGGCGAGGCGAATTGCAACTCGGTGTTTTAATCGAGACCATGCGCCGCGAAGGGTTCGAACTGTCGATCAGTCGACCCAGAGTTCTCTTCCGCGAAGGCGAAAATGGCGAAACGCTGGAACCGCTCGAAGAAGTTGTGGTCGACGTCGATGACGAGTTCTCGGGCGTCGTCGTTGAAAAAGTTGCCCTTCGCAAGGGCACCATGACCGATATGCGCCCCTCAGGTGGCGGCAAGACACGAATCACATTCCTGTGCCCCACCCGTGGCTTGATCGGCTATCATGGCGAGTTCCTGACCGATACGCGGGGAACCGGTATCATGAACCGGCTTTTCCATTCCTATGTACCGCATAAGGGTGAAATTCCCGGTCGACGCAATGGTGTACTGATCTCCAACTCGACCGGCAAGTCCGTTGCCTTTGCGCTTTGGAACCTTGAGGCACGCGGTTTCTTCTTTGTCGGAAGCGGCATCGACGTTTATGAGGGCATGATCCTTGGCGAACATAACCGCCCCAACGATCTGGAAGTCAATGCGCTTAAAGCCAAGCAGCTAACCAACATCCGGGCGTCGGGAACAGATGAAGCAGTTCGCCTGACGACCCCGCGCAAGTTGAGCATGGAACAAGCGATTGCTTATATTGACGATGATGAGCTGGTGGAGGTGACACCTAACCACATCCGCCTGCGCAAACGTCATCTCGATCCGCATGAGCGCAAAAAAGCTTCCCGCGAGAAGGTCGCCAGCTAACTTTCCGCCGTTAATTTCCGGCATCCCTGCAACGCCCTAAAATAAGGGTGGCGATAATTCACGTCTTGTGAAAACATATACCCATCTTAATAAGAACAAAAAACTAAACGAGGGTATGATGGCGTTGATCGATGTAGTTGCCGAAGTTGCTGGGAAAGTCTGGAAAGTCGAAGCCGAAGTCGGGCAGAAGCTCGATGAAGAGGATGACATTGTCATTCTTGAAAGCATGAAAATGGAAATCCCTGTTGGCGCGCCTGCCGATGGCACTCTCAAGGAAATTCTGGTCGGCGAAGGTGACGCCGTTGCAGAAGATCAGGTTATTGCCAGAATTGAAGCCTAAGCTGACCTTCACGGTAATCCCAAATTCCAGCTACCAGAGCCAAGTCTCCGGATTGGGGACTGGCTCGTTGCGCGCATGCAGTTTGAGGCCCTTAACGCAACGTATAATAAACCAGATATAAGCCGCCAGAATTATCAAGAAACCGATGCCAACGAACATCAGCAAAGACCCGATAACACAGTAAAGGAAAAGTATCCAGAAACTGCGTATCTGAAAGCGAAAATGCGTTTCAACCCAAGGTGCGCCATCGCCCCGGTTAATATAGGCCATAACAACACCGACCACATGCGCGATCGGAAAGATAAGGCCCGCCAGATAGATAAAGTAGATGATCTGAGCCATCTTCACTGCGCCCTGCATCCGGGCCTCATTCTCAGTCTGGCCTGTGATATCATTCATCCAGATGCCTTCTCCAACCTATTCCAGACCTTCCAGCGCTTCCTGCAGCAGGAGATAAACTTTCCCGACGTCCGCCGTAATGAAAGCGTCTGACAGCAACTCGGAATGATCAACGGTTCCGGCTTCTGTCATGATCTCACGGAACTCAGAAACATATTGATCGGTGAAACGGCGAAAGTCACCGTTGTCGCGATACCGTGCGCGGATTTTGTCTGCGTCACGTGATTTCAAAAGCTTCCGGGTAAAAATACCCTTTTCACCCTTCCGATAGCGCTTCCAAAGCTCCTCAGACAAGCTGCTGTCCATGATCCGATTTAAATCGATGGTCAAGGAGTTCAGGTTTTCCATGATAAACGTTGTGGATTTCATGAACTGTTCGTTGCGGATCTTGTGCTTCTTCTCCGCCAGACGATCAGCTTCCTTTTTTGCTCTGGCTGCGGCAGTGGTCAGGCTCATAGTCTGCTGTTCAATTTTCTGACCGGATAGCAACGCATCTTCCGCGGCCTTTTCCGCCGCCGACTTAAAGGCTGCGCTTTCTTCTTTAAGAAACCCAGTGGAGTGACTAAGCGTATCTTCCACCTGTTTCACGGACAGAGTGAGTCTCTTATGCTGGCTTTCAAACTGTTCGCCCAGTGCCCGCGCACTTTCGTTGGCTTTGTTAGTAAAACGGATGATGTCCTCGGCATGGCCATGGAATAATTGCGCCGCGCCGGTTCCAGCTTTCTTCACCTGCGAACCTGCTTCAGAAATTTTTGCCGTCACGCGATCAAGATCATCATGGATATGCTTTCGCGTATCATCAATTTCCATCTTATGCTTGGCCAGTGCCTGATCGGCATATTGAATGCCCTTAATCATCAACTCGCTGGCCTTTGCTAGCTCGATCGAACGCTGATGGAACCGCTCACTCGCCTCGGACGCCTGATCCACAGACTGATCCAGCATATAGGATCGTTCCGATAGTGTTTTCTCGACTGTCTCCACCTGTTCAGTTAGCTGACGAGCAATATCTGCAAGGGCCAATGTTTCCTGCTGGAGAATTTCTTCCATCGCCTCCGCATGATCTTTCGCACGAACAGAAATATCCGCGAGGTCTTCCATATGCACCTTGGCGGAGCCACTTGCTTCACTGATATTTGCGAGAGATGAACGCGTAACTTCGGCAAGCCGACTTCCCTGACTTTCCGCTTTACCAGCGGCCATGTTCAACTGCTCGATATGATCGGAGGCCTGATCGCCCATCGCCCGCAATTCGGCAGAAGCGCGCTCTGCCGTCTTGGCGAGTTCCGCTGTTTGGGAATGTGCTGCCTCACCGGACTGGCGTGCTTGCAAGGTTGCACGTTCCGCCGTCGCCATAAAGTCCTGATGATGCCGAATGGTTTCCTCAATTGCGGCGGCAAGCTTGCTTTTCGAGTGATCTGCAGACGCGCCAAGTTCTTTTTGTTGCTTGCTTAAAGCCTCGCTCGCCGACGCTAGGGTACGAGAGGCCTTGTCAGCGCTCACTTCAATTTCGGAGCCTTCTCGGCGCAATTCTTCTCCGGCCTCGCGCATCTTTCCTGTAACCGCATCGGATGTCAGCTTCAAGTCTTCCGCCTGACGCTGCAGGTTGGTTCCAACCTCGGCAATCCGGCTGTTTGTGTCGGTGCTGGCTTCTGCCAAAAGCACAACATCTTTCCCAAGCCGGTCGCTGATCTCACGCGACATTTCCAAAATCTGTTGAGAAGCAGACTCAAATACCGCGATTTGATTGCGAAGCTGCTCCTGAATGAGTGTCGTGCGCGCACCGGTGGTCTCAGAAGCTTCGTTCAGGCTGGCCGCATGACTAGCAAGCTTTTCACCAAGCTGATCCGCATTCCGCAAGGATTTCTCACTCGCTGCATCCAGAAGCTCTTGCCCTTGACGAAGGCTTTGATCAATCGCGCCAAGGCTCTGTCCTGTCGATCTCAGGACGTCATCTAGTGCCGCAGTTTCATCCTTCAGCTTCATGCTACTCAGCAGCATTTTCTCCGTCATCTCGCTGGTTCTAACAGCAAGATCCTGCGTATTTTCACGCAGCAGTTCAGCGGAATCTTTTGCACCCGCCTCCGCTTCCTTCGCAACCTGCAACAGGCCACCTTCCCTGCTCTCCAACTGTTCAAGCGCCTTATCCACTTCGGCAACGCTGTTCGCAAGCGTATTTCGAAGCGCATTGAGGCGTGTAACGCCTTCATCACTTGCAATGCTCAAATCCGTGGTGCTTTGCAGCAGGATATCAGCGGTCTTGGAAAGCTCTGTCGACGAATTACGTGAAATCTCAGCTATTTCCTGGCCGCGTTCGCCAAGATGGGACGTGCCCTCATCAATTTGCTGGCGTAACTGATTGGCGGCATCTTCCAGGCTTTTGATTTGATTGCCGAGCGCATCCTTCGCTTCGACTGTCTTGTCGAGGGTTTGTGTCGCAGTAGCAAATATCTTTTCACTCGTATCGCCCAGAATTTGCGTAATGTCCTGAGATTTTTCATCTGCGACACGAATAGCATTTTCAAGCGCCGATATCTGCGCGGTTAGTGCGCCCTGAACGGATTTACTGCGTTCTTCGGTTTCAGTGGCTGCGCTTTGCAGGTTGCTCGTTTGCAGCGTTATGGCATCATTAAGACGCAGGCCCTGTTCATTGATCTTATCGATCAATGCGTTAAGCTGCTGCTCCCTGTTTTCAAGCTCACCCTTTATTCGATCAGATGTCTTAAGCAGTCCATCCGTCGCAGAATTGGCCGCGTTCCCCTGCTTTTCAAGATGACCGGAAGCATCCTCAATACGGAGGGCCGCCCTTTCTGTGCCGTCCTGAACGGCTTTTGACTGACGTTCGAGGGCCGCCGTTAGCCGCGCTACGCGGTTCTCCGCCTCGGTGCTTGGGTATCCAAGGTTAGACATCAGTTGGTCGAGGGCGTTGCCCTTCAAGCGGGCTTCCAGACCACGATAAAAGTAACCGAGTAGCAACCACAAAAAGGCAAGCGGCGCAAAAGATCCAAGCAAGAGGATACCCAGATCGAAAGGGGCGATCTGGAGAACATCCGGCCAGCCGATTCTTGTATAGACAAAGGCTCCAACGGCGACGAGCCAGCCTATGGTTAACAGAACCCCAATGCCGAACAACCAGGCAGCTCCGGATAACCCTTTATTTTCCGGTGCTTTTTGTGGCACAGCGACTTTTTCCGCGGCGGGCATATTCTCGCCGCTGCGAACTTTTACTTTCTGATGTTTTTGCAACATCACCCCTCTCCTACTAAACTATCTGGGAAGGGTTCCGCAAAAGCTTCGCGACGTCAAGTTTTCTGATTAATTTGACCCCTCCCCAAAACGGGAAAACCCTTCAAAAACGATTACTTGATAACACCTGCCCGTTGTAATTCTTCAATGGTGCCATCCGTAATTCCCCAGTCTCGCAACGCTTCTGTCGTATGCTCTCCTGGCAGGCACGGCGGACTCTGAATGGCCGGCTCCGTCCGACTGAATCGTGGCGCCGGGGCAGGCTGTACAATCCCGTCATATTCAACAAAGGTTTTTCGGTGGATGTTATGGGGATGCTGCGTTGCTTCCACAATAGACAGAACAGGTGCATAGCATACATCTGTCCCCAACATAATCTCATCCCATTCGTCTCGGGTTTTCGTCTTAAAGACTTCCGTCAACCGGGCCTTGATCACCGGCCAGCTTTTCGGATCCATCTGCGGTGGCAGATCTTCCTTGTCCAGTCCAGTGCGTTCAAGCAGTTCCTCATAGAATTTTTTCTCTATGGAACCAAGCGAGATATGTTTTCCGTCCGAAGTCTCGTAAACGTCATAATAATGCGTGCCGGTATCGAGAATATTCACGCCGCGTTCGTCTTTCCAGTTACCGGCGGCCATGAGGCCATAAAACATCGTCATCAGCGAAGCGGCACCATCGACCATCGCTGTATCGACAACTTGTCCCTTGCCCGATTTTTGCGCTTCAAGGATACCGCAGACAAGGCCAAGTGCGAGATAAAGTGCCCCGCCGCCAAAATCACCGACGAGGTTGAGCGGGGGAACCGGCGCTTCATTTTTTCGGCCAATTGCATGCAGCACACCAGAAAGGGCGATATAGTTAATGTCATGACCCGCCGCCTGGGCCATTGGCCCATCCTGACCCCAGCCCGTCATACGGCCGTAAACAAGCTTCGGGTTACGCTTGAGCGCGTCATCCGGGCCTAACCCCATACGTTCCATCACACCGGGGCGAAATCCTTCGATAAGGCCGTCTGCCTGTTCGATCAATTTAAGGACAACTTCACGCCCTGCTTCACTTTTCGTGTCCACAGCGATAGAGCGTCGGCTCCTCATCAACAAGCTGTTCCGGGAACTAGGCATACTTCCAAGACCCGGATCAGACAGGCGATCGATACGGACAATATCAGCGCCCAGATCCGCCAATAGCATTGCGCACATTGGACCGGGACCGATCCCGCCCATTTCAACAATTTTATATCCAGCTAATGGCCCCATTATATTTCCCTTTTTATTTATTTTAGACCTACGTGATTCCAGCCAATTTAAACCGTTCCCGTTTAAACTGTCATCCCTTAAAGTTGCAGTGTTTCAGGAACACGCCGTAAATACTGGCATATCAGCAAAGCTACCGCGCATCCTCCCGCCATAAAGAAATAGGCTTCAGCCGCAAACCCCTCATAAAGATAGCCTGAAAAAAGAAGGCTACCGCCCATAATAAGGCCAAGGGATACAGCAGAATAAAGACCCTGAGCCCGCGCTGACATCTCAATCGGAATTTTCTCCACGATAAATCGCATCGCCCCTAAATGGGCGGTCGCAAATGTGACCCCATGAAGCATTTGGATGACCAACAGCACAGGAACGTCCGGCGAGAATCCCATGACGATCCACCTTATCATGCCCGAAGCACCGCCTAGGAAGATAAGCTGTATGGGGCTGAAAGATTTGAATAACTTTCGGGCAAAGGCGAACAGAATAATTTCAACAACTACCCCCTCCGCCCACAGGAAGCCGATGGTCGCGTCACTGATCCCTTGTGTTTGCCAATGAAGTGTCCCCGCCGAATAAAGGACAGCGTAGCTACCCTGGATAAGCCCGGCGGCGATCAGAAAAATTAGAAATGGCGGGCATTTCAACAGGCGGCGCAAGCCCTTTTTGCCCTGATCACTCCGGCTAACACGTATTTCAGGAAGCAAAAGGCAACATAAAAACAAAAACAAAAATGCCGCCGAGAGCATGACCGGGATGAAGTCCGGCGACCGGCCAACCAATAGCTGACCACCGAAGAATGAACCGGCAATAAAGGCAACCGATCCCCACAAACGAATGCGCGGATAGTCTATGTTGCGTGAACGACCGAGAGTGAGAACCAGATTATCGCCGATAGCACTAAAGGATGAAATAAACATCCCAATCGAAAGTGCCACAGCGAAAATCTGAAAAAAGCCATCAACAACGAAGTAGAATTGAAACAAGACAAGAGAAAACCCTGACATGATCACGAGCGGAGCCCGACGCCGGCCAAAGTAATCTGCGAGGGAGGCAATCATCGGCGTAAACAGAATTTTAGACCAGACAGGCGCGGAAAGAACAATGCCTATTTCCTCCGCTGTTAGCCCCTTAAACGAAAGCCAAACCGGCCAAAAGGGGAGCTGAAACCCTACAATAAGGAAAAGTGCAATATAGAAAGGCGCGAGCCGCATCGACATAAACAAATCATTGGAAAAAAATGGCGCCACGTCACGTATCTTTCTGCTGTCGGGAACCGTCTATTCCTAGGTGAGGTGACAGATCGTGTAAAGCAGCCATCTTTTTCAGGGATATTTATTTGCCTATCAGGGTATTCTCTGGCTTAATCGGCCCATAGAAATTTGCATGGAATCAGGCAAAGGGGCATTGAGAAAAATGGGTAAAATCATCGGCGGCATTGTTGTCGGTCTTGTCATTATCATAGCCATTGTTGTGGGCGTCTTTTATTTCAATCTGGATAAAGTGATTATTGCCTCGGTCGAGAAATACGGCTCGGAAGTTACGAAAACGGATGTGGTCCTGAATGAAGTCGATCTGGATGTGACAAGCGGCAAAGGGGCCCTGAAAGGGTTCAGCGTCGGCAACCCTGAAGGTTTCGACGAAGACTACTCCATTAAATTCGATAGCGTCGCCGTAGAGGTCGATATATCCGGGTCAAATGACGAGGTAATCCATATCCTCGAGATCAGGGTCGAAAATCCGTCGATAATCTATGAGGTGAATCAGACGACTAACAATCTGGACACCATTCGAAACAATGTCGACGCCTTTATGAAAGAAAACGGATTATCCGGGGGCGAAAAGTCAGAAGAAAGCAGCGAAGAGAGCGGCCCGAAAGTTATCATCGATAACATTTTCATCAATGGCGGGCAGGTCTCGGTCAAAGCAGACATGCTGGCCGGTCAAAAAATCGATGGCAAGCTTCCGAATATTCAAATGAGCGACATCGGCAAAGATGAAGGAGGTGCAAGCCCCGGAGAGGTTGCAGCAAAAATCATTGACGAACTGACCGGAAAAGCCATGAACGTTATCACCGACCTTGGGATCGGCAAGAACCTCGGGTCATTGCTTGAAAATGCTGGCGACCTTGTCAACAAAACGGGGGTCGGAAAGGCTGGCGAGGCCGCAAAGGATGCGACAAAAGGCGCGACCGAAGCCGTTGACGGTGCCGGCAAATCTATCAAAAAGTTATTGGGTGACTGAGGTCGCGGTAGAGTAAGTAATTTGCAATGGAAAAAGTAACTGAGAATATTGAGACCGTTTCGGTCTGGATAGATTTCGCCACCGATTTCGCCGTCGAGTACGGGTTTCAGATTTTAGGTGCAATTGTCTTTTTCCTTGTCGGCTTGCTCGTCGCCAACTGGATTGGCAACCGGCTAGTTGGCCTGGCAACGGCCAAGAATATCGATGTCACTCTGTCCCAGTTTCTGGGAAGCGTTGCCAAGGCAGTATTGATTGTTCTCCTGATCATCATCACGCTTGGCAATTTCGGGGTGAGCATTGCCCCGCTTATCGCCCTTGCCGGTGCCGTTACTTTCGGCGCAACCCTTGCCTTGCAAGGGCCTATATCCAACTTTGGGGCGGGCATTGCCATTATCCTGACCCGGCCGTTCGTAATCGGCAATGTTATCACTGTGCAAGGTGTCAGCGGGGTGGTCGATCGTATCACCCTTGGCATCACCTTCCTCACGGGTGAAGACGGAGAGCAAATCGCTGTGCCCAACAAGGAAATTGTCGGGCAGGTAATCGTCAATTCCATGGAAGTGCGGATCGTCGAAAGCAATTTTTGTATTGCCACTGACGTTGAGCCGAACCGGGTTATCAAGCTCGTACAGGATGCCCTTGTGAAATTCATCGACGATAAAGACGCCCCGCAGCCACAAGTTGGTATTCAGGATTTTACTTATGGCGGCCTTGTCATCGGCACGCGTGTCTGGGTTCCGGGTCTTCAGTATTTTGAGGATCGATATGTTATTAATGCCGCGATCTATAATGCCCTTCAGGAAAACGGCATCGAACTGATGAAATTTGAAAGCGCGAGCCTTTCTTTGCCCCGACTGAACGAAGGGACAGGACCCGCCACACCGCCCCCGATTTTATAAGTACTGCTTGAAGACAGATTTTCACATGAAAGCCAAATTTCTGATAACATTCGCGTTCGTTCCCCGATAGAATGGACCGCAACGGGAACAGGGATCAAATCACATGAAATACGTAATCATTGCAGGCACAGCTTTATTCCTAATTGGGTGTGCAAAATTTTCGGTTGATAACCCCAACCCTTACAGCACCTATACCTATGACTATTCTGATTGCTGTCAGCAAGGTAACGGACCGCGCCGATAATAATAACAAAGGATTAGTACCATGTCTGGAATGAAGCTGACACATGCTTTTGATATGCAACTTTCCGTTAAAACACCGATTGCTGACCTTGGAAAAACACCGATGGGCGGACGACTGATAGCCGAAGTTACAGGCGGCGATGTCATCGGCCCCATGCTCAATGGCCATATACACGGCGGCGGCGCGGACTGGCTTCTGATACGCGATGATGGCGTTATGCAGCTTGACGTACGCCTGACAATCGAGGCGGAAGATGGTGGGCTGATCTACACTCGCTACGAAGGGCTCCGCCATGGGCCAAAAGAAGTTATGGAAAAAATGGCACGGGGAGAGGAAGTCGATCCCAACCAGTTCTACTTCCGTATTTCGCCGCGTTTCGAAACCTCCGCCTCATCGCATCAATGGCTGAACAAGCATCTTTTTGTTGGCACCGGAGAACGCAACGCCCAAGGCCCGAAGTACAGTGTTTATAAAGTAGAGTAGCTTAACCCTCCCTATTCACAGGACCCGTCCCAAGGGATACTGATAAATACGGTCTTTCCATCGACACCGGGGAAATCCTGAAATAATGCGTCCAACACCTCATCAAAGACTCCGGTAAGCGTTGGGCATCGCCCGGCGGACTGCGCGCGCCCTTCATAAATCCGGACCGGGTTAGCGGTGCCTGCAGTCTTCCCTTCGACGATATCAATCGAGATGAACCGGTTATATTCCACCCAGCTCTCGGTATTGTAGGTACGCCCGATGGAGCCACCATAAAATGGTCCGCTGCCACCATATACACCGAGTCCAAGGCCTCCAAACACAGGGGTCGAACTGGTCGAAACTCGCGGTTCCGTCCCGTCAACACCATAGGAAACATAGGCGATATAATCCGGGTCCGGCAGGTTCTCCTCCACTTCGAAACCCACAAACCTAAGCTTATCGGCAATTTTCGGCCGATAGTTCAGGAATTCGAGACTCGATTCTTTTGCTTCCGGTTGCGCGCGGATCACAATTGTCTTGCCTTTGATACTAGCAAGTTCCGGCGTGAAGAAGGCTGTTACGTTCGCTTCTACCGTCGGTTTTGCGCAGGCTGCCAACAACAGGCCCGTCATGATTAGAATTACGACTCTCATAAACTCACTCCAACAGCTTCCTGATCGGCATAGTCTTCTAATATTGTGCCGTCAATGTTCTCAATCAACATGACGCAGGCAAGATCATTCGCTTTTTATCTGTTTTTCCGAAATTGGTATTAACCATATCCAGCAATTATTTTTACTTTTATGCAAATTTTAGATATAATTTCATCAGCAGTTTCTTTGAGTTATTTGTCCAGTCATAAGGTCAAGGCACAAGGAAAACTGCAAATAATCACGTCGACTGCCTTAACAGACGAGAAAAACATAGTCGGAAATCTATTTTAACCGATTTGCAAATTTAAAAATTAGGGGCACAGTAAAGGCGAATTCAAGATGAATGTTGATCTAATTGGCAAGCCCGCTTTCCTGACAGACATTAAGTATGGCGATCTATTTTACACGCAGGTCGGTGAGCGAATTTACCCCTGCATCAAAACCTTCATGGTCAAAAATGATACGGAAATCATTGATTATGTCGTTTCCTTCATGCCGTCGGAAAGAGACAGATCTCAGCTTCCGCGATTGCTGGAAGAGCGAAGCTTAACGGCCAAAACGGCCTATCGCGTCTCTGGCCCGATCTTCCGATCCCTCATCGCAGAGAGCGCGTTGTTAATGGATGTTGAGTATTGGCCCAAACCGGGCATCGTGATTGAAAGTTCGGACGCTACCTATCTTACGGTAAAATCTGGCCCGATGCCGCACAAGCTGACTTATCTTAATGTCAATACGGGCGAGTTGCTAGCGACCCCACCAAAAGCCCCTTTTGTCTTTGTTATGGAATGGAAAATTGTTCTGCAGCAAGCCGGTGGGGAACAGACACTTATCCGTTTCCCGATGGGAAGCCCTACCTTGCTCAAAAACGCGGCGGCACAGTAATCCTGAAGGAGTGCTGCTCCAATTGAAGGCGCTACAGCGGCCGGAGTAAACACTTCGGTCGCTTTTTCATCTATATCAATGGCTTGGGAATGGTGGGCGTAACAAGATTCGAACTTGTGACCTCTGCGATGTCAACACAGCGCTCTAACCAACTGAGCTATACGCCCTTATGCTCGCATCATTTGCGGCGGGAATGGCGACTTATAATGCCCAGTGAAAACCATTGCAAGCCCTATCTAGATTGGGCAGTGGATAAAGAAACTCCAACCGCAATCAGGATATGGCACGGTCATCGAGAGCGTTGCTCACAGCCTCGACAAGGGAATTTAGGTGAAACGGTTTTGAGAGAACCTTGCTAACACCATCAACGGTGTCCAATGCCTCCATCGCCACAGCGGAAAACCCGGTAATGAAGATAACTGGCAAATCCGGATCTTTCTCTCTGGCATGACGAGCAAGCTCAATTCCGTTCATTCCCGGCATCACAAGATCCGAAATTAAAATATCCACATGCCCGGTCCCAAGCGCCGGCAATGCATCTTCCCCATCGCTGAAAGCAAGGACTTCATGCCCGGCATTTTCGAGGCTGCGCGCCAGAAAAGGGCGCAAGTTTTCATCATCTTCTGCAAGCAAAATACGCGCCATGGCAAAATCTATATAATTGTCATTCAAATACAAACTGGAATCAGACTATACTATACAAGTACGGCTGGCGAAATGAGCCCAAATAGTTTTTAACAGCGACTAAGGTGAGCATCCCCATCATGGCGGCTTTTGCATCCCCTGTAAAGATTGAGTGGCCCTCGGAATGGCGCATTCCTTTTATATTTTCCTCGCCCCATAGTGGGAGAGACTATCCAGAAGATTTTATCGAAAGCACAAAACTGGAATTCACAAAGTTGCGCCAGTCGGAGGATTTTCTGGTCGATGAGCTGTTTGCCTGCGCGCCCGATTATGGGGCGCCGCTGCTATCAGCGAATTTCCCACGTGCTTATTGCGACGCCAATCGCGAAGCATTCGAACTCGATCCGCATATGTACAAGACACCGCTGCCTGACTATGTAATGACGGTAAGTCCGCGTCTGGCCAGCGGTATCGGCACCATCCCGAAGGTCGTTGGTGCCGGACAGGAGATCTATGCCGGAAAACTTGACTTTGAAGACGCTAGACAGCGTATCAATGAATGCTATTTTCCATATCATCACGCGCTTCGCCAACTTCTTGAAGAAGGGCGGAAAAAATTTGGGTATATCTATTTGCTGGATTGCCATTCCATGCCCCCGGCAAATGTATCCAAAGGCGGGTCACTTTTCCGGGCATCCGATCAAAGACCGGACATTATTCTTGGCAACAGGTACGGTACATCCTGCTCACCAAGACTCTTTGAGGAAGCTTTCACCCGGCTTGAAGACCATGGTTATCATATCGGTCAGAACTCACCCTACGCAGGTGGCTATATCACAGCCCATTATGGGAACCCGGAAAAGAACATCCATGCCCTGCAGATAGAGATTAACAGGGCGCTCTATATGGATCAGGAAAACCTGCAAACAACGGACGGGTTCTGCATGCTCAAGAAAGCTATTACCGGATTTGTGCAGGGTATGAGCGCAAACTATAGCTCTTTACTAACGGCCTGAAGCAAATGAATGAACACGCAAAAATAGTTGTCCGCACTTCAATTTCTGAAGATATCGCATCTATCACAGATATCTACGCAGTGAGCGTCCTGACCGGGTTCGGCACCTTTGAAATCAAACCGCCCGACATGATGGAAATGACAGCCCGCAGAAATACAATTTTGGAACAACAACTCCCTTATCTGGTTGCTGAACATGACGGAGAGGTTGTTGGTTTCGCCTATGCGGGTGTCTACCGACCGCGTCCCGCTTATCAAAACACCGTGGAAAATTCGGTCTATGTCCGCGAAGGCGGGCGGAAAAAAGGTGTCGGAAAAGCTCTCCTCTCCACTCTGATCGAGGAATGTAAGAAGGCTGGGAAAAAGCAGATGGTTGCGGTCATTGGTGACTCAGCCAATCGCGGATCAATCAAGCTGCATCAAAGTCTCGGGTTTCGGCTCGTCGGTATCCTTGAATCCGTTGGTTACAAACATGAACGGTGGCTTGATACGGTCATTATGCAAAAAAATCTGACGGCCGAATAAAACTGGCGCGGTATTTGCTTCTCTTAGGGCAGGAGGATGTAAATGCGTATATTAATATGGTCACTTGCTTTTATTCTGATTGCTCTGCAACCAACGGTGTCTAATGCCGCGAGCGTTATCGCAAACGCGCCGCAACACGCCGAAACCTGCGGTAAAGCGGTGACGGCGGCTGAAAAAGCACACCGTCTGCCGAAACGGCTTTTAACGGCTGTTTCCTTGACTGAGAGCGGTCATTGGCACAAGGAAAAGCAGGAAATGATTGCCTGGCCCTGGACCGTTTATGCCGAGGGACGGGGGAGATATCTGCCCAGTAAGGAGATTGCTATCAAAGAAGTGAAGGCGCTTAAGGCTAAGGGCATCAAAAATATTGATGTCGGCTGCATGCAGGTCAATCTCTATTATCATCCAGATGCATTTGAGGATCTGGACGCAGCGCTAGACCCTAAACAAAATACCGAGTATGCGGCAAAACTCCTTAAAAGCCTCAGAGAGGAAAGCCGGTCCTGGAACACAGCAATTGCACATTACCATTCTCGTACACACAAATATAACATCCCGTACCGGCAGAAAGTTCTGAAGATATGGCAGAAGGAACGGCGCAAAGACACAGAGGCCAGAATGGCGGCAACCCGCGAGGCCTACCGACTCAAGCGGGAGCAGCTCGCCGAACGAATCAAGGAAGCGAGCCAGCGCCGTTTCACTAAGGAAAATCAACGAAAACTAGCGATGAGTCCGTCGTCCTGATTATAGATCATTGCGCACCTTCCCAGCTGCGCAAAGCCTCTTTCCGTTCCAATCCCCATCGATAACCATGCAACTTGCCATCGGTGCCGATTACCCGGTGGCACGGGACAATAAGGGAAACCGGATTAGTCGCGCAGGCACGCCCCACTGCGCGTGCCGATTTTGGTGCACCCATATCCTCCGCCAACTCACGATAGGTTTTCGTATCACCCGGCCCTATTTGAAGTAAAGCCTGCCACACCCGCCGCTGAAAGGCGGTGCCATACATATCGAGCGGGATCTCAGGTAAAGCTGCTGAAGTTTCTTCCAGAAAATCGACGATTGCTCTTGTCCAATTCGCAAGTTGCCCAATATCAGCCGCAATTTCTGCCTGTGGAAACTCGCCTTCCAACTCTTCAATCAACTCAGTTTTATCGTCGCCAAAATAGATGGCACAGACGCCATGACGCGTCCCGGCGACCAACATTTGCCCAAGAAAGCACTCCGCGAAGGCATAGGCGATCTCCGCGCCCACCCCACCTTTTGCGTAAGATGCCGGTGTCATACCAAAACGCGCATGTGCCTTTTCATAAAGCCGGGAAGCAGACCCGAATCCCGCGCCATAGGCAGCCTCGGTCACTGTTTCGCCGGCTTTCACGTTTTCCTTGAACGCCACCGTCCGGCGATTGTCGTAATAATCCATCGGAGAAATGCCGAGGATTTTCTTGAAACTTCGGGAAAGATGATCCTCGCTGTAGCCCGTCTCACTCGCCAGCCACCCAAGGCTGAGCTTTTCATTTGTAGATTCCCCGATATGCCGTTCAACTAACTGACAAATCTGGCGAGTAAGCGACAATCCCGGATCGGCAATTTTCACCAAATCCGGCCGACACCGGCGACAGGCGCGAAACCCTTCCGCCTCTGCCAATTCCGGCAAATCAAAATATCGAACATTCTCCGGCTTTGGATTACGGGCGGAGCAGGAAGGGCGGCAATAGACACCCGTTGTCTTCACCCCATAAA
This sequence comes from Sneathiella sp. D3-11, assembly GCF_055809395.1. Lineage (NCBI taxonomy): Bacteria > Pseudomonadati > Pseudomonadota > Alphaproteobacteria > Sneathiellales > Sneathiellaceae > Sneathiella > Sneathiella sp. D3-11. The sequence continues at coordinate 1,513,669 of NZ_CM147911.1, forward strand.
CAAACTTGCCGTCTTCGTTCTTATTGCGGGTCATGACCGCGTTCAATCTTGTATCATTCGTCATTTTCTTAAGCCCACCTCAATTACATTGAGAGGTAATTTAGGCACCCCGTCGCACATAAACTATCCGATTTCCGCGATGATATTGCCAACGCGGCCATGAGGCTCAGGTTGCCGTTTCCTCAAGCTTGGGATCTTGCTCCGTCTCATCCTTGTCGGGATTTTTCCGGCGAATAATGATATCGCCATTTTCATTCATCTCCGGCGCTTCATATTGCGGAATGGACCCAATAAAGGCCCCTAACGCGTCCATAAGCTTGGTAATACCCTGAAGCGCAAGATTCTCAGGATCGTCCTTCTTTTCGTCCGCCAAGGCTGGTGGAGCGAAAGTTATAAAAACTGTGAACGCAGAAGCCAAAATGACCCGTTTCATCGCAAAATCCTCCGGCGAAATAATATACACCACCCCTTATATGTAGGGAATTTCGTGGCAAATGCACTGCATTATCATAATATAGCCCTAACATAGAGCATTAGAAATACGATAAGGAGAGTCGGCAATGTTTGATCTCGTCATCATGGTTGATTGGTCCGCCGCTGCCTCTCCGGGACCCGCGAAGCCTTCCCCAGATAGATGCTGGCTCGCTTGGGCCGCCGATGGTGATCTCTCTGACCCGGAATATTTTCGTACCCGCGCTGCCTGCATGACGCGCATTCATGAATTGCTTGCGAATTTTGACGGCGCCGCTTGTGTCGGGTTCGATTTCCCTTTTGGATATCCCGCCGGAAGCGGCCTTGGTGGCGGACGCGCCGCCGCCGCCCATATCGCCCGAGACCTCACTTCGGATGAGTTGGACAAGAACAATCGTTTTGAGGTTGCGGCAAAACTCAATAAGGACATATCAAGCGACGCGGGCCCCTTCTGGGGTTGTCCGGCAGCTGCTGCATCAGACTATCTGACTGTCAAGAAACCAGAGTTCACTCATACCGAATTCACGGAGTGGCGAACAGTCGAAAAATTCCTCCGGGAAGAAAAGAAAGAACACTCTATTTCCACCGTCTGGAAACTATACACAACAGGATCCGTCGGTAGTCAGTCCCTTACCGGCCTAAAAGAGCTCAATGAGCTCGCTCGCCAGCCTGACATCGCGCATCGCATCAAATTCTGGCCGTTTGAGACAAGCTGGGAAGTCGACCTAAACGGCATTATCCTAACAGAAATCTGGCCAAGCCTGAATAGCCATGCGTCCTATGATCACCCGATCAAGGATGCGCGGCAGGTGTTGGCCTGTCGGGACTGGCTGTTGGAAAAAATAGCCTCAGACGACGCGCGTGAAGCCTTTGCCGCGCCTCAATGGCTTACCCCGCCACAAGAAAGAAAATGCCGGATTGAGGAAGGCTGGATTTTAGGCGTCCGGTAAAAACTCTTGAATGAGATCAGCTTTGGTACGCGTAAACCCGGAGGCGATCCAGCTCTCTTCCATCTTTTTCAATAACTTTCCCAGCATCGCCCCCTCTTCGACACCAAGGTTCAGCAGATCACGGCCCGTGACGGGAAACTGGGGGCGCTCCATTGGTCTGCTTCTTTCAGGTAAGCTTCGAGCTTAGCGTCCGTCCCAAGCGTTGACCAAAGCAGCAATGTCTGATCCACAAAGCCTGTCTTACCGATTTTATAAAGAAGCTCTCGACAGGCGGACGGGGGCATATCAATCTCTACTTCGTTTCCGCACATCATTGAAAGTCGCTCTTTTTGCTTATTGGAGAAGCGGAGCTTTTCTGCAACCTTTAAGACCCTCTCCTTTTTACCCTGCAGAAGCGCCGAAAACCGCAAAATCGCGTCGCTTGGTCTACTCAGAGACAGCATTCCATTCAGTCGTGACACATCTGCGGGGCCATTGAGGACCGCGGTCAATACGCCTGTTTCCTCCATAAGGGTTATAGCAGGAACCGGGTTATTGGTGCCGAGCAGCAGCAACAGTTCTTTCTGCACTCGTTCTGCCGACAACTGATCAAGTTGACTCGCCGCGTTCGCGCAGGCACGCAACGCGTGTTCATCGGGATTTTCGTCGCCAAATCGGGCGTAGAAACGGAAATAGCGCAAAACACGCAAATAGTCTTCGCGGATGCGGTCCGCTGCATTTCCTATAAAGCGGACATGTGCTGATGCAAGGTCTGCAAGCCCTCCTACCGGGTCAACGAGTTCACCTTCAGGATCAAGATACAGCGCATTAAAGGTGAAATCCCGCCGTTCCGCATCACGTTCCCAGTCTTGAGTGAAGGCAATATCCGCATGGCGACCATGGGCGACAACATCGACCCGCAGGGTTGTAATTTCAAAATGCCGTTTGTTCAGGACCGCCGTGATGGTGCCATGATCAAGCCCCGTGGGAAGCGCCGTGATGCCCGCTCGCTCAAGCCCTTGTATTACCGCGCCGGGAAGCAAATCCGTTGCAATGTCAATATCCTCAGTCTCGAGTCCCAAAAGCGCATCACGAACGCAGCCACCGACGAAACGAGCCACACCGCCTTCATTTTTCAGGGCGTCGATTATCGCTTGCGTTTCCGGCCAACTTCGCCAGAGAGGAGGATGCGTGAAAATATCAGCGAGCTTCTCTCCGATTGGCATTGCGCCATCACTCTTTCTGTTCAGAGGGCAATACTTGCGAGTCTATTATCCGGCCATCTTCAAATCTGGGTGGCACATAGACAGTTCCCTCGCTTGGTTCTCCGCTTATCAGTCCCAGCGCAATCAGGCTGGCCGCCATCAACAGCAGTCCGCTTATCGTTGCAATGGCAAGGGATGCTTTACCCCATGTTTTATCTCCGCCTGCACGTCCATTGAAATACAGATAAACGCCATAAACGACGAATGGAAGAATGAGCGGGATAATATGGAAAAGTATTGATCTGATCATTTCAGCATTATCCGTTCCGATAAATCTTTGATCATGCCGGCTGTGGCACCCCATATATAATAGTCACCGAACGGGATCGCATACCAGAACCTTTCCACGCCATCGCGAAAACCGCTATGTTTTTTGCGGTTCGCCTGATCAAGGAGGAAGTCGAGTGGCACCTCAAAAATCTCTGACACCTCACCGGCTTCCGGCCGCAAATCGAATGTGGGTTCGACAAGCCCGACAACCGGCGTTACTGAATATTGGGTTACGGTGACATAAGTTGTCAGGGTCCCGACGACTTCCACCAGTTTCGGATCAAGCGAAATTTCCTCCTGCGACTCACGAAGGGCCGTCGCAACGGCATTTTCATCGCCTTCATCTGCTCGTCCGCCCGGGAAGCTTATCTGCCCTGCATGCTTTGAAAGATGCGTCGCACGGCGGGTGAGAATGACGGTCGGGCCTTCCCGCCGGAGAACGATGGGGACGAGAACCGCCGCAGGGGTGAAGGGTAAATTTCGATCAGGAGCGCTCGCGGGGTTCAAATCATGATCTCCCCGCATACTCCCGGACAGGTTCAATGCGGGCGATAATGTCGTCGGCACTGGTCCCAATGACTGCTGTAACTTTTTCGTCAGTTCTTGTTTCTTATGTATCAAAAATGTCATTCACTAATCCGAGTTCAAAAAACTGTCCGCTACTCCAGAACCCGAAGCGGTCCTCACCATTTATATTTTCCTCTCCGGCAAGATTTACAAGATCATAGAATACCGGGCGGTTGATCAGCGCCTCCAAATTTGCACGAACACGCACATAAGGAGACGGCTCCTTGGTCTCCGGATCGATTTCCAGACGAAACGGATGATCCTTATCCATGATCACGAAATCGTCAACATTCGTACGGAAGCTGATAATTCTCTCCGTCCCCTCCCCCTCGACAAACATTTCTACGGCGACAAACGGCGCGTCATCGACTTTAATTCCGATCTTTTCGACCGGTGTCACAAGATAATATCTACCGTCATCATCGAACCGGATAACCCCGGAAAACAGCTTTACTAGCGGCTTTCGACCGATGGGCGAACCAAGATAGAACCAGGTACCATCACGGGCAATGCGCATATCTAGGTCGCCACAAAATTCAGGGTTCCACAGATGAACTGGCGGATGCTTCTGCCCTTCGATCTGCTTGATGATGGCCCCGAGGCCGTCATTCGTGTCCGGAGTTGTCATAATTTTGGCCTTAAATGCTCATTTTTTGATACTATATTTAGGTTAGTCGTTGCTGGCTACCAAGTCGCCAGTTCAGATTACTCATTTTTCACAGATGATGACAGGCTCACATGAACACAACTGGCAATACTGAACAGGAAATAGTTGAAAGAGTCGACAGCCTGTCTGAAAAGTTTTCCGATCTGAAATCCGGTATTGGAGAGTTTATTTTCGGCCAGGATCAGGTTGTTGAACTCACCTTAATTACTTTACTTGCACGCGGGCATGCCCTGTTGATCGGCGTGCCGGGCCTAGCGAAAACCCGGCTCGTCGAAACCCTGGGCGGCGTGCTTGGCCTCGACGATAAGCGCGTCCAGTTCACTCCCGACTTGATGCCCGCCGACATACTGGGATCAGAAATTCTTGAAACAGCCGACGACGGCAGCCGCCACTTCAAGTTTCTCAAAGGGCCTATTTTCGGGCAAATATTGATGGCGGACGAAATCAACCGCGCCAGCCCACGTACCCAGTCTGCTCTGCTTCAGGCAATGCAGGAGGAAATGGTCACTGTCGCGGGACAAACCTATCCCCTGCCAAAACCGTTTCATGTTCTCGCCACGCAAAACCCCATTGAGCAGGAGGGAACCTACCCTCTGCCCGAAGCACAGCTTGACCGCTTTCTGATGCAGATCGACGTCGGCTATCCGGACCGTGACACTGAACGGCGTATCCTGCTTGAAACCACCGTCAATGAGGAGGCCGTGCCGGCGCAGATTATTTCTCCCGAAGAACTGATGGAAGCGCAGCATCTGGTTCGCGAAATGCCTGTGAGCGATGCCGTCATCGATGCTATATTGAAGTTGGTGCGAGAAGGCCGCCCCGGCGAGAGCGAAAACGAGCTTGTCAATAAATATGTCTCTTGGGGCCCCGGTCCACGGGCGAGCCAGGCGCTTATATTAGCGGTACGCGCGCGGGCCTTGCTTGAAAGAAGAATGAGCCCGTCGATCGATGATGTAGTCGCGCTTGCCAAACCAGTGATGCGTCACCGGATGGCCCTTTCCTATGCGGCCCGGGCAGAGAATATAACGATGGAGGATATCATCAACTCGCTTACTGTTCCGCTGGAGTAAAATATGTTCAAGCCGCGTCGCGTGAACGCTCCAAAACTGGATGAACGGTTTAAAGCCGAGAGACTTGCGCAGACGTTACCGCCCCTGATACTTGCCGCGGAAAATCTGGTGAACGCGCATGATATGGGTGTCCACGGTAGGCGCCGCGCCGGAACCGGAGAGGATTTCTGGCAGTTCAAGCAATACGGCCCCGGCGATCCAGTGTCCAGTATCGACTGGCGGCAAAGCGCGAAACGTGAGCATATATATATCAGGCAAAAAGAGCAGGAAACGGCGGAAACTGTATGGATCTGGCGGGATACCTCGCAAACCATGGACTATGGCTCTGGTCAGACGGAACAGTCCAAACTGGATCGTGCCACATTGCTTAGCTTGGCACTGGCACTCTCTCTTTCAAAAAGCGGCGAAAAATTCGGCTTGGTCGGCCAGACCGAGAAAGCATCGACTGGCCCTGCCTCCTTTAATCGATTTGTTGACCGCACTGCGGAAGTTCAGAGTCCATCCATAACTGATCTGACGTTTGCCGATCAGCTGTCCAGCAAGTCAACTGTTGTCCTGATCAGTGATTTTCTCGTCGAACCGTCAGAAATCATTGAAGTCATACGTCATGTCGTCAGTCTCGGCTGTCGCGGTTTCCTAATGCATATCGCCGATCCGGTGGAAGTAGATCTTCCTTTCAACGGGCGCACCCGGTTTGTCTCGTTGACTGAAGAAGACGACATAACCTTGGGCCGGGTTGAGATTGTTCGCGAGGATTATCAGTCTCTCTTTAATGCACATCAACAGGAATTGCTCAAGATAGCGAAAAATGTTTCCTGGGATTACTGCTTTCACCGGACAGACGCCCCGGCAAGTGAGGCCTTTGCCGCCCTCTATACCGCTCTCAATATTCGCGGGGCGAAGGCATAATGGTGGCAATCAGTTCGATTTCTTTCCTTTTCCCATGGGTACTCGCTGCTCTGTTGACGCTACCATTGATTTGGTGGCTCCTGCGTATTGTTCCGCCGCGCCCCAAATCAGTCATTTTCCCGGCGATCCGATTTCTTTATCGCCTGAAGAAAGATGAACAGTCGGCAGCCACAACACCTTGGTGGCTTTTGCTGTTAAGGCTGGTGATCGCGGCCCTCATCATCCTGGCCATTGCCAGACCGATCCTTAATCTCCCGGAGCAACGTGACAGCAAAGGCGAAGTTGTCATAATCGTTGATGATGGCTGGACCGCTGCTGAATCTTGGGACAGCCTGAAAGCCACTTTGAATAAGCTGGTTGAAGAGACAACCCGACAGGAAAGACAGCTATATATTATCACGGCAGCCCGGCAGGGCGAAGGACGACAGGTAATCTTAAAACCACTTGCAGATCAAGAAGCATATGGGGTTGCCGCTTCGTTGGAACCTAAATCATGGCCAGCGCATTATGGAAGCCTAGTCCATCTTCTGCCTCGTCTTGAATTTCTCGACAATCCCGAATTCATCTGGCTTTCAAGCGGTATTTTGCAAAGCGCCCACCTCCCTGATCTGAACGATTTAATACATCAGCTTTCGAACATAGGCCCGCTTACCATTTATCGTGAAGAAAGCATCACCGCTGCGCCTATCATCGGCTTGCCCAATCTGAATAGTGAAGAGCTGAGCGTACCGCTCTTTCTTCCGGAGGGCGCCGCCATAGACAATGGCGTCTTAACCGCAAAAGCAGATGGCGGGAAAATCATCACATCGGTTCCTTTTACCTTTTCAGAGAACGGCATCTCGACGAATGTTAGTCTGAAAATCCCCAACAAGGTCAGAAATGATATCCGACGTCTGGAAATCGCGAGCAGCCGGAACACTGGTTCTGTCTTTCTGCTCGACCATCGCTGGCAACGGCGGCAGGTTGGTCTGGTGACGACTGTTTCCGAGCAGGTTGATCAGCCGCTTCTGGATGAAATCCACTATTTGAGCCAGGCACTGACCCCCTTCTTTGACATCACGCGCGGGCAGATTGAAGAACTTTTAACAGAGGATCGCTCACTCATCGTTCTTGGGGATGCCGCCAATTTATCCGAAGGTATTGAAAGAAAGCTCCTCGACTGGATTGCAAAGGGTGGCGTGCTGGTGCGATTTTCCGGGCCGAAGATCGCGAATTCCAGTGGTACACTTGTGCCGGTCAATCTTCGTTCGGGCAACCGCAGCCTTCAAGGCGCAATGTCCTGGAACCAGCCGACGCACCTCGGCCCCATTCCGCAATCCAGTCCGTTTTTTGGCCTCAACATTCCCACGGATGTGACCGTAAAAAAGCAGGTTCTCGCCAATCCATCGCCCGAACTTCTCGACAAAACCTGGGCGCAGCTGGAAGATGGCACGCCATTGGTCACGGCTGACCGTCAAAACGCTGGATGGCTGGTTTTGTTCCACACGACAGCCACGCCAGAATGGTCAAATCTTGCTATTTCCGGCCTCTTCGTTGAAATGCTGCGTGAAATCGGCAACCTTAGTCAAATTTCAAACCAGAACTTTTCTGATCAGCGGAGTCTGCCGCCATTTCGTCTTATGGATGGCTTTGGTGGCATTCAGAGTGAAATTGGTATAGCCGAACCGGTAAATACAGCCGAGATGGAAACACTGCTTCTGGATGCAAGTCATCCGCCTGGCTATTACGGGGACGAAAACTTCAACATAGCGATCAATATCGGCCAGTTTGACACAAGCTATTCCCTGATTGATATGGGCCAATTTCCAGCGACTATCCGATATTTTGACAAATCGACCGTTATTGATCTCGTTATGCCGATAATTCTTGCGGCGCTTCTTCTTGTCCTGATCGATCAGATTACTTCACTTCATTTGCAGGGGAAGCTTCCTGCGTTCAAAACGATTTCTCGCGCCTCCGTGATACTCATTGCTATCGGGCTTAGCGTGTTCATCATGCCAACCGGAACATTGGCACAGGAAACGGAATTCGACGGTGACGCCAAGGCGCTTGCTGCGACGCTCGACACCCGGCTCGGCTACATACGCACCCGCGATACAGCGGTTGACAGGATGAGCCACAATGGGCTTGCCGGTCTCAGCCGGCAATTGAGAAACAGGACTGCCGTTGAAGCCAAAGACCCGCTCCCAGTGGATATCGAGCAAGACGAACTTGTTTTCTACCCCTTGATTTACTGGCCCATCACCCCGGATTTTCCCGCCCTTTCCGATCAAGCGATTCTCAAGCTGAATAACTATTTCAGTGGCGGTGGCACCATCCTGTTTGACACCCGCAACCAGAATAACGTCGGACAGTTTGGTCCCGATCTGTACAACAGCCCAGAGAACGCCCGTTTACGCCAACTGACCGCAAGGCTGGATATTCCAAGAGTGCATCAGGTGCCGACTGATCATGTGGTTACCCGGTCTTTTTACCTGATGCAGACTTTCCCCGGCCGGTATGATGGCGGCGAGGTTTGGATTGAAGATACCACAGGCATCCAAGGGAACGACGGCGTCGCATCGGTCGTTATCGGCAGTAATGACTGGGCCGCAGCCTGGGCGATTGATGCCGATGGTCGCTATCAGGCGGCAACGCTCCCTGGGAACGAACGGCAACGGGAACTGGCATATCGTTTCGGTATTAATTTGGTAATGTATACGCTAACCGGAAACTATAAAGCCGATCAGGTCCACATCCCCGCCATACTCGAGAGACTTGGGCAATGAGAGAGGAAAGCTTTGTCTCATCCCTCGATTTCAGCCCCTATGTGTCGCTTGACTGGCTGATCGTCCTTGCGTTGATCTGTTCGGGTATTTCTATCTTCGCTCTGTGGCAGCGCGGGCGCGGCACCTTGTTGCGGAGTGCGCTTATGGCGCTTCTGTTACTGGTACTCGCCAATCCGGTTCTATTGACGGAGAAGCGAAAATTTCTCGATGACATCGCCGTAATAGTTCTGGATGAGACCAACAGCCAGAAAATCGGCCGCCGCGGTGAAACTGCCAGTGCCGCCTTTGGAGACCTTAAGTCCCGACTTGCGACAATCGAAAACCTGAATGTCGAAACTGTCACGGTTAAGAACAAGACGACATCGCTTCTGGGAGACGAGAACGGAACACATGCCTTTGAGAGCCGAGAAGAGGCGCTAAAAAACATCCCCCCTGACCGGATTGCCGCCACAATTTTTATTACGGACGGCCAAATACATGATGTGCCGGAGAATGAAACCGAAGCTAAAGAAGCAGGACCTGTTCATTTTCTCCTGACGGGTGCAGATAATGAAAAAGACCGAGTGCTCCGGGTGGTAAAAGCCCCGACATTCGGCATTGTCAATCAGCCATTGCAATTCATCATCAAAATTGAGGATTTTGGCCTCACTGAACCTGTTCAGGCGGCGCGCGTGACGATTTCGCAGGATGGGGAAGAAGTAGCCGCAGATCTTGCACAAATCGGATCGGAACTCATCCTTGATCTGACATTGACGCATGGCGGTGCCAACTTTTTTGAAATCTCTGTCGATCCGCTAGACGGGGAATTGACCGAGAAAAACAACAGCGCCTATGTTACAGTCAATGGCATCCGAGACAGGTTACAGGTCCTCCTTGTTTCGGGGGAGCCCCATATGGGCGAACGGGGCTGGCGCAACATTCTTAAATCCGACCCGTCCGTCGATCTCGTACATTTTACGATCCTGCGTCCACCAGAGAAGCAAGATGGCACGCCAATCACGGAGCTTTCGCTGATTCCCTTTCCGATCCGCGATCTTTTTGAGAAAAAGCTCAACGATTTCGACCTGATTATTTTTGATCGTTACCGGCGGCGCGGCGTCCTTCCATCCAGTTACCTTCATAATATCTCTCGTTATGTGAAAGCTGGAGGCGCGCTGCTTGAGGCGGCCGGCCCCGCCTTTGCGACACCGCTGAGCCTCTACCAGACTCCTTTGGCAGAAGTACTGCCCGGAAAGCCCACTGGGTATATTTTTACTGAAGGCTATGTCCCGACTGTTAGTGAGACAGGCAAGCGACATCCGGTTACGGGCCTACTAAAAACAAATACGCAAGGGAGCGAAAGCTGGGGTCGCTGGTTCCGGATGATCGAGGCAGAGCCGCTTGGCGGGGAAACCTTGATGACCGGCCCGTCGGACCAACCGCTCCTTATATTGGAACGTAGCGGTGATGGGCGAGTAGCACAGCTTCTCTCGGATCATGCCTGGCTGTGGGGACGAGGGTTTGAAGGTGGCGGTCCACAGTCTGAACTTCTTCGGCGTATTTCTCACTGGTTGATGAAGGAACCCGAGCTCGAGGAAGAACAGCTGAAAGCCGTTGTCGCGGGGGATAATCTCCAAATTCAGCGCCGCTCACTTGATTCTGCGCCAGTGACTGTCACTGTAACGGATCCAGACGGGAAAGTGACGCAGCTTTCATTATCCGAAGGGGAAAAAGGGGAACAGATTGGGAGCATTCCACTTCAGACCAGCGGCCTGCATATTCTGGAAGATGGCCTGCAGAAATCATTAGTTGCCGTCGGGGCGCTCAATCCGAAGGAACTTCACGATATCCGCGCAAGTAAAGACAAAATTGCGGACATAGCCAAGGTAACCGGAGGCGGCATCCGTTGGCTGGAGACTGACGGCCTTCCGGATTTCAGGCGTACGAAGCCGGACAATCGCCAGTCAGCGGACTACTGGTTCGGCCTGCGTGCTAACCAAAATTATCAGATTACAGGCTACAATCGCCAAGCCTTGTTACCACCGCTAGTCGCCCTCATTCTCGCGCTTGCGTTTTTATGCATCGGATGGTGGCGCGAAGGCCGCTAGCCCTGCAATCATCTCATCAGTTTCCACCTTAGAGGCAATCCGGCCCGGTAGAGATAGAGTATCTGATACGCCTGATATCATACCGGAGACATTTCCCAACGCACCCGCCGCGCATTCTTTCACAAGTAGCCTGCGCTCCTCCACAGGGCCAGGCATTTCGAACCCAAGGACGGCGGCGTTTTGAAACCCGAACTGACTATAATATTCCGGATCTCCGACAAGAACAATCAGATGATGACCGAGTTCAATGGCAACCTTTATTGTCTCCCGCATGAGACCGACACCAATGCCCTTGCCTTGCAAATCCGGCTCAACAGCGATTGGCCCAAGGAGCAGGGCTGACGTACTATTGCCAATCATGATCGGCCAGTAACGAATTGTAGCGAGGAGCTTGTCGCCCTCTACCGTGACAAAACTCAATTCTGGCAAGGGTGTTGTGTTTTCACGAACTTTATAAGCTGTCTTCTTGAATCTGTCCGGACCGAAACAACGATCAAGCAGAGGCTCGATCTGCTCTACATGTTCTGGCTGCTCGTGAATAATCTGGGGCATGACGGAATTCCAATAAATTACGGGGTAGACAATATGCCTCTCAAAAGGAGCCCCGAACCGTCATGAAATCTTGGATAACCAACGCACAGGCTATTTAAGCGGCAGCACAAATAAGGGCAGCAGCCTGTCGTCGTCGAAGTTTGGTCATCTGTTTGTTCATAAAGCGCAAATATCATAGGGACGGTATTAAGGAAAGAAATAAATCATGCCTTGCCTGCGCTAGATTCAAAGGTTAGCCTCCAACTTTATAACAGAACGGGCGCGCAACCCTCGCATTTAGCCGGAGACTTTCCGAATGTTTTACAAACCATCCGAACCACATGGCCTGAAACATGGCCCCTTCAAGGCCATTGTTGCGCCTCGCCCTATAGGCTGGATAAGTAGCCTTGCTACTGATGGTACCGTCAATCTGGCACCGTTCAGCTTTTTCAATGCAATGTCCGAAAATCCGCCGATCGTCGCGATGGGTATCAATGGTAGCCACAGCGAAGGCGGTGCGAAAGATTCACTTGATAATATTGAGGCGACGAAGGAATTTGTCTGCAACATGGTTTCCTATAATCAACGGGAGAAAATGAATTTAAGTTCAGCCATGTTACCCCGCTCCGTTGATGAATTCGACTATGCGGGAGTGACAAAGGAAACCTCAACGCTTGTCAAGCCTCCGCGCGTCAAGGAAAGCCTCGCTCATTTGGAATGTGTGCATTACAAGACAATTATCTTACCTTCTGATAACCCGAAGGTGGTAAATAGCATGGTTCTGGGAGAAGTCGTCGGCATCCATATCAGCGATGAAATTATCGTCGATGGCATGATCGATATGAAAAAATATCAGCCGCTCGCGCGCCTTGGATATATGGACTACTGCCATGTTGACGATATCTTCTCTATGGACCGACCAATTGTCTAACTGATCAGCGGGGAGCTAAACACCCTGCCAGGTTCCCCGAATTTCCCGTGCCAGCTTTTCAGCGATGGCGCGGGCGAAGTCTTCATACCCTTTTGCCGGTTCAGTAAAGGCCCCAATGCCGCCAATTACTCTTTCCTGGTAATAGCTCTCCAGCGCAGGCTCATCATTGAGGATCGGTAGGCCGTTGATGATAACACCTGCAGCAATAATCCGGTCCCGCGCCGCCTCGGGCGGGCGCCCTATGGAAACTACGCCGTCGCCCGAAATGTCAATCACTTTGCGCAGTGACGTGTTGCGATCGCGCGAAAAAAGAGAGAAGGCGTGATCCAATGCCCCCGCAATCGCGGTGCCCCCATAAGGGAAGGTCCGCGGTACGTTATCAAGCTGGCGGGCAAATTCATGAGCGTCTTCCTGAGTCGCAATGGTGCGCCAATTAAGAATTACCTGCTGCTCACCAAGCCCGGCCCAATGAGTGGCGGCAAGACTGATCTGCCCCCGTGGCCCCGCCGCGATTGCTTCTATCACCAGATCGCTGCGAAATGCCTCGGCGAAACCGCGCATTTGCAGATTATACTCATCGTAATTCACGCTGGAGGAGACATCGATTGCGAGGACAAGCTGCATATCCACCTCGTCTGCAACGACATCTAATCTTGGGGCAAGCACAAGTACCAGTGCCGCGATCAAATATGGCCATTTCATTGCAATTACGTTCTCGTGCCCCAGTTAAGGAAGATCAAGCCAAGTTTATCGTATTTCACGGCAAAAGTATGACCATTTAACCAAAGGGTCATGACCCGGGCCGTCTTTTATGTCATCATCCAGAGAGTTTGAGAATTTAACAGAGAGTAGATCATGAAAAAAATCGTCATCGCAATTGTTGTGATTTTGGTTGTAATCGTCGGATTGGCGGTAGCACTTCCTTTCATTGTGCCGACCGACAGGATCAAACAGGAACTGATCCAGGCGGCCAATGACGCCACAGGCCGGGAACTGGCGATTGAGGGCGATTTTAACTTTACTGTCTTTCCAACATTGGGCGTAACCGCAGAGTCGGTCACCTTCTCCAATGCTGAAGGTGCCCAAAATGCCGATATGGCGGCTATCGACAGCCTTACGGTCAAGCTTAGCTTATTGCCCCTGATAACCGGAAATGTACAAGTCGATGAATTTGTCCTGACGAAACCGGTCATCAACCTTGAAGTCGATAAAAGCGGGAAGGCAAACTGGGAGTTTGATGCCGCTAAAGCAGAAGCTCCAAAAGAAACGGAAGCCACTAGCTCTGACGGAGGGACGCCTGATCTCGGTATATCTGACCTTAACCTCGGGGATGTACGTATCGTCGAAGGTGTGGTCAATTTTGTCGATCAGAAAGGCGGCACAGATATAAACCTAAGCGATATCAATCTTAAGCTTGTGCTTCTTGGTCTTGATCAACCGTTCGAAGCAAAAGGCAGCGCCGTCTGGAACAGCGAAAAGGTCGAACTTGATGTCAATGTCGGTGCTCTTCGCAGCATTCTTGAAAATATCGAGACAACGACGACCCTCAATGTTGCCTCCAAGAATATTAATCTCAATTTTGATGGTCTGGTAAAAAGCACTCAACCTCTAAACCTTGGCGGCACGACAACTCTTGATGTTCCATCGGTAAAGGATCTCGCGGCCTGGGCAGGCTCCCCTCTGGAGGGCGTGTCGGAAACCGGCTTCGGCCCGCTCAAGATCAGCGGTAAACTTGGCGCAAACGATACTAAATACAGTTTCTCAGAGGCTACTATCAGTTTTGATGAAATTGTCGGGGCTGGTGATTTCAGTATTGAACTGGGCGGCAAGGTTCCGGATATCGTCGGCAAGCTGGCACTTGAGACACTCGACCTTAACCCCTACCTCCCGGCTGAGCAGGGCGCAGAAAGCTCGGCACCTGCTGCTCCGGCACAAAAAACATCGACAGAGAAATGGGATACGACCCCAATTGATCTTTCCGCACTGAAATCGGTCAACGCCAAGTTTGATCTGTCGGTTCAACAAATTCTGTTCCAGAAAATCAAGATTGGCGCCAGCGCTCTCGCGACCACGATCAAAGACGGAATTCTCGACCTAGTGCTAAGCGAAATGAATCTCTATGACGGCACCGGCACAGCCACTGTTCGGGTGAATGCCCAGCAGCCGACGTTGAAGATTACCAAAGCGATGACGATTGAGAATATCCAGTTGAAGCCATTACTGACTGACGCAGCGGATTTCGAGAAGCTGCAAGGCAAAGGGATGTTCCAGACGGACTTGTCCACCAGTGGCAAATCGCAGGCTGATATGGTCAGCGCCCTGAACGGAACTGGCCAGATCCTCTTCGAAGACGGTTCAATCTCTGGCGTCAATCTGGCCTCAATGGCCCGGAACGTTACAACTGCTTTCACGGATAAGGGAGAAGAGCAAAAGACAGATTTTGCCGAAATTTCAGGAACCTATCAGATTACAAACGGTATTCTCACGAATAATGACCTTAAAATGCTGAACCCGTTCCTCCGCCTTTCTGGTTCGGGAACAGTTGAACTTCCGCCGCAAACCATGAATTATCGGATTGAACCGAAACTGGTGGCTACGACAGAAGGACAGGGTGGCGGAGAAGCCACCGGGGTTGCCGTCCCTATTATAGTGACCGGTCCCTGGGACAATCTGAGTTTTGCCCCCGACCTCGCCGGGGTCCTCAAGAACGCGGCTAACCCTGAAGGCGTGAAAAAACTCCTTGAAGGAGCCAAGGGGTCGGGCGATGGTGTCAAGGATGCTCTTAAAGGCGTCAAGGAAAAGGATCCCGCAGCCATAAAGAACCTGCTCGATTCTGCGGGAGGCCTTCTTGGTGGCAAAAAGGATTAGCACATACGGCTAGTAACCAGAAAGTAAGCCGTGGGTGAAATTAGCTTCCCCGCGGCTTGCGTTCTTCTATCGAGCCGCCGGCTTTTTTCCATGCACTAAAGCCGCCCTCAAGATGGCACACATTCGGCAAGCCCATGTCCTGGACAGCCTTCGTTGCAAGCGCCGACCGCCAGGCTGACGCGCAATAGAAAACAAAACGATTACCATTAGCGAACAGGTCCCGGTGATAGGGGCTATCGGGGTCAACCCAGAATTCCAACATGCCGCGCGGCGCATGAACGGCGCCGGATATTTGACCGTCCCGCTCCAGTTCCCGAATATCGCGGATGTCAACAAAGGTTACATTGTCCTGACCAAGGAGTGTGAATGCCTCTTCAATCGATACTGTTTCGATTTCGTTGTTCGCCTCTTCAACGAGCTGTTTAACACCTTTTTTCATTATTATCGCTCCTTCTCGCCTCAAATTGCGAAAACAATCTTGTCTTCTGCCCTATATATGATGTTACTATTTACCCTTACATGACGCCGGTAGCGTACGTCGAGATAAAAAATAAAGAGAGAATGAGAATGGACCTTTCATTTACCAAGCAGGACAATGCCTTTCGCGACGAAGTGCGCCAGTTTCTGGCAGACGAATTTGATGAAGATCTCAAACAGAAAATGGCAGAGAACAGGAACAGCTATCTTCCGAAAGATGATCATGTCCGCTGGCAGGATGCTTTGGCAAAGAAAGGCTGGTTGACGCCGGATTGGCCAGTAGAACATGGCGGTCCAGGTTGGAACACAACACAGAAGTATATTTTCCAGACTGAAATGGCGAACGCCAATGCACCAGGCATTGTTCCGTTCGGCATCAGCATGTGCGCGCCGGTAATCATGAAGTTTGGGAGTGAGGAACAAAAACAGCGCTTCCTTCCGGACATTCGCGACAACAAAGTATGGTGGTGTCAGGGTTATTCGGAACCGGGATCGGGTTCCGACCTCGCCAGCCTGCAGATGAAAGCGGAAGATAAGGGCGATCATTTCCTTTGCAATGGCTCAAAAATCTGGACAACGCTCGCACAATATGCCGATTGGATATTCTGCCTTGTTAGAACCTCTACTGAAGGTAAACGTCAGGAAGGCATATCATTCCTGCTGATCGATATGAAATCAGAGGGCGTGACGGTCGATCCCATTCAAACTATCGACTTGCCAATTAAGGGCGCACAGGAAGTCAATCAGGTCTTTTTTAATGACGTGAAAGTGCCAATGGAAAATCTGATTGGTGAGGTCAACAAAGGTTGGACCTACGCAAAGTATCTCCTCGAATTTGAGCGCGGCAATGCCTATGCAGGACGCCTCAAACGCGGTGTTGAAAAAATACGCACCATTGCCGCGTCGGAAGTGGACGGGCAGGAGCCTGTGATCAAAAACGCCGCCTTCAACGCAAAACTTGCGCGGCTGGAGGTTGCGGTGCAGGCACTTGAGATGACGGAACTTCGAATCTTGAGCAAATTGAGTTCCGGGCAGAATATGGGACCGGAATCGTCCCTCATGAAATGTCGGGGCACCGACCTTTATCAGGAAGTTGTCCAACTGGCGCTTGAGGCGGTGGGCACCTATTCAATGCCCTTTACACCTCTGTACCCCGGCCAGAACGAGGAACCAATCGGCGCGGACTACGCAAGTGGTGTTGCTCCTCGTTACTTTAATGCTCGTAAGGTCTCCATATATGGCGGATCAAACGAGATCCAGCGCAATATCATGGCAAAGCTCATCCTCGGCCTCTAAGTGGCGAGCGCATCTCTCTTGTCTAAAGGCCGCTACCCTATGTGGACCAGATCATGACGAATACGGATGACGCCATCCGAATTTCGATGTGGTCCGGCCCGCGCAATATTTCGACCGCAATGATGCGGTCCTTCGGAAGCCGAACGGGGTGTCATGCGGTGGATGAGCCTTTTTACGCCCACTACCTCGCCAAGACAGGCCTCCACCATCCGATGTATCAGGAAGTCATCGCCAGCCAGCCGACCGACTGGCGGACCGTTGCGACAAATCTGAACGCGCCCCTTGTGCCGGGCAGTATGTTATACATCAAGCACATGACCCATCACATGACACCGGAAGTCGATCTCAGCTCATTCCAAGACCATCGCAACTGCTTCCTGATACGGGACCCGAAAAGAGTGATTGCCTCTTATGCCGCCAAATGGGACCGGATCACAACGGAGGATATCGGCATCAAGCGGCAGCTTGAGATATTCAGAACTCTTGAAAAACTGACGGGTCAAACGCCTGTCGTTATCGAAGCGGAAGATATCTTAAAACATCCGGAATCGATGCTGAAAAATCTTTGCGCGGCATTGGGAATCCTATGGGAAAAAGAAATGCTCAGTTGGCAAAAAGGTCGCCACCCTGAAGATGGCGTCTGGGCTGCCCACTGGTATGCGTCTGTTGAAGAAACGACAGGCTTTGCCCCCTATGAAGAGCGGGAAGTTAAGCTTAAGCCAGGTTTGATGGACTTGCTAGCGGAGCAAATGCCCTTTTATGACGAATTGCGCGCCCGCAAGATTTAACCGGCTCCCGCTCCTTTTTTGACAGCTAGATCAAGCTTTCGCATCCAGTCCTTGACCCGTGCCTCATTCACGCCGAAATCACGGTAGCCATAATGTGCTCTGCTGAAGACTGCAAGAGTTGATCGCCCTTCCCCAAGGTCTATAAATCTAACGGTAACCGTATCCGGATATCCAATCAGTTTCGAATATTGAACATAGTCGACCTGTAGATCTTTACCTATTTCCCGGCTGCCAAGCTTTTCAGTTCTCGGTTCCGCAAGAGCAACCCTCTCAAACAACCCGGCAAGATTCAACATACTGATTTCGTATATAGGGCTGATCGTTTTTGGCGGATACTGACAATAGTCCGGCGGAGACATGAGATAGGTATTTGGCTTACGGGTTTTTTTAAGCGACGAAAAATCCAGCTCTGGTCTCTGGACTTTTTTCAAAAGATTCTTCAACATTGATGAGGCTCGCTTTGTAATAAACCTGTAGTCATCCAGGAAAAGACCAGATTAACGAAATATGATCAGAAAGTTCAAACAAATAATATGTTGGTGCGAGAAGAATTCAGCCGCGAACGGGTAGAAGAGCTTATTCGGGAAGCAAAACGTCACGGGCCTTTTCACGCCCTGACCCATGAAGAACGGGACGCAACCCGCCATGAGTTTTTATCCAGGATCCCAAAAGAAGAAGGCCTTTGGGTATTCGGGTACGGCTCTCTCCTCTGGAACCCGGCATTTCATTTCACCGAATGGCAGCCCGCCCGCCTCCATGGTTTTCGCCGTCGTTTCTGCCTTCAGGCGTCAATCGGACGTGGAAGCCCGGAAAAGCCGGGACTAATGCTCGCCCTTGATCATGGCGGTTCCTGTAACGGACGTGCCTTTCATATCGCCCCGGAAAAGATTGAGACCGAAACAGATATCCTCTGGATGCGGGAAATGATTTCTGGCTCTTACGATGCCCGTCACGTCCATATTCGGCTGCGGGACCGAACCGTGAAAGGACTGACCTTTGTTATTAACCGGTCCCATCCGCGTTATATTGCTGAAATCAGCATGGAAGAAACAGCGCGCCTGCTTGCTACCGGGGAGGGGCGTCTTGGCTCCTGTCGTGATTACCTCAACAACACAGTCGCGCATCTTGATGAAATGGATGTGAAGGATCGATATCTTCATGCGATTCAACAAAAAATGAAGGAGCTTGATCATCGCGCCGACATCACTTAACAATTCGCCGCCTGTTTTATATTGCGTGAGTGATAAGCTTTGACCACCAATCCTTCCAGCGATCTGCCGCCGATTTTTGTCATCAACCGGCCGAAAGACACCCACCGCCGGGCGGATATGACGGGGCGACTAGCCAAAGTAGGGTTGACGCCGATTTATTTCGACGCCATTGACGGTTACAAGCTTGATATTTCAAATCTCGCGGATTATGACGGCGAGAAGCGTCGCCGCTATTTCGGCAAAGACCTAAAGGCCGGGGAAATTGGCTGCCTTCTCTCCCACCGTGCCATTTATGAGAAAATGGTCGCCGAAAATATACCACAGGCTCTCGTGCTGGAGGACGATACTTTCCTCGCCGATGATTTTAAAAACGTCCTGCAGGATATTCAAAAGACCACAATACATTGGGATTTGATCCGGTTTATAGGGCATGGCAAGGTTTTTGATATCGGCTATCGCACCCTCGCCCCGCTAAGCCACGGCTACAGCATTACGCGTGTACCAACGTCTCCCAGCGGTGCCTACGCCTATTTGCTGACACTGAAGGCCGCGACACGGCTTCTTCATTTTATGCAGCGGAACTGGGTGCCCGTCGATATTATCCACAGTCGCGCCTGGCAGACTCGTCTGGAAACCCTGCTGATTCACCCGTCGCCGGTCAAACCCGACCTGGAAGGCCCCTCTACCATTGGTGAAGAACGTTTCGACAAGGCAAAGCAAATCCGGGGGCTCACGAAGCTACTACATCCATTCTATCGGTTCTGGTACAAACTCAGTAATGGCGCAGGAAAGCGAATCCTCTATCTTATGGCCTGGTTTCGGGATCGGAACCATCTATCGAACTGATCAATGCTCCCCGTAGTATAAAATATTCGCATATGTAAATTACAAGTATAGAAATTATTTTTCTTGCGATCGATGGGACTCATAAAAAACTCCCGCAACTAATAAGCCTCCCCTTAAATATATACAAAAGTATTGCGTAGAATAAGTTCTGCCTTGGCATGTTTAATTATAGTTAATTAATATAACTATTTTCTAATTTAGAATTTTACTATTATTGAATATTAATTCAATTAAAAACTTTATTTTTAAATAATTCAAAAAATTTACTTAACTAATAAGTAACTATAATAAAGTATAACAATATGTATAATTTAGAAATACATCTCTTTGTACTGTAAAAAAGAGTTTTATTTCTAGTAAGTTGTCACTAATTTGGAGGAATAAAGTGAACTATCCAGGACAAGAGGTCTATTTCGATAAAAATGACCTGATTGTAAGTAAAACTGACCTAAAAGGGCATATTACTTACGCAAATCATACCTTCCTTGAAATAGCTGGTTATGATGATAGTGAAGTTATTGGAAAACCGCATAATGTTATCCGGCATGACAATATGCCGCGCGGCGTTTTTGACCTTTTCTGGAGCACCATCGCAAAAGGAGAAGAGATTTTCGCTTATGTGGTAAACTCGACAAAGAACGGAGACCACTACTGGGTTATCGCCCATGTAACTCCAAGCTACGAAAATGGTAGTGTATCCGGTTACCATTCCACGCGCCGGGTGCCCAATCCTCGAACAATCAAAGAAGTGATTGAACCGCTTTACACGGAGCTAAACAATATCGAAGCTGCTTCTACCAACCGCAAGGAAGGCACTCAGAAATCTGCTGCACGTCTTGAGGAAATTTTGACGGAAAAAGGATTGAGCTACGGCGAGTTCGCAGCCTCCTTGATGAGGGAGCAATAAGATGAACATGGAACTGAAAATAGATGCAAAAGATACATTGAGTATTGGTCCTGAGCGCCTTCAGGAAATTATGGAAGTGGCCGACAACATCTGTCGCGGCAATTTTGAAAGTCGGATAAAAAATATTCCCGCTGAAGAGGGAATAGAACGCGCGCTCTGCACCAAGGTAAATGAAATGATCGACCGGGCCGATGCTTACTTGCGTGAATCCACGGCGTGTCTTGGCTTTATTGCGGAAAATCAATATTTCCGTCGTATCGCACCGGAAGGGCTTATGGGCTCCTATGGCGTGGCTGTCGAAAAGATAAACAGCGCCGCAGATGGTGTTGAAGCAAAAATATCGAAATTCCACGATGCCGTTACCGCGATTACAACTGCAGCAGGCCAATTGAACACCAGCGCCCAGTTCATGGGCGACACGGTCAAAAGCACCAGCGAGAAAACAGCTGCCGTTGCCGCCGCGGCGGAAGAGGCTGGCCGGAACACCCAAACGGTTGCTTCAGCCGCAGAGGAGCTCAATTCCTCCATTCAAGAGATCAACCGCCAGGTCAATAGTTCAGCGAACATGTCCAGTGAAGCTGTGACTCAATCCAAAGAAGTCAACGATATGGTTGCCAGCCTCTCCGCTGCATCTGAAGAAATCGGGAATGTGGTCAAACTGATCAATAATATCGCCGGACAAACCAAACTGCTTGCGCTGAATGCCACAATCGAGGCCGCCCGCGCCGGAGAGGCCGGTAAAGGTTTCGCGGTTGTCGCTAGCGAGGTCAAGAGCTTGTCAGCAGAGACGGAAAAAGCGACTGAAGGGATCAGACTACAGGTCGAAGCCATTCAGAAAGCGGCGACAACCGCTGTCAGCTCTATCTCTGAAATCAGCAAATCCATTTCCAATATTAATGAAGTGTCTTCTGCAATTGCGTCCGCCGTTGAAGAACAAGGTGCCGCAACACAAGAGATTTCCCGAAATGTACAGGAAGCAGCTTCAGGTGTTCAGGATGTCACGACCAATGTTGGCGTCGTAAATGAGAATGTCAAAGAAGTCAGCGCCAGCTCTGAACAGTTGGCGAGCGTCGCAAGTGAACTTACGAGCCAAGCGGAACTTCTGACGGAAGTCTTGAACAGTAAATAGCGTTTAGTTCAATTCACCCCACAGGATGAGGCGGCTTTTTTGCCGCCTCATTAGCTATTTTTCAAAGTCATACTGACGCCCTAAATCGGCAACAGCCCTGACAGCAGCAGTGAAATGCTGGTCAGAAACCCCATTATCGGCACCCAGAGCGGTACGATAAAGACGCCCTCCGTTGGTTGTTCACCCGTTAATTTAAGACGGATCAGAGCAAGATTAACCAGCGAGAAAACGATCAGGACAATCGTCGATGTCGCCTCCGCCAGCTGTGCGATCGGCAGGAGGGTCGCGAATATTAAGACCAGCACTACAATCACAGCGGTCGCAGTAAGCGGCGTTCCGGTGACTGGGTTAACAGCCGACAGAAAAGACGGCAGGCTTTTCTGCACTGACAATCCATATATCACCCGGGAGGCCATGATGATCTGGATCAGTACTCCGTTGGTCGTTGCAACAATAGCGATTAGGCGAAATATCCCCGATGCGGTGCTTCCCGCCGACTCAAAGACAAGAGCAAGAGGAGCGGCAGATCCGGCAAGATCCGCAATAGGCACCACAAGAACAACAACAGAAACCACGAGAAAGTAAAGGACCGTCGCGATCAGGAGCGTAAGTATAATGCCTCGCGGCATGTTTCTGTGAGGTTCAATTACTTCCTCTGCGACATTCGCAATATCTTCAAAGCCCACAAAGGCGAAAAACGCAAGCAAGCTCGCTGAAATTATGCCGCCCCAGATAACGCCATCGAGTGGCGGGAGCAAGGTATCTATGTTTAACAGAACCTCTGGTTCGGCGCTCACACCGAAGTAAATAACAAGGCCCAACCCCGCAATCTCAATCACTGTGAAGATAGCCGCGACAAAAACTGATTCCAGTATCCCCCATGCAGCAATGACACCAACTATCAATATTATTGCAATCGTCAGTAACGTCGGAGAAAGTGGGATGATCTCGCCAACATAGGTTGCCGCCCCAATGGATACGGCCGCAGAAGAAACAATGCCCGATGACGCGACCAATAATCCGACAATCAACGTCAGAAGATTGGAATTAAACCCTGCCCTTACATAGGCGGCCTCCCCTGCGCTGACAGGATGGCGGGTCGACAATTCAGCATAAGTGAAGCCGGTAAAAGCAACAACAGATGCCGCCACCAGAAATGAAATCGGTGCATAGATACCGGCCCGCGCCGCCGTTGTTCCGACGAGTACGTATATTCCTGCGCCAATCGTCACACCAAGGCCATAAAGGGTGAGAAGAGGGAGTGTAAGCCGTCGCTTAAGTTCCGCTGGCCTTGTCTCCGCATCTTTCACGTTCTCGTCTTGCATATTAAACCTTCATGATTGCAAACTTGAATTTCAAACACTCAGTTTCGAATGTCACTGAACAAACAGCAAGGGATGCTGACTTATGATGAGTGATTCCAGTTCTGTTGGATTGTTCATGAGTGCTCCTCCTGTTTTCAAAACAACGACACCGTTTTCAGGCGCAAGCATACTCATGATTGAGTTGTCACTTTCGGCAGCCAGAGGCGCAACATGCACTCGGCCGCTTCCTTCGGTCGCCTGATCCGCGCTTTTAGAAAATTCCTGTTCAAAATTAAGTATCTCGCCATACACCCGCTCGGTCACACGATAAGGAAGAAGCGTTATGTTTTTGAGAGACGCCCCCAAAAGAGCCCTCGCCACGCGCATGCCATGATCCGCCGCGTCAACGGACTCACAGATGACCGTAACATAAGGCACCAGCCGCCCGCCGCCTTTCAGCAGTAATGTCGGACGCATCGTTGCAAGAGCACGTCGGTTTGAACGCTGACCGCGGTAACCCCGGCTTTTCAGTCTATTTGTGCTTTCGATGATGATCAGATCAGCGTCGACAAGTGTTTCTCCCTCGTTCCGCCAAACATCCTCGCGAACCGACCGGAAGCCTACAGTAACCTTACGGCGGCTCCCCGCGCGCTCAAGCTGTCGCTGAACGCTTCTTGCCATTGCGCGCAACTGACCTTTCAAAGTAAGTCGATCCAGTTGATGTGCGGTTGGTGAGGACAGGCGGAACTCACGGATAAAATCAAACTCTCCGACGGTGATAAGGTCCGCGTCCTCTATAAAAATGCCATGCAACTCCCCTCCAAGCCGCGCCGTGATATCAATGGCTGCTCCAACCGTTTCCTGACAATGCGTCGCCGCATCAATCTGGAGCAATACCCTGTGATATTTCGGGGGCGAGGGCTCAGTCATCAATTACCTCCGACATTTTCTCTTCGCCGCCAGACTTTACATATCGCCGTGCTGATTCAGCAAAAGCCTCAAGCCGTAATTTAACCCGGCCATTGATCGTATCTTTAGGATAATTTCCAGCCGCATCCAGCTCTCCGGCAGGCATGCCTGTCAAAATCTCGATCCCCTCGTCAATGCTGGCAACTGAAAAAATATGGAACTTGCCTTTTTCTGCCGCTTCCACAACCTCATCCTTCAACATAAGATGTTTGACGTTTGACTCCGGAATAAGCACACCCTGAGTACCACTAAGTCCGCGGAAGTTACAAAGATCGAAGAATCCCTCAATCTTTTCATTTACGCCCCCGATAGCTTGCACTTCACCGAATTGATTTACCGACCCCGTAACAGCCAGGGACTGCTTTATTGGAACATCTGCCAGCGCGGATAAAAGTGCATAAAGCTCTGTCGAAGACGCACTATCTCCATCTACGCCGCCGTAAGATTGCTCAAACACCAGGCTCGCATTCAAGGACAACGGCTTATTTTCGGTATAACGTGCCGCCAGAAAATTAGAGAGGATCAGCACGCCTTTTGAATGAAGCGGGCCACCAAGTTCCACTTCACGTTCAATATCGATGACGCGACCACGCCCGAGATGCACCCTTGCTGTAATCCTGCTCGGCCGACCAAAGGCAAAATCACCTAACTGCATTACAGATAAGCCATTGATCTGGCCGACCTTGGCACCCGAGGTGTCGAGCATCATTGTACCGCGCTGGAACTGTTCCTGAGTGCGTTCACGCATCCGGTCCGATCGATGAATATGGGCTTTTATCGCGTGCGTCACATCCTCTGCGGCGATATGTGATGCCTTCCGGGACGCAGCCCAGTAATCCGCCTCTGACATTAAGTCGGACAAAGAGCGGGTATGACTAGACAACCTTTCCGTATCTGAAGTAAGGCGGGTCATCCTTTCCATTACTTTTTCAACAGCACCCCGCTCCAGCGGCATTAGCCGTTTTTTTCTCGCTTCTGTCGCAATAAATTTCGCATATAACGCAACGGCGTCATCCGTCACCGGTAGACGATCGTCAAAATCAACCGGCACCTTGAAAAGGTTTTGAAAATCCGGATCATTCTGGCTGAGTAGATAGTAAAGAAGCGGGTCACCTATCAGGATCACCTTAATATCTAATGGCATCGTTTCTGGTTGCAGGCTTACCATACTGCCAAGTGACATCATTTGGGTGAGCGATTCTATTCTTACTTCCTGGCTGCGGAGTTCGCGCTTGAGAGTTTCCCAGGCATAGGGTTGAAATACCAATCGGCGGGCATCAAGGATTAGATAACCGCCATTCGCCCGATGAAGCGCACCAGGTTTAATCAACCGAAAATCTGTCACCAAGGAGCCAAATTCCGAGCGATGCTCTATCCGACCGATCAGGTTCTCAACCGTAGGATTATCTTCATAGACAACCGGCGCACCGCCATTGGCGTCATGGCTGATCAGAACATTAATCTGGCAGTTCCCGATGACACGTTCCTGCTGCATCACAAAATCCGCGGCGATACGGGCCGGAACTGTCTCCACCGCCTCGTCCTTGGTTAAACGGAACACATCACTATGGTTGATGATATAGTCCTGAACTTCATCAAAAAAGACGAGCACTGCCGTACAATCCCGCCACTTTTCCCGAATTTCATCTATGAGGTGATCGACCGCAAAGCTTGTGACCTCCCGGTTAAGCTTAGTGATTTCCCGGCGCTGCTCGCGCTCCACTTCCGGAAGCATACGAACAACAGCCTGCAAATCACCTTCCAGTTCACCGATGTCTTTCTTGAATTTCTCTTGGCTCTCTGAGGACAGCTTGGAAAAAGCCTCCGGATTTAGCACCTTTCCATCTTGCGATGGTGCCAAAGCGAGACCCATCGGCGTCCGGACAATGGAGACGTTTTTCTCGTCTGCCTTCTTCTGCAGATCCTCGAATGCTTCTTCCTGCTTTAGCTTGAACTGCTCCACAATAACATCAAGCCGTGTGCGGTAATCCTCACTTTCATAGGCGGCGGAAATAACGGCGCGAACTTCTTCGGTAAGTGCCTCCATCTGCTGCGCGAGATCATTCGCGCGCCCTGCGGGCAAGCGTAACAATTTTGGGTGATCCGGTACCTTAAAATTATTTATATAACACCAGTCATCCGGGACTGGCTTTGCCGCAGCTTCGGGTTCAAGATAACGACGGATAATTTCTGTTTTACCAGATCCTGAAGGGCCAAATGCAAACAAATTAAAGCCATGATGACGCACACCAATACCAAAGCGAATGGCCTCTACCGCACGATCCTGACCTAACGGCTCGCGCAAATCCTCCAATTCGGTTGTATCCTTAAACCCAAGTGCTTCAAGATCATATCTGCGGCATAATTGTGAAGCGGGCAGTGCCTTAGTATCCACCATCAGGAAATCCTTTTTTTAGTATCTCGCGATTCTAGCATATTATTTGTCGCCCAATATGAGCCAAATCAATTCGAAGCGTGGAATTCACTGCTTTGATTAAACCGCTATCTGGCGAAACGTCTAAAATCCGGCATATATTTGAAAGCTTGCTTGTGTACAGAGGTCTGAACTTAGAAAAACATTGCCTGCAAAGGCTTTCGAGATTGATCCTGATCAATGCTGCGGCGCACAAATCACTGATAGTATAGCTAAGTTTCCCCGGCTTCCCCAATGATGGGCGTGAATGGAAATATCATGGCACAAAAACAAGCTTCCCACAAAACGAGAAAGAGACCCGCAAAAATGGTCGCTACCAAAACAAATTTACCCGCTGTGACAACAACCAAGGGTAAGACGCCACCTTCTGCTATTGCATATCCCTATCAGAAAATCATGGAAAACCCTGATATGGGGCATTCGCCATTTGAACGCGACTCCTATTTCTCAACATCAATGCAGGAAATACTGGACCGTTCCACACATGCAATGGCCGCTCGTTTTACAGGCGGACTTTCTCCCAGCGCCCTTGCTGGAGCCTATGCCGATTGGGTCGTTCATCTGGCTACCTCACCGGGCAAGCGGCTTCAGCTTGTTGAGAAGGCTGTGAAGAAGAGCCTGCGTCTTGCCAACTACGCGACCCAGTGTGCGCAGAATAAAAATGACGATGATGCTTCGCCGCGATGCATTGAGCCCTTGCCGCAAGATAAACGCTTTAGCGATCCGGCTTGGCAAACATTCCCATATAACCTACTTCATCAATCCTTTTTGATGACACAGCAATGGTGTCATAACGCAACGACCGGGGTGCGCGGAGTTACCCAACAACATGAAAATGTCGTGGAGTTTGCAACTCGGCAAGTTCTTGATGTTTTCTCGCCGTCCAATTATTTTTTGACAAATCCGGAAGTTCTTCAAAAAACCGTCGATGAAAGCGGACAAAACCTTGTTCGCGGCTATCAGAATTTCGTCAAAGATTTTGAGGCAGCCGTCAGCGGCCGAAAACGGACGGACAATCAGAAATATCAAGTTGGCAGAAATATTGCGGTTACGCCCGGAAAAGTAATCTACCGAAATCGGCTGATAGAGCTAATCCAGTATGAGCCTGCTACGGAAAAGGTTCATCCGGAGCCGATCCTCATCGTGCCGGCTTGGATCATGAAATACTATATCCTTGATCTTTCTCCCGAAAACTCTCTCGTTAAATTCCTAACAGAGCAGGGGTATACAGTTTTCATGGTTTCTTGGAAAACCCGGACCCTGATGATCGCGACCTATCGATGGATGATTATCGACGCCTCGGGGTGATGGCAGCACTTGATGTTATAGAAAATATCATACCGAATGAGAAAGTGCATGGCGTTGGTTATTGCCTTGGCGGCACCTTGCTAACGATTGCCGCAGCAGCCATGTGTCGAGATAATGATGATCGACTTAAATCACTCTCGCTTTTCGCAGCCCAAGCCGACTTTACCGAGGCTGGGGAGTTGATGCTGTTCATCAATGAAAGTCAGGTCACCTTCCTGGAAGACATGATGTGGGAACAAGGGTTTCTGGATACAAAACAGATGGCGGGTGCATTCCAATTACTACGTTCCAACGATCTTATATGGTCCCGCTCAGTCCGAAATTACCTGATGGGCGAAGAGCCAGACCTCAATGATCTAATGACCTGGAATGCGGATGCCACGCGCATGCCATACCGTATGCATTCCGAATATCTACGGCATTTATTCCTGAACAACGATCTTGCCGAAGGCCGCTTTCTCGTCGAAGGGCGACCAGTCGCTGTTTCAGACATAACTGTGCCCATATTTGCGGTCGGAACCGAATGGGATCACGTTGCACCGTGGCAATCCGTATATAAGTTCCATATCCTGTCCGACACCGAAATTACATTCCTGCTAACCAATGGCGGCCATAACGCAGGGATTGTCTCTGAGCCGGGACATCCACGGCGCCACTATCGTCTTGCCCTCCATAAATTGGATGATCGCTATAAGGATCCAGAGCAATGGTATGAAGACACGACGGAGCAGGAAGGATCTTGGTGGCCGGAGTTTAGTGCTTGGCTAAAAGCCCGTTCAGGTCAGCAGACCTCCCCGCCAGCTATGGGATTGACCGACCAAGGCTATGAAATTTTGGGAAATGCTCCCGGTACATACGTTTTTCAGGAATAGGATGATTTGCATATGATTCCGAATTTAATCAGTGGCAAACGGGGGTTGGTCGTCGGCATTGCCAATGATCATTCAATTGCCGCTGGCTGTGCGCGCGCCTTTCATGGCTCCGGAGGACGACTCGCGCTCACCTATCTGAATGAAAAGGCGCGACCTTATGTTGAGAAGGTCGCAACTAGCGTTAATGCCGAGATGCTGCTGCCACTAGATGTCGAGGACGATTCGCAGATGGAGGCCGTATTTGAAAGAATTACAAAGGAATGGGGTGGCCTTGATTTTTTATTGCATTCCATCGCCTACTGCCCCGCAGAGGATCTACAAGGACGCGTCATAGACTGCTCTCGCGCTGGATTTGCCCAAGCGATGGACATCTCCTGTCATTCCTTTATCCGGCTGGCACGACACGCTGAACCGCTAATGAAAGATGGCGGGAGCTTGCTAACCGTAAGCTATTATGGCGCAGAGAAGGTTGTTGACCACTACAATATTATGGGTCCGGTCAAGGCAGCGCTTGAAGCCTCCATGCATTATCTGGCGGCGGAACTCGGCCCCAAAGGCATTCGCGTAAATGCTCTGTCACCCGGCCCGTTGAAGACGCGTGCGGCCTCCGGCATAGCGCATTTTGATGAATTGATCGACGAGGCGTGCGCACGAGCGCCGCAACATCGTCTGGTAACTATTGAAGATGTCGGTAACATGGCTGTTGGCCTAGTCAGCGATGCTGCAAAGAATGTTACTGGCAACATTTCATATGTCGACGCGGGCTATCACGTAATGTCGTAAACAGGGCGGAACATGCAATATATCGAAAACAAGACATTTGACGAAATAGAGGTTGGCGACAGCGCAGACTTGGCACGGAAGCTTAGCACGAAGGATATTGAGCTTTTTGCGGTTATGTCCGGAGACGTCAACCCTGCCCATTTAGATGTAGAGTATGCAAAGTCAGATATGTTTCACAAGGTGATTGCCCACGGCATGTGGGGTGGATCCCTGATCTCTGCCGTTCTGGGGACTGAATTGCCTGGTCCGGGCACAATCTATCTAAATCAGTCTCTTAATTTTCATAAACCTGTCGGACTGGGTGACATGATCACCGTTCGGGTTACAGTGAAAGAAAAACACGATAAAGGCTACCGCGTTACACTCGCCTGTGAATGTATCAATCAAAATGGCGAGATCGTTATCGATGGCGACGCGACCGTTATAGCCCCGACCAAAAAGGTCCGTCGCCCCCGGATTCTCCTGCCCGAAGTACATTTACACGAGACGGGCGCCCAGTATCAGCGATTGATTGCCGCAACTCGAGACTTGGACCCTATCCGTACGGCTGTTGTTCACCCTTGCGATACGATATCCCTGATCGGTGCACTGGAGGCCGCAAAAAATGACCTAATTGTCCCTGTATTGATCGGGCCGAAGAAAAAAATACAGGCCGCCGCAGAGGAAGCGAATTACGACATCAACGCTATTGACATTATTGATGTGCCCCACAGTCACGCTGCTGCCCAAAAAGCAGTCGAAATGGTCCGACAAGGCACTGTCTCCGCTTTGATGAAGGGCAAACTGCATACGGACGAAATTATGGAGGCGGTTGTTGATCGCGCAAACGGCCTGACAACTGAACGGCGCATCAGCCATGTTTTCGTGCTTGATGTACCGCATTATCCAAAGCCCCTTTTCATTACCGATGCGGCAATCAATATCTATCCTGATCTGGACGATAAACGGGATATTATTCAAAACTCTATCGACCTTGCCCACGCGCTTGGCATTGATGTGCCGAAAGTCGCTGTTTTATCAGCCGTGGAAACAGTTTATCCAAAGATTGCCTCAACCATTGATGCCGCGGCCCTCTGTAAAATGGCCGACAGGGGACAGATAACCGGTGGCCTGCTTGATGGGCCACTCGCCTTTGACAATGCCATTTCCAAAACAGCGGCGGAAGCAAAGGGCATTACCTCTGCCGTTGCAGGAGAGGCGGATATCCTGATTGCACCCGATCTTGAGGCCGGCAATATGATCGCCAAGCAGCTTATTTATCTTGCCGGCGCGGAATCTGCCGGAATTGTCCTGGGCGCTCGTGTCCCCATTATTCTGACAAGCCGAGCGGATGGCACATTGTCCCGCCTCGCCTCTTCCGCCCTTGCTCTCCTTTTCGCATATTATGTCCAGCAACAAACGCCATGACAGAAACAATATTAGTTCTGAACGCCGGATCGTCGAGTATCAAATTCGCCTTGTACCCAGCTGCACAGACACCGAGCAGCCCGTTGATCCGTGGCAAAATAAAAGGAATAGGCCGCGCCCCGGAATTTAATGCGGTAGATATTTCCGGCCGCAATATAGATAAAGGGCCGCTTGCTGCGATAGAAGTCACAAGCGACCATCAACACCTAACCAGTCTATTACTCGATTGGTTGGATGTTCATGACCAGGATAATAACGTCGTTGCCATTGGACACCGTGTTGTGCATGGCGGACGCGAGTATGCCACGCCAGTTAAAATCAGTATCGAAATCCTGCAAGAACTAAGACAATTTGTGTCGCTTGCGCCGCTCCATCAGCCACACAATCTGGCTCCGATAGACGCACTTATCAAACGCAACAGAGATCTCTTGCAGGTCGCCTGTTTCGATACGGCATTTCACCGAACTCAGTTACATCTGGCAGAGCTTTTTGCACTTCCCCGTCACCTTACTGATGAGGGCGTCATCCGATACGGCTTCCACGGCCTTTCCTATCAGTATATTTCAAGTATTTTGCCCAAAATCCTCGGAGAAAAAGCGGAGGGGCGTATTGTTGTTGCACATCTTGGAAACGGCGCAAGCCTTTGCGCCATGCAAAACCGGAAAAGTGTTGCCACAAGTATGGGCTTTACGGCACTTGACGGGTTGGTGATGGGAACTAGATGTGGCACCCTTGATCCGGGCGTCGTTCTTTATTTCATGCAGGAGCGTGGCATGAATGAGGAGGAAATCCAGCGTCTCTTATACAATGATTCCGGTCTGCTTGGCGTTTCCGGGATAAGCAATAATATGCAGGTACTACTTGAAAGCGATCATGCCCACGCCAAGGAAGCCATTGATCTTTTCTGTTATCGAGCGGCCTGCGAGATTGCGTCCCTGATGGTCCCGCTTAAAGGGCTGGAAGGCATCGTTTTTACGGCCGGCATAGGCGAGAACTCCGCACCCATTCGTGCACAAATTTGTGCAAATCTGGAATGGCTCGGGGTTAACCTCGACAGTGAAGCAAATCAGTCAAACGCTCATATAATCAGTGGTGCAAACTCTGAAATTGTTGTCTCAGTTATTCCCACCGATGAAGAAAGTGTGATTGCCGATGCGACTTTTAATATCCTCCAACACGGCAATGAGTGAGGGTTCAAATGGCCACTCAGGGAATTGAGAAAGTTATACCTGCTGTTGGATGGCTTAAATCTTATTCATCCAACGACCTGCCGGGAGACCTCACTGCGGGAATTATCACCGCTATCCTGCTGGTTCCGCAGGCGATGGCTTATTCTATCCTTGCCGGACTTCCGCCGGAAGTAGGTTTGTACGCAAGCATCCTGCCGCCCATTCTTTACGCATTTTTCGGAAGTAGCCGCACTCTCGCTGTTGGTCCCGTCGCCGTTGCTTCACTTATGGTCGCGGCAGCACTTGGTACCATTGCCATTCCGGGGTCGGCTGATTATATCTATGCTGCGCTAGTTCTTTCCGCCCTAATCGGTTTGTTTCTCCTGATCATGGGAATTGCAAAACTTGGTTTTCTCGCCAATTTCCTGAGCCACCCTGTAATGTCTGGCTTTACCAGCGCGGCGGCAATTGTCATTGCCTTTAGCCAGCTAAAACATCTATTGGGCATCGAAATTCCACGCGGTAGCCGCATAGACCAATCGCTTAGTTATATCTTCAATCATGTTTCCGACATTAACGGTTTAACCGTGATTATCAGTGGGATAAGCCTCATACTTTTGTATAGTTTGCGGCAGTATCTTAGCCCCCTACTCATTCGCTTTGGATTATCGGAAAAAATTGCCAAGACGCTTGTAAAAGCAGGGCCTATGTTTGTAGTTCTGTTAATGACCCTTTTGTCGGCGAAAATGCTGTGGAATGAAACTAACGGGCTTGTCGTTGTGGGAAGTATCCCCGCAGGCCTACCGCCGCTCACCGTGCCGAGTTTCGATTTTACCCTTTGGCGTGAATTGGCGGTTTCGGCGGCCCTGATCGCCCTTGTCAGTTTTGTTGAGAGCGTTGCCATCGCGCGGGTTCTGGCCAGCAAGCGCCGCCAGAAGATAGATGTCAATCAGGAGCTTGTTGGTCTTGGCGTCGCCAATATCGGTGCCGCTTTTACTGGTGGCAGTCCGGTTTGCGGCGGCTTTAGTCGTTCTGTGGTAAATTTTGATGCGGGTGCGAATACACAGTTAGCGGCCATTATAACCGCCGCATTAATTGCACTTTCCGTGCTTTTCTTCACACCACTTTTTTATTACCTACCGCAGGCCGTACTAGCGGCCATTATAATCATTGCTGTCTTGGGGCTAGTCGATCTAAAGGCCCTTAAAGTAAACTGGACCTATAGCAAGAGTGACGCCGCCGCCTGGCTTGTTACCTTCGCCGTTGTCATTGCGGAAGGTATCGAATTGGGTATTATCGCGGGAATTGTGGTTTCGCTTATCCTCTTCCTCTGGCGCAGCAGTAAACCGCATATCGCCATCGTTGGCCGCGTTGGAAGCAGCGAACATTTTCGCAACATCAAGCGTCACACGGTCCGGACCTGCGCGCATGTTCTGGCGATGAGGGTGGATGAAAGCCTGTTCTTCGCCAACACCCGATATTTTGAAAATTATGTCCTTTCAGCGATTGTCGACCAGCCAGAAGTAAAACATGTTGTCTTTATATGCAGTGCCATCAACGCGATCGACGGCAGCGCGCTCGAGTCTTTGGAGACTCTCATTTCAGACTTGAAAAATGCGGGTGTCACTTTTCATCTGGCCGAAGTGAAGGGGCCGGTGATGGATCGATTGGAACGAACTCATTTCCTTGAGCATCTCAAGCCCGGTAAAGTTTACCTCAGCACCCACGATGCCTTCAAAGACCTTGATTGCGCCTGATGGCTCAAGAATATCCGGACATACCACAACAGGAGATAATCTCCTTTCTAAAGAACCCCGCAAATTATCCAACTGAGATTGAAATGGTTGACGTGCATGAAACCCACGGCGCGATGATTTTTCTTGCGGGTGATTTCGCCTACAAAATAAAGAAGGCGGTCAAATTTCCCTATATGGATTTTTCAACACTTGCAAAGCGGCGACATTTTTGTAAGCGGGAAATATCGATCAATCAGCCCGGTGCGCCGGAGATTTATCTGGGCCTAACGGCCATCACAAAGGAATCTGATGGAAGCCTGACATTTGACGGAGCCGGCCAAACTGTTGAATGGGCGGTAAAGATGAAACGCTTTGAGCAGGAGATGATGCTTGACCAGCTTCCGCACAGCAGAGTTACTGAAAAGGCACTGATCGAGAAGCTGGCCAAGTCAGTTTTCGACTATCATCAAAAGGCTCCAATCGAGAGAGCCTCAGATGGCCCTAAGCGTATTCAGCTATTAATTGACGAACTAAGAGATAGCTTTCAGGGCGCGCCAAAGCTTTTTCAAAAAGAAGATGTATTACGTTTCCAACAGCTGGCAGAAGAGCATCTATCCTTCGCCTACTCTTGCTTGAGATTTCGGGGGCGCCATGGATTTATCCGCCGATGCCATGGTGACCTTCATCTTCGCAATATTGTCCTTATCGACGATAAACCCGTTCTTTTCGATGCGTTGGAGTTTGATGAGGAACTGGCGACTATTGATACTCTCTATGATCTCGCGTTCCTTCTCATGGATCTTGATCAGCAGCAAATGAGCCCGAGCGCAAACCAGCTTCTTAACCGATATCTTTATCTCTCCGGCGCACTTGAGGATATTTACGGGATGAAAGCCATGCCGCTCTTCCTTGCGATCCGCGCAGGGATTAGAGCCATGGTCGCCAATGATCACGCGCAGCAGCTTTCCGGCAAGGCCGCACAAGAAGAAAGAATAGCGGCACGGAAATATTTTTTCACTGCCATGCAATATTTATCGCCAAAAAAGTCAGCGCTGGTGGCAATTGGTGGATACTCGGGTACTGGGAAAACCACCCTTGCGTCATTGCTCGCTGGCACGCTGGAACATGCCCCGGGCTTCTTGCATTTCCGCACGGATCTGGAACGAAAAGCCCTTTTCAACGTGTCTGAGACTGAACGGCTGGACCCATCCAGTTATACCCAGGAAATAAGCGATAAGGTTTATGCTAAATTGCGGCATAAAGCCCGCATTGGCCTGAAGGCTGGGCAGAGAGTTATTGTCGATGCCGTCTTCTCTAAGGGGAGTGAGCGGGCGGAATTTGAGGCTCTCGCAGAGGAACTGGACGTTCCGTTCATCGGCATCTGGCTAGAGGCGGATGAAGAGGTTATCTCCGCACGCGTTGAAGCGCGCAAAGGCGACGCATCCGATGCGACCCCGGCAGTCGTGCATCAGCAAGTGAAGCGTGGCACTTCCGGCCTGACATGGCATCGCATTGACGCGGGCGGTAGCCAGTTTGACAGCCTGCGCCAGGTTCTCGACATACCCGCATTATCCAATATTGACTGATCTGCCCTAGTCTTCCTTCGGTGCCGCTTTATCCAGATTTTTGGGGGAGAACACATCTCCAAATGCTCCTTTCCCGGGACTCTTGGCGGGTTCATCGGGTTTTGCGGGCGGTGCAGTCTTATCGAGGTTGCCTGGGGTAAATACATTGCCAAAAGCACCCTTGCCCGGGCTTTGCGTTGCCGGCGCGCTAGACTTGTTGTTGCCACCAAACACATCCGGTCCCTTATGCTGCTTCTGCAGTTGCTCCAACTGCCGTTTTTCACGAATGGCCTTAATCCGTTCCTGCTGCAGAAGTTGCTTTTGCGCTCGAACATCCATTTTGCAGGCATTCGGGCTGTAACTCTGGGCGAACCATATCGTGGAGGCACCCCCCAATGCCAACAGGACAAGGATAATGGCGGCCGGATTGCCCCGAAAGAATTTCGGTAGCTGAAACCCACCCGAGACCGCCGCTACGGGGGCGCCATTGGCGAGCGCTAGTTGCTGTCTCCGGCGATAGATTTCATGTGCAAGCGCCCCAAGAATAGTCAGTGCAATAATAATGAAGGCAAGTGCGGAAATGGATGGGTTGATCCCATATCTAACCTTTTGCGCGAGCTCAATGGTCAGCGTAGGGTACTTGCCGAAGGTGAAGGTAGTCGTATTGTAATTCTCGAAGGATGCCAGAAATGCAAGAACTGCGGCCGAGCCAATGGCGGGCTTCATAAAGGGCAGTAAAATCTTACGGAAAGCCTGTACCTGCGTCGCCCCGAGATCAAGCGCAGCTTCCGTCAGGCCGGTATCGAAGCGCTGCAACCGGGCAATAAAAACCAGCATACAGTATGAAGCAATAAAGGTCGATTGGCCCAGAATAGTGAGAAATATGCCGTTATGCAGAATGCCCCCGCTACTCATACCGAGCATAATGCTCATCCGATCCCAGAATACGAGCGTGGAAATACCGAGCACCACCCCGGGAATAAGGATCGGCGCGATCACGATGGTGTAATAGGTTGCCCGAAGCTTCGGCCATATCTGGGTTAGCAGCAGGGCGCCCGCAAGTCCCATAATCACGGAGAGAATGACAGTGCCAATACCGATAATGAAGCTGTTCTCGATGCCGTTCAATATCCGCTCATCATGGGCAAGGACATCGAACCATTCGAACGTTAGGCATTCCCAAGGCGTCAGTTTCGGAAAAGATGGAGAGTTGAAAGCCGTAATGCTCATAACGACAAGCGGGCCCAGCAAATATCCAAAAAAGACGACGAGATAGGCACCTAGAATAAATTTGAGGAGAATATTGTTGGTCTTCATTTACCAATATCTCCTATCTTCACTTTGAACAGCCGCATCATACTAAGAACGATGATAATACAGGTGACAAGCAGGACGATGGCAAAGGCCGCACCGCGGGGCCAGTTACCGCCTGTGTTAAACCACTGATAGATAATCTGCGTAAACCAGAGACTGGAGGGGCCACCCAGAATTTGCGGGGCCGCCAGCGCGCCCGCCGAAAGCATGAACACCATTGTACAGCCCGACGAAATACCCGGCTTGGCGTAAGGGATAACCACCCGCCAATGAATACGCCACCAAGGCGCGCCCATATCGCGCGCCGCCTCGATCTGGTTACGGTCAAGGCTTTCGATCACATTGTATATCGGGAAGATCATCAACAAGATATAGGCATACCCAAGCCCTGCATAGAGCGCCACATTTGCCCGGATAAAGTCAACGGGGTCGCTGATCAACCCCATAGCCAACATCATTTCATTGATCAGGCCGCTTTCGCCGAAAATAATGCGAAAAGCGAAGGCGCGCAGAATTTCATTAATCCAGTATGGAATAATCAGCAGCAGTACCAGAATGCGAATTGCCCCGCCGCCCCTCGACTGACCAAGGTAATACGCAAGCGGATAGCATAGCACGAGGTCGAGGATGGTCACAAATAACGCGGCCAGAAGCGTCCGGCCAAATACGCCGAGATCCACAACATTATAAGTCGTATCCGCGCCCGGTGCCCCGAGAACCAGATATTTATAATGCTCAATCGTATAGGTGTCTTTCGGCCCTCCCATCTCCGGAGGGGGAAGATGATGCCGGAACGAAAAGTCGAGCATGGAAAGCTGCGGCAGGACAATCAGGATAACAACCCAGAACAACACCGCGACCAATAGGAAACTACCGAGCCCGATACCGTTTTTAGCAAAATAGTCCCGGAACAGCTGTGCAACTTTCATCGTTCCATCCTATTCGCTGGCAAGCTCACCGGCGGGCAAGACGACCGCCTGCTCAGGCACATACTCAAGTGTCAGGTTCATACCTTCCGCCGATTGCCGTTCTGTTCCGATATTCACGAGAGACATCTTGATTTCCTTGCCCTCGGAACCTTCAAGGAAAACATTATATATCTGTCCCTCAAATTCCTCATGCTTGACCATAGCCGCAAAACGGTTCGGCGCGGGTGTGATATCCGGCGCGATATTGAGCGCCTCGGGGCGAACAAACAACATCGCGGGATCGCCAACTTTCAAGGTACCCTGCGCAGTCGTTGCGATGCGGGCAAGCAACTCTCCCGTCCGATTGGTGCTGATTAGGGCCATATCACCATCGATGGATTTCACCTTACCCCGGAAAACATTATTTTCCCCGACGAATGACGCCACAAAAGGTGTTGCCGGATCATTGTAAACCGTATGCCCCGAACCGATCTGATCGACGACCCCGGCCCGCATGACGGCAACATTGTCGGACATCGTCAATGCCTCGCCCTGATCATGCGTGATATAAATGAAGGTGATACCAACGCGCTGCTGAATTTCACGAAGTTCTGTGCGCATATGCTGCCGAAGTTTCAAGTCCAGCGCAGAAAGCGGCTCATCAAGCAATAGAACGTCTGGTTCCGCACAGAGCGCACGGGCAATTGCAACGCGCTGCTTCTGCCCGCCGGACAATTCGGATGGAAGTTTTTCACCCTGATCCGGCAACGCAATCATTTCAAGGAGCTCGTCGGCCCGCTTGCGTCGTTCCGCCTTACTGGCACCCTTCACTTCCATAGAAAAGGTAATATTTTCCCATATTTTCATTAAAGGAAAGAGGGCGAGATTTTGGAAAATAAGAGCCGTCGGACGTTTGTTCGGCCCGATCCCGGTCATATCCCTTGCCGCCAATTCGAACTGTGCCTTCGCTAGGCTCCAGAAAGCCCGACACGGAGCGCAGGATCGTTGTCTTACCGCACCCAGACGGCCCAAGAAACGAGAAGAACTCTCCTCCCTTAATATTCACATTCGCTTCACGTACAGCAACGAAATCACCAAACCTGATCCAGACATTTTCCAGATCGACATCAACCCCTTTGGTCATGGATCATTCCCCAATTGACACCCTTTTCCATCGAAACCCCCTCGGCCCAAAGAAAACAAACGGGAATTGCGCCGGACCCGCGAGAGCGGATCCGGCATATCTTATCAAGATTTAAGAGCTCTTGAACTTGTTCACATACTCAGTACGTACGGCAGCATACCAAGGTGCCTGAGGTGGCCAAGGATTCAAGTTATCGAGTGAATCGCCTGGATACGCATCCGCAAAGTTCTTCTTATAGGCATCGCCCGCATATTGATCAGCCCCTAGAACCGGCGAATTATAACCATGAGAATCAATGGCCTTACCGGCATTTTTGGCGTCATAGGAGAATTTGATGAATTCATAAACCTGATCCATATTCTTCGCCCCGATAGGCAACGACATGCCGTCAACCCAGGCCATCGCCCCTTCAACCGGCGCCTGATACATGATTGGATCACCAGCAGTTTTTAGTGACATTGGCGGACCGTCCCAAGTCTGGCCAACGACGACACCCTCGTTCAACAGTCCATTTTTCTGCGTATCCGCATCATTCCAAAGAAGCTTGATATTCTTTTTGCGGGCGATGCACCAGTCTGTCACTTTTTCCCAGATCGGACGCATCGTCTCTTCAGACTCATATGCTTTCCACATATCGCCGGGGTTAAGTGCGCCGATTGTTTCCATATACAGGCCAGCACAGAGCATCATGGAATGCGGGCGTCCCATAGTCTTGCCGGCGTTCTCTTCAGCCCAGACATCCCCGTAGCTTGGTGCAGCACCAGCCGGCGCCCATTTATCGGTCCGCCATGGCGATACCTTCCGTTCCCCAGATATGTGGAAGCCAATGAGATCCCTTACCTTCAAAATCCCAATCTTTTGTTCCAATGGCCGCCATTGTCGGGCTCACTTTATCAACAGGAACACGGCTCATATCCCACGGCTGTAAGAGTTCGAGCGGCCCCCATTCCAAGCCCTGGTTATTTGTCGGCGAAACAATGTCAAAGCCCTGACCCTTGTTTGCCTTCATCTTGTTGATGATCTCTTCGTTCGAGCCAATACCTGTGTAGTTGATTTTGATGCCTGTTTCTTTTGCAAAATCTGCAATGAAAGGTTCCGGCAGGTAATCCGACCACATCAAGATGTTAAGTTCCCCTGAAGAGGAGAACGCATTTTTAACAATCGCGGGTCCAGCTACAGTAAAAGCACCAACAGCTGTCGCCGTTTTCAAAACATTCCGGCGACTGACGACTGATGTTGATTTTCCATCTGCCTGTGTGGGTTTTTGAGATTTAACGGTCATTCTATACTCCCTTGAATTTTATAGCTTCGAGATCTTTAGTAAATGAACGGGTTTAGCGACGCTTTTATTACAAATGGACTGCAGCGGGTGTCGTGCAATCAGCTTTTCCGGATGTCATGATAGCCGAAAATACAGTATTTAAAAGTATATTTGTCGAACAAAATGGATTTTATTTTGCGGTGCAAAAAATTAGATTTATAATAATAATTTCAATGCTTTAAATTTAAGCAATATTGCACAATATAACGGCATTTCACACACCCGAACTTAGTCCGCCAAAAGCTGAATAAATTGAATTTCGCCTGAATCAGGCGATTGCTGCCATTGCCTTCGCCGCAATCTCAAAGGCCCGCAAGCGCGCCTGGTGGTCAAAAATCTGCGCCGTCAGGATAATTTCATCCGCATTTGTCTCCGCCTTGAATTCCTGCAGCCGTTCTGACACGTCATTTGCATCTCCAAGCGCTGTATAGGTCATGAATCGGGATATGGCTGCCATTTCCTGTGGCCCGAGCCTTTCGGCGAATCCTTCTACCGGCGGAGGTAACCGGATCGGCATTCCCCGTGCAAGACCCAGAACGCCTTGCATCAGGGAAGTCGCGATAAGCTCCGCCTGGTCTCGTGTATCGGCAGCCTGCAGGTTCATCGCCGCCATGACATAGGGTTTATCAAGCTGCACGGAGGGTTTGAAATTCTGCCGGTAAATATGGAGTGCCTGACGCAAATCTGTCGGCGCGAAATGTGAGGCAAACGCGTAGGGCAATCCGAAATGTGCCGCCAGCTCTGCGCCATAAAGGCTGGAGCCGAGTATCCAGAGCGGCACGTGAAGTCCCGCACCCGGTACCGCCTGAATTTTCTGGCCCGGCTCCAGATCCGCGAAATACTGCTGCAGCTCAAGCACATCCCGGGGGAAGCTGTCCACATTTGCGTTCATTGCGCGGCGAAGCGCCTGCGCTGTCAAACCGTCCGTTCCCGGCGCCCGGCCCAGACCAAGGTCGATCCTGTCCGGATAAAGGGAGGCGAGCGTTCCAAACTGTTCCGCTATGATCAGCGGCGCATGATTTGGCAGCATGACGCCACCCGAACCGATGCGGATTGTTTTGGTGTGGGCGCCGACATGGGACAGCAGAACAGCAGTTGCCGCACTCGCAATGCCGGGGATGTTATGATGCTCTGCTAGCCAATAGCGCTTGTATCCCAATTTCTCTGCAAGTTGGGCTATTTCCACAGAATTCTTGAATGATTGCGCAGCATTGCTCCCCTCGATGATCGGGGCCAGATCCAGCACGGACAGTTGAGTCATAGAGTTCCACCATTTTTTTACAGGTCACGGGTTCTGCGCCGAATTCAACGATAAGGTCCCAACGACCATTTGTCGAACGGATCGTCCGAATTTTCCGAGATCTACGAGAACTTTTCGGCATGCCGCTACAAGCCGCTGAGCCCATATAACGCAGAAGTGTTGTGGCGAAACACGTTTCAACTTGTATTTTGAGGCATTGACGGGTATTGTCTGGTCGACTTTTTTATCAGGGTAGAACGACTATTTCCAGTTTATCAGGGCCGCTAAAGGCCGCACCGTTATCCGGCGAATTACAAGCGCCGAGCGCTTCTCCGAGAACATTTGACAAAAAATGGGCGGAAGTTGCCCGGAGATTTGCCGCTCCGGATGCGAAGCGCAGTGTTCTGCAGCTGTTGACCACGATTGTTCCACTGGTGATCCTATGGGCAAGCATGATCATCGTTGTAGACGATGTGTACTGGTTGGCGCTATTGCTCTCCATCCCGGCTGCAGCATTTACGGTTCGTCTATTCATCATCCAACATGATTGCGGACATCATTCCTTTTTCCGGTCCCCGCGCCTCAATGATCTGGTGGGGCGGCTAATTGGCGTTGTCACTCTTACACCGCATGAATATTGGCGTCGTTCTCATAACACCCATCATGCGACCTGCGGACATCTTGAAAAGCGCGGCATTGGCGATATCAATGTGATCACTGTTGCCGAGTATCAGGCTTTGAGCCGTTGGCAACGTTTTCTTTATCGCATTTACAGGACGCCAGCCGTGATGTTTGGCATTGGCCCTTTGTATCTATTTGTAGTCAAATACAGATTGCCTCTTGATCTTATTCGTCAACGGCCAGCACTGCTGATCGGGGTTATGGGCACCAATCTTGGGATTGTTGCGATCACCCTGGCCTTAGGGTTTAGTTTTGGCTTCATGGACATCTTGATGGTGCAGATTCCAGTCATTCTGTTATCTTCCACGGCAGGTGTCTGGCTTTTTTACGTACAGCATCAATTTGAAGATACATATTGGCGTAACAAAAAAGACTGGAACATTCATGAAGCGTCGGTGATGGCAAGCAGCTATTATGACCTTCCTCAGCCGCTCCGTTGGTTATCCGGAAATATTGGTATTCACCATATTCATCATCTTTCCTGCCGTATCCCAAATTATCGCCTCGGGGCATGCCTTGCAGAACTGCCGGCGCTCAAATCCCTGAACCGAATCAGTCTGTGGGAAAGCTTTGCCTGTTTACGGCTCGCACTGTGGGATGAAAACTCTCAACGACTCGTCTCTTTCAAATCCGCCCGAAAGCTGTCCCCCGCAACATAATCGGCCGCTAAGAACAGCGCTTCAAAGCGATAAAGTAATTTCGATTGAAATTACCTGCATATGCAGATATATAGTCTGTATGACCGCAAACGCAAATCGAGAGTTCAAGTCCACCTGTAGCGCGTCGCGCTTTCGTAAGGCCGCGCGCCGAATTACGCAGATCTATGATCAATTGCTAGAGCCTTACGGATTGACAATCACACAATATGGATTGCTTGGTCACTTAAAATATTTCGATGGCATCAGTGTC
Organism: Sneathiella sp. D3-11; assembly: GCF_055809395.1. NCBI lineage: Bacteria > Pseudomonadati > Pseudomonadota > Alphaproteobacteria > Sneathiellales > Sneathiellaceae > Sneathiella > Sneathiella sp. D3-11. Next base: position 1,556,720 of record NZ_CM147911.1, read on the forward strand.
GGCAGCCTTGCCGAAAAACTGGTAATGGACCCAACCACCTTGACCCGGAACCTGCGTCCCCTTGAAAGACAAGGCTTTGTGTCCCTGACCCAGGATGACAAGGACCGTCGCAGCCGCAAGCTTAGCCTGACAAAAACTGGACTTGAGAAATACAAGGCCGCTCGTCCAGGATGGCAAGCCGCGCAGGAGAGGATTGCAAATGTTCTGGGACCCGAAGACGGCCGTTTGCTATCTTCAAAAATTGACCAGATGATAGAAGACCTTAGGGAGTGAATTTTTTGGTTACATATCTGTATATACAGTCATTATAGAAAGAAACTCCAATGACGGCTGAAAGCCACTCTCCTGCAGTTGCAGCGAACGTCAATCCCCTTCTGACAGCTCCAATCCTTGGCACACTGGCGCGCCTCAGCATCCCAAATGTGCTTGCGATGTCCGCCGCGGCCATCGTCGCCATTGCTGAAACTGCCTATGCGGGGCAACTTGGTATTTCAGCGCTGGCCGGGCTTGCCCTTGTGTTTCCAATGGTCATGCTGCAACAAATGTTGTCGGGCGGAGCGATGGGCGGCGGCGTATCATCCGCTATCAGTAGGGCCCTCGGGGCAAATGACACTCACCGCGCAGAACAACTTGCTTTCCATGCAGTTGTTATTGGCGCTATGGCAGGAATTGTATTCGGCATCTTTTTTCTGATATTTGGTGAGTATATTTATCGGCTACTCGGTGGTTTTGGTACAGTAATCACAGAGGCTTTGGCCTATTCCAATATCGTCTTTCTCGGCACAGTCGGTCTTTGGCTGACCAATACTTTTGCATCTGTCATTCGGGGCGGTGGCGACATGAAAGTCCCATCGATTACCCTGCTTGCGGTTGCCTTATCACAGTTTTTGCTAGCTGGGGCATTCAGCCTTGGCTGGGGGCCGTTTCCAGCGCTCGGGATGGCGGGCATTGGTCTTGGCTTAGTCGTTGCCTTTAGTACTTCGGCAATATTTCTTCTTTGGTATCTGGTCTCTGGAAAGGGCCGCGTTAAGCTGACCTTGAGAGGCGTCCAGCTAAAAGCGGAGATGTTTCGAGATATTCTCAAAGTTGGCGCGGTTTCTTGTATATCGCCATTACAAACCGTCTTCACGGTCCTTATTCTGACGCGGCTAACCTCGGAGTTCGGGGTCGAGGTTCTCGCAGGATACGGGATCGGTGCACGACTGGAATTCCTGCTGGTACCCATCGCGTTTGCCATTGGCGTCGCCTGTGTCCCGATGGTCGGCATGGCCATTGGCGCAGGAAATATCGCCCGCGCTCGTCAGGTGGCCTGGACCGGTGCCATCAGTGCAGGAATACTCATCGGAGCCATCGGGCTGTTCGTTGCCCTCTTTCCTAATGTCTGGACGGGGATGTTTACGGATGACCTCCCTGTGATGAGGTCCGCAGGGCTCTACTTTGCATGGGTTGGCCCTTTCTATGGCCTCTTCGGGCTCGCTTTATGCCTCTATTTTTCCTCGCAAGGCGCAGGCAAAGTACTCGGGCCTGTTATCGCTGGCACCCTTCGCCTTGTTATCGTTGCACTGGGAGGCTGGATTCTGGCCACAAACAATACTCCGGAATGGACGATTTTCGCGCTGATTGGGGCCGCCATGGTAATTTATGGTGCGACGACAGCGCTCGCTGTATATGTTGTCCGCTGGTAAGAAAAAAGAACAGATAACACGTCAGGCTGATCCCGCCGACGTTGCGGGGTAATAAGGATGATTGCATTTTTCCTGGCGGTTTTTTTCTTGGTGATTACTCCCGGGCCCGGCGTTCTTTCAACGGCCGGGGTTGGCTCTGCTTTTGGCCGCGCAGCCGGAACTCGCTATGTGATCGGGCTTTTTATCGGTAATAATCTTGTGGCACTTGCTGTTGTTTCGGGGTTAGCAGCAATTGTCTTCGCGGTGCCGATAGTACGCAATATGCTGCTGGTGTTATCCCTAGCATATCTTCTTTATCTCGCGTTCAGAATTGCCACGGCAGGCGCGAAAATCGCTTTTATCGAATCCGCCAGACAGCCCGGCATTTTTGCAGGCATCACCCTGCAAATGATCAACCCCAAAGCCTACGCCGTCAACACAACACTTTTTACCGGGTTTCCCTTCTTCGCCGATACGCTTGTCTGGGAGACATTACTCAAATTCGCACTTCTGAACGCAATTTGGGTACCAGTCCACTTCTTGTGGCTCGCCGCAGGTATCATGGTCAAACGGCTTGAGCTTGCTCCACATATTCAATTTCGGATCAATCTTCTCATGGCGCTGGCAATGCTTGCCGTCGTTGCCCTCGCCCTTTTCGCCAATTTCTAGGAAGTTAATCCGTAATCTCCGGCTGAGCGAGCCATTCACGTCCCCGAAGCATGGCTTGCCAATAAATAGGCGGCAGAATTTTTTCCTTCATTAGCCAAGCAAGCCGGCTCGGCTTTTGCCCGTTTATCAACCAGCTCGGAAAGCTGGGAAGCAACTTCCCTCCATAACCAAACTCCGCCAGTACAATTTTCCCCCGCTCTACGGTAAGAGGGCAGGAACCATACCCATCATAATGCGCAACGCCAGAAGTAACGCCCATATCACTTAGCAAATTATTAGCGACGACCGGCGCCTGCTTACGAGCCGCAGCCGCCGTTTTTGCATTTGGCGCGTTCATGACATCCCCGAGCGACCAAATATTCTCATAGGTCTTATGCCGGAGCGTAGTTTGATCAACATCCACCCATCCCGCCGCATCGGCAAGCGGACTGACCTGAATGAAATCAGGCGCACATTGAGGGGGTACCACATGGATCATATCAAAGCGCGTTTCAATAATTTCGCTATTGCCGTTTGCGTCTGTCTTGTTGAACCATGCCATCTTCTTTGGCCCATCAATACGAACAAGATTATGTGTGAACTTCAGTTCCGCATTGTATTTTTTGACATATTCCATGAGTGCCGGAACATATTCCTTCACGCCGAACAGAACGCCGCCTGCATTATAGAATTCAATCTCAATGTCGTTAATTACGCCATTACGATACCAATGATCGGCGGACAGATAGAGTGATTTCTGAGGCGCGCCTGCGCATTTGATCGGCATAGGAGGCTGAGTGAAAAGCGCCCGGCCTTCCTTCAGACTGCTCACCAGCTCCCAAGTATAGGGCGCGAGGTCGTAACGGTAGTTAGAAGTAACACCATTCCGGCCAAGCGTTTCAACCAACCCCTCAATACCGTTCCAATTGAGCTTTAAACCCGGGGCAACGACAAGCCGGTTATATTTAACGACGCGGCAGCCATCCAGAATAACGGCGTTCTTTTCCGGCTCAAACGCCGATACTGCCGCCTTGATCCAATGAACTCCCTCGGGAATGAGAGACCCCATCGTCCGGACCGTATCCTCAGCATCGAATATGCCGCCACCAACCATTGTCCATCCGGGTTGGTAATAATGCACATCGGCGGGATCAATAATCGCAATATCAAGACCTTTTTTACGGTGCAGCAGACTTGCTGCTACGGAAATTCCGGCTGCCCCACCGCCGATAATCACAATGTCATGGGTCGCATCGGCAACATCCGTGGGCGTTCGGCCGCCGTTTGCAATACGTCGAACCACACCGGACATGTCATAGCCCGCAGTTTTTGTCGTCTGCAGAATTTCCGGAAGCGGGCGGCCCTTCGCCCCTTCATTCAATGACCAGAGAGTCGCAGAACGGGTACCCGTCCGGCAATAAGCCAGCACGGGATGTGGAAGTGAAGCCAAGGTATCACCAAAAGTCTTCGTATCACTGTCCTGTACCTTACCTGCGATGATCGGGATATAGGCCGCCTCCATACCGGCTTTATGCGCAGCTTCCTGAATTTCGGCGAAGGTCGGCTGATCCGCCCCTTCCCCATCCGGACGGTTACATATAATCGCCTTAAAGCCCAGTTTTGCGAGTTCCGAAATATTATCAGGTAGAATCTGTGGGCTTACGGACAGTGTTTCGCTAATTCTCTTAACGTCCATCTTCATATCCTTCTCTTGGGTGTCACCGCATACGTCAGCCTATGTCAAAGCACGTTGACCGGAATTTTCAACATCTGGTTCCCATCACGATCCGTTGGCACTTCACCTGCACGCATATTGACCTGTAGTGATGGCAGGATCAGACGAGGCATCCCAAGTGTTGGGTCCCGCTCACTTCGGAGTTTGACAAAATCTTCTTTTGTCTTTCCTTCACCGAAATGAATATTGTCCCGCTTTTCATCTCCGACGGTCGTTTCCCACTCGTAGTCCCGGCCATCCGGCCCATAGTCATGGCACATGAAAAGGCGCATCTCATCGGGTAAAGAAAGAACTTTCTGTATGGAGTCATAGAGTGTAGCCGCATCACCACCCGGAAAGTCAACTCTTGCAGAACCGCCATCAGGCATGAACAGGGTATCTCCGACAAAGGTGGCATTCCCGATCACATGGACCATACAAGCCGGAGTGTGCCCCGGGGTGTGAATAACAAATGCCGGCATTGAACCGATCTCATACGTATCACCGTCCTTGAACAGCCGATCAAATTGCGAGCCATCCCGTTTGAAACGGTTGTCTTCATTATAAATTTTACCGAATGTCTCCTGAACGATCCGGACTTTCTCGCCAATTCCAATTTTCCCACCAATCTTGTCCTTGATATAGTGCGCGGCCGTCATATGATCGGCATGAACATGAGTTTCTATAATCCAATCAACCGTCAAACCGTTTTCCGTGACATAGTCCAATATACGATCTGCGCCGCCGTATGAAATTCTCCCAGCGGCATAATCAATATCCATAACCGGATCAATTATCGCGCATATCTTGCTCCCCGGGTCTTTTACAACATAGCTGAAGGTAAATGTATCCTGATCAAAGAAAGCCTTAATCTCAGGTTTGATGCTCATATTTACGGGATAGTTGCTCATGGTTTTCTCGCATTCCCCTAACTGATTTTGGTACCGTTAGTTTGGAATTATTATAAGAAACCCCATGCCCGTCATTGATCCTGATCAACCGGTCATTGAGTGACAGGCTACGCTGTTTCCTGCTTTGCAGCTTTTGGGCCGAGGGTCGCGTCGATTTCCGGCCAGTTGACTGTTTCTTCTTTTTCAAGTTTTTCAATCAACAGTTCGATTTGAGGTCTATGCGTTTTGAGAATATCGAGACCTCGTGCCTCCGCTTCGCGGATTAATTTGAGGACAGCATCATCTACACGGCTCGACATCTCCTCACTGAATCGGCGCGGTTGTGCAATTTCCCGTCCCAAAAACGGATGCTCCTCACTCTGACGTAAATCAATGGGACCCACGTCATCGGACATACCCCATTGCGACACCATCGCACGGGCAAGTTTGGTGGCGTTCTTGATATCATCATCCGCACCGGAGCTGACATTCCCGATGAAAAAATCCTCCGCCCCACGTCCCGCGAGAGACACTGCAAGGCGATCCCGTAAATAGTCTTCATCCAGAGTATGGCGCTCTTCCGTTGGCAGGAGATGCGTACCACCCAATGCACGTCCACGAGGAATAATTGTCACCTTATAGAGCGGGTCAGCATGGGGCAAAAAATATGCGACAGCGGTGTGACCTGCCTCATGAACCGCCAGACGGTGATGCTCCTCCGGCTGAATTGCGAGCGTACGAACGGTACCCATCATGATTCTGTCACGCATTTCATCAAAGTGATGCATGTTGACTTCTTCAACCCCTTCACGCGCCGCCGCGATCGCCGCTTCGTTCACAAGATTTTTGAGATCAGCTCCGGAGAATCCCGGGCATCCCGCCGATACAAGATCAAGGTCCACATCCTTTGCGAGCGGTACTTTGCGCGTATGAACCTGCAGGATGGCTTTTCGCGCTTTCTTGTCGGGGAGCTCCAGCGTCACATGCCGGTCAAACCGACCCGGACGGAGCAAAGCCGGATCCATGACATCGGGGCGGTTCGTGGCCGCAAGAACGATCACGGTTTCCCGACCCGAAAACCCATCCATTTCCGAAAGGATCTGGTTGAGCGTCTGTTCCCGTTCATCATTTCCACCACCAAGTCCTGTGCCACGCACCCGCCCGACAGCATCCAGCTCGTCGATAAAGATTATGCTGGGCGCTCGTTTTTTGGCTTCGTCAAACATTTTCCGAACGCGCGATGCGCCGACCCCGACGAACATTTCGATAAATTCCGACGCCGAAATGTTAAAGAAATTGACACCTGCCTCTCCTGCAAGTGCTTTCGCCAGCAATGTTTTACCTGTTCCGGGAGGACCAACCAACAACACTCCACGCGGTGGTTCTGCTCCCAGCTTTTTGAAGCCTTCAGGGTGTTTTAGAAATTCGACCAGTTCGGCGACTTCTTTTTTGGCTTGTTCCTGCCCTGCCACATCATCAAATGTCACACGCCGGCCAGATTTTTCTTCTTTAGCGGCCGACCCCGTCAAAAAGTCACTACTGCTCCGTCCTCCAAACCGATCCATCATATTACCCTGCATACGGCGCATGATGTATAAATATATTCCAATGAATATAATCCAGGGCAACAAAGAGAGAAACCAATTACTTCCGGTCTCAACAGGATGATTCCAGACGATGACTCCCTGCTCTTCGAACAGGCGCAACAGATCCGGATCGCCATTACTCGGGAGGACCGTTTGCAAATCCTTTGTGGCGACTTTTTGACCACCCAATGTTATAGGAGACTTTAAGACAACCGCTGCATTCTCTCCTGTCAAGGTAACCTCGGCAACGTCTCCGTCGGATACCATCTTCTTAAATTCGCTGAAGGATATCGCGGGATCGACCGGCGCACGCGCAACCTGGCTCATCATCAGGACCGAGAAAATAAAAATTCCCGCAATAGCTATCCACGTCCAGCCTGGTACCTGCTTCATCGCCAATTCCCGTCTCTACAAATTTGGAGCGCCCGCATCAACTATCATCCTTCTCGGGCCGCATGGAAGTGCAGACATCAAGGATCGCACTTTGAACATCCTCATGCTGGGCCTCTACTGCGCGGGCCAGAGTTTTCAGCTCATATCGCAACCCGTGGATTTGATCGATAAGCGACAGAACAACAGGGACCGCCTCGTTATTGATTGCCATATCCATCTGAAGCTGGCGAATAAGGTCCAGGCGGGCAACATCAATTTCACGGAAATAATATACCGTGCCGGTTTTAGTCGGGCTAACCCAGCCGCGCTTTATCCAAACCCGCAGTCTTGTCGGGCTGACACCTTGCAGTTGCTCAACAACGTCCTGTTCACTGATCATTTCGCTGCTCCTTCCAGTTCATCCCGCACGGAGTAAGCGTTATCTTTCTGCCATTGCTCCATAAACTCCTTTAGCTCTGGGTCGATCTTCTTTGGCAAAATAACCTTCAAACGAACCCGCTGGTCTCCCGCGGCCGCATTTTTTCCGGCGGCAATTCCTTTTCCCTTAAGACGCAATGTCTGGCCACTGCTCGCACCGGAGGGAACAGTCATATTCACCTTTCCATGAATTGTCGGAACAGCGATTTTTGCGCCAAGGACAGCCTCATCTAGAGATATCGGAAGGTCAAGCAGGATATCTTTCCCCTCCCGACGGAAGTGGCGATGGGAAGAAACCTCAATCTTCACATAAGCATCGCCGTTGGGCCCTCCGTTAAATCCCGGCGTTCCTTTACCCTTGAGACGAATACTCTGACCGTCGCGTATTCCTGCAGGCACTGACACATCCAATGTAGAACCTTCTGGCATCGTTATCCGCTTTTTCGCGCCAAGCACAGCATCCATAAAGCTGATCTTCAGTTGATATTGAACATCCTGTCCGCGGATCGGCCCATGGGCTCGACGGCCGTCCGATCCACCACCAGCGCGCGATCGACGGAAAAGCTCCGAGAATAAATCACTCTCATCGCCGAAGTCGCCGAAACCCTCTGAGGTATAGTAATGATTCTCAGGCCCGGCATCGGCATAAGAGCGGTAATATTGCGGGTCCGGTTTTTCCTTGCCAGTCTCATCAATCTCGCCTTTATCAAAGCGAGCGCGTTGGTCCTTGTCGCCCAGAATTGCATATGCACTGGATATCGCCTTGAACTTTTCTTCGGCGGACACATCTCCCGGGTTCAAATCCGGATGCAATTTTTTCGCCAGCTTGCGATAAGCTGACTTGATCTCCTTATCCGAAGCAGTCGGCTTCACGCCGAGCAAATCATATGGATTGTCATTCACCTTATAATTTCACCTTTACACTTGACGTAATAGAACCGGCAAGTCGCCATAGTATCACATTGCAAGCGCGGCGTATTGATTTGCCTCAAACGGCATATCAGGGCCAGTCCCTCCTCGAATAGATATGGTTTTATCGGCCGAAGCCTGCAAGGTCAGGAAGCCAGAGAGCAAGATCGGGGAATATAATTACCAATGCAAGCCCCCCAAGGAGCAGGAGCACATAAGGGATGGCGCCGAGAATCACCTCAACCAGCGGCGCATTGGCTATTCCCTTGATTACAAACAGGTTCATACCAACTGGTGGCGTAATCAGCGCGAGTTCCAAATTGATCATGAGAAGAATGCCGTACCAGATCAGGTTAACATCAAGCTGCATCAGGATCGGCAAGACTATCGGCGTTGTGATCAGGATAATGGAGATCGTCTCCAAAAACATACCCAAAATGAGAATGACGAACATGACGACGAGAATAAAGCCTAGCGGCGAGAGGCCGAGCGTAACCACACCTTCCATCAACTCAATGGGGAGGCGAATAATCGTGACTGCCCGGCTGAATAATGCCGCAGCCCCCAGGATCATGAACAGCATTGTTGTCGTCCGGACCGTTTCAAACGCCGTTTCCGCAAGTTCTTTTAGTCCGAAATTTCGATACACCAGCGCACCAACAAGAAGAGCATAAATGCACCCAATGGACGCCGCTTCCGAGGCTGTGAAAATGCCAAGATATATTCCGCCAAGAACCAACGGTGGCATCGAAAGCGACCAGAACGATTTGCGGATCGCCTTAAGACCCGCGCGCCAACCAACCCAATCGCTGCCTCTGGCATCTCCCCGGATATAGGCCTGCGAAATACAAAAACAGGCGAAAATCAGCGCCATCAAAATTCCCGGAATAAATCCGGCCATAAAAAGAGCGCCAATCGACGTCTCAGAGACAATGGCGTAAAGGATCAAAGGCCCGGACGGTGGGATCAGGATGCCAAGCGTGCCCCCCGCGACAATAACACCATAGGCATCCCGGGCGCGGTATCCAAAACGCTGCATCTGGGGAATGGCGCTGGATCCAATTGTCAGCGCCGTCGCCACAGAAGACCCCGAGATCGCCGCAAAAATCGTGCAGGAGAGAACTGTGGCAACCCCCAGCCCTCCTTTAAAATGCCCGACCATGGCATTCGCCGCATCATAGAGATCGTCCACCACCCTCGACTTGATCATCACATGCGCCATAAAGGCGAACATGGGAATTGCCGTCAGAAGGCCATTATCAAGCTTCGCAAAAACAGTATCCGCGACACTGGAAATACTTCCTTCCGTCAGCAGCATAATAATGACGGATGCAACACCCAAGCCGACAAAAATCGGGATGCCGGTCAGGAGCAAAAGAACCAGCAATAACAGGACAAGGAACGTGGCCACTAATTCCCCCTCCGCTTCAACATTTCTTCCAAGGCACGTGCGATGGAAATCAGAAACAGGAGGCCCGCGCCAACAAGTAAAAAGGATTGGGGTATCCAGAGCGGCGCCTCAAGATAGCCGCTGGAATACACACCAATAGCGTAGGAGAACTGCACTGCCTCCCATGCACTAATGAAGATTACAGCCGCGAGAAATGCGGTCGCCAGATAGCTCCAGATACCGAGCAGCTTTTCTGATCTACCCGTCACTTTTGAAGAAAGAAGATCAACGCTTATATGCTCCCCGCGCCGAAGAGTTTCTGCCGCACCGAGCATAACGATAGCGACCACGAGAAAACCGGACATTTCATCCGTCCATGTAAGCGGCGTTCCAAGAATATATCGTTGAAAAACGCTGTAACCGGTCATGAAAAGTGTAAACACGACCAAGGCCGCACTGATGACTGCGGCAGCAAAAGAAAAATACTCAATTACACGGATAAAAACGGAAGAGGAGAAGGCTCCTTCTTCCGCCGATTTATCATTTATATCCATAATGGAATTGGCAAACTCAGACTAGTTCAACAAATCAAGAAGCTTCTTGCCATCCTCGCCTGAAGCATCGCTAAATGCCTTATAAAATGCCGGAGCCATTACTGCGTTCAAAGCCTTGATATCCTCATCCGTCGCAATATGAACCTTCATTCCCTTTGCCGCCAACTGCTCCGGTGCATCAGCTGCGGATGCTTCCGAGGCTTCAATCGCCCAAACAGCGGCCTTTTTGCCAGCTTCATCAACAGCCATCTTTCCCTTGTCGGAAAGGCCATCGTACCAGGCCGGATTCACATAACCGTGGAAGTAAATGCTGAAAAGCGGCAGAACAGTCACGTGATCCTGCACCTCATAATATTTACGAGAGACGGCCGCAGAAACATCTGTCAGGCCCGCATCAATCACGCCGGTCGACAGCGCCTGATAGACCTTGCTTCCCGACATTGCAGAGGGAGCCGCACCCATCGCGACAAACCCGGCATCGGGAACAGGTCCCAGCCCACGGATCTTGACACCTTCAAAATCCGCTGGCTTGATTAACGGCTTCCCGCTGGAGGTGATGGCGGTGCTGCGTGTGGTGAATAGCCAGACGACATTCTTCACGCCCTTGGTCATCAATTTTTCTTCCAGAAAACCCGCTGCTTCAGAGCCGTCCCATTTTTGAAGTGCTTCCAGGCTGCTGACCGCGAACGGTCCAAGCGTCACATTCATCAGTGGTAATGTCTTGCCCCACTGTGGATTAATCGAAAAGGCGCAGTCAATATCGCCTTTGGCGACTGCCGTCGCATTCTCCTTTGCGCCGGTCAGGCTGTTTGCCCCGAAAACCTGTACATCAATTTCACCGTCCGACAGGGTTTCGATTTCCGCCGCCCACTGATCAATAACTTTTGCAATATGATGCGCCGGCGGCAACTGATGGCTGCACCGCATTTCGGTTGCGGCTGAAGCCACGCCCGTCGCACCAAATGTGCCAAGCACGGCTGAAAGGCCAACGGCCATTGTGAATAGTTTTCTCATCACTCCCTCCCTCAGGGTTATTGTTTTATTTCTAAGATTATTATTACGCAATTAGTAACCAAAAATACAACCTGATTTTACTTTCGGGTCACACCAAGTTCTTTCAGGATGTCATCAGTATCCGCTCCCAACGCCGGTACATGCAGCCCCTCCCCGAGCGATTCACCATCCAACTCCAGCGGCATTGTCGGGGCGCGATAAATCTGCCCATCGCTATCTTCAAAATGCACGAGACCTCCTTCGCGCAGAACATGCGGATCGTCGAACAAATCTTCCGGGCTGTTAATTGGTGCAAACGGAATACTGAGACTATCAAGTTTCATACTCAACGCCTCCATGGAATAATGTTTGACCTTTTCTGCTACCTTCGGGATCGTCCAGGACCGCGCTTCAATCCTGTCCGTCGCCGTCTTGAGATGCTCATCCTTCAGAAATTCATCCAAGTCATAGGTCTCGCAAAAAGCGTTCCAATGACCATCGGTGACAACGGCAATAAAGATTTTCTGCCCATCATTCGTCTCAAAAATATCATAAACCGGCCAAGCATGCGTTCGCTCAGGCATCGGCACAGAGGGAACGCCCGTCATTTCATACTGCACCATATGTTGCGCGACGGAAAATAGGCTGTTCTCAAAAAGCCCGATACGAATATTCTTGCCGCGTGCGGTTTTGTCCCGTTCACGCAAGGCGGCCAGAATACCAATAACGCCAAACATCCCGCCCATGATGTCATTAACGGAAGAGCCAACGCGAAGTGGTTTCTCTTTAGTGCCTGTCATCATGGCAAGGCCAGACATCATCTGCACCACTTCGTCTAGCGCAGGGCGATGTTGATAGGGACCGGATAGAAAACCTTTATGGCCGGCGACAATCAAGGATGGATGTCTTTTGAGCATTTCTTCATGCCCCAGCCCTTGGTGTTCAAGATGGCCATCCTTGAAGTTTTCAAGAAAAACATCGGCCGTATCGAGAAGTGCATGCAAGGTTTGCTGATCCTTCTCCAGAGACAGGTCCAATACCATGCTACGCTTTCCCCGGTTGAAAAGCGGGAAAAATGCTGTCCCCATACCTTTCAGGCTTCGGGTCTTATCGCCTTTGGGAGGTTCCACCTTGATTACTTCCGCACCAAGCTGGGCGAGGATCATGCCGCAGGTCGGGCCCATCACCATATGGCTCATTTCAATGACCCGAATTCCAGTTAGAGGCAACGCACCGCTCATCCACATATCCCTTTATTCTTTCTCGATGTGAGGAGCGAGCAAAGTAATGCAAGGCCAAAACAGTTGGAAGACATAACTTTAATTAATGCAAAATGCTGACGAGATAATTTCGCGGAATTTAATCGATCAGTCCGCCATACATATGCTCATTCGTGGCGAGAATTCTTTCCTGCATAAACTCAAGGAATGCCTTAACGCGCGCAGGCATCAGGCGTCCGGGAGGGCGAACAGCCCAGATTTTCATTTCGGGCCAAACCCGAAACCCGGCGAGTACATGCACGAGACGGCCTGCACGCAAATCTGGCCCCGCATGCCATAAAGAAGTCTGCGCAATGCCCATACCGGCCAAGGTCCAGGCACCGACAGCGTCGCCTAGGTTGACTGTCACGGGCGCCTTCACGGGGATTTTATGTACCGCACCATCGGGGCCGATAAGTTCCCATGTCCGTGTTGCCCCGAGCAGCAAACAGGCGTGGTCCGCTAAATCTTCCGGCGTTTGCGGTGCTCCCGCACGGGCCAGATAGTCCGGGGACGCCACCAGCATTCTCGGATTATCATCGATCTTTTGGGCAAGCAGGGTAGAAGGCGCAAGATCCCCTATGCGAAACGCGAGATCATAAGCCATTTCAACAATATCCACGATGGTATCCGATAGGTTCAACTCCAGCGTCACGTCAGGATAAAGCTGCATAAATTCCGGGACGAACGGTACGATATGTGACCGCCCAAAAGACGCGGAAGCGGTCACCCGAAGCAATCCCGATATTGATGTCGACGTATCCGACAATGCTGTTTTTGCTTCTTCTACATCGTCGAGTATGCGCTTGGCGTGCTCCAGGAATATTTCCCCGTCCGGAGTCAGCGAAATAGCACGCGTCGTTCGGTTGAGCAATTTTACACCAAGGCCCGTCTCTAGAGCCTGTATTCTTTGCGTCGCGTTCGTCGGAGATAACTTAAACTCTGCACCCGCGCGGCCAATCGCGCCAAGCATAGCGACACGAACGAACAGCTCCAGAGTTTTCAGATCGAAAGACAAGTCATTTCCCCATAATATCAAAAGCCCTCGGATATACTTTTATCGGTCCAGACATCATAGAGAATAACACAGCCTACATATCCTTCACCCGTTTTGAGGTCGGATCATACATTGGCTTCAAAGATGCCGTCGCTTTTATACGGTGACCAGCTACCTCAATCTCATAGTCCGAGGCGAGAACATCGGCAGGTTTTTCGCCTTTGCTCGGAACATACCCAAGTCCGACAGCACCGCCAAGCGTATGTCCATAGTTCCCTGAGCTAAGGTACCCAACCACTTCTCCGTCGCGAATAATTGGTTCGTGATGGAACAGGAGCGGTTCAGGATCGTTCAGAAGAAACTGGACTAGGCGGCTATGCGGGCCGCTTTCTTTGCGCGCAAGCACTGCATCGCGGCCAATAAAATCAGGTTTGGTCGCCTTCACAGCAAAGCCAAGCCCGGCGTCGATAACATGATCTTCCGATGTGATGTCATGTCCGAAGTGACGGAACGCCTTTTCCATGCGGCAGCTATCCATCATATGCATTCCGCAGAGCTTCAGGTCGATTTCTTCTCCGGCGTCAATCAATGTCTCGAATACATGGCTCGCCATATCCGTTGAAATGTAGACTTCCCAGCCAAGTTCCCCGACATAGGTGACACGATGCACACGCGCGAGGCCCATTCCGATCTCTATATTCTGGGCTGTTCCAAAAGGATTATGATCATTGGAAAAATCATTCGGGCTGACCAGCTCAAGTAACCTGCGGGAATTCGGACCCATCACCGCCAGAATTGCTTCTCCCGCCGTTACATCAGTGATCTCGACCCTGAAGTCACCACGATGACGCTCCAGCCAGCGTTGATCCGCAAGCCGGGTTGCAGCTGGCGTCACAACTAAATAGGCGGTTTCCTTGAGTCGGGTTACTGTGACGTCTGCTTCAATCCCCCCTCTTTCATTCAAAAATTGTGTGTAGACGATCTTGCCATTAGGAACAGCGTAATCCCCACCGCCCACATAGTTCATGAATTTTTCCGCATCCGGCCCCTCAACACGTATCTTGCCAAAAGAAGTCATGTCGTACATCCCGACATTCTCTCGGATGGCCTTATGTTCCGCCGCCGCATTTTCAAACCAGTTTTGGCGTTTCCAGCTATACTGATAGCTGCGCTCCTGCTCTGGATTGGCGAACCAGTTCGGTCTCTCCCACCCGGCAATTTCCCCCATCACCGCGCCGCGCTCAAGCATGTCGTGATGGAAGGGGGAGCGGCGAATACCGCGTGCCGTTGCTTTTTGACGGAACGGAAAATGATCCGCATATAGAAGGCCGAGCGTTTCCTTTGACCGCTCAAACAGATAATGGCGATTCCCCTGAAATGGCTGCATCCGGGCAATATCCACATCCCCCAGATCAAACGGCTTCATGCCATCCTCCATCCATTGGGCGAGCGCCATGCCTGCGCCGCCTGCGGACTGAATGCCGATGGAGTTAAACCCGGCCGCAACCCAGAAATTATCCAGCTCCGGCGCGAGGCCAAGGTGATAGGCATCGTCGGGCGTAAAGCTCTCTGGTCCATTGAAGAAGGTATGAATGCCCGCCTCCGCCAGGATCGGCATTCTATTGACGGCATCGCTCAGGATCGGTTCAAAATGATCGAAGTCATCCGGCAGCTGATCAAATTCGAAATTTTCCGGAATGCCTTTCATGCCCCAAGGCTTCGCAACCGGCTCAAACGCGCCAAGCAGGATTTTCCCTGCGTCTTCCTTGTAATAGGCACATTCGTCAGGCACACGAAGAACGGGGAGCTGCGGGAGGTCTTTTATGCTCTCAGTGACGATATAAAAATGTTCGCATGCATGAAGGGGCACATTGGCGCCGGCCAGTCGGCCAACCTGATGAGCCCACATTCCAGCACAGTTCACCACCATATCGGCCTCGATATGCCCAGCTTCACCCTCTTCCCGCTGCCAATCAACACCCGTCACCCTGCGCCCGGCACGGCGGATATCCGTCACCGCCACACGTTCAAAGATTTGCGCACCCCGCTGGCGTGCGCCCTTCGCCATGGCCAACGCGATATTTCCCGGATCCCCCTGACCATCGCGGGGAAGCCAGACGGCCCCTTTTATGCCATCGAGATTGAGGTAGTCGTACCGCGCCTTAACCTCTGCCGCGCTGATTTCTTCGATCTCAACATCAAAAGCACGTGCCATTGATGCCTGTCGGAGAATCTCCTCCTTCCGTTCGTCCGTGAGGGCAACTGTAATTGACCCTGTTTCGCGGACACCGGTAGACATGCCGGTCTCCGCCTCCAGTTTGCCGTAAAGTTCCTGACTGTACTTCGCCAGCCGCGTCATATTCTTTGAAGCCCGGAGCTGCGCAATAAGCCCTGCCGCATGCCAGGTGGTTCCCGACGTGAGCTGCTTTCGCTCCAGAAGGACTACATCCTTCCAGCCAAGTTTCGTTAGATGATAGGCAACCGAGCATCCGATCACGCCTCCACCAATGATGACAACGCGGGCCTTGCTGGGCAACTCACTCATGATCTATTCCTTGATATAACGAAGGGTTACTAATTGAAATGAACGACAGACGGCCCGTGGAGAGGAGAAACATCCACAATACTTGAAAGGATTTTCATACCTCTCTCCAACTCATCCGGCGATCCGGCGGAAATCATCACAAAACCTACCTCAGCTTTTGTTGGCGCATCTTCAAATGAAAAACGGGATCCAACTCTTTGCAGCAGAACCGCCTCACCTGTGTCCGCATCGACAAAAAAACCTTTTACACGATGGATCGATGACGGCAGTTCCGCAAGCTTGCGGATCAAGTTATCCTTGCGTATTGGGCCCGGAGGTGTCCAGTGAGATGTGGAAAAATTGTCCTCATGCGGCTCTTCTTTCATAGTCTGGGATAAATTTGATCGGGTAGGCAGACCAACAATCAATTCCGGTGCAACTTTGCCTGCCTCGGCCATGATGACAGAAACACCCGGCGCCAGAGTTTCTATCCACCCGGCCAATTTCTCACATGTTTCATGTGAAACAAGGTCGGCCTTGGTCAGGACCAATAAATCGGCGGCCTCTATCTGGCTTTTCACAAGCTGCCCAACGAATTTATTTACGGCCCTTAGCTGTACTGTCTCGGCATCCAGCAAAGTGATGATGGCATCGAGTTCGAAGCCTGGCCAATTGCCGGCATGTCGGGCAAGGCGGGAAGGCTCTGCCACGCCGCTTGCTTCCAAAACAACAAGATCCGGGAGTTCCTCCCGAAGGGTTAGGGCATCCAATGCGGTGCCCAAATCATCCGTAATTGAACAGCAAACGCAGCCATTAGTCAGGCTGATGGTGTTTTCTGTCTGATCGCTGATCAGGGCAGCATCAATATTAATCGCCCCAAAATCATTGACCAGAACGGCAATCCGGCGTCCATGATCCGCCGCGAGCAGATGATTTATAAGCGTGGTCTTGCCCGCGCCAAGATACCCCGATATCAGGATGATCGGAATACGCCCGTTCATTTGGTGATCGGAAAGGGCTGGCCCTCAAAAACGGTGCCCCAAATCGGAATATCCTTCAGATTTGCGACCGGCGTTTCCCATGGATCGGCCTCAAGGACCGTGAAATCAGCTTTCTTGCCTGCGCGAATGGAACCAACCTCATGTTCCATACCGATCACATAGGCGGCATCAATGGTGATTGCCCGCATAGCCGCATCAAGGTCTATCCGTTCTTCCGGGCCGATCACGGCTCCGGATTCGGCAATACGGTTCACGGCAACCCAGGCGGAATTAAGCGGCAAGGCCGGTGCCATGGTGAAATCGGAATGAAGCGCGGTGGTCACATTATGACGGGCAAGGGTACCAAGCCGCGCCATCTGGGAGGCCCGTTCATAGCCGATCGAATGCTGCCAGTACGCCTCCCCCAGTTCATGAACATAATAGACATTCGCCGATACCAACGCGCCGAGGTCCGCAATCCGCCGAACCTGCTCCGGTGTGGAGACGCCAAAATGCTCAATCGTAAAGCGGTGATTTACCCGCGGCCGCTCAAACTGCAGCTTTTCCAGCGTATCGAGCGCAAGTTCTACACCCAGATCGCCAGTACAATGTACATGAATACGTTTTCCGGCATTCCAGAAAGCACGCGCAAGCGCCTCAAACATCTCTGGCGCCATAAGCCATTCACCATGATGACCATCGATAAAACCCGGTTCCTGCATCTGCATCAGCTCTGCAAAGAAGCCACCATCAGTGAAGAGCTTTACACCATTACCAAAGATCAGACGATGACTTCCACGAGACGCATAGCTTTCTACACGTGCAACCTCATCCTCGATCTCGCCATCCCAAACACCGCGTAGAGCGCCACGTGGAATGATCTGCATGCGGAAGGGCACATCGTCCCTTTCAATCGCCTCACCTAAGAAATTCCACTCAGCCGAATCATCAAGAAGCGGATAGGCCATCTCCCCGATTGTCGTGTGGCCACCATAATGAACGGCTTTCTTGACCAGCTCCAACCCGTTTTTAAACCGATCCGGCTCAAACAAATACAGGTTCATGGCCTTCACCGCGATGGAGAGTCCCGTTTCAAAAAAGCGCCCGGAGTCGAGTTCAATCTGAGGATGACGCTCAAGTTCTGCGCGGTCTAGCCCCATCCAATCGATTGCCGCATCATTGGCAATAATTTCATGAAATGACCGCTGCCAGACAAAGATGGGGCGTGTTGAGGAGACCGCATTAATCGCCGCACGATCTACCGCACCATGCCAAATTTTATGATATCCCCAAGTAATCAACGGTTCTGCCGGATCCTCAATACCTTCGTCAATTTCCTTAAGCCTTGCAAGATAGGCCTCGTGACTGCGAACCGGCGCGCAAGTCCGGTCCGGTAGCTTCCATTCCATGGCCGTAATGAAATGGCAGGACAAAAGGACCGCGCCAAGCGACGGATGAAGATGCGGGTCAATAAACCCCGGCATCAGGACATGATCTGCAAAACTTTCGTCAATGCGGTGGGGATGCGCATCAAGCCAAGGCTTCATAGTCTGCAATGTTCCGACCTCAATGATCTGTCCATCACGAACGGCAACCGCACTCGCTTCTGGCATGGACGGATTCATTGTGCGGATTTTCCGCGCGGTAAAGACGGTTATTTCGCTCATATCTTTCCCTGTCATTCCCAGTTCTGGTTAGTAGGATGCCGGACTGATCGCCCAAACAACGACCGTATCCACCTCGCCCGGATTATGGCACCAATGCTTGCCGACGCCGCGCATCTGAAAACTGTCTCCTTCTTCCAGAACATGCGTGTTTCCATTTACGCTCAACTCTAATTTTCCGGATAGCACCAGGCCGCCTTCTTCACCCTTGCGGGCGCGACCCGCCTCTCCCGTTCCGGCGCCGGGGGAGAAAGTTGTCAGGATCAATTCCAGTTGGCCCTTCAGGTTGGGAGACAATAACTCTTCGCGTGTCCCGGCTTGACTCAGGTTAATCTCCCGACGAGCAGAACGGCGCACAATAACGTCGCGTTCCGCTGCCGCTGCAACGGCGGTTCCACTAAAAAACCAGTTGATGGACACATCGAGCGCCCGGGCGATGATATCCAGTGCCTCAATGGTAATGGGGCTGACACCACGCTCCATTTCACTGAGGTTGCCAACAGAGCGGCCTGTAATTTCCTTCATATCCGTTAACGTCAGCCCGCGCGCACGGCGCAATTCACGGATTTGCAGCCCAACGGGAACCTGCGCTTCAGGGCTTACACCCTGCGCTGAAATTTTATTACCTTTACCCGACATAATATGGAAACTTTCACAACAAATTTCGTATCACTGAAAATAATGTTGCAATTTTTCAGTTATGATGCAACCCTTTTCATCTCGAAGAAATTAGCAATCTCGATTTTTAGTGGGGAGAATATCTGGATATGTTTCATACAAGAATAATGCGTAAGTTTTCAATTATTGCGCCTTTGGCGATAACTGCCTTGCTTAGCGCGACAACAATTTCCGCAGCTGAGCCGAAGGCAGGCGGCACGCTGAACACAACATCCACCGGCTACCGTACATTAAACCCGGCAGTGCAATCAGGCGCTGCGACAGGTGTTCCCGGTTCGCAGATTTTCGCCGGACTTGTCCTGATTGATGAAGATTACAAGGCAACACCCTATCTTGCCGAAAGCTGGACTGTGTCCGACGATAACCTGACCTATAGTTTCAAGCTGGTCGAAGGTGCGAAGTTTCACGATGGGCAGCCGATTACCTCGGAAGATGTTGCTTTTTCACTGGAAACCGTGAAAGCCAACCACCCCTTCGGCAAGGCGATGTTCAGCAATGTTGAAGCCGTTGAAACACCGGACGCGAGCACCGCAGTCTTCCGTCTCTCAGCTCCCATTCCGGGCTTGCTCCTTTCCATGGAGCCATTGTTACTGCCTATCATTCCAAAACATGTTTATGGCGACGGGCAAGAACTTAAGAAGCATCCGCGCAACATGGAGAATGTTATTGGTTCCGGCCCCTTCAAGGTCGCAGAGAACACTCCTGCGGAAAAGCTGGTTCTTGTGAAGAATGAAGATTTCTTTATTGAAGGCCGTCCCTACCTCGACAAGCTGGTTTTTTCAATCGTAAAAGACAGCCTGACGCGCGTACTTATGATGGAAAAGGGTGAAATTGATTATGTCGGATTTTCCGGCATTCGCGCAACTGACGCCGGACGCCTGGAAAAAACGGGTCGCCTTACGGTGACAACGGAAGGATATGGCGCGGTTGGCTATATTCATTATCTGGAACTGAACCTTCGCGACAAACCTTTCAGTGATCTCAAGGTACGCGAGGCTTTGGCACATGCGATTGATACCTCCTTTATCGCGAAAATTCTGTTTGGTGGCCGTGTCGATGCCGGCACCGGTCCACTTCATACGGGGAGCGTGTTCTATTCTGGTGATGTGCCGAGTTTTGAAGCCGATCTCGACAAAGCAGCGGCTCTGCTTGATGAAGCAGGATACCCGATCGGCGCAAATGACGAGCGTTTTTCGTTCACCCTCGATATTCCGAGCTGGGCGAAACAAGCTCATGGTCCGATGGGGGAATATATTCAGTCTCAGCTCGGCAAGATTGGCATAAAAGTTGAACTCCGTCAGGCACCTGACTTTGGTACCTGGGTCAAGCGCATCTCCAGCTTTGACTATCAGGCGACAATGAATGGTTCCTTCAACTATCCGGATCCCGTCATCGGCGTTCACCGGCATTTCGATTGCGACAATATCCGCAATGTGATCTGGTCAAATACACAAGGGTATTGTGATCCGGCTATGGATGCGCTTCTTGATGCTGCCGCCGTTGAAACAGACCTCGACAAACGTAAAGCTACCTATGCTGAAATTCAGCGTAAAGCAGTAGAGGATCTTGTCTTTATCTATATGCCGCAGGATTTCACCGCGACCGTCTATTCCGATAAGGTCGGCAATCCTCCGTCAAGTGTCTTCGGCCCGCTGGCGCCATGGCATGACGTGTATCTGAAAGACTAAAACGAATATCCGGGGCGGCGGCCTATACAGAGACCCTCGCCCCGGTCTCCATTCGCGGTATGCATGAGGCATTAAATGGTAAAATCATTGTCCAAAAGAATAGGCAATGCAGTCATACTGCTACTCGCGGTACTGGTCCTTAATTTTACATTGATCCATATTGCCCCCGGCGATCCGGTTGAAGTTCTTGCCGGAGAAATGGGTGGCGCCACACCAGAACTTCTCGCAGAGCTTCGCGCCGATTTCGGCCTTGATCAACCCTTTCATGTACAGCTTTTCACCTACCTTGGGAATGTCCTGCAGGGCAACCTTGGTTATAGCTTTTACTATGACAAGCCCGTAACAGAACTCATATTTGATCGCATAGGCGCCACGCTTCTGCTCGTCATCACCGCCCTTCTATTTGCATTATTCGTCGGAACAGCGCTCGGCATCGCATCCGCCCAAAAGCGTAACTCTTTGCTGAGCAATGTTGTTACCTTATTATCGCTCGCAGGGTTTTCTGCGCCGGTGTTCTGGATCGGGATCATGCTGATTCTGCTGCTTTCCGTCGCTCTCCCAATTTTCCCCATTGCTGGCATGGCCACAGCGGATGAACCGGAAGGTACGTTTGCCTATATCCTTGATGTTGTCTGGCATCTTGTTCTCCCTACTCTAACGCTTGCTTCCATCTATCTCGCTTTTTACAGTCGTCTGTCCCGTGCCAGCATGCTGGAAGTCTTGGAATCCGATTATATACGGACGGCGCGGGCAAAAGGGCTGAGCCGCTTTCTTGTTGTCTATAAGCATGCCCTCCGTAACGCCGTCTTGCCGGTCGTCACTTTTGCTGGCCTTCAGTTCGCACAAGTTATCTCCGGTGCGGTGTTGGTGGAAACTGTATTTGCCTGGCCCGGTCTTGGAACTTTGGCGTTCGAATCCATTTTAAGGCGGGATTCCCCAACCCTGCTCGGGATTCTGTTTTTCTCTGCAGTGCTCGTTCTGGTCGTCAATATCTTCGTTGATATTGCCTACCGGATCATCGACCCAAGGATTAGCGCAAAATGACTGATAGCTCCCTTGATAATTTTAGTACGGAACCGATGGAAAAGCCGGCATCTCCTGCACGCCAGACTTGGAAGATGTTCAGCAGCAACCAATCGGCCGTCGCCGGCCTGATCCTGCTTGCCATTGTGCTGATCTTTGCTTTGGTAGGGCCTCTTGTCTATCCAATTGCACCAACAGAAATGGTATGGATGCCGCTCACCCCGCCGCTTGAATCGGACTATCTGCTGGGCACGGACTATCTTGGGCGTGATATTCTGGCCGGTCTTATCAATGGCGGGCGGATAACAATCGCCATCGGCGCGTCGGCCGCATTGCTAACCATTGTGATAGGCGTAACGATCGGCGCCCTCGCCGGATACTACGGTGGCTGGGTCGATAATCTGCTGATGCGGATAACGGAGTTTTTCCAGGTTTTGCCAAACCTTCTGCTGGCCATGGTCGTCGTGATGCTCTTTTCCGCGACTTTGACAAACATTGCCATTGCCATCGGCATTGTTTCCTGGACGAGCACGGCACGCCTGACACGAGCAGAGTTTTTGCGACTGCGCAGCATGGACTATGTCCGGGCGGAACGATCCATCGGCGCCAAGAACCGCCGAATCATATGGGCTGTGATCCTGCCCAATGCCGCACCGCCACTTATCGTCTCAGCCGCCCTCAGCATCGGCACCGCGATCCTGTTTGAGGCGGGCCTCGCGTTCCTCGGCTTGAGTGATCCTAACAATATGAGTTGGGGCCGCATGATTGGTGACAACCGCCCCTATATTCTTGATAGCTGGTGGGGGGTCACTTTCCCGGGAATTGCAATCTTCCTGACGGTTTTGGCAATCAGCCTTGTCGGCGATGGGCTCAATGATGCCCTGAACCCGAAGTTGAGGAAACGATAATGCAGGCACCTCTTCTTTCTGTGCGCGACCTTGAGGTTTCTTTTCAAATCGGCGGCTCTGAAGTACCAGTCGTTCGCGATCTCAGCTTTGATGTAGAACATGGAGAAACACTCGGTATCGTTGGTGAGTCCGGCTGTGGCAAGAGCATGACAGCCCTCGCCATTATGGGACTTGTCCCAAACCCTCCCGGACGTATTTCCAAAGGGAGCATCTTGCTGGAAGGGATCGATATAACTATCGCCAGCGAGAAAGAACTGCAAGCTTTGCGCGGGAACGACATGTCCATGGTCTTTCAGGAACCCATGACCTCCCTCAATCCGGTATTTACAGTTGGCGAGCAGATCGCCGAAACCGCGCGGGCTCACTTCGGCCTTTCCCGGGCAGAAGCGCGGAACAAGGCGGTTGAAATATTACGGTTGGTCGGCATTCCCTCGCCTGAAAAGCGCGTTGATGATTTTCCTCATCAGCTTTCCGGCGGTATGCGGCAACGTGTAATGATCGCGATTTCCCTCGTCTGTGAACCAAAACTGCTGATCGCCGACGAACCGACGACTGCGCTTGACGTAACGGTTCAGGCGCAAATCTTTGATCTTTTCCGCGAACTGCAAGAGAAGACAAAAACGGCCATTATTCTGATTACCCACGATATCGGGGTTGTTGCAGAAATGGCGGACCGGGTAATGGTCATGTATGCGGGCCGCAATATCGAGAAAGGCCCGGCAATCGACTTTATCCGCGCACCGCAGCATCCCTATACGCGGGGCCTGATTTCATGCATTCCCACTCTACAGGCCGACCCGCCGGATGAACCAGACGCTCTTTTCGAAATTCCGGGTGTGGTTCCAAGCGCTGTTGAACTTGCGAAACCCGGCTGCGCCTTCGCACCGCGCTGCCCTAATGTGATGGAACGGTGCAGAGTAGAATTTCCGCCGAGCACCCAGATAGAGAACAATCGATCGGTTAGCTGCTGGCTTGCGCAGGGGGAAACCGTATGAATTCAGAAAAAGCATTACTTGAGGTTTCCAACCTTAAAGTTCATTTTCCAACCCGCGACGGTGCCGTCGTGCATGCCGTGGATGGCGTCACTTTCTCCATCAATCGTGGCGTTGCCTTTGGTCTCGTCGGGGAAAGCGGCTCCGGCAAGACAACGACTGCACTCGCCTGCGTTCGTCTGGTCGATCCGACGGCGGGGCAGATTACCCTCGGCGGAGAGAACATCACAAATATCAAAGGCACCGCCCTGCGTGATGCGCGTAAAAAGATGCAAATCGTCTTTCAAGATCCCTATGCTTCCCTTAACCCGAGGGAACGCGTCGGCTCAATTGTGAAACGCCCTTTGAAGCTTATGAATATCGGGACCGCGAAGGAACGTGACGCAAGGGTAAAGGAACTTTTCGATATTGTGGGCCTCCGGCCTGAACAAAGCGAACTTTTCCCGCATCAGTTTTCAGGTGGCCAGCGACAGCGGGTTGGCATTGCCCGCGCCCTTGCAACTCAGCCGGACCTGATTGTCTGCGATGAACCTGTCTCAGCTCTTGATGTTGCCATTCAGGCACAGATTCTCAACCTGCTCGCCAAGCTCAAGAAAGAGTTTGAGCTAACCTATCTTTTCATTAGTCACGACCTTGCGGTTGTCCAGCATATCTGTGATGAAATTGCGGTGATGTACCTCGGTCAGATTGTTGAGCAGGGCAGCAAGAAAGATATTTTTCGCAATCCCCGGCATCCCTATACGAAAGCTCTCATCTCCGCAGTGCCGTCGACTGACTCAATCGGCAAGCCCCGGGGGGACCGCATCATGCTCAATGGTGATCCGCCCAGCCCAATTTCCCTGCCGACAGGCTGTCGCTTCGCAAGCCGCTGCCCCTTCGCCGTCGAGAGCTGTGAGAATACCCCGCCGGCGCTTCGTGAAATCAGCGCTGAACATAGTGTCGCTTGTCACCGGATAGATGCGGCGGGGAATTTCACATAAATATTTACGCTTGATCAATTACTTAGCCGCGCGCACAACCGTTAGCGAACACATATACGGCATAGAGTGAGGTTGTGCCACAAATGAATAGCCGGTTGTTCTTGGCGCCCCCAAAGGTAAGATTTCCAACAATCTCCGGTATTCGAATCTTGCCTATCAATCTCCCATCTGGATTGTAACAATGAACACCGTCAAAGGCACTTGTCCAGATGCGCCCCTCCTGGTCGACGCGAAATCCGTCGAAGAAGCCGGCTGTGCATTCGGCAAATACCTCTCCGCCGCTCAGAGACAGGTCGGAATTGACATCGAACCGGCGGATATGGGCAGGGCCACCAGTGCTGATGCGATAAGCCCGTATCAGAAATATAAAGCTGACGCTGATCAGGAGAGAAGGCAAGACCGTTGGGTTTTAAAAAGTCGTCCGTCACCTGAAACAGATTTCCGCTCTCCGGATCGAGGCGATAGACATGGCAACCGCTCAGCTCAGGGTTCGCGCGGTCCCCTTCATAATCGGTGAGGATTCCGTAAGTCGGATCCGAGAACCAGATTGACCCGTTTGAATGAACGACTACATCATTTGGTGAATTGAGCCGCTTGCTGTCAAAGCTGTCTGCCAGAACTGTTAGTGATCCATTATGCTCGGTGCGGGTGACTCGACGGCTCAGATGTTCGCATGTGACAAGCCGCCCTTGTGGATCAACTGTGTTCCCATTTGAATTGTTCGATGGCTCCCGAAAAACAGAAACCGAACCATCCGTCTCATCCCAGCGCATAATCCGGTTATTCGGTATGTCCGACCATATAAGGTAACGCCCGGCGGCGAACCAGGCAGGGCCTTCGCACCATCGGGCACCAGTCCAAAGGCGTTCTACATGAATATGGGGCGCAAAGAGGCTGGAAAATTGTGGATCCAGAATTTCAAAGCCTGTTCCTTCCAGTTCGCCAGTCAACAACATCCTCCTCGCCCAACAATCATATCGCGTTTTCTCTATCGCAGTTTACCGCTTGCAATTCCTATTAACTGGTATAACATGTTACTGGTATGATGTCCATAAAAGGATGCGCCAGCTACTCAAGAATCTGGGAGGAAACCTCTTGAAAAACCTAATTATCACAACGCTTTTTGGCGCCGCTGCTGTTATTTCAGCATTTGTCGCCGCCCCCGCCATTGCGGCAGACAAGCCTACGGTTGCATTAAGTAATGCTTTTTTGGGCAATGCCTGGCGTCGTTCCATGATAACTGCCTTTGAGGAAGCGGCAACTAAAGCTGAGGCTGTTGGATTGATCGCCTCATTCCAGGTTTCTAACGCTCCGGGTGAAAATTCAGCAACCGAGCAGATTGCACAGCTTAAAGCACTTCTGCTCGATGAGCCTGACATCCTGCTCGTCAATCCGGCGTCCCCTACGGCACTCAATCCAACACTCCAGCAGGCGTGTGATCAAGGAACTGTTGTCGCTGTTTTTGACAGTTCAACTGATCTTGACTGCGTTTATATCGTGACCAACAGCTTCAGCGATTGGGCACGGTTATCTACTCAGGCCATCATCGATGGCATCGGTGGGTCCGGCAACGTTATCATCGCCCGCGGCGTCCAGGGATCTCCGCCTGAGATTGAGATGTATGATGTCCAGACAAAGATGTTGGAAGCTAACCCGAACATTAAAGTCGTCGGCGAGCTCTTCACATTCTGCGATAGCGCCAAAGCGCAGGAGGCCTTGCTCGGCACTATCGCAAGCTTGCCAAACGTTGATGGGGTGATCGGCTGCGGTGAAGGTCTTGGCGCTGTTCAGGCATTTCAAACGGCAGGACGGAAAGTTCCCGTCGTCGCATTTGCGCCGAGCGGCCGTGCCCTCAAGTTCTGGGGCGAAGGCAATGGTGCGCCAGGGTCAGTTGCTGTAATGTCCGACCCGGGTCAAGGCGTCGCGGCACTTTTCACCGCCATCAATATCTATAACGGACAGAAGATACCGCGCGTTACAATCTTTCCGCCAGTAGTAGTGAGCGACGAAGAACGTGACAAGTGGATTGCCGCCGTTGGTGACGACGAAATCGCTTCTTGGCAATGGACCCAAGAATTAGTCGACGCTCAATTAAAGGCAAACATTGACGGAAATGTCGCTGATGCAGCACTTCCGCCAGTTCCAGTTCGATAGCACAGTTTGGGTCTGTGCCAATAAATAGCGCAGACCCCCATTCACTAAATTGATTTATGAGCTCCCGTGTCAACTGAGTTAAATACTGACGATCGTGATCCTCTCGTTCAGGTCAGACACGTCATCAAAACATACGGACCGACCAAAGCCCTTTCTGGCGTCACGCTTGATGTACATGCCGGCGAAGTATTTGGTGTTGTTGGCCACAATGGTGCGGGCAAAAGCACGCTCATGCGAGTCCTAAGCGGTCTTGAGGCAATCGATTCCGGCTCAGTGCAAATTGGCGACACAGTTGCGCCATCTGAACTAGGATTTCCCGGTGTTCGGATGGCCTATCAAGAGGGATCTCTGGCTCTGGAACTCACCGTCTATGAGAATATTTTTCTTTCCAGCAAAAGCTGGATTCCGGAACGGAGATGGCATGGGCCCGCTTCCCGCCGCGCCTTGGCACGACTAGACGAAATTTTCCCCGGCCACATGATCAGACCGGACGACTATGTGGATGATCTTGTGCTCGCGGATCGTCAGAAGGTCGAAATCTCACGCGCGACAATTGCAGATAACTTAAGCGTTCTTATACTTGATGAGCCGACAGAATCCCTTAGCGGGAGTGCCGTTGATCATTTGTATAATTATGTTCGCAAACTGCGGACAAACGGCCATGCCATTATTCTCGTGTCTCACCGACTGAAAGAGATCCTTTCTGTGTGCGACCGCGTTGCGGTGATGAAGGACGGCGCCATTATTTCCACTCATAAAGCGGACAGCGTCACCGAACAGGACTTATTTCTGGCTATGGGGGGTGAGGCAATCATCGAAGAAGCCCCCAATAGAAGAAAGAAAGCCGCCACGGATAGCTCGGACCCAGCGAAATTAAGCGTACCGATGGTTACTATGAATGGAGCCGCAACTCAGATTGTTGCGCGCAAGGGCGAAGTTATCGGGCTGGCAGGAATTGCGGGCCAAGGTCAGGAGCAGGTTCTTGACCGTTTGTGGCGTCGCAGCGGAGAGGTGCAGGTCAGCACGGCGTTGGCCTATGTGCCCGGTGACAGGCAACGCTCCGGGATACTTCCCCTCTGGGACGTCGCGCGGAATCTTACAATTACGGCCATACCCAAACTGAGCAAGAATGGTATTCGACAAACGGACGAAGAAAACTCACTTGTTGCCGAGTGGGTTGATCGCTTAAAGGTTCGCGGAGGTGCAAGTGCAGCGGTCACCAACCTATCGGGCGGAAATCAGCAAAAAGTTATTGTCGCACGCGCATTCGCTTCTGATGCGGAAACCATCCTGCTTGACGACCCGTTTCGCGGCGTTGATGTTCATACTAAAGCTGAACTCTACCAATTGATCAAATCGGAAGCTCAGAAAGGGCGAATGATTGTTTGGTATTCGAGCGAGAATTCCGAGATGCAACATTGCAATCGGGCATATGTGCTGCGCGCCGGACGTATCGCGGGCGAATTGCACGGCAAGGACATCACCGACGAGCGGATTATCTCACTGTCGTTTGCAGAAGCCGAGGAGTCGCATACTTGAGTACTGTCAACACAGATCAAACCCGATTTAATATGCCTAAGGGTCTTGCGCGTCGTATTCTGCCCGGTTTTCTCACCCTAATTGCAATGATCTTGATTTTGCTGATCTGCGGGATAATTCAGCCGCGGATCTGGTCTCAGAATGGCTTGACCCTTATCATGTCACCGATTGTAGCCCTGGCCATCGCTTCAATGGCGCAAATGGTGATGATGAGCATCGGTGACATTGACCTTGGTATCGGGTTTTTCGTTGGAATGGTTACAACGATCGTCGCCACTTTGCTAAAAGAAACCCCCATGATCGGCGTGTTGGCGCTAGCGGGTTGTGTCCTAGCCTATGCCCTGTTGGGTGCCCTTGTTCAGCTTCGCTCTGTACCTTCCTTGATTGCAACGTTAGGCGCATCGTTCATTTGGCTGGGTCTGGGGCTTTTTGTCTTGCCAGTACCCGGAGGTTTAGCGCCCGACTGGCTATTTAGTTACGCGTTATGGAAGCCACCCTTATCGGTCCCGGCCCCGATAATCACCATGATCATCGCCACAGCACTTACATGGTTCGTGACGCGCCGAACAAAACTCGGCGTCAGTTTCCGCAGCCTTGGCAGCAACCCTGTGGCTCTTACGCGATCGGGAGAATTACTCGTTGTCACACGAATGCTCGCATACGGAATCGTCGGAATTTTGGGCGTGCTGGCCGGGATCACACTTACTGCAGAAATTGGCGGAGGCGATGTCAATGCTGTTCCCGGATACACGCTCACGACAGTGGCCGCAGTCATTCTGGGGGGCGGGATGTTTACCGGCGGACGTTCAGTCGCGTGGGGAACCTTAGCTGGAGCCGTCACCCTCGGGCTTCTTACCGTGCTACTCACTCTGCTTAATCTGTCGTCGAACTTACAACCCGCGGTTCAAGGTTTTATCGTCATAGCCGTTATGGCGGGACGACTTATTGTGGAGCGCACGAGCAGATGACTACGCGACGACATATTTCCATCCCTCCGTGGATTTGGTCATTCCTGGCCGCTTTCGTTGTGCTCATCCTAACCTTCCTCGTCTCAGGTCGTGGTGGCACCCAAACTCTAACACTTGCATTCACGGTCGCGCCCTATCTCGTCCTCGTGGGATTGGGGCAAATGTTGGTAATGAGTGCGGGGCCGGGAAATATTGACGTATCAGTCGCCAAAGTATTCTCCTTAGGTGGACTGCTGTCCATCGCCGTAAGTGAGGCTACAGGGTCCTGGATTTTGGGCCTTGGCGCTGCTGTCGGGGCTGGCTTCGTTATGTCTTCCATCAGCATAATTGCCATACTCTATATCCGCATTCCGCCGATTGTCGCGACACTCGCAACGAGTCTCGTTGCATCCGCCATATCCCTCACTTTAGCCAAAGGATTTCAGGGATCTGCCGACCCGCTCTTGAAAGGGTTTTTAAGTTGGACCCCGTTTGGTATCCCCGCGTTCGCCATTGTAGTGCTGCTCATTACAATACTCATATCCATGATCCTCAAATGGACCACATGGGGTTCCCAAATGCTGGCCTTCGGTCAGGCACGGCGCGCAGCAGAATACGCGGGCATAAGTGCCAAAAGAGTTATGGTCGTCGTCTATTTGTCATGTGGGGCTTTGGCGGCACTCGCCGGGGCCTTGCGCGCCTCGTTTTCTGCACCAAACGTAGAACTGGGTAATGACTATTTGCTCGATTCAATCGCTGTGGTAGTGATCGGCGGCACTTTGATGACTGGTGGTCGCGCCGTGCCAGCAGGTGTCTGGGGTGGCGCCCTCTTCTTCATCCTGCTCGACGGTTTGTTAAACCTAATCGGATGGAGCTTCGCAGGGCAAAATGTTCTGAAAGGCTTCCTTGTTCTTGCGGTCCTGTTTCTTGCCAATGGCGCGCCCATATTACGCCGCCGGGCCTCACCTTCAATGCCAGATGTCGTGAAGAGCAAGAATATGGCGAAACCAGACTCAAACGACTGATCTCTAAAATTACCGCAATGTTAGAATGAATTGTTGAGAAAAAAGGGAATAACTCGAATGTCTCGATTTACCGCAAAATACGAAATTGAGTCACCCGTTGGAATCGCGCGAGCGGCAGAGGTTCTCGCTGGGGAGCAATCGTCGGGTACATTTGTCAAATTGGCGGCAGAAACAGATGAATTGCGTGAACGGTCAGGTGCGCGCGTTGAAAATATCGATGTGCTAAAAGTCTCCGATCATCCCTCTCTGCCCACACGGCAACGCGGCAATCAATATGAACGGGGAATAATTACGGTGAGTTGGCCAGTCGCTACGATCGGTTTTTCACTGCCAAACTTACTTGCGACGATAGCCGGAAATCTGTTCGAACTTGCCGAAATTTCAGCCATCCGGTTACTTGATTTCAACTTGCCAAGAGATTTCGTAGAAGCCTGCCCCGGCCCCAAATTCGGCGTAGACGGCACACGCCGTCTGTCCGGAATCGAAGAAGGCGCGATGATTGGCACCATCATCAAACCCAGCGTCGGTTTAAGGCCAAAAGAAACTGCAGCTCTCGTCAAGCTGCTGGCGGAAGCTGGAATAGACTTTATTAAAGATGACGAACTCCAGGCGAATGGGCCTCATTGCCCTCTCGAAGCAAGAGCCAGGGAAGTCATGCAGGTATTGAATGAACATCAGGACAAAACCGGTAAAAAAGTGATGTACGCATTCAACATTACTGACGAAGTAGAAAAAATGTGGCGCCATGCGGAAATGGTTCGAAAATTAGGTGGCAGCTGCTTGATGGTTTCGCTTCATTCGATTGGTTTAGCCGGCATGAGAGCCTTACGTGAACATTGCGACTTACCGCTCCATGGTCATCGGAACGGCTGGGGTTTATATTCTCGATCCCCGGATATTGGCATTAGCTATGTTGCTTGGCAGAAACTTTGGCGGTTAGCTGGAGCTGACCATTTACATGTAAATGGTCTGGGGAATAAATTCTCGGAAAGTGACCAAGTAGTAACCGAATCTGCGCGCGCCGTGCAGTCCCCCGTTTGCGAAGACGGACCCGCCTACTCCGCAATGCCCGTATACTCATCAGGTCAGACTGTTTGGCAAGTAGGGCCGGCGCGGGATGTTCTGGGGTCGGACGATTTCATCTATTGTGCGGGCGGTGGGATAATGAGCCACCCTTCCGGACCCGCCGCCGGCGTTGTCGCGCTGCGGCAGGCGGCACACGCCGCGCAACAGAATATTGACGTCCAGGAATTTGCAAAATCCCATAGGGAGCTTTCAGACGCGTTGAAAAAGTTCAAGAAACCTGAATTAGCCGATATTCGATGATTAGAAAACGTTGTTGCCGTTCAGGGGGATAGCGACTCTATTCGTACTATTTATAGCGTTCCTCAGATCGATTGAGATGTATTTCCATGGCTTTAACGACCGCCTCGACATCCCGCTTTTCGATCAAATCTACAATCTTGCTGTGCTCTTCCAATGTCCGTTCTTCACGTCCGGACCAATGCAAAAGAACAGTGTGATATTGGAAAAGCCACTTCAGCATTGCCTCGCTAACAGCGAGTAAAATCGGATTTCGGGCAGTTTCGGCAATCCGTCGGTGAAACGCGATATCAGCTTGCATAAATGCAGCAGAATCACCGATTTTCTCACGCTGTTCCGCAATCAAGTTTCGCAGTTCACTAACATCTTCATCCGTACAACGTTCCGCCGCTGACTTCACGATGCCCGCCTCCAACAATCTGCGGGTTTCTTTCAAATGCTCAAGATTAGCAGGCTCTGACGACAACAGAAGTTGGGCAATAGCGTCCACTTGCTTGAATGCGGTGCCGGCGGAAAGCTCATTTACACGACTGCGCTCGCCGTGAGAAATCGTGATGAGCCCCATAGTATGCAAGGATTGCAGCGACTCCCTTACAGCAGGTCGACCAACCCCAAACCTTTCCATTAAGGTTCGCTCCGACGGCATGTAATCGCCCGGTGAAAGTTCCCCGTCCGCAATCATATTTTTCAATCGGTCAAAAATCTGGTCGGATAATTTACGGCGATGAATACGCTCTTCCGGTTCGTGGCTATCTATCTTGCCTCTATTTGTCATTTTATCCCACTTTACAGCTAGGTAAGCATTACCTTTTCCCATGGTACGACAAGTCTGTGATTATACCACTTCTATCGCAAATGGTTCAATCGAAATAGGCTCCCGATCATTAATCTGAAAAGTAATGGTATCGCTCGTCAAATTCGACACAATATTATCGCCATCAAAGGAAATCACCGCAAGCTTTCCTGGATGGGAAATCTTACAGCTATTCAGGGAAATGTTTCTTCGTCGCGTCAACAACGAAATAGCCATACCCAGAGGACTTAACCTTCCTTCTTTAGTAACAACACCGCGAAGGCCGGTGAAAGCCGCTGGCGTCCAGACCTCTATTCCGTAAGGCGCAATCGCGGCAGCATATCCAATGGCAAATGCCGCTCCAAAGCGAGCCCAATGGCGAGGGTCAGAATTAGCCATACAAATTCGCTGATGGGAAGAATTATCCATCGTTTTCGACCCGTACGGATTTTGACGCATGGGAATAGAGGATAGGCCAAGCCTATAAGGTAGTTGCTCTGCGAAATTCTTCGTAGATTTCAGAATATAGGGGATCGTATCGAGCGTTTGAATCACACTCTGCTCATCAGCCGCATGAACAATAGGATTTGTACCGTGCGATATAAAATCGATATTCTCCACTGGCGGTCGTTTGCGATTAAGTTCGGTAAAGTAACTCAGCATCCCACCGCCGATTTTTATTTTTCCAAAGAACTCCCGTGCGGCAGCGTATATGCTATCAAGCGGAGGGCAATCAGGCCAGTCACTGCCGGGAGGCGTCGACTGCCTGTCGACAGATGGACAAACCAGCATGGACTCCAATTTGAGTCCAGACTGATCCACATTCTTCGCCAGCAACATGAATTCTCTCTGTAGATCACCCACACACTTAGCTGCATATTCCAAATCATAGACGGCAGGGTAGGCTTCTTGTAGTTCCCTGAAATACTTTAGGTCTTCAGAGGTATGGCTCGCAGAAGGATCGTAATGGCAGGTTATTCTTGAGGGAGATAGTTCATTCAATAGTGAAAGATGGGCAAATGCGTCATGTGCCTCATCAGGCGTAAATACCAGCGCTGTTTCCGGGAAACTATAGCCCAGCGGGGCTCCCGTTGTGATTAAGATTTTCTCACCCGTTTTTGAGGGCTTGCTTGATCGACCGGAGAAATCGAGAGATACGGACTGCGACATGAGAACACCGTCCTCAAGCATATAGGGCCACGGCAATCTCAGCGGTCTTGAATATGTTTTAAACGAAGCATCGGACCAGTTTCTCTGATCTTCCATTTCGAAGATATCGCCCGTCATTCTACAAGAAACGGAAACTCCCGACGTTTCATGGGTGAGGCATTGTATCTCTTTAAAAGGTTGCCAGGGTTCAATTATATCTGGAAAGCTGGCTTTGACCGTAGTTCCATCCGAATGCTCAACCTTTACAGGTATGCCTGATACGCCAACCGGGTGCAGCACAGTAAATCCGGTGCGATTTGTCTCGAACTGACCTATTGGTATTGATGATGCAGAAAAAACCAACTGATCATCACTGGCTTCCATAGTCACATCTACATCAAGCCGAGCACCCCCACTTTCAAAAGTGGCTTTATAGGTGACCCTGAAATGGCTATCAGTTTCTTCTATATTCAAATGTGAAATTTGGGGAATAAGAGTACCCCAGTCTCGGTCTCGGACAAGATAGCTGATGGACCGGATCATTTCCACTTGATCAAAACGAATATCGCGTAGATTGCCATCTTCCAAGGTGACCGAAATGGATCCTGCGCGTAAAATTCTCTTATCCGGGATCGGTGTGTCCGTTCCATACAGGATCATTGCGTCTGTCGGTTTCATCTTACAGCTCGTCAAGCTTCACTGTTCGATTGTTCTGCGCAGAGACATAGGCGGCCTCCACCAGCGCCAAGGTATTGAGATTGTCTTCACCCGATGTTTCAGGGGTTTTTCCTGCTCTCAAACAATAGACAAAATGTTGCTGAATGAGAAGAACGCTTTCCTGAATGTTGTGCCAAGGCTGTTCTGCCCAAGACAAGAGTGGAGGAGAAACATCAACTACCTGATCGACCCCGTTTTTGTGCATAATGAGTTTATAGCCCGCCTCCAACCGGAGACTACCTTGATCCCCGTCGATTTCCAGCAGAGTTTCCGGAAAAGTTTCAGGCAACCTCTTCGTTGAATAGGAACAATCAACGACGGACGTCGCGCCATTCCTATGGTTCAAGAGCATTGTCGCCACATCTTCACCCTTAATTTTCGGGTTGATCCTGTTCGTTGACGCAGAGATGGACGTGGTATTCCCAAAAATCGCCCGCGCTATATCCAGAATATGAATGCCGAGATCCTGAATAATAAAGCGGTCATCAGTAGCGAGATATGGCTGGTTTGCATACACATCATAAGCAGATCGAAAGGAAACCCTACCGAAGAAGGGCGTTCCAATTTCTCCTTGCTGTATAGCCGAAATCACCGCGCGCACTGAAGATTGCCACCTGAAATTTTCATGGACCATCAGGGTCCGGTTAACCTGCTGCACTGATTTCACCATGGCCCGGGCGTCAACCAGATTCTCCGCGAACGGTTTCTGGCAAATAATATTGAGATGAGCGGCTGCACAGAGTTCGACCAAAGGTCTGTGCGAAGAGACAGTCGTTGCAATATCGACGAAATCCAATTCTTCTGATGCAATCATTTCCGCGACATCACTATAGGTTGCTTCGACGTTGAATGCAGCCGCTGTACTATTCAGGCTAATCGGGTCACGATCGCATAGCGCAACGATTTCTACGCCGTCGATTCCCGCCCAAGCATGCATATGGTTTTGCGCAAAAAAACCACACCCTATGAGCGCCCCTTTTAATTTCGTCATGACATTACTTCCCAAAAGCGGCCTGACTTTGCAAGGCTACACGATTTTGTATTTTCTGCTGCGCCTGATCGACAACAACTGCGGCAATAATCACGAGGCCCTTAATGACAATCTGCCAAAAAGATGAAACACCCATCATGACCAAACCATCCGAAAGAATACCGATGACAAAGGCGCCGACAATTGTTCCGGCGATCCGTCCCCGTCCGCCCGACATGGATGTTCCGCCAAGAACAGCGGCCGCAATCGCATTGAGCTCAAACGTTTCCCCCGTCGCAGGATGAGATGCAACCAGCTGCGAGCTGATAATCAGGCCCACAATTGCCGCGCAGAGCCCAGAGAACATGTACACAAACATTTTGACCTGATTAACTTTTACGCCAGACAGAGCCGCCCCTTTTTCATTGCCCCCAACTGCATAAATATGCCGCCCTAGTGGCGTCCTGCTTGCCAAATAGGCGGCGCCAGCGCCAACAACAATAAGAATCCAGATTGATATCGGAATGCCTAGAACAGATCCTGCCCCGAGTAGCGTGAAGGTGTCCGAGCCATATTCAGGATTTCCATTCAAATTTGGAAACGTCCTGCCATCGGAGAAAAGAAGCGCGGTTCCACGTGCTACATAAAGCGTCCCAAGGGTAGCGATAAAGGGTGCCACACTAAGTTTGGTAATGAGCAACCCATTTATCATGCCGACAAAAACGCCAACAAACATCACGATTACGATAATTTCCAGGGTGTTAAACTGGATACTCCAGCCCAGCCCAAAATCTATGCCGAACAGAACAAGCCAACCGGCAACCATACCGCATAGGCCAACGATTGATCCGACTGATAGATCAATACCACCGGTAATGATGACGAATGTCATGCCGATGGCAAGAAACGCATTCAGCGCCACATGCTTTGACATAATCAGCATGTTCGCACCACTCAGGAAATTAGGGGCGGCGAAAGCGAAAAACGCAAATACCGCGATTAGGGCGATGAAGGTACGTAAGCGCATTATGAGCAGCAACGCTGACTGGCTGTTCCCTGAAGAATTAGAAGCGCCGTCGGTAATTTGCGTCGTCATTCAGCAATCTCCTTCTCGGGAGCAAGTTTAGTTGGGGCATGGCCTACGGCAGATGCCGCAACGACCATACTTTCATTAGTTTCCTTACGGTCCCAATGACCGGTAATGCGTCCATGCGACATCACAATGATACGGTCTGACAGGGACATAACCTCGTCCAGATCTGACGTGATGAATAGAATTCCAAGCCCTTCTGCGGCGAGTCGGCGCATCTCCCGAAAAACCTCAGCTTTCGCGCCGACATCAATTCCGCGACTAGGCTCGTCCATCAATAGAATTTTCGGTTTTGTCATCAACGCCTTGCCAATGACGACTTTTTGTTGATTGCCGCCGGAAAGGGAGCTGACCGGGTTTTCTGCTGAAGCTATTTTGATGGTAAGGTCACGGACATAGTCCAATACCGTCTTCTTTTCTTTTTCGAGATCCAAATGGAACCACTTGGTAAAATCTCGTAGGCTCGAAAGAGACATATTTTCACGAATGGAATGCATTTGGATTAAGCCAACCGCTTTGCGGTCTTCCGGGATGAGAGCAATACCGCGCCGTATTCGCCCCTCGACGGTTTTTTCATCAAGCGGCTCTCTATCGACAAAGAATTTACCGGTAGAATGCGGATGCTGAACCATTATGCATTCGAAAATCTCGGATCGGCCCGCTCCCATAAGGCCATAAATACCGACAATTTCACCTGCTTTCAGAGACAGATTAACATTGTCGACGGTGAAGCCTCCGCCTTCTCGAGGTAGACAAATACTCTCGGCGCGAAAAATTTCTTTGCCGAAATCATGCTCGACTGATTTGGCAAAATCTTTCGACGCGCTTCCAATCATATTCTGAACAATCCAAGAAACATCTACCCCCTCCATGTCCCGCATGCCGGTGATATTTCCATCCCTTAAAACGGTAATATAATCACCAATGCGTATGAGTTCTTCCAATCGATGAGAGATGTAGATAATACCAACGCCCCGCGCCTTTAGATCGGCAATTACGCGGAATAAAATCTCAACCTCGGATGACGATAGTGCTGATGTCGGCTCGTCGAGAATGAGAATGCGCGCATCCACCGCGAGGGATTTAGCTATTTCGACGATTTGTTGTTCGCCAATCCGAAGGTTCCCGACCAATGTATCGGGACTGATTTTATGCTCCAAACGCGCCATCAATTGCTTGGTAATTTCGTGCTGACGCTTTTGATCTATTTGAACGCCATATTGCAAACTTTCCCGACCCATGAATATATTTTCCGAGACAGAAAGATCAGGGAACAGGTTCAGTTCCTGAAAGACAATACCGATGCCATGTGACGCCGCATCGGCAGTACCCCGCAAATGCACTTCCTTGTCGTCAATGAAAATTTTTCCATCGGTCAGTTGCTCAACACCGGAAATGACTTTCATCATCGTTGATTTCCCGGCCCCATTCTCGCCCACAAGAACATTGACGGCACCAAGACGAACTTCAAAATCAACTTTGTTCAGGGCAACAGTGCCAGGGTAAACTTTAGTGCCGTCACGGATGGAGAGGCCGATAGGGTGGGTCATTACTGCACCTCTACCTCAATCGGCGTGAGCACGAGCTTTGAGGAAGAGCCTGCCGCACTGAAGACGGCCAAAAATGAAATATCCGTCCCAACCAGAGTATCCATTGGCAGCGCCTTCGTCGTCCGGCCATGTGTTTCAGCATTCAGGGCACGACCTAATTTTGCATATTCGATCTGATCTCGAAAATCTGAGAATGTGAGGAAAGTGGCCGCGTCTCTTAACGCGGTCCCTCTGATAACCGGGCCTATTTGCATAACAAAATCTGCCTCATTATCGCCATTGGCATCAATTGTTGCTGATGCCGCCCTACTTTCAGTATTAGCCGAGAGGATTTTGCCTTTTCCCCGAACAATAAAGTGCCATGGGTTGACCCCACCTTCCTGACGAAGGCCTAATTTCTGTCCCGCCGCCTCAACATCATTACCAACTGCGGCGATCACGTCATTAAAGGGATGCGCATTGTCTTTATAAAATGGAACAAAATTTTCGTCCCAGTTTTTCGAAACGAAGGCTTCCATTCGTTCAGCGTCCGTCATTTTGGACGAAGCGATCTCATCGGGGGACGGATTCTTGACTATTTTACAAGCGGAAATCGTAACCACTAATAACGTCAGACACATCACAGCTAAGGTGCGCCGGTACATTCGCGGAACTCCAGTTTCTACGGCAAGTTAGAAATTCGGCCAGCACAACAATAGTGCTGACCGAACGGACTGTCATTGCTTGAGTGCGAATGTTTCAAGCTTGGGGGCGTTCTCGCTAGTAATAAGAACGCAATCCATAAGCTGCTTTTCTGGCTTGCCCGTTGATCCCTTGGTCAAATAATCATGGGCCTGTTCAACAGCCCATTGAGCCTGACGGTAAGCAGGCTGCAAGACAGTTGCTTTGATGCCCCCTTCCAGGATTGAATCGCGAACATCATTTGATCCGTCAAACCCGACGACAATGATATCTTCGCGACCCGCGGCCTTCAATGCAGCCCAGGCACCCATAGCCATAGTGTCATTTCCGGAAATAACACCTTTGATATCCGGATTGGCCTGAAGAATAGATTCCATTTTTTCAAATGCTTCGGTTTGACTCCAGTTTGCAGACTGTTGCGCAACCATTTTCATATCCGGGTATTGATCAATAATGTCGTGATAGCCTGAGGAACGAATGCCTGCATTGGTGTCAGCTTCACGGCCCACCAGTTCTACATAATTACCTTTCTCGCCCATCAACCGGACAAATTCTTCCGCGCCAAGCTGAGCACCCTGATAGTTGTTCGAAACAATCTGGCTTATAGCAATGCCAGATTCCTTAATTTCCCGATCAATCAAGAAAGACGGAATACCCGCGTCCTTCGCCCGCTTTACAGCAGCGACCGTCGCATCCGCACCGGCGTTATCAAGAATGATAGCCTTTGCGCCCCGGGCAATTGCTGTGTCGAATAGTTCTGACTGCTTATTCGGGTCATCATCATGCACAAGCGAGAGAGCTTCATAGCCCAATTCCTGCGCGCGGAGAACGGCACCTTCCGCTTCGGATTTAAAAAACGGATTGTCATGTGATGGCGTAAGAACTGCAATTAAATCAGCAGCAGATGCAGTCATCGGAGCAGCGAACAATGTCGCTGCGGTCGCAACAGAAAGTAATAGTCGTGAGAGTTTCATTTTTTCCTCCAAGTTAGATAATAATTTTTTTATTTTTTGGGGCGTTTGCCCAAATTCTCAACTAAATTGCGCCCACCCATATCAGAAGCAGGCATATCGATTTACTCTTTTGCGGCCGAAATTATAGTATTCAAACTGGTGTTATATTCGGCACTACACAGACAGACGAACCTCTATCTCTTATATTGAAGATACTTGTTGGCTTTCAGGTAATCCGGTGAATGCTGGCAGTAATTTCTTCCTTGTCAAAAACACGCTTCCAATCATCACGCATCAAGGTTGGCTTACCAAATTCGATTGCCTTATTACACGCATCCGAAAACGTACCATCAATTTCCTGGAAAATTACGGCACCCAAAATATTCATGTGACCAAGAAGAAAATCACGAGCGGCATCCGCAGGTACACCGCGCTCAATCACTTCATCCATCGCCTCTTTCATGACAGACATGAGTGTCGCGCAAATTGTTTCCGAGAGTCCTGGCTCAAGAAGGGCCATTTGTTCGACGGTTACCCGGTACGTATTAGCTACCGGTGCAAAAATCGTCTTGCCGACTTTTTCACCCAGCGCATAATCCTCATCGGGACCTTGCATCAGAGCATTGACAACTCCCTGCTTCGCGGCAGATCCGCCAAAAAAGTCCCGCTTCGCAACCATGTCAGTCTCGTCATTAAAAATGGGAGGGTGACAAGGATGGGTAACAAAATAAGTTATGTCCTCACGCGGTGGCAAATGTCCGGCAAATGGCGCGGCCGCATCCAAACAAACGACCATTGCACCGGGCCGCACCTTATCTATGATCGAATGAGCGACCTTACCGATAACGGTATCGGGCACAGCCAGAACAATGACATCCGCCCCCTCAAGGGCGGCTTCAACATCCACGCAATCAATACCGACTTCTTCTTTTAGCCTTGATCGGCCAACTTCTGAAACTTCGACATGGCGAACCTCGAAATCGGAATTCGCGAGGTTTATCGACAGCCGAACGCCCATCTTCCCCCTGCCCCGAACAATGCGAGTTTAGTCACGCTTCCTCCCCTTTTATAGATCCGTTCAAGTGATGCGGTAATGATTGACTACTGGTATAATGATGTAATAAACATATCACTATGTCAAGAATGTAACTTATATTTTTGAAGAGTAGGGAAAAAATGCGGGATAGCTTGCCCGATGGACCACTTGTAGCGTGGTACGGAGACGACTTTACGGGTGCTGCCGCTGTAATGGAGGTCCTGACTTTCTCCGGCTTGCCCTCCGTCCTTTTCTTTGATTTACCGACTAAGAAACAACTCGCAAAATTTTCAAACCTTAAGGGAATTGGTGTCGCCTCCACTTGTCGTGCGCTTTCCCCCTCATGGATGTCCAAAAATTTACCGACTGCATTTCAGCATCTTGCGAACCTCAAACCACAGTTCGTTCATTACAAAACATGTTCCACACTTGATTCATCTCCGGAAATTGGCTCCATAGGTAAGGCAATTGATATAGGTGTGGAGATTTTTCAAAATCGCTGGATACCTGTAATAATCGCGGCGCCACTGATGCGGCGCTACCAGTGTTTTGGAAATCTATTTGCGGGGTCAACTGATGGTGTCTTTCGCCTTGACCATCACCCTGTGATGTCTCGGCACCCGGTAACACCTATGAGCGAAGCAAATGTTGCCCGGCATTTGGAACGCCAGACAGATCGAAAGATTGAAACAATCGACTTGGAAGCGTTAAACAACCCGTCAACAGCTCTGGAGAAACTTGATCACACCGCCGTCAACATCACGTCGGTTCTAACTATTGATAGCATCGATGCGGCGAGTGAAGCGGCAACTGGCCAGCTCGTCTGGGAAAATCGCGATGCTATTCAGTTCGTTGTTGGTTCACAAGGGGTAGAATATGCCCTAGTAAGCCATCTGATAAATGAGAAGCTCATCCCTGAACCGAAAGAAGCTGGCGCTATTGACGAAGTCGATATTATTGCTGTCGTTTCAGGTTCTGTTTCTCCGATAACTGCCAACCAGATTAAGTGGTCACTTAGCAATGGTTTTGCTGGCATCCAATTCGACGCGTCAACGGCCTGTCGTTCTGATAGTGATTTAATGCAATTTGAAAATACCGTCGTTGAACGCGCCCTTGAAGCGATTTCAAAACAGCAAAGCCCCCTCATTTACACGGCAATTGGACCGGACGACCCTGCCATTGGTAAATTCAAAAGTGCGGTTTTACAAAGCAATATTGATATCGGTGATATAAATCGAAGAATTGGGGAATCCCTTGGCCGCATCCTTGGCGCCGTGATTACCAAAGGGAAATTACGGCGCGCCGTCATTTCTGGTGGCGATACGTCCGGCTATGCAGTTCGGCAACTCGGGATCTATGCTCTGACTGCTCTGGCTCCCACAATTCCCGGTGCAGCAATTTTTGAGGCACATGCGGAAGGACCGTTTGACGGCCTTGAACTAGCTCTCAAGGGAGGTCAGATGGGAAGTCCTGACTATCTAGGTCGCGTTAGAAGCGGAGGAGGCGTGTTCCCATAAATTTTTGAAGCGTTTGCAATTGTCAGATTGATATTACTCGTCATCAAATCAGCTGCCTGCCAGATCGCTCTGTTGAATATGTTATGGAAAATTACAGTGATTATTCTCGGCCCGACTATTCAGTTTCTTTAGGCTTGTCCTCCCTGCCAGCCTAAAGCCTTCCCCGGTAAATTAGCCTTTACCGGGTTTTTTTCATCTACTGACAAAAAGCTCCTTGCTGCTTTCTAAGGCCCGTTTCCCGATCGCCCTGCCTTTACTGTCTGCGCAATAAGGTACATTCAAAAAGAGCGCCGCATTTAGAATGCAGCGCTCTCTTAGTTCAGGTTAGCCTAGGATACTTGATCTCGTTCAAAATCATCCAACATGTCTTCGGCTTCTTCTCTGGCAACTCCATAATTCTCCTGTATTTTCCCCAGAAAAATCTCGCGGTCGCCATTTATCTGTTCCAGATCATCGTCGGTCAGCTTGCCCCACTTCTTCTGGGCCTCGCCTTTGATCTGCTTCCACTTACCCTTTAGAATATCTTGGTTTAGCATTTCGTTCTCCTTTTCAGTTAGCCCAATGCGCTTAGTTCATCAATGATTTATGATTACTGATAAGCGAGGACTTCTTTTCAGAAAGCGTATATTTGTAGTCATCATCGCCGTCCCTGACGAGCTTCGCATCGTCATAAGCCAGGCTTATTTCTTCGCCGCCAAAGCCGAGAATTTTATCAAACCCCACGATCAACTGACTGGCTTGCCCATCCTTAAAGGTGATATCGTCGACTTCACCTAACGTCTCGCCTTTCGCGTTCACGAGCTGGGCATCAAGAAGTTTTTCCACGCTGTAAGCGTTGGCTGGCATCATGCGAACATTTTCGCCTGTGTCATTCCGGTCAAATGAGAATTCTGCGGCACGCTCGATGGTTTCTTCTGTGAGCGGCATGACGATATCGCCATCCGCATTCATTTCGACCATTGCGTTATAGTCAAACGCCGCGAGCTTGCCCAAACCAAAGAAGTCACCATCACCAATGATAACCATGACGGCCTTGCCGTCCTGATCAAGGATAACGTCCTCTACGACGCCGACCCGCTCATTATTAAAGTTATAAACGGGTTCGCCAATAATGCCCGTTGCCGTCGTACGAGGATTAACCTGAACCTGTTCAACGCCGAGCTTTCCGTCATCATCACTGAAGATAAAGGCCTTGAATTCCCTGTAAGCGTCTTTCGTTGCATCAGAGGCATCCTCGGCAGTTTCCTTGACTGCCTTTTTGGTTTTATCCCAGCCTTCTTTAACCTGCTCAGTGGCTTGTTTCGCCGTACTGTCTTCCGTATTTGCGGTTCCGGCAAGCGCGGGAGATACAGCCATAAGGGCGATGATGGATGCTGTCGCTAAAAATTTCTTTTGCATTATCTAATCCTCTTTTGTGTTCAGAAGTCGTTACACAAATGACAAACACCGAACTCGCCAAAAGGTTCCCACATTCAGGAACTTTTTTTCAGCAGTTTGTTGGTTGGGGTGCTGATGCGAATGAACGCGGAGGCCAAAGAAAGTTTTATTATGCCAAATACGACGATAGAAATGCTGAGTGATCTCATTAACATTTGCGAAGACGCGCGTGAATTCTACGCAACTGCGGCGTATCGCACGAAAAGTCGGAGTTTGGGGGAAACCTTCCGAAGGATTGCCTCAACACGAGAAAGCGTCATAATTAACCTTAGATTACACGCGCTTTCGATTGCCGGTGAAGCAGCAGAAGAGGAGATCGGCGATGGTCGGACTTCAGATTTATTTAGGCCATTAAGGACCGAGATAGATGATATGGAAATCGCCTTGTTAAGAAAGCTGGAAAAAGCGGAGAGTGTTGCACTCGAACAATTCCGTGACGCCCTAAACAGCGAATCGCCAGA
This sequence comes from Sneathiella sp. D3-11, assembly GCF_055809395.1. Taxonomy (NCBI): domain Bacteria; kingdom Pseudomonadati; phylum Pseudomonadota; class Alphaproteobacteria; order Sneathiellales; family Sneathiellaceae; genus Sneathiella; species Sneathiella sp. D3-11. The sequence continues at coordinate 1,600,913 of NZ_CM147911.1, forward strand.
AGCAACAACAGATTTAATTGAGCGTCAGATGCAAATGCTCGATGAAACTTATTCCCACATCAAGTTCCTCAAACGGCACCTGGGGAGTGCCGCCTAAACTAATTTATCTCAACAATATAAGATGAAATTGTAGCAGTAATTTCATGCTGAGCTCTATATACTGATAACCGATAGTTTTTGAAAGAATCTCATGTCGTATTATGTGTTGGGCACAGTTGCGTCATTCAGTTTTTTGGCTAGCCTGATTCCATTTATACCCATTGCACATGGTGCAGTTAGAGTATTTGATTTCGGCCGTCTTCAACTCGCCCTCCTTTCAATCACGACAACCATTTTCGTGCTGGCAATTCTGCCCATCAATTGGATTAGCCTGATCTTTCTCGCAATGCTTGTCGCGGCACTTGCAATTCAAACGATCTATATCATTCGCTTTACGCCTCTTTGGGCACAGCAGTCAGCCAAACATTCCACAGATAGTAAGGGCGAAGACGTTATAAGCCTATTCGTCTGTAATGTGAAACAAGGCAATCGAAGGTATCAAGACCTAATCAAGCTGATTAACACCCGTGATCCTGACATCCTCATCCTGATGGAAACTGATCAGCAATGGGTTGACGCCCTTGACGCATCGCTGACTGAGTATGCTCAAAAAATTTCCTGTCCGCAGGACAACAGCTATGGGATGTATTTGACCTCTCGCCTGGAGATGCCAAGCGGTGAAATCAAGTACTTATTAAATGAGGGAATTCCGAGTTTTCATTGTTCGTTTAAAGTCACAGACGGGCACCTGTTTGACCTCATTTCCATCCATCCCGACCCTCCTGTTCCACATCGGGATACGCAAGGAAGAGATGCGGAGATACTTGTTGCCGGAAAGTTAGCCGCGAAAAGACAACGGCCGCTGATCGTAACAGGAGATCTCAATGACGTCGCCTGGTCAGAAACAACCCGGCGGTTTCTCAGAATTTCCCAGTTGCTGGATCCGCGTCAGGGGCGCGGAATGTTCAATTCTTTCGACGCCCGCTTTCCATTTTTAAGATGGCCCCTGGATCATGTTTTCCATTCGGAAGAGTTTGAGCTCGTGTCCATTGAACGGCAGCCGCATATCGGATCAGATCATTTTCCGATGTTCTATGAATTTGCCTTGGTTTTCAAAAATGACAATTCCCTGCCAGACGACGCGACCGCCGACGATCGTGAAGAGGCGGAAAGGCTGATAGACACTGAAAAGAACCGGTCAAGAAAACCCGTAGGAGAAGATTGGGAAGGCTAACCAAAGGCTTATGCGATCACCCGGCAACCGAATTAATCTAGTTGTTTTCTTTCGGAATACTGGCTTCGGCAATGCGTTTCGCGTCTTCCATATCTCTCGTCGCCCCGCTCGCCACAATTGTACCGTGGAACACGACTGCCCACTTCCACAGATCCATGGGTTCATCACATTCCCAGTCCTGCTTCTGTTTTTCCACAAATAATTCGTAGTCACCAGCTTCGGTGCAAAGCTTCTGGGCCACCCACTTCATGTCATTTTCCTACGTAAACAGCCGAACTCCGCCAGCATAGCATCCTAAGGCGATGATTATTATGGCAGAATTGATTATAGACGGAAAGGGTATACTCCAGTCGAGCCTTATCAAGGCCGCTTTGTAGACCATTGTCAGTAAAGAAGGCAACAGTGCAATTTGTGCAAAGATAAAGCCGCCTGACCAAGGCGGCTTTATTGGTTACATGTTGTAAGAGAAAGAGTTTCGGTTACTCATCTGATACCAGCTCAAGCAAATTTATTCATTTGCTTTTTTCTGAATAGCTTCCCCAGCCTTCTCTATGTCCTGGCCTGCGCCTTCCATCGTCTCGCAGGCAGCAAGAGAGAGTGACGCAAGGGCGAAAAGTCCCAACATAAAAATTACGCGTGCTTCCTTGCTAATTGTATTCATCAGCCTGTCCTTTCGTTTTCTCTTGATTATCAACAAAACCAACGCCTGATCGCTCAAAAAGTTCCCAACTAATTTAGATACTTTCCGGCAATAAGGCCGGCGACACCCGCAAGAAGCAGCGTCGTCTTCGGGTTGGTTTCCGCTGTTTTACCAAGTTCGTCTCCTGCAATTGCGGCGACGGTCGAAATCATCCGGGCCGTCTCATCCGCCTGCGACGGTGTATTCGGCTTCGACCTCAAAATGAAGTACAGCGCCGTTACAACAATAAGACATATCAGCAGGATGCTTCCGGCGGTGGCCAGTGCTGCCATAGGAGGCACAACATACATGAGCATCCAGCTGTAAAAGGACAGCGCCAGGAAGAATAACGCAATAAATGATAGGGCCACGACTAAGGCCACAACAAACGCCCCTATTGCTCCACGTTGCAAAATGCCTGATTTTTTAGGCGCAAAATTATCGGCGAGCGTTTGTTGTAGGATTTGCAGCAGCGGATTCACGGGTTAGCTCCGGTTCCGCATAAGCATGCTGGCCAAGAAACCAGCGGCAAAGGCGATCGCAATACTCTGGCCTGGCTTCTCTCTGACCCTGCCTTCGATCTGCTCGATACCCTGACTTCCTCGGTCTTTCAACTCACCAAGTTTTTCCTTGGCTCTTGCGCCAATTTTTTCTGCTTCATCAACGCCATCCTGTTTCAGGCTTGCCGTCAGTTCCGACATATGTTTTTTCAGAGCCGCAAGATCGTCTTTCAGCTCGTCAATTTCTGGGTAAGTTTCGGTAGATTTGACCATTGTAAAACTCCATTTGATTTCGTTCGCATCCAACAAACAAACAAATCAAAAAAAGTTCCAATATTTTGGACGGGCTCTAGCTTTTTGGCGCGTACATATAACCGACGCCGCGCATCGTCTTGATAAGAATTGGCCCATCCTCACCGAGCTTTTTACGAATGCGGCCTATCTGAATATCAATTGCACGATCATAAACATCAAACTTGCCATCGCGGGTTTTTTCAAACAATTGTTCGCGACTTAAGGTTCTTTTAGGAGAGGTTACCAAGGCCTCCAACAACTGGAACTCACCAATGGTGAAATCGACGGAATTACCGTCCTTATCAAAAACCTGATACTGATCGCGATCCAGTGTGAAACGGCCAAAAGCAATGACCTCAGTCTCCGTTACTGTTTCAGACACCGCCGCAGGATCGGCTTTATGTTCATTCGCGCGCCGCATCGCAGCCTTTATACGAGCCTTTAACTCTCTCAACTCAAAGGGTTTTGTGAGATAGTCATCTGCCCCCATTTCCAGACAAATAATCTTCTCTGTAGTGTCATTTTTCCCGCTGACAACGATAATCGGCGCTGATGTCGACTGTCTTATAACAGGAATAAGGCTGGTACCCTCCGTATCGGGGAGCACCAGATCAAGCAAAATGACGTCTAATTGCTCGGCGGCAAGTTTATTTGAAACTTCTGCGCCATCCTTTGCCGTGATGACTGAGTACCCCTCTGCCTCGAAATAGTGCGATAGCACTGTCCGAAGCCCCTCATCATCATCAATTAACAGGACCGCGCCCTTATTCATTTAAGCTATCCTTTTTATAGAGCCTCAGGGCATTTTATCAGCCGCATACAAAAATGTAACAAACTCTTTCGCAATTCATACAAAGGCGAAAATCACAAGTTACATCGGTCAGCTAACTTCCATTTTGCAATATCGAAAACGACTAGCAAAAAGGAAGACGCAAATGTTCAACAATCAAGAATTGACTACAGAAGTGTCCGGTCTCAGGAATTTTGCCCGTCGCCTGACCCAGAACAATCATGATGCAGAAGATCTACTTCAATATACGCTATTAAGAGCTATTGAGAAGAAGCATTTGTTCCAGGAAAACACGGATCTTTTTAAATGGACATCGAAGATCATGTATAACCAGTTTGCATCTGACTATCGTCGGAAAGCAAAGTATGAAACAAAATACGATCCGGAAAGCTACCTGGAAGCAGAATCCATTGAAGCGCCACAAGATAAGCAAATGGAACTGAAGACGGTGAATGAGGCCATGAACAGACTTTCCCATGAACATCAGGAAATTCTGATCCTGATTTGCGTCCAGGGCCTGAGCTACCAGGAAGTATCCGATTTCCTGAAGATCGCGATCGGCACGGTACGCTCCCGTCTCTCACGCGCCCGTGAGAGTTTACAGCAGCTTCTAGAGGCACCAACAGTTCATTAATGTTTTTGCTGAAAGCCCGGATCAAACATCCGGGCTTTCTAGTTCTTCTGCCGACATATTGCCCAGATATTTCAATACAGTCGCCTTCAGGTCAATTTCAACAATCGGCTTCGGCAAATACCCATCCATACCGGCTTCAATACATTTCGCCTTATCGCTAACAAGGGCGTGGGCGGTCATACCGACAATTGGCGTTCGATCAAACCCCTTCTCGCTTTCGATGCTCCGGATTAGTCTGGTACTCGTAAATCCGTCCATCTCCGGCATTTGAATATCCATCAAAATGAGGCCGTAGTGATTTTCTTTCCAAAGATTGACCGCTTCCAGACCCGTCTTTGCGATATCAAACTCTACATCCAGATCACCCAGGATATGCCCTAGAACGGTAATATTTCCTTCGTAGTCTTCGACAAGCAAGGCTTTTTGAGTTTCTTCAATTTGGGCTTTCATTTCATCGATGCGCTTCTTTCTATCGGCTTCACTTTGCTCAAATCCATCCTTGAACTGTTTGATGCCGCCGGTGATTGGCAAGATAAGAGAGAAAACAGATCCTTTGCCGATCTCGCTATCAACTTCGATACTCCCGCCCATCAAGCTGGCAAGCTTCTTCGAAATGGGAAGCCCAAGCCCCGTGCCACCAAACTTTCTCGATACTGTCGAATCCGCCTGTTTAAAACGTTCAAAAATCAGATTCGCCTGATCCTTGGAAATCCCGATACCTGTATCCTCGACATCTATTCTGAGAACTGAAAAATCACCTTGATCTTCGGTCTTGGCTTCCACATGGACATGGCCCTCTTCGGTGAATTTGACAGCATTGCCAATTAGATTGATCAATATCTGGCGAATGCGAACAGGATCACCGAAGAATTCAAGCTCCTTTACGCCCGCATAGTCGAAAACAAATTCCAGATTTTTCTCTTTTGTCCTGACGGACATAATACTTGTTATATGCTCAAAGATGTTTGGCAGGCTGAAAGACGTTTCCTCCAGTTCAAGTTCTCCACTCTCAATCTTGGAGAAATCCAAAATGTCCGAGATGAGATCCTTCAGGCTGATAGAGCTGGAATGCAGCACTTTGACTAGTTTCTGCTTTTTCTGATCCAATTCACCTGAGCCTTGGTTTAGTATGTCCGCGACACCGGTAATCGCTGTCAGTGGGGTCCTTATTTCATGGCTCATATGGGCAAGGAACTCGCTTTTCGCGGCATTCGCCTCTTCAGCCTTTTGTATCGCCCCTTCAAGTTTCAATTCGTAGTCTTTTTCTGCACTAATATCCGTAACCGTGCCGACAAATCGAGACGGCTTATCGTTGTCATCCTGTATGACAGCCCCCCGCGCCCTGATCCAAATCCATCGCCCGGACTTATGCCGCATCCGGAAAGTACTTGAATATTCGGATAAACGCCCCTTTAGATAAAGCTCGATATAGTTTTGGACTGTTTCTTTTTCTTCCGGGTGCAGCCTGTCAGCAAAATCTTCAACTTTCCCGCTGAACTCTTCGCGATCACATCCCAACATGGCGATAAACTGATCCGAGTAATTAACTTCTCCGGACTGAATATCCCAGTCGAAAATGCCGTCCTTGCTACCCTCAACCGCCAGCTCCAAAACCTGCTCTTCTTCAGAAACCTGTCCGGAAAAAAGACGGCGAAAACTTCGCCTGAGAATGAAATTCACCGCGATCGATATAATCAGCAATATTGCAATGCCCGCCGTTACAAGCATGAGCTGTTCATTTTGCCTTGTTTTATTTTCCGCAGACAGGCTTTGAGCATCGAGAAGACTTTTTCCCTCGATAATAAGGGCTTCAAAAGTCTCGGAAATTTCACTTTTCAACGCATCAATTTTTTGGTTGGCAGTAACGATGTCAGCTGTATTCACAGTCAGCCTGTTGGCTGCCCGGCTTTCAAGTTCTGTTTCAAGGAGGGAAATTTTTTGATCCACTGACCCGAGGATACCTCGTTGTAACTGATCCTCTAGGCTAAAGACCGACAAATCAGTCAGCGTTTTAGAGAGCCTCTGCGTCGTTTCTTCATAATCCTCAATAAATTGTTGTTCACCGAAAATCATATAACCCTGCTGGCTCAGAAGCATTTTTTCGACCAGAAGGTTCGCGGATTCCATTTCAAAAAGGGACTGCACCAATTGCTGAATATTTTTGCTTTCGGCCCTTATCCGGCTTTCACCGACAACAAGCAGGAATGTGCAAAACACCAAGCCGAAGAGCAAAACTGCGAGATAAGCTGAGAAAAACTTCAGGGATAAATATTTCATTTTCCCATCTTACAAGAGCTGGTTCTTTACGAGAAACAAAAACGGCACTTCAACAGAAGTGCCGTTTTGATCAATTTAACCGTGCTATCCTGAAATATGGAAAGTTCGCTACTTACATAGGAGGTTTACGGCCTCTGATGACATGTACGATCGCGCTCACAACGAACAGGATGATGAATACCGCGAAAATAATCTTTGCAATCCCAGCGGAGGCAGCGGCGACCCCGCCAAAACCAAATACTGCCGCAACCAATGCAATTAATAAAAATGTTATTGCCCAACCAATCATCTGGATTCTCCTCAAATTTGCTTCATACAGACTTACAAACAGCGCAGCCTGCAAAAAGTTCCATGGAACCAAAACCGATCTAAATTCATTGGGTATATGAGTAGGATTGGAAATTTAGACTAAAGAGAGTTGTTCATTGCCTCATGACAAATATTCTAGTGGTATGAGTTCAAGCGAGTTTAGCAAGGAGGAAGTCCAGCGCTATGTGGACGGCATGCTGAAACCGGCAGATATCCGACGCGTAGAAAGAATTATTTCAGCTAATCCAAACGCCAGAAAATACTACTTCACTCAATTGCGACATAAACAATTGCTCAAGATGTGGTGGAAAAAATCGCTTAATTAGAGCTGTAACTCCGACGGATCGATAAGCGTTGTCCCCCAAAAAATCTCATTCATTGGGAACTCTTTGCGTTTGCGGATGTTTGTAATGCGTCAAACAACACAAGGAGCAGATCTATGGATATCTATGAGCGCCTCATCAAGGATCACGATAAACAAAAGAACCTCGCTAATCAAATTATGGAGACGTCGGGAAATTCCGACGAACGGCGTCGCCTGTTCGAACAGTTCAAGGCAGAAGCAGTGAGCCATGCCAACGCCGAAGAGCAAACCCTCTACGCCGTTCTGATCGAGGATCCGAATAGCCAGGAACAAGCACGCCATAGCGTTTCTGAGCATCAAGGTGCGGATGAACTGATCAATGAGCTTTCTGACATGGATATGAGCAGCGCAGGCTGGATACAGAAATTCGAAAAGCTAAAAGATGAGCTTGAACATCATATCGAGGAAGAAGAACAAGACGTATTTAAACTTGCTAAAGACCTGGTAAGCGGTGCGGATGCGACTGAAATGTCTCGGATGTTTGATAAACGCAAGCAACAAGAAGAAGAACACGTTTAGAAACCGGCATCGGACACACCGAAATGCAAAACTTGGAACAAGTAACAATCGGCACCTCCTCTGCTGCTTCAAAACATAGAAGCAGAATTGAAGCGGCGGCGAGAGTATCGATTATATTCCTTGCCTTAGTTGCACTTGTCGCAACGCTGCATTTTTCCAAGACAATCCTGGCGCCCATAATGCTTGCGGTTGTGATCGGTATCATGTTCGGCCCAATAGCGGACCGCATTGAAAGATTTCATATTCCGGCATCCCGCTCGGCGGCGATTGTTGTGTTGCTGTTTATTATCCTAATAAGCATAGCAATCGCCGTATTTGCGGCCCCGTTGTCGACCTGGATTGACCAATTACCCAGAATTTGGGCGAGGCTGCGGTTTGAGCTCGCGAGCTGGCAGGATAACCTGGACACAATCTCGGAATTGCAGGCTCAGCTTCGAAGCGTAACGGGTCAGAAAAGCGAGGATACCGTTGTCGTAGACGATAGCTCCGCCGTTCAGGACGCTGCTATTCTTGCCCCCACCATTGCCGGTCAAATAGTGCTATTTCTAGCGAGTTTCTATTTCTTCGTTGCGGCGCGCCACACCTTGAGAAGAACCATATTGAGCTTGCCGATGAGCCGAAGAACCCGATGGCACATGGCGCGTGTTTTCCGTGAAATTGAAAACAATGTATCGGACTATCTCCTCGCGATAACCATCATAAATATTGGAATGGGATTAAGCGTAACCCTTGCGTTATGGGCATTGGGCGTCCCTTCACCTTTGCTTTGGGGAATGCTCGCCGCCGTTCTCAATTATGTGATTTTTATTGGACCGGCCGTTACTTTCGTTGTCTTGCTTGGTGTCGGTCTGATCAGTTCGGCGTCTCTTTGGGGCATGGTTACACCGGCCTTTGTATTTCTGGCAATTAATCTCTTGGAAGCTCAGATCATAACGCCATTGGTGATCGGCCGTCGAGTAACCTTGAACCCCTTTATCGTATTCCTTGCCATCGTCTTCTGGATCTGGCTATGGGGGCCTTTGGGCGGCTTCATTGCAGTACCATCTCTCCTGATCATTTTCGCAATATACAATCAGATGTTTGCCGAACCGGCAGCTTTATCAACGAAGAATACTTCCTGATGGCGTTCGAAAAGACTAAAATGTAAAGGGCAAAGAATTTCTGGAGGCAGTTTTCTTCTGACCGTGCAAAATTTATCCGTAAATCACCTCTTCTATTAAAGGCTGCCTTTCAATAAAATCAGCACGTTCCTCACTGGTCATCAAGGCAAGCGCTGTCGACGCAGCATCTGCATGAGTGGCGGAACTGGATATGACTGAAACAGAGCGATTAAGCTCTGACCATTCTCCAGTTTGTGGATTGAGAAGATGATTAGCCTTGGATATTTCAGAAAAAGGACTTCCATATCCCCCTGACGTCGCGAGCGCTTTGTTCGTCAGATTTACGGTCGATGAAATTGTTTTCCCATCGGCCGGCGACAGAATCCCTACTCGCCATGGACTTCCATCTGATTTCCTGCCCAATGCAAAGTTTTCGCCCAAAGAAACAAGGACATCTTCGAAGCCCGCCGATTTGAGAAGGTCTGAGACACGATCAGTTATATAGCCTTGGGCAATACCGTTTAAGGTAATTGCCATTTCGGGTCGTTTGAACGTTATCCGGCTGGCAGACAGTTCAATCTTCGAGGATCCAACTTTCTCAAGTGCCGCACTGATCGCTGAAGGCGATGGACCAAACGGGTCTGCATTATTTTCGGAAAAATGATCGGCATATAGTTTCCAGAGCGGCTGTATCGTTACGTCAAAAAAACCCTTCGTTTGCTCAGAGAATGACTTTGACAATGACAGGAGATTCAAGAACTCAATATCCGGATTATCGAGATATCCATCCGCATTCAACCGGCAGATCGTGGAATCAGGGCGATACAGGCTGAAGAGTTCTTCGAGCCGATAGATTTCCTTCTGACATCGTTGAAGCTGCTCTCTCGCCCATTGCGGATCGCGATGGAATAGCTGAATGGAGGCCTCGGCTCCCAGTGCCGCGCCTTTCCAGTTAACCTGCTGTAATCCGCCCGCCAATGTGGCCGCGCTTACGGGCTGGGAAGCAAAAGCGCCAGCTGCGCTTGCCGTGATGATAAAGCGGCGGCGGGTAATTTTTGGTATGGGTGGTATTTTTGTCATTTTTGCGACTCTGCCCCAAAATGTTGATCGGCAATTTTGTCACCATTGTCTGTATCCATAACTAACAGAGCGGAGACTGGAATTTCGGTTAACCTAAACACATGTCCTCCGTATTTTTCCGCAAAAGTTTCGGCGGCTTCTACTGTCCCGAAGGGCACCGTTTCCGGCATCCCCATACCACCAAGCCTATTGCTGCCAACAACAAAAAAAGCGGCATCGGCAGTAATCCAGATACCTTCAGATTGTGGTTTTTCCCAGCTGCTAGCGCGCGCCATATCATGGACATAGAAACCGACGACGCTCTGTCCTTCACCGGGTAGCCGGGTATAGATTATTGCATCCCGGACCGCCGTAAACCAGAGTGGTTCCGAGCGACCCTTTTCAAATATTTGCGCTTTTGGCCCGGCATGTTCAGTCAGGATCATCCCGCAATATGTACCAACAGCCCCTTCCGGCAACGCCTGCGGCAAAGGAATATCGCCAATGCCATCTTCACAGGCGGATACGAGCAACAAAAATATCAGGGCCGATCCCACTCTGAAAATTGAGGTCATAACGCCCTCCGTTGGAAAAAAACGCAGGAGGCAAAAAGCGGGATGACTATCCAGCTGCATAGAAAAACAAGCAATATTGAGGCGGGGACAACTTGATCGGCGCGCAATCCCGACATCCCCGATAACAACGCAGTCTCGTTGTTAGTTGCCAAATTATACATTCGAAACGCATCTGATGGGCTCGCCATCATAATCCATTTAACGGCGTCGTCCGGGATAAGGCTTGAGGCTCCGGAGGAAAGAATTCCAAGCAGAGCCATATCAAACAATACGACAAATACCAGCCAGATGCCGATGGCACCTGCAGCGGCCGTTCCGCGTTCCCTTGTTAAAATGCTTAGGAGCAGACCCAGCGCGAGAAAAATACACCCGAGCAGAATGGAAGAGAAAACCAGCTTCAGAAATATGCTCCACGGCAAGTCAGCCACAGGCATTTCCCCGAACGATGCAATCGCGAGAGTGGCAGAGCCATATCCGACAATAATAGCGAAGGCGAGTATAAATAATTGTCCAAGAAACTTACCAAGCGCGATATCAGAACGAGTTATCGGATAGGCAAGCAACAGGGTTAGGGTGCCACGATCATCTTCTCCAACAATACTGTCATAAGATAACAGCAAAGCAATCAAGGGGATAAAGAAAATACCCAAAGAGGAGAGACTAACTACCGTTACAGCAAGCGGACTGATAACGGTAGTTCCAACAGGCGCGCTTCCGAGAAACGCAAGTACCAACGCAAAACCTGCCATGACCAGTGTCATGACAGAAATCCATTTGTTTCGATAACCGTCCCTGATTTCTTTTTGCGCAAGTATCAGCATATTAGGCATCTGATAGTTCCCCCGCAGAATGATCAGACGTTGAATAGGCATTAAAGACCTGTTCAAGCGTTGGATCAGTTAGTTCAATGTCTTGAATTCTGCCCCTAAAGGCCATCACCTTACCAAGAATTTCCACTTTTCGTGCAGGCGGGCAAGTCAGAATTACCTCCCCTGCAAACTGGCTCCGCGCAGGAATCTCATTCTGGAACATTGTCATTAGCTCGCGACAGATTTCCCTGTCCGCACTGATTTTCATCTGCGAATGCATACCAATCTGATGTCGAAGAGTAGGAATAGATCCTTGCGCGACCAGCTTTCCATCATTGAGAATAGCAACCCTGTCAATCCGGTCATCGAGTTCCGTAAGAACATGTGACGAAATAAGTACCGCGGCGCCCTTCCGCTTTTCTTCATCCAGAATTTTATAGATATTCTGGCGCGCAACAGGATCCAGCCCACTTGTCGGTTCATCCAATATCAGCAATTTTGGCTGCCCGAGGAGTGCCTGTGCAATACCGAGACGCTGCCGCATCCCTTTAGAGTAAGTCCCGACACGGCGGTCCGCGGCGCCTAGCAAGTCCACACGTTCAAAATACGTATCGAGTGTTTTCACAGAAAGCCCTTTAAGACGCGCATAAAAGGCAAGAGTTTCACGCCCTGTCAGTGTTTTCTGGAAGAGTACCTGCTCCGGCAAAAACCCGATGTGGCGACGATTGCGATTGAAGCTCCGATTTCCTGGATCACCGTGCAATACCGCCACCGATCCGTTACTGGGCTTTAAGAGGCCTAAGATAATCTTGATGAGCGTTGTCTTACCCGCACCATTATGCCCCACCAAAGCAAGACACTGACCGTTTGAAAGCGTGAGGGAAATACCCTCAAGCGCCTTTTTTCTGCCATAGGATTTGCTGATGCCAAGTAACTCGATCATAGAAAGTCTTTCCATTCTCATGACTTCCCCCCATCGGTCAGGCTTTCTGGAATGGCCATCAACGGAGCGCTGTCGATAACGCCACCAGGATGTAATGCCGGAAAGTTTCCTTGCGCATACTTCAAAACCTGGACCGCCGGACTGTTCATAAGAAGACGTGCAGATGGATATTGCCAGATTATCCGGTCCGTTAGATCGTTAGGGCGATATACGCTGTCTGCTATACCGTTGCGATCCAGATCCAGAGCGACCTGATCCGACCAGTAATTTCCAACACCATCACGAGACCATTCGAGCCACCTTGTGCCGACATACTTGACTTGGTTCTGGTTGTTTACAAAAGCGTTTCGCGTCAGAACATTTCTCTCGGAACCTGCCGTAAAATGGATGCCGATAGCGCAATCGGACAGCCGGTTCTCCTCGAAGATATTTCTGTTCGAATTGTAGATAAAAATACATTTTTCCGTTCCGCCACGCACAATGTTGCGTTTGGCGGATACCCGGTTCGCATAGTTGAACAGTAATCCACGGTCGCTATCCTGATCGGAAATATTGTCTTCAATTTTCAGGTTACGCGACGACATAATCGCGTAACCAATATGATTTCCAATAGATTGATTGCCGATGACCTGGCTGTCGTTGGTGTACATATAGTGAATGGCAAACCGAAGGTCCTGCATCCGGTTAGCTCTGAAAATATTCCGTTTGCTCGTCGTGACGAAGATGCCGTCGCGGCCGTAACGGATGTCATTGTTTTCTATAACGGTTCCGGGCGCATTCCATATCTGGACACCATTGCCCCGCTCGTTCATCCTCAGATCACGACGACCGAAAATGCGGTTGCCCGACACCCGCGCGTTTTCCGCTCCAGATACATAAATACCAATCAGGTTATCCGTTACATCATTGTCCTCGACAATGGCGTTGGAAGCCTCTGGATGCAGAAAGACACCGCTATCCTGCGTTTCCAAAGAGAGACCGGAACCAGTAATCGTCAGACCTTTCAGCGTTGTATTTGGTGCCAACACTTGAATGACAGAACCTGTCGACGGCCCGATTATCTCAGATTTTCTAGATCCTAGAATTGTAAGCGGTTTCGAGATAAAAATTGGTCCGTCATAGGCTCCGTCCAGTAAGATCAGGATGTCTCCCGATACCGCCGCATCAATCGCTTTTTGAAGATCCCCCGAGACGTCAATCTCACGCGCTGTTGCAAATGAATAAGTGAAGGATGCGGTGACTATGCCTGCCACCGCAACCTTGCAAAGCCAAAGAATTGTTCTTTGGATGGGCATCTTTTATGCCGGCTCAACAAACATGCGACCGCGCATTTCCATATGCAGCGCATGACAGAACCATTGGCAATAGAACCAGTGAACACCCGGCATATCGGCCTTGAACGTAACCGACGCGGTTTGCTGAGGACCGATTTCCATCGCCACACCATAGTTGGAAATCGTAAAACCATGGGTGAGATCATCCACGTCATCGATATTGGTGACGACAACGGTGACTTCATCCCCTTGTTTCACAGTAAATTTCTCCAAAGAGAATATCGGCGCGGTCGAATGCATATAGACCCGAACCTTATTCCCGTCCCGGATCACGTCTTCCGCATAATCCAGATCCTCGACCCCATCGGCTTTTGCCTGCGCCTTGATGGCGTCGAACATGGGGTCTTCACGATCATAGGTCTGGCTCGGATTAACAATTGAGCGATGAACGATAATGCAATCATGTGGTTCGGCAAATGTCGGCCCGTCATGCACCAACTTCATTTTATTGCCCGAAATATCAATAAGCTGGTCATTTTCCGGCTTCAGAGGCCCCACATTAATATATCGATCTTTTGAGAATTTATTTAGTGAAATCAGCCATTTGCCATCAGCCTGATTGGTTTCACCCATAGATGTGTGGTTATGACCTGGCTGATAGTGAACGTCGAGCTTTTCGACAATTGGATCGACGTCTTCTCCAGCGAATTTGCGGATAGCTTTTTCGATACTCCATTTGCAAATCTGACTATCAAGAAACAGGGTTGTATAGGCATTTCCTCGCCCGTCAAAAGCCGTGTGGAGTGGTCCTAAACCCAATTCCGGTTCAGCGACCACCGCGTCGCGGGGCTTTATTTTGTCCGCAAAAAGATCCGGCAATTTTGCCATTTCGATAACAGACACGGTTGGCGACAGCTTGCCATTGATCATCATGTATTTGCCGTCCGGCGATGCATTTACACCATGCGGGCTGTTCGAAATCGGAATATACCGGGTATATTTTGACCCCTTGCGACCATCCAGGACCGGCACGTCCCCTTCATATTTCTTGAAATCGCCCGCGGCGACTCCGGCCTCAATCGCGGCAATATCAAATACAACAGCCCAGTCCTGCTCGTTTGCGGTCATTTCGGCAAGTGTCACGCCCTCTTCTGAGTTATAGCAGCTGGAAATCGCATATTTCCCCTGATAATCCGCATCGACATTATCAAGATTGCCGTTGACGATGACCTGCCAGGCAACTTCCATCTTTTCGCCGTCTATGGCTGTGAAGACGGCGTGATATTTTGTCGGATCATCGAGAACGGTTCCATCATTGGGCAGTGGTACGCGATGTTCGTCATTCGCAAAAACATACTTTGTTTTTGGAAATTTCTGCGGACGCAAGCCATGGATACTTGCGGCATTGGGAACGGAAATGATCTTGTCGACCTTCATGATATCGCAGCGGACGCGAGCCACGCGCGTGTTTGCCTTGTCATTTACCCAAATATACCGGCCATCATAGGTACCGTCCGTAAAGGACATATGTGGATGGTGGGTGTCGCCATTACTCGGAAAACCGCCTTTGTCCGCCCAAAATTCCTTCTCCTTGGGCAGCATATTCTCCGTAAGGATTTTGACACTTTCGTCAGTTTGACCCCAACCGGTTGCACTGCATCGGTTAAAGACCGGAATACGCATCAGTTCCCGCATCGAGGGAACTCCTAAAATGCGAAGCTCGCCGGATTGTCCCCCGCTCCAGAAGCCGTAATATTCATCAAGATCACCGGGAGCGACTTCATTCTTTCCACTTGCAGCGCGTGCGGTTGAGATGGGCATCAAACTTGCCCCGCCCACAACACCCATCCCGGCAGCGACAGCAGACCCCCTCAACAATGAACGGCGTGACACATCTGCAATTTTTTCTGAGTTATCCGTCATCTTCCTCTTCCTTCTTCAGTTAATTTCCAGTGTTTCTGTGGCCGCCCACAAGTCTACTCATAGGCTCTGGGCTGGTTTAGCCGTCGTCCCCGGCGATAGGCTGGGTCTTGATCGGCAACCGTGTTCTTCGCGGCAGGATCCATCTTGCGCGCCTTGGCGAGTGCATGGATAACAACCGGACACACATCCTCATCGTAATAATTCACCTGACAATGCAGGCAGTAGAGGCACTCATTCGGGTTAATGTTGCCAAGCGGATCAATGGCCTGGACCATGCACTCCTTTGCGCATGTCTGGCAGGGATCGCCACAGTTTCGATATCTTTTCAGCCAGTTGAACATCGCGAGTTTGCCCGGTATTGCGAGTGCCGCGCCAAGCGGACATAAATACCGGCAGAAAAACCGCTCGATAAATAAGCCGGCAAACAGAAGCGAAAACACAAACAGGAGATATGGCCAGCCCCGCATGAACCGCAGCACAATGGAGGTGCGGAATGGCTCAATCTCTGCAAATGTTTCCGCAAGGTGCAGCGAGTATATGGAGAGGCCGAGCAACCCTAAGAAAATGATGTATTTGATGGGCCACAGGCGTTCATGCAGCCACCAGGGAACCGTAAACTGCTTGATGCCGACAATCCGCGCGATTTTGTTAGTAAGTTCCTGCAAGGCACCGAAGGGACAAAGCCATCCGCAAAAGGCACCCCGCCCCCAGAAAATCAGAGAGACGGCGACAGAGCACCACAGGATGAATATTAAGGGCTCCATCAGGAAGAACTGCCACTGGAAATCCGTCAGCAGGGCGTTGACAAAGACAAACACATTGACGACCGATAACTGGGCCTGCGCATAGAAGCCAATTCCGAACAGCGTGAAAGTCAAGAAGCCAATGCGGAACCAGTCTGTGAATTTCTTGCTGCGAACAACCTGATCCTGAACGAAGAAAAGGATAGTCAGAATTACGAGGGCGCATATGAGGACAATGATTTCAGGTAACTTCTGCTTCCAGATGCGCTGCCATAGCGCATTCGCGGCGGCTGTGTCCTCAGATTCAAAAGTTGAGGTGCTCTGCTCGACGGGCGCCGCAGTGTTCGGAAGAGGCTCTGTTTTCACATATTTGTCGGGAAACTGATAGTTAAGCTCGAATGCCACAAATACTTTTTCGAGTGCTCCAATAGCTCTTTGTACGAGGAGCTGAAGTTCCCATGGCTCGGCAGGGTTGAAGATAGCTCCTTTAGAAGTTCTGAAGAGGGCAACTTCTTTGAAATCAGGCGCGCCTTCAGCTTCGACGCGACCGAGGTTCTTGTATCCCCGATCCCTAAAGCGAAATGCCTCCTCGCCCTGAACGACCTGTATCCGATCAAAGATGCCGCCGCGGACATACCCCGACCCCCGAAAGGAATAGCGCCCGGATCCCATAACCAGAAACGCATTGTGTCCGGGCTTCAGTTTTTTTTGAAGATTTTGGTACTCACGCACACCTAAAAGACTACGGGCAATTGTCGGGATAGCGAGTGACGCAACATAAAGATCGATAAAAACCTCATCATCACCGCCAGTTTCCGGTCGCTCTATCGCCTTCGCATTGCCTTGCGCAATAAAGGCGTCGTTAACATCCTTCAGATTAAGGCGCAAGCGACGCACGGACCCGTTTCCAAGAAGGGTTTGCCAGTCTTCAACATCACCATCTTCGATGACGAGAGATTTTTTGGAGAGGTGGCGCGTGATACTCCCTGCAAGCCGCCGAGGCCCAAAGCAGCAGCAGCACGAACTGCGGCCCTTTTGATACTATCATCGATAACCATAACAGTAACCGTCGCACCGGATACAATATCAACTGGCGGTGGCTCTCCACCTTTTTCCCGCGCCAATTTAAGAATATCGGTATCTTTATAGCCCTCAATGAAATCGATGATCTTCTGCTCTGGAATACCTGAAAGCACAATTGGTTCTGCATGATGCATGAGACGACCCGCGGCGATACGTCCCTCCGGGGTCATGGCGACAAGAACTTCAATCGGTTTCCCGGAATAGCCTATTGCACCAACAAAATCCGTATTCAGAAAAACATAGCCAACAACATTGTTCCCGCTCATCACCGTAACCACAGGCGTATTCTCGATTAACTGCCCATACTTATCCGCACCCGCAAGCATTTCAGATGGAGAAATATTTTCGAGGTAGCTGGAAAGTTTTCCGGGTTGCGCCGCATGGCCGAATGCGATGGTCAAAAGATATCCACACAGACTAAAAACTATAAGCCTAGCCAAAGCTTTTTTAGTCAATCCTGTCGGAGCTCGATTTTGCATCTCGTCGCCAGATCCTTTTAATTTATCCAGCGACGACACTTCGCCAACGGCCGGATTAATTCAGATACTTGGCATAATTTAGCTGCTAATTTTTCCGCTTATTTGTTCTTAAACAAGCTCACATTAGTTTTTCCTACTGTCCTGGGTTATCTTTTTCTTTTTAGAAATAACGGGGCAAAAGCAATGCCAAACCCGACAAAGGCAAAAAACCAGGCAAACGCTGAGATATGTAAAAGAACGTTGTAATTGTCACCCCAGAACTCAGCCGCAATCCTGGACGTAGCAGATAGATAAATACACGCAAATATCAGGTTCGCAGCAGTTCCGGCACGAATGGTCTGGCCTGAATGTCCAAGCGTAGCCCGAAGCATTACAGAAAGCGTCATCGCGCCAACCGCACCGGTGGCCAGCGCATGAATACCCGCAAGGGCAGAAAAGCTATCCGGAAACAACCCTGCCAGCCCCAGAAGGGTGAACCCGACTGGAATAAAAAGATAGCTGAGATGCAATACAAGCACCAAAGGCTCCCGTAGCGTACGATCCCCACCCCATCGGGCCAACCGGCAAAAATTCATTGCCGCTGCCAGTAACAAAACTATGCCCGTGTAAACATCCACATCATTGATGATCCAGGCTGTCATGCCAACAATCGCGACGCCAATAGTCACAACATCAAATCGATTGAAGGGAACAGGCAAGCGGCCGGGATTATTCTGCACGAGCCAGTTTCGGGTGAAGCTCGGAACTATACGCCCACCAATCAACATTATAAGTATAATAGCGGCCGCCATTGCGAGCCGCCGGCTAATATCACTCAAACCGTAGAAATGCGCTTCCAGATGGAACCCTGTATTCGCCGCAATCAGCAAGCCGAGCGGAAAAAGAACCTTGAGATTGCGCCAGTTCTTACCGGCGATAATCTCGTTGGCTAGAACCGCAAGTATGATCGCAAGAAACGCCACATCAATTATCATAGCCGCGATCCATCCAATATGGCTTGAATAGGTAACAGCGATCCTTCCTGCTACCCAGATCAATAGAAGAAAGAGCAAAGGAATTCCCTGAATCGGCATACGACCGGTCCAGTTGGGAATTGCGGTGAACAGAAATCCTGTAATCACTGCACTCAGGAAGCCAAAAAACATCTCATGAATATGCCAGTCCACGACAGCAAATTCCGTAGAAAGCGTAAGCTCTCCATAGAAAAGGGGCAGCCAGAGCAAAATTGAGGCGCCACCATAAAGAGCGCCAAACATGAAAAATGGGCGATGGCCATAGCTCAGAAGAGCGGGGCCCCGATATTTTTTTAGTCTTGGAATAGCCATCAAGAAATCCATCCGCCATTAGAATTGCGATATCCGGCTGCTTTCGCGTAGTATATCTTTCACAAATTATGGGAATTCATGTTGCCTTAGTATATCAAGCCAGCGCCACTATTGATTTGCGTTTCGACAAATATTGAACAGGATTTTTCTATGTCTTTGCTGGACGCCTCTCTCATCGCCGATGTCCCGCCTTTTCGCGGTATAGAGCGTCAAAATCTTGTTGAATTGCTCTCAAAAGCAAGGTCGGAACGATATGAAATGGGCAGAACAATTTTCCGTCAGGGGGAAGAAGCGCATTCTTTTTTCCTGCTGCTGGACGGACATATTCGCGTTATCAGAGTTACCCCCGATGGAGACCAGATGATCGCCCGCTATATATCAAGCGGTGAACTCTTCGGGATTGCGCAAGCGCTTAGCCTCGATAGCTATCCGGCCAACGCCGTGGCCGCAGTAGACTGCATAGCGTTATCTTGGCCCGGATCATATTGGCAAACTATCACTGACAGGTATCCAACATTTGCGACCAACACATACAAAACAGTCGGCGCGCGTCTTCAGGAGGCACAGAACAAAATGGTGGAGATGGCGACGGAACGGGTCGAACAACGTGTCGCCAAGGCCATTTCAAAACTCGCCAATCAGACAGGACAAAAAACCGACGACGGCATTTTGATCTCTTTTCCCATATCACGGCAGGATATTTCAGAAATGACCGGCACGACACTACATACCGTTTCCCGACTCCTAAGTGCGTGGGAAAACAAGGGAATAGTTAAGAGCAGCCGAAAGAAAATTACTGTGACTGATAGCCATCAGCTAGCCGTATTAGCAAGTAGGGATCTTCATAACTAGCGGTTAGTTTTTTTCGCGATATGACAGTCCGAAAAGGCATTGACGCGCAATAATCCATTAAGAAAACGTCATATTATAATGCCGCGTTAGTAAATAGATCGACTAACGTGTTAATGCGATCAGATCCGCCGCTTTTTCAGCTATCATGGTGACCGGAGCGTGAGTATTGCCGGAAGTTATGGTCGGCATGATAGACGCATCAACAATTCTCAACCCACCGACGCCGTGAACGCGGAGTTGGTCATCTACGACGGCATTTTCATCATTACCCATCTTAGCTGTTCCCACAGGATGGAATATCGTCGTCGAAATGTCTCCCGCTGCTTTCGCCAATTCCTCCGCGGTGCAAATATCCGCGCCGGGCTTGAGCTCGACAGGTGAAAACTCAGTCATTCTTTTTGTCGCCATCAATTTTCGGGCATGCAGAATACTGTCCACCGCGACGTTTCGGTCCGTCACCGTTGAAAGGTAATTGGGTTTGATTACAGGAAAATCACTCGGGTCATTGCTTCGAATATGGCATGTGCCACGGCTTTCCGGTCGCAAGTTACAGACAGAGACAGTAATGGCCGGAAACTTATGTAAGGGTTCTCCGAAAGCGTCCAGTGACAAAGGCTGAACATGATATTCGATATTCGCCGTGTCATATTCATCTGACGATTTTGTAAATATGCCAAGCTGACTGGGTGCCATCGCCATCGGACCCGACTGCTTAAGAAAATACTCCGCGGCAATCGACAATTTGCCAAAAAGGCTATTGGAGCGTTCATTCAACGTGGCGGCCCCTTCAATTCCGAAAATTGTCCTGATCTGCAAATGATCCTGCAGGTTCTCGCCGACGCCTTTGAGTTCATGAATGACCGGGATAGATTTATCCTTCAGAACTTGCGACGGGCCAATTCCTGAAAGCTGGAGAATTTGCGGTGTACCAATGGAGCCCGCAGAAAGAATAACTTCTTTCCGGGCTGTAACCTGTTCAACCACATTATTGCGTCTGAATTCCAGTCCAACAACCCGCTTGCCCTCGAATATCAGTTTCTCCACTTGGGCATTTTTTAATATCGTGAGATTGCTACGATTACGGACTGGATCAATAAATGCCTTTCGGGCATTCCATCGGATGCCTTTTTTCTGGTTCACCGGAAAGTAGCCAGATCCTTCATTGTCACCCGAATTAAAATCATCAGTCCGCGCAATATCAAGTTCTTCTGCCGCTTCACGCACTGCGTCCAGAGCGGGCCAAGCCAGACGCTGTTTTTCAACCAACAGCTCCCCATCCGTGCCGTGAAACTCGTCCGCCGCGCCATAATGATGTTCAGATTTTTTGAAATAGGGCAGTAAGTCATCCCACCCCCAACCGATATTGCCCTGCTGACGCCATATATCATAATCGCGCGCCTGCCCGCGCATGTAAATCATGCCATTGATGGAGGAACAGCCGCCAAGCACCTTACCTCGAGGATAGGCGAGGGAGCGCCCATTTAGTCCTTCTTCCGGCTCGGTCTTATAGCACCAATCCGTCTTGGGATTCCCCATGCAATAGAGATACCCAACAGGGACATGGATCCAGAACCGATTATCACTTCCCCCTGCCTCAATCAGCAAAACACGGGTGTCCGCATCGGCGCTTAATCTATTCGCGAGCACGCACCCCGCAGATCCGGCGCCAACTATGACAATATCAAATTCACCATAAACTGCGGGATTGTTCGAATTCGCCATGATGAAGTCAATCTGCCTTCTTGACGACAAGCTGCTCTTGATGGCCAAGACCATTGATTTGCAGGCGCATACGATCCCCTTCTTTCAAATAGAGCGGCGGTTTCATGCCCAGCCCTACCCCAGGCGGCGTCCCGGTAGAGATGATATCACCTGGTTCCAAGGTCATGAAACCACTAATATAGCTCAAGACCTTCGCGACCCCAAATATCATGGTTTTTGTTGATCCATCCTGCCGGCCCCCCATTCACCGTAAGCTTTAAGTTCACGTCACCGGGATCTGCAATGTCATCTGCGGTGACAAACCAAGGCCCAAGCGGGGCGAATGTGTCGTGACTTTTTCCTTTGGTCCACTGTCCTTCACGCTCAGCCTGCCATTCGCGTTCAGAGAGTTCATTGACAATGAAGTATCCCGCGACATAATCGAGAGCATTCTCCTCTACAACATTCTTGCGGATCTCGCGCGCAAACAGGGGCCAAATCTGTTCCACCAATAGCGCACAGTCTTGTGGCTGATATCAATGCCGAGCTCATGAAGAAGGTCTTCGACATTTCGCAGAGAAAGCGGAAATCGGACATACATCATCATCGCGAGGCGGATAATCTCAGGTAAGGTTTTAAAACTCCAGAAGGTATCCTTTTTTGTCATGCGCGGAGGCTAGTCCACGCGTAAATAGCCATCAAGCAATTTTCTCCTGACAAAGCCATCCATGCATCTTATAAATCCTCTAACCTCAGAGTTTCGAGGGTCTATATATTCGCTCAAAAAACTTCCCAGAGGTCGGTATATTGAGGAAATCGTTCCCTGTTATCGGGTCCTTTTCGCCATCTTTCTTCATATTCAAAAGCCCCTTCAAAGTATGCCCGCTTTGGGTAATTAAAGTTCTGACAAGGATATTTGCTGGATCGAAACAGTCGTTAGGAATCTTGCCATTGACAGCCTGGAATGGAAGCGGAAGTTCCGTACAACCGAGGATAAAGGCGGTTGCACCTTTTTGGCGAAGTTTGTCGATAACGCCATTAATTAACTTAAGGTCTTTTTGCATGTCGGGCGTCTGACCCTTGACCCCATAATTCGAGTTGTAAATGGCATCCATAATGTTTTTTTGATCGAAAACCTCTGGAAAAACGAGTTGCAGATCGCCGTATTTCTTAAAGATGTTATCGTAAACTTTTGATTTTCGCGTTCCGTCCGTCGCCATAAGGCCAACTTTAAGTACTTTACCGTTGTTCTTTTTAACTTTCTTGATTGCTTGAGCCGTTTCTTCAATCATGTGGACGATTTTTATCCGATTTACAAAATTAAGATTTTTTATAAACACATCCCAGATAGCCGGCGCATGAAAGGTATTGCAGGGAACCCCCAGCACCACTTTACAATTTTGTTTCATAAAGCCGTCCATTGCTCGATTCACAGCCTTTGCCATTTCACCACCTGGATTTGGCGCTTTTCGGTCCGAAAATAACCAAACGGTTCTGTCCAGAACACTTCCCGAGAAACTTAAATGAATGACAGATGCATGCCCTTGATCCTTGCAACTTCCGTTATCCGTCAGACCGACAATTTGATGGTGCGCTGAAACACCCGCTGCAGGACCAACACCACCCGCTAACAGAATGACTTTTTTAAATTGTTGAACATCAGTTTTTTTCTCTTCCGCTAAAACCTCTTTATCAGACATTTTTCTCTCCTTAGATGAACTAATAGAGAGTATTTAAAAAATATAATTACTATTTAAAGTTGTATATATCGATTATTTTGACCGCGATGTGAAATGCGGCAGTGGTTGGGACTGCAGGATATTTTGATTGCATGGTAGAAGAATACGGTGGCTTCTTCACCACTCAGCGACCGCAGTAGAATAAAAACAGAGAGCCCATGCAGCTCTTCGATAAAAAAACTGCCCAAACAAAAAAACCAATGCCCATGGCGGGACAACGTGTATTTCCCACTGTGGGCATTGGTTAAGTAGGAGGATAAGTCTGATGAGCCAGCCATCGTCCTCCAGGGAGATATCAAAAAGCTGAATCAGAAAGGTGGCAACCCAGCCCAAATATCTCCTTTTCAGCCCAAAACTCTAGATACCTCATATGCCATCAACGGCGTCAAATCAGACATTAGGAGCATTCGAGACTTTGGATATTTTTGAGGTCAGAAAATTTATCGATAACGGAGCGTTTCGTCTCCAGTCCAGACCAAGCAAGACAATCCGATATTTTCCTTTGCAGATCGTCTTCACTTAAAGGCTGGTTTGAACCGCCGATTAAGTCCGTTGCGACGATCTCTTCTTTTCTGCCCGATTTAAACTCGGCCAAAAGCGTTACCGAAATCGGGGTGTCGTCCGGACTCATATCAACGCTCTCTCGTCGGAATAACTCCAATTGTGTCGTTCTTTTCGTATCTTGAATTGCTTCTGGCGTGAAATGATGCAGTGATACATGGCCTTCACGCAACAGACATGCTGCAGGATAGGTAAAACTAAACCTTGCTTCATTTTCTGTAGTTGGACGGTCAAAGCGAAGGTTATCATATAATCTCTTGGGGAGCCTCGCCGTTACCTTGCAAAGATCACTGGTATCCGCTCCCAATTTTTCCCTTAATATTTCAATGGCATCCAGCGCCAGATGTGATGCAGCGCAACAGGGAAATCTTTTCGTCATCAAGCCGTGCTCTTCAATAGCCCAATGCGTTCCAAAGCCCTCGAGAGCTATGCGATCATCCACCTTTTTCCCATGACCATATAACTCTTGAAAGCTCCACCGTCCTGTCAGGAACTCTGATTGAGCTCCGATACCGGATGCCGCCATGCTGGCTGCCAAAACCGCATTGTGAGCCGCGAGACCTGCGTGTAATGGCTTTGTCGAAGTCCCAAACTGGAGTTTTGACCCAGCAGCAAGACTGAAACCAATGCTCATAGCGGAACAAATACTTTCAGGCGGCAAACCCATTAAGGCCGCCGCAGCACCCGCGGCACCAATAACGCCGACCGTGGATGTAGAGTGCCATCCGGCGCCGTAGTGACCAGGATTTAGCAGCGAAGAAACACGGGCCTGCAATTCAAGTCCAACCACATAAGCGTCTCGCAATCGTACGCCCGAATGTTTTTGCATCTCGCCGATGACAATCAATGTCGGCACCAAGACCGCGCTGGCATGTGTATAACCGGGTAGGAAATTGTCATCAAAGTCTAACGCATGGGCGGCCATGCCATTGACCAGGGCGGCTCCGGCGGGCGGTAATTTCACATCATGCCCGAAAATCGTATGATTGCCTTCACCTTGAATCTTACGTGCCGCATCGAGGACGGAAAGCGTCGCCTTTTCTTGACTGCCTGCAAAAATACAGGCCAACGTATCTATGAAGGCATTATTTGCCCGACTATCACTAAGATCCGAGTTAGGTGACGGAAGATCTGCAGCCCATTCCGCGAATATGCTTGCGACTGGGACTTTTGTCATGAAACGCCACCAAGCTCGACACCAACAAGATTTACCCAGTAAGCCACGCCGTATGGCAATGCCTCATCGTTGAAATCATAAAGAGAGTTATGAACAAATTTGTTGGATTCCTTGTCACCGTTCCCAACCAGAATATAGGCTCCAGGCACTTTTTCCAGCATGAAGGCGAAGTCTTCAGAGCCACCTAGAGCTTGTCCTTTCCCGTCGACATTTTTATGCCCGGTCGTAAGTGTCGCCGCGTCGATAGCAGTAGCAGTTTGGTCCGGCCAATTAATCAAGGGTGGATAACGGCGGATGAATTTGTAATTCGCCTGACACTCATAAGCGCTTGCTGAAGATTGCGCCAGAACTGACAGTCTTGCCTCTATATTGTCACGCGTTTCAGGCGTATAGCTTCGCGCCGTCCCCCGAACCAGGACAGTGGATGGAATAATATTTGGCGAGTTGAATTCACCCGCTGCGATATGTCCAATACTAATCACTGCAGAATCAACAGCAGGGACGTTACGGGCAACAACAGTGGAAATATTGCTCATAAACATGGCGGATGCCATCGTCGGATCTGTTGCCAGATGCGGAGCGGCTCCATGACCACCCGTGCCGACAAACTCAACCTGCCATGTATCCCCGGCCGCCATCATCGGCCCAGATTTGATGACAAATTTTCCAACGCCAAGCCCCGGCATGTTATGCATCCCATAAACAACGTCACAAGGAAATTTATCAAACAAGCCTTGCTCGATCATTACGCGGGCACCGCCTTCACTTTCTTCGGCGGGCTGGAATATAAAATGAACGGTTCCAGAAAAATTACGATGTTTCGCAAGATACTTAGCCGCTCCCAGAAGCATTGCCGTATGTCCGTCATGGCCACAAGCATGCATTTTTCCAGCATTTACCGATTTATATTCAAATTCGTTTTTTTCATGGATGAAGAGTGCGTCCATGTCTGCTCTCAGGCCGATAGTTCGGGAGCTCGCGGTCTTTCCTTTTAGAGTACCAACGACACCTGTTGCCGCCAGACCGCAGTTTACCGAAATACCTGCTTTTTCGAGCTCGGCGGCAACGATTGCTGCTGTTCGTGTTTCCTGAAATGCTGTTTCCGGATATTTGTGAATATCCCGGCGCAACGTTACCAGCTCTTCAAAAAATTCAGGGTCAGCTTCCAAACCCAAATCACTATACAGAGTCATTTTCTTCTTCATTTCTTTTCGTTATTGGAAGGAGCGAAAGGCTAAGCCCATGTAGAAGTATCACTACAATGAATATCGGAACTCCGATCGCAACGTAGAAGGTCGATATTTCGAAAGTCTCTGCCTCCAGATACCAGTGCCTTGCCAGAAATCCGCGGACAAAGTTAGTGCCTGGACCAAAAAACGAGTACCAAAGTATGGGCAGTAAGAATATGAGCACGGCAGCCCACCGGACCAGGCCGGCACATCGTTTCAAGAAGATTGGCAGATTATCGGGTACGCGGGCAAGAACCGGGTCGAAACCGGCCTTAAACGACACGGTTGCCCCTAACAAGCCGACCCATACCATTGCATAACGGGCAACTTCTTCTGTCCAGGGTGGAGGCGAGTCAAAGACATACCTCGCCACAACCTGCAGGGCGATAGCAAACACCATCGCCCCGAGGAATGCTATGGCGGCAATTGTAACCACTCGGTCGCAACCGTTACTTATCTTGGTAATGGCCTTCGTTATGGACGTCATGGTACTCGCCTTTCCAGAAATTATTAGTTCCCTTGGTACTGTGAAGCATCTATGAGAATTTCGAGATCATCTTTCGAAACTATATCTTCCCAAATCGCCTGACTTGCCTGGACAAAGAGATCCCTCTCGCCAGGCTCCAATTCGGTTATAGTTACGCCTTCACCCTTAAGCATATTCAAAGCGTTTTTACTCCACTCTTCAGTCCACTTACGGTTCGCGGCAATGCCCTTTGCGACGGCTTCATCAACGACAGATTTATCTTTGTCATCCAGGCCGCTGTACCAATCCTCGGAAAGCAGCGCAACGCGAGCTGAAACACCACTGTCGAGAGGGGTAAAATGCTTCAAAATTGCTGTATGCCCATAAAGAAGTGCCGATGCGGGAGGGTTAAAGTAGCCGTCAGCAACACCTGTTTGAAGAGCGTTGGCGACCTCCGCCCAGCTGACGACCGTCCCTTTTGTACCCCACGCCTCAAACAACTTAATTTGCTCGCCGTCCTTACCTCGAATTCGAAGCGCTTTAACGTCATCTAGTTTGCTTACCGGCACCTTAGTGTTAAAGAGACCCGCGCTACCACCTCGCATAGGAAATCCGGCGAGGCGCACACCGTGCGGTTCGATCTGCTTGTTAATTTTTTCAATAATTTTCCCTCTTTTCATCGCTGTATCGAAATGGTCATTGCCAGAAAACAGGAAAGGCAGAAAAATACCCTTGCTAATAGGGGCGAGCTTGAACAGGACGGCTGAATTAGCCATGTCGACTTGAATCAGGCCTTGGGAAACCTGGTCGAACCGCTCTTTTTCCTTCCCGAGGGTATCTGATGGAAAAACTTTTGTCTTCATACCGTTAGCATTCAGATGATCGGCGAAAGCTTTAATAAAAACATATTCCCCATTCTTCTGGATATCTTCCGTTCCCGCGAGAGCAATTTTGACTTCCTGCGCAATCGCTGCAGACGAGAAGGTCAAAAGTAAAGCCATCGAAATACCTAATAAACGTTTCATGAATATCAATCTCCATTGAAAGTTAAAAATATCGTTTACTATGACAGGTGCACTGTCGAGATTTGGTGTAGAAGTTAGCCCAAGTATCCGAGAGCTCTTGGCAGCGCTAAGCTGATCTCCGGAACGAAGATCAGGAAGCCCAAGAAGAACAGTTCAGCCACCAGGAATGGGATAATGGCGCGAACAATACTCCAGTAATTGAAATTGGTTACCGTCGACAAGATTAGCAGCACACCCCCAGAGGAGGTGTCAACAGGCCCACTGTCAGATTAAAGCCCACGACGATGCCCATATGCGTCGGATCAACCCCCATCAAGAGAGCCGGTGGGACAAGAAGAGGCGCAAGCAGTGCGACGGCAGCCTTAACATCCATCACCATTCCGGCAATAATCAAAATAAGGTTGAGGACTAACATATATCCTGTTGCCCCTAGCCCCATCGACGTTATCGACGAAGCAAGCAATTGCGGTATCTGCTCCAGAGAAGATAGATACCCAAATGTAGCAATGGCGACGAGAATTACGAAAATCGCACCCGTCAATATTATCGTCCGATGGGCAGCGGCAATCACTTTCGTGACATTAAGCTCCCGATACATAAATCCGACCAAGGCAGCAACAACAACAGCCAACGCGGCCGCCTCAGCCGGAGTCATGAAACCAAATAGAATTCCACTCAAGATGATGACCGGAAGACTGAGGGCCGGAAGGGCATGCGAGAGCGCAGGGAAAAATTTGGGGATATCCGACCCCCTGCCACCAGGATGGTCATACTTAACAGCAAAAAAACTATTAAGAATCATAAGCATAACGGCCAGTAGCAAACCGGGAACAATACCCGCAGCAAACAATGCGACGACAGAAGTGTTCATCAGCGCACCATAAAAAATTAAAATGATGCTGGGTGGAATGATGGGCCCGATAATGGATGATGCCGCCGTTATCGCGATTGCGTACTCCTTTGGATAGCCCTCTTTCTCCATAATCGGAACCAGAGTATTGCCGAGTGCGGCAGCGTCTGCCGTTGCCGATCCTGATACTCCTGCAAAAAAACGCTCGTGAGAATATTGACGTGACCGAGCCCTCCCTTGAAGCGACCGAGGATGGTCAAGGAAAAACGGATCAGCGCATCGGCTATTCCGCCTCTGTTCATCAATTCACCAACGAATATGAACAATGGCATCGCAAGAAACGCAAAGACATCAAGCTGGCTAAAAACCCGCTGCGGCAAAGCCGCCAAAAATTGTGAGTTATCAGACACAATGAAGCCGATTACCGCGGACCCACCAACGAGGTAGGCAATGGCTGTCCCGGAAATCAATGCGACCACTAGAAATAGAAAGGGTGTCCAGATCAATGTCATTTTATTTTCCCTGTTTAAAGGAGAATGGCAATCACCGCTCAATAACACAATAGAAAATATATTGCCTATCCATAGCTTTTTACTATAGATTGTGCGGCATACAAAACTGGGTATCGACTAATGCGAATACTAACTCTCCAGCGTCTCGAAATTTTCAAAACTATTTACGAGACTAACAGTATAAGTGAGGCTGCACGCCGCCTAAATCTGGCGCAACCCACCGTCAGCCGGCACATCAGGGATTTTGAGGCCGCTTTAAAACTCAGCCTTTTCATTAATAAAAGCGGGAGAATAAAACCGACATGGGAAGCGCATCGCCTATTCCAAATTTGCGAAGGAGCATACGAAAGAATACGACAGGTTGAAAATGACATTGCCGGAATTCGCGAGGGGCGAGGCCAAACATTACGCCTGATGTCTGCTCCAAGTTTCTTTTCGTTCCCGTTCCTCGCCGTTGCCCTGAAAAGAGTTAAGGAAGAATACCCAGAAATTGATGTATCGGTGGACGTCGGCTCAAGCGCCAATCAAATACAATCCCTTCGAGAGGGAAATATAGATGTCGGCCTCGCCGCTGAAATACCTGAAACCCCAGAATTGAAGATTTCTACCATAGGGCATACGAAAATTGTGATGATTGTCCCGAAAAATCATCCCATGGCGCAGGAGGATGTCTTCCCCATATCGGCTATGGAAGAATACCCTTGTGTTATGCCTTTCACCCGCGCGCCTGTCGGCAGGTTTATTGACCGGGAACTAACAAAGCATGGTATTTCAGCGAAAAGATTGATGACCGCAGTTTCCCCAGCAATTGTACCGCGGTTGGCCGAAGCACTTGGCTGTTGCGGGATTTCAGACAGCCTGACAGCTGCTGCAAGCGCGCATATTGACATAAAGGCAATACCATTATCCGTCGATATTAGCGTTAGAGTACAAGCTATTCGAAATGCAGGTGCAGCAAATCGGGCTGTCGATGACCTTTACATTCGTTCGTTACGCGACTCGATGTTACTGTTATCGAATATGCAATAACAGCACTGCAAATACAAAATTTATGCAAATCCGAACGTAGAATTATTAATTCCAAATATTAAAATACTATCGGATCGATATTTAATTTTACTTTTCACAAAGTAGAAAATTTTTACGTCTTCTTTTTTTAACCAAGGAGATGAAAAATAATGCGTAGAATATCAAAAAGATCCCTATGCACTTTCCTTTTTACAACATTTATTTTGCCAAGTGCTGCGTTTGCGGAGCTCTCGATAAATAGAGATGAATTTGGTGTCCCTGCCATCCGGGCTACCACTAATAAGGAATTGTTCTACGGGCTGGGTTATTCCATGGCGCGAGACAGAATAGGTCAAATGGCCGCCCTTTTGCGCCTCGCTAACGGAAACTCAAAAAAAGATGAAAATGTTTTCCCCTACAACGTTATTATTAGAAGCCGGTATCCAAACATCCATAGTCAGCTAAATAAAGAAATAGAGAACTTTGGTAATTTGGAGGACAATATAACGACGCTTCCCCTTGCCGTTGCAGATTGTATGGCCGCCGGTATTAACCAGTTTTTGACCGATCTTAATTCGAAGCCTTCTGTAGATGGCAAAGAAGCGGTAAAGAACTCCTGCTATTCAGGTCCGTTGCAGAAAAAAATTCGCTCGCAACTTTCTTTTGGAGATGCCTTGGATGAAGGTGAAATCAAAGAAATTAAACTCGCGCTAGATCATTGGGAGTTCCCTGGGAAGTGGACGAGATTCGACATATTCCACGTTTTCCATAATAGAATTATGGATATGTTTTCAGCAAGAAACGATCAGCTGAACGGTCTCGCCTTCTATAAAGCTCTGGAAAGCGCAAACCCAAACGATCTTGAAAGAGCCCGCCGTCTCTTCAATACGAGTAAATGGGTAGCTGATCCAAATGCAGCCACGGAGATTCCGGTGCCCAACGACGAAGAGGGCGCGAAAATGCGCAAAATGATGGCGCAATATCGCGACATGATGGAAGGGGCGTTTCTTGAGTCAGATAAGAGTGCGCAATGCCATATTTATTCGTCCGCAACCGACTTTGTGAAAAAAGTTAATGGTCGCCCGGATCAAAAGCTTGCTGCCGCGGAAATGTATCCGACAACGGCAAGTAACTTCTGGGCTGTTGCCGGAAAAAGCGTCGACCCTAATTTGAAAAGCCTGTTGATCAACGGTCCTCAGACCGGCGCACTTGATCCGAGCTTATTCTATCCGATTAATCTGAGCAGCGAAGAAGGTTTCAGGTATGCTGGCACTACTTTCCCCGGTACTTTTTCACCTCTCACCGGCCAAAATGGAAATCTTGCAATTGGGGTGACTGCCGCCAATAACGGGAGTTCCGATCTTTTCTGTATAGATGTTGCGATGAGCCCAAATGGGAATTACAAATCCGCCGAAGGTCTAGAACTGGCGCAAAACCCTGATCTTAGGGAAATTGGCGTAACAGGATATTATATTAGGGGTACCAACTGGCCGGTCGTCTTGTTGGATAAAAACGAAAATGGTAGTAAAGCGGTTGCCTTTGTTAAGCGCCTGAGTTGGGAAGGACAGACGATCCGCTCATTCGCCGCCGGCATTGAGGCAAGTCAGGCGAAAACAATAAAAGAACTTCAAAAGGCGCATGATTCCTTCGGGGGTAACTTGAATGTCGTGGCGGCCCATAAATCCGGCATTATTCTCTTCCGTTTGACAGGTGTTATTCCGCCTCGCATCGGTACGAATGTTGACAAATCGAAGAATCCCTTCGATCCAATGAACTTCTTGACCAAATTTGATCTTCGCATGCCAATTCCAATGTCTCCTACCAAGGGTTGGCGCAAAGAATCTCCTCAGTATTATAAACTTAATTATGCCACAGATGACGGCGCGATCACGAGTTGGAATCATAAACCTTACCTGATGATGCAGGATCCGGACTATATCCATTCCGCACTGGTTCCAGTGGGATCGTTCGCTGTATATCGTTGACGCCCTGAAAAACACGCGGCCATCGGTATTGTCGACGGCTTTGACGAATGGAGTTTTGTCGTTAAAGGACGTTTATTACGGTCAGTTCAAACAATTTCTGGAAACACTGGATGTCAATTCGTTAAACGGCGATCAACGCAAAGCACTTAAAAAAATTCTCACATGGAATGGATATCGTGATGATGCGAATAATTTGACGCGCTATGATGAAGATAGGTGGGTGAATGGCGGTCAGGTTCTTTTCCAGCTCTGGTTGCAGGAATTTGCGAATTTGTTCCAAATTCCTGTTCTTGCGGGCGAAAAAGAGGCGCGTGAAGGTCTGGCAAGAGCCTGGACCGCAAACTTTTCCAAGTTGAAACAGCCGAAGTTTTCTAATGGTACAAAACGCAAGCTAACTTTTGATACAAGTTCCAACATTCATCCGATTGGCCGCATTATGCTCAACAACCTGCATTTCATTTTTGGAAATGTGCAGTATGCCGACCCAAATGCTTACGACATCATCGGTGGCAATAATTCTGATAATATTAATAAGAAAACGTCGCAGAAGAAGGCGCTTATGATGATGGCTACTGCTTTGAAAATGGCCAATAGTCAATTCGAAAAAATGTATTCCGAAGTAAAGGACAGTAATGGAAATATTCCGGCGGCGTACCGGAGCTATTATGGCATTTCAACTAGAATGGCGGAAAAAGCAACAACTAGCCGTCGGAAGCCAACGCTCAGCATACCTTATTTCCGCAATCGCGGGGCTCAAAACCATATTGTCGCGTTTGATAGTAGAGAAAAAGTGACAGCCTATAATGCCATTCCCGGCGGAGTTCGCGAGTATCGTGGAGACAAAACAAAGTTTACCGACAACCAAGTGCCGCTATACCGTGACAATGACTTCCGGCCAATGATTGATTTTTCACTGCCGATTGGCGAAAAACCGAAACCACAACAAACGCTCCGCAAGGAACATAAGATTAACAAGGAACATAAGATTAACAAGGAACATAAGATTAAATCTAAGCTGTAATCAATCAATATTTATCGTTCTCAATATATTATTCTTTCTGTAAGTTGAATTGGCCCGTTGATTAAACGGGCCAATTTAATTTCCCATAATAGTATATTTGGTGCTGTCAGACGAATGCGGCCTCGTCTCCGTATGGCGCAGAACGGCACAAAGGTCCCACTATTATGCCGCGCTAAGTTGCCGCCAGTCAGACAGTGCGGCATTTCGTTGAAGCTTGAATTGCAGCATCGCCTGCTCTCTTCGTCGAAATGGGAGATGGGAGTTTTCACAGCGATTGTTCTTCCGCTGACCAAACTCTTGAACCTCGGCATTTCCGATGGTCTTCATCGCGGCACGATATGAACGTAGTCAGGCCGTTACAATCACATGAGGTTTTCCACATCGTTTCATAAGTTTCTTAAGAAAAACCATTGCTGCCTTGCAATCGCGGCGTTTAGAAACATAGGCTTCCAGGACTTCCCCCTCATGGTCAACGGCACGCCAAAGGTAATGTGTCTCTCCATTTATCTTCACAATGACCTCATCGAGATGCCATTTCCAATTTGAATAACTGTGAAACGGATGGGTCCGCTTCTTACGGAGTTCGCCGACGAACAGTGGGCCAAATCTGCCCCACCAATAGCATACTGTTTCATGGCAAATATCGATGCCGCGTTCATGAAGCAAATCCTCAAAGTTGCGTAGCGAAAGAGGAAATCGGACATACATCATCACGGCAAGGCGGATGATTTCTGGTGATGTTTTGAAATAGCGAAATAGGTTATGTTCTTTTCATTCAGGAAGAGTAGAAAATGAATAATAGGACAACAAGCCATTTTCTTTTTACAAAGCCGGGAGTTTTTGCTTTCCAGAAAAATCGACGCATTTTCGAGCGAGAATTTGGGTTGGATCAAAAAGTATTAGAGATTGAGTATCGCATTGTTCGGGCGCGATGAGTGGTAGTTCCGTGCAACCCATGATGACAGCTTCGGCACCATTATCCGCAAGTGCCGAAATGGCTTCGATCATATGCTGCCGACATAGACCTTCTCTATGTCCCGCCTTGACGCCCATCTCACCGTAAATCGCATCCATAACCTTCGCCTGGACATCTGACTGAAGAACGACCGGCACCAGATTTTCGGCGCGAAGAGCTTCCTGATAGAGACAGCTAGCGATCGTTCCTGATGTCGCCAAAATCCCAACCTTTCGTATTTTCGGATGACTCTTGCGAATATGGTCGACGGTTTCCGTCAGAATATTGACAATTGGTATATTCAAATGACGCTGAATGCGATCGACATACGCATGCGCAGTATTGCAGGGAATTGCGATTATATCCGCGCCACCACTTTCCAGTTTTTTGCAGGTGGAATACAGCGCGAGAGTGGGATCCGTCCCGTCTGATAATAGATTAGACGTCCGATCTGGAATCTGCGGGTTTTGCTCGACCATAAGTTTGATGTGATCCTGATCGCGCTCCGCTTCAGTCGCAGCAATGAGCTTGGACATGAAATCTATTGTCGCGGCGGGTCCAACACCTCCGACAATTCCGATCTTGAACGGTTTGCCATATACTTCAGAAGTTTGGCTCAACGCGAATTGCGCATAGACTTCGTTGGTGTTGATGAGCGGAATGTTCCTGTGGCGACTCATATTAATATTCATCAAGGGTATTTCCGTCATACCCGGGACGATGATTTCAGCATCATTTTTTACAAGATTGGCAATAACATTTGCAATGCGGTCATTTACTTCATTTCCGCTGTGACCGGCCTTAAAACCCGCCGTGCCATAGATGGCTTGCAGCATTTCCGATTGGGCTTCCTTATCAGGATAGATCACCTCAATTTGCGGCCCCAACAAATTATCAAAGAGTCTTTTATCTCGTACATAAGGTGTTGTCAGAACACCTATTCGATGAACCCCGGAATAATGATCGTGAATATACTCGCCAATGGCTTCCATCATGGAAATTAGCTTAATTCCGAGTTCCACGCGCAATTCTTCGATAAAGGTGTGAGTGATGAAACATGGCAAAAGCGCAGCATCGCACATGTTTTTTTCCATGCGGGCCAGGGTATCATACACATAGAACTTGCGGTGGGTCGGGACATAATCTTTGTCTGCGGCGGAGATACTTTCCATCAGCGGCTTTTGTTCGAAGGAGATCTCTCGATGATCCCCTTCAGATCTGATAGGCGTCAGCCGAACTATTTGATTGAGAATGTCAGCACCCGCGCGCGCACCTAGTCCTCCAACAATGCCCAGCTTTAAGTGCCTGCCAGATGTCATCTTAAACTTCATCTCCGTAAGAAGAGCAACTTATCGCGGGCTGTCTTAAGCGACGATGTTACCAAAAGCCTCCGCAATTTGGCTTTTCCAATTTGAATCAGGAATTTCAGGGATTATAAAATCTGACTTAGAAACTCTTTCGTTCTCGGATCCTTGGCCTCGGAGAAAAAAGTCTCCGGTGGACCGTGCTCAACAATGACACCACGATCCGTAAAATAGATGTGGTCCGCAACTTCACGCGCAAAGGCCATTTCATGCGTTACAAGAATACACGTCATCCCTTCTTCCGCTAAAAGCTTGATCGTTTGCAGAACCTCGCCAACAGTTTCCGGGTCGAGAGCCGCTGTCACTTCATCGAACAGGATAACATCCGGATTCATGGCCAACGAACGGGCAATCGCAACGCGCTGTTGCTGCCCACCGGATAGTTCTCCCGGATAGGCGTCTTCTTTCCCCTCGAGGCGTACCTTTCTAATCAGTTCCCGTGCAATTTTTTCAACTTCTGCCTTATCCTGTTTCAGCACCCTGACAGGCGCCATCATGATATTTTGTAAGGCCGTTTTATGAGGGAAAAGATTATACTGCTGGAAAACCATGCCAACTTTCTTTCGAAGCTCCAGTTTATCCAGCTTGGGGTCATTTACTTCCTGTCCCTCAACCAGTATGGAGCCCTTCTGAATATCATTGAGGGCATTGATGCAGCGTATAAGTGTGGATTTTCCGGAACCGGAAGGCCCTATGATGCAGATAACTTCACCTTTCATGACATCGAGCGAAATGCCTTTGAGTACTTCAAAGGCTCCAAAGGACTTATAGACATCACGGATGGAAACCATGGGTTCGTTTATTGTCCAAGTCATCAAATTCTAACCTTTCACCGCAAATTTCTTTTCCAAATAAACTGTCCACCGCGCGATCGGATAGCAGTAGATGAAGAAAATCAGGAGCACGAATGAGTAAAAAGGAGCAAGCAGATCCGGGCGGCCTCCTTCGGACGCCAAAGCCCGACCCGTGGTCGTCATCACCTCTGAAACACCAACCACCGAGGCAAGTACAGTAGCCATCGTCAATATGGAATAAAGGTTCATCCAGGGCGGCAGCATGCGTTTTACACATTGGGGCAATATAACCAGCCACAGGGTCTGCCGACGCGAATAAGCAAGGCTTTCCGCAGCCTCCCATTGTCCACTTGGCAATGAATTGACCGCCCCCGGACAATCTCCGACATATTGGCCATAACCGGCAATGACAGACCAATCGTTGCCTTCAGCCAGTCAGGGAGCGGAATATCTATTCCGCCAATGCTAAATTCGAAAGGCAGAAGGAACATCGCAAAAAACAATAGAACCAACCAAGGTGAGTTGCGGAAGAATTGAGTGATAAACCAGCAGAACTTGCGCAACCCAGCGTTCGGAGAGATCTGGCCAAGACCAAGAACGGTTCCCGCCGCTGTACCAATCCCCATTGCCAGCATGGAAATGGCGATGTTGAAAATAAATGCCGTCAGTAACAACGGCATCCAACGTAGTAGAATTTCGAATACGGACGCTTTGATCGGATCCGATTGCGCAAATCCGGCTGTCGAGGTCAGCAGGCAAATGCAAAGCAGGATAATCCCGTGCCACAGCTTCAATCGGAAACTGAATAAACTGCCTGATTTAGCCTTGGCAGGCAGTAATACAGGCAGGACAGATTTCAGAGTCGTTGTTCTCATGATCCATACCCCGGAATTCTTAAAGCCCGTTCCCACCGGTTCGTGCACCACACCAACGCCCCGACGAGAATGAAATAGGCAAACAGCAAGAACAGCATCATTTCGGTAACATTAACATTGTCCGACCAGATTTGATTAGCCTCATACAGCATTTCCGGCACAGCAATCGCATATGCAAGCGTGGTCGTTTTCACTAGGTTTACGAGATTGTTGTTGAGGGAGGGAAGACACACCCGGAAGGCAAGCGGCAGAGTAATGTCTTTATAAATTTGAAATTTGGAAAACCCCAAGGCTTCCGCCGCCTCAACCGTGGAGTTAGGAACAGCTTCGATACCGGACCGAAAAATTTCCACGTTGAAGGCACCGGCAAAAAAGGAAAGCGAAATCACGGCCCATGCAAAATTACCCAGAAGCGGCGCTTCGCCCCCACTCCGTCGCGACTTTCGGCATTAACGAACCGATGGCAAAATAGAAGAAATAGAGCTGGACCAACGGCGGCGTATTTCTAAACAGCTGAATATAGGCATCGACAATTCGGCGCGTCCATTTAAGTGAGGAGCCTTGCAGCCAGGCGCCGATAATGCCGATGATGACCGAGAAGAAAAGACAGACGACGGATAATTTAATCGTCATCAGAAAGCCTTGGAACATCCGGTTACGGTCATAGGAATCATATAAGAAGGGAAGGTTTATCCCCGTCTCTTCATAAAGGATCCGGAACCATTCAAAATATTCCTGCATATTACCTGCCCCTGGGTATTACCGAATTCACAAATGGTGGGTGTTGCGCCCTACGACGCAACACCTTGGGAGGAATGTGCAGCCTATTTGTACTTTTCGTGCATTGCTATGGCGAATGGCGTGTTGGCAACGCCCCATTTTGTCTCAAGCTCCAGAATGCGGCCTGACTTGTGCCAGTCGATCGTCATTTCGCTCATGAAGTCCTTGAATTTTTCTTCGCCCAACGGAACCGCCAGGCCCCATGGGGCATCATCAATGGTTGGCAAAGGCATCTCATATTCTTCGAAGCCAGCTTCCTTGGCTTTCGCAACGATCGCAGAATCATCATAGACAAACGCGACACAGCTACCTGCCTGCAATGCTGCATAGGCTTCCGCTGTGCCTTTAAAGGCGACGATTGTCGCACCGTAATTTTCGGATGTCCGCTTATTATAAAAAGCGCCTTGGATACCGCAAACAGGCTTACCGTTCAAATCTTCCCATTTCTTAAAGCCATATTTTTTGGGTGCCAGGATATTTGTACCTGATGAATAATAATTTGGATCAACAATGCCGACGACCTTCCGGCGATCTGGCTTATCCGTCATCGTGGCAATCATGAGGTCGATCTTGCCCTGCTCGAGGAATTGCATCCGGTTTGAGCTGACAACTGGCACAAATTCAATTTCCACACCGAGTTTGTCTGCAACATCTTGTGCGAGTTCTGGTTCGATTCCAATGGACGCACCGGAAGAATCCAAAAAGCCATACGGCTTGTAATCGGCTTTCACGCCAACTTTTATTACGCCTGCCGCTTTGATGTCATCCAGCGCCTCTGCATTCGCGACCTGACCTGAAAGGGCGGCTGCGCCCAAGCATAAAGTGCCAATGATGCATTTGATAGTTGTCTTCATTGATTCAGTCTCCCTAGTTTATATCCGCAACAATTACGCAAATTTTGAGAATCTATGCGGTTTAATTCTCCACAAATTTTTCTTAACGCACGCCACTATCTACCAATTAAACGAACTCAATATTTTCAATTGGAATTTGTCGTATTTTTTATCCTTCTCCCAAACAATCGAATGCGAATGATAATCGCTATTGAACACGTCACTTCATGCGAAAGCAATAATATAAACGCATAATAGTCGAACTCTTTCCATTGCAAAAACCGCAAGGGCTATGCAACATTTGCATCATGTAATTCCTGAAATCTGGTTTACCGTTACAACGTAAAAATGGAGAACAGCATGGAATTGGCCTGGCTTGAAGATTTTTTGGCATTGTCATCCCTCAGGATTTTTTCCCGTGCAGCGGAGGCGCGCAATGTAAGTCAGCCGGCCTTCACACGCCGAATTAAGAACCTTGAGTACTGGATTGGGACACCATTGTTTGATCGAAGCGTACATCCCGTTCGGCTTACCCCTGCCGGAGAAGTGTTCAAGCCAACGGCTCATGAAGTGATAAAATCACTTTCGATAGCCAAGGAAGAAGCACGGGATCTGGCATCACGACATGGTGAAATCATCGACATTGTCGCGCTTCATACTCTCGCAATATCCTATTATCCAGTCTGGATATCCGAAATCGAGCGCTCCCTGGGGGCACTGAAAGTTCGGATTAATGCTGAGAATTTTTCCAGTTGTGTCGAGATCACTTCTCTCGGATTCCAGCGACTTCATGCTGTGTTACCAGCATTCTATCGTGCCCACCACGTTCGACGATGACCGTTATCCCTCGATTAAACTGGCTGAAGACCGACTGATTGCTGTTAGTGCACCAGATGC
The DNA here is from genome assembly GCF_055809395.1 of Sneathiella sp. D3-11. Lineage (NCBI taxonomy): Bacteria > Pseudomonadati > Pseudomonadota > Alphaproteobacteria > Sneathiellales > Sneathiellaceae > Sneathiella > Sneathiella sp. D3-11. Next base: position 1,640,489 of record NZ_CM147911.1, read on the forward strand.
AGCTGGAAACCCGAAACATACCATCAACAGTGGGGGAATTTTCCTTACCTGGCCTATACTGCGGAAAGCCTGTTAGGTCGTGTTACGAGCTATGTTCTCGAAAAATCAAACCTCACTGAATATGCGGAGTTTCGATATGAAAACTCGGTATCGGAAGCTTTAAAGGCTGCATGTGTTGAAGGTCTTGGCGTCGCATGGCTCCCTTCGATCGGCATTAAAAACGAACTTAAAGACGGGAGGTTGATACGAATTAGCTCTTACGACCAGGAAACAAGTTTATCAGTAAAACTACACCGCTCGATAGAGAGAAGCCGTACCGAAATTGAACGGTTGTGGGCGTTGTCTTCAAGCAAGAAACTGAATTGAGTTGCCGAGCAAACGCCGGAACTGTGCCTTCAAAAAAAGCATGACCTGGCAGGGGGAAAAGAGGTGCTGTCAGACTAATGCGACCTCGTCTCTGTATGACGTAGAATAGCACAAAAGTGCCTCCATTATACCGCGCTAAGTTGCTGCCACTGGGCCCGTGCGGCATTTCTCTGAAGCTTGAATTTTTCTCGGTTGGCTAAGTGGCGCTCAAGGTTGAAGTGGTTATGGGCTGATGCGTGGATTGAGGCAAATTTCTGCAAACAACACCGGCGCCTGAATTGCAGCATCGCCTGCCCTCTTTGTTGGAACGGGAGATGGGAGTTTTCACAGCGATTGTTCTTCCACCGCCCGACTTCTTGTATCTCAGCATTTTCGATGGTTTTCATTGCGGCACGATATGAACGTAATTTATCCGTCACTATTTTGCGCGGGCGTCCATACCGTTTCATAAGTTTCTTAAGAAAAACCATTGCTGCTTTGCGATCGCGGCGTTTAGAAACATAGGCTTCCAGCACTTCCCCCTCGTGGTCAACGGCACGCCAAAGGTAATGTGTCTCTCCATTTATCTTTACAATGACCTCATCGAGATGCCATTTCCAATTTGAGTAACTGTGAAACGGATGGGTCCGCTTCTTACGGAGTTCGCCGACGAACAGTGGGCCAAATCTGCCCCACCAATAGCATACTGTTTCATGACAGATATCGATGCCGCGCTCATGAAGAAGGTCTTCGACATTGCGAAGTGAAAGAGGAAAACTGACATACATCATCACCGCCAAGCGGATGATCTCAGGTGAGGTCTTAAAATAGCGAAATGGATTATGTCCTGTCATACAGAGAGATTAAGAATCCATATATTGGGGACAAGCTATTTTTATCTGACAATGCTGTGCGAATACCCATCAAACTGTTTTCTTGCAACAATGTCTCACTTTCCATTTACAAGGCTGCAAACTGAAATTTGGTCCCGCAAAACACGTTTCAAAATCTTGCCTGAAGGATTCCGTGGTAAGGTCTCTCTCAAGATAAAATGTTTTGGCACCTTAAAACCTGCAAGATGTTCTCTGCAGTGTGCTTCCAATTCCTGCTCGTTCAGTTTTTCCTCATTCTCCATCACAACCACTGCGATTGGCACTTCCCCCCAACGGGAATCAGGTATGCCGATGACTGCCGTTTCGAGAACGCCCGGCATCTGATAGATGACCCGCTCAATCTCGGAGGAGGCAATGTTTTCACCGCCGGAAATGATCATGTCCTTCATACGATCAGTCAGATAGAGGAACCCGTCGTCATCAAGATAGCCGACATCCCCTGTCCGGAACCAGTCGCCATGTCGCGTCTCGGCTGTCTTATCCGGATCTTTCCAATACCCTTCCGCCACCTTCGGCCCGAGGAGGCAGATTTCCCCCTCCTCCCCGGCATTCAGGGAGGCCCCTTCCTCATCCGTGATACGGATGGAGACATGTGGTGTTGCCCGTCCAGTCGAGCCGATTTTCTTTATCTCCCAGCCCGGCTCCATAAAGGTATCACCGCTGCAGGATTCCGTGAGGCCATAAGCATCGATATAACGCCCGTTTTTGAAATAATCCTGAAACTCCCGGATACGGCCTTCCGGCGTTTTCTCGCCGCCACCGATGCACCACTCAAGACTGCTCACCTCATACTTCTCTCGCTCGGGATGCCCCAGAATACCGGAGAGCATGACCGGCGCAAGCCAAGCCCCGTTGAGTTTTTCCGCTTCAATCCCGGCGAGGACCTCAAGCGGATCATATTCCCGATGGATTTTCAACATTCCACCGAGCCAAAGAACCGCCACACCTGGAAGATCATAAGCCCCAACATGATATAGCGGACCGGTGACGAGCAAACGGGTCTCCCGGCTGAGACCGAGGACGACCACATGTTCCATGCTTTTCCAGTAGAAATTCTGGTAGCTATGCATCACGCCTTTCGGTCGATCCGTCGTCCCGGAAGTATACATGAGCCGGAACAGATCATCGGGCTTCACATAGGCTTGCGGGGGAATAGCCTCCCCCACCCCGTCAGGATGGAAATATCTTTCTGCATCTCTTCATCCAGAAGCCGGACCGGCACATCAAGTTTGAGAATATCCGCGAACTCCTCATCCCCGAAAAGGATTGAGGCCTCGGCATTTCCGACGATATAAGCAATCTCATCAGTCGCGAGCCGGTAGTTTATGGGCAGGAAGACCGCCCCCAGATAGCTGCTTGCGAAGGAGATTTCCAAAAAAGCCGGGCTATTCTTCATGAATGCTGCCACGACATCCCCGCGTCCGATCCCCTGCTCTGTCATATAGCGCGCGAGTTGTCGGACATGTTGCCATAGCTCGGCATAGCTGATGCGGCGATCCTCATAGACAATGGCGATTTTATCAGGCCACCGCTCTGCATGATATTTCAGGAAACTGCTGAGATTGATCATCACTATCGCCTCGACGTCATATTATTTGTCTTAGTAGGAGCGTGGCATCCCGAGGTCATGCACGGCAATAAAATTAAGGATCATTTCCTCGGATACCGGCGCGAAACGGAACAATCGCGCATCCCGCCACAGCCGCTCCAGATGCGATTCCGTCGCGTAACCCATACCGCCCATGGCCTGCATCGCCTTTTCGGTTGCCGATGCCACCGCCTGCGCCGCGATCAGTTTCGCCGCATTTGCCTCGCTTCCGAAAGGCTCCCCGATATCGAATTGCGCCGCCGCCTTGTAGTTCATCAGCCGGGCGCATTCGATTTCTGCCTTTGCTTGAGCGAGTGGGAACTGGATTCCCTGATAAGCACTGACTGGCTTGTCACCAAAGACTTTCCGTTCGTTCGCATAGTCAATCGCCAGGCGCAGTGCAAGATCACCCGCGCCCACGAGTCCTGCTGTCGTCACGATCCGCTCGGTATTGAGCGTATCAAGCAACTCTTTCCAACCACCATGCAAGGTGCCAACAAGTTCCTCTGGCTCGATACGGACATCATCAAAAAAGACGGAGCAGGAAGAAAGAGTCTTGGTTCCAACTTTATCGATGGGGTGATAGGTCAGGCCATCCCGCTCGACATCGATCATGAACATGGAAAGGCCTTCCGTTCTCTTCTGGACATCTTCCACTTTCTTGGTCCGGGCGATCACCAGCATTTTCTGCGCATTATCAACTGCAGTGATCCAGAGTTTTTCCCCATTCAGCCGCCAGCCGTCGCCATCCTCGCGCGCGAAGGTTTTTAGCTCCAGACTGTTACTTCCCGCCCGCGCTTCCGTCAGGGCCATGCAGAAGTTGATCTCCCCCGAAATCAGCTTGGGTAGAAGCTCCCGCTTCATCTTGTCCGTGCCATATTTGGAAATCGTAACCCCGCCAAAGATGGGATTGATCATAAACAGCTGGCCGAGTGTCGATCCACCACCGCTTGCCGACAGATTTTCAACAATCAACGCCATTTCAAGCATTCCCGCGCCTGCACCGCCATACTCCTCCGGCAGGGCAACACCGGCGAGGCCCGCATCACAAACCGCCTGCCAAAGCTCTTTCGGGAATTCTTTTTTCGCATCCTGCGCGCGCCAGTAATCAACACCGAATTCTGCGCCCACCTGATAGGCGGTGTTGGCGATCATTTTCTGCTCGTCGGTTAAACGAAAGTCCATCTCTTTGTCCCTTATTCTAGTTGACCAGCAACCGGAGCGGTTTTTCCAGATTTGCTTTTATGGAATTCAAAAATGTAAGCCCGCTGACGCCATCGAAAATTCGGTGATCACAGGACAGCACCAGCCCCATTTCCTGTTTCAACTCAGGCTGCCCGTCTTCATCGGGCCGGAAGATTTCGCGAATGCTTCCCACGCCCAGAATGGAGGATTGGCCCGGATTAATGATCGATCCCATATAGGTGACGTCGAACATCCCCGCGTTTGAAATCGTTGCCGCACCACCACTCAGATCATCGGAGGAGAGCTGGCCACTCCGCGCCCGCTCCGCAAGTTCCCTCGCTGCCTCGGCGATGGAAGCAATGCCAAAGTTCCCGATATTCTTCAAAACCGGGGCGAAGAGGCCCTTCTCTGTATTGACCGCCATCCCGATATCGGTGGTGCCGTAGGTCATAATCTCGCCATCGCGCCATACGCAGTTGGCAGTCTCATTTTCCTGAAGCGCGCGGGCTACCGCCGCGATGATCAGATGGTTCACACTGATCCGCAGCCCCTCATTGTCGGCGTTCAACTGCTGACGCAGTGCGAGCAGCGCGGCCGCATCCACCTCTGTCGAGAGGTAGAAATGCGGCGTATCGCGCTTCGCCTCGGTCAGTCGGCGGGCGGCCGCAGTCTCATAGGAGGTCGCGGCGCGACGGTCTGGGAGGACATCAGGTGACGTAACCGTCACGCCGGAACTTTGCGCAGCGCGGGACGTGCCGCCCGCTATTGCGGCGTGCACATCCTCTGCCTTGATCCGTCCTTTGGGGCCGGAACCTGAAATGTCCGCCAGGTCAATGTCATTCTGGCGGGCAATGCGTCTGGCAAGTGGCGTCGCGATAATACGCTTGCTTTCTACTCCACGCGCCGTGATTTTTGTCACCTCTATGGAAGTAGTAGCGGCTGCAATTTCCTTTGCGGGTTCGGGCGTCGTTGCAGCGGCTTCCACTGCTTCGGCTGCGGCCTCGGACATTACGTCAGCGCCGACATCCCATTTCGCAAGCGGCGTCCCGACCGCTACGGTTTCCCCCACCTCTACAAGGATGTCATGCAAGACACCATCGGCGGGCGCCTCGATCTCATTCGCTATTTTTTCCGTTTCAACAACCAGAACAATATCACCCTTCTTGAAGCTGGCCCCCGATGAAACAATCCATTCAGAGACTGTCCCCTCCGTCATGGTCAGCCCGAGCTTCGGCATGTTCAGGTTGGTCACTTGTGACATGTTTACTTTCCTTCGAAGCTCGCCGGCCGTTTTTCAAGAAACGCGCTGCATCCTTCATGGGCGTCTTTGGAATCCAGCACGAGCCCGATCAGGCTATGTTCATACGGCAGGGCCGCGGAAAGTGGCATATCCGCGCCATTCAGCAAGCCGCGTTTCAGCAGCTTGAGGACGAGCGGCGATTTATGGGCAATCTTCTCCGCCAGTTCCTTCACATGATCCATCAATTGATCCGCCGGAACTACTTTGTTGGCGAGGCCGAGACTAACAGCCTCCTCCGGGTCGATGCGATCCCCGGTGAACATAATTTCCTTCGCGCGGCAAAGCGGAATCTGCCGGATGATCCGCTGCGTTCCACCCGCGCCGGGAAACAGTCCCAGCGTGATTTCCGGCAGGCCCAGTTTCGACTTATCGGAAAGGATCCTGATATCCAGCGCCAGGATCAGTTCTGTTCCTCCGCCAAGCGCCCAGCCGTTTACGGCAGCGATTGTCGGCTTGTCACAGCTTTCGATCCGGCGAAAAACCCGATGGATGATCTCGGCAAATTCCTCATAATGGGCGAGCCCTTCCCGCGAGTTGAGATCGCTGATATCCCCGCCAGCGACAAAGGCGCGATCGCCGGCACCGGTGAACACGATCACCCGCACACTATCGTCATTTTCCAGTTTTGTTAGCGCCTTCTCCATCTCCAGCAGGGTTGGCACATCCAGAGCATTGAGCGTCTCCGGGCGGTTGATGGTCAGGGTTGCAACAGGTCCGTCCTGCTCGATTAGGATAGCGTTTTCAGTCATTTTTATCTCCGGCTTAGGCGAGCACCTGCTCAACAGCGGTGATCACGTCTTCCGCATTCGGCAGGTATTGGCTTTCAAGGGACTTCGCAAAAGGTGTTGGCATAAAGGGGGCACCGACTCGCTTGATCGGGGCATCCAGTTCATCGAACCCGATATCCGACATGCGCGCGACAATCTCCGCCCCGACGCCAAAGGCGGTGACCGCTTCATGTAGGACGACGAGACGGTGCGTCCGTGAGAGAGAGGCTAGAACCGCCGCTTCATCCCAAGGCTGTATGGATCGCAAATCAACCACCTCAACAGAAATATTCCGCGATGCCAGTGTTTCGGCGGCCCGCAAAGCCGTGTTCACGGCGGCGCCATAGCTGACAATTGTGACATCGTCCCCCGGTCGTGCCACATGGGCCTTGCCAATCTCGATCGGTTCACCACTTTCGTCAAACTCCCCTTTCTGGGAATACATCGCCTTGTTCTCGACAAACACGACCGGATCCGGATCGGCGATCGCCGCTTTCAATAGACGGTTGGCATCGGACGGATTGCTGGGCACGACAACCTTGAGACCTGGGATATGCGCGAACCATGCCTCCAGACACTGCGAATGTTGCGGGCCTGCATTTACACCGCCCCCATGAGGTGTGCGCAGCACCATCGGAACCGAGCATTGCCCGCCAAACATGAAGCGCGCCTTCGCCGCCTGATTGACTATCGCGTCCATCGCGATGGCGACAAAATCCATGAACATGATCTCGACGACCGGCTTCAATCCGCTCATCGCTGCACCAACGGCCGCACCGACAATGGTTGCCTCAGAGATTGGCGTGTCCCGTACCCGGCGATCACCATATTTCTCCAGCAGGCCGCGCGTTACACCGAAGGGACCACCTGCTTCCGCCACATCTTCACCGAAGAGGATAACTGTCGGATCAGTTGCCAGTGCGTCATCAAGGGCCATGTTTACGGCCTTTGCAAATCTGACTTCCGCCATTTCAACCCCCTCTCACTGCGGTGTAGACATCCGCCTGCGCCCGGTCAAAATCCGGGGCGTTGCCGGCGCGACCAGCCTCCACCGCCGCATTGATCTTGGCGTCAATTTTCTCCCGGATTGCCGCAACTTCTTTCTTAGGAATGCGTCGCTTCGATATGACGGATTCAAGTTTCGCAATCGGATCATGATTGGACAGCGAATTCATCTCATCTTCCGCGCGATATTTCTGGGAGTCTCCCTCAAAATGCCCTCTCACCCGGTGGGTGACGCATTCCAGAACGCGCGGACCCTCACCCGCGCGGATCGCGGTTACAAGATCGGATGCCGCGTCATGGACATCGAGCACGTCATCTCCATCTACGTAATCTGAAGGAATTCCGAACACCCCGGCGAGTTCCCTCACATTGGCGCCAAACTGACGGTCCGTCGGAGAGAATTCCGACCAGCCATTGTTTTCACACACAAAGAGAATGGGCAACTTCCAGAGCGCCGCGAGATTAAAAGATTCATGCAGCACGCCCTCTGCCAGCGCTCCATCCCCGAAAAAGGCGGCGGCTATCGCCCCATTTTCCCGCACCTGATGCGCAAGGGCACTACCCACCGCGAGTGGAATACCGGCACCGACAATGCCATTCGCCCCAAGCATCCCGACAGACATATCCGCCACATGCATCGATCCGCCCCGGCCGCCGCAAATCCCTTCTTCCTTGCCCATAATCTCCAGAAAGAAGCTGTTTAATTCTACCCCCTTGGAAAGGGCATGCCCATGCCCCCGATGATTGGAAGCAAGTGTATCTTCCCTCTTAAGCGCCGAGGTCACGCCAACACACACGGCCTCCTGTCCTACGCTTAGATGGATAAATCCCGGAACCTCACCATCCGCAAACAATTTGCTTAGCCGGTTCTCTGCCTCCCTTACCAGAAGCATCTGTTCATAGAATTCCAATAGCCGGGATTTAGGCACCGAATTGTCCGATTTCGCTGGTGACATATGCATTCGCCTGATTTGCGTGGGCAAAAAAACTTCTTGAATATATTCCTATATGAGAATAATTTTCTGTCAAGAGAATACAAGAATTTCAATTGATGCTTGCCTCAACTTCTTTGGTTTTGCAGAATTTGCTCGATAAAAGCAACAGATCGTGAGGTCATTTAGGGCGATAAAAGTATCTTCCCTTCAGCATAGAGTATAGGTGACGTTCCTGGGAGTTTGAGGCAAGGAGTTACTTTCGGTTACAAGACGTAGAGGTACTTGTCTGCCTTGCTAGGACAGAAGATAAATCGATTATTCAAAACAAGAGAATAGTAATCATCCAATTATCTACTTTTCTCTGGAACTGAGAAAATAGATTCTATTAAATACCGGCTTGCCCGGAGAACAGGTTCGTTTAGAATGATTTTGTTACATTTCAGAAAAGCAGAGTAGTGGAGCAATATGGAAAGCGAGACTATTCCACAAACAAAACTCGTCGGTGCATTGGTCGGCGGTATCAGCGTGTTGAGATACCTTAGTGCCAGCAATAGCCCCCTCGGCGTTACACAAGTTGCCCGCGACTTGAAGATAAACCCGAGCACCTGCTTCAACCTATTACGTACTCTGGTTCATGAAGGACTAGTGGTCTTTAATCCGGATACGAAAACATATCAAATCGGGCTGGGCTTGGTCGAGATAGCCCATTCGGCGCTCAACAGTGCCAGTTTGGTCCGAATGATTCAGCCGCTGCTTGACCAAATATCAACGGAATATCAAGTCACTGTTACATTATGGCAAAAGGTACGGGATGACCGGGTCATGCTAATTGCCATTACAGAATCCGGCGCTGTAATCAGTATCCATATGAACATCGGTCAAAGGCTTCCTTGCTTTGTCGGTGCTCTCGGGCGTTGCTTCGCCGCCTTTTCCGGCCTTCCGAAAAAACAGCTGAAAGCAGCCTATTCAGGCATTCGGATAGAAAACCCCGCTCCTTTCGAGGAATGGTATGAAAGTCTAACGGAGGTTCGCAATAACTATTGCGCAATCGACGAAGGAAATTTCTCGCGCGGATTTACGACAGTTTCTGCGCCGGTGTTTGATATTGAAGGGCAGCCGGAAATGACAATCAGTGCCGTTGGAATTAGCGCACAGCTTGATCCCGAAAAACTGAACAATATAGCCATTGCAGTAAAAAACGCCGCAACCAAGATTACGGCGGCCATTCAGGGTATCCCGAAACAGACCAGTTAATCAAAAAAATGAGCGGGAAAATTCCCGCTCATTCCGTCTTTATAAAATATCCAGACCAGATTAATTGCCCAGTGTTGCTACATCAACCTTGGACATCACTTCGTCCCAAAGCATCTGTGACATTGCATCCCGGTCACCCTGAATCGGCTTATACAGATCTTCCCACTTGTTGATGAGTTCAACAAACTTGTCCATCAGCGGCTCAGGATCTGCGATCTTATACTTGGTTTTTGCCAATTCGATCACGGTCGCCCGGTCGGTTTTTAGGAAGTCTGTAACGGATTTCTTCAGCGCTTCAGAAGGTTCGATAATTTCGACCTGCTTTTCTTCAGCAACGGCTTCGACTTCATCATCTTTCGCCATATAGCCGAGCGCCGCATCAATCAGGCCGATCGATGCGTTCTTCATCAGGATCGTCCGCTGATCAGTGTTAAGCGTAGCCCAATGCTTGGAGCTAACGGAGAAGATACCCCATGAGCGGTAAGTGCCAAGATTCAGTTTGGTAACCTTGCGAGCAACATCCCAGATGCTATGGCTCTTCAGGGCGCCTGTCGGCTGAATAGCAACTTCAACCTGACCACGGGACATCTGCTCATACATTTCGCTGGACGGAGCGGAAACCGGAATCGCACCAACAGAAACTGCCCAACGAGACCACAGGGCACCGGCCGTACGGATCTTCTTACCCTTCAGAGCCTCAACCGTGCTCATATCCTCAGCAGCCAGCAGCTGATAGGCGGATGTGCTGGTTGTCCCCAGAACAACAATGCCATTCCGCTTGTAATCTTCAAGGCAACCCGTGCAGTTCAGGAAATTGAATTCTGTCACGGCAGCCGCCACAGCTGGCGGATACTCACCATAAATGGCCATGTCGGCAACTAGGCTGGCATAAGGAAACTCAGCCGGATAGTAGCCAAAAACGATCTGGCCGATGTCAGCAACGCCGTCTCGCAGACCCTGAACCATGTTTTTACCACCGAGCAGAGAACCGCCCGCGAACATCTTGTAGGTCAGTTCGCCGTTAGTTTCCTCGGCAACCCGTTCAATGAATGGCTCGGCACCGAATTCAACGACCGGGTTCTTCGGGGAGACAAAGGAAGCAAAACGTCCTTGATCTGCAGAAGATACACTGGCGAAGGAAACCGACGCGGCAAGTGCTACCCCTGCAACCAGTGAAATTTTAGAAAGTTCGATTTTCATTTTATTTTTCCTCTCTTTTTTCCTTCATTTTAAGCCTGCGCGATAACTGTGTGGCAGTGTGGTAATACGCATCCTGCAGGCATATTCTTCTTATTATTCCGCCACCGAACTAATTCATCAGAGCCGGTAACCAGAGGCTTAGTTGCGGGAACACGATAAGTAAGGTCATGGTGATCAAATCCGCGACCAAGAACCACACGATCCCCTTGAAGATCGTAACTGTGGATATTGCATCGCCCACTATGCCCTTGATAACGAACACATTCAGTCCAACTGGCGGAGTGATTAAAGCAATCTCCAGGAATTTCGCGATCAAAATACCAAACCAGACCAGGTTGATATCCGCAGCTTCGACAACCGGCAGGAAGATCGGCAATGTTAAAAGCATGATGCCAATCGGATCCAGGAACATTCCGAGGATGATATAGACTACCGCCATTCCCAAAAGGATTGTCAGCGGGTTGACAGCCGCCTCCAAAACAAAGTCTGACAAGAAGTCAGGCACCCCGGTCAAAGCCAGAAAACGCGTCAGTATGGCGGCACCAATTGCAATCACGAAGATAGATGCCGTGCTGACAAGTGTTTCCGATACAGATTTTTTGATCAGGTCGAAATTCAGTTTGCGGCGCAAACCAGCGACAACAAAGGACATGAAGGCACCGACCGCACCGGCTTCCGTTGGTGTGAAGACGCCGAGGAAAAGGCCACCGATCACCGATATGATGATCACCATGATCGGCCATGTTTCACCAAGCGACACAAACCGTTCACTCCAAGTCGGTCGTGCATCAAGTGAGGGCGCGAGCGACGGATTTATTTTGACGCGGGCAACAACCATCAAGGCGAACATAAATGCGGTCAGAATGCCCGGAATGACACCCGCTACAAACAGCTTGCCAATCGGAACTTCAGCAAAAACACCGTAGATAAGCAGCATAATGCTTGGTGGGATCATTGAGCCAATTGTACCAGCCGCCGCTACCACGCCGGAAGCGAGCCCCTTGTCATAGTTGTAACGTAGCATTTCCGGTACCGCGATCCGCCCCATGGCAGCCGCGCAGGCAAGGCTGGAGCCCGTCACGGCCGAAAAGCCCGCCGCACCGCCGATGGAAGCAATAGCAAGCCCACCCGGCAGTGCCGACAGCCACAGTCGGGCCATACGGAACAAACCATCCGTCAGCTTCGCATGATAGGCAACATAGCCCATCAGAAGGAACATCGGGACGGAGCTGAGCGTCCAGTGTGCAGCAAAATCATAAGGGATTGCCGTAATAATCCCCCACATGGCACCACTGCCCAGCACAAAAAAGATGCCAAGCGCACCGACAAGCCCCAACGCAACGCCAACAGGGACGTAAAGCAGCATGAGCACAACCATAATGGCCAGCCCGGCAAAACCAATCTGAATATCACTCATCGAAAAGTTCTCCGGAGGCTGCAAGTTTTTCTTCGGATTCTAGAAATTCTTTATCCGTGATGTAGCGCCATAGCTTGTAGATCAGCAAAAGCACCAGAACGGCACAGCCAAAAGGCACAAAAAACCGCCCGGGCCAGACAGTTACTTGCGCTTCACCCATCACATATTCGCCAATTTCATATTTTTCGACTGCGTCGCCCCAGGCGCGCCATGTCAGCGCGCTGAAATACACAATCGTGGCAACTGTCGAGAATGCCACCATCACGCGCCGAACCGGATAACTCATACCCTGGATCAGCAATTCAACTCGAATATGGCTATTCTTACGCTCTACTTCCGCCAGTGGCAGGAACACGATCGCTACCATCATATAGGACGCAACCACATCCATTGTCCAAAGCAACGGAGTATTGAAAACATATTTACAAAACACATCCACACTGATCTGCAACAGCATAAAGATCAGCGCTATGCCGGAGAGCATTGTAAAACTCGAGGTAATTCGATCGAGAAACCGCTTTATCATCTATCCTCCCGAATAGAATATTATTTATTATCAGGACACTGATTCATCAGTTGCCCCAGCGTCTCAAAAATTCTCTTTACAGAATATTGTTTTTTATAAAGAATGCAATATGTTTTTGGATTGCAATAATTCAATACAAATTCTGAAACCTAATTAGCAACAGCAGGGAACCATTTGATGGACTTCACCTTCACTGAGGAACAACAACAAATTCGTGAAACAATCAAGCGTTTTTGTGAGTCAGAAATGCGCCCCCTTGTATTTGAGTCGGAAGAGACAGAATCCTTCCCGAAAGAGATGTTTAAAAAGTGGGGTGAGCTTGGCATCCTTGGTACCCGTTATCCTGTTGAAAGCGGCGGCACGGGCATGGACAAGATTTCGGACTGCATCATCCGCGAAGAGCTAAGTTACGTAAGCCAGGCCTTCGCTTCCAGCATGTCCGCACATTCGCACCTTGGCATCTGGCCCATATGGAAAGCCGGAACCGAAGATCAGAAAGAACGGTTCTTCAAGCCGGCCGTCGACGGAGATAAAATTGCCGCCTTTGGCCTGAGCGAACCCGACGTGGGCTCTAACGTGCGCGGCCTTAAAACCCGGGCGGAGAAAGTCGATGGTGGCTGGCGCGTCAATGGCGCGAAAATGTATATCACCAACGCGCCCTTCGCCGATTTCATCCTGCTGGCCGCACGAACCAGCCCGGAACCAACTGCCGATGCTATCAGCCTGTTTATCGTTGAAATGCCGAATGATGGATTCGAAATTTCGAAACTCAAGAAAGAAGGTATCCGCAGTTCGGAAACGGGATTGATCTATATCAGCGACGCCTTTGTTCCTGACGACTGCCTACTGGGCGGCGAAACAGGCACCTACCCCATTATTCTTGATTCCCTGATGGAGAACCGGGTTGGTGTTGCCGCCAACTCCCTCGGCATTGCGCGGGCCGCTCTTGACGCCTCCCTCGAATATGCGCGTGATCGCAAGATCGGCAGCAAGAAAGTCGGTGACTTCCAGGCAATTGCCCATAAGCTTGCGGATATGAGTGCGGAAATTGAAGCCGCCAAATGGCTCGTTTATTATGCCGCATGGTGTGTAGATCAGGATACTTTGACCCACGCGGTTGCCTCCAAGGCCAAACTGATTTCATCGGAAGTCGCCTTGAGAGCTACAGAAAACGCCATTCGTATTCATGGCGGCGCCGGTATCATGCGGGAATATCCGGTCGGCCGCTATCATCGGGATGCCTTGGTCTATGTTATTGGCGAGGGAACGAGCGAGATCCAAAGAAATCTGATCGCCCGCAGTCTGGAGCTATAATCATGTCTGAGCCGATTTCAGATCTTGAAACCCTCACTTTCGAGGTAAATGACAATATTGGCCTGATTACGCTGAACCGGCCAGACAGCAAAAATGCCCTCGATCTGCAGATGCGGACCGATCTCACAAAAGTCATCCTTCATGTCCGCGAGGATCAGGATATTGTGGCTCTTGTCATTACCGGATCGGGTGGGTCTTTTTGCGCGGGCGGCGATCTGAAATCATTGAGCGAGGCCCGCCGCCCCACCATAGTCAATCGCAAGCGAGTACAGGATTTGCATCTCTGGTTCCGTGAATTGGTTGATCTGGAACTGCCCGTGATTGCCGCCGTTGACGGCCCTGCATTCGGTGCCGGATTGAACCTTGCGCTAGCGGCTGATTTCATCTTCGCCTCCCCCCGCGCCCGCTTCTGCGCGGTATTCGGTCGCATCGGACTAGTGCCGGATCTGGGCGGCTTCTTCCTGTTGCCGCGCCTTGTCGGGTTACAGGCGGCAAAAGACATTGTATTCACGGCCCGGACAGTAGAACCCGAAGAGGCGAAATCCCTTGGCATGATCCGGGATATTGTACCGCATGAAGATCTCGTCACCCATGCTCTCGCCTTTGCCAAGCAATTTGCCAATGCGTCCCGTCCGGCAATCGGTATGGCCAAAACTATCCTCAACAAGTCTTCCGAACTCGACCAGCGCGCCCTTTCAGAAATGGAAAATTACGCGCAGGCAATCTGCGCTGGAGACGGACTATCACCATGATGCGGTTGCGCGGTTCCTCGCGAAGCAGCCTCTGGCGTTCAACTGGGACAAAGAAAAAATCAAGTAAAGAGGCTTCTCTATGAAAAAAGCGATTATCACCGGTGCATATGATACAGATGTCGGGGAGCTTCCCGGCAGCAGCTGTATGGGCCTACATGCCGATGCAGCCCTTGGTGCCATTGCTGATGCAGGACTGAACAAATCTGACATAGACGGCGTTCTCTGCGCCTATTCCTTCACGGAACCTCATCTGATGCTGAGTTCCGTTTTCTGTGAATATATGGGCCTGCAACCAAAGTTTAACGCCGCCATCGTGGTTGGCGGAGCCACGGCCTGCATCATGGTCATGCAGGCAGCCTCCCTCGTGGAAAGCGGACAATGCCGAAATGTTTTAGTCGTCACGGGTGATAACCGCCTAACCGGCATGGCCAAGGGCGGCGCGGTCGCGACGCTTGCCAAGGTTGGGCATGGCCAGTTTGAACATCCCTACGGAATGTCCGTCCCGGCTGCCTACGCCCTCGTCGCGACGCATTATATGAATGAATATGGCGTGACGTCCGAGCAGCTTGCATCAATCTCCGTCACCGCGCGCGAACATGCGATGATGAATTCGAAAGCCCATCGGCAAACGCCAATCACCATTGAAGATGTGCTGAACAGCCGGATGATCGCGAGCCCCCTGCATGTCCTGGATTGCTGTCTGATTTCTGATGGCGGCGCAGCCATCGTAGTGAGTGCCGCGGATTCGGGCGGCGATCGGCCTAAAACCTCTATCGAGATTATGGGTACCGGTCAGGGTCACACTCATGAACATATTATGGCGGCCCCGTCCCTCAGCGATTTCGGCTGCAAACAGGCCGCCCGCACGGCATTTGAACGCGCCGGCGTTACCGCGAAGGACATCGACGTTGCGGAAATCTATGATTCCTTCACGATTACGCTGCTGGTCGAACTGGAATCAATCGGCTTTTTTGAACGTGGCGAGGCCGGTCCCGCCTGCCTTGACGGCGCCCTCAAAATCGGCGGTCGCCTTCCCTGCAATACTCACGGCGGCCTGATGAGTTATGGTCATTCCGGGGCGGCAGGCGGCATGTTCCATGTTGTTGAAGCGGTTCGGCAACTGCGCCACGAAGCAGAAGGCCGTCAGGTGGAGGATAGCCAACTTGCCTTCGTTCACGGAGATGGCGGCATTCTCTCCGCTCATTGCTCACTCGTCCTTGGGAGGGCCTAAAATATGACCGGCAAACCAGTTCCTGTAGCCAACCCCGATTCCGCAGTCTTCTGGGAAGCCTGCAATGAAAAACGGTTCCTAATCCAAAGCTGCAATTCCTGTGGCGAGAAGCAATTCTACCCCCGTGCACTCTGCAAAAGTTGTCACTCGAAAGACCTTGAATGGCAAGAAGTTAGTGGCCGCGGAAAGGTCAAAACCTTCACCGTCGTCAATCACGCGCCTAGCCCGGCCTTTAAGGCAGACTTGCCCTATGTACTTGCCTTGATCGACCTGGAAGAGGGTGTCAGAGCCATGATGAATATCCTCGATTGCGACGTGGCCGATGTTCATATCGGTATGGATGTCGAGCTTACCTTTGAACGTCGCGGTGAGCAGTACATCCCGCAGGCAAAACCAGTCAGCAAAGGGTAATCATGCTTACCTTCGACAAACTACAGCCGGGTAATAACCTCGGAACCAACGCCCAGACGTTCAATGATGCGTCGGCCGAACAGTGGTGCGAACTATTTCCGGCAGATAAAGAGCTGCTGCCTGATCTACCGCCGAGCATGATTTCAGCCATTACCATGCGCGCCTTTCTCGCCACGGTACAACCGCGCCCCAAAGGCAATATTCACGGCACGCAGGAGTTTAAAGTCCACAAACTTCCGCAAGTTGGCGATGAGATTACAACCACGAGCTATTGCCGGGAAAAGGAAACCCGCAAGAACAACAACTGGGTTTACTTTGAAACGAAATCCCATGACCAGAACGGCGATCTGCTGTTCACCGGTTTCATGGGCATTATCTGGGGAGGCTGAGGGAAATGGGTCAAAATCTTGTTGAGAGCAGCCTCTCGGTCGATCAGGCTGCCATTCAGAAATACGCCGAAATCACGGATGACTTCAACCCAATCCATACCGATCCGGAATTCGCCCGCAAAACGCCTTTTGGCGATGTGATTGCCCACGGCACGATGTCCCTGTCCCTGATCTGGCAGTCGGCTACCCGGACCTTCGGCAAGGAGGCCGTGTCCTCTGCCAAGCTGAATATCCGCTTCTCCGCGCCCGTGCGGAATGGCGATATTGTTACCGCGGGAGGCACACAAACCGCGGATCAGGAAAACCGGTATGACGTATTCGTCAAAACACAGAACGGCGATCTTGTGATCAAGGGCTGGCTGGAGCTGTAACCCAGCCGAAAGAATAATAATACTCCCGCAACACCAAATGAGGAGAGAACGGTGATTTGGAACCATGAGCATGACGAACTTCGTCGGGTCACCCGTAAAATAATCGACGAACATATCAACCCGCATGTTGATCAATGGGAGGAAGAAGGCATCTTCCCTGCCCATCAGGTTATGAAAAGGCTAGGCGATGCGGGACTTCTCGGCATTGGCAAGCCCACCGAATATGGCGGATCTGATCTCGATTTTTCCTATGAGGTCGCCTTTGCGGAAGAACTCGGCAACTTGCACACAATGGGAATTTGCTCCGCGATAGGTGTACAGACCAACATGTGCACCCCGGCGCTCACGAATTATGGATCGGAAGAGCTGAAACGCGAGTTTCTGGCCCCAACCATCGCGGGCGACCTGGTCGGCTGTATCGGTGTCAGTGAAGCCGGCGCCGGATCCGATGTCGCCAATATCAAAACCACTGCCATAGCGGACGGGGATGATTATGTAATCAACGGCAGCAAAATGTGGATTACCAATGGTGTACAAGGCGACTGGATATGCCTACTCGTCAATACCTCCACGGAGAATGGGCCGCATCGTAACAAATCACTGATCGTTGTCCCGCTGGACACAAAGGGCGTTTCCGTCGGAAAGAAACTCGACAAGGTTGGTTATCGCTCTTCAGATACGGCCCTGCTTTTCTTTGATGATGTCCGGGTTCCCAAACGGAATATAATCGGCGAGGAAGGAAAGGGCTTTATCTATCAAATGCAGCAATTCCAGGAAGAACGTCTCTTTGTCGTCGCCCGTTCCATCCGCTTTCTGGAGCTCGCCATCGAGGAAACTGTCACATATCTTGGACAGCGTATCGCCTTTGGCAAACCTTTGCTGGACAATCAGTTTATTCATTTCAAGATTGCCGAATTCCAGGCAAAAATAGAATCAGTCCGTGCCCTTCTCTATCAGGCGACCGAGAAATATGTCGCCGGAGAAAATGTCACCAAGCTTGCTAGCATGGCCAAATATCTGATCGGGCGGCTTTCCATGGAAATCCCGGTAGAACTCACCCAATTCTGGGGTGGCCAAGGCTTCATGAATGAAAGTTTCATCTCTCGCATATATCGGGAAGCTCGTCAAACGGCCGTTGGTGGCGGAGCAAACGAGGTTATGCTTCAAGTTATCTGCAAGGAACTTGGAATCCATGGCCCACATAAATGACTCTATCCGACAAAAATGAACCGGTCAGGTTCTATCAAGCGAATGCGAACTCGTTTCTGTTTGACGAAATTTACCAATATGACGTCCCGATTACGCTGCGCTAGGTGCTGTCAGACTAATGCGACCTCGTCTCTATTTGACGCAATTTGCCAATAAAGCACCCCAATTATGCCACGCTAAGCTGCTGCCACTCGGCCAGCGCAGCATTTCGTTGAAGCTTGAATGTTTCTCTGTTGTTTAGGTGGCGCTCATGATTGAAGTGGTTATGGAATGATGCGTGAATAGAAACGAATTTCTGTAAACTTCGCAAGCGTCTGAATTTAAGCATTGCGTATTCTCGCCGTCGAAATGGGAGATGAGAATTTTCACAGCGATTGTTCTTCCAACGCCCAACCTCTTGTACCTCGGCATTTCCGAGCGTCTTCATGGCGGCGCGATAGGAATGTAATCTGTCCGTTACTATTTTATGCGGGCGTCCATACCGCTTCATAAGTTTCTTAAGAAAAACCAGGGCTGCCTTGCGATCACGGCGCTTAGAAACAAAGACTTCCAGCACTTCTCCCTCGAGGTCGACGGCGCGCCACAGGTAATGTGTTTCGCCATTGATCTTAACAAATACTTCGTCCAGATGCCATTTCCAGTTTGAATAATTCTGAGACGGATGAATCCGTTTCTTCCGGACCTCGCGCGCAAACAATGGACCAAATTTGTTCCACCAATAGCGAATGGTTTCGTGGCAGATATCGATGCCCCGTTCATGAAGAAGGTCTTCGACATTGCGAAGTGAAAGAGGAAATCTGACATACATCATCACCGCCAAGCGGATGATCTCGGGCGATGTCTTGAAATAGCGGAATGGATTATGATTTTTCATTCCAGAATTTTATGGAATAGCTAAGATATGGTCAAAGCCCAATTTTCCTCTGACAGTGCCCTTCAGGCGGACAGAGCATGTCGGTATCGAGTGTGGTTTCTCCACTTGTCGATCCGACCAAGTTCACCTAAGTTAGTAGACACCAAAGCGGAGACTGAACTTCGCTGAAATTTGTTGAGGCACTAGAGACTTTTGAAGAAGCGAGTACTAATTACAGACGTAGACAATACTCTGCTTGATTGGCAGGAACTCTGGTACCAGACTTTTTCGGCAATGATCGGCAAGGTCATAGAGATATCGGGCGTAGATCCTGAAGTGCTTTACGCGCAATGTAGCGTGGTTCACCAGAAGTATGGCACAAGCGAATGTTCGCGTCTGCTTGAGGAGTTGCCTTGCCTTCGCGAACTCTATGGCGATGACGCTGTCACGGTCATGAAGCCGGCCATCGATGCATTTCGAGAGGCTCGCCGCCAAGTTTTAAGTCTCTACCCAACTGTAGAGGAGACACTAAAAAGGCTTAAGACCGCCGGAATTTTCATTGCCGCGTACACTGAGTCTCAAGCATTCTACACCAATTACCGCTTCCGTAAACTAGGCCTCGACGGTCTGGTTGATTGTCTTTACTCACCTCCAGATCACGCGATGCCGGACGACTTTGAAAGTACCCGGTTCTACGCCCCTGAAACCTACGAGTTTAAGCATACTGCCCACCACTACACTCCTGAAGGAGAACTGAAGCCTAATCCACATATACTAGTTAATATTATTGCTGATTTGGGTGCGTCTATCGACGAGGTCGTCTACGTCGGTGATAACATATTGAAGGATATCTTTATGGCTCAAAAAGCTAAAGTTACTGATGCCCACGCACTCTACGGTGCGAGCCAGCACAAGCCCGAGTATGAGCTGTTACGAAAAGTGACCCACTGGACGCCTGAAATGGTGGAGCGCGAGCGTATTGCTCTAAAGCCTGGTGGGCTGAAACCAACATACGTTCTCGAAGAAAATTTCGCTCAGATATTACCGCTTTTTGGGGTGAGTTCGTGATTAAGCCCGTGCCTACACCACCGCTCGATGCGGGCCAAATCGAAATCTGGAAGAAAATCGTCGATGTGCAGCAGCATTTCAACGATTTGGAACTCCGGATACGCAATTTTGCTCTGGTAGTTACTGGTGCGTTTCTCGGCATTGGCGGCTACGCGATCAAGGAAGGCTACACGATCAGTGTCCTTGGATTGGAGATTTCTATTGCCGGTATAGTTGTCGTTTCCGCGATCATCCCGTTGCTCGCCTTCTACTTCATGGATCGGCTCTGGTATCATCGCTTGCTCGACGGTTCAGTGCTGGCTGGCATTGAGGCTGAGAGTGCGTTGAAAGATCTCGGCTATAAGGTGGATTTAGGAACGAAGATATCTGAGAAGAGCCCGTTCACCCTTTGGTTTTTTGGAAAGCCTATCCATTCTAAGACCAAAATGGACATCTTCTACGGATTGCTGATCGGTTCGATACTGATCGTAGGTGGTGTCCTCGGTTTCGGTTTCAGTCCAGAGACTTCGCCAGCTCGGCTCGCAGAAATATCGTGCGCCGAAGGGGACGATGTCACTTATGACCTCACACACTCTCTCGACAATCCGGCTGCGCCTGCCCAAACTTCAAACGATGAATAGGCTATGTCCGCTTTTAGCTGGAAATGACCATTAGGCCTTAATCCTCCGAAAAGCAGCTTTGGGCCGAAAGTGTCAATGCGAGTAACCATACCGAAGGCCTTAAAAAGGCTCAGAGTTGTTGTTCGCTGCAAATTTAACTTAATGACTGCTTATGGCACATAACGGAAGTATTAACCGTCTCCATATTGGGCTCATAAATGTCCGTTATTGAGGAAATATTTGTCAGACACCACTCCAACTGCTGGCCAGTTCGATAACCGCAGCTATATTCTCCTACCGGTCCCAAGGGACTTTCCGAAATCAAAATCATTTTTTCTCTAGGTGAAAGAAAATATGAGCGGCGGGGGGACCCTTTCTCAATCATCCCCCCACGGGTGGGTACCCGGCATCCTGCATCGTCTATAATTGTTAATGCAGTAGTCGTACGGATCAGGACAGGCTGACAGCTATGTTGTGTTGTAGCCTCATCCTTAGACCACTCCCTACAGGCCAGTTCCCACAGAACCAACGCCTGACCACGAAGCCCAGCCATTCCAAAGACCTCAAATTCGATCTATACCACCAGCTGTTGTCTCAACTACTTCGCACATATAGCTAGGCTATATGTTTTCCCTTTTCTCCACTTTTTTTCTGTCACACGAGAATTAAGCACACCGCCGAATTGCTGATGTTAAGGTCATTATATCTATAGTTTTCTCTTTTTTCTTAGGTGGGGTTTTCGTTACCCCATTGCTGTCTTCCTACCGCGTATATAAGGGCTAAAGAAAAAGGAAAAATCCGACCAAAAAATACCTGTAAGCCAATCAGGGTGCGGGCTCCGCGATTTTCCAACCGTGGAAAATAGGGTGAGAACTATAGAGAATATAGTTAAAGGGCGATATACGCGGCACCTGTCAAACCATGAACCTCTTTGGACATTTCTACTATCTGAACTTCATCTCTGGCCACAGCCGTCACAGCAACCCGGTCAAAGTCCTGTTTATCTAGTTTGCTTAGGATTAGCGCCTTACTGTGGGGCATGACGCCTTTTGAACAAGCCCTCCCGTATCTTTTGGGTTTGCTTGGTCCACACCAACGGCAAGGATCATAGCAATTTTCTCCGCTTGTTCGATGCTGCGCCCCCACAAGGCTTGCTCCCAGTCTTCCGCCAACGACCTTCTACGTGATAGAATTTTTCGACTGTAAGCCCCCATGGCTTCCCGAGCGGTGTCCGTCTTGCCAACTATATTGGGCCTGCTAGGCTCCCCTGTCGCCGCTTTATTAGCAACTTCTTCAATCCAATTTACGACTTCTTCAGGTACATCATTCAGAGGTCGAGGATTTTTTTGCTCTGGTATCGGTGTATCGGTTTCCACGACTAAAAGCCTATTTAGATAGCCGCTCTGGGCGTCGGCTGAGCCTAGCGCCTTGTCCAGCATTTCGCCGGTAGTAGTCCCATAAATTGAAAAACATGGATAATCGATGTCGCGCCGAGTACTCGTTTTAGTGTCACGATCTGCATAGGCTTTTCCAATGTAACGGCTACCCGACGACGAAAACATTTTCATCAAGGTCGATGAAATGTCTTTCAAATGTCCTGCACCGTTTGGATCATTGATGGCTTTTAACATCATACCAAATTCATCAAACAGGCCTAGACTGTTTGGTTCACGAGAAAGCGCGGTTTCTATTGCAGTTCCAGACGTAACGTCTTCTGCTGCTATTAAGTTCAATTTACCGGCCCTACTAAGCAATTCTTTTATGCCTTTTCGTGCAGCATCCTTACCACAAGAAGTTGGACCAACGGCGATCGTCATAATATTTGGACGAATGCCGGTTTCATTTGCATAGCCATTGCCCAACGTTACTGACATGAGGCATAGAGCACCAGCAACGCCAAAAATCGGCTGTGGCATTACACCTACATTAGTCAAATATTCTGCTATCGTCCTTGCAATACCGGGAGGATTCAAAAGATTGGCCGGTTTCTCGATAAACTCATTTTGGTATTTCGGGATGTTTACGTTTACCGGAGTTGGTAAATCTCGTTGCCATGGATGTACCCAGCCCCTTTTTTGGGCCATTTTAATTATCGTACCCAATTTAATACCACCATTTGAGATAAAGCTATTCCATTTTTTTTGGCATTTATCTACGCCGGGATAATCTTCGTCCTTGCTTGACCATGTATCCCATAACTCAAAACTGCGTCCGTCGCTGTGAAGGGCCATGCCAACGGTAATCCATTCATCATAGCTACAGCCTGGATTTATGTAAGACAACAAATCCGGCAGCTCATCATCCGCTAGACTGCTTCTGTGGCCATGGCCACCGGCATTTTGCGGCTCAGGCGAAGGCGACACCGGTTTTACTTTAATACAAAGGTCCTCCAACCATTGGGGGGCTCGTGCAATGCCTGTTTCGCCTAGGCCATGGACTTCTTTCCAGCGGTATTCTCCGCCGGACACATGATTTGACGGCGGCAAGACAACGTATCCACTGTCGGCCTTTATATCCAAGCCAGTCAGACTATGGCCGTCTACGTCGACGACTTTGCCTCTGTATTCGCCGTCAAGGTTCTTCCCAAAAAAATAATGTAGGCCGTTGCCGCCAGTTAGGCTCGTTACCGTACTAGGTAGCTTGCCGTATTTTTCTTCAAGAGCAGCCAGCTTCTTATCGCCACCGTCCCTAGGATCAATATCCAACACCCAAAAATTAACCTTGCACCAACATCCTATATTGGCCCCGACGTGCATATCACCCCACCAGCGTTTTACCGTTTCAATATCAGTAGTCGCTGCTTTGTGGCCTTTAAGTGTTTTCGGATGCTTCCCCGCATTTTTACAATCCTGAGTGTCACATGAACAGTTGCCTTGTTCATTCATCGAATGAACGGGGAATACTGGCCATCCTTGCGACGCGTAGTTTACGGCGGCACATAATAGCTCGACCTGTCGTCGTGTCAGGCGAGGGCAATCAATGCGGGCTTGCGACGCCGAATAACCACAATTTACGTCGTTTTCATTGGCTGCAATGTCTTGAATTTCGGGCTGGCCAGAGGTATACTTTTTTTGTGAAGATAAAGTGTTATCTGAAGGGGCCTCAATTTCCAGATTGGGGCTTTTTCTTTGCATTATTCACCCCCTACAGCTGGAAGATTTTCGAACCAAACGCCGACCTCTGACGCAGAAACAAGCGTTCGTCGCCCGCATTTCTTGGCTTTGATACGACCGGCCTCTAGTTCTCTATAGAATTTTGTGCGACCGATACCGACTGAACGGCAAAAGTCAGCGACACTAATGGCGGCGACCTGATTATCGTTGGCGGGGATGATTGGTTGATTAAGCATATGGTCAAACTTTCATAATTATTGAAATGACGCTCCAACCGGAACAATCACGAATTTATGCGTTCGCCTACATGCACGTCCAGTCCATTTGGAAAATAAATCTTCTTAGAATCAAATATTCGTATCCTAAAGTATCCTTGTTTATCTTCGTCTATCTTTGTCTATCCATAATTGGAACGACATTATCTCCATTTTTACTTTTACCTTCGGAACAATACTCCGCCCAGTCGTCCATGATCTCGTTTTCGCTTATCAAAAAGGTCGCCTCGGCGGTAGGCCTCTTCGACCTTATTACCGATGCTATGGGCAAGCGCCATTTCAGAAACTTCATTGGGATACGCCGTTTGCTCAGATGCCCAGTCTTTGAAGGAGGATCGGAATCCGTGGGGGGTTACTTTCTCCTTATAGCCCATGCGCTTGATTAGCTGAAGAAAGGCCATGTTGCTGGCATGCCCTTTACCCTTGGCTCCCGGCAGCACATATTCATTTTGTCGCAACGCCCGCAATTTTTTCAACACCTCAAGCGCCGCCACTGATAACGGCACCCGATGCTCCTTGCCCGCCTTCATGTTTTCCGCTGGAATGATCCATTCTTTTTTGTCGAGGTTAAAATCTTCCCATTTCGCGGAAATCAACGACCCGGTCCGGCAAGCCGTAAGAATAATTAACTCCAGCCCCATCGCCGAGTAACTGTTCTTTTTACGCAGCAGGGACACGAATGCCGCGACATCCTCATATGGAAGTGCTTTGTGATGTTCTACCTTTTGGATTTTGGATGGTGAAGGCAGCACCATATCAAGGTTACCAAGCCATCTTGCGGGGTTTTCACCTTCTCGGTATTTACGAACTTTTGCCCAATCGAGAATTTTTTCAATTCGCTGCCGAACGCGTGAGGCGGTTTCAGTCTTTGTTGTCCATATTGGATCAAGCGCCTTGAGTACCAACCCCATATCAACGTCCTGTACCGGAAGGGCGCCAAAGAAAGGGAAGGCATATTTTTCGAGGGTGGCGGACCATTGCCGCAAATGCTTGATATTTTTCCAGCTTGGAGAATGGGCATCAATATACTTTTCCGCACATTCCCGGAACGTCATGGTCTTCGCTGTATCGGCATATAGCGCCTGTCTAGCCGCCTTGCGTTCTTCTATGGGGTCAAGGCCATCCCGAATCTTGTCACGGCATTCCTGAGCCATTTCTCTGGCCTTGGCCAATGAAACGTCGGGGTAGCCTCCAAGCCCCATGCTGCGTGGCTTATTGTTTCGCGTAAATCGGAAAATCCAAGCCTTTGTCCCAAACTTGCTAATCTGGAAATAAAGATTTCCACCGTCCGCATACCGGCCACGTTCGGAAAGCGCCTTGATCTGTACCGCTGATAACTTGTTAGTTGTTCTACTCATAATATCTACCTACATTTCTACCTACACCGTAACAGCGGCTGCGGGCGAACGCAAGCGAACCTTGGATAACAATTTTTCTTCAAAAACCCCTTGCTAGAAAGGGATTGTAGGAATGTCGGGGAATTTCAGAGAATGTCAGAAAACAGGCAAATGGCGGAGGGAGGGGGATTCGAACCCCCGATACGGTTCCCCGTATACACACTTTCCAGGCGTGCGCCTTCAGCCACTCGGCCACCCCTCCGCAGGGTGCGCCTTGTTTCACCTAAGGCGCGCGGCGAATATACTTGAGAGGCGAGAGAATGCAAGGGGGCAAACCGTATCAGACCCAATTTAATCACGCCCATATGACTTTCCGGTAAATAACCGAGAGAAGCTTTGAACTACTCACAGTTTGACCGTAACATGTCCAGATCAAACATGAAGTGGGCGATAAAGTGATCATAGGACGTATTCTCGGGTGGATCATGACCGGCAGCGCTTTTCTGGTGCTGGGTCATGATCTTCTGCAATATCTGGATAGCGAAGTCTGGCATTCCATCCTGCTTGGAGAGCTTTGGTTCATGATTAACCCCGAAGGGTTGAACCTGACTCAAGCCATTGTCCAGCGCTATATTTCCCCGACACTGTGGGATCCGGTGATCTTGAATCTTCTGCTCTGGCCCGCTTGGCTAGTCTTTTTGGTGCTCGGCTTGGTGCTACTTGTCCTCTTCCGTAAAAGACGAAAAGCGGAGGGACGCTTTCTGTCCTCCTAGTCGTCGCCCATTTTAAGCGCGGCCAGAAAAGCTTCCTGTGGGATGTCGACATTACCGACAGAGCGCATCCGTTTCTTGCCTTTTTTCTGCTTTTCCAGCAGCTTCTTCTTTCGAGTGATATCGCCTCCGTAACATTTCGCCGTCACATCTTTTCGAAGTGCGGAGATTGTCTCCCGTGCCACCACTTTGCCGCCAATGGCCGCCTGCAGTGCGATTTTAAATAGCTGGCGCGGGATCAGGTCCTTCAGCCGTTCACAGAGCTGTCGACCGCGCGCCTCAGCCTGATCGCGATGGACAATCATCGCCATGGCATCGACAGGCTCTGAGTTCACAAGAATGGAGAGCTTGACGAGATCGCTCTCGACATAGCTGTCCATTTCATAGTCGAAACTCGCATACCCACGCGTGACCGATTTAAGACGGTCATAAAAGTCGAACACGACTTCATTGAGCGGTAGTTTATAGACAACCATCGCCCGGGAACCGGCATAGGTCAAGTCAGCCTGCACTCCGCGCTTGTCCTCACAGAGCTTCAGGACCTGCCCCAGATATTCATCCGGCACCATGATCGTCGCCTTAATCCAAGGCTCCTCAATCCGATCAATCTGCATCACATCCGGCATATCCGCAGGATTGTGCATTTCAACCAATGTGCCATTGCGCATATAGAGGTGATAGACAACCGACGGGGCCGTCGTGATCAGGTCGAGGTCAAACTCACGCTCCAGCCGCTCCTGAATAATTTCAAGATGTAGCAGTCCAAGGAAACCACATCGAAAACCGAACCCTAGGGCAGCAGAGGTCTCCGCTTCAAACGAAAAGCTTGCATCATTCAGGCGCAGCTTGCCTAGGCTTGATTTAAGTTCCGTAAAGTCCGCCGCATCAATCGGGAAAAGACCGCAAAAAACAACCGGCTGATTCGGCTTGAAACCCGGCAGAGGCTCCGTCGCGGGTTTACGCTCATCCGTGATGGTATCCCCGACTTTGGTATCCGCAACTTCCTTGATCGCCGCCGTCATAAAACCGATTTCACCGGGACCAAGCTCATCCACAACCAGTCCCTTTGGCGTGAAAACACCGACACGATCGACAAGATAGCTCGCCCTTGTCTCCATCATGCGGATTTTCTGGCCCTTCTTAATGACGCCTTCGCGCACCCGGAAAAGGACAACAACACCGAGATAGGCATCATACCAACTATCAATCAGCAGGGCGCGCAGTGGCGCATTTCGATCACCAACGGGCGGAGGAATATGGGCGACTACAGCCTCCAGTACTTCATCCACGCCTTTGCCGGTTTTTGCGGAAATTGGAAGTGCACCACTTGCATCGATGCCGATAACCTCCTCAATCTGCTCAACCACGCGGTCAACGTCCGCCGCGGGTAAATCAACTTTGTTCAGAACCGGGATAATCTCGTGATTAACTTCAATCGCCTGATAAACGTTGGCAAGCGTTTGGGCTTCAACACCCTGACTAGCATCAACGACAAGTACCGACCCTTCGCAGGCGGAAAGAGAACGGTTCACCTCATAGGCGAAGTCCACATGGCCAGGCGTATCAATCAGATTAAGGGTATAGGTCTCACCGTCCTTGGCATTATAAAGCAGCCGCACCGTCTGTGCCTTGATAGTGATGCCCCGCTCACGCTCGATATCCATGCTATCCAGCACTTGCTGATGCATCTCGCGATCATCCAGCCCACCGCACATCTGGATCAGACGATCCGCGAGCGTCGATTTCCCATGGTCGATATGGGCGATGATCGAGAAATTGCGAATTTTATCGAGATCGGTCATTGAAGCCCTTTTAATTCTGGAATTCTGATCTTCCAACTAACAGGTTTGCCGGTAAATACAATTGCTAACTTTCCCGCGGAAGAAAGACATCGGAATAACACCCCTTATCTGACGGGATTTTCATGATTCCGGAGCCACTGAAAGCGTTCTTGCCATCTGCAGTCAGGATGCAGGTTGCAAATAGCAAATTCCGGGTTTGCTTAATAAGCTCGGTGCGCCCTTCCAGCCAGGAACCTTCGGACACCGCAGATACAAAATCGCAGGACATTTGGATCGTTGGGATAAATTTCCGCAACTCCGATGCCGCCTGTGCCCCGACGCCAAGCTGCATATCGGCAAAATACATCAGCAGGCCGCCGTGACAAATGCCGCCAATATTGCAATGTTTTTCTTCCACCCGAAGGCCGAGATAGGCCGCGTCTTCCGTTCTTTTTATCCATAGCGGACCAGTTAGCTCAACAAAGCCGACATGCCCTTCGAATTTCTTAAACCCTTCTGGTATATTCAGTGTCATTTCTTCTTCTCCAGAAACAGAACAAGGGGAGCACACTAGGCTCCCCTTCATGTCTGAGTTTAGTGTGCACTATTGACGTAAGCTGCCGCCTGTTGCTTTCTCAATATTCCCAATCACCTTCGCCGCCACAGCATCAATTTCTTCTTCCGTCAAGGTCCTGTCCATTGGTTGGAGGCGAACTGAAAGGGCGACGGATTTCCGGCCCGCTGTTATTTTATCCCCTTGGTAGATATCAAAAATTGACACATCCGTGATCAGCTTCTTGTCACTACCGCGTGCTGCACGGATAATCGTATCGGCGGCAACATCCACGTCCACCTCAAAAGCGAAATCACGCTCGACAAACTGATAATCGGAAACAACCAGCGGCGGCCGCGCAGTCTCTGTCGACTTCGGAAGCGGTATATTATCAAGATAAATCTCAAAGCCCACTATGGGCCCCTTCACCTTCATGGCCTCTAGAACACGAGGATGAATTTCCCCGAAAGAAGCAAGACGGTTTTTTGGGCCGAGCTGCATCACACCGGAGCGGCCGGGATGATACCATTCCGGCGCACCTGTCACGACCTGAACAGAACTTGCGGGGCCACCCACAGCCTCCAGCAGAGCAAGAGCATCCGCCTTCGCGTCATAGGCATCAAACTTACGCCCGCTGCCAGCCCAATGGCGTGATGACGTTTGCCCGCCGCGAATACCGCCCGCGACCATCACTTGGCCTTCAGGCTGATCGGAATGATACTCTGATCCCACTTCGAAAAGGGAGATATCCGAGAAACCACGCGCGTGGTTGCGCCCTGCTGCCGCAATCAGGTTCGGCAATAGTGACGGCCGCATTGCGTCCAAATCGGCACTGATCGGATTAACGAGAACAATCTCATCCGGAACGCCGCCGAAAAGATCCGCATGGGCCCTTGGCAGAAAGGACCATGTCACCGCCTCCATCATACCCCGGGCAGCCAACGCTCTTTTTGCGATACGGACCCGACGCTGCTTTGCCGTCACCGCAGGCTTTGCGACAACATTTTCAAGCGGCAGGGCTACCGGCTCGATATTATCATATCCATGCATCCGGAGGACTTCCTCAACCAGATCAGCTTCTCCTTCCACATCCATGCGCCATGACGGCACTTCAGTTCGGATCACGTCACCAGAGTCTTCAGGAGCAAATCCCAACTTATCCAGGATTGTCACCATCTCCTGCACGGGAATTTCAATCCCGCCAAGCTCCTTGACACGGGACTTGCGGAGTTCCACCGATTTCTGCCAATCTGGACCATCGCCCGCGATTACGACTTCGCTTGGCTCGCCACCACAAAGCTCAAGGACGAGGCGGGTCGCAATTTCCATAGCCGGTTCGACAAAGGCCGGATCGACACCGCGTTCGAAACGATAGCGCGCATCTGATTCAATACCGAGCTTGCGTCCCGTTGTTGCAATACTGATCGGATCGAACAACGCCGCCTCAATAAAGACATTAGTGGTCACCTCGGAACAGCCGCTCAATTCACCGCCCATGATACCGCCAAGGCCCAAAGTACTGTCATCATCAGCAATGACGCAGGCATCTCCATCGAGTTTGTATTCCTCGCCATCAAGCGCCAGCAGTTTTTCCCCGTCCTTGGCCAGCCGGGCCTGAATACTGCCGTTTATCTTGTCCGCATCGAACACATGGAGCGGACGGCCCAGATCAAATGTGACGAGATTCGTAATATCGACCAGCGCCGAAATAGGGCGCAATCCAATTGCCCGCAATTTATCCTGTAGCCATTTCGGGCTCGGTCCGTTTTTAACGCCGCGCACATAGCGTCCAACAAATTTCGAGCAGGGCAGCGGGTCAGCATTATCAAAATTGAGTTTGACCTTGATCGGGCTTTCAAACGCTCCGGCAACCGCACTGGTGTCCAGCGATTTCAGCGTACCGAAACCGCTCGCGGCGAGATCACGCGCAATACCATAAACACCGAGTGCATCCTGATGGTTAGGCGTAATCGCAATTTCCACAACCGGATCATCCAGACCGGCAAGAGCCGCGAACGACGCGCCAATCTCTGTATCCTCCGGCATTTCAATAATACCGTCATGCTCATCTGAGATGCCCATTTCCCGTTCGGAAACAAGCATGCCATTGCTTTCAACACCGCGGATCTTTGTTGGTTTCAGCCAGAGGTCCGTGCCCGGCACATAGGCGCCAGATGGCGCAAACACGCCCTTCATACCAGTATGCGCATTCGGCGCACCGCACACGACCTGAACCACGCCCTCACCCGTATCGACCTTGCAAACGCGCAGCCGGTCCGCATCCGGGTGCTGAATTGCCTCAATCACATGGGCGACACGGAAGACAGCCAAATCCTTCGCACGGTCAGTGATTTCTTCAACTTCAAGACCGATTGCCGTCAAACGGTCAGACAAATCTTCCAACGAAGCATTATACTCAAGATGCTCTTTCAGCCAGGATACTGTAAATTTCATCGTGACAGCCCTCCGCCCAAAGTCGGAACATCCAGTGGGACAAATCCGTAATGTTTAAGCCAGCGCAAATCTGAATCAAAGAAGGCACGCAAATCCGGGATGCCATATTTCAGCATAGCAATCCGGTCAATGCCCATGCCCCACGCAAACCCCTGATATTCCGCCGGATCAAGGCCGCAATGCTCCAAAACCTTCGGGTTGACCATGCCGCAACCGAGAATTTCCAGCCAGTCATCGCCTTCACCAACCTTCACATGGTCGCCTGCGAACGTGCAGCGGATATCCATTTCCGCCGACGGTTCGGTGAAGGGGAAATAGGACGGGCGGAACCGCATAGTAACTTCGTCCAACTCGAAAAATGCCTTGCAGAACTCCGCCAACACGCCCTTGAGATGTCCCATATGGCTCGTCTTATCAATAACCAGCCCCTCAATCTGGTGGAACATGGGGGTATGGGTCTGATCGGAATCACTGCGAAAGGTCCGGCCGGGCACAACGATGCGATGAGGAGGCTTTTGCGACATCATGGTCCGAATTTGCACCGTTGAAGTGTGGGTCCGGAGCAGCTGCCGTGAGCCATCCTCCTTCTCTGGCAGATAGAATGTGTCATGCATTTGCCGCGCCGGATGTTCGGGCGGGATATTCAGCGCCGTGAAATTATTGAAGTCATTTTCAATATCCGGACCTTCCGCGACATCGAAGCCCATGCCGGCAAAAATCTCGGTAATTTCATCCATCACCTGGCTTATGGGGTGAATTCGGCCGATTGTCTCGGGCCGCACCGGCAAAGTGATATCAATTCGTTCTTCCGTCAGCTTTGCATCCAGCGTTGCCGCATGAAGCCCCGCCTTAGCGTTTTCAATCGCCTCGCCAACAGTATTCTTCAGCTTGTTGAGTTTTGGCGCGACCACTTGACGTTCCGACGGATCCATCTGGCCAAGTCCGCGCATCATCAGACTGACACTGCCCTTCTTGCCTAACGCGGAAATCCGCAATGTTTCCAGCGCATCCAAATCGGTTACATTGCCAATCTCTGTCAGCAATTCCTGTTCAAGCTTTTCAATATCCTGCATTACAACTCGCAATAAAAAAGGGGCCACAAACTGGGCCCCCTTTTAATAAAGTGGTCTACGAAAATGTCTAGGTTTTCGAGGGCCCGGATTATCAGGCTTTGGCGGCAGCCTGCTGTGCTGCATCAACCAATGCCTTGAAGGCCTCAGGCTCGCGTACGGCAATATCGGCAAGAACCTTGCGGTCCACTTCAATGCCAGCCAGCTTGAGGCCGTGCATAAAGTTTCCGTAAGTCATGCCCAACTCGCGCGAAGCTGCGTTGATGCGTTGAATCCACAGGCCGCGGAAATTCCGCTTCTTGGTCCGGCGATCCCGGTATGCATACTGACCGGCTTTTTCAACCGCTTGTACCGCGGCGCGGAACGTATTCTTGCGGCGGCCATAGTAACCCTTGGCTGCCTTGATAACTTTTCTGTGGCGGGCGTGCGTCGTGACGCCGCGTTTTACACGTGCCATGGTTCTCTCTCCTTAGCCGTAAGGCATAAATTTTTTGACGATGCGGGCATCCTGATCAGCAAGAATGGTCGTGCCACGCTGATTACGGATCTGTTTCTTGGTTCGCTTGATCATACCATGCTGTTTACCAGCCTGGTTGGCACGAACCTTCCCGGACGCCGTGAGAGAGAAACGCTTTTTCACGCTGCTCTTTGTTTTTAACTTGGGCATTTTGGCTTCCTCTAAAATAACCGTTGAAGCGATTGAGCAAACTCGGCAGCCCCAATTGGCCGGAATGCTCAGCGAAGCGAGGGTTATACCTTTGCTTTATGCCAAATTCAAGCCCTTTGAATGGCTTTATTTCCGCCGTTGTCACAAACGAGTTTCCCCGTCGTCTCCCATGCACTCAAACAACCTTTTTCAGGCGGCCGATTTAACAGCAACGCGAGGAGAAAATGAGGATTATTTTATCGAGATTTGGATTCTATGCGACTATAGGCAGTCTAGCCTTCCTGATACAGGCCAGCGCAACCAACAATAAAGCAGTTGCTCAATCGGCTGAGGCATTTTCGTTCCTCGCCATTTCCGATATGCCCTACACAGCACAGGAAGATTACACCTTGCGCCAACGCACACGCCCCGCAATCGAAGCCAGCGAATTCCCCTTTGTTATTTTCATGGGAGATTTCAAGAACGCCAAGCTTCCCTGTACGGCCGCTCTGATGACCCGGCGCCGCGATCAGATTCTGGGCCTGCATCCAGGGCGCGTCTTCTACACACCGGGAGACAATGACTGGACGGACTGTGACCGCCGACAAATCCGCCAGCGTTTTTCTGAACTGAACCGTCTCGACCTCTTGCGGCGGCTTTTCTTCAATAAGCCTATGGAACTACCGCCCGAGTGGTCTTACGCCCGGCAATCTCTGTTCCCGGAGAATATGCGCTGGGTATACAAAAATGTACTTTTTGCGACGGTGCATCTTGTCTCCACCAACAACGGGCGCGATGAGATACTGCTTGATGATACGCGACTCGCGCTGACGCTCACTGATGCACGGGACAGGGCGAACCTGATCTGGCTGGACAGCGCCTTTGCCGAGGCAGCAAGAATTGGCGCTACCGCAATAGTCATAGCGACCCAAGCTGATGTAACGCGTCATAAATATCAGACGCCCTGCACGACAGAAGTTCGCCAGAAATGCAACGCCTTCGCTGCAATTAGCCTGCGCCTGAGGTATTTATCGGCGAAATATGCAAAGCCTGTTCTCCTGATGCATGGAGACACCAACCCCTACTGTCTGGATAAAGGCTTTGGCGGGATCGCCGCACCAAACCTGTGGCGATTTAACTCAACAGGGGATTACGGACTAATTGACGCCGCTGTGATAACCGTTGATCCGTCGTATATACCAACCCCCTTCCATTTCACCTCCCTTACAGAAAAGAGCCCCCCTGACCATGTTTGTTAATCTGGATATGATGCCTGTGATCTCGCATATAAAAAGGGCCGCCTTGAAATTTGCTTCAAGGCGGCCCTGACACTCAAAATTTCAACTTTTCTTGCCGATTGGAATTTTTTTATTGAACTGGCCGATCCTTTTAACTTCGGTACTTTAATATGCAAAACCCCGTCATCAAAATGCGCTTCAATAGCTTCGGCCTTGACCTCCGCCGGCAACCGAAAAGTTCTCTGGAATGACCCATAAGTTCTTTCCGAAAAATATCTGGTTTCGTCTTTTTCTTCCTTTTTAGAATGCTTCTCCCCCTTGATTGTGAGCATGTTGTCATCAAGAGAAATATCCACATCCTTTTCCTTAACGCCCGGCAATTCAATGGAAATATCATAGTCATTCTCTGTCGAGCCAGCTTCTGCCGTGGGTGAGAAAAATCTTGAACGCGATATCCGAAAGAACGAAATGGCTCAAAAATATCCGGCCACCAGTCAGTGGTGCGATGCACAGGAACATTTTTAGACATGATTACACCTCTTTTATGAAATTCAATGGGATGAGATTTCACAAAATAACTTCTCGCCGTGACGAAACATTGACTCCAGTCAATAAATGGCGCGTTCTGAACAATAAAAAGCCCGCATTGTCCGAGAACAGATGCAGGCCTTATAATTACAAACTTAGAGTAGCCCTATTTCGTCGGCGCGATGACCATTGTCATCTGACGGCCTTCCATTTTGGGGTGCTGCTCGACTTTCGCTAATTCTTCCGTCTCATCACGAACCTTATGCAGCAGTTTCATGCCGAGTTCCTGATGAGCCATTTCGCGGCCACGGAAACGCATCGTGACCTTCACCTTGTCACCCGTTTCCAAAAACTTGTTCACCGCCCGCATTTTGACATCATAGTCATGCTGGTCGATGTTAGGGCGCATCTTGATTTCCTTGATTTCAAAGGTCTTCTGCTTTTTGCGGGCCTTCGCGGCTTTTTTCTGTGCCTCAAATCGGGCCCGTCCAAAATCCATAAGCTTACAGACAGGCGTTTCCCCCGGGGAAACTTCCACCAAGTCCAGCCCTGCTTCATCAGCCAGACCCATCGCGGCCTGAATGGAAACCAGACCGATATTATCGCCTTCGTCGTTGATCAAACGTACATTGGCAACATTGATATCTTCATTCGTGCGCGGTCCGTCCTTTGTTGGAACGGTGTTTCTTTGTGGGCGAGCTATTTACTTTCTCCTTAAATAGTTGATCCAGTCCCCCTCCTCCTGGAAGGGTTTAGGCATGATATTTTATATTTTTTAATAATTTATTGCCACAGCTAGTTTCAGGAACCCGCGCAATTCATCGCCCGGGCACCTTTGCTTCCTCGACAAGTGCGGCAATTGCATCATCAAGCGGTAACACTTTCTGGTGTTTTTCCCCCAACCGGCGGACAGATATTGTCTTCTCCTCCGATTCACGCTTTCCGGCTACAAGCAAGGCCGGCACCTTTGCGAGACTGTGCTCCCGGACCTTGTAATTGATTTTTTCGTTTCGAAGATCAAGGCTCGCGCGAATCCCCTTCGCTTTAAGGGCCGTCAAAACCTCGCGGGCATAATCATCGGCCTCGTCGGTAATAGTGGCAACCACAACCTGCTCCGGCGCAAGCCAGAGCGGGAAGCGTCCTGCATACTCCTCGATCAGGATGCCTATAAAGCGCTCCATTGACCCGAAAATGGCCCGGTGCAACATAACCGGGCGATGCTTCGCGCCATCCTCACCAATATAATTGGCGTTCAGACGTTCCGGTAACACAAAGTCAACCTGCAAAGTTCCGCACTGCCAATCCCGACCAATGGCATCCGTCAGCACGAATTCCAGTTTCGGTCCATAGAAAGCACCTTCACCGGGGTTCATAGTGTAAGCAATATTGGTCGCCTCAATCGCGTCGCGAAGGGCGCCCTCCGCCTTATCCCAAATAGCATCCTCTCCAGCGCGGACTTCTGGACGATCAGAGAATTTTACTTTCACCTCAGTAAAACCGAAATCCTTGTAAATCTCCAACAGAAGCTCACAGAAAACCTCTGTTTCCGACATGATCTGATCTTCGGTGCAGAAAATATGCGCATCATCCTGCGTAAATCCACGTACCCGCATAATGCCGTGCAAGGCTCCAGAAGGCTCATACCGATGGCAGGAACCAAACTCCGCCATCCGGAGAGGCAAATCCCGATAGCTGGTAATGCCCTGGTTGAAGATCTGCACATGACATGGGCAATTCATCGGTTTAAGCGCCAAAGTACGCTCTTCCGATTCGGCGGTGTACATATGTTCCCCGAATTTCTCCCAATGCCCTGAAGCCTCCCAAAGCTTACGATCGACAAGTTGCGGGGTTTTCACTTCCTTGTAGTCGGCAATCTCCAGCTTATGGCGAATGTAATTTTCCAGCGTGCGGTAAAGGGTCCAACCCTTTTCATGCCAAAACACCATGCCGACAGCTTCTTCCTGCAAGTGGAACAGGTCCATTTCACGGCCGAGCTTACGATGATCGCGTCGTTCTGCCTCTTCCAGCCGGTGGAGATATGCTTTCAGTTCCTTCTCGCTGCGCCAAGCGGTGCCATATATTCGCTGCAGCATCTCATTTCGGGAATCACCGCGCCAATAGGCCCCCGCAAGCTTCATCAGCTTGAAAGCATGGCCAAGCTTCTTGGTCGAGGGAAGATGTGGACCCCGACACAAATCCTGAAAATCGCCCTGGCGATAAATACCAATTGGCTGATCTTCCGGGATTTCGTGAATAATGTCTGCCTTGTAATGCTCGCCGTTATTCTTAAAGAACTCGACTGCTTCACTGCGCGCCCATTCCTCGCGTGTAATTTCCTCATCCCGATCGACAATCTCATGCATCCGCTTTTCAATCTTCTCGAGATCGTCTGGAGTAAAGGGTTCCTTGCGGGCAAAATCGTAGTAAAATCCGTTCTCAATGGACGGGCCAATCGTTACCTGAGTTTCAGGATAAAGCTCCTTCACAGCCTCTGCCATCACATGTGCGGCGTCATGACGCAAAAGTTCCAACACTTCCTCGTCTTCATTGCGCGACGTGACAATCTCAACGGCAGTATCTTGATCAAGGATCATTTTCAGATCCTTCATCTCGCCATCAATTCTTAGGGCGAGAGCTGCCTTGGCAAGACCCGGTCCGATATCCTGCGCCAACTCTGCGCCTGAAACCGGATTATCAAAAACTCGTTTGCTCCCGTCGGGGAGCGTAATTTCTACTTGTCCGTTACTCATTAAATACCATCCATTCCATGATCGGTCCCGAACAACACCCTGTCCTGGATCCGCGATCATGCCGGGAATGTAGAAAACTGGCGGGGCATGTCAAGCGATAGACGCCATTGATGGCGATTTAGCGTGAAATCCGTTGTATTTAGGGGCTAGCTAGCGATCGAGAACATCTTCATAAAGCGCAATCGTCGCATTACACATATGTTCGATTGCGAAGTGGGTCATGACATGTTCTCTCGCCTTGATTGCGACCGCCTCGCGATCTTCAGAGGAGAGATCTATCGCCTCTGCCAATGCCGCCGCCATCTCATCAACATCTCCAACCGGCACCAACCAGCCCGTCTCCCTATCGATAATCGTCTCCATGGAACCTCCATGCGCTGTCGCGATAACAGGCCGGCCCATCGCCTGCGCCTCTACCGCGATGCGACCGAACCCTTCCGGCACTGTCGTAGCAGAAACCACAACGTCGGAAAGCATCAGTGCCACCGCCATATCATCGCAATGTCCCTTTATCTGGACCCGACCTTCAAGACCGTACGACTTCACAAGGACATTCAGCTCCTCGCAATACGCCTCCCGTCCTTCCGTGCTCCCCACAAGAAGAGCCAGAAATTCCCTGTCCTTGATCCGGGAGAGGGCCTCGATAAACGTACCATGTCCTTTCAATCGTGTCAGGCGCCCTGGCAACATGATGACTGGCACACCGTCGGGCAACCCCCAGCTCCGCGCCATATCTATAATACGTTCCGCATGAATCGCCGCGGGATTGAACTTCCGACCATCCACACCGCGCGGAATGATCACCACTTTCTCGGGTGCGATATCATAATTTCGAAGAATATGATCCGCGATGAAATCCGATATCGCGATTACCTTCTCCCCTTTGGTCATGATCGAGTTATAGGCATTCTTTAAAAATCCACCGCGAGTATAGGCCGCGTGAAATGTCGTGACGAAATGCGCGCCCGTCCTTTTTGCTGTAAAATAAGCGCTCCAAGCTGGAGCACGGCTCCTTGCATGCAGGATATCAACGTCAAATTCACGAACTATCGCCGCGAGCCGGGAAATGTTCCGCCGCATCACAAAGGGGTTTTTGGAAGCCAGTGGCAAAGTGATATGGCGTACCCCGATGCGCTTGAGCTCATGGGTCATGATCCCGCCAGAAGAGGCAACGATAGGTGTCCAGCCCGCCTCTTTCATGGCCGAGGCCATTTCAATCGTACCGCGCTCCACCCCACCGCCATTTAAACTTGGCAGGATTTGTAAAACAGTCGGATGACGGCTTTCGTTCAGTGATGAAGGAGTGCTATGCTCGGGATCCATATTGCTCATCAACGGTTTTTTACTCTCAAATGACGACGACAGACACACCTAGTATGCTGGCCCGGCCTGACGGTCAATCCCTCGCCTATCATCACACGGCAGGCTTTTCTCCCGGTGTAATTTTTTGTTCGGGCTTTATGTCCGATATGGAAGGAACCAAGGCGACCGCACTTGAGAAAGCCATGACTGCCCTTCACCGTAGCTATACACGATTTGATTATCTTGGGCACGGGCAATCAACAGGCAACTTTACAGAAGGCACGATAAGCCGATGGACCGATGATGCTTTGGCGATACTGGACGACTGCACGGCGGGGCCGCAAATCATTGTCGGCTCCTCCATGGGCGGATGGATCGGATTACGCATGGCACAGCTGCGTCCGGAACGTATTGCCGGTTTTGTCGGCATTGCCGCGGCGCCGGACTTTACCACACGCATGTGGGATGACATGCCACAAAGCGGGAAGGACGCAATTGAGTCAAAAGGGTTCTGGGAACAGCCGTCTGAATATGCTGACGAGCCCTATGTCATTACGAAGAAGCTGCTTGATGATGGGCCACGTAACTTTCTTCTGGACGGGCCAATAGATGTGACTTGCCCTGTTCATCTTCTGCAGGGCATGAAGGACGAGAGCGTCCCGTGGGAGACTGCTCTTAAAATTCAGGAAGCACTTGTTAGTGAAGATGTAACTGTCTCTTTGATTAAAAGTGGGGATCACCGCCTCTCCGAGCCGGATGACATCACGCGCCTGATCCTGGCGACGGAACGTATTGGCAATATGCTGTAACTAGCCGAAAAACTAGCACGAATTGCCGTAAAACCGTCATATTTTTCAGATATAGAGATAGAGATTATAGAGCCATCCATTGATGGGTAACTTGTTGGACAGTAACACTCTTTTTAATTATTTACGATTCGGCCCAACCGGTAATAGCCGCGCATGAAAAAAGAGTGATATTCATCACTGGAAATTGTTAAAATAAGTACCAAATAGAATGTGTAGCTTATTACAGACGCTATCAAACTTTTGCTGATCCTTGGGAAAGTCCCCCTCTCCCATTGAAAGGCAATATAAAGCCGGATCGATCCCCCTCTCGATCCGGCTTTTTTTATGCCTATTCTTTCAAGTCTGCCGGCGTCTGCATCCACCTTACAATTTTTGCAGCGGGGAAAATCCAGATGACGCCCACCACAGGGTAAAATATCAACTCTACCAGCCTATTTTCAGGCAGAAACTCCGTGGCGATGAAAACGCAGATCGCACAATAGATTCCCAGAAGAAACAGCAATCCGATCAAGCCTATTATTTTTCGAGAGGACGTCATAATTATACAAATTTTACAGTTTTCATTTCACTGGATATGATAGGCTAAACGGCAAGCCGCATGAGCAAACAACAGATAGTTATTGCCACACTTTTGACAAAATACCAACGCATGCCGGACATTATTCTATGGCCAACTCGGGAATATTTACGACGTTAGTACTATTGGGGAAAAATATGTTTCATAAGAAACCGAAATTAACCGATGCACCTGAAACCGATAAGGATACTTCAGCTCCTTCTGAACAGAAACTTGAAAGCAGAGTAAAACCGATGACAACAACTGGCGGAACAAGAAGCTTTGGCATTGATAACAGCGCACGCGCGAAACCCACAACCTATGGCGCAGCAACGGAAACAAAAAAAGAAGGCAGCAAGCTCCACGTCGGCGCGGATATCCACCTGAAAGGTGAAATTACAGCCTGTGACCGTCTGATTGTCGAAGGAAAAGTCGAAGCATCGATGACCAGCAAGGAAATCGAAATCAGTGAAAGCGGAATGTTCAACGGCACCGTTGATATCGATACGGCCGATATTTCCGGCAAGTTCGACGGCACGATGAAAGCGCGCAAGCGCCTGGTCATCCGGAAAACCGGCTGCGTAACAGGCACAATCAGCTACGGCGAGATTGAGATTGAGCCAGGCGGAGAGATTGGCGGTTCCATGCAAAAGATTGCCGGTGAACAGCCAAACCTGTTGACGGAGATGGAAAAAGAAAAAGAAAAGTCGAAAGTGACCGAAACCGAGGCCGAAAAAGAATCAGCCTAGCCACAAGACCCATTTCACGCCCCGAAGTCGTTAATATAATTTCTAGCGACGGATTTAGCCCTGCCCTCCGTTTAACTATTAATTGTGACGGACGGCGGACTGCCGTTCCCGAGGAACCGTCAGGTGATAATGCATAAATCGAGCGAAATCGAAAAAGACGCAAAGCTTATGCAGGAAGTCGCTAACGGGAATGCTTCCGCAAGCCGAATGATTGCCGATCTCTATCTTGATCGGTCTTATCACTTGGCATTGCGTATCCTGGGGGACAACAGCCTTGCCGAGGATATGGCTCAGGAAGCTTTTATCAAGCTGTGGAAACAGGCGCCAAAATGGCAAGCCAAAGCACAGATCAGAACCTGGTTGCATCGCGTCACACATAACTTGTGCGTCGATTACTTGCGCGCACAAAAACGATATAGTGATGAAGAAGTCCCGGACATGCAGGATCCAAGACCAGACGTATTGCAAATTAAGGCTCAGCAGCAACTTGGTGATAAAGTCAGTGAGGCGCTTCAGAAACTGCCAGCCCGGCAACGAATTGCAATTTCGTTGGTGCATTTTGAGGAATGTGGAAATATAGAGGCGGCAGCCATTATGGAAGTTTCCGTTGATGCGCTTGAATCTCTGCTGGCACGGGGGCGACGCAAATTGAAAGAATTATTGTTACCCACTCGACGTTTAATGGATGGAGAGGAGATATGAAGGAAGATCTGTCTGAAGAGCTTGAGCGGTTTAAAGCGGTTGTGGAAACCTATGGCGCCGAAGTAAAAGCCTGGCCGCTGGAAGATCTGCCCATGATGGAAAGATTGCTTGCGTCCTCCGACGTGGCCCGCAGCCTTCTGCGTCAGGAGCAGAAATTTGATCAACTTCTTCAGGATCTTTCTCTGCCCGCGCACCATTCATCGGATCTACTTGGTCGTGTATTGGTGAGTGCCGAAGAGGTCAACCCGGGTCCGCTTCTCAAAAGCCTCTGGCCCTTTGGATCTATCTGGCAACCGGCCGCAGGCATGGCGATGGCCGCCTGTCTTGGCATTCTGCTCGGGTTTACAAGCCCCAATATCTTGTCCGATGGAGATGAATATGCGCTCAATAGCACCTTTTTCAGCGGCAGCACCATGAGCGATTTGGAAAATGACTATGAAAATCTCTAGGCAGAAATTCCTGTCCGCGGCATTAATCCTTTCGGTCGCCGTAAATATCCTTATCGGCGGGTTTGTGGTTACACAATGGATCGACCTTGGACCGGATAAGCGGCATGGCGACAGGTTCCATTTTGATCGCCACGCAGCGGTTGCCGTGTTGGATGATAAGCAGCGCGAAGAGTTGAAGGATTTCTGGAAAGAACGCCGCAAGAATATTCGCCCCTACTTTAAGGAGTTTCGCGAGTATCGAGACAGGCTGGCGGAACTCTTTAGTGCCAAGGAGTTAGACCTTGTCGCCATCAATCAAACATACGCCGACATGATCGCGAAGCAGCTTCAGATCGAGAGCTATATGCAAGCCTCCATGCTGGAACTTGCCAAATCGCTTCCCGATGGCGATCGCGCTGCTTTCTTCAAGGAAGGGTTCCATCCGCCGAAAAGGCCGTCCAAGATGAAAAAAGAAGATCGGGAATGATGGACCGGCGGCAGTTCGCCCCTGCGACGGAGCGAAATCGGGAGCCTATTCTGGATACGCTAAAAGACTGGCTACCGGGTGATGGAACAGTTCTGGAAATTGCGAGCGGCAGCGGCGAGCACGCCGTTTTTTTTGCGCCTGCTGTCAAACCACTCAAATGGCAAACCAGTAATTTTGACCGGGAACAACTCGACAGTGTTACCGACTGGCTTGCCCATAAGCCATCAGACAATCTGCTGCCGCCAGTTATGCTGGACGTGACGCAAACCGAATGGTCGATTGAAACTGCCGATTATTCGCTCAAGCCTATTACAGCCATTTTCAATGCCAACATGATCCATATTTCTCCCTGGCAGACTTGTGAAGGATTGATGGCGGGCGCTAGTCGGATACTCCCTGCCGGCGGGCGTCTTTTTCTCTACGGTCCATTTAAGTTTAACGGCCAGCATACTGCCCCCAGCAATAAAAAATTCGAAGAATGGCTAAAATCTCTCGATCCCGAGTATGGCATTCGAAACATAGAGGACGTGCGTGAAGAAGCGGTAAAAAATGGCATTCGCCATATAATCGCAAGGCCAATGCCCGCGAATAACTTTTTCCATCTATTTGAGAAGATCTGAGCGACAAGGACTACGGCCGGGCCCAGCCACTGTCACCAGACCATAAAAAAAGGGCTGCCTCGAAAGAAGGCAGCCCAATTTTTTGATCGTGTGAGAGGATCAGGCTTAGAAGCCCATGCCACCCATTCCGCCCATGCCGCCCATATCAGGCATTGCAGGAGCACCGGAGTCCTTTGACGGAAGATCCGCAATCATAGCTTCTGTTGTGATCAGCAAGCTGGCGATCGACGCAGCATCTTCCAATGCAGCGCGAACAACCTTGGCCGGATCGATAACACCGTCTTTAGGCAAATCAGTGTATTTGCCCGACTGAGCATTAAAGCCGAAAGTAGCGCTTTCCTGTTCCAGCAACTTGCCAACAACAACCGCTCCGTCGGAACCGGCGTTTTCAGCGATCTGGCGGCAAGGAGCCTGAAGAGCGCGGCGAACAATCTTTATACCAACATTCTGGTCTTCATTATCGCCTGTGAGGCCATCCAGCGCACGTGATGCATAAAGAAGGGCAACACCACCACCGGCAACGATACCTTCTTCGACAGCGGCACGGGTTGCGTGCAGCGCATCATCAACGCGGTCTTTGCGTTCCTTCACTTCAGTTTCCGTTGCCCCGCCAACCTTGATCACGGCAACACCACCAGCCAGCTTGGCAAGACGCTCCTGAAGTTTTTCGCGGTCATAGTCAGAAGATGTTTCTTCAACCTGCGCACGAATCTGGTTACAACGACCTTCGATGTCGGCTTTTTCACCGGCACCGTCGATGATTGTCGTTTCTTCCTTGGAGATGGTAACGGATTTCGCCGTACCCAGCATGTCAAGGCCAACATTTTCAAGCTTGATACCCAGATCATCGGAGATTACCTGGCCACCGGTCAGGATCGCGATGTCTTCAAGCATTGCTTTACGACGATCGCCAAAGCCCGGAGCTTTAACAGCAGCGATCTTCAGGCCACCGCGGAGCTTGTTGACGACGAGAGTAGCGAGTGCTTCGCCTTCGATGTCTTCTGCGATGATGAGAAGAGGCTTACCAGCCTGAACAACAGCTTCGAGAAGCGGCAGCATTGGCTGCAGGTTGGTCAGTTTCTTTTCGTGAAGCAGGATGTAAGGGTTGTCCATATCGGCAACCATTTTTTCTGCATTCGTTACGAAGTAAGGAGAAAGGTACCCGCGGTCGAACTGCATACCTTCAACAACGTCCAGCTCGGTTGCGAGGCCTTTGGCTTCCTCAACCGTGATGACGCCCTCATTACCAACGCGCTGCATTGCTTCGGAAATGATGCTGCCAATTTCAGCTTCGCCGTTTGCAGAGATCGTACCGACCTGAGCGATTTCTTCCTGACCGGAAACCGGCTTGGACATATCTTT
Source organism: Sneathiella sp. D3-11 (assembly GCF_055809395.1). Classification (NCBI taxonomy): domain Bacteria; kingdom Pseudomonadati; phylum Pseudomonadota; class Alphaproteobacteria; order Sneathiellales; family Sneathiellaceae; genus Sneathiella; species Sneathiella sp. D3-11. The sequence goes on from NZ_CM147911.1 coordinate 1,684,631, forward strand.
GATAGACTCGACTGCTTTGGCAACAGCAAGATCAATACCGCGTTTCAGATCCATCGGGTTCATTGCAGCCGCAACAGCTTTCAGACCTTCCTGAATGATGGACTGAGCCAGAACAGTTGCTGTTGTCGTACCGTCACCAGCGATATCATTGGTCTTGGAAGCAACTTCCTTGACCATCTGTGCGCCCATATTTTCAAACTTATCTTCAAGTTCGATTTCCTTGGCTACACTCACACCATCTTTGGTGATGCGCGGAGAGCCAAAGGATTTGTCAATAACGACGTTCCGACCTTTGGGTCCAAGTGTTACCTTTACAGCGTCAGCCAGAATGTTCACGCCTTTCAGCATGCGCCGGCGAGCGTCTGTATTAAATTTGACTTCTTTTGCCATGTCTTTATTCCTCAATCACAAGTGTGTTGATTAGGCCAAAATGCCCATGATGTCTGATTCTTTCATGATCAAGACGTCTTCGCCGTCGACCTTGATCTCGGTTCCGGACCATTTGCCGAAAACAACCTTGTCCCCGACTTTTACGTCGAGCGGCCGAACAGAGCCATCTTCGGCGATTGCCCCGTTACCAACGGCAAGAACGTCGCCCTGGGACGGTTTTTCCTGCGCGCTGTCTACGAGAATAATGCCGCCAGCTGTTTTTTCTTCAGCTTCTATACGCTTGACCACTACGCGATCATGCAAAGGACGAAATTTCATTAAAGTCTCCCTCATCTTTGGATAGGTAACATATTTGTCTTTGTTAGCACTCTATCGAGAGGAGTGCTAACAAATTCGCTATGGATGTAATAAAATGTCCACCGAGTGTCAAGGGAGGAGAAAAAATTCCTTATGAATCTCAGTCACGAATTAAATAATTCGATCAATCGCGGGAGATGAAATCCCAAATCCCTTGGCCCCATCCCGATTTTCCATTAGATAGAGCGTCATTGCTTTCCCCGCAATTAAGAAAGCGGCGGCGTAAATACAAGTAAAGATATCAAACAAGGCCAGGAAATTTCTGTGACAACATCGCTTCTCAATCAATTAAGCCAGATCGTCGGTCAGGCCTTTTCAAACATTGGCATAGAAAATTCTTTTGGCAAGGTGTCCCCATCGCAACGCCGGGAACTTGGGCAGTTTCAGTGCAATGGTGCTTTGGCTGCCGCAAAGAAGGTCGGTCGCAATCCGCGAGAAATAGCGCAGGAAATTGTCTCTGAACTTGATAAAACGGGGCTTTTTTTGGAGTTAACCCTCGCTGGTCCCGGCTTCATCAACATGCGACTGAATGATGACTTTCTTCTTGGCCATATCAGCGATCTGGCCGAGGATACACATTTTGGCTGCCGCGGTGAACATGACTCTCAGAAGGTGATTCTCGATTACGGAGGGCCGAATGTCGCGAAAGCGATGCATGTCGGCCATTTGCGCGCCACCATCATCGGCGAAAGCCTCCGCCGCTTGCGCGAATTTCTGGGCGATGATGTGATTAGCGACGTGCATTTCGGTGATTGGGGCCTGCCCATGGGGTTGCTCATCAAGGAGATTGAGCGAGAACAACCGAACCTTCCCTATTTTGATGCCAACTTCACCGGCCCTTATCCAGAAACCTCTCCTGTCACGGTAGAGCAATTGCAAGAACTCTACCCTGCCGCTTCCGCCCGATCGAAGGAAGACGCCGCATTTCTCGAAAGCGCTCGCGTCGCCACCTTCGATCTGCAGAAGGGCCGCGCCGGCTATCATGCGCTCTGGCAGCATATGCGCAATATCTCAATCAACGAAACCCGTACTGACTTCGATCTTTTGGGTGCCCAGTTCACGGAATGGAACGGCGAAGCGGATACCAACGATCATATTCCGGAAATGATGACCCGCCTGAAGCAGGAAGGATACGCAGAAGTTTCCGAAGGTGCCATCGTTGTCGATGTAGCGGAAGAGGACGACAAGAAAAAGATGCCGCCACTCATCCTAGAAAAATCAGACGGTGCGGTGATGTATGGCACAACGGACCTCGCCACCATCGAGATGCGGCGGGAGCAACATGATCCGGATACAATCCTTTATGTAGTCGATGCTCGGCAAAGCCTCCATTTCGAGCAGGTTTTCCGCGCAGCCCGCAAATGCCACAGCATAAAGCCGGAGTGCCATCTTGAGCATATTGGCTTCGGCACGGTCAATGGCAAGGATGGCAAACCCCTCAAAACGCGGGATGGCGGAGTTGTTCGTCTGCGCAGCTTGATTGAGGATGCAATCGAGGAGGCCAGAAAAACAGTTGCGGAATCGGGTATGTCAGATCGGTTTGACTCAGCTGAGCTAGCCGACATCGCTACAAAGGTTGGCATTGCCGCCATCAAATATGCGGACCTATACAATCAACGCATGTCGAACTATGTTTTTGATATTGAACGGTTCACCAAGTTTGAAGGGCGCACCGGTCCCTATCAGATGTATGCCGCCGTACGTATAAAATCCATGCTCCGCAAGGCCAAGGATCAGGGTCTGAACGAAGGCCGCCTGCAGGCCACACATGATACTGAACGGAATTTGATGCTCGCACTTGCGGCGCTACCTGAGGCCGTGAAAGGAGCCGCAGAAAAGAATGCACCAAATATTCTCTGCGATCATGTGTATAGCCTGAGTCAGGAGTTCAACGCCTTCTATCATGAGTGTCAAGTCTTGGGCGAACCGGACTCCGTAATTCGCGCGTCCCGTCTTCGGCTTTGTGCCATTACTCTTCGACAGATGGAACAGGTGCTTTATATTCTGGGTATTGACGTGCCGGAGCGGATGTAAAGAATTTTAAATATTTGTCTCCTATCTTTTCGCTCAGGACAAGAAAACAGTCATTTAAGAGGAATTAGACCGTGCAAGACGAAATCAAGAAACTGAAACCGGGTGTTGTGACAGGTGCCGACTATCTGGCCCTTGTCAAAAACTGCAAGGCGCAGGGGTTTGCCCTGCCCGCAATCAATGTCACCAGCACCAATACCCTCAATGCTGCACTGGAAGGCGCAATGCTGAGCAAGTCCGACATTATCATTCAGCTTTCCAATGGCGGCGCACAATTCTTCGCCGGCAAGGGCATCAAGGATGTTGACGAGGCGCGGGTTATTGGCGCCGTCTCCGCCGCCCGCCACGCACACACGGTCGCCAAAGCCTATGGCATCTGCGTAGTTCTACATACCGACCATGCAAACAAGGGGCTTATCCCCTGGGTTGAGAGCATGATTGACGCTAGTGAGGATGAGTTTAACGCGACTGGCAAACCGCTGTTCAGTTCCCATATGCTTGACCTCTCCGAAGAGCCGATTGAGGAGAACCTTGCAGAATGTGAGCGTATCCTGACACGCCTTGCAAAAATTGACATGAGCCTCGAAATTGAACTCGGTGTTACGGGCGGTGAAGAGGACGGTGTTGGCAGCGATGTTGATGTCATGGATAACAGCAAACTCTACACCCAACCCGAAGAAGTGCTGCAAGCCTATGAACGCCTCTCTCCAATCGGGCATTTTTCTGTCGCAGCAGCCTTTGGCAATGTTCATGGTGTTTACAAACCGGGGAATGTCCAGCTTCGCCCGGAAATCCTGCAAGCGTCACAAAATCATGTGCAGGGCATTTACGACACAAAGGACAAGCCGCTTGATTTTGTCTTCCACGGCGGATCGGGTTCCAGCCCGGAGGAGATCGCCGAGGCTGTCAGCTATGGTGTGTTCAAGATGAATGTCGACACGGATACCCAGTTTACCTTCTCCAAGCCGATCGGAGCCTATGTCGAGGCGAACCCCAAGGCGTTCAAATACCAGATCGATCCGGAAGACGGCACGCCCTTCAAAAAGCAATATGATCCGCGTGCATGGCTGAGGGAATGTGAAAAATCAATGGCAGAGCGTGTCCAGCAAGCCTGTCATGAACTTGGCGCCACGGGTAATTCCATCGCTGAGGCTTAATCTCACCTGACAGAAAGGCCGCATCATATATGCGGCCTTTTTTGTCGCCTTGCCAACTATAGCCATGGCAACTATAGTCTATTGGTATGTTGAGCAAAACAGATAATACGCTCGGCACGCTGGTTCACGAAGTGGCGCATCTGCTCAGAACCCATATTGACCGGCGGGTCGAGCCCTATAACCTTACCCGAGCCAAATGGCTTGCGCTTGGTGTGCTTGACCGCCGCGACGGGATTACCCAGACCGAACTTGCCGATTATCTCGAACTCGACAAATCGACCATTGGCCGTCTTCTTGACCGGCTGGAGGAACGAGGGTTTATCCGCCGTGAAAAAGATCCCAATGACAGGCGGGTTTTCCGGATATTCATTGCCAAGACTGCTTATCCAGTCTTAACCGAACTTGAGCAGGTCGCGGATGGCGTCCGCGCCCAAGCCCTTTCAGGCATCTCGGAAGAAGATAATGAAAAGCTGCTGGCATTACTAGGCCAAGTCAAGAAGAACCTGATTGCCGCCCGGGAAGGGTCGTAATCCATCCAAAAGCGCAATAATGCCCTACATAATGACGCCTGCGGAACGTATCACACCTTAATGAAGTCCCTTAATATGCGATTGCACAGCCGTCTTTTCGAGATTCAGAGCCGCCAGAGAGAACCCCGGTATCCGGATCAATAGCAATCATTTGCCCGCCGCCAAGGGGCATCGCTGTGTCCATAAGCTGATATCCCATAGCGGTTAGCTCAGCACGAACGTTATCAGGAATGCCTTCTTCCACCTCAAGGGTGCCAGCGTTATAGAACGCACGCGGACTATCAATGGCCTCCTGCACATCCATGCCGTAATTCCAGATATTTGTGAGAACATGAGCATGACCGACCGGTTGATAGCCGCCGCCCATCACGCCATAGCTAATAGCCGCTTTTCCATTTTTCGTGACCATGCCAGGAATAATCGTATGCATGGGCCGCTTGCCAGGAGCAACACAATTTGGATGATCAGGCTCAACGACAAAGCCAAAACCCCTGTTTTGGAAAATGACGCCGGTCTGAGGACAAGCAATGCCTGATCCAAAATCCTGAAAGAGGGAATTGATAAAGGAGACCGCATTCCGATCTTTATCAACAACGCTCAGATAGACTGTATCACGATGTCGCTCAAGCGCGTCAGCGCCTGTAGGGTCGCCGGCTTTTCCAACTTCGATATAACCGCAAAGATGTTCCGCGAACTCATCTGAAAGCAACATTTCGGTCGGAACATCAGCTTTTGTTGGGTCCGCAATGTATTTGTTGCGGGCGAGATAGGCGAGCCGAGCTGCTTCCGCCTCCAAATGCAGCCGCTTTGCGCCATTTGGATCGAGCCCATCAAGATCGAACCGCTTCAGGATATTGAGCATGATAAGTGCTGTGATGCCTTGTCCACTCGGAGGAATCTGATGTATGCGGTGCCCCTGATACTCGGAATGGATGGGCGTTACGAAATCGGCACTGGTCGCGGCGAAATCATCCGCCTCATGCAGGCCACCCGCCGCTTTCAGACTTTCCGCCATCTGCTCAGCAAGATCACCCTCATAAAATGCCGACCGCCCCTGTTTCGCAATTGCTTTCAAAGTCGCTGCCAATTTTGGCAAGCGCCAGACTGTACCGGCCGCTGGTGGTTTTCCATTTTTCAGGAAGATATCGCTGGCCGCCTTGTTTTTCAGAAGCTTTCCAACCGCGCCTTCCCAATCAACAGAAGTGCGTTGCGTGACCACAAAACCATTTTCCGCATAATCAATAGCTGGCTGCAGAATATCGGCAAAATCCATAGTGCCGTATTTTTCATGCAATCTGGTCCAGGCGTCAATCGCACCGGGAATTGTGACCGAATGGATATTTGTTGGATCCATTTTATCCATACCATTGGACAGAAGGTAATCAGCCGTCAAAGCCATAGGCGCCTTACCGGAGCCATTTAAACCCTCAATCTCACCACCGCCGCCCATCGCAACAAGGGCGAAGCAGTCCCCGCCAATACCGGTCTGCATTGGATCTACGACACATTGAATAGCACAGGCCGCAATTGCAGCATCCATCGCGTTCCCGCCCGACTTCAGAATGCTCAGTGCCGCCTGAGAGGCTTGCGTATTGGACGTAGCAACAGCGCCTGTCAAACCATAGGTTACGGAGCGGCCAGCTTTATAGAAATTACGCACGGAAAACCCTCTTTTTAATTTATGATTGGGAAACAGCGATACTACGCGATGTCGAACCGATGTGCAAAATCACAACGGGTCACAATAGAACTTTTCCGCCAAGTGGAAAAGAGGCGTGTTTTCTACCAGAGTTTGACAATCACGTACTTCGTAAAAGCATCATCAACCTTCATCTGGCTGGCGGCCCGCCAAGCGGCCATCGCGTCGTCATAACTGTCGAAAAACCCGCGTACATCCATATCGCCCGGATCGACAAAGTCCTTACTTCGAGTATCTGTTACCTTACCACCGAAGACAACAAACAGGCCCTTCGCTACCTTTGAGTTCGCCTCTGACATAACAATCCTTTTTCAAAATACCGGCTGCGTTTCATAAATACGGCCCGGTTATAGCAAGATTGCCTAAAGAAACAATAAATTGCGGTGCAATATAAGAAAAATGTTATTCCCAATTATCACGCGATGCAGAAAGCCCGAAGGACACCACCGCGAGCGAGATCAAGACGTGATAAATGTTCAGCGGATCCATACCGGTATTCAGCGCCAACCATTTAACGGCAACGTCCGACAAGATAAAGCAGACAACGCCAAGAATAAGATACATTGCCAGCACGCCGGAGGAGAGAAGCCTGACAAGGCCGACCAGAAAAATAATGCCGACGAGCGCCATCTGGACGGTCGGTGAAAATCGCCATTGCCCCAGCAATAGCGCTCCGCACAGAATAACAAGGAGTATCAGTAATATCCACCAATGGAACCGGATGAAAAAATCGGCGAAAAGCCCCGCCACCGCTCCGAGCGCAAATGCAGCCATGCCGATTGAGCCCGCGAAATATTTTGCGGTTAGGTGATATGTTTCGACCGCTTCAAAACCAGCAAATTTAAACCCGCCAAGTGCCGCTGTTATGCCGATGCAAACCGCACCGAATGCCCAGAAAAGATTTGCTGGAAAAAAGCCTGTCGCGCCAGATTTAGTGAAATCAGGCAACATACAACCAATATTGCTTCAAACGCGACAACCAGATTCATGCGAGGAGTATACCCTCTTGCACAGCTTTGTCTACAAACCCATATAGCGTTAATCTTTGATCATTTTCCTGCTTCATGCTATCGGAGGCAGCCGTAAAAACAGGAGAAACGCTATTACCAACCCGCCGAAAAGATCAATCAAATCCCTGCCAATTGCAACTGTCTTGGCATTTAGTTTCGGCACTTTGGTTGTCATAACCGTTGTCATCGTCCTTGGTATCAGTCTGGTCTCAGGCTTAACCAATACAAAGGATCTTCTGATTGATAAGGCAACAGCCGCAATGTCCGCTGCGCAAAATGATTTCATTGAACTTCTGAATCCGGCCGCGTACGAGGCCGTCTATATCGCAGAATTGATCAACGCGGGCAGGATCGACATTAACAATCGTGAACAGTTGGCTAATTTTTTGCTGGGTGCCATTGCAGGCACCCCGCAAATTAACACCCTCACCTTTGTGGCGCCTGATTTGCAGGTCACAGCCTCTCACCGGCAAAGTAAGGAAATTCTGAGGTTTGATGAAAGCAGCGATCCCGTTGCAAAACAGAGCATCGCCGATCTCTCAACTCATGAAAAAGGCAGTTGGGGGCCGCTTGTTTATGTCCCGACGCTCCGACAAACAGTCCTAAACTTCAGAGAGCCCGTTTTTAAGGACGGAAAATTTGTCGGCGCACTGATTGCGACAATTACAGTGTCTTCAGTGAACACCCGGATGAATGCTGCGCCGACTTTGGACAACAGCAAACGGTTCATACTCTATGGCAACGATCGCGTAATGATGGAACAAGGTGCCGATCACACCTCAACGGTCCTTGATATTAAGGATGCCGTTCCAACGCTGGAAGAAATTGATGATCCGGTGTTAAAAGCCATTTGGTCCGAAAAGGCAGAAAAATTGAAGCTGATGGGCAATCAAACTGCCTTTAACAGCCATTATCTTGAGGTGGGTGGACAGGGCTACATCTATTTTTACAAAGAAATTACGGGATATGCTGACAAGCCCTTTACTGTTGGGTATTGGCTCCTTAACGACGAAGTTTCCGCGGAATTGCGTCGATTACTTATGGCAGGGCTAGCTGGGCTCGGCGTTATGTTCTTGAGTACGGTGGTTGCTATTGTTATTGGACGAAAGATCTCGCGCCCCGTCCTTGCGCTCTCTGAAGCGTCACGGCAAATCTCCAAGCTTGATTTCAATGCCGTCAAAGCCCTTCCCCAAAGCCGCTTTACCGAAGTGAATGAAGCGAATAACGCCTACAACAGCATGCTCCGTGGTCTATCCTGGTTCGAGACCTATGTTCCAAAGTCTCTCGTCCGGAAGCTTATGGAGAGTGGAGAGGCGCGGTCAGAACAACGCGTCGTGACCGTTATGTTTACAGATATTGCTGGCTTCACGCCACAGGCTGAAAACATGGATACAGACGAGGTTGCGGAATTCTTAAATCATCATTTCGAACTTGTTACCGCCTGCATTGAGGCGGAGGGCGGCACTGTTGATAAATTCATCGGCGATGCAGTGATGGCCTTTTGGGGCGCCCCCGAACGGCAGGAAGATCACGCAGCACGCGCCTGCCGTGCGGCACAAGCCATAAAAACTGCCATAATGGCAGACAATGAAAAAAGGCAAAACACCGGCCTCGACAAGGTTTACATGCGTATTGGCATTCATACCGGGCCGCTGGTTGTTGGCAATATTGGCTCCGCCGGACGGCTCAATTATACAGTCGTCGGTGATACGGTAAATATCGCTCAGCGCATGGAGCAATATGGCAAGACATTGCCGTCGGATCAAACGGATGAAGTGCTTACCCTGATGACGGGCGCCACTTTTAACGCCAGCCATAACGCCCACGCGGAAAAAATTGGCGACACCCTGCTAAAAGGCCGACATGATCCCGTGACTATCTACCGAATGAATGACTAAAACCTATCACGATGGCTGATAGTAAGGATTGGTTCCGTCCGCGTGATCGGTCACATCCAGCACTTCCGTTATGGATGGCACCAGTTTCTGAATTTCCACGGCAACACCCTGCTTCAAGGTCACATCCGCCATGCCGCAGCCCTGACAACCTCCGTCAAGACGGACATAGGCACGGTCCTTCTGCAGATCTACGAGAGTAATCCGTCCACCATGAGCAGCAATAGAAGGATTGACCTTCTCTTCCAGCAGATTTTGGATAGCCAGGCCTTCCGCCGTTTTCAGCCCCGGCTTCGGCAATGATTCGCGATAATCCAGCACGGCCGTAATCTCCGGAATATAATGACGGAGCATATTCTGAATGCCGGTCAGCATTGAAAAGGCGGGCCCCTGAAACTTCAGGTAAAGCTTACCATTTTTGTAGCTGTGAAAAGAAACATCCCCGCCCGACTGGGTCACTGCCGGTACAATCCGCGTTGAAAGCAGATCTTTAATCTGTTCAATAATCTCCGCATCGAATTCGCCCAGAGCTTCATCATCGGCAGTCTCTCTGACGGCCGCATCACCACTTTGAAAATGTGCAACGATAGCACCGAAAATTTCTGTCCGCAGCGATGACCAGTCTGCCGTCTCTGCCTTGGCAACGACAATACTCTCCTCTTTCAAGGTGACCGCCGTAACGCCGTCAATTGCGTAAAGCCGTGCCGCCAAGGGCGATTTCTCGGCGGCTTGCTCGCGCACAATGGCAAGTGGACCACTTTCAAAAACTTTTTCGGCCGGAAAAAATTCAAGCTCGGTCGCTGTGTCGCCTGGCTTCGTCTGAATAAACATCTTTTCGTCTCTATTGTCACTTATGTGAAGACTGACTCTTGTGAAAATGCAATAAAGGCCGCATCCACAGTCTTAAACTAATAAAAAAAACGGAGAAAACAATGACGAAGTTTGTCAGGACCGATCTTGAGGATACGCCAGAAGGCAAGATCGCCCGTGTTACCATCGATAACCAGCGGAAACTTAACACGCTGAACTCTATCGTGATCGGAGAGTTGAACGAGACACTCACTCACCTCGACAAAGATACGGACATTGGCATTCTCATCCTGACTGGCGCCGGTAACAAGAGTTTCATCGGCGGGGCGGATATATCCGAAATGGCGGGTCTGAACCCTGATACTGCCCGGACATTCATCACCAATATGCATCACGCCTGCCACAAGGTGCGATATTTCCATGCGCCAGTTGTTGCTCGTGTGAACGGTTTTTCCCTTGGCGCAGGTATGGAACTTGCTGCAGCCTGCGATATGATTATCGCCTGCAAGAGTGCGCAGTTTGCCATGCCCGAAGTACGTGTCGGCATCCCGTCCGTAATTGACGCCGCGCTTTTGCCGCAGATACTTGGTTTCAATCTCGCCCGCGATCTTGTTCTGACAGGCAGGAGCTTGAGCGCGACGGAAGCGCGCGATGCCGGACTTGTCCAGCGCCTGGTCGAGGATGATGCACTTGATGCCGAAGTTGACAAGGTGATCGCAGAAATTCTTGATGGTGGTCGCAATGCAATGGCCATTCAAAAGCAGCTCTGCAACGATTGGGAAAATAATCCGCTGCGCGACGGCATCCAGTTGGGAATTGAAGCCTTTGCCCATTCCTATGAAAGCGAAGAGCCTCACAAGATGATGGAAAAATTCCTTAACCGGCCTCGCTAGTATTCCGATCCCGCCACCGACACCGCGCAAATTCATTACCTTTCATGACAATTTTTTGCTATGAAGGAGCGATGATTTTTGCCGCGTCGGGGGTGGGCAACAAGTGTTGGTTTACTTATACAATGTGTTTTCGGGAGGCAGCAGACAATCGCTGTCCGTTGAAGCAGTAGATCGCCTTCTTTCCAATGAGAGCCATTCCCCCTGCTAAAACGACGCAGAGCTCGAGTTATCCTGTCACGTGTCCGGTTTTTAAGCCTTCTTTGTGTGGTTGCCTTTCCGCTTGGATTTCTGCTGGATTTTGCGACATTCGATGTTGAAAGTTATGTCACCCTTGGGATCACACGCGCATTGATAGCCGTCCTGTTTCTTTCCCTTTTCTTCGGGATAAGTGGCGGGGAAACCTTACGGGACGCGTATCGAGCACTCGGCATCTTTTTTGCGATCCTGCTGACCTTTCAAACGATGTATCAGCCCCTTCTTGATATCACCGGCATTTTTGCGGTCACCAACCTTGCCACCGCGGGGTATCTATTGTTCCCCTTCCTAATCGTTGGGTGTCTCGCCATCTTTCCGCTCACGATCAAAGAAGGGGTTCTCACGCTCATCCTCTTCTTCGTTGTGCAGATGTTTATTCTTATCCTCATGCCAGAAAATGCGGACCCACATCAACGGCTTGGGATCCTGCTCACCCTGATGGTGACAGGCCTACTATGTATTTTTGCTGCCATCAGCCAGCTTATGTACATATCTCTGCTGGTCGATCAGGCTTCCATCGACTCGCTGACACAATGCTATAGCCGTAACAGCGGCGAGGAAATCATTGATGTGCAGTTCAAGATATCCAAACGTCAGAACATGCCCTTCTCTCTCGTTTTCGTCGATTTGGATAACTTCAAGGCCATAAATGACCGCTACGGACATGAAGCCGGCGACAGGGTTCTTGCCAACGCCGCCGCGAGTATCCGCCGCAACGCTCGTGGATCAGATGTGATTGTCCGGTGGGGGGAGAGGAATTTGTGATTCTATTGCCCAATACGGATGCGGAAGGGACGCTCAAATCCATTCGTCGGCTTCGGAATATCGGACTCGGCGCGCGCCCGGACGGCAAAATGATGACGGCAAGCTTTGGTATCGTCGATCGGCAATCCGCGAATGTCGGGGCATGGTCCGCACTGGTTGATATCGCGGACAATCAGATGTATGAGGCGAAATCGCGCGGCGGGAATGATATTGCTGTTTATGTACCAACGGATGAAGCCCAAAGAGAATCTGAAGGCAGAGATCTGGCGGCCGCCGAATGATCCTGAAAATTCTCTCGGTTCTTTTTGTTGTCCTGTTTATTACACGAATTTTCTTCGCCCGAAAGCTGAAGGAAATGGGAAAGGCCGCCGACCGCACCCTCAATCTGTTCCTGATCGCCATCGCGATTTATCTTTGTCTGCAAGCGCTGTTTGTATATGCGACGGCGTGACACCAGATACTGAGACAAGCTGATACTTCAAAGGAGATCTGACATGTCTGCAACTAGAGTTGAAACGGATACGATGGGAGAAGTTTCTGTTCCCGCGGATCGCTATTGGGGCGCGCAAACAGAACGATCGCATGAGAACTTCAAAATCGGTACGGAACACCTGCCCGCGCCGCTCATTCGTGCGCTTGGTCTACAGAAAAAAACGGCGGCCCTCAGCAACCAGATGCTGGGAAAGCTCGATAGCAAGCTCGCCGATGCCATCATCATGGCGGCTGACGAAGTAATCGACGGTAAGCTCATCGAGCACTTCCCGTTGGTTATCTGGCAGACAGGTTCGGGTACGCAAAGCAATATGAACGCCAATGAGGTGATCGCGAACCGCGCCAATGAAATTCTGGGTGCCCCGCTCGGACAAAAAAGCCCGGTCCATCCCAATGATCACGTTAATTTAGGCCAAAGCTCCAACGACAGCTTTCCTACCGCCATGTCCATCGCTGCGGCAGAGCAAGTCTCACATCACCTGCTCCCGTCGCTCGCGCATATTCATCAGGCTCTACAGAAAAAAAGTGACTATTTCGCTGATATTATCAAGATCGGCCGAACGCATACGCAGGATGCCGTGCCCATCACACTCGGTCAGGAGTTTTCGGCATATGCCCGTCAGATAGAACTCAGCATGGCACGCCTGAAGGATGCGCTCCCCCGTGTGATGGAACTCGCGCAGGGCGGCACCGCCGTCGGCACGGGACTCAACGCCGCGCCGGGTTTTGCGGAAATGTTCGTCTCAAACCTTTCCGACTTGACCGGTCTTCCCTTTACCAGCGCGAAGAATAAGTTCGAGGCGATTGCCGCCCATGATGCACTGGTCGAGCTTTCCGGTGTTCTGAATGTGATCGCGACGAGCGCCATGAAAATCGCCAATGATATACGCTTCCTGGCGAGTGGACCGCGAAGCGGCCTTGGTGAGCTGATTCTCCCCGCAAACGAACCCGGCTCCTCGATCATGCCCGGGAAAGTTAACCCAACCCAATGCGAGGCGGTGACGCAGGTCTCGGCGCAGGTCATGGGCAATCATGTAACGGTCACCGTCGCCGGTTCCAACGGTCATTTCGAGTTGAACGCGTTTAAGCCGGTGATCATCTATAATGTCCTGCAATCGATCCGGCTCCTCGGCGACGCGCTCCGCAGCTTTACGGATAATTGCGTTACCGGGATCGAGGCGAACAAAGCCCGGATTGACGAGTTGATGGCACAATCACTGATGCTGGTGACCGCGCTCAACCCGCATATCGGCTATGACAACGCCGCCAAAATAGCCAAAAAAGCCTATGCGGACAACAGCAGCCTGAAAGAAGCCGCCCTCAAGCTGAACCTCCTCACAGAGGAGCAATTCAATGACTGGGTCCGCCCCGAAGATATGGTAGGGAAGTAGCAGAAAAAAATGGAGCGGGCGAAGGGAATCGAACCCTCGTCGTAAGCTTGGGAAGCTTCTGCTCTGCCATTGAGCTACGCCCGCATTCCAACAATTAAGTACAGAAAGTCTCTATTCACCGCAACAGAAATTCTTGACAGCCCATAACCATGGCGATAATCATTTCGATGTGGTGATTTGTGCCGACCGGCTTGCGGCCACGTAAAAGAAACGCTAAAAGGTCGGGGCTCGTAGGAACCCTGATCGATGGTCGGGGTTTTTTTATGCCTCGAGGATAACATGACGAACGAAAAAGAGACAGCGCAAGCCCGCGCCAAAAGCTACCGAACCGCCACAAAACTGGTGCGCGGCGGCACCAAACGCTCCCAATTTAACGAAACATCAGAAGCCATCTTTATGAATTCGGGCTTTGTCTATGACAGCGCGGAACAGGCGGCGGGTCGCTTCAAGGGCGAAAATGAGGGATTTATATATTCCCGCTACGCCAACCCGACCCTTTCCATGTTCGAAGACCGGATGATCCTTCTGGAAGACGGAGCGGAGGCAGCACGCGCGACCGCGAGCGGCATGGCAGCCGTGAATGGCGCGCTGATGTCCTTGCTTAAAGCGGGCGATCATGTGGTGGCACCCAAGGCGCTATTTGGTTCTTGCCTCTATATTATCGAAACCGTCCTGCCGAGGTTCGGTGTGAATGTCACCTTGATTGATGGCACCGACATCGATCAATGGAAAAGCGCAATCAATGAGAAGACGGCCTGTGTTTTCTTTGAAACGCCGTCCAACCCGGCGCTTGAGATCATGGATATCGCGGCTATTTCCGATCTGGCCCATAAGGTCGGCGCGAAGGTAATAGTCGATAATGTCTTTGCAACACCTGTCTTGCAGCATCCTCTCAGTCTCGGTGCCGATATCGTGGTTTATTCGGCCACTAAACACATCGATGGACAGGGGCGCTGCCTTGGCGGAATCGTTTTGGGATCGGAAGAGTTTGTCGAGGATACTCTCGCCCCCTATCTCAAGCATACCGGACCGGCCCTCAGCCCATTCAACGCCTGGAACTTGCTGAAAGGTCTTGAAACACTTGAACTGCGCGTCGATAAGCAGTGCAACAATGCAGAGAAAGTTGCCGCCTTTCTTGAAGATCATCCGGCGATAAGCCGCGTCATTTTTCCAGGCAGCGAAACGCATCCGCAACATGCCCTTGCCAAACAACAAATGGCCCGCGGCGGTACACTTGTCACCTTTGAAGTCGAGGGCGGGCAGGAAGAGGCTTTCTCCGCTCTCAACCGGCTGTCACTGATCGATATCAGTAATAACCTCGGCGATGCGAAATCACTGATTACCCATCCGACGACGACGACCCATTCCAGCGTTGATGACGCCATTAAGAAAGAGCTCGGCATCACCGAAAGCATGGTTCGCCTATCAGTCGGCCTTGAAGATGTGGATGACCTGATAGAAGATCTTGGCTACGCGCTAAGCCACCAAACAGATTGAGGTATGGGGCGGCGGGACTGATATTTCCGCCGCGCCGACACCGTTCTTTTACCGATTTACTGGACAAAACGGGCCCATAGGGCAATATTCAAGGGAATTGAGCCAATCGGAATGAAGGCGGGCAGGAAACGATATGACGGACGCGGGTGCTTATAGCAAAATCACGGAAAATGTCCAGGTTTCAGTGACACCCATCTACCTGAGCGACCGCTCCCGCCCGGAGGATGGGCTTTATGTCTGGGCCTATCAGGTCAAGATAGAGAATCAGGGAAGGCGGACAGTAACCCTTCGTAACCGTCATTGGCGCATTACAAGTGCTGAGGGCCATACGGAAACAGTGGACGGCGAAGGTGTCGTCGGAGAACAACCGATCCTTGCGCCAGGCGATATTTATGAATATACCAGCGGAACGCCGCTTTCGACGCCGTCGGGCATCATGGTTGGCTCCTATGATATGGAATCGGAAGAAGGAAAT
The DNA here is from genome assembly GCF_055809395.1 of Sneathiella sp. D3-11. Taxonomy (NCBI): domain Bacteria; kingdom Pseudomonadati; phylum Pseudomonadota; class Alphaproteobacteria; order Sneathiellales; family Sneathiellaceae; genus Sneathiella; species Sneathiella sp. D3-11. The sequence goes on from NZ_CM147911.1 coordinate 1,700,278, forward strand.
TTGTTCGCAGTCGACATTCCGGCGTTCTCACTGGATAGCCCGGACGCCATGTCGTCCCTCCACTAAATGGCGGCGCTGCCCATCTCAGGAAATATTCAGATATGAACAAACATAGCCACCCTAAGAAACCAACGAAAGATCAGGCCGAAGAGGCCGTGCGAACCCTGATCCGCTGGGCAGGGGATGATCCGGAACGCGAAGGGCTGGTCGGAACGCCGGATCGGGTAGCGCGATCATATCTTGAGTTTTTTGCCGGCTACAATGAAGATCCCGACACGTATCTATCCCGCACCTTTGAAGAGGTAAATGGCTATGACGAGATGGTGGTCCTGAAAGATATTCGGGTCGAAAGCTATTGCGAGCATCACATGGTACCGATTATCGGGGTCGCTCATGTCGCCTATATGCCCAGCAATCGGGTTGTCGGCATATCAAAACTCGCGCGGGTCGTGGACGCCTATGCCAAAAGATTGCAAATTCAGGAAAAACTCACCCGACAGATTGCTGAGACAATCGAGAGGACGCTGCAACCGAAAGGCGTCGCCGTCATCATCGAAAGCGCCCATCAATGCATGACAACACGCGGCGTCCATAAGGACGGCGTCACGATGGTAACAAGCACGATGCTCGGCATATTCCGCCGGTCAGATATTACTCGGCGCGAGTTACTCTCTTTCATCGATAAAGGCTGAGTGCGGCAGGGCCGTGATCAACTTTCGCCTGATTTTCGCAATCAACGGAATTCTCCTTGTCTTTATCGGGCTCGCCATGCTTGTACCCGCCGCCGTCGATCTTGCCGTTGGCAACAGGGACTGGCAGGTGTTTCTCGTCTCGGCGACAGTGTCGATTTTCGTAGGCGGCGGACTGTTTCTTTCAAATCGCGGTAGCGGCCTGGAGCTTGGGCGACGTCAGGCTTTCCTGCTCACGACTGCCGTCTGGATTATCCTCCCGGCAACTGCGGCCCTGCCCTTCGCATTCAGCGAGATGAACATCTCCTATACGGACGCCTTTTTTGAAGCGATGAGCGGCCTGACAACCACCGGATCAACAGTTCTGACCGGTCTTGATACAGCGCCACCCGGCATCCTGATGTGGCGAGCTTTACTTCAATGGACTGGTGGCATTGGCATCATTGTGACAGCGATTGCGATCATGCCTCTACTCAGAATTGGCGGCATGCAACTTTTCCGTATGGAAGCCTCCGAGGCGACATCAGAAAAGGCTCTGCCCCGCGTTGCAGATATCGTCAAGGCGATCGGCTACATCTATCTCGTCCTAAGCTTGATTTGCACATTTGCCCTCTGGATGACAGGGATGAGCTTATTCGATGCTGTTACTCATGCAATGACGACAATCTCGACAGGCGGATTTTCTACCTCTGATCAATCCGCCGGTGATTTTGAAAGCCCGCTTGTTGAGAGTATCATGGTCGTTTTCATGATTTTGGGCGCCCTACCCTTTCTGATGTATCTGCATATCGTCAAAGGAAAACCGGGCAGCTTTCTTACGGATAGTCAGGTCAGGTGGTTTCTCTCGATCGTCCTGATTGGAATTGTAGCCATTACCATCTGGCAAATACGGCATGAGGGCATCTCTTTTTGGGTCGCCTTGAGACATGCCACTTTCAATGTAACCTCCATTATTACCGGCACAGGCTATGCCACCGCCGACTACAGCAACTGGGGTGGATTTGGTACGACAGCCTTCTTCTTTTTTATGTTTGTTGGTGGTTGTGCGGGCTCAGCCTCTTGCAGCATCAAGATCTTCCGCATTCAAATTCTTGTGGAAACCGCACGCTGTCAATTGATGCAGATGATCCGGCCAAGCGCAATTTATAAACCGCGCTACAATGGTCAGCCACTTGCCGAGGAAACCATTGGATCGGTCACCAGCTTCGTTTTTCTTTTTATTGTAATCTTCGCCCTGCTCACAATCGCGCTCGGCCTCACCGGTCTGGATTTCCTGACCGCGATTTCAAGCGCGGCAACATCCATCACGAATGTGGGCCCGGGCCTTGGGGAGACTGTCGGTCCGTCCGGGACTTTTAAATCGCTCTCTGATCCAGCAAAATGGCTGATGTCACTTGGCATGCTGCTCGGGCGCCTTGAGCTTTTTACCGTACTCGTGCTTTTCTCCCGCCGTTTCTGGCAGCGCTAATCGTTAATCAGCCTGAGCTTTCGGAAAGTAGAACGCCTTTATCCAGCCCGTCACCCGGCCGAAATCTGCCTGAATGACTAGCAAGGCTGGCACCAGAAAAAGAACCAAAAACGTCGCCGCCAACAATCCGAACACCAAGGTAATGGCCATCGGGATCAAGAATTGCGCCTGAAGACTGGTTTCAAAAAGTAGCGGGGTCAATCCGCCAACTGTCGTGAGGGACGTGAGCAAGACCGCCCGTAACCGATCGCAGGTGCCGTCGACTACCGCCTCCGCATATGCCTGCCCCTTGGTAAGGCGTTCATCAATCACACTAACCAGAATTATAGAGTTATTGACCAATATCCCCGATAATCCCAACAACGCAATCATCGAAAGGATGGTAAGATTAAAGCCAAGTAGGTAATGGCCAAAGATTGCCCCGACCAAGCCAAAAGGAATGATCGACATCACAACAATGGGTCGCCAATAGGATGAAAACACCCAGGCCAGAATAAGGTAAATCGCAGAGAGGCCGATTGTGGCACCAAACTGCATATCTGCGATCGTATCCGCCTGTTCCTCTGATTTGCCAGCAAAACGGTAGGTCAAACCATATGTCGAAGCAATCGCTTCAAGCCCGCCCTCCGGCAGAGCCGACAGCACCTGATCCGATGACGTCAAGTTTTCATCCACTTCCGCTGCAATGGATACTTCACGCACGCCGTCCTCGCGCTTGATCCGGGCGAAACCAACCTGATTCCGTTCGGTCACGACCGCGGATAGCGGGACCTCAATCCCAGAGGCACTTTTCAGGTAAAAGTCTCGCAAGGCTTCCATGGCGATCTGATCCCGCGGGAGCTGCACCCTAATTGTCACTTCCTCATCCCCGCGGGCAAATTTTCGAGCGATGACGCCTTCAAATCCGGCACGTACCTGAGACGCGATAGTCTCTGTCGTGAAGCCTAGTGCCCTGCCACGCGGCGTCAGCTCAAGAATTATCTCCTGCTTGCCATGCGGCAAATCATCCTCGATATCCGAAACACCCCGGAATTTCTTAAGAAGAGCTTTTACCTCCTCTGCCGCAACCTTCAACGTATTTACATCGTCCCCCTTTAACCGGATATCCAGTTCCCGGCCCGGCGGACCGCCGATCCTCTCAGTCAATGCAATCCGTTGAAGGCCCGGCATTTCCATGATCTCTTTCCGCCATGCCTTGACAAAATCCGCCGTCCTAACATTCCGAAGATCGGCGGAAATGAGCTCCACCATCATGCCGCCGCGATTATCACCAGAAACAGAGCTGAACTGATCACCGGTACTAATGCCGATCTTACCCAGCGCCATGATAATAAGGCCGCCCTCCCCATCCGTCAGATCGTTCTCGGCCTTATAGAGTGCACGCTCCAGCTCTTTGACCATGGTTTCCGTATCACCGCGCGCACTGCCGGGTGCAAAAACTACATTGGCATTAATCACATTTGCTTCGGGAGAGGGGAAAAAATTAAATCCGATCCGTCCCCCCAAAAAGAAGCCGAAAGAAATGATCAACATGGCAACGACAGCGGCAAGCGTCGCATACCGCCAGCTCACGGCGAGTTCCACCATGGCGCTTGAACAGATGAGTTTGGAAATAGCGAAATTTTTCATCGAAACTCTGGCGTAGCCGACTGGCACCATTTCCCTGAAACCGGAGCGCATGCCGCATATGTCCCGGCAATATTAAGAAGCATTCGATCAGGCTAGCGATCAATACCGCTACGACGACTGACGGGATGGCACGAATGATTTGTCCAATGATATCCCCAATCAGGAAAATCGGTAAAAAAGCGGCAATCGTTGTCAGGCTTGAGGCAAAAACCGGTGCCAACATCCTAAGCGCCCCTCGCTCCGCAGCCTCAGCCGCAGACATTCCGGTCGAACGCAGGTATGAAGCGTGTTCGCCGACAACAATCGCATCATCAACAATGATACCAAGGGACATGATAATCGCGAACAGGCTGATCATGTTTATCGACTGCCCTGTCAAAAGCATAACACCCGCAGTCGCAAAAATCGCAACCGGGATACCAGCCGCCACCCAAAAGGCGACACGAACATTGAGGAAGATAAACAAGATAATCAGGACAAGAGCCAGTCCACTCGCCCCGTTGTACAACAAGAGCCGGATACGATCTTCAATCAGGCCTGCCTGCACATCATACTGCTTGATCTCAAGTTCAGCTGGCCAGCGCCCCTTTTCCTGCTCAAAATAATCAGAAACTATCTTTGCCGCTTTCAAGGCATCCGTCGACTGGGCCCGCTGAATACTGATTTCCACCGCTGCGCGGCCATGGTGCAATCCTGTTGATCCTTTTTCGACAAACTGGTCGCGAACATTGGCTATATCGCGCAAGTAAATTTTCTGCCCATCGTCGAATGACTTAATCTCTAACTCTCCAAGAGACTTCGCATTGGTCTTCTGTTCGAGTGATCGCAATTGACGTTCAAAACTGCCGGAAACAGTCCCAAGCGGCACGTCTTGGGAATTATCGCGAATGATCGCAGCAATATCGGTAAGGCTGAGATTAAGCCGCCGCAAATCCCTCTTGTCGACATCAACCCAGATTTCCTCATCCCGTGCGCCGAAAAGAGTAATCTTGTCAATTCCGAGATCCAGCAGGTCGTCGCGCATTGTCTTGCCAATCTGCTTGAGGGCCGCCTCTGAATACGGCCCTGAGATCGAAAGGCGAGCTATGGGATCATAGATCACAGCCCGCTTTATAATGGGCGTTTCGATGGTATCGGGGAAGGTCGTGATTTGCGTAACGCCCTGTTCGACATCGGAAAGGGCCGCCTGCATGTCGGTTTCGGGCTCAAACTCCACAACAATTGCGCTGCTGCCCTCCACGGAATAGGAGGTAACGCGCTTGACCCCGTTGAGAAAGCGAACCTCCGGCAAAATCGCCGTTGTGATATTACCGTCGACATCCTCCGCGCTTGCGCCCGGCCAGATAATGCTGGTGGTGATCACCTCGGTTCCAAAGTCCGGAAAAAACTGCGTGTTGAGCCGATAGATGGACGCCACCCCGATGACAATCATCATGATCATCAGCAGATTGGCAGCATTCTTGTGACGGACAAATATCTTAACGAGGCGGCTAAGATCCATCAGCGGACATCCACTTTCAGATTAGGGCCGATCTCAGGTAGTCGGCTTGTTACAACTAACTCTCCCTCTTTAATATCTCCGCGGACAAATATCTCGCCGCCATTTCGCGCCACTATTTCGATCATGCGTGGCTCTAATCGTCCGTCCATCACAACATAAACTTTTGAGTTCTCATAAATGCTGCTGTCGGGAAGCTTGGCCACATCGGAATAACGATTTCCGGACAAAACCACCTCGACGAAGGCCCCTGGGCGGAGAAGCGGCGTATATTCGTTCGCCTCCAGAACGGCAAAAACCTCCACCCCACCAGTCTCAGAACTTATTTCCGGGCTGAGACGGGCCACCTGCCCGCTGAAGACGAGTTCGCTCTCTCCGGATTGCCAAGATACAATGACTGGTCGGCCGACGATGCCCGCGCTGCTGCCCAGAAGAAGGCCAAATTGGCTGTCGGAGAGTAAAAAACGCGCTTCCATCTGGGCCGCATCAATCAGCCTCGCCACTTTATCGCTCGCCCCGATATTCTTGCCAAATTCTGCACTTACTTCCGTGAGATAGCCTCTAAAGGGCGCGCGGAGGCTAGTATTCGACACGTCACGTTCGGCTCGCCTGACCCCCACCTCAAGCCGGTCAATGACAGCGCGCTGCTGACTAATGCGGGGTTTAATGATATCAAGCTGCGCTTCGCGCAATTCAACTGTCTGACGCTGACGGCTAAGCGCCGATCTAGCATCATCCAGAGATTTTACCGAGATGTTGCCCCTTTTGGCGAGGCTATTCGATCTTTCGACGTTACGTATTTCCCGTTCCAGCACTTCACGTTCGCGTTCCAGTGCTGTCACTTCCGACTTTTGCATCGCCAACAGCTCATTAAGGCGCGCCTGTGCTTCGAGCAGGGAAGCCTTGTTCTCATTGAGCATTGCCTCAAACTCGAATGGATCAACGCGAACGAGCAAATCCCCCTTATTGAGAAGCGCCCCTTCACGAAAATTATCGCTGACCTCAATCACCTCACCTCCGACCAGCGATCTTAACTCGACGTCTCGCACAGCCTTCAGGGAACCGAATAGATTCAGGTCAACAGACTGGTCCTTAAACTCGATAGGAATCGCCGCAACAGTCCAGACGCGTTCCTTCACAGCCTCCGGCTCAATCACTGGCTTTGTCGCCACGAGGTAAGCAGTCAACGCAATCCCCGCACCCAAAATAACAAGCGGCAACAGTACCTTGAGCAGAAGCTTCACGCTTTTTATCCTTCTTTTATCTGACCGCAGTATTCCCCTAGGTTAACGGACCGCAATACCATTTCCGTCGTTATTTTTTTAATTTTCTGAATTTCTGACGATCCGATCGACGACCATCCCATCCGCGCCTTCACAAGTTCTTCATTGAGTGCATATTGCAGGCAGAGCGAGAGAATTGCATTGGCTTCAAGCTTGATTTTCTCACTCGTTGGCGATTCCCCCGATATCTTGGCGAGTAATATTCCCAACAAGTCATGGATGATATCGACATGCCCCTCCATAAGCAGTTGAAAGCAATCCGTCGGCATTTCTGTTTCCCGCTTGAGCAAGCGCATTTTCCATCTTGTGGACGGTGAAAACGCGCTATCAACAACGCGGGAAACAAACGCGGAGATAAAATCGGCATAGGCTTTTCGGTCATCACGGGTTGCCGTCAGTTGGTTTTCCAACAAGATTGCAAGCCCGACCCGAACAGGTTTCAAATCCAGTATAATCTTTTTGAAGATTGCGCGATAAAGCCCATCCTTATTCTGGAAATGATAGGAAATGGCGGAAAGGTTAACCCCCGCAGCTGAAGCTATTTCCCGCGTCGAAACCGCATCGAACGGCCGTTCAGAAAAGAGTCGGCCCGCGGCTTCTATCATCCGGTCGGAAGCTGTTTGTTTTGTTTCAGGCATCAATTTAGGTCAATCGTTTGAACTGTTCGCAAAGCTAAGCCAAATTAGGCGAAAGCACAAGGATATCCGACGGAGATATATTGAATCAGCTGAGCGTCAAAGGCAGAACAATTTGCGCCTTAGCGCAGATATCCCCCCATGAAGGTCCGGATATTCTTTTCCATTTCCTTATCAAACGCCTGCATCAGCGCCTCTACCTGTGTGAAATAGGTTTTTTCCCGCTGATTGAGCGTAATCCCTTCCGGTACAGATTTCGACCGGGTCGCCTCCGCCGTTACAAAGGCGGAAGAACCCGAAATCTCGGTGATTTTAAGCTCCACCAGAACATGAAAGACGTAAAGCTCCGACTGATCCTTTGTTATCAGCCCTTTCAGACCGGTATCCTTATCCAAGCCCTTTTCAACGGCACTTGCGTCCTTGATGGTGATTGTCGCTATCGCACCGCTGTTCCCCGTTGTCCGCAGACGGTCCCGCACCCAGTTACGCACCGATTGATCAATGGAGACAGGCAATTCATGCTCTACGTGCGGATGCTTGAGCGGCGGCGTAAATTCGTCGACAATCTTGATCTCACCAACATTCAAATACAACGGATTCAAATGCTGAAAGGTGATTTCGGGATATACCGGGTTTGGCGGCGCATCCACGCACCCCAGAAGTGCGGTTGTCATGAGAAGGGATAGGGTTGTCAGAAAACGACGGAGGCCTGCCATGTTACTCTCACCTTTGCGAAGGATTGAACCGGCCCCACTCTATTACGGTCCTTGGACGAAATTCAACCCTCTGTTTCGGGTTGGCCGCGTATTCTGCCGCTAGCTGATATCCTCAACTCGAACTTCGTATTTACTGGAGCAAAACTGGCAATCCGCGGTGATCACACCATCATCTGCCATGTCCTCTAGATCCGCCCCAGCGAAGGTTTTAAGAGTATTCATCACCCGCTCAGCACTACAGCTGCATTGATCGGCGAGTTCCTGAGGATCATAAAGCCAAACCCCATCTTCATGGAACAACTTGTAGAGCAATTCAGCCGATTTAAGACGTGAGTTTGTCAGTTCTTCGGGCGTAATTGTGCCCGCAAGGGCTTGTGCATTGCGCCAGTTTTCCTCTTCCTGGTCCTGATTGAATTCCGTTGCGTTTTCATCCGGCAACCGCTGGATCATCAGGCCGCCAGCACGCCATTTCCCATCAACCTTGGTAACCGCTACGCGCAAGAGCGTGTCGATCTGTTCCGACTTATCGAAATAATTCTCCATACAGTCGGCGAGGCTCTCCCCTTCCAGATCAACAATGCCCTGATATCTTTTATGCTCTTCGCCTGCATCGATGGTAAAGGCCGCATAGCCCTTGCCCAAGTAGTTTTCCACATTCATCGCCACAGCAGAGGAAGTTATGAGATCAAGTTTTTCCTGATCGAAGGATGCGTAACCACGCATATTTCCCGGCGTCGTCATATCCGAGGCAATCATGGAAATCGCGCCATCCCCCTTGGTCTGAACCGTAAATATACCGTCAAACTTGAGCGCACCTCCCAGCATCGCGGCAAGCACAATCCCCTCCCCCAAAAACTGGGCCACCGCGTCAGGATAACCGTGCCGGTTCAGGATCGAATCGACGATACTTCCCATTCGCACGATCCGACCGCGTACCCCGGCCTTGGCCATCTGGAAAGGCTGGATAAGATCATCAGTAATTATTTTTTGACCGTCTTGGGCCATCAGTCTTTTCTCACCAAATTAAAGGAGTATCAGGTGCCGAGGCACCAGCGTAGGACAGCTTTTTGAGCATGCAGGCGGTTTTCGGCCTCATCAAAAATCACCGATTGCGGGCCATCCATGACGTCGGCCGTTGCCTCCTCTCCGCGATGAGCAGGCAGGCAGTGCATAAAGACAGCATCAGCCGCCGCACGTGCCATCAATGCGTCATCCACCTGATAAGGCATCAGCAGGTTATGACGATTGGCAACATCATCCCCCATAGACACCCAAGTGTCCGCGACAATGCAATGCGCATTCGCTGCCGCTTCCGCCGCATCACGAGTGACATGGACATTTGCACCAATTTCCTTAGCCCAGGCGAGTGCTTTCGGGTCTGGTGATAATTCTTCCGGACAAGCGATACGAAATTCGAAATCAAACAATCCAGCCGCATGAATCCAGGATGTGACCATGTTATTACCATCTCCGCACCAGGTAACGATCTTGTCCTTGATCGGCCCGCGCGCTTCTTCGAAGGTCATGACATCAGCCATCAACTGACAGGGGTGGCTCCCGTTTGTCAGGCCGTTTATAACCGGCACAGTCGCATATTCCGCAAGCTCAAGCAGCTTGGAATGTTCATCTGTCCGAAGCATAATTGCATCGACATAGCGCGACAACACGCGCGCGGTATCGGCGATTGTCTCTCCGCGGCCAAGCTGCATGTCATTGCCATTCAGAACGATCGTATGACCGCCGAGCTGACGCATCGCCATGTCAAAGGAAACGCGGGTCCGGGTTGAGGGAAACTCAAAAATTGCCGCAAGTGTCAGCCCCGCAAGCGGAGTTTCCTTGTCCTCCGTACCTTTCGGCAGGCCGGCACGCTCTTGCTTAAGCGCAATCCCGTCATCAATGATGTGCCGTACTTCGGCCTTCGATAACTCGTTCAAATCCAGAAAATGTTGTGGCTTAGCCATTTTCAAGCTCCGTGCAGGCTTCATCCAGAAGACCTATAAATTCTGATATCTGTGTATCTTCTATGACCAACGGCGGTAGCAGACGAACCACATTATCGCCCCCCTTCGCTGTTAAAACGCCAAGTTCCAACAATTTGTCGCCGACCTTGGTGTTCTCAACTTTGCATTTCAGGCCAATATGCAGACCTATGCCGCGTATTTCCTCAAGTATATCGGGATGGCGATCAACAACACCGGCAAGTCCCTGCTTGAGGTGATTGCCCATCTGGCTCACATGATCGAGAAAACCTTCCTCTGTTATCACATCAACGACGGCACCTGCCACGGCCATGGCAAGAGGATTTCCGCCGTAGGTAGATCCATGGCTGCCGACCGTCATGGCTTTGGCAACCTTCTCAACCGCTAGGCAAGCGCCGACAGGAAATCCGCCACCAAGCGCTTTCGCGGACGTCAGGATATCCGGGGTGATTCCCGCATGCTCATGAGCGAACAGCTTGCCCGTCCGGCCCATACCGGTTTGAATCTCGTCGAGCATCAACAGCAGACCATGTTCGTCGCAAAGTTCTCGAAGTGCACGCATGAACTCTGCTTCAACGACCTGAATTCCGCCTTCACCAAGTACTGGCTCAATCAGAATCGCTGCCGTCTCATTAGTGATCGCCGCCTTCACCTTCTCAATATCCCCAACTGGGACATGATCAAAGCCTTCAACCGCCGGGCCAAAACCATCCAAAAGTTTTTGTTGACCCGCTGCCGCAATGGTCGCGAGGGTACGCCCGTGAAAGGAGTTTTCAAAAGCAATGACCCGGTATTTTTCCGGATGACCATTGGCACTGAAATATTTTCGCACCATCTTGAGACCGCATTCGTTTGCTTCGGCCCCTGAATTACAGAAATAAACGGCATCAGCAAATGTCGCATTGACGAGTTTCTCGGCGAGCTCTTCCTGCCCCGGAATACGGAACATATTGGAGACATGCCACACCTTGGACGCCTGATCCGTCAAAGCTGCGACCAACTTCGGATGGGCATGCCCCATGGCACTCACTGCTATGCCAGCCGCGAAATCGAGGTATCGTCGTCCGTCATTCCCATAGAGATACATGCCTTCCCCTTTTTCAAAGGAAAGATCAGCAGGAGCATAATTTGATAACAAAGCAGGAATCATATGCTTTCTCCACGAAGTGACGGGACATACGGCCAATTTCCGCTGTCAGAAAGCGCGGAAGTATTGACAGGAGACCGGTTTCTGTCAATCAAACTCTTGTGCCAGAGACAATATTTTCAGGCTTTCAGGCGATATCCGCTTTTTATGAGCGCCCAGACGGCAATATAGAGCAAAATGTCCAGCGCCGCGATCGACACAGCACCGACCCAAAGACTGCTGTCTGAGGTCCCGATAAAGCCATATCGAAACCCATCAATCATATAGAAAAACGGATTCAGATGGCTGATCTGGTACCAGACACCAGTAAGTCGGTCGATCGAATAGAAAGTACCAGATAGAAATGACAACGGCATGATAACAAAGTTTGTCATTGCGGCCATATGATCGAATTTTTCAGACACGATCCCCGCGATCATTCCCAGCAAAGACAGCATCAGGCCCGCACCGATGACGTAGTAGATTACTGCCGCCCAGGAATGAATCGAAATATCGATAAGTAACCACATGACAATCCCGACAACCAAGGCCACCGTCAGACCCCGGGCGAGGCCCGACAGAACATACGCCAGCGTTAATTCCGCGGCCGAGAGAGGCGGCATCAGAATATCGACGATATTTCCCTGAATTTTGGATATCAGAATAGAAGAAGAGGTATTGGCAAATGAGTTCTGAATAACCGCCATCATGATCAGGCCGGGCGCCAGAAAATTCGCGTAGGAAACCTCTCCCACATAGCGCTCGCTGCCGCCAAAGGCGAGAGTAAAGATCGCCAGAAACAGGATTGTTGTCATCATTGGTGCCAGCACGGTTTGCAGCGGTACTTTCAAAAACCGGCGCACCTCCTTCCAAAGCAAGGTGATGAATCCGAGCCAATTCACAAGGCCGATCATGGAGCCGATCCGAGTCAGAACGCCCGGCTTCTGCAGGTTACTATGGGTTGTCGTGTAAGAAGTCATGGGGCTTAAATATGCAATTGACCGCGCGCAAGCAAGCACTCAATTGCGAAACCGGCTTTCCTGTCATTCAGCGGCTAGCATCCAGATCACCGCTGCGCTACATAGGTAGGTGAATATAAGAACCACTATCTATTCCGGAGAATAAAAATAATGTCTGTCGAGATCTTCCATAACCCGCGCTGCAGCAAATCCAGACAAACCCTCGCGCTCTTGCAGGAGAACGATATTAAGCCTGTAGTAGTCGAATATCTCTCCTCCCCTCCAACAAAAGAACGTCTTGTGGAAATTCTGAAACAGCTGGATATGAAGCCCCGCGATCTTATGCGAAAAGGGGAGGCAGACTATAAGGACAATAACCTTGGAGATCCATCACTCAGCGATGACGCTCTCCTTCAGGCCATGGTTGATCATCCGAAATTGATTGAGCGCCCCATTGTATTTGCCAATGGCAAGGCACGCATTGGCCGGCCGCCAGAATCGGTTCTTGAAATAGTGTAAGTCAGAATAAGCCTCCGCTATTTCGTCGAAATTTCGCCGCCATCACAACCCGGTGCAGATTCAGCCTTTCCATCAGGAAACTCTGTATATAGAATTAGCGGCAATTCCCGTCTCAGTCTGATATGCCGGGCGTATAAAAAATAATATTGAGGAGAAATCTTATGGCAGACGCCGTTATCGTATCCACCGCCCGAACTCCAATAGGCAAAGCCTATCGCGGTGCTTTCAACAACACCCATGGTGCTGATCTGGGTGGTCATGTTATCAAGCACGCGGTTGAACGTGCTGGAGTAGACCCGGCAGAAGTTGAAGATGTTATTTTCGGTGTCGCAAACCCAGAAGGCGCGACCGGTGGCAACATTGCCCGGCAGGCCCTACTCAGGGCAGGCCTGCCCATTACGACATCGGGCACCACGGTCAACCGTTTTTGCTCTTCTGGCCTGCAGACGATCTCCATGGCGGCGCAGCGGGTTATCGTTGATAAAGTCCCGGTCATGGCCGCCGGCGGGATGGACAGCATCAGCCTTGTCGTGAATGAACATATGAACCGGTATCACGCGCAAAATGAATGGCTATTGGAAAATAAACCCGCCATTTATGATCCCATGCTGAAAACCGCAGAAACAGTAGCAACGCGCTATGGCATCTCCCGCGAGGCAATGGACGAATACAGCTATCAAAGCCAGATGCGGACAGCTGCAGCTCAGGAAGCGGGCCGGTTCGACAAGGAAATCGTTCCGATGACCACGACCAAAGTAATGGTGAACAAGGAAACCGGGGAAACCTTGGAAGAAGAAGTCACCCTTATGCAGGATGAAGGCAATCGGGCCAGCACAACTCTGGAAGGGCTTGCCAGCCTTAAACCGGTTCTGGGTGAGGATTGCTTCATCACGGCAGGTAACGCGAGCCAGCTGTCGGACGGGGCGTCTGCCTGTGTTGTTATGGATAGCAAACTTGCTGAACAGCGGAACATTGAACCCCTTGGCATCTATCGCGGCCTTGTTGTCGCTGGCTGTGAGCCTGATGAAATGGGCATCGGTCCGGTATTTGCGATCCCGAAACTGCTGGAACGCAATGGCCTCAAGATGGACGATATCGGTCTTTGGGAACTGAACGAAGCTTTCGCCGTACAAGTACTCTACTGCCGCGATAAACTCGGCATTCCGAATGATTTGCTTAACGTTGATGGCGGCGCCATCTCCATTGGTCATCCATTCGGCATGTCCGGTGCACGCCTGACGGGCCACGCGCTGATCGAAGGCAAGCGTCGCGGTGCGAAATATGTCGTTGTGACGATGTGCATTGGCGGCGGCATGGGTGCAGCGGGACTTTTCGAAGTCAATTAGGCCCAGCTCTACAATCAAGAAAGCCCCGGAAGTCTAACTAGATTTCCGGGGCTTTTTATTTGATATGCAGCGTTTAGCCTAGCGCGTGGGGATCGGTTCATCCCCGGTGTAATCATAAAAGCCACGGCCGGATTTCCGACCAAGCCAACCCGCTTCGACATACTTAACCAAAAGCGGACAGGGCCGGTACTTGGTATCCGCGAGGCCCTCATAGAGCACCTGCATGATTGCCAGACATACATCCAGACCAATAAAATCGGCAAGCTGGAGCGGCCCCATCGGATGGTTGGCACCAAGACGCATTGCTGTATCAATCGCCCGAACCGAACCGACGCCTTCATAGAGCGTATACACCGCCTCATTAATCATAGGCAGAAGAATTCGATTGACGATAAAAGCCGGGAAATCTTCCGCCGGAGTTGGCGTCTTATCCAAGCGGATGGTAAGTTCCTTGATCGTCTCGAATGTTTCCTCATTCGTCGCAATACCTCGGATCAGCTCGACAAGCTGCATCACCGGCACCGGATTCATGAAATGCATGCCGATGAATTTCTCCGGCCTATCCGTAATCGCCGCAAGACGAGTCACAGAAATGGAAGAGGTATTGGTGGCAATTATCGCTTCAGGTTTAAGTCGCGGACAGAGAGCGGCCAAAATCTTCTTCTTGATTTCCTCATTCTCAGTCGCCGCTTCGATCACCAGATCCACTTCGGATAAATGATCATCATCAGTCACCGTCTGGATATGGCTTAAGGCTTTCGTGATATCGCCCTCAGAGAGCGCACCCCGACCGACCTGACGCCTCAGATTGCGCTCAATCGTTTTTAGAGCCTTATCAAGCTGTTCCTTGGAAATATCCTTAAGAAACACATCAATACCAGCGACCGCCATGACATGGGCAATACCATTGCCCATCTGACCGGCGCCAATCACACTTACTTTATTTATCATTGCCTAATTCCAAGCATAGAGGTGAGCGTGATCATTACGCCGAAATCCTGACTCATTTGCGCCACTACAGAGCTTCATCGAGCTCTGGCAAGGCCTTGAACAGATCCGCGACAAGTCCGTAGTCGGCAACCTGGAAAATCGGTGCCTCCTCATCCTTGTTAATCGCCACAATCACCTTGCTGTCCTTCATGCCGGCAAGATGCTGAATAGCGCCGGAAATACCAACAGCAATATAAAGCTGCGGCGCAACGACCTTACCGGTCTGTCCAACCTGATAGTCATTGGGAACAAAGCCTGCATCAACAGCGGCGCGACTTGCGCCGACTGCGGCACCAAGCTTATCGGCCACCTTCTCCAGAAGGTGGAAGTTATCGCCGGACTGCATACCGCGACCACCGGAAATAACGATCTTCGCCGATGTAAGCTCCGGGCGCTCCGATTCAGAGAGTTCATCACTAACAAAAGTCGACAGTCCGCTATCTGCGGCGGCACTAGCCGCTTCAACAGAGGCGGAACCGCCTGTTGCTTCCGCTGCCGGGAAATTGGTCGAACGAACTGTAATCACCTTCTTGGCGTCGCCAGACTGCACTGTTGCCATGGCGTTACCGGCATAGATCGGACGAACGAAGGTATCCGGAGAGACAACCTCAACAATTTCTGAAATCTGTGCAACGTCGAGAAGTGCCGCAACGCGTGGGAGAATGTTTTTACCCGACGTCGTCGCAGCAGCAAGAATGCCATCATATCCATCCGCGAGCGAAACGATCAAAGCAGCCATATTCTCGGCCAAGGCGTTCGCATACAGAGCATCTTCAACCAGCAGGACTTTGGCGACACCAGCGACTTTCGCCGCTTCGTCTGCAACAGCCGCGCAGCCATTTCCGGCGACCAGCACATGAACATCGCCACCCAACTTGGTTGCGGCAGTAACTGCGTTTAAAGTTGCGGCACCCAACGCTTCATTGTCATGATCAGCAAGAACAAGAACAGTCATTAGATAACCCCCGCTTCATTTTTCAACTTGTCGACCAGCTCCGCGACAGATTCTACCATTACGCCAGCTTCACGTTTCGCCGGTTCTTCCACTTTCAACGTCGTCAGACGTGGCGCGATATCAACGCCAAGATCTTCCGGTGTTTTTTCATCAATCGGCTTTTTCTTCGCTTTCATGATGTTCGGCAGGGACGCATAGCGGGGCTCGTTCAGGCGAAGGTCCGTTGTCACCACAACCGGCATTTTCAGATCAATCGTCTGCAGACCACCGTCAACTTCGCGGGTGACTTTCGCCGTGCCGTCTTCAAGGCTGACCTTGGAGGCAAATGTACCTTGCGACCAACCCAGAAGAGCAGCCAGCATCTGGCCTGTCTGGTTGGAGTCATCATCAATCGCCTGCTTACCAACAATAATAAGGTCCGGCTTTTCTTCTTCTGCCACGGCCTTCATCAGTTTCGCAACGCCAAGCGGTTCCACCATTTCATCGGTTTTGACAAGAATGCCCCGGTCGGCACCCATCGCAAGCGCAGTCCGCAGGGTTTCTTGGGCGGCTTGTGGGCCAACGGACAAGGCGACAACTTCCGTTGCGACACCAGCTTCGCGCAGGCGAAGCCCTTCCTCTACAGCGATTTCATCGAAGGGGTTCATGGACATTTTGACATTTGCGAGGTCTACACCAGTCTTGTCCGCTTTAACACGGATCTTAACGTTGTAGTCCACGACACGTTTAACAGCGACGAGAACTTTCATGGATCGGTCTACTCCAGGGTCATAGTTTTTTCACATCCGACGAAAGCCCGTATTCCGACGGTATGAATTTCAGGTTATTAGATACGTTGTTTCTACTCTTATTCGGCAGTGCACAATAAATAGCTAATGACTATCTGTCAATTCGCCGAAGCAGGACATTTTAGCACAGTTGAAAGATGTCTATTTCCGGCCAAAATTTACCAGAAAAGGTCACCTATTTGCGCCCGGCACCCACAGAACGTCCTCCACCCCCTTGTTATTGAGGTAACGGCCCAGAACAAACAGAAAATCAGACAGTCGATTGATGTAGGCGATGGCAACAGGATTGAGGATGTTCGAATCGCCAAAAGAGATCATCCGCCGTTCCGCCCGCCGGCAGACTGTCCGCGCCAAGTGCAAATTTGCAGAAGCAGTCGATCCGCCCGGTAGAATAAAAGAGTTGAGCGGTGAAAGTTCTGCATTGAGGCGATCAATTTCCTTTTCCAGCCGTTCAACCTGTTCCAGTGCAATCCGGAGGGGAGGATATTTCGGATTTTCCTGTTCAGGCGTACAAAGATCAGCCCCAAGATCGAAGAGATCGTTCTGGATACGCGCGAGCATCTCATCCGCTTCCCCAGACACATGAAGCCGGACGAGGCCAATCACGGCATTGGTTTCATCTACATCACCATAGGCCTCGACCCTTGGATCTGTCTTGCTCACCCGGGCACCATCGCCCAGCGAGGTTTTTCCCTTATCTCCGCCACGCGTATAGATTTTGGTCAGTTTTACCATGTGCTGCCTTCGCCTTATACGTTTAACTACCAGTATTCACGATCCAAAACCCGATCAACATGAGGACAACAGCTATTGCCTGCATCAGGATGCGCAAACGCATCAGTTTATTCCCATAGCGGCGATTGAACTCGCCCCCCGGGCGAAAGTCAGCACGCCGAATAACAGAACCAGAGCTGTTGCGACAACGGCGGCGAGAATGAAATAATTGATCATGAACGGTCCGATCTGTCATATAGAAATGCAGCAGTCAAAACTACATCGTTACACCTTATATGGACAGGAACTCTAATGGAAGCAACCCGAGATGTTGTGATTGTCGGCGGTGGAGTCATCGGCTCCGCCATTGCATACTTCCTTAAGGCCACGCCGGGGTTTTCCGGCACTGTCACCGTTATCGAAAAAGATCCAAGTTATGAATTTGGCTCCACCGCCCGCTCATGGGGAGGTGTCCGGCAACAGTTTTCAACGCCGGAAAATATCCAGATGTCTCAGTACACGCAAGAATTCCTGGGTCAGATATCAAGTTTACTTGGAGTAGATGATACCCCGGTTGACGTCAGCTACCATGAACAGGGCTATCTCTTTCTGGCGGAAGATCGTCATATTCCACGCCTGTACAGCAATAATGCCATCCAACGAGGGCTTGGCGTCAATGTCGGCCTGCTGGACGCAGATGATCTTGCAAGGGGGTTTCCCTGGATGAATGTCACTGATCTCGCCGGGGGATCCTTGGGCCTTTCCGGGGAAGGCTGGCTCGATGCCTACAGTCTTAATCAGGCGTTCCGGAAGAAAGCAATTTCCCTCGGGGCCTCTTATATGGCGAAGGAGGTTGTGGGACTTGACGGTGACAGAAACAAGGTATCCGCCGTTCTTCTTGCAGATGGCACACGCATTCCTGGAGGTTATATTGTTGACGCGGCGGGCCCGGCCGCGGCGATAGTCGCCAAATGGGCGGGCATTGATCTACCTGTTCGATCCCGGAAGAGATTTGCCTATAGCTTCAGCTGTCGAACGGAAATTACCGGCTGTCCTTTGATCATTGATCCAAGCGGCGTGCATTTTCGCCCCGAAGGGCATCAATTTCTAGCGGGCTGTTCGCCCGGGCCGGAGAATGATCCCGATTGCACAGATTTCAATGTTGATTACGGATGGTTCGAGGAACATATCTGGCCGGTTCTGGCACATCGTGTTCCCGCCTTCGAGGCCATCAAGCTCGAAAACGCGTGGGCCGGACACTACGCCTATAACATTCTAGACCAAAATGCCATTCTGGGATCGCATCCCGACGTCACCAACTTCTATTTCGCCAATGGTTTCTCCGGCCATGGGCTGCAACAATCACCCGCCGTTGGACGTGCCATCGCCGAGTTAATCACATTCGGAGAATACCGCAGCCTCGATCTAAATCGCTTCTCCTTCTCTAGGCTGGTGACAGGAGAGGCTATATCAGAGCATAATATCGTTTAACTAAATCAATAGGACAAAGAATGCCGATTATCAGAATTGAAATGTTTGAAGGACGGGATCGGGAGACCAAACAGAAGCTGGTCAAATCAATGACCACAGAAATGGCTCGAATCACGGGTTGCAGTGAGGCAAGTGTCCATGTGGTGATCAATGATGTTTCCAAGGAAGATTGGAGCATTGGCGGAGAACTCGCAGTCACTAAATTCCCAGACTAGATCAACCGACTGAGGAGACGAGGTGCAGAATATTTTCATTGTCGCGCTGCTAATCCGCATCTGGCACCATTTCAAGGATCAGCATTGCCTGCGCATGGCGACGGCCCTGAGTTATCAAACTCTGCTCGCAATCGTGCCGCTGGCAGCTGTAGTCTTTGCCCTCTTCACCGCGATCCCGGCATTCACGCACCTGAAGGTCAAGCTGACAACGCTTTTGTTCAATAATCTGCTGCCTTCAAAAATATCAACGGTCGATGCCGTACTCAATGACTTTGCTGTCAATGCGAGCCAACTGACTTATTTCGGTCTTGCGGGTATCGCGATTACCGCACTTATGCTGATGTCCAGTATCGAGGAAATATTCAGTCAGATCTGGCAGGTAGCGGCAACACGCAATCCGTTTAAACGGCTGATGACCTATATATTGATAACGCTGATTGGGCCCATTGCGGTCGGCTCCAGCCTGACGCTCATAAACTGGGTGATCGATATCAGCGAGGAAGCAACGGGATTTGAGGTGAAAGGAGCCTATTCCCTACTCAGCGAAGTCATGCCCATGTTGCTCCCCTTCATCATACTATTTGTCCTGTATCGCATCGTACCGGCTTGCGATGTGAAATGGCGCCATGCCTTCATCGGTGCCGGAATTGCAACCGCGCTTTTCCTTTTTGGAAAATTTATGTTCAAGCTTTATCTGGAATTCTTCCCGTCCTATGAGGTCGTTTATGGCGCTATGGCGGCCATTCCGCTCTTTCTGATCTGGCTTTATGTCAGTTGGGGGATTGTTCTGTTCGGCGCGACCATTGCCGCCGTCCTCGGCTTTGAATTCACTGCTGATATGGAAAAACGGTAGACTGGCGAGCCTCAACGAAAAAGGAACTACCGGAAGCGCCCTAAACAGACCGCTTCCGGCTAAACTTTTTAATTCGCGCCTTCTAGCAGACGGCGGGCAATGACCTGCGCCTGTATTTCACCGGCACCTTCAAAGATGTTTAGAATACGCGCATCACAGAGAACCCGGCTTATCGGGTATTCGAGGGCAAAGCCGTTGCCGCCGTGGATTTGCAGGGCGTTATCCGCCGTGCTCCAGGCAACGCGGGCACCAAGCAATTTAGCCATACCCGCCTCAAGGTCACAACGTCGGCCTTCGTCTTTCGCACGGGCAGACGCATATGTGAGCTGACGCGCCATCATGATTTCCACAGCCATCCAGGCAAGCTTACCGGCAACACGCGGGAATTTGATGATGGGGCGAGCAAACTGAACGCGGTCCAACGAATAACGAAGTCCAAGTTCCATGGCGTTCTGCGCCACACCGAGGGCACGGGCCGCTGTCTGAATACGGGCACTTTCGAATGTCTGCATCAACTGCTTGAAACCGTTACCCTCTTCTTCGCCGAGCAAATTTTCCGCCTTGATCTCGAAGTTATCGAAACCAAGCTCATATTCCTTCATCCCGCGATAGCCGAGAACCTCGATCTCTCCACCAGTCATACCATCGGCCGGGAAATCCTCCTCCTCGGTCATGTGAGGCTTTTCCGCGAGGAACATGGAAAGACCTTTATAGCCCGGCTCATCAGGATTGGTGCGCACCAGCATGGTCATGACATCCGCACGCGCCGCATGGGTGATCCATGTCTTGTTGCCTGTGACTTTATATACATCACCGTCCTTCACAGCGCGGGTTTTCAAAGACGCAAGGTCGGAGCCAGTGTTGGGTTCCGTGAAGACAGCCGTCGGCAGTATTTCGCCTGTTGCAATCGGGGAAAGCCATTTTTCCTTCTGCGCGTCGGTACCACCTGTCAGGATTAGCTCTGCCGCAATTTCAGAGCGTGTTCCTAGCGATCCCACTCCGATATATCCACGGGAGAGTTCTTCTGACACGACACACATGGACATCTTGCCAAGACCAAGGCCGTCATATTTTTCTGGCACAGTCAGGCCAAAAACACCAAGTTCCGACATTTTCTCGACCACTGGCATCGGGATCAGCTCGTCCTTCAAATGCCACTCATGGGCATAGGGCATCACCTCTTCATTGGCGAAACGGCGGAATTGATCCCGAATCATCGAGAAGGTTTCATCCAGTCCCGGATCGCCGAAATGACCAGTGTCCATTCCGTCGGCTATCAGTTCAGCAATTCTTTCCTTAACCGCCGCGCTATAACCCGATTCAAGAAGCGTCAAGACGTCTGCCGTCTTGAATTTTGCGATCGCGGCGTCATCCAGACCTAGGTCCTGCGGGCGAATAATTTCCCCGAGAGACATGGGAATACCGCCGGTGATCTGGCTTAGATACTCGCCGAAGCCCGCCTGCAGGGTGAGCTGTTCCAACTCTCCATATTTACCTTCCGATGCAAGATGGCGTGACCAATTCAGGGTTTCGCGCAAAGCCTCCACGTAGGTTGCGAGCCAGGCAAGGCCGTGGGTAGCGTATTGATTGGCCTCAACCAGCTCCGCGCTGATCCGGCCATTGCTGCCGCGGGTCATATCCGCGACGGCCATGATCGCCTGCTGCTTGAAAGATTCAGCCGCGCCAAGCGCTGATTCGCATAGGCCATCCAGCCCGTCCAACAAGATTGTGCCGGACGTTTCAGTCATTTCAGACATTGTCATTATTATTTTTCCTTTTGATTACGGCTTGCGCTTACTCGTTACCGGCTTCAATCGCATCCTCGATCGTTCTCAGACCCGGATACTTCGACGAAACCAACACAGCCATATTGCCCGGTTTATGCTTATTATTCATCATTTTTGTATGCGCGCGCGGGATATCATCCCAGGAGAAAACCTCTGACATACAGGGATCAATACGCCGCTCTACAACCAGGTTATTTGCCTGCGAAGCCTGCTTCAGATTGGCAAAATGACTACCCTGGATACGTTTCTGGCGCATCCAGACAAAGCGGGCATCCATTGTCAGATTAAAGCCCGTCGTGCCCGCACAGAAAACGACCATACCGCCCCGCTTGACCACGTTACAGGAAACCGGAAAAGTCTGCTCTCCGGGATGTTCAAACACGAAGTCAACGTCATTGCCTTTACCGGTAATTTCCCATATGGCCTTGCCGAATTCGCGGGTTTTCTTCATATAATCGCCGAAGCCTTCACCGTTCACTGTCGGCAGCTGGCCCCAGCAATCAAAGTCCTTGCGGTTAAGAACGCCTTTCGCGCCGAGCGACATCACAAAGTCGCGCTTGCTTTCATCGGAGATAACGCCAATGGCGTTAGCACCCGCGGCAGCACAAATCTGGATCGCCATGGAACCGAGACCGCCTGACGCCCCCCAGATCAGAACATTATGGCCAGGACGCAGGATATGCGGCCGATGACCGAACAGCATGCGATAAGCAGTCGCGAGGGTCAGCGTGTAACAGGCGCTTTCTTCCCAGGTCAGATGTTTCGGGCGCGGCATCAACTGGCGGTCCTGCACGCGGGCGAACTGGGCGAAGGAACCATCTGGCGTTTCATAGCCCCAGATGCGCTGGCTCGGCGAAAACATGGGATCGCCGCCATTACATTCCTCATCATCCCCATCATCCTGGTTACAATGAACAACGACTTCATCACCAATCTTGAAGCGCTTCACCTTGTTGCCGACCGCATAGACGACGCCGGAGGCATCCGATCCCGCAATATGGTAGGGCTGCTTATGATAATCGAACGGGGAAATAGGCTCACCAAGGGCTGCCCAGACACCGTTATAGTTGACGCCGGCCGCCATAACCAGAATCAGCACGTCATGGCTATCCAGTTCCGGCGTTTCCACGACTTCCACCTGCATAGCTTTTTCAGGCTCCCCGTGACGTTCCCGGCGGATCGCCCAAGCATACATCTTGGAGGGGACATGGCCGAGCGGGGGAATCTCTCCTACTTCGTAGAGATCCTTAATCTCACCTGCCGGCGTTTCATTTCCTGCTTCAGACTGCGCAGAAGCTTGCGTATTTGACATCAAAAACATCCCTCGTATTTTGTGTGTAGTCTACTGTATAGGGCGTTAGTCTTTAGAAATTGCAAATTCCTTATCCGCCTTCATATATCGCATTGCATCAAAAAACGAAACGGAGACCTTTACATTAGCCCGGTTTATGAGAAGATTACTGACCTTTGTCCAGATAACAAGTTTTTTTTGCGCTGCAACACAAAGTTATGTTATTACGTGCGGCATTAAAAACACGTAACAACCGAACTTATAAGACTATAAATACGAAAGATAATTATGGCACAAGACAAGACGGACGCCGTAAAATCCGGCACACCGAAGAAAGATCGCCCGTGGTTGTTCCGCACCTATTCCGGCCATTCTTCCGCAAGTGCGTCGAACGAGCTTTATAAAACAAATCTCGCACGTGGCCAGACTGGTTTGTCAGTCGCCTTCGATCTGCCAACCCAAACCGGTTATGATTCGGATCACGTCCTGGCCCGGGGAGAAGTTGGCAAGGTGGGTGTACCCATCTGCCATCTCGGGGATATGCGCACCCTGTTTGATGATATTCCACTTGAAAAAATGAACACATCGATGACGATCAATGCGACCTCTGCCTGGCTTCTGGCACTTTATGTCGCGGTTGCCGAGGAACAGGGCGCGGACGTGTCCGCCCTGCAGGGCACTGTTCAAAATGACATTATCAAGGAGTATCTTTCCCGCGGAACCTATATCTTTCCACCCAAACCGAGCATGAAGCTGATTACCGATGTGGTAAGCTACACCTATCAGAAAATGCCGAAGTGGAACCCAACCAACGTCTGTTCCTATCATCTGCAGGAAGCGGGCGCCACTCCGGTGCAGGAACTATCCTTTGCACTCGCCACCGCTATCTCGGTCCTAGATGCAGTGAAAGAAGGCGGGCAGATCAGCGCAGAGGATTTCCCTGCTGCCACGGGAAGAATCAGCTTTTTCGTCAACGCCGGCATCCGTTTTATTACTGAAATGTGCAAGATGCGCGCTTTCGTCGATCTTTGGGACGAAATTCTGCGCGACCGCTATGGTGTTGAGGATGAGAAGTTCCGTCGATTCCGCTATGGCGTACAGGTAAATTCGCTCGGTCTAACAGAACAGCAGCCGGAGAATAACGTTTATCGCATTCTCCTTGAAATGCTGGCCGTGGTCCTTTCGAAGAATGCGCGGGCGCGTGCCGTTCAGCTTCCCGCCTGGAATGAAGCGCTCGGTCTGCCCCGTCCTTGGGATCAGCAATGGTCCTTGCGTTTGCAGCAGATTGTGGCTTTCGAGACCGATTTGCTGGAGTTTGGCGATATATTTGAGGGATCGACTGAGATTGATCGTAAGGTTGAGGAATTGAAGATCGCCGCGCGCGCGGAGTTGAAGCTTATCGAGGAGATGGGTGGCGCCGTTGCCGCCGTCGATACGGGCTACCTGAAGGAAAGTCTGGTGAATTCCAACACGAACCGCGTCCAGTCGGTAATTACCGGTGACTTACCTGTCATTGGCGTGAACAAATTCACCGAGTCCGCCCCTCTCCACTCACGCAGGAAGCTGATGGCGGAATCATGACCGTCGATCCAGCCGCAGAGGCAGAGCAGATTGAGCGATTGCAGGCCTGGCGCGCGGATCGGGACGAGACCGCCGTGGCAAAAGCACTCGACGCCTTATCGAAAGCGGCAAGGGAAGGGCAGAATATCATGCCCCCCTCCATCGCCGCCGCCAAGGCTGGCGTTACCACAGGCGAATGGTCCGAAGCACTCCGTCACGTATATGGGGAGTATCGTGCACCGACAGGTGTCGGTTCTGCGGTTTCCAACGCCGAAAACGATATTCTGGAACCGGCGCGCGAGAAAGTCGCAGCGGCGGCGGCGGCACTTGGGCGACCGCTCAAGGTTCTGGTCGGCAAACCCGGTCTGGATGGCCATTCGAACGGCGCGGAGCAAATTGCCGTGGCAGCTCGCGACAGCGGAATGAACGTAGTCTATGAGGGCATCCGCCTGACGTCGGACCAGATTGTCACCGCTGCCCGGAACGGCACGGTCGATCTTGTCGGCCTTTCCATTCTGTCCGGATCTCACGTCCCACTCGCGACCGAAGTTTGTGAGAAGCTACAGGCCGCCGGTATGGATGACATTCCTGTCGTAGTTGGCGGGATCATCCCACCAGAAGATATAGACAAGCTTAAAAAAGCGGGCGTAAGTGCGATCTATACGCCAAAGGATTTTGATATGGCTGGTATCGTCATCGACATGGTCGACATGATCATGAAATATGAGGATGTCGCCTGATCAATGCATTAGCGGGAGATTCGCGGAAAAGCGCCGAAAATTAACCATAATCGACCATTTTCCGCACCTCTTCCGGCTGGTAACCATATTCTCGTAAAGATTTGATTGTTGCATCCTTATCACGTTTTGACAGGCGACGCCCCTTCGTATCCGAGATCAATCCATGATGAAAATAGGTCGGCGTTGGCAGGTCGAGCAGGGCCTGCAACAACCTATGAATATGTGTTGACGGGAACAGGTCCTGACCCCGTATTATATGGTTAACACCCTGAATTGCATCGTCAAATGTCACCGCCAAATGATAGCTGGTCGGGGTATCCTTCCGGGCAAGAACGACATCTCCAAATGGTACCGGGTCGCACTGGATGAAGCCCTTGCCCATTTCTTGAAACCGCAGCGTCGATAACCCCACTTCCGCAATCGCATTAACCATATTTAGCCGCAGCGCATAAGCGTCACCACGGGCGAAGCGCGCCTGCCGTTCGTCTTCCGCCAACACGCGGCAAGTCCCCGGATACTGGGGCCCTTCCGGCCCATGCGGCGCTGAATTACTACGATTGATTTCGGCTGCGATTTCCTTTCGGGTGCAAAAGCAGGGGTAAATCAGGCCACGATCACTCAGCTTTTCCAGGAGCACCGCATAATCCTCAAAATGTTCGCTCTGACGGCGGACTGGCGGATCCCAATCAAGGCCTAACCATGAGAGATCTTCATAGATCGCATCTTCAAATTCCGGGCGACTTCGGTTCTGGTCAATATCTTCCATGCGGAGAAGGAATCGTCCCCCGCTCTCTCGCGCCGCCTTCCAGGCAAGAGAAGCGGAATAAACATGTCCAAGATGGAGAAAACCGGTTGGGCTCGGCGCAAAACGCGTTATAGTTACCATATAGTTAACAAGGGAGTGATTCCGAAAATAAATCTCTAATACGCGTAAAATTTTATCTGTTTTTCTTGTCAGCCGCTAAGGCCGACGCTAGCCTTTGTTAATACTTTATTAATTATAAAAATTGTCAACGGGCGAGACGAATGTTTAGAAGAATATTGATCGCGCTGAATATTTTAATGCTGGCAACGGCTTGTGCGATACCGATTACCAGAAACCATGATGTCAATGCTGCGATGGACCGGTATGAAGTTGCTTATCGTGAAACCGTGAAGAACGACCCCATGATGGCAGAGAATATCAATGTCATGGCAGATGTTCTGCAAACGGTTGACCAACGGTATGTCGATACCGTTAACCCTGGCGACCTGATCGACAAGGCGATTGAAGGACTGAAAGCCATCCCGGCAGAAGGTGAAGGGGATAGTGATCCCACCACCCGTGCGCTGAATGCGATGTTGGCCTCAATGGATCGATATACCGGCTATATGGCGCCGCAGCGCTTTTCCTCTTACCGTGAAAGCTTGGATGGTCATTTTGTCGGACTTGGCATTCATATCCGGATGATTGACGATAATCTCACAATCATGAGCCTGCTGCGCGGTTCCGGTGCGGAAGAGGCCGGCCTGTTGGAAAAAGACATTATCACACATGTTGATGGTGAGCCGATTAAGGGCCTCACGCTCTCTCAAGCGCGTGAAATGCTGCGTGGACCGGAAGATACATTCGCGCCACTGACTATTCAGCGGGAAGGCGCGCCTACACCACTACAGATTGATGTCTTGCGCCGGGATGTGGAAGTTGTCGCCGTAGAACACCGTATTGAAGGAAATGTTGGCTATATTCGTATCTTTTCATTTACTCGGAATACCGGTCCTGGTGTCGCCACTGCATTGAAAGATATTCAGTACACCCTTGGTTCCAATCTTTGTGGCATCGTTCTGGACATGCGAAACAACCCCGGCGGACTGGTTTCCGCGGCCGAGATTGTTGCCGACGCCTTTCTTGATAGCGGAAATATCTATTCCGTCAGAAATCGCGGAAAGGAACTTGTATCACGTGATGCCGTGCAGGGGGACGAGACCCAAGGTGCACCAATTGTGGTTATGCTAAACAAGAAATCCGCTTCTTCTTCGGAAATTGTTGCCGGCGCTCTGAAATATCAGGCACGGGCCAAGCTTTTTGGCGAAAAGAGCTATGGAAAGGGCCTGATGCAGTCGCTGATGCCACTGCGGAATGGTGGCGGCCTTCGGTTAACGACGGGGCGGTTCACTACGGGCGGCGGCCCAACATTTCACGGAGTTGGGCTAACACCGGATATTCCGCATATTGTTCATGAAGGCGAAAGCGATGAAGCACAAATCGCCATCGCTGCACAATCCCTGAACTGCTCTACGGATATGAAAACGGCGCTCGTTACTGCCCAATGAAGAATGAGGGGGATATCGCTGAGGCTCTTGCATTCCTTAGCAATCAGGACCCCGATTTTGCCCATGCTCTCACCCTGATTCAACCGTTGCCGGAACGGCGGCGGCCCGCCGGTTTTGAACATCTAACAAAGATCATTGTCGAACAACAGGTCTCCCTGGCCAGTGCGGAGGCCATCTGGAAGAGATTGGCGGGCGCCGTGACGCCATTTGTCCCGGAACGAATGCTCGCGCATACGGAGGAAGAACTCCGCGGACTAGGGCTTAGTCGCCAAAAAGCGCGTTATTGCCGCGCCCTTGCCGAAGATATCCTGACAGAGCGACTAGGACTCGACGCCCTTCACATGCATGACGACGACAATGTTCTCACGCAGCTGACCAGCGTGAAAGGGATCGGACGCTGGACTGCAGAGATATACATGATCGCCTGTCTTGGTCGAACAGATATCTGGCCAGCCGGTGATGTGGCACTTCAAAGTGCCTTTGGGCATCTTAAAAAACTCCCAACCCGGCCGGACGCGGCGAAAATGGATGAACTGGCGGAACCCCTCCGTCCTTACAGGACGGTCGCGGCGCGCATTTTGTGGCGTTATTATGCCGATGTGGTTCAGGCACCAACACGCAAAAAAAACCCTGAATAAACATAGTTTTAGAGAGGGTCCGCGAAAACAAACGAGCACACTCCGACTTACCCTACGGAAAAATATTTTGGCTTCAGGGCGCCCCCTAGATGCGGTGGCTTCATAATTATTTCACACAAAATACTGTATTAGAGTTTGCAATTTACAAAGGGAAGGGCCAAACTTTCCTCCATAATATCCCGTTTGGAGACAAATAGAGCCTTGCAAACGTCTGTGGAAAAATACCCAGCCCTGGTTCTGAATGCCGATTACAGGCCCTTAAGCTATTTTCCTTTATCGCTTTGGTCCTGGCAGGACACACTTAAATCGGTCTTTCTGGAACGGGTCAATATCGTCTCGGAATATGACCGGGTTGTCCGGTCCCCGAGTTTTGAGATGCGCCTTCCCAGCGTGATCTGCCTGAAGCGTTATGTCAAACAAGGCAAGCAACCTGCCTTTACCCGCTTTAATCTTTTTCTGCGTGATGGTTTTCGCTGCCAATATTGTGGCTCACCGGAAGAATTGACGTTCGATCATGTCTTGCCGCGCCGTCTTGGGGGACAGACAAGCTGGGAGAACATCACGACCGCCTGCGCGCCCTGCAACATGAAAAAAGGGGGCAGGCTTACCCGGGAAGTGGGCATGTTCCCCGAAATCCGACCCTATATCCCGACCCCGCAAATGCTTAATCATCAGGGTCGCGGCTTCCCGCCTAATTATCTTCATGAAAGCTGGCGTGACTATCTTTATTGGGATACCGAACTCGAAGAATAGACGAATTTCCCCGCCCCCACTTGCCTTTCCTGCGTTTCGGCGTCTATATAGAAACAAATCTATAGTCTTTCCCTTATTGCTGAAGATGTGACGCACTATGAGTTATGGCCTTGGTCTTTCTGAGAAAAAGCAAGCGCGGCAACGCCGCAACCGATTTTTCAAGTTTGTTTTGTATATTGCGCTGGTCGCCGCAGCCGGTGTCTATGGATATTATGAGGGCCAGGCCAACGCCGATCGCCGCATCGCCGATATCGAAGGGCAGGTTATTGTTCTTACCAGTGAGAATGACCGGCTGAATGATCAGGCCCGTGCCGCCCTCGATAAACAAAGTGCTGCCTTGGCGGAGGCCCGTCAGTGGCGCGACAAGTTCGAGAACGAAATCCCGAGCGGACCCACACGCGAAATTCTGGACCTGGTGCAAACCCGTATGACTGACGGTCTGGAGCCGGATCGGCTACTGTCCCTCATTACACTCGCCCAGAACAGCCAGAATTGCGACGCGGCGCCGGAAACGAAGCGCTTCATCGTCAATACCCCAATCTTTTCCAGCCCCGGAAATTCAGTCAGCCTTGGTAATGGCTCAATTACAGTTACTGGAAATGGAAAATCGGTCGTGAATGCGGAAGGCAAGGTAGAAGCCTGGTATGATCCTGATCAGCCGGTCGAAATCACCTTCACACAGTTAGGTGGCCAAAAAGAACTCCTGACAGGCGTTCTTCCGCTTCACAAGAGTGTGGTTTTTGGGGCGAATGAATATCGTTTCAGTATTTTGGCAGGCAAGCAAAGCTTCGCCACCATTTCTGCAACGCGGTGTGATTTTCCGTAAATAATACCGTTACTCAGATTCGCGAAGAGAGCCAGATCGCCATCTTTGATCCCGCTTTAACGGCAGAACTCAGTAGCTCATAACCCGGAGCCTGGCTGGCCCCCTCTTCCCGCGCGGTATCGCGATGCTCGATTTCCTCGTCGCGGAATTTGGAAATTGTCTCTTTCAGCTCTGGCTCGTCCTCTCCAAGAGTGTCAAGTTGATCGCGATAATGCTCATCGATGACCTCTTCGACTGCTTCGGTGCAAGCCATCGCCGCCTCTTTCCCAAGCATGGCCGTTCCCGCACCAAGGGCAAACCCCGCGACATGCCAAAGCGGGCTTAACAAGGTCGGGCGTACACGTCGATCCCGAAGGAGCTCTTCAAATTTCTTTCTATGAACCTCTTCCTGCTCCTTCATATGCTGAAGGGTATCTGCGGCTTCAGTTTCTTTCAGAACGGCGAGCTGTCCTTCATATATCCGGACAGCACCAAATTCCCCGGCGTGATCGACACGGATAATTCTCTCCAGCTGTTCACGCGGGCTAAGGTCGCCGGGCTGCCGTCCGAAGGCGGGTTTCTCATTGTTCAATAATTTATCTGGCATTGCCGTCCCTTACTTACTCTTAAAAGAACTTAGCGCAGCAAACAGCGAAAAAACAGTCAGAATTAAACCGACAATAACATTATAGCCTGCCATCGAAATACCGAAAAGAGACCAGGCAACTTCATCGCAGCGAACAATGGGCGTAGACATAATCTTGGCCTTTAACTCCTGCAAATTGCTGGCCTTGGCCGTATCGCCAACGCATTCCGCCGTTCCTTCCCACCAACCCTGCTCTACACCCACATGATATCCGGCAACGGCAGCAGTCACCGCGAACCCGAGCGCACAGAGCAAAAGAAACGGTCCTGCACCGATGCGCTTATGCAAGGCGATACCGGCAAGAGATATTACAATGACTGCGGCATAGGGCCAGCGCTGATACAGACAAAGTACACAGGGCCAGAGATCAAATACATATTGCGCAATAAAGGCCGCGCCAAGCGCGCCAACACTTCCCAACAGAGCTACCCATAACGCGTTCTTCATCAGGTAAGTCAATCTGGTCCGCCCTTTCCTTTACGCTATAGCATATATTTGATGGCAACGAGATCCGCCAATCAGTAATACAAAGAAAAGAAGCGTCAGCAGGCCAAGATATTTCTCGATAAATGTCTGAATTGGCGCTCCAAATTTCCATAGAAGGCCAGCAACAATAAAAAACCTAAGGCTCCGCGAAATGACAGAGGCAAGGATAAATATGAGGACATCAAGATGGGTTACGCCACTTGCAATAGTGATGACCTTATAGGGAAAGGGGGTCAGGCCAAAAAAGGCGACAATCCATCCGCCCCACTCATTATAGGCATCCGTAAAACTATCAAACTTGTCCGTATAGCCGTAGAAATCAATGATCGGTGCACCAACCAAATCAAAAAAGAGGTACCCGACGAGATAACCGAACAGCCCCCCAACAACCGATGTCAGACTACAAATAAACGCAAGCCGCCAAGCTTCCCGTCGATTGGCAAGCACCATTGGGATCAGAAGAACATCCGGCGGAATGGGAAAAAAGGAGCTTTCGGCAAAGGAAATGCCCCCCAGAAACCACTTTGCCCGCGGCTTAGCCGCCAGTCCCATGGTGAAATCATACAAACGTCGCAGCATAGAGCGGGCCAGAACCTGAATAAATCAAAAAAGAAGACCGCTCTTTTTAGACGTTTTTGTAAAGTGTCTCAATCTTTATCGTTATTTATCCTAAGGATGCGTGTCCAGGCAGAACGCCTATTGACCCGCCTCCATTCATCGCTATAGTGCGGATTTTCGACGCAGCCCCTGTGGCGGAATTGGTAGACGCGACAGATTCAAAATCTGTTGTCCTTAGGGCGTGCCTGTTCGAGTCAGGCCAGGGGCACCATCAATTATTCATCCTTTCTGCGCTATCGGCCGACAGATTTCCTTAACGATATGCTAATATCTGGCTCGTAAGATTACAGGCAATCTTACAGCTTAGCCGTTAAAGGGTGTATAAATGCCTGTCCTGATGATGTCAGCCGGTGGTTTGGTTCTTATAGCTGCGCTATGGGACGTTTTCTCCCGCCGAATTCCGAATTTGCTGCCGCTGATCATTGCAGCGCTCTATTTGCTACAAGCAACAATCGCCGGTGACTGGGCCAATCTTCCCTGGCATTTGCTATGCGGCATGGGCGTTCTTGTTGTCGGGATTATGATATTTGCCCTTGGCTGGCTGGGCGGCGGCGATGTCAAACTGCTCGCGGCTTTGGCGCTATGGGCCGGCCCGGACCATCTAATTCTCCTTCTGTTGATGACTTGCCTAGCAGGCGGCGTCCTAGCTCTTGCTTATGTGTTGCCAATTATTCTGTCGCGCAACCCAATGATATCAAATGGGATCGACTGGATTTTTGTAAAAGTCTTAAGAATGCGGGCTCCGCATCTCCAAACAGGAACCGCCCTCGGCCTAAAACTTCCCTATGGCGTCGCCATCGCTGTCGCAGGTTTTGTGGTATTCTACCAGTTCTTCCGGGTATTGTAATTCTCAGGCCGCTCGGGCGAGCCAAATGCCGAAAACAATACAAAAGGCGCCAGCCATAAACCGAAGGCTTAGCGGCTCTTTCAAGAAAATATAACTCATCACAGGGACCAGGATAAAACTGAGCCCCATGAACAAATACGCCTTACTCAGCGGAAAATGCTTAAGAATATAGACCCAGAGTAATGTTGCAATTCCATACAGGATCAGGGCGACAATAAAGTAGCCATTCATCGAAAGTCTGACCAAAGAGTTATGATCAAAGGCTGCCACATCCCGGCTAGCAATTTTGAACAGAACCTGCCCACCTGAAATAATGAACGGCATAATGAGGATGAGGATATCTTTACTCATTTTGTGCGTTGCGCCCTAATTGAAGCCGGACCCGCAATCGAGAGATAGGAAAGTCGTTTTCTTTCCCGCCGCCCGCGCGTGACGGAATCAAGAATAAATCCACATGCCAGAAATAGAAATGATAACAGCATGCAGGCACTTGCCAGAATAGCGGTAGGAAAGCGCGGTACCAGCCCCGTCTCCAGAAAGGTAAATACGACAGGTGTCGCTAGGATGATTGATATCATTGCCAGCAACAGGAACAGGCCCCCGAAGAATGTCATCGGACGTTCATCCTTAATCAGCTTGACGATCAGTTTGGTGATTTTTAATCCATCCGAGAAGGTATTAAGCTTGCTGGCAGAGCCTTCCGGGCGCTCTATATAGGTGCTCGCGATTTCGGCCACAGGCATGTTGAGTTCCAGCGCATGAATGGTTAGTTCGGTTTCAATTTCGAACCCCTCGGAGAGGATCGGGAATGATTTGACGAACCGACGTGAAAAAACCCGGTATCCGGTCAGAATATCCTCGAAACGGCGGCCGAATACCCGTGCAACAATGCCAGAGAACATCCGATTACCCAGCACATGCCCCTTGCGGTAGGCGGCCTGACCGGTTGCCACGCGCTTGGCACAAACCATATCCAGTCGCCGTTTCAAAAGATGATCCACCAATACCGGCGCAAGGGAAGCTTCATAGGTGGCGTCGCCATCCACCATCAGATAGATATCCGCCTCAATATCCGAAAACAGGCGGCGGATCGCGTTCCCTTTTCCGGGCATATCCTCATAGATTACTTCCGCACCGGCAGCTTTAGCGACTTCGGCAGTTTTATCTGTCGACGCATTGTCACAGACGACAATTCGCGCCTCCGGCAATGCCGCGCGAAAATCCCGGACAACGGTGCCGATTGTCATTTCTTCATTGAGGCAGGGGATCATGACAGCCAACGCCCCGGTCACCCTATGCTCCAGTATCGGCATTGCCATCTCTGGCTTTTCGATCAAATCGGTCTTGTTCATTCTTTACCATTCCTAACTTCGAACAGTCTCCAAGGAGACGGCACATCAATCTCCGTTAGGTTATCTGGGAAACTCCCGGCAAGTAGGCGATTATAGAGAACTTCCTGCGAATTTGACTCCTGAAAATAGGATTGCGAGGAATCATCCGGACATATTAAGATATAGTCAATGTCATACTTTCGAAGAATTTTGTCACTTTTCGAATATTCTTTCGCGGTTAAAAGAGCATGGGTGTCGAAAATACTATCGCCATTTCGATGATAGGGGACAGCAAGAAAATGATGCGGCGTGCGATATATGAGCTCTGGACCATAATCAAGATTGTTGGCAAATTTGAGAACGCCGCGTCCACGGATAAACCCATCGTCACTTAGAAATGTCGCAATTTCCGCCGCTTTACATTTTGCTGCTGTTGGTTTTACTGCAGCAATTGCCTCTGAAGGTTTCAGACCATTGCTCACCGTTCCGACCAATACGGCCAGGAAAAACGGCCCCAGAATAATGGCGGCGCGAACCAGAAGTCCCGTTGCACTTTTTCTCCATCCGCTATAGTGGCTGGCGACGCGGCTCAGGGAGTATTCCAGAAGCGGGCCCGCAGCAATCACACCGACCACCGCGAGATAAAGCGATGCCCGCATATGAAAAAGCGCGAGGGCGCCTGTACAGATCAATACCGGCAACAACCGCATCCACATTTGTCGACGCTCCAGATGTTTTCTTCCAAACAAAACGAAACAGCCATAAACAATGGCAATAAATGGCAAAAGGCAATTGAGTATGATCATCCGGGTATTGCCTAGCAAAGGCAGCATTTCGCTTACTTTATCGTGCCATATTGGTCCGATACGTGGATCCGCCTCCGCCACTGGTCCGACAAGAAGATCAGGAAAATAAAACAGAATCAGGCTAAGGCATACAATAGCAAATACTCCGGCCCCGGTAATCCGTCCGATAGTCTGGCCCCTTCTGTCACAAATTTCGGCAATCACGGACCAGAAGAAAAAGGGGCACACCACCAAGAATAGCTGGGCAATCGATATCCGGTCATAGTGCGCAATCAGCCAGCTTTCCGGCATTACATCCGTCGCCATTGCCGCCAAACACACGAGAACCGTACCCATTGCGAAGTCTCTGTTAACGCGGCGCCATTCTTTCCCCCAGATGAGCCAGCAAAGACCAACGCCCAGCGTAACCGGAACGAAGACTATCAGGAATTCAAGGCTGATCCATAAACCAAGGCCGCTCAACATCCCGCCAATGAACGCGTCGCGAGACAATCCGTAATGGGCGTTAAGCCGGATCATGCAGCCCAGAACAGCCCCCGTCAGCACCGCCAGAACCATATGATGATCCGCCCGTCCGATGTGAAAATAGTTCTGAATAACCGGCTGAACGGCGAGAAGAATGATGATCGAGAACAGGTTTCCCGGCTGCATTAACGGGATAACCGCCCATATACATACCAGGACGAGTAACAGTGACATCAGCGCCGGTAGAACAACACCTGCCGTTTCGATGGCATCATGAGTACTCATAAATGGCATGATCGGCGCTGCTGCACCAATGATGAGAAGATCCATTGGCCGCGTCCAGTGAATATCTGCCCCACCTTCACCGGCGGCACGGGCGATATGGCCATCATACCAGTCGCCAGTCTCTACCAGCAAATTCACCCGTTCCAAGCGCATAAACGCATCCGGCCCTTCGGGTTGAAACGCATTCGGCGCCGATGCGATCTGCACTGGCAGAATCACAAAGCAAGTCAGCCAAAGCAGACAAAACATTACTACACGTTCGACGGTCACAGATAATTCCTTGATGCCAATTGACGCGGCTTTGTAATGTGAAAGTTACATCAAAAACCTTAACAAAAAGGAAGGGCGAGGCAGGATATTTAGCTATATCCGCCCGGCAAGAGTTCCCAGTCTGCAAGAAAGAGACAGAGGCGGCTATTTTTTGGACCGAAGTCCTTCATCGCTCGTCGTGGCGGGTTTCAGAACCGCCCGATCACTCTTAAGTGCTTCGCTGACTTTCTCACATATCTCATCGAGCGTAAAAGGCTTTGCGATGACATCATGGATCAGCATCTCAAGGTTATAGGCCCGCTGTCTTTCGGCCGCATATCCCGTCATCATGAGAACCTTGAGATCGGGGAAGTCCTTGGTCACTTTAAGCGCAAGTGCAATGCCATCCATTATCGGCATCACAATATCTGAGAGCAGAAGGTCGAACATTTCCCCTTTTTGCAGGGTCGCCAGCGCCTCCGCGCCGTCTGCCACAGCGACGACATCATGCCCATGATGGGTCAAGGCGCGACTGACAAACTCCCGAAGAGCGGCCTCATCCTCTGCAATCAATATTCGCGCCATCTTTATATTCCGTTCAATGCTTGACGATATGGCCTATGTAAGGGAGCTCCCTGTAATAGTGAGCGTAATCAAGACCATATCCGACAACGAATAGGTCAGGACAGTCGAAGCCAACGAAATCTGCCTCGAACCCGGAAACTCTTTTTCCTTTTTTGTCCAGCATCAGGCAGGTTTTTACCGTATCCGCCCCACGATCGAGAAGCTCCTGAGTCGCGAACGCCATAGTTCGACCAGACTCCAGAATATCGTCGATCAGCAACACCTTGCGGCCCTTGACCGTATCCACGATATCGCGGGTAATCATCACATTTCCGCTGCTGACGGTTTTATCGCCGTAAGAGGAAAGCGCCATGAAGTCAATCTGCGGCTTGACCCCCGCATGATGCAATGCCCTGATCAGGTCCGCCGCAAACACAAAGCTTCCCTTCAGCACGGCAATAACCAGGATATCCGGACCCATGGACTTGGCAATCTCCTCCGCCAATTCTTCATTCCGCTTGGCGATATCCGCACTCGCAAAGAGGATTTCAATATCTGATTTGGGATCAGCGATATTCATGGTAGCCCTTTCAATACGCGATCAATGTGTACCCGCATTCAAACAAAAGATCGTGACGGATTTAATTCTCGGGGTCGACCAGATCGACCTTAACATTCTTTGCCTCTTCCGGCGGTTGGTTCATACTGCTGGAGAACTCAATCTGGCCCCAGGGTGGAACCACTGGATCCTCAACAGTTGTCGTCCAGCTATAAACGCTTTGCCCCACCTCATCAATGAGGGCGACCTTAATACGCGGCACAGGTTGAGGGCTCTCGGTAACATTTTTTATCACGCCCGACACAGTCAGCGTCGTCACGCCGTCTTGCAATACCGACTTCGTTTTCAAGTCATGTATTTCAAGGCCTAGCATGTTTTGGGTTTCTACATCTATCTGCAGATATTGATAAGCGGCGGCGGATCCGGGCCAAATTTGCACCACATAATTACGGGCAAAATAGGCTCCACAAACAAGTCCGACCAAAACCAGAAGGAGGAGAGCCCAAGCGATCCAACGCCGCTTCCTGCCGGGACTTCCAGCGACAGCCGCACCAGCCTTCGCCGCTGTCATCTGTTCGATACTCATCCCCTGATCCGGCACAGCAACAGGAGCTTCAATTTCCGGTTTTTCAGGGGCAGGGTCAGCGACCACTTTCTTGGGCGTGTCCTCTGGTGGGAACTCGCGCCATTTATGGCCGCATTTGGCGCACTTAACCGCACGGCCTTCCGGACCGATCGTCGTCGGGTCAATCGAATAACGGGTTGCGCAACTAGAACAGGTTAGAATCATCGGCCAGGGACACCAGCTCACGAATTAAAGTTTCTTTTTTATAGGCGTTTGCTTGGACATGCACAAGACTGGCTGATAAATCTATCATAGTTTATATTCTGCCGCGTAATTTTGGGAGGACAGTTTGGTCAGGTTTGAAAATGTCGGCATGCGCTATGGGCTGGGACCTGAAGTATTGCGCGATATCAACTTTCACCTGCGGCCCGGGTCCTTTCACTTCTTGACGGGACCCACGGGAGCCGGTAAAAGCTCCCTCCTGAAATTGCTTGCCCTGTCACATCGGCCGAGTCGCGGTCTGGTGACGCTTTTCAATAAGGAAGTCTCTACGCTCAGCCGCGAAGACCTGCCCGGAATGCGGCGAAAAATTGGGGTGGTTTACCAGGATTTCCGGCTACTCGATCATCTTTCAACACTCGAGAATGTGGCCTTACCGCTCAAAATTGCCGGTGCGAAAAACGATCAGGTTTACCAGCATGTGGCCGAACTGCTGGAATGGGTGGGCCTTGGCCGCCAGGTGGATGCAAAACCCCCGACCCTCTCCGGCGGAGAAAAACAACGGGTTGCCATCGCGCGTGCCGTGATCAACCGGCCACAGCTCCTCATCGCCGATGAACCGACCGGCAGTATGGACGCTGAAATGGGATTACGGCTTATGTATCTCTTTCAGGAGCTTAATAAAATCGGCACTACGGTTGTTGTTGCCACTCATGATCTGGAACTGATCAAGCGATTTGGTAACCCGGTCATGATCCTCAAAGACGGTATGCTGACCACCCGCGCGCAGGACGAACTTCCCTCGCAGTTCAGCAAGGATCCGGCATGATACAGTTTTTCGGTAAATCCGCGGAATTGCAGTTGGAAAAAGATGTATCGACGCGGTATCTGCCCGTCGTGATCTCCGCCATGATCTTTCTTGCGGCTCTTTCCATCGGTGGGCTGTTCTCTTTAAGTAACGCGATCAGCGACTGGTCTGAAACCCTGACGGACAACCTGACTGTGGAAATCGCGTTCGATCCCGTCGCAGATCTTGATAAGAAGGTTGCCGATGCCGTTGCCCTTCTTTCAAACACGCCGGGCGTTGCCACTGCCCGGGCGATCGAGCAGGAAGAAACACTGCTACTGCTGGAACCATTCCTTGGCAAAAATGCATCGCTCGGCGATCTGCCCATTCCCCGCCTGATCGAGGTGATTATCGCAGAGGACAGCGCCATCGATCTTGCCGCGCTTAACAAAAAACTGGCCGAGGCTGTTCCGGGAGCAAGGCTTGACATACACCGGCCCTGGCTTGACAAAATGGTCCTTCTCGGCCGCTCCATTCAGTTTCTGGCGGCGGGAATTATGCTGCTGATCGGCTGCGTAACCGTGATTATCGTGATTTTTGCCGTCCGCACGGGGTTAATTATGCATGCGGAAGTTATTCAGGTTCTGCATTTGATCGGTGCGCGCGACAACTA
Source organism: Sneathiella sp. D3-11 (assembly GCF_055809395.1). NCBI lineage: Bacteria > Pseudomonadati > Pseudomonadota > Alphaproteobacteria > Sneathiellales > Sneathiellaceae > Sneathiella > Sneathiella sp. D3-11. The sequence continues at coordinate 1,739,118 of NZ_CM147911.1, forward strand.
CATCGCTGAACAATTCCAGAATTATTTTTCCAGGCTGAGCCTCCTCGGGGCCGTGCCGGGCCTTATCGTCGCCATCATTGTCATGTTTATTTTTAATTTTCTTGTTGGATCGCTGGAGGCGTCGATGCTACCCCCGCTCACAGTTGGTATCGAAGGAGCGATTGCCCTGCTGTTACTCCCCTTATTGGTGGCCTTGCTGACGAAATATACCGTCCGACGGGTTGTATTAAAGTCGCTTCGTCGGATGATGTAGTATGCTTGTATTGCTTGACAGAGACGGTGTGATCAATGAAGACCGCGCGGATTTCGTAAAATCCCCGGCAGAGCTGATCTTCATTCCAAAAGCGTTGGAAGCAATAGCCCGGCTTAAGGCGCATGGACACAGGCTGGTTATTGTCACCAACCAGTCCTGTATCGGCCGTGGAATAATCAATGAAGAGCAACTAACGGCCATTCATGGTAAGCTACGCGATCATCTGGCAAAGCTATCCGGGGAGCTGGACGATATCTTATTCGCGCCTGATGCTCCCTGGGCTGCGACCGATCGCCGCAAACCCGGCCCCGGAATGCTTTTCGAAGCGATGAGGAAGTATCAGGTTTCTCCTAAAGAAAGTATCTTTATCGGGGATAGCGCACGTGATATCGAGGCGGCTCGATCTGCGGACTGCCATCGGGTCCTTGTCCGGACCGGAAAGGGTCAAAAAACTTTAGCAGAAGGGCTATCGCGTGATCTTATGCCTGTCCATGTCGCGAACGACCTTGATGAGGCCGCAGATTTCATTCTTGAGGGAAGGTTCTAATATATGCCCTTTCGCTGGAGAATAATATTCGCCCTTGTCTTTATCTTCCTCTGCCTCTGGACAGGTGCCTTTCTCACTTTCATGGAAGATGTTGAAAATAGACCGCCTTCGCTCCCTCATAACATCGGCGGCATTGTCGTCCTGACTGGCACACCAGCTCGGCTGACGGCAGGATTTGATCTCCTGAAGGAAAATGAGGGCGCGCGATTGCTGGTATCCGGCGTGAACTCGAAAGTTACACGTGAAACATTGCGGCAGGCTACGGGGCAAAGCTCGGAATTAATGAACTGCTGTGTCGATCTAGGTCGCCTTGCCCGGAATACGGAGGGTAATGCGTATGAAACGTCTCTTTGGGCCAAGTCGAATAGTTTCGACAGTCTGGCCATTGTCACCAGCGCGTATCATATGCCCCGCAGCCTTGTGGAGCTGAAACGCCAGATGCCGGATATTAATCTGATTGCCTATCCCGTCGCCAGTGATACGCTTGAGTTGACCGGTTGGTGGAAAAACCCGCGAGCCTTTATGGTACTCGCTGGAGAATTCAACAAATATGTCTTTAGCCTTGTCCGGGCAAGGCTTGACGATTAGGCACCGAAAGAGGACAGATTGACCCAAATTAGATCCCTAGCCTTCTTTATCTGCTTTTTTGCGTGGTCTACGGTCATGAACCTGGCCTTCCTGCCCTTTCTTCCCTTTGACCGGAAGTGGATTGTACTGGGTCAGCGGATCTGGTCTGGCGGCATTGTGTTTCTCCTTCGCACCCTATGTAACCTCAAGCTGGAAATCAGGGAGAGGAATATCTTCCCAAGGGAGCCGCGATTGTTGCAGCCAAGCATCAATCTGCGTTTGAGACCATGATATTTCACCTCATCACGGACGATCCGGCGATTATCCTGAAAAAAGAGCTCCTTAGCATTCCGGTATATGGCTGGTATTGCCGCAAGACAAAGATGATTGCTGTGGACCGCAAGGGTCATGCGGCGGCGCTGAAATCCATGTTATCGCAAGCTCAGCAAGCAATTGAGGATGACCGCCCCATCGTTATTTTCCCGGAAGGGACACGTTCCCCGCTGGATGAGGACCTTCCTTTCCAGCCCGGCATCGCCGCACTCTATACGAAACTGCAGCAGCCAGTTACGCCCGTTGCTCTCAATACGGGGCTTTTCTGGCCGCGCAAGAGCTTTTTCTGTCGGCCCGGCGTCATGGTGATCGAGTTTCTACCACCAATCGCCGCCGGAATAGACCGCAAAACCTTCATGAAGGAACTTAAATCCCGCATTGAAGATAAAACCGAGGCCATGGTCGCAGAGGGGCGCGAGAAATATCTTTGATAAGTATCGGTCCTCATATTAAATTTTACGTAAGACCCCTTTGCTACTATATTTATTAGGATGAGTTTTTTCTAAAATGAAGGTGCACAATGTCGCCTGTCGCCCCGATCTCTCAACAGATATGGGATATGAAGTATCGCTTCAAATCCGCCGATGATAGCGTCAAGGAGCGCTCAATCGAGGATAGTTGGCGGCGTGTCGCCCGCGCCATGGCCGCCGCAGAAAAAGAAGAAAATCGGGAAAAATGGGAAGATCGCTTTTACGCCCTCCTAGAAGACTATAAATTTCTTCCCGCAGGGCGCATTTTGTCCGGCGCCGGAACGAGAACGGCAGGTTACCCTGTTTAATTGCTTCGTCATGGGCGATATCGATGATGACATGTCATCAATCTTTGACAATCTGAAGGAAGCCGCGCTTACCATGCAGCAGGGGGTGGGATCGGCTATAATTTTTCGACTCTCCGGCCGAAAGGCGCGCCGGTCCATGGTATGGGGTCCGATGCCTCCGGCCCGCTCAGCTTTATGGATGTCTGGGATAGTATGTGCCGCACGATTATGAGCGCAGGTTCCCGCCGTGGCGCCATGATGGCGACGATGAGATGTGATCATCCAGATATTCTCGACTTCATCAAGGCGAAACAGGATCCCGGTCGCCTCCGGATGTTTAACCTTTCCGTTCTGGTGACAGATGCCTTTATGGAGGCGGTCAAGAAGAACGATGCGTGGGAACTTCGTTTTGACGGCACCCTTTATAAGACGGTGCAGGCTCGTGAGCTATGGGACGAGATTATGCGCTCAACCTACGCCTTCGCGGAGCCCGGTGTTATCTTTATCGACCGCATCAATGCCCGCAATAACCTATATTATGCCGAAACCATCACCGGTACTAATCCCTGCGGGGAGCAACCCCTGCCCGCCTATGGCGCATGCTTGCTGGGATCAGTCAATCTCACCAGAATGGTCGCCCATCCATTCGAGAAGAAGGCTGCCATTGATCTTAAAAAACTTGATGGCGTTGTCCGCGATGCAATCCGTCTGATGGATAATGTCGTGGATGTCTCCGGTTATCCGCTTCCCGAGCAGGCAAATGAGGCCCGCACGAAGCGCCGCATCGGCCTCGGTATTACAGGTCTTGCCAATGCACTTATCATGTGCGGCGTGCGCTATGGCTCAGACAAGGCGCTGGCTCTCACTCGCAAATGGATGGCGCAACTCCAGCGCTCCGCCTATCTTGCGTCTGCCGATCTCGCCGCGGAAAAAGGCGCGTTCCCGCTCTTTGACAAGAAAAAATATCTTGCCGGGGAAACGATTAGTGCCCTCGATAAGGATATTCAGGAAGCGATTGCGGAAAAAGGCATTCGCAATGCGCTTGTTACCTCCGTTGCGCCGACGGGTACGATCTCTCTTCTCGCGGACAATATCTCAAGCGGGATTGAACCGGTTTTCAGTTTTTCATATACCCGCAATGTTCTGATGCCGGACGATACGCGCAAATCTGAGGAAGTAACCGATTATGCCCTTCGCCTATTCCGGCGATTGAAGGGTGCCAATACGCCTCTTCCCGACTACTTTGTCGATGCGCAAGTGCTGACCCCGCCAGATCATGTGCGGATGCAAGCCGCCGTGCAGGAATATATCGATAGCTCAATTTCGAAAACCATCAACTGCCCTGAGGATATCAATTTTGAGAATTTCAAGGATATCTATCTGCAAGCCTATGAGCAGGGCTGCAAAGGCTGCACCACCTACCGACCCAATGATATCACCGGCGCAGTGCTTGAAGTAAAGAAGGATGATGCGAAGGCAAGTGCGCAGCCTGACTTGCCACTCGATGTACCATATAGCAAACCCTCCGACAGTTTCGAGGCGGGTGGCATTGTGTATATGACGAAACCACTGGACCGGCCCGGCACATTGCCCGGTCAGACCTATAAACTCCGCTGGCCGGAGAGTAATCACGCCATATATATAACACTTAATGACATCATTCAGGACGGCCGCCGTCGCCCGTTCGAGATTTTCATCAACTCCAAAAATGTCGAGCATTTCGCCTGGACGGTCGCGCTGACCCGCATGATTTCTGCTGTTTTCCGCCGTGGCGGCGACGTCAGTTTCGTTGTGGGTGAGTTGAAGGCCGTTTTTGATCCGCGCGGCGGTGCGCTGGGTGAAGGGCAAATATGTCCCCTCCCTCCTTGCGGCGATCGGCGAGGTGATCGAGACCCACATGATCCAGATCGGCTTTCTCCCACCACCAGAGGGCAAAAAAGAAGAAGCAAGCGAGGCTGTCTCAATGGCCGCGGGAGGTACAAGCAAGCCGAAAGAAGGTCTGCTCCGGCAATGTCCGCAGTGTGGCGAGGCCGGATTACTGAGGATCGAAGGCTGCGATACCTGCACGGCATGCGGCTTTTCCAAATGCAGCTGACCGTAATATCACTTTCAACATGGCGTAAAGACCGCTATTAACGCGCGATATTCTGCAACGGAGATAACTATGACGGACAAACCGATTTTCCCTTTTCATCTGGCCTTTCCCGTCGATGATCTGGAGGCCGCGCGTGGTTTCTACAAGGGACTGCTGGGCTGTGCTGAAGGCCGTAGTTCCGACGATTGGGTCGATTTCGATTTCCATGGTCATCAAATCGTCGCCCATCTCGCGCCGGAAGAACTCGGCACAGCCAGAACCAGTACAGTGGATGGCCATGGCGTTCCCTGCCGTCATTTCGGATTGGTGATGTCGATGGATAAGTGGCAAAACACTGCTGACCGCCTTACCAAGGCGGGCGTAAATTTTATTATCGAGCCTTACGTCCGCTTTCAGGGAGAGACTGGCGAACAGGCGACGATGTTCTTCGCCGACCCTGCCGGAAATGCTATCGAGTTAAAGGCGTTCAAGAATATGGACCAGCTGTTCGCAAGCTAGCTGTCCTTTTCGATCAACGCCATAATGCGGTGAAGCGGGCCGTCAGCAATGCCAAATTCATCGAGATGCGTCAGCGTGCTTTTCAGGTAATCTACATTGGGGCCGCCTCGACCATGGGCGCGGGCAATAATCTTTGCGGCCTCTCCCAATGACGGTTTGCCGCAATATTGCTCGTGGCCCGGATCAGCAACAAAAGTAAGCGCGGACGCCATAGTGCCATCTTGCAAAAGCCTGATCCGCACTGTCTTGGGTCGATAAACACTGGTCACCATTTCCCGCCGATAAAGATAATCGATTACCGGTTCCCGGATATCCGATGGGCACAGGATTCCTTTCCCACGGCAAGAGCCGCCACGATCAAGCCCTAGCACAAGCCCCGGATTCTCCCGCGTTCCCCGATGCACGACGGAGGTCACACAGAAAGCGCGGTGATAACCATAAAGCTGGGCATCCTGAATACCAAGGTGGTCGAAACCAGGCCGCCACATTAACGAGCCATAACCAAAAATCCAGAGATCTTCATTCGCAGGCAGTTCCGGTAGCGGATAATCAACGGGCGGAAGGTCCGGTTCCAATACCAAATCAAATTTTCGCGTCATGTCTTTCTCGCCTTGTTGACCCGGAAATTAACAAGCGCCACCCCAACCACGGCAATCCCCATTCCGATCAAGGCAAGTGCGCCCAACGTCTCATCAAACAGGAAATAGGCAACCACCGCTGTGCAGGGCGGTGTCAGGTAAAAGAGGCTGGACACATTTGCCGCCGCTCCTCTTCGCAGCAGGATGTAGAGAAGCGTCATGGCGCCAAGTGATAAAATAATGACGAGCCAGAGCAGGGCAAAAACCAACTCTCCTGACCAGATAACTTCTCCTGTTTCGAACAAGAGAGACATGAGATAAAAATAAACTCCGGCGACCATGAACTGAATCAGGTTCCCACTTTTTATATTCATGTGCGAGCAGAATTTCTTCTGATAGAGGGTACCCGCAGAAATGCTGATCAGCGCGATAAAGGAAAAGCTCATGCCAAAAAGCGTTCCTTCCCCGATCGAAAGCTTGTTAAAAACCACGAGAAAAACACCAAGGAGCCCCAGCAAAAGACCAACCCATTTCTGTAAAGAAACACTCTCCTTTAGCAAAACCCCGGCTAGCGCCGCCACGAAAAGCGGCTGTATCCCCACAATAAGAGAGGAAATACCCGCTGGCGTCCCCTTTGAGATGGATAGGAACACAAAACCGAGGTAACCGCCATGCATCAGGAGGCCCCCGATTGAAATATGAAAATAATCAATGCCGCGCGCGGGCCAGCGTGTCTGGGTCATCAGCACGAATGGGATCATCAGTGCAACGCAAATGCCGAAGCGCAGGGCGAGAAATGTCATCGGCTCGACATAGGGCAGACCCATTTTCGCACCGATAAAGCCCGTGCTCCATAGAAAGACGAAGATAACTGGCATCGCCTTTATAAACAGGCCGTCAGTAAGCTGACTGGAATTATCTGTCATGATGCATGCGAGGCCGAGGTAAGGAAATTCTGTAACTGCTGAAGTTCTTTCTATATAGAGTGCATAAGCGTTTCACAAGCAATCAACCCGGACCGGCGATGCGTATTCTCTATAGCGGAATTTTGGCCCTCATCCTTGTTATCGGTGGTTATGTCTACTGGTGGCACCATGTGGCGGACAAGCTTGTGGAAATTGCCGACAGATGGCGTGAACAACGGATCAGCGAAGGCTATGAAATCAGCCACGAGCCGCTGGTCACATCGGGCTTCCCCTATCGGGTGAGGGTCACGGCAGAGATGCTCTCTGTCGCTAATCCATCCCATAAACAAGCACCAAGCATAAATGTTCCAACCTTCTGGGCCGTGGTAGAGCCATGGCGCATAAATCATGTGATTTTCGGTATAGAGGGCACGGGCCGAGCCGATTGGCTGGAAAAAGGCCTGCAAAGAGGACTTGATTTCACGGCTGCTTCCGCACTCGGCAGTGCAACTTTCAATATCGATGGTCGAATGCGCACCGTCGCCATTGATATCAAGGAGCTTGAGGCAGCACCGTCCATGGCGGCCACTGGTCACGGCAGAGCGACTGCAGCTTCATGGTCGCCCAAAACGACCTGAAAGTTCAGACGAAAAAACCAGCACCGAAAGAATGGAAGGCCAGCAGATTGCTGTCCGCGCCGATAACATGGTGATAGAGGGGATGGATGATTTCCCGCTCGGAAAGCGAATAACGGATTTCTCTCTTTCCTCCATTCTCTATGGCAAGGTACAGAGACTTCCAGCCGCCGATACCCTCACCAAATGGCGCGATGAGGGCGGGTTTATCGACATAGAGGCGCTCAATATTGATTGGGGCCATGGCGCCATCACCGGAAATGGTGCGCTCACCTTGGATGACCGGATGCGCCCTCTGGGGGAGCTTAAGACCCGAATTTCGGGGTATGAGAAGATTCTCGCGGCACTGACGGAAACACGGCAGATAGATGCAAAGGCCGCCCGCACTATCGGTTTTGGCTTAGGGCTACTGGCAAGAGAAGAGGACGACGGCAAACGCTATATCTCGCTCCCTTTATCGGCGCGGGATGGTGGCGTTTATCTCGGACCCGTCTATTTGATGCGGCTCGGCGCCGTTATCGGGAGCAAATAGACGCTATTCGGATTTCTTTGGCGTGTCCACAGAAGTGTGAACACGACCGAAATCCGGTTCCGGCGTTTCCTGTCCGGCGTCAATAATCTGCCGCCGGATCGCCCTCGTCCGCGAGAAGATATTGAACAATGTGTCCCCGTCATCGCGCCGAATTGCCCGCTGCAACGCGGTCAAATCCTCAGTAAAGCGACCGAGCATTTCCAGCACAGCCTCCTTGTTATGCAGGAATACATCGCGCCACATAGTCGGATCGGAAGCGGCGATACGGGTAAAGTCGCGGAAACCACCGGCTGAATACTTAATCACTTCAGACTGAGTGACGTCTTCCAGATCATCTGCCGTCCCGACAATATTATAGGCGATCAGATGTGGAATATGGGACGTGATGGCGAGGACCAAATCATGATGATCCGGGTCCATAATCTCAACCTTGCTGCCCATTGCTGCCCAGAAGTCCGACAGTTTCGCGACCGCCGCATCGCTTGCCTGCCCGCATGGCGTCAGGATGAGCCAGCGATTGATAAAAAGTTCGGCGAAACCTGCTGCAGGGCCTGACTTTTCTGTTCCGGCAACCGGATGGCCCGGGATAAATTCGGCATGGCTCGGTAAATTAGGGCCGATAGCCTTTACCACGGCCCCCTTAACAGAGCCCACATCAGTGACAATCGCACCCTTTTCGAGCATCGGCGCAATCTCTTTTGCTAGTGCCTCATAGGTGCCGATAGGAGTGCAGAGGATAACAAGATCCGCACCTTTAACGGCCTCCTTGGGGCTCTCATAGGCCGCATCGACGATGCCGAGTTCCTTCGCAACTCGGCGACTGTCCGCCGTGCGCGCCGCACAGACAATTTCATCTGCAAGGTTATGCTGACGCACAGAGCGAGCTATCGAAGATCCGATTAAGCCAATACCGATCAAAGCCAGCCGTTTGAATTTTACTTCCGTCATACTCTAATTGCCGAGAAATTCGCTCAGCGCCTCTATCACTGCGTGGTTTTCATCATCCTGCCCGATTGTCATCCGCAGGCAGGTCGGCAGGCCATATCCGGCCACCGCGCGAAGCAGCAGACCCTTTTTCGCAAGATACGCTTCGGCATCGGCAACGGATTTTCCACTCTCCTCAAAATCGATGAGCAGGAAATTACCGACGCTTGGGGTAATACCCAATCCCATTCCACGAAAGCTTTGTGTCAGGATTGGCAGCCATTTATCATTATGCTGACGCGCCTTTTCGATATGCGCCTGATCACGAACGGCTTCAACTCCGCCCGCGCTGGGCAAGGGCATTAACATTGAACGGCCCGCGCACGCGGTGCAGCACATCAACGATCGCCGGGGGGCAATAGGCCCAACCGAGGCGCAGCCCGGCAAGGCCGTAGATCTTTGAAAAAGTCCGGGTCACAACCACATTATCGTGGGTATCGACCAACTCGACCCCTGCACGATAATCATCACGGCTAACATATTCCGCATAGGCCGCATCTAGCACGAGAAGAATGTCATCGCGCAGACATTCACGCAGGCGCACCACTTCTGAATGTGGCAGATAAGTGCCTGTCGGGTTATTCGGATTAGCGAGAAAGACAATTTTTGTCTTCTCTGTCACCGCCGCAAGCAGATTGTTCACATCCGCAGTGCGATCAATTTCCGGAGCCTTCACCGGTGTTGCCCCCGCCGCGGCCGCAGAAATGGCATACATCAGGAAACCATGCTCCGGAAACAGCACTTCATCCCCGGGTCCGACATAGGCCGTATTCAACAGGGAAATAAGTTCATCCGATCCGTTTCCGCAGACAATGCGGGCGGCATCCAGATTATGCACTTCGGCAATCGCGTCCGTTATGAGGAGCGAGCCACCATCGGGGTATCGATGAGCATTTGCAACAACCGCCTCAATCGCAGCGACCGCCTTCGGGCTCGGGCCGAGCGGCGATTCATTGGAAGAGAGCTTGGCAACATTCTGATTTTCACCCGCCTTGGATTTGCCGCCAACATAGGGGGAGATAGTCATAATACCTGGCTGTGGAACCGGTGTCGTCATTGAACTTCTTTCAACTCGGGTAGTGGATTTCTTTATTTGATGGGAACGGCGTATGCGCCAAGAATAACGGCTTTAATAAAGCTTTCGCCACCGATCTCCCCTAGTGTAACCAGGCGTGGATCTGTTTTCGCAACAAATTCGGGCATTTCGATAAGATGGAGCCAGTCACCTTCCCCCGCATCGGGCGTGCGGGAATCCGCACAATAACCGCTGAGACCCGCCTTCGTAAGATTTTCTGTGAGCCGCGCGCGGCTCACCTCTTCACTGGTGGCCAGAGCCATCAAGGTCACATCATCGCCAGAGGGCTCCGGTTCCGCCTGACCGATGACAAGGGAGTTCAAATCCTCAAATCCGCCGGACGGATTATCAAGGAAAGGTAGCGCCGCCAGAATCTTGGGCACATTTTCCCCGCCTTGCGCAAGCTGTGTCCACCAGGTATCGCGCTCCCGCGTCAGCCAAGGAAGCACGCCCAGAGTCGACGGGTTTTCATAAACCTCCCGCAGGACAACCGTTGGCAGCTGATGCAACTTCATTGGCGTCGCTGAGCCAAAATGAAACCGCGCCAAATCCCAGTAGCCAACGGATTTATCAGGCGCGGTTATGGAAACCGAGTATGGCTGCTGCATCCAGCCAACTGCTGCAATTAATTCTCGCCAAATCGCCGCAATAACCGTGTCAGGCAGCTTGCTGGAATGCGCCTTCAATATATTACGGAGAATGGATGCCTCTCTACCCGGGCGAAAGGCAATAGCCTTGCCATCTCCTTTTTTCGCCGCGGCGATATCCTCGACAATTGCGATCCGCTTTTCCAGAACCGACAAAAGTTCCGCATCCAGCCGGTCAATCTCAGCCCTCAGCGCTTCCAGTTTTGTATTTTTTATTGTCACTATCGTTACCTGAACTTACAGACTGTTTTGTCAAAATTGGACCACAAAGCCCCGGATTTGGCAAAGAATATATTGACATACCTTACCCCGCCGCACTAGCTAACAGCAAAGTCATTCAAAACAAAGATTTTTCTAATCCATTTGCGGGAAAAGAGTAGCATAAGTGTCTATAAATCCTCCACAGTCGGATAATCAGACTATTATCCTTGGAAAGGAGACCCCGCTCAAGCTGGACTGCGGCGTGACGCTGGAGGCCATCAATATGGCCTATTGCACTTATGGAAAGCTGAATGCGGAGAAATCAAATGCGATTCTGGTCTGTCATGCCCTGACCGGCGATCAATTTGCCGCCAGTCGCCAACCCGTTACCGGCAAGAACGGTTGGTGGGAAATAATGATTGGCCCGGGCAAGGTTCTCGATACAGATAAATACTTTATTGTCTGCAGCAATGTCCTTGGTGGATGCATGGGCACGACAGGCCCGTCCGATATCGACCCGAAGACAGGCAAACCATTTGGCCTGAATTTCCCAATCATTACCATCGGAGATATGGTCCGCGCCCAGGCACTGCTTCAGGATTATCTCGAAATCGGAAGCTGGTTTAGTGTAATCGGCGGTTCCATGGGCGGTATGCAAACCCTGCAATGGGCCAGCGCCTATCCAGACCGGGTATTCAGCGCGATTCCCATCGCCTGTGCCGCACGCCACAGTGCACAGAATATTGCCTTCCATGAGGTTGGTCGTCAGGCAGTAATGGCCGACCCCAACTGGCAGAGTGGTGATTATTACGCAAGTGATACGAAACCGACAGCCGGCTTGGCAGTTGCACGCATGGCCGCGCATGTGACTTATCTTTCAGAGGCAGCGCTCCACCGGAAATTTGGACGTAACTTGCAGGATCGAGATAATCTCACTTACGGGTTCGACGCGGACTTCCAGGTTGAAAGCTATCTGCGGTATCAGGGAATCAATTTCGTCGACCGGTTCGATGCGAACTCCTATCTCTATATCACCCGGGCCATGGATTATTTTGATCTGGTGGAGGATAATGGTGGTGCGCTCGCCAATGCGTTTGAAGGAACGAAAACCCGCTTCTGCAGTGTCTCTTTTACGAGTGACTGGCTATTTCCGACATCCGAAAACAGGGATATTGTCCATGCGCTGATCGCGGCAGCAGCGAATGTCAGCTTTGTAGAGGTTGAGACAGACAAGGGCCATGACGCCTTCCTGCTCGATACACCGGAAATGTTCAAAACAATTGATGGATTCCTGCAGTCGAGTGCAAAAAGCCGAGGCCTGGTCTCATGAATGATCCTATCAAATTTGTGCCCAAGCGGGACATCCGCGTTGACTGGCAATTGATTGCGGAAATGGTCGAGCCAGGCAGCCGGGTTCTGGATGTCGGCTGCGATGACGGGCAGCTTCTTGCCCATCTCGCCGAAACGAAGGAAGTCGAAGGTCGCGGTCTTGAACTTAGCCAGCAGGGTGTGAACATCTGTGTCGCGAACGGGCTTTCCGTGGTGCAGGGGAATGCCGATACGGATCTTGTTTATTATCCCGACGACAGTTTCGACTATGCGATTTTGAGCAAGACCTTGCAGACTACGCATCAGCCGCATGTTGTACTGGAACAGCTTCTTCGCATCGGGCGGCGCGCCATTGTCTCTTTCCCGAATTTCGCCTACTGGCGTTGTCGGGCCTATCTCGCAGTCAAGGGACGGATGCCGATGACGAATTCATTGGATATTCCGTGGTACGAAACGCCGAATATCCATTTCTGCACGCTCACGGATTTCACCGCACTTTGCGAAAAAATGGATGTCAAAATCGAACAATCGGTCATCGTCAAGGCATCGGGCGATGTGATGACCCGCTCGACCTATGGCAGCTTCGCTAATTTCTTCGGCGCGGACTGCATTTTTATGCTCTCAAAAAATTCCTAGATCTTTTATTTCGCCTGCCGGGACTGCCTTCTGGCAATTACAGGACGGGCCGCCGGCAAGATAACCGGTCGCCGACGTGTTTTACGTTCGGGTAATTCTGTCAGCGCGTATATCTGTTTCTCCGCTTCCATAATCCGGACACCGCAGAAATGCCCCCACCATTTTTCACCGACATTCTCCCATGCTTTCGATAGGCGCAGATTAAGCCGCCATTTGCTAGGCGGCATATAGAGGGCGCCCTGCCGCTCACCCGGTGTAAAGCTGTTATCCCGCAGAAGACGGTTAAGCTGCTTGTCACTATAGGGGCGACCATAGCCGAAGGGTGTGTTTTCCGTCCGCGACCAAAGACCGCGCCGACTTGGCACCACGACCATCAGTTTTCCCGTCGAAGTGAGGACTCTCCAAAGCTCCTGCATTATCAAATCAACATCGGTCGCATTTTCAAGTCCATGCACCCAGATGATACGATCGATAGAAGAATCAGGGAGTGGCAAAGTGTGCTCATCCACAAGGCTGACGAGGCTTTTGCCCTCACGCGGCCATTGAATGACCCCCTGCTCTAGCGGCATGAAGGAGATAACCCGTTCTGCCTCCGCGCGAAACGGATTTAGAAAAGGCGTAGCATAACCAATGCCGAGAACCCGGAAATTTTTCAGATCCGGCCACATCAGCCGGATTTTGCGGCCAATCGTGCGGCGGACCATCTGCCCAAGAGAGCTGTGGTAAAAATTCCGCAAATCAATAACATCGGGTCTGAGCATGGTGTTATACTGCCATAAAATATAGAAATGGAAACTTAACAAAAAAGCGCAATTTCGAAAGAACAACTGATGAGCAAACTGGAAATTCACCAAATTCCTGTCCTAAGTGACAATTATGTCTATTTATTTCGGGACCCCGAAAGCGGTTTGGTTGGCGTTGTCGACCCCGCTGTCGCTGATCCGGTCTTGGGTAAGCTGAAAGAACTTGGCTGGACGCTAACCCATATCATCAATACCCATCATCATCCGGATCATACAGGTGCCAATCTGGAACTTAAGGAGAAGACGGGCTGCACGATTGTTGGCGCAAAGAATGATGCGGCGCGCATTCCGGGGATCGATATCAAAGTGGAAGAAGGCGATACTTTCGAATTCGGCAGCCAAAAGACGCATGTATTTGAGGTGCCGGGTCATACGGTCGGCCATATTGCCTACTGGTTTGAGGAGTCAGACGCGCTCTTCTGCGGGGATACGCTGTTTGCTCTCGGTTGTGGACGGCTGTTTGAAGGGACACCTGCGCAGATGTGGCAGAGCATCAGCAAATTCCGCAACCTTCCCGATGAAACCAAAGTCTATTGCGCCCATGAATATACCGAAGCAAACGGCCGTTTTGCTGTGTCGGTGAACCCCAGGAACGAAGCGCTGCAAGAACGCTTTGCCAAGATTGTCGAGATGCGAAAGAAGAATATTCCGACAGTCCCTTCCACCCTTGGAGAGGAGAAGGAAACCAACCCCTTTATGCGCGCGGATGACCCGGTTCTGGCGTCGGAACTGGAGCTAAGCGGCGCCGATCCAGTGGAGGTATTCGCCGAAACCCGCCGTCGCAAGGACAGTTTCTAAATCATGACCCTGACCGCCGCCGATATCATCCAGCGTCTTAATATGCAGCCCCATCCGGAGGGCGGGCATTTCGTCGAAACCTTCCGTGATGACCTGACTCTGCCGGATAGCAAACGCGCGCTTTCAACGGCGATCTATTATCTGCTTGAAAAGGGAGATCGGTCCCATTGGCACCGTGTCGATGCCGTGGAAATCTGGCATTATTACGCGGGCGCATCGCTCACACTCTCCATGGCTGCGGAGGACGCCCCGGCGGAGGACTGGATTTTGGGCCCGGACCTTTTCAATGAGCAGCGACCACAGATCACCATTCCACGAGGCTACTGGCAGGCTGCCCACTCAAACGGGGACTGGACGCTTGTCGGATGCACAGTTGCGCCGGGTTTCGAGTTTGACGGGTTCGAGATGGCGCCGAAAGACTGGGCCCCTACGATTTAGTCAGGTTTTGCCGGCGTCCATAACGCCCGCAGTATTTTCAGCGAACCGACGAGTGCGCCAACAGTAATAAGAAGGCACCCAAAAATCAGGGACCAGGAAAAGCTGGCCACGCCGACGGCCAACAGGATCAGGGTGGAGAGCAGGGGCGAGAGATAGGACAGTACGCCTAGCGTCTGGATATCTCCGTGCTTCATCCCGCGATCCCAGAGGAAAAAAGCCCCGCCGACGGGACCAATACCCAGGCCCAGAACTGCCAACCATTGTAGAGCACCCTCGGGCCAGAGCGTCACCTCAAACAGGACATGGCAGCCAAGCGATAAGAGCGCCGTTATTCCGCAGAAAAGACCGATAACGTCGGAAGAGACCGCCGAATATCTCCGGCTCAAGACCGAATAGCTTGACCAGATAAAAGCACAGAGAATGGCAGCGAGATAGCCCGTGCTGTATTCCGGCCTGATCTCCAATGTGGCGCCCTTGGTGATCAGCAAGCCTGCGCCCACTAGGCTGATCAACCCGCCAACCAGGTGGAACCAGTAAAACCGCTCTCCCGGCAGCAGCGTCGAGAACAGGACGATCAGCAGCGGCCAGAGATAAGCGATCAAGCCTGCTTCTGCCGCCGGAGCGTTTTTAAGTGCCAGAAAATAGAAAAAGTGATAGCCGAACAAGCCCGCAACCCCAAGCACCCAAAGGCCAGCCGGTATCTTGAACAATGGCCGGATATCCTGACGATAGAACAACCATTTCAGGGACACACTAACAAAAGCTATTCCGAACGTCATCGCCGTGAGCTGGAATGGCGGCACCTGAGCTGTACCTGCCGTAAACAGGGCCAGAAGTGCCCACAGCAGGATTGCGCCAAGGCCGCAAAGGCTCGCTATCGTTCGTCCTCTCATCGTATAACCGCCCCTGAATTAGTCCGAATTGTCCGAAAAAGAAAATGGCATGGCTCCGGTCTCCCGGCGCCATGCCACTTTCAATTACAACCGTACAGATCAGGGATCAATACATATGCTGACCACCGTTGATCGAGAGTGTCGAGCCGGTAATGAAGCCGGCGTCGTCCGCAGCGAGGAAGCAAACCCCACGAGCGATTTCAGATGCCTTGCCAAGCCTCCCGACCGGAATACCGGCAACGATTTTAGCCAGCACATTTTCCGGCACCGCCGCCACCATGTCGGTATCGATATAACCCGGCGCAATGGCATTCACTGTGATGCCCTGCCCCGCACCTTCCTGAGCCATGGCCTTGGTAAAGCCATGAATACCGGATTTTGCCGCCGCGTAGTTAACCTGCCCATACTGGCCGGCCTGACCATTGATCGACCCAATATTTATTACACGGCCAAACTTTGCCGCACGCATATCGTCGATTGTTACCCGGCACATATTGAAGCAGGAGCCAAGATTGGTATCGATCACCTTTTGCCAGTTTTCCTGAGTCATCCGATGCAGTGTTCCATCTCGGGTAATGCCTGCATTATTGACAACTATCTCTACCGGACCGAGATCTGCCTTCACTTTGGCCACCCCTTCGGTACAGGCGTCAAAATCTGATACATCCCATTTATAGGAAGAAATGCCTGTGCGGTCCGAAAACTCCTTCGCCCGCTCGTCATTCCCTCCATAGTTCGCGGCAACTTTGTAACCCTTCTCATGCAGCATGATGGAAATGGCCTCGCCAATTCCACGAGTACCGCCCGTTACAATTGCTACTCTCGACATTTTCTGCCCCCTTTTGTCCCTAGTTAGCTATCGTTCAACACACATGGCGATACCCATACCGCCACCGATACAAAGTGTTGCCAGTCCTTTATGCGCATCACGCTTCTGCATTTCATGCAGCAACGTGACCAACACGCGAGCACCCGATGCACCAATCGGATGTCCGATGGCTATGGCACCACCGTTCACATTGACCTTGCTGGTATCCCAGCCAAGATCCTTATTCACCGCGCAAGCCTGCGCGGCAAAAGCTTCGTTCGCCTCAACAAGGTCTAGATCGTCGGTCGTCCAGCCCGCTTTTTCAAGCGCGGCGCGGCTCGCAGGAATAGGACCTGTGCCCATGATCGCGGGATCAACACCGCTTTGCGCCCAGGAAACAATCCGCGCGAGGGGCTTCAGCCCTTTTGCTTCAGCGGCCTCTGCCGTCATCAGTACAACGGCAGCTGCACCATCATTAATGCCGGAAGCATTGCCCGCCGTAACGGAGCCGTCTTTCGCGAAAGCAGGTCGCAGTCCGCCCAACTTCTCAGCCGTCGTTCCGCCGCGGATATATTCATCCTGATCCACAACAATCTCACCTTTGCGCGTGGAAATGGTGACCGGAACGATCTCGTCCTTAAAACGGCCCGCGACCTGAGCCTCTGAGGCTTTACGCTGCGATTCCGCGGCAAATTCATCCTGCGCTTCCCGGGTGATCTGCCATTTGGCGGCAACATTCTCCGCCGTGTTGCCCATGTGATACCCATGAAAGGCATCAATCAGTCCGTCTTTCAACATGGTGTCCGTGAATTCGAGTGGGCCCATTTTCTGACCGTTACGCAAATGCGCACAGTGAGGTGCCCGACTCATGCTTTCCTGACCACCG
This sequence comes from Sneathiella sp. D3-11, assembly GCF_055809395.1. Taxonomy (NCBI): domain Bacteria; kingdom Pseudomonadati; phylum Pseudomonadota; class Alphaproteobacteria; order Sneathiellales; family Sneathiellaceae; genus Sneathiella; species Sneathiella sp. D3-11. The sequence continues at coordinate 1,756,316 of NZ_CM147911.1, forward strand.
GCAACGACAACCTGCAGAATCACCATTAAGAATAGCCTGATAACCAAGAGCGACAGCACGTAGGCCCGAACCACAAAGCTGGTTTACGCCCCATGCCGGAACTTCATAAGGGACACCGGCATTGACAGAGGCCTGCCGTGCCGGGTTCTGGCCTTCACCTGCATTCAGCACCTGGCCCAGAATAACTTCGGAAACTTCAGATGCATCCGTTTTTGATCGAGCCAGCGATTCCTTAATAACAATCTCGCCAAGTTTATGAGCATCCAATGGCGCCAGTGCACCATTGAAAGAACCAACAGCGGTGCGGACCGCACTAGTAATGACAACGTCCATAATTTATTTCTCCTGTTTCGAATGTGTAATTTTAATTCAAAAATCACTTCGTATGAGAAATTTTCCAATCATTTTTCCTGCTCATACGAAATAACCTTAGTTTTTCGGAACCGCAACCCTTTTTCTTATTTCATCACTCAAAAACTCAATTTGCCATGATCCAATCGCCTAATTGACGCCATAAACCATCCTGTGCCTTCGCACTCGCCATCATACCAACATGTCCCGACGGCGGGGTGATAACTGTCGCGGATGGCAAAGCGGACGCCAGCGCAAGCGCGGAGGGTCGAGGAACGATCTTGTCAGTTTTTGGAGCCGCGATAAGAGATGCTATGGTAATATCTTGCGGCTGAACAATTTTCCCGTCAACCGCCCATTGCAACAAATTCGGCTCATTCCGACCATACCATTTATCAAAGACATCCGCGGCCACATGTCGGACGAGCGGATAACCATCGTTCAACCAATCTTCAATGGCAACAAATTCCTGTGCCTGATCGGACGTCATGTCCATACTCACAAACTTGCTAAACTTTCGAAGCCCAAGGTTTGGGTCTAGACTGGCAAAAAGCGTTTGCAGCAGATCCACGGGTAATTCTCCGAATCCTGCCAGAATATTGGCCCACATTTCCCGCTGTTCGAAAAGTGCCTTTGCCTGACCGCCAAACTCCGCGTGAAAATCCCAAGGCGCCGCAATGGCGATGAAGCTTTGAAGTTTATCCTGCCGCCGCCTTGCCGCCGCGACCGACAGAGTCCCCCCATGCAGTAACCCGCAAGATGAAGAGAGGCTTTCGAATAGGCTACAGACACAAAGTCTATCGCGGGGCAAATACGCTCAGTTACATAATCGGCGGTATCGAATCCATGCTCCCTCTCACCGGGCGCATTCCAGTCAAGCAGGAGCGGATGCATCCCCCGGGCCGCGAGATAATCTACAAGGCTGCGTCCGGGCATAAGATCTAGAATGTAGGCCCGGTTGACAAGGGATGGGACCAATAGCACAACCGGCGCAGTATCTGGGGCATCAGGCGCGCCATCCAGCAGTTGGGTCGTGCCGCACTGCCAGATAACTGGCCGATTGCGTGGTTCCCGGTGGTAGGGATGATCGTGATATAGGCGAATGCCTTTGATCATTTCCTTCACCTGTTCACTGCCCTGATCAGCAAGCTGTTTGAGCATCTCAGGTCCATATTCGATAGATCCGAAGTCGAGCGAACTACCCCGCGCGGCAGACGAAGCGGGTGCCGGAGAGACGGTATCTTTCTGACGAAGCGGAAGAAGCGCCAAGGAGCTTGCGACAGATGTGGTCGCCAACCCCAGATGGAGCGCCAACGGGCGCGGACCAGTCCGCGAGGCTATCGAACTGTTATTATTCTGGGCGTTAATACTCATTCGCCAACACCTGTTCCAGCAATATAGTTACAGTCTGGGATCTCATTCCTGCCGTCACCGCTGCATATCATATTACTTTATATATGCCAGCGCGGTCGGGTTGCCACTTGGCGATATGCTTTATTTCGACTTTATAATGCATTATTTACCAACGGCGTTGCACAATAAACTTGCGCAGCGCAGCAAATACAGGTGAAAATACGCGCATAAATATCTTCCAGCATAAGTTAGGAGACGCCGTGGTTGAAAAAAAGACTGATGACAAAAAGCCAATTGTCATTAAAAAATATGCAAACCGCAGGTTATACAATACTGCCACGTCATCATACGTCACGCTGGATCATTTGAGCCGTATGGTCAAGGAAGGGACTGAATTCGTTGTATTTGACGCGAAGACGAATGATGATATTACGCGGTCAGTCCTGACCCAGATAATCTTCGAGGAAGAAGCCAAGGGTCAGAATCTTCTTCCCATCAACTTCCTTCGCCAACTGATTAGCTATTATGGCGACAGCCTGCAAACCGTGGTCCCGGACTATCTCGAAATGTCCATGCGGTCTTTCTCCGACAATCAGGACAAGATGCGGGAAGTCCTGCCCGGGAACCTGACAGCCAATCCCATGTTCCAGCAGTTTGAGGAAATGGGGCGCAAGAATATGGAAATGTTCAGCCAGGCGGTGCGTATGTTCTCTCCCCCTACTTTATTTGGCGGTACGGAGGGGACCGCAGAAACTGAGAAACCAACAGATTCTGCACAAAAGAAACCTGATCAAACCGCCGAGATGATGCAGGAACTCAAGGATCAGTTGAAGTCCATGCAAAAGCGCATTGATGAAATGGGCGACAAGAAATAGCGCCGGGAGTTGTGTTTTCGCCGGTTTTATGTTAAATTATTTTTATAACTATAGGTTTTGTTAAGATTATTTTGCGGATTTACCCTCAAAATAATCGGCCTTAGTTTGGGCTGACGGAGAATCAGTCGCCCCCATTGTCATTGGCTTCAGAATGAAGACCGATTACTTCTGAATTTTAAACTTGTCCGGGACCGGATATTGATGGACGTTACGCGGACCATTTCAAATATTCTTCCACCGCCAGCGAAACGTAATGATGGCGGCGCTCTGCAGTTTGCCCGGAAAAGCACTCCGGCGGACCAAGATGACGTGCGCGTTGAAGAAGTACCGTCCGTTAATGCACAGCAGCGTCACGCCCGCGATGAGATTAGATCCGAAAAAGGCATGGCGCAGGTCCCCGTCAGGCTTCGGGAAATTCACAGCACCTTTACATCATCCCGCGCCCCCGGTGCTGTTGCCCACACTCCATATTCAGCACCATTTCTTGCACAGCAGCTAGCCCAGCAGGATGACGCAACGATCGAGGGTGATTCTGCACGTGTCCACCGCCAAGCCATCTCCGCCTACGATAACAGTCTCAACCTGACCGCGACAGTAATCGGGTTTGAGGGTCATTCGGAACGGATTGCCTAAACGCCTTTAGCCCCTAGATACGACAGGTCGCTAGCCCGCGCTTTTCCAGATATTGTTGATGATAATCTTCCGCCGGATAAAAATCGAGCGCCGGTGAAATTTCCGTAACGACCGGTCGACGCAACAGCCCGTGTCTTCCTTGCGCCTCTTTTGAGGCTTCGGCAATTGCCTTCTGGTCGTCATTTCGATAGAAAATCGCGCTGCGGTACTGCGTGCCGATATCCGGCCCCTGCCGGTTCAATGTCGTCGGATCATGGCTCTGCCAAAAAACATTGAGGAGGTCCTCAAAACTCACCACGGCCGGATCGAACCTTACTTGAACCACTTCCGCATGCTGTGTGCGCCCAGTGCAAACATCTTCATAGGTGGGATTTGCCGTGTTGCCGCCTTGATATCCAACAACGGTTTCCTTCACGCCCGATACTTGTCGAAATGCCGCCTCGACACCCCAAAAGCAACCGGCGCCAAAATAAGCAATTTCTGTTGTTTCCGTCATTTTCATCTCCTCATACACAAGATCGGCGCTGTTTATTATTTCGCGCATTTTTTGAAGAATGCAACCGCGGACAAGAAAACTTGATCAGAAAGAAGCCGTCGCCGAAATATAACTTGGTATTGGTCTGATATTTTTGTAAAATTTCCATGAATTACAAACCAATTTAAATGGTTCCCATGCCCCGTCGCCTCAAGAATGCACAGCTGCAGACGTTAACCCTCGACCCAAAGAGCGCCGTTTCCCTGCATCAACAGCTTTTTTTGGCGCTGCGTCAGGCAATTCTTGACGGTCGGCTGAGGCCTGACACGCGCTTACCTTCCAGTCGGTCTCTTGCCGCCGATCTCGATGTTTCGCGCAATACAGTGCTGAGCGCCTATGATCAGCTGATGGCGGAAGGATATCTTATCAGCCGCATCGGAGCCGGCTCCTACGTGTCGGATCAACTTCCCGACGATTTGCTGCAGCGCAAGACGAAAGGTCAAGCGCCGGGCGTTCAGACACGGGAAATCTATCTTTCGAAAATGGCCGCGCCTTTCCTGGGCAAGACACGTTCCTCAGAGAAAAGGGGCCTGCCTTTCTCCCCGGGGCTACCCGCACTTGAAACCTTCCCGTTTGAGGACTGGGCACGCCTTCTCTCTCGCCACTGGCGGCGACCAGGACGCGAATATCTGGTCGATAATCCCGTTGGCGGCGCTAAAATTCTACGCGAGGCCCTTGCTTCATACCTTGGACAGACCCGCGCCGTTCGTTGCCATCCCGATCAGGTAGTCATTCTTTCCGGATCGCAGCAGGCTATCCATTTGGTGGTGCGTGCCTTTGCCGAACCGGGCGAGGCTGTCTGGATGGAGGAGCCGGGCTATCCCGGCATTCGCGATGCCATCCTTTCCGCCGGGGCTGTTCCAATCTCCGTTCCCGTTGATGAGGAGGGATTTTCCCTCACGCGCGCGCGCGAAAGATCGCCCGCAGCCCGCCTTGCCTGTATTTCCCCCTCCCACCAATATCCGCTGGGCCAGACAATGTCGCTCGCCCGGCGGCTGGATATTCTGAAATGGGCGAAAGAGGAGGGGCGATTTATCCTGGAAGATGATTACGACAGCGAATATCGTTACGCGGGGCGACCCCTCTCTTCACTTCAAGGCCTCGATGATGACAATCGGGTGCTCTATGTCGGCACCATGAGCAAAGTTATGTTTTCCGGCCTAAGGGTAGGCTATATGGTGGTACCGGAGGATCTGGTGGATGTGTTCCTCGGTCTTCGCCAGAATATTGACAGCCACTCCCCTGCAGTACCCGAAGCAGCGCTTGCGGACTTCATCAATGAGGGCTATCTCGCCGCCCATGTCCGGCGTACCCGGCTTTTGTATGAAGCACGGCAGAAACATCTACTCTCGCTGCTACATGAAAGACTAGGTGATATCATTATGGTGGCACCACAGGAATCGGGCATGCATCTTGTCACCTATCTGCCGCCCGGCATCAATGATAAGGATGTGGAGCGCGACGCCGCCAAGGCGGGCATGCTTGTACGGGCCCTTTCCGGATTTTACAATTTGCCGACAGACCAGACCGGTCTTATTCTTGGCTTTGCCGGCACAGCGGAAAAAGAAATGCCACAATTGATCGATAGGCTTGCCAAAATCATTCGCAGCAAGGCGACGTAGTTTGCATATGAAAAAACATTCTTCACTCCTCCTCTTCCTGATAGCCCTTTTTTTCGGTTGTGCGGGTCCGGCACAAGCTGCTGAAAAACACCATGCCATCGCCATGCATGGAGAACCGAAATATCCTGCCGGATTCTTGCATTTCGACTATGTCAATCCAGGATCTCCAATTGGCGGGACACTGCGCCTTAGCGACATTGGCAGCTTTGATAGCCTTAACCCCTTTCTTTTGAAAGGAGTCACCCCGCGCGGGCTCAGCGATGTCTATCAGACTTTACTGGAACGGTCCCGCGATGAACCCTTCACCCTGTACGCAAATATTGCCGAAGCCATTGAAGTCGCGCCGGACCGCAGCTGGATTGCCTTTCACATCAACCCCAAAGCGCGCTTCTCGAACGGCACCCCCATCACGGCGGAGGATGTGCTGAGTTCATACGAAACCCTTCGCGAACAGGGGCGACCGAATGTTCAACTCTATTACCGTAAGGTGACAAAGGCCGATATTCTTTCCCCCTCTCCGTTCGATTTGCGTTCGAGGAGGAAGGACGTTTCGAGATGCCACTTATTATGGGGCTGATGAGCGTATTGCCAAAATCGGAGCTTTTAGAGACCAGTTTTGATAAAACCTCCCTCACCCCCCTGATCGGGTCAGGCCCCTATCTGGTTGAGAAAATCGAACCCGGTCGGCGCATTATCTATCGCCGAAACGAAAATTTCTGGGGCTGGCATCTGCCGCAAAACAAAGGCCGACATAACTTCGGGCGGATAATTTATGACTATTTCCGCGATGACGACGTCGCGCTAGAGGCCTTCAAATCCCACAATATTGATGCCCGCTTCGAAAGTAATGCAGCCAAATGGACCGCGAGCTATGGCTGGCAGTCAGGTGCTGAGTACAAGAGATCAACCCCGAAGCTCAGCATACCCGCACCAATGCTCGCCTTTGTCTTTAACACACGGCATAAGAAATTTGCTGATCTGCGTGTCCGCAAGGCCCTGACCCACGCCTTTGACTTCGAATGGGTAAACGCCAATATCCTGCATAGTCTTTATAAGCGCACGCACAGTTTTTTCGAAAACTCCCCACTTGCCGCAAAGGGCATAATCAAGGATGCCGAGCGGGACGTGCTCTCCCCCTTCGCGGATGAGCTGCCTGAGGCCGTATTTAACGACGCTTTTAGCCTTCCCAAAACGGATGGTTCGGGCCGGGCGCGCGTTAATCTCAAAATAGCGCGGCAATTACTCCTGTCTGCAGGTTACAAGATTAAAGATGGCATTCTAACCCATCAGGAAACTGGTCGCCCCTTCGAGATCGAATTTCTGATCAATAATACCGACTACGTCAAGATGATCTCCCCGTTTCAGCGGAATCTTGAACTTCTTGGCATCCAGAGTAATATCCGCCAGATCGATACGGCAAGTTATCAGAACCGCCTGACCGAGTATGAGTTCGACATAATCATCAATAGCTGGGGCCAGTCACTCTCACCCGGGAATGAACAGGCTTTCTACTGGAGCCGGAACGCTGCTGAAACGCCCGGCACGCGGAATTATCCGGCCATCCGCCTCGCCGCCGTTGACGCCATGATCGAACAGATTGCCACCGCACAGGATCGGGCGACGCTGGTTAATGCGGCGCGCGCCCTTGATCGCGTATTGCTCAACGGACATTATGTCATCCCGCTCTATTATACGGATGAAAAATGGCTAGCGCATTGGCCGGAAATCAAACTACCGGCCGTCCCCTCCTACTGGGGAACCAGTGCCGATTTATGGTGGTATGAGAAGGACAGTTAGACTTAGCCGAACCGTTTCTTATCGCGGTTTTCCCAAATTTCCCGGGCATGTGCCTCAGCCTCGCAGATTTTAAGGGCTGGCTCCGCAAGCTTCAAGGCAAAGGCAAGGGTGCCGATGACCGCAAGGATAGGCACCGGCAAATCAAGACTCCCTTGCCAGAGATGGAGGAGCCGCTCTGGCGACAGATCTTCTTCCCGCCATTTATAGACATTCTCTTCTGTCATTGCCGGCCATTCCTGCACCGTCGCCTCGCCGCCCACCAGCGCATCGGCGAGAACAGGCTTCATCGGATTGCGCTGTACTTCGCCGCCGCCACCCTTGAATATCAAGCTGTTGGGTTGGTCAAGCGTCTCTACTGTTCCAAGATGCAAGGCCTTGTAAGGCGGATGGAATACTCCCTGAAGCTGATAAGGCGCACTGAAGGGATTGATATCCCGCCCGAATGTATTCACCGCCGTCCGCACACCAAGCAGGGGGCGCAACTCGAAAAGCGCCTGTACTGAGGGGCAGAATTTCTCCAACCCAATATACACGAGGTTGTTATCACTAAGACATGCTGCCGCGTCGGAAAGAGAAGCAGCCTCTGGCACACCAAATACGGCGAGGCCCGGTCGTGTCGGCGCATAACCATCGGTATAGCCTTCGATGCCATGCATCAATACCTTGTACCCCTGATCAGCAAGAAGGATGGCGGAAAGGATAAACCAGGGCTGCTGCCGATGACGATCCGCGTAAGATGGCCAGTCAAAATCCACTTTTGCCGCAACATCCCGCTCCAGAAAATGATCGCGTGCAGCGGCCACCATACCGGCGAGTTCTGCGCCCGTTTCACCCTTGCGGCGCAGCAATAGCAGGAACGCGCCAAGCTGTAATGGCTCGACCTCGCCGGAGAGCACCATATTCATGGCGGCTCTCGCTTCGTCAAAAGTCATATCCCGCCACATCTTCGGACCTTTGCCGAGAATGCGGACATATTGCGCAAACGGATGATCTTGGGTCATGGCGAGAATTTATACCAGAATTTGCAAGGCGCCCTAGAAAATATCGAGCAGGCGTTGCAGATAATCGCGTTCAATATAGCTGCGCGCCGGATCGGAAAGCCGGCGCTGTAGCTCATCACGGATGGAGCGGCTTTTGCTCAAACCATTCGCCTCGCCGCGCATCAGCGCATTACCGGCGTCCCGACCTTGACCATCCTCTTCCGTCATCGAACGGCCAAGCGGATCCCGGCCCTGACCCGGTTGTCCGGGCCCGGCGGACTGAGTACCCTCTCCCTGACCGTTCTGCATCATTTGTTGCGCCAGCGATTCTGCCCTCTGGCGTAGGCTTTCAAGCGCATTATTCTCGGATTGCAGGGCGGATTGTCCCTGCCCTTGGCCCAGAGCATCCCGCGCATCGTTCATGGATCGTTCCGCCTGACCAAGTGCCCCCGGTATCTCCCCTTCTTCGCCAAGCCGACCCATCAAGTCACCCAGCATCTGGCGCAGCGCCTCCTGAACTTCGGCTAAATCCTGCAGATTGCCCCGTTGGCCAGATTGGCCCTGTTGGCTGTTTCTGTTTTCCTGCTGTGATTGACTACCTTGGGATTTCCGAAAAGTCTCATCCAACAGCTCTTGCTGCTTCTGCATCAATTTGCCAAGCTCATTGAGCATTTGTTGCGCTGCCTGCTGACTGGCGGACGGTTGCCGCGCTTCAGCTGTCTTCAGGTTTTCCATGATATCCTGAAGTTCGCTCAGCAATTGCCGCGCGGCATCACGGGCCCCACCGCGGGCAAACTGATCAATCTGATCGAGCAATTTCTGCAAATCCTGCGACTCGATAAACCGATCCTGGCTATTTGGATCGCCGGCCGCTTGCTCATCCATGGGCTGCGCCTGCTGCGCAAGAGCTTGAAGGAAATTCTCCATGGCGGCACGCAGTTCCTCGACAAGGCGCTTAATCTCTGCATCGCTGGCATTGTTGTTCAACGCTTCCATCAGGGCTTCCTGCGCTTCCCGCAAAGCCGCTTCGGCAAGCGACAAATCGCCGTTTTCAAGGCGAAGCGCAGTATCCCAGAGCATATCCACTACATCGTCAATGTCGCTCTGGTCCTTCCCTATCACCAGAATTGATTGAGCTGTAGAGAGAGATAACATGACGGTCACATCATTATTAACACTATCCGGCAGGAGGGTGAGGGTCTCCAATACAATCGCGACATTCTCCTTGTTTCCCTCAGGATCGCTGACCAGATTTTTACGTTGTTCTATGAGCGCTTTAGCAACCGGATGGAAGAAGTTTCGCTCCGGAAGAGTGAAGGACATGGCATCTGAATATCCGCGTTGCCCGATCTGATCCTCCGCGAATAGTGTCAGCTTAACCGGAAGTCCGGCCCAGGGATGCGCCGTCAGATCATGATAACTTTTGCTGATTACTTTCTTCGAGCCTCGCCCCGGTGTCGGCAGCACAAGTTCGATCTTTTTGTCACTGCTATCACGGGTGATTTCGCCGCCAATTCTTTCCACACCATAATCATCCTGTGCCTGATACTGCATCTTGAAAGCGGCTCTTTCGGTGACTTCCGGATTATTGAGGAACGCCGCCGTCGGTATCTCATCTGCAATAACAGTCAACTGCCAACTGGCAATGACATCACCATCCTTCTCGATTTTCAGGCTTGTCGATTTATCAAAGCGGGTCTCGATCTGGAAATTCCGCACATCCGAGGCGCCGAATTCCTCTCGCTCTTCCCCGACCAACAGGGCCGGTGTACCGCGCCCGCCGCCGAATACATTGGCGATAAAACTGCTTTGCGCCGGCACAATAAATGTTTGCGCAGTTGCCTCTTCACTTGTCGAGTTAGTCAGCAATATCGGAGCCTGGCCAGTATAGGCGGGCGGAGTGATCCAGGCAGTCACCTCAACCGGGACCGACGGCGTGCCGATGGATGGCGTGACAGCCGCAACAAGTCGGTCCGTCGAATTTGGTCCGGCAATCACAAAGGCTGCCACCAAAAGAAGGATCACAATTGCCCGGAAGCCGTAAGTATCCTCTATTCCCATATCAAGGCGCGGCGGCCCAACCTTCAATCCGCGCAAATACTGGCGTAAGGACTTCTGATAAACCCGCCACATGGCACTGGATTCGGTATTGTTGAATTTTTCCGCCTCGGAATGCGCGCCAAGAGATTGAAGCGGCCTGTGGCCCAACCGATTGCGGCGCTCCAGATACTGAAGGGCACGGCTTCTTGTCGGCGCTTCCAGATTTCGCGCGAGCTTATAAAGGCTGTAAAGGGTCGCAACACAGAAAAGAATCAATGCGAGAAGGTGCAACCACCCTGCGCTAAAGGACCATATATCAAGGAGAGACAGGCCGAGAAATAACCCAACGAGACAAAAAAATAGCCGTCCATGCCGCCAAATTCCTTCAAGAAGAAGGTTGACCTTCGCAAGCAGGATACGGATTTCGAACCCTAATCCATACCCTCTATCACTTGTGTCGCTGCGACGCTGCATTCATCCTCGATTCACCCCTCGAGCCATGTCGGTAGTATATCAAGTTTCAGCAAGTCATCCAAGCTTGGCCGCGCTCTGATCACCGCATATTGATCGCCTTTCACCAGAACTTCGGGCACAAGAGGCCGCGTATTATAGGTAGAGGCCATGACCGCGCCATAGGCCCCGGCACTTCGAAAGGCAACAAGATCACCGCGCGCGAGATCCGGCATATCGCGTTCCCGCGCGAATGTATCACCCGTTTCACAGACCGGACCCACCACATCGGCAAGGGAGTATTCCCCAAGCTTCTGATCCTCCCGGATCGGGTCGATCTGGTGAAAGCCGTCATACATTGCCGGCCGGATAAGGTCATTCATTGCGGCGTCCAGAATGACAAATTTGCGCTTCGTCGCCTGCTTCATGTAAATCACCTCGGATACCAGCACACCAGCATTCCCGACAATAAGGCGGCCCGGCTCAAAGATTATCTGGCAGCCAAGATTACCAAATGCCTCCAGTGCAACAGCGGCATAGGCCGTCGGGGCCGGCGGAATAGTACTGTCATAGGGGATGCCAAGCCCGCCGCCAAGATCGACGCGGGAGATGTCATGCCCTTCGGCTCTGAGCTGCTGCACAAGTTCCCGTACGCGATTGAACGCATTCTTGTAGGGTTCAAGATCGGTGAGTTGCGATCCGATATGGACATCCACTCCCTTGATATCGATCCCGGGCAGCGCCGCCGCCTCAGCATAGATGCGGGAAACGTCCTGCCATGGCACACCGAATTTGTTCTCGGCCTTGCCAGTTGAGATTTTGGCATGGGTTTTTGCATCCACATCCGGATTGACGCGGAAGGTGATGGGCGCCTTGACGCCCATGCTGCTCGCTACCTCACTCAGGATACGAACTTCAGGCTCTGATTCCACATTGAACTGATGAATACCCACCTCAAGCGCATAATGCATCTCTTCCGGCTTCTTGCCGACACCGGAAAACACAATTTTCTCGGGCGGAATACCGGCTTCCAGCGCACGGCGAAGCTCCCCTTCGGATACGACATCAGCACCCGACCCCAGATTCGCAAGGGTACGGATCACGGCTAGGTTGGAATTAGCTTTCAGCGCATAGCAGACGAGCGCATTCGCCCCATCAAACGCACCGGAGAATACTTTGTAATGCCTCTCGAGCGTTGCCGTGGAATAGCAATAAAACGGTGTGCCCACCGTCTCAGCGATGGCGCTAAGGGCAACATCTTCGGCATAAAGCTCGCCATTCTTATAGGTGAAATGATCCATTTGTCGGCAATCTTTTCTGAACTTAGCTTTTCTTCTGTTCGGATTTTTGCGTATCCGGTGAGTACTTGGGGGCGCTTTTCACACCACAGGCTGAAATCGACAAGGTGGTCAGCAAGACGACAAGCATCATCATAAATGAACGTTTCATTTCTTGCTCCCTTCCTGGCCCTGTTTTTCACGCCAGCGCGTGATTTGTTCCCGTACACGGGATGGTGCAGTGCCGCCATAGCTTACGCGGCTGGCAACTGAATTCTGAACACCGAGTACCTTATAAATATCGTCCGTAATGCCGCTCTCCACCGACTGCATCTGCGAAAGGGACAAATCTTCAAGCCCACATGTGTTCTCTTCGGCGAGCTTTACAAGGGCGCCTGTCACATGATGCGCCTGACGGAAGGGCATATCCAGTTTCTGCACCAGCCAGTCGGCTAGATCGGTGGCCGTGGTAAAGCCCGCTCCAGACGCCGCGGTCATCACATCGCCATTGACCTTGATATCACGGATCATCCCGCTCATGGCGGCGAGGCAGAGCTGAAGATTGTCGGCGGCATCGAAAACCGGCTCCTTATCTTCCTGCATGTCCTTGCCATAGGTCATAGGCAGACCCTTCATCATCATCAGAAGAGAAGTAAAAGCGCCGGCGCTCCGCCCGGCTTTACCGCGGATCAGCTCCGCCGCGTCCGGGTTCTTCTTCTGCGGCATGATGGAGGAGCCGGTCGAGAAGCTGTCAGAACATTCAACAAAGCGGAACTGCGCACTCGACCAAATAACGATTTCCTCAGCCAACCGCGACAAATGCATCGAGCAGATAGAGGCAAAACTCAGAAACTCCAGCGCGAAATCCCGGTCCGACACGCCGTCCAGCGAATTGGCAGTTGGTCGATCAAAGCCAAGTGCCTTGGCCGTCATCTCCCGGTCGATGGGAAAAGATGTCCCGGCCAGCGCCGCCGAGCCAAGCGGGCTCTCATTAAGGCGCACCCGTGCATCTTTAAGCCGACTGCGATCACGCGCGAACATCTCCACATAGGCGAGCATATGATGACCGAAAGTGACCGGCTGTGCCGCCTGCAAATGGGTGAAGCCCGGCATGACGGTATCGGCTTCGGCCTCGGCCTGCTCAAGAAGGGCGTCCACTAGATCCACCAGCTCTCCGTCCAGATGATCCATGGTATCACGCACCCAGAGCCGGAAATCCGTCGCCACCTGATCATTGCGCGACCGCCCCGTATGAAGCCGTCCCGCTGCATCACCAATCAGCTCGCGCAGACGCGCCTCCACATGCATGTGGATATCTTCCAGCGCCGGGTCGGTCTTGAAATTCCCCGCCTCGATCTCACGAAGAATTGTCTGCAATCCGTCCTGAATTTTTTTACCATCTTCCTCGGAAATGATATTGCAGGCCATTAACATACTGGAATGCGCCATCGAACCCATTATATCTTGGGCATAGAGCCGACGGTCAAAGTCAATGGAGGCATTGATCCGTTCCATAATTTCGGCGGGGCCTTTGGCAAATCTGCCACCCCAAAGCTCATTTGCGCTCATTTTCGGGCTCGCTTTGTAACAATTGGACGTTTAAGAAATATGATGACAAAACCCATGAAATTCACCGGCCTGCTGTTCTTGCTTACATTTACAGGGCTTGTGGCGGGAACATCAACAGCTTTCTCGGAAAATCTGAGCGCTTTGCTGACCGGGGAGATGCAGAATTTCGCCCCGAACGAGACACCGCGTCCATTTAAGGATTTCACCTTCCTGAATGCAGCGGGAAAAGAAGAAAAGATTTCCGACTATCAGGGAAAGGTTCTTCTTGTCAATTTTTGGGCGACTTGGTGTGGGCCATGCAAGAAGGAAATGCCAAGCCTCGATCGGCTGCAGGGTGAACTTGGTGGTGAGGATTTTGAAGTGCTCGCGATCGGTCAGGACCTGCAAGGCATGGAAAAAGTGAAGAGATTTTTGAAAAGCGCAAGATCAGAAACTTGGCTGCGCTAAACGACAAAACAGTCAAGTCCGGCCGCAATGCCGGGGTTTTCGGCCTGCCGGCAAGCATACTGCTTAATGCCGAAGGGGAAGAAGTCGGCCGCCTTATCGGCCCGGCGGAATGGGACAGCCCGGAAGCCAAGGCCCTAATAGCCCATATTATGAACAGATCATGATACGGGCGGTTGCCGGTCTTTCTTTCGTTTGAGAAGATAAAGGCGGAACACACGCTCCAGCCCCCAGCTGATTGCAAAATACAGGAGGGCATTGAGAATGGTGACCAGCATCAGGTCCATGCCCAAGCCATAATCACGCTTTACAACACCGATATAAAACTGGAAAGCAAGTATCGAGAGAAGTCCTGCCGCCGCAACCAACGCCACAATCAGCCGGATTTTACCATCCGTCCAAGGAATTGCCATGAGGCAGAGGAACGAGATCGCCTGGAATGTCGCGCCCCACAGGTTAATGCCGAATTCAGTCATTCGCCATCCAGAACCGTCAGCGCAACATCTACCATGGGACCGAGAACTTTCTCGTTCGGGTTTACTTTACCAACAACCCGCATTCCCTGCATCACACCTACAAAAAAGGCGGCAAGGCTGGCCGCGTCGCGCTTTGTCTTGAAAGTTCCGTCGCGCTGGCCGCGGCTGATCAGCTCTTTTAAGGCGTCTTCCATGTCCTCAAAAAAGACACGCACACGTTCAGCGCACTCATCATCGCGGGAGCAAAGCTCAACCGCTGCGTTGGTCATGAAACAGCCCCGGCGCTTCGGGTCCATAACTTGCTTTTGCATAAAGACATACATGAACCTGGACAGAATTTCGCGGGCATCGCCATCCTGACGCAGGACGTCCGTCCTTAAGAGCGCGCCTGTGCCATACTGATCCAGCGCCTCCAGAAACAACTGATGCTTATCACCGAAAGTATCATAAAGGCTGCCCCGGTTGATGCCCATACAGTCAACCAAGTCCTGAACGGAGGTCGCTTCATAGCCCTTGGCCCAGAAAGCCTGCATGGCCTTTTCCAGCGCCTCGTCGCGATTAAAGCATTTCGTTCGTGCCATTTACCGATCCATACGGCTGTCAAAAAACAGTCTAGAGAATGGTTATATACCGATTTCACCATCAAGCAAAGCCGCCAAACCCTCCCTATAGGTAGGAAATTTGAGCGAAATCCCAAGCTCTGATTTAATTTTTGCGTTACTGACCTGCTTACTGTCCAAATAGAAACTACGCGCCATAGGGCTAAGGTCAGCATCCTCGAAGTCAATCAAAGGTGGGGGAGCGATCCCCAAAAGTTCAGCTGCATAGGCAACAACATCCTGCGGCGGTGCCGGTTCATCATCGGCAATATTGTAGATTGCGCCGGGATTTGGCTTTTCCATTGAGGTCATAAGAATCGCCGCCAGATCAGCCACATGGATACGTGAGAATATCTGACCCGGCTTGGCGATTCTCCGGGCCTTCCCTTTTTTCAACGACACCAGCTGGTTTCTCCCCGGGCCATAAATTCCAGGCAGGCGGAAAATATGAACCGGCAAGTCGTTTGCCTCATATAGGCTGAGCCAAGCCTGCTCCGCCCGCATTCGCCTCCCCCTCTCTCCCCGGAAGGATTATAGGGACTTTCTTCATCGACCCAGCCACCATTGAAGTTGCCATACACTCCAGTCGTCGACAAATATCCAACCCACTGCAAATTCTTAAGGCGTAGGAGTTCCGACGCCATCACATCATAGACCGGGTCTCCCATCTCGTCGGGCGGGATGGAAAGGAGGATATGAGTCACATCTGCCGCAATATCATTGAAATTCTCTATCCGCTGATCCCGGCGGAAGGGGTAGAGGGGAATGCCCCTCTGCGTCGCGTCATCAGCGGGGGACCGGCCCGTTCCCATCACCCGCCAATTTGGAAAGTCTGTCGCGATCTGGCAGGCCGTAAAGCCGAAGCCAAAGCAGAATAACCTTTTGTCCATGCTACTCCTGTTTCGGGTTGGGCATGTCAGTCCGGCCAAGGACGATCAGCGCCGACACCGATTGCTTGACGGAGACCAAAAGCTCCGCGCCACCCTGCGACCCGGAAGATTCTGTCGCGGCATTGGACTTCATCATCATTGTCCGCGGGGACGCATCCATGTTTTGTGTTGGATAGGTCTGAACGAAATCGACCTTGCGGACATGATACTCCCCGCCGGACATTACCTTGTTCAGTCGCGCCACTTCATCAAGGGCCTGCTGATAGATCTGCGCTCGCAAGTCCCCGCGCAACTGCTCAAACTCTGCCAATGACGGTGTAAAATCCACGTTAGAGATCGTCACCTTATATCCCGGGCTACTCGCTTTTTTTGCGCGATCCTGAAGACCGGCCAGCGCCGCCTCGGGGATACGCGCCTCCGCGCTTACATACCAGCGATTAAGCCCGGTCTGATCAAGCTGTTGACGGGAAGACGTAATGCGCCAGTCCACATCCTTGGCGAGGGATTGCAGCGATCCATCAATACGGTTTTTTAGCGCATCTGCCGATTCTTCCTGCTGAACAAGTTCAACATAGGCCGACACTCTGGCGGTATCGGTCTTGACCCACCCTTCCGTCGTCAAATTTAGAACAACTTGATCCTGCATCATATGGGAACGATGAGGCATTTCCGCCGCCGCAAGGGGGACGAAACTTAGAAAAGCGATAGTGGCAACAACCAGTCTGTTCATGGTAGAACTCCCAATGTAATCAATCCTGTATTCGGCATGTAGGGTCGAATCAAGACCAATTTAAGGCATTTCATGTTCGCGCGATTTTTAACCCTTTTTATGGCACTTACCATATCCCTGGCCGCCCGGCCACTTCTCACTTCGGCAGCGGGGGCACCTGATGGTGTGCGGACGCAGGAAAGCGAGTATGAAGCCTGCCTGACCCTGACCCGGCGAGAACCGGAAAAAGCTTTTGAATCTGCCCTTGCCTGGCGCGATGCAGGCGGTGGTTTTCCGGCCCGTCATTGTGTTGCGCTCGCGCTTGTGGCGATGAAGAAATATGACCATGCGGCCCTGACACTGGAGGAACTGGCGGAGGATATGCAGGGGGCCGGCTCCCCTCTACTCGTTCCCGTACTAACTCAGGCGACCAATGTCTGGTTGCTGGCGGAAGAGTATGAGCGCGCACTCGCCGTCGCCACGACGGGACTGGAGATTGAACCCGAAAACATCAACCTCCTTGTCGACCGAAGCCGTATCATGGCGAAGGTCGGCGACTACAAACGTGCGTTCGATGACCTTGACCTTGCCCTCAAACTTGACCCAGCGCGCCCCGATGCACTTACTTTTCGAGCTGCCGCCCGGCGGCATCTGGGCGATAATGCCCGTGCGTTAGAGGACGTGGAACTCGCCCTGTCGCTGGAGCCTGATCAGCTGGACGCCCTGATCGAACGTGGCATCCTCTATGAGGCGGCGGAAAAACGGGATTTGGCGCGCAAAGATTGGCTGCGAGTTCTGGAAATTGCGACCAACACCCCCGCAGGCGACGAAGCCCGCCGCCATCTGGAAGCCCTCGACGTCAATAAGGATAAATAGCGCTAGCCGTTCATCGCGAGGCGGCGGCGGTATTCCAGCGCCTCGGCGATATGGGATCGGGTGACGGGCTCGCTCTCGGCAAGGTCGGCCAAGGTACGCGCGACTTTCAAAACCCGATGGTACCCGCGCGCAGAAAGTTTTAGCTTGCCGATAGCATCCTGCAAAAGCGCGGTCGCCGATTTATCCGGCTGGACAAAACGTTCCAACACCTCACCTTCCGCATCCGAGTTTGTGCGGATCGGCGTCGCATGATCGATACCCTGATAGCGATCGCGTTGAATTTCGCGGGCCCGGCCCACGCGGGCGGCAACAATCTCGGTTGTCTCGGTCGGAGATGGTAACGTCAAATCAGCAGCAGATACAGCGGGCACATCCACGTGAATATCAATCCGGTCGAGCATCGGACCGGAAATGCGGGAACGATACTCAACAGCGCATTTTGGCGCCCGGGCGCAGGCCTGTGACGCATCGTCAAGATGACCGCAGCGACAAGGATTCATCGCCGCGATCAACTGCATACTCGCAGGGTAAGTGACATGCAGATTGGCCCGCGCCACCACCGCCCGGCCGATTTCCACCGGCTGACGCAAGGATTCCAGAACCTGCCGGTTAAACTCCGGTAATTCATCGAGGAACAGAACGCCCAGATGGGCGAGCGAAACCTCCCCCGGTTTCGCTCCGCGCCCGCCGCCGACCATGGCGGCAACCGACGCGGAATGATGGGGGTCACGAAAGGGACGCCGGCGAGAAAGCCGACCCTCCTTCATTTCACCAGCGATACTGGAGATCATATTAACCTCCAACGCCTCCGCCGCGTCGAGCGGTGGGAGCAGACCAGGAAGTCGCGCCGCCAGCATCGACTTGCCGGAGCCCGGCGGCCCCGTCATTAACAAGTTATGCCCACCTGCCGCCGCTACTTCGAGGGCGCGCTTCGCCGTTTCCTGCCCCTTGATATCTTCAAGTCTCAGTGACAGTGCTTCATCAATAATATCACCGTGGGCAGGCGGGGTAAGCACCTGCGTGCCCTTGAAATGATTGATGAGCGCGAGAAGGTTTGCGGGCGCCAACACATTCAGATCACCGGCCCAGGCTGCCTCAGGTCCCGAGGCTTCCGGGCAGATGATATTCTTATCCTCTCCCACCGCAGCGACGGCAGCAGGCAAAATACCAGTTACCGGATTACAGCTGCCATCGAGTGAGAGTTCGCCCAAGACATAATAATCATCAAGTTCCTCAGCGGGGAGAACGCCCATCGCGGCGAGGATGCCAAGTGCAATCGGCAAATCATAATGCGCACCCTCTTTTGGGAGGTCAGCCGGCGCGAGATTGACAGTGATGCGTTTGGGCGGCAGACCAATACCAAGGGAAGTGAGCGCGGCGCGCACCCGCTCCCTGCTTTCCGCAACGGATTTATCCGCGAGGCCAACAACGGTGAAGGCAGGCAGGCCAGAGGCCATCATCACCTGCACATCCACTTCGCGCACCTCCAGCCCTTGAAAGGCCACGGTCTTTATCTTCGCCTGCATGTCAACTTTCGGTTCAACATATCATTATGCGCACAACGATAGCATGTGCCGAAAGAATCTTCATGGTTAAAATTTAGGTTTGTGAAAACTAGCAAGAAGCGGAATTGCTGACCTTTTCTTCTAAGCAATCCCAAATGGTTGCCTCCAACTTCACACCGTCGAAGCGATTGATCTCCTGCAGTCCCGTCGGTGATGTCACGTTGATTTCCGTGAGGTAGTCCCCAATTACGTCAATCCCGACAAAGATTAGGCCCTGTTCCTTCAGCGCAGGGCCAATAGCTTTACAGATTTCTTCTTCCCGCTTGGTGAGAGCGGATTTAACGGCCTGCCCGCCGACATGCATGTTGGAGCGAACCTCACCTTTTTGTGGCACACGATTGATGGCGCCGACCGGCTCGCCGTCGACAAGAATGATCCGCTTGTCGCCTTCACGTACTTCGGGAAGGTATTTCTGTACGATCATCGGCTCACGATAAAATTGTGTGAACATCTCACAAAGAGCCGTCAGATTTTCATCCTCCGGTTTGAGATGGAATACACCCGCGCCGCCATTGCCATAGAGCGGCTTGATGATGATATCTTTAAATTCGGCGCGAAATCCCTTTATTTCCTCAAGGTTGGAGGAGATAAGCGTTGGCGGCATGATACCATCGAAATGGGTGACGAAAAGCTTCTCCGGCGCGTTGCGGACGCTCACCGGATCATTCACCACCAAGGTTTTCGGGTGGATATGCTCCAGCAAATGGGTCGCCGTAATATAGGACATGTCAAACGGCGGATCCTGCCGCATCAGCACCACATCTACAGTGGCAAGGTCGATCCGTTCCGCCTCTCCCGCGGTGAAATGGTTTCCCGCTTCACGCCGTAACTGGACCGGGCGGGCATTTGCAATAATACGCCCTTGCGAGAAGGACATATCCTGCGGACCATAATGATAGAGGCCATGGCCGCGCGCTTGCGCTTCCAAGCCGAGGACAAAACTGCTGTCCCCGTTGATATCTACGTTCTCGATGGGATCCATCTGAATGGCTACGGCAAGACTCATTATTCCCGACCTTTATTTATAAAGTGATGCGCCGCTTGGTTTGTTGAGAGGGACCCTATCCCGCCCGGACAATCAGTTCAAGCTGAGTTCAGCTCTGATTTCATTTTGACATAGCTGACGATGCGGCGGACACCGGAAATTTCTTTCGCATGATTTTTCACCCGCTGCAGTTCTGCCTCGTTTTGAGCAATCCCCATCAGGTAGACTGTTCCATCCACTGTTTCGACCGAATAATTGATGTTCAAAATCTCCGGATCGCGCAAGAGCTGCAGTTTCAGTTTTGTCGTGATCAGGCTGTCAGAGGCAAAGCTGCCAACCGTCTCACTATCCGCAACCTTGACCTCATTATGCACTTCCTTCACACCCTTAACGCCCCATATCAGACGCGTCAGTGTCACCCGATCCTCTGGCGTCGGCACCTCCCCCGTGATCAGAACGACGCCATCAATGACAGTCGTCGAAGTCGACGTAAACATCGGTTCGCTTTTCTGGAAGATGGCGTTCATGACCTGCGTTTTGATGGTTGCATCATCAATCACCGTCCCAACGGAGCGTTCCTCCGCGACCGCAACGCCTCCGATTGCCGCCCCACCCAGGATCACCGTTGGGGTGCAACCGCTCAGCGCTATTAAGGACGATAAGACAAGAAGAGCATAAGCAACAAATTTCATTCCGATACGCCTTTAACTATGATTGTCACGGCACTATAAATCCAATTCGTTTCCGTTTAAAGGGTCTCTTCAACCCCTATTCCCACGCCCCTTCAATATGGCTCGGCCATTTCCACAAGGAGGTGACAAGCAGCACATCGAAGCGGACATTAAAGCCATCGAATTTTGGCCGTTCCATGACAAAGGCCTCTAGCGCACGTGAAATACGGCGTTTCTGTTTTGCACTGATGGCTTCTGCTGCCTCCGCGATTCGCGGCCGGGCTTTGACCTCAACGGCGACAAGAAGGTTGTTGCGCCGGGCGATGATATCTATTTCACCGAACGGTTTTCTATAACCTCGGGCGACAATATGGTATCCCTTCATCCGAAGCGCCGTTGCCGCCAGATATTCGGCAGTGCGGCCCCTGAAATAGGCACGGCGGCGTTTATGTTTCAGCGCTTCTTTTGTTAGATGTGCCAAAATGTCGCCTCATCATCCTGTTTATAATGCCGTAATCAACAATTTGCTTGCTCCCCATACAGGGGTTACCTAGTCTTTTGGGCTAGGAATTTCACAAAAAGACATACGGAGTGAAAAATTGTTTCCCGCGAAATCTGCCATGACGTCATGTCTTAAACGAAACCGGAACTCACTGACTTATGTTGGCCTTGTCAGCCTGTTGGCTTTTATCCTAACAGCATGTCAGCCTGCAAAAATCGCCGAGATCGAGCCAAAAGATAACACAAATACAACCGCCACCCAAGATCTGAAGGATCTGCTCCCGCCGGAACGCACACCGTCAACCGAAGATCTTTCAGACACCCCGACAGTTGACCCACTTGTCCGCCTGATTGAGCCTGCGCCCGCCGTTATTGGTCTGCGCGCTCCGGAGGCGTTGACGGAAGAGAAAATAAAGATTGCCATTCTGCTGCCGCTCTCTGGCCCGACCGCCGCCGTTGGTAATGATTTGTTGCGCGCGGCGAATATCGCCCTTTTCGATCTTGGAAATGGCCAGCTTGAACTGCTCCCCCTCGATACGAAAGGCACGCCACGCGGCGCGGAAAGCGCGGCGGCGGAAGCGCTGGTGTCAGGTGCGGAGCTTATCCTGAGCCCCCTCTTTTCTTCCTCCGTCGCGACGGTGCGCCCCCTCGCGCGCGAACGCGGCGTCAATGTTATCACCTTTTCCACGGACACAACGGTGGCCGGGGATGGCGTTTATGTCATGGGCCTGACGGTCGGGCAGCAAATTAAACGGGCGATGGAATTCGCCTATCGGCAAGGCCTGTTTAATTTTGCGGTTCTGGCCCCGAATTCTCCTTATGGTGATGCGGTGGTCAAGAATGTAACCGAGACAAGTACAGCACTTGGCCTCTCCCTCGATCGTACGGTGCGCTATCCGACTGATGTTCCCGCCGGATCACAGGATCTGCATGAAATCGCTAAAATACTGGGCGATTACGGGCTACGGCAAAAGCAGCTGGAAAAGGAAATCGAACTATACGCAGCCAAGGAAGATGCCGAATCAAAAGCCTATGTCAAACGTCTAGAGAAACTGGATACCTTTGGCGAGGTGACATTCGATGCCTTAATCATCCCTGAAGGAGGCGCTCGGCTAAAAGAGTTGGCGTCCTTGGTTTCTTATTACGACGTCGACCCGGAAGTCGTGCAGTTCATCGGCACCGGGCTTTGGGAAGACCCGTCCCTATCGGCAGAACCGGCACTGGTCGGCGGCTGGTTCTCCGCGCCAGCACCTGAAAAAGCGGCCGCTTTTCAGAAAAGATTTACTGAACTCTATGGCTATCAACCATCGCGCATTGCCAGCCTTGCCTATGACGCCATGGCGCTGGCGGGGGTAATGGCACTTGATCCTGCCGATATTCGCTTTTCACGGGATGCCATCGAAAACCCGAGCGGTTTTACCGGATATGACGGCATCTTCCGCTTTCCCGAGAATGGCATTGCGGAACGTGGCCTTGCCGTTCTGGAAGTCGGGCCGAAAAAGCAGCTGGTTCTCGAGCCGGAACCGGAAAGCTTCGCTCCTGCGTTAAACTAGTATTTCCGGCAATAAGCTATTGAGGACAAGGCGGCCGCGCTCTGTGGCGCGGAGCTTCTGATCATCCATCTCCATCAACCCTGCTTCGACGAGGGAAGCCAGTCTGTCGTGTCGTAGAAATTCTTGCATGGGCGCGCCGATAGCGGCGCTGAAATTTTCGAACCAGACTCCTTCGTCAAGGCGCAGACCCATCAGCAACATTTCCTCCGCGCATTCGAGACGGTGAATGAGCGGTTCGGTTATATCGGTGCCGTGGCCTGCCGTCTCTACGGCTTCGAGCCAACTTTCCGGACGTTTTTTCTGCTGAAATGCGGTCCGCACGCCCTCTCGCATCGCCCGTCCATGCGCACCGGGGCCGACACCGATATATTCACCATATCGCCAATAAGTGAGATTGTGGCGGCACTCATATCCGGGTCGGGCATGGTTTGATATTTCATAGGCAGGTCGTCCGGCATCAGCGCAAATGTTTTGCGTTACCTCAAACAGTTCCTCGGCATTTTCTTCAACCGGTATAGCAAATTCACCGCGCCTGACCGCCCCGGCAAAGCCGGTATTCGGCTCAATTGTTAACTGATAGAGCGAGAGATGGTCCCCGGCAAGGATAAGTGCCCGCTCAAGATCGGATCGCCAATCCGCAACACTCTGTCCCGGCAGTGCGTATATTAAATCGAAGGAAATATTGGCAAAACTCTTTCGCGCCAATTCGATCGCCTGTAAAGCTTCCCCCGCGGTATGTTCCCGCCCGAGGAATTTTAGCGCCTCGTCACGCATCGACTGCACTCCGAGGGATAGGCGCGTCACACCGGCATCACCATATCCCGCGAACGAAGACGCCTCAACGGACGTCGGATTAGCCTCTAGCGAGATCTCGATGTCATCGGCAAAAGTAAATCGCGACCGCGCGCCCTCAATTAGTGCCGCAACTGTCTCCGGCGTCATAAGCGAAGGGGTCCCGCCGCCAAAAAAGATACTGGTCAGCGATTTTTGCGTCGTTTGATCCGCGAAATAATCCAATTCCCGCAAAAGTGCCGCCGTCCAGCGGTGCTGATCCACTGCTTCGCGCACATGGCTGTTGAAATCGCAATAAGGGCATTTCTTCCGGCAAAAGGGCCAATGAAAATAAAGGCCAAATCCGGGATCGGGGGTGCTATTCTCGGCTAAAGCAGGCATTTATCAGTTGTCGGAAGGCATCAGCCCTATGGCTCATGGCATGCTTTTCTTCCGGCTCCATTTCCGCGAAGGTAACCTGATAGCCATCGGGCAGGAAAATAGGATCATAGCCAAATCCCTGGTCTCCGCGAGGTGGCCAGACAGCGGTGCCGACGACCCGGCCCTCGAAACTCTCCACATGACCATCCGGCCAGGCGAGCGAGAGTGCGCAGATGAATTGGGCCTTGCGCCTCTCAGGCGTCATGGCGCCACGTTTCTTGAGTTCGTCCTCAACCTTTTGCATGGCAACGGAAAAATCCTTCGTTGGACCAGCCCAGCGCGCGGAAAAAATGCCCGGCGCACCATCAAGTGCATCCAGCGCAAAACCGGAATCATCGCTGAGCGCCACCATATTCGCACTCTTTGCCGCAGCAAGCGCCTTGATCTCGGCATTGGCGATAAAAGTGTCGCCATCCTCGACAGGTTCGGGCAGACCTAATGCGCCCGCTGAGATCGGCTCCACGTCGAAGGCGGATAGCAGTTCACCGATTTCGCGCACCTTGCCCGGATTATGGCTGGCAACGACCAGTTTTCCGCCCTCAAATTTTCGGTGGCCACTCAAATGCCGAGGGCCTGACGCTGCAGGGCACATAGCTCCGTCACACCCTTCTTGGCGAGTGAGAAAAGAGATCCAAATTCGGCTTCGGAAAAGGGATCTTCCTCGGCCGTACCCTGAATTTCGATGATCTGCCCCCCAGACGTCAGGACGAAGTTCGCATCGGCCTGCGCATTGCTGTCTTCGGGATAATCAAGATCGAGAACGGGCGTACCTTTGTAAATACCGCAGGAAACAGCCGCCACCTGCCCTTTCATTGGGATTTCAAGAATTTTCCCCTGCTCGACAAGCTTGTCAAAGGCCTGATAGAGCGCAACATAGGCGCCAGTAATAGACGCCGTGCGTGTCCCACCATCGGCCTGAATCACATCGCAGTCGACCGTGATCTGACGTTCACCAAAGCCTTCGAAATTGACCAGCGCCCGTAAAGAGCGGCCAATCAGACGCTGAATTTCAACGGTGCGGCCCTGTTGCTTGCCACGCGCTGCCTCCCGACCCATGCGCGATCCGGTGGAACGGGGCAACATACCATATTCCGCCGTCACCCAGCCTTTTCCCGTGTTACGCAGGAAAGGCGGCACTCGCTCCTCAATACTTGCGGTACAGAGTACATGAGTATCGCCGCATTTGATGAAGCAAGACCCTTCCGCATTCTTGGCATAACCGGGTTCCATAACAATGTCGCGCAATTGATCGGGGGCTCTGCCAGAAGGGCGCATAAGACTTCCTTTAATCGATGAAATAAGATTGGCGCTTGTTGTAACCGCTGTGCCAGATTGACGCAAGCCTCCCGCGTCACTACATTCTAGACCAACAAGGGATTAGACGTTTCATGACGAAATCGACATGACAATACAGGAACTTAACGACCGTAGCCGAGATGTCTTCCGGCATATAGTGGAAACTTATATGCAAACCGGGGAGCCCGTCGGCTCACGCACACTGTCACGGATCAGCGAGCTGGACCTCTCCCCGGCCTCGATCCGCAACGTGATGGCGGATCTCGCCGATGCGGGCCTTCTTTATTCCCCTCATACCTCGGCTGGGCGCCTGCCGACACAACAAGGCCTCAGGCTTTTCGTCGATGGCATTCTGGAGATTGGCAACCTGACCGAGGCAGAACGGTCTGATATCAAGGCCCGCTGTGCGGTTGATGGACGAAACATGGAGGAAATGCTCACCGAAGCCTCCTCTATGCTGTCTGGCCTGTCCAACTGCGCATCGCTGGTGATTGCCCCTAAAAGTGATAGCTCAATCAAACAGATAGAGTTTGTGCGGCTTGGAGTTGACCGGGCACTCGTGATTATTGTGACTGCAAATGGCATGGTCGAGAACCGGACCATTGAACTGCCGCCGGGTCTTACCGATTCAGGGCTGCGAGAGGCGGCCAATTACCTCAATGCAAAACTTTCCGGTCGAAGCTTGCAGGCAACCAAACAGGAAATTCAGCGTGAACTCGACAATCATCAGGCGCAACTTGATGAATTAACACAGGATTTGATCGCCCATGATATTGCGAGCTGGGGAGGTGGGGAGACGCTCATTGTTCGGGGTCACGCCAACCTACTTCAGAATGTGCAGGCCCTTGAAGATCTTGAAAAAATCAAGGACCTGTTCGATACACTGGAAGTCAAGAAAGAGCGGATAAAGCTGCTGGAACTGGCTGAGCAGGGAAGCGGCGTGAAAATTTTTATTGGGTCGGAGAATAATCTTTTCTCGCTTTCAGGCACATCAATGATTATTTCTCCTTACCAGAACAGTCAGGAACAGATCGTTGGCGCCATTGGAGTCATTGGTCCCTCGCGTTTAAACTATGCGCGTATCGTTCCGATGGTAGATTATACCGCAAAGGTAATCGGTAAATTGCTGGATTAGGAAGCAGACAGAATGAACGAACAGAAGCAGCCCCCCCTGAACGATCAGGAGGAGAGTGAAAAGATGAAAAACGAAGCACAAGCAGCGGCAGACGCCTCGGCACAGGGCGCGGAAGACGCAAGCCCCGAAACCGGTATGCACGAAGAAGCAGGCGAAGTTGATATCATCGCCGAGAAAGATGCTGAAATAGCCGATTTAAAAGACAAATTGCTCCGGGCAATGGCGGATGTCGAGAATATGCGCCGCCGAGCAGAGCGTGAAAAACAGGATGCCCACACATATGCGGTAACAAAATTCGCCCGTGATATTCTGGGGGTTGCCGATAACCTCCGGCGCGCAATTGAAAGCATTCCTGATAGCGCTCGCGAGAATCCGGATGTGAAGAATGTATTGCCCGGCATTGAAATGACAGAATCAGAGCTTCTCAACACGCTGGAAAAACACCAAATCCGGAGAATCGATCCCAAAGGCGAAAAATTCGATCCGAACCTGCACCAGGCAATGTATGAGATTGAAGACCCTTCCGTGCCATCGGGAACCATCCTTCAGGTGACACAGGCTGGCTTCGTAATTGCTGACCGACTCCTGCGTCCGGCCATGGTCGGGGTGTCAAAGGGCGGCCAGAAACGCACCGACGCCCATGTCGATGAGAAGGTGTAGCCGAGAAGTTACACCTTATTGTGCCGCGGGGCGACGCCGCCCCCGGTAGCCATCCACACTGTAAATAATCAATCCAAGCCAGATCAGTGCAAAGGCAAACAGCCGCGACTGATCGAACGGTTCATTGTAAAGATATATCGCGATAAAAACATGCATGGTCGGCGAGAGATACTGCAATATGCCGATCGTTGTGAATTTCAGGTATTTTGCCGCAGTCGTGAAAAGAATAAGCGGTGTTGCCGTCACCACGCCTGTCCCGATCAGCAACAGTAAAGTGTTCGTATCAAACAGAAACCCTGTTGGCGTTTCCGTTGAGGTCGCGGGATCCGCAGTAAACGTCAAATAAAGCAGAAACCCGAGCGCCACTGGAAACAACAAGGTTGTTTCGACAACCAGTCCAACGGCGCTGTCCGCACCGGCCTTCTTGCGAAGCAGGGCATAAAACCCGAAGGAAAATGCGAGAACAAGGGCAATCCAAGGCAGATAGCCAACCTGTATCGTCAGGATGGTTACCGCCGCGACAGCACATAAAATAGACACCGTCTGCCATTTATTGACCCGCTCACCCAGAAAAATCATGCCAAGCACGATATTAACCAGAGGATTAATATAATAACCGAGACTTCCTTCCAAAATGCGATCGTTGGATATAGCCCAGACGAAAGTCAACCAGTTACCCCCAATAAGCACTGTGGTCAGCACAAAGACGTAAAGCCGGCGCGGATCCCGGTAGATTTCCAAAAGCTGGCCGATTTTGCGGGTTGATGCAATTAGCAACAGAACCAGCACCGAAGACCAGATGATACGATGGGAAATAATCTCTATCGGCGAAACATGCGAGAGCCATTTAAAATACACCGGCGACCAGCCCCAGACGAGGAAGGCGCCAAACGCACTCAATAGTCCGCGGGTTTCATCCGGCGAAAATAAGCTGGAGGCAGCGCGATTGCCGCGGCTGGGTGGTTCGGACGTCACACGGATTCCCTGTTATGATCTTTGATTATATCTTCTATTGCTCGTATCAGAGCCCGGTGACAAGGTAAAGTGAGGATTAAGCATGGCAGACATACCGCCATTTTGGGCCGCTTCGACTTTTCGCAAATTTAACTTTATGTCCATGCACGGCCACTCCGGCCCTTGCACTGAATTTGTTTCGAACTTATATACACGGCAACAGACTTACACGTTTTAAATCCTGGGGATCACTATGGTGCATAAGTTGGCTATTTTGATCTGCCAATATTAAAGAGGATATGATGGCTAAAGTAATCGGAATTGACTTGGGAACGACCAACTCCTGCATCGCCGTTATGGATGGCAAGAATGCAAAGGTCATTGAGAATTCAGAAGGCGCGCGGACGACTCCATCAATGGTCGCCTTTACGGAAGACGGCGAAAAGCTCGTCGGACAATCCGCCAAGCGTCAGGCGGTGACAAACCCGCAAGATACCTTCTTCGCGATCAAGCGGCTTATCGGTCGCCGGTTCGACGATAAAACTACTCAAAAAGATAAAGCGATGGTCCCTTACGAGATCGTCAAGGCCGACAATGGCGACGCCTGGGTTGAATCCCGCGGCGAGAAATACTCCCCAAGCCAGATTTCAGCCTTCATTCTTCAGAAAATGAAGGAAACAGCAGAAAGCTATCTTGGTGAAACCGTTAGTCAGGCCGTAATTACGGTTCCTGCCTATTTCAACGACGCGCAGCGTCAGGCAACCAAGGATGCAGGCAAGATCGCCGGCCTTGAAGTCCTGCGTATTATCAACGAGCCAACAGCCGCGGCCCTTGCATACGGCATGGACAAAGCGAACCAGACCGTTGCGGTTTATGACCTGGGTGGTGGTACGTTTGACGTATCCATCCTTGAGATCGGTGATGGCGTCTTTGAAGTGCGCTCCACAAATGGAGATACTTTCCTCGGTGGTGAAGACTTCGACCTGAAACTGGTCGACTATCTCGCCGATGAGTTCAAGAAGGAGCAGGGCATTGACCTGCGCTCTGACAAGATGGCATTGCAGCGCCTGAAGGAAGCCGCCGAAAAAGCGAAGATTGAGCTGTCATCCTCCCAGTCAACGGAAATTAACCTGCCCTTTATCACGGCGGATGCCTCCGGCCCGAAGCATATGCAGCTCAAACTGACCCGGTCACAGTTCGAACGTCTAGTCGAAGATCTGGTCAAGCGCACGCTCGCTCCCTGTGAGAAAGCGCTGAAAGACGCTGGAATGCAAAAAGGCGAAATCGACGAAGTCATTCTCGTTGGCGGCATGAGCCGTATGCCGCAGGTTATCGAAACCGTTAAAAACTTCTTTGGTCGCGAACCCCACAAGGGCGTGAACCCAGACGAAGTGGTCGCTATTGGTGCCGCCATTCAGGCAGGCGTTCTACAGGGTGACGTGAAAGACGTTCTGCTGCTCGACGTGACACCGCTTTCCCTCGGTATCGAAACGCTGGGAGGTGTCTTTACCCGTCTCATCGACCGGAATACAACGATCCCGACGAAGAAGAGCCAGACTTTCTCAACTGCCGAAGACAACCAGCAGGCCGTGACCATCCGGGTGTTCCAGGGTGAGCGCGAGATGGCGGCCGACAACAAGTTGCTTGGCAACTTCGACCTGACCGAGATCCCGTCGGCACCGCGTGGTGTGCCTCAGATCGAGGTGACCTTCGATATTGATGCGAACGGTATCGTCAATGTTTCGGCGAAAGACAAGGGCACGGGTCGGGAACAGAAGATCCAGATTCAAGCCTCCAGTGGTTTGAGCGAATCTGATATCGACCAAATGGTCAAGGACGCCGAAGAGCATGCCGCCGAAGACAAGGCCCGCAAGGAAAAAGTCGAAGTCTTGAACCAGGCCGATAGCCTTGTTCACGCGACGGAGAAAACCCTTGAAGAGGCCGGTGATAAAGTAGGCGACGACGTCAAGGCGCCGATCCAAACTGCACTCGAAGAGCTGAAAGAAGCCAAGGAAGCCGACGACGTCGAGGCCATCAAGGCCAAGATGGAAGCGTTACAGGCAGCGTCGATGAAGCTCGGTGAAGCACTCTATGCTCAATCGCAAGAGGGTGGAGAGACGGGCGAAGCGAGTGCCGAAGGCCAGGAACAAGGCGAAGCCTCCGATGATGATGTCGTCGACGCTGACTTCGAAGAGGTCGACGAAGATAAAAAAGACAAATAAGGATTTATTAGAGGAAAACCGCTAAAATCCTGTCTTCCAAACATACCGCCTCGGTCCCAAAAATCCGGATCGAGGCGGCATTCGTTAAGTGATTGATACTAATGGCCAAACGCGATTATTACGAAATACTTGAGGTGGAAAGCAATGCTGACGCCACTGTGATAAAATCCGCCTATCGCAAGAAGGCGATGCAATATCATCCGGACCGCAACCCCGGTGATAGCAGTGCAGAAGCCGCCTTCAAGGAAGTCAATGAAGCCTACGAAATTTTAAAAGATCCGCAAAAGCGCAGTGCCTACGACCAATATGGTCATGCCGCCTTTGAAAATGGTGGCGGCCCCGGTGGCGCTCAGGGCTTTGGCGGCGGGTTCAGCGATATTTTCGAAGACCTGTTCGGCGATTTTATGGGCGGCCAGCAAAGTGGCCGCAGCCGCGCCCCACGTGGATCTGACCTGCGCTATAACCTCGAAATCTCCCTTGAAGATGCCTATCACGGCAAAAAAATGGAACTGAAAATCCCGACAACCGCACCTTGTGAAAGCTGTGACGGGTCGGGCGCGGAAGCTGGATCAGAACCGGCAGCCTGCGATACCTGTCAGGGAATGGGCAAAATCCGTGCGCAGCAAGGCTTCTTCACCATAGAGCGGACCTGCCCAACCTGTCAGGGGCAAGGGCAGGTTATCAAGAACCCTTGTAAAACTTGCCATGGACAGGGCCGAGTGAACAAGGAAAAAACCCTTTCAGTCAATATTCCGGCCGGCGTCGATGACGGCAACCGCATTCGCCTCTCCGGCGAGGGCGAGGCGGGCATGCGTGGCGGACCGCCCGGCGATCTTTATATTTTTCTGACTGTCGCGGATCATCGGATTTTCCAGCGCGATGGTCAGAACATACATTGCCGTGTTCCCATTCCACTCACAACCGCGGCGCTGGGTGGCGATATTGAGGTCCCAACTCTGGAGGGCGCGCGCGCAAAGGTCAGCATTACCGCAGGCACCCAGTCAGGGCGCAAGTTCCGGCTGCGCAGCAAGGGCATGCCGATCATGAATTCCCATAGCCATGGCGATATGTATATCCACACGATCGTGGAAACGCCGGTCAATCTAAGCAAACGCCAAAAGGAGTTGTTGAAGGAATTCGAGGCAGAGGGCAAGGGTGCCCATAGCCCTGAATCCGAAGGCTTCTTTTCCCGCGTTAAGGATTTCCTTGCCGACCTGAAAGACTAGCGAACCTCTACTTCAATACCATCTCGCCACAATCGTCCGACTGTGCTACATCCTGTGGCGCGATAAAAAGGGTATTGTGACATGAGCGATTTGAAAATTGGTATTGTTGGCGCGGCAGGCCGTATGGGCCGGATGCTGGTGAAACAGGTGAGCGAAACCGCAGGTTGCGAGATTTGCGGCGGGACAGAACCTGCAGGTTCCCCAGACATTGGCAAGGATGTCCATGCTCTCGCCGGGTTGGAACCCTCCGGCATTCTGATTGCTGAGAACACAGAAAATCTTTTTGGTGAAGCCGATGCGGTGATTGATTTTACTGCGCCCGCCGCCTCTGTCGCGCATGCGAAACTCGCCGCAAAGAGCGGTAAAATCCTTGTCATCGGAACAACAGGCCTCAGCAATGAACAGCAGGCGGAAATTACCGCTTGTGGTGACAGTGCCGTGATTGTTCAGGGTGCGAATATGAGCCTCGGTGTCAATCTACTCGCCCAGCTCACGCGGAAAGTCGCCGCCATATTGGATGATGAGTTTGACGTCGAGATCCTTGAGATGCACCATCATCACAAAGTCGACGCTCCGTCGGGAACAGCCTTGCTGCTCGGAAAGGCCGCCGCCGCCGGACGCGGCGTCCAGCATAACAATGTAGCTGATCGCGGCCGGGACGGTATCACCGGCGCTCGCAAGCGCGGCGACATCGGTTATGCGGTGTTGCGCGGTGGAAATGTCGTGGGCGATCATACGGTGATCTTCGCCGCCGAGAATGAACGGATCGAGTTGACCCACAAAGCAGGAGATCGTTCCATCTTTGCCCGTGGTGCCGTGCGTGCGGCGCTCTGGGCGAAAGACAAACCAGCTGGAAATTACGATATGATGGACGTGCTCGGGCTCGGCGACTGAAGAACGCCGCCCTTGCGGTACGTATCAAGAGCTGTCGCGATCAGCCCCTGAACTTCGATCTTCTCATCCTCACCGAGGAAATTGCCAATCTCGTAGGATTTGCCCCGGTTCGTCACACATAGCTGCCCCCGCTCGATCATCGTCCGCGACCAATAGGCATCGAACGCCTCTATTTTCTCTGCACCATCGGGCGCAATGCGCGTAATAGTGAACAGGTCCTTGTGAATTTTTATCGTCTCATAGCGCCGGGCCGCACGAAAATTGAGCCGGAAAGCGTAATAGATCAATAGCGCGTCTAGTCCAAAAAAACCAAAAACCGGCCAAGCGCCCATTGATAGGAACAACAGCCCGGAAACGAAGCTGATAAGGGCGACACTACTCATCAGGATAACAAAGCCAGATTGCGACAGACTGCGGTTCGGATGAAGCGACATAAAGAAAGACCCTTCCGCGCCAGTCTGCGCGTCATCTTCTTCCATTCTGTCATCCACTGTCGGCATCGCTCAATCCTCCAGATTGATTATTGCGCATAAATTCCACCTATGCCAATAACATAGGATGAAAAAAGCCGATATCCGCGAATTTTTTCGCCGCCTTGAAGAAAATAATCCCGAACCGGAAGGGGAGTTGAATTATGTCAACTCCTTCACATTGCTTGTCGCGGTGGTCCTCTCGGCGCAGGCGACGGATGTCGGGGTGAACAAGGCGACAGGGCCACTGTTTGCCATTGCCGACACGCCAGAGAAAATTCTTGACCTCGGCGAGGATACGCTGCGCGATTATATCAAGACCATCGGGCTTTATAAAACCAAGGCGAAGAACGTCATCAAGCTCTGTGAGGCTTTGATACGCGATCACAACAGCGAAGTACCCCAGACTCGTGAAGAACTTGAAAAACTGGCAGGCGTTGGCCGGAAAACGGCGAATGTCGTACTCAATATTGCCTTTGGACAGCCGACAATCGCCGTAGATACCCATCTTTTCCGGCTTGGCAATCGCACAGGTCTTGCGCCCGGCAAAACTCCGCTGGAAGTCGAGAAAAAACTCGAAAAAGCAATCCCGAAAGAATATCTCCGCCATGCGCATCACTGGCTGATCCTGCATGGACGATATATCTGCAAGGCGCGCAAACCCGAATGCTATCGTTGCATCGTCGCTGATCTTTGCGCGTACAAGGGAAAAACAGTCGCGTAAAGCCTCGGCCGGCCCAATGTGCCGTCAGGACGCCTTTTTCGCAACAAAGGTCTCTTCCGCACCAACGGCCTTGAGGTGATCGTTGAAGCATTGCTTACGATCCATGTCAGAAAAATTTTCAATGCTGCGCCCATTGATGGCAATATGCCGGACGACAAGCGCCTCCCCGGAGGTTCCCGGATAGAAAAATAAATGCAGTGCACAACCCTGCGCAAGATACTGCCAGACTTCCGCCGGACTATCTTGCCTCAGCAGGTTGGGATCGCCGAACGCATTTTTTATCTCCGTTGACGTTTTGCCGATTACAACGGCTGGCTCCAGCAATATGCGGGGCTTAATCGCGGCAACGACCGGCGGTTTGAGGGCCGGCTTAGGAACGACGGATTTCGACGTGGATTTTTGCGGCGCGAATATTGCCGCGGCTTTCTTTGGCTTCTCAGTCTCAGGCTGAGAGGCCGTCGGGCTTTGTGCACAAGCTGACAGGCCAAACAAAAGCACCGCACAAATCGCCGTGAACCTTTTCATCAGGTAACAAGCTCGCGGCTTTTAGGCACGCTTCCCGCCCGCTTCTTATAGAGATGGACCATGGCCGCCGTCGCAATGATCGGTGCGATCAGATTGAGAATCGGAATGGTCAGTGAGAAAGCGATGACAATTCCCATTAAATAAAGCTCCGATGCGTTGGTCTTGCGCAGGCGAGTTACTTCCTCCACGTCGTGATGACGGATCGCTACCATCTGGAAATATTCGCGAGAGATCAGGTAGCCATTCAGCAGGTAATAAACGAATAGGTTGATGACCGGGATGAAATAAAGCGGCAATACAATAATATTACAGACAATGACCAATGCCAGAAATTTAACCGCATCCCAGATGCTCGAAAGGACCGGGACATCATGGGCGGGCTCATCATCGGGATAGTGCTTCTTCTCCACCGCGTCGGAGATGTCGTCGAGAAACAGGCCGATCAGGGCACTGATCACCAGCGGAAACAGAAAAAATCCACCGAGCAGAAATCCGAGGCCCGCAAGAAAACTGATCGCCGTGTTGATCCAGCCATATTCAAATTCGGGAACAAGGGAGAAAGCCTCCGTTGCTCCAAAGCCGACAAGAATGAAAATACCGGCGGTCAGTGCCAGCGCCCTCAAAAGAACTGACCGGAATGCCTTATCGTCGAGCTGCGCGATGGCCTTACTGATTGCAGAAAACAAAATACGCCCTTTTCAGTCTAACGAACCAAGTCCCGGATTATGTATGTATTTCCCGGCCCATGTGCAAGATTTTAACGCCCTACGCCGGTGTAATTGGGTTGATCGGCACCCGCGACGCATAATCGTGATCCCGCTCAAACACATAGGCCGCCTGCAGGACACGGTCCTCGCGTGCATTCGGTCCCATGATTTGAAGGCCCACAGGAAGGCCACTTTTCGTATATCCGCAGGGGATTGATATGACCGGGCAGTTGGTCACTGTCAACATGGACGGGAGCGCCAGCCACGACATATAATTGTCGAATTTGACCCCGTTCACTTCCTCAATATAGCGCAGCTTATGGGGAAAAGCCGGGACGATAGACGTTGGTGTAAGCAGGAAGTCATACTCAGAGAAAAAGGCAACAACCCGCTGATAAAGATTGCCCTGCGCCCGCTGCGCCGCACCAATGTCGTCAGCATTTAGCTTTGCGCCCTTCTCGATATTCCAGATAACCTCAGGCTTCAGCTTCTCGCGATGCTCCGAAAGGAGGGGCGCGTGGTTGGCGATAAAGATTTGAGCCCGCAGGGTCTGGAAAATCTCCTCCGCATCGTGCAGGTCGGGACAGGCTTCTTCCACCCCGCGGCAATAGCGCGCAAAATCCTCCGCTGCTCTGGCACAGATATCGGCAACTTCTGGATCGACGGGGCATTGGCCCAGATCTGGACTATAAGCAATACGGCCAAACTTCGGGATATCCTTCAGGCTATCCACGTAAGTCGTCTCTGGCGCAGGCAAACTGCTCGGATCAAGAATATGCGAGCCCGCCATCACATCGAGGAACAGCGCCGCGTCTGGCACATTGCGGGCCATCGGCCCCTCCACCGGATAGGTCGAGAACGGCAAACCCAACGGGCCATGGGCGATCCGCTTTGGCGACGGACGCAACCCCACAATACCGGTGAAACTCGCCGGTGTCCGAAGGCTACCGCCCAAATCACTCCCTTGCGCAAGCCAGACCTGCCCGGCCGCGAGTGCCGACGCGGCACCGCCAGAGGATCCCCCCGGCGTCCGTTCCGTGTTCCAGGGGTTGGTTGTGGTGCCAAATACCTCATTAAAGGTCTGACCGCCCGCGCCAAATTCCGGCGTGTTCGACTTGCCGACAACGATACCACCTCTTTCCTCCAGACGCTCCACCATGACATCAGAAAAATCAGCAACCCTGTCCGCGAAAATGGGTGAGCCGGAGGTGAAACGAACATCTTTAACCGGAGTCAGGTCTTTGATTGCGATGGGAAGCCCGTGCAAATGTAGATCAGGCCGCTCAGACGGGTTTTCCTTTTCCAGCTCTGGCCGCATGCGCACGTGCGCGATCAAAACAGAGCGTCGGCATGGCGTTGACGGCATCATCGGTTTCCTTGATCCGTGCCTCGGACGTATCAAGAAGTTCCCGCGGCGAGACTTTTCCGTCTTTCAGGAGGCCAACAACCTCCGTTGCCGTCATTTTTACCAAATCCGTCATCTGTTTCCTCCTAAATCGCAATGCGACGCAAAGCGTTCTTGCCCCTTTGGTTCGAGCGACTATACTCCCCCGATGCCAGAGTAACGAGCGGGAATATTATGACGAAGCGGATGTTTGACACAACCTGTATTGGCAATGCCATTGTCGATGTTATCAGTAAAACCGATGACGCCTTTCTGGAGGCGGAAAATCTTGTAAAAAATTCGATGAACCTTATCGATATGGTCCGCGCAGAGGAACTCTATGCGAAGATGAAATCGGCAATCGAGATGTCCGGTGGATCGGCAGGAAATACAGCAGCGGGCATTGCCTCACTTGGCGGTGCATGTGCCTATGTCGGGAAGGTCCGTAATGATCAGCTCGGTGATATTTTCACCCATGATATCCACGCCGCCGGCGTCACGTTCGAAACCGAACAATCGTCAAATGGCGCAGCAACCGCACGCAGCCTCATCCTAGTAACGCCGGATGCGCACCGAACGATGAACACTTATCTCGGCGCCTGTATCGAGCTTGGGCCGAACGATATCGACCCGGAGATTATCGCCGCCTCGAAAGTGACCTATATGGAAGGGTATCTGTGGGATCCGGAAAATGGCAAACAGGCTTTTCGTAAAGCAGCTGAAATTGCTCACGCGGCGGGCCAGCAAGTCTCCCTCACTCTGTCCGACAGCTTCTGCGTTGATCGCTACCGCGCGGAGTTTCAGGAATTTATCGAAGGCGGCGTCGATATTCTCTTTGCAAATGAAGATGAAATAAAATCCCTTTATGAGACGGATGATTTCGATGCCGCGCTGGGCGCCGTGCGCGAACAGGTGGAAATCGCCTGTCTGACACGGAGTGAAAAAGGCTCAATCATCGTCAAAGGGTCGGAGGTTCATACAATTCCCGCCGACAAGGACATTGAAGTTGTTGATACCACGGGCGCAGGTGATCTGTTCGCCGCCGGTTTTCTTTACGGCTACACCAATGGACATGATCTCGCCACAAGCGGGCGGATCGGCTCAATGGCGGCAGCGGAGATCATTAGCCATTACGGCGCCCGTCCGACAGCGGATTTGAAGGAATTGCTTCAGAAAAAACTCGCGGCCGCATAAATGCAAGGGCATAGCGGATGACATTGCCAAAGGGCCTGAAACGACAAACAGCAACGTTAAGGATGGCCCTTCGGCCGGACCGGCTCAGGCTGGTAAGCGGCCTTGTGCTAATGATCTTTCTGGCAGGTCATCTTATTAATCACGCGCTGGGCCTCATTTCCCTGAACGCGATGGAGATGGGCCGGGACATTTTTCTTAGCTTCTGGCGGAGCATACCCGGTACAATCCTGTTGTTGGGCGCCATAATCCTTCATATCGCACTGGTGTTTTACAAGCTACTTCGTCATCGCTCCTACCGCCGCCTTGCGGGCAAGGATGTCTTACAAATCATCCTCGGACTTTTAATTCCGCCACTTGTTCTTCTGCATATCATCGGCACCCGCGTCGCCCATGAGGTTTACGGCGTCGACGATAGCTATAGCTATGTGCTGTTCAGCTTGTGGGTCGCGACTCCGATTCAGGCGCTGCTGCAAAGTCTTGGGCTCGTGATTGCCTGGCTGCATGGCTGTATGGGCATTCATTTCTGGCTTCGGCTCAAGCCATGGTACGACAAGACATTTCCCCTCCTCTATAGCCTTGCTCTGATCTTGCCGATTGTCTCTTTGAGCGGGTTTATTAATGGCGCGAATGAATTGGAAAGACTGAATGCTGATGCCGTCTGGCGGGAAACCTTTTTCGCGCGCCTCGATTTACCGCCAGACCTTATCGGCTGGGCTTATTCGACCCGGGATATCGGTTTTCAGGTTATGTTCGCGGCGCTTGGCCTGCTCATCCTAAGCCGGATCTACTGGACAATCCGCTACCGTCGACGCAAGGTAAACGCCATTAGCTATCCGGATGAGAAGACCGTTCTCGCAACGCCAGGCCTGTCTATTCTAGAGGCAAGCCAACTTGGCAGTATTCCCCATGCCTCGGTTTGCGGCGGTCGGGGCCGCTGCTCCACCTGCCGCGTCCGAATTTTGAAGGGATGGGATAAATTGAACCCGCCGAGTGACAAGGAAACAGCCGTTCTACGTCGCGTCGGCGCCCCGCTGGGGACTCGCCTCGCCTGTCAGAGTATTCCCTCTGGAGACGTGTCGGTCATTCCGCTTCTACCGGCGACTGCCACCGTGCGTCAGGCCTTTAATCAACCTGCCTATCTGCAAGGGCAGGAGAAGGAAATCGCAATCCTGTTCGCAGATTTACGTGCCTTCACCAAATTTTCCGAGCAAAAACTACCCTATGACGTGGTGTTCGTGATCAACCAGTATTTTCGGCATATGGGTGAGGCGATCGAGGCAAATGGCGGTCATCTCGATAAATTCATTGGGGATGGCGTCATGGCGCTGTTTGGCTTGAACGAAAATAGCAAAACCGCCAGCCGCATGGCCTTGAACGCCGCCCGGTCAATGTCTAAAGAGCTTGAAATAATGAACGAGAATCTCAAATCAGATCTACCGGTACCGCTTAGAATCGGCATCGGAATCCATGTCGGGCAAGTAATCGTCGGTCAGATGGGGTATGGCATTGCTACCTCTATCACCGCCATCGGCGATCCGGTCAATACGGCAAGCCGTCTCGAATCATTGACAAAGGAATATTCCAGCCAGCTTATTTTTTCGGACAAGGTGGCAAATCTCGTGGCGGAGGATTTCTCGGAGCTAGCCCATGAAAGCACTGAAATCCGCGGGCGGGTTGAACCACTCGGCATCTATATTGTTGAAGACGCCCAGCGCCTTCCCTACTTCACGGTCTGATCAGTCGCCCGACATTCCTTCAGTCATGCCAGCCTCACCCAGTGGCTTGCCAGACATGATATGAATATGGAAATGCGGTACCAGCTGGCCGGAATTCTTGCCCGTATTGGCGACCAATCGATAGCCATCCTCACGCAGGCCAAGCTGATGCGTAATCTCGACAACCTTGGCAAAGAAATTGCTGACCTCCTCCGGTGAGCCATTGATCACGAAATCATCCATATCGATATAAGGGCGCTTCGGGATCACCAGAACATGGATTGGCGTTCTGGGCGCGATATCGTTGAACGCGAGAATGCTTTCATCCTCATAAACAGTGGTATTGGGAAGTTCGCCTCTCAGTATTTTGGCAAATATATTGTCGTTATCATACGCCATTTTTCTTCTCTCCGTCGGTTTTTCGCGCCGCCTTCTCTGCCAGGCCGGACTGGCCTTCACGCGCCTCTAATTTGGCATAGATATCGGCCGGGTCAACATCCGCATTCGCCCAAAGAACGGATAAATGATAGAGGAGATCCGCGCTCTCCGAAATAATTTCATCACGATCCTCAAGTGCCGCCGCGATGGCAAGCTCAACGGCCTCTTCCCCCACCTTCTGGGCGATCTTAGCGCTGCCCTTCGTGTAGAGCTTGGCAGTATAAGAGCTTGTCGGATCACTTCCTTTGCGCGCCGCCACAGTTGCATACAGTCTGTCCAGGCCGGATAGTTCTTCATTACTCATGCCGCGTCCTCTTCCAGGCGAACCGCGATGCCGGCATCCCGCATCGCCTCTTTCGCCTCTCTGATCGTGAATTCACCAAAATGAAAAATCGACGCCGCAAGAACTGCCATCGCATGGCCATCACGAATACCTTCCGCCAGATGATCGAGAGTACCCACACCACCTGATGCAATGACGGGTATGGGTATGGCATCGGCTACTGCACGCGTGAGCGGAATATTAAAGCCCGAGCGCGTGCCATCA
Source organism: Sneathiella sp. D3-11 (assembly GCF_055809395.1). Taxonomy (NCBI): domain Bacteria; kingdom Pseudomonadati; phylum Pseudomonadota; class Alphaproteobacteria; order Sneathiellales; family Sneathiellaceae; genus Sneathiella; species Sneathiella sp. D3-11. The sequence goes on from NZ_CM147911.1 coordinate 1,796,370, forward strand.
CGATCCATGGAGGTGAGCAGAATTTCACCCGCGCCATAGTCCGTCATCTGTTTGGCCCATGCCACAGCATCAATACCCGTCGGCTCCCGTCCGCCATGAGTAAAAATCTCAAACTTGTCGGGTCCGGTCTGCTTGGCGTCAATGGCGACAACGATGCATTGGCTGCCGAACTGCTCCGCCGCCTCGCGCACAAATTCAGGGCGCTTGACCGCCGCACTATTGATCGACACCTTGTCCGCTCCCGCCAACAGGAGTTTGCGCACATCCTCTACTTGCCGCACGCCACCGCCGACAGTGAGCGGCATAAAGCAATGCTCCGCCGTCCGCCGCACCACATCATAAATCGTTTCACGGTTGTCCGATGTGGCGGTGATGTCGAGGAAACAAAGCTCATCCGCTCCTTGTGCGTCATAAACCTGCGCCTGCTCAACGGGATCACCTGCGTCAATCAGATCGACAAAATTCACGCCCTTGACGACACGGCCATCCTTCACATCAAGGCAGGGTATGACGCGAGCTTTAAGCATTTTCACGCCTCACAAGCTCCAGCGCCGCGGCAGGGTCAATCCGTCCGTCATAAAGCGCTCGGCCGATGATAACTCCTTCGATCCCACTTTCTTTCACGGCGAGAAGTTTCTCAATATCGACGATGGAGGCCACACCGCCGGACGCAATTACCGGAATGGAAATCGCCGCGGCAAGATCGCGCGTTGCCTCAACATTCACACCCTGAAGCGCGCCATCGCGATCAATGTCGGTATAGATAATAGCCTCAACGCCTACATCCTCAAATTTGCAGGCGAGATCAAGGGCGGAGGTTTCGCTTGTCTCCGCCCAACCTTCCACGGCGACCATGCCTCCCCGCGCATCAATCCCGACAGCGATATGACCCGGAAATTCCTTGCAGGCTGCCTTCACCAGCCCCGGATCCCGCAGCGCGACAGTGCCGAGAATTACCCGGCTCAATCCTTTGCCAAGCCACATCTCAATAGTCGCAAGATCACGAATGCCGCCACCCAACTGCGCTGGCACATCGGTAACAGCTAGAATTTTCTCAACAGCCGCCGCATTGACCGGCTTACCCTCAAATGCCCCATTCAGATCAACAAGATGCAGGCGTTCGAAGCCCGCTTTCTTGAACGCGAGCGCTTGATCCGCCGGGTCGGTATTGAAGACCGTCGCCGCGTCCATTTCGCCGCGAAGTAGGCGGACGCAGTTGCCATCCTTCAGGTCAATTGCCGGATAGAGGTTCATCACGCTTTAGCTCCGCCAGTTCTTTTTTATAGTAAAATCCATCGACATACCGCTCCCCATTCCAGGCATAGTTTGTCTTGGATGCCCATTTCTCATAGCCATTCGCCTCAAGGAGGGCAATGGCCGCCGTCTGGGTTTCGCGCACATCCACTTCCAGGATCTTGATGCCCTGCTCCTTTGCGCTGTTTTCAATTACAGCGAGAAGGCCGATGGCAAGCCCATAGCCGCGCGCATAGGGCGCGATGAAGAAGGTGGCCACCTGTCCGATATGGGCGCCCGCCTCGTTATTGGAAAAGGGCTTCAAAAGCTGGCCGGAACCGACGATGCGTCCTTCAAAACGGGCGCAGTAAAGCTCCCGTACCGGTACCATCAACACGCCTTTCCAGAAATTCTCCTGCACGGCGCGGCGCGGCGGCGTCAGCCAGCCAAACCCGTTTCCGTCAAGAATAGCCTCCTCCGCCGCTTCGCAAAGATCGTCCATATCAGCCTGATCGAGTTCCTTGATCGCTTCGATCACTGGCTGCTGGATATGCCTGGTCCTATCCACCATGTTAAGGGTTCCACCGTAAAAAATTTGCAATGAGCCGAAGGCCCGTCTCCTGGCTTTTCTCAGGATGAAACTGTGTGCCAATCATATTATCCCGGCCGACAATCGCCGTGACCGGCCCCCCATAATCGACGGTTGCCAGAATATGGTCCGGGTCATGTGCTGCGAGGTGATAGCTATGTACGAAATAGACATGCTGACCACTTGCAATCCCGTCAAAGAGCGGATGGGCTGCCTGAACCTGTAGCTCGTTCCAGCCCATATGCGGAATTTTCAGGCCCGGATCATCGGGCGCTAGATTTACGACATCCCCGCCGATCCAGCCAAGCCCCTCCGTCGTGCCATGCTCTATTCCCTGGCTCGCCATCAGCTGCATCCCCACGCAGATACCGAAAAACGGGCGTCCCTTTTCAATGACAGCCTCCTGCAAAGCGTCCGCCATGCCATCAAGGGCAAGGAGACCGTTCTTGCAAGCGCGAAAAGCCCCTACACCAGGCAAGACAATCCGGTCGGCGGCAGCAACTTCATTCGCATCACTCGTGACATTGATCTTTATGGATAGATTGCTTTCACGGCAGGCACGCTCAAATGCCTTCGCAGCCGAGCGCAGGTTCCCCGAGCCATAATCAATGATTACTGTTTCCATATCCGGTACAATTTCTCCCGCGCGTGCGCGGTGGTTCGAAGCTAGAGGCTGCCGCCCAGTACTCCCTTGGTGGAGGGGACAGCATCGGCGCGACGCGGATCAATTTCTATGGCATCACGCAAGGACCGCGCCAACGCCTTAAAGCAGCTTTCCACGATATGATGATTATTGGTGCCATAGAGATTTTCAACATGCAGCGTGATCCCGGCAGCCTGCGCAAACGCCTGAAACCATTCCTTGAAAAGTTCCGTATCCATCTCTCCAAGCTTGTCACGGCTGAATTCCACCTTCCAGATCAGATAAGGTCGGTTGGAAATGTCAAGCGCCACCCGCGTCAATGTCTCATCCATCGGGATATGTGCTTCGGCATAGCGGCGAATGCCTTTTAAATCACCGAGAGCCGCCGCAAAGGCCTCCCCGATGGCAATGCCGCTATCCTCCGTTGTATGGTGAAAATCGATATGCAAATCGCCATCCGCGCGCACTTTTAGGTCCATCAGGCTGTGGCGAGAAAGCTGTTCCAGCATATGATCGAGAAAACCGATACCTGTCTTGACATCATACACTCCCGTACCGTCAAGATTGAGTTCAACCTCAATGCTGGTTTCCTTCGTTTTCCGCTTAACCGTTCCTACGCGCATGAATTTTCCTTTCAGCCAGGCCGCTTACCGCGTCAATACCTGGCGAGGATATAGCAGGAACGGTGCAGAAATCCAAGCCTTAGAGACAACGACAATTGTGAAAGATCGAGTTACAGGGTTGCGTCATCGTTGCGTACGGGCGCAACGGCTGCCGCTCCAATCTGCACATTTGTGTGTGGGCCAGATATCGCTGTTGCATTTCCACCATTCTTAATGACCTCTTCGGCAAGATTGAGGGCAAATTCGATGCGATCCGCGAGCTCCCTGTAGTTGTCTTTCAGCGCATCGGCATGAATATAACTTAGTATCTCGAATATTGCCCGAAGGTTCGAGGCGCGTTCGGCAGCATCATCAATTGTTTCTGTTTGATCACTTACAGTTTCCATCAATCTCTCCTTTTTTCAGCGTCCATATCGGGAAAATGACGTTCCACCTGCGTGATTGTGAAGAAAGGCACGGCCAAAAATACATGCATCATCAAGGACAAAGCCCTTTGCACCTTGACCCGTGCGGCAAAATAGTTACATCGTCATGGCAAGTTCAAAAAATGAAGAGTATCTATGTCCGAAAAAAATGAAAGCTGGCACGGGACGACAATCTTGTCCGTGCGCAAGAACGGAACCGTGGTCGTTGCCGGTGATGGTCAGGTATCGCTTGGTCAGACAGTAATTAAGTCCAACGCCCGAAAAGTCCGCCGTATCGGCGCAAAAAATGATGTCATCGTAGGGTTCGCCGGTGCGACGGCTGACGCCTTTACGCTATTTGAGCGGCTGGAAGGCAAGCTGGAGCAGCATCCGGGTAACCTGACCCGCGCCTGCGTCGAGCTCGCGAAAGACTGGCGGACGGATAAATATCTCCGTCGGCTGGAAGCCATGATGGCCGTTGCCAACAAGGATGTTTCCTTGATCCTCACCGGAACGGGCGACGTGCTGGAACCGGAAGACGGGATCATCGCCATTGGATCAGGCGGCAACTACGCTTTGTCCGCAGCGCGAGCCCTGATGGATCGCGAGGATATGGAAGCGAAAGACATCGCCCAGAAAGCCATGTCGATAGCCGCCCAGATCTGCGTCTACACCAACGAAAATGTTATCATCGAAAGTATCGGTAAGAATGACTAATTTATCACCGCGGGAAATCGTCTACGAACTGGACCGCTACATCATTGGCCAGTCGGACGCCAAGAAATCCGTTGCCATTGCCCTGCGTAACCGCTGGCGTCGGCAGCAGTTACCCGAAGACCTGCGCGAAGAAGTGTTGCCGAAAAATATTCTTATGATCGGTCCGACTGGCGTCGGTAAAACGGAAATCTCCCGCCGTCTTGCCAAGCTGGCCCATGCGCCCTTCCTAAAAGTCGAGGCTACCAAGTTTACAGAGGTTGGTTATGTCGGTCGCGATGTGGAGCAAATCATCCGGGATCTGATGGAAATCGCGCTCAATATGGTGCGCGAGGACCAACGCAAGCAGGTAATCGCCAAAGCGGAACTCGCCGCCGAAGAGCGAGTGCTTGATGCGCTGGTCGGTGATAAAGCCTCCCCCGATACACGACAGAAATTCCGCAAGATGCTGCGCGAGGGCGAACTGGACGACAAGGAGGTCGAGTTGGAACTGGTTGATACCGGAAACGGTGGCATGCCAACTTTCGATATTCCGGGAATGCCGGGTGCCCAGATGGGAATGCTCAACCTCAACGACATGCTCGGCAAGCTTGGCGGACCTCGTACAAAACCCCGCAAGATGCCTGTGAAGGACAGCTACAAAGTTCTCATAGACGAGGAAAGCGACAAACTACTCGATGAAGATGCTGTCGTCCGGGATGCCATCAAGCTTGTTGAAAACAATGGCATCGTTTTCCTCGATGAGATCGACAAAATTTGTGCCCGAAGTGACCGTCAGGGCGCGGATATCAGCCGCGAAGGCGTGCAGCGCGACCTGCTACCGCTGATCGAAGGCACGATTGTCAGTACAAAGTACGGCACGGTCCGCACGGATCATATCCTGTTTGTTGCCTCCGGTGCGTTCCATATCGCCAAGCCATCAGATTTGCTGCCCGAACTTCAGGGACGTTTGCCGATCCGGGTGGAACTGCGCGCACTGACCAAGGATGACTTCAAACGTATCCTGACAGAGCCGGAAGCGAGCTTGATCAAGCAGTATGTCGCTTTGATGGAGACGGAGGAAGTACATCTTAACTTCACCGATGACGCGATCGAGGCAATTGCCGCCATTTCCGCCGATGTAAATGCCGCAGTTGAGAATATCGGTGCGCGGCGGCTGCATACAGTGCTGGAGCGTGTGCTGGAGGAGATCAGCTTTCAGGCATCCGATAAAGGCGGCACTGTCATCAATATCGACAAGGAATATGTCGAGGAGCATCTCGGCGAGCTTGCGACGAATATGGACCTTTCCAAATTCATCCTTTGATCTGAGGCGAGTTCAGGACCCTTTAAAGTTGGCGGAGCGTTTCTCCGCCAACGCCTGCTTCCCCTCGGTAAAATCCTCCGATTGCAGGCATTGAAGCTGGAACTGGCGAGCCTTCGCCACATCGAGTTCCCCGCGTGCGATATCATTAAGGGTCTCTTTCATGCCGCGCAAGGACAGCGGCGCAAGTCCGGCAATATCCAGAACGAGGGCTTCCGTGCGTGCCTCCAATTCGTCTGGTTCAACAAGGTAATCGAGGAACCCGATGGCCTTCAATTCTTCGGCGGGCATCCTCTCGCAAGCGAGAAAAAGCGTTTCGCCGGACCGAGCCCGAGCCGCGCGACAGCACGTGCGAGGCCTGCCGGAGGATAGTGAATGCCGATGCGTGCAGGCGGAATAAAGGAACTCATCGACGTGATTCCGATGCGAAAATCGCAGGAAAGGGCGAGGTCGGCCCCACCGCCATACACGCCGCCGTTTAACGCACAGATCGTCGGGAATGGAAGCCGCTCCACCACATCAGTCAGCTGTTCCAAAGGATTCTCATCGAAATTATAACGACCGAGCTCGCCAAGATCAGCACCCGCACAAAAACTTTTCCCCGTACCGGTCAACACCATGACCCGGAGCGATTTATCATCTGATTTCTCTGTCAGCCCTTCCCTCAATGCCTTCATGGTCGCTGGCGAAAGCTTGTTATGTTGCGCCGGATTGTCTAGGCGCACTCTAAGAGTGGTATTTTCAACAGTGATATGAAAAGATGCGCCCATTGCCAGTATCCTTTTTGCTTTTCTTGAGTTGAGCCCGACCATAAAGAGATTGCCGCAGCCGCGCCATGCAAAATAGTCAAACATCTGAATTTCGGAAAGACCTACTATGAATCTGCGTCGCCTGCGCATGGGCCTCAATACCGTCCTCGGACTGAAGAAGGAGGGGTTCTTTATTCCTTATCGCTATGCCGCGAGCCTCCCCAAGGCGACGGGACGCGGATCTTACCCCGCTATTGAAACATACATGGCAGCGCGCGAAGCTAATTTTGCGAAACACCTGGATGATCTGGCTACTTATCGGGGCGCATTCGAAAGCTTCGGCACTTTACCGCCGCCTGAGCCACGGTTTGAGCAGGACTGGTTCCCCCGGCTGGACGCAGCAATCGCCTACGCCATGGTGCGAAAAGAAAAACCGGCACATATTGTCGAGGTCGGATCGGGCCATTCCACCCGCTTCATGGCGCGTGCTATCAAAGATGGTGATCTCACCACGAAATTCACCGCGATTGATCCCGCCCCCCGCGCTACAATCGAAACCCTGCCCATTCAGGTGATCCACAAGACGCTGCATGAGGCAGGAAATGACCCTTTCACCAAACTTGCCGCAGGTGATTTCCTGTTTATCGACAGCAGCCACATTGCCATGCCGGGCAGCGATGTTGATCGCCTGTTTCTGGATATCCTGCCCTCTCTCCCACCGGGCGTATTTATCCACATCCATGATATCTTCCTGCCCGATGACTATCCCGAAAGCTGGGACTGGCGAGGCTATAACGAACAGCAACTTGCCGCCCCGCTTTTTCTCGGGGGAGGTTATGAGCTGATATTTTCAAGCGCCTATGTCGCGAGCCGCATGAAAGACGCGCTGGCACAATCATCTGCCGGAAGTCTGCCGATCCCCGATGGGGCGGTGGAGACCAGTCTCTGGCTGCAAAAGCGGGCGATCACATAATTATGAAGGGTTGTGCGTTCCATGTTATCGAAAGCGAGCGCATATGACGGGAATGTGGAATAGCATTAAAAAAGCCATACTGGGTGAAGAGATCGACGGGAAGTTGCCGGCGCGGGTGCAAGATGCCATCACGCGCCAACAGACCCAGTCGGAAATCCTGATCGCCTGGGTACAGGTGTTTATCGTCATCACCTTCTCCACCCTATACGCCCTGTCGCCGAAGACATTCGCCGCTGATGTTATGTTTGCGCCCGTGCCTTATGCGCTTATGATTTACGGTGTGTTTACAGTACTTCGCCTACTGCTCGCCTATTTCGGCAGGATGCCGTGGTGGTTTATCAGTCTTTCTGTTATCGCTGATATGGCGTTGTTGATGTTCCTGATTTGGAGTTTTCATATCCAGTATGAACAGCCGCCGTCCTTCTACCTGAAGGCGCCGACCTTGCTCTATGTCTTTATCTTTATCGCCCTTCGTGCCCTCCGGTTCGAGGCGAGCTATGTCCTACTCGCGGGCGCCTCGGCGGCAATCGGTTGGCTCATCCTGTTGGGGTATGCCGTGCATCTGGAAGACGGCATGGCACAGATCACCCGCGATTATGTGGAATTCACCATGTCGCATAAAATCCTGCTCGGCGCGGAGTTTGACAAGGTCATCAGCATCGTCGTGGTGACCCTTATTCTTGCTCTCGTCATTGTCCGGGCGCGGCGATTGTTGATCCATTCGGTGGCGCAGGCGACCGCGGCAGCGGACCTCTCCCGCTTTTTCTCCCCGGAAATCGCCGCTCAGATTACCCATTCAGAAAGCTGGATCGAGCCCGGGACCGGCGAAAGCCGACAGGCGGCAATCCTACATTGCGATTTACAGGGCTTTACAAAACTATCCATGGAACGGCCGGCGAACGAGGTGATTTCATTGCTGGCGGAGTATCAGTCCCGCATGGTGCCTGTGATCCAGAAACACGGCGGCACCATCGACAAGTTTCTCGGTGACGGGATTCTCGCCACCTTCGGCGCGGCGGTCCCAACGGAGCACTACGCGGCCGATTGCCTGCGCGCGATGGAAGACCTGAACAAAGAGGCAGCGGCATGGTCGAAGGATCGAACGGCGGACAAACAAGACCCCATGACGGTTCGTTTCGTCTCCGCTGTCGGGGCAATTGTCTTCGGCGCGGTCGGCGATAACAGCCGGTTAGAATACACAGTGATCGGGGAACCGGTCAATCTTGCCGCCAAGCTCGACAAGCATGCCAAGGATGAACAGGCCACTGGTGTTACCACGCGGGAGGCACTGGACCTTGCCAAGACGCAAGGGTATGCACCTCAGGCAAAATTGGAAATTCGAGAGGCGCGCAAAGTCGACGGTGTTAAAGGGGCCGTCGATCTCGCCATCTTCCGCCCCTGAAATTTACTTGTATGGGTCCGCCGCGTCGCGCAGGCCATCGCCTAGGAAGTTAAAGGCCAGCACGATAATAATCACTGGCAACACCGGATAGATCAGCCAAGGCGTCGTCGCCACCGCATTGATGTTTGTCGTCTCATTGAGCAAAACGCCCCATGAGGTAATTGGCGGACGCAATCCCAGCCCGAGGAAGGAAAGTGCCGTCTCGCCCAATATCATGCTCGGGATCGCAAGGCTGGCGCTGGCGATCAAATGGCTCGCAAACGACGGCAACAGATGACGCCCGATAATCCGTTTGGGCTTGGCGCCCATAAGCTGCGCGGCAGTGCAGAAATCCTCCTCCCGGAGGGAAAGGAATTTTGATCTCACGGCACGAGCAAGTCCCGGCCAGTCGAGAAGGCCCAATATTACCGTCAATCCAAAGAAAACGAGGATTGGCGACCAGGTGACCGGTAGCGCGGCCGAGAGTGCCAGCCAAAGTGGCAACTGTGGCAAGGATTTCAAGAGCTCGATCGTTCGTTGGATAACATTATCAATCCAGCCGCCATAATAGCCGGAAATGCCGCCTAGAATAATACCAAGGGTGAAGCTAATGGCAATACCGATCAATCCGATCGAAAGCGATATCCGCGCGCCATAAATAATACGCGAGAGGATATCCCGCCCGAGCCGATCCGTGCCGAGCCAGAAGAAAGAGGCCAGCTTTTTCTCAGCCGGGCAGACAAGGTGCAGGTTCGCATCGAACAGGCCCCAAAATTCATATTCATCCCCGGCGCAGAAAAACCGCAATGGATACGGCTTGCTGGTATTGATCTCATATTCGCGCTTCAGGGTTTCCCGGTTAAGCCGCTGCTTATAACCATACACGAAGGGGCCAACGAATTCACCGTCATGAAAAAGATGGATCGACTGCGGCGGTGCGAAGATATATTTCGTATGCCGCGTTTGCAGATCATAGGGTGCCAGAAATTCCGATATCAGAATCGAAATGTAAAACAGCAGCAAGACAATCCCGCTGATGACCGCGATCCGATGCCGGCGGAATTTCCACCACATCATCTGCCATTGCGACGCCATATAGAAACGTTCCTGCTCCGGCGTGAACTTCTCCACCGAATGAGGATCGAACGGTTCGCGGGAGTACCAATGTTCGAGCGGCGGCTCCTTGTTCGGTCCGGTCGTCTCCGTCATTTTGTCGCCCCCCCGGTCAAACGAATGCGTGGATCAAGGACCGCCAGCAACACGTCGGAAACAAACATGCCGACCACCGTCAACAGGGCGAGGAACATCAAAAGAGAGCCCGCCATATACTGATCCTGATTGCGTAGTGCCTCAAGAAGAAGCGGGCCAACCGTCGGCAAGCTCAAGACCATACTTACAATCACCGAGCCTGAAATCACATCAGGCAAAAGATTGCCGATATCGGCAATAAAGGGGTTAAGCGACATGCGGATTGGATACTTGATCAACGCCTTCAGGCGCGGCACACCCTTGGCCTTGGCCGTTGTCACATATTGTTTTTGTAGCTCATCCAGCAGATTTGCCCGCAGGCGTCGGATCATAGAGGCTGTCCCGCTCGTTCCGATGACAATCACCGGCACAATCATGTGATCGAAGACCGACATTGCTTTGTCAAAGCTCCACGGCTGGTTGATATATTTATCATCCATCAGCCCGCCAATGGAAACACCGAAATAGACGTTGGCGTAATAGAGCAACACCATGGCGAGCAGGAAGTTCGGTGTCGCGAGGCCAAGATAGCCGATCAGGGTAAAGCCATAGTCGCCGATGGAATACTGCCGTGTCGCCGAATAAACGCCGATGGGGAAAGCAACGATATAGATAAAGAGAATAGTCGAGAAATTGATCAGGAAGGAAAGGCCGAGCCGATCACCCACAACCTCTTTCACCGGCAGATCATAGGTGAAGGACTGACCCCAGTTTCCCTGTATCAGACCAGAAAAGCCGTCAGGTCCAGGCCAGAAGCCCATCCAGCGCGCATATTGTTCAATCGGGGATTTATCAAGCGCATACTGCTCCCGATAGAAGGCAATTTTTGCCATCGCAGAGGCGGATTCGCCCTGGGAGCGGAGTTCTTCAAGCTGATTGGAAAGATAATCACCGGGCGGCAGTTGGATAATAACGAATGTCAGAATACTGATCACCAGCAGGGTGGGGATCATAATCAGCACTCTGTGTACGAAATAGGTAAACATTCAAATCTGCCCCGCGAGGCACCGATTTTTCATCGGTTCCACCCCCATGCCATTCCTGTATTGTTTCCCGAAATGCGCCGCCCCGTCAACCGGCACACTGAAAAATGCCTTGATCGCGTTAAATTCCCCCGCCCCCAATGTTCCGGCCTCCCCGATTACCTAATTTTCAAACCAGAACAGGTCCGGATGATAAATCCCGAATTGCGCGCCGGGATCCCAGTTATAGATCCCTTCCTTTGGCACATTCCGCAGCTTATCGGAGACAACAATAGGCTGCAAAATTGCCCCGACAACGCCAATGGTAAATTGCTGATCCGCATGAATGTGCAGCATTTCCCGCCAGATTTCCGCCTTTTCATCGTTATCGGTGGTGACCAACCATCTTTTATACAGCTCGAACAGATGCTGCGCTTCAGGCGTATCGGCGGGCTCTCCGGACTTTCCTTTGGTTTCGAAATGCTGTCCCCATTTCGGCCATTGATAGCTTGTCTGACTGGTCGGTGCACGGGCGGCCGGGCTGGACTGCGCGGTCGGCACACCATTTTCAAATCCGGACCAGACAGACATTACGGTTTCCCCGGAGAAGATGCGGTTTCGGAACACTGCCCGCTGGGACGGTTTGGTGAAGAGTTCAACCCCGACCTGTTCCCAGGATTCGTTGATCAGCTCCAGAATGTCCGACTGTTCCGTCTCCTCTCCCGCCGTTTCAATCACAATCACCAGGGGTTCACCATTCGGCATCAACCGCGTGCCGTCATCATTTCGCTCTGTCAGGCCCATATCGTCCAGCAGACTATTTGCGGTCTCGATATCAAAAGTTGCCCACCTGGTGCGAAGGTCCTCTGTATAGAACGGACTTTGCTTCTGAACAGCATTATTCCCCTCCACCGCCAGACCAAAAAACAGGATATCGTTGATTTCCTCCCGATTGATGGCGAGGGACAAGGCCCGGCGGAAGCGCACATCTCGCATCAACTTGCGCCAGATCGGATCTTGACTGTTCAGATTGGGATACAGCGTGAAATGGGAACCGCGGACCGTTTCCCAGAGCCTTACCTTGTAGTGAGAGCGTTTTTCATTCTCCTTCAGGAAGGTAGCGTCCTGAAGGCGCAAGCCCCGGGCCTGTAGATCTGTATCCCCGGAGGCGGCCTTCGCCGGAATCAGCTTACCCTCTGACACTGTGTAAATCAGCTCATCGATATAAGGCAACTGCTGGCCTTCCGAGTCGACCCGATGGAAATAGGGGTTTCGCCTCCCCACGAACCGGTTTGCCGGGGCGGGTGTCGTATTGCGCCAGGGCTGCAATGTCGGTAGATCCGGGTTATCGAATTTATAAAGGTTATCGAGACGGTTGTGGTTTGCCGCCCAAGCCTTGAGCTTGATTTTCTGCTTTGTCGACAGCTTCGACCGGTCAATATACTCGATGTGATGCGTTTTCAAGTAATGTGACGGGCGATAGATAAGGAGCGGTGCCGCACCGGCAAGATTGGCAAGAAAATTAGGGTTCGGCGAGGACCAGGAATAGATAACAGTCAACGGATCTGGAAACTCGACCTTTGGCAGCTCACCGTCAACTAGCAGTTCCGCCGGGGGTCCTGCAGGAAAAAGCTTCGGGTTATTCGCAATGTCTTCCCACCAATAGCGGAAATCTTCCGATGTGAAGGGATGCCCATCGGACCATTTATGCCCTTCCCTGAGCTTCATGACAAAAGTCCGACCCTCAGTTACCTCGAAGGAGGCGAGGATATCAGGCTCGATCTCCAGCTCTTCCGTATAACCGACAAGGCGGGCATAGCCATTGACGAACATCAATTTTACATCGGCAGGACTGCCGACCAATGTCCTGAGTTTACCGCCATATTTACCAACCACCTGATCTTTACCGGGTGTTACCACCAGCGGGTTTTTCGGCAGCCGTTCTACCATCGGGGGAAGGAGTTTGGAGTGAACCGAATGCTGAAAATATGGGACTTCCGCAAGAGCGATGCCCGCCGGGATCGCGCATATCAGCGCCGATACAGCAACTCCCCCAAAAAATTTGCGCCATTCTCTCATAGCCGCAATTCCTCCAGATCCGTATTCTCATGCACCCGGACAAAATGGCCGCCACCAATATCCATCATAACAGGTTTTGTATGCACATCGGCAGTAAAGGGTGCGGGCCAGAGTTCCGGATTGGACGCCTTTTCTTCAACCAGATTTGTGAAATTGAGCCGGTGATTAGGGTCCGGTTCCGGCACTGCCGCGAGAAGGCGTTTAGTATAGGGATGCACGGGGTTTTTGAACAACGCCGCCTTCGGAGCGGTTTCAACAAGCCGACCCTTGCACATCACGGCGATCCTGTCGGCAATATAGTCAACCACCGCCAGGTTATGGGAAATGAAGAGATATGTCAGGCCGAGTTCAGCCTGAAGGTCTTTCAGCAAATTGAGGATTTGCGCCTGAATGGAGACATCCAGCGCCGAAACCGGTTCATCGCAAATCAGCAGATCGGGCTTCAGCGCCAACGCCCGGGCGATACCTATCCGCTGCCGCTGCCCACCGGAAAAGGAATGCGGATAGCGGCGCAGGAAGCGGATATCGAGGCCAACGAGCGTCATCAACTCTTTCACCGTTTCCTCCCGCTCGGCCGATGTGCCGACGTTATGAATGATCAGCGGTTCGGATATAATGTCGAACACAGTCATCCGGGGATTGAGCGAAGAGAACGGATCCTGAAAAATAAACTGGACCTTGTTGCGGTAATCGAAAAGCTCGTCATTGGAAAGGGTCAGCACATCAATATCGCGCCCGCGATCATTATAAGTCACGCTTCCGTCCGTCGTCTCCAGCGCCCGCAAAATAAGTTTGGACAGGGTTGTCTTCCCACAACCGCTCTCCCCCACTAGACCAAGACATTCACCGGGCTTGATAAAAAAGCTGACATTGTCCACCGCCAGCACCTCGCCTGCGGGCTTTGCCCCAAACAATGAGGATTTACGCGTCGTAAACTTCTTGGTGAGTTTACGCACCTCCAGGATCGGCTTTTCCTCTCCTGTTGCAACAGGGCGCGGATTGGCTTGCCGCAGAAATTTGCTGTCGGATTCGCGCTTGATCTCGCGGATCGGGGTCAATCGCTCCCCCGGTTTCATATCAAACCTCGGAATTGCGCGCATCAGGGCCTTCAGATAAGGGTGCTCAGGGCTTTTGAAAATATCCTCGAGCGTGCCCTGCTCCATGACCTTGCCGTGATACATCACAACAATCTCGTCGGCCATACTTGCGACAACACCAAGATCATGTGTAATCAGCAAAATCGCCATACCAAGCTGTTTTTGCAGTTTCTGCATCAAGTCAAGTATTTGCGCCTGGATCGTCACATCGAGCGCGGTTGTCGGCTCGTCCGCGATCAATAGCCCGGGTTTGCAGATCATCGCCATCGCAATCATCGCCCGTTGCCGCAATCCGCCTGAAAGCTCGAACGGATAGGTGTGAAAGGCTTCATCCGGTTTAGGAAAACCAACAAGGCGCAGCATATCAACGGTTACCTGCACACCTTCTGCCTTGGTTTTTTTATGGTGTAGATGCAAAGCTTCGGAAATCTGGTCGCCAATTGTATGAAGCGGCGAGAGGGAGGTCATCGGCTCCTGAAAGATAATCGAAATGCGGCCACCGCGAATATTGCGCATTTCCTTGCTGTCCGGTTTCAGCTTGGCGATGTCATAAAAAACGCCGGGTTTTTCCGGATCGAAGAACAAGATCTCCCCGCTGGTGATATGCGCCGGTTTCGGCAGGATGGACATGATCGCCTGACTGATTACCGACTTGCCAGACCCGGATTCGCCGACCAGCGCGACCGTCTTGCCGTCCGGCACCCGGAAACTAACCCCGTCTACTGCCTTGATCGTGCCTTCCGCTACCCGGAACTCGACTTTCAGGTCTCTGACCAGCAAGACATTTGTCATTGATCCACCATCCCATACGCAACTGTAGGAGATTGGGCCTGCCTCGTAATACCAAGAGCCCTTAAGTTGCGCGCCGTATTCTGGTCGGGAGCAAGACCGTTTCGTGCCGCCGCACGCGCCGCCTGCTCTACCAACTCCTCAAACCCGCCGATGGTTGAATCTATACTCAATCTTACGCCCCCGCCTTTAAGCTTCAGATGCATCCATCCCGCTTCCCGATCTCGCCGTGTCGAGTAGTAGTTCAGGTTGAACCCGTCCAGTTCCTCCCAGTTTATGCGTCGTTTTACAGGGCCAGACATAAAAATATCGGCGCCGCTCACCTCAAATTGGGTGAATTGCCGCAAAATTGTGCGCACGCCATACCAGATGAACGCGCATAACAAAAAAACCAGCAAGTAAACAATGACAGATATCGGATTTAACAACAAGAGCGGAACAAGCGTGAAAGCAACGCCAAGAAGCACGCGCAGGTAGCTACCCAAAAGACTACGGCGAGGATATGTGAACACTCGTGTCATTCCAGATCCTGTTCCGCCTCCCTATGGAATAGCTCATCCGCCAGTTCGTCTATCAGCGCAAGGGCCCCTTCGATAGGGACAAACCGCACCGCCGGATGATCTGTCAACACCGTCAATAACTTATAAAGCACCGCCCAGATTTCTTCATCATGCACAAGATGATGGGTGAGCAGTCCGGTCAGCTCCATCGGGTCCGCCTCCTCTTGTCGCCGCGCCGCCAAATGGGTGGTGACCATCTCCAAGAACGTCGTTTCGGACACAACACTGCGGTCACCACGCCAGTTTATTGGGTCGATATGCGTGTTAATCTCGCCGAGACTTGGTCGGATCAACGCACTTTTTCGCGCTTTATAGCGGGAAATACCTAGATATCCGAGATCCGCCAACACACCAAGATGGTTGTCCGCGATCCGGTTCCAGGGTGGCACCATTATGGGCACAAACTGGTCGGTGAATATCCGCGTAAGTGTCTCTTTTCCTTGTTTTAGATCGATTTTCACCTCATCAACTGCGCGGCTTCCAGGGAACTCCGATTTCTTTTCCCCGTTAGCCGCAAAGTTTTCATGGGCAAATCCGTGCTGAAGGATTGCGCAATGCTCCAGGTGGTTGACAAGCTCCGCATCGACATGTGCCGGAACAACCGCCAACGCAAGAGGTAGATCGAAATGCTCCTTTAGGTGCAACAGCCGGTCGAGTGCGGGCGTCGGCGCAACAACATCATCATCGCGCCACCAGAAAGTCGCAACTCGCCCCTCCGTTTCCCAGAGGTCGAGTTCTCTTTTCAGGCTGTCCCAATCGCTCATTTATTCTTTTCTGCCCACATATTCAGCAATTCTATCGTTTTCGCCGCGCCATTTACATCAATTTCGGCCTGCGCCGGCGGGCCATTCAGGGCAATATCTACCTTGGCTGCCAGAACGTCAGGCGTGAGGCCCTCTTCATCGGCAATCTGAAGCACACCTTTCTCGGCAAGCAACCGGGCGCGGAGCGTCTGCTCCGTCTCCAAACCACCTGCATAAGGCACGATAACCGCCCGGCATTTAGCATGGAGGGTTTCCATCACCGTATTATAGCCTCCCTGACTAATAGATAGCGCGGAATTCATCAAAAGCGTGGTAAAATCGGGCCGCGCCCGCTCAACAATCACACCTTCTGGCGCCAAGGCGGCGAGCTCGTCGAAAATTTCCGCCTCTACCGTAGCACCAACCATCATTCGCCATGTCAAGTTGTTAGCCGAGCTTAGCGCCCGCGCCTTCATCGCTGTCTTTAGTAGATCGGTGCCGACCGCGCCGCCACCGCTGGAGACAATCACCTCACCCGCGCCCGGCGCATCCGGCCCGCCCTTGACACCGGTATGATCGACCACATAGCCGGTATAGAAAATCCTGTCCCTTATCCGCTCCGTATGGGGAAAAGTCCTGTCGAGAGAAATCAGCTCTGGATCGCCATGTACCATGACGTAATCGAAGTATTTCTCCACCAGCCCCAACATTTCATCATTCCGGCCGGGTTTTGTTTGCGCCACCAGGATATCCCGGACAGAAGAAATGATGAGCGGTCGCGGCGTATCGGCCCGCGCCGCATTGAGCAGCGGGAGCAATTCAAACCGCATCTGCCGCCGACCAAAGGGAAACAGCTCAGTAATCAGGACATCGGGTTTATGTTCACGATATATGTCCAGCAGCTTCTCCGCCCGTTTTTGCCGCCATTCATCGTCGATCTGCTGGCCGCCCTCATCAACCAGCACCTTGAAATAAAGGTCCGTCGCGCGCGTCGCCGGTAATTGGATCAGTCGCGCGCCGCCGAGATCGACATCAATCTCATGGCCGCCGGAGACGACCGTCACATCGAAACCCGCCTGCATCATGTTACGGGCCAGCGTTGCCGTCCGCTTGAGATGCCCGATGCCTAGCAAATGCTGGACATAGAACAGGATTTTCAGCGGAGTAGATTGATCGGTCATGCGTCTTCCATAGCGATATTAATGCGCAGCGGCCGAAGACCGCCGTCGGGGCTTACCTCAAACAGATGCCCCGTCGCCCAATCGAAGCTGACCGGCGCCTTGTCAGTCATATCCCAGTTATAGGCGAGGGACTTTAACGCGCGTATGACACCCTTGTGAGTGACCGCAATAGTATCCGCCTCAAGCCCCTGAAGCCAGGGTTTCAACCGCGCCACCACATCGGCGGGGCTTTCCCCGCCGGGCGGCGTCATATTTATACCGCGGGCTTCGTTATATTTGAACTCCCCGCCATATTTCGCCCGGAGATCGGAAAGTGTCTCGCCTTCCCACTCGCCCCAGTTCATCTCGATCAGGGCAGGCTCGATCTTGAGGTTTTTTGCGCCAAGTAATTCTGCTGTCTCGCGTGTCCGTTTCAAGGGGCTGGAAGTGCAGTTAAACCCCGCAAACTCTGAAGGCAGCCGCATTTTGTCAAGTTCCGCGCGGCCAAGATCGCTGAGTGGGATATCTGTGCGACCCTGAATTTTTTCTTCAGGTTCCAGTCTGTCTTGCCGTGCCTGATCACCAACAACCGGACCATTAGATTGCCCCTCCTATATGCGTTTTCAGGATTTCTGCCGCCTTTGCGAGGGTCCTTTCCGTCCGGACAAATTGCTGCCCTGCTTCACCCATTTTCTCGCGCAAGGGAGCATCAGCAAGTAATTTATCCACCGCAGCTGCAAAGGCAACCCTATCCTCTGGAGGTGTAAGAAGGCCGGTTTTAC
Organism: Sneathiella sp. D3-11; assembly: GCF_055809395.1. Taxonomy (NCBI): domain Bacteria; kingdom Pseudomonadati; phylum Pseudomonadota; class Alphaproteobacteria; order Sneathiellales; family Sneathiellaceae; genus Sneathiella; species Sneathiella sp. D3-11. Next base: position 1,814,402 of record NZ_CM147911.1, read on the forward strand.
CGTCCATCACCACATCCGGTACACCGCGAATATTACCCGCCACGACGGGCAGGCCGCATCCTTCCGCCTCCAAAAAGGCCATGCCATACGCCTCCCCGCAGGCGGGCCAAACATAGAGGTCGGCAAAATCATACCAGGCGGGCAACGCCTCCGGCGTCATGGCGCCAAGATAGACCGCCTTGTCGCCGATCGGGGCAAGCGCCTCTTCCACCTCAGGCCGCTTCTCCCCCTCCCCGATCACCAGAAGCTGCCAATCCTCTGCCGTGACATGCGCGAGCGCCGTGCCGAGCTGTTGATAGGACATCAGCTTGTCGCCTGAGCGCATCATCGCAACGGTGAGAAGATTTATCACGCCCCGCCTGCCGCCGGCTTTCAAAATTGCGGCCTCAATATCGACCGGCGTAGCATTCTCAAGGAAACTATCGATATCAACAAAGGGCGGCAGCAGGACAAGCCTATTCTCGGGCGAGACCAGAGGCTTCAGGCATTCCCCGTCCAACCGGGTCATATTAAAGACAACTTGCGCGGAGCTGATGGCGGTTGCGGCGGCCTCATAACCTATCTGCCAGTCACCATGCGCGCGTTTCGGCGCATGACTCGCCTCCGCCACAAAATAGGGGATTTCTAGTGCACGACATACCTCCGGGCCGATCCAGTCCGGCGCCTTGTGATAGACATGATAGGTGAACCAGCCGCTCGGTGCATCTTCGGGACTGTCCTGCCATCGCGCGATCAATACGGCGGCTTCCTTTCGTCCCTTTTCCTCCATCGATAGCTGGAAATCCTGATCACCTTTTCCATCGAAACTCCGCAATTCCGAGGTAAGCTCCGGTGAAAATCCAGCCTGTTCCAGCGCGGTCCAGAGCAACCGCCCCATGCGCCTGTCGCCAGATGGAACCGGATGGCTGGGCGATTTCATCGGCGCATAAAAGGCGAGTTTCACGATCCCGTCCTGACCTTAAGCGACGACGAGGGCGCGCCAAGCTTCTCTGCAAGATTACCAATCCAGCGGTTTGCATCGAACAAATCACGCAGGCGGCTGTTTCCCTTGTTGGCAAACTGTTGACGTAATGCCGGTTCCTTAATCAGACGGGTAAGTGCGACCGACATCGCCGCCGGATCCCGTTCCGGCACCAACAGGCCTGTTTCTCCGTCGACGACTAATTCAGGAATAGCGGATACATTTGTCGCCACTACTGTCGTTTTCTGACTTTGTGCCTCCATCAGAACATTCGGCAGGCCGTCACGGTCGCCGTCCTCGGCAATCCGGCTGGCCAGTACGAAAATATCTGCCTGTTTCAGCGCCTCTAACACCTCTTCCTGTGGGAGGGCGCCGCGCCAGTCGATTTTTTCTGCGACCCCGAGCGTTTCCGCCTGCGCCCGCAAGTTGTCCAGAAGCGGGCCGCCGCCAATATGGGTGAAGGTCCAGTGCAAATCATCCGGCAACATCGCCAGCGCATTCAACAGATCGTCATAGCCCTTCTTCGCCACCGCCCGGCCGACTGACAGAATCTCCACAGGCGCCGCAGCATCCGACCCATCGCGGACATGCACCCGCCCTGCAAATTCCGAGAAACGGCTGAGGTCCAGCCCATGATACATCAGTGCAACTTTCGACGGTTCTACGGCAAGACTGGAAAGGTAGTCCGCATTAACGGACGTACAGGTCACCAGCCAGGAAAGATCATCGAGCTTCTCTCGAAGTTCCCATTCGGGTGACGTCCAGATATCCTTTGCATGGGCGGAGCAGCTCCAGTTGAGGTCCTTCATCTGGCTCGCATATCGAGCGACGGAAGCAGGCGTATGCAGAAAATGGGCATAAACCATCACTGCATTTTCGGGCATCTCCGCGGCCAGCACCATCGCCTGACCGAAACGGCGGACGCGGTTGGTCGTCAAGTCCCGCCGTAAATCCTTCAACCAAACGCTCCGCGCTTTTTTGTAACCGGGATAGCGCCGCACCTGCCACCAGCTTTTCAAAACACGAATTGGTTCCTGATAAAGATATTCCGGCAGGTAATTGACCGGCGCGGTAATTTCCCGATGCACCGGGTGGATGGTCTTGTCCGTCGGGTGGCGCAGGGAGACGAGGGAGAGATTTAGGCCAAGCCGCTGCAACGCGAGAAGTTCCTGCGCGATGAATGTCTCTGACAGGCGCGGATATCCCTTTAGCACCACGACAACGGTTGGGCTCTCTTTTTTGGGGTTGGCATAGCGCTCCGGCATGGAATTGGCGTTCCGGCATTGTTAAGGGTAGACGGCGAAAATTTCAACATGCAATGCGGTGAAGGTCACAATTCAACCGGATAGTGGAACATTTCCTCCTTGCAGCAAGAGGTAAAACTGTGAAAAACTGTCCCCGCAGCTGGCCCGCATATTGTGTGATGCCAATGATGAAGTGAGCAGGTCGCGTTCAATGGAACATAATATTTACAAGTATATTCTGCGCTACAGCAAAAAGCAGCAGATCATACTTACCATCATGTCCATCCTTTCTTTTCCCGCCCTGTATTATTATCTTGAACTCCCAAAACTCATCATCAACCAGGCAATTCAGGCGAACGATATCTCCTTTCCGGTTGAATATGTCGGTGTGGAATTTGACCAAACGGCATTTCTCTACCTGATGGTTGGGCTTTTTCTGCTGATGGTCATTGTCAATCAGGCCTTCAAATATGTAATCAATGTCTATCAGGGGATTACGGGTGAGCGGATGCTGCGTCGCCTGCGGTACGAGCTTTACTGCCGCATTTTGCGGTTCCCGATGCCGACGTTCAAGAAAAAGAGCCAAGGCGAAATCATTCCGATGATCACCTCTGAGGTTGAACCTCTTGGCGGTTTTATTGGCGAAGCTTTTGCACTCCCCATCTTTCAAGGTGGATATCTCCTGGTTATTGTCAGCTTTCTCATCATACAGAACTGGATCATGGCTGTCGCCGCCATCGCGCTTTATCCTTTACAGGCCTATTTTATCCCAAAGCTGCAAAAGAAGGTAAACTTGCTTGGCAAGTCTCGGGTAAAGCTGGTCCGCGTTCTTTCCGATCAACTTGGCGAGTCCGTAAGCGGCGTCGAGGAAGTTCACGCCCATGACGCTTCCAGTACCATGCGAGCCCATTTTTCGAACCAGCTGGACAAGATTTACACTGTCCGCTACCGCATTTATCTCCTTAAGTTTGTTATCAAGTTTCTGAATAACTTTATCCAGCAACTTGGCCCCTTCTTCTTCTATGGCATTGGCGGCACCATGGTTATCAACGGCACGCTGGAAGTCGGTACATTAGTTGCCGCAATTGGCGCGCATAAGGAAATGGCCGCACCGTGGAAGGAGCTTCTTGCTTATTACCAGCGGCGCGAAGATGCTCGCATCAAATATGAACAGGTAATCGAGCAGTTTGAACCCGCCGGCATGCGCGACGCCGATAATCAGCTGATCGAACCCGAAGAAATCCCGCATCTTCAGGGCGAACTGGTCGCGAGTAACATTGAACTGTCCGACGATACGGGATCGAAAATCCTGGAAGGGCTGAATACCCGCTTCAAACTCAACGAACGCATTGCTGTCATCGGTCCCGCCGGGTCGGGTCGCGAGGCATTGACCCATGTATTGGCTCGTCTGATCGATCCGGATCGCGGGCGGCTTATGGCAGGCGAAGTGAACATGCTCACCGCGCCGGAGGCCATTGTCGGACGTAAGATATCCTATGTCGGGCAGCATGGCTATGTCTTCAACTCGACATTGGGAGAAAACCTCTTCTTCGGCCTGAAGCACCGGCCCTTACATGAGAAAAGCTACTCCGACGATGCGGCGGAAGAGCGCAACGCCTATATCAAGAATGCGGAACTGACAGGCAATTCCATCGATGACATCGACGCGGACTGGAATGATTATGCGCTTGCCGGCGTCCCCGATGAAGAGGGGCTGAAGGCCCGTGCGCTTGAAGTGCTGGAGATGGTGGACCTCAGCGACGACGTTTACCGCCTCGGCCTACGAAGTACTATTGACCCGCAAGAGGCTCCGGAATCGGCAGAATTGGTGCTTGCGGCACGGCGGCGGTTTTTTGAAAAAATCGAAAATGACCCTAGTCTCAAAAATATGATCGAAGCATTCGAACAGGACAAGTACAACACCAATGCCTCCGTTGCTGAAAACCTGCTGTTCGGCACGCCCGTCGGTGACGAATTTGATCTCGACCGGATGGCGGAGAATAATTATGTCCAGAAAATCATCGAAGAGGCGGACCTGACCGAAACGTTCCTCAGAATGGGGTATCAAGTCGCGACCTTGATGATTGAACTGTTTGCCGACCTCCCGCCAGACCATGAATTCTTCCAACTCTATGGCTTTATTTCTTCCGATGATCTGCCGGAATATCAAGCGATGATCAGCCGGATCGATTCCGAGCGACTGGATAACTTGCGCGAGGAAGACCGCATACGTTTCATGTCACTGCCGTTTAAGGTCATCCCTTCCCGACATCGTCTTGGCGTACTGACCGATGATATCGAGGAAAAAATCGTTGCCGCGCGTCACAGGTTCGCCGAAGAACTACCGCCACATCTTAAAGACAGCGTCGCCTTCTTCGACGCTGATGCCTATAACGCCGCCACTAATCTTCAGGATAATATCCTGTTCGGCAAGATTGCCTTCGGCTTTGCTCAGGCCGCGGAGAAAATTGGTGCTGTGCTGGCTGAGGTTGTCGAGGAAATGTCCCTCAGGAGCACAATAATCGAAGTCGGGCTGAACTTCACCGTCGGCACCGCGGGTGCCCGGCTAAATGCAACGCAGCGCCAAAAACTCTGCATCGCCCGGGCGATAATTAAAAATCCAGATGTGCTGATCCTCAATCAGGCTACATCAGGGTTCGATACCGCGACACAAACGCGCCTTATGAAAAACATCCTCGAAGAGTTCAAGGGCCGATGCCTGATCTGGTCGCTCGACCATGCAGAAAAGACGGCCAACTTCGATTATGTTCTGATTATGCGGGGCGGCCGGATTGTGGAACAGGGCAGCCCTCAGAAACTGAAAGAGAGCAGCGCGCCATATAAAGAATTACTAGCGGCATCCTAGGAATCCGCGAAAGATAGAAGGGAGAAAATCCGTGAGCTTAAAAGAAGAAGTCGAGATCCTCCGGCAGATACCCCTGTTTGCAAAAATAGAGCCATCCAAAATCAAATTGCTGGCCTTTACATCGGAACGGTTGACTTTCCAACCCGACGATCTCGTATGTGAACAGGGGGATAATGGCGACGCCGCATACTTCATCATGGCGGGCGAAGCAGATGTTATCGTCGATACCCCATCGGGACCGCTGACCGTTGCGACACTTGGGAAAAACGATGTGGTCGGCGAGATTGCCATCCTTATCGATGTGCCCCGCACCGCGACAATCAAGGCAAAAACAGAGCTTACGACCCTTAAAATCACCAAGGATGTGTTTTTCCGTATGGTGACGGAATTCCCTGAAATGGCGGTGGAGATGATGCGCGTTCTGGCAGAACGACTAGTCCGGACGACGGATGATCTGCAGAAGGCCAAGGAAATGATCCATAAAGATAACTAACGGGCGATGCTATCCCCTTTTTGAATAGAGTACGCGTATGAGTAACCTTATCAAGATACGCATGACATGACCAACTGGCTGTCCGCGCTTTCCGTCTATCGCGACAAGCGCATCGTAAGCATCACTCTGCTCGGGTTTTCTTCCGGCGCCCCCTCCTTCTAACCGCCAGCATACTACAAGCCTGGTTGACCCAGGAAAATATCGACCTTACCTCTATCGGGCTATTCACCCTCGTCGGATTGCCTTATACGCTGAAATTCCTCTGGGCGCCGCTTATCGATAGTATCCGTATTCCCCTTCTCTCAAAGCTGTTCGGACGGCGGCGAAGCTGGCTGCTCTTGCTGCAAATGTTCCTGATCGCGGCCATCCTCGCACTTGCGTTCAGTCAACCGGGAACCAGCCTGCTTTATGTCACCATTGCCGCCATTGCCGTTGCCTTTGCCTCTGCCTCCTATGACATCATTGTCGATGCGTTTAGAATTGAAATCTGCGACGAGAAAAACATGGCGGCGGGCGCAGCTACCTTCGTCTATGGGTATCGCATCGCCATGTGGCTCACGGGATTTTCGAGCCTTGTCATCGCCGAATATTTTGGCTGGATGATCAGCTATATGGTGATGGCCGCGTTTATCCTTGTCGGCACGGTCACGGTGCTGTTCACGCGGGAGCCAAAAGAGCAACTGGCCAAAGAGAAAGGTACAGATGACTCATCAGCGAACGCCTATCTTGACTGGCTGAAAACGTCCGTAATTGACCCATTTACAGATTTCATGAAAAAGCCGGACTGGCTGATCGTCCTACTGTTCGCAGTGCTTTATAAATTTGGGGATGCGCTGGCGGGCGCCATGGCGACGCCCTTTTATCTGCAAACCGGCTTTACATTGATCGAAGTTGCGGAAATCTCCAAAGTCCTCGGTACGGTCGCGACATTCGGCGGGCTGTTTATCGGCGGTTGGCTGCTTGCGGCAACGACAATGTACCGCACGCTCTGGATTTGCGGATTGCTGCAAATGCTCTCCAACCTGATGTTTGCCGCGCAGGCCGCCATCGGTCATGACCTCGCCTTCCTCGCCCTTACCATCGGCCTTGAAAATATAGCGAGCGGGATGGGTACCGCCGTCTTCGTCGCGTATCTTTCCAGCCTCTGCAACACGGCTTATACAGCGACGCAATATGCACTCCTCACGTCCCTGATGGCGGTGGCCCGCACTGTGCTGGTCTCTCCCGCCGGCTGGCTGGTCGAGCGCACCGGCTGGATCGAATTTTTCATCCTCACTACGATTGCAGCCTTGCCGGGTCTTGCGCTCCTCTGGTATCTTTCCTATCGTCAGCCGATTGAACAACAAGAAGGGGCCGCCTGAACCCCCTCGGGAGACAACCCATATGAATATCGCAAACCTGCTGGAACGCACGGCCAAAACCTATCCGGACTTGCCAGCCCTCGCCCATGGCACAAACATCACCGCGACCTACCGCGAGTTTGCCACGCAGGCAGCAGGGCTCGCAGGGGCACTTAGAGGCAAGCTTGGCCTTAGTGCCGGGGACCGGGTCGCGCTGATTATGAAGAACCACCCCGAATATTGGATCGCCCTTTTCGCTGTCTGGCGCGCCGGGCTGGTCGCCGTGCCGGTAAATGCCAAGCTGCATATCAATGAATTTCGCTATATTCTGGAAAACTCCGACAGTCGCCTCGTTTTTGCCACCGCGGAACTGGCGGACGAGATTACACCTCTCATACAGGATCTCCCCGAACTCAACACTGTAATTTCCGTCTATGACGAAAACTATCAAACACTGAAAAACGAACCGCCGCTCGCGTTGCAGGAAGCGGCACCGGACGATCTTGCATGGCTGTTCTATACCTCCGGCACCACAGGCAAGCCCAAAGGTGCGATGATCAGCCACCGCAACCTGCTGACCGCCGTGCTCAGCTATTTCGCCGATGTTACCGCGCTCGACCCAGGTGATGCGGTTATTCATGCCGCGCCACAGACCCATGGCGCGGGCATGTATGGCCTACCCCTGATCGCCAAGGCGGGCATACAGGTGACACCTCTAAGCGGTGGTTTCGACCCAGCCGAAACGCTGGAGCTAATTGCGCATTACCCCAATTCCTGTTTCTTTTTTGCGCCAACAATGATTCACCGCCTGATTTCCAGCCCGGCGTTCGAAGGGGCGGATACGAGCAATCTAAAAATCATCGTCTATGGCGGCGGCCCGATGTATGAGGCGGATATCCGCCGTGCCATTGACGTGCTCGGCCCCCGTTTCGCGCAAATCTATGGACAAGGGGAGTCACCGATGACCATCACCGGCCTTTCCATGGCCCAGATCCGCGATGAAAACCATCCAAGGCGCAGCGAGATCCTCGCCTCCGTCGGGGTCGAGCGAACCGATGTCGAGGTAAAAGTGTTCGACGCCGACGATAATCCGCTTCCCGTCGGCGAAATCGGCGAGGTTGTGGTGCGCGGCGATGTCGTCATGCTGGGCTACTGGAAAAACCCGGAGGCGACGGCCGAAACCCTGCGTGGCGGCTGGCTTCATACGGGCGATATGGGCTGTTTCGACGCGGAAGGTTTCCTCACCCTGAAGGATCGCTCGAAAGACATGATTATCTCCGGCGGCACCAATATATATCCGCGCGAGATAGAAGAGGCGTTGCTCACCCACGCAAGCGTTGATGAAGTCTCCATCGTCGGGCGACCGCATGAAGACTGGGGCGAGGAAGTCGTCGCCTTTGTCGTCGCGCGTAAAGGCGGCCGTGTGACACCTGATGAGTTGGACAGCCATTGCATTACGCAAATCGCCCGCTTCAAACGACCCAAGGAATATTTCTTTGTCGATGAGCTGCCGAAGAATAATTACGGCAAGGTTCTCAAAACGGAACTGCGGGAAAGGCTGGGCGGATGATATTGGCCCCGTAATCAGGTCAGTTTGCGAATCGCCGCCGCCGCGACAGAAACATTATCGACACCCCAGAGGCCATCATTATACATGACAAAAGGAGCGGAGCCGTACCAACTCGCCCGGCCCCGCAAATATTTTTCCTTGTCATCTTGATAAGGGTTTGGTGCCTTCGCCTCGCTCAGCCGAAGACGAATATCCCCGCGATTTCCGGTAAGCCGTTTGAGTTGAAAGTTGGAAACCTCGCCGGCAAGAAATGCCGTTTCATGTACCCGGAACAAGCCCTTGCGCAGGATAACCACGCGCTTATCCGTCACGAAATAGGCGGTGCGATGGGCCCGCCATCCGTAGCGAAGCGGGCTCAGCAAAAGCCAGAGAGACCCCAGTGCCAGCGTTATTTCGGGCAGGCGTGGATCGCTCACTCCGCCTGACACCCAAGCAAAAACGACGAGCAGGGCAGTCAGAAAGGCACCACAAATGCAAAACCAGAAATTAAAGAAGAGGGAGCGAACAATGCTCGGCCGCCCCGACCAGAGGAGGGTTTCATCCGGCCAGAGAACATGCGTCCGAAACCAGATTTCGGCGGAAGATGGCGATGGTTCTGTTGAGGTCATTTCACTTCCTCATGATTTGGGTATATATTAACGACAAAGGGCGCGCATACAACTCTGAGGCAAAAATGAATAATAATCTCACACGATCGGTCACGGATGAAGAAATCAGGACATTTCAGGAAGATGGCGTTGTCTGCCTTCGCGGGTTTTTCAATATGGACTGGATCGAGCGTCTGCGCGATTTGATTGATGAGGATATTGCCAACCCATCCGGCATGGTCAAGAGCATCGACGCGGAAGGGGCAACCGGGTTCTTTTTCGGGGATACCTTCGTCTGCCATCATCTCGACGGGTTCAAGGATGCGGTTTTTAATTCCCCGGCATCACAGATCGCCGCCTCGGTTTTGAAGGCTAATAAAGTCAACTTACTGTTCGATCAGATTCTGGTGAAGGAGCCCGATACCTCCACCCCGACCCCCTGGCATCAGGACTATACATACTGGCCCGTCGCCGGCGATCAGGTGGCAACGCTTTGGCTTGCCCTCGACCCTGTTACGTTCGAAAGCGGCGCGGTGGAGTATTTGCGTGGCTCTCATCGCTGGGGCAAGAAATTTCTCGCCATCAGCTTCGATCCTGATCAGAAGTATGAGGAGGAACTGCCAGAGGTCCCGGATGTAGAAGCCGCGCGTGAGGATTATGATATCGTCTCCTATGAGCTGGAGCCGGGCGATTGCACGCTGCATCACGGCCTGACCCTGCACGGGGCGCAACCGAACCGGACACCGAATGTCCGCCGCCGCGCCTATATCCAGCGCTGGGCCGGTCATGATGTCACTTATAATCCAAGACCAAATCTACAGAAAATGCTGCGCGATCCAATGATCCCGCCGGGGGCTCCTCTGGATAGCGATCTTTTTCCGGTCGTCTGGCAGGCTTAACCGGCTTTTCGCGAGCGCGACGCCGTTTCCTTATCTAGATACAACTCTTCAAGGGCCGCCAACCCCTTGAAGAGCGCTTCGCTGTTATCCTTGCCGAGACGCGCAATCAATTCATTCTCTATCCGCTGCATCTTGGGCACCAGATTCTTATAAGCTTGCTGCCCCTGTACCGTCAGGGAGATACGTTCCAGCCGCCGGTCATTTTCGTCTACTTCCCTTACAAGCCAGCGTTTCTGCTCCAGCGCAAAGATAGCGCGGCTGACTTTGGTCTTGTGCATGGTTGAATAATGAGAAATCTCGGTCGCTGTCATGGTACCCTTCTGCCCGAGTAGCGCGAAAGCCCGCCATTCCGGGCGACTCATTCCATATTCCGATTTATATGTGATACTCGCGTTACGACTGAGCGTTTCCGCCAAACGATTGAACCGATAGGGAAGAAATTCCTCTAATACGAGATTCATCAAAAATCTTTCTTGATAGTTACAGACCAGACTGTTACATATGTTACTAATTTAGACCGTAAAGATCAACAAGGATTTGTCCCTATGGCGTTCGCCTATATGACAGGGTTCAATAATGAGTTTGAGACGGAGGCACTTCCCGGTGCTCTGCCAGAAGGGCGCAATAGTCCCCAGAAATGCGCCTACGGCCTCTATGCAGAACAGTTTTCTGGCACCGCCTTCACCGCGCCCAATGCGACGAACGCCCGAAGCTGGCTTTACCGGATGCGGCCTTCTGTTCGCCATGTCCGGCATTTTACGTCCGTCGACCGCCCGCTCTGGAAATCCGCGCCTGCTGTGTATGAAGATGCGCCGCTCGGTCAGTTTCGCTGGAACCCGATCCCCTTGCCGGAGGACACGACAACATTCATTGCAGGCATGCGGACAATCACTACGGCAGGCAGCGTGCTATCGCAAGCCGGAATGGCAGCCCATATCTATGTTGCGAATAGCAACATGATTGATGATTATTTCTTCAATGCGGATGGAGAAATGCTGCTGGTGCCTGAAATGGGCCGACTCAGGATCATCACCGAGCTTGGCATTCTGGAGGTGGCACCGCTCGAAATCTGTGTTCTGCCGCGGGGCATGATGTTCCGGGTGGAACTGATGGACGGGAAGGCGCGCGGTTATATCTGTGAGAATTACGGCCCGCGCTTGACCCTGCCTGAAAGAGGCCCAATCGGTGCGAACGGCCTCGCCAATCCACGCGATTTTCAATACCCGGTCGCCGCCTATGAGGAAAAGGAAACACCCTGCCGGATTGAAACAAAATGGGGCGGGAAATTCTATGTCACTGAAATAGAGCATTCCCCGCTTGATGTGGTGGCATGGCACGGCAATTATGCGCCCTATAAATATGACCTCCGTCATTACAACACCATTGGATCTATCTCCTTCGATCATCCGGATCCGTCGATTTTTACTGTCCTGACGGCACCAACGGGTGAGCCCGGTACCGCGAACATCGATCTCGCTATTTTTCCGCCGCGCTGGCTGGTGGCAGAGGATACCTTCCGCCCGCCCTGGTATCACCGCAATATCATGAGCGAGTTCATGGGGCTTATTCAAGGCCAGTATGATGCGAAAGAGGAAGGGTTCGTGCCCGGCGGGATCAGCCTGCATAACATGATGCTGCCGCATGGACCGGATACATTCGGCTTTGAAAAGGCGAGCAATGCTACCCTTGCGCCACAGAAACTTGATGACACCATGGCTTTTATGTTTGAGACGCGCCTGCCGCAACTCGTCACCGAGTTCGCCGCCCACCATGACAGCCTCCAAAAGAATTACATCAATTGCTGGGACGGGCTGGAAAAGAAATTTGACGGAACCATTGAGGGAAAGAAATGAAGCTTGCGACTTTAAGGGACGGCAGCCGGGATGGCAGACTGGTCCTGGTCAAGAAGGACCTCTCTCGCTGTGTTGCCGTACCGGACATTGCCGCCAATTTGCAGGCCGCCCTTGATAACTGGACGGCGTCCGCTCCAAAGCTTCAGAAAATTGCGGACAAGCTTGAAAGTGACGCTTCTATTGGAGAGAAATTTAGCGAAAGCAATGCCCATTCTCCACTTGCCGCGCGCCTATCACTGGGCAGATGGTTCAGCCTATGTCAACCATGTAGAGCTGGTGCGAAAGGCGCGCGGCGCGGAAATGCCCCCCTCCTTCTGGACTGACCCGCTGATGTATCAGGGCGGATCGGACAGCTTCCTTGCGCCCCATGACCCGATCCGGATGGCGGATGAAGCCTATGGCATCGATATGGAGGGTGAAATCGCGGTGATTGTTGATGACGTACCGATGGGCGCGAATATCGATCAAGCTCGAGCGGCCATTCGCCTCATCATGATTGCAAATGATGTGTCCTTGCGAGGCCTGATCCCGGCGGAACTTGGTAAGGGGTTCGGCTTTCTCCACTCCAAACCGTCTAGTGCCTTCGCCCCCGTCGCCGTGACGCCGGACGAACTTGGGGGGCGTGGGATGGCGGACGACTGCATCTACCGCTTCTTGTTGACTATAACGGGAAGCCCTTCGGCAAGGCCAATGCGGGCATTGACATGACCTTCGATTTTGGCGAGCTGATTGCCCATGCGGCAAAGACACGCCCGCTCTCTGCGGGATCGATCATCGGTTCGGGCACGGTTTCTAACAAACTGGAGGACGGACCCGGAAAATCAATTGCGGAAGGCGGGGACGGCTTTTCCTGCATCGCGGAAATCCGCATGATCGAGACAATCAACGACGGTAAGCCCGTCACACCCTTTATGAAATTCGGGGATACCGTGCGGATAGAGATGAAGGATGCAGATGGCGCCTCAATCTTCGGCGCGATTGACCAAAAAGTCGAAAAATACACGCCCACTGGCGCATAACAAATCTAGAGGAAATTTATCATGAGCAAAGCATTTGCTTCACAAGGCGACATGGAAGAAAAAACCATCTCTTTTACCGAAATAGGCCCCGATCTCTGGGCCTTCACGGCAGAAGGCGACCCTAATACCGGCGTCATCATCGGCGATGACAGCGTGATGGTCATCGACACGCAGGCCACACCGCGTATGGCAAATATGGTGATGGAACGAATCCGCTCCGTTACTGACAAGCCAGTAAAATATGTCGTCCTTTCCCATTATCACGCCGTCCGCGTTCTTGGCGCCTCGGCCTATCAGGCAGAAGAGATCATTGCCTCCGACAAATGCCGGGCCATGGTCGCCGAACGCGGACAGGAAGACTGGGACAGCGAATTTGAACGCTTCCCTCGCCTGTTCGAAGGATATGAGAGCATTCCCGGCCTCACCTGGCCGACCATGACTTTTTCAAAAAAGATGACCGTCTATCTCGGCAAGCGGCGCGTTGACCTGATGCATCTGGGCCGGGCGCATACGGCGGGCGATACAGTTGTCCATGTGCCGGACGCAGGCGTGATTTTCTCCGGCGATGTGGTCGAGTATCACTCTGCCTGCTATTGCGGCGACGGACATTTCAACGATTGGGGCACCACACTCGACGCCATTGCCGCTTTCAACCCGAAATCCATTGTACCCGGGCGAGGCGATGCACTTGTCGGAGATAAGATGGTGACGGCCGCCCTCACCAACACCCGCGATTTCGTGGAAAGCACCTACCGCCCGGTCGCTGCTGTGGTTGCGCGCGGCGGGACGCTAAAAGAAGCCTGGGATGCGGTTCGCGCCGAATGTGACGCGAAATTCGGCGACTATGCCATTTATGAGCATTGCCTGCCGTTCAACGTCGCCCGCGCCTATGACGAGGCACAGGGCATCGATACCCCGCGTATCTGGACGGCGGAACGGGACAAGGAAATGTGGGCCTCCCTGCAAGGATGAACCAGACATGCACTATCAGAACCGGGAATATTCATTTGAAACGCCACCGGAGCTGAAGGGCGAGACCCCTGGAAAATACCCCGTTGCCATTGTCGGCGCAGGGCCCATCGGCATGGCCATGGCCATCGATCTTGCGCTGCAGGGGATCCGCACAGTCATTCTCGACGATAACAACGTGGTTTCCGTTGGGTCGCGCGCTATCTGCTGGGCCAAGCGCACCCTGGAAATTTTCGACCGCCTTGGCATCGGAGATAAGATGCTCGAAAAGGGCGTGACCTGGAAGGTCGGCCGTTTGTTCAATGGACAACAGGAGGTCTATAACTTCGATCTCCTGCCCGATGACGCCCACAAAATGCCCGCCTTCGTCAATCTCCAGCAATATTATGTGGAAGAATATCTGGTTGATCGGATTGCGGATTTCCCGGACCTCATCGATTTGCGTTGGCTCAGCAAGGTGGCGGGCGAAGATATCGCCGATGACGAAATTACCCTGCATGTCGAGACAGCGGAAGGGAACTATGATCTTGCCGCGGACTATGTTCTCGCCTGCGACGGATGCAACTCACAAATACGCCAACGCATGGGCCTCAATTTCGATGGACAAACCTTCGAAGAGCACTTCCTGATCACCGATGTGGATATGCCCGAAGCCCCATTCGAGAGCGATGAGCCAGAGCGCTGGTTCTGGTTCAAACCGCCCTTTCATACGGGTCAGTCGGCCCTCCTCCATAAGCAGCCGGACAATATCTACCGCATTGATTTACAGCTTGAACAGGGTGCCGATCCGGCTGAGGAAGCAAAGCCAGAGCGTGTAATTCCCCGTTTGAAACAGATTGTCGGTGACCGAGCGTTTGAAATTGACTGGGTCAGTGTCTACAGCTTCACCTGTGCCATGCTGGATAAATTCGTTCATGGTCGAATGATTTTTGTCGGCGATAGCGCCCATGTCGTCTCCCCTTTTGGCGCGCGCGGCGGTAATGGCGGCATTCAGGATGTCGATAATCTCGGCTGGAAACTGGCCGCTGTCCTGAAGGGAGAAGCCGCGCCGGAACTCCTCGAAAGTTATGATGAAGAACGGCGCCACGGCGCCCGCGAAAATATCATGAATTCCTCCCGCGCAACCAACTTCATGACTCCAAAATCGAAGATGGAAGCTGTTTTTCGCGATGCTGTGCTGAACCTCGCGAATGACCTCCCTTTCGCCCGCCGTCTGGTAAATTCGGGGCGTTTGTCGGTTCCTTGCGCTCTCGAGGGATTCGCGCTTCAAAGCCCGCGGAACACAACCCGGGGCCTCGCGCCCGGGACCCCCTGCCCCGATGCGCCGCTGGAGAATGGCTGGCTTTTAAATAAACTCGGTGGCGAGTTTATGTTGCTCACCGTCGGCAGGCGCGCAAAAATGACGGCGCCCGGCGGCGTGAAAGCCTTGCATTTTGAAGATCACCCCGGTGTGACCGCCCATTATGGCGATGACATGATCTATCTGATCCGCCCGGACCAGCATATTGCCGCCGCATTCGAGGCCGGAACTGGCGCCGAAAGCCTCAAATTTGCGCTCGCCCGTGCCATAGGCAAGTCTACATTGGAGACAACATCATGAACAACACGCTAAATACGGACGATCGTCTGCACCCACATGGCGATGATTTTTATGAATTACTGATGACCGCGCATGAAGGATTGGATTTCGACCAATCCGCCGCTCTCAATGCTCGGCTCGTCCTGCTTCTCGCCAATGAAGTCGGGGATTTCGACACGCTCGCTGCCGCCATAAAGCGCGCGTCTAAAAGCTGAATAGCGCGCGGGTCCCCCCGTCAGCTGGCGCCGAACTCGCCCCGCCACAAACCGATAGTCTCTGCTGCACCGGGAATCTGCTGCATCGGCTGTTCCGTAAAGCCATCCTTCAACTGACCGGTAAGATCGGTTTCGCTGACTTTCGTCATCAGTTTTTCGGAGACAACAACATCCGCATTCTTCGCGGCAACCGTCTTATCGAGCTTGCTTGCGAGCCCAATCGTATAACCGGAAACGCTAACCCTGGCATCTTCCCTTTCACCGTCAAGATGCGCTTTTACAGGGCCAAAATCAGCACAAATACAGAAATCTGCCGACTTGCCAGCAGGCAATTCCTGCTGCTCACCCCAATCGGAGAGAACAGACGCCAGTTCCCGCGCCGCCCGGAGACCATTCGATGCATCCTCTGAGCTTTCATCCGGTAGCCCAAAGATTGCCATAACGTCTTTCTCGCCGAACTGTTCCAGAAACCCGCCATGTTTGACCACTGTTTTTTCGATTAATTGAAAGAGTGCGTGCAGGAACTGCGCCGAACGAGTCGGTCCAAAACTCTTGGCCAGCGCCATAAAGCCAGCCATGTTGATATACAGCACAGCAACTTCAAACTCGTTATTGGCGGCAGGCGATTTTACCATACCCTCTGTCGAGGTGAGCGAGACCTTCTCCCCGCGCGCAGAGGTATCCATCATCGGGGCAAGGGACGCAGGTTTTTTGGGTTTTTGCGCAGGAACGGGCAAATCCGCTGGTTTCGGGCCCTCCGGTAGTGATTGATACGAGGGTTTTGGAGGCGGAACCGGCAATGGGCTTGGCTCTATCGGCGATGGTTTGGGTTTGGGTTTGGGCTTGGGTTTGGGTGATGGGAAAGGAGAGACATTATCTGCCACGGGTCCTTCAGACATCTCCTCGGCTTCTTCGATCTTGTCTTCTCTCGTCGCGGCACTTTCGTCCTGAAGGGGCTCTTCCTGAGTCTTTATTCCATCTTCGTCAGCGTTAAGACGCAAGCTTGCCTCGCCCTTTTCGTCCGGCTCGATCTCTGGATCACTTTCATCTTCACCCGCTTCCAGCGACGGCGTCTCTTCATCCACCACCTTGGCAACCCGATCAAACGTCCAAGGGGTAGTGAACTGCGCTTCTTCCGCCGCCTCCGCCTCTGTAAGGGCCGCGCGACGGCGCTTGGAGACGTGCTTTGCCGCCATCAGCACCGCTGTGCACAGGATCATCGCGAGTAGTGGGAAGCTCAGCCCCAACCATAGGTTAAAGAGAATAAAGACCTGAATATTCCCCGCGACAAAAAGCACCATCGCAATCACCGCCAGGGTCAGAACAACCCATATACTCCGCGCAGCCGCCACCAGAGCAAAAAAGAGCCCCGTCAGTGCCAGCAACAAGATATCAAGGACGATAACCTGTTGTGACCGAACCAGCGGGTTCATCCGGTTGATATTGTCAATCACGTTGGCCAGATACTCAACCTCGGACATCGCGGGATCAAAGGGCGTGGACACATTATCCGGGGTGACTGAAGCTGCAAGTCCAACCAGCACCAGCTTGTCCTTGAAATTATCTGCAGGTAGACTACCGTCCAACAAATCGGAAAAGCGGGTCCGTTTGTAACTTCCGCCCGGCCCATGATAATTGACGGCGAGGCGCATCTGGTTATCTGTCGGCAAATAGAGACTGCCAATAGTCAGGCTTTCCCCGAAATTAACCTCTATTGCCTTCATCGGCAAATCGACCCAGCGACGATAGGCCTGCATGGCGAGCGATGGATAATACGATCCACCATAACCAATGACCGGATAGGCATATTGCCGGGTAAGCGTCCGTTGTTGTTCTTGAATAATATGGCCCGGCAGGGCGTTCTGCAGCAAATCCAAAGACGGTGCGAGATATCCACCCGCTTCCCCCGGTCGTTTAACCGACGGAGATTCGCGCTTGCGGAAGACGCTATACGCCGTTTTTTGAATAGCCACCGGCAAGGCTGAACGGGAGTTGGACGACGGGGTCATGGAAAAGACATAGGGAATGACCACGTTATCAAGGCGAGCCAGATCTGCCGCTAGATCACGTTCCCCCGTGGCATCTGCCGCCGCACCCGATACCTTCATTGGCAGTAGATTCGGATCGAGCACAACAATCCGCGCACCGCCCGTAGCGATGGCCTCTATCCCTTTTGCCAGATCAGCGGATGAAACAGGAATCCCCTTTGCCCCGTCCGATATTTTTTCAATCAGCACGAGTTCAATCGCCGGATCCGTAGCGATGGGACCGCGTAAGACAAACCGCCAGTCCAGAAGTTTTCCCTCAATCAATTGTATGAACGGCTTGTCGCGCAGGTTCACAAAGGCCACGATCAACGCGGCACAAATCCCCAGAACGATCATCGCCTGACTCATTCGGGTTATGGGGGAAGGAAGGCTTTTCGTCATTCTCTCGAAGAATTATCCGGATAATTGAAGGCCTTAACCTATCAGTATCGGATAAATTTGCTACTGATTTTTTGATCTCTAAACAAGAGGGTCCTGTGACAGCACCTTGACGCAGACCTTTACCTCCATCGATAAATTTGGAATACTCATCTTGCCGGTTAAAAACAATCAACAACTACCGGCCTGACCCGCCAGGGAAAGGGAGGAAAGATGCCATCCAATAATTATGTCCGGCTCCGGCAAATTTGTCTGGCCGCCGCCGATATTACTAAAACAGAGCAGGTTTTCAGCCATGTTTTCGGGCTAGATGTTTGTCACCGGTCGACGCTCGACAATTTTGGGCTGGAAAATATCATGTATGCGTTGAACGGCTGCTTTCTGGAGATTGTCGCCCCGACAAAAGAGAACACTGCCGTTGACCGGTTTCTCGCCCGAAACGACGGCCGGGGCGGATATATGGCGATCTTCGACTGCGCGGATATGGTCCGGCATAAAACACTCGCCGAAGAGGTCGGGGTCGCCCCGATTTACGAGAGGCGTAACGATAAAGCCGACCTTCTGCAGCTCAACCCCAAGCAGACCGGTGCCACCATGATGGAATTCGACCACCATTATGGTGATGATACGATGCTCGGCCATTATGAATGGGCGGGAGACGACTGGCATAAACATGTCAGCACGGATGTAACGGGCGATATTCTCGGTATTGAAATCTCCAGTCCCGGTGCCGAGGCGCGCGCCAAGCTTTGGAGCCATATTTGCGACCGGCCATTGACGATACAGGGCGGGACACGCGAGATCGACCTTGATTATGGTTATATTCAATTTACCGATACGACAGAGCAAGGGCGAGAACTTTTCACCGCAATTGATCTTACGGCAAAAAATCCGGAGGAAATGAAGCAGCGGGCAAAAGAAGCCGGCTGTCCGGTCACAGATGCAGGGTTCGATTTTTGCGGCGTCGAATTCCGTATTACACCCGCCGCCTGAAAATATTAGCAAACCGCGCTTCGGCGCCAATAACAACCCCGAGGAGGGGGACAGTATGACGATTTTGGATCTCGATAATTTTGAAACTGATTTCTGGAAGGATGTGGATAAACGCGCAACCTGGGACCAGATTATTCCGGGCGAACTGCGCGACACAACGCCGGTGACGCTTACCCAGGAGGTCATTGCCCGCTATGCCAAGGGTGTCGGGGAAGATAATCCGCTCTATTTTGACGAGGAATATGCAAAATCGACCATTTATGGTGGCATCATCGCGCCGCCTTCCATCCATATCCTGTTGATGTTCGCCTGCACCACCACGGAAGACTGGATGCGTTCCCCTGGCACCATCAATGCGGGGCAGAACTGGTCCTACCATGTACCGATCCGCCCGGGCGACACCATTACCATGCGCGGCACCGCGCTGGACCGCTTCATCCGGAAAGACAGGCTCTTCGCCGTGCATGAAAACACCTTCACCAACCAGCATGGTGAAGTTGTCTGTACTGGCCGCGGCCAAACCATCCGTCCCGCTTGATCGATAAAGGAATAGAAAATGACTGCAGAAGAACAGTTTAACCAGGTTAACGAAGGCGATGTGATCACCGGACGGCCCTTTACGGTTACCCGTGACACGATTCAGGCTTTCGCCGATGCCTCACTTGACTACAACCCGTTACATTTCGATGACAACTATATGAAAAACAAGTTCGGCAAGACGAGCTTTGACGGTGTTATCATGCATGGCATGCAAAATTTTGCGCTGATCACCCGCACGCTCACTGACTGGTTGATCCCGCGCGGCGGATTTCACCGGCGACTGGAGACACGCTGGCTGAAGCCGGTTCAGCTCGGCCATACCATCACACCCGTCGTCACCCTGCAAAGCAAAAAGAAAACGGATAAAGGTTACTGGCTGCTTTTTGATGTTGAGGTGAACAATCAGGACGGCATGCTCGTCGCTATGGGCAATGCCATGGCGGAATTTATCGATGTAATTCCGGGGAAGCGATAGAGAGACATGGCTCAAACATGGGCTTGATTTTTCAGGACTTCGACTATCTTATCGAGTCCGTTTCGCACCGCCTCTTCCAACGCTGTTGTTCCCTCGTCGATCCGTGTCTTGAGACACGGGTCGGCGCCACGCGCAAGCAGGATTTCTATCGCTTTTAAATCCCGTTGGACCACCGCATAATGAAGCGGCGTCCAGTCATTGATGCCTCGTTGGTGAATATCAGCCCCGTGATCAAGCAGGAGCGCTAACAATTCATACCTGTCTTCCCTGTCGGTTTCTAAAAGTGTGAAGAGCGCTGGAAAACCGTCCTCCACGCTGAAGTTCACATCCGCGCCTATATCGAGAAGCGCATGAATCAAAGAGGATGGTGACCAACAGAAAGCATATTCGAGAGGGGTTCCTGCGCAGCCCAGTTCATACGGTTGCTGGCTGTTGGGAAATCCCGGCGGGTCGTCAAGAAGGTGCCGGATCTCCACAAGATCGCCGGCCTGATAAGCGGCATGTAACGCAATGGCCCGCCGCTGTAACTCGAATAGGTCCTCTGCCATGCTCCTATGATATCAGGAAAAGGCGAATATAGCAGCGCAAAATTCGCTTATGGGTTTTCCGCCGTTGGTGCCGGATAGGCGCGGGTTATTACTTCTTTCCAGGCCGCATCGGTCCAAAAATCCTCCGGCTTTGAGACGGCAATGCCGCGCGCCGTCAGATCGTCACAGAATATATCGATGATAAGGTCCGAATTCAGGTCATGACTGTGATCGTCATAAGCCGCCGCTTCCGCCTCGTTCTTGAAGCAATAGCCCTTCCAAAGCACAGAAAGTCGCACTTCTTCAAACGGAAGCTTTGCAAATGGCTTGCCTCCATCATCCACCCGCCAGCTGTTATCTTCCGTCAAGGTGAGTGTGGCGTCATAACCTAAGTTATCATAGCGGTGATGCTCTGCCGTCGGGCCGACACTGCCGACCCGGTGGAACATATATTCATTATCCGCCAGAACACTGCAATTACTGTAGGGCGGCCGCTCGGTTTTTGATGGCGCACCAAGTCCATCTGGCCAATATTCGAATTCCCCGCCTTCACCGTCATAGAACCAAGTAATCGCTGAAGCGACGGGGACGGCCCAGTTATGGAACAGGCCGGAATAGCCCATCGGCGCCAGCATCCAACTTGGCACTTCGCGATTTTGCGCACCCCTGAAGAAAGGCAGATCCTGATGGGCGGGCAGTCCCTCTGCCGGCAGATTAAGGTTGGTCATCATCGCAACCGGACGGATCACCTCAGCCTTGAAAGATGTCTTTGCGGCCTCAATAAAGCGCGGATTATTAAAAAAAGGCTCCGCTCCATCAAAAACGACCTTACCGCCCAACGCCCAGAAATTGCGAAACCAGCCGCCGGACGTCTCCCCGACATCTTTATGGGCGGCGGAGAGGGTTTTATACGGGCTTCCCTTCTTGATCAGGTCAATTACCCCTTGCGGATCATCAAACGCCGGATCCAGCCGGACCGGCGGCGCCAATAGTTGTTTTGGCCGAACGATTGTATCGATACCCATAATCACTCCCCTTATTATTATTTTTCATAGAGTGTGTCACAATATCCATTTTCCAGCAAATGGTGGCGCTCGTGTCTACTCCGCCGGGCTGACGCTTGGCTGAATGGACCGGCGGACACGCCCCGGCAGAACCAGCGCCGCGAGAGAGATCAACATAGCGACAATGGCAACAACGGTAATCACACCTGAAAATCCAGCGCCCGCTTCCAGGATGTATCGCGCTGCCAGCAATGACAACGCGCCAATCACCAAATTAAGAAGTAGCTTGACCGACATGACTTTCGTTCGCCAGCCATCGGGCACATAACGCGCAATAACTGTATCGGTAATCGGGATCTGTCCGAAGACAAACGCCATGGCGAGCAAGGTTGCGAAAAAGAGCGCATAGTTCAATTGCGTCGCCATAATCCCGATCAGGATCGGCTGTGCGAGCGCAATAATAAACAGCACTGGTTTGATCCGGTATTTATCAATCAAACGACCGACCACGAGCTGCGCAAAGGCCGCAATTGCATAAACCAGCGCTGCGAGAAGACCCGTTGTCGCCACATTCTCGGTCACATCCGGCAAGCTGACTTCAAACATTCGGGGGATAACGAATGTCATGGTGCCAAAGACAAAACCGCCAGCGGAGGTGACCAGCGCAATGGCAATAAGGGCCCGTTTCCACCCCGGCGCAAAACCGACGATATCCTTCTCTCCCGCAGGAAAGGCGGGGGGCGTGCCCCGCCACGCCGGGCAAAGATATAAAATCCAATGCCGGTAAGGATTGCGACAATGCCAGGCACGATAAATGCTAATTGCCAGTTATAGTCAGCAAGGATAAAGCCGGTAATCAACGGGGCCGCGGCAACGCCCATATTACCCCAGACACCATTCATTCCAACGCGCCAGCCAACACGGCCGCCGCCCTGAACCACCATGGCAAGACCCACCGGATGATAGATTGAGGCAAATAGCCCGATTGCCGCAAGACCAATGGCAATTTGCAACGGGGACTGGGCAAAACTGGTGGCAATGGCGGAAAGGCCGATTCCGATAAAGAAGACTGTGATCATGCCGACGCGATTCCATTTATCGGCAAGATAGGCGGCAAGCGGCGCCCCGGCACCAAAGAGAATAAGCGACGGGATGCCATAGGGTATCATCTCTGCATAGGCGCCATCTTCGGCAAGGCCAAAATAGAGCCCCGCGCTAAACGCCGCCTTTGCGAAGATCAGCATGAACAGATGATCAACAAAATGACCAAAATTGAGGAAGGTAAATCGCATCTGTTGCTGGGTCACGGAACTTATCCTGTTCTAGGGCGCCACCGCCGAACGGTATCCGCACATTTTTATAACACCAATTTATCATAAAGGCAGTCAGCCTGTCACAAGAGTTTTTCTACCTTGTCGGGTTAGAAAAATTGATCATATTTTCGCATTGCAAAGCAAATGAAAAACCCTAAGATAACAGCTGCTCATCGGGGTGCCTTAAACGGCTGAGAAGCATTCGCTGACCCGCAGAACCTGATCCGGTTAGAACCGGCGGAGGGAATTGAGGCCGGGTCATCCTAAAATATGTACATCGCGCCCTTCCCTTCAACGAATGAATGGAAGGAAAAGCATGCGCGAGGACCGAACTATACCGCTTTTACAGGCATTAAATACCCGTCGCCCGGCCGTTCACTGTCTCACCAATACGGTGGTGCAAGCGCTCACAGCCAATATGCTGCTCGCCATTGGGGCAATTCCTTCCATGTCTTCGGATCTGGAGGAAGTGGCCGGTTTCACGAAAAGCGCGGATGCGCTTCTCGTCAACATCGGCACCCTTGACGGAGATCTGAAAGCCTCGATCAAATTGGCCATTTCATCGGCAGATGACAATGGGCTTCCCTGGATACTTGATCCTGTTTTTATCGACCGCTCGCCGCCACGCGCTGCCTATGCGAGTGACCTTCTCACGCTTGGTCCGGCACTGATCCGGGGAAACAAGGGGGAAATCACCCTGCTTGGCGGCACTCCCGCCGATCTTGCCCAAAAAACCGGGGCCATCGTCGCTATGACCGGCGCAACGGATCTGATTACCGACGGGAGGGAGGAAATCACTCTGACCGGCGGCCATGAGATGATGAGCCGGGTCACGGGGATCGGTTGTGCAGGCACGGCACTTCTCGGGGCTTGCCTTGCGGTAGCGCCGCAAGATCAGCGACTGCAAGCCGTGGCAGCAGGTCTCTCTCTTCTGAGCAAAGCGGGTGAACAAGCCGCAAAGCAAGCAACCGGACCCGGCAGCTTCGCCTCACTGATCCTTGATAAAATATACCAGATTAGTCAATCCAGCCTTCAGGAAAGGAAGGAACCATGAAAAAACAGCCCCTCTCCCGCCGGAAATTTCTCACCGCCTCCAGTGTAGGCGTGGCGAGCGCAAGTGTTTTCCCTGCACCGTCCCTCGCAAGCGGCGCAATGCAGTGGAAAATGGTCACATCCTGGCCGAAAGGCGCACCGGGCGTCGGTGTCACCGCGCAACGACTCGCCGATCGAATTACTGCAATGAGCGATGGCAAGCTAACAGTTAAACTCTATGCAGCGGGCGAGCTGGTGCCCGCGCTTGAGGTTTTTGGTGCGGTTGGCGGCGGCACAGCCGAACTTGGACACACTGCGTCCTTTTTCTGGCAAGGTAAAGCGAAGGCAAGCGTCTTCTTCACCACTATTCCCTTCGGGTTGACGGCGCTGGAACATATGGCATGGATCAATCAGGGCGGCGGACAGGAACTCTGGGACACGCTTTATCAACCCTTTGATATCAAACCATTTATGGCCGGAAACACAGGCATTCAGATGGGCGGTTGGTTCAAGAAGGAGATTAAATCACTCGATGATTTGAGGGGCGTCAAAATTCGAAGTGCGGGCCTTGGCGGCGATTTGTTTGAAGAAATGGGCGCAACCTCCGTTTTGCTGGCGCCGGGAGATATCTTCCCAGGATTACAGAACGGACTGATTGATGCCGCAGAGTTTCTCGGCCCCTGGAGTGACCGGGCGTTTGGCTTTTACAAGGCTGCGCCCAACTTTTACTGGCCATCATTCAACAAGCCGAACGGCACCGCCGAATGTCTTGTCAATCGCACGGCGTTTGAGGGATTGAGCGATGATCTGAAAGCCATCGTCGCCAATGCGTGCCAGTCAGAGAATGCGATCGGGCTTTCCGAATCCGACTGGGAAAATGCCCGCGCACTTGAAGATCTGGTGAAGAACAAAAAGGTGAAGCTTCGCAAGTTTCCGTCCGACCTGCTCGCGCGCGCACGAGAGTTAACGCCGGGCCTTCTGGACAAGTTCGTCGGCGGCGACCCGATGGCGGAAGAGATTCTTACCTCCTATCGCGCGGCACTCTCGCTTTCAAAAAGCTGGTCACGGATCAGCCGTCAGGCCTTTTTTGCCGCACGCGATACCTGAACACCACACCACCATTATGGTGAATGGAGCAAGAAATTACGGCAAATTCAGTACCATAATGGTGTCATTTTTGGCGAAACGCTGAGCCTTCGGCACCATAATGGAGAAGTTGCCATCTCCGACAGGATCAAGAAATCCATCTTGACACCCGCCCGCCCTCCCTTCCTAATGTTAGGAGTGCGGGAACTATGAAAGAGGTGGATTGTCATGGGAGTGGAAAGTCTTCTCATCTTCTTGCTGATCGGTGCTGTCGCTGGCTGGTTGGCCGGGCTGATCATAAAGGGCTTCGGGTTTGGCCTGATCGGCAACATCGTTGTCGGCATTATTGGCGCCTTCATTGCCGGGTTCGTCTTACCAAGAATCGGAATTGATATTGGTGGCGGCATTCTGGCGGCGATCATCCACGCAACGATTGGCGCAGTAGTGTTCCTGTTCATCATCAAACTCATCAAATCACGAGGCTGACGCAACCGAAAAGCGCGTCGGAATATTCTATGTCCCTGCAGAACGGCCTCATACTCCTTGGCGTGCTAATTGCCCTGATCGTGGTCGCCGGATTTGTTGGAATGCGCCTCTTTTACGGATCAATCTACAAATTCGATCAGGCGACCGACGGGCCAAAAAGCTATGGCCTTGACGGCGCTCGTGAAGTGACCTTCAAGTCTGAGGACGGAACGGAAATCACTGCCTGGATCAAGCCGCCGGACGAAGATACGCCGATAATACTATACTTCATGGGAAACTTTACCTCTATCGGCCCGTCCGTTGGGCGGCTGAAACCCTTTCTGGACAAGGGTTTCGGTGTGGCCGCTCTCGTCTATCGTGGATCAAGCGGTAAGGGCGGCACCCCGTCGGAAGAGGCTTTTGCCGCAGATGCTCGTGCGCTCTATGATCAGCTGAATGAGCTGATAGAGAAAGAAATTCCCAAAAGCAGACGTATTGTCCACGGCTATAGTCTTGGAACAGGGATCGCCGTCCGACTCGCGGCGGAGCGGCCCATTGCTGCACTGACCCTTGAAGCCGCTTTCGCCCGGTTTTGCGATTATTTCACAGATGCTTATCATGGGTTGCCGTTTTGCCGTCTTATGTCACGGGAACGCTATGATTCAATTGACCGGATAAAGGCGATAAACGCACCGCTCCTCATGCTGCATGGGGAGCAGGATACCGCCATCCGTATGACCACCGCCCGGCGGCTGTTTGACGAAGCGACGGAACCAAAATCATTCAGGACCTACGCAGATGGAAATCACACCAATCTCGCCGATCACGGATTGATCGAAGACAGCCTCACCTTTTATAAGGCACATGTCCCCGGCATGCCTGTCACTGATTAAGCAATAGCTCATTCAGGATCTTGCCAATCTCGCTGATTGTCGGATCGATCATCATATTGAAATGGTCGCAATCAAAAATCATTACCTCGATATCGCCAGAGACGAACTCGTCCCAACCAAGTTTCGGACCCGCCCGCAGGAAGTCCATGCTCGCCTGGCTGCCCTTGAACAAGAGCACATCGTTTGGATAATCAGACGGGCGATAGCGATGTTCGGCCGCCAGATAGGCACTCGTCATCCGCTGACCAACAAGCTCGTCCGGGATTTTGCTTCCCTTCTTGAGAAGTTCGGCGATTTGCTCCATTTCGCGCCCGGCTGAGCGGCTTTGCCACTTACGAAGCGGCCACTTTAGCGCGAAGCTGAGGCTCCAGTGGCGAGCCGTCCAGATTTTCTCAAAAATACTGACGGGCTGCGGATCAACGTCCGGTGCGAGGGTGTCAAAGAAGATCAGGTTCCCTACCTCATGACCTGCGGCGCGCAACTGTTGCGCCATCTCAAATGCAATCACGCCACCCCCGGAATAACCGGCGAGATTATAGGGCCCCTCAGGCTGGTTTTTCAGCATCGCGGCCAAATAGCAACTCGCCATCTCCTCGATGGTTTCATGAATTTCTGTCTCTCCGTCGGAGCCAAGCGCCTTGAGCGCATAAAACGGAATTTTTGAATCGATATAGCCGGAAAGGGACCGGAAAT
The DNA here is from genome assembly GCF_055809395.1 of Sneathiella sp. D3-11. Taxonomy (NCBI): domain Bacteria; kingdom Pseudomonadati; phylum Pseudomonadota; class Alphaproteobacteria; order Sneathiellales; family Sneathiellaceae; genus Sneathiella; species Sneathiella sp. D3-11. The sequence continues at coordinate 1,841,444 of NZ_CM147911.1, forward strand.
TGAGAACATTCCCGCCCGCTCCATGAACAAGATAAAGCGGCTTCACATGTGGTGCGCCCTTCTTGATCCGTACCAACGGAGACCAGCCATCCTCAACCGCAGACGTATCCGCACCGTCGGACGGTGATGTCACCTCGACATCAATATTGCCTTTCGCGATCACCACATCCGAGAGGAGGCGCAAGGTCGGTGCCTGAAATAGGGTGGCAAGCGGCAGGTCGGTTTCATATTCTTTGCGGATTTTCGCAAACAGACGCACCGCCGCCAGCGAATGACCACCAAGATCAAAGAAGTCTGCATCCGGATCGGCCTGATCTACACCGAGAAGGTCAGACCAGAAGCCAGCGATCGTTTTCTCAACTGAATTTGCATAAACGGTATCAACGCCGCCCTGTTCTTTACGGCTGCCATCAGCCTTTTTGCGTCGCTGAGCGCCGATCCGAGCCATTTCACGAGCGATATCAGCCATCGATGTCGGGGAGACGACGATCGCCCGCGCATCAGAGTTCAGCACACGGTTGAACACAGCAGGTGCATCCGCGGCGGCAATACCTTGCGCAATCATTATATCCACGAGTTGTTCCGGCGCACTGGCGGTATCGAAGCTGGTGCCTTCTATCCGGCTGAGTGCGAATCCCTCCAAAATCATCAGGAGCGTGCCTTTCTCATCGGAGAAAACAACGTCGAAGCTCGCGAACCGGCCCGGCGTTTCCGCAACAAGACGTGCCCGTGCCACAAACCGTGCCGGTATCGGCCCCAGAATACGCAGGCGATCCACCGACATCGGCGCATAGAAAGCGCCTTCACTGCCAACATCGGACAGCAGGTTCAGGCCGATAGTTGCCGCCGTATCCGTCATTCCTGGATGGGCCGTATATTGACCAAGATCGGAAAGAAATGCCTCAGGCAGGGCGAAATCCGCCTCAACAATATTCGAACCAACGCGAATTTGCCCAACATTGTCCCAGCGTGGACCAAAATCGATCAACTCCTCTTGCGAGATCCTGTCCGCTGCTATCGGAAATAGAGAGATTGCCCGTCGCGTGCAAACCTGCAGGCAGCTTACGATCCGTCAATCGCTTCAGAACAAGATTAGCGTGGCAATGCTCGATCAACGGCGCATCTGCGGAGGCGCTGCTCTGCACCTTGAAATCATACCCGCGCTCCGTCGGCGTGAGAGTAACCACAACCCGCGCACGGACGGCATCCGCAAATACCATCGGACTCAAAAGCGAGAGGGATTGGATTTCCCATTTGCGCCCCGATGCCGCCTGTTCCATTGCTACACGGGCAATCTCGATATAGGCCGTTCCCGGCAAAACCGGGACGCCCCCAACAACATGCTCGTTCAGTACCCAGAGTTCCGCTGGATCATAATAGGACGTGAAAGAGAACCCGCCCTTTTCATCCGTCTCCATCGGACCAAGCAGCGGATGGGGGCCAACAACATTCTCTTCCTGATTCCGATAGGCGCGTGCGGCCATGCCGATATCACGCCAAACACCCCAGGAAATTGCCAGACCATCACGGCGCGACGCCGCAAGACTTTCCAAATAGCTGTTCGCCGCGACATAGTCGACCTGACCCGGCGGCGCGGTAATAACAGAGGTGGAGGAAAAGACCGCAAAGAAATCCAGTTCCCCGTCCGGTAGCAGTGTCGAGAGATTCTCACCGCCATCTACCTTCGGCGCGAGCACATTGTGCGTATCTTCAAGGCTTTTGCCGAGCATCGGCGCATCGTCCATGATGCCTGCACCATGGAAAACCCCGTCAATACCGCCGAATTCTGAACGCGCTTTCTCAATTGCTTTCCCGATGGCCGCCTTGTTTGTCACATCCGTGCTGAGGATCAGGACATCTCCACCTGCCGCTTCTATCTCACGGATCGCATGAATAGCATAAGCCGTATGACTGTCTGGATGTTTCGCAAGAACGACGTCCCATTCCGCCCTGCCCGGGAATCTGGAACGACCGATCAGCGCGACTTTCGCGTTGGCTGTTGTGCCGAGATAACGCGCGAGTTCCAGCCCGATGCCGCCCACGCCGCCGGTAATCAGATAGCGCCCGCCATCTTTCACCCGTTTGGGCAACCCTTCGGCCGGAGTGGCGGACAGAGAATCAAGTTGCTGCGCATACCGTTGATGCGCGCGAAAGGCGATGCAGTCATCTGCGGTGGCGCCGCCCTGTTCATCAAGAATTGCATGCGCCGCCCAGACCGGATCTTCCGCTGGCTCCAGATCAATATACTGGGCGCTTAACCCCGGAATTTCCCGTGGCGCGACACGCACAGGACCGATCAACGTGCCAAGTGAGGGATACGGCGCTGGCTCTCCGGCAACGGAAAAGCCGCCGCTTCCGATAAAAGTGAGACGCATATCTTCCGATGGGTCGGCAGATTGAATGGCACGAGCAAGGCAAAAGCCGCTGTCGAACAACCCTTCCTGACCCTCAACCGCCGCCGCCATCGGCCAGGCATGGATGATATGACTCGGCAACTCCGCCAGGTCGGCAAAGAGCGCGTCGTAATCCTCCGCCACGTCGGGGGCAAGTCGATAACCTTCGTCTTCTTTGCGGAACTCGACTCCCGGCCGAACAATAATAACCGCCTCCCGCCGATCGGAGAGCTCCGCCACAACGGCGTCGGAAACCGGGTCGCCACCATGAAAGATAAGCCAATGGCCGCCATGTTGCGCTTCCGTCGGTGGAGCCGGAGAGTATTTCCAACTTTTCGTGACAAACCAGTCGTCGGGATTTTCCTGCCGGGTGAGATGCACGGCAATTTCTGCGTCTGCCTCCCCGGCCTCTGCCGTTCGGCCAATTCCCGGCTCGATCCAGTGGCGGTCCCGCGCAAAGGCATAGGTCGGTAGGGAGACACGGCGCCCACCCGCCCCCGGCAAACTATCCCAATCGAGCGTGCCGCCAACTGTCCAGATATGCCCTGCCGCCGCCAGCGCCCGTGCCATATCGTCATCCGTCTCTTTCGGTGGACGGCCCGACGAAATCACGGCAAGCGGCTCATTCGCCCCCCGGCTCATCTCCGCGAGCGGACCCAGCGTTTGGCCCGGCCCCACTTCCAGCAGGATCCTGTTCGGCTTTTCAAGCACCGTCTGTATGGCATCGGCAAAGCGGACCGTCCGGCGCAAATGCTCGACCCAATAGTCAATGGTCGAAAAATCACCATTTTCCGGCCAATTCCCACGCAAAGTAGAGACAAAAGGGATCTCCGGCTCGGTCAATTGAATGCCCTGTATGCCATTTCGAAAATTATCAAGCTGATCATCGAGAATGCGGCTATGGGCGGCGACATTGATACGCACACGCGTGGCCTCATATTCCGTGCCCTTAAGCTCACTCTCCAGCGCGTCGATAGTCGCAATTTCGCCCGAGACAACACAAAGATCAGGCGCATTCAGCGCGGCAATATCAAGCCGGTCACCAATCAGTTCCGTTACCTTTTCCCGTGGCGCCGGGATAATACTCATCGCGCCCGCGTCAGCGGCGTCCATTACCTTGCCGCGCCAGACAACAATTTTAAGGGCGTCAGCGACCGACATTACCTTGGCGATCACTGCGCCTGCATATTCCCCCGCACTATGTCCGAGAACGGCGGCGGGCTCCACACCCCAGTTGATGAACATTTTCGCGTATGCATATTCAAGGATGAACAATGCCGGAATGGCATAACCCGACATCTCCATCTTCGCCCGCGCATCCGCATCATCGAGGCATTTTTCGAACATGACACTGCGAAGATCGGCAGGCGCATCCATCGGCATCTGCGCGAAACAATCATCAACCGCCGCCCGAAACGCATCGGAACTTTCCAGTAAATTTGCGCCCGCGCCCGGATATTGCGCGCCGCCGCCCGGAAACATGAAGACAACCTCCGCCTTAGCGTTTCCAGCGGCACCCGACACGGCATGCTCCGCTACATCATTCCAGAGCGCAGCCTTGAGATCGTCTTTGGACTTTGCAACAAAAGTCCGACGCTCTGAAAACTCCCTACGCCCATGGCGCAAGGTATAAGCAGCATCGGCAAGCGAGGGCATTTCCGGCGTAGCGACAAATTCCCGCCATTTTTCCTGTAATCCGTCCAGCGCCTGTGTATTCCGCGCGGAAAAGGGAAACAGCCGCCAGCTCTCAGCGTCGATATTATCTGGTCGCTTGGGCGCTTCCTCGATAATCGCATGGGCGTTGGTGCCGCCAACGCCAAGCGAATTAATGCCAGCCCGGCGCGGAACGTTCCCGCACGGCCAGGGCTTGTTTTCCGCCACCACATAGAAGGGGCTGTTTGCTATATCAAAACGGCTGTTCGGCGTCTTGTAGTTGAGCGAAGCAGGCAAGGTTTCATGGCGCAGGGCCTCCACCACCTTGATCAAGCTGGTTGCGCCCGCCGCCGTATCCAGATGGCCAATATTGCTCTTGACCGACCCAATCCCGCAATAGCCAACCCCGCCCTCACCATAGACCTGGGAAAGACCCGCAAGTTCGATCGGGTCGCCAACCGGCGTGCCCGTGCCATGGGCCTCGATATAGCTGACGGTTTCCGCCGGGATATCGGCGATGGCAAGAGCCTCGGCCGCCGCTTCCGCCTGCCCGTCTACGCTGGGGGCGAGGTAACCCGCCTTCTGCGCGCCGTCATTATTCACGGCGGAACCGATCAGCACTGCCTTGATATCATCGCCATCAGCAAGCGCATCTTCCAGACGGCGCAGAACAACAATCGCCGCGCCAGAACCAAACACCGTTCCCTCGCTGTCATCATCAAAAGGACGGCAAAGGCCATCCGGTGACTGAATTTCCCCCTCGACGAATTTATAGCCATGGCGATGTGGCAACTCGATGGACACACCACCGGCAATTACCATGTCACTCTCCATGGAAAGAAGACTAGCCGCTGCCTGATGCACAGCAACAAGCGATGTCGAGCAGGCCGTCTGCACCGCCACGGAGGGGCCCTGCAAATTCAGGAGATAGGAAAGACGTGTGGTGAGAAAGTCCTTGTCATTGCCTGTGTGACGAAGCAGGAACAGGCCAATTTCTTCCACAAGGTCCGGATTGGTAAGTAGATTGAACGGTAGATATGCCTGCAAACCAGAGCCCGCGAAAACACCGATCCGCCCATCGAAATTCTCGGGCATATGGCCCGCATCTTCGAGCGCCTCCCACGCACATTCAAGGAAATGGCGGTGCTGCGGATCGAGGATCGACGCCTCTCGCGGGGAAAAGCCGAAGAAACCGGCATCGAAGCATTCCATATCGGGCAAATAGTTTGCCGCGCGGACATAGTTCGGATCCGCCAATTCTCTCGGGCTGACGCCATTGGCAAGCATTTCCTCATCAGTGAACCAGCGCGTACCGATCCGCTCATTCACCAGCAGGTTCCAAAGTTGCGATACGCTGCGCGCAGACGGAAACCGGCCGGCCATGCCGACAATAGCAATCCTTTCAGAAGCCTGAATTCCCTCAATGCTGTCTGTCATTTTCTCGCTCATTTCCACCGTAACCGGCGGTTTGTTTACCTTGACAAGTTCTCATCCTGCCAAAAGTCACATTTATTGTACAGTTGCCCCTGTTCTTCTCGCCATCCGGGCGCGCCGCGCCGCGGCGCGCTCTGCCCCGCGCTTGGCCGCCGACGACTCTCCATCCGCCTTGCCGTCACCATCGAGATGACCGGCCAGTGCCTGAATGGTTGAAAAACGGAACATGTCCGTAATGGCCACTTCCTTGTCGAACAGTTCCTTCAACCGCCGCTGCACCTGCACTACCAGCAGGGAATGCCCGCCAAGATCAAAGAAATTATCGGTTACGCCCACTTCAGCAAGGCCCAGCGCCTCGCACCAGATTTTCGCAATAGCTGTTTCTGTGTCACTCTGGGCTGCTTCCGTTGCTGTGTTTGTCTGTCCTTGCGGTTTTGGCAGCGCCTTACGGTCAATCTTGCCGTTTGGCGTTTGCGGCATAACATCCAGCACGATCACTTGCGATGGCGTCATGAATTCGGGTAGCCGCTCTCCCAGTTTTTTGCGTACGTCTTGTGGGTCTATCTTGTGACCCGGTGCGGCCGTCGCAAACGCAACAAGACGTTTGTCACTCTCGCCCGTCTCAAAAACCGTGACCGCCGCATCTTTGACTTCATCCAGCGCACCAAGCTTTGCCTCAATCTCGCCAAGCTCAATCCGGTGACCACGCACCTTAACCTGATTATCCATGCGACCATGGAATTCAAGATTACCGTTCGGCATATGGCGGACCAAATCACCGGTCCGATAGAAGCGACCTTCAGCGGTATCGAGAAAGCGTTCCGCCGTCAACTCCTCACGCTTCCAGTAACCATCGGCGACGCCATCGCCACCAATCCAAAGTTCCCCGGCAACACCACTCGGTAGTGCCTGACCAAATTCATTGCGGACGGAATAGATCGTGTTGGCAATCGCCTCACCCAACGGAATCGTTTCTTCCACTGTTTCAAGATTGGCGACCGACGACCAAACGGCCGTCTCCGTCGTGCCATACATGTTCAGAAGCGACCCCTTTAAGTGGGAGCGTAAATTTCGCGCGAGATCGGGTGGAAAGCCTTCGCCGCCAACCATCATCACCTTGAGCCGGCCAAGCGCCGTCCGCCCTGCCTCTTCCGCCACCAGGAAGGAGGCCATCGATGGGGTACATTGGAAATGAGTGATGTCATGCTCGACAATCTGTTCCGCGACAGAGGCCTGACGTGCAACCCCGCCTTCGGCAAGCAGATTATTCTTCAGATCGTTGATATAGGTGAGATGTTTCAGCACGAGATCCGTATCAACACCAAAATCGATCAGGCAGGCAATCTCGTCCACACCCATGCGGGCAATCTCGCGCACCAGCTCCTGACAGCTGTCCGGTGTGCCAAACAAGCCACTGGTCTGGTAGTAGCGTTCAAACGCGTGATCAAGGAGAGCATCCGTCTCTTCGTCGGTAAGCTCTTGCTTTTCAAAGACTTCCTGCGGCGTCACGCCGCTTGCATCGGCCTTTTGCTTGAAGGTAGGAGAACTCCACGACGCCCGGCGGAGTAGATCGACCGAGCTTTTGAGATAGCCCTTCATCGGCCCGCGTACTGTTTCGCGCACCTGATCCTCATCCTCCCCCACAAACGTATGCAACATGAGAGAGACTTTTCCGTTACCGGGATGCCCGGCCTCACGCCAGGCCATGCGGTAGGCGCGGATTTTCTCGGCCACATCCTCGAATTTCTGGCCCAACAGATGGGTCAGCACATAACAACCCTTTGTGGCTGCTGCGGCGAAGGTTTCCGGGTTGCCCGCCGCCGTTAGCCAGAGCGGGATATCTCCGTTTACCGGATGCGGCAGGGTGGAAACTTCAATCTCTTCGCCCTTGTGGTTCGGTAATTTGATGCTCTCGCCGCGCCATAATTTGCGCAGGGTATCGACACCATCCAGCATCACATCTTTACGGTTTTCAAAATTTTCCGGTTGCAGCACAAAGTCATTAGGCTGCCAACCGCTAGCAAGGGCGATCCCGGCGCGCCCGGCGGAAATATTATCCACCAGTGCCCAGTCTTCAGCCAGCCGAACCGGATTATGCAGCGGCAACACGCAGGAGCCTGCGCGAATGCCGACATTCTTGGTCATCGAGGCCACGGCGGCGGAACTCACCGCCGGATTGGGATACAAACCGCCAAAGGCATGGAAATGCCGCTCCGGCGTCCAGACCGCCTCGAACCCGTTGTCATCGGCAAATTTCGCGCCCTGCAGCAAGAGACGATACGCCTCCGGCCCGCTTCCAGACGCTTCGGACGCAAAGTAGAACAGGCTGAAACCCGGAACCGTCGCCGAGGAAACGCCGTCCGTCTGCAGCACGATGGTAAAGCCACGCGCCAGCGTCCAGAAAATCTCCAACACCGAGATATCAAAAGAAACCGATGTGATAGCAAGCAACCGTACCTCTCCGTCATGGGGGACGGTCAGGTCGGTGCCAGTAAAGAAGTTGACGATATTCTGATGGGTCAGCATCACACCTTTCGGCGTGCCGGTTGAGCCCGACGTATACATCATATAGGCGAGGTCAGACGGCTCTCCGGTTGGAGCCGTGAAGTCACCATCGGTAGCATCCGGGTAAACAATTTTCTTTGGATCGAGCCGGAATTTGAACTCGGTCGTCGGGCTGGCGACGATCAACGGCGCATTGCTGTCCTCAATCATGAAGGCAACACGTTCTGCCGGATAGGCCGGGTCAAGCGGCAGATACGCCGCACCGGTCTTCAAAATGGCAAGCAGGGAAACGATTAAATCGGTCGATCGTTCCAGACATAATCCAACGATTACGCCCCGTTTCGCACCGCGCGCCGCAAGAGCGGCAGCGAGCAGATCGGTGCGCGCCTCCAACTCCTCATAAGTGAGCACATCATCATCAGCTTTCAGTGCAATGGCATCAGGGGTTTTCGCCGCCTGTTCGCGAATTACATCGTGAATACGTTTATCACGCGGATAGTCGATGCCCATGGCATTCATGCCCGCCTGCTTCTCATTCGGATCAGTCAGCGGCAGGTCTTTTAACCCTGTGTCCTTCTGTGACGCAAAAGCATTCAGGAAGAAGGCAAGGTCACGCCCCATGGCAGCGAGGATATCGCGCGCGTAAAGCCCTGTCTTGGCGATCAGGCGCGGGGTATCCCCAAGCGCAAGAACGAGCAGACGGTCGCCTAATAGCTCCGCATCCGTTCTGTCATTCGCGGTGACCGCGACGTTCAACGCCCGCAAAGCTATATCGCGCGTCGCCGTATCGGGCAGGCGGGCAATCAGATCGATACTTCGGGGGCCTTTATTTTCCCCTTCCGTTTTGATTTTGGCAAATGACTGAAGTGTATCCTTCACACTGGCCGATGCCTCGACCGGCATAGTGACAAGCTGGCTCTCCGCGATCAGCGGATGCGCCATAGTGCCACCATCAACACCGCAGGAAACTGTCTTCGCCCCCATCAACAGGGAATGCCAGACGAGAAAACCGGCAGCCCCTTCGTCCAAGTCAAGCGGTTGATCGAGCGGCATGGGCGCAGAAATGACACCTGCTGCTGTATCCCGGTTCGACGGATAGGGTGATTGTAATGGCTGCGCGACCGCGAGCGCGTCCTGCCAATAAAGTTCTGCCTTTGCGATTGTCGTGAGGTCTTCATCGGAAAGGACTGGAACCAGTGGGATTTGCGCCCCTACCTGCAGCCCGACAGCGTTTGGGTGGCGTGGTTCTCCGGCGAGGCAGCGAAACGCCCCGACTGTGACATCATGATCGCTTGCGGATATCGTGATTCCATCGTTGTCCAGCGCAACAACTTGTCCCGGCGCGTTGGAGGCAGGACCATCCTTTATGGCGAGCGAGCCAACTAGAGAGACAGATTTTCCCGTCCATAGCTTCGCCGTGCCCAGCGGGTTGGCATAGGCTCCAAAATCAAGCGCGCGGACAATCCGATTAAGCTCACTGGCTGTTTTTGTGAAATCAAGTGCGCCCAAAGCTTCAGGCCGTTTCTCGGCTTCGTAGCGATTTCTCTCTGCGTCCTGCTCTTGCGGGCGGACGGTATCGGTTTTGAGTTCCCCGATCAACTCAGTGAAGGAGGCAAGCCCGGCCTCATAACATTTTGCATTGAGGCTCATTGAGGTTTCATCTGGCGAGATTTCAACCACGCGTGATTTCAGGATACGGCCCTCATCCGGGGAGGCGAGCATTTCATGCCAGGTGACGGCGTGGGATGTCTCGCCATTCATTAGCGCCCAGGACGTGACATTGATACCGGCATATTTTGGCAGCGGTCCATCAAAGAAGTTGATGGCAAATTTATTTGGTTGAACCGGAAGATGTTGCGGAAAAATCGTCAGATTGACGACACTGAAAAGATAATCGTAGGTTAGATCCTTGAGCCCTTCATCCTGTGGGTCGCCGAAAAGAGTTAGACCTTCCGCCTCGGCCCAAGCGCGAACACGCGGTTCACGGGTCATTATCGCGGTGATTTCACCGCCGGCACGCCGAAACTCTTCGGCACATTGAACAAGAAGCGTTCCTTCACCAATGAATAGCCCGTTCATTTTTCAAACCAGGTCCTTCGCCTTCGTATTTTTGTTGTTGTACTGAACTCCTTGAACTCAACATAGAAATAACCTGTTTATTAACCCTTAACGGTCGGAAATATTTCTAACTTATTCTCGTTATCATTCCGGAACGGGAACGTCAGATACATAATGAGGGATGTGATAACCCTTCTGCACTGCCGGACGACCCGCTATGCGGTTATACCAATCTTTTACATTCGGATACTGATTGAGATCAATTGTCTGCCACTCAAATCTTGATATCCAAGGCCAGATCGCAATATCCGCAACGCTATACTCTCCGGCGACATAGTCACGTTCAGATAGCGCGGTATCCAGCACACCGTAAAGCCGTTTTGCCTCATTGAGGTAGCGTTCCTCCGCATAGGGTGCCTTGCCCGGATTAAAGCGGACGAAGTGATGCGTCTGCCCCGCCATCGGCCCGAGACCGCCCATCTGCCACATCAGCCATTCCATCATCTGCCAATAACCGACGTCGTCCGACGGAATCAGCTTGCCGCCCGCCTTCTTTGCGAGATAGAGCATGATTGCGCCGGATTCCATCATCCGAACACCGGTGTCATGATCGACAATCGCCGGAATGCGGCCATTGGGTGAAATCGCCAGAAATTCGGGCGTTTTCTGATCCCCGGCTGTGATATCAATGGGTTTCACCTCATAGGGCAGGCCCAGTTCTTCCAGCAGGATGGAGACTTTCCGGCCATTCGGCGTACCCCATGTATAGAGATCGATCATATTTCCTGTTCCTTCCTTAAGATGCTGTTGTTTTCTGCCCCTGTTCGCGCGCGGCCGAGAGGCTCTGTTCCGGGGTTAATACCTCCGGATCAACAATGATCTCAATTACCGCTGCCTTGCCGGAGGCCTGCGCCGCTGCAAAAACATCCGCAAAATCTTCCGTCCGGGTGACTTTCTCCCCGAAGGCCCCATAGGCTCGGGCGAGCGCCGCAAAATCCGGATTGGCGAGAGTGGTTGCGTGCACGCGGGCCGGATATGTCCGCTCCTGATGCATACGAATAGTCCCGAGCATACCGTTATTGACGATAATAAAGATGACGGCGGCGTTAAACTGCATTGCCGTCGCCAGCTCCTGGCCCAGCATCATGAAACAGCCGTCGCCATTGAAGCTGACCACGGTCCGCTCGGGTGCTGTAAGTTTGGCGCTGATCGCAGCGGGCACGCTATAGCCCATCGCCCCGCTGGTCGGTGCAAGCTGGGTGCGATATTTTTTATGTTGGAAAAAGCGATGCGCCCAAACGGCATAGTTCCCGGCCCCGGCGGTGATGATCGCATCTTCGGGTAAGGTGTCATTCAGGTAAGCGACGATCTTGCCAAGATTGACCGGACCCGGCACCTCGGTCGGCTTGATCCGCTCCAGATAGTCGGCGCGGGCATTCATGACCCAGCCTTCGCGCGCCTTCACACCCCCTGGCGCCATGGCGCGCGCAGCGGATGCAAACTCCGGCATTCGGGCGTTGATCGCAATATCGGGAAGATAAACACGCCCCAGCTCTGACGCCCCAGGATGGACATGGACCAACGGCATTGCCGGGTTCGGCACATCGATTAGGGTATAGCCCTGTGTCGTCATCTCCCCAAGGCGCGGCCCGACGACAAGAAGAAGGTCGCTCTCCTTAATACGTTTTGCAAGTTTTGGATTGATACCAATGCCTACGTCGCCCGCGTAATTTGGATGACGATTATCGAAACAATCCTGTGAGCGGAGCGATGCGCCAACCGGTATGCCGTGGCTTTCGGCAAACGCCTCAATATCTTTCACCGCCGCCTGGGTCCATGTCGCGCCGCCAACAATCATAAAGGGGCGCTCCGCCGCACCAAGTCGCGCCTCCAGCGCCATCATATCCGCAGCGGCCGGCGCAATGTTTGGGGCTTTTGCGGGGTGCGCGATGTCCGACACTTCCACCACATCGGTCAGCATATCTTCAGGCAAGGCAAGCACGACAGGCCCCGGCCTCCCTGACAATGCTGTATGAAAGGCACGGCTGACATATTCCGGAATGCGGCGGGCATCGTCGATTTCGGCGACCCATTTCGCCATTTCGCCGAAGACACGGCGGTAATCCATTTCCTGAAATGCCTCCCGATCAATGGCGTCGCGCCCGACCTGCCCGACGAAAAGGATCATCGGCGTACTGTCCTGAAAGGCGGTGTGCAGCCCAATCGAGGCATTGGTCGCGCCGGGCCCGCGTGTCACCATACAGATGCCGGGCCGACCGGTGAACTTACCATATGCTTCCGCCATGTTGGCCGCGCCGCCTTCATGTCGTGTGTTGATCATCCGGATGCTGTTGGCATGGTTATAGAGGCCGTCGATCACGGCGAGATAGCTCTCCCCCGGTACACAGAAAACTGTATCCGCTCCCTGAATTGCAAGTTGATCGGCGAGGATTTGCCCGCCCGTTCTGGCTTTCATCGACCCTGTCATTTCCATCCCTTGATCATGCCTGTTATATGGATGCGTGATCCTAACAGATTGCCCGGGCAAGCCAATGACAAGATTCAACTTTTCATCGCATTGACGGCAATCAAGAACGTCGGCGCATCGCCGCTACGATGGAAAGAAGCGCGAAGATGATCGCCGCCGCGGTGACAATACTCGGACCGGAGGGCGTGTCAAACTCAACAGAGCCGGAAATCCCGGCGACTACCGCGATCAGCCCGAAGACAGCCGCCCAGATCGCCATACTCTCCGGGGAGGAGACAAGCTGACGCGCCGTCGCCGCCGGAATGATCAGCATCGAAGTAATCAGAAGGATGCCAACGATACGAATGGACACCGCAACGACAATGGTCATCAACAACATGAGAAGGATATTCGCCCAGACTGTATTCACGCCTTCGGCGCGGGCGAGGTCCTCATGCAGGGTCATCAGGGTCAGCGACGACCAGTTGAAAACCAGCAAGCCTATTACGAGAAGGCCTCCGCCATAGATCCAGTAAAGATCGCTGATCCGGACGGTCAGAATATCGCCAAACAAATAGCTGTAGAGATCGAAACTGACATTATTGAGGAAACTCAAGGCCACCATCCCGATGGAGAGCGCAGCATGGGCAAGAATACCCAGCAAGGTATCCGTCGCCAGCACCCGGCGTTGCTGCAGCCAAACGAGCAGAAGCGCAAACACAGTGCAGACGATGACTGTACCAAGATTGATATTAATGCCGTAAAGCAGGCCGAGCGCAATGCCGAGAAGGGCGCTATGGGCGAGCGAATCGCCGAAATATGCCATCCGCCGCCATACCACGAAGCAGCCCAGCGGTCCAGCAATCAGCGCAACGCCGATCCCCGCCGCAAGCGCGCGGAGGATAAAATCATCAACCATCAAGTTTTTCCAGGTGTTCGTGGGTATGGGATTGGGAGTGGTCGTGAGGGTGGGACGCCTCATCATGGTTGTGGTTATGATCATGGCTGTGGTTATAAACCGCCATAAGCCGTGCCATATCATTGCCGAACAGCGAAATAAATTCCGGATCGCGCGTCACCACGTTCGGCTCCCCATGGCAACAAATATGATGATAGAGGCAAACCACCTCCCGCGTGCTCGACATCACCAGATGCAGGTCATGCGATACCATCAGGATGCTGACATCTCGCTCAGCGTAAATTTTCTCAATCAGCTTGTAGAAAGCGAGCTGGCCCGTCACATCGAGATTCTGCGCCGGTTCATCCAGCACCAAAAGGTCCGGATCATCCAGAAGTGCGCGTGCCAACAATACCCGTTGCAGCTCCCCGCCAGAGAGCACATGGATCGGCTGATCGAGTATCTCTTCTATCGCCGTTTCCCGCGCCACATTCAGCAAAACATCCTTCGGCGCCCTCTTGCGCAGGGTGAGAAACCGCCGTACCCGGATTGGCACCGTATGATCCGCCACCAACCGCTGCGGCACATACCCGATTTTTAGGCCGGCACGACGCACGACTTCTCCCTTGGACGGCGCATAGAATCCCATCATGCATTTCAGCAGCATGGATTTACCTGCGCCATTTGGCCCGATAATGGTGATGAAATCCTTTTCGCCAATGCTGAGCGATACATCCTCAAGGATGGTTTTTCCGTCGCGATACACGCTGATCTGACGGGCGGAGAGCAATTCAGTCATGTATTAGTGGACTCCGCGGCAGTCACTGCATTCGCCGGTGATCTCAAGTGTGACATTTTTTATTTCAAACTGGTTGCGCCAACTGGTCTTCGCCACCGCGTCTACGATATCGAGATTGCAGCATTCCTTCGCCTCCCCACAATCGGAGCAGATCAGGAAATAACATTCGCGATGTTTTAAAGGATGACCGCAGCCAACAAAAGCATTGAGACTGTTGATCTTGTGCACGAGGCCGTTTTCGGTGAGAAAATCCAGCGCACGATAGACTGTCGGCGGTTTGATTGACGCAATCCGTTGATCCAATTGATCAAGAATATCATAGGCTTTGATCGGCCCATGGCTTTGCCAGACCAGTTCCAGAACCTTGCGCCGCACATCCGTAAAGCGTAAACCACGCGCGTCACAGATATCCTCTGCCCGCTGGAGCGCCTCCGCAATACAGTCGCTATGGGTTGTACAGTTATGCATTTCTTTTTTCCAAAAGGCAGGTTGACATGGTTATGTTATAATATAACATTTACGGTTCTTCGCAACCTCTAACTTGAAATTTGGACTTCCATGACGCGTTTTTTCTTCCGCCTTCTCATTCTATTCCTATTTCCCGCAACCGCTCTTGCCGCTGAAAAAGTGACCGTTGTGACCACAATCAAGCCACTGCATTCTCTGGTTCAGGGCGTCATGGGCGAGACGGGGGATGCTAAGCTTCTCATCACCGGCATCTCCTCGCCGCATGGGTTCTCCCTTAAACCGTCACAGGTGCGCGACATGCAGGATGCCGGAGCCATCTTTTACATCGACGAAGCATTCGAAAGCTTCCTGAAGAACGCGCTGGAATCCCTGCCCGAAGATGTACGCAAGGTATCACTTTCCCACGCGGAGGGCGTAAAACTCCTGGAACAGCGCGAAGGGGGCGCTTGGGACGAGCATGATCATGGTCACAGCCATGCGCATAGTGATGACCACGACGACCATGAGGACCACAAAAAAGAGGGTCATGAGGATCACAAGGGTCATGAAAATCATGAAGGCCATGGCACTGAGGCGGATAATCTACATCTTTGGCTGGATCCGGAAAACGCCATATATATAACCCGTGCCGTTGCTTACGAGTTGGGTCGCCTCTATCCGGAAAACCGGACGGTTTATAAAGAAAATGCACTAAAACAGATCGCCCGGCTTAACGATCTTGACGCGACATTGCGCACCCGCCTCGCCCCGTTAAAGGGGAAGGCCTATATCGTATTGCATGATGCCTACCCCTATTTAGAGGCGCGCTACGACTTGATGGCAGTTGGCTCTCTCACGCTGGAACCGGACACACCCGTCTCGGCGAAGCGACTGAAGGAAATCCGGGAAAAAATACAGAAAACCAACGCTGTCTGCATCTTCCGGGAACCTCAGTTTGATGACCGACTGTTACAAACCGCCGCAGAAGGGCTCCCGGTCAGGCTCGGCGCCCTCGACCCTCTTGGTGCGGAACTCGAACCCGGCACGGAGCTTTACTTTACGATGATGAACACATTGGCGGATGGCCTCGCAGATTGTATGCAGGATCCGTCCTGACCTTATGAGGCCCGGAGGATCTTCCCGCTTCTTTCCCGCGCGCAAGTAATACAAAGTGTCGTATAGGGAAGCGCTTCCAACCGGGCCTCATTGATCTGCTCCCCGCAAGCAGAACAGATTTCGTAGTTGCCAGCCTCGATCCGATCAAGCGCCGCCTTGATCATCTCAATCTCATGGATAATGCTTTCCTCCAGACGCTCATCAACCTCATCGCCCTCCCGCTCGATGACCTGTTCCCCGAAGGAGGCACTGTGAGTGCCGCGAAGCCGCTGCTCAATCGATTCCAGCCGATTGACCTCCTCGGCGAGCTTGTCCCGTAATTGCTTTTCGACTGCTTTTGTATCCACGATGTATTCTCCTGAAAGACCATTTAGTTGATAGATAATCCCTTATCTTGGGGGTAAAGGCATTGATACGGATCAAACCCCCTGCGACCGCCGTATCAATGAAGATCAGGCAAGTTCTGTCATGAGCGAATAGACACCCGTCACTATAAATACCACAGCCGCGATGACCCGCGCGGCGCGCAAAGGTACATATCTCATAAGACCCGCGCCAAATAGGACGAGCGGTACATTGGCAAGAAGCATACCAAGGGTCGTGCCAAGAGTGACAAGAACCGGAGCGCCAAACTGTGCACCCAACAAGACCGTCGCGATTTGCGTCTTGTCGCCGATCTCGGCCAGAAAAAACAGTATCAGGGAAACAATAAGGGCGCCATAGGTATCCCACCGTGATGTCGGCGACTCCTCCCTATCAGGGAAGAGCAGCCAGAGTCCGACCGCGATAAAACTACCGCCGATGATCCATACCCCAAAGTCACTTTGAAGAAATTGTCCAAGCCACACCCCCGCCCAGGCCGATGCCGCATGATTAAGAACCGTTGCAATCAGTATCCCGGCGATAATGCTCCATGGCTTGTTGAAACGGGCAATCAGAAAGAGGGAGAGAAGCTGGGTCTTGTCGCCGATCTCTGCGAGCGCGACAGTAACAACAGAGGTAATAAAGGCTTCCATAAATCTCTACCGGCGGGACAATAAACCAAAGACAAACAGCGGCCTCCCGCAAATGGGCCGTTATTTGCCTTAGGTCTTGTCGATACTGCATTTGTTTGCAATACGAACCTGCCACAAGCCTTGAGGGCTCGAGTATGTTGACAGGCTCACACAACCGAAATTGAGCGGACTACTCCCCTATGACGGCGCAAAAGCTATCAATCTTCGACTCCCTTGTCCATGGGAAAGCCAAATTCGAATATCATACCTGATTTCGGATAGTTTTAGCGGGCGGGAAGTGACATTGTAGGCGCATCGAATGTTTCGGATATGAGGGTTAGGAATGTCGTCGCGTGCCTGGCTTATATTGCTGACGCTATCTGTCCTTTGGGGTGGCACTTTCTTCTTTATCGAGCTGGCGCTTGTTGATTTCACGCCCCTTACCATTGTCTGTCTCCGGGTGCTGCTCGCCGCGCTCGCCCTTTTTACTTATCTTAAGCTAAAAGGCGAGGCGATCCCGCGCGACCTGTCACTCTGGGGAATCTTTATGGTGATGGGACTGCTGAACAATATCATTCCGTTCAGCCTGATCGTCTGGGGCCAAACCCATATTACCGGCAACGTCGCCTCAATCCTGAATGCCACAACGCCGCTCTTTGCGGTCATCCTCGCGCATTTCCTTACGGCGGACGAGAAACTCAACCGTCATAAGTTTCTGGGCGTGCTGATTGGTTTTGGCGGCGTGGTGGTGATGATGCAACCGAGCCTGGCGGAGGGGTTCAATTTCGAAAGCATCGGGCAGATTGCCATTCTTGGCGCGGCGCTCTCATACGGATTCGCCGGGATCTGGGGCAAGCGCCTGAAGGGGACATCAGCATTGGTCAACGCTTTTGGGATGCTCGCCTGTTCCAGCGTGATCATGCTGCCGGTGGCGCTGATTGTCGATGAGCCTTTCGCGGCCAGCCCCGACTGGACCAGTCTCTCCGCCGTCGTCGCGCTCGCGATTTTTGGAACCGCGCTTGCCTATATATTCTATTTTCAGCTTCTCGCGCTGGCCGGCGCCGTCAATCTTCTGCTGGTCACCTTCCTGATCCCGGTGACCGCACTCCTCCTCGGAGTGGGTATCCTCAGTGAAGCGATCCACCCCCTTTCTCTAGTCGGGACCGCCATCATCTTCGCGGGCCTCGCCCTGATCGACGGCCGTATTCTCACCCTGTTCCGCAAACCAAAGAGGGTCTGACGCGACTTCAGAAGGGGCGGTCGCCCACAACCGTCACCCGTTCCAACAAACGATGCTCCGGAAAAAAGTCGCCAACCGCATAATGCTGGGTGCTCCGATTGTCCCAAAAGGCAATAGAATGAGGCTCCCAACGGAAACGCACCTGATAATCTGGCGTCGACGCGGTCCGGTAGAGTTTGGTCAGTAATTCCATACTCTCTTCCCTGGTCTTGCCTTTAATATTCGTCGTGAAAGGATTGTTCACATAGAGTGACTTGCGACCGGAAACGGGATGCGTGCGGACAATGGGATGCTCCGACGGCGGGTATTTGGCTTTCAGTTCCTTAACCAGATCCTCGGTTCCCGGCTGGGCATACATCGCCTGACGGAAGGGTTTCCAGTCATGCATGGCGGTCAGCCCTTCAATCTCCTCCTTGGTTTCATCATCGAGACCTTCATAGGCCGCCTCCATATCCGCCCATAGCGTATCGCCGCCGACTCTGGGTGAAATGATGCATCTCAGGATTGACCCAAGCGACGGGTCCTTCCGCCAGGTCACATCGCTATGCCATTCATCCGCAGTTATCTGGGACTTAGCAGTGCTTTCCACAACCATGATTTCCGGCGCGATATCCTGTGTCTTGAACCCTTCCTTATGCTGGGTGAGAGGGTGAATTTCCAACTCGCCAAACCGTCGGCCGAAGGCGAGATGCTGCTCGCGCGTAATATCCTGATCCCGGAAGAACAGAACCTTATATTTAACCAGAGCATCAGAAAGCAGGTCGATAACCTCCTGATCGAGGGATTCACGCAAATCCACGCCCGATACGACCGCGCCCAATCTCACCGTCATAGGTTCAAAATGCAATTTGTCCGCGACAATATTCAACATCACCATTTCCCTCTCCTTGTTTTTATGTGTTAATGGATCTTCATTAATTGATATTAATTAATCGGTTGTGATTATCTTGTCAAGACGATAATATGGGATTAGATATAGACCTTATTTTGGAAAAACGGCTCCCATGACAAACAGGAATATCCTTGAAAAGCGAGCAATTGATTCTCCGGACGCAATAGGCGAACCGTCACCTCCGCTTGACGGGACAAAACTCAGAATTGTCACCGCCGCGGAGAGGTTATTCGCCCTTCACGGTATTGATGGGGTTACCCTCCAGCAAATTTTAAAAGGGGCAGGGCAGCGTAATTCCTCTGCCATGCATTATCATTTTGGCACCCGCGATGCGTTGATCGAGGCCATTCTCATGTGGCGGGTCACCAAGATTGATACCCATCGCAACCAAATGATTGATAATCTGCTGGCAGAGGGCCGCGGCAATGATATCCGCGGGATTGTGGAGACGGCCGTCATTCCTTTCATCCGACCGATAGAGGAATCGGTGCAGCCAAGCTATTACAACCGATTTTTGCTGGAAGTGCATCGCAGTCCAACTGTCAGTTTTGACGACATCATCGCCGGTAAGGCCGACCGGGGAATCAAACGAATGAATGAGCTATTGCTGGGACAGCTTGAGAATATCCCCGCCGAATTGCGCATGACCAGAATCGCGACATTAAGATCGATGCTTATCTTCGCCGTTGCGGATATCGAGGCCGTGCGCTCCCGCAAGCTGAAGGAAAAAGGCGAATTCAATTTTGATCGCGCGGTCGAGAACCTGATCGATATGGCCAGCGCCGCCTTCATCGCCCCGATGTCCCTTGAGACCAGAAAGCAGCTGACACTCTCACCCTGATCGACAGGCGAACTCTCACTCTGTTGCACAAACAAAAAAGCCTGACCTCGTCGTCCTGAATTGCTACAACAAATTATCGGAATATAAGAAATGGGAGGGTGTGTGATGTGGCCGAACGAAAGACTACTTGATCTTCTGCAAATCGAGGTACCGATTATTCAGGCGCCCATGGCCGGTGCGAACGGCTCAGCGCTAGCGATTTCGGTAAGTGAGGCGGGCGGTCTGGGGTCTCTTCCCTGCGCCATGTTGAACGAGGACAAGATGCGCGCCGAAGCGGGCAATATTCGCCAGCAAACCGCAAATCCGTTCAGCATGAATTTCTTCTGCCATACCGCCGTTGCACCAACACCGGAGCAGCAGGCGGCATGGACAGCACAGCTCACACCTTTCTATACGGAATACGGACTTGACCCGTCCGACATTGCGCCCGCCTCCATCCGCCGCGCCTTTGATGAAGGCATGTGTGAACTGGTCGAGGATATCAAGCCTAATGTGGTTAGCTTTCACTTCGGCCTGCCTGACGCCCCTCTGCTGGCGCGGGTCAAGGCCGTCGGCACGCGGGTTATTTCCAGCGCGACAACAGTTAACGAGGCCCGCTGGCTCGAAGCAAACGGATGTGATGCGATCATTGCGCAGGGTTATGAGGCGGGCGGTCATCGCGGCATGTTCCTGACAAAGGATATTACGGCGCAGGCGGGCACCATGGCGCTGTTACCGCAAGTGGTCGATGCCGTGAAAGTACCGGTCATCGCGGCCGGCGGCATTGCCGATGGGCGGGGTATCGCGGCGGCCTTTGCCTTGGGCGCTTCCGGTGTGCAAATTGGCACCGCTTATCTGTTTACGCCGCAATCCCTAATCAGCGATCTCCATCGCGCTGCCCTTCATCAAGCGACAGATGATCAAACCGTCATCACCAATGTGTTTTCCGGTAAGCCCGCACGCGGATTAATCAACCGGATTATTCGGGAGGTCGGGCCGATGTCGGAAGATGTACCGCCCTTCCCGACGGCCGGTGTCGCGCTTGCGCCCCTGAAAGCAAAAGCGGAAGAGGCCGGGTCGGGCGATTTCACCTCGCTCTGGTCAGGACAGGCGGCATCGCTTGCGCGCGATATGGATGCCAGCGAGCTTACCCGAACCCTCGCATCGGACGCCTTACAGCGTTTGCAACAGCTGGCCGGTAAATAGAGAAAGATTGACATTCCGTTATATTAGCGTATGAGTCGCCTCATTGCCGAAGCGATACCAGTAGAGTGTCGCGTTGCAGCTTTTCGCATGGCGCTAATTTCGATCTCTAATAATTAGTCCGTCGAAACCATCCCCGAAACAGCAATACATCTGCATCGATCGAGAAATTCGACCGGCCGTTTGTTTTGTCTGAATCTTGGAGCGTCTGCGCTGCAACAGGCCTTATAAAAACTGGAAAGTAACTAAAGTAATGACAAAATTTACAGACCTCGGTCTGAACCAATCCGTCCTTCGCGCAGTCGAAGAGGGCGGTTATGAAACCATGACACCCATTCAGAAACAGGCAATTCCCGCCGTTATGGATGGCAAGGACCTGATCGCCATTGCGCAGACAGGCACCGGCAAAACCGCTGCTTTCGCGCTTCCCCTGATCCAGAAGCTGCTGAGCGGCGAAGGCAAGCGGACGCCGAAAGCCGCCCGCGCCCTGATCCTCGCCCCGACACGCGAACTGGCGATACAGATTTCCGAAAATATCCAGGCTTATTCCAAATATCTGCACCTGAAGACTACGTTGATCTATGGCGGCGCAGGCGCCAAGCCGCAAATTAAGGCCATGGCCGCCGGTGTCGATATCCTGATCGCAACGCCGGGTCGCCTGCTCGATTTGATGAACCAGCGGCATGTCAGCCTCTCCAATGTTGAATATCTGGTATTGGACGAAGCCGACCGGATGCTCGATATGGGCTTTATCCGCGATATCCAGAAGATCATCGCGCAATTGCCAAAAGCGCGGCAGACCCTGCTCTTCTCTGCGACCATGCCGACATCGGTTGAAAAGCTCGCGAACAGCATTCTTCGGAATCCCCTCCGGATCGAGGTTGCCCCGGCGGCGACAACAGCGGAAAAGGTCGACCAGCATGTGCTGATGGTGCCGAAAGGCCGCAAGCGCGAACTGCTCGCCCATGTGCTGAAAGACGAAAGTCTGAGCCGTGTACTGATCTTCACGCGCACCAAGCATGGTGCGAACCGTGTCTCACGTCAGCTCGAACAGCTGGGCATCTCCTCTGCCGCCATTCACGGCAACAAGTCGCAGAATGCCCGCCAGAAAGCACTTAATGATTTCCGCGCCGGCGACACACGCGCCATGGTGGCGACCGATGTGGCGGCGCGCGGAATCGATGTCGATGGCGTCACCCACGTGATCAATTTCGAGATTCCGAACGAGCCTGAAAGCTATGTCCACCGGATTGGCCGCACGGCCCGCGCCGGTGCGGCAGGCGCAAGCCTCTCCTTCTGTGATCATGAGGAACGCGCGTATCTGAAGGATATCGAAAAAAGCATCCGCCAGCCCGTCCCGGTGCTGGAGGACCACCCTTTTCATGCGGAAGGCATCGCTAATGCCCCGGCGGGCGAGGAAAGCAAGCCTTCGAACAACGGACGTGGGCGCCGTGGCGGTGGAAATGGACGCCCGGGGTCAGGGTCCGGCAACAGGCAGAATAATGGTGGCGGCCGCTCTGGCGCACCGAAAGCCCAACGCGCCGGTGCTGGTGCTGGCGGAGGCCGCCAACGTAACCGCCGCTCCCAACGAACCGCTGCGTAAGCTAGTCAACGCATAACGCGAAACTAAAAAGGCCCTGCCGAATTGGTGGGGCCTTTTTTAATGAACAATTTCGGCATTAGCGCCGCGCGAAGTAATTGCTACCGCCTAATGCACGGAAACATTCGCTCGTCAAAGCTTCAGGTACAACAAAAAAGCCCAACCGTTTCCGGTTGAGCTTTTGGAATAATGGTGGAGCCAGACGGGATCGAACCGACGACCTCTTGAATGCCATCCAAGCGCTCTCCCAACTGAGCTATGGCCCCATATTGGCGAGTAATCCCGCCGCGGGTTCGGAACCTATGCCGAAGCCCGCTTAGTTTCAAGTCAAAAATGCAGACCCGCTGAAATCAGCTTTCGTCGTCGCTTTTCGGCTTGATTACGACGCCGGAAAGATCGTCGTCATCATCGTCATCATCTGCAAGATCAACTGTATCCGGATCGATTAGATCATCATCGATATCGTCTTCGCGATCCGTATCGCCTTTCTCCAATGCCTCCGCAGCCTTCTTCTTAGCGGCGGCGGCCTTCTTTTCGGCCTCCGACGGCGTGGTTGGTGCCGACCGTCGTGGTTTCAGCAACCGCTCCGGTTTATTCTCCGCTCCGCAGGACGGACAGATAATCGGCGTTTTCTTCATGTCGTAAAAAGGCTTGCCGCAAGCACTGCAACGATGCTTTTCGCCCCATTCCGGTTTTGCCATTGTCACCTCATTCTCACCAGAGCGCCAATTTATGCAAAGGCGCCCAAACTCACCATTGAAGGAGGTGAAGTGCCAGAATAAAGGATCGCTGTCAAAAGTTTCTTTCATTTGGCCGCAGCTTTATGTGACATGTGTGGAAAAGCTTGCTAAAACCGAACGGATTTTTAAGCCTGTATAGAAAATTCTGGCCAGATATTTATGACGTCCCTTTCTTCCGCCCCCCGCCCCGTAACTGGACGGCATTCGCCGCCCCTGACCGGAACCGTCACGGTGCCGGGCGACAAGTCGATTTCCCATCGCGCCCTTATTTTTGGGGGGCTTGCAACCGGGACAACCCATATTTCCGGCCTGCTGGAGGGGGAGGATGTGCTTCGTACCGCCGCCGCACTCCGTCAACTCGGTGCAGAAGTTGTGAAGGATACCAATGGCAGCTGGCAGGTCACTGGCAATGGCGTCGGCGCCCTTGCCGAACCGGACGACGTTCTCGACATGGGAAATTCGGGCACGGCGGCGCGCCTCCTGATGGGACTGGTATCAAACAGCGCCTTCACCACTTTCTTTATGGGCGATGCCAGCCTGCATAAGCGCCCGATGAGCCGCGTGAGTATCCCGCTTGAGAAAATGGGCGCGCTTATTATAAGTCGATCTGGCGGGCGATTCCCCCTTGCGGTAACCGGCCGGACGCTGATGCCGATTGAGTATGAACTGCCTGTTGCCTCAGCTCAGGTAAAGTCTGCCATCCTGCTCGCCGCGTTGGATACGCCGGGCCTCACCCGCGTGACAGAGCCTAAGCCGACCCGCGATCACACCGAAAACATGCTCCGCCATTTTGGCGCAGACGTAACGGTGACCGACCTTGAGACAGGCGGCCGCCTTATTGAGTATCAGGGACAGCAGGAACTCACTGCCGCCGATATCGTCGTTCCGGGCGATCCGTCTTCCGCCGCCTTTATTGCGGTGGCGGCGGCGGTCCTGCCAGACTCTGACGTGACCATTACCAATGTCGGGCTAAACCCGCTACGCGATGGTATCTTTATTACCCTGGAGGAAATGGGCGCGAATATCGAAATTATGAACCCACGCGAACAAGGCGGTGAGAAGGTCGGCGACATTCGTATTAAAGGCGGTGAACTTCAGGGAATTGAAGTCCCGCCAGAACGCGCGCCGACGATGATCGATGAGTTTCCTGTCCTCTTTGTGGCAGCCTCCTTCGCCAAGGGAACAACGGTGATGCGTGGCCTGCATGAACTTCGCGTCAAGGAATCAGACCGAATTACGGCGATGGCGGCGGGCCTTAAAGCCTGCGGCGTTACCTTTGAGGAACTGGACGACGGCCTCATCATTGAAGGCAACGGCAACGCGCCGAAGGGTGGCGGGCATATCGAGACTCATCTCGATCACCGCATCGCCATGTCCTTCCTGATTATGGGTCTGGCGACACAAGAACCCGTCACCGTCGATGATGGCCGGGTGATGGAGACAAGCTTTCCGGGATTTGTCGATTTGATGGGCACGCTTGGCGGCCAGATTACACCGGACAATCAGCCATGATTATTGCGGTCGATGGCCCCGTTGCTGCCGGCAAAGGCACCCTCGCCCGGCAGATCGCCGCGCATTATCGTCTTGAATATCTTGATACCGGGGCGCTTTACCGCGCCGTCGGATTAAAACTTCTCCGCGACGGACATGATCCGCATGACGAGGAGGCTGCGGTTAATGCGGCACGTCATGTGGGAGAGGTCCCGCTCGATGATCCCGCGCTTCGCGATGAGGCAACGGGGGAAGCAGCGTCTATCGTCGCGGCCAATCAGGGGGTCCGCGCGGCGCTTCTCCAATATCAGCGGGACTTTGCAAAAATTAAGGGTGGCGCGGTGCTGGACGGGCGTGACATCGGCACAGTTGTCTGCCCCGACGCGGATGTAAAGCTGTTTGTGACCGCAAGTGCCGAGGTGCGGGCGCGCCGCCGTTTCGACGAACTTGTCGCCAAGGGTGTAGATACAACCTTTGAGGCCGTGCTGGAAGATTTGCACGCTCGTGACGCCCGCGATATCGGCCGGGGCGCGGCGCCACTTAAAAAAGCTGACGATGCGCACTTGCTTGATACCTCAAAATTGGATATAGAAGCGGCAGTTACGGCGGCTTGCATGATTATTGATGCCGCCTGAATATAAAGGAGACCGTTCCGACCACGCCGGAACATTACATTAACAGCGCTTCTCTTGCGTGCGTATCCTGATTTGGAGAAGCCAGTGGCCATCGATCCGCCGGAAGACCGGTTTGGCCTGATACGAGGATCTTGAAGGAAATCAAATATGTCAGATACATCTCTTGCTGAAGAAGGCATGCCTGCTGTCGAGGATTTCGCAGCACTTCTCGATGAATCCTACGGCGCCAGTGACAGCCTTGAAGGCACCGTCATCAAGGGCACCGTTATCAATATCGAAAACGACC
This sequence comes from Sneathiella sp. D3-11, assembly GCF_055809395.1. Classification (NCBI taxonomy): domain Bacteria; kingdom Pseudomonadati; phylum Pseudomonadota; class Alphaproteobacteria; order Sneathiellales; family Sneathiellaceae; genus Sneathiella; species Sneathiella sp. D3-11. Next base: position 1,867,116 of record NZ_CM147911.1, read on the forward strand.
TTGCCATCATTGATGTCGGACTGAAGTCCGAAGGCCGTATTCCGCTCAAAGAATTTGCCGCGCCCGGTCAGGATTCAGACCTGAAAATTGGCGATACGGTCGAAGTCTTCCTTGAAAGAATTGAAAACTCCGCTGGTGAAGCCGTTCTGTCTCGTGACAAAGCCCGCCGCGAAGAAGCTTGGGAAAAACTCGAAGTTGCCTTTGGCGAGAACGAACGCGTCGATGGTATCATCTTCGGTCGCGTGAAAGGCGGCTTTACGGTCGATCTCTCCGGCGCTGTGGCCTTCCTGCCCGGCAACCAGGTGGACGTTCGCCCCGTGCGCGACATCGGCCCGCTCCGTGGTATTCCGCAGCCTTTCCAGATCCTGAAAATGGATCGCCGCCGTGGTAACATCGTTGTTTCCCGCCGCGCCGTTCTGGAAGAAAGCCGCGCCGAAGCCCGCTCCGAGCTGATCGGTACCCTCGAAGAAGGCCAGACACTGGAAGGTGTGGTCAAGAACATCACCGATTACGGCGCCTTCGTCGATCTGGGTGGTGTTGATGGCCTGCTCCATGTCACCGATATTGCATGGCGCCGGGTCAACCATCCGTCAGAAGCGCTCACCATCGGTGAGACCGTCAAGGTACAGGTTATTCGCCTGAACAAGGAAACCCAGCGCATCAGCCTCGGCATGAAACAGCTTGAGGAAGATCCTTGGGAAGCTCTTGAAGCGAAATACCCGGTTGGCGCCAAATTCACGGGCCGTGTCACTAATATCACCGATTACGGTGCGTTTGTTGAACTTGAAGCCGGTGTTGAAGGCCTCGTCCATGTTTCCGAAATGAGCTGGACGAAGAAGAACGTTCATCCAGGCAAGATTGTCTCCACCTCTCAGGAAGTGGAAGTCATGGTTCTGGAAGTCGATCAGGCACGCCGCCGTATCAGCCTTGGCCTGAAGCAATGCATGGATAACCCATGGGATAGCTTCGCGCAGACAACGCCAGTTGGTACCGAGATCGAGGGTGTGGTCAAGAACATCACCGAATTTGGTCTGTTTGTCGGTCTTGAAAACGACGTCGACGGCATGGTTCACATGTCAGACATCGACTGGAGCCAGCCAGGTGAGCAGGCGATCCAGGAATATAAGAAGGGCGATACGGTAAAGGCGAAGGTTCTCGACATCGATGTTGAGAAAGAACGCGTCAGCCTCGGCATCAAGCAGTTGAGCGAAGATCCGTTTGCCGGTGCCGCAGAAATGAAGAAGGGCGCCGTCGTCACTTGTACGGTTTCCAAGACTCAGGACGCCGGCCTTGACGTTGAAATCAGCGAAGGTGTTGTTGGCTTCATCCGTAAGGGTGAACTCAGCCGCGATCGTGCCGAGCAGCGTCCGGACCGTTTTGCCGTTGGCGACAAGATCGATGCCAAGATCACGGCCATCGACAACAAGACCCGTAAAGTCACTCTGTCGATCAAGGCACGCGAAGTTGCAGAAGAAAAACAGGCTGTTGCACAGTATGGTTCTTCCGATGCCGGTGCGTCTCTTGGCGATATCCTCGGGGCTGCCATGCGCAGTGCCAACAAGGATGACGACGCGGGTTCCGACGACAAAGCAGACGGGTAAACACCCATGTTGATAGCCGCTATCGATCGTCATTCCTTTATTCGAAAGGCTGAAAATGTCTGTCGATAGCGAAAACTACGATATCAGGCGCCGCCTCAAGCGGCGCCTGTCTCTTTGGCGCCTGCTGGCAATTTTGCTGGTCATTGTCCTCGGCGTCTGGATTTTCAACGAGATGAGCGAAGAAGAGGTCAGAGACCATATCGCTCGCCTTGATGTTACCGAAATCATTGTCGAGAATGACCGCCGCGAGGAGGCCATCGACGACATTATCAAAGACCCGTCTGCAAAGGCGTTGATCGTTTATATCAACAGCCCCGGCGGCTCTACATACGGCAACGAACGACTTTTCAAAGCGCTGCGCCGCGTCGCGGAAACGAAACCCGTCACAACTGTGATCGGCACAGTTGGCGCGTCAGGCGGATACATGACGGCACTTGCCGGGGACCGTATTTTTGCGGGCGAATCCTCCATTGTCGGCTCCATCGGCGTAATTGTGCAGCTAACAGAAATCTCCGAATTGATGAAAAAGGTCGGCGTCAGCGCTACCGCCATTACCTCGGGCGCGTTAAAAGGCGAACCCTCCCCATTCAAACCGATATCTGAGGCGGGACGCGAAAACCTTCAGGAAATGGTGACAGCGACTTATGACTGGTTCGTCTCCATGGTGACCCAGCGCCGTCCGCTGGATGAAACACAGGTCCGCGCTCTCGCGGATGGACGGGTCGTCATTGGCCTCGTCGCCGTGAAAAATGGCCTGATTGACGAGATCGGCGGCATCACCGAAGCGCAAAGCTGGCTGGAATCGGAACAGCAGATTCCGTCCGGCCTACCACTCCGTACCGTCGATTACAGCGAGCCAAAACCTCTGATTGCAAGGCTTTTGGGGGAAATGATGGGGAAAAGCGTTTTATCAGAAAGACTTACACTTGACGGACTGCTCTCCCTTTGGCAACCTGACTGATATTGGGAAAAGGCTAGACAAACGATAAAAAATTATCACTGACGGGGAGTGTCGAATGATAAAATCTGAACTTATTGCGATTATCGCGGAAAATAATCCCCATCTGTACCAGCGCGATGTGGAGCGTATCGTTACCACCATATTTGACGAGATTTCCGACGCCCTTGCGCGCGGCGACCGGGTCGAACTGCGCGGTTTTGGGGCGTTTTCCACCAAGGAGCGGGCCGCACGTGTCGGTCGCAATCCGCGCACCGGGGAGGCTGTGCAGGTGGATAAAAAATATGTGCCCTATTTCAAATGTGGCAAAGATCTGCGCGATCGGCTTAACACCGACGCTTAAAGGGTTCGCCATCGGCCCAAAATACCGTTAATCTGGCGGCAACAGTTGTCTGAACCAGAAGGACGTCCATGCTGAAATTATTTTTCTGGATACTTTTCCTTGTCATCGCCCTTGTCGTGGCGGCGCTAAGCATCGCCAATCGGGAAGTGGTGACTTTTTCCCTCGATCCGTTCCCCTTTGCGTTTGATTTACCGCTCTATGCCCTACTGCTGGCCGCGGGGTTTGTCGGCCTGATCGCCGGTGCCGTTGTGACCTGGCTGCGTGGACATACCACGCGCCATGAAAACCGCCTTTACAAGCGGGAGGTGGAGGAACTTAAAGGCAAAAACGTCCGCCTCACCCGCGAACTGGAAGAAGCCCATGCGCGAGAGAGCAAAGGCCCGGCGCCCGATGCACTGGCGCCGCCTATCACGGGAAACAACAGCTTGAGCATCATGTCGGCTGATTGACCCAAATGCAGATTATCAACAATGCTAAAATCGCTGACGCGCTTCAATACCCGGCGCTGATCGATGCCCTTCGCCGAATGTTTATCGATGGCTGTACCCAGCCGCTTCGTCATCATCACGGGCTGGACCCCGAAGATGAGAAAAAAGGCACCCTCCTCATCATGCCTGCCTGGCAATCAGGCGGGTTTCTCGGCCTCAAGACCGTAACGGTGATGCCGGAAAACGGCGCAAAGGGCCTGCCCTCTGTTCAGGGAACCTATATGCTGTTCGATGCTGTTGATGGCCGCGCGCTCGCCCTGATGGATGCGGGCGAACTGACAATCCGCCGAACAGCGGCTGCCTCTGCGCTCGCCGCCTCCTATCTTGTCCGAAAGGATGCATCTACCATGCTGATGGTCGGGGCTGGCGCCATGGCGCCCTGCCTTATCCGGGCGCATTCTGCGGTGCGGGACCTTAAAGAGATATCGATTTGGAACCACCGCCCGGAAAAGGCGGAAAAGCTCGCCGACGACCTCACGCGAGAGGGGTTTTCCGCCCAGGTTGTCACAAATTTAGAAGACGCCGCCCGGCACGCCGACCTCATTTCCTGCGCGACACTTTCCACCGAACCGCTGATCAAAGGCGAGTGGCTGAAGCCGGGCGCACACCTCGATCTGGTCGGCGCCTTTACCCCAGCCATGCGCGAAAGCAATGATGATGCCGTGAAAATCGCGACGCTGTTCGTGGATACGCGCGAAGGCGGCCTGAAAGAGGCAGGCGATATTGTCCAACCGCTGCAAACTGGCGTCATCAGGGAAAGCGATATTCAGGCCGATCTTTATGATCTCTGCAAGGGAACGCATGCCGGTCGCGCGTTGGATGATGAAATCACCCTCTTCAAGTCGACCGGTGCTGCCCTTGAGGATCTCGCCGCTGCCATTCTCGCCTATGAGGCAAACGGATAGGGCTATAGCCCCACTTTTTCGATAATTCTGCCGCTATCACTTTTCATTTTGCCAAAAGCCTCTATTATCGCCGCAGATTTCACCTATATCTCAGAAAATAGGAGGCCTTGCCATGAGATTGACGCCGCAAAATGCCGTTTTCACCGCAATTGACACAACCAACCTCGACGCCGCCGTCGCGCTTGGACGTGCGCTCGCGCCGATTTCGGGCGGCATAAAGCTCGGCAAGGAGTTTTTCACCTCCCACGGACCGCAGGGCGTCATGGCCGTCGCAGGCGAGACAACACCGCTCTTCCTCGATCTCAAGTTCCACGATATTCCCAACACCGTTGCGGGCGGCGTACGCGCGGCGGCAAAGTTTATCAAGCCGACGATGCTGACCATCCACGCAAGCGGCGGCCCCGCCATGATCCGCGCCGCTGCTGATGCCTCCGCTGAATTTGGCGAAGGCCGGCCCCTGATCCTTGGCGTTACCGTGCTCACCAGCATGGATGACGCAGACTTGAAAGCGGTCGGTGTGGATAGCCCGGCGGAAGAACAGGTCCTCCGCCTTGCCGAACTGGCGCAAAAGAATGGTGCCGATGGCGTGATCTGTTCCCCGCGCGAGATTCAGGCACTCCGTCAGACATGCGGGCCCGATTTCAAGCTGGTTGTTCCCGGCATTCGCCCTTTGGGTTCCGATCATGGCGATCAGAAACGGGTAAAAACCCCGATTGAGGCGATGACTGACGGCGCAAGCTATCTGGTAATCGGTCGGCCGATCACGGGCGCAGAAGACCCCGCCGCCGCCGCAAGTGCCATCGTCGGGGACATCGCCGCATAAATGCCTGTATCAGCAAAAATATGCGGCCTCAATGACGCCGCCGCGCTTGAGGCCGCCATTTTAAACGGGGCCGCCTTCGTGGGTTTTGTCTTTTATGGCCCAAGCCCGCGTAATATCTCGGCGGATGAGGCCGCCTTGCTCGCCTCGAAGGTGCCTATTCATGTAAAGAAGGTCGGCCTGTTCGTTAATCCGGACGATCAGTTGATCCACGACGTTCTCACCACCGTATCATTAGATTGGATACAGTTGCATGGAACGGAATCGCCTGATCGGGTGCGCGAGATCAAGGAAGCCTATAGCCTGCCCGTGATCAAGGCGATCAAGGTTGACAGTGCGGCATCACTTGAAGAAGTTGACCGCTATGACGGCGTGGCCGACATGTTGCTGTTTGATGCAAAAGAGCCTAAAAACATGGAAAACGCGCTTCCGGGTGGCAATGGACTGGCGTTTGATTGGGAATTGCTGGCGGACGCGAAAATCACCACCCCGTGGATGCTGGCGGGTGGGCTTGATGCAGAAAATATCGCCGAGGCAGTGCGCATATCGGGCGCGACGATCGTCGATACCTCCTCTGGCGTCGAATTCGAGCCCGGGCGCAAAAACCCCGCCGCGATTGAGGCCTTTCTGGTGGCAGTTGCCGCCATCGAGATAGAATGAAGAAATTTAAGGCGTAATACGACATGGTGAAACTGAACAGCTATCGCACCGGACCGGATGAAACCGGTCATTTCGGCATTTTCGGCGGGCAATTTGTCGCCGAGACGCTGATGCCGCTTATTCTGGAGCTGGATGCCGCCTATGAGGCATCGAAGAAGGATCCGGAATTCGCGAAAGAGCTTTCCGGATTGCTCAAGCATTTTGTGGGACGGGAATCCCCGCTTTATTTCGCCGAACGACTGACCGAGCATTATGGCGGCGCGAAGATTTATCTCAAGCGCGAGGATTTGAACCACACCGGCGCGCACAAGATCAACAATTGCATGGGACAGATCCTGCTCGCCCGCCGTATGGGCAAGAAACGCATTATCGCCGAGACCGGCGCAGGCCAGCACGGGGTTGCCACCGCCACCGTCGCCGCGCGGTTTGGTCTTGAATGCGCGATCTATATGGGCGAGACGGATATCGAACGGCAGAAACCCAACGTTTTCCGCATGAAACTGCTGGGGGCAGAGGTTGTCCCGGTGAAATCCGGCGCGCGGACCTTGAAGGACGCGATGAACGAGGCATTGCGCGACTGGGTGACGAACGTGGAGGATACCTTCTACATCATCGGCACCGTCGCCGGGCCTCACCCCTATCCTGAGCTTGTCCGCGATTTTCAATGCGTGATCGGGGAAGAAACCCGCCGCCAGATCATGGAGGCCGAAGGCCGCCTGCCCGATACCTTGCTTGCCTGTATTGGTGGCGGATCGAACGCCATGGGCCTGTTCCATCCCTTCCTTGATGACGAGAGTATCGACATTATCGGCGTTGAGGCCGCGGGCCACGGCATCGATACGGATAAGCACGCCGCGTCGCTTAAAGGCGGACGGCCGGGCGTGCTGCATGGCAACCGTACCTATTTACTTCAGGATGACGATGGCCAGATTTTGGAGGCGCATTCCATCTCCGCTGGCCTCGATTATCCCGGCATCGGGCCGGAGCATTCCTGGCTCAACGATATCGGGCGGGTCAAATATGTAAATGCGACGGATGCCGAGGCGCTGGAGGCGTTCCAGCTCTGCTGCAAGCTGGAGGGAATTATCCCCGCGCTGGAGAGCGCCCATGCCCTCGCCTATCTGGAAAAGCTCGCCCCGGACCTGCCGAAGGAGCATATTATCGTCGTTAACCTTTCCGGGCGCGGCGACAAGGACATTTTCACCGTTGCCGATGCGTTGGGAGTTGAGTTGTGAGCGAAACCCGTATTGACCGCCGTTTCAAAGCCCTGAAGGCTGAGGGGCGCGCCGCCTTTGTCACCTATGTGATGGCCGGCGACCCGAACCTTGAGACCGCGCTGAAGATTGTAAAAGGTCTGCCCGGCGTGGGCGCAGATATTATTGAGGTCGGCCTGCCTTTCACCGACCCGATGGCTGACGGACCCGCGATCCAGCAGGCGGGGCTTCGTGCGCTCGCCGCGGGCACCACACTCAAAAAGACGCTCAAGCTGATTTCGGAGTTCCGCATCGGTGATGACGAGACGCCAATCGTGCTCATGGGCTATTACAACCCGATCTACAGCTACGGCGTCGATCAATTCCTGATCGATGCGAAAGCCGCCGGGGTCGATGGCCTGATCGTTGTTGATCTGCCGTCCGAGGAAGACAAGGAACTTTGCCTTCCCGCGCGCGAGGCCGGGCTTAACTTCATTCGCCTCGCCACGCCGACCACAGATGACAAGCGCTTGCCGAAGGTTCTCGCCAATTCGTCGGGCTTCCTTTATTATGTCTCGATTGCCGGAACGACGGGCGCCGCGGCGCCAAAGCCAAGTGATGTGGCGATCGCTCTCACCCGGTTCCGCAAAACGACCGATCTGCCGATTGCGGTAGGCTTCGGGCTTCGGACCGGAGCACAGGCGGCGGAAATTGCGAAGATCGCTGATGGCGCAGTTGTCGGCACGGCGCTGGTGGAGCAAGTCGCGCTCGGTGATGGTGATGAAGACAAAGTAAAACGGGTGCTCGATCTGGCGCGCGAGATTTCAGCGGGTATCCGCAGCGTAAAAAAGACGTAACAGGACGCAAATATGAACTGGTTGACGAACAAGGTCCTGCCGAAATTCCGGCAACTGACAACAAAACAGGATACTCCCGATAATCTCTGGGTGAAATGCCCCGATTGTGGCCAGATGCTGTTCCATAACGACCTGCAAGCCAACCAGAATGTCTGCGCCCATTGCGACTATCATCTCCGTATTTCGCCAGTGGAACGGTTCGAACCGCTGTTCGATGAGGCAAAGTATGATCTGATTGAGCTACCGGAAGTACCGGTCGATCCCCTGAAATTCCGTGATTCCAAGCGCTATACCGAGCGGCTGAAGGATGCGCGCCATAAAACAGGTGATATCGACGCGATGAAGGTTGCCCACGGCAAGATGAACGGCAACGCTGCCGTTATCGCCGTGCAGAATTTCGACTTTATGGGTGGATCCCTGGGCCTCGCAGTGGGGGAGGCCATTGTTGCCGCCTCCAAACTTGCAATTTTACAGAAAGCGCCACTGATCCTCTTTTCCGCCGCCGGGGGCGCGCGGATGCAGGAAGGCATTCTCTCCCTCATGCAGATGCCGCGCACAACCGTTGCAATTCAGCGCCTGAAAGAGAACCGCCTGCCTTTTATTGTCGTCCTTACCGATCCAACGACGGGCGGGGTCACGGCCTCCTATGCGATGCTGGGTGATATCCAGATTGCGGAACCTAGCGCGCTTATTTGTTTTGCTGGCCCCCGGGTGATTGAGGAAACGATCCGCGAAACCCTACCCGACGGATTCCAACGCGCGGAATTCCTGTTGGAGCATGGCATGCTGGATATGGTCGTCCATCGCAAGGATATGCGCGAAACCCTCTGCCGGATTATCGATTTGCTGGGTACAAAGCTGAAACTTCCGCCTGCTGTGATGAAGAATAGCGACAAGAAGACCGTCGCCAAGCCTTCTGTGGCGAAAGAGGAAAGCGCGGCAGCCAGCAGTTCCAAAAAATAGACTGGTTCCCTCGTGACCGGAACTCATAGCGATCAAATTCTCGCGCGGCTGATGACGCTGCACCCGAAGATCATTGACCTGACACTCGATCGGATGCTCCCGCTACTCGCAAAACTCGACCATCCGGAGCGGCGCTTACCCCCCGTGATCCATGTGGCGGGTACGAACGGTAAAGGATCCCTGCTGGCCTATCTCCGGGCGATGCTGGAAGCGGCGGGATATCGGGTGCATGTCTATACGTCCCCGCATCTGGTTCGCTTTGCTGAACGCATTCGCCTCGCCGGAAAAATTATCGACGAAGAGGCATTGAGCGAGCTTCTCCTTGCGTGTGAAGCCGCCAATGGCGACACCCACATCACTTATTTCGAGATTACCACTATTGCCGCGTTCAAAGCTTTCGCCGACACGCCCGGTGATATTCTTTTGCTGGAAACCGGGCTTGGCGGGCGCTATGACGCCACCAACGTGGTGGCACGACCAGCGCTAACCGCGATTACGCCGATTTCCCAGGATCACGCGGAATTTTTGGGCACCGATCTCGCTGGAATTGCCGGGGAAAAGGCGGGGATTATTAAGCCAAATGTGCCGGTCGTCATCGGCCCTCAGGATCCTATCGCTCTCAAAGTCTTACAAGAAACCGCAGAAACCCTGGGATCTCCGGCGCATATATATAACAGAGACTGGTCCTGCCATAAAGTCGCGGATGGTTGGCAGTATGACGGAATGCAAGATGCCCGCGTCTTTCCCCTGCCCGCCCTTCACGGAGTTCATCAGATTGAAAATGCGGGAACAGCGGTGGCCTGCCTCCACCATCTTGGTGGATTTACAGTCTCCGACGCGGCAATTCGTGAGGGGTTGCAAAAAGTTAACTGGCCCGCACGCATGCAACGGCTCTCAACAGGGCCCATTGTGGAGGCTTTGCCCGATAAGGTCGAGGTTTGGCTGGACGGTGGGCATAATCCGGCAGCGGCGGTACAAATCGCAAAAAGCTTTATAAGCTGGAATGAAACCGACCCGAAACCGACCTATCTGATTGCTGGAATGCTAAACACCAAGGACCAGAAAGCCTTCTTCAGCCAACTTACACCCATAATCGAAAAGGGACATTGCATCACCATACCGGAGGAAGCGGCGGCAACACCAGCAGCGGATCTGGCGAATATGGCGCGAGGGGCCGGTCTCGAAATGACGGAAAAGCCATCCCTGAAAGCGGCGGTAGAGGATTTGAAACCCACACTCAGTGAGAAGCCCTGCCGCCTGCTGATAGCGGGCAGCCTTTATCTTGCCGGACAGATTTTACGCGATAACGGCTGAAATATGTTACGGAACGAGACGATAACCGCCCGGTTCTGTAATCAAAATCCTCGCATCTGACGGTTCTGCCTCTATTTTCTGCCGCAGCCGATAGATATGGGTTTCCAAGGTATGTGTCGTCACCCCGGCATTATAACCCCAGACCTCATTTAAGAGGATATCGCGGGTCACCACCTTGTTGCCAGCGCGATAGAGATATTTCAGGATCGCCGTTTCCTTCTCGGTCAGGCGGACCTTTTGGGCCGTTTCCTTATGCAGCATCAGCTTCGCCGCCGGGCGGAAGCTGTAGGGACCAATATTGAAAACGGCATCTTCACTCTGTTCATGCTGGCGCAACTGCGCACGAATACGGGCGAGCAGCACCCCAATGCGGAAGGGCTTGGAGACATAGTCATTCGCCCCGCTTTCAAGGCCGAGAATCTGATCACTGTCGCTGTCCTGCGCGGTAAGCATGATGATCGGCGCTTTGTTGCCGATTTTGCGGATCAATTTGCAGGCCTCTCGACCGTCCATATCGGGTAGGCCCACATCCAGCAGGATCAGGTCGAAATGGCTCTTCTTGATCTTGTCCAGCGCATCGCACGCGGTTTCTGCCTGCTGGGTCAGGAATTCCTCATGCAGGTCGAGTTGTTCCGCCAACGTTTCCCGTAAGGCATTATCATCATCGACCAGAAGAATCTTTTTACCGCCCGTCATATGTTTTCCCCACTGTTATTATGCAACGGGACGCTTTCATACGTTCCGCTGCCTTAAAAATTGGTATCATATGGGGGTATTCAAGGGCAAGTAGGACAGATGGACGATGGTTTTCACGTTAAAGTGAAGGTTGGTGATACAAAAGCCAAAGGTCGGGGCGGTTTTTTGGGTCGCGAATTGGAAAAATGCTGGCTCCAAATCAAATGTGATAATATAACATTTGCAGCCCGCCACCTCCGCCTGCTAATAGTCTTGATACATCGCTGAATTCGCGAACCGGAAACCAGAATAATATGAGTAACAACAAGAACAAGACAGAGCTCAAACGGCTGCGCACCGTCGACCGCGCCATTGCAGACTTGCGCCGCGGACTGAGTGTGGTGGTGACGGGAAAAGAAGAAGCCTCCCTTATACTCTCGACCGAGATGGCCTATGATACGGAGCTTGAAACTCTCGCTGCGCGCAGCGATGCGGAACCCGTGCTCGCCCTTACGGCCCATCGCGCAAATGTCCTGCATATCCAGCCGACAGGAGATGACACGGTCCGCCTGGTGATCGAGGATTGGATGGATGCGCCATTGATGCGTGCACTCGCCGATGCGGTTCATGATCTCGATCAGCCCTTTCGTGGCCCCTTCACCCGAATAAAAGAGGGGTTGCCACCCACTGTTTCTGGCGCGATCAAAATTGCCAAGCTGGGCCGGCTGCTGCCTTCTGTTCTGGCGGCCCCGCTGTCGATTAACAGGGTGGAAGCCGTTGCAACCGAACATGATTTATCGATTGTCAGTCTGGAGGATATTCTTGCGTTTGAGGATACCGCTGCGCTTAAACTGAAAGCCGTTGCCTCGGCCCGCGTACCACTTCAGGCGGCGGAAGACAGCACCTTTCACGCTTTTCGCCCCGAAGACGGGGGGATTGAGCATCTGGCAATTGTTGTTGGTGAGCCCAACCGGCGGGAGCCCGTGCTGGCGCGGCTGCATTCGGAATGTTTTACCGGCGATCTCATCGGCTCTCTCAAATGTGACTGCGGGGAGCAACTGCGCGGCGCACTGAAGGCAATAGCTGAGGAAGGCGGCGGTGTCCTCCTCTATCTCGCACAGGAGGGGCGCGGCATCGGGCTCATCAACAAACTCCGCGCCTATAAACTGCAAGCGCAGGGTTTTGATACAGTCGATGCCAATGAACGGCTCGGCTTTGATGCGGATGAGCGGGTGTTTCGCCCCGCCGCCGAGATGCTGAAACTGCTCGGCTTCAAGAAAACCCGCCTGATGACCAACAATCCGGAAAAGGTTGAGGGATTGGAGCGGCATGGCATCACGGTAACCGAGCGTGTCTCACATAAATTCCCATCCAACACCCATAACGAGCTGTATCTCGCGACCAAAAAGAAGCGTAGTGGGCATTATTTATAGGCGTGGGCAGAGTTAGGCGGCAATTTTTGCCGCAACATTAACACTTCCCGCCCCGCAGCCCGCAGATTCCAGCGAGTAATACTGGCACGCTCTTTGCTGATAATCTGAGCAAGGAGTACAATATGTCGATTAACGCCGTCACCCATGACCCATACGCCTATCTCGATCGGGCCCTGCCGAACGAGCAGGTCGCAATGTATGTGCCGAAGGAGCGGGTCGATACCTATGGCAACAAAGTATCCGACGAGGATGGCTTTGGTGAGGACGGTTTCGGTTTCGACGATTTTCTCGATATCATCAACCCCTTGCAGCATATCCCCGGCATTTCATCCCTCTATCGGGAAGTTACCGGCGACGAAATCAGCCCCGGCGCCCGCAATATTGGCGGCACTATTTATGGCGGGGCGATTGGACTGGCAGTTTCCGTCGTCAACTCCACGATTGAAGAAATAACCGGCAAGGATGTTGGCGGCCACGTACTCAGCCTGTTCTCCACCGACGAGGACGAGGCTGCGCCCGAAGAAATGATCGCCACCGCGCCGCCCGCAGCAGAAATATCACCTGCTCCGGAAGAGGCCGTTGCAAATGTGGCAAAAGCTCCTGGCGCTGTGGCGCCAATTGATAGCGCACCACTCGCAGCTCCCATCGTGCCGCAGGATCTGCCAAAAATGACGATAGAGGAGAAAATGCCTATGGCCTCTCCCATCGGACTGGAATGGAAAGGCAACAAACCCGCCCTTCTGCAACAGCTTGAGACAGCAAAAACACAGGATCTGAGCGAAGAGCAGCTCCATGCCGTGTTCAGAAGCTTTAATACTGCGCCCGCCGCCTTGGCTAACCCCGCGATAGATGCCAAAGCAGCCAGTATTGCCTATCAGAAAACCACCACCGCCATGGAAAATAGCGCAAGGCCCGTTGCAAGACCGATCGAACCCGCTGAGCGGCAGTCTCCCTAATGCATTCCGCGGATGACTTTGGTGCTTTGGCGCCCTAGACTTCTCCCATGAATATCGAAATCACGGATATAGACGGTGCCCGCGCACACCTGCGCTACGGTACTCTCACTTTTGACTGTGCCCTTGGCAAGGCTGGCATCACCTTGGCCAAACGGGAAGGGGATCACGCGACCCCCGCCGGACGGTTCCCGCTTCGTCAGTTATATTACCGGCCCGACAAATTCCCAAACCCTCCCGAATGTACGCTTTCCACACAAGAACTGAACAACCATGACGGCTGGTGCGATGCGCCGGATGATCCGCTCTATAATCAGTATGTCCGCTTACCGTTCAAGGCAAGCCATGAACAGCTCTGGCGGACAGATGAGGTGTATAACCTCATTGTTGTGATCGGATATAACGATGATCCGCCTGTAGCGGACGCGGGTAGCTGCATTTTTATGCATGTGGCACGAGATAATTATGCACCGACGGAAGGGTGTATCGCACTGGCGCAGGATGATCTTCTGACACTTCTTGCGGCAATCGAGCCATCAACCGAAATCGTGATCCCGGCCCCATAGTTACGGCGCGCTGCGGGCACCGAAAAGCGCCGTTCCGACCCGAACCGAGGTCGCCCCGAACTGCACCGCTGTCTCAAAGTCCGCACTCATTCCCATACTGAGGCGGGCAAGATTATTGCGCGCAGCAATTTTCCCAAGTAGCGCGAAATGCGGCGCGGGTTGCTCCTCCACCGGAGGAATGCACATCAGCCCGATGACATTTAGGCCGAGCCCCTCCCGACATTCGATGATGAAATTGTCTGCATCTTCCGGAAAAATACCGGCTTTCTGTTCTTCCTTGCCGGTATTGACGCTGGATATAGACCGGAAGATGGCGCCCCGCCGCTGTCATTTCCTTGGCAAGGACCCGCGCAAGCTTTGGTCGGTCGACTGTTTGAATAACATCAAAAAGTGCCACGGCGTCTTTTGCTTTGTTAGTTTGCAAGGGGCCGATTAAATGTAGCTCGATATCGGGATAGCGGGCTTTCAGGTCAGGCCATTTTTCCTGAGCCTCTTGCACCCTGTTTTCCCCAAAATGCCGATGTCCAAGAGAGAGCGCCACTTCAATCGCCTCAACGGGCTGGCGTTTGCTGACCGCGATCAGGTCAACGTCGCCCGGAACCCGCGCCCATGTTTCGGCCGCTTTATGAATACGGCCCGTAATTTCTTCGAAATTATCGGCGATATCACTCGTGGAACTTGACGATGCGGTATCCATTTTTCTCTCCGGACTTTAAAATCCTAAATCCTGTAAAATGTTGCCTTTAAGAGGACAAAATAGTCTCAATCTGCCAATTATGGTTAAACATTGGTAAATTTCCTACTTATATCCCGGCGGCAGATATTTGAATTCTTTCATTACGTCTTGATGAGCAGCAACAATTTTCTCAACCTGCTCCGGCGAAAGAGCCGTTTTCCACTGCCCGGCTTTCCCAACCCTGAAGAACTTTTCTGCCTTATCAGATCGTTCGTTAAACCCTTTTTCCGCCTCCAGCTTTCGCGAGGTTTCAAAGGAGGAAAATTTAATTGCCCGTTTAAGCCGTTCCTTTGGGGGCTTAAGGCCTAGAAACTTTGCCAATTCGCTGAATGTTTTCTCCGGCTTATAAAGCATATCCTCGTATCGCAAGATATGACGGGCGGACTTATCCATCCCTTGCCAGGAGGTGACATGGTTTGACCAGGAACTCAGGAAATCCGGGAGTTTACGGTTCGTTTCTCCACTATAGGCTTTGTCATCATTCATCATTTCAATGCCCTGATCAATTTCCAGCCCGTAGTGATCCGAGAGGGAAATCACCACATCCAGCGGATTGCGGACAATATAAATCGCGCCGGCCGTGAATTCCGGCGTTATCAATGAAATCCCATGTTTTTTACCAAGCCAGTTATGGGTTTTTACAAAGACGGAATCGGGACGTGTGCGGGCATATGCCTGATGAACCCTCGGTATCAGCGCCGCACTTTCTTCGTCCGTAAAGCTGCTGAACGGTTTACCTGTCACCTGCTCATACCAAACCTTCTCCCCATCGCCGATGGTAAATCTGGTGAGTTCGTTAATATCCGCCGGTCGGTCGGCGTTGAGCAGCAAATTGTGCAGAAAAGTCCGCACCCAGGTATTTCCCGATTTCGGATAGGAGGCCAGCCAGATTATTCCGCCCATAAGTCAGCTTTCGCTTTGAAGTTTAAAATTGCTACCTTATTCAGGCAGATATCCGAAATATTTCATCGTCACCTGATGCGTATTGGTGATCTGATCGATCTGCGCATCCGTGAGTTTGTCCTTCCATTGACCAGCCTTGCCCACGCGGAAGAATTTGTCATTCTTTTCCGACTGCTCTTTAAAGCCTTTTTCATCTTCCTGTTTGCGCGCAACATCAAAAGAGGAAAATTCAATCGCCTTTGCGATCCGCTCCTCCGGCAGGTCCAGGTTAAGGAATTTTACCATCTCGCCAAAGGTTTCCTCAGGTTTGTCCTGCATATCTTCATACCGCATGACATGCATTTTTTCCCGGTCAAAATGTGTCCAGCTGTTGGCGTGTCCCGACCAGGAGCCGAAATACTGCCGTATATTTCCAAGTGCCGGAGCTTCATCGAGGAAGGCATTTGGGTCACCCATCAATTTGATCGCCCCGTCGATCGGAAGCCCAAAATGAGAAGAAACGGAAATCACCACATCCAGAGGATTGCGGATAACATAGATGGCACCCGCAGTGCAATCCATGTTGATCTGCGGTACCCCGTGCAACTGACCGTAAATTGAATGCGTCTTTACAAAAACCTTGTCTTCCTGCAAATCAGCAATCAACTGATGAACCTTGGGTCGCAAGGTGATCACCTGACCCATGGAAAGGCGATGATACGGCATCCCGGCCGCTTTTTCATACCAGGATTTTCGGGCATCGCCCGGCGTCAGATCGGAAAGGATATTGATATCTACCGGTTCTTCCGGATCAAGCAGTAGATTATTTATGAAAGTTCGCGTCCACGTGTTGCCCGACTTTGGGTAGGAGGCCAACCAGATTATTTTACCCATCATTTATCCCGAAAAAGAAGATATTCACGAGTAAAATAGTCAACCCGCCAACAGCAGACAACAAAAAAGGAGGGCAGGAAAACCTGCCCTCCTCTAATTTGATCTTCCTTCAGATTAGAAGGAGAGAGCTGTACCAATGAAGAACGTGCTTGTGTCGCCAGCCATACGAGTAGCTGTAGAAGCAGTCAGATCGTTGTCATCATACTGCCAACCACCGAATGCGGTGATTCCCGGGCCGAGTGTGTACTGACCACCGACGATCCAAGTTGTCTGGTCTGTGTCAGCACCAGCAGCAGGTTCAAAAGTAGTTTTGGAGTACTGAACACCAACACCCCATGGGCCCATGCCGTATTTAACGCCAGCGGACCATGCTTTACTGTCGCTGTTAGCAACGCCTGCGATATCTTTGTCAACACCGTAGCCACCACCAATGGTGAAGCCAGCGATACCAACAGAAGCACCCAAGCTGTATTCGCTCTGATCTTCAGATGCGGCAGCTACGGAAGCTTCCTGGTAAGCACCAGAAACAGCAAGATCAACCGGGCCAAGCTTGTTGACATAGTTGGCTGCTACCGACCAACCACGATCAAGGCCAGTTTTGAAAGCAGGAGCCTGATACTGGCCATCCGGAGAACCGGTCTGGTTGGTTGCGTCAGGAACATAAGAAGCACCCAACTGGAAGCCAGCGAAACGCGGCGTGAAGTAGGTGATCTTGTCTGAGTCAGAGAACATGTTCGGACGAGTCGTGTTGCCTTGACCCGTAGGATAGATGTTAGCTGAGTCAGCAGAGTACATTGGAACCGGTGATGGGCTCGTGTAATGCATCAGATATGCAGCAGAGTCTTCAGAACCGAGAAGAACGCGACCGAAAGAACCTTCGATGAAGATGTATGTTTCGTCGACCTGGTCAGTTGCCTGATAAGCTTCGAGCTGAACGTTGACGCCAACTTTCAAGCCGTTGTCCAAAGTTGTTGAACCGGTGAAGAAGATTTCACCTTCCTGCGTTACACGATCAGAAATACGTGATGCAGTACCTGTAGGTTCATCGGCACTCTGGTAGAAGTAAGTGGATTGCATGTAACCACCAACACCCAGAGCAATTTTTTCAGACGCGGAAGCCGGTGCTGCAGCGAGTGCACCAACGGCAACGAGCGCTGTCGTACCCAAGATTGCTTTTTTCATTTTGTCTCCCCTCTGCTCACAACAAGCTAGAGAACTAAGATTAAAATACAGACGCAAGGCCGAAGGGCCCGTAAGTCAAGAGGGAGTAAAGAAGGTTAACGGCCATCTGGTCAAGCGCAAGACGTTAGCCTTTTATCCAAATTCGAATGACTGTGCTCAAAAAGTCACAATTAGGTCATACTTCGTTAATCATGTTTGCATTGGCACATCAGGAATGAGGCATAACCTATTTTATTTTCGTCGTTTTTAAAGGTCGCCAGCAAAAACAGTATCGACGCCCGGTTATATCAATATTTCTGCTATTTTCATGCCAAAACTGCGGCAAGTGCAGAATCCTGCCGCCATGTCAGAATCCAATAAAAAAGAGGGCAGAATCTTTGCCCTCTTTAATACATCATTCAAATTGAGTGGGGTTTAGAAGTTTACGGCTGTACCCACAAAGAACGTATTTGTTTTTCCGGCCATACGAGTCGCCGTACTTGCTGTCAGGTCGTTGTCATCGATTTCAACACCACCGAATGCGGTGATTCCCGGGCCGAGTACGTATTGACCGCCGATGATCCATGTCGTCGCGTCTGAATCTGCTCCGGCTGCAGGTTCATCCGTCGTTTTGGAATACTGTACGCCAACCGCCCAAGGGCCCATGCCGTATTTAACACCTGCGGACCAGGCTTTTCTGTCGCTATCGGAAATACCGGCAAGATCTTTATCGATTGCATAACCTGCACCAACCGTAAAGCCGGCAACACCAACAGATGCACCAAAGCTGTATGCGCTTTGATCTTCGGATGCAGCAGCAACTTCTGCCTGTTCAAACCCTGCAGAAACGCCTAGGTCGACGTCTCCGAACTTGTTGATATAGTTGACGGCGACAGAGTAACCACGATCAAGACCGGTTTTCAACGCAGGCGCTTGGAACTGAGTGTTGCCGCTTGAGCCTGTTTCAGCATTTCCGTCGGGAACATAGGACGCACCAAACTGGAAGCCAGCAAACCGAGGCGAAAAGTATGTGATTTTGTCGGCATCGGAGAACATATTGTTATAGGTCGTGTTGGCCTGACCTGTCGGTGCAATGTTATTCGAATCCGCTGAATACATCGGAACCGGCGACGGGCTGGTGTAATGCATCAGGTATGATGCACTGTTTTCAGAACCGAGAAGAACGCGGCCGAAAGAACCTTCAACATAAATGTAAGTTTCGTCGATCTGGTCAGTCGCCTGATAAGCTTCGAGCTGAACGTTGACGCCAAACTTCAAGCCATTGTCGAGTGTTGTTTCACCGGTGAAATGAATTTCACCTTCTTGAGTTACCCGGTCGGAAATACGTGATGCCGTGCCTGCTGGCTCATCGCTGTCTTGGTAGAAGTAAGTGGACTGCATGTAACCACCAACTCCTAGCTGAATTTTATCAGACGCGGAGGCCGGTGAGGTCGCGAATGCGCCAGCGGCAACAAGCGCTGTCGTACCCAAAATTGCCTTTTTCATTTTGACTCCTGGCAGCCGAGCAACAGCTGCATAATAGATTGATAATAAAAGCGAATGACCGAGGCGCCCCAGCGGTCCGGCGGAATTAATGAGCAATGAACTGTGGCACGTCAAGCGATCCGGGATCACTTGTGACTAGCATCACAAACTTTCCCATGAAGTTTTTGTGATGAGCGTTTTTATCGCTGACCTGATGGCGGACCCCCGGTTCAGGGGATATATTGGTTCACGGCCATTTTCTCCTGTTCTCAAAAGCGGAAAGCTGGCATAAACTCACCTTTTCTTGATTTCGCCCAATTTTGAGCGTTTAGTGGCCAGAGGAAATAAGGATTCAGACAGATATGACACGACAAAAATTATATGCATTAGCAGCCGGCTGTTGCTTGGCATTATTGCTGGCGGGTTGTGAATCTGATTTGAGCGCAAAATCCAACTTCCCGGAATCCAGCCGCGGCGTCGTTTATCAGGACGGCGTTAAAGATGAACAGACGATCTTCGGCAAGGGCGGAATTTTTGGCGACGATGATAAAGATCTGCAGGATGGCGTCGGGTCCGGCGGTGGTCTTGGGGTTAATGCCTATCTGTGGCGCGCCTCGCTCGACACTCTCTCCTTTATGCCGCTTTCCTCGGCAGATCCTTTCGGTGGCGTGATTATCACAGACTGGTATTCCTCCCCCGATTCCCCAAATGAGCGTTTCAAGGTAACCGTTTATATTCTCGATCGGCGTCTGCGCGCGGACGGGGTACGCGTCACCGCCTTCAAGCAGAACCTCGATACCGTCAACCAGTGGATCGCTGTCCCGCTTGCACCCAAGGTTACGGCGGATCTTGAAAATGCCATTCTTTCCAAGGCACGCAGCCTTAGGGTAGCGCGCGAAGGCGAATAACCTTATAAGAACCGGGCCCATAAGAGTTCGCACCCCAATCTTTTATGAGAATGAGGAAGGCGGGCACAGGCGCCTTTTAGACACTTAAGATCAGGATGGAACGGGAAACAGCCTATGTCCCGCTATAATGCGAAAGAAGTAGAAGCCAAATGGCAGGCCAGCTGGGCCGAGCATAAAAGTTTCGAGGTAGAGGCCGATCCGGCCAAGCCCAAATACTACGTGCTGGAGATGTTTCCCTATCCGTCGGGGCGCATTCATATCGGCCATGTCCGCAATTACACCATGGGCGACGTCGTCGCGCGTTACAAAACGGCGCAAGGCTTTAACGTGCTTCATCCCATGGGTTGGGATGCCTTCGGCCTGCCCGCCGAGAACGCCGCCCGCGACAAGGGCGTCCATCCCGCCGACTGGACTTACGCCAATATCGCCCATATGCGCGACGAGTTGAAGGGCATGGGCCTTTCCCTCGACTGGAGCAAGGAAATCGCGACCTGCCATCCGGGTTATTACGGGCATCAGCAAAAGCTCTTCCTTGATTTCTTCAAGAAAGGCCTCGTCTACCGCAAAGAAACCTGGGTCAACTGGGATCCTATCGATATGACCGTGCTCGCCAATGAGCAGGTGATCGACGGCAAGGGCTGGCGTTCCGGCGCCGTGGTCGAGAAACGGAAACTGGATCAATGGATGTTCCGCATTTCCGACTATAGCGAGGAGCTCTTAACTGCCCTCGACACACTCGACCGCTGGCCTGACCGCGTCCGCCTGATGCAGCAGAACTGGATCGGTCGCTCACAGGGCGCACATATCGCGTTTGATATCATTGGCGAGGATGACCCGCTCAATATCTATACAACGCGCCCCGACACCCTGTTCGGCGCGAGTTTCATGGCGGTGTCCGCCGATCATCCGCTGACCCAGCGGCTGGCGAAAGACAACCCCGAGATTGCCGCCTTCGTCGCCGAATGCCATCAGATGGGCACCAGCGAAGAAGCCATTGAAAAGGCGGAAAAGCGGGGCGTCAACACGGGCCTTGAAGTCGCCCACCCTTTTATTTCCGGCAAAACACTGCCTATTTATGTCGCCAACTTCGTCCTGATGGATTATGGCACCGGCGCAATTTTCGGCTGTCCTGCCCATGATCAGCGCGACCTTGATTTCGCGCGAAAATACGGCCTGGAGGTCACTCCTGTTGTGGCGCAGGACGGTGCGGACCCGGAAATTGGTGACGAGGCGTATACCGGCCCCGGAAAAATCATCAATTCCGATTTCCTGAACGGCATGGAGGTTGAGGCCGCAAAGTCTGAGATTATCCGCCGACTTGAGGAAATGGACAAAGGCACGGAAAAGATCAATTACCGGCTGCGTGACTGGGGCCTCTCGCGGCAGCGCTACTGGGGCTGCCCTATCCCGATGATCCATTGCGCTAAATGCGGCACAGTGGCCGAAGCTGAAGAAAATCTCCCTGTTAAGCTCCCTGATGACGTGACATTTGATAAGCCGGGCAATCCGCTCGACCATCATCCGACGTGGAAGCATGTCGATTGCCCGGAATGCGGCGGTGAGGCAACGCGCGAGACGGACACAATGGATACCTTCGTGGATTCATCATGGTATTTCGCACGCTTCTGTTCCCCGCGCGCCGATCAGCCGGTGGAGCGCGAGAAAGTCGACTACTGGCTGCCCGTTGATCAGTATATCGGCGGGATCGAACATGCGATCCTGCATTTGCTCTATTCTCGCTTTTATTCACGCGCGATGATGCAAACCGGCTGGTCCGATGTGGAGGAACCCTTTGCCGGGCTGTTCACGCAGGGCATGGTGACCCATGAGACCTATAAATCCACGACCGGCGAATGGCTGCTGCCCGATGAGGTGGATCATAATGACGCCGGGGAACTGATCGAACTCTCAACCGGCAACGCCGTCACCGTTGGCGGCGTCGAGAAGATGTCGAAATCGAAGAAAAATGTTGTTGATCCCGGCGCGATTATCGAAAAATTCGGCGCCGATGCCGCGCGTTGGTATGTCCTCTCCGACAGCCCGCCTGATCGCGACATGGAATGGACCGATGCGGGCGCAACCGGTGCCTGGCGCTTCGTCCAGCGTCTCCATCGTTATATCCTCGAAAATCAGGAAATGGCTGCCGCCTCCGGCACGGCAATGCCTGAAAAATTTTCCGAAGAAGCGATCAAGCTCCGCAAGGCCGCGCATAAAACGGTGGCACAGGTCACGGACAATATCGAGAATTTGCATTTCAACAATGCCATCGCGCGTATTTATGAGTTTATGAAGGCCCTGAGCGATTATAAATTCGAAGAAGATGCCAGCGGAAAGTGGGCTCTGCGCGAGAGTATGGAGATCATGGTCCAGCTCGTCGCGCCGATGATGCCTCACCTTGCAGAGGAACTCTGGCAGACATTGGATCATGACACCATGTTGGTGGAGACGCGCTGGCCGCAAGCTGATCCAGCGCTTATCAAAGAGGATCAGATTACCATGGCTGTGCAGGTAAAAGGCAAGCTGCGCGGCACCATAGAGGTGGCACTCGATGAGGACGCGGCAAAAGTGGAAGAAATTGCGCTCGCGCAAAAATCAGTCCAGAATGCAATTGGCGAAAATACCATTCGCAAAGTCATCGTTGTACCGAACCGGATCGTCAATGTCGTTATTTAGAGTCAGTCTTGTATTCCTCATTATGAGCCTCGCGGCTGCCTGCGGTTTTCAGCCGCTCTATGGCAGCGCGACGCGAAACGCCGGGGTACAGGAAAAGCTCGCTCAAATCTATGTGGAGCCGATCGGCGGACGGACGGGCCAGATCCTTCGCAATGAATTACTTGATCTTGCCAATCCGGGCGGCATTCCGAGAACGCCAACCTATCGCCTTGCCGTCGTTATCGAGGTTCTGTCCGAGGGCCTCGCCATCCAGAATGACGACACCAAGACCCGCTATAACCTGACGCTCAACAGCAAATTTCGCCTGACCGATGCCACCGGGAAAGAGGCAATTTACTCCGGCTCAACACAAAATATTGCCTCCTACAACGTGGTGCAGTCGGAATTTGCCAACCTCGCCGCCGCGAATAACGCGGAAAAGCGCGCCGCCCTGGTCGCCGCCGAACAGATCAATCAACAGCTTTCCGTCTTCTTCGCAGGGCGATGATCCGGTGGAGCTGAAAAGCAACCAAATTCCCGCCTTTCTCAAGTCCCGCGACCCGAAATACCGCATTTTTCTCCTGTTTGGGCCCGATGAGGGCCTTGTGCGAGAGCTTTCCCGCGCGATTTGCGTGAGTATCGTTGAAAGCCTCGATGATCCGTTCCGCTATATAGAGATGGAGGCCAGCGATCTCAGCTCGGACCCTGCGCGGCTGTTGGATGAGGTGACGGCCATCTCCATGATGGGCGGGGAACGCGTTGTCCGCCTGCGTAGCGCGAATAACAACGCCAAAGGCTATATCGAGCCTGTGTTGGAACTGGACCTCACCGACAGCGTACTGGTGATCGAGGCGGGAGACATTCGTAAAGACAGTGCCCTCGTTAAAATGATCAGCAAGGCGCCGAATGGTGCCGTGACGCCCTGTTTTCATGACAAGTCGCAGGATATCCTTAGCCTTATCAACGAGGTATTGGGCGCGGCGAACCTCACTCCGTCGCGGGATGTCATCGAGTATTTGCGCGAAAATCTCGGCGGGGACCGGGCAATTTCCCGGGGAGAGCTTGAAAAACTGGTGCTGTATATGCGCGGGCGGACAGATCCGATGACCCTTGCCGATGTGCGGGCCAATATCGGTGATTCCAGCGCGCAAAGTATCTTCGATGTGATTGATGCGACCTTGCTGGGCGATCTGAACGGACTGGAGAAATACCTCAACAAGGCCTTTTCTGCGGGGGAAAGCCCCATCGGCTTTCTTCGCATGATCCAGAACCAGCTGAAACAGCTGCACAAGGCCGCCGCAATCCGCGATGCCGGGGCCCGCGCAGAGGATGCGATCCGCAAGGCGGGCATTCCGTTTTTCAATCAGAAAAAGGCGGCGGCGGAGATTGGCGGCAAGTCGAGTGCGCATTTCGCGACCTGCCTCGACATCACGCTTGATGCGGAAATTAAATGCAAATCAACAGGTTATCCGGATGAAGCGATCTGCCGCCGGGCGCTTATGCGCATCGCCATGGCCAACCGGAGGAGATAACGAGTCATGGCGCGCCCTGATCTGATTATTTTCGATTGCGACGGCGTCCTGGTGGATACGGAACCCACATCCAACGCTGTCCTTGCTGAAAATCTCACTCGCCATGGCCTTTCCCTCTCCGCTGAGGAATGCACGGCCCTATTCACCGGGTGGAGCATGGTGAATGTGGAAAAGGAAGCAAAAAGCTTGGCGCCTCGCTCCCGGAGGGGTGGATAAAGGAAGTCTACGCCGAAGAATTTGCTGCGTTGAAGCAAGGCGTGCCCGCCATGGCGGGAATCCACGACATACTGGACCGTCTCGATGCGATCCGCCTTCCCTTTTGCGTTGCCTCCAACGGGAGTGAGGAAAAAATGGCTATTACCCTCGGCCAGACCGGCCTTCTCCCGCGATTTGAGGGGGCGATGTTCTCCGCCCATACGCTCAAAACCTCGAAACCCGATCCGGCGCTGTTTCAGGCGGCACTCGCTGCCTTCAAGGTGGGACCCGCCCGTGCCGTGGTGATTGAGGATAGCGTCCTCGGCTCGACCGGCGCCGCCCGCGCCGACATCCCCTGCTATGGCTTCGCCCCCCATCACAACGGTGCCGACCTCGCCGCCACCGGGGCGAGAGTATTTAAGGACATGTGTGAGTTAGCAGAGCTATTGAAAATTTGATTTTGGAATATACGACAATGCCGGATTCGCATGAAATTACGTCAATTGAGGCGTTAGAGGCGCTTTATGACGCCGTTAATCCCATTTCACTTGCGAAGGAGACACCGTCGCTCACACCGGAATACCGGCAATGGATCGAGAAATCGCCGTTCTTTGCTTTGGCAAGCTGCGGGCCGGACGGGCTTGATTGTTCGCCGCGCGGCGACGCAGTGGGCCAGCTTTTTCACGTTCTGGATGACCGGCATATCGCCATTCCGGACCGGCGCGGCAATAACCGCATCGATACATTGCGCAATATTGTCCATGATCCGCGCGTCGCGCTTCTCTTCCTGATCCCGGGGATTGAGGAATGCTTGCGCATCAACGGACACGCCGTCATAACAACGGAACCTCAATTAATTCAAAGCTTGAAGGTTGGCGCCACGACGCCACGGTCGGTTGTTCTGGTTGAGATAGACGCTGTCTATTTCCAGTGCGCGCGGGCACTGAAACGCTCGAAACTCTGGGATCCGGCCGCACAAATTGACAAAAAAGACGTGCCGACGGCCGGTCAGATGACGAAGGCTGCCAAACCCGACTTCGACGCCAAGGCATATGATGCAGAGCTCCCCGCCCGCCAAAAGTCCACCCTATATTAAGGGCTGACAGGTTGAGCGGCGGGCGGGGTCACCAGAGCAAACTATTGCGGTCGCTTGGACCCGGCAACATCCGCAAAGTTTCGGCCTGACAGAGAGAAAATACCCTTTGTTAGACCCGTCTGGTGGGAGAAACTTGCACCAAATTTCCAGGCAAGGCGGCGCATGGCCGCATTATGAGGCAGAAAATTCACCTCAAGCCGGGCAATCCCGTTGTCCCGAGCACACCGTAACGCGAGCGCCATCAGGCGCGTGCCGATACCAATATCCTGCCAGTCGTCTTCGACACTAATGGCCAATTCGGCCGTATGGCGTGGCTTATCCCGATCAAACCGGAGTTCCACCACCCCACGAAGTGTATCTCCGATAAAGGCACCGCAGATAATTGGCATTGGTTGCCCTTCATTGCGGGCGTAATTGACAATTATCCGCTCAGAAACGGGCCCACCAAAACGCCACGCCCTGGTTTCCGGGCTTAGGCGGATCAGGTGATCCTGCAGCATATAATGCTCCATTGGGCGTAGTTCCCGGTAAATCGGGGTGAGAATGCCGTGTTGGGGCTGTAATAGTGCCGCTTTTACAGGGTTAGTCATAATGCACCCTGGTTTGCTGATGCCGTTCCGTCATGGTCTCCATTTTACGGATTATCCATACACCGGCGTGTTTGCTCGCTTGCGCAAACTGGTGAATTTCTTTGCGGACCCACATCATGGCAACTCCAGACAGCCGGTGAACTTCTTCACTTCTAAGCCGTCGTGCCTCCCGAATGCCGCTGTTGATGTCCGCAAGTGTGATATTTCCGTCCGTTTTGCCTTGAAACAAATCATTCATCGAAATTTCCTCTTTTACTCTTGCGAAAGAAATCGTCTGCAGCCATATTTATGCTGCACTGCAATACATATGTTGCATTGCGGTATTTGAAAAGGCCGACTTTGGTCATAGCTGCTGTGCCTGAGAGGAATAGATAGAGAATAGCCCATGGATATTGCCAGTCAGATGATCCTGTTCGCCAATGTGGTGGATCACGGCAGCTTTTCTGCTACGGCCCGCAGCCTTGGCCTCACACCGTCCGCGGTGAGCAAGCAGATCAGCCAGCTTGAGGATAAGCTCGGCGTGCGGCTTCTCAACCGTTCAACCCGGCATGTCACCACCACGTTGGAGGGGCGCAGCTTTTACGAACGCTGCGCACAAATTTCCGCGGAAGTGCATCGCGCCGAGGAATTGGCGCAGTCATTTAGCGGCCGTCCGCAGGGGAATTTGCGAATTGCTGCGACGGTTGCCTTCGGAAAAGCGCGTCTGATGCCACTTATGCCAGCCTTTACCGCCAGTTACCCCGCCTTAAAGGTGGAATTGGAACTTACCGACCGGCATATAGATCTTTCTGATTCTGAATTTGATCTCGCCATCCGCTTTCCGGAGCAAATCACCGATACGTCCCTGGTTGCCTGCAAGCTTGGGAGTAGTAAACGTCTCCTCTGCGCCGCACCTTCCTACATCGCCGCCCATGGAACGCCCAAGTCCCCCGCAGACCTTAAAAACCATAATTGCCTCAGGATTTCTACGGTATCTCATTGGAATGACTGGCATTTTAAACGCGGAGATGAGACCTGGACTTATGCCGCGAGCGGCAATTTCAATGCCAACAGTGCCGATGCCGTTTATCATGCGACTCTTGCCGGGCTTGGTATCGCGCAGCTTTCGTCTTACCTTGTTGAGGCGGATATTGCCTCAGGTAATCTAATCACCCTCCTCCCCGACTATGAGGAAGACCCAACGGACATTTTTGCCGTCTATTCCGACAAAAGAAATCTCTCCCCCAAGGTCCGCGTCTTTATCGACTATATGGTAGAGCACTTTCGCATTCAGCCGCACTAATTTTTTTGAGATAACTACCTGGTTTTACTTCTAATTTTGGGCCGGTCTCTCACCAAGTGCCTGATAGAGCATTAAAAGGTAACCATCAGGGTCGAGAACAAATATTTCACGTTGGCCCTGTTCCCTGTCACCAACGGTTCGCCAAATGTCACGAAGCGAGCTATGTATTGGCCAATTTGCGCACGCAAGAGCATCCTGAAGACTAGAAATATCGTCAACGCAGATCTGAAACATCACCCCTTGACCCAAAGGGGGTGTCATTGGCCCTGTTTCCCAACGGCTAGAGCGCTGACACAGCATAACCTGTGCTCCGCGGCCATCTTTAAGCTGTCGTTCAAGATATACGAATTTTTCGGATTCACGCTCATATGCGACACGAAATCCTAAAACATCGCACCAGAACGCCTGGCTTTTCGAAATTTCTTCCACCAAAAGCTCACAGACCAATGCATGCCAGCCGGAAGATAGCGGCCCGCCCTTATCATCGCTGTGGTTTCCTGCAGTCATATGGAATATATTGACGATCAATCGCTTTCGGAACAATTTTAAATTGAATTATTCTTTCAATGCGTCGCCAAGAGCGTCCTTGATTTCATCGTCGTAATCATATTCGGAACCGGCGTCTTCTATTTCGTCCGTTTCTTCAGCCGTAGTCTCTTCGGAGGCATCTTCCGCCGCGTTTACATCGGCTTCGGCGTCTTTTTTAAAGGCCGCGAACTCATCGCGGAGGTCATCCCCTTCTTCGATGGGGTCTTCCTCCTTGCTTTCATTGAGCGTCGGAAGGGGTTCACGGGTCAAACGCCGGCACGCATCGTCAAGCTGGTCGAGATTTCCGTAATTAATGGTCACCGTGCCGCGACCGTCGGCGAAATGATCAATCTCCACCGCCATGCCGATTGCATTTGTAAGATCGTCTTCAAGTTCCCGTACATCCGGGCTCTTCTCAACCTTGGCCGCCTTGGGGACACGAGCGCTTTTTGTCTCTGTGCGCGGCTCCTGATCGCCCCTTTTTGCCAGCTTTTCTGCGGCTCTTACACTTAATCCTTCTGCGACGATCTTTTTCGCCAGCTTCTCCGCATTGTCATGATTAATCAATGTACGCGCCGCACCGGCGGAGAGGCTTCCCTCCTCACCATCGTCTGAACCGACGCGGGCAGGGTTAGAAGGCGCATCATATTTGCGACATGTGTCCGGCTTTTGCCAACATGCTGCGACAGACTTTCCTGGGTATGGTCAAATTCACCCATCAACCGCTTATAGGCTTCCGCTTCCTCGATTGAGGAGAGATCTTCACGCTGAATATTCTCGATCAGCGCGATTTCCATCGATTCCGCGTCGGTCAGCTCCTTGATGATGACCGGCACCGTGTGAAGCTGTGCCTGCTGCGCCGCGCGCCAACGCCGCTCGCCCGCAACAATTTCATATTCGCTATAGCTGCCAGGATTTCGTCGCACTAGAATAGGTTGTAGAACCCCCTTTTCCGCGATAGAGGCAGACAGGCTCTCGAGCGCCTCCAGATCCCAGTCGAGACGCGGCTGATACTTGTTCGCACGGAGTTGCTCCACCGGAACTTCCTTGGCCGAGCGGACTTTATCCAGATCGGCATAATCCGTGGCGGCATCATCGCCAAGAAGGGCGGACAATCCCCGCCCCAGTTTCTTTTTTGAATTATCGTCAGACATCACTTATTCACATTCCAGCCCGTCAGGCTGCGTTCAGATGGCGTTCCCGCCGGATCACTTCACTGGCAAGGCGGATATAGGCCTGACTTCCGGCACAGCGATGATCATAGATCAGCACGGGCTTGCCATGGCTGGGCGCTTCCGAAATCCGTACGTTGCGAGGGATTACAGTCCGGTAAACCTTTTCGCCGAGGAAATCCCGAACATCCTGTGCGACCTGCAGGGAAAGATTATTCCGCTTATCGAACATGGTCAAAACAACACCCTGGATCTCCAGCGCCGGATTGAGAGTCAGACGCACCCGCTCAATCGTTTTTATCAGCATGCTGAGTCCTTCAAGAGCGAAAAACTCGCACTGTAGCGGCACGACCACCGCATGGACGGCCACCATGGCGTTGAGTGTCAACAGGTTTAGCGATGGCGGACAGTCAATCAGGATATAATCATAGTCGCCGCGGACTTCAGACACCGCGTCATAAAGGCGATGGCTTCGACGCGGAAGCTCAATCAGCTCCAATTCCGCGCCGGAAAGATCGGCGGTGGAGGGCACCAGGTCAAGCTGGGGGATATTTGTCTTATGGATAGCCGTCTGGATCAGCGTTGTTCCCATCAGAACGCCGTAAACATTGTGTTCCCGGTCTTCCCGGCCGATTCCGAATCCCGTGCTGGCATTTCCCTGCGGATCGATATCAATAATCAGGACGCGTTGCCCAATTGCGGCAAGGGCCGTTGCCAGATTGATAGTTGTGGTGGTTTTGCCGACACCGCCTTTTTGGTTTGCAATGGCCAGAATACGCGCCGTTGCCGAATTTCGAAGACCTGCAACATCCTTACTCATGATTTTCTGCCTCTCTTGACGATGATCGGCGGCGTAATCCCGTAATTTTCAGGATGTGACCGTCTTCACTTGTTAAACTACAACGTTTTTCGACGTCCATAATCCAACATTTAGAGGCTTTGGTCAATTCCTCATCTACATCTTGTCCCTTTAAAAAGAGAAATTCTGTTTCCTTATGAGCAAAGGGTGCCGCAAGATCGAGCAATTTATCGAGGGGCGCCAACGCCCGGGCCGAAATTACATCGGCCGAAAAGGCCGAAATCTCTTCAATCCGACCGCGATGAAGGGTAAGATTGGCCGATGTTTCACGTGAAACATTGCTCATGAACAGGCATTTGCGTTGATCGCTTTCAATGGCGTGCACATCGAACTCACTACAAATTGCCACTACCAAGGCCGGAAAGCCTGCCCCGCTCCCTAGATCAATCCAGCTTCCACTTTTTTTCGACGCCAGATCGAGAAGTTGATAACTATCCAGCATGTGCCGGCGCCAAAGATCCTTGAGAGTAGATTTTCCAACGAGATTGATCGCCTTTTGCCATTTTTCAAGCAAGCCGCCATAAATAATCAACTTGTCCAATGTTTCACGTGAAACATTGCTGACATTCTGAAATCCGCCTGATTCAAGAGCCTTTGTTTGATCAGCCATGATGGCGATGCGCGCCGCGCTTAACGTGAGACAAAAGTGCCGTAAGTGCCGCCGGAGTTACCCCTGAAATACGCGCCGCCTGCCCGAGGGTTGTTGGCCTGACATCAGAAAGTTTCTGCCGAACTTCATTCGAGAGACCCGCCACCTGTTCAAAGCGCAGCGAGTCAGGAAACTGAAGAGATTCATCTTTGCGAAAATCCTGAATATCAGATTTTTGTCGTTCCAAATAGCCGCTATACTGAGCGTCAATGGCAAGTTGTTCCAAAATATCCGCCTTGATCTCCGAAACTTCTGGCCAAATGCGGGAAATATCCTCAACCCCAATGTCCGGATAGGCCAACAAATCACGCGCGGAACGGCGCACCCCATCCTGATTCACATTGAGCCCGTATTTACGCGCTTCGTTGGGTGTGAGGTTAAGATCATCAAATAGGGCCCGCGCTGTCCTGAGATCCTCTCGTTTTTCTGTAAATTGACCAGCTCGCTCGGATCCAACACATCCGACCTCCATCCCTATGCCGGTCAAACGTTGATCCGCATTATCCGCGCGCAAAATCAACCGGTATTCCGCACGAGATGTAAACATGCGATACGGTTCTTTCGTCCCGCGCGTGACCAGGTCATCGATCATCACACCAATATAGGCATCGGCGCGATCGAGAATGAAGTCCGTTCCACCGCCGGCCTGCCGCGCAGCATTGAGGCCTGCCATCAGGCCTTGGGCTGCTGCCTCTTCATATCCCGTTGTGCCGTTTATCTGTCCGGCAAGAAAAAGGTTCTTCAGGCGGCGCGTCTCCAATGTTGGCTTTAATTCGCGCGGATCAACAAAATCATATTCAATGGCGTAGCCGGGACGATACCATTCGACTTTCTCCAATCCCGGAATGGAGCGGAGAAACGCCATTTGAACATCCTCAGGCAATGATGTCGAAATGCCATTCGGGTAAATCGTATCGTCATCAAGCCCTTCGGGCTCCAGAAAAATCTGATGGCTTGATTTATCCGCGAAACGGACGACTTTATCCTCAATGGAGGGACAGTAACGCGGCCCCGTCCCTTCTATCTGGCCCGAATACATCGGGGCGCGATGCAGGTTGTCACGGATAATCCGGTGGGTTTCCTCGCTGGTGCCCGTAATATGACAATTGACCTGCGGTGTTGAAATTTCTTTGGTAAGAAAGGAAAAAGGCACAGGCACATCATCCCCGGCTTGTTCCTCCAACACGGACCAATTAATTGTTTTCCCGTCCAACCGGGCGGGTGTACCGGTTTTAAGACGCCCGAGTTCAAAGCCAGCGCGCTCAAGCGTGATAGATAAGCCGTTCGACGGTGCATCGCCAATTCGGCCCGCCGGGATTTTTGCTTCTCCCATATGGATAAGGCCACGGAGAAACGTCCCGGTGGTCAGAATCACGTTACCGGCTGGAATTTCCTTTCCGTCTGCTGTGATTACTCCGGAAACGCATCCATTATTAACAATCAAATCCTCGACCGAGGTCGCATGAATAGTCAGATTCTGTTGATTATGAAGGGCCGCCTGCATAGCCTCCCGATAGAGTTTCCGATCGGATTGCGCGCGCGGGCCTCTTACTGCGGGACCTTTTCGGCGATTAAGAAGACGGAATTGAATACCGGCCGCATCGGCAACCCGCCCCATCACCCCATCCAACGCGTCAATCTCTCGCACCAGATGGCCCTTGCCCAACCCGCCGATGGCAGGATTACAGGACATTTCGCCAATGGTCTCGAGTTTGTGCGTGATCAGGAGAGTGGCCGCCCCAAGACGCGCAGAAGCCGCCGCCGCCTCGCAGCCCGCATGCCCCCCGCCAATGACAATCACATCATATTTGCTCATAGTCAGACCCTAATGAATAAGTCACCCTACATATAGAGTTGCCTGGTTTAAGACAAGCAGGGAAAGTATCGCGATTTCGAAATGTTTCACGTGAAACATCGTAAATGGCATTTTGGTCAATGTTTCACGTGAAACATCTCTTCAGTTCCCTATTTTCCGATGCAAAAATCACCGAAGATAACATCGAGGATGTCTTCGACATCTACCCGGCCGGTAATCCGACCCAAGGCCCGGACGGCAAGCCGTGCATCTTCGGCCGCTAGCTCAGGCTCCCGCGCCGATTCAAATCGGTTAAGAGCAGAGACACATTCTTCCAATGCTTGACGATGACGGAGCCGTGTGAGTGCGGGCGCGCCAGAGAGATCGAGGCGGTTTATTATATCCGCCTCCAATGCGGAGATTAAATCATCGATTCCCTGCCCCATTTTCACGGAGAGGGAGAAAACATGGCAGGCCGAGTCTGATATAGCCCTATTCTCCGCGAGGTCCGTCTTATTTATCAAACGATAATCAGTCTTCTGAAACAGATCTGCAAACTCCGCAGGAATTTCAGGCGCATCAGCCGTTGTCATGAAAAGGCGTATATCTGCTGCTTTTGCCCGTTCTCTTGCCCGTCTAACACCCTCTCGCTCAATCATACTATCGGATTCCCGCAATCCCGCTGTATCCGCGATGGTTACAGGAAAACCCGCAAGATCCATAGGTACTTCAATAATATCACGGGTCGTTCCCGCTTCATCAGAAACAATCGCCGCGTCCCGGCGGGCGAGTAAGTTAAGAAGACTGGATTTTCCGACATTCGGTTCACCGAGAATGACAACATCCAGTCCCTCCCGAATTTTTTCTCCCCGATGCCCATCGGCAAGATGCGTTTCAATTTCCCCTCGCAAAGCCACTATTTTCGGCGCTATTGCTGTCGCAACCCCGTCAGGCAAATCTTCATCCGGGAAATCAATGTCAGCCTCCAGATGCGCAAGCGCCCCAATCAATTGCTCCCGCCAGCCATCATAGAGCCGCCCGAGTTCCCCCTGCATCTGACGAAGGGCTTGTCGGGCCTGCGCGTCCGTCTCGGCATTCACAAGATCGCCGAGCCCCTCTGCCTCAGTCAAGTCCATCTTTCCATGCTCGAATGCGCGACGAGTAAACTCACCAGGCTCCGCGGGGCGGAAATTTGGAAATCCTGATAGTTCCTCAAACAGCGCGGTCAGGATAGCCGGGCCCCCATGTAAATGCAGCTCCACAACATCCTCACCAGTGAAACTGTTTGGGCCCGGAAATAATATAGCAAGTGACTGATCTATAAGAGATTTATCAATCATCCTGAAGAGAGGACAAAGGACAGCGCGGCGTGGTTCTGGCCGAGATTTCCCGCTCAACGTCTCCAGCGCGTCAACAGAGCCGGGACCGGAGATCCGCACCACCGCCACACCGGCACGCCCTCTCCCGCTGGCGAGCGCGAAGATCGTTTCGGAAAAACTCATCGAAGTAACCAATCCAGAATGGCGCGGCTATTTACTGCCATTATCACCGTTGTTAAATTGAGACCAGAACATCTTTTGCATCTGCTCCAACCCTTGTACACCCGCGGGTAACCAGGTTTTCATCATATTTTCCGGATCGAGATTGGCGATATTTTCGAGCATCTTCGCCTGAAGCTCTTTCATCACCGCCTCCTGCATTTTCTCAACTTCGGGAAGCCCGAGAAAAGATCTTGCTTCCTGCGGCGTACAGTCAATATCAACAGTTATCTTCATGAGCGGCTTACTCCTCATTGATCCGGCGGTGGTTGCTCTGCTACAACAAACGACAATAGCCTCCTATATACCGGAATTGGGGGCCAAGAACAGGATTATAGATGAAAAATTTACTGAAGTTTGAGACCAGTCCCTATCTGCTTCAGCATAAAGACAATCCCGTGCATTGGCAGCCCTGGAGCGCGGAAACGCTCGCGCTCGCCAAAAAAGAGGGGAAACCAATCCTGCTCAGTGTTGGTTACGCGGCCTGTCATTGGTGCCATGTAATGGCCCATGAGAGTTTCGAGAATGAGGAAACCGCCGCGCTGATGAATGATTTGTTTATCAATATCAAGGTGGATCGCGAAGAACGGCCGGATATCGACCAAATCTACCAAAGTGCCCTCGCTCTTTTGGGTGAACAAGGCGGCTGGCCTCTCACCATGTTCCTCAATTCCAATGGAGAGCCTTTCTGGGGCGGGACATATTTTCCACCTGAGAACTCATATGGCCGGCCCGGCTTTCGCAATGTTCTACAGACAGTTTCGGACATCTTCAAGAATGAGCCGGAGAAAGTCACCAAGAACCGCGATGCGCTAAAAACGGCGCTTAAGAGCCTCAATGACACGCAAGAGGGAGAGCGGCCTAAGCTCACATTAGAGGTGCTGGAGCGGATTGCCGCCCGATATGCTGACGAAGCGGACCCGGTTCATGGCGGAATCGGATCGGCGCCCAAATTCCCCCAAACCTATGTATTGGAAAATATCTGGCGGAGCTATCTCCGCACAGGCAATGCGGCACTCTCCGAAGCCGTGATAAAGGCGCTCACCGGCATGTCGCAAGGCGGGATATATGATCATCTGGGCGGAGGTTTCGCGCGCTATTCCACTGATGCAGAGTGGCTCGCACCGCATTTCGAGAAGATGCTCTATGATAATGCGCAAATTCTTGATCTACTCCTGACCGTTCACCATGAAACAAAATCAGAGCTGTTTGAGGAGCGTATCCGCGAGACCGTAGGATGGTTGCTCCGTGAGATGGTGACGGAGGAAGGCGGCTTTGCGGCGACAATCGATGCCGATTCAGAAGGCGTTGAGGGAAAATTCTATACCTGGTCAAAGACGGAAATTGATGAGATTCTCGGGGAACATGCGCCGCATTTCAATGAAGTTTATGGCATTCTTCCTGAAGGGAATTGGGAAAATACTAATATTATCAATCGGTTAAAATATCCGGAACGGCTGGATGAGGAAACCGAAGCGACAATGGCGCCATGGCGCCAGGCGTTATTCGACCATCGTGAAAACCGCATCCGTCCGGGGCTGGATGATAAAGTCCTGACCGACTGGAACGGCCTGATGATTGCCGCCCTCGCCCGCGCGGGACAATATTTTGAGGAGGTGCACTGGATTGATGCGGCGGAGCGCGCCTTCGTCGCCCTCACAACTCATTCCATGGAACCAAATGGTCGGCTTTACCATAGTTACCGACTTGGACGGGCGATGCATACGGGCCTGCTGGATGATTATGCCAATATGGCGCGCGCGGCGCTCACCCTCCGTGAGATCACTGGCAAAGCCTTCTATCTGGAGCGCGCCGAACAATGGACAGAAATCCTGAATGAGCATTTCTGGGACGAGAAAGGTGGCGGATATTTCTATACGGCGGATGACGCAGAGGCATTAATCGTCCGGAGCAAGAATGCGCAGGATAATGCAGTGCCCTCCGGCAATGGCACGATGCTGGAAGTTCTGGCGAAGCTGCATTTACTCTCCGGTGCGCGGGAGCCATTCGAGAAGGCGACCAATCTCTTGCGCTGTTTCTCGGTCGAGCTCGCCCGCAATTTCTTCCCGCTCGCGACCCTTCTCAATAATTTTGAGACGCTGGTCAACGCTCGACAAGTGGTTATTGTTGGCCGTCGGAGTGATGCGGAAGTTATTGATATAATTAATGTTTTAAAGGATATTAGCCTCCCCTCCAAAGTTGTGAATATACTGGAAGATACGGAAAACCTACCCTTCGACCACCCGGCAAAGGGAAAAGGGAAACTCGACGGGAAGCCAACTGTTTATCTCTGCACCGGGCCAACTTGCTCTCCACCAGCAAATAATGTTGCTGCCTTTGCCGCCCTTTTGAAGGAGACCACCGCGCATGGCGCAACTTAGTTTGCATAGCCCTATTGGAGATCTCACCGTGACCGAGGAAGACGGGAAGATCATCTCACTCGATTGGGGATGGGTGCCAACAGAATGGCAACGCACAACACCGCTACTTGAAAAGGCTGTGGCGCAGCTAAATCTCTATTTTGATGGGGAAATTGGCGATTTCGATCTCCCGCTTGATCCACCGGGTACAGAATTCCAGAAAAAAGTCTGGGCAGAGATGCTGAAAATCCCGGCGGGGGAAACCAAAAGCTATGGGGACATCGCCAAAATCCTGAAATCCGCGGCGCAGCCGGTGGGGACTGCCTGTGGCGCGAACCCCATCCCTATTATCATTCCCTGCCACCGGATATTGGCAGCGGGTGGCAAGATGGGCGGATATTCCGGTGATGGAGGTCTGGACACGAAGGAAGCGTTGCTTCGGCTCGAAAAAGCCTTGCCAACTGAGCAACAATCGCTTGATATATAATAGAAATTCGCGGGCGCGATAGATAAAGGACAAGAAAATGACAAAAGCAATCGTACAGCATGAACATGGCGGTCCGGAAACCATGAAATGGGAGGATGTGACCGTTGGTAGTCCAGGTCCTGGAGAGGCACGCGTCCGTCATACAGCTGTTGGCCTTAATTTCATAGATGTATATTTCCGCACGGGTCTTTATCCCGCCCCTCTCCCCATTACGACAGGAATGGAAGCTGCCGGCGTGATTGAGGAGCTGGGCGACGGAGTTACAAATTTCAAGGTTGGGGATCGTGTGGCCTATGCGGGTCGGCCGATCGGGGCCTATTCAGAAGAACGGATTATGCCCGTTGATAACCTGATTGTCCTGCCCGATAGTATTGATGATCAGACGGCCGCGGCGATGATGCTCCAGGGGATGACAACGGAATATCTACTGCAGCGAACGTTTCACGTGAAACAAGGCGATACGATCCTGTTTCACGCGGCGGCGGGCGGTGTTGGTCTCTTTGCCTGTCAATGGGCGAAGCATATCGGCGCGACCATCATCGGCACAGTCGGATCGGAAGAAAAAGCGGAACTCGCCAAGGCCCATGGCTGCACCCATACAATTTTGTACCGGGAAGAAGATTTTCATGAAAAAGTCATGGAAATCACCGACGGCAAAGGCGTTCCCGTGGTTTACGATTCCATTGGCAAGGATACCTTCGAAAAATCCCTCGATTGTCTGTCCCCGCGCGGCCTGATGGTCTCCTTCGGGAATTCGTCGGGGCCGGTTACTGGTGTTGATCTGGGTATTTTAGGCGCAAAAGGCTCCCTCTATGTCACGCGCCCCTCGCTGATGACCTATAACGCGACCCGCCCGGAACTTGAAAAATCTGCAGGCGACATGATGAAACTGGTCGGCAGCGGCGCAATCAAGGTCAATATCGGCCAGACCTATCCCTTGAGCGAGGCCCGCAAGGCCCATGAAGACCTTGAAGGACGCAGAACAACAGGATCAACCGTCTTCACCGTCTGATCCATTTTACTTCCCAACAAAAAAGGCGCCTCAATCGGGCGCCTTTTTTAATGTAACAGTATGATTTTATTACGTATTCATGGAATCGAAGAAGTCGTCATTGGTCTTGCTGGATTTAAGTTTATCGAGCAGGAATTCCATGGCGTCTGTCGTGCCCATCGGGTTGAGAATACGGCGGAGAACCCACATTTTCTGCAAGGTGGCCTTATCAACCAGCAGCTCTTCCTTACGCGTACCGGATTTGGTGATATCGATGGCCGGGAAGACGCGCTTGTCGGAAAGTTTCCGATCAAGGATAATTTCAGAGTTACCCGTGCCCTTGAATTCCTCGAAAATAACTTCGTCCATGCGTGAACCAGTCTCGATCAGGGCGGTGGCGACGATGGTCAGCGATCCCCCCTCCTCGATATTACGGGCGGCACCGAAGAAACGTTTTGGGCGCTGCAGGGCATTGGCATCTACACCACCAGTCAAGACTTTACCACTTGATGGCACAACCGTGTTATAGGCGCGTGCGAGACGCGTGATACTATCGAGCAGGATCACGACATCGCGTTTATGCTCAACCAGGCGCTTCGCCTTTTCAATCACCATTTCGGCAACCTGTACGTGGCGCGAGGCTGGCTCATCAAAGGTGGAACTCACCACTTCGCCGTTTACGGAGCGCTTCATATCCGTCACTTCCTCGGGCCGTTCGTCGATGAGAAGAACGATGAGATAAACTTCCGGATTGTTGGTGGTGATGGAATTGGCAATATTCTGCAACAGAACAGTTTTACCAGTCCGCGGCGGCGCCACGATCAAGGCGCGCTGGCCCTTGCCCTGCGGTGAGACGAGGTCGATCACGCGGGCGGAATTGATATTGTTATCAGTGGGATCAGGGGTTTCCAGTTTGATACGCTCATCTGGATAAAGCGGGGTCAGGTTATCGAAATTGATCTTGTGACGGGCTTTTTCGGGATCTTCGAAATTAATCTTCTGCACTTTGAGGAGGGCGAAATAACGTTCGCCATCTTTCGGGCTTCTAATCTGCCCTTCCACCGTATCGCCTGTTCGAAGTGAAAAACGTCGTATCTGGCTTGGGCTGACATAGATATCATCCGGTCCGGCGAGATAGTTCGCATCGGGTGAGCGCAAGAAACCGAGATCCATCCTGCAAAATTTCAAGCACCCCGCCGCCGGTAATTTCGGCGCCATTTTCGGCCTCATATTTAAGAATGGCGAAAAGCTGTTCCTGCTTACGCAGGGTGGAGGCGTTTTCAATTTCACGCGTTTCCGCCAGTTCAAGGATTTCTGCTGGGGATTTTTTCTTAAGCTCTTGAAGATTCATCTATTTTACTACGCTGTATATGGAAGATAAAGGGATTAAAGGATCAGAATATGACGAGAATGTCGGAAACCGATGAGGTTGGGTCTTATGAAAATTGCTTATGTATTCGTAATGCAATGAGACCGTGGAACAGAGATTGTCCAGTGAAGTTAAGCCTCTATTGCCAGTTTTATCGGAATTAGTCAAATGAAATATGCGAAATTCGGCGGTCGTCAGAAAGGTTTAACAACCACCAAAATCACAATCCCGATTACCAGAACGGTCGGTATCTCATTGACGAGACGGTAGAATTTCGCGGGGCGAGTATTCTCATCCCTCTCAAACTCTTTTCGCCATTTTGACAAATTTCCGTGAAAACCGGCCATCAGAAAGACAAGAGTTAGCTTGAGCCATATCCAGGGCTCACTCCAGTCAACAATGCCGGGCGTGAACAACAGTAAACTGCCAAAAATGAACGTAAATATCATCGCCGGATTGATAATCCCGCGCAAAAGCCGCCGTTCCATGATCTTGAAAGTTTCCGACATCTCAGATCCCGGCGCCGCATCCGCATGATAGACAAAAAGGCGCGGCAGATAAAACATCCCCGCCATCCAGGCAATGACCGAGATGATATGCAGGGATTTCACCCACGGGTAAATATCAGCCAGAATGTCGTCCAAGGTCGGCCCCTCTTGATAAACCGTCAATCACATCCGCTATTTACGGGATTATGCGTCATGACGCCAGCATCAAACAATCTTTAAATCCGGAGGGACATATCCGGGCACCACTTTCACTGCCAATACCCGGGCCTGACACGCGTTTTACCATTCCGGCCAAACCATCAATAAAATCCGTATGAACCCCGACCGTATTTACCCGGAGATATTCGTCAACCCCAACTTTCTTGGCAAGTTTGGCATATTCGATATCCAACTCGACCAGGGTTTCCGAATGCTCTGACACAAAAGCGATGGGAACGATCACGAGACTGATCCCTTCTTCGCCTGCGCGATGGATTTCAGTTTCTGTCGAGGGTTCCAGCCATTTCATCGGCCCGACACGGCTTTGGTAGCAGACTTTCCAGTCAATATTTTCCGCACCCAGTTTTTGGGCGACCTTGTCCGCCGTTTGCTCCACCTGCCATTGATACGGATCACCTTCGTCAACGATCTTTTGCGGCAATCCATGCGCAGAAAAGAGCAACCGGAACGGTTTACCCTCTAATTCAGCGAGTTTTGGCGCAATCAACTCCGCATAGGCAGAAATCAGCCCTTTTTCAGTCGGATAACAACAAAGACCGCCAGTTGGCGCATCAAGACCCACCTTGCTGGCCGTTTCCTGCCAATCTTTAAGGGAAGAGGCGCTGGTTGTCGAAGAAAACTGCGGATAAAGCGGTAGCAATATTACCTCGTCCGGGTTCCAGTCTTTGACCTCCCGCGTAACTTCGTCGGCAAAGGGATGCCAATAGCGCATGCAGATAAAAGTCTTATATATATCGCTTGATCCCTCATTGAGCTTGGCTTCGAGGGTGTCGGCCTGCGCCACTGTTTGGGGAAGGATTGGCGAAGATCCACCCAGAAAAGCATAAATTTCCTGCGCGACGGGCGCGCGCCGACGGGAAATCAGCTTTGCCACCAACCAGCGAAGCGGTGTCGGCAAACGGATGATCGCCGGATCATAAAAGAGGTTGAACAGGAAAGGTTCCACCGCCTCCGGCTTATCGGGACCGCCAAGATTGAACAGGACAACCGCTTTTTTTGCCATGGCTTTTCCTTAATCCCCCCGAACAATTTCGGCCAACCGGGCAACATGCTCTGGCGGCGTTTGCGGGACAATCCCGTGACCGAGATTGAAGATAAAAGGTTTTTTCCCAAGGGTTTCAAGGATTTGATTGATGCGGTCTTCCATCGCCGAACCACCAGAAACCAGCAGCATCGGATCGAGGTTTCCCTGTACCGGCACCAAGGATTGAACTTCGCGTGCCGCCCAGTCGAGCGGTGTACCCGTATCAAGGCTGACCGCGGTGACACCTGTCTCTCTCACGAAGTCGATAATGTTACCGCCCACGCCCTTGGGAAAGCCAATGACGGGTAATTCCGGATGTTGGGTACGCAGACCCTCCACAATGCGTTTTGTCGGCTCTATGGCCCATTTCTTAAATTCATTATCGGGTAGTACGCCAGCCCAGGTATCAAAAAGCTGGATGACCTCTGCCCCGGCGGCCACTTGCTTGAGAAGATACTCTGTTGTCGACTCAACAAGAATATCCATCAAGGCGCCGAAACCTTGCGGATCACTGTAGGCCCAGTTCTTGATATTGGCATAATCCTTCGATCCCCGACCTTCAACCATATAGGTTGCCACAGTCCAGGGAGATCCGGCAAAGCCGATAAGCGTGCAATCTTTCGGAATTGACTGGCTCAAACGTCCAACAGTCTCATAAACAGGATCGAGGGTTTTATGAATTGCCGTTACATCCAGCTTGCCAAGCTCTTTGGCTGAACGGATGGGATCAAGCACCGGTCCCTCGCCTTCCTTGTACGCAAGCGGTTGACCGAGTGCATGAGGGATGAGCAGGATATCAGCAAAAAGGATAGCGGCGTCCATGCCATAACGACGGAGGGGCTGCAATGTAACTTCTTCCGCAAGTTTCGGGTTATAGCAAAGATCGAGAAAGTTACCTGCATCCGCGCGGGTTGCACGATATTCGGGAAGATAGCGTCCTGCCTGACGCATTAGCCAGAAAGGTGGTCTTGCTTGTACGTCTCCTGACAGGCTTTTCAGCAGGGGCTTGTTTGATGAAACTTTCACGCTTCTTCCTTCCCGGAATCTTATCCCTTTAAATAATATATTTAAATAAAAGGTAGTAGTTGTTGTTGTATGCCGTGGGTAACGGGGATTAAATTTTATCCCCGCCCTTTATAGAAATTCTGGGGATAAAATCCAGTTTTTCACATAGTCGTTGATATCTACGTGATAAAGGCAGTTTTGGCTCACATAAAAATCGGGGATAACGGGGATAAGTCATTTTCGTTTATCAAACATCAAAAATATACCCGTTTTTCGATAACGCGATTTTTCTTTTCCCACAGACGGACAAGTAGGCACCTAAAAAAAGCTCTAGCGGGGAGAAAAATTTTGGGTTTTCCCAGATAGCCATGTTATCCCTGTTATTCACATTACTCACAGGATAGCCACGCAGCAATATGGATCAATTTCATCTTCATCTGGTGTCGGATTCAACCGGGGAAACCTTGCAATCCATGACCAAAGCCGCCTTGGTTCAGTTTGAGGGGATTTCACCTGTCGAGCATGTCTGGACATTAACACGGACTGTACGTCAATTGGATGATATCCTTGAATCCATTGTAAAAAAACCGGGGCTCGTGCTCTATACGCTGGTCAATAAGGAAATGCGCGATGTGCTGGAGCTGGGTTGCCAGAGGGTCGGCGTACCTTGCGTCTCTGTGCTGGATCCCGTGTTGGCGGCCTTCTCCAATTTTCTGGGTCAGGAAATTCGTCGCCTGCCCGGTCGGCAGCATATGCTGGACAAGAATTATTTCGGCCGGATCGAGGCTTTGAACTTCACCATGGCTCATGATGATGGCCAGATGACGGATGATTTGTATGAGGCGCAGATCGTTCTTGTCGGGGTGTCGCGTACGTCGAAAACGCCAACGTCCTTCTATCTTGCCCATCGCGGCTATAAGACGGCGAATATCCCGATCGTGCCCAGTATACCCTTGCCGGAGTCCCTTTTTAACCTCAATAAAAGGACAATGGTCGTTGGCCTGACAACTAGCCCGGACCGCCTCTCGCAGATCCGCAAGAACCGCTTGCTTAGCCTCAACCAGAAGGTCGATACGGACTATGTAGACCGCGAACGGATCAAGGAAGAGGTGATTTTTGCGCGTAAACTCTGCACCCGGGAAGGATGGCCGGTCATTGATGTTTCCCGCCGCTCGGTGGAGGAAACAGCAGCCCAGATCATCACCCTTTTTAACCGCCGCACGGAAGAAACCAGGGACAGAATGCTGTGAGTGGGGAAAAATTGGAGAATTCTGGGCCAGAACTTGTCCTGGCATCGCAGAGTATGTCTCGCGCCCGGATATTGGAGCGCGCGGGCCTTAGTTTTAATATCTTACCGGCAAATGTAGATGAGGATGAGGTCAAACACGCCATGCGGGGCGCCAAGGCGCCCGCGTCAGACACGGCAGTGGCATTGGCTGAACTCAAAGCATCCCGCGTGTCCCGGCAAATACCGGAAGCGTTTGTCATTGGCGCAGACCAGATCCTTGATTGCAACGACATCTGGTTCGACAAACCGGTGGATATGGATCATGCGCGGGCGCATTTGCTCAGTTTGCGAGGGAAAACGCATCGTCTCGCCAATGCGGTCTGCGTTGCCAAGGGCGGGGCCGTTCTTTGGCGGCATGTGGATGAAGCACGCCTGACCATGCGCAATTTCGACGAAGATTTTCTCGACCGCTACCTCGCAGGGGCGGGAGAAGATATCCTCTCCTCCGTCGGAGCTTATCAGCTCGAAGGGTTGGGTGCGCATCTTTTTGCGAAGGTGGAGGGGGATTTCTTCTCCATTCTCGGGCTGCCACTCCTGCCATTGCTTGACTTCTTGCGCGGTCATAAAATCGGGATATCTGCATGATGGATGACAAGAAAAAAATCGCTGGTGTGATGGGGTGGCCGATCAGCCATTCCCTTTCCCCCCGACTGCATGGCTACTGGATTGAAAAATACGGCCTTAATGCGGATTATCGTGCCTGGCCAGTGA
Organism: Sneathiella sp. D3-11; assembly: GCF_055809395.1. Lineage (NCBI taxonomy): Bacteria > Pseudomonadati > Pseudomonadota > Alphaproteobacteria > Sneathiellales > Sneathiellaceae > Sneathiella > Sneathiella sp. D3-11. The sequence continues at coordinate 1,910,762 of NZ_CM147911.1, forward strand.
AGCCCGAAGACCTTCGTGAGACGTTTTCGCAGTTAAAAGAAGACTGCGCGGCGGAAGGTGGCATTTTTCGCGGCACAAATCTCACCATCCCGCTTAAGGAAACGGCGTTTGAGGTGGTTGATATCCTCGATCCGTCCGCAAAACGCATCGGCGCGGTCAATACAGTTGTTGTGGGTGAAGATGGCGCCCTTACGGGGCGGAATACAGACGGGGTCGGCTTCACGGACTCGCTTGGTGAGGAAATGGACGTCACGACGCTTTCGGGCGGAACGGCGCTTATTCTGGGCGCGGGAGGTGCGTCGCGCGCGATTGCCGTCGCGTTGAGTGATCTCGGCCTTGAGAAAATTATCATCTGTAACCGGTCGGAGGCGCGGGCGGAAATTCTCGCGGGGCATATCGGTGACATTGCCCGCGCTGGCCCATGGGATCGTCGTTCCTCCCTATTGGAGGGGGCGGATATCCTTGTCAATTGCACCAGTCTTGGCATGACCGGTCAGCCACCGCTCGAAATCTCGCTTGGGGGATTGAAAAAGACGGCAGTTGTCAGCGATATTGTTTATGTCCCGCTGGAAACGGACCTGTTGAAAAGGACGCGGCGACAGGGAAATATCGGAGTGGATGGCCTCGGCATGCTGCTGCATCAGGCAAAGGCGGGGTTTGAGGCCTGGTTCGGTGTAACACCCGAAGTGGACAACGGGTTGCGCCGTCATGTGCTGGATGGATTGAAAGGGAATTAACATGTTGCTCGTGGGCCTGACCGGATCTATCGGCATGGGAAAATCAACCGTGGCCGGGATGTTTCGCAAACTCGGCATTCCCGTTTATGATGCGGATGCGGAAATTCACAAGCTTTATGCCAAGGGGGGCGCCGGCGTAGAGCCGATCCGGTCGGCCTTTCCCGATGCGGTGGTCGATGATCAGGTGGACCGCCAACGGCTCAGCAAGCTAGTCGTTGGCAATGACGCAGAGATTGAGCGGCTGGAGAAGGTTATTCATCCGCTTCTATCCGATGGCCGCGCGGCCTTTTTTGAGCAGGCGCAGAAAGAGGGCCATACTCTTGTCGTGCTTGATATTCCGCTGATATTTGAAACGGGCGGTGAAGACCGGGTACATAAGATTGTTGTTGTCTCCGCCCCTGCCCATGTGCAGCGGTCGCGGGTGCTGGACCGGCCTGAAATGACGGAGGATAAGTTCGAGGCGATCCTCGCCCGTCAGGTTGATGATGCGGAAAAGCGCGAAAAGGCGGATTTTGTTATCGACACCCATCGCAGCATGGAAGAAACTTTTATGCAGATCAAGGAACTGGTGGAACATTTAAAAGATGCGTGAAATCGTCCTGGATACGGAAACAACGGGATTTGAGCCCGCGGACGGGGATCGGATCGTCGAAATCGGCTGTATCGAGCTCTACAATCATATCCCGACGGGAGAGACCTATCATCGATATATCAATCCGGAACGCGATATGCCTGAGGCGGCCTTCAAGGTGCATGGCCTCAGCGCGGAATTTCTAAAGGGCCATAAAGTGATCGCGGAGGAAATCGATGGTTTCCTCGACTTTATTGGCGATGACAAGCTCGTTATTCACAACGCGTCGTTCGATATGAAGTTTCTGAACGCGGAGCTGGCCCTTCTTGGTCGTCCGACCCTTCCCATGACCCAGAGTATTGATACTGTCACTATGGCGCGGAAGAAATTTCCTGGCGCACAGGCCAATCTTGATGCGCTTTGTCGCCGTTTCGGCATCGATAACTCGGCGCGAACCAAGCATGGCGCGCTTCTTGATGCGGAATTGCTGGCAGAAGTCTATCTGGAGCTGATCGGCGGGCGGCAGCGCGGGCTATCGCTTGAGGATAGCGGCGCTGGTGTGGTCTCCAATGTTGCGAAGGAAGTCCGCCCGCCCCGCCCGCATAACGCGAGCGATGCGGAGCGCGCCGCCCATGCCGCCTTTTTAGAGAAGATCAAGGACCCCCTCTGGCGGCAATCGTCGTAAAAGACGTCTTTAGGCGTGACCGGCGGGCTGCTGTTGCGCGGCGATCTGGTTTTTATGGTCCTGATACAGCCGGTTGAAGTCAATTGGATCAAGCATCAATGGGGAATAGCCGCCGTCCCGTGTGGCATCGGCAATAACACGCCGGGCAAACGGGAAAAGAAGCCGTGGGCATTCGATCATGCACACCATTTCGAGGGTGTCCGCCGGGAAATCCTTGAGCATGAACAAACCGCCATAGACCAGCTCGACCACGAAAGCCGCTTCTTCGCCATGATTGCCTTTTGCTTCAATGCGGAGTTCCACCTCATAGAGGTCATTGCCGCCTGCACGCGCCTGAATATTGACCGCAAGCTCGACCTGCGGCTGACCTTTGTCGGGATCGAGGCTGGCGGGTGCATTCGGGTTCTCGAAGGAAATATCTTTTACATACTGGCGAACAATCGCAAGGGAAGGCTGCGTCTGGCCTTCTGTTCCGCCGGGGGCGGTTCCTTCATCTGACATGAACGGGTCACTCCTATAAATATATGGGCCGTCTCGGCCTGCGGGATTTGCCAAAGTGGCTATCATGGATGCGTCGGACCGGCAAGTCCGGAGCGATTATTTTTCTTTATTCCAGGGACTGTCGGGGTTGGGTTCACTGCGATTCTCGATCGATGCGGGATCATCCTCAATCACTTCATATTCGCCATCGATAACGGTGCCGCCGCTTTTACGCCGGGTTTGATGCATGCCGGCGGCGACAAAATTTGAATGCTGCGCCATATAGGCGGCGAGCGCCCGACGGAGAGGCGGAATCAGCAACAAAAAGCCGATCGCATCAGTCACGAAGCCCGGTATAATCAGGAACAGACCGGCCAGCGCCAGAAATATTCCTTCAAAGATTTCATTGACCGGCGTTTCCTGTCGATCGAGCGCCGCGCGTGCGCGCATAAGCACGCCAAGACCCTGTATTCGGATCAGGAAAACGCCGATAAGAGCCGTGACGATGGTGATGATGACGGTGTTGAGCGCCCCGATTTCGCTACCGACTTGCACGAAGACCAGGATTTCGATCAGGGGAATACCGATCAGGGCCGCTAAAAACAATAAAGCCAAACTTGTTTATCCCTAACAAAGTTTCTATGTAACAGACAGGCGTGCAGGAAGTGGAGCGGTTGATAAGATACTGGACCTTGACCAACTAACCCTTTAACTTCTTATACAGACCTATCCTTTACATAAGGGTTATTGGACATTTTACCAAACCCAATTTGAAGATATCATTATGGACAACGGCTTTCAGTTCCTGGACATTATTTTGCTCGCGGCAGTTGCCGGATTTATTTTCCTACGGCTTCGCAGTGTGCTGGGCCGACGCATGGGCCATGAACAATCCCCACGCGAGGAGAAGCCACGCCGCCCGGTTGAAGGGCACAAAGGCGACTTAGAAGATAAGCCGAAGGAGGATAATGTTGTCCTTTTGGGTGACAATGCCCGAAACGTGGAGCCAAGCCCGTTTGCGGGCGCGCCCCTGATGATGACGCTTAGTAAAATACGGCAGCTCGACAAGACATTTGATCAGCGAACATTCGTTGAAGGGGCCCAGGCCGCCTATGAGGCGATTGTTGTGGCGTTTGCCAAAGGTGACCGAGACACGCTGAAAATGCTGCTTTCCGAGACAGTGTATGAGAATTTCGAACGCTCCATTCAGGAACGTGAAGATCGCAATGAAGTCATGTCGACGGATATCATCGCGGTTCATTCCGCTGAAATCACGGACGCTACGCTGGAAGGCAAGGAAGCCGAGATCACTGTCACGTTCGAGGCTGAGATGATCAGCATGACCAAGGATGAGGAAGGTGTCGTCGTCGCAGGGGATCCGCAGCCGCATACGGTGAATGAGCTCTGGACGTTCGCGCGCAACCTTAAATCCCGCAATCCGAACTGGCTGTTGATTACCACCCGCCGCGCAAACTAGGTCTCTGCTTAAAAATGCTGTTGCGTCCGTTCTTTTCCATCAATCGAAAAACCGGCGCCGGGCTGATTCTGATTACAGTTCTTCTTGTGGCGATTGCTATCTGGTATTTTCAGGTAAAACCACCAGCGGAAGATAACCTTACCCTTGAAAAAGCGGATTTTTCCTCCCTTCCCGGCTGGGATAAAGAGGACTTTACAGGCTTCTTTCCTGCTCTCCTGAAATCCTGCGAAAAAATAAATCGTTTACCCGAAACCCGCGGAATGGGCGGCATTGGCTTGGCGGGCACCGCCGGGGATTGGCAACCGCTCTGCGCTGACGCCATGGCGCTACCGCCCGAAAATAGTGTCCGGCGACAATTTTTTGAAAATAACTTCACGCCCTTTCAGATCCTTAATAATGAGCAAAAATCCGGCCTTTTCACCGGCTATTACGAAGCGAGCCTGAAAGGTAGCCGCGAAAAAGAGCCCCCTTATCTTACGCCGCTTTACTTGCGCCCACCCGAGTTGGTGATGGTTGATCTTGGTCGGTTTCGTGACGAACTTAAAGGGCAGCGCATCGCCGGCAAGGTAGAGGGTGGAAACTTGCTCCCCTATCCGGACCGCACGGACATTGAAAGCGGAGCCCTTGCTGACCGGGAGTTGGAACTTGTCTGGGTGGATAGCGATATCGACGCCTTCTTCCTGCATATCCAGGGGTCTGGGCTGGTCGAGATGGCAGATGGCAGCGAACTCCGTGTTGGTTACGCCGCGCAGAACGGCCATCCCTATTTCGCCATTGGTCGCGACCTGATCGAAAATGGCTATGTCCCGCGCGAAGAAATGTCGATGCAGGCAATCAGGACTTGGCTTGAGGAAAACCCCGATAAAGCAACGGAACTGATGCAGAAGAACGCGTCCTTTGTGTTTTTCCGCGAGCTTGAAACGGGTGGCCCTATCGGCGCGCAAGGGGTGGAGCTGACGCCTGAGCGTAGCCTCGCCGTGGATCGCAAATGGTTGCCGCTTGGTGTACCGCTCTGGCTCGCAACCGAAGTTGCTCCTGCATCCAGCAGTGCGGAAGTTGAAAAATTCGAACGATTGATGATGGCGCAGGATACGGGCGGGGCCATTGTCGGCCCGGTGCGCGGTGATGTCTTTTGGGGCCATGGCGACTATGCTTATGATATGTCCGGCGGCATGAAGAGCGAAGGCGAACTCTGGATCTTGCTGCCGAACGCGCTGGCCGCGGCGGTAGCGGGCACAGAAGGCTAATGGAATTCCTGACCGACTATGCGCTTTGGGCAAGTTTTCTGTCGCTTACCGCACTGGAAGTTGTGCTTGGCATCGATAATGTTGTTTTTATTGCTCTGCTGGTCAATCACCTGCCAGAAGAGAAACGCCAAAAAGCGCGGGTTATCGGGATCTTGCTCGCGTTGTTCATGCGGATTGCGTTATTGTTCTGCGCCATCTGGCTAATTGGCCTGAAAGAACCCTGGGTCGAGTTTTTTGGACATCCCTTTTCCGGCAAGGATTTTCTCATGATAGGGGGCGGGCTGTTCCTGATCGCGAAGGGAACGACAAGCATCCATGATGAAATTTCCGAAGATCCGAAAGAGAACTACAAAAGTTATTCTGCGGGCTTTCAAATGACTATTCTGCAGGTCATTTTTATAGATTTCATCTTTTCGTTCGATTCCATCATCACGGCTGTCGGCCTGACTAACAATATCTGGGTGATTATCGCGGCAATGGTTGTTGCGATGCTGGTGATGCTGTTTTCATCAAAATTCATAGCAGAATTTATCGACGAACATCCAACCCTTAAAATGCTGGCCCTTTCCTTCATTATGATGATTGGTGTTTTTCTCGTTGCGGAGGGTCTCGGGTTTCATGTACCGAGAGGGTATATCTATTTCGGCATGGCCTTTTCCCTCGGGGTGGAAATCCTCAATATGTTGGTCAAGCGTCGGAAAACCCCACGCTAAGATTACTGGCGAAATCAGTGAGCAGACGGTATAGTTTTTTGAGTAATCGGGAGAAGTACATGTCCGCTCCGAATGAGAAGAAAAATGTGGCGCTTTTCGTCACCTGCCTAGTCGATTTGAACCGTCCCTCCATTGGTTTCGCTGCAGTCAAACTGCTAGAGGCGGCAGGGTGCACCATTGTGGTGCCAGAAGTACAAACATGCTGTGGCCAGATCGCCTATAATTCCGGGGATAAAGAAAGTACGAAAACCATCGCAAAGGCCGTCATCCGTGCGTTTGAGGGCTTTGACTATGTGGTTGCGCCCTCCGGCTCCTGTGCCGGGATGATCCGTCATCACTATAAAGAGCTATTCGACGGTGACGACACCATTATGATGGCGGTCGAGGAGCTTTCCAGCCGGACCTATGAGCTGATGTCCTTCCTGCATGATGTTTGCGGCTACAAACCCGAGGATGTCCAACTTGACAGTACCCTCACCTATCATGATAGCTGCAGCTCTTTGCGGGAAATGAAGGTGCGGGATCAGCCGCGTGCGCTTCTGAGCGGCGTTAAGGGGCTGGAAATAAAGGAGGCGGAGGATCGGGAAGCTTGCTGTGGTTTCGGAGGGACCTTTTGTTTGAAATATTCCGAAATTTCGGAATCTATGGTCGATACCAAGATCGATAATTTGCTCGCAAGCGGCGCAGACACTCTCGCCGCCGGTGATTTGGGTTGTCTGATGAATATCGCGGGGCGCTTAAAACGCCGTGGCTCCGACATGAAAGTGATGCATGTCGCAGAGATTCTCGCCGGGATGGGGGATAAACCGGGCCTTGGGGAGGGCGATAACTGATGCAGGTTACCAGCCGCCGTTTCAAGGAAGGCGCTCATGACGCGCTTCATGATAAAAATATCCAGGAGGCTTTTTCCAAGGTAAAGAGCGGATTTCCGCTGGCCCGTGCGAAATCGGCCAGCGAACTCCCGGAATTTGAGGGGCTGCGCGATGAAGCCCGCGATCTCAAGAATCATATCCTTGAAAATCTCGACTATTATCTCGAATATTTTGAGGATCAGGTCCTGCTTCAGGGTGGGCGTGTGCATTGGTGCAGCTCTTACACCGAAGCGCGGGAAGTTGTGCTTCATATCTGCCGGGAGGCCAAGGCGAAGACAGTGACCAAGGGCAAATCCATGATCACTGAGGAGATGGGCCTGAATGATTACCTCTCCGAGCATGGGATAGAGCCGATCGAGACGGACCTTGGCGAATATATCATCCAGCTCGCCGATGAACATCCCAGCCATATTATTGCCCCGGCACTGCATAAGACAAAAGATCAGGTAACAGAGCTTTTCCACGAAAATCACGCGAAATACGGGTTAAATGAGCGAATTACCGACCCACAGGCGCTGGTGAACGAGGCGCGGAGTGTCCTTCGCGATAAATATGTCGCCGCCGACGTTGGCATCACGGGTGCAAATTTCCTCATCGCCGAGACGGGATCGACCGTGATCGTCACCAATGAGGGCAACGGCGATCTTACCCAAAGCTTGCCGAAAACTCATATCGCCGTTTCCAGTATTGAAAAAGTTGTCCCGACGCTGGAGGATGCGAGCCTTTTCCTCCGTTTGCTGGCGCGGTCTGCAACGGGACAGGAAATGTCCGTCTATACCACCCTTTCCACCGGCCCCAAGCGGATGGAGGATATCGACGGCCCGGCAAATTTCCATGTGGTACTTGTCGATAGCGGGCGCAGCGACCTTCTGGGGAGTGACAAGCAGGATTTGCTCCGCTGTCTTAAATGCGGGGCCTGCATGAACCATTGCCCGGTTTATCAGGCTGTTGGCGGCCATACTTACGGTTGGGTTTATCCCGGGCCGATCGGCGCGGCTCTTAATCCGCATATGGTGGGCCTGGAAGAGGCGCGGCATTTGCCCAACGCCTCCACTTTCTGCGGACGATGTGAGGAAGTCTGCCCGGTGCGTATTCCCTTGCCGAAGATTATGCGGCACTGGCGCGAACAGGCGTTCGAGACGCAGATCACCCCGAAGCCGGAGCGTTGGGGGATTGGTGTGTGGGCCTATTTCGCAAAAAGACCCAAGCTTTACCGTTTGATGACCCGAATAAGCGCTCGCGCATTGAAATTAATGGCCGGAAAAAAGGGTGTGATCCGAAAACTGCCGCTGATGAAGGGTTGGAGTTCTGTGCGTGATTTCCCGGCACCGGAGGGTGCGACTTTCATGGAACAATGGAAAAAACAACAGCGGGAGGGGAAATAATGCCATCCCGCGACAGGATTTTCGCCCGTATTCGCCATAATCTGGGCCGCGGGCCGGTTAAAGAAGATGCCGCAAAGCTGTTAAAGGCCCGGATTGAGGGGCACGTGCCTCACACCATCCCAAAACGCACCGATATTCCCCATAAGGAACAGGTTGATCTGTTCCAGGCGAAGGCCGAAGCCCTCGACGCGACTGTCGCGCGCCTCTCAAATTTGGAGGAGGTGCCGGAAGCGCTCCGTGATTATCTCACGGCCCATAATCTGCCGCCCCGGATCAAGATGGCGCCCGATCCGGCACTTGATGACCTGCCGTTCGACAAAACCCCGATGCTGGAAATCACGCGCGGCGCGGCGGCGCCAAGCGATGAAGTCAGTCTGACCCCTGCCTTCTCGGGGATTGCCGAGACGGGCACGCTTTGTATGGCGTCGGGGCCGGATACACCCTCAACCCTTAATTTCCTGCCTGAAAACCATGTGGTGGTGATCAAGGCGAGCCAGATTTCCGGCACGATGGAAGAAAGCTGGGCGCGCCTCCGCAAAAAGTTCGGTGCGGGCAACCTGCCGCGCACCGTCAATTTCATTTCCGGCCCATCTCGTACTGGGGATATCGAACAGACTCTGATTATGGGCGCGCATGGGCCGCGTCGCGTGCATATCCTGATTGTTGACGATGGCCCGCAAGACTAACCGACCGAAAGGCCTGTCGAGAGCCGACCGCGATCTATGGGATCATGTTGCCCGCGGTATCAACCCGATTAAGTCGAACCGCTATAGCGGAACGGAAAATGACACCATAAAGGTGCCGTTGTCAGCAAGCCCTAAGAAAAACGCCACCACAATGGTGTCAAAATCGGCAAGAACAGACCCAAATACACCATCAGCTCGCCGTTCTCTCGACCCGGAGGCGCTCAAAAAAGCGATGGAAAGCTGGCCAAACGCCCATATTGACCGAAAATTGACAGAGGTTAAGCCGTCGCTCCGCCAGAATGTGCCGGGGCTGGATAAACGCACGGCGGAACGGCTCCGCAAGGGTAAAATGGACATCGATGGAAAGCTCGATCTGCATGGCCTCACCCGCGCGGAAGCGCACCGGCGCCTCAGAAGTTTCATTACCGCGCAGCAGATTCAGGGAAAACGCTGCGTACTTGTCATTACAGGCAAGGGCTCCTCCCGCCAAAAAACGGATGACGCTCCCTTTATGGCACCGGAAAGAATAGGCGTTCTGCGCGAAGCTGTCCCAAAATGGCTGACCGCGCCGGATTTGCGCCATCTGGTTATTGACATCCGCAACGCACAGCCGAAACATGGGGGCAGCGGCGCGCTTTATGTTTTGCTCCGGCGCAGCCGCCCCTGATTTTGAGAGAATAAGGACAGTTCCATGACCCCCTTTGGCCTTCGCGTGCGGACTCTTCGCAAAAGCCGTGGGATTACGCTTAAAAAAATGGCCGCCGATCTGGATATCAGCGCTGCTTATCTTTCCGCGCTGGAGCATGGCCATCGCGGCCGCCCGTCCTGGTCCCTCGTCGCGCAGATCTGCGATTACTTCAACATCATCTGGGACGATGCGGAGGAATTGCAGCGCCTCGCCTCCCTCTCCCATCCGAAGGTGACAGTGGATACCAGCGGATTAACCTCGACAGCCACGGAATATGCTAACCTGCTGGCGAATGAGATCCGCGCCCTGCCGGAGGCGCGGCTGAAGGAAATGCTCGCCTATCTTAATAGCAACAGGTCAGAAAAATGAGCGACGCCCGCTCCGATAAAGGGGTCAAACTCGCGCGCGGGGTGCAAAAACTTCTCCATGACATGGGGTATGACAGCCTGATGGAGGTAAAACTCCGCATTCGCCGCCGCGTCGATGTGATGGGCATCAATGACAGGGGCCGGATTATCATTGTCGAGGTGAAATCAGGCCCCGCCGACTTCCGCGTGGATGAGAAATGGAGTGAATATCTCGATTTTTGTGATGAATTCTATTTCGCCGTCGATGCGGAATTCCCGCAAGGCCTCCTGCCCGAGAGCCACGGCCTGATCATTGCGGATAACTTTGGTGGTGCAGTTGCCCGCCCCTCCACTGATTTTAATCTCAACGCCGCGCGGCGGCGCAATGTCACCCTCCGTTTTGCGCGGATCGCCGCCCGGCGGCTTCTTGAAACCGAAAACCCCCTACAGGAGAAATATCATGTGCTCTAACACCCCCGAAGGAACCGCTATCCCGAGCGTTTTTATCGATAACCCCCGCACCCGCGTGACCGAATGGCGTTTCAAAGAGCGCGGCGACGCCACCGGATGGCATACCCATGAATATGATTATGTTGTCGTCCCGCTGTTTGACGGATTTCTCGAAATCGAGCTGCCGGGCGGAGAAATCACCCGCGCCGAGCTCAAAACCGGCGTCCCCTATTTCCGCGAGACCGGCGTCGAACATAACGTCCTCAACGGCAACGACTTCGAATGCGCCTTTATCGAGGTGGAATTTATGACGGCGGAACCGAAGGGGTTCTAAGGAGGGAAAAAGGCTCACTTGTTACGATTTTCCTATTCCGTAAAAAATCAAACGGTCGAGAATTTCTGGCGAAAAATATCCGAGTTTATGGGCTGTTTCAAAATCTCTTTTTGCGGCGTTTATATCGCCAAGCCGTTCATAGACTATTCCTCGGTTGAAAATGGTACCGCCATCGTTTGGTTTTAGTTCAAGGGCTTTTTTGTAATCAGCGAGCGCCTTGTCATATTGTTGCAGGTCTGACCAACTGTTCCCTCGATTCGTATAATCGTAATAGATGTCTGCTGGCTCTAAGGTCATTGCCGTATTGAAATAGTTGATGGATGTTTCATAGCCTTTCATTCGTCGATAGGTAATTCCGATATTGCGGTAGGTTCTTGCAAGAGACGGCTTGGTGAGGTTTCCCGTTTCTATGCAACTGTCATAGAGATTTAGGGCTGTTGAATACTGGCCTTGTGATGTCGCCTTCCAACCCAACAGACATTGGCGGATTTTTTCAGGTCCCGCAGTCCGTTCGGGCGGTGTTTTTACTGACACTTCTTTTCCAAACTCCGAAGGGGCCGGCGTGACGCAGGCGCTGACAAAAAGAGTGAGGGATACAAATATAAAAATTTTGATCATGAAACACACAGACGAACTAAAAACAATTTAAAGGTGTTTAAATCTATATTTTCAGCACATTAATGTCTAGTATAATGGGACGTTAGTTGATTGCAGTAACCAGTGATAATTGAGCACGGCTATTTGCTTGTCCGAAACAAACATGCCAAGGAGACGTTGGACTTATGCCGGGTACCATAGTGACGAAAATTGTGCCTTTAACAGTTTTAATTCTGTTTTTAGTAGGGCTTGCTGGTTGCGAAAATACTTCAAACAAAGGGGAAAGAGACGTCTCCTTGATGTTTAAAGAACAATATTGTTATGGAGGTATTGTAAACAGTTGCCTAGAACTTGCGAATGACTACTTAAAAACGAAAAACCCTATTCAGAACGTCAGCAAAATTGAAAAAGCGTTGCAAACCGCGTGTAATTTGGGGTCTGGTTTAGGTTGTTACAATTTGGCGGGAATCAAAGAAATCGACGGGTGGTATGGCACGGATAAAAATGAAGCGGCTGGATTGTATATTGCGGCTATGAACTATTACGAAATGGAATGTAAAGCTGGAGAAGCTATTTCTTGTTACAATTTGGGCGTAATGTATCAACTAGGCCAAAAAACTAATAAAGACTTGTCGCAAGCTATTCCTAACTTTGAGAAAGCATGCACCGCTAATATGGCGAAGGCCTGTACGAATGTAGCGACCATTTATATTAACGAAAACAATGGCTATACGAATACTGATCGGGCCATATCTTTGTTTCAAAAGGCCTGTACTTGGAGAGATGATCTCGCGTGTACCAAGCTCGGAGTACTTTATTCGACAGGTGGCATGGGAGTCAGTCGGGATGGAGAAGCCGGACGAAAATATTATGATAAGTCTTGTAAATTGAATCCTAGAACAGCGCTTTGTCAGAAAATATTAAATAAAAACTGAATCGAGCGGCCTCAAATAACCTATTCTGCTGTTTTATAGGTAATTTTTTATCTCACCGGTACGGGTCATCCTTCGCAAGATAATTGGTGACGTAGTCGCTGATGCCGTCTTCCAGTGCTTCGGAAGTTGCCGCCGAAACCGGCGATGCGGAGTTTTTGCATATTGGCTTCGGTGAAATACTGGTATTTATCGCGGATTTCGACCGGAGTATCGACATATAGTATTTGCGAGGGCTTGTCCGCAGCGGCAAAAACGGCGCGCGCGAGATCCTTGAAGCTGCGCGCCTTTCCGGTCCCGAGGTTAAAGAGGCCGGAGGCTGATCCGTTATCGAGCAGCCAGAGAACCACATCGACGCAGTCCTTCACATAGACAAAATCACGGAGCTGTCCGCCATCCTCATAATCCGGGTTGTGGGACTTAAACAGGGTCACGGCCTCCCCTGCGGCGACTCTCGGGTAACTCTGGGCAATGACGCTTTTCATGCTGCCCTTGTGATACTCATTCGGGCCATAAACGTTGAAAAACTTGAGCCCCACCCATTGCGGTGGCGTCATGGCGCCACGGGAAATCTCGCGCGCGACGAACTTGTCGAAGGCATGTTTGCTCCATCCATAAAGATTGAGCGGTTGCAGTTTGGCGAGCGCGGCCTCGCTCATATCATCATCAAACCCGGCCGCCCCGTCGCCATAGGTCGCGGCGGAGGAGGCATAGATAAACGGGATCTTGTTATCGGTTGCGAAGCGCCAGAGCATCTTCGTCGGGCGGAAGTTACGTTTCAGGATCAAATCGCCGTCTGTCTCGGTGGTGGCGGAGATCGCGCCCATATGGATAATGGCGCGCAGGCGGCTGTCATTCTTATGCAGCCAGCTTTCTAGATTATCCGGATCAATAAAGTCGGCAACCGTTGATTTTGCGATGTTTTTCCATTTATCGCCTTGTTCCAGCCAGTCGCAGACGATGATCTTCTCGCCGCGTTCCGAGAGCGCCGCGACAATATTGGAGCCGATAAAGCCCGCGCCGCCGGTCACCAGGATCAAATTCCCCATGTTTTACGCCTCTTTCTTCGATGCGAGAAGCCGCTCGATCGTGCCGGTGGTGCTGAACCCCTCTTTGAGGTTCGCCAGATGCACCCGCCCGCCGTAGGCTTCGACAATATCCGCGCCGACAACTGTTTCCTTGGTGTAATCCGCACCCTTGGTGAGAACATCGGGCTTGATCGCCTCGATCAGCTTGATCGGGGTGTCTTCACTGAAAGGAACGACAAGGTCTACATCGGAAAGGCCCGCGATCACAATGGCGCGGGAGTTTTCGTTCGTGACGGGCCGCCCCTCGCCTTTCAGGCGGCGGATGCTGTCATCTGTATTGAGCCCGACGATCAGCCGGTCGCATTCGGCGCGGGCCTGCCGCATGAGCGAGATATGCCCCGGATGCACCAGATCGAAGCAGCCGTTGGTAAAGCCGACTTTAAGCCTGCGGGAGCGCCAGTTCGATACCCGTTCCAGCGCCATGTCGAGACTGACGATCTTCGCATCCATATCGCCAATTTCCAGGCTGTGCAGGGCCTGTCGGATCTCCGCTTTGGTCACTGCCGCTGTCCCGGACTTTGAGACTGCGATCCCGCCCGCCAGATTGGCGATCCGCGCCGCATCGGCCAGGCTTGCCCCGGCGGCCAACGCCAAGGAGAGCGCCGCAATCACGCTATCGCCTGCACCGGAAACATCGAACACTTCCTGCGCCTCCGCGGCGATATGATGCGCCTCGTCCTTGGTAACCAGGCTCATGCCTGCCTCCGACCGGGTGACGAGAATGGCTGAAACCCCGGATTTGCGCATGACATCCCTTGCCGCCTGCTCCACCTCATGGTTGGTGCCGCAGGGCATGCCACTCGCCGCAATCATCTCTTTACGGTTTGGGGTCAGCAGAGTGACGCCTGCATAGCGGCTGAAATTTCTTGATTTCGGGTCAGCGATAATCGCGATGTCATGCTCTTTCGCGTAAGCGATAACATGGCGCAGCACCGTATCGGAGAGGACCCCCTTCGCATAATCAGAAAGAACGATGATATCGGTGCCTTTTACGGCCGCCTGAAAGGCCTTGATGACATTTCCGGCGGTTTGAGGCTGCAGCTGGTGGGTCGCCTCATGATCACTGCGCAAGAGCTGCTGGCCATCGGCGATGAAGCGTGTTTTTACCGTAGTCGGCCGTCCGACCGATCTTACCAGACGGGGTGTCGTGGCGCCCTGGGTGCTGAATATCTGCTCAATTTCGCGCCCTTCCGGATCTTCCCCAACAACAGAGATGAGCTGCGCTTTTCCACCAAGAGAGGCGACATTGCGCACCACATTCCCCGCGCCGCCGAGCATTTGCGACTGATGGGTGATGCTGAGGATAGGGATTGGCGCTTCGGGTGAAATGCGTGTGGTGCTGCCATAAACAAATCGGTCCAGCATCACATCACCGATCACCAGTGCATCGATTGAGGCGGCTTTATCAAGAATATCAAGAAGGGTGGAACGATTTTCCATTTGATTCAGACCAGTTTCAACGATTGTTCAAGGGCGCCGCAGAGCATATGGCCGAAAGTGATATGCATTTCCTGTATCCGCCGGGTGGACTGCGCCGGTACGATCAGCGAGATATCTGTAAGTTCCGGCATCCGCCCCCCATCCCGCCCGGTAAACGCGGTTGTAACCAGACCTTTTTTCCGTGCCATTTCAAGGGCCTTCACCACATTTGGGCTGGTGCCTGACGTCGTGATGCCAACGGCAACGTCGCCAGGCTTGCCAAGCGCGTCGATTTGGCGGGCAAATACGTCTTCAAAGCCAAGGTCGTTGGCCCCGGCGGTCAGCGCGGAGGTGTCTGTATTGAGCGCGATGGCGGCGATGGGCTTGCGATCCTCGATAAAACGGATAACGAGTTCGGCCGCGAGGTGCTGGGCATCCGCCGCGCTGCCACCATTGCCGAAGAAGAAAATTTTGTTGCCGTTCTGAATGGCAGTAACCCAGAGCGCGAGCATCTCCTGAAATGGCTCTGCGAGCGCTGCGTGGCATTTTGCCAGCACCTCGCCATGGTCTTCCAACTCGCGGTTAAAATAATCTAGCGGATCCAAAATGCCTCGCTTTGAATAGAATAGAGTGTATTGGTCATAATATAATCTCACTGCCCCTGCAAACACGGAGTTGCTCTTTGCCTAATTCGCCGCCTTTTCGCGTGGCGGAAGACGGCCTGCCGCAACGTCTTCGATCAGTCGAAGTTGGCGAGGCAATAGTTTGCTATGTGCATATTTTTCGATAGCCGATTTCCTTGCGGCGTCGCGGATGTCCTGCAGGTCGTCCACTGTGTCGAGCACTTTTTCAATCTCTTCGGCGAAAGCCTCAACATCGTTAAAAGGAGCAAGAAAACCATTCTCCCCGTGCCGGATTACCTCGCGTACCGGAGCAGTATCGGATCCGACAATCAAGCCGCCGCAGGCCAGACTTTCAATCAGTGACCAGCTAAGCACGAATGGCACGGTAAGATAGGCGCGTACAGTTGAAAACTGCAAGACTTTCAAATATTCAGCATAAGAAAGCGGGCCCGTGAAATGCAGGCGCTTCGGGTCAGGGTTTAGTTCTGCCACCATCCGCTTGCCCCAACCGTCACCCTCGGGGAGTTTTTTGCCATAGGCAACTCGATCTTCTCCCACCACCAAGACATGCAGGCCGGGACGGCGCTTCATCAACAATGCCGCCGCGCGCATAAACTCGGGAAAGCCTCGATAAGGTTCCATTCCCCTTGTTGCATAGGTTAAAATTTCCGCCGCTCCGGAAAGGTCGATATTGCCGATTTTTGCTGTCGCCTTCGGATCGGGTTTGAAGAAATCCGTATCCACACCGTCATGCAGGAGCGATAGTTTGGAGTGAAAAATCTCTGGTATTTGGGAAAGTTGAAACCGGGTTGGCACCTGACCCCAATCAGACGTGGCAAGATCCATCAGGAGCGGCATGTTCTTGCTGTGTATTCGCGCGGCGTCATCGTAGCCCAGGGCTTCCGGATCGAGAAAATCTGCATCCGATCCGTGCGCGTGGTAGTACCATTCGAAATAATTGAGTAAGCGCGCTCTCGGAAAGGCCTCCTTCACATAGAGGCTGTTGCCCCAACCAGAATGGGCGCAAATGATGTCGGGCTCAAAACCACTTTTCTTGAGATCGAGACAGGTTCGGAAGACAGCCTGCGCGTTCAGGACGGCGATTTCGGTCGGCCGAAGATAATGATGGGTATCTGCCTTTGTCCCGCGATGCGGCTTATATATGACGTTGGTGACGCCGGGAATGTTATGGGGCACCCGGTGGGATGCAAACACAACTTTGTTATTCTTGTCAGCGGCAAGATGGCGTGCGACATGCCTATACTGTGCCGGAAAGTTATTGTGCAGAAACAAAATGTCCATCGGGCCTAATTCTGCGTCTTCGGGAGGTCTTTTGAAGTGCGGGCGGCGCGGGGATCGGTGCTGTCGAAGGCCTCAAAAGGTTCTTTCAGGCGGGCCTGGGCCATTTCGATATAATCGGGGTTGATCTCGATGCCCGCCGCTGCCCGTCCGAGTACAGAGGCGACACGTACAGTCGTTCCGCTCCCCAGAAACGGGTCCAGCACCACATCTCCAGGGTTGGAGGAAGCTTTTACTATCCGTTCAAGCAATGCTTCGGGCTTTTGCGTGGGATGAGGTAACCGTTCTGCCGCGCAATAATGCACATGGCTAAACTGCCAGACATCGCCCGGATTGGCCCCGGCCATATTGTTGCGCTTGCGGTAATATTTTTGCGGAACCCGTACGTCATCGAGATTAAAACGTGCGTCTTCTCCCTTCGAGAACCAGAGAATATCCTCATGGCGCGAGGAAAAGCCCTTTTTTCGGCCCATGCCTTGTGTGTAATGCCAGGTGATCCATCCCTGAGGCGTGAGGTTGAACTCTTCTTCCAGCATCAAATAGAGCCGGGCAATGAATTTCACACCCATAAAGCAATAGAGCGATCCGCCGGGTTTTAACAGGCGGACAGCCTCCCTGAGCCAGCCTTCGGTGAAGGACCGATAGTCGGCGCTGTCTTTCAGGTCGATATTGTTGCCGTAGTTCTTTCCCAAATTATAGGGTGGGTCAGCGATGATCAGATCGACGCTCTCTGCTTTGAGTTTCGCCATTTCGGTTGCGGCATCGCCGCAGATCAGGGTGCTTCTTTTTGAGACAATCTGATCCATCCGGTTATTGCGGGGAGCGCTTCGCCATGATGCGCTGTAACGTGCGTCGGTGCATATTCAGACGGCGGGCGGTTTCCGAAACATTATGATCGCAGAGTTCATAGACACGCTGGATATGTTCCCAGCGGACACGGTCTGCGGACATCGGGTTTTCCGGCGGTGTCGGCATGGCGTCCTTATCCGCCAGCAGGGCGTTGACGATATCCTCGACATTGGCGGGCTTGGCAAGATAGTCGATGGCGCCGGCCTTCACGGCGGCGACGGCGGAGGCGATATTTCCATAGCCGGTCAGCATGACAATGCTGGCATCCTCATTCATCTTGCGGATGGCCTCCACCACTTCAAGGCCATTACCATCCTGAAGCCGAAGGTCGACAACGGCGTAATCAGGCGCGTTCTGCGCGGCGTATCTCTTGCCTTCCGCCACTGAATTGGCAAGCAACGGCGTAAAGCCCTTTCGCTCCATCGAGCGGCCAAGCCGGTTCAGAAAAATCTCATCGTCATCCACGATGAGCAATGATTTCTTGTCGTCCATTTCCCGCTCTTTACTTCTACACCGTTAATCAAGCTGCCTTGGGCAGATTAGCATATTTTCTAATTACTGAAAGGATCAGATTTCTCAAGTGCGCGCCGTGACCAGAGAATTTCCACAATCGCGCCGCTGTCTTTCTGGTTGCGGAAATTAACCTCTCCACCGCTCCGTTTGATTAGCATGTTGGCGATAAAGACGCCAAGGCCCATGCCGCCGCGCCCGCGCCGGGTGGACATATAGGGTTCTCCCAGCCGGTCGAGAATTTCTTCCGAAAAGCCCGGTCCGTCATCACGGATTTCCGCCCGCACCAGCTTATCGTTCCAGTATAGATCAATGGTCACTTTGCTGGCGGCGAATTCGGCGGCGTTGCTGATAAGATTGCCGAGGCCGTGGCGTAACTCCGCCGTCAAGAACAGCCGGGGGATATCCGCGGTATCTCCATGTGTTTGAATTGCGAAGCTCTTGTCGCTGTCCTTGTATTTCTCTGCTATCAGAGAAAAGAGGTTGTCCAGCGAAAGGAAGTTATGATGGGCTGAATCCGTGATAAAGCGCTCTGTTTGTGGCCCCTTGGAGAGCTGCGCCAGCACTTCGGCGCATTTTTTCGCCTGATCGTGAAGCAATGCGGCGTCTTCGGCTGAGTCACTTCCTTCGGGCAGGGCCTGTCGCAATTCCTCCGATACCAGCAAAATTGTGTTGAGTGGGGTGCCAAGTTCATGGGCAGCGGCAACGGCAATCCCGCCCACGGCGGAAAGCTGTTGCTCCCGCGCAAGTTCCGCACGGGCGATGGTCAACGCATCTGACATTTTCCGCGAGTCCGCCGCGATTAACCAAGCATAGCCGGAAAGAAACGCGGTGCCCAGCACCAGTGCGGCCCAAATTGCTAGAATATAGGTATTAGAGAGGATCAGTGATCCTTCGGGTAGCGGTAGCGGCTCATAAAAAAGCGCCAGAACGGAAATGCAGGCGAGCGTCGTCAAACCGAGAAAAAAGGTCCCCTGCCGCGTGAGGTTGGTTGCGGAAATGGTAACAGGCACCAGAAACAGCACCGAAAAGGGATTGGAAAGGCCGCCGGTAAAATAGAGTAGACCCGCAAGCTGTAGAATATCATAAAACAGATAGAGGATCGCACCGCGATTTGGCAATCGCGCCGACGGCTTACGGTTGAGGCTGACCAGCAGGTTGAGAATGGCACTTGCACTGATCAGAAGGGCGATGGGCAGTAGTGGCAAATCATAGCCGAAGACGAAATACACAATAACGACGGTCAGGGCTTGCCCCAGCACGGCCAGCCAGCGGATATAGACCAGAGTTTGCAGCCGCATCCCACTCGCGGCAAGGTGAATGGCATCAGATTCAATGTGGGGGACGGACGTCAGGGGCGTATTTTCTGCCATATTCACTATTTCACGCGCACCAGTTTATTTTTCTCAAGAATATTAGACATATTAATGCCATCATTGATGCCTTATCTAATAGAAGTATCCTGTTTTCCAACGATGAGTCAAAAAGGATTAAGAAGATGCAGATGACATTCAGGGCAAGCCGTCGAAAATTCCTCTCTCTCGTAGGTGCAAGCGCGCTCCTCTTCGGGGCCGGGGCTGGTAATCTTGCGCTTGCCGGTGAAGCTCAGGATCAGCTGGTCGAAAAAGCGAAATTCACCATTACCAATGTTGCGGGTCGATCAGAAATGGAGGAGTTTCGCAAACTTCTCGCTGTTGCCAAGGGCGTAGTTGTCTTTCCGCAGGTTCTGAAAGCCGGCTTCTTTGTGGGCGGTGCGGGTGGAAGCGGCCTTCTTTTGGGCAAAAATGAAGCCGGGGAATGGTCTTCGCCCGCCTTTTACAGTATGGGTCAGGGCAGCATCGGGTTGCAGTTTGGCGCGCAAGCGAATGAGCTGGTACTGGTGATCATGACAGAGAAGGGCCTGAAAGCCATCATCGACAATCAGGTCAAACTCGGCGGGGATTTGAGTGCCGCTGTTGGTCCGGTGGGCACGACAGTTGGTGCCTCGACCACCACAAACCTTAAAGTTGACGTCTTTTCTTTCGCTATTTCGAAGGGACTCTTTATCGGGGCATCCGTGGAAGGGTCGATCCTGTCATCGAACTCGGATTCCAACGAGTCATACTATGGCAAGCCGGTAACTTCGCAGCAAATCGTTCTCGACAGAACGGTCAATAATGCACAGGCTGATGGCTTAAAGGCAGCCTTAACGGCGGCAGAGGCCAAGTAAAGCCAAGCTGTTTATTCTGCCGCGTCTGAAAGCAGACGCACAACATCGGAATGGCGGTTCTGTCTCGCATGATCCAGAGCCGTCCGTCCGGTGAAATCCGTAAGATCCAGCGTCGCGCCCTTTGCAAGCAGTAACTTCGTAACATGGGCATGCCCGCTTTTGGCTGCCTTTATCAGCGCAGTCTCTCCTTGCCGGTTTTCCTCATCAATTTTTGCCTTCCCCTCAATCAGGATCTCTGCCGCCGCGGTTGATCCATAGGCGGCAACCTGAATCAGGGCGGTATTGCCAAATGGATCAGGGATGTCGACCTGAGCACCATTGCGGATCAGGACGCTGACCGTTTTGGGCACGCCGGCAATGGCGGCATGATGTAACAGCGGAATCTTCTTCAAATCACGGATATTGGGGTTATTCCCGGTCAGCAGATACTCTTCTACTGCGGCGGTATCGCCTCTATCAGCACTTTGAAAAACCTCGTTTTCACCCAAAATAGATTGGGCAGGAGCGGGCGGGATAACCAGAAAAACCAATAAGAAAACAAGCCAGTAGAAACGCATCAGTCATCCCTCACAAAAAAAACCGTGTTGCAATCCCCATAGAACGGCAACAGATTATTAATCAATTATCCGTAATATTGCAAAAAATGCTGACATTCTGCTGATTATTCATATATTATGTTGCACTGCAGCGAAACTAGGCGCAGAGAAACCCGACAGAAACCAACATATGTTTTCTGTTAATTTAGGAGAGTACGACGTGCTTTACCAGTTCAATGAAATGCAAAAATTGGCGCTTTCACCTGTACGGATGGCCGCACAAATTTACTCTCAAGTTTTGAAGAGTCCATTTAATCCGATTTCCGAAACGCCACAGGCGCAGACCACTGGCCGCAGGCTTCGACCTGTTTTCAGAAACCACACAATATCATGGCAAGCCGGCCTTTGGCCTGACCGAAACCAAGATCGACATGCGAACCGTCGCCGTGACCGAGGAAATTCTGCATCGCAAGACATTCTGCCAGCTTAAGCATTTCAAGCGGGATACGACCCGTAAGGATCCCAAATTGTTGATCGTCGCGCCCATGTCGGGCCATTTTTCTACATTGTTGCGCGGCACGGTCGAGACAATGATGCCAAATCATGATGTCTATATCACCGACTGGCGGGATGCAGCGAATGTCCCTCTCTATGAGGGAGAGTTCGATCTCGACGATTATATCGATTATGTGATCGACTATCTCAACATCCTTGGCCCCGATACCCATGTGATGGCCGTGTGTCAGCCGGGCGTGCCCGTTTTGGCCGCGATCGCGCTGATGTCGGAGGACAATAATCCGAACGCACCCCTATCCATGACTTTGATGGGTAGTCCGATTGACACTCGCCGTCACCCGACGGATCCTTGCAAGCTTGCGATGAACCACTCCATCGAATGGTTTGAACATACGGTGATCAACCATGTTCCGCTCGGCTATCCCGGTGCATTCCGGCGTGTTTATCCCGGTTTTCTGCAGCTCAGCGGTTTTGTCAGCATGAATTTCGGTCGCCATATGGAAGCCCATATGAAACAGTTCGATCATCTGGTCGAAGGCGATGGCGACAGTGCGGACAAGCATCGCGCCTTTTATTCCGAATATAATGCGGTGATGGATCTAACGGCAGAATATTACCTTCAAACGATCGAGACTGTGTTCCAGAAGCAGGCGCTGGCCAAGGGTGAGATGATGTATCGCGGCGAACGACCAGTTCGCACGGATCTGATCAAGAAAACGGCACTGATGACAGTTGAAGGCGAACTTGATGATATTTCCGGTATCGGCCAGACCGTTGCCGCCCATGATATCTGTAGTAATCTGCCAGACAGCATGAAAGCCCATTATGAACAAAAAGGTGTCGGTCACTACGGTGTGTTCAATGGCAGCAAGTTCCGAAGTGAGATTGCACCGCGAATAAGTGACTTTATCCTCAATAATGAGCCACGCAACCGCGCCCGGATCACGGCTGGTTCGGCAGAGGCGGCCTCCAACGTTGCGGAAAAGCCTGCAGTTGCAAAACCAGCCGTGAAAAAAGCACCAGTGAAAAAACCGGTTGCGAAAAAGGCCGCACCATCCAAAACATTGAATGGTGCGAAGCCAACCGCCCAGAAAACAGCGGCAAAACCGTCTCGCGCTAAAACGCCCACGGCCAAAGCCTCTTCGGTAAAGGTAACAGCTGACACATCGACGCCTCAAAAGGCCACGCCCGCAAAGGCGGCGTCCGTGTCGGCAACGGTAAAGTCTGCAAAGGCCCCGGTCGCCCGGAAATCCCGGGCTGCGGCCAAACCGGCAACGCGGACACAGCGTAAACCAGCGAAAAAGGTCTGAGGTGGCGTGAGCGAAAAACCATTCTGGGAGACCGTTGCGCTTGAAGACATGACGGCGTCGCAGTGGGAATCCCTCTGCGACGGCTGCGGTAAATGCTGCCTGCTGAAGCTGGAAGACGAAGATACGCTTGAGCTGGCCTATACCGACGTTGTTTGCCGGTTGCTTGATCTTGGAAGTTGCAAATGTACCCGTTATCCGGAACGCTCCCGCCTTGTACCGGATTGTATTACCCTGACTCCTGATATCATCCCGAAATTGCGCTGGATGCCGAAAACCTGCGGATATCGGTTGGTCTCTGAGGGGAAACCGCTGCCTTGGTGGCACCCGCTTGTCTCCGATGACCCTGATACTGTCCATCAGGCAGGTATATCGGTGCGCGGTCGCGCCATTTCAGAGCGGCGCGCGGGTGATTTAGAAGATCATATCGTCGACTGGCCCGATGAAGATGTCGGCTAACGGCCGCAATCTGCAACTGGTGGCGGGCAGCCCGCCGCATCTCGTCTATGACGGACGGAAAATTCCCATTGAAGTAAAACGATCTCCCCGTGCGGCACGGATCAAGCTCCGGATCGATCCGCGGCGGGGCGTTGTCCTACTTCTCCCGAAGCGCGCTTCGCTTGCGGCAGGCATGACGTTCCTACGTCAGGAAATTGACTGGGTTGCCAGCAATATCAACAGGATACCAGAAACGGTGCCATTTCGGGATGGCGTCATGCTGCCTCTTCTGGGTCGCCCTCACCGGATCACTCACGCTCCGGATCAACGCGGATTTGTCTGGGCAGAGGGTGGGCATATCTATGTTGCTGGCGGGGAAGAGCATCTACCGCGCCGGATGAAGGACTGGACCCGCAAGATGGCAAAAACTGAAATCAGCGTCTGGGCCGCTGACTATGCCGAGAAAATTGACGTGAGTTATAGCGCCATTACACTCCGCGATCAGGTGTCACGCTGGGGGAGTTGTTCCTCAACCGGGCGCCTTAATTTTTCCTGGCGCTTACTGCTGATGCCGGAGGAGGTCATGACCTACATCGTCGCCCATGAGGTGGCGCATTTACGGCATATGAACCATTCCGCCGCCTTTTGGGCGCTTGTTGACGAAATTCATCCGCGCGTTGATCAAGCCAAAAAATGGCTGAAAAGGCACGGTGCGGATCTACATAAGTATGGCGTTGAAAGAGTAGAGGGAGTATGACATTTCCGTTCTCTTTCGAAAGCCTTTCATGAAACGCCTTGCCCCTTCTTCTGTTCCCTTTACGTTATATCTTGCGGCAGCGGTAGCTCTTGGGCCGTTGTCGACGGACATGTATCTGCCAACCTTCCCGCAGCTGGCGGAATTTTTCAGCGCAACCGCGGCGGAAGTGCAGCTCACGCTTAGTATTTTTACCTTCGGTATTGGCGGGTGTCAGCTTATTTACGGGCCATTGACGGATCGGTTCGGGCGCAAGCCGGTCATTGTCATTGGGCTTTTTATCTATGTTTTGGCAAGCATCGCTTGTTTATTTGCCGTGCATATCGACCAGTTGGTGATATTGCGCTTTGTTCAGGCGCTCGGCGTATGTGCGGCGATTGTCGTACCGCGCGCCATGGTACGCGATCTGTTCAAGCGGGAACAGGCGGCGCAGCAGCTTTCCCGAATGGGGACGATTATGGGCCTTGCGCCCGCCATTGCGCCGGTTTTGGGCGGATATATTGCCGCTTTTTACGGTTGGCAGTCGGTGTTTTTCGTGCTTGGCCTCGTGTCCTTGATTGTCGGGCTGGTGACTTTGCTGCTTGTCGATGAGTCCCTTGCCGAGAAGAACCCTAACGCGCTAAGGCCCAGCCATATTGCCCGGAACTATTTCGAACTGCTCCGGCATCGCGAATTTTTGGGGTATGCGTTGACGGGCGGACTGTGCTTTGGCGGGCTTTTCTCCTTTATTTCCGGCTCTCCCCTCGTTCTCATTGAAGTACTTGGTGTGCGTGCCGAGAACTTTGGCTATTTTTTCGGGGCCGTCGTACTTGGATTTATGAGCGGGACACTGCTTGGCCCCAAGATGACCCATGCGAAGGGTCTTTCCTTCTCGGTTGGAGTGGGAACAGTGATTTGCGCCATTGGCGGCGGCAGTATGGTGCTGGCGGCTTGGGCGGGGTTTAACACAGTGAGTGCCATCGTCTTGCCGATGATCATTTATACGGTCGGGATGGGGGTCGTCCTGCCCCAATCACAGGCGGGCGCCATGGCGCCATTTCCCGAAAAAGCAGGTTCCGCCTCGGCCTTGATGGGCTTTTTAATGCTTGGTTTCGCGGCCTTCCTTGGCTTTATGATCGCGCTTTTCTATGATCAGACGCAGTTTTCGATGGTTTATTCCATCGGCCTGATGGGGGTAAGTTCGGCTCTGGTCTTCCGTCTGACGGTTTATGGCACAAGACAAGAGACATTTGACGAGGAATAATCCAATCCCTCAGGGTTGCTGCCGTTGTTTATCCATATAGTCGAATGAATTCTTCTTTTCGGATGTATTCGGGTCGCTGGCGGGGCTCTCACCACCCGCCGCCGGGGCGTTCTTGCTGGAAAAGGCCCGAACGATCTTGTCCCAAATGCTCGAACTGGAGTTTTGTTCCTCCTGCCTGCTGAAGGCAATTGCCTGACTTGTCTCCGAATGGGTAATGAAATCTTTCCAGGTTACGGCGGGAAGGTTGCTGCCGTTCACCCGCTTGGTGGCCGATCCGTCATCATTGCCAAACCAGACACCGGCAACCAGATCTGGCGTAAAGCCGATAAACCAGGCATCGCGGTAGTCCTGTGTCGTGCCGGTCTTGCCTGCCGCCGCAAAGCCCGGGTTGGCGGCCTTGCCGGTACCCCATTTTATGGTTGCGGTCATGACATCCCGCATTCTGTTGATGGTTCCTGCACTGATGATCCGCCCCTGACCGGAGGTTTGCCGTTGATACAGCACGGGGCCGTCTTTTTCGCGAATTTCAAGCACACCATAGGGCAGCACTGCCCGCCCACCGTTCGCAATAACCGCGTTTGCGGCTGTCATCTCAAGGAGGGAGACTTCATACGTGCCGAGCGAAATGGAGGGATGCAGCGGGAAATTGCCGGTGAGGCCAAGGTTTTTCGCCATTCCGGCAACCTTGTCGCGGCCAACCCGTTCCGTCACCCGCACCGCGACCGTATTGATGGACCGGGCGTAGGCCTCCCGCAGGCTCATGTCGCCGTTATAGCGCTTGGTATAGTTTTTCGGGGTCCAGCCGTCGATATTTATCGGCCCATCATTAAAAATATCGTCAGGTGACAAGCCATTTTCAAAGGCAGCCGCATAAACAATCGTTTTGAAGACCGATCCGGGCTGCCGCCGCGCAACCGTCGCCCGGTTATAGACAGACTTGGCGTAAGACCGTCCGCCGACCATGGCACTCACGGCTCCATCCGGCGTCATGGCAACGAAAGCACCCTGATTTACGGCCATTTTCACGCCTTCGGCTTTTAGCCGAGTCTCGATCGCGCGTTCCGCATTGCCCTGCATGCCAAGGTCCAGCGTCGTGGTGATTATCAGGTCTTTGTCCGTCCTGCCGATATAGGCCTGCACCTCGCTGACCACCCAGTCCGCAAAATATCGTACATTGCGAAAATCCTGGCTGGCATTGACAAGAACCGCCGGTTTGGCACGAAGTTTTTTCGCCTCTGCAGGGGTGAGATAGTCTTCATCCACCATGCGGGCGAGAACAATGCTGGCCCGATCCTGCGCCCGTTCAAGGTTGCGGGTCGGGGCGTAATAGCTTGGCGCCTTTAAAAGACCCGCGAGCATTGCCGCCTCAGCCGTGGTCAGTTCCGTTGCCGGGTGGGAGAAATACTTTCGGGAGGCCGCATCGATGCCATAGGTACCGGACCCGAAATACATGCGGTTAAGATAGAGCGCGAGAATTTCATCTTTCGTATATTCCGCCTCAAGCCAGAAGGCGAGCAAGGTTTCGCGGATTTTCCGCCCTATTGTCCGCTCCGGTGTCAGAAACAGGTTTTTTGCGAGCTGCTGCGTTATCGTGCTGCCGCCTTGGACAACACGCCCAGCTTCATAATTGCGCCATGGCCGCGCGGATAAGGCTGATCGGGTTCAGGCCGAAATGATTGTAGAAATGGCTGTCCTCGGTCGCAAGGACGGCTTGCTTTATGTTTTCCGGGATTGCTCCGATGGGGAGCATATCGCCATAAAGATCGCCATAGGTCGAATAACGGATACCATCGCGGGTTTGCAGCACCATGGAGGGACGTTTCTCGATCTCGCCGATGCCAGAAATGTCGGGCAGGGTATAGGCAAAATAGCCGATAAAAATCCCGCCAATCAAAAGGCCCCAGAGAACAGCCGCCCCGCCCCAATTAACAATCGGGCCCCAGAGGCCGCTGGATTTCTGCGCACCTTTACGCGGGCGGCGTGCCGCCGACTTTTTTGGACTCCGCTTCGATGTCGCTTTTGCGCTTTTCTTGTTTCGCGCTGGCTTCGGGCGCTGCGGATAAGCTTTTGAGCCCGGCCCTGCGGCCGGCTTTCGTCTACCTGATCCTTTGGATGCCTTCTTCATAATCGAACTCGATTGCTACTTTGCATTACTCAAAATGCGGGCCAAAGGGTGTCTTATCTCTCACATATAAGGCAAAATTGCGTTTTTAAACCGCATTTTCCGACATCAGGCGTCCAGGAAGCTGACTTTCAGTGCATTGTCCTGAATAAAGATGCGTCGTGGCTCCACTACATCGCCCATCAGGGTGGAGAAAACCTCATCGGCCTCATCCCCGTGGTTGATCTTCACTTGAAGCAGCGTCCGCGCCTCATGATCAAGGGTGGTCTCCCAGAGCTGTTCCGGGTTCATCTCACCCAGTCCTTTATAGCGCTGAATGGACAGCCCGCGCTTTCCAAGGGTCGTGATGGCTTCCATTAGGTCAATGGGGGAATTGATGGTCAGACGTTTGTCCTTATGGATAAAAACCGAGGACTGCGCGTAAATCGTCTGTAATTCATCCTTCATGGAATCCAGCTGCCGCGCTTCGGCGGAGTGGATCAGGTTGCTGTCGACGATCTGGACCTCCGTCACGCCCCGCACCTCGCGGCTGAATTTCAGGCTGAAATCAGGCAATATTTCGCCGGTCCACCCCCGCTCGGTTTCGGAGGAAATGGCGTCGAGCCTCTTGGCAACCGTGGCGACTGCTTCGGGGCCACGGATGGAATCGCTCAGGAGTTCGTCACTCAGCGCGCCGACGATGGCAACTTGTTCCACGACGGGGCGGTTCTGAATTCGGGCAATTGATTCAATGAGGTCGCGGGCCTGCCGCGCACGGCTGACCATCGCCCGCAAATCCTCACCGTTTCGTTGTTCGCCGGAGGCAAGTTCCAAGATCACCTCTTCCATGCCCTGATCGATCAGATAATCATCCATTGCCTTCTGGTCTTTCAGGTAAACGGACGATTTACCCTTGGTTACCTTGTAAAGCGGCGGCTGGGCAATATAGAGGTAGCCCCTTTCGACCAGTTCCGGCATCTGCCGATAAAAGAAAGTGAGCAGAAGTGTGCGGATATGGGATCCGTCGACATCGGCGTCAGTCATGATGATGATCTTGTGATAGCGCGCCTTCTCGATATCGAACTCTTCCGGCCCGATTCCTGTTCCGAGCGCTGTGATCATGGTGCCGATCTCGTTGGAGGAGAGCATGCGGTCAAACCGCGCCCGCTCCACATTGAGGATTTTACCACGCAGCGGCAGAACGGCCTGATTATGACGGTCCCGCCCCTGCTTGGCGGAGCCACCGGCACTGTCACCCTCGACGAGGAAAAGCTCGGAAACGGCGGGATCTTTCGATTGGCAGTCGGCTAGTTTGCCGGGCAGGCTGGAAATATCCAGTGCACCCTTGCGGCGGGTGAGTTCGCGCGCCTTGCGGGCGGCCTCACGGGCGGCGGCGGCCTCGAAGACTTTCGTGATAACGATTTTGGCGTCGTTTGGATGCTCTTCAAACCACTGGGTGAGGGCATCATAGACCGAGCTCTCAACGATAGGCCGCACTTCACTGGAGACCAGTTTGTCCTTGGTTTGCGACGAGAATTTCGGGTCCGGCACCTTGACAGAGACGACGCAGGTCAGCCCCTCGCGAGCGTCATCACCGGTAACGACGACCTTTTCCTTCTTGGCGGTCCCGCTCGAGGTTGCATATTGGTTGATGCAACGGGTTAGCGCCGCGCGGAAACCGGCAAGATGAGTGCCGCCGTCGCGCTGCGGGATGTTATTAGTGAAGCAGAGCACATTTTCATGATAGCTGTCGTTCCACTCCAGCGACGCCTCAACCGTCACCCCATCCTTTTCCCCGACAAGATCGATGGTTTCCGTGATCATCGGAGTTTTTGACCGGTCGAGATACTTGACGAAAGCGGAGATGCCGCCCTCATAATGCAGATCGACCGTTACGGGTTCAGCAGAGCGTAAGTCATTGATTTGAATGTAAACGCCGGAATTGAGGAAGGCGAGCTCCCGCAGCCGATGTTCCAGCGTCGAGAATTCAAACTTGATGTTGGTAAAGGTTTCGGGCGACGGAATGAAGGTGATTTCCGTTCCGCTCTTGCCCGCGGCATCGCCGACAATTTCAAGGGCACCGACGGGCTCCCCATGCTCGAAACTGAGGCGATGTTCCTTGTCATTGCGCCAGATGGTCATGTCAAGGCGGGTGGAGAGCGCGTTCACCACGGAGACGCCCACACCATGCAGGCCGCCGGAGACCTTATAGGAATTTTGGTCGAACTTACCGCCCGCATGAAGTTGGGTCATGATCACCTCGGCAGCGGAGACTCCTTCCTCATGCATATCAACCGGGATACCACGGCCGTTATCGCGCACCGTGACCGAGCCTTCGGGGTTGAGCGAGACATAGATCAGGTCGCAATGACCGGCCAGTGCCTCATCAATGGCGTTGTCTACAACCTCATAGACCATGTGGTGCAGACCCGAGCCATCATCCGTATCACCGATATACATGCCGGGGCGTTTGCGCACCGCATCGAGGCCTTTCAGGACCTTGATCGATTCCGCGCCATATTCCTCTGTTTCCATAGGACTTTCCGTGTTACTCATTACGTCGTCTTTCCTTCTAGCGGACAGCCGTCTGGCGTATAGTGCCATCGTCGACCGTTAAAAACTGCGCCCGGCTTCCGAGTTCGGAAAACAGGGCATAATCGGTGCCTGTCATCCAGGCCTGTGTCTTCATATCCTCAATCTCGTTAAACAGCGCGATGCGCCGCTTTTCATCGAGATGAGCCGTGATCTCGTCCAGCAGCAGGATCGGCGCCTGACCCTGCATTCCGGTCTGCAACCGTGCATCCCCAAGGATGATCGAGATCAGCAGCGCTTTCTGTTCACCCGTCGAGCAGAGACCGGCCGGAACGCCTTTGTCCTTGTGCAGCACCGCCAAATCGCTTCGGTGCGGGCCGAGCCGCGTACTTCCCGCTTGCGCATCCAGGCGCCGTGCCGTTTCCAGCTCCGCACGGTATCTATCTTCCACCGCCAGCGCGCTCATTTCTTCAAGCCATTCTTCCAGCAGACCTTGAGAGGTCAATTCCGCCTTCGGAAAGGCGCTTGCCCGGGCTTCGCCTTCTGCCGCGGTCATGGCCCCGTTCAGCCGTTCCGCTGTTTCCCGACGTGCCGCCGCGATGGCCGTTCCGGTTTCCGCGAGGGACCGTTCCAGCGACGCGAGCCAATGACGGTCATACCGTCCGTCCTTCAACAGCCGGTTCCGGTCCCGCATGACTTTCTCGAATGCTGTCATTCGTTTGCCATGGGCCGGATCAAAGCCAAAAGTCAACCGATCCAGAAACCGCCGTCTGCCGCTGGCCCCTTCCTGAAACAGGCGGTCCATCTGCGGGGTCAGCCAACTGACTTTTACATAGTCTGAGAGGGCCGTCGATCCGCTCATATTCTGTCCGTCTATTTTAACCGATCGACGCTCCGCCGTCTCTTTATTTTCGGCCTCCCCTACGGGAGAGATTACGCCGGTGCCGAGGGTGCTCGTTCCCACATTCGACGCCACATCTGCGGCCACCGCCCAGCCACCTCTGCCGCCTATATTCGCGGCCTCTGTCAGTTTCGCCCGGCGCAGTCCCCGCCCCGGCGTGAGGAAGGAGATTGCCTCCAGAAGGTTGGTCTTGCCGCTACCATTTGCGCCCGTCAGAACAACAGGACGATTATCCGCTTCAACCTTCAAATGCGTATAATTGCGAAAATCAGTCAAAATCAGGCGCGTAATGGCATAGGCCGACACAAATGGCTCCTCTATGGCGACACCCATCGGCACGGGCCGATAACTCACGATGTTGTCTGGGCCGCCAAATTACACCCGCATCGGCATCAGGACATAGAGCGCCCCTTCATCGGCGCTGTCCCGAACGATTGTCGGCGATCCCGCGTCGGCAAACAGGAAGCGGGCATTCTCGCCGTCAATCTGGCCGGTGATATCCAGCAGATATTTCGAGTTGAAGCCGATTTCCATTTCATCCGACCCGTAGGAAGCCGCGACTTCTTCTGTCGCACTGCCCGCATCTGCGCCGGTTGCGGAGAGGGTGATCAAATCATTACTCAAAGAGAGCTTGATAGCGCGGGTTTTCTCGGTCGCGACCGTGGAGACGCGATCAACGGCCTGCGCGAAGGACTTGCCATCCAGCTCAAGCACTTTGTCGTTGCCTTCCGGGATTACCCGCTCATAGTCCGGGAAAGTCCCGTCGATCAGTTTTGACGTCAGGATCGTATCACCGAAGGAAAAGCAGATTTTCGTATCCGAAAGGGAAATCGAGACCGGTTCGTCCCGCTCGTCAATCAGGCGGAGAACCTCGCTCACGGCTTTGCGCGGAACAATCACACCCGGCATACTTTCCGCATCGGAAGGGATCGGGGTTTCGACGCGGGCGAGCCGATGACCGTCTGTCGCCACCGCGCGCAGCATAGGCACGCCATCCGTCTCCGCTGCATGCAGATAGATACCGTTCAGGTAATAGCGGGTCTCTTCTGTTGAGATCGCGAAGCGCGTCTTGTCGATCAGCCGTTTCAGGATATTCGCGGCCAGCACAAAATTATGCGGAAGCTGATTGGTTTCCATGACCGGGAAGTCATCCTGCGGCAGGCAGGCCAGCGCGAATTTCGACTGGCCACAGCGCACATAGATCCGTTCTTCCGCCGCGTTGTGGTCAAGCTCTACCTGACTGCCTTCGGGCAGCTTGCGGATGATGTCATAGAGAAGGTGGGCTGGTACGGTTGTTGCCCCATCTGTTCCGATATTGGCAGCGACTTTTTCATTGATTGCAATATCAAGATCGGTTGCCGTCAGGCCAAGAAATCCGTCCCGCGCATCTATCAGTATATTAGCGAGGATCGGGATTGTGTTGCGGCGCTCGACGACGCTTTGCACATGGCTCAAGGACGTCAGCAAAGCGGTACGTTCTATTGTCAGTTTCATTGGCTCAATCAGGCTTCAAATAGGTTACTCAAAAAGGGCTGTCATTATGCCCGATAAAGGCCGGTTACATCAATATAATTCTCCCCGGGACCAGCAATTCCGTTCGACCTTAAGAATTTGATTCATAACCTTGAATCGAATTTCAAGCCGATATGGGAGAACAGCCGCCACTATAGCAGAGAGAGCCCTGGAAACCTAGGCTTTTCGCCCCATCCGCCGGGGCGAAAAGCAGTTCGAAATTACCTGTAATATCAGGAGGTTGCATGGTTCCGCCGCCGCCGGGTGAACTGATAGGTTGCCACAAGGCCAATTGCTGCCGCGGGGAGGCTGGCCAGCGGGAGCAACCAGGCAACCACAATCATGACGGAACTGTCCGCCTGTTCTGTCAGGCCTGCGGCGTTGGCAAGAATACCGGCATAGGCCGCCCCGAGGGCGAAACCCAACCTCTGAAGCGTCGGAATGGCGCTGGCAACCCGTTCATGTTCGTCCGTCGGCGCGACGCGGATGGCACGGCGGAGGATAAACGTCCAGGCCATCCCGAACCCTCCGCCCTGCATTGCCGCGAAGACAGCAATCAGCCAGACCGGGCCATAGGGCAGGCTATAGGCATAGCCCGGAAGGCTGGCGGTAATGATCAGCATACCGATGACGATCAGCCGGGTATCGTATTTCTCTGCAAACCCCGACGCCAGGAAGGCGACAACCGACCAGCCAATGGACATACAGGCCATGACATAACCGCCGACGATGGGAGGCTCATGATGAAGCTCGGTGATTAGATAGGGGCCATAGACGGTTATGGCAATCGTCGTCGTGGAGAAGGACAGGACGAGGATCAGTGCGGCCCCAAGCGGCGTAACTAGGTTAAGCGGCTTGTAAGGCATCAAGCGATTGGACGCTTTCTTGCCATCGAGAAAAAGGAAGATCATTAGCGCAATGACACCGAGGGCGACGAAGAGGCTGGTCTGAAGCACGGAAACCTCGATTCCGCCATAGGCAATCAGGAACACACCGAGAGACAGCCAGAAAAGCCGCCAAAGGGGAAAGCGGATAATGGTTTCCTCTGTTGCGGGCTTTTTGTTCTTGCGCAGCGTAAATTGTATCCACACCGCCATGAGAAGGGCCTGCACGGCAAAAAACCAGAACCCGCCCTGCCAGGTGCCATATTCGACAAAGAGCCCGCCTACAAGCGGCCCGATAAAGGCAGAGACTCCCCATAATGTGCTGATCGCGCCGAGAGCGCGGGCCGTCAATCGGCGGGGAAACAATATGCTGACAGCAACAAAGGCCATGGCCATAAGCCCGCCACCGCCCAAGCCTTGAAACAAACGACCGACCAAGACCACCCACATTTGAGGCGCGAGTGCACTTATGGCGCAACCAAGCGCGAAAAGAAGCGCCGCCAGCGTCATCGGCCCGCGCAAACCGTATTGCAGGGCCATCAGGCCACTGGCTGCCCCGGCAACGATGGAACCGATGCCATACAGTGCAACCGTCCAGGAGATCAACTCCGCCCCGCCAATCTCGGCGACGATCTGTGGCACCATGGTGGCGACCAACAGGCTGTCGGCAGCATGAAGCCAAATGCCAAGGCTTACGAGGGCCATGGCAAGGCCATATTGACGGTTCAGGACTTCTCGCCAGCGAACTGTGTCTGTATTTTCCGCCTGGGTCATGTCGAGCAGCTCACGTTGTTCATTTTTCTATTTTATTAAGTAAAAACTTTATATATTATTCTGGCAATGAAAAAAACACCTCAAGATCAAATTTTATATCTTTTGAAGAGCCGCGGGGATCTGACCGCCGGCGATATCGGCGTAATTCTTGACATAACGAAGCCGGGCGCGCAGCAGGATCTCGCCAAGGCGGCGCGAGAGGGTTTAATCT
This sequence comes from Sneathiella sp. D3-11, assembly GCF_055809395.1. Lineage (NCBI taxonomy): Bacteria > Pseudomonadati > Pseudomonadota > Alphaproteobacteria > Sneathiellales > Sneathiellaceae > Sneathiella > Sneathiella sp. D3-11. The sequence goes on from NZ_CM147911.1 coordinate 1,944,669, forward strand.
CCTTTGAGGATAGGGCCAAAGGGCGCGGTCGTCCCCGCCGCTATTGGCATCTGACAGAAAAAGGTCATGCCCGTTTTCCCGACCGTCATTCCGATCTGTCGGTGGAGCTGTTGAAATCGACGGAGGCACTCTTCGGTACGGCGGGCCTTGAAAAGCTGATCCAGCATCGGGAAGCGGAAACGATCACAAAATATTGCCAAAAACTGGATAAAGAGGTGAGCCTTGAAGGAAAGGTTGCCGCCCTTGCGGCGTTTCGAAATGGAGAAGGCTATATGGCGGACTGGCAAGGGATAGATGATGGGGAATACATACTTATAGAAAATCACTGCCCGATCTGCGCGGCGGCAGCCCTCTGCCAAGGGCTTTGCCGCTCGGAGCTTGAGATTTTCCAAAAAGCCTTTGGTGGAGACGCAACAGTCGAGCGAACAGATCATATTCTCTCGGGGGCACGGCGCTGCGCCTATCGCATTAAAGCGAGATAAGTGCTCTCACCCGCTTTTATTCAAGCATTCGCATTAACAGATCGATATCTTCCGACAGGGCGATATCCTCCTGTCGCAACTCGTCGATTTTCTTCAGAGCATGCATTACGGTCGTATGATCACGGCCGCCGAATTTCCGGCCGATTTCCGGTAAGGAACGAGAGGTCAGATGCTTGGCAAGATACATCGCCACCTGACGCGGTCGGGCGACGGCGCGGGCGCGGCGGGCGGAATGCATATCCGACATGCGGATGTTGAAATGTTCCGCCACTTTCTTCTGGATTTCCTCGATCGTGATCCGCCGATCGTTGGCGCGCAGGAGATCACGTAGCACTTCCTGTGTGCTTTCCAGTGTCACAGCGCGCCCAACAAGGTCGGAATAGGCGAGCACGCGATTGAGCGCGCCTTCCAGCTCCCGCACATTCGATGTGATGCGGTGGGCGAGGAATTCCAGGATACGCGGATCGATATCAATTTTCCCCTGCTCGACCTTCGATTGCAGAATGCCAAGGCGGAGCTCATAATCAGTTGGATGAATATCAGCCACCAGTCCCCAGCCGAGTCGGGAACGCATCCGTTCCTCCATTTCCTCAAGGTCAGTGGGTGATCGGTCGCCGGAAATGATAATTTGATGGTTCTGATCGACCAGCGCGTTGAAAGTATGGAAAAACTCTTCCTGCGTGCTGTCTTTCCCGGAGATGAACTGCACATCGTCAATCATCAGCACATCAACGGAGCGGAATTGATCCTTGAAGTTCATCGTGTCCTTGAAACGCAGCGCCCGGATAAAGCGATACATGAATTTTTCCGCAGAAAGATAGAGAACTTTCTTCTCCGGGCTGTTCGCGGCAATGCCGTGACCGATGGCGTGCATTAAATGGGTTTTACCAAGTCCGACCCCGCCATAGAGATAGAGCGGATTGAACGGCACAGAATCTTTTGCCTCCGCCACACGGCGGGCGGCGGCGTGGGCCAACTCGTTTGATTTGCCGACAACGAAATTCTCAAAAGTGAAGCGCGGATCCAAAGGCGCCATCAGGGATGGGTCCGGGCTGGTCGTCTCCGCATAAAGCGGCTTTTTCCCTTTGAACGGCTCGCTCATATCGGCAAGACCAAAGGTTGGCTTGTGGGAGGAGGTGTTTTTCTTGTCTAGCGGTTTGACCCGGATATCGACGGTGGTGATTGAATTATCTTCCGTGTTCCATAGTTGGCGGATCCGGTTGGCATAGTTGTTAAGGACCCAGTCGCGTAAAAAGCGCGTTGGCAGCGTCATCGACGCCTTGCTGCCGTCAATTTTTTCCAATTCGATATTCTTCAGCCATGAGTTAAAGGTCGCTTCGCCATATTCGCTGCGAAGCTTTCCTCTAATCTGTTCCCACTGCGTATTTCTTGTCATTCCAGAAGCCTCAAATTCCGTCTGCGCTGTCATCAGCTCTGTTTCCAGTCGAGTCCGGCAACCTTCCAGCCGCCAACAGTCCCCCGATGGCCGCTTTGGTCCGGTCCCCCTTCGAATCCCTCCAAGACGTTATACGCCTGAGTATACCCGGCATGTGTCGCGGCTTCAGCGGCCGCGATAGAGCGAACGCCCGAACGGCAGAGAAAAATCATGGGGGCGTCCTTGTTCGGCTGAATCGCAGAAATCTCGTCAATGAAGTTCATGTTCTTCGCCATATCGGGAAACATAACCCAGGAGACAGGCTGAACCGTTTTGCCAACGGATGAAAGATCAGGTAACCCTACATAGGCCCATTCTGCCGTTGTTCTGACATCTATCAGGACCGCATTCGGGTCGCTTGCCAGTATTTCCCACGTTTCCTGAACTGTCTTGTCACCGGCATAAGTTGCGTTGGTGCCGGGTGTTCCCCCATTAGTCATCCACAAATTTCCTTCGTTCCATTGTGCTGAAGACTGCCCGAAGATGTCCGGACATCAGCTAAAAAGACTTCCCGGCGGTTCCCCCTAAGGAGCCGCTTTCAAACTGGTACGCAACGCAGAACTTTACAACTAACACGCAACTAGATACAGCACTTCCCAAGTGGCATTTAGCCCCTTTCTCACTTCGACAATCTATGTGATTTAAGGATTGGGAGTGCTCTTATAAGATCGGCAAGACTAAACTTATCCACACCCCCTACGCAAGGGATGGCTGGCATGAAATTCGATATTTATTTTGCAAATTGACTGAACAAATTCTTGACCTACAAGATGTTGTTAACGGTTCCACAGCAGCGAGGTTAACTGGTAAAAACCCGCGCGAAATCGTAATCAGTGGCACGCCTATAAAGCGCAATGACGCATAAAAAAAGCCGCGATCCATTTCCGGACCGCGGCTTGATTCTTGGATGATTCTCGTCTTAAGCGGAGAGCGCTTTTACTTTCGCGTTCAGACGTGAAATCTTGCGGGAGGCTGTGTTCTTTTTATACACACCCTTAACGACACCGCGAGTAAGTTCAGACTGGGCGGCGCGCAGCGCCTCGTTGGCTTTCGCCTGATCCCCTTCCGTAACAGCCAGCTCGACCTTTTTCACATAGGTGCGGATGCGGCTGCGGCGGGCCCGGTTACGTTCGGTCCGGACGTCTGTCTGTCGGATGCGTTTCAATGCAGATTTATGATGCGCCATGACAATCCTGTCTTTTAGCTTCGAAATTCGGAAGCCGGGTTATAACCAGCGGGAAATACGGCGTCAACAGAAGAATGGGGATAATGGGCGGGAATTCGTAAAATTCCGCCCATATTGAGGTTGTCGCCGTGAAATCCGGGAGAAAAGCACCTTGATTTAGCGGTTCTTGAACTCAGGGGTGCGTTTTTCGGCGAAGGCAGACATTCCCTCTTTCTGGTCTTCTGTTGAAAATGTTGAATGGAAGAGCCGCCGTTCGAACATGATTCCTTCGCGCAGTGTCGTCTCATAGGCCTTGTTGACGCTTTCCTTGCACATCATGACGATGGGCTGCGAGAGATCAGCGATTTCACCGGCGACCTTGATCGCCTCATCCATCAGATCGTTGAGCGGAACAATGCGGCTGACCAGCCCAGAGCTTTCTGCTTCTTCCGCGCCCATCATCCGGCCGGTCAGACACATTTCCATGGCCTTCGCCTTGCCGACGGCACGGGTCAAACGCTGGGTGCCGCCAAGACCGGGAATGGTTCCGAGCTTGATTTCGGGTTGGCCGAATTGCGCATTGTCGGCGGCGAGGATAAAATCGCACATCATCGCCAGTTCACATCCGCCGCCAAGAGCGTAGCCTGCCACCGCTGCGATCACGGGTTTGCGGAAGGTGGACAGGCGCTCGGAATTCTGGCTCAGGAAGTCGCTCTTATAGACATCCATATAAGTTTTGGGCTGCATTTCGAGAATATCCGCACCTGCGGCGAACGCCTTATCCGAACCGGTGAGGACGACGGCGCCGATATTCTCATCGGCCTCGAACTTATCAAGGGCGTCGGCCAGTTCTTCGAACAGCTCGGCGCAAAGGGCGTTGAGCGCTTTCGGCCGGTCAAGGCGGATGATGCCGACGGCGCCTTTTGTATCGGTGACAATATTATTGTAGGCCATGGGAATTTCCTGTTTTTGTTGCGTTGCGTAATTGGCGCCCATTATCTTCATGGAAAATTCTTTGTCCAGCCTAGCGCTGACATTTCGGGCAATAGAATGTGGAGCGGCCGGATTGCGTGATTCTGTTGATGGTGCCACTGCATTCCTCGGTCGGGCAGGGAGTGCCTTCCTTGTCATAGGCGAGGAATCGATGCTGGAAATAGCCAAGCTCCCCGTCCGTATGGCTGTAATTGCGTAAAGTCGATCCGCCGGATTGAATCGCTTCCTCCAGCACGGCGCGAATGGCGGCGGCAAGTTTGTCCGCGCGCTGGCCTTTGACGTTCATGGCTTGGCGCGTGGGCGATATCCCGCTCCGGTGGAGCGCTTCGCAGGCATATATATTGCCGACCCCGGCCACGACCCTTTGGTCAAGCAGCGCAATCTTTATCGGTGTCTTGCGTCCCTTAAGCCGTTCGGCCAGCACCGGACCGCTGAATTCATTGCCAAGCGGTTCCGGCCCGATGCCGGCGAGTTGCGGATGTGTGTCCAGCATGTCCGTTTTTGTTAGCAGCATAAAGCCGAACCGGCGCGGATCGTGATAGCGCACGCGAAGCCCTCGCTCGGTTTCGAAAATCACATGATCATGCTTGTCGAAGGGGCTGGCAGGGTCAGGTTCTAGCTCAATACGAAAGCTGCCCGACATGCCAAGGTGTCCGATCATCACCTCCCCGCCCTCCAGTGTCATCAGGATATATTTGGCGCGGCGACGGATCGCTTCGATCTTCCGGCCCGTAAGCGTCTTTGCAAAGCCGTCGGCAAAGGGGAAGCGCAGGTTTGCACGCCGCAGCGTGACGGAGGTGAACTGATCGCCAATCAGGGCCTGCTCCAGGCCGCGGCAGACGGTTTCGACTTCGGGTAATTCGGGCATGGCGGGACAGTAGCCTTATTTTATGCCTTGCGCTATGCTCTTATTTCGACCAAACAAGGCGATCAACTCATCCAGCAAACGGAAAGTGCGATGGCAGTTTCGGACAATTCATCGGACAGCACCCATTTCGGGTTTCGTGAGGTCCCGGCGGACGACAAGGCCGGGCTTGTGCGCGGCGTTTTTGACAGCGTTGCCGGGAATTACGACCTGATGAATGACCTGATGAGCGGCGGGGTTCATCGCTTATGGAAATCGGCGATGATTGACTGGCTGATGCCGCGGAAAGGGCAGCATCTTCTGGACGTGGCGGGCGGCACTGGCGATATCGCCTTTCGCTTTCTTGACGCGGTGGAGGGTGATGGTCGGGTCACGGTGCTGGACATCAATCACGCGATGCTGAGCGTTGGGCAGGACCGTGCCATCGATCAGGGGCGTCTCAAGGGGCTCGACTGGACGAATGGTGATGCGCAGTCCCTCCCCCTTCCTGATAAATCGGTCGATGCCTATACGATTGCCTTCGGTATTCGCAATGTGACGGATATCCCGAAAGCACTCCGGGAGGCGTATCGCGTGCTGAAACCGGGTGGGCGGTTTCTCTGTCTGGAGTTCAGCAAGGTGGAGGCGCCGGTCCTCAAGGAATTTTACGATTTCTATTCTTTCAAGTTGTTGCCAGAGATCGGCGGCATTGTGGCGAAGGACAAACCGTCATACCAATATCTGGTGGAAAGTATCCGACAGTTTCCGGATGCTGATCGTTTCGCCGATATGCTGAGGGAGGCGGGCTTCGGTCAGGTCAAATATCGCCGCCTTTCCGGTGGTATCGCGGCATTGCACTCTGGCTGGCGGCTTTAGGAGCGACATTCAGTGATCCGGATTATCAATAATTCCCTGCGGTTACTCTTCGTTGCCCGGACGCTGGCGCGCCATGACGCCCTCTTTTTCCTCGATAATTTTGAACGTCTGCCGATTTATCTTGTGTTGCTCCGCAAGATCATGCCGCTATTTGCCGTCGGTGCAAAGCGCAACAAGGGTCTGCGGGATGGGGAGCGGCTCGCGGGTGCGTTGCAGGAGCTCGGTCCAAGCTTTATCAAGCTGGGTCAGGCTCTGTCCGTGCGGGCGGACCTTATCGGCGAAGACATGGTTATGGATCTCGCTAATCTGCGGGATCGTTTGCCGCCCTTCTCATTCGAGAAAGCGCGTGAAACCATAGAATACGAACTTCAGACGCCGCTTGACGTATTATTCGCGGAGTTTAACCCTGAGCCTGTCGCCGCCGCTTCCATCGCGCAGGTGCATTTCGCAAAGGTGCGCGAGACGGTCCCTGCCCCGACGGAAGAAGACTCCACGGCGACCGAAGAGGTTCTTCGTGATGTGGCAGTTAAGATCCTGCGCCCCAATATCGAGGATGCGTTCGAGCGGGATTTACGTCTTTTTTATTGGTTGGCTGAGTTGGTGGAGCGGTATCAGCCGAATATGCGCCGCCTACGATTGACCAAGATCGTTGACATTATGGCCGATTCCGTCGAACTGGAGATGGATTTACGGCTGGAAGCGGCGGCGGCCTCCGAAATGGCGGAGAATTTCGCCGAAGACCCGGAATTCGATGTGCCCGAGATTGACTGGCAGCGTACCGCCCAGCGGGTGATGACCCAGAGCCGTATCGTCGGGATCAGTATTTCAAAAAAGACGAACTGATCGCTGCCGGGCATGACCTTAATGCGCTTGCAGATAATGTCATTCGTGTTTTCCTGCATCAGGTGCTTCGCGATGGTTTTTTCCATGCGGATATGCATCATGGTAACCTGTTCGTGACAGATGACGGGCGGTTGGTCGCTGTTGATTTCGGCATTATGGGCCGTATGAGCCGCGAGACCCGGCTGTTTATGGCGGAAATGCTGCATGCCTTCCTGACACGCAACTATCTGCGGGCGGCGGAAATCCATTTCGAGGCAGGCTATGTGCCAAAGCACAAGTCGCTGGCCAATTTCGCTCAGGCCTGCCGGTCTATCGGGGAGCCCATTCTCGGCCGGCCGGTCAATGAAATCTCCATTGCGCGGCTGCTGGTGCAGCTTTTCCAGATCACAGAAACCTTCGAGATGGAAACCCAGCCGCAGCTTCTCTTGCTGCAGAAGACAATGGTCACTGCCGAGGGTGTGGCCCAGAGCCTGAATACGGAAATTAATTTCTGGGAATCCGCTTCCCCTACTGTTGAGCATTGGATGCGGGAAAATATGGGCGTAGAGGCACAGGCCGCCAATGTGGTGAAGGACGGCATCGCGCTTCTTCGTAAAATTCCGGCAATCGTTACCAAGGCCGATGATTTGCTCATTGAGATGGAGGCGCGCGAAAGGGCGTTGCAGCAGGAAACCGAAGCCGATAATGCGGTAACTGAGCGCCGTTATCGCGCTGGTTATCTCGTGGGCGGTGTATTTCTTGGTGCCCTTGCAGTCTATCTCCTGACGTTTGCGATCTGATCTACCGGCAATTCCCGTCTAATTCCTGGCACACGCAAGAAATGACTTGCGAGACGCCGGGGGAATATTTATATTTTACATAAAAGATCAGTAAAATATTGAACATGGGTGGATTCGGGCGCAATTTTGATGAATAAATCAGTTCTGCTAATCATTGGCGGCGGTATCGCCGCTTATAAATCGCTGGAGCTTATTCGGCTGCTCTCGAAGCAGGGCATTCGCACCCGTGCGATCCTGACCAAGGCGGCAAAAGAGTTTGTAACCCCTCTCTCCGTTGCCTCCCTTACGGGCGAGAAAGTCTATGATGAGCTCTTCTCCCTCACTGAAGAGGCTGAGATGGGCCATATCCAGCTTTCGCGCAGTGCTGACCTGCTGGTTGTTGCCCCGGCAACGGCAGATTTGATGGCAAAAATGGCGACAGGTCAAGCGACCGACCTAGCGACAACTGCCCTGCTCGCAACGGATAAGCCGGTGTTGATTGCACCTGCGATGAATGTCCGCATGTGGGACCATCCGGCGACGAAACGTAATCTTGCCACCCTAAAAAATGACGGGATAATGACCATTGGCCCGGATGAGGGCGATATGGCCTGCGGTGAATATGGTCCGGGCCGAATGGCGGAACCTGAGGCAATATGCGGCGCGGTCACCGATTTTTTTCAAAATAGCGCCGAAAAGCCCCTCCGGGGGCGAAAAATGCTTGTGACGGCGGGCCCAACTCACGAGCCGATCGATCCGGTGCGTTATATCGCGAACCGTTCTTCCGGCAAGCAGGGTTACGCCATTGCCGGTGCGCTTGCCGATTTGGGGGCGGAAGTGACCCTTGTCTCCGGCCCGACCCGGTTGGACGCCCCACGCGGGGTGACGCGTAAATCTGTCGAATCCGCGAAAGACATGCTCACCGCCTGTGAGAGTGCCCTTCCCGTCGATGGCGCCATTTTTGCCGCCGCTGTCGCTGACTGGCGCGTCGAGACGGAGGCGAACCAGAAAATCAAGAAACGCGCCGGCGTGCTGCCCAGTCTGTCGCTGGCCGAAAACCCGGATATTCTGGCGACTGTCAGCGCGCGTCAATCCGGTCGGCCCGCGCTGGTGGTTGGTTTCGCCGCAGAGACGGAAACAATTATCGAAAATGGCAAGGCGAAGCTCGCCAAAAAGGGCTGCGACTGGATTATTGCCAATGACGTTGGGACCGATACCGGTACCTTCGGCGGCGATGAAAACCAGGTGTTCTTGTTGACGAGCAGTTCGGTCGAGGACTGGCCAAAGCAAAGCAAGGAATCCGTGGCACGCACATTGGCGGCCAGAATTGCCAAATTTTTTCAAGAGGTTGATGCATGACCGACGTAACTATTTCTATCACTCGCCTGCCCCATGGCGAAAGCCTGCCGCTACCGTCCTATGAAACTGAGGATAGCGCGGGCATGGATGTTCGCGCGGCAGTGGAAACGGCAATGGAAATTCCTCATGGCGGACGCGCTTTGGTACCGACGGGCTTTAAAATGGCCCTGCCGCGCGGGTATGAGGCACAAGTCCGCCCTCGCTCCGGTCTAGCGCTGAAGAAAGGGATCACCCTACCCAATAGCCCCGGCACCATTGACGCGGACTATCGTGGGGAAGTTGGCATTATCCTGATGAATGCGGGCAAGGAAACCTTTGTTATTGAGCGCGGCGACCGGATTGCACAGATGGTGATCGTACCTGTGATACAGGCCGGCTGGCGAGAGGTTGAAACACTTGATGAGACGGCACGCGGCGAAGGCGGGTTCGGCTCCACAGGCGTTGCCGAAGTCGAGGAGGTGGGTTAAGCGATGTTACATCTGCCAAAGAAAATGCTCTATGCGCTGGAAGCGGTGGTCGACATCGCGTTTAATGCGCGTCCCGATCCGGTGCAATCGAAGGAAATCACCAAGCGACAGGGCATTCCGCTTCGTTATCTAGAGCAGGTCATGCAACAGCTTGTCCATGGCGGCATCCTGAAAGGGGTGCGGGGCCCGCGTGGCGGCTATCGTCTTGCGCGAGAGCGGCGGCGGATCACGGCGGGTGATGTTATCCGGGTAATCAGTGCGGCCGAAGCGGAAGAGGATGCGCAGATTTTCACTTCCGAAATCGGGCAAAATGTGGTCGGGCCGCTTTGGAATGAGGCGCAGGCCTGCCTGTTGTCGGAGCTGGACAGCGTCACGCTTGAAGATCTCTGTCAGAGGGCCGTGGAGAAGGGTGAGGTTGAGGCACCGACCGCCGGATCGTATTTCGAAATATAGGATAAAAAATAATAGGTTGAAGAATGAAAAATGATGCACCGCGCGGTAAGGTCTATGAGTCTATAGTTGATACGATCGGATCGACCCCGCTCGTTCGGGCCCGACGGATTGCAAAAGATTGCCGTAGTAAGGTCGATATCCTGCTCAAGCTTGAATTTTTTAATCCATTGGCGTCCGTCAAAGATCGCATTGCTGCTGCGATGATTGAATCTATGGAAGAGGCAGGCCTGATCCGTGAAAATACGGCGATTATCGAGCCGACATCGGGAAATACCGGCATCGGCCTTGCCTTCGTTTGCGCGGCGAAGGGATATCATCTGACACTGGTGATGCCGGAAAGCATGTCGATGGAGCGGCGCAAGATGCTGAAACTCCTCGGTGCCAATCTTGAGCTGACCGACGCGGCAAAGGGGATGAATGGCGCCATCGCCCGTGCGGAGGAAATGAAGGCCGAAATCGGGGATGCGGTCATCCCGCAGCAGTTCGAAAACCCGGCCAATCCTGTGGTTCACAAGGCAACTACGGCGAAGGAAATACTCGCGGATACAGGCGGCAAGGTCGATGTGGTGGTAATGGGTGTCGGCACTGGCGGCACCCTGACCGGCGTGGGCACTGTTTTGAAAGCGAAAAACCCTGATATCCGTATTGTCGCGGTGGAGCCCGAAGACAGCCCCGTTCTTTCCGGTGGCCAACCGGGTCCGCACAAGATTCAGGGCATCGGCGCGGGCTTTTCACCAAAAAACCTTGATGAGAGCCTGATTGACGAAGTGCTGACCATCGGCAATGAAACAGCGTTCGAGACGGCTCGTGAAGTGGCCCGGCTTGAGGGGATTCCTGTCGGTATTTCCTCCGGTGCGGCAGTGGCAGCGGCGCTGGAGATAGCGGATCGGCCCGACATGGACGGTAAAACAATCGTCGTTATCATTCCGTCCTTTGCCGAGAGATATCTCACAACCGCTCTGTTTGACGGTCTCTGACGTCATGGTGCTCAGCGACGACCAGCTTGACCGTTATGCTCGCCATATCATCCTGCGGGAAATTGGTGGCGCGGGCCAACAGAAACTGCTGCGCTCAAAAGTCCTGCTTGTCGGGGCAGGGGGGCTGGGCTCTCCCTTGGCTCTCTATCTTGCCGCAGCCGGGGTCGGCACCCTCGGTATTATCGATGATGATGCGGTGGATCTTTCCAATTTGCAGCGGCAAATCGCCCATGGTACCGCCGATATTGGCTCGGCGAAGGTGAAAAGTGCGGCTGAGGCGGTCGCGAAGATCAACCCGGATATTGACGTAATCCAATATCATGAGCGTCTGACCGTGGACAATATCGAGGAGATTATCACGGGCTATGATCTTGTGGCCGACGGCACTGATAATTTTGAGATTCGTTTTCTACTTAATGATGCTTGCTATTTAGCACAAAAACCCCTCGTTTCGGGAGCAATTTTGCAGTTTGATGGGCAAATCACCACCTTCAAACCCTATGAAGAAGGGTCGAATCCTTGCTATCGTTGCTTGTTTCCTGCGCCGCCACCGCCCGATGTGGCGCAGACCTGCGGCGAGGCAGGGGTCCTGGGCGCGCTTGCCGGTGTGGTCGGCACGCTCCAGGCGGTCGAAGTGGTAAAGGAACTGCTCGATATCGGGGAGGGACTCTCGGGCCGGTTGCTTCTCTACGATGCACTTGCGGCCGAATTTCGCAAAATTAAAGTTCCTCGCGATCCTGCTTGCCCTCTTTGCGGTGAAACTCCGACAATCACAGACTTATCCCGCCATCGTCACATGAAATAGGCGGCGGCGAGGGTAAGGGAGAGCGGCAGGGTGATCATGGAAATCATGGTCTGCACGGTGATAATCCCCGCCATCACCTCGGCGTCCGCCCCCAGGAGTTTGGCAAGCGCATAGCCGGAACTCGCCGTCGGGATGGTTCCGTAGATGATCAGGATCATGGCGGCAACACCCTCCAACCCTGTGGCGATAGCCGCCCCCGCGATCACAAGAGGGAAAAGAACCAGTTTCAACACTGTTGCGATCAGGACATAGGGCGCGCCGGTATGGATGGACTTAATTTTAAGACCAGCACCGACGCAAAGAAGTGCGAAGGGCAGGGCAGCCTTGGAGAGCAGCCCGGCGAAATTGTTAATGACGGGCAGGGGCCCGATCCCGGAAAAATTAAGGAAGGCACCGACGGCAATGGCCATAATCAAGGGGTTTCGGGCAATTTCCCCTATCAGCCGCCGCTTGAGCGATTGGGTGTTCGACCGCCCCTGATAGCCGACGAGAACAGAAACGCAAAATAAATTGGTGACAGGCACAAGGACAGCCGTGGCGACAGCAGCAAGAAGAAGCCCCTCCGCTCCGTAGAGATAGTCGGCAACTGCGAAGGCGATAAAGGTGTTATGCCGCGCCGCACCCTGAAAGACGGACCCGCCGATGCGAGGGTCAATCTTAAGTATCCGGACAATCAGCAGGGACAACAGTCCCGTTACCGCAAGTCCGCCCAGAAGGGCAAGGGAATAGCTGCCGACGAGGTCGTTGCTGAAGGGCGCGGTAGTGGTGTTATAGAAAAGCAGGGCCGGGAACAGGACCCAATAGACGACCCGGTCTGCATTGTGCCAGAAATCACCGCCCGGAAAGCCGTTCCGTCTCAATAAATTTCCCAGCACCAACAACAAGAAGATCGGCAGCACGGAAAGCGATATCGCCCACATGTTCGAAAATCCTTTTTATTGTTGGAACAGGTCCGGGGTCAGCCTGTTTTGTGGTCGATAGCGAGCCATTTGGCCAGCAGAAAGAATTCTGGTCGTATTGTTTTGTATACTTTGGTCTTACGAAGATAGTCTCGTCAGGATCAAAAGCTCGGGGTTGGGATAATATCCGGGGACGAAGGTCAATGCAACATTTGCCAGTTTGGTGACGGCAACAAAAAACCGGCCGGAACACTCTGATCCCGGCCGGTGATATTTATTCCTGTTAAGGCGGATCTTTACGCAATTTTTGGTGCGGATTGCAGCACATCATCCTCAACATAGTCTGTGAACTGCTCAAAATTATTGATAAACCGGGTCACCAGATCTTTCGCCTTCGCGTCATACGCATCCTTGTCCGCCCAGGTATTGCGCGGGTTCAGAATGTCCGATGGAACGCCGGCGCAGGAGGTTGGCATGGCGAGACCGAAGAACGGATCTTTTACAGTTTCGACATTTGCCAATGTGCCATCAAGTGCGGCATTGACGAGTGCGCGCGTATGGCCAATCGGCATGCGGTGGCCGGTGCCGTACTCACCGCCGGTCCAGCCGGTGTTGACCAGCCAGCAGTTGACGCCGTGCTTGGCGATTTTCTCACCGAGCAGCTTTGCATATACGGCCGGGTGGCGCGGCATGAAAGGCGCACCGAAGCAGGTGGAGAAGGTCGCCTGCGGTTCGTTGCCGAGGCCTTTTTCTGTACCAGCAAGCTTCGCGGTGTAACCGGAGAGGAAATGATACATCGCCTGTTCCGGGGTCATTTTGGAAATAGGAGGCAGAACACCGAAGGCATCTGCGGTCAACATCACTACGTTGGTCGGAAAGCCCGCAACGCCCGTTTCGGACGCATTCGGGATAAACTCGATCGGGTAGGAGGCCCGGGTGTTTTCGGTCAGGCTGTTATCATCGAGGTCAAGTTCCCCTGTGTCCGGGTCCATCACCACATTTTCGAGAACTGTGCCGAAGCGGCGAGTAGTCTCGTAAATTTCTGGCTCAGCCTCCTTGGAGAGATTAATCACCTTGGCGTAGCAACCGCCTTCGAAGTTGAAAACGCCATCATCCGACCAACCATGCTCGTCATCACCGATCAGCATTTTACTGGCGTCAGCGGAAAGAGTGGTCTTGCCGGTGCCGGACAGCCCGAAAAAGACACTGGGGTTACCTTCCTCGCTGACATTGACGGAGCAATGCATCGGCAGGATATTTTTTTCCGGCAGGAGATAGTTGAGAATGGAGAATACCGACTTCTTGATTTCACCGGCATAAGACGTACCGCCGATAATCACCAGTTTCTCGGCAAAATTGGGGAGAACGAATACTTCGGAGCGCGTACCGTCAACAGCAGGGTCAGCTTCGAAAGAAGGGACCTGCAATATGGTGAAGTCAGGTTCGAAATTATCAAGTTCATTCGGCGCAGGCTGGATAAACATGTTGCGGGCAAACAGATTGTGCCAGGCACATTCGGTAATAATCCGGACCCGCAGTCGATTATTGACGTCAGCACCGGCATAACAATCCTGCACGAACACTTCTTTGCCGGAAAGATAATCGCACATTTTTCCGTGCAGAGCGGAGAATTTGTCGGCCTCAATCGGCTTGTTGACGGCGCCCCACCAGATGTTCTTTTCGCTGCCGGGCTCTTTCACGATGAATTTGTCATTCGCAGAACGACCCGTATGCTGGCCGGTCAGGGCGACAATCGGGCCACCAGCAGCAAGCGAGGCTTCTCCGCGCAGGAGGGATTCGCGGTACAAAGCCGGCGTTGATAAATTCCAATATGCCTTGCCCAGGTTGCCAAGGCCGTTCTTTTCCAGCCCATAACTACTCTTACGGGGTCCAATTTGCTCCACAATCTTTCTCCAGTGCTGTCTTTTCAGAGTTGCCCTGTTCCGGGCATTTCATTTCAGAATAGGGCGCATGTATAAGGCGCGCAATACAAGTATCACCAAAAAAGCAACTTAATGGTCATCAATTTTTGCGCCTGTTTCTTTTTTCCCTTGAATTTATTCCGCTTAAAACAGAATCGCTGAATTTTCTGTTAATTTCTTGCGTTTTGTAAAAGCTTGATAATTCCCCTGCGGGCGTCCTCTGCGCTCACGACGGGCGACGGGAAAAGAATCCGTTCATATTGCCAGCCCTGACGTAGATCCATTCCCTCCACATCGATGCCGGATATTTCCCAGCCTTCGGCGGCAGTGCCTTTTGTGGCGGCCACCAGCTCCTGCACAGCGTCTGAATGATCCGTGTTCATATGGTCGATGATATCTGCTTCGGCGTCGTCAGACGCGAGAAAGCCCGGATCGATCAGGAATTTCTCGCCGTCGAGCCAGTGAATATCGCCGAACCCGGCGACCAGATGGGCGCGGGAGACTTTCATTCGGTAAAGCTTGAAATCCGGGAAGTCAGCGAAATCGTGTGCAGAGGGGAAGCGGCGGAGATAGCGGGCCTTCAGTCCGTCGTCCTCAATGATGTCAAGAACACCCTCCATCGAGGCGCGGGACAAGGTAAGTGGATCACGATTACCCGCCTCTTCCGTAATCAGCAGAGATATGTGCGGGTTCTTGGCAATATTTTTGCTATGTACCGCAAGATCAGAAAGCAGGAGAAGCGGTTGTCCTGTCGGATCGGTCGCCATGAGGACCAGAGAGGCATAAGGTTGATCATCAGACGCCATTGAGGTCGCGAGGGAAGCGGTAGACGCCCGGCGAAGGAGACGACGAACTGTCTTTGTGCGCGTATTGGTAGGGGATGAATCTGACATGAGCTTGTTTTGCGAAAAATTCGCAAAAAAGTAAAAGAAAAATTGAGAATCCTTCTTAAAAACTCAAATTTCGGCGCTTTTGGTGATCTTTCGGGCGGTAAATTCAGATTGGACATTCTGTTGCCTTATTTTGACTAAATGTAGATGGCAATTAGATGCGACAGATCATACAATAAGGTGATGACATGAATCTGGAGACTGACATGGCCACGAAAGTAGCCTTGGTCGATGACGATCAAAATATCTTGACCACCGTTTCGATCCTGCTGGAAAGTGAAGGATTTGAGGTGGATAAATATTCAGACGGGGAGGAGGCGCTGAAAGGCTTTGCCGACAGCCCGCCCGATCTTGCGGTCCTGGATATCAAGATGCCGCGTATGGACGGTATGGAACTTTTGAACCGGTTGCGCCGCACCAGCAGCCTGCCGGTGATATTCCTGACCTCCAAGGATGACGAGATAGACGAATTCCTCGGCCTCAAGATGGGCGCCGATGATTATGTCCGCAAACCCTTTTCGCAACGCCTGCTGGTGGAGCGTATCCGCACCGTCCTCAGGCGCCATGGCTCCGTGAAGGAAAATGAGAGCGAAGGCGAAGAAGATATCATGATGCGGGGCAAGCTGAAACTCGACAGCATCCGCCATGCTTGTTTCTGGGATGGCCGGGAAGTGACCCTCACCGTGACTGAATTTATGCTTCTGCATGCGCTGGCGCTGCGCCCGGGTCATGTCAAAAGCCGCGATCAGCTGATGGATGCGGCCTATGATGACAATATATATGTGGATGATCGTACAATTGACAGTCATATCAAGCGGCTGCGCAAGAAGATCAAGGCAACGGACCCCGACTTTTCCGCCATTGAAACCCTCTATGGCGTCGGATATCGGTTCAAGGAAAAATAGTACCGGAACGGTTCAGACGGAATGAATGTGGATCCCAAGCTCCATGGCGGAGACTCAGTTCTTGACGAGAAAAAACCGGAGAAACGGGAGAAAAAGGTAAGGCGCGGCCCCTTTTCCTCCCTTGGTCGCCGGATCATGGCGATCAATCTTTTCTCCGTTGTTTTTCTGGCAGGCGGTGTTCTGTATCTTGACCAGTTCCGTGATGGCCTGATCGAGGCACGGTTCCAGGCGCTGACCACGAATGGCCGGATGATCGCCGGCGCCCTCGGCGAGGCGGCGCTGCAGGAAGTCTCTCTTGACGGGCAGGTCCAGTATCTGACGCTTGATTCTCTCCCGATAAAGCGCGTTCTCCGGCGTCTTTCTATTGTGACTAATACACCGGGACTACTGTTTGACCGGGAAGGGGTGTTGATTGCCGACAGTCGCCGCCTGATCTCCGCCGGACGCAATATTGTGTCTGAGGAATTGCCTCCGCCAGAAGTAAAAAGCCCTGTCCGCCTTTTTTTTGAGGAACTCTATGATGGCTGGGAAAAGCTGTTCCCCGCGAAATACGACTATCCGCTCTTCCCAACCAACCCGATCCCGAGCGGGGCGGATTTTCAGGAAATAGGCACCGCCATCAATGGCGACAACGGGCGCATGACCCGCCAGACATATAATGGGGAGCTTGTCCTCTCCGTGTCCGTTCCGGTGCAGGGGTTCAAGCATATTCTGGGCGGGTTGTTGCTCACGGAAAGCGGCAACAGTATCGATGAATCTGTTCGCTCGGCGCAGGTCACGACGTTGATTGTCTTTGCCGTGACATTGGTGATCACGCTGCTCCTCTCTCTCTTCCTTGCGCGCACGATTGCGGCGCCGATACATATGCTGGCGGAAGCGGCGGACAAGGTGCGCCGCGGGATTGGCCGACGTATGGTCATCCCCGACTTCTCGGAAAGAAAAGACGAGATCGGCGATCTCTCCGTTTCCTTGCGGTCGATGACTACGGCGCTGTATGACCGGCTCGACGCGATTGAGGCCTTCGCCGCCGATGTATCTCATGAGCTGAAAAATCCGCTCACCTCCCTGGGCACGGCGGTGCAAGCGTTCGAGCGGGTGAAAGACGAGAAAATCCGCGAAAAACTTCGCGCCGTTATCGCCAGTGATGTAAAAAGGCTCGATCGCTTGATCACTGACATTTCAGCCGCCAGTCGGCTGGATGCGGAACTTTCTCGCGCGGAAGGTGAGCCCGTCGACCTGATCAAACTGGTCGAAGGGGTTCTTGATGGCTATCGTACGACGCAAATGTTTACAGCCATATCCTTTGACTTCAAGCGCACAAAGGATGCCGTCAAGGTTACGGGCTTGCCGGGCCGGCTGGGTCAAGTGCTTCGGAACCTGATTGATAATGCGGTTTCTTTCTCACCGGAAGATGGCCAGGTATTGGTCCGCCTGAAGGAGGACGAGAAATTTGTTATCCTCAGCGTCGAAGATGAAGGCCCGGGCATACCGGAGAACAAGCTCGACGCAATTTTCAGCCGCTTTTATACGGAGCGGCCGAAAGCGGAAGGGTTTGGCCGTCATTCCGGCCTTGGCCTGAGTATTTCCAGATTGGTTGTCGACGCCCATGGCGGGACGATCACCGCGCAGAACCGTACGGATGAGGCCGGCAATATACTGGGCGCTATGTTCCTAATAAAGTTGCCAAAATAGGAAAATCTGGCATAGGGTCGAAGCCATGATCAGCTGTCACGCCAGTTCTGTTGAGATTGAGGGGAAGGGCGTCCTGTTGCGGGGTAAGTCCGGGTCCGGTAAATCCGATCTTGCTCTTCGCCTTGTTGATGGCGGGGGCACTCTTATATCCGATGACTATACTGAGATTCATATTCGAAATGGCGCGATTTATTTGAAAGCACCTCCGGAAATTGGTGGCAAGATAGAAGTGCGGGGGTTGGGGTTGTTGCCCCTGCCTGTGGTCTGCGATATTCCGCTTGCGCTTGTCTTTGATCTGATGCCCTATAATCAGATTGAACGGGCACCAGCAGCTGACGTCACCGTTTTTGACGGAATAGAGATTCCGCGACGGGCGCTGGACCCATTTATGGCGTCGGCGCCTGCGATTGTTCGTCTCGCGCTCCGTCAAAATCCATTGCTCACAGGGTATGAATAAGATGGATCCGGAGGATCGACCTCGAAATCAGGTAGTTATCGTCTCCGGCCTGTCCGGCGCGGGCAAGAGCACGGCGCTACGTCAGTTTGAGGATATGGGGTGGGAAGTTGCGGACAATATTCCGCTCTCCCTTCTGACGGCGATGGTGGATGAGGCAGGCGACGGGGTGGGCGCCAATCTCGCAATCGGTATCGATTTTCGGACCCGCGGATTCTCAACGGATCTAGTGCTGGAAGTGATCGCTGCTCTGCGGGCAAAGGGACATGACCCAGTCCGGCTTTTATTCATGGATTGTGACGAGGCGGTGCTGCAACGGCGCTTCACCGAGACTCGTCGCCGCCATCCACTGGCCAAGGACCGGCCTGTGGGCGACGGGATTCGGCAGGAAAAAGACCGGCTGGGCGGGCTTAAAAGCGCGGCGGATCTCAGGATCGATAGCACAAGCCTGTCTCAGCCTGAACTTAAACGCATCCTGACAGGTCATTTCAGTTTGCAGCGCGCCTCGCGCCTGTCGATAACAGTGATGTCCTTTTCCTACGTCAATGGTATCCCGCGTGAAGCGGACCTGATGTTCGACGTTCGCTTCCTGCAGAACCCTTTTTATGATAACCATATGCGGCCGATGACGGGCCAGGATCAGGAAGTTGCGGACTTCATCGCGGACGACCCGGCCTATGCAGATTTTATGGATCAGGTGGCAAAGCTCCTTCTTCTGTTAATGCCGCGCTATATCGAGGAGGGGAAATCTTACCTCACCATCGCATTCGGCTGCACAGGCGGGCGTCACCGCTCTGTTTGTGTGGCGGAAAAAATTCATGACCTGATGGTAAATTCCGGTTATTTTGCTAATTTGGTGCATCGCGATCTGGCGAGTGCCGGGATAACAAGCAGATAGGACAAGACGTGCCATTTCAAAAAGGGATGAGAGCAATATGATCGGAATGGTATTGGTGACCCACGGACGCTTGGCGGAGGAATTCGTCAATGCGACGGAACATGTCGTGGGTCCACAAACCCAAGTGCGCGCCATATCGATTGGGCCGGATGATGATATGGAACAACGGCGTCAGGATATTCTTGCCGCCGTGGCCGAAGTAGAAAGCGGTGCCGGGGTGATTATCCTGACGGATATGTTCGGTGGGACGCCGTCCAATCTTGCCATTTCAGTCATGGAAAAGGCGAATGTCGAGGTTATTGCCGGCATCAACCTGCCGATGCTGATCAAGCTGGCGAGTGTGCGTGGGGAAGACAATATGGCCAATGCGGTCGCCGCCGCACAGGAATCTGGTCGGAAATATATCAATGTTGCCTCTCACTTGCTGGCCGACAAATCCTGATATGATTGAATTCCTGGATGCTGTTACGAAAGACGCGCGAGGATGAAGCGCGACCTGATGATCGGTAATGCCCGCGGTTTGCATGCGCGCGCAGCGGCGAAATTCGTGAAATGCGCGGAAAAATTTGATGCCGATATCAATGTCGTAAAAGGAGAGAACGAAGTCTCCGGCAGCTCGATCATGGGTCTGATGATGCTGGCGGCTTCAAATGGCACAACAATTTCTGTAGAAGTCACTGGCCCTGAAGCCGACGCTGCGATGGAGGCTCTGACGGAACTCGTTACAGACAAGTTCGGCGAGGAGTGAAAAACCGACAAGAATTGTCGTTATAACGATATAAATATTTCTTTATATGTGTTGATTTGGTGCGACGGGATTGCTATACAGACGGCAATCGAGGTCGGCTCCCGTCCATCTGCGGGTATGCCATATTGTAGAATTTTATGCGAAAGAGCAGGACATGACGAAATTTGAAGATTTCAAGGTCGCGGATTTGTCGCTGGCCGACTGGGGCCGCAAGGAAATAAACATTGCGGAAACGGAAATGCCGGGCCTGATGGCGCTGCGCGAAGAATTTGGTGACAAGAAGCCACTCAAAGGCGCGCGTATTGCCGGTTGCCTGCATATGACAATCCAGACAGCTGTCCTGATTGAAACACTGACGGCGCTGGGCGCGGAAGTTCGCTGGTCTTCCTGTAATATCTTCTCGACACAGGATCAGGCAGCTGCCGCAATGGCGGCGGCGGGAATTCCTGTCTTTGCCTGGAAGGGCGAAACCGAGGAAGAGGCGCTCTGGTGCATTGTCCAGACGATCGAAGGACCCGACGGCTGGCATCCGAACCTCATCCTTGATGATGGCGGCGATCTTACGCAGGTTATGCATGATGATTATCCGGAACTGATGAAAGACGTTCTGGGTCTGTCAGAGGAAACCACAACCGGCGTTCACCGTCTTTATGAAATGGCGAAAGTCGGAACGTTGAAAGTTCCGGCGATTAACGTCAATGACTCGGTGACGAAATCGAAATTCGACAATCTTTATGGCTGCCGCGAAAGCCTCGTTGATGGTATCAAGCGGGCAACCGACGTTATGGTGGCGGGCAAGGTTGCCGTCGTCTGTGGATATGGCGACGTTGGCAAGGGCTCTTCTGCCTCTCTTCGCAGTCAGGGCGCCCGCGTTCTGGTTACGGAAATCGATCCGATCTGCGCGCTGCAGGCGGCAATGGAAGGCTATGAAGTCGTTACCCTTGATGAAGCGGCAAAATTTGGCGATATTTTTGTCACCACCACCGGCAATATCGATGTTATTACCCTCGATCACATGCGGGACATGAAGGACCGCGCGATTGTCTGTAACATCGGCCATTTTGACAGTGAAATTCAGATAGGTGCGTTGCGTAACTACGCTTGGCACAATGTGAAGCCGCAGGTCGATGAGGTTGAATTCCCGGATGGCAAGCGTCTGATCGTGTTGGCCGAAGGCCGCCTGGTCAATCTCGGTTGCGCCACCGGTCATCCCAGCTTTGTGATGAGCGCATCCTTCACCAATCAGGTGTTGGCGCAGATCGAATTGTGGGAACGCCACGATACATATAAGAATGAAGTTTATGTACTGCCCAAGCATCTGGATGAAAAAGTTGCAAGACTGCATCTCGATAAGCTCGGGGTAAAACTGACTGAACTAAGCAAAGAGCAGGCGGACTATATCGCTGTGCCGCAGGCCGGTCCGTACAAGCCCGATCACTATCGGTATTAATTACCTTGGCAGATGACATATTGCCTGATTAAAGAGAAATGGCTGGCGGGACTATCCCTCCGGCCATTTTTTTCTATTCTCTGGAAGATGTCGCCGAGCGTAGGGGGTGGCACCATGAGAAACGACACCATCATGGTGAGATAAATAGGCAAAAGCTTTGAACCGGCAAGGATGATAGAAGATTTTACCTCAACACAGTTGACGCTTGTCTGGTTGTTGACGCTCGCCGTTATCGGCTTGCTGATGGCGTTTTTTGTCATGCGCAAAAAGGCCCTGGCCCTTCTTGGTCAAATCGATCAGGAAAGTGAAAAGCAACAAGGCTATGAAGAGACAATCGATTCCCTGACATTGGAGCAGGAGCGGGCGCAGTCGGAGATTATATCGCTGAAATCCTCTCTCGCGACGGCGCGGCAGGAACGCGATGACTTTATTGAACTGTTGAATGCGGCACCTATCCCGATCTGGCGTCGCGACCAGAACTCCAAGATCATTTGGCGCAACCGGAAATATTCGGACATTGCCGGCATTGACGATGGCGAGGAAACGGCCGTGCCGGAACTGGCTTCAAGCCGCGATCCGGATCAGGCTCGCAAGCTGGCGACAAAGGCGCGGGTCACCGGCATGACACAGAGCGAGACCCGCCGTTATATAGTCGAGGGAGATCGGCTCAGTTTCAAGATTGTCGAAACGCCGCTGGAATATGATAACCAATTGGCGGGTTTTGCAATGGATACCACCGGAGAGACAGAACTTTCCGAGGAACTTAAACGTCATATCGAGGGCCATGCCGACGTTTTGGAAAACGTGGCTAGCGCCATCGCCATTTACGGCCCGGATCAACGGCTCGAATTTTTCAACCAGACCTATGCCAAGCTTTGGCGCATAAGCGATGATTTTCTCTATGGCAAGCCAACCATCAGCGAGGTACTGGATAAACAGCGGGAATTGCGCCGGTTGCCTGAACAAGCGGATTTCGCATCCTACAAGGATAAGCGCCGGGCGCTCTTTACCAATGTGATCGAGATGCGTGAGGAACTGGTCCAGCTTCCTGACGAAACAGTATTGCGCAACATTATCACGCCACATCCGTTCGGGGGACTTTTGTTCCTGTTTGAGGATGTGACCGACAAGGTCGTGTTAGAGCGGGCGCGCAATACCCAGATCGCGGTTCAGCGCGCGACGCTTGACAATCTTTATGAAGGGGTGGCTGTATTTGGATCAGATGCGCGTTTGAAACTCTATAACGCCGCTTACTGCGCAATTTGGGATGTTGAAGACGAGGATTTGCAGGAAGATTGCCATATCTCACAGATCATTGACTACCATATGGAAAGATCAGATCAGAAATGGCCGGACGATCTGAGGGAAAAATATATTGCCAATGTGACTCGCCGTGATGCCGCCAGCGGACGCATTGAGCGGGCGAATGGCACCATCATAGACTTTAACCGCGTGCCTCTGCCGGATGGAAATGTCCTTTTCACCTATGTTGATGTGACACATGAACTCCGCGCGCAGCGGGCGCTGCAGGAGCGTAATGAGGCATTGGAAGCGGCGGACAGGATGAAATCTGAGTTCGTGGCAAGCGTTAGCCATGAATTGCGCACCCCGCTCAATACCATCATCGGATTTGCCGAAATACTGGTGAAGGAATTCTTTGGTCCGCTCAATGAGAAGCAGGTGGAATACGGACAGGGTATTCTTGAAAGTTCCGACCATTTGTTGTTGCTCGTTAACGACATTCTCGACATGGCGAACATTCAGGCGGGCAAGATGGAACTTGAAAAGGCGCCTGTTGATTTTGCGGCAATGCTTCGGACAGTTGTTCCCATGGTACAGGATCGCGCAAAGAAACGGCACTTGGTGATCAAGACTGAGATCGAAGAGGATCTCGGTTTTGTCGATGTGGATGAACGGCGCATCAAACAAGTGATTTTTAACCTGTTCAGCAATGCCATCAAGTTCACCCCATCAATGGGCGAGATTGTCCTTGGCGCACATAGAACGAATGACGGGTATGTCATGACAGTTCGTGACAATGGAAAAGGGATCGCCGAGGATCAGATTGAGCGTATTTTTGAGCGGTTCTCGAAGGGCGATACCACGAAGCAGAATGCGGGCGCCGGTCTCGGCCTCTCTTTGGTGAAAAGTTTTGTCGAGCTGCATGGCGGGTATGTTGCGCTCACTTCCAAGGAAAATATCGGCACGACTGTTTCCTGCTACCTCCCTGCGACTGTGGCCGCCGTGCCGACGCAGATGGTCGAAAATTCCTGACGGGCGCCATGACACAATCATTCCTTTTCGATAGGCGCGTTAATTCTCTCGCCGGAACGGCAACCCTCGCGGGCGAGATCGCCAGTCTGTTGAAGCCCGGCGATATTATTGCCCTTGGCGGTACGCTGGGTTCAGGAAAGACAGCTTTTGCCCGGGCGTTGGTGCGGCATCTTGCGGAGGAAGACATCGACGTACCGAGTCCGACATATAATCTTCTACTGACCTATGATTTCGATGATTTCTGTCTCTATCACTATGACCTTTATCGCCTTGAAAGCCCGGAAGAGGCATTTGAGCTGGATATTGACGAGGCATTTGATACAGGCGTTTCCCTAATCGAATGGCCAGACCGGCTCGGCAAGTATCTGCCTGAAGATCATCTGCTGATCGAGATAAAAGCTGAGGAAGGAGCCGACGAAGAAGCGCGGATTTTTGGCTTTTATGGCGGGGATGACTGGCGCCGTCGCCTCACAAAACTGGCGGAGGCGCATAATGCGTGAGACGGCGCTTTACGCCTTTTTGAAACGCAATGGCGTTGAGGACGCGCCGCGTCATCCGCTTGCCGGGGATGCGTCTTCCCGCCGTTATGAACGGATTGAGGTGGGCGAAAAGTCTCTGATCTTGATGGATGCACCGCCGCCCGAGGACGTTACCCGCTTCACCGAAATTTCTAAAACGCTGATCGGGCGCGGATACAGCGCGCCTGAAATTCAGGCGGAGGATACCGCTGAGGGATTTTTGCTTCTGGAGGATCTGGGGGATGATCTGTTCGCACGGCTTTTTGAAGCGGGTGAGGCGGAGAAGCCGCTTTACTGTCTTGCCGTCGATTTTCTGGTTGATCTCGCGAAAACTCCTCCGCCCGAGTTTCTACCGGTGTTTTCCGATGATTACCTGCGGGCGCAGAATGAGATGTTTCTTGATTTTTATGTGCCTGAAAAACTTGACGGACCGCTCTCCGATGAACCGCGCGAATTTTACCGAGAAATTTGGGAAAATATGCTCCCCAGAATGCGCATGGGGCCGAATGTGATGTTACTCCGGGATTTTCACTCAGAAAACCTGTTGTATTTAAAAGACCGGAAGGGGCTCAAAGCTCTGGGGCTTCTTGATTTTCAGGATGCGCTGAAAGGACCTGCGGCCTATGACCTTGTCTCCCTTTTGCAGGATGCCCGGCGGGATGTGGATGAGACATTGGCCGCGGAGATGATTTATCACTATCTCGATGAAACCGGCGTGGAGGAGGCGGCATTTCTTGAATCCTACGCCATTTTGGGCGCGCATCGGGCGCTTCGGATTATGGGCATTTTCTGCCGCCTTGCGAAGGTGGAGGGGAAAACGCGATATCTTGATATGATCCCCCGGATGCAGCAGCACCTTGCTGGGAATTTAGCGCATCCGGGCCTCGCGGCGCTTCGCAACTGGCTCCAATTGACTATCGGCGAGGGGAAATCGTGACGGATTTACCCAATCTTCCGGATATGCGCGTGATGATTCTGGCGGCCGGGCTCGGCACCCGCCTTCGCCCGATTACAGATGTTACGCCGAAACCGCTGGTAAAGGTCGCAGGGCAGGCACTGATCGATTATTGCTTTGACCTTTTGCGCTGCGCCGGCATTCGCTCCGTTGTGGTGAACAAGCATCATCTGGCCGGACAGATATCCGAATATGTTGGCGCGGTTACCGATTTGGAAATCGCTGTCTCCGATGAAACGGCCGTGCTGCTTGAGACGGGCGGCGGGGTCAAAAAAGCATTGCCGCTTCTGGGGGCCAGCCCGTTCTTCGTTCTAAATTCCGATGTTATTGTTCTAGATTCGGGCGCGAGCTCGCTGCTTAAAATGCATGATTTGTGGGACAGTGAAAAAATGGATGCATTATTGTTGTTGCATCCGGTGGAAACGGCCGTCGGATATGCGGGAAAAGGCGATTTTCATCTGGGTTCGGATGGTCGGCTGACCCGCCGCACGCAAGGGGAAGGCGCGCCCTATCTCTTTACAGGAGTTCAGATTTTGAACCCGGTGCTTTTCGACGATACGCCCGACGGGGCCTTTTCCCTTAACCTACTTTATGACAAGGCACTTGCGAACGGACGGCTTTATGGTCTCCTGCATGAAGGCCACTGGTTGCATGTGGGTACGCCCGATGCTGTTATCGAGGCGGGTGAAAAGATCGAAGCGCTACGATGACGGAGATTAGGAAATCTCCGCAGGTTCTCAATATTCCGCCGGAATATTCCTTTGTAGATGTTCTGGCGAGAGAATTATTGCGGCGTCACGGCGCCAATGGTCAATCCCTTAGTGAAATTACTATTCTGACGACCACGCGGCGCGCGGCGCGCGCATTGCAAAGCGCGTTCCTGCGGGAGACGGCGGGCAAACCCCTAATGCTTCCGCGCATGCGCCCCATCGGTGACGTGGAAGAAGATGAGTTGCTGCTTGAAAGCGATATCGGCATCGGCGGGGCAGGTGAAAAGCTGCTGTCCCTGCCTCCTGCGATTGACCCTTTACGGCGTCAGCTGCTCTTGAGTCGTCTGATCCAAGCGCGTGGCGATCATGCAGGCGGGATCGCGGAGGCGGCGGGCCTTGCCTCAGCGCTCGCCCGTTTTCTTGATCAGGTACAAACGGAAGGGTTGGATCTTGCGGATCTTAAGAAACTGGTCCCGGCTGAATATGCCACCCATTGGCAGGTCACGCTTGAATTCCTTGAAATCCTCAGCCTGAACTGGCCCGCGATCCTTGCCGCGGAAGGCGCAATCGATCCGGCACTGCGGCGGGACTTGCTGCTCCGGGCGCAGGTTGAACATTGGCAGGAAAACCCGCCTACAGCGCCGGTTTATGCAGTGGGCTCCACCGGTTCCATACCGGCGACGGCGCTTTTGCTCAAAACCGTGGCCGAGCTGCCAAATGGAACTGTTATCCTGCCCGGGCTGGATCGCCATCTGGATGCGGAAAGTTGGCAGGTTTTGCGCCGTGATCCGACCCATCCGCAGCACGGCCTCTCCCTGCTTTTGGATAAGTTTGGTATCTCGCGGGAGGAGGTTGAAGATCTCATCGATGCGGAATTCCTCTCCTCCCCCTCGGCGCGCTCGGCATTGCTCGCAGAAGCGCTGCGACCCGCCGCGACCAGTGATCAATGGCAGCAGGCAGCGACTCCCGAAGAGACCGCTCTTGATGGTATCCGGCAGCTCGACTGTCTGGACGCTCAAGGAGAGGCACAATCCATTGCCCTTCTGATGCGCGAAGCGCTGGAAACGGATGGCAAAACGGCCGTCTTAATCACCCCGGATCGCGATCTTTCCCGACGGGTGGGGGCGGAATTGCGCCGCTGGAACATTGATGTGGACGACAGCGCGGGTATCAGCCTCGATCAATCGCCGCCCGGCGTCTTTCTGCGCCTGCTTGCCCGACTGATCGAAAGCGAGGCGGAACCGGTCGCGTTGCTCGCTGCGCTCAAGCATCCGCTCGCGTCCGGGGGCATCGCGCCGGAAATATTTCGCCGCCATGTCCGCGCATTGGAACTGGCTACGTTGCGCGGACCGCGTCCGGCCTCCGGTTTTGAGGGTATCGCAAGAGCGCTTTCCATGAGCGAGGCAGAGGAAAGTGTCAAACACTGGTTTCAGGATCTGACAAATCTTGCTGCTCCGCTTGAGGAAATGATCAGATATGGCGAAGTTGATTTTGCAGAGTTCCTGAAGTTCTTTATTAAATTCGCGGAAAATCTCTCAACCCCGGCGGAGACGGAAAGCTCAGCGCTCTGGCGCGGTAATTTCGGGGATGCCGCGGCGTCTTTTCTGTCGGAACTCATGCGTGCCGCTGATGTGATCGATGCGTTTGATCCGACAAGTTGGCCCGAGCTTCTCGACAACTTGATGCGCGGGCGCATGGTCCGCCCGCAATATGGCCTGCACCCGCGCCTGCAGATTTGGGGTCCGATAGAAGGGCGGCTTGGGCGCGCCGATCTGGTAATTCTGGGCGGGCTGAATGAGGGAAGCTGGCCCCCTGACGCCGGAAATGATCCCTGGATGAGTCGGCCGATGCGGGAAAAATTCGGCCTCCCCCTGCCGGAACAGAAGATTGGACTTTCTGCTCATGACTTTCAGCAGGCCTTTGGTGCCGCCGAAGTGGTAATGACGCGCGCGGCGAAAATCGATGGCACGCCGACAGTTCCCTCCCGCTGGCTGCTTCGGCTGGAAACTTTTCTGAAGAAGTTTGATCTGACGCTGGATACAGACGGCGCACGATCAGTTTTTGATTGGCAACAACAGCTCGACCAACCTATGGAAGTACAACCGGTTCTCGCGCCCCGTCCCACACCGCCGGTTGATGCGCGTCCGCGCCGTCTCTCGGTGACACGGATCGAGAAATGGATCAAGGACCCTTACTCCATCTTCGCTGAACAGATCCTGAAGCTTTCTCCACTCGATGACATTTCAACTGATCCGTCAGCGGCCGATAAGGGCACGTTTATTCATGCCGCGCTGGAGGAGTTTATCAACTATTACCCGGTGCAGCTTCCCCCTGATGCCCGTGAAAAGCTTCTGGATTTTGGTCGGGCGGCTTTCGGTGATGTGCTGTCCTATCCAGCCGTCTGGGCGTTCTGGTGGCCACGGTTCGAGCGGGTTGCCGACTGGTTTGTTGATTTCGAGACGGCACGACGCAAGAAGTTTCGAACGTTGGAAACAGAGGTTAAGGGGCAGATAGATATCCCCGCGCCCCATGCGAAATTCGTTTTGAGCGGGACCGCTGACCGGATTGATATATTGGAGGCAGAGGGCACGCTCTCCATTCTTGACTATAAAACGGGTGCGCCGCCTTCGATCACCGAAGTGGAGACCGGCGTTGCGCCGCAGCTCGCGCTGGAGGCGGCGATGCTGGCCAGGGGTGGTTTCACAAAGATTACCCCCGCTCCGGTCGAGGAGCTTGCCTATGTCCGGTTAAGCGGTGGTGATCCGGCGGGTGAATTCCGTACCGCGGGGGGCAAGAAAACGCCACCGCCGGAAACGCTGGCGGAAGAGGCTTATGAAGGGCTGCTGCGCCTTATCGCGCAGTTCGACCGGCAGGCGACGCCATATTTAAGTTGTCCGCGCCCGGACCTGCCTTATCGCTTCAATGACTATGAGCATCTCGCCCGGGTCAAGGAATGGTCGAGCGGGGAGGATGCGGAATGAGCTTAACTGACCTTGTTGACAGTGGCATAGCGCGGCAGAAACAGGCGGCCGATCCGGATAAGTCGGTTTGGGTTTCTGCATCCGCCGGGTCGGGCAAGACACGGGTGTTGGTGGAGCGGAGCTTGCGGCTGATGCTGGCGGGTACGCCCCCGAAAAAATACTCTGTATTACCTTCACCAAGGCAGCGGCGGCGGAAATGGCAAACCGGCTGAATGCCACGCTCGGCAGTTGGTCGGTGATGGACGATGCCCGCCTTGCCGAAAGCCTCTATGATCTAATGGGCCGGCCTGCAACAGACGGCGAGGCAATCTGGGCACGGCGACTGTTTGCAAGCGTGTTGGATGCGCCGGGCGGTTTGAAAATACAGACCATCCATTCTTTCTGCGAATCCGTCCTTGGTCGGTTTCCGCTGGAGGCGCGGTTGTCACCCAATTTCGAAGTGATGGATGAGCGAAGCGCCGGGGAAATCATGCAGATTGCCCGCGATGAGACATTGCTCGAATGCCAGCAACCAGAAAATGCCGCTCTCGGTGCGGCTTTGCGGCTGTTGAGTGAAAAGGTCAATGAAGAGGGGTTTTCCAAGCTTCTAAAAGATCTCGGGGGTAAGCGCAGTCAACTACTGCGCCTGCGCGCGGAGTATGGCGGGCCCAACGGGGTGATCAGGGCGCTGGCGGGCAGGATCGGTATCGATCCGGAGTTGACGGAAGAGCATATCATCGCCCGCGCTTGCCGGGAGACAACCTTTGACGGTCCTGCGCTTCGACGCGCGGTGGACCGCCTGCTGATGGGCACTGTTTCAGATGTTAAGAAAGCAGAAAAGATGGCGCCATGGCTCCTCCAGCCTGATCGACGTACTGCGCTTTTTGACGAATACGTCTCTGCATTTTTTACGAATGATGGGAAAATCTTTTCTAAGCTTGCGACCAAAGCTGTCGTTGACGCCATGCCCGAAATCCTTGATGTCATGCTCGAAGAGGCAGAGCGGCTTCAAAAGGTGCTGGAGACGGTCCGGAAGGCGCGGGTTCTGACCTCAACATCTGCCCTGATCCGGCTGGGCCTCGCGCTGATTGACCGATATGAAGCGGAAAAAACCCATCGTGGGCGGCTCGATTATGATGACCTCATTTTAAAAACCCGCGATTTACTGACCGGTGACGGCGTCGCGCCCTGGGTTATGTATAAGCTGGACGGCGGCATAGAGCATATCCTCGTCGATGAGGCGCAGGATACGAGTGCGGCGCAATGGCAGGTCATCGCCGCGCTGGCGGAGGAGTTTTTCTCCGGCGATGGCGCGGTCCCCACCGAACGAACGCTCTTCGTTGTGGGCGATGAAAAACAGTCGATTTATTCGTTTCAGGGGGCGGACCCCGCTACATTTGATGTGATGCGCCGCCAGTTCGAAGAACGTGCTCGCGCGGCGAAGAAAGACTGGCGGAATGTCCCGCTCGATCTTTCCTTCCGCTCAACGGAGAGTGTTCTCGATCTAGTGGATCGGGTATTTGAGGCGGAAGAAGCACGCAAAGGACTGACCGCGTCGGGCGATATGGTCAAGCATCTGGTTCGCCGTGCAGGCGCGGCGGGGCTTGTGGAAATCTGGCCAACAGTAAAGCCACCGGAAATCGATGCGGCCGATCCCTGGGAAATGCCGATGGCGCAGAACCTCGACCAGAATCCTGCGGCGGAACTTGCCAAGAATATTGCTTTGCAGATTAAAGCCTGGCTCGACACCGGAGAAATATTGAGCGCGACCGGACGCGCAATCGCGCCTAAGGATATAATGATCCTCGTTCAGAGCCGGAATGTCTTCTTTGGACATGTGGTGCGGGCGCTTAAAACGGCGGAAATTCCTGTTGCGGGTACTGACCGGATGGTGCTGACAGAACAGCTTGCGGTGATGGACCTGCTGGCGCTCGCGCGTTTTGTGCTGCTTCCCGAAGATGACCTCAATCTCGCTGTGATCCTGAAAAGCCCCTTCGTGGGTTGTGATGACAACCAGCTTTTCGAGCTTGCCTATGGCCGCAAAGGCAGTCTGTGGCGCGCTCTTCGCGATAACAAAACGGGCTTGCCCTTGTTTGATCAGGCACGGACATTCCTCAGTGAGTTGCTGGCACGCGCGGATTTTGTGCCCGTTTATGAATTCTTCGCCGATATTCTCGGCCGCCTTGGCGGACGAAAGAAACTGCTTGGCCGTCTCGGTCAGGAGGCAGCAGACCCGATTGAGGAGTTTCTCTCCCTCGCGCTTAATTTCCAACGGACGGAGGCGAGTTCCCTACAGAGCTTTCTGCATTGGATCGACGCGGGCGCGTCAGAGGTTAAACGCGATATGGAGCAGGGCCGCAATGAGGTGCGTGTGCTGACTGTGCATGGATCAAAGGGATTGCAGGCACCGATTGTCTTTCTACCCGATACTTGCCAAGGCACACGCGCACAGCCCGCAATCTTCTGGACGGAGGAGGAGGCGCCTTTTCCGCTTTGGCCGGTGAAGACGGACAATGACGATGCGTTGACCGCGCGCATGCGGGAACTTTCGAAAGAGCGGCAGCTCGAAGAGAAAAAGCGGCTCCTCTATGTTGCGCTCACCCGGGCCGAGGATCGTCTCTATATCTGCGGTTGGGAAGGTAAGAAAAAAGACCCGCCGATTGCTGGTATGAGTTGATCGATCCGGCTTTCGGCGAAGGGGTTGAAGAAGTAAAACTGCCTTGGGGCGAGGTGGCGCGCCGCTGGTCGAGCGGGACAGTAACGGAAAGAGCGGAAACGACTGAGGTGGTACCGATTCCACTGGCGCCACTCCCAGAATGGATTTCGCGACCTGCGCCAGACGAACCAAGCCCACCCCGACCGCTCGTACCGTCGCGCGATGAGGATGAGACGATGGCGTCTTCCCCGCTCGGGCTGGATGACGGTCGGCGGTTCCATCGGGGTCTTCTTGTGCATAGGCTACTGGAAACTTTGCCGTCAATTGATCTGGCCGCGCGGGAGCGGGCGGCGAAAGCCTGGCTTTCACGCCCGATCCACGGATTGGATGAGGATCGTCAGGCGGAAATCCTGCAAGAAACCCTCGCTGTGATCAATGATCCTGATTTTTCCGCAATATTTGGACCGGGTAGTCAGGCGGAAGTCCCCATCAGCGGCGTAATCGAGGGGCGGGTTCTCTCTGGGCAGATTGACCGGCTGTTGATCGGCGATGAGGAAATTCTTGTCATCGATTACAAGACAAATCGCCCGTCACCTCAGGAAATCAGCGCGGTTCCTGCCTTATATATAAGGCAGATGTCCCTCTATCGCCGCGCACTTAGCGGGATGTATCCCGGAAAAGCGGTGAAATGTGCGCTTCTCTGGACGGAGGGACCGCACCTCATGGAACTGCCGGATGCGCTTTTGTGATCAAGGTTACTTGACGTTGCAATAGGCGATACGTAATTATAGAGACAAGAAGTTTCCGCCGGGGTGCCGGAGAGCTTTTAATTTTTTGCCTGAAATGAGGATACTATGACCACTACGAAAGTCACCGACGCTTCTTTTAAAGAAGATGTCCTAGATAGTTCCGGCCTGGTGTTGGTCGATTTCTGGGCCGAATGGTGCGGTCCTTGTAAACAGATTGCCCCGGCCCTTGACGAAATCTCCCAGGAAATGGGCGGCGATTTGAAGATTGCCAAAGTCAATATCGATGAAAACCCGAATACACCGACAAAATATGGTGTGCGCGGTATTCCGACTCTGATGCTGTTCAAGGACGGCCAGATCGCCGCGACGAAAGTCGGCGCCTCTCCAAAAAGCGCCATTGAAGACTGGATCAAGTCAGCAGGCTGATTGGAAAAATCAGAACTAAAAAAGGCGGGCTTTCGGGCCCGCTTTTTTCTTGAAATAGAAGGAAAGCCGGATGGCCAAGCTGATCAGTAATAATCTCTCTCTAGAATATGAAACCTTTGGGGTGCCATCCGATCCGACGGTAATTTTGATTGCCGGGCTTGGGTTTCAGCTGATTGACTGGCCGAACGCCTTTTGCAAGGCGATTGCTGCAGAAAACTTCCAGGTCATCCGTTTTGATAACCGGGATATAGGCCTCTCCCAGAAACTTGATGAAAAGGGCCTGCCCGATATGGCGGGTATCATGCAGCAGCTCCAGGCAGGGAACGCGCCCACGGTTCCTTATCATCTGAGCGATATGGCGGCCGATCTTGCCGGAATGATGGACGGCCTCGGGATTGACAATGCACATATTGTTGGCATGTCGATGGGGGGTATGATCGCGCAGTTGATGGCAATTTTTTACCCTGAAAGACTTCGCTCTCTCACCTCCATCATGTCATCGAGCGGAAACCGCCACCTGCCACCGTCCACACCGGCGGCGACCTCCGTTCTGATGTCTGCCCCGGCAAGCCAGAGTGTGGAGGATGTGGTGGCGTTCGGGCTTGAGGTCAATGATGTGATTGGCAGTCCGGGTTATCGTTGGGATCGAGAAGAGTTAAAGAGGCATATCCGCGCCTGTGTCACACGCAGCTATGCTCCTGCCGGGTATTTGCGGCAATATGCGGCGGTCTTGGCCTCTAACCCGCGGGTGTCGGAACTCCCTGGCGTCACGGCGCCAACCTTGGTTATTCATGGAAAAGACGATCCGCTCATCCCTTACGCTGCCGGGGAAGATACGGCGCGGTTGATCCCGGGTGCGAAGCTGGAGCTGGTCGATGGCATGGGGCATGACCTGTCGCCCGCGCTCTGTAAACATTTGGCCGGGCTTCTCATCCCGCACCTGACCGCTAACCGTTAGTCCCTAACGGAAAGCGGGTTCATCAAAGCTGCGCAGTTTGCGTGAATGGAGACTTTCCACGCCCTGCCGTCGAAGCTGTTGCAGGGTATCGATGCCGATATGCAGATGCTTCGATGTGCGCCCTTCGTAGAATTTGTTGGCCATGCCTGGCAGCTTGATCTCTCCATGGATCGGCTTGTCCGACACGCAGAGGAGCGTCCCGTAGGGCACACGGAAGCGGAAACCGTTGGCGGCGATTGTTGCGCTTTCCATGTCTACCGCGATGGCACGTGTCTGATTGAAGCGGATGGCAAGTTCCTTGTGCCGCAGCTCCCAATCCCGGTCGTCGGTGGTGTAGACGGTCCCAGTCCTGAAATGCTCTTTGATATCCGCGGCACCGGTAGTAACATCAGCGGCGCGTGCGACCGCTTCGGTTAGCGCGACCTGAATCTCGGCGATGGCGGGCAGCGGAACGGAGGGGTGTATATCCTCATCCAGCACGTGATCTTCGCGCACATAGGCATGGGCGAGCACGAAATCGCCAAGCCGCTGCGTATGGCGCAGGCCACCGCAATGCCCTACCATTAGCCAGCAATGTGGTCGAAGCACTGCAATATGATCGGTAATCGTTTTTGCATTGGACGGCCCGACACCGATATTGACCAGCGTGATCCCCATATGCTTCTCCCCCAGCAGATGATAGGCGGGCATCTGCGGCAGATGGTTTGGCGCGGTGCCTGTCGGAGAGGCATCCGTCAGATTTGGGTTTGGCGTCACGACATTACCCGGCTCCACAAAGGCACGGTATTCCTCCCCTTCAAGGATCTGTTTCTTGCCATATTCGACGAACTCATCGACATAACGCTGGTAGTTGGTGAACAGCACAAATCGTTGAAAATGCTCCGGTATCGTACCGGTATAATGGGCAAGCCGCGCAAGCGAATAATCCACTCGCTCTGCTGTGAATAGTGCGAGGGGGCGGGGCTGCCCGTCCAAGGGGACATAGGTTCCGTTGGCGATACTGTCATTAATATTGGCGAGGTCAGGCATAGTGAAAATCGACTGCAGCGCAGGCATGTCATTGGCCGAGACATTAGACGACGCCGCCTCGATCACAAAAGGAAGCGGCATAGGCCGGTCACTGAGGCCGACGTAGACCGGTCGCTGATGATTTTTCAGGATGAGCCGGATCTGCTCCTTGTAATAACTTTCGAAAAGCTCTGGCTGTGTTATCGTTGTGCCAAAGGTACCCGCCGCGTCAATCTTGCCATATGAGCGTTTGCCGCTGCGATTGATATCGGAGGATTCAACACTCAGGCCGAGATAGGGATAATAGGCGGGGTCTGCGGGACTGGATTTATCCCCGGCCTCAAACGCGCTGAAGCGGGTTTTCACCTTAGTGATGTTTTCTTCATATAGCGCGGTGATCCGCTCAAAAGCTGCATTTTCGTCGGTGAATTCCTGAAGCTCTGTTATGTTCCCATGCGACGAACCCGCGCCCATCAGTAATTCACTCATATAACTCTTCCTTTTGCGATGAACGGCCCCTATGACAGTTCCTTAATTTATATCTTTGTCTTCGTTGTTATTTTACCATTAAAATATGACGAGGAAAATAGAGGATAACGGACTTTGGCTACGGTAACGCTGGCCCCGATGGAAGGGGTCGTTGATGTCTATATGCGCGATATACTAACGCGGATCGGCGGGTTCGATCTGTGCGTGTCGGAATTTGTGCGCGTGAGCCAGCATCTTTATCCCGCTTCCGTCTTTTATACGCTCTGCCCAGAGTTGAAGCAGGGCGGTAAAACCGTGGCGGGGGTTCCGGTTCATGTACAGATAATGGGCGGGGAAGCTCATGTCATGGCGGAGAACGCGGCCTTTGCAGCCGAGCTTGGCGCACCGGGAGTTGATATCAATTTTGGCTGTCCCGCCAAAACCGTGAACCGCCATGATGCCGGGGCGACGCTTCTGCAATGGCCGGAACGGCTTCATGAGATTGTCTCTGCCGTGCGCCGCGCAGTGCCGGAAAACATACCGGTCAGCGCCAAGATGCGCCTTGGCTTTTCTGAAAAAACCCTCGCTATGGAGAATGCTGTTGCCATCGCGGAGGCCGGTGCTTGCAAGCTAACTATTCATGCGCGCACGAAGATGGAAGGATAC
The DNA here is from genome assembly GCF_055809395.1 of Sneathiella sp. D3-11. NCBI lineage: Bacteria > Pseudomonadati > Pseudomonadota > Alphaproteobacteria > Sneathiellales > Sneathiellaceae > Sneathiella > Sneathiella sp. D3-11. The sequence continues at coordinate 1,980,332 of NZ_CM147911.1, forward strand.
CGCCCGCCCGCTCATTGGGAATATCTGCGCCCGATTGCAGAGCGGCTTGATATTCCTGTTGTCGCCAATGGGGAAGTTTGGACGCCGGAGGACTATGCTCTCTGCCGGGAGGCAAGCGGCTGCGCTGATGTGATGATCGGTCGCGGTGTGATTGCCCGCCCGAGCCTTGGACGTGAGATTGCGGCTTCGTGCAGTTCTTCTGTTATGGGGAATGCCTTTAACTGGTCACAAATCCTGGGCATACTTGCTGAATATCACGATCTTATCGAGGGGATGGCCAATCCACCGCGGCAGGCGGGACGGCTAAAACAATGGATAAAGCTGCTGGCGCGCAGCTATGGGGAGGCCGGGGTGCTGTTTACGCGCATTCGCCGGCTTGAGGATCCGCAGGATATTCTGGCGGAAGTCATTGCAACGAAGGAACGCGCGCTGGACGCTGCGTGAAGGAAAAAATGCTTGAGGGGGATATGAAGGATGCGGAGCGCCGCATCTGCGCGCGCGGGATACGGGGTTTTGCCGTTGTTATGGCGGCGATGTTGTTGATTACCAGCTGTGTCATACCGCCGCCGCCCATTCCGTCGCTTCATGAGGCGCTGCTTCAGGATACCGGCTTCCAACTTGGCGATAAGGATATTAAGGGCGGCATTGAACACGCGGAATGCGCAGCAGAAAGCCGCTATGACGGTCCGACAGGACCGGTTCTCGTGCTGGTGTGCGTTGCGTCTCATGGCAGCAATGGAGACCGTATTCGTTACCGTGTTAGCTATACACCGCCGGAAGCCGGACACCGTGTGTGGAAAATCGATGCTTCCCTCCCTGGTGCGACTTATCAGCAGCTTGGTATTCCAAAAGCACTTAATGAAAAATACGGCCCGGGCCGCAAGGTGAAGACAACTGGTACATGGCGCTGGAATCTCGACGCGGCACATCTTGAACTGCGCGAAGATCAATATGGAGTACATTTCATGCTATGGGACCGCAGCCTGAGGCAAAGTTAGAGGTTTACGCAGCGGCGGCGATAGCGAAAAATCAATGCCACAAAGGCAATACCGGCAAGGACACCGGATAAATTTGCAACAATGTCCAAAAGTTCGAAGTCACGGCCTGTAAGGGGTTGCAGAAACTCAACAAGAACGCTTACGATAAAGGTGCAAGTACTGAGTATCAGTCGTTGTCGCCAGCCGCGTCCCGCATAGCAAGCAGCCAGTGCGAGGAGCGCATAAGCAGTGAAGTGCCGTATCTTGTCATTTACGAGATTTGAAAAGGATGGTTCATTGCCGGGCGGCAAAAGGGAGAGAATTACCAGGGTCAGCAGGCCCGCTCCCCAAAGGAACAAGGCAATTCGATAACTGTTTTGATTATGAATATTCGTTGTGGTCATCGGTAATATTGCGGACCTTTGATTTATGAAAAATTAACGATAAGCCATGTAAATTACTACCAAGCGATGTATGATTTGTAATATTTTCAGCGGGCGCAGTCGAGACTAGCTTTACCAACCAACTTTTACCATCGGTTTTGAAGCAGGATTTACGGGCGCCTGTTGTCGGAGAAATTTCGTTGAATAAGATTCCGGATAACGGTCTGAACAGCAAAAAAATTGCTACCGAGCATGACTCTGCATATAGTGGCGGATACCCTCTATCTTCGGGCGTCTTGTCCCCGATTTTCTCCGTACTTGATCTTTTGTGGCTATTTTTGGCCGGATTTCTCAGCCATTATTTCGTGATTGGCGGCAGTTTGTTTGCCCATGAATACTATCTGTATGCGGTTATCCTGGCGATAATCATCTTTTTCTTCCTTGGACATTATGCGCGGATCTACTCCTTTTCGACACTGCTTGCGCCGCTTACCAACCTGCCGAACCTTGCCATTGTTTGCCTCACAACCTTCATGCTGCTGCTGGCGGTGGCTTTCTCACTCAAGGTATCTGAGGAATATTCGCGGATCTGGATGTATAGTTTCGCCTTAACTTCCTTCGTTGTCATTCTGTCGTATCGGCTGATCGCTTTTATTATCATCAATTATCTGGCCAATCGGGGAGTTTGCACACGTAAAGTCGTTGTTCTTGGCGGCGGAAAGCAGACAGAACAGCTATTGCGCCAGCTCGAAAATGAAAAGCCAACGGTTAATAAGGTTGTCGGTATCTTCGACGATCGCATTGGCCGCGTCGGCCCTACGGTTGCCGGACATTCCCTCCTCGGGAATATTGAGGCACTGATAAAATTCGTCCGCGAAAACCGTGTTGACGATATCATTGTCGCACTACCGTGGAACGCGGATGAGCGTCAGATGGAAATTGTCCGTCGGCTGCGTGAACTTCCGGCTCATGTCCATTTGGTGTCTGATCTTGTCGGCTTTCGTTTTCCGCATCGGCCATCCCCTAACCATTTTGGCGGCTTGCCAATGATTGAAGTGGTGGATTCGCCGCTTTCCGGATTCAAGATTGTCGTGAAGGCACTGGAAGATCGTATTCTGGGTTCATTGGCACTCCTTCTGTTTTCCCCACTCTTGCTGGCAGTTGTTATCGCGATCAAGCTGGAGAGCAAGGGGCCGGTGTTGTTTAAGCAAAAACGCTATGGCTATAACAACAAGGTATTCGAGATCTATAAATTCCGCTCCATGTATCATGATGGCGCGGTAGGCAAAAAGACTGTCCAGGCCTCAAAAGATGATCCGCGCATAACCCGGGTTGGAAAATTTATCCGCCGGACCAGCTTGGATGAGTTGCCGCAGCTTTTCAATGTCGTCAACGGAACGATGTCGCTTGTTGGTCCGCGCCCCCATGCCGTAGATCACAACGAGGAATATTCTGAACTGATCGAAGGCTATTTCGCCCGCCATAAGGTGAAGCCGGGGATTACCGGCTGGGCGCAGGTAAAGGGATATCGCGGGGAGACGGATACGCTGGAGAAAATGGAAGCCAGGGTGAATTACGATACATATTATGTCGAGAACTGGTCGTTGTTCTTTGATCTTCAAATATTGGTCATGACGGTCTTTGTCGGTTTCGTTAATAAAAACGCCTATTGACCGTATCAATCCTTGACATTTGCCCCTTTGACGCTGAGAAAGAGGGCATGAACTGTTGGTTGTTTCCCGTATAGTTTCTCAGGCGGGAGTTTTGTCCGGGCATATTTTTTGCTGCGAAAAACGTTAAGATTTAGCGCAATGTTGCCAATTTATATCAGTTACCAACCATTCCTTAACTCTTTGAGCCTAAAAAGGCATGTGGCATTTGTTGATCGGCTCGAATGGTTGTAAAATTTTAACCATAAGGGCGACTTACAAGACGTCGACCAGAAATTAATTTGAACGATTGAATTGAAAAAATTCCGAGCAATAGAATGAGCCAAGATTTTACACTCCCCGAAGAAGAAGCTTCGCCGATCAATTTTGAGCGGATCGTTTCTGCTGCCAAGAGGCGGTTTCTGTTCTTTCTGATTCCGTTCGTTCTGGTTTTGGCCGGCGCCGTCGCGGTGATCCTGATTTTGCCGCCGCATTATAGCTCCTACGGCACTATTCTTGTCGAAACGCAGCAAATCTCACCCGATCTTATTGAATCGACCGTTAGTACCGATCCAGACCAACGTATCCGGATGATTGAACAACGGGTGATGACCCGGGAGAATCTGCTGAAAATTATCGACAAATTCAACGTCTATGGAGATGACAGAAAATTTCTGACGGTATCCGAGCTTGTCTTCAAGATGCAGGATAACATTGCGATTGATGTGATCACCTCATCTTTTTCCGGAAACAGGCGGAGGGAGACGACGATCGCTTTCTATGTCGGGTTTAGCCATGAAAATCCGCAGATTGCGACCGATGTAGCCAATGAACTGGTCACATTGTTCCTGAGTGAAAATGTGCGCACGCGGACCGAGCGGGCAACTGAAGCAACGGCTTTTCTCACCGATGAGGCTGATAAAGTTCGCCGTCAATTGACCCAGGTTGAAAGTGAAATTGTCGCCTATAAACAGAAATATAAGGACGCTCTGCCAGAGCACCTCGGCCTGCGTCAGAGCATGCTGGATAGATCGGAAGATCAAATTCGCGATCTGCGCCGTGATTTGCGCGCACTTCAAGAAGACAAACGCTATCTGGAAATTGAACTTACTTCTGCCCGGTCGGGCCTTACTGCTAGTGGCGGCGAACAGTCTGAGCTAGCGCAAAACCTCTCTACCTTGAAAGACAGCCTGTTGGATGCTTCCACACGGCTGACGGATTCACATCCAGATATTATGGCACTGAAAAAGCGTATCGCGGCCCTGGAACAGCAAGTTGAGCAGGAAGCAGCCGCTGCGCGTGCAGCGACGGCCCAGGACCAATCAGTAGCGAGCAGTGTGTATAATCCTGTCGTTGAAAAACTTCAGATTCGCATCGCGGCGACAGATGATAAAATTGCGGAAACGCGTCGTCAAATCTCGGCAGCCACTACAAAGATGAAGGAGCTTGAAGGGATCATCCTCGAAATTCCGCAGGTTGAACGCGGCTTGACCGTTCTGGATCGGACTTATACAGATTTGCTGGATAAGTTGAACTCTCTCGAATCGAAGCAGGCACAAGCGCAACTCTCACAGAATCTTGAAGAAGAAAAGAAGGCGGAACGTTTTGTTCTGCTCGAACCGCCAGTCGTACCGACAGAGCCGGTTTCCCCGGACAGAAAGAAGATTTTGGGTATTGGTGGGTTTCTCGCGCTTGTTGTCGGAGTCGCTTGCGTCTTCCTGATCGAATTGATCGACCGGAGAATCCACAGCGCATCTGAGCTGGAAGCGGTGCTTAAGCATCCGCCTATCGTATCCATACCGTATATTCACACACGTAAAGAGAATGTGCAGAACCGGATGAAGATTTTTATGTATCTTCTTATCCCGGTTGCTCTGGTTGCCCTGTTACTCGCGGCGGTACATTATTTTTACCAGCCGTTGGACGATCTATTTTACTCGGCCTGGGTGGCTATCGATAGACTATTGGTCGCATTTTAAGAGGGGACTGACGTGGAACGTATTAAGGAAGCCATTGCCAAGGCCAAAGAAAAGCAGGTGGGCGGTCTTTCGGAGCGTACAGGCGCCACGAAGAGGGCGACACGCAACGCGGAGATTGTCGAAGGCCCGATCGTTTACAACCAGACACGTGTTGTCGATCTCAATATGGCACATCTGGAAGAAAACAGAATCATTACCTTGGACAGCGAAGATCCCAACTCAATCAGCTTTGATATTTTGAGGACGCAGGTTCTGGCGAAGATGGAGGCGAATAACTGGCGGACGCTCGCCATAACGTCGCCAACGCAGGCATGCGGTAAAACGGTTGTCTCGATCAATCTGGCTCTCAGTATTGCCAAGCAAACGGACTATACTGCACTTCTTGTCGATTTTGATTTGCGCCGGCCGCAAGTGGCTGCCTATCTGGGGTTGCCAAAAGAGAATAGCTTTGCCGATTATCTCGATGGCAAGATCGAGTTTAATGATGCCTTGGTGAACCCGGGCATTCCCCGGTTTGTGGTTCTGCCAAACCGCCGGCCGGTTAAGAATTCAACTGAAATTCTGACATCACGCAAGGTAAAATCCATGGTGGCGGACCTTCGGGATCGCTATGAGAAGCGTATCTGTATTTTTGATTTGCCGCCGCTTAACGCGACGGACGATGCCATTGCCTTTATTCCGCAGGTTGATTGCGTGTTAATGGTAGTGGCCAGCGGGGAAACTAAGCCCAGCGAAGTCAAGGATTGCCGTCGTCAGCTTCAATCGAGTAACCTCTTGGGCGTCGTTCTGAATAAATCAGAGGAAATCGCTAAAACTTACTATTACTAGAGCTCAGTTATGGCCACGGCAGCGGCAATGTAGCCTGTCGTATTTCTATCGCGATAATTGAGTAAAGGAAGAATAGCGAGAGGATGAATGGAACTGGCCCTACAACGGATTGACCGAACACGACTGTTGTTGCCAGTTCTTCTGTGCTTGGTTTTCCTGATCTATATACCCGACGGCCTGCTGCTGTGGGATGACTGGATGAATGTTGAAGAATTCAGTCACGGCCCCCTGATGTTGGCAGTTGCGCTTTATCTTCTTTGGGCGCGGCGAGACCTTCTCTCTTCACATGACACGCGCGGGAACTGGATTGGGCTTGTTTTCTGCCTGATCTCGATGGCGGTATATGCTCTGGCGGTTAAGGCGGGGATTGAGAATGTCCGCCATCTCAGCCTGTTTCTGACGATTCTCGGGCTTTTCGTTGTGTTTGGCGGCGTAACCTATGGCCGTTATGTGCTGCCGTCACTTATCCTGCTACCCTTTGTGGTGCCACCGCCCGCCTTTCTGAATGCCAACCTGACATATGGATTGCAGCTTCTTTCTACGGATATGAGCGTTGCTCTTTTGCGACTTGCCGGTATCTCCGTCTATCAGGATGGAAATATCATTGATATGGGTACCATCAAACTGGCGGTTGTAGAGGCGTGTGCAGGCTTGCGATATCTTTATCCGATGATTGGGCTGGGTGTCCTTCTGGCAATGCTGTTCGACATACCGCTTTGGAAGCGGGCCCTGTTTGTAGTCATTGCGGGCATTGTTTCCATTGTTATGAACAGCATCCGGATATTCCTGACCGGGGCCTTTGCGGAATGGACAGATACGGCAGTCTCGGACGGGTTTTTCCATCTCTTTGAAGGCTGGGTTTTCTTCCTGTTCTCCTTCGCCGTTATGATGGTAATCTGCTATCTGACGCTCAACAAGCACGAAAAAGCAACGCTTGGCGGCGGTGTCCTGAAGGCATCTGTTCCTGCGGCGGAACAAACGGAAAAATCAGTGCGCGTCGGGCCGATTGTCGGTGCGTTGCTGCTCTGTGCTGCTTTTGCTCCTGCAATCGTCATGATCCGGGGAATAGAGCCGGAAATCCCGGACCGAAAAATGTTTAACAGCTTTCCGCTCAGGATCAATGATATGATGGCCGAGGAAGACGTGCTCCCCAAGGTGGAGCAGACCATCCTCAATATGAGCGATTATTTCCTCGGTCATTACCGTGGGGGCGAAGTGCTGCCGATAACCCTGTTTATAGGGTACTATGATCGGCAATCTGCCGGAAGCACACCGCATTCGCCGCGCGTTTGCATTCCCTCCGGCGGTTGGAAAATAGAGAATCTGTCGGAAATCACGCTGAAAAATGGCGCGAATGAGGTGCCGGTCAACCGGGTGCTTGTTACTCATGGCGAGGACAGGCTGCTGGTATATTACTGGTTCAAGCAGCGTGGTAAGTATATCGCGAATGAATATAAGGCGAAGTTCAATCTGTTGTTGGGCGGGCTTTCCTCTGCCCGGACGGACGGTTCGCTCATCCGGTTATCGATGCCGATAAAGGCAAATATGACGGAGGCACAGGCGGATGCAGAATTAACGGCCTTTTCAAAAGAGTTGTTTAAGGTTCTTCCGGTATATGTACCGGACTAGATGGTTATGTGAACAAAAATTGGTAAGTATAAAGTAATGTCCGATAGTAAATCTGGAATAAAAATCGGGTTATTCGGGGCGGCGCCGGATACGTCGAATATGGGTGTCTCCGCTCTTTTCGCGTCGACCGTCGAAGGAATAACGGAACGGGTGCCCAATGCCCACTTTGCCGTCTTTGATAATAAACTCGGCAAGCGTTCCGAGATCCATCATTTTTCCGATGGTCATAAGTTTGAGGTAGAGCATATCGGTATTCGCGCCGGGCATCGCTACTACCTGCCGGAAAATATTGTCGCAATTTCTGCGCTCTCGCATTTGGGCGTATTGGGCGGGATGATGAATTCCGTCGTTCGGGATATCGACAATTTTGACGTGGTCCTTGATATCTCCGGTGGCGACAGTTTTAGTGACATCTATGGCGAGAAGCGTTTTATGAGCGTTGTTCGCCCAAAGCTGATTTCCCTGAAAAGGCACGTTCCGCTTATACTATTGCCGCAAACCTACGGCCCTTACTATGATCCGAAGTTCAACCGGATTGCCATTAAAGCGGTCAAGGGTGCGGATATGGCTTGGGCGCGCGATCCGAACAGCTATGAGATACTTAAAAATATGCTAGGCGAACAGTTTGATCCTGCGCGTCATAGAAGCGGCGTGGATTTCGCTTTCGCATTAGGGATCCGAAGCGCCGAGGAAATGATTGATCCACCCCTTCGTCAGGTGATTCAGGAAAAACGGCCAGAAAAACCGCTTGTCGGTTTGAATGTAAGCGGCCTTATATATAACGACCCCAATGCAGCCGTGTCCCAATATGGATTTAAGGCGAATTATAACGAGATTATTCATGAGTTTTGCGATTGGCTGCTTGCGGAAACTGATGCGAACCTTGTTCTTATCCCTCATGTCATGAGTGACCGCCAATATATTGAATCCGACTATGCAGCCTGCGAAAAAGTGGCGATGAGGGTTGGGGACAAATTTAAAGACAGGGTATTTGTCTCGCCTGATACGCTCGATCAGAATCAGGTGAAATGGCTGATCTCGAATATGGACTGGTTCTGCGGAACCCGAATGCATTCGACAATCGCGGCGCTTTCACGGGGTGTTCCTACCACCTCCATTGCTTATAGTGACAAGACTAAAGGCGTATTTGAAACATGCGGTCAGGGCGATGAGGTTTTTGATCCTCGAACGTTGAATACCCAGGATGTGATAGAGAGCTTGAAAGGCTCGCTTTTGCGGCGTGGCGACCTCCACGCATCTCTGGAAAATTCACTTCCCGAAGTAAAGCGGCGTGTTGATGAACAGATGTCGATCATTTCCAATTACATTCTGGATATTGTCGCTAGCAAGAACAATTAACTTGAAAGGCCGCGGGAAGTGATACTTAAGGGCCATCTAAGAAGCGGACTGTTTCTCTCATTCGGAGGAGCCGTCGGCGCTTTGAGCACTTTCGCGCGCAATATCATCATCGCGCGGCTGATTAGTGTGGAAGATTTCGGTATCGCAGCGACCTTTGGCATTACCATGGCACTGGTGCAAATGTCCACGGGCCTAGGTGTTGACCGGCTGATTGTTCAGGCGGCTGACGGGAACGAGCCAAAACTCCAGGGAACGGTGCAGGCGTTTAATATTCTGCGCGGGGTTGTGCTGGCCATAATCATGTATGCGGTAGCAAGCCCGATTGCTCATCTTTTTGACCTGCCTGAGCTTATCTGGGCGTTTCAATGGTTGGCCGTATTGCCGTTAATTACAGGTTTTGTGCATATGGACGCCTCGCGCTTCCAGCGTCAAATGAGTTTTGGTCCGTCGGTTCTTGTAGAGAGTGTGCCGCAGATTATTGCGGTTGCGCTGGCCGCTCCGCTCGCCCTGTATTTCAAGGACTACCGGGTGATGTTGTGGATCATCACGGTGCAGGCAGTCTTCACTGTGGTTCTTTCCTTCCTTGTTGCAAAGCGGCGATATTCCGCCAAGCTCAACCGGAAGTATCTTAACAGGATTTTTTCATTCGGCTGGCCGTTAATGCTGAATGGGCTCCTGTTGTTCGGTATTTTTCAGGCGGACCGTGGTATCGTTGGTATTGCCTACAGCATGGAAGATCTCGGCTGGTTCAGCGCGGCCTTCACTCTCACCTTATTTCCCTCGATGGTTTTCGCCAATGCGGCACAGTCGTTTTTCATGCCGATGCTCTCCAAGGTGCAGGATGATCCAGAAAAGCTGCGACTGGGCGCTGTCGCCACCACGCAGGCCTGTCTGTTGATTGGTATCGTCATCAGCGTTGGGCTGGCGCTTGCAGGCCCGGCATTTTTACTTCTATTGTTCGGAAACGACTATGTCGGCGGCGTCGAGATCATTGCCTGGCTTGCCCTGATGCAGGGTATTCGTATGGCAAAAGCGGGCCCCACCATTATTGCCATTTCCTGCGGGAAAACGAAACTTCCCCTCTATGCGAATATCGTGCGGAGTTTTGCGCTGATTTTCGCTCTCGTTGCGGTATGGCAGGGTTGGGGGTTCTTGGTATTGTCATCGGCGGTATTATCGGGGAAACCTTGGCAGTTATATTCTTCCTGTTCTTGCTCACGCGAAAATTTGGCATTGATTTATCTTTGCTTTACAAATCTATCGTAGTTTCAATTTCACTTGTCGTCTTGGCCATTTTTCTATCGGCCAATTTTGCAACGGGTCTGGACCCGATTTTCGAAATTGGAGGATCGATTTTGCTGACACTGGTCGCGATGGGCCTGTTTATGCTTTCTGCACTGGATCTTGTGAGATGGCTCAAGCAATCCGGTCAAACACAGACCGAAGCACAGGTTTAGGAAGATGAGACTGTTTATCAAGATGGATTGGGATACATGAAGGACAGATTTTCAGCCGAAAAGATCAGATGGGCGGAACTTCAACACGACCAGTCCCTCAGCCCGTGGTCAAATCTGATCCTGCGTGCCTATAAGTCTCGCGTTTTACGTCGGATTTGTTTCTTCCTCTGTGACCGCTTTGAAGGTAATTTATTCTATTCCCAGACGCGCCGAAAAATCATGAAACAGTATTACGGTGTTAAGGTTGGGCGTTACAGCTATGGTCCGTGTCTTGATCCGGGTGTTTTCCCTTCCGGTTCGGTGATCGGTGCTTATTGCTCTTTCGGGAGTGAGTTGATGGTTTTCCGGCGCAATCATCCGGCAGAAACCCTTACACAGCATCCGTTCTTTTATAATCGCCATCTCAATATTGTGGATCAGGACACGATCCCGCTCGATCAGGACAACCCTCTCACCATTGGGAATGACGTTTGGATTGGTAGTCGCACGACTATTCTGCCGGGCTGTAAGCGGATCGGCGATGGGGCGATTATCGGTGCCAATTCAGTGGTAACGAAAGACGTTGATGATTTTTCAATTGTTGCCGGTAATCCGGCGAAGGAGTTCCGCCGCCGTTTTACGCCCGAGGTGGCCGAGCTGGTAAAAAAATCTGAATGGTGGAACCTCAGCCTTCCCGACCTTATGAAGGCCAATGATCTCCTCTTCGATCCTGTGACGGAGCAGGGGATATCTCAGTTTATCCAGAATATGGATGGCGTGGATAAGAATGCGGCACCGGAAGTGGTGTTGCAAAAGGCGGAAAGCGGAAACGCAGGGGTTTGAGTAGTGAGTAAGAGTATCTGTAACATTACTGACGTTACCAGCCGTCAACTCTGCACGGGTTGCGGCGTTTGCGCCTTTGTGGAGCCGGAAAGGTTCCAGATGGGCGATGCGCTGGAACTTGGACGTCGGCCTTTCGTGCGCGAAGATGCGGCGCCTGAAACGGGAAAGGCGCTTCAATCCTGCCCCGGAGCCAATCTGACACATGACTTCAATAAGAATGCGTCGGGCATTGAGAAGGAACTCTTGGATGGATGGGGTCCGGTCCTTGATGTTTGGGAAGGTTTTTCTGCGGATGACGGGATTCGAAAAGGCGGCTCCAGTGGTGGGGCGGCAACGACCCTCGCCGTTTTCGGGATTGAGCAAAAAGGATTTTCTGGCGCGCTGCATACGAAGGCAAGGTCGGATGTCCCTTACCTGAACGAGACAACCTTGAGCCACAGTCGAACTGAGTTAGCGGCCTCTACCGGATCACGCTATGCCCCGGCGAGTCCATGCGACGGACTGGACCTTGTAGTAAAGGAAGAGGCGCCATCTGTATTCATCGGCAAACCTTGTGATGTTGCTGCTGTTCAGAAAGCCCGCAAACTGGACCTTGAGCTTGATAAAAAAATCGGCATAACAATCGCTTTTTTCTGCGCCGGAACGCCATCGACCAAAGGAACGTTGGAACTGTTGAAGAGAGAAGGCATCCCAGATCCGACAAAGGTCAAAAGCCTGCGTTTTCGCGGCAATGGCTGGCCTGGCATGTGGAAAGTCTTTTATGAAGATGACGCAGGCGCTGAAAAAACTGTCGAGATGACATACGCAGAATCCTGGGGGTTCTTGCAGAAATACCGGCAATGGCGATGTTACATCTGTCCCGATCATACGGGTGAGTTTGCGGATATTGCCGTGGGCGACCCATGGTACCGACCGATCGAGGAGGGGGAGCCCGGTAAATCCCTGATCGTTGCGCGAACTGAAAAAGGACGGCAATATATTCTAGATGCGGCAGCGGCGGGTTATATCACGCTCGAAAACCACGATCTGTCGCTTTTTCCGCGATCTCAGCCGAATTTGCTTGGGTCAAGAGGAAGTGTTTGGGCAAGATTGCTTATGTTACGTCTTTTCGGCGCCGCGGTTCCCAAATATATTGGGTTCAAGATGGCACGCTTCTGGTGGAGTGATTTAAGCCTGAACGAAAAGAGACAATCGATTACTGGGACAGTCCTCAGGATATTCAGAAAACGCCTGAACAAGCGGATTGATGTGGAAAGCTGGACTCCTCCAGCAAAGGATAAGGGATAATGGTCGGTGTAACCGCCTTTGTTGCAGTCGCTCTGGGCCTGCTTGCACTTTCGGTGCGACCGGGCGCGGCGATTGGCGTTCTTATCATTTCCATGATGATATGGCCGGAATATCTCCGTGTGCCAATTGGTCCGGCGGATATGTCTGCCCCTCGGTTGATTGCCCTCGCGCTGCTGGTCCGGTTCATTATTCAGGGCCGAAACGCAAAAATAAATGTCTGCTCGGTCGATTATTTGGTCTTTTTCCTCTGGGCATGGACGGTTCTTGCAACAATGATGGCCGGGGCGGAATCTGACAAAACGATCGAGATGATTGGCTACGGATTTGATACCGTCCTGATGTATTTTGTCGCCCGGCTCGGCATTCGCTCTATTCAGGATGCGGGCGGCCTTGCGCTGCCGCTCTTTGGGATCGCCGCCTTCATGTGCGTAATGGGCTGGCAGGAATCCTATACGACTACATCACCCTACGTTGGTCTGGATTCTTACCGGACCTGGGTCTGGATTGCGAAAGAGCCGGAATTCCGTCTTGGTATGATGCGTGCGAAGGTAAGTACCTCCGTTCATATTTATTATGGCATGGCGATGATGCTAATCGCCGGGATCGCTTGGGCAATACGCGCCAATCCGCGGGTTCGAAAAATGAGCACCTTTACCGCCCTTTTTGCGGCGGTTGGTGGGTTGGCCTCCATGTCTAGCGGCCCTTGGCTTGCCATTGTCACGCTGATATTCTGCAATTTGTATATTCTCCGCCCGAGCCTGATTAAGCCGACACTCTATGTGATGCTGGCTTTTGCCATATTTTTGGAGCTTGCGTCGAACCGGCATTTTTACAATCTCATCGACTATCTTGCGCTTAACTCCACAACGGCGTGGTACCGTACTCGCCTGCTGGAGGTCGCGGTGGAACAGTGGCGCGACTATTGGATTTTTGGTTCCAGCGGGATAGACATTAATTACTGGGGTGGCCTGCTCGACGGGCGGCGTCATATCGACTTGGTCAATCATTTCGTGATTGTGGCGGTCAATGGCGGTATTCCGGCCTTCCTGATGTATGTGTTCTCGCATGTCAATGCGGTGCGCTATGGCGCGAAAACCAGAAAGACGTCGAAGGACCCGTATCGCCGGAAACTGATTTTCTTCCTGATTTCCGCCCTCATCGCGCTGGATGTGTCCAGTATGTCGGTCGGCCTGTTCGAACAGCCATTGATCCTGACAAATATTCTGCTAGGCATGCTGGTTAGTGCCGGTGTTGCCTGGAATGAGGTTCCGGCGCGGACCGGCCGGCCGGCGGCTGCGCCACCTGAAATGCCGCAAGGGACCATCCAAACTGCGCAACAATCTTCCGATATGCCTAAGCCGTTATAACTGAATGAAAATCAGACCCATAACTGGCGCGCTTTTTAATAAAAATTAACTCGAGATGATTTAAGTTTGCTTTGAAGGGGATTTAGATCGCAATGGAAGAACTCGAGCTAAGCATCGTTATACCGCATTATAATGATCCGGCTGGCCTGGCAGAATGTCTGGCGACGCTGGAAGCGCAGACCTATGACAAGAGCAGGTTCGAGGTTATTGTGTGTGATAACAACTCGAAAGAAGCGGTCGTAGGGCTGGACGCCTATAACCTGACTGTCTCCCTCGTGGTTGAAACAGCTCGCGGTGCTGGACCCGCCCGAAATGCTGGCGCGGCGATTGCCAAGGGAAAATTCCTAGCCTTTACTGATTGTGATTGCCTGCTGGATCCGGACTTTGTGAAAAATGGCCTCAACCATATGCGGGACGAAGGCGAACGCAGCGTCATGGCCGGAGAAATCATCATCTATCCGGAGCATGACCGGCCCAATAGTGTTGAGGCGTTCGAGATTACCTACTCCATGGATCAGGAAGGCTATACCAAGAAGGGCGATGCCGCGACCGGCAATATGTGGACGAGTCGTGCGCTATTCGAGGAAGTCGGTACTTTTTATGCCGATGTTGCCGAGGATACGGACTGGTGCCAACGCGCCTACGCCATTGGCGCGAAGTTTCATTTCGGCGGGGATTGTATTGCCAAACATCCCGCCCGTGCCACGCTTGATGAGTTGCGGGCGAAATGGAAACGACAATCGGCGATGACGTTTAACATGTGGAAGAAAGAACCGGGCTTCGCGCTTAAATGGCCGGCCCTTTGCGTGGCGACGGCTGTTTCCGCCGTTCCGCACAGCATCCGGGCGCTGAAGGACAGGAAGCTTCCATATTTTGCAGACAAGCTGAAATCGATTTTGATATTGTTCTGGTGTCGGTTTTTTCGCGCGAAGATTATGGTGGGGTTTTATTTCAGTGGACTTGATCACATAGACCCCAATAAATATTGGACCAACACGTAAATTTACTCAGCGAAATGCTGAATTTAGGATTATAGCCATGTGCGGTTTAGCCGGATTTTTGAATTTCCCGAACCATGTTGAACATGCGAACGCCGCGTCTGTGATCCAGCAGCATCGCGGACCGGATTCGCAGGACGTCTGGTCGGAGGGGAATATCTCGCTCGCCCATCAGCGCTTGTCGATCATTGATGTCGACGCGCGATCGGATCAGCCGATGCAGAAACATCAGTATGTCATGGTCTATAATGGCGAGATCTATAACTATAAAGAGATCAAAAAGACACTTGAGACGGAACATGGGGTCGAATTCAAAACCGGGTCAGATACTGAGGTGGTGTTGGAACTGTTCCGCCTGAAGGGACCGAAATGTCTTGAAGATTTCATCGGCATGTTTGCTTTTGCGATTTATGACCGCGAGAAGAAGGAGCTTTTTCTCGCCCGTGATCATTTTGGTATCAAGCCAATGTTTTTCTTTAAGAAGGGTAAGAATTTCTGCTTCTCGTCCGAACTTAAAACCATTGCAAAAATCATTGACGAGTCGTTTCAGGTAAACTTTGCGGCCCTTGCCTCTAGTATGCAGCTCCTTTGGTTGCCGGATCACTTCTGTATTTTCGAAGGTGTTCACAAGGTGCAGCCGGGGCAATATCTGGTTGTCGATACAGACGGGAATATCAAGGAAAGCACTTATTGGGAGCTGCCTGACTATCATGCGGGTCCGATTGATGAGCGGGACGCGGTGGAGGAACTAACAAAAAGCTTCGAAAGTTCCATCGACCGGCATCTGGTGTCCGATGTTGAAGTCGGAAGCTTCTTGAGTGGCGGGCTCGATTCGTCATTGGTCAGTACAATCGCGCGGCGCAAACTCGGGAAACTCAAAACCTTCACAATTGGCATGTCGGAAGCGGACAAACGTGTCGAGCAAATGGCCGATGACCAGAAATATGCGGAAATGCTCGCCGAGAAAGAAGGGTTCGATCACGAGTCGATTGTCGTCAACCCCGATCTAATGTCATTGCTGCCGAAAGTCATTTACAGCCTGGATGAACCGATAGGCGACCCCGCCGCACTCAATACCAAGCTGATCTGTAAATCAGCGAAAGATATGGGGATTAAGGTGTTACTCTCCGGCATGGGCGCGGATGAGATGCATTTTGGATATCGCCGGCAAAAAGCCTGGCTGATGGCGGAGAAATACCGGAAATTGCCCGAAATTGTGCGCGGACCTGTCCGCGCCGTGACCAATGCATTACCGGTTCAGATTGGTGGTCGGGGCTTTCGTTTGGGGCGCTGGGCGAAGAAATTCCTCTCCTTCGCGGAGCTTCCCTCTAATGAGGCCTACCTCAGAAGCTACGCGCAGTATGACCAGCAATCTCTGTCGCAACTGATGCCCGATGTCGCGGAAAGTGAGCTTGGCGCCCTTGCCGAATATCATGACAGCGTCATGGAATCTGCCTATCAGGATGACCCCTATAACAAGCTCTGCCAAACAGATATCAAGCTCTTCATGTGCGGACTAAACCTCACCTATACGGATCGGTCCTCCATGTCTGAGTCGGTTGAAGTGCGGGTGCCCTTTATTGACCGTGAGTTTGTCGCCAGTAGCATGAACCTGCCTGGGCATATGAAATACAAGAACGGCACATCGAAATACCTGTTGAAAAAAGTCGCCGAAAAATATCTGCCGCAGGAAATTATCTACCGGCCCAAATCAAACTTCGCTGTCCCGATCCGAAGTTGGATCTCCGGTGAGTTGTCTGAATTGTTACAGGACACCCTAAGCCCGGCACGGCTGAAGTCCCGTGGCTGGTTCGACGCCGACTATGTGCAGCAGTTGATCAAGGACCATAAGTCAGGTCGCCTTGATAATTCTGCCCGTATATATCAGCTCCTCACGGCGGAGCTTTGGGCCGAGCAGATGATGGACGCTTAGTTTCGGGCCTTATGGACTAGGGATGGCGCGGGGACCAATGGCGCGCGCCTCTTTCCAGTGGCTGAAATCATAGGCCTTAAACCGGGCCACGGGCAACAGTTTGTAAATATTATCGCCCTGTCCGCGCGCGACGTTCGCTTGCTTCTCTGAAAAGAAACCCCAGATTTCATCCGTAATTCCCTCGTCGATATCGCCGCCGGGCTCCAGGGTCCAGCCATATTTCGACGATTGCAACCAGCTCAGCCCGGAATAGATATTATGGGAGAAAACCCAATCCTCCGGCGCCGGTGAGACGATCAAGCCATCAATAATGTTATTTTTGAAGACGGTAGAGGGTTCATGGCCGGGAATCTGGATAGATTTGCCGGGCTCCACTTCCGCCAGTATCATATTATGTAGAAAATGCATCGATCCGAACTGGCTGCCCCAGCTGCGAACGCGCCCCAGGAAAATATTGCTCAGAAGCCACATGCTGTTGGCTTCCTCGATATTCCCTGTACCGTGATAGGTGAAGGCAAAGGGCACATTATCGAACATATTTTCGGCAACAAGGATCGCCTTGTTCTTCAGGTAAACGGACATGCCGTTGCCATGGACACCGAGAATGTCCGAAAGAGTATTGCCGGTTACCTGAATGTTTTCTGTCTCGATCAGGCGAATTCCCGTCCGGCCTATCTTGTGAATCACATTGTCGCGAATGATGATGTCTTTTGAAAAACCGAACCGGATGCCCGAGCTTTTCTGACTGTTGGTGACCGTATTGTTGCTGACAACCACATCCTGTGCCTTGTGAAGCTGGATCGCGCCAATTCCCTCAACAGAGCGGAGATGGTCGATATAGTTGTCGCGAATGACAACATTGCGGACCGGATGATCCGAATTGATAATTGCAGTTCCGCTGGCCCAGCCGTCATGATCGCCGAAATAGTGGCGGATGTGAAACCCTTCTATCACGAGATTGCTGCTCCCGTTGATATTAAAGCCGGCGGCTAATTCGTTGATATAGAGGCGGCTGTTCTCCATCGTCTCCGGGTTTTCCGGCCAGATCACGATCCGGCGCGCTTCATTATCGATAAAATACTCCCCCGGTTGGTCGACGTCAGATGGGCGATTGAACAGGGCATAGTATGATTCGCGATCGGTGTAAGGATCATTGCCGGGTGGATTGAACTTTATCGTGTTTGATGCCGTATCAATTCCGGTAACTTCCGTCAGCAAGACAAGATTGGGTTTCATCCAGACCGCAATCCGCGCGTTCTGCCAATTCTTTTCGTCCGTGTTATCGAGACCGTTATCGAGGGTGAGATAGTCCGCGCCCATGACAGAGCGATTAACATCCCCGCCGACTACATTGTAATGCTCATAATCGTCAAACCAGAATGGGTCCGGCTGATTAGGTTCACGCGCAATCCATACTCGCCGGTCAGAGAGGAACATGGGTGTGAAGGGATTGACATCTTCTTCCAAGCTGGATTTGAACAGTTTTTCCCAATTGGGGTTGTTGTGGCAGTCGCTGGCGGAGGCGCAGGGTGTGAAGGTCGCTTTCAACTCCTTGGCGCCGCTTAAGATTGCGCGACCCTCTCCCCATCCGTTACCCTTATAGGTGATGGGTTGAGAGTCTGAACCGCCGGCCGGAATTGCGATGCTTCCCAGATACTCAACGCCGCCTTTGAAATTGACGACGTCGCCGGGGCGTAGTTTATAACTACCCGCATTCGAAGCCGCGTTCGCATCACCGGGTGCATGCTGCCATGGCGCTGACTTCGTAATACCACTGTTACTGTCCTTGCCTTTTTCGAAATCGACGAACAGATCCTGTGCAATGGCGGGGGTCGTCCAAACGCAAGCCATTGCCATGAATGAAAATATCAGATGTCGAGAAGTCACGTCCCTGTCGCCCTTTTAGTTATTTTGATTGATATTACTATAGTGCAGGGAATGCACAATTTCTTATAAATCTGGTTGGTTAAAAAGGCGGCGGATCTAGTCGGTCACATCCGTCCAAATATCCCGTCGGTCCCATACACTCTTCCAGACTTTAACCGATTCCTTTGAACTTTGGCGCCCGATCTTGGCAAGGATGAGATGCGCGAGATAACGCGATAGTGGCCAAAGTTTCATCAGCCACATGGCCAGTCCCCGCGTTGCTGCGGGAAAGTGCTTATATATAAGCGTCATTTTTGCCTTTATCAGCCGCACAAGCTTGTCTGATTGGACCGTTTCCGATGCGCCGCCGTGGTGAATGATTGTGGCTTCTGATGTGACCATGGGTTTCGCTCCGGCTTTTGCCGCGCGTGCACAGAGGTCCGCTTCTTCTGCATACATAAAAAAGGCTTTATCGAACCCGCCTAGGCTGTTCCAGAAGTCCCGCCGGATAAGAAAAAAGCAACCGGTGACCACGTCAACCTGCCGGATCCCTTCCCGGTCCCAGCTGCCCATGCCTTCCGGATTAAAAAAACTGGAATTACGAAACATCGAAGAAAAGCCAAGTGCCTGGCTTGTCAGGCTCCAAAGGCTCATGTTGGTCCAGCAGGATGTCGGGTTGAGCGTTCTGTCTGCGAACAGGGTGCGCCCGCCCCAGATGCCCGCATCGGGATAGGTTTCCGCGAAGGCCATTAATTTGTCGATCGCGCCATCAAGTACTTCCGTATCCGGGTTGAGCAGCAATAGAAACTCGCCCGTCGCATCCTTTGCGGCGAGGTTGTTAGCGGCAGCAAAACCAAGATTCTCATCCAGGCACATAACTTTCGCTTTGTCCGCATATTGTTCTGTGAGTGCCTCGGCCGACCCATCCGTTGACGCATTGTCGATGACAATAATCTCGAAAGGTGTTTCCCGGGTTTCCGCAAAAGTCGTTTCAAGGGCTTTTAGCGTCATCTCGCGCGTATTGTAACTGATGACGATAATGGAAACGGCGGGCGTTTTTGCCAGCTCTGCATTTTGCTGCGATGAAAGGCTCATAAACTCCAGATCCTAGACTTATAAAGTACATATTATAACGGAATTTCGGGATGGCCTTCCGCTAATCGCCTTTGGGCAGGGAAAACTATCGCCGAATTTAATTAAAATCCTGTTGCAAAAAATGATTTTCGCTTTGTTAAAAACAATTACAGCAATGCAGTTTTAAACAAATTAACTAAATATCGAGATTCTGTTACCTATATTGAAGCTTAATGTCAGAGAACGTGACGAACTTATCAGGATTCGAGAATGCTTGCAGTAATTACGCTTGGTCTGGTGATACTTGCCGCTTTGGGATTCTGGATTGTGCTTCCCTATTTATACAGGCGCGCCAATGTCAGAAATTTGGAAGCGCGATGCAGGGCCTCCAATACAGTAGTGCTGACCTATGATGATGGACCAAGCGCCCATTTCACGCCAGAGCTTCTTGATCTGCTGGCCGAATATAATGCGCCTGCTACCTTCTTCGTCCTTGGCGTGCAGGCAGATAGTAATTCGGAGGTGGTACTGAAAATTGCCGCGAACGGGCATGAAATCGGCAGCCATTCCTACGCACATCTGAATGCGTGGAAAGATCTTCCCTGGAAAGTCGCAAATGACATAGAGGCAGGCGTAGATTGCCTAAACCGGAACGATGTCAATGTTACCTACTTCCGCCCGCCGAATGGGAAAATCACACTTGCGACACTCCTTCAGACTTTGCTGAAGGGTCGCCGGATGGCTTGGTGGACGATTGATTCAACCGATACCTGCCCGGAAACAATTCCGCCTGAAAAGCTGGTCGAAACTGTAAAGAATGCCGGTGGCGGCGTTGTCCTTCTGCATGATTTCGAACGCAAGAATAACGAAGACCGAAATAAATTCGTACTGGAGGCGACGAGGCAGCTGCTTGAAATGGCGAAGGCGGAGAATTTTTCCGTCCGGACATTTGGCCAGCTTCAACAGAACGCCTGACATAGATTTTAGTAGTAAAGAGATTGAGTATCCATGTCTGACAAACCGAAAATACTGGCGATTTCCTCGGCCGGTGGCCACTGGGTTCAGCTGCAGCGGCTACGCGCGGCCTGGGACGATTGTGATGCCGTTTACGTAACCACGAAGGAAGGTTATCGGGAGGATCTGATCGCAGATGCAGAACGCCGCGGACAATCAACGCCCCGCTTTTACCGCGTGGTGGATGCCAACCGATGGCAGAAGTTCAGGCTTTTACGACAATTGGCAGGAATTTTGATGATCCTGATCCGTGAACGACCCGATGTTATTGTGTCTACGGGAGCTGCCGCGGGCTTCTTCGCCTTTAAAATTGGCAAACTAATGGGCGCACGCACAATCTGGGTGGACAGCATCGCCAATGCGGGGGCGTTATCCCTGTCCGGTCAGAAAGCAGGGGGCTGCGCCGACCTCTGGCTCACGCAGTGGGAGCATCTAGCCGGTGATCGAGATGGCAAAAAAGGTCCGGAATTTAAGGGGTCAGTTGTATGATATTCGTAACTGTCGGACATGAACTGCGCTTTGACCGCCTGATCAAGGGGCTTGATAGCTGGGCGCTGGAATCTGGATATAAGGATATGTTTGCGCAAGTGGCAGAGTTGGGTGAGGAGGGATACAAGCCCCGAAATTTTGCCTGGCAGAGTTTTCTCGATCCTGACAGCTTCAAAAGCCGGTTTGAAGAGGCGGATCTGATTGTCGCTCATGCAGGCATGGGTACGATCATTACTGCCCTGACGATGAAGAAGCCGCTATTGATCATGCCGCGCAGAGGCGCGTTTAAAGAAACCCGCAACGATCACCAGATTGCAACGGCGGAACAGTTCGCCCGACGAAGTGGAATTTACGTCGCAAATGACGAGACTGAACTCGGCTCAGTTCTTGATGATCTTCTCGCCAATCCTCCTTCTAAAATTGATGAGGCGGCCAGTGAGTTTGCGGAACCAGACCTCCTTCAGGCACTGCGCAATTTTATATATGACGGACAGGCGCCGGAAAATATGTGAGCGCCTGCAATTCTGAACGGATCATTAAGCATATTTTGAGATATCGAGGATAAACTGGATATCTATGGCGATCCACGTTATCCGGTCGGAGGGCATTATGTTTCCCGCCGTCTGATATATTTTGCAGCTGTGCAATGAAATTGAGTGTTTGAAGCCACAAATGGTTGCATATATGTGTAATAGTGAAGCTTCGGCTTATATGAGAAAAAGGGACAAAAGGTTAGAAAATGGCGCTTGGAAGTAAAATTGCGTGTTTTAAGTCACGGCTGACAAGCGTTGTCGCGTTGGCGATCATCCTTTTAACCCTTGCCGCCTGTGATACACCGGAGGAAAAGGCTCTAGCCCACTATTCAGCTGGAATGGCATTTGTAGAGCAGGGCAATTATGCTAAGGCGGGCATCGAGTTTCGCAATGCCCTGCAACTCAAGGAAAATTTTGCGGATGGTTGGTACGGCCTCGCTCTCGTCGAGGAAAACGACGGGAACTGGCGGAAGTATACGGGCGATATTCTCAAGGCAATTGAGATTGACCCAAAACATCTTAAGGCGCAGGTGCGCTACGGCAAGATTATGCTGTTGTCGGGAAAGTTGGAGGAAGCGCTGGAAACCAGCGATCTCGTTATGGAGCTTGCGCCGAATAACCCCGATGCACTTGCCCTGAAATCAGCTGTCATGTTTCGTTTGGGCGATAAGACGGGCGCCATCGCGGCGGCAGAGAAGTCCCTCGAACTAGATCCGTCTAATATTGATTCAATCCTTATTCTTTCAGCGGAAAAACTTTCCGTGGGTGAGCCCGCCGCTGCTGTTAAAATTCTTGATGATGGCCTTGTACACAATACAAATAATGCCCAGCTGCAGGTCGTAAAGATTCGCGCGCTGGAAAACCTTGGCCGGTCAGAAGAAATTATTGACGTGTTCTCGCAGCTGATTGCCAACAATCCGGAGAACACGGCTTTTCGTAAGAGCCTTGTCCGTTTCTATCTAAAAATCGATCGACAGGAAGAGGCGGAAAAAGAAATCCGTCAGATTGCAGCAGAGAATCCGGAAGATGTCGATGCCAGCCTGGATGTGGTTCGGTTTGCTAAGTCAGCAAAGGGGGATGAAGCCGCCGCTCTCGAGCTAGAGCAGTTGATTGAGAAGTATCCGGATGTTGTCGATTACCGTTTTGCACTAGCAGCACTGGCAGAAGCCGGGGACGATGACGAACGGGCGATGGTCATTCTAGGGTCCATCATCGACCGCGCCCGAACTGTTGAAGATGAGATCGTTGCCAGAAACAAGCTGGCACAGCTTCATTTCACCCGCGGGGACTTGGAAGAAGCGGAAAGTCTGACCCGTACCGTCCTGGATATGGATCCGACTAATACCGACGCGCTGATCCTTATCGGCGCGCTGTTAATTGATGAGGGCGAAATAGACTTGGCGATTTCGAACCTTCGCTCTTCAATATGGCAGCAACCTCGGTCCGCGCGGGCGGCCTTGCTGCTCGCCAAAGCTCATGAAATTAATGGCAGCCTGGAACTTGCAGAAGACCGCTTTGCCGCGGCGTACCGGTTCAGTAATGAGTCGCCCCGAGTCGGCATGGTCTATGCCCAGTTTTTTATTCGCCATGGAGAATTGCGGCGAGCAGAAAGACTTCTAGAAAAGCTAGTATTGAAAAACCCGAACGAAATAAACGCCTTGAAACTGCTGGCCGAGGTCAAGCTTCGTAAGCAAGACTGGATCGCGGCGGAAGAGTTGGCGGCGCGGTTGCAAACGCTAAATGAAACGGATTCTGGCAGGATATCAGATAAGCGGCGCAGCACTGGCGGGCATGCAAAACCTGGAAGAGAGCCGGAATGCTTTTGAGAAGGCTTACGAAGTAACACCCGAAGCGGGACAGGCCATGCAGTTACTGGTTCAGGCATATCTTCGGGATGGTGATGTCGACAAGGCGGAAGCTTTCCTCACCAATGTTCTCGCCAGCAGCCAAAGTAACTATCTTGCAAGTAAGCTTTTGGCCGAAATCAAGTTTAGCAAGAACGAGCCGCAGGAGGCGATAAAACTGATCCGGGATGCCATTGCCGGTGATCCGCAAGAAGAGTCGGGTTACGTCATTCTCGTAAAACATTTTCTGACGACCGGGAATAAAAAAGATGCAGAGGCGGTTCTGGGTGAAGGGCTGAAGGTGACACCGGATGGGTTTATGCTTAATATGATCCAGGCGGGTCTTTATGAATCCGAAGGCGACTATTCCGCCGCGATCGAGGTATATGAGATGCTTCTTGAAGCGAAGCCGAACTCGGAGATTGTGGTTAACAACCTCGCCAGCCTGGTCGCGGAGCATGCAGAGAATGAAGATGAATTGCAGTGGGCCTATACCTTGGCGAAACGCTTTCGGAACTCGAAAGTTCCCTATTTTCAGGATACTCTGGGCTGGGTTCATTATCGGCGGGGCGAATATAATATGGCCACCCCGCTGCTCCGAAGCGCTGTTGATAAAGAACCGAATGTAGCAATTCTCCGCTATCATCTCGGAATGGCCTACAAGGCGGAAGGGAATCGCAATAATGCGATCAGGGAGCTTGACCAAGCGGTAACGCTGGGCAAGACGCAACCGTTTTCACAGATTAAGGATGCGGAAAAGACTCTCTCGGAGTTGCGCGCAATTCCCAAAACGAACTAATTTGAAGCAATGTTTTTTTATTAATCCGGTACGACTGGTGAAAGCAAATATAGATGTATAGAGAATTTTATGGACTGGATCAGAAACCTTTTTCTATCCTGCCCGACCCAAACTATCTCTATTGGGGGCATAGCCATTCCCTCGCCTATTCCATGCTTGAATATGGGGTGATGAACCGGGCGGGGTTTACGGTTGTTACTGGTGAAATCGGGTGTGGTAAAACAACACTTATCCGCCATCTTCTTGATCGGCTGGATGAAGATTTCACTGTTGGCCTGGTATCAAATATTCAGGATGGAGATTTGCTGCAATGGGTTCTGATGGCCTTTGGTCAAGCGTATGAAGGCAAGTCCCACGTTGGGCTGCATGATGAACTACAACAGTTTTTGATTCGCGAATATGCGGAGGGACGCCGAACAATTCTGATCGTTGATGAGGCACAAAACCTGGGCCCTAAGCTTTTGGAACAATTGCGTCTTCTTTCCAATATCAATGCCGATAATGACCAGCTCCTGCAGTTGATCCTGGTAGGTCAGCCGCAGTTGAAGGGGTTGTTGCAGGCGCCGGAACTGACCCAGTTCGCGCAGCGTATCGCGTCAGATTTTCATCTTGCGCCGCTGACCGCAGAGGATATCGATGCCTATATCAAGCACCGTCTTTCTACTGCGGGACGCGATTTGCCATTATTTACTATGGATGCCTGTGAAAAACTGTTCGAGGCAAGTCGTGGTATTCCGCGGATAATTAATATCCTCGCCGATACATGCCTGGTATATGGGTTCGCGCGCATGGCGCCAGAAATTGACGGGGGCATCGTCGATGAAGTGATCCGCGACAAGCAGACTCATGGTATTTTTGATGTCGGCGCCCCGAAAGGGGCCGAAGATACACGCCGGTTGCCGGTTCAGTCAAAAGAGGAAATGGAAAAAGAGCAACCGGCGCTTGTCATTCATGACAAGGAGCTTGCAAAGTTGATCGCCAAGAAGCTCCGTTCGCACGGCTAAGTCAAACAAACGCCGCCTGAAGCATATCGACGGTCTAACCGCACATTCGCTTCAGACGGCGTGTAAGCCTTAAAATTCTTTCCGAACAGAAATGGAAACCGTATTTTCCCGAAGATCGTCAATATCGGTTTCTGCATCCCGATTGTAATAGCCGTAGGAAAGCGATCCTATCAGGGTGGCCGAGAACTGATAATTAACGCCAGTCTGCCCGTAATAAGCTGTTTCCTTGCCGCCAGTAACCTGCGAGTCTAGGATTTCAGCATATCCGCCGAGTAAAGACCATTCGAGACGGCGAGATAACTGCCTTGAGTAACTACCATCAAAGGAAATGACTTCTTCATCCGTGCCGTCGCTCAAGAAATCGCGAGTGATATAGCTGGCGGTTGCAGAGTATATATTGCGTCCCTTTTCCCCGGTCAGTCCTACCGTTGCTATTTTGGACTTGGTAATGGCGTCTGTGTAGCCGCCTGGGAAATAATTCGGGTTGGAAAGACTGCCATTCGTGTCCAGAACTGCGGTGTTGGCAAAAGCATCTCCGCCAGAGCCAGCGACGTCCACATGATATCCGGCAATAAGGCTTGCTTCGCTGGAGATCAGGTAGGTCAGATCTGCATCCACCATGCCGCCGCCAAAACGATGGCCGACCTGAACGCTCAAATCAGTTCTTGGACCCGGAGTGAGGCGTACGCCACCACTGTAAAAGGCACCGCTGATTTGATTGTTGTCAATATTTTCGCCGTCGAACTCATCCCAACCCGCCGATGCGAGCAGGGCAACATACCGATTGATCGGCATTTGGCCCGAGCCCTTGAACGTGGCACGCTTGAAATCGTCTCCGTCGTTGACCTGGTTGTCGAGAGCAAAGGCTTCCGCTGCCCACTTCGTCCGGGAGAAAGCACGCCCGCTCAGCAGGCTGAGATCAATCCTGTTGGTTTGTGAATCAGACGGTTCCGTCGAAGCAATGTCGGAATTCGTGTCAGTGAAAGTGACCATGCTGTGGGTATAGCGTGCGATACCTGTCGCATAGCCGCCAAAGTCATGCTGATAATAAGGGCTTATCCGTGTGTTTAGGACGCGCGTACTGTCGCCGGATGTTGTCCGGTCAGAAAAGGATGTATCCCCGTCACTGGAAAAACGCTCCTGCGTTATGGCGATTTCCGTATCAAGAAACAGATGTTCTTCCAACAGTTCTGTTTTTGCAGATCCTAATAGGTTATGTGTGAACCCATTCAAATCTGAATATTCCGCGTACATATCGTAACCAAGATCATAGGAGGCGGTAAGCTGCATGCGGCGACCGACACCTTCAATCGTGAATCCGGCATTCAGGTTTGTTATAAAATCATCTTTTCTGTCTGAAGAGGTGCCGAAAGCATTATCCGTGTATGTTTCACCCAAGCCGATATAGGGACTGAACATCCATTCTGCGGCCCGGGCGTTTCCGGACGGAATCAGCATTCCGCTGGCGACGATACATCCGATCGCCAGCGATACGCGTGATTTTTTTCCGAAAACGAGCTGGTTTGCATTTAGCACAATGCGACTACCTTCTATTTTATTCCACCCTCAACAAACGGCAATCTAAATTGCCGCCAATCCTAGAACCAGCTTTGCGGGATGATGAGAATATCGCCGGGCAGCAGCGGTACGTTCGCCGATACATCACCATCAACAATCAGGTCATCAAGGCGAACACTATAGGATTTCTTTGTACCATCTTCGTTACGAACGATAACAGCACGGTTACCAGCGGCAAACTCAGTCATACCGCCAACCGCAATGATGGCATCAAGGACTGTCATGTCGTTGCGGTAAGGAATGGCCTTGGGCTCGGAAGCCTGTCCAACAATACGAATTTGCTGATCATACGGGCCGTTGAAGGAACGGACAGTCACGGTTACGAGCGGATCTTTCACATATTTGGAGAGAGATTTTTCGATGTCACGTGCCAACTCCTGAGAAGTTTTGGACGCTGCCACCATGTCGTCAACCAGCGGTGTAGAGATACGACCGTCGGGACGAACCGGAACAGTGACGGATAGATCCGGATTCTGCCAGACAAAAACGTCCAGTTCATCCTGTGGTCCGATAACATACTGGGGCGCGGTGCCCAAGGAAGCCGGTGCATCCGAGGCCGCCTGATTTTGCGCCGCACAGGCCGAAACAAACAGTGCCAGTGAAATCAAGATTGTCCGAGTGGCAACGGACTTTATCTTTAGAAGTGTAAACACGTAAGTGCCTCCCCCTTAGTCAAAAAGCTTCTGATATGATTATCAGAGTTGGTTTAAATCTACAATAACGCCTTGTAACACAGCATTTCCGCTAATTCTAAGGGTAACGCCATATTTTTTTCCAGTATTTCCCTAAAAATGGCCATAATGCAACATTAGTTTGTACGCTCCTCGCTGCGGTGATATCACATTACCCTGAGTTTGGACGTTTTATTAGTAGATATTTTAATCCTTATTTCAGCATTTTTATGTACGATGCAGGTTCATCGAGCATTGGCAAAGACGCTGTCATTCAATATGATCCAGCTTAAGGCTGGTTAAGACTTATAGAGGGACGCGTGAGCATACAGAATAACCCGCTTCTAAAGGAAACTTTGGATAAATGTTCCCGGGTCTTCATAATCCTGGCAGTTTTTGGCCTCGCCATTAATCTACTGATGTTAACGGCACCGCTGTTCATGATGCAGGTGTTTGATCGCGTTATTACCAGCCGCAATACTGATACACTCGTCCTATTGATGCTGATTGCGGGCCTTGCTTTGTTAACCATGGCGCTGCTGGAGGGGGTCCGGACATTCATTCTTGTGCGAATGAGTCGTTGGCTGGATAGTCAGATCGGTGGCGCGGCGCTCACCGCAAGCATTATGTCAACATTGACCACAGGTCGGGAAGCCAGTGTTCAGGCTCTTCGTGATCTTGGCAATTTCCGGTCATTCCTGACGGGTCCCGGTATTTTCCCGATTCTGGATGCACCTTTTGCTCCAATTTTCCTTGGCGTTATGTTCCTGCTGCATCCGGTCCTTGGATGGATTTCCCTCATCGGTGCGATCATTCTACTCATTCTGGGAATTGTCAATGAACGGGCGACGCGCAAGCTGCTTGCTGAATCTAATGGTCACCAGATGGTGGCGATGAAGCAGGCGGAGACCGCCTCGCGTAATGCAGATGTGATTGAGGCGATGGGCATGATGCCCCAGCTTATCAATCGCTGGAATACCCGCCATGCAGATTCTCTTGCGCTGCAGGCGCAGGCAAGCGATCGGGGCGGCGTTATCTCTGCGGCCTCCAAATTCGTCCGGGTGATGTTGCAGATCGGGGTGACGGGGGCGGGCGCCTGGCTGGTAATTCAGGCTGAGATGAGCCCGGGTGCAATGATCGCCGGCTCCATTATTATGGGACGCGCGCTAGCCCCGGTTGAACAAGCAATTGGTTCCTGGAAAGGATTCCTGGGTGCACGCGCAGCTTATAGTCGGCTGAAAACGCAGCTGGAACAAAGCTCGCCGCCCGGTACGGATCTGATGCCACTTCCCCGACCGCAAGGTGTGGTCGCGGTGGAGGGCTTGAGCTATACCCATCCAAATACCAAGGAGCCGATCCTCCGTAATATCAACTTCCGGATTGAGCCCGGTGAAATTCTTGGCATCATCGGACCGACGGCAGCAGGTAAAACGACGCTTGTACGGTTGCTAGTCGGCAATTTGAAGCCACGCTTTGGCCACGCCCGACTTGATGAAATGGATGTGGCGGAATGGAGCGCGGATGACCGCGGCCAATATATCGGCTACCTACCACAGGATATCGAGCTTTTCTCCGGTACCATTCGCGAAAATATCGCACGGATGAATGATGGGGACCCGGCACTTGTTATTGCGTCTGCGAAAAAAGCCGGAATTCATGACATGGTCTTGCGGATGGACAAGGGCTATGAGACGGAAATCGGTGAGAGTGGTGCGGCACTTTCCGGCGGTCAGCGGCAGCGCATTGCACTTGCTCGCGCCCTTTACGGAAATCCCAGCCTTCTCGTTCTGGATGAACCGAATGCCAATCTAGACAGTGTTGGAGAGTCGGCGCTAATGCGGGCGATGGATAACCTCCGTGCCGAGGGCATGACGATTGTTGTTATTGCGCATCGCCCGAATATCTTGAAACATGTCGACAAGATCCTTGTCTTGAAAGACGGAATCATGCAGGAATTTGGGCCGCGTGATGATGTGATGATGAAGCTGCAAGGCGTCCAAAGAGCATTGCCGGGGCCTGGTAATCAGGCAGTACAGGTCAAGAAAAACCAATCAAAAGAGGCGCGGCCTGCCGCACCAACGACAAGAACGGGGGATTATACCCCCACATCGGACATCAAAGTGTCAAAGAAATATAGGGCGCCCTATCGCGAACCGATGAAGGCACCGACGCTGCACAAAACCAATGGTACCCATCTAAATGGAAGTGCGGCAAAGCCGAAAGCACGGGCTGCTGTGCTGACCATGGGCCCGAGCGATAAAATCAAGGCCAAGATTCAATCTCTGACAGCGCAACCCCTAACTGATGCAGATATTTCAAAAATATACTCCTTGTTCGTCAAAGGCGATCAGGCAGGTGCCTTGAAATATATTGAGGAAATCAAACGATGATGAATGTGCGCGGGCCAGTTTTGTTTGGCTTGGTGATTATTTTTCTGTTCTTTGGCGCATTTGTCGGCTGGGCAGCTTTCGCCCCCCTCGGGAGCGCGGCTATAGCCCAGGGAGTTGTCAGCGTTGAAGGCAACCGGAAATCTGTCCAACATCTTGAAGGCGGCATCGTGTCAGAAATCAAGATCAAGGACGGTGACTTTGTAAGCGAAGGTGATGTGTTGATTGTTCTCGATGAAGTGCAGTCGAAAGCATCGGTAGAAATTATCCGCAGCCGTCGCGCTATTGCATTGGCGCAAAAAGCCCGCCTGATTGCAGAACGGGACAATCTTGACTCTATCACTTTCCCCAAATGGCTGCTTGAACGAAAAGACGAGCCCAATATTAAGGAGGCGATGGAAGGGCAGCGGAATATTTTTGATTCCCGCCGGACATCGCGTGAAGGGCAAATCACGATCCTGAAACAAAAAGCCTCTCAGCTGGAAGAGGAAATCAAGGGCCTGGAAGGGCAGGTCACTTCGTCCGACCGACAGATTTCCCTTATCCGTGAGGAGATCAAGGACGTCGAAAGCCTTGTTAAAAAGAGCCTTGCAAAACGGCCCCGACTTCGCGCGTTGCAACGTAACCTTGCAGAGCTCAGCGGGAACCGCAGCCAGAATATCTCAAGAATTGCACAAACCCGGCAGGCCATTGGCGAAGTTGAACTCCAGATAAACGAGCTTTCCAATGCGATGATTGACGAAGTTGTTTCAGAACTTCGGGATGTGCAAGCGCAGATTTTTGATTTGGAAGAACAGACCCGCGCTTCCGAAGATGTGTTCGACAGAACGGAAATCCGGGCGCCGACAGATGGTTATGTCGTCAATCTTCAGGTTCATACGACTGGTGGCGTCATCAAGCCAGGTGAGACGATCCTTGATATCGTCCCGGACAATGTACAACTTATCGTGGAGGCGCAGGTCAATACCAAAGATATTGACTCTGTTTATATCGGCGCTCCCGCCCAGATACGTTTCCCCGCTTTTAGCCAGCGGTTTTCATTGCCTGCTGAGGGCAAGGTGCTCAGCGTGTCCGCTGATAGTATTGAGGATGAGCGCACCGGCAGCTATTATTATCTGGCCCGCGTCCAGATTGAGAATTTGGAGAATGCGGAAATTATGGTCACTCAGCTTCGCCCTGGCATGCAGGCGGATGTCATGATTTTGACCGGAGAGCGAACCGCCTTGGACTATTTCGTCAATCCGATTATCCTCAGTTTTAACCGCGCGTTGCGTGAAGATTGATCGAAGGCGACAAGAGAAAATATTTTCTCCGGTTGTGTGAAAACAGGCTTTCCCACATAGTTGTCGTCATGGATCTCGCAAATTTCTGACGTAAGGCCGTGTTCTTTGCGTAACATTTGCTCGGCAATTTGGGCGAGTAGCGAAATAGAAAGAGCTGGATTTTACTCTTTTTAAAGAGAAGAGCTCTAGGCTAAGTTTCACTAGATCTTGATTTGAAAGCGTCAGTAATGAAAATCGCCATAGTTTCCCGTCATGATCCGACGAATGTTTCTGCTTGGTCGGGAACTCCGTTTTTCATCACGCGTGAAATTCAGAAAATTTCTGACGATGTAACCGTGGTCCGGGCGACCAAGATGGCATGGATTCTGGCACTGACAAGAGTTCTCCGTTATGTATTCAAGAAGTTCGGATCAAGCTTGGACTTATCGGTTACAAATGCCTACAGCCGGGCAGCAGGTAGGGAAATCCAGAAGAAGCTTGAACATTTGGAGCCGGACGTTGTTGTCGGAATTGCAGCATCGCCCGAACTAGCGAATGTAAAATCTCGCGCACCAATCTTGCATATTTCTGATGCAACATTCGCGGTTATGACTGACTATTACCCGGAGATGAGCCAGGTGCCTCGCTGGCTTTGGCGGGAAGCCAACGAAATAGAGCACAAAGTAATTGAGAATTCCTCTTACTCTATTTTCCCCTCCCAATGGGCACTCGATTCCGCGCAAAAGGACTATAGTACTAATCTGGACAAGCTGAAGCTTATCCGTTTGGGTGCAAATGTTGGCGCGTTACCGACGGTGACCAAGGAATATCTCGCCACTAAATTCAACAACAGATGTAACATCCTGTTTATGGGGAAGGACTGGGGCCGCAAGGGGGAGACATTGTTCTGTCCGCCTTTGAACATATCCTTAAAACCGGCGTGGATGCGCATCTTTATATTGTTGGATGTGACCCATTCTTGGGCGCTCCACCTAAGGGCGTGACTGTTTATGCATCTATTCAGAAGAGTGATCCGCGACAGTTCGAGCTGTATAACAAGCTTTTTTCGGAAGCTTCTCTTTTTGTGCTGCCAACTCAGGCAGAAGCCTATGGGCTTGTATTTGCTGAGGCGGCAGCCTTTGCAACGCCGGTAATTGCGCCGGCCACTGGTGGAATACCCTCTGTCGTTGATGATGGGAAGTCGGGCCTTTTGCTGCCACTTTCGGCAGATGGTAAGGTGTATGCGGAAAGTATCCTGACACTTTGGCGGGATAAAGAAAAGCTGCACGAAATGGCGACTTATGCCCACGATAAATATGTCAATGAGCTAAATTGGGACAAATGGCGAGACGATTTTGGCGTTTTGCTCGAGAATTTACAAAAAACCCCACCAGAAAAGAAGGCGTCAACGGGTTGACTGGCATGTTGGGGATCACTGAACTTGCTGTTTCGAGAACTAGTGTATTGGACAATTAGTGTATGTCGAATAACCGAATTTCCGTCATTATGCCGGCGTACAATAGTGACGCGACTATATGCGTTACGCTCGATTCCCTGATCAACCAACAACTCCCTCCGGACGAGATTATTGTTGTCGATGATCATAGCACGACACCGGTCAGCGAGATCCTTGGGAACCGCTATCCAGATGTTCGGGTTATCCGACATGATACAAATAAGGGCGTTCACCATGCCCGAAACACCGGTTTTGCCGAGGCCACAGGAGAATTTGTCTATTTCCTGGATGCAGACGATATCCTTTGCCCTGAGTACATGAAAGTGACAGTGAGGGCGCTGGAAGAGAACCCGAGTGCAGCGGCGGCTTTTGGCAGTTTCTATAAGTGTTTTGATGGCAATGCTGAACCAATCTTATATGAACATAAGGAACAAGAACCGGAAATAAAATCACTTTCCAAGGGAGAGGGACTGACCTTTTATCTGGATCACACCGGTGCTTTCATTCCATCCTTCAGTATTTTTCGAAAATCCGCCCTTGACCAGATAAGCCGAAACAGTGACCTGTTTTCAACGTCTCTTGTGAGCAATGAAGATTTTCAGATGTTCGTCCGTGTTCTTGCCAAATTTGATGCTCTTTATATCCAAAATCCGATGGGCGTTTATTTCCTGCGTCCCAATAGTATTTCGCGCGATCAGGCAAAAATTTGGTCCTCCCGCGCAATTGCGCTTGATTCATTGATTGATATATCTGATGAACTTTCGCTATCCGCCTTTCATATAAGTCTATTAAAGAAAATGAGAGGATCGGCGGCCCGGCTGTATGCGAGGGTTCTCGCCAATAGCGGGGCGCGAAAACAAGCAACAGAACATTTGTTCAATGAGTTCAAACGATCGCCGCAGATCAAGACATTGGTTCTTTTGTTTCTCGTTTTCTTCGGGCTGCAAAAAAAGAAGATTGAATATGGCGGCATGAAATATTAGAGCTAGTGAATGACTTCAGAAACAGTATCCGTCATCATCCCGGCATATAACTCCTCCGCCACCATTGCAGAGACGGTCGATTCCGTATTAAATCAGACGCGCGTCCCGGACGAAATCATTGTTGTTGATGACTGCGGACCTGAGGATGTTGTCGCCGCGCTTGGAGACCGGATAGAACGGGTAAAATATATTCGTCATGAGTTCAATAAAGGTGTCGGCGGCGCTCGCAATACGGGGTATCAGGCATCAACGGGAAGCCTGATTGCGTTTCTTGACGCGGATGATATTTTTTCCCCCAGTTTATCGAGACGGCCGTCCGCATTTTAAGCGACAGACCGGATGTGGAGCTTTGTTTTGGAGCTTTTCACAGTGCCCATGACAACCAGTTTGCTAGGATTAAAGACCGCAGCATTCCTACGATACCGGATATCCATTTCTACAAACCCGAAGAAATATTACCTGCATATTTGTATGATTCCACGTCGCCGTTGATTAATTTCGGCTTGGTCAGGCGTCGGGCAATTGAGCAGATTCTGAAAGATGGTCTCGTCTTTGACCCAACAATCAAGCTGACCGTGGATTTCAATTATCTTCTTGAATTGTTTCTTCAATTCGATCTCATCACCATCGAGAATCCCTGCGGCATATGGCGTCTCAGGGCAAACAGCATGTCACAGGATCAGCTGGCATTGTGGGAGAGCAGGGTGGATAGCCTGAAGGCTGTCCTGAAAACACCTGCGGCAGCATCGGCATCTGCCGCAGGTCGAAAGTTGCTGGTCGATAATCAGCATGGATCAATCAGATATTGCGCTAAGATTCTAGCGTGGTCTGGACGGCGCGGCCAGTGCGATAAAAATCCTCATGCGGGAATTCTTGGATTGTCCCAGCCTGAAAACCATTGTTCTGCTGATTTTTATTGCGCTGGGTATTTCCTTTCGGAAGCAATCACAAAAGCAGGGTGACTGGCGCGGTAGCATTATTAAATAGCAGTGGCTCAAAGAAAAACGGCCCGGCGAACCTTCAAATTTGATGTTCGCCGGGCCGTTTCTTGTGTCTTGGCCTATTTTGCTAAAGCCTTAGGCAAAGTCTAGTGAATCTTCCGTCAAGGCAACGCCAATGACGTCGAGGCTTGACCCGTTTAGGTCATCGTGAGAGTCAATATAGGCTGTCCGTTCGTAAACTGACTGACTTTCATCGATATAAAGAGCCTCGTCGATAATCGAGTAGTCGGCAATCTTGCCCTGGAACTCATCCGTGTTCTGGAACTCGGTCCCGCCGACGGTTACATTCCACCATGAGGCATCTGCGACGCTGCCAGTAACGGCGTTATCGACCTGCAGGGCTTGACCATCCAGGAATATCGAGAAGGTGTCCGCGTCATCATCAAGCACTAACTGAACGTCATGCCAGTCCGTATCCGTAATGGCATTCGCAAAGGTATAGACCTTTAACTGACCGCCATCCTCAGAGAAATAGACAACAAGGTCGTCGTCTTCGATCTGAACGCCATAGTTGGTATGGTTCCAAAGCAGTCTCTGGCGGCCGTCATCAAGTCCATCCAATGAGAAAGTGATGCTTGCCGTGAAATCATCCATCCCGAAATATTCATCGTCCATTCCAAGATTAATTATTCCGTCACCAATATTGGCGGCAGACTCATCAAGAGCAGCAATTTCAAGCTCGTCATCCAGAGAAGGAATATCCGTGTTACCGGTGCCATCGTCGACAGGTTCTTCGGGTTCTTCCGGCTCTTCCGGAGTTTCGTCAACGGGCTCGTCCGGCGTCTCATCAACGGGCTCTTCCGGAGTTTCATCAACGGGCTCTTCCGGCGTTTCGGTGCCGTCCAGCATCGCCTCGTATGCTTCTGTCGCCTGATCCGCCGTGATGGCGCCTTGGGCAAACATTACATTGTCGACTAGGCCGTCGAATGAATCGCCGAATTCGCCACCGACATAGAAGTCATGCCAGGCACTCCCAGTCTGGGTCGCACCTTCAAGCCCGGAGACCATCGCGACTTCTTCGCCATCGACGTAGAAAACTGCTTCGCCAGCCTCTCCGGAGAAGGTCAAAGTCATCTGATGCCAGTCTGTGTTGTTGACGTCGACATCATCGATGGTGACCCAGCTCGTGCCGTTTGACGTTACAACTGCTGCCATAATCGAGTCGGCATTGATTTTCACAACGAAGCTGGAGGAATAATAGATCGCATATCCCGATGCATCTTCCGCGCCGGCTTCCTTCTTGAAATCGAAGGTCAGGGTGTAGGCTTCGTTATTGATAAACTTGTCGTTGGCGTCATAGATAATAACTCCATCATTCAGTTTCGCCGCAGCCCGGTTTCCAACCTGTTCGAAGGAGACACTGTTTGAAACCGTGTCATCGTTGCTATTCGCGTCGGCCGCATTCGCAGCAGAACCGTTCATTGCCGCGTTGATGAGTACAGACGTTTCAACAGGTGTTGTCGGTTCCGTATTATCATCCGTTGGCGGAACTGGGGTGCTAGGTTCTTCCGGGGTTTCATCAACTGGCTCTTCCGGAGTCTCATCAACGGGCTCATCGGGAGTCTCGTCAACAGGCTCATCCGGAGTTTCGTCAACAGGCTCTTCCGGCGTATTGTTATTTCCACCGCTAGACGCGCCAGTACCGGCTTCAGTCAGGTCTGCGCCTGTGTTCAGGTTATATGCTTCCTGCAAGTCGGCAAGACTTGGGTTATAGGACAGCGCGTTGACGAAAAGATCGCCGACATAGTTGCTGCCGTTCGGGTTAGTGTTCTGAACAATGATGTTGTTCGATTCCGAGACAATCTGAATATCGCTGGTAAGTTCGGCGATCGGGGCAGAGAAGATATTGTCCGTGATTACTGCACCGGAAACACCCAATGACAAGACAACGCCCGGCGCATCATTTGGCTCGCCGCTACTCTGCAACATGGTGTTGTTGGTAATGTCGATACCCTGGGCGCCTTCGACCAGTATGGACTGATGGTCGGCAAGGTGGAAAACGTTGTTGTCAATAACGACATCTTCGAAAGAGGCGCTCTCACCCCAGTGATCTTCAAGATAGACGCCCATCATCCGGTCACCTTCGGCCTCTGCGAAGAAGTTGTTGGTGATGGAGATGTCGCTGCTGTTCTGCGACTGCCCGGTGTTAATCCAGAAATGGATGTAGTCGCCATGGTCGCCTGTGCCGCCATAGTTGTAAGGCGTTACGGCACCAAGATAGTTACCATCAATATTTACATCATGAACATCTGCGCCAGCAATATGGGAAAGGCGAAGGTTCTCGATCGAGTTGTTGAGGATATCGATATTCTCAGCTTCGATAAGGATAATGCCCTTCTGGAAGTATGAGATGTCGTTGTTCTCAAAAGTTATATTCTGGGAATATTCGGCTGTGATACCACGGCCAACAGGATATCCAGCAACGCTGCCGACACCGTCCTGTGTGGCGACGTCGCCCTCTACGTGAGAGTTGCGGATCGTGATATCTGACGAATTTGAAATCAGTACGCCGCTTTCATGCGAGTATGTATTGACCGTGGGGTTGAAATCCACCTCAATCGCATCAAGCGTAAGGTTTGAAGAATTATTAAAAGTGATCGTCTCGAAAACCGCCATATTATCGGGGTTGGCGGAAGTGATCGTCACTTCTGAACTGAAGTTCGCATTGTATATATTTAAGTCGCCATAGTAGCCGCTGTTCAAAACAATAGTTTCGCCACCGGTGGCGCTACTAAGTGCTGCACTGAGTTGCGCGCTATTAGAGACTGTAATTGTCGTGTTTGCCATTTTATTTTTGCTCGCTCTTTACCAGAATAGTCCGGAATTAATTAAATCTGAAAATCAGCAGCACTTTTACTATAACTCTTTAATACTTCAGCCATTTTTACAGTGCGTCCAATAGACAGTATATTTATTAACATGAAATTAATTTCTTAATCTTTACTCGAGCATTTTGCTCAATATTAACAAAAAGTTCATAAATATTTAAAATTTTCTTCTTCTTGAAAGTATCATCAAACTTGCAAAGTCGAATTCATTCAAAAAATCTACGATGATGCCAGTATCTCTATGAATAAGGCCACATTATGGCACTTGAGGGGGAATTTTGTGGCAATTTGTTTATAAACCTTTTATTAATATTGGTATTTTTTCTTAGAAAACGATTTTTTTATTTAATAAAATGTAGTTATAGGTAAATTTTTTGTTAATAATAAGATATCTTCATTTTTGAGACAGTATTTTTACAAATAATATGAGTCAAACTTGCCTTTTAGTTTGGCCAATTATTGTCCTCCGTCTTGATATTTTTTTTTGAATATATTGTAGGGCGTCAAACATATTTTTATTTACGTTTCAACCAACGAAATAGGGGCGACCACTATTGGATCAAACGGGTCTTATTCTAGGGCGCATTGCCGCGTTATGCGGGAAAATGTGACAAATTTTTTGTCATTATAATTTTACGGCAAGGCATATTTCTTGTGTTGGCTGAAATTTATTTAGAACCATACCCCATATGAGGGATGCACGATCTTGCGCGCCATCATATTCATGTAGGCAATTGGAAGTAATCCTAATTGCCGGTGAAGATTGAACCGGCACCGTAACCGGGAGTGAAATGGTGGTTTTTCGTAAAATTACAGTGACAATGCTGACCCTGCTGTTCGCATATGTATCTGTTGCCGTCGGCGCGCCTCTTGCGCTTGACGGAAATGCAGCCGACACGGTTGTTGCGGGCGTCACCAGTGTCAACCGACCTATCGAGTCGGGGGCGGCGGCTTCCACGCATCAGGCTGCGGCTTTCGCTCTTGTTCAGGATCAGACGACAAGTAGCATAGTTGAGAATGCGGCAAGTGACGGGCTTTTGAATTTGGTTCCCCTGTCGCCAGCCCTACTATTGTTTGGCGGAGCGTTGGGCGCAATTTTCTGGCTTGGCCGCCGCCGTAAGGCGGCAATTTCGAACTGGGAACAGTGAGTTTAAATACAGACGGAATTTTAAAAAGCAAATTTTTAACATGAAGCAAGGCTTTCACGGGCAGCGCTTCAAAAGTACCATATAAGTACCTATATAGAGTGGTGGTCGAAAGACCGCCACTTTTTTTGGCTGTTCACGTTCTTGTAAGTGGAATTCCTTAGTCGATGGCGCTAGCCTTGGGGGGTGGAAATTGATGGGAAATTTATTTCTCGACGCTGCAAAACTGAAAGAGGAATTGAATGCCTTTAGCCAGGCTTAACAAGTTTATCTCCAGACGATCGGTGGAAGAGTGCGAAACCGAGCCGTCGTCGCTTGTTTCAGTTGGAGCGGCAAAGATGCCCGACGGCCATCGCGCCTACGTGATTGGCGATATTCACGGTCGTAAGGATCTTCTCTCCTCCTTGCTGGAGCGGATCGCCGCAGACCAGGCGCAGCGAAAAGAGATGGCGGCACATCTTATTTTTCTCGGAGACTATGTGGATCGTGGACCCGATAGCTCCGGCGTTCTCGATATGCTGATTGAGCTTAAAAAATCAGATATGAATGTTATTACGCTGAAAGGAAATCATGAGTCAGCGATGACGTCCTTTCTGCAAGGACCGATGAGGGGCAAGCGCTGGCTCCATTACGGGGGCGATGCAACGCTTAGAAGTTATGGCATTGACCTGCCTCTTGCTGCAATGACGGAAGAAAAGATCAGGGAGGCAGGAAAAAAGCTTAAAAAGAACCTTCCTGATTCCCATTTGCAATTCATAAGCTCACTTGAAGCGAGCTACATGATGGGCGATTACCTTTTTGTTCATGCCGGAATTGAGCCCGATCGAGCCCTCGATGATCAGAAAGAGCATGATCTTCTGTGGATCCGCGACGAATTTTTGGAGCATACGGGACTTTTCGACAAGGTTATCGTGCATGGGCACAGCATCATTCCGGAGCCGGAGTTCAAGGAAAACCGTATTGGAATCGATACGGGGGCCTTTTATTCAAATATACTGACCTGTCTTGTTCTCGAAGGGGAATCCAAGGAAATCCTATGAGGGTGCGGTTTCGTCTTTTATTGTTACCGGCTCTTCTTTCCTCCCTTGCTGTCATTCCATTTCATTCAGTCCTTGCGCAACAAGAAGACTTCTCGCCCGCCCGGTTCCTGGATCAGCCTGACGTATTTCCCGTGGGGGTCTGGCTACAGGATCCGATAAATGCGGCACGCTATAAAACTATTGGGATAAATTTCTACGCCGGTCTTTGGGATGGTCCGACAAAACGGCAGCTGATGCAATTACAGGCGGCGAACATGCCCGTTTTTACGCCTCAGAATGACCTCGCGCTGCAGGAAAAGTACCGCGACATTATTGCCGGATGGATGATGCCGGATGAGCCAGACAATGCGCAGGCCCGTACCGGAGGCGGACTTGGTCCGCCGGTTCCTCCCGACTTCCTGTTGCAGCATTATCAGGAAATGAAGGCGCGCGATCCGAAAAGACCAATTCTTCTAAACCTTGGGCAGGGGGTTGCTTGGGATCAATGGCATGGACGCGGCACACGGACCAACCATCCGGAGGACTATGAAGACTATGTAAGGGCGGCGGATATTCTTTCATTTGATATTTACCCCGTTTCGCACCGGGATGCCGCGATCCGCGGACGTCTGGATTATGTCGCCCGCGGCGTCGATCGGCTGATTGGCTGGTCGGGAGGTAGAAAGCCTGTCTGGAGTGTTATCGAGGCGAGCCGGGTTTCAAATCCTGAGATAACGCTCACAGGAGACCAGGTTCGAAGCCTCGTCTGGCTCAGCATTATTCACGGGGCGAAGGGGATCATTTATTTCGTACATGAGTTTGTTCCGACATTTGTCGAGGCGTCTCTTCTGGATAATTTAGCCTTGCGGGATGCCATTACGGCGATCAATCAACGCCTGCAAAGTCTGGCAGGTGTTTTGAAAAGCGAAAATCTACTGGACGCCGTCTCGGTTAAGCCAGTTTCAAATGCCTATAATCATGTCTCTGCGCTGGTGAAACAGGATGACTGTCATCTCTACATTTTTGCAGGCTCGCTCAGTAAATTTCCTGCTGAAGTGTCGTTCAGTCTTCCGGAGGGCCTCAATACTGATCGAATTGAAGTGCTTGATGAGGCGCGTGAACTCTCTCCTGACACAAGATCTTTCCGGGATAATTTTGGCCCCTATGCAACTCATCTTTATAAAATAGCAAAGGATGAGCCGGGCTGTGAGTAGCTAGTTGATCGGACTTTCCCCAGACCTAAAATCAAAACCGACCGGCAGGTGGCATGGGGGCATATCTGGTGCAATTTGGCCGTGAAATTATTAGGCAAACGTTCGTTATTTTTACAAGATAATTCTCTAATGTAAGGGCGGATACTTACTGACGGGCTATGCCTTGCGTGTTACCCCGCATATGAAAACCTCTTGAGCGGGTCATTGCTCCAATAATCCGCCAATCATCGGTCCAAATATGCAAATTTCATAGCAGCATTCAAATAACACATTGAAAAAATGACGAAATTTTATTTACTATAATTCGTTGCAAATTAACTCTTAATCGATAATTTAAGCATATATTGTCAATCTTGGTAAATATTACTGCAAAATCTGAAGAAGTGGGATTCAGAAAATGGTCGCAAAGGCGCAAGATCTCAAGTTAGAGCATGTTGATAAAATTCTCGGAATAGTTGAAGGCCGGCTAGACAAGAAAACAGCGGCCGATGCAATAAACTTTGTGCGTCTTTTCTATGAGCGCCCGGCGCCGGAAGACCTTATCGGGATCGCGCCGGAGCATCTCTATGGCTCGGCCATTTCTCTGTATAAATTTGCTTCGCAAAGAACTCCGGGAAAAACAAAGCTTCGAGTTTTTACTCCCGATCTTGAGGAACATGGATGGAAGACAACCCATTCGGTCATTGAAATTGTCAATGATGACATGCCTTTCCTTGTCGACAGTGTGACGGCGGCGCTAAACCGGCGTGGTCTCACCGTTCATCAGGTTATCCATCCGGTAGTTTATACAGAACGTGATGCCGATGGGAATCGTGTTCAGACTTATGCAGGTGAACCGAAGGATAAGAAAAAAGCCATCCGTGAAAGCATCATGCATTTCGAGATTGACGAGCAGTCTGATCCGAAAGTGCTAAAGGAAATTGAGAAAAGTCTTCAGGAAACCCTGGATGATGTCCGCATTTCGGTTGCCGATTGGAAACCGGTTCTCGCCAAGGTCGATGCTATTAGCAAGAACCTGAAAAAGAACCCGCCACCGTTGGATAAAGAAGAAATCGATGAGGCGCTGGCCCTGTTACAATGGATGTCGGACGACCATTTTACATTCCTGGGGTATCGGGAGTTTGAATTTGCCTCTGACGGCAAAGGCCGGTCCGACAAATGGAAACTGGTCGACGGTTCGGGTCTTGGTGTTTTGCGCGATCCGACGCGGCGGATCATGACCGGCGGGACAGAGATGTCACCGGAGGTAAAGGATTTCCTTCGCCGCCGTGAATTGATCATTGTCACCAAGGCCAACGTCCGATCCACTGTTCATCGCGCCGTCCATCTTGATTATGTGGGCGTGAAAAAATTCAATGACAAGGGAGAGGTTATCGGGGAGCAGCGCTTTACAGGACTGTTCACCTCTGCCGCCTATAACCGGATACCCCGGGATATCCCCTATTTGCGGCGCAAGGTAAACCAGACACTGGATCTGGCGGGTTTCCAGAAAAACAGCCATGATGAGAAGGCCTTCACCCATATTCTGGAGAGCTATCCGCGTGATGAGCTCTTCCAGATTTCAGTTGACGACCTGTGTGAAAACGCAACGCGGATCATGTCGCTGCAGGAAAGGCCGCGTATTGGCGTGCTGCTGCGGCGGGACCGGTTCGAGAGATTTGTCTCGGTCATCGTTTATATTCCACGGGAAAAGTTCAATACGGACCTGCGCCGAAAATTCGGTGAACTGTTGGCCGAAGAGCATAATGGTTCGCTGTCATCTCATTACGCTCTTGTTGGCGATGACGTGCTTGCGCGAATTCACTATATCATTTCTCTTAAAAGCAAGCATAAGCCCGTCGTCGAAGAAGAGGAACTGGAACGTCGCCTGATCGAGGCCTCTCGCGATTGGGCCGATGATCTTATGGATGTTTTGTTGGAAAAATGGGGTGAAGAAAAGGGTCTTCGCCTCCGCTCACGCTATGGCAATGCTTTTCCTGCCGGTTATAAGGAACGCTTCAATGCGGATCTGGCTCTCTATGATATTGAGAAAATTGACGCGGTTTTAAAATCCAAGGAACTTGGCCTTAATCTCTATCGCTGGGTAGAGGATCCGGAAAACAAGGTCCGCTTCAAGGTCTATAGCCGAGAGACACCACTGACGCTGTCCGATTGCCTGCCGATGCTGGAGAATATGGGACTCAAGGTACTCTCTGAAAACCCGTATCTTGTGGCCTCGGATGAACTTGACGGCAAAGTGTGGATCCATGATTTTGAGTTGATCGAACCCGGCGGCTATGCGCTGGACCTGCATGATTTGAAAGCAAAATTCGAAGAGACTTTCCGTCGCGTCTGGACTGGCAGTATGGAGAATGACGGGTTCAACCGTTTGGTGATGCGCGCCGGGCTTGATTGGTCGAGTGTTGTCGTGCTGCGTGCCTATGCGAAATATCTGCGTCAGGCCGGTATCACATTCAGTCAGACCTATATGATGAACACATTGTCGGGCAATCCAGAAACGTCCCGTCGACTAATCGAGTTGTTTCACGCCCGTTGCGATCCTGCAAAGGACGGCGTAAGGGACGAAAATGTTGCTCGCATCGTGGAGAAGATATGGCTCCTGCTGGATGAGGTTACCAGCCTTGATGAAGACAGAATTCTGCGCCGTTTCGTTAATCTGATCGTCAACACCCTGCGAACGAATGTTTTTCAGGGCTGTCAGGACGAACAGGGAAAACCTTATTATTCGTTCAAGCTGGATAGTCAGAAGCTGGACGAGCTTCCCCTTCCGCGGCCATTCGTTGAGATATTCGTGTACAGTCCAAGGGTTGAGGGCGTGCATCTGCGCGGTGGCAAGGTTGCCCGCGGGGGATTGCGCTGGTCGGACCGGCGGGAGGATTTCAGGACAGAGGTTCTCGGCCTGATGAAAGCCCAAATGGTAAAAAACACGGTTATCGTTCCGGTCGGCTCCAAGGGCGGGTTTTATCCTAAGAACCTTCCGACAACTGGTACGCGGGAGGAATATCTCGC
Source organism: Sneathiella sp. D3-11 (assembly GCF_055809395.1). Taxonomy (NCBI): domain Bacteria; kingdom Pseudomonadati; phylum Pseudomonadota; class Alphaproteobacteria; order Sneathiellales; family Sneathiellaceae; genus Sneathiella; species Sneathiella sp. D3-11. Next base: position 2,024,176 of record NZ_CM147911.1, read on the forward strand.
GGAAGGCATCAACTGCTACAAGATTTTCATCTCCGGTCTGTTGGATATTACGGATAACTATGTCGGTAGTGACGTGGTGCCACCGGAAAATGTCATCCGACATGATGGCGATGACCCCTACCTCGTCGTTGCGGCGGACAAGGGAACGGCAACCTTCTCGGACATCGCGAATGAAGTGGCCATTTCCTATGGCTTCTGGCTCGGGGATGGCTTCGCTTCCGGTGGTGCGGCGGGGTATGACCATAAGAAAATGGGCATTACCGCGCGCGGTGCATGGGAATCGGTGAAGCGCCATTTCCGGGAAATGGGTGTTGATACCCAGTCTCAGGAATTTGACGTGGCGGGTATTGGCGACATGTCCGGCGATGTTTTTGGCAACGGGATGCTGCTGTCGAAAAAAATTCGGCTTGTCGCCGCCTTCGATCATCGGAACATCTTTATTGACCCAACACCGGACACCGCGAAAAGCTTTAAGGAGCGCGAGCGCATGTTCGCCCTGCCTCGCTCTTCATGGGAAGACTATAATCCCAAGTTGATCTCAACAGGCGGCGGTATCTTTGACCGCAAGGCCAAATCCGTCTCCCTGACGCCCGAAATCAAGAAACTTCTCGACATTAAGGCAGATACAATAACGCCAAATGAGTTGATGGTTGCCATTTTGAAGATGAAGGTGGATCTGCTTTGGTTTGGTGGGATCGGTACATATATAAAATCCACACATCAGAGCAATGGCGATGTGGGGGATCGCGCAAATGATTCCATTCGCGTCAATGGTAAGGAAGTGCGCGCAAAAGTTATCGGAGAGGGTGGCAACCTCGGGGTGACGCAGCTCGGTCGGATCGAATATGCGCTCAATGGTGGGCGCTTGAACACGGATGCCATCGATAACTCCGCAGGGGTTGATTGCTCTGACCATGAAGTAAATATCAAGATCCTGCTTCGCGCCGTTCTTGATGACGGTGAAATGACGGAAAAGCAGCGGGATCGCCTGCTTGTGGATATGACGGAAGATGTCGGTGATCATGTCCTGATGGACAACTACCTTCAAACACAGGCGCTGACAACGGCGGAGAGGCAGAGCGTTGATAACTTCACCGATGATGTTCTTTTCATGCGCGATCTTGAAAAGAAGGGTCGGCTTGATCGGGCAGTAGAAAACCTGCCGGATGATGAGGAGATTGCGCATCGCCAAGCAGCCAATATCGGCTTTCCACGGCCGGAAATGTCGGTACTTCTCGCCTATGCGAAGATGACGCTTTATGAGGATATCCTTGAGACAAAGCTGCCGGATGATCCTTATTATGATACGTGGTTGGCTCAGTATTTCCCGCCACAACTTCGCGAGAAATATGCCCCGTATGTGGCAAGTCACCGCTTGCGCCGGGAAATTATCACGACGATTATCGTTAATCAGCTGGTTAACCGGGGCGGCCCGACTTTCGTTTTGCAGATGCGCGAAGAGCAAGGCTGCAAGGCGGAAGATGTTGCGCGGGCATTTGCCATCGTCTGTGCGGTGTTCGATCTTGAAAAACTCTGGTCCGGGATTGAGGCGCTCGACAACAAAGTCAGTACGGACATTCAAGGTCGAATGATTGATGTCATCCAGAAACTGGCACGCCGCGCCACACTTTGGTGCCTGCGTCATCTTTCTCAAGAGGATAATATTGCCGATGAGGTTAAGGGGCTGGCGACCGATATGCGCAAGCTCGAAAAGGGTCTCGACGGCCTGTTGAGTGAGGAAGGTAAAAACCGCTTTGTCTCCCGCGCGAACCAGTTGGTCGCGGACGGGGTGCCGGAACCACTTGCGCGTCGGATCGCGGCGCTGGGGCCGCTTCGTTCCTCTCTCGATGTTATCCAGGCGGGCAAGACTTCCGGCCGACCGATCACGGAGGTTGGGGAAGTTTATTTTGCCGTTGGTGCGGAGCTCAATCTTGACTGGTTGCGCAGCGCTGCCGAAACGATCGAGCCGGATAATAATTGGGACCGGCTCGCTATCACGGCAATCATCGACGATCTTTACGGTCAGCAACGGGCAATTACCACTTCGGTTTTTGGCGGCGCCAACGGCCATAAGGGACGGGAAGCTTTCGATTTCTGGCGCGGTAATAACCAGACAAGAATCAAGCGATCTGCGGAAATGATTAAGGAGCTGAGATCAGCTGGTGCGCTGGATATCTCAAAGCTTGTTTTTGCCAATCAGCAATTTCGCGCGATGATTACATGATTGTCTAATCTGGTTCATTGTCGTAGCGTGACGTCGTCTACGGGGTTGAAGGTAAGGGAGACGGCATGAGCTTTATCAGTGAGGGGGCGCCAAAGGAGGCAGGCAAGCTCGGGAAGTTTTCCTGGGCGTTGTTTGACTGGGCGAACCAGCCCTTCTTTACCGTCGTCACCACCTTCATTTTCGCGCCCTATTTCACGTCATTCGTGGCGTCCAGTCCTGCGGAAGGGCAGGCATACTGGGGCTATACCCAGGCGATTGCCGGGATACTGATTGCGATTTTAAGCCCTGTGTTTGGTTCCATCGCCGATGCGGGCGGTGCGCGAAAGCCTTGGATCTTAATCTTCTCCATCCTCTGCGCAATTGGAGCGTTCTCACTCTGGTGGGCCGTACCGGGCATGCAAAGTGGCATATTCTGGATATTGGCAGGCATTGTCGTCGGTACGATCGGGGTGGAGTTCAGCATTGTCTTTAACAATTCGATGCTTCCGACACTTGTGCCGCCACAGCGTATGGGCCGTTTAAGCGGCTTTGGTTGGGGCCTTGGCTATATCGGGGGGCTGATCGCCCTCTTTATTGTACTGCTCGGTTTTTCGTTGCCGGAAGTACCGCTCTTCGGCCTCAGCAAAGCCCTGCATGAACCTGATCGGATCACCGGGCCGATGGCCGCTATATGGCTAATGGTATTTATTATTCCGATGCTATTGTTCACACCGGATCGACCAGCGAGCGACTTACCAAAGCGGGAGGCTGTGCGGCAGGGTCTGAACGCCCTGATGACAACACTTCGGTCATTGAAGAACTTCCGCAATGTTGTCTACTTTCTGATTGCCCGGATGTTCTATAACGATGGCATCCTTGCCCTTATCGGGTTTTCCGGGATTTATGCCGCGGGTCTCTTTAAATGGGGTACGACCGAACTAGGTATCTTCGGAATACTGATCAATTTCTTTGCAATTGCCGGGTGTTTTATCGGTGGGGCGTTAGATGATAGGCTCGGCTCGAAACCGACAATTGTTATTTCCGTTCTTGGACTCGCCTTTGCATCTGTCGGGGTATTATCAATCAGCGATGGTCAGGTTCTGTTCGGGCTGCCCGCTGCCATGCCGGTAGAGGGGGGCGCCTTATTCGCCAGCCCGGCCGAGATGGTCTTCATGGTCTTTGCCTTCATCATGGGCTTTTTCTTCGGACCTGCCCAGGCCGCGAGCCGGACTCTCATTGCGCGCATGGCTCCACTAGAAAAGGCAGGGGAGTTTTTTGGTCTCTTCGCGCTTTCCGGTAAGGCAACGGCATTTGTCGCCCCACTTTTGATCGGGATTGTTACTTCTCTAACCGGGCAGCAGCGCCCGGCGATGATTGTGATTTTTTCACTTCTGATGATCGGCGCGGCATTGATGAGTTTCGTGCGTGAGCCGGAGCATGAATAGAGACTAGGCCAGTTTGACAGCGGTGCCAGACACCGTGACCATCAACATACTGTCGCCGATCACCTCGACGTCGAGACTGATCCCGACAATGGCATCGGCGCCGATTTCGGCGGCCTCCTCTTTCATATCTGAAAGCGCATGGGCGCGGGCATTGCGGATTTCCTTCTGATAGGCACCGGACCGTCCGCCGAGCGTATCGGACACCCGCGCGAAGAAATCGCGGATAAAATTGGAGCCCATGACGGCCTCGCCACCAACAACACCCAGGTAGGAGGCGATTGTGTGTCCCTCAACGGATCCGGTTGTGGTAATAATCATTGCCGTGCTCCTTTAACCAGAAAACTTAATGGCGGAAATGTCGCATGCCGGTAAAGACCATGGCAAGCCCGGCCTCATCTGCGGCGGCAATCACTTCATCGTCGCGCATGGAGCCGCCCGGCTGGATCACCGCTGTCGCCCCCGCCTCCGCCGCCGCGAGCAAGCCGTCCGCGAATGGGAAGAACGCATCGGAAGCAACGACAGAGCCTTCTGCCCAAGCGATTGTCTCACCCGCATTCTGCGCGGCCTCCAATGATTTACTGGCGGCGATTTTCGACGAGATCGACCCGGCTCATCTGCCCGGCACCGACACCGACCGTGGCGCCATCCCGAACATAGACAATGGCATTCGACTTCACATGTTTGGCGACGGTGAAGGCGAATCTGAGGTCCTTCATTTCCTGATCGCTTGGCGCGCGCTTGGTGACAACCTTCAACTCAGGCAAGGCAGTCAGCGCATTGTCGCGATCCTGAATGAGATAGCCGCTTGCCAGCGACTTCACGAGCCGCCCCGGAATACTTGGATCGGGCAAGCCGCCAGTCAGCAACAGGCGGAGGTTCTTCTTCGCTGCGATAATTTCCTTCGCGGCTTCATCTGCATCGGGCGCAATGATCACCTCGGTGAAAATTTTGACGATCTCTTCGGCGGTTGCCGCGTCCAAAGTCTGGTTAAGCGCGATAATCCCGCCGAAGGCCGACGTCGTATCGCAGGCGAACGCGGTTTTATAAGCTTCCGCGAGAGTTTGTGCCGTCGCAACCCCGCATGGGTTAGCATGTTTGATAATGGCACAGGCCGGACCGCTTACCTTCGGATCGAATTCCGCGACCAGTTCGAACGCAGCGTCGGTATCGTTGAAGTTATTGTAGGAAAGTTCCTTCCCTTGTACCTGCGTTGCTGTCGTGACACCGGTGCGCTTTTCATCATTGGCATAAAAAGCAGCAGATTGATGCGGATTTTCCCCATAGCGCAAAATTTGTTGGCGCGATCCAGCAAGGACCAGACGGTCGGGATAAGTCTCGCCAAGTTGCGCAGCGTACCAGTTGGAGATTGCTGCGTCATAGGCACCGGTGCGGGCATAGGCTTTCGCGGCGAGTTTTTTGCGAAGCTCGATGCTTGTTTTTCCGCTGGTCTCCGTAAGTTCATCAATGACAGCTTGATAGTCACTCGCATCGACGACGACGTTGACGAAGCCGTAATTCTTGGCAGCAGATCGGATCATGGCGGGGCCACCGATATCGATATTCTCGATGCAGGTATGGAAATCTGCGCCCTTGGCAACTGTTTCTTCAAACGGATAGAGATTGACGACGACCAGATCAATGCCGCCGATCTCATGATCCGTCATCGCTTTTATATGGTCTGGGTTATCGCGCAGCGCGAGAATTCCGCCATGGATTGTTGGATGCAGTGTTTTAACCCGGCCGTCCATCATTTCCGGAAAGCCGGTATGATCAGCGACTTCGGTCACTTTAACGCCGGCGTCCATCAACATTTTGGCGCTGCCGCCAGTAGAAAGAATTTCAACATTAAGTGCCGCCAGCGCCTTTCCGAGATCGACCAGACCGGATTTATCGGAAACGGAAATAAGGGCACGGGAAACAGGTTGCAGATCGGTGCGGGACATCGATGAAATACATCCTCTAAAACAGGTGTTGCGGGAGTATGCGCCCTATAGCACGCAACACGAATTTGCGGAACCTTTTAACGAAAAAAACTTGGACAAACTACTATCTCGACGTTACCAAACAACGGACCCATTTTTTTTACAGGACAGTATATCCTATGGCGAATTCAGCACCGGCGGCCCTGAAGGGCGGCGACAAGGTAAGCGGCAAGACAAAACTTTCGATTGTAGGCCTAGGCTATGTCGGGTTACCGCTTGCCGTGGCGCTGGCGAAGAGCTTTGACGTAGTTGGCTTTGACGTCAATAAAGATCGGGTTGAAGAACTTCGCCATGGCCATGACCGGACGATGGAAATCGATACACCTGCCTTGCGGGCCAGCAGTGTCCGCTTCACGACGGATATTAACGACACGCGCGATGCCGATGTACATATTGTAACTGTACCGACACCCGTGGATGACAACGACAAGCCTGATCTGAGCCCGCTGAAAGGTGCTTGCACCGCGGTTGGACCAGTTCTAAAAAAAGGCGCAATCGTTGTCATAGAAAGCACGGTCTATCCGGGTGTGACGGAAGATGTCTGCGGCCCGATATTGGAGGAAACCTCCGGCCTGAAATCTGGAGAGGATTTTTACCTTGGTTATTCACCGGAGCGGATTAACCCCGGCGACAAGGTCCATACAGTCGATAAAATTATCAAGGTTGTCTCCGGTCAGACCGAAGAAGTGACTGATATTCTCGCTGATATTTATGGCTCCGCGACGACAGGCGGCACCTATCGCGCGCGTAACATCAAAACCGCCGAAGCGGCGAAGGTGATCGAGAATGCGCAGCGCGATATCAATATTGCCTTCGTCAATGAAGCGACGATGATTTTCCAGAAACTTGGCATTTCTGCCTATGACGTTCTCGAAACGGCGGGCACGAAATGGAATTTCCTTAATTTTACACCGGGTCTTGTTGGTGGACATTGCATCGGCGTAGATCCCTTTTACCTCGCGCATCGGGCCAACGAGGTTGGCCATTTTGCCGATCTTATCCTGACCGGTCGCCGGATTAACGAGAATATGGGCAAGTTCATCGCCGACAGCATCCATGAAAATCTTAACGGTAAAAGCAAGATCCTCGTCCTCGGTGTGACCTTTAAGGAAAATGTCCCGGACCTTCGCAACACCAAGGTTGTCGATATCATTCAGGTGCTGCGCGATCATGGGCATGAAGTTGATGTGCATGATCCACTCGCTGATAAGGATGAGGCGCAGCAGTTCCTCGGCATCGATCTTATCGAAAGCCTTTCTGATTTGAGCGGCTATAACGCTATAGTGGGGGCTGTTGCCCATTCCGTTTACCGTGATCTGTCGCCAGCGGCGCTGGAAGAGATGATGGGCGGGGATGGATTGGTCGCCGATGTAAAGGGAATTTGGCGCGATACTGAATTTTCACCGCAAATAAAGCGCTGGCAGCTTTAATTTTTAGTCTGAAAGACGGGTCATCGCCCATTTGATCAGGATTGGCTCTTGATCGATAAGCTGGCCTGAAATCACGATCTGCTGATTATGACGGCGTTCCCCGGGTTCGCTGCAATAGACGCTTTCTTCTAGCGATAACCGCGGCGCGGCCGTCAGGAACTTCCATCCCGTGCCGCTTGGCGTGCGGATCAAGATATTCTTCCCGCTTGCACTCCTTGATATGCTCAATTCCGGATGCAGGTGAAAGCGCAGGCTGAAATGGGATCGGCCGGAGGGCGGCATTCTTTCCGGGATGATCTGGTCCTCCCCACGGAGTGCCATGCCGCTGGCGTCCAGATATAGCCGCCGGCGATGAAGAACGCCAACCGTATCGAGATAGCCGTTGCTTTCCAGATCAAGCCAAATATTTCCCTCATCCTCATTGCGGACGGCAAGTTTATGTTCTTCCCCGGACGCGTGGCGGGCCGGGAAAACGGCATTGATATTATCAAAGCCAAGTGTTGAATGCGCCGCAGTCGCCGCGAGCGCATTGCCCCAAGCTGATTCCGGATCACGAACAGCCCCGCAATTCACGATCAACCGTTCCCGTCCATAGCTGAATTCAAAACTCATGAGCCCGGCATGGGATTGCTCGCCTGCGCGACGTCCGCCTTCTCCGCTTTCCAGTATCAACAAGGCACGGCCCGCCTTAATCCGTTCGAACCCGCCTTGCGGAAAGCGCTGCGGCGCACGTCCTGTTGCATCGGAGAGGGAGAGAATATTATCGCAATAGCCTTCCGGCAGTTTGAGGCCCCCGTTAAAGAGCGCCAGACGACCGTCGCCATGTTGGAAAAAACGGATCGCCGGGGCCAATCTGTCGATCGCGTTATTGATTGCAACGGGCACCATCTCGTTCGCGGCCATTAGCGTATTACGAATGCCAATAAGATCACCGATCAGGATCAGATGGCGTTCCGGATTTCGGGAGATATGGCAACCGTCAGCCAGGACGACGCGGCTTAGTTCCGCTTCCAGGGAGGCGAGGTATTTCCCGCTGCTTTTACCCATATCCGGGAAGGAAAGCGCGCCATATAGCAAAGCTTGCCAGCTTGCTACCCTGTCTTCGCCCTCCGGTTTATTTTTGGTAATGCGGCCTAAATGGATATATTGGCGGCGCAAGGACCGGAGGAATTTGAAATTGAATTCACTTTTCTCTTCCTCGAGAAGGATGCTGCTGTAACAAAACCAGGAGATAAGCCGATGGGCCAGCACATCCTCGTCCCAAACATAAGGACGATAGCCGTCAAATTTTTCGATCCAGGAAAGGATTAGCGCGCGCGAATGGCGTCGTGCCGCTTCTGTCCCGTTGGCGTAGAAATCCCGAATCCAACCAAATTGGTGTAATTCCTTGTGCCAGGCGAGGGGCATGCTCTCTGCTTCCCAAGGCACCTGATCATCTTGCTCCAGACTGAAGCCGGCAAATTCGAAATGCCCTTGATAGATGCTGTCCGCCCGTTCCCCATTACCCGGGAAAATTTCAACGGGTGTATGGACAAGGCGCTTTGGCACCCGACTTTTTAAAAGTGCTTGATACGCTCCGCTTGCGTATATCACATCGGAAATCAGTCGCCGCGATGGTAAGCCTCCTTTCGCAGGCGTTAACGCGGCTTTGCTCATGTCCGGCCCAGCACCGCGTTTATATTGGCAGCATATTGTTCGGGACCGCCCTTGAAGACCGCACTTCCCGCGACCAGAAGATCCGCGCCCGCCTCAATCACCAGTGGGGCTGTCTCGGCATTAATTCCGCCGTCGACCTCCAGATCGATATCCCGCCCGGAGGCGTCGATCATCTCACGTAGAGTGCGGATTTTATCAAGCTGGGAGGGGATAAATTTCTGCCCGCCAAACCCGGGATTGACGCTCATCACCAGAATAAGGTCAACCTCATCCATCACATGTTCCAGCGTTGCCGCCGGTGTCGACGGGTTCAGAGAAACCCCAGCCTTGACGCCATGGGATTTAATGAGCTGCAGGCTGCGATGCAGATGTGGGCCAGCTTCCTGATGCAGGGTAATAATATTCGCGCCCGCGTCAACAAATTCAGTGATAAAGGGATCGACCGGGGTAATCATCAGATGGCAATCAAACGGGATATCCGTGTAGCCACGCACGGATTTGGTCACCGCGGGTCCAAAACTGATATTTGGGACGAAATGGCCATCCATGACATCGACATGGATAAAATCAGCGCCGGCTTTCGCGACATTACTGACTTCCTCGCCAAGTTTTGCAAAATCAGCCGCAAGGATGGAAGGGGATATTCTGACCGGTTTACGCATAAGGGGTCCTTCAACCAAAATATTTTCTGCAGTGGCGCCAGTTAAGCTTGTCTTTACCATGACAGAATAGGCGGCTCAAGCGGAGGGCGTAGATATTTTCCGAAGGCGTGCTGCGTAAAATCCATCCATGCCGCCCATATGGTACGGCAAAGTGCGAATATCTCCATCGGAATTAATCAGATCGGATACACCGCCGACTTCCTCTGCCTGGACCGGCTCCCGCTGAATAGCCGGGTTCCGGCTGAGAAGAGCCTTAATCTGGGCTTCGCCTTCTTCCGACTGTAAGGAGCAGACACTATATACCAGCACGCCGCCGGGTTTGAGTATTGCGCAGGCATGATCGAGAAGCCGGGTCTGTAGTTCGCTGAGCTTGTCAACATCCGCCTGGGATTTCAGATAAGCGACATCAGGATGACGACGGAGTGTTCCGGTGCTGGTGCAGGGTGCATCCAACAGAATACCGTCGGGTTGTTGATCCGGTGTAAAGCTTTCGGCATCGCCGACTTTAACTGTTACCGGAAGATTCAACCGCTCCAGATTTTGTTCGAGTCGCTTCAGCCTGTTCTTGGAGCGGTCGAGGGCGATGACTTCCGCGCCTGCCGCTGCAAACTGCGCGGTCTTGCCCCCGGGCGCGGCGCAGAGATCAATGATCTGCTTCCCAGCGACATTCCCCAGAAGTGCGGCGGGGATTGCCGCGGCGGCGTCCTGTACCCACCAGGCGCCCTCCTCAAATCCGGGAAGATCGACAAGCGTAGCTGTTGTCGCCCGGCGGAGAGAGCCTGTCGGCAGGATTTCAGCGTCGAGGGCTTCTGCCCATTTTTTTGGGTCTGATTTGACCGAAATATCGAGCGCGGCTTCCGTCAGATGCGCTTCTGCAATTCGCCGCGCGGTCTCTTCCCCATAATGGACAGTCCAAGCATCCCAAAGCCATAGGGGCGTATTTTTGCGAGGAATATCGATTTTTGAGAGAAGCTTTTCTCCCTGTCGGTCAATCCGCCGGAGGAGTGCATTGACGAGACCTTTATGCTTGCTGCGATCCGGTACTAGTGCGACGGTGTCATGAACTGCGGCATGGGATGGAATGTTCAAATACAGGATCTGCGTAATCCCAATCCGCAAGATATGACGAACATCCAGCGCTTTTTCCGGAAGGGGTCGGTCCAGCATTTTATCAATCAGGGCGTCGATCACCCCAAGATGGCGAAGCGCAGTCGAAGTGATGGCTCGCGCCAGGGCCCGATCGCGCGGCGGAAATCCTTGTAGCACTGGATCAAGCGCTTCTTCCAGCGGTTGGCGTTTTTGAAGTACACGCGTGAGAAGCCGGACCGCGGCGGCCCGTGAATTAGCAGGTGATGTTGTCATCTGCGGCTTCTAGCGGAAATTTGTCTTGCGGTCTATAGATGGTTCAGAAATACTGAAAGACCCTACAGAACACTCTTTCCGCCAATTAACAGTCGGGCTTTAGACACAGATGACCGAAAAAAAGACCCAGAGCGACACCGAGAGAAAAAACAAGAAAGACCCAGCCATCAAGCAGAAGCAAGCGAAGGGCGAAATCGGCGGCCCATCTGGGCTAGAGCCGACACGTTACGGTGATTGGGAACGCAAAGGCATTGTCAGCGATTTTTAAAAACTGAGCCCGTCACGCGGGCTTTCCTTTTTCTGATAGCCAGATGCCAAATAATACAAGCCCAAGCGCGGCGCCTTGAAAGAACTCAAACGGTTCATCGAGGAAGGTAACGGCGAAAATCGATGCAAATATGGGTACCAGATTGACGAAAATTCCCGCCCGCCCGGGCCCGAGTATACTCACGCCGACAATAAAGGAAATCTGGGCAACGATGGAAGGAAATACAGACGCGGCGGCGACAATGAGCCAACCCTTAGTAGTCGGCGGTAGGAAATGTTCCAATTCGATTTCGATGTAAACGAAGGGAAGGGACGTTATAAACGCCGCAAGGGCCATCATAGAAAGAAAAGACAGCGGCGATATCTCCGGCCGGTATCGTAGTGCCACAGTGTAGCCAGAATAAAGAATGCAGGCGAGGAGCATGAGGGCATCCCCGATATTAACCTCGAAAGTAGCAAGCCGAGCAATAGAGCCGCCAGAGGCAACGATACCGACACCAAGGATGGTTACAACCACGCCGATCGATTGCATGAGCGACACTTTGGTCCGTAGAACCAGAAACGCTCCGATCAGCACAAAAACCGGAATAGATCCCTGTAGAATGCCAATGTTCACTGCCGTTGTCGAATGGGCCGCGAGATAGAACAACATATTAAATCCGGTGAAACCAATAGCGCCCATTGCCATCATGTAGCCAATATGCTTTTTGAGAACGGCCCAGTCGCGTTGAAGATGCCGACGGGCAAAGATAGAAAGAATAATCACTACCAGCATCCAGCGCAGGCAGACCAGAGCCATCGGAGATATCTCTCCAACAGCAAGGCGGCCCAAAATCGCATTCATCCCCCAGCAAGTGGTTGTTAGGGTCAGCAGCAAATAGGCGCGCATGTTCGAGGCTTGGTTCGCCGTTGACTCAGTTGGGGGCATGATGACTTTCGGTGGGTACCAAGGGTGGAAATGACCTTACGCGATATGGTTGCTATCGCCAACCACTTTTAAGGGCGTTCGTCTAGAGGATGTTAGATCCGGAAAGGTCTTCCTTCTCTGGCTCTTTTGTTTGGTCACTATCTTTTTTCAGGGCAAACTTAATACTTGGTTTTATCTGTCCGCCACCAATTTGCACTGTCGGTTGCGGAACTTGAATGCCACCTGCCTGCGCGCCGAACATCGGTCCATTAAACCCACCGAAGGACACGCCGCCTTGCGGCGCTACGATTTCGTCTTCCCCTCGTATTTTACGAAGCAACTCATAGTGATTTGGTAGTCCATTTAGCTGGTTCTGCTCATATCGAATGAACTCGGCCATGCGCTGTTCCCAATCCTTGCGGGCGATAAAGCGTTCCGCTGGATATCGGACATCCTTCAGATACCCCTTCGCGAAAAGAATGACATTATAATTGAAATAATTGAACAGATAGGTGCCATCAAAATCTGTATTAACCGGCAACGCATGACGATATTCATCGAGCATGTCTTTAACGCTGTCCGGGATGACCATCTCCTCGCGTGCAACACGCCAGTATTCACTATCCTCTCGGTTATTCATGCAATAATGCAAGATGATGAAATCCCGAATGGATTGCATCATTTTCTCGGTTTTTTCATTGAATCGCTGAGCAAGGATTGGGGCGAAGCTCTTATCCGGGAAGTTGACCAAGAGAAGCTTCACAAAGTTCTCGATCATATAGATTGCCGTCGATTCCAGTGGTTCGATAAATCCAGCAGACAGGCCTATTGCAATACAGTTTTTCTCCCATGCTCGCTCCATCCGGCCGATGCGAACAGGGATAATTCGGGGTTCGGCATCCTTTCCGTCCTCGCCGAGATGTTGGAGGAATTCTTCTCGTGCCTCGTCATCTGTGCGGAAATGGCTGGAAAAAACGTAGCCGGTTCCAATTCGATTATAGAGCGGAACGCGCCAAACCCAACCCGCGCCTAACGCAGTTGAATTGGTGCAGGGCTCAATCTGGCTAACATCCTTATGAGGGATTTGAACAGCCATGGCGCGGTTGTTCAAGAGGTACTTGCTATAATCGTGGAAAGGAACTTTCATTACCTGATTGATGATTACGCCCTTGAACCCCGTGCAATCAATAACCAGATCGACCGGCCGCCGTCCTTGCCGTTGTAATTTCAAGGCGGAAATATATCCGCGCTCGTCCTGTTCTACTTCCTCAACATCATCGAGTACATGATTGACCCCGCGTTCAATGGAGATCTCACGCAAAAATCCGGCAAATTTGCCAGCATCGAGATGGTAGGCGTAATTCAGCTGTGTTTCGTAATCCCCATGGTTCAGAAATTTGGGGCCAAGTTTCTTTTTGATCGCTGTGCCGCTGAACGACATGCAATCATCGATACCTTCACGGCCGGGGGGACCGCCATATTTATGAAAATGATAAGCCGGGTTTTGTCCGCCAAGTTGGGTGCGGATGGCTTCGAATGGATGAATAAAGGACGTTGACTGTCCCTTTTCATCATGGCTCCAATTCGTAAAACGGACTCCCATTTTGAAAGAGGCATTACATCGGATAAAAAACTCCTTTTCCGAAATCCCAAGACTTTTCAGGAGAGCCGCCATCGTTGGAACAGTTGCCTCACCGACGCCGACGGTGGGGACATTAGGCGACTCTATCAGGGTAATTTTAGTGGGGCTTTCCTCATCACGCAGGTTCATAAAGCGAACCAAGAAGGCGGCGGTAAGCCATCCCGCAGTACCCCCGCCAACAATCGTTACTTCGTTGATCTGGTTGTCCATGCCAGCTCCCCTCGCGCAAATTCTATACAGAAATACTATGGGTTGACCATAGCTCCGTCAAGCGCACCACAAGGAAACGGCAGTTATAGGCCGCCCATCTTGCAAATCAGGTGCCAGGATGGTCCGTCCACTGGCACAACGGACAGACGACTTTGGCGAACAAGCGCGAGATTTTCAAGGCGTGGTTCGGCCTTGATATCCGCGAGCGTTACCGGATTTGGGACAGATTTGACGGCCTTGACGTCCACCATGCCGAAGCGCCCCTTTTCATCGGTATGATCGGGGTAGTATTCTTTAATCACCTCGACGATACCAACGATTTGTTTCTCCTTGACGGAATGGTAAAAGAAACAAAGGTCGCCGATTTTCATTTCTTTCATGTTGTTCGACGCCTGATAATTCCGCACGCCATCCCAGAAGGTACCCTCTTCTCCTGCGTCGAGTTGATCTTGCCATGGACCAGGTCCCCGGTTCCGATTTTATCAGCCAGTATTTCATCAAGGCTCCTATTTTTTGCGTTTGCCCGGGAAGATGCCCATCTGCTTGGCGACGATTTCGAGCATGATCTCATTCGCGCCGCCACCGACCGAAGAAAGTCGAAGATCGCGATACCCACGGGAAATCCAGTTCTCGGACATAAAGCCCTGTCCACCCCAATATTGCAAGCATTCGCTCGGAACTTTATTGCAGAGCGTGCCGACAAGATATTTAGTCATTGACGCGAGCTTGGTCACATCATTGCCATTGATATATTCTTCGATAGAACGGTATAGCAGCGATCGAGCGGATTCGACCAGTGTCTGCAACTCGGCCATCTTATGATAGACAACTTGCTTGTCGAGAAGAGTTTCGCCAAACACTTTGCGTTGGCTTGTATATTCAATCGTATCTTCGATCGCCATCTCGCAGCCACGCAGCGCGCGGGCTGCCACATACAATCTTTCCTCCTGGAACTGTCGCATCTGATAGGTAAAGCCCATATTTTCTTCGCCTATCCGGTTCCGGACCGGTACACGGACATCATCAAAGAATAGCTGTGCCGTGTCTGAACATCGCAGTGCCATTTTGTCGAGCTTGCGGGCGACAGTAACGCCTTTGGTTTTAAGCGGCACAATGATCAGCGATTTATTCCGGTGCGGCCCGTCTTCCTCGGAAGTGTTCACAAGCAAGCAAATCCAGTCACCCTGCACCCCGTTGGTGATCCACATTTTTGAGCCATTGATCACATAGTCATCACCATCGCGCTTTGCATAGGTGCGGGTATTGGCAACATCCGATCCGGCCGCTTCCTCGCTCACGCCGATACAGCCGATCATTTCCCCGGCGATTGTCGGCACAAGAAACTCCTGCTTGAGTTCCTCGCTACCATAGTTGGTGAGGGCAGGGGTACACATGGTGGTCTGAACACCGATTGACGTGGAAACACCGTTCGCCCGAATACTGCCAAGCGCTTCTGCAAAGACCATTTCATAAGAAAAGTCGAGATCCAGCCCACCGTATTGCACCGGCTTGCCGATGCCGAGAAGACCTGCCTCTGCCAGAAGCTTCATCACGTCATGGGCCGGGAAAATGCCTTCTTCTTCCCACTGATCGACATGAGGGTTGATATGCTCGTCAATAATCCGGTTAACGGTATCTTTAAGCGCGATATGCTCTTGTGAGAATTGCATGTGACCACCTTTTTGGGTTTTTATTATTATTTATGGTGGTCACTACATCATAATATTACACGAAACGCAATCATCGCCAGCGAGGTTAAAGCCCGCCGCCGATTGCATGTTTCCAGGGCTTTACGATGACGCTTTCAAAGAGGCCTGCTGCGGCATAAGGGTCCTTTGCTGCCCACGCTTTTGCGGCCGCCAAATCTGTATCTTCAAAAATCAATAGGCTGCCGGTTGGGGCTTCCCCATCGGCATCTAGGGTCGGTCCCGCAAGTTTAAGTGCGTTTCCTTTTGCCTTCAGAAAGTCCAGATGTGCCGGACGGGTGTCGAGGCGGACCTGCAAATGATCGGCCTTGTCGGTACAATGGGCAATAAACAGCATTCTCAGTTCTCCTTTTACGATCTTTAGAAGCCTGCAAGCCGTTCATCCCTGAACGGTCGGGCCAGTAGTTCCTCGACAGCGCTGGAGACGGCGACGCCTCCATTTAAAATTTCATCGACGGCGAAGCAGATTGGCATTTCGATATTGTATTTTTCGGCCAGACGGCAGATTGCTGACGCGGTGTAAACCCCTTCGGTTACAGCAGTGCGTTGCTGCAATATCTCGCCGAGGATGTCACCTTGGCCAAGCGCAGCGCCGAGGGAAAAATTCCGCGAGGCGGGAGAACTACAAGTCAGTACCAGATCGCCGAGTCCGGAGAGTCCCATCAGCGTTTCGGCTCGCGCGCCCAGTTTTTCGCCAAGCCTCAGAATTTCCGCCACTCCGCGTGTAATCAGGGCGGCGCGGGCATTCTCGCCGAGCTTGCCGCCGGAGACAACACCGCAGGCAATGGCCAGTACATTTTTGACGGCGCCACCGATCTGCGCGCCGATGACATCGTCCGTCAAATAAGGCCGAAAGGTTGGAAGGCCGATAGCTTTGACGAGGTTTTCGCCGATTTCCTTATCACTGATTGCGAGGGTGGCCGCCGCCGGCAATCCGACAGCTATTTCTTTCGCGAAGTTGGGTCCAGAGAGGATGGCCAGCGGACTATTGGGTGTTATCTCACTGACCACTTCACTCATCAGGCGGCCGCTGTCCTGCTCGATCCCTTTGGCGCACATGACGAGAGCAGTATCCGGAGCGAGCGAGGGCTTTAGTCGAGCCAGGGTTTCTCTGGTTTTTTGGGCGGGAACGACCAACAGAACGATATCCGCGTCCCCGGCCTTGGCGAGGTCATTCGTTGCTACTATGCCCGGGGGAAGCGGGACATTCGGAAGATATTTCCGGTTGGTCTTATCCCGGTTAAGCGCATCCGCATGGTCCGCGTGCCGTGTCCAGAGCAGCACTTCGTTGCCGCCTTTTCCCGCGACAATCGCCAACGCCGTACCCCAAGCTCCCGCACCAATTACACTTACCTTAGTCATCCGCCCAGCATATCCTGCTCTGTCAGCCATCAAGTTAAGGACTGATTAGCATGATCGGCGCCTGACAAGAAGTGCAGAATAACGCGATACGGCCAGAGGCCATCTTTTTCATCCGGCTTTTTTCGTCTCGATCTCAATCACCTCTACGCCCGCATCCGTTCCAATCAGGACAAGATCGGCAAAGCCAATAAAGAGACCATGCTCTACAACACCGGGCATTGTACTAAGTGTCAGAGCTAGCTCCTCTGGCTCGGCAATTTTCCCGAAATCGCAATCGTAAATATAGTTGCCTTCGTCGGTGGTGAAGGGCGTACCGTCTTTTGCGAGGCGGAGTGTTGGCGTTGAACCGAGCGCCTCGAGCCGGGGTTTCAACGCAGGTGCAGCAAATTGGATAACCTCAACCGGCAGCTTGAAGGTGCCAAGCTGGGCGACCTTCTTTTTCGCTTCGGCAATCACAATCATCCTGTCTGACAGAGACGCGACAATTTTCTCGCGTAAATGCGCGCCACCACCACCTTTGATCAGGCGGCCTGCCGGGTCTACCTCATCAGTGCCATCAATGGTGAGGTCAATGACACCTACTTCATCAAGACCAACGACGGGAATGCCAAGGTTGCGGGCCTGCTGTGCTGTTGCCTCCGACGTTGGAACGCCTGTGACGTAGAGTCCGTGGGCGACCCGTTTTCCCAACAGGTCAACCATCTTCGCTGCGCAGGATCCTGTTCCGAGGCCAACGACCATGCCGTCCTCAATATACTCAACAGCTTTTTCTGCTGCTGCCTGTTTTTGTTCGTCTTCTGTCATCGTCATCATTCCAATTCTATGGTCAAGCTTTGTATCCGGCGAAGGGGGCCGGCTCGGCGTTGGGGTCAAGCGGCCAGCGTGCCCGCGCAGCAAGGTCCAGCCCATCCGAAAATCCGCATTTGAGACGTTCAATTCCCGCCCAGGCGATCATTGCGCCATTATCGGTGCAGAGTTTCGGCGGGGGTACTTTAAGCGCAACGCTCTTTTCTCTTGCGAGTGTCTCCAACGCGCCTTTCAAATATTGATTGGCGGCGACGCCCCCGGCAACGACTAGTGTGCCGCCTCCACCATATTCCTCGATAAAAAGATCAAGGGCCTTGGCCACCCGGTCCATCAGGCTTTCCACTGCGGCCTTCTGAAAGCTGGCGGCGAGATCGGCAATGTCTGTTTCGCTGACTTTTTCGCCCATCTTCTCACGCGCCTGCCGTACGGCCGTCTTAAGGCCGGAAAAGGAGAAATTGCAACCCTCCCGCCCCTTCATTGGGCGAGGGAAGTTGAATCGGTCCGGGTTGCCGGTTGCCGCGGTTTTCTCAACGGCCGGCCCACCCGGAAAGCCAAGCTCTAGCATCTTCGCGGTTTTATCAAAGGCCTCACCCACGGCATCGTCAATCGTGGTCCCAAGACGCCGATATTTTCCTACCCCTTCGACCACCAACACTTGTGAATGCCCACCGGAGACCAGCAACAGAAGGTAGGGAAACGCCACATCGTCCGTCAG
Source organism: Sneathiella sp. D3-11 (assembly GCF_055809395.1). Taxonomy (NCBI): domain Bacteria; kingdom Pseudomonadati; phylum Pseudomonadota; class Alphaproteobacteria; order Sneathiellales; family Sneathiellaceae; genus Sneathiella; species Sneathiella sp. D3-11. Next base: position 2,042,532 of record NZ_CM147911.1, read on the forward strand.
CCGTGCCGTAAGGGCATGCCCCTCCAGATGGTTGACGCCGATCAGCGGCACGCCCGCGACAGAAGCAATGGCTTTCGCCGTCATCAGCCCGACAAGGACGCCGCCGATCAGTCCCGGCCCCGCTGTCGCCGCAACGGCGGACAAATCGTCATAGGAAACTCCGGCCTCCGTCATCGCCTGATCGACCAGCCGGTCCATCTCGGTCACATGGGCGCGGGCCGCGATTTCCGGCACTACGCCGCCAAAAGGCGCATGGGCGTCATTTTGCGACAGGACGACATTCGAGAGAATTTCCTTCTCCGCCGTCACGACCGCAGCAGCCGTTTCATCGCAGCTGCTTTCCAGCCCGAGGACGATTATTTGTTGGTTTGGCATTTGTTATCTATTACAAAGCGGTGCAAATTGCATATGGCTCTAACATCTGACGGAATATCCCGCAACATGACCTTTGTCAAAAAATACAGGATAGGCACCCGGGGAAGCCCGCTCGCGATCGCGCAAGCCGAGGAGACCCGCACCCGGCTTCTGGAGGCGCATAAAGACGCCCTCGACCCGGAGCAGTTGGAGATTGTGGTGATTAAGACGACAGGGGACCAGATCCAGGATCGTGCGCTCAGTGAGGCAGGCGGCAAGGGTTTGTTCGTTAAGGAGATAGAGGAGGCGCTGCTCGCGGACAGGATAGATTTTGCCGTACATTCCATGAAGGATATGGAAACGTCGCTACCACCGAGCCTGATAATTGACTGTATCCTGCCGCGCGAAGATGCGCGCGATGCCTTTATTTCTGCGAGCGGAAAGAGCCTTGCTGACTTGCCGCCGGGCTCGCTCGTCGGTACGGCCAGCCTTCGCCGTCAGGCACAGGTCCTGAACCGGCGGCCCGATCTTCGCGTTGGCATTTTTCGCGGCAGTGTTCAAACACGCCTGCGCAAACTCGCGGAAGGGCAGGCCGATGCGACTCTGCTCGCGCTCGCAGGGCTCAAGCGACTCGGGAATGAGAGTGTGATCACGGAATTAATTAACGTTGATGATATGTTGCCGGCTGTGGCACAAGGGGCAATCGGGATTGAACGGCGGGAGGCGGATGAAGAGATTGCGTCTCTGCTTGGACCGATCAATGATTCGGTCAGTCTCGCGCGCGTTACCTGTGAGCGCGCGATGCTTGCTGTGCTCGACGGTTCCTGCCGGACGCCCATCGCGGGCTATGCGGAACTTGTTGAGGGGAACAGCCTTTATTTCCGGGCGAGCCTGCTTGCGGAGGATGGCTCTATCCGCCTTGACGCGAGCGGGCGTGGTACCCTCGCCGAAGCGATGGAACTGGGTGAAAGCATCGGCGCGAATCTAAAGGCGCAGGCAAGGGGTGCCAATTTGTCTTTTGGACTGTAGACTAAGTCATAATGAAAATACTGATTACCAGACCTGAGCCGGACGGCAGTCGACTTGCTCGTATCCTGAAAAAGATGGGGCACGAAACGCGCCTTGCTCCCATGATGCACATTGAGACCTTCTCAGCCCGAAAGGTGGATATCACCGGTGCGCAGGGGCTACTGGTAACAAGTGCGAATGGTGCGCGGGCACTCGGCCCGGCCTTAAAGGATAGAAAGATAAAGGTTTTTGCCGTTGGTGCGGCAACGGCCGATGCTTTACACCATGAAGGCTTTACCGATGTCGCTGCCGCTGGTGGGGACGTCAATTCGCTTGCCGAGAAAGTCGCCGCCGAATGCCAGCCGGAACATGGCCGGCTTATCCATGTGGCCGGAACGGAAGTGGCCGGTGATCTTTCCGGAATGCTTGTTGATAAGGGATTTCAGTGCGAACGCGTTGTCCTTTATGAAGCGCTGCCGGTAACGTCTCTTGATGCGAAGATCGTGAAAGATATAAAAAACGGCGCTATTCAGGCGGTGTTGTTCTATTCGCCCCGCACGGCCGCTATATTTGTCGGGCTGGTGACGGCGGCGGGGCTGACGGCACATATGGAAAAGATAACCGTCTATTGTTTAAGTGAAGCAGTGGCCGCGAAACTTGAAACATTGTCATTTGCGGGCGTTCATATTGCGAAGACGCCCGATCAGGAAAACCTGCTTGCCTTGCTGACGGCTGTCAGCCAAGCTAGGAAACAGGAAGATAACTCCGATATGCCAAGGGAGCAAAACATGTCCGATAAAAATTCTGGCAAGACCGAGGATATAGGCAAAAGCGCTGTCCCTTCTGCCGGCACGGATAGAAAAAAGACTGCAGACGCGCAAAAGACTGATACAGAAACCGCTAGGGCGGAGCCGCCTGTAAAATCGGAGGCAGCGGCACCGAAGTCCCGCGCGGGGCTTGTCCTGATGGCATTGTTGGTTGTGTTCTGCCTTGGCCTTGCCGTTTGGCCGCTTCTTTATCCAAAGGTTGAACCTTATCTGCCAGCGGAGACAGCGGCGATTATCTCAGGTCAGTTCGGAAAGACGACAGGCGCTGATGCGTCTGACGTCACCGCAGCGATTGAGGCGGTCAGGGATAATCTGAAATCGGACTATACCGCTCTGTCGGAACGGGTTGCTAAATTGGAGACAGAAGTACCAGTCGTAAGTAAAACGACTGATGCCGGTGACGGCAAACTTGATGAACTTTCTGGATCGCTAAAGCAGGAACTCAGTGAGCTTTCCAGTGAGCTTGCGGAACAACAGAACAAACTTTCCGCCGCTCTGGAAGAATTGACGCAGCAAAAGGAAACTCTCGGAAAGCTTGAGACAGCTGACCCGGTTGTCGCAGACCCAAGCCCGGAAATACAGAATCAGATCGTCGATCTAAAAACGGCTCTATTGGATATTAAGACGCAGATAACCGGCCTTGAAAAGACGATTGCGACGGATCGGGCTACAGTTAAGTCTCAAGCAGAGCAGCTATCCTCTCTTGAAGGCACGCTCAAAACGGAAATTGCTAGCAAGTCGGCAGAGGAAGCGGAAAATCAACGCACCTTGATGCTTCTTGCTATCGGACAGCTTCAACGTGAAACCCGGGGAAGCGAGCCGTTTGAAAATGGTTTGAAACAGGTCTCTGCCGTTGCCAATGACAAGTTCAAGGGATTGGTCGAAAAGCTGGAGCCGATTGCTTCGGTTGGCGCACCGACCCTGGCAACCTTACAGAGGGACTTTACTGTCATTGCGTCAGATATCAGCCAGGCGGCGCGGCTTCCCTCGGAGGAGACATGGTATGGCGAAGCGCTGCACCGGATTGCATCTGCTATCAAGTTCCGACGCGTGGATGATGTAGAGGGTAACGATGTGGACTCGGTGGTTGCCCGGGCCGAACAGGATCTGGCTGACAGTGACCTCGATAAAGCCGTCGCGGAACTGGAGAAGCTCTCTGGGGCGGCGGCTGACGTCGCGGCGCCTTGGCTCGAAAAAGCCAAAACGCGCTTGACGGTGGAGCAATCCATCGCCGGACTGCTGCAGGATGCCACTGCGACAGCAATTTCCAAGCCTTCATCTAACTAAAGGGGTCGACATGATACGCACAATCTTCGTCTTCGCCCTGATCGTTATCATCGCGATGGCGGCTGTCTGGCTCTCCGATTATCCCGGAGATGTCCGCCTGACGTGGGGCGGCTATGTGGTTGAGACGTCGGTGGTAGTCGTGGGCGCAATAGCGCTTGTCTTTGCGGTGCTGGTGGCGCTGGCTTACCGATTCTGGATATGGATCAAGCATGGCCCCGGACGGATTGGTGAAATTTTCTCGGCACGTCGTCGCGATAAAGGGCTTGAGGCGATTTCCAGCGGCATGGTGGCTATCGCCGCCGGGGATGCGGATGAGGCACGCCGTCAGGCAATCGCAGCGGAAAAACACCTCTCCGGAGAGCCAATGACATTATTGCTCGCGGCGCAGGCTGCTGAGCTCAATGACGATAATCGCGCGGCCAGCATCTATTATGATCGCATGATGGCGCGTGAGGATACGGAATTTCTCGGGTTGCGAGGTCTGATTAACCGGGCAATTAAGGAAGGCGACCTTGAAAAAGCACGTGACCTCGCCAAACGGGCGGATGAGTTGCGACCCGGCACGGCTTGGGTGTTAAAAGAACTTTATGAACTTGCCCTGAAACTCCGGGACTGGGAAGGCGCAGAGAGCGCCCTCACGCGACTTGCCCGCGGGAAGAAGGCAAAGGGCGATATAGTCCGGCGTGCCAAAGCTGTTATTACCTATGAGCAGGCTCTTATCGCAACAAAGGAGAAGCGCCAAGCGGACGCCCTCTCTCTTGCACAGCAGGCTCACGATCTCGATCCGACCTTCGTGCCCGCCGCGGCGCTTGATGTGAAGCTAACGGCGGAGCAGGGATCAAGCCGTAAGCTACACAAGCTGATCGGGGAAGCCTGGAACCATGCACCGCACCGAGATCTGGCGGAGGCGATCCGTAATACGGTCTCCGGCGAACAACCAGCCGACTGGTTCCGCCGGGCGAAAGAAACCGTGGCGCCACATAATCCGGAGCATGTTGAGACCCATTTGATGCTGGCCAAGGCAGCGCTTGCTTCGCGCGATTGGGGACCGGCGCGGGAGCATCTGATGAAAGCGGGCGGGGCCAACCCCTCAGCTGGTATCTTGCGAATGCTGGCGGAGCTAGAGGAAAAGGCCAATGCTGATGCTTTTGCGGCCCGCGAATGGATAGTCAAAAGTTCCGTCGCCCCGCAGGATCCGCTGTGGATTTGCGATTCCTGTGGTCGGCAGGAAGAGAAATGGCAGGCGCATTGCCCGGCCTGTGACAGTTTTGATAGTTTCACTTGGCGAACGGCAGATCGCGGGGCCCATAGTCCCGACATGATTGAGGCGGAGATTGTCCGCGAAATCAGCGCGAGCAGCTAATCGCGGGGCAATCTGGGATAGCCGCACGAAACGCTTGCTCTTCTTTTCGGGACAGACTATATGTTGCCGAAATTCACGATGTGCCGCTGTAGCTCAGTTGGTAGAGCACCGCATTCGTAATGCGTAGGTCGCCTGTTCGAGTCAGGCCAGCGGCACCATTTCCCTGAAAAACATACATTTGCTTTGATTGAGTAAAGCAGACAATGCCGTCAGGAAAAATCAGGCTACGTATCGGCGCCAGGTTTTCAGGCTGCTGATGTCTGTCGCGTCGTGGGTGCCTGCGGCTTCACAGACAAAGCCTTTTACTCTGCTCCCATCGCTTAAGGATATCGTCCCAATTGCAAGTGGAAATGGGATGTTTTCCATGAAAAGCCCCATATTCTCTTTTGGCAGAGCCCAGACCTCAAGATCTATTTCAAAACCCTTTCCGGGGTCAGTTCGAACCAATCCTGGGCGATCCGGCGGGCCTCCAGCCAAGGCAAAAAACTGGTAGTCATTTGTTGTCGATGCTGTTCGGATGAAGCGTCCGCCGCGCGAGGTAAGCTCTTTGTTTAGCGGTAAGCCAGACATATGCGCGCCGCAAACGACAATCTCAATTTCATTGCCGCTGAGAGAAGCAGCAGATTGTTTTGTTGAGGACGGAATGATCCAATCTGTTGCTCCCAATTTGGGTTGCGTCCGAGATTGAATTTCCTGGCCGATCACTGCAATTTCCGCGTCTTGTCCTGCCGGCGCAAGAAGGGTCAGGCTGCCCGGTCGACCGTCACTTCTAGGGCCGGTCGGGAAGGAAAGGGCGCACATATCCAATAAATTGACAAAGTTGGTATAAGTCCCAAAATTTGAGTTCGGTGTTACAGGATCTTTCTCCAAGTCTTCCACTTTATAAAATGTCGGGATGGTCGGAACGCATAAATAGTCCAAGGTCGCCAGTATTGGCTCCGCTAATCGTTTTAGGTGTTCCAGCTTGTACATGCCGCGGAAAACGTCTGCTGATGAGAACTTCTCCGCAACGGAAATGATATCGCGTGTGACAGGGTGAATGGCGTCAGGGTTCGAACTCAACAACTCTTCGATAGTTGTGTAGCGTTCAGCGACCCAAGCCCCTTCATACAACATTTGCGCCACATTATAAAAAGGAGTGAAATCAATTTCGATAATTTCTGCACCTAGTTTCGTAAGTTCCTCAAGCCCCTTGCGAAAAGAGACCTCCTGTACTTTGTCTCCGAAAAATTTGATAGATTTTGAATCAGGGATTCCCACCTTGAACCGGGGCGGAATAGCAGACAAAGGTTTAGCTGTAATTTTTCGGGAATAGCTATCCGCAGCATCAAATTTACAAGCGACTTCAAAGACTTTGTAGGCATCACCGACGGTTAGTGCGAACACGGAAATGGTATCCAGTGTCCGGCAGGCAGGAACTACGCCCGACGCAGACAAAGCGCCAAGTGTTGGTTTCAATCCGACAATATTGTTAAGAGCGGCCGGTACACGACCGGAGCCAGCTGTGTCTGTTCCAAGGGAGAAACAGGCGAAACCATGAGCGACAGAAACTGCGGATCCTGAAGACGATCCGCCCGGTACAATTTCTGGATCGATCGCATTTTTAGGCGGGCTATAGGGCGACCGGACTCCAACGAGGCCGGTTGCAAATTGATCTAAATTCACTTTTCCCAATAATAGAGCGCCAGCTTCTTTTAAGCATTTGACGACGAATGCATCCTCTTTGGCAACGTAGCTGTAGGCGGGGCAGGCCGCAGTCGTTGGTTTTCCTCCGGCATCAATGTTGTCCTTAATAACGTAAGGAATTCCCCATAAGGGTCTGCTATCATCAAATTCCCCAAGCTCGCGGGCCGCCGCCAGCACTTCTTCTCTATCCAGTATATGGATAAAGATACCCGGATCATTGACCGCCTGAATGCGCGAAAATGCCTGCTCAACGATTTCCGTGGCCTTCATGCCCTTTCGATAGGAGTCGTGTAGTGCCGAAATTGTAAAGGGAATACTATTCATGAAAATACCTGTGGGAATTAGGCTGCTGTCAAACCGCTGGGCGGCTTTGGTACTGTGGATAAAAGAGTGCGGGTATAATCCGAAGAGGGCTGGCCCATGACAATTTCAGTAGGACCCTGTTCAACAATTTCACCATCCCGCATGACAATGACATAGTCACTCAAGAGCCGAACCACCTGCAGGTCATGACTGACAAACAGGAAACTCATTCCAAGCTTTGCTCTCAAATCTGCGAGGAGATTGAGAACGATAGCCTGAATGGAGACATCGAGGGCGGCTGTTGGTTCATCGAGGATTAGGAATTTCGGATTGACTGAAATCGCTTTTGCGATGCCCACACGCGCTTTCTGCCCTCCGGAGAGTTGGTGAGGAAAGCGGTCGAGGAGATGGATGGGCAGACCAACAAGGTCAGCGAGTTCCTCAATTCGACTATTTAAAGCCGAGCCTCGCAGCTTCACTAATTGCTTGAGAGGGTCTGCTATGGATTGGCGTGCGGTAAATCGGGGGTTAAGACTATCGGTGGCGTCCTGAAAGACCATCTGGATATCGGTGCGTCGTGGGTCCTTCGCGAAAGCTTTGGCAGAAATTTCGGTCAGATCGTCGCCATTAAATAATATCCTGCCCGAACTGCTATCCAGAAGTCGCACCAGCATGGATGAGGTCGTCGATTTTCCGCAGCCGGATTCTCCGACTAGACCAACGGTTTGGCCTTCAAAAATTTTGAAGGAGACCCCTTTAACTGCGTCGATCGGTCCTGATTTACCTTTATAGGTTTTTTTGAGATCCTGAACCTCAAGTAAAGGAAATTCACTGATTTGACGCGGTGCTAAAGGTAAATTCCCACCGTCCGGTAACAAATCTCGAATAGAGCTGCCTTTCGAGGGTGTCGCCTTCACGAGCTTTTGGGTATAGGGATGCTCTGGCGACGAAAATATTTTTTGAGGGGTCCCTTTTTCAACAACTTCCCCGTTTTTCATAACAGAGATTTGGTCGCAATATTCTGTAGCCAAGCCCAGATCATGAGTGATCAGGATCGCGCTCATTTCACGATCGCGGATTAATTCCAGAACCAGGTCCATCACCGCTTTTTGAGTGGTGATATCCAGCCCGGTCGTCGGTTCATCGGCTATCAAAAGGCGAGGGTTGCAGGCGAGCGCAATGGCTATAACGACACGTTGACACATGCCGCCGGAAAGCTCAAAGGGGTAGGCATCGTAGCGTTCCGCCGCATCTCTGATTTTTACGGCCTCAAGCGCTTCAATTGCTTTTTCTTTTGCAGTGTATCGCGTGGCTTGGGCATGTTGGCGTAGGACATCTTCTAATTGGTGTCCGATCTTTCTTATGGGGTTTAGCGCCGCCCTAGGGTTTTGAAATATCATCGATATTTCTCGGCCGCGGATTTCCGTCATTTGTTGCTCGGAGGCATTGCGTAAATCAATGCCGCTATAGATAATCTCGCCCTGACGGATGATCCCGCCTCTGTCGAGAATACGCATCAGGGCATATGACGTAACTGATTTACCCGAACCGGATTCACCGACAATCCCCAGGATCTGTCCTTTTGCAACTTCCAAAGAGACACCGCAGACAGCATCGACTCTGCCCCGCCGGGTATTGAAAGATACATTTAGATCTTTGATTGACAGCATGATCAGGTCCTTTGCCGCGGATCAACCATATCGCGCAGGCCATCGCCGAGTAGATTAAAGGTGAAGACTGCCAGCATGAGCCAAAGACCTGGAAAAACGGCAAGCCACCATTCCCCAGAAACGATGAAATTAGCGCCTTCGGCGACCATGATGCCCCATTCGGGGGTCGGGGGTCGCACGCCCAACCCAATAAAGCTCAGCCCGGCAGCATTCAGGATAGCCCATCCCAGATTAAGTGAAATCTGGACCATCATGGGCGGGAGCGTGTTGGGGAAAATATGAAGTGCCAATATTCGAATATCTGAATTTCCGGAGAGTTTTGCTGATTGGACAAAGCCTGCATTGCGCCGGATGTTAACTTCTGCCCGCACCAGCCGGGCATAGAAAGGGACATTAATGATGGCGGTCGCATACACGATATTTTCGACAGTATTTCCGAGTGCGGCAACAATCCCCATGGCCAGCACAAAGATGGGGAAGGCCATAATGGTATCGAGTGTGCGACTCAGGATAATGTCTAATTTACCGCCCCAGTAACCAGCAACGCTACCAAGGAAAGATCCAACAACAAATGAAATGGCAACGGCCGAGACAGCGATAAGAAGATCCAGCCTTGTCGCGGAAATTACCCGGCTAAAGACATCCCTGCCTAGCGGGTCGGTTCCAAACCAATGCTGTAAGCTGGGTGGTTGCAGGACATTTTCTGAATCTGATGCAAGCGGATCATAGGGAACCAGTTGCTGTCCGAAGAGAGCGGAAAGAACATAGAAGCCGAACAGGGCAAAGGCGATCAGCGTAACAGGGTTTTCCTTCATTATATAAAGGATATGGGTAATGCTGTTTGAAGTATTATCAGCTCCTGGATCCGTATTTTCGCTGAATACTGTCATTTCGTGTCGAATCCTATACGGGGATCGATAACGCTGTATGTCAAATCGATCACGAGATTGAGAGTTACAAAAAGGAGCGCCATGGCAAGAACAAATCCTTGAACGGCGGCGTAATCCGAAACGACGAGAGCCTCAACGGCGTAAGATCCAATGCCGGGCCATGCAAAGACTTTTTCTACCAATACATTCGCACCGAGGGAGAATGAGAAGACCATCCCTAACGTGGTAATGATCGGAAGAAGCGCATTCCGGAAGGCATATCCGTATGTAACTTTGTGGTCACCTAAACCGGCGGCTCTTGCTGTCCGAATGAAATCTGATGACAGGGCACTCAGCATGGCGGCACGTGTCATTCGTGCAATTGGTGCCAGAGTGAAAAGAGCCAGTGTGATTGCGGGAAGGATAAGTTGCTTGAGGGAGGCAAACCAGGTTTCCCAGTCCCCGGCAATCAACGCGTCAATTAAATAGAATCCCGTCACGTTGTCTGGTTCGATATATAAGAAATCCAACCGCCCAAGAGGAGACGGGGCCAATCCAAGGAGGTAATAGAAAACATAGATGAGTAGTATCCCTGTAAAAAATGTGGGCAGGGATACACCGGCGGTTACCAATATTCGGCACAATTGATCGACAAATGATCCAGGGTTCTTGGCGGCAAGTACGCCGATTGGAATGGCGATGGCGCAAGAGAGGATCAACGCGGTCAGGGTAAGTTCCAATGAAGCTGGAAGCCGGTTCGCCAGGTCTTCTGCGACCGGCTGTCCACTGTATACGGATTGACCGAAGTCACCCTGCAACAAATCTGCGACATATTGTAGGAACTGAATAGGCAGGGGTTTATCCAGACCCATTGATGTTCTGATTTGGGCAATTGACTCCTCGTCTGCGGCCGCTCCTGCGAAATAGACTGCAGGATCCCCGGGAAGTGCGCGCGTCAACACAAAGCTGATGACAACCACTCCAATGACAACGGGAATAGCCTGAACGAGCCGAAGGAGAATGGCGCGCAAACGAGGAGACATAAATCAAGCCCCTTTCAACGGACGAATATCCAGTTGGCGATGGAACCAGAATTCGTAATCCTTGGCACCATTAGCTGCGACATTGAGCGCGGGCTGCCAAAGCGGAATACGCGGAAGGTCCTCGAAGGCAATCTCGAACATACGCATAATTTTTGGTGCGTATTGTGGGTCATCCATCGGCATATGCAGAGTGGTGTCGACAAGGCTTTCAATTTCCGGGTTCATGTAGTTTGAGGAATTGAATAGATGTCCTTTTTTATACGCCCAGAAGAAATAGTAATCGGGTGTATTAAGCCATCCACCGAAGTTTTCGAGATGAAGCGGGAGCTTCTTCTCAACCAACGCGGCGGTTCTCCAGTTGGCGCCAGGTATCTTCTCAATTTCTGTTGAAATACCAATCTTTTCCAAGTTTTCCTGAATTAGCAATGCTGTTGGCTCCATCCAGTCCGCCAGCCCAAGGCTGATGGAGAACGGAACGGAAAACCCGTCGGCAAAACCGGATTGGGCCATAAGTTCTTTCGCTTTATCCAAATCCGTAAAATATGGAGATTTGCGCGGCCACTCGATTGAGTCGATCGTGTCCGGACCTCCCCATAAGCGGGCCCCTCTACCATAAGCGGCTGTCTGGAAGATTTCTTCATATGGAATGGAGTAAGCGACCGCTTTTCGAACATTGGAGTCCTGGAACGGCTCGAATGTATTATTCAGACCAACACAATGCATGCAGTTTTCTATCGGCGTTGAATAGACGTCTAGTTTTTCCGCTAACTCCTTTGCATCTTTATTTGGAATGTTGAATGATAGCTGGACGTCCCCTTTTTCGATCAGAGCACGACGCGTGGAAGGGTTAGGTACTTCCCTGACAATGACGCGTTTAATCGCAGGAAGTGGCCCGCCTACCCAATTGTCATTGCGTTCGTATACAAGCTGTTCTCCGGGGTTCCACTTCAGAACCTTAAAGGCACCAGATCCGGCGGCTGTTTTGTGAAGATACTCGGTAGCCCAGGGATCTTTCTCCGTTGCATGAGCTTTCGCGACCTTTGAGTTAATTACAATAGGCACAGGCACAGCTAAGTCCGGCAAAGTGAGTTTCGAGGCTTTTTCTAATGTAATGACGAAGGTTTCATCATCAATTGCCTCAAACTGCTCTGGCTTGACCAGACCGCCGGCCTTCATTTGTACACTCGGAAATCCGCCAACAGAAACAGCCCGGTCAAAGGACCATTTGACATCCGCTGCGGTTACTTTTGTTCCGTCCCAGAATGTTGCGTCCGGCTTAATCTTGAAGGTGAGCTTTAATCCGTCGTCAGAGACACTCCAGCTCTCCGCCAGTTCTGGTTCGATTTTAGTGTAATCGTAAGAAAGTCCACCGCCAGGGGCTTCTTTCGTTCCAAAGGATACCAAGCGGTCATAGCAATTAACGGCGACCTGATAGCTGGCTCTGTTAGTTCCTTTGCGGTGCAGATCAAGACTATTTATTGTTTGGCCTGTCACAGCGACAATGACATCGCCACTGGCCGCCTGTGCGGGCAATACCTTCAGGAAAGGTAAGCTGGCCACACCCAGCGCCCCACCTGACATTTTAAGAAAATTCCTTCTGGACGTTGATAGAGTCATCGTAATTCCTTTCAGCGCATAAAACTCGAATGGGGATTCTTGCGTATTGGATTAAACCGTGCCTCTTTCTTCGTGGTATTTCCAATGCTATAAATTCACAAAAGCGGTGCATTTTTTGCACCGGTTAAAAATGAGGGGCGATTGTGAAGCACTTACAGACGTTTCATTTGATCGAAGCCGTGAGCCGAGCAGGTTCTATTCGGAAAGCGGCTGAAGATATGAATATTACGGCGTCCGCCCTGAATCGGCGGATACAGCGGTTTGAGTCAGAATTTGGTTCGCAAATATTCGAGCGACTCCCCCGTGGCGTCCGCTTGAATCCGGCCGGTGAGCTGGTGTTACAGCATATTCGGAGTCAAATTTCGGATTTGACTAGAGTCCAGAATCAGGTGGCCGATCTTTCAGGGGAGCGCCGGGGACATATTTCAATTGCTTGCTCACAAGCACTTCTTCCGTATTTCCTGCCCGCTGAAATAGCGAGGTATCGCACTGAACATCCTCGGGTCAGTTTTTCAGTAAATGTAAGGGATAGAGCACAAGCGGAAGAGGAGCTAAGCACATTCGCCAGTGATTTGGCTTTGGTGTTCGAGCCTGTTCACCTTGTGGACTTTGAGGTGATTTGTGCGATTCCCAGCCGGTTACCGTTTTAATGTCGCCGGACCACCCCTTAGCGAGAGCGGATGAGATCCGATTGCGAGATTGTTTAGACTACCCACATGTCTTGCCCACAACTCATATCGCAATTCGACATTTGATAGAGGCATCGGCACACCGCCTTTCCAGAACAACCGCGCCAATTGTTGAAACGGATTCCTTCGAGTTTATGCGACATTATGTGTTGCGGGAAAAATGTATTGGTTTTCAGATTCCGATCGGCTTGAAAGACGATCCTGCACGGCCTTATGTTACGAAAGAAATTTCAAGTAAGGATATTCCTGTCGGTAATCTTTTCCTGGGCCAGTTAAAAGGGCGTACACTCCCGGTTGCTTCTGCTCGATTTGCTCTGCGAATCGCAGCAATTCTTGAAGAACGCTATGATGTCTGACTGATGGCCTAATGTCTTGGCGCAGAAGTGAGCTGTCTTATCCCATCCTCTCGGATGCATAGCTTCCCGGGCTTGCTGGAAAGACGACCGTCTTGCTGCCGTTTATAAAAACTCGCCGATGAATATGCGCATGAATGGCTCGGGAGAGGACTTGGCTTTCCACATCGCGACCAAGGCTGACGTAATCTGCCGGACTTTGCGCATGGCTGACACGAACAGTGTCCTGTTCGATAATTGGACCTTCGTCGAGATCAGCTGTCACATAATGGGACGTTGCCCCGATCAGTTTGACCCCTCGCTCGAACGCCTGCTTATAGGGGTTGGCGCCCTTGAAGCTTGGCAGGAAGGAATGGTGGATATTTATGATCCGACCGGACATCTTCTTGCACATCTCATCGGACAGAACCTGCATGTAACGAGCAAGGACAATAAGCTCGGCGCCCGTTTCCTCGACTATTGCCATTTGCCGAGCTTCGGCTTCTTTCTTATTCTCCTTCGTCACCTTGATATGATGGAAGGGGATATCGTGATTAACGACGACTTTTTGATACTCGAAATGATTGGAAATGACCGCGACAATCTCGATCGGTAGCGCGCCGATCCGCCAGCGATATAATAGATCGTTGAGGCAGTGCCCGAAACGGGACACCATGATTACGACTTTCATCTTCTCCGATTCATCATGGAAGCTAAATTCCATACTCAGGCGTTCGCCAATCTCTGCAAATTCACCAGTCAGTTCAGCCAAGCCCTTTCCCTCTTCGCTCTGGAAGCTGATCCGCATGAAAAAGTTACCGGTTTCCTGATCATCGAATTGGGCGCTGTCCGTGATATTGCAGCCGTTTGCGGCGAGAAATTCGGAAATAGCAGCAACAATTCCGCGCGTAGATTTGCATTTTACGGTGAGCGCAAATGATTGCATGGGTATTTACTTTCCTGAGAGATCGGTCGTCAGGCAACACTATGCGCCGCTGTGACGAAGGTATGATGAAGTGAAGCCGCTGAGGAACGTGGTCCAAGAATTGTGAAATTCCTAACTGATTCACGGCAAATAATCAAGCAGCCCAAATGCTCGATTAGGCATCGCGTGGCATCGCCCGACGACATTGCTTTGCTATTTAGGTTGCAAATCCGTTCCAGAAGCGGAACAAGGTTATCGCCTGTAATGTCGAAAACGGCCCAGCCATCGGACTGCTCTGTGACGCTTGCGGCGTCGGTGACGAAATTATTTATCTCGTCGGCATAATCAGGATGGTCTGACAGCGATGCCATCAGGAACCACTGATGCACCCCCACCCATATGGCCGTTATATCTTCAGCGAATTGGGCTTGGCCATGACCCGGCAGGCCGGCTCCCAGTAATGGCTTGAGAAGGTTTTGTAAGTCCTGCTCCGTACCCATACGGGCAGACAGAGAAACGATGGCAAGATCGGGGTTTTCGCTGATGGTAATCCCGCCGATTTTCTTAATCACAGGGACGGTTTTTCCAAGCGCAGTCAATGGAGCAAGCAAATTTTCAGACACGGAGTCGCACTCCTTCCGGGTCGATGAAATGAGGAATAGTGACGGTTATCTGAATATCCATGTTGTCGAGCGGACTCACGATCCGGAGCACCTCGCCATGGCGGTTCTCCCCTTTTTTAAGAAAGGCGAGAGCAATGGAAGAGCCGATATGCGGCGAATAGGCGGCAGAGGTGACCCAACCTTGATCATTCTTCGCATTGGCGGGATCTCCGACGCTCATGAGATGCGCGCCGGATAGGATTGTATCTTCGGCGTATACTGGTCTCAGCCCGACCAGCCGATAATCATCCTCCCGCATAAGATGCGGGCGTCCTGCGAGAACCCGACCAATGCTGTCTTTCTTTTGCGAAACCATGCGCCCCAAGCCGAGCATGGCGGCGGTGCTCTGGCCGTTCAGCTCATTCCCCGCGGCATGCCCCTTCTCGATCCGCAACACACCAAGAGCTTCTGTGCCATAGGGGACAATATCAAACTCCTCGCCCACGTCCATCAGCCGGCGGATGAGCGCGTCTCCATAGCGCGCCGGCACGGCAATCTCATAGGCAAGCTCGCCGGAGAAGGAAATCCGGAATAGCCTTGCGCGCAAACCGCTGCATATAGTGATCTCCCCGCAGGCCATATAGGTAAAGGCCTCGTTCGAAATGTCATGCTCCGGGTCGACTATTTTCTGAAGGAGCTGGCGGGAATTCGGTCCGGCAACGGCAAATTGCGCCCAGGCCTCGGTTGTCGAGATCAGCTGGACGTCGAGCCCCGGCCAGAGGCATTGGCGGCAAAATTCCATATGACGGAAGACGGAAACTGCATTAGCGGTTGTCGTCGTGACAACAAAATGATCCTCTGCGAGCCGCGCTGCGGTCCCGTCATCCATGGCCATGCCGTCCTCGCGCAACATCAGGCCATAACGTGTCTTGCCAACGGGCAGCTTGGCGAAACCATTGCAATATACATGGTTGAGGAATTTTGCCGCATCCGCCCCCTGCACGTCGATCTTGCCCAACGTCGTCACATCGCAGATGCCGACGGATTTTCGCACCGCCAGCACCTCCCGGTCGACGGATTGCCGCCAATGGGTTTCCCCTTCTATCGGAAACCATTGCGCCCGCAGCCAGTTGCCCGCCTCAACGAAGATAGCACCCTGCTCCTCGGCCCATTTGTGACTGGGCGTGAGGCGGTAGGGGCGAAAGTTTTTACCCCGGGACCGTCCGGCGAATGCTCCTATGGAGACCGGCGTATAAGGCGGGCGAAAGATGGTAGTGCCAACATCGGGGATGGTTTTCCCTTCAAGATCAGCAAGGATGGCAAGCGCGCCGAGGTTAGCAGTCTTTCCCTGATCTGTCGCCATTCCAAGGGTGGTATAACGCTTGACATGCTCGACAGACTTGAACCCTTCCTGATGGGCGAGTTTGATGTCCTTAACTGTGACATCATTCTGCAAATCCAGCCAGGCGCGGCCCTTTCCACCCTTTACATACCAGAAGGGGGCGATATTGACGGGTGCACCCTCCGCTTGAGGCAGATCCGGTAGATGGGCTGAGATATCCAAATCCTTTAGCGCTTCGATTGTTTTATCTGCGCCGGATTGAAGAGCCTCATGAGTCGAGAAAAGCCCCGCCGCGGCTCCGGCAACGCGGAGTAGGGGATCGCTATCCGGCACGGGCACAAACGCGGAGATGTGATCATTCCAGACCGGGCGCCCTCGTTTATGACAGGTCAGGTGGACATTGGGATTCCATCCCCCCGCGATACCGAGCGCGCCGCAGGTTAAATCCTTCACCGATCCGTCCTGAAGTCGGACTTTTACGGATTTGAGGCCCAGTCGACCGCGGCTGTCGATAATTTTCGCTCCAGAAAGGACTTCAAATTCCGGCGAAGTAGGGGCATCGGCACGGCTATCGACTAGCGCGGCGATCTTAACCCCTTTCGCATTCAGATCACGTGCGGTGCGGTGACCGTCATCATTGTTGGTAAAAATAGCAACTTCTTTTGCCGGCGCTACTGCCCATCGGTTGGCGTAGGCGCGCATGGCGCCCGCCAGCATCACGCCCGGTCTGTCGTTATTGTCAAAGGTGATGGGCCGTTCCGTCGCTCCGGCAGTGAGTAGTGTTCGCTTTGCATAAATCCGCCAGAGTATTTGGCGAGGCTTCTGAGATGGTGGTTCCGGAAGATGATCTGTTACTCGCTCGACTGCGCCAAAGATACCATGATCATATTGGCCAAAAACGGTTGTCCGCGTCATTAGACGAACATTTGGCAGGTTTGACAACTCCCCGACAACCTCCGCAATCCAGTCATTTGCATGCTGATCTGTGAGAAGCCCGGTGTCAGCGAGTAAGCGGCCACCAAATGTGAAATCTTCCTCGGCCAGAATAACCTCGGCTCCCGCTCGGCCGGCAGTCTGCGCCGCGACAAGCCCGCTCGGGCCTGCGCCAATTACAAGTAGGTCGCAGTGCAGGAAGCCCTTGTCATAATCGTCTGGATCCTCCTCCCCTGAGAGATGGCCAAGGCCGGCAGCGCGGCGGATAAAGGGTTCGTATATTTTTTCCCAGAAAGCGGCAGGCCACATGAAGGTTTTGTAGTAAAAACCTGCTGACAAGAAAGAAGAGAGCCTGTCATTTATCGCCATGACATCAAAGCGAAGGGATGGAAAGCGGTTCTGGCTTTGCGCCTCCAACCCATCGTAAAGTTCTGCAACAGTGGCGCGGGTGTTTGGCTCACGCCGAGCGCCGCTTCGAAGTTCGACAAGGGCATTCGGTTCCTCTGATCCAGCGGAGAAAACACCGCGCGGGCGATGATACTTGAAACTCCGGCCCATCAGCCGAACATCATTCGCAAGAAGCGCAGACGCAAGGGTATCGCCAGCATAGCCGGAATAATTCTTCCCATCGAAGGAGAAGGAGAGGCGGTGATTCCGGTCGATCTGGCCACCGTCGAGACGGTTTTTCTGGCTCATCTGTCCCGCCCCCGCCGCTTAGCATAGTCGACCGCCAGCTCGACATGAGTAATTTCATGGGATGCCGTATCGCGCGTCACCACCAGCCATGATCGATCCCCTTGTTCATGGAACCAGAGTTCTTGATGGCTGCCCGCTGGATTATCCCGAAGATAGAGATAATCATGAAAGTCATTGAGTGCTGTTTCCGCCATTGCATCCGGGCGATCGATCAGGCTGGCGTCACCAAGATAGACAAATTCCTGTGCATCGCGCGGGCCGAGTAAGGGATGGTTGATAATCATGCGCGCCTCAATGCAGGTTCGGCTGGGCGCCCGCGCCCTTTTCATCAATCATGGCACCGGTCAGGAACCGGTCCAGCCGGAGCTGGGTCGCCGTTTCATGCGGCGTATCGGTCGCCAGTAAATGCGCGAACACATAGCCCGAGGCTGGGGTTGCCTTGAACCCACCATAACACCAGCCGCCATTGAAATAGAGGCCCTCGATCGGGGTTTTGTCAATGAAGGGAGAACCATCCATCGACATATCCATCAGTCCGCCCCACATCCGCAAGAGCCGAGCGCGCCCAATCATCGGCATCAGGGCCATGCCGCCTTCGAGCACATCTTCGACAACAGGTAGATTTCCGCGCTGGGCATAGCTGTTATAGCCGTCAATATCGCCGCCGAAGACAAGCCCACCCTTGTCCGACTGGCTGATATAGAAATGTCCTGCGCCGAAGGTAATAACGCCTGGAATTATTGGTTTCAGCCCTTCGGAAACGAAGGCCTGCAAAACATGACTCTCCGATCGGAAGGCGCAGGCCCGCCATCGCCATTACACGGGAAGAACTGCCCGCGACCGAAACGCCGACCTTATTCGCGCCGATATATCCCCTGTTGGTTTCCACACCTTTAATTGTTCCCTTCTCGATCTTGAATCCGGTCACTTCGCAATTCTGAATGATGTCCACCCCATGACTATCGGCGGAGCGGGCGTAGCCCCAGGCGACGGCGTCATGGCGCACGGTACCTCCGCGTCGCTGCAAAAGTCCGCCTTTGATGGGGAATCGCGCATTTTCGAAATCAAGAAAGGGGACCATGTCGCGCACCTGTTCCTGATCCAGCAGTTCCGCATCTGCATCATTCAGGATCATCGCATTCCCGCGTCGCCGAAAGGCATCGCGCTGAGCATCGCTGTGGCAGAGGTTGAGTATGCCACGCTGACTGACCATGGCGTTATAGTTAAGGTCCTGCTCCAGTCCCTCCCAGAGTTTCAGCGCGAATTCGTATAAAGGCTCGTTGCCATCGAGCAAATAGTTGGACCGGATAATTGTTGTATTTCGGCCGACATTGCCACCCCCGATCCAGCCTTTTTCCAGCACGGCGATCCACGCCTTCTTATAGACCTTCGCAAGATAGTGTGCCGTCGCTAGACCATGACCGCCGCCACCGACGATGACGTAATCGTACTCGGGCTGTGGAGCGGGATCCCGCCACACGGGTTTCCACCCGGTGTTCCTCCTCAACCCTTCCAATAACACTCTAAGAGCGGAATAGCGCAAAGTTGGCTCCTTTTTATGAATGCTTGAACAATCGCATAATGCCGTAAATCCGATTGTTCTGATAGGGTCATGATTGACGTCAAAAAAGACATGCGCGGCATGATTACTGGCATGAAACAGGGAATACAATTCTTTGGGGAAAAACGCCTTGCAAGTTTCCTGCGTCGTTGACAGATATACTCTTCACTGAATACCCTTAGTCATGAGACCATCAACTTCGTAACAAGTGTATTTCACAATTTATAGTAGGGCTTTAATCCAGAATGATGGTTGAAAAGAGTAAATCTGAAAAAACCGGGCTCTACTCGAAAGAGCATTACATCCCGATCCTGCTGTCCTTCATTGCGGCCTTTGTCGATGTGATATGTTACCTCGCGCTTTTCAGAACCTTTACCGCCTTTATAACAGGCACTCTGATTATTCTGGCATCGGAAGTCATTCATCCGGACGGAGTTTGGATAATGAAGGCTTTGGTGGTGCTCACATTTGTCGTGGGACTATTCTTGTGGCTTATTCTTCTGCAAAAATTGAAGGATTGGAAATATATACGTGCAGCGGTGCTGGCGGTAGAGGCTGTTTTGCTGGGGGCCTTTATGATATCGGGAATGTTTTTCTCACCGCTGCTCGGCGCGGACACGCCTGAAACGATCCTTGTTGCGCTCATTGCCGTTTTTGCTATGACGCTTCAGAATGCTGTGATGGCAAAGGTTTTCCACCAGCATGTTCCAACGACCGTAATGACCGGTAATTTCGCGCGCTTCGCAATCAGTGTGATCGATATATTCGGTCCCGAACGCGCGAGTGTGGACAGGGACGAGGATGCTGCCTACAAAACCAGAAGGCAGTTACGGCATTATTGTTATGTGCTAACAGCTTTCTCTGCAGGCGCTCTCGCAGGCGCAGTTTCCTATAATGTTGGCGGATTTCTTGCGCTTGCCTGCCCTATCACAATATTAATAGCGCTCGCAATCCATCAATGGCGCATCCGATACGATTCAAACACATGATCTCTGCCTTCGGATAGAGCAAAGAAACTTAACTTTGGAGAACGCCTTTGCGCCGTGTAATTCCGGAAAACTAGAATTCCAAGGAATAACCAACCATTGCGCCTATCCGGTAGTTTTTCTCTCCTTCTTCCTCTTGATATTTATAGCCTGCACCAACTGTTATGCCATTTTCAAAGAGGTATCCCAATGAGGCTTGAAAGACTTCACCGTTCTGTGCCTCATCTGCGTCATCCGGATTTTTATTGTTGATATAGGTATATGTCGATCCCAAGACCCATTGCTGGTAACTCAGTTCCGCGCCGATGGTGTTATAGGTCCGATCGTGTGGTTCCTCGCCGCTTAGGTGATTGATATGCACGATTTCACCCAGAATCCGACCTCTCAAATCAGACGTGAAGATATGCTCATATTGGCCCGAGAATGTGTAGCGATCCTCGCTCGTCTCGTCTCCTTCTCCGGCGGCTTGATGAGCGTAGCCGAGGCGATAGGAAAGTCCCTCCGGGAGATTGCTTTTCAGGGAGTAGAAGTTAGAGCCGCCCAGAGAAACCGCGACGGATGAGAAATTATCCGTATTGGAAACGCCGCCATCGCTTTTGTGGGTGACGCCGCGTTCATATAGTATGGAATTGCTGAGAAAAGTCGTATCTGCGAAGAAGGTGCTCACATCGAGCCGGTGGGTGCCGAAATCACCGGCGTTCAGCTTGGCATAGCCGCCAACGCCGATCTTTTCCCGTACGGTATATTCATCAATAATCTGATACCCATACATGCCCGGCATAACATGTTGATCGAAGCTGATAACAGGATCGAACTTACCTGCATAAGCTCCGAAATTGTCCTCGTCATAATTCACCGTAAGCGCACGAATGAACAGAGGTTCATCCTCAAAGTACCGGTTACTGCCATCCAGCGTTGCGCCACCACCGCCATGATCATGGCCTGCAGGCTCGCCCTCCAGTTCAACATTCGTATTTACCGAAAAACCATTGCCGAACCCGTATCCCATTTCAAGATGTGAGTGGGTATAGGCCTCGTCTATTTCCTCGTCCGCCTCTCCCGCTTTATAGACATGGTCATAAAGGATTTTGACATGCAGATGGCCGTAAAACCCGCTCGTCCCATGGTCTTGACCGTGATCGTGACTATGGTCTTCTGCCATTGTGACAGCGGGAAGCAGGAAAAAGTCAGGGATGGAAGTATGGTTTTCAGTTTCATTCGTCGGCGCCTCCATTTTCAGTAATGTTATAACATAACAATATCAAAAGAAAGGACCTGTCAAGGGCGATCCGAAGTGAAAGGTAATTTGCTCTGCAACAGGTTGTGATGGAAACTCGTTTAACGCTTGTGCTGAATAAAAAGAAGACGGACAGGTGCATTAATGAATAGCTTTACGCTAGCCACCCAAAGTAACTTTCTCATCACTGGTCGGAGATTTCCTGCGCTTCGCGATCTATTTGATTAATAGCTTTGGTTCGTAAGGAACGATTGAAGAGAAAGGCGGAGATCTGGCCTACAAAAGCCAAGGGCAGTTTTGGCATTACTGTTATGTGCTAACAGCTTTCTCAGCAGGTGCCCTTAAAGGGCGTAATTTCCTATTATATTTAGTGAGATCCTTGCCCTTGCTCGCTTCGTTAGAATCCTAACAGTGCTTGCACTCCATCATTGGCGCACCCGACACGATCTGAACGTGTGACCTCTGCCTTCGGAGTTTTGTTACTGATGCGGCGAGCATAGGTTTTCTGCAGACGCGTGAAGCCGATAGTGGCTATATTTGGCGCACTTTGACGGGTGTAACGCGGACAATGCACGGACATTAATCGAAAGCCTTTCTTGCCTTTTCAAGATAATCGGAATGATGGTGACTATAGAGCTCCGAGGTACGTTCATGGCTATGGCCTAGCCATCCCGCAATGTCGAACAAGGGCACACCCCTTTGCGCCATCCACGTTCCGGAAGTGTGCCGCAAGGTGTGCGGCGTAACGTCTGATAAACCAGCTTTTCGAACAGCAGTTGCGAATGACTTTTTAATATCCTTTATCCGTTCCCCATTGTTATGGATCACGAAACCGGTTTCGTAGCTCCTACCCTTGGCCTGTTTCAGGAAATACATGAGCCGCCGTGGTATTGGAATGATTGGGCGTTGTTTATTTGTTCGATTACGTCCGGGCGGATTGAAATCGATACGCTGATTTTAGAAGCTTACCTGTGGCCAGCGGAGCGACAATATTGCCTCTTTGCGGGCTCCGGTATAAAGGCCAAGCAGAATAAAAAGCGGCAGGTACAACCGGACTCTAGGTTCTGATTTGGCGGCCCATAGAAGTGAAGCGGCTTCACTGCGTGTCAACCAAACACTTTTACCTTCGGGCTTTTTTGGAAGCCATACATGTGGAACGCGGGTTAACCGGCCCATTTTATGATCGTGCTTGATAGCAGCTCTCAAAACGCCTAGTTCTCGCCTAATCGTGCTGTCAGAGCGGTTACGGCTAGCTGAATACGCTAAGCAAGTTGGACGAGAAATATCCCCAACAACATTAGCTCCCCAAAATCTTAATAGTGGAGAAATTGCAAAACCGATACGTTCCGGTGCCGCTGTGTTCACCGCATGCTCATCCGTATAATTTTCCAGAGCATCCAAAATCATATATTTCTCCGGAGGGAGAGGTCCGAAACGTTGCTGCTTGGATTTAATGAATTCTGCGAGCTGTTCTTCAGCTTCTTGATAATTCGTTGTCCCCGTGCTTCGTTCCCGCGTCCGACCCTTTTCGGACCAGCAGATATAATATTTTCCTCGCTTTTTGAGGTATTTGAGATATGCGCCTCTGTTTGGCCTTGGCATGACTTCCTCACATTCTGTTCAATGAATTCATCAATTGTTTCACGTGGATACATCCACGTTCCAGAAACCATAATGGCGGAAATTTTATTTTGCTCTCTGAGCGTCCGGACGGATCGAGCGGGAATGCCTAATTCCTTGGCAAACATTTCAGCGGTGAGTAGCCGGGGGAGATTACCAGTCATCACGCTTCACCCTATTCAGTTCGTAAGGCGAATTTGAAATCTCCTGTTGAAGAGATTGCGTGAGATGATTAGGATGAATATCAGAAAACGATCTCAAAATTTAGCTTCCATCTTACGGTTAAGTTTCATCGTTTTTATGATCAAAAGAGCTCGGCGGCCGTCAAACCTTGCCGGGCTCTTTTTCGTTTTTATTGCCTTTCAATTGAGCAATTTCTTTTCTTAATTCTGTTAGCGCCTCAAAGACTTTTTCCATTTCATAGCCAATGCCTTGAAGTTCCATAGCGTTATGTTCGCCGGTCCATTCATTTTCTAGGTCTTTGAAAGTGTACATGAAACTGAAGTCGGGATTTCTTCGGATAGCTTCTGTGTTGGCGATACACTCGAAAATTTTTCTTGGATCAAACTCCAAAATTTCAGCAATTTTTGCCATATTCACCATGGATGGATATTTTCCATCCGCTTCGCCGGCTTTTTCGTATTTCACCATTGAGTTTGGGCTAATCCCGGCAAATTTTGCCAAGGCGGCACGTGTCATGCCTTTATCTTTGCGCTTCTGTTCTATGATTTGACCCAAAGGCGCGTACGGGCTTGCGGCAGGTCTCTGGCTTGTTGGACTGTTCATAATTCTCTTTAGTGTGAAAATAGTACAAAAAAATATATACCAAAATGCATATTTTGATGCCAATCATTTTTCCCCTTATGGTAGGAAAAATCGTCGATAATGCTTTAGGGAGTATATTTATCTGAAAGTCTTAATGCCCAGTGAGGCTATTCTTAGCGCAAAATTTCTGAAACACATGGAATGGAAAGGTCTAAGGTATCTGCGATTTCTTTTGTCGTGTTACCTTTAGATTTGAGGGATTTAGCAGCGTCGGCTTTTTCGCGGTATATCTGTGAAACGCGAGATGGTGATATACCAAGGGCTTTAGCGATTTTTCTTACCGTAACATTCTTCCCTCGAAGCCTGATTACTTCTTCTGATTGTTTTTTGCGAATTGCCGCCTGTTCCGCTTGTAGCTGACGCTTCATATTTGCTGCAACGTTGATAGACGGAACGTCATTTTCGGACGCTGCCATTTGGATAGCCAGTTCTTTATCAACGCCCATAAAGAAATATTCTAAAGCATCCCGTCCGGCTTTATTAATCTCTCTTATCCGATCTCTCCGCCCATTAGCTTCAGCTTCCTTGTCTTCGGCACGCCGTCGAAGTATGGACGCCTGCACTTCCAGATAGTCGGCAAGGGCATAAAAAGATTGCCTATCAAGCTTATTGAAGGTGATTTTAAATAGGTTATCAAGCAATGGAACTTGGTCCTCTCATTACGAACTAATGCTACGCAAAGAATGGCTCGATTAGCTCACTTGTCGGATTTACGGATGGCTCTCATTTTAACCATCAAATTGTCACCGTAAGGCGTAAGTATCCAATATGTGGCTGTATCGGTTACGCTCCTTTTTTGGCGCTCTCTTGAATCAAGCCTAATGCTCGCAATTGGATGATAATTGTATCTACGTCATGTTCGCTTATTTTGCCGTGGCGGAAAGATTGCCCCTTTAACTTCTCAGTTTTTTCTGCTTCTTGATAGGCTAAAGCTCCAATAATTTCTTGTATTGAACGGCGCAAACGGGTTTCCCGTACTTCACTGATTAAGCTGCCAGATACTAAGGAAAAGACTTCGTTCCATGTTGGCTCGATTGTCACCCGATATTCGACGCCAAGGAAATCATCATAGGGGCGAACTGTAGCTTCAAACTTTGCTTTATCATCCCCTTGAGCAAGGTATTCAGCCCCTGCGGGAGGTCCAGAGCGTGAACCCTGCAATTCGACTTCAAGCTCTGCTACACGATTTCGAAGTGAGAGAATTTCGGAAATAGTTGCTTCTGAGGGAACTTTATCGGCGCGTATCCAGCCGACAGCGGGCCTCTTTTTAACAACCGAGGTAAGCCCGACAATAACGGAAGATTTCAGGTCATGGACAGAGGTCCAATATACGCATGTATGAGCATCTTCGACCTTCTTTCTAAAATTAACTAACTTCTCCCATGCTTGCTCGTCAGTTTCAGTGTTCCCTCTTGGTAATTTATCTGGATCTTTTATGAGGAAAGGAATTACGGCTTTTTTTGACTTTACGGCGTAATCATACTCTTTCTCAGTGTATCCTATCCCTTCACTATCGAGGGAACCATACCGCCCCCCAATGATCAGGAGGTAATAGTCCGATGCATCGATTACGTCTTTTATTAAGTCCCATGCGGTTTCGTCGGAGGCCGGAAATAGTTCCATTCCGGCAGGCATGTGATCAAGCTCTAGAACAGCCTTCAAGACGGCCTGGCGCTCGTCAATTAAATCGCGGAAGGTAGAGGAGATAAAAACCTGATATCGCTTATCTAACGTCATTGTTGAGCATTTCTCCAACTGCTAGTAAAACAACATAGCGTTCCAAATTGAATCATTGAGACCCTTTTATCGATCTAACTAGGTAGGCTAACTGTTCAATTCCGTCGTATGTGGTAGGGAGTTTCTCTGGGTCAGCTGTTATTCCGCTAAAAATAAGGCTTTCAAATTTTTCAAGAGCTCCAGAGTTTTTCTCAATTAAATGCTTGGAGCTTTCCGCATAACTTTCAATGAACTGACATAGAGCTTGCCGAAGCTCTATCTGCATCTTTTGCGTTTTCGAACCTTTGTGGCTATGCAAGATAATTCTAAAAAAATAAATGAAGAGAACCTCAATCGCTATCAACGGCGGCAAAATATATAGATAATTATTGTCAATACTAAGATCATTATATAGTCGATATATTACGGTCACAATTTCTGCAACGAGTGGAGCAATAATCAACACGGCCATGAATATTAAACCGGAAAATTGCCACCATTGGCGGACTGAAATTCTCTTCTTTAAATCTTCAAAACCTTGGTTAAGTCCTACAAAGTTAAACTCAGATTTTTGATGCTTAAGTATGTCAGCAAGCGCATCAACCTGACTTTTTTGATTTGAAAGCTCTTTCTTCCAATCTGAAATTAGATTTTTAGCGGTTTCCATGTTTTCAGAAAATGTTTTGAAGTTTTGAATGCCCTCACTTTTGAGCATCTTCTTAATTATATCGGCGGGCATTAAGGTCGATGCATAACGCAAACTGTGTCGGGTATTTTGGTCAAATAAATTAAAATTTGATTCAACTTCATCCTTTACTTTAGTGATCGGAATTGGGGTTGCTTTTTCTTCAATTGGTGACATTTCAAACTCTAGTAAGAAACGATATGCCCAAACAAAAAGTTTATCGAAATGAAGTCGGTTTGACGTGTCAAATTCGTCGATCAGCGTGAAAAATCGACCTCCAATCACCCCTAGATTGAAGGCGCAGTTCTCATCCCACTCTGCTGGTTCGTCGAGTATTTGTAAGAGCACTGTCGAGATAAAATTTCTTTCAAGCTTTATCACCTCGTCACTAGTTTTATGGCTATCAAATTTACGCATGAGGCCTTGAATAGCAAAAATTGCCTTATCTTCAGAAAAAAGCATTATTCCCCCTATACGCGTTGGCATAATTTGAATTAGCTATTTGTAGGTTATAGAAATATAATTCGTTGAACAACTCAAACAGTTATTCATATCCGAAGTGTATACTTCCTTTTCTACGTAACGTATCGAAGGAAGAGTAAATTCCCCAAGAATCTTACTAGCTCTTATGTCGATGATGGGAATTGCTCGTTGTCCTCAAAATCCGGATACTCTTCACCCGCGAAAACCCTCTCATAAAAAGCTGCCCTGATTTCTTTCGCAATCTCGTTGTGATCTTGCCAGTCTTGCCAGAATAGACGGCCCGATGGACTAAGATCATGCTCATCGGCTATTCTTTAAAGTGCTTTAAGTTCGATTGAGAAAATATCGATACCAAACACCGCAGTATCCAAAATTCGGCGTGCCGCTTCCTCTACTTCATCGATTTGCTCTTCATCGATAACTATTCCTCGAAGTTCTGCAATCTCTCCTAACTCTTCGCCGTCCAAAAGCCGGAGGGCATTTTGCAATGCTTCAAAATGTGCACGGGCTTTGACGGGATAGGCACGGAAGCGACCTTGTCTGAGCATATCGAGTTCTCGAAGATGCAGAAGACAGTCTTCCATAAATTTCGAAGTGTGGATGCCACTGGCTGAAATTTCCTCTGGCGTTTCATGCGGGCCAGATGTTTCCATTTCAATCCCAATAACGGCCTCAGGTGTAATTCCCAATATTTCACATAGGGAGTGAAGTCGGGAAATATTGGGCTCCATTCCGCCGTATTCGTATTTCTCAATCGTTTTGACAGGGATGCCGGTGAGCTCTGCCAATTGTTTCCGCGTCAGGTTCTTGGTATTTCTTGCGGCCTTCAGCCGATCGGCAGGGGTATCGTTTTCTTTGATTGCATTGATTATGATTTCAGAAGTCATTTTTCTGATCCTTTCAGTTAAGTATTTGAAAATATTGGGATGGGGAAGGTTCCCCGGGTGTCTCGGGGAGGTCCCCGGGATAGTCTGGGACGAGGTAATCCGGGTAGGGGGTGCCGTCCGTCAAATTATTTCCGGAATTGTTTTTTCCGACGACAAGTGTCCGGACACTTGTCGTTGTTGTGTGCTTCATAGAAGCATTCGCCCGCCAAAGGCGAAGCGCCTGCAATTGCGTTTCTTCCAACTGTCGTTTCTTCAGCAAGTCTTCGAAATTGCCGGAGAAGTTACGAACTATCAGACAAGGCTCGTATCGATCCGTAAATTTCGGCATTGGATTGGTAATGCCTACCACGATATCGCGCGTATCGCCGCTGTCATTGCGTTCCTGAGCGGCTTTGGCTTTTAGCCTTAGGCATGATGTTCCAGAGCCATCTACCGCGCGCGTCTGGCGCTTTGACGAGCTTCAGGCCGTCTTCCTGGAGCTGCTTTCGGAACTCTCGTATTGGTCCAAGAGGGTGGAAAAATTTGAGCCTGTGCGTTTGCTCGAATAGTTCTTTGAGTTCGGGTCCCGCAAGCTGATCAAATTCCGATGGTTTGAAAACATATTTCACACATTCTGCGGGGTTCTGGATACGTTCATCATGGGCGTAGCCTTTTTCAAATCGCGATTTGATGTAGTCCATGGTTTCCATCCATTTATTTGGCCCCAGCCGCTTGCCAGAGCGCATCAGGACGTGTGAATGCATATTAAGGTGTGGAGCCCCGTCAACCCGCTTTATGGTGTTTTCGACGTTGTAATAGACGAATGAAAGACCGCGCTCTTTGAGCAGCGGATCGCTGTTTAGTTTTGATATTTTCCGGGTGAAGGCTTTATGGGCTTCCCGGTATTCTGACAAGGGCACCCAACCGTTACTTATGACCAGCATACGGAGGTGCTTTTTATTCGCACCGTCCATGTAATAGCGGACATGCTTGAACATATCGTGGATGTTCTTGGCCTGCATGACGGGGATCAGGTTGGAATTACGGAAATTGTTGGCTTTCTCCGCTTGTCCGGTGCAGAGGCCTATGATGGTGGTGCCGTTTTCTTCCTGATAGGCGTTGATGCCCTCCGCCTCCAAACGAGCCGCAATGTCATGGGATTGTTTCTTTAGGATCCGTTCTCTGCTTTTGGCTTCGATAAACTTGTCGCGGTCCACGGCTTTACCAATGGTTTTCTCCCATAGATCGGCTGAGGACAGCACCCCGGTAGTCTCTGGGAGAGCTGTGCCGGAAAGCTTAATCTCGCCCGATTCTCCGTCATATAGCTCGCGAGATGCCGTAAGGCAGAGGGAGGCTGTGAGATTGCTGCGAGGGGGTGCCCCCTCGCGCTCCCCACGCTCGCCGCTGGGCAAGGGTGCAGGCACGTTGTGTCTGCACCCCTGCGGGGGAGCATCGGGTGTCGCCGCCGCATCAAGGGGCTGCCGCACCACTCCTGAGCGGGGCTCAGGACCGTGCAGCCCCTTGACCCGGACGTCAGTGCGCGAGAGGAACGCAGGCCCAGTATGCGGAGGAGAGAGCGCCATCAGTGGACGATTTCCTCGCCCGCTGAGTTTGAATTTCCCTCAAGCGTGTCATTTACAAGCTCGAGAGCTTCGGCAAACTCTTCATCGAAATGGTCAAGGCAGAATGCGAAAACCTGATCTGTCAGCTTTTCAATGGCGTCGGCTTCGCGGGTGAGGCCTTGCTGGTTCAGGAATTGCCGCAACTCGCATGATGCGGCGAGCCAGATGGCGGCTTTGATCGGGGAATACCTGCTCATACGGCACCCCCGATCAGGGCGTGCAAATGGCCGGTTACGGCTAGGATTGCCGTAGCAATTTTACGTCGAAAAAGAGAGGCTTTTTGGAGGTTGCGCGGACATAACGCGGACAGAGACCATTTTTCAGGTCTTTGAAATCTCGCTAAGTCATTGTAAAGATTGGCGCACCCGACACGATTCGAACGTGTAACCTCTGCCTTCGGAGGGCGGTGGTATATGTTTCTCTATACATTCTAATATCTCCATAACTATTATATTTCAATGAATTAGTTTCCGTATCTTTCCGTTCGTTTCCTGTATTGTGATTGCTGGTGATTGCTATATGATTGCTGGATCGTAAATTTCGAGAGATTGGAAATGCAGGCAAAAATCATCAAGCGGAACGTCGATGCAGCGCGCCCAAAAGAGCGCGACTGGTTTATGTGGGATACGGAGCTGAAAGGGTTTGGTCTTAAAGTTACCCGTTCGGGAAATCGTATCTACATCGTGCAATATCGTATGAGTGGGCGCGGTGTACCTACGCGGCGGCTGACGATCGGAAAGCATGGATCTCCCTGGACACCGGAGAAAGCACGAGATGAGGCAAAACGTGTGTTGGGAGACATCGCCGACGGCCAAGATCCACAGCAAGTCAAAATGACGGACAAAGCGGCGATGACAGTATCCGAGCTTTGCGAGCGATATCTTGAAGAAGGCTGTGCGACCAAAAAACCATCAACAATTGCGACAGATAAGGGGCGGATAGAACGCCATATCAAGCCATTGTTGGGCAGACAACGGGTCAAGGATCTTACCGTAAATGACATTAAGCGTTTCATGGCGGATATCGCCAAGGGGAAAACCGTTGCCGATGAACGGACTGGACCCCACGGGCGGGCCCGTGTGGTTGGAGGGAAAGGAACGGCGACCCGAACGGTTGGTTTGCTAGGCGGCATCCTCTCCTTTGCGGTTGCGGAAGGTGTTCTGAGTGTAAACCCGGCGCGCGGTGTGAAAAGATTTCCTGATCGAAAAAATGAACGCTTTCTCAATTCACATGAATTAGCTCGCCTTGGGGAAATTCTTCGGACTGCTGATGAAGCGGAAAAGGAACGCGTCAATTTAGAGCGCACGTTAAGCAGCACTAAGCTGGAAACGGAAAGAGCGGCACTTCGCGACCGGATAAGTATGTTGGCGAAGGAAGGCGAAAATGAAATGGCGATTGCGGCCATTCGGATGCTGATCCTGACGGGCTGCCGCAAGACAGAAATTCTATCGTTGAAATGGCATGAAGTTGATTTCGAATTCGGGTGCTTGCGTCTCGATGACTCCAAGACAGGGCAAAAAACTATTATGCTTGGAGCCCCCGCACTGCAGTTATTGGCGGGACTGTCGCGAGGCGAAAAATCTCCCTACGTTTTTCCGGCGTTGCGAGGGGAAGGACATTATGTCGGATTACCGAAAGCCTGGATCAGAATTCGGGAACGTGCCGAACTGCACGATGTTCGTCTCCACGATTTACGGCATACTTTTGCCAGCGCTGGAGCAGGAAGCGGTATAGGGTTGCAGGTACTGGGAAAACTGCTAGGGCACTCGGATCCTAAAACCACAGGGCGGTATGCACATATTGCAAGCGATCCGATAAAAGCGGCGGCAGATCGAACAGCAGGACGGCTTGCGGATGCAATGAATGCAAATCAGAAAGTAACGCCAAAGGTTGTTGACATGAATAGTCGTTAAAACGGGAATGGTTATGGAAACGAACAATCCTTATTTAGAGATATATGATCGGATCTTTTTTGGACTATGGGATTTAACAACGGGTCAGGGTGGGAACGATAGGCGTCATTATATAGGTGCAAAGCTATATGGGCAGTTTCTCTTAAGTGAAATTAATCGGTATCAGGAAGTGAAGAATAGCGGAGCGCATGCCATTGAAAGACACGGCCTTGTCGCTCCAATGTCGATAATTAAGGCTTGGACGTTTAACGTGTTAGAAGACTGTCACCAGCTTCGAATAGTTCCTCCATATGAACTTTGTGAAGCAATATACTTTCTAATGGGCTGTAGCCATCTAACGCCAAAACGGGGTAAGCCTGAAGCCAAGCAAGCTTACTCAAAGCTTTTAGAGCGTAGCCCTAGAATTGGTATTCGCGAAGCCGCTAGGCGTCTTGACGTAAATCCCAGTACGATCTTGCGTTGGCAGGAAAATACGACCTTTTCCCGTGAACCCGAAGGCGAAGAATACGGTGAAGAATATCGCCGTATAAGAAAACTAACCAATGTCGAAGACTTTCATCCCATATGGTATCAGGTGTTGCGAGAGAAATCATTAGCGCAACACGAGTAGAATGTTCCATAGTTTGCCGTAAGCCATAGAGGCTTTCGTGAACAACTAAAGGAACAGCATTTGCAGAAAACAGTATCGTACTCCCGTCGTCTAAGAACCCGTGATGCCGCATCATATTGCGGTTCTACCAAATCCACTTTCGAAAAATTGAGACTAATCGGCGACGGTCCGACCTATGCTAAAATTGGCCGGGTCGTTGTCTACGATGTCGACGATCTCGATGCATGGCTTGATAGCAAAAAGCATCGCTCAACCTCAGAGTATTCAACATCGTTTTGATCCTTGGAAGTGTCGCGGCTAATATCAACTTATGAAGCCGCCAGAAGACTCGGAATCTCAGTCAGAACATTAGAGCGCCATCGCCAGAACAAGACCGGTCCGGTCTTTCTCCGGCTGGGCAGGCGGGTGCTCTATAGCGTTGCGGAGCTCAATCGCTGGTGTGAAGAAAACAAAACCGTTTGATGGTTGAGGCTATTTGGAAACCACTCTTTATCTTTCCGGCTGTTTCCGCCATAGACCGTCACAAATTAGGTCAATTCCTATTTTATCGATTGCCAAAAATATAGGAAATTCAATTGGTTATCAATAGGCCAACGAGGCTTTCACTTTATATAGTTGTGATTAGGATAAAAGCTTTGAAATGAAGGTATCCCACTACATCCATTACCCGGAAGCCAGCCGCTTTCTGAAAGCAGCGAGGGAAAGTAAAAAGCTGGGGAAACCGGTCAATACACTAACGACTGTCAACCTAGAGCAATTAGGCATTCCTCCGATGGAATGTTCAAACTACCTTCGAAATTCGCTGCAGAAGCTTAGAAAGCTGCTTGAACGGCGAGACTGCCCCTGGTGCGTTGCCTGGGTGCTGGAGAATAGCGACAGTAACGGCGTTCATGCTCATATCCTGATCCATCGTAACTTGTCCCTGATGAGTGACTGGCGAGCGTTTCGGGTGCTGGTCCTGAAAGCCTTCAATCAACCGAAGCCTCCGCCCCGCGCCATCCGCTCCTGTAAATTCCGGACATGGTTTCAAAGCTATGAGCAGAGTTGCGGCAATCTTGAGAATTATCTTTTGAAGGGTATCCGCCCGGAAGTCGCGGGATTGTTAAATATCAACGCGAAATCACAAGGGGTTATTTATGGGAAAAGGATTGGTGTCATGGGAAGAGAGAAAATTTAGAATTGAACCGTTTGTTGTTCCTCTTGCCCTATTTAGCAATGCGTGGCATTGAGAATCTATTGTTTCAATTACGGGTAATGTCAAAATGCCTCTGTTTAATAAGAAGTATATAAAAAAACAGCTAGGCGAGCACTCAGCTCCAGTACCTGAAAAGCATCTATTGATATTGGAGAGCTGGGCAAAAAGCATTCGTGATAAATCCATTGAAAGTCAAAAAGAGCTTGCCTTACATAGCACCTTTAAAAACCAAATCGTTGAAGAAGTGTTGGGATACAAACCGTTCCCTGGAAATGGTGAATGGTCGGTTGCTAGTGAAGAAACTATTGGTCGAGGGGGCGTTGACCTTGCCCTTGGCACGTTCTCAAAAGACAGTTCGAAAATACTTGCCCCGTTTGAACTGAAGGGGGCAAAAACAAAGGATCTGGACGCAATTATGTCAGGAAGGCATAAAAGCCCTGTCCAACAAGCGTGGGAATATGCCATAGGCGTGCCAGGATGTCGTTGGGTCCTAGTGTCGAATTATGTAGAAATACGCCTCTATTCATTCGGTTCTGGAAATCAAGATTACGAGCAATTCTTCCTCTCACGCCTGATAGACCCAAATGAATACGCAAGGTTTCAGCTTTTGCTTGGCGCGGAAAACTTACTTTGTGGTCGCACAGAACGCCACCTGGCCGCGAGCGTTTTAGAAAATAAAGATATAACGAACAAGCTCTACGCGGATTATAAAGAAATCAGAGATAGGTTGATTGACCATATTCATCTGTCGGTGACTGGCGAGGATGATGAAACTCAAATTTCTTACGCACAAACGATTCTTGATCGCGTCTTATTTATAGCATTTGCAGAAGATACAGGTCTTCTACCCAAAAATAGCCTTAGAAACGCATTTGAACATCGAAACCCATATAGTCCGCAACCGGTATGGGAAAACTTTAAGGGACTTTTCAAAGCGATTGATAAAGGCAGTGGGGAGCTAGATATTCCTCGTTACAACGGGGGCTTATTTAAGAAATACCCAGTTATCGAAAAACTGAGCTTGACTGATGAAGTCTGTGAAGGATTTAAGCGGCTCGGAGAATATGATTTTGCTTCGGAAGTAAGTGTTACAATTCTGGGTCATATATTCGAACAATCTATAACTGACCTAGAACGACTGCAGGCGATAGCGCGTGGCGAAATAGTTGAGGAGAAGAAGAGAACCGGAACAACTGGTAAACGTAAGCGCGATGGTGTCGTCTATACCCCTGACTATATTGCGAGGTTCATTGTTGACAAAACACTTCGGGCATATCTCGAAGAGCTATTTCAAACCTGTCTAAAAAAACACGTTAATAAGGCTAGTTTTGGGAAGCCTTATGGAGAGCTAAAATGGCGAGGAAAGAATTCTGAGTTAAAAGCCTGGTCAGATTACCAAACAAGACTTGGTAACGTTCGGATTGTTGACCCGGCCTGTGGCTCCGGTGTTTTTCTTGTTACAGCGTTTGATTATTTGAAAGACGAATATCATCGAGTGAATGCCAAGGTAGCAGATTTATCTGGCGCTCAACCAGACCTGTTTGATCCCGACAGTGAAATTTTATCTAAAAACCTTTTTGGAGTTGATGTAAACGCAGAAAGTGTTGAAATTACTAAGTTATCTCTTTGGCTCAAAACAGCGCGTCGCGGCAAAGTTCTAGATAGTCTGGATAGTCATATCCGGGTTGGCGACAGCCTGATTGAAGACTCCAGTTTTGCTTATCTGGATCATGGTTTTAGTTGGAAGGATGCTTTTCCTCAAGTTTTTAAAGACGGTGGGTTTGACGTTGTACTCGGCAATCCTCCGTATGTACGTCAAGAATTGATCTCCTCAATGAAACCCTATTTAGAGCGGAGGTTTGAAGTCTATCATGGAGTTTCAGATCTTTATTGTTACTTCTTTGAGCGAGGGCTTACGTTACTAAAAAAAGGGGGTAAGCTTGGTTACATTTCAAGTGCCACTTTCTTTAAAACATCGTCAGGAAACCAGTTGCGTAGTTATTTGGCGGCAAATTCAAACCTGGAAATCATAGTAAATTTCGGTGATACACAGGTGTTTGAAGGAGTGACTACGTACCCTGCAATTTTGGTAATGACGGCGGAAGAGCCTTCACCTGACCATAGGATAGATTTTTGGAATTTACGGCAGCTGCCTGACGGCAGTTTTGATCGTGCGTTCGAAGTATCTAAAGCCTCTATTAATCAATCGGAATTAGAGCAAGATGGATGGGAATTGGAAACGGAAGTTCTCATTCGCCTTCGTCAAAAAGTTAAGAATGTAGGAAAGACACTCAAGGAAGTATACAGTTCCCCGTATCGAGGCGTTCTTACTGGCAGAAACGAAGCCTTTATTATCAATCGAGAAACGAGAGATCGGTTGATTGCGCAAGATATTGCTTCTGAAAAACTTATAAAGCCATTTTTGGAAGGTAAAGACTTGAAGCGATGGAGAGCGGAAAGTCGCGAGCTATATTTAATTTTTACGCGTCGAGGCGTTGATATTAATAGGTATCCGGCAATAAAAATGCATCTGGAAAGGTTTAAAGAGGTGTTGATACCTCGACCTAGTAATTGGATTCCTTCCTCATTAGGAGAAATATGGAAAGGAAGAAAACCAGGAACATATAAATGGTACGAAATACAAGACACGGTTGATTATTTCCAAAAATTTGAACGAACTAAACTAGTTTATCCGCATTTTTGTTCTGAGCGACTTTTTCAGATTGATAGAAATAATTCTTATTCCAACGATAAAAGTTACATTATCCCAACGGCTGACTTTTTTTTGTTAGGTTATTTGAACAGCTCTACAGCGTGGTTTTTGATTACAGCAATGTGTCCAGCGGTACGTGGAGGATTCTATGAACTTAGAATACAGTACATGGAGGCACTACCAATTCCCGACGCATCGGAGAAGACAAAAGCTGAAATCTCTACTTTAGCTGTTTCTTGTCAAAAGGCGGCGAAGGAGCGCTACAATAGGCAACAATCTATAATTCGGCGGATCCCTGACCTGTGCCACGATGGGGAAAAAATAAGATTTCCAAAAAGCTGAAAAGTTGGTGGGAGTTTGATAATTTTACGGACTTTCAAAAGGAAATCAAAAAAGTATTCAAAGCGGATATCCCACTTCTTGAGCGATCAGATTGGGAGGATTGGATAGCTGAAGAAAAGCGAGAAATTCAGAGAATAAGTGCTGCAATACAATGTAACCAAGATAAAATTGATGCTCTAGTTTACGGATTGTTTGATTTGACAGCAGAGGAGATCAATTTGATCGAAGAAAACATTGAGGGGAAAATTTTTGGTCAAGACCTATAGTCTGTATTTGGACGATTCAGGCACTCGCCATCCAACAAGAAACCCCGGTAGAAAACCTGAGCATGGTTATGATTGGTTTGCTTTGGGAGGCATCTTGATCGATGATGAACGAGAGCCCGAAGCGAGACAGCAACATCGGGCTTTTCTTGAAAAATGGAAAATTGAGGCCCCTTTACATTCTTCCGAAATCAGATCGCAAAATAATGGTTTTTTATGGCTACGAGGCCTATCAAAGGCAGAGCAAGAAGAGTTCTACGAAGACCTTTTCATGCTTATGAAAAATGCTCCGGTCCTTGGGATTGCCTGTGTCATTGATCGTGGGGGCTATAACGCGCGCTATCTGGAACAATATAACCAAGAACCTTGGATGCTTTGTAAAACAGCATTTACGATTGTTGTAGAACGGGCCATTAAATATGCACGATCTAAGAGTGCCAGATTGTCAATTTTTCCTGAACGTTGTAATCGGCTAGAAGACAATGCGTTGAAAAGCTATCTTGATTCACTCAAACAAAATGGTTCGCCATTCGCGTCAGGTACGTCGGAGAAATACCAGCCGTTGACTTCTGTTGAGTTCCAAGAAACTTTGTATGATTTTAAGGTCAAGAAAAAAACGTCACCTATGGTGCAATTTGCAGACCTTTACCTTTGGCCAATGTGTATGGGCGGATACCATAAAAGCAACCGTCCGTACAAAAGGCTGTTTGACGAAGGAAAGCTTATTGAATGCGTTATAGATCAAGCGGATTGGGGGGCATTAGCGACAAAATATAGTTGTTTTGAAAATGTTAATCAAAAGCCATAAAAAAAAGCTCCAAATGTTTCCACAGGAACTTTTTTTTCGACCGCAAAAGGCGATCTCGTAGGCTAAGCCTAGGGAGGAACCTATATCATAATGACCGGTCCGTCAATAAGAAATAGAAAATATTAGAGGTAGTTATACTACTGATGTAGGATTTTAGTAGACCTAAACAAATGGTCCAAAGCTTACAAGATGTAAAACAGAGTGCATGACGACCACTCCATAATGGCGACAATCGCTACAACCGGCAGAATGATGAAGTAGTTCATGAACCACATAACGATTATTTGGTAACGATGCTTTGTGATTGAAAGAGACCTCCGCCCGACGTTGTCTAAAGTAGACTAAAATAGATACTCTTGCGTCGTGGAAAACGCCCGATTTTGCACGTAAATTTATGCAGAAATCTCCCGTTTATGGTATAATTCCCTATTGATTTCGACAAAAATAATTGGGGCGGTTATGGGCGGTATTGGTTCCGGATCCTGGTATAGGTGGAACAAAAAGACAGTTGTGGAAGATGGTTTAACCTTAAACCTTTTTAAATTGATCCGGGAAAAAGCAATCGTTCCAGGCAGACAGGTTTCAGGTTCCCTCACCTGGCGAAGTGAGAGAACGGGCGAAAAAAGGGCGAGCATTGGCTATGAGGCAAACATGTTTGACCAGAATGCTGCCTGGATGCGGTTGCACTATACCAGCGATGGCAAGCCGATGGATTACAAGGTTCGTTTGACAGCCACCCGCCCCCATTACGGCGGGCTGCGATGGTGGTTTATTTGCCCGGCAAATGGCTCCAGGGTGGCAAAGCTACATTCTCCCCCAGGCGGTGACCTTTTCGCCAGTAGGACGGCTTACAGGCTCGGATATGAAAGCCAGCAGGAAAGCCCGATGTTTCGCTATCTATCACAGGCGCAAGCTATCCGGCATCGGCTTGGCGGGAGTACCTGCATTGATGATTGGTTCCCTGACAAGCCTAAAGGTATGCACCGGAAAACTTACGAGAAACTGAGGGAGAAGGGTTTGAGATATGAGCAGCGTTGCAACGCGATGGCAGCGCATCGGTTTGGATTTGGGGTTTGACCTAAGTTCGCTTTGGCGGCGTGAGGGTTAAAGGTAGTATACAAAAACCCTATAAGATGTAGAGTATTGTATATGATAGATTGCGCGTTTTACATGCGGCCAAGGGGGGAGATGGAAAAAGCTAATTTTTTTATCCGCTATTGGAAAATTCTAATTGGAGGAATTGGAGGTCTCCTAGCGCTAGTTTTAACAATTGGGACCATTGCAAATTTTTTAGTTCCCTACCCTGTTCTCTTAGTTGAAAAAGTGTCTGAAAAAGGCATTGCGCTTGAGGCTGGCGAGTATGTTTTTTCATATATTGCGGTTTTTTTAGCTCTATTTTTATTTATTCTGGGGGTTGGAGCAATAATTGTGGGGCTTACAGGCGGCTTCGCCCGATTGTTCTTCAAGCTCCAAAAGTCAGAAGATGACCTTAGTTTTTTTGCATATAACAGTAAAAAGATTGTAAGCCAACTTTATGATGGTAAGCCTAAGCCAAGAGTAAACTTTGATAAGTTAGAATACTTTTGTTACGTAGAGAAAAATGGTGATACGCGTATCGAGCAGAAGCTGCTTATATCAACTTCAACTCAAACCGCCCATTTTTGGAGTTTTTGGATTTCGGCAGATGAAGAATCTGCCCCACTTCAATCTATCAAAGACCTAAAAATTAGTTGTTCTTGCAATGATAAAGACAAAGATATTGCCGTACTCGTTTTGGAAAATGAATTAAAGCGCAAGCGGTTTGCCATATTCTTTTTACCAGAGATAAATCCCGGAGAAACACGAAACATTGAGATCAGTTACAGTTGGCCAAAATTTATGGCGAAGCTTATTAAAAGAAAGGTCGCAGACTTTAATTGGGAGTTTAAAACGTCTGACGCTGATTCAACAACAGATGCAAATTTTTGCATCTACTTCACTAGTAGTCTTGGGCAAATAAAATGCCAAAACCAAGGTGTAGCCATTAACCAATCACATCTTACATTTTCCGCGACTGACAATGGTCAGAACTGTTGGCAGTATAAAAATACCAATGAGACACTAGACGGAAAACAATTCAACTTCAGATTTTCTAGAGAGTAAAATAAAAATTAGCCGTTCATCCGCCGCCGCCGCCGCCGCCGCCGGGATGGAGAACCATAGTAGTATTGTTGAATAGCATATCGAACTCCTTTCCACTTTGTAGTGAATATAAACACTACGAACATTGCTCTTCAAGGCCTATTTTCAAGAAATTTGGTTCAAAAACTATTAATTCCTTGGCCCAAACTATACGATTTCGTCTGGCAATTGATATAAATATCAACAATTCAGGAAAACATAAACAGATACTTGTGAGTCTATTTTAACATATTTCCATGCTTACACTATTGTTTTTTATAAAGAAATAACATTTGCGGCATACTAAGGAAACCGTTAGTTCGCAGAATATCTGTTCAAATGAAATACATCGAACTAGATAAAAGCCAATCTATTCGAAGTTCATCCCCATTGATTGCTATTTGATTGCTGGCGATATATTCATAATGTCGACAAGCGTTCTAACTTATTGAAAAGATTGGCGCACCCGACACGATTCGAACGTGTGACCTCTGCCTTCGGAGGGCAGCGCTCTATCCAGCTGAGCTACGGGTGCTGAGATGAGAACCTTGCTATAGCCCAAGCGATCCGCTCTTGCAATGGTTTTAGGGCGCTGTTCTAAGATAACCGCGCCTGTCAGCTGTTATTGCGCCTCAGTCGGTCAATCTTGTCCTTATTCGCAGCTTTCCGGCGGTTGGCTGTTACCGTTGCCGTCAAATCGGCGTCATGGGGATCCGTTAAATTTCTCCGGAG
Source organism: Sneathiella sp. D3-11 (assembly GCF_055809395.1). Taxonomy (NCBI): domain Bacteria; kingdom Pseudomonadati; phylum Pseudomonadota; class Alphaproteobacteria; order Sneathiellales; family Sneathiellaceae; genus Sneathiella; species Sneathiella sp. D3-11. The sequence continues at coordinate 2,082,415 of NZ_CM147911.1, forward strand.
GGTCGCTTCCCCTTGGAGCCTATGGCGTCGACGCAGGCTTTGCTTTTGAAGACGTTCAATATCTGCTTGCATTGACATGAATCTCTCCTTTCCCAACATTAACGTAGCCTTATACATAATGTAGTTCGGTTTGGATTTGATGCCAATCAATTCTCGGATAAATTCAGCATTGCCGGGCCAATCGGTTATGGGAAGTCAACTTTTCGGCCGTTCTTAACGACCATGCGGTGGTTTTTCTTCGCAGCCGCCATCAGGATGTCTTTTGCCGGATTGCCGTTCACAATGAGCAGGTCAGCCTTGAAGCCGGTTTTGATTTGTCCCCGGTTATCGAGTTCCATCAGGCTATGAGCGACCGAGGTTGCGCTGTTCAATGCGTCGATTGGTGTCATACCGCAATCGACCATATAGGCCATTTCCATTGCGTTCTCGCCATGCAGGTTGAAGGGCGTGCCGGCATCAGTCCCCATTGCGATCTTGCCGCCAGCTTTGTAGAACATTTTGAAGCTTTCTTTGTGCTTCTCGAACACGCGTCTGGATTTTTCAACAACATAATCCGCGATGCCCTGATCTGCGTTATTGAGAATATTTTGAACTGCCGCGAGTGTCGGGACGAGATAGGTTCCTCGCTCCATCATCGCATCGAGGCATTCTTGGTCCATGAAGATACCATGTTCAATGGAAGTGATGCCAGCGTTCACCGCATTCATAATTCCTTCTGCTCCTGGGCGTGGCTCGCGGAAGTCTTGTGAAAACGGGCAGCTTCGGCGACACCAACGCGCATTTCATCTGCGGAATAATGCGCATCTTCCGGGTTGACACCCGGCGTCATGACACCGCCGGTGGCCATGATTTTTACCAGATCACTACCCGCGTGGATCTGCTCCCGTACGGCTTTCACCACCTCGTCACAGCCATCTGCGACACGGCCATTCTTGTTACCATGTCCACCGGTCATACAGATCATCTTGCCAGAAGCCATAATATTCGGGCCAAAAAACCGTCCGCTGTTGCAGGCATCGCGAACCGGGAATTCCAGATAGTCGCGTCCGCCGCAATCGCGCACAGCTGTGATGCCGGATTTGAGCGAAAGTTGTGCATTCTCGAGAACCCGGAGTGTTATTTCGCCGGGATTGACGCCCTCTATGCTGCCGCGAGGATCGGCCTCTCCCTTATAGACGAGGTGGACATGGCAATCGGCGATCCCGGGCATCAAGGTGCCGCCGCTGGTATCGACACGGTCTCCCTTATAGTCCGCAAATTTTTCTGAGGGCGCGACTTCCTTGATCGTATCGCCGTCTGTAAGCACGGCATGGTTTTTGAGAAGCTTGCCTGCGCCGTCGAAAACGTCGCCGCCGATATAGAGAATTTCTGTCATGTCTATTGCCCGTTAATTTGTTTGGTTTCCATCAATATCGCATGATTGACGGTTACATATCCAATAAAAAATCGAGCATGCAATCTACCTCATTCAGTAGTTGCCAGCCGTTGCGATTGAGGCGCGCTAACCTGAGGACGTCATCTGAAGGAAAGCGTCTTCAAGGTCAGGCTCCTCCGTTGTGAGGTCGACGATGTCGAGGCCGTCATCTGCGGCAGCTGTGAGAATTTTTGCCATTTTCGTCTCGCTCGGACGATATGAAATATTGATCCGCCGGCCATGAGAAAGTGTCGCGTTGAATTGCTTTAAGTGCTCCGGCACTTCCGTGATATCATGACCAAGAAGTAAGCAGACATTTTTAATGTCGATCTTTCCAAGCAAGGCTTCGGTCGGCTCACAAGCAACAACTTCACCGTGATTTATGATCGCGATTGTGTCGCAGAGCTCTTCCGCTTCTTCTAGATAATGAGTGGTGAGGATAATTGTCGTTCCCTCCTCATTGAGCTTCTTTACATAGTTCCAGAGTTGCTGACGGAGTTCGATATCCACGCCGGCCGTCGGTTCATCGAGGATCAGAACTTCAGGGCGATGCACCATGGCCTTGGCGACGAGCAGCCGCCGTCGCATGCCGCCCGATAGGGTGCGCGCATAAACATCGGCCTTGTCGCTCAAGCCCATGGCGGCGAGGATTTCATCAGTACGCCGCTCTGATTTGGGAACGCCGTAAAGCCCGGCCTGAAACTCCATCACCTCACGCGGTGTGAAAAACGCGTCGAGATTGAGTTCCTGTGGAACAACGCCAACGGCACTTCGTGCTGCACGCATGTCTTTTACTGTATCGAAGCCGCAAATCTGAACCTCTCCGCTTGTTTTATTGACAAGTCCGGCAATGATATTGATCAGGGTTGATTTGCCCGCGCCATTAGGCCCCAGTAACCCAAAGAAGGAACCATGCTTTACCTCCAGATTGATGCTTTTTAACGCTGTCTTATCTGGTGCAGGACCCTTAATTCTGTATATTTTTGTAAGGTCCCGGACCCTTAAAGCCGGTGTGGTGGACGTTATGTCGGTCATACTATTATTTTCAATTCTTAGTTTATTAATGAACTGGACAATCGCGACATCATATCCACAAGGTCAATGCGAGCGGAACTACAGCAATCGTCAGCAATGTCGAAATCATGATATAGCTGGCTACATCGGATGCATATTCACTTTGGTAACGCTCTACCCAAAGATATGTCGCGACGGACGCTGGCATCAGGCACATCAATATAAAAACGCCGCGGGTGGTCCCGGTAAACCCGAACAACCAAGTGATCATATAGGCGACGGTGGCTGCTATGGCAATATGGAAGAGCGCAAGATAGGCCCCGGTAATAATTCCGTCCAACCGCAACGTTGCCAAAGTAAAGCCAAGGGTGAGCAGCATAAGCGGGATTGCGAGTCCGCCGAGAATGCTGAAGCAAGAAGCGATCGGTGCGGGCAAGCTGGTGCCCGTGCCCATCAGGATGAGCGCGAGAACAACGCTATAGACAGCTGGCTGTCGAATGAGATCGAGGAACGAGACTTTTCCGATAGGGATCCACATGCCGATGGTGAAGATGCCGGCGATAACGACCGCTACAACAGCAAGGCCGACTGCCATGCCTTCGTTTCCAAACGCCAGCAGGCTGATCGGTAGGCCGATATTACCAGCGTTGTTCAATATCATTGGCGAGAGAAAGGCCCGGACAGGCTTGCGGATGATTTTCAGGAAGGCAAAAGCAATAATAGCGAAGCAGAGTATCATGACTGCTGCCGCTGCCATGACACCAAGAAAAGCGCCGAAAGAGATATGCTTGGCGGTGAGGTGCGATAGGATAAGCGTCGGATAGCCAACATTGCCCACAATGCTGCCGATGGTCTTGGTGTCGAAATTAGTTTTGAATAGCGCAAGCCCGTATCCGACCGCCACACATAGCAGCACTGGGAGAAGAACATTGGTAACATGAATGAATAGCGCCTCCACGAGCTCCCCCTGTCTATGGATATATCTGCCTGCGCGCTGACGGAGCCCGAAATTAGTCATGTTGACAGTGCAAGGCAAATTTTTCTTTCGGCAGGACTATGATAACACCGCACAAATAGTAAATTGCATCATTTCCCGGTTGCGTCCCTGTGCCCAATCGATATCATCCATGCAGTGCCAGCAGATCGAGAATTCGATGAAGCCTCTGGCGATCAGCGTTTATCAGCAGAAGAAGTGAGACGGCTTTATGCAAGCTATTGAGACAATTGAAGTTGACAGCCCGAAAGTTGCCTGTGATGGCGGGAAGGGCTCCCTCGGCCATCCGCGCGTCTATCTCAATATGGGGGACAAGGGGCAGGTTGAATGCCCTTACTGCAGCCGAGTATATGTTTTGAAGGCGGGCGCGAAGGTCAGCGGCGGCCACTGATTTTTGCGAATTTCGAAGTAAAAGACGGGAATGCGGCATGACCGAACCGGACGTCACGGGCGATCCAAATCAAAAACACAGGATTTATCTGGTCGACGGATCGGGCTACATCTTCCGTGCATATTTCGCGATGATTCGAGGGCGGCAACCTATGACCCGCTCGGACGGGACGCCTACGGGCGCAGTTCTCGGCTTTTCCAATATGCTGTTCAAGCTTATTCAGGATACCCAGGCAGACGGTCGGGTGAGCCATCTTGCGGTTATTTTCGATACCAGCCGTAAGACTTTCCGGTCTGAAATTTATCCAGAATATAAGGCCAACCGGGATGCCCCTCCGGAAGATCTGATTCCACAATTTCCGTTAGTGCGAGAGGCAACACGCGCGTTCAATGTCCCGGCGATCGAGAAGGAAGGCTTCGAGGCTGATGATATCATCGCGACTTATGCAGCTCAGGCTCGCGCGAACGGCATGGAATGCGTGATTGTCTCCTCTGATAAGGATTTGATGCAACTCGTCGGTGGTGACGTGACCATGCTCGATCCAATGAAAAACAAGATGATTGGCGAAGAGGGCGTGCAGGAAAAATTTGGCGTCGGACCGGAGCGGGTGATCGATGTTCAGTCATTGGCAGGGGACAGCGTCGACAATGTTCCGGGTGTCCCTGGCATTGGTATCAAGACGGCCGCGCTGCTGATCAATGAGTTTGGCGACCTAGATACCCTGCTTGAGCGGGCAGCGGAAATTCCGCAGAAGGGGCGCCGTGAAAAACTTATCGAGAATGCCGAAATGGCAAGGGTCAGCCGCGATCTGGTGACGCTCAAAAATGATGTCGAGCTTGATATCGATGTCATGGACCTAACCGTGCAGATGCCAACCGCCGAAGACCTGATTGCCTTTCTCAAAGAAAATGAATTCAAGCAACTCACCAGTCGGGTGATGGAGTTTTTCGGGAAAGGGTTTCGCGAGGACGCGGCGGCATTGCCTGAGGATGATCCGGTCGAGGCAGAGAGCGGCGCGCCGAAAGTTGAAAATGTCACATATACTACTATCCTTGAAATGGACGCGCTTCGGGCCTGGATAAAGGAGGCGTATCGCATTGGACATGTTGCGGTTGATACGGAAACCACCAGTTTGAATGCCATGCAGGCGTCACTTGTCGGCATTTCCCTTTCTATTCATCCGGGGAATGCCTGTTACATTCCGGTTGGGCATGTAAATCCCAAGTCGCAGGGCGGGTTTGATTTTGATGGCGCGGCGGAAAAAGGGGCGGACGATGTCCCGCCTCAGCTTCCGAAAGCGGAGGTTCTAGCGGCGCTGAAACCGCTCCTCGAAGATCCGGGCGTGATGAAGATTGGCCAGAATATCAAGTACGACCAAGTCATCCTCTCGCAGGAAGGGGTGCAGGTCACGCCGATCGACGATACGATGCTTCTCTCCTATTGTCAGGAGGCGGGTTTGCATGGGCACGGCATGGATGAACTGTCGAAGCTTCATTTTGGCATAACCCCGATTCCATTTAAGGAAGTGGCCGGAACCGGCAAATCCCAGATTACCTTTGCCGAGGTGCCCATCGACAAGGCGACGGAGTATGCGGCGGAAGATGCGGACATTACGCTCCGCCTGTATCAACTCCTGAAACGGCAACTTGTGAAAGTGAAAGCCGTCACTCTTTATGAAACGATTGAGCGACCCTTAGTGCCCGTCATCGCAAAGATGGAGCAGGAGGGCGTCAAGGTGGACGCCAAGCTCTTAAGTAACCTTTCCGCTGATTTCGGGGCACGGATGGACGGGCTGGTTGCGGAAATTCACGATCTCGCGGGCGAAGAATTTAACGTCGGATCGCCGAAGCAGCTTGGGCAAATCCTGTTTGATAAAATGGGGCTGTCTGGCGGCAAGAAAGGCAAGACCGGTGCCTATACTACGGATGTTAATGTGTTGGAGGGGCTGGCTGCGGATGGCGTGGAACTCGCGCAGAAAGTTCTCGATTGGCGCCAGCTTTCCAAGCTGAAAAGTACCTATACGGATGCGCTTCAAGGACAGATAAATCCCAAGACGGGACGCATTCACACCTCATTCTCGCTCGCCGCGGCATCCACCGGGCGGCTGGCTTCCAGTGAGCCCAATGTCCAGAACATTCCTATCCGCACAGAAGAGGGGCGCAAGCTGCGTCAGGCATTTATTGCGGAAGAGGGGAATAAACTGATCAGCGCAGACTATTCGCAAATTGAGCTGCGTCTGCTTGCCCATATCGCCGATATCCAATCCCTGAAAGAGGCATTCGCAGAAGGCCTCGACATTCATGCGAAAACGGCATCGCAGGTTTTCGGTGTGTCGATTGAGGGCATGGACCCAATGATGCGCCGTTCTGCGAAGGCGATCAATTTCGGTATTATTTATGGGATTAGCGCCTTTGGGCTGGCGCGCCAGCTCGGTGTCTCCAGAACCGAGGCTCAAGGCTATATCGACCAGTATTTTGTCCAGTATCCGGGCATCAAGGACTATATGAGCAACACAAAGAGTTTCTGTCACGATAATGGTTACGTGGAAACGCTCTTTGGCCGCAGGGTTTATCTTCCGGGGATTAACGATAAAAACGGGGCTCGGCGGAGTTTTTCCGAACGGGCAGCTATCAATGCTCCTATTCAAGGTTCCGCCGCCGATATTATCAAGCGGGCGATGGTTCGATTGCCGGATGTCTTGGCGACCGAAAAGCTCTCTGCACGTATGCTGCTTCAGGTGCATGACGAGCTAATCTTCGAAATGCCGGAGGGTGAAGTAGAGAAAACATCCGAGATTGTCAAATCGGTGATGGAGAGCGCCGCCCAGCCAGCGGTTGAGCTTTCCGTTCCGTTGATTGTCGATGCCGGGATCGGGGACAATTGGGGCGAAGCCCACTAATCGGAACGCATCCCTTGCGACATATGCCGGAGCAAGTTAGGGTCATATCAGTTCCACCTTGATGGTAAGGAATTCAATGCTGGAAACCGCGCTGGTTGCCTTTACAACTTTTTTCGCGACAATCGGGCCGCTGGATGTGGCAGCTTTGTTCGCGGCGCTTACGGTTGGAGCAACCCCAAAAGAACGGCGGCAGATGGCGCTGAAAGGTTCGCTGATTGGCGGCGGGATACTTCTCTTCTTTGCGCTTTTTGGAAAAGCGGTTTTGACGAGTTTTGGTATCACCTTGCCCGCGCTACAGGCCTCCGGTGGTATTTTGCTATTGCTGATCGCGATTGATATGGTGTTTGCACGTGACTCTGGCAGTACCACCGCCACAGATGAAGAAAAGGTCGAGGCGCAAGGCAAGAAGGATGTCTCGGTTTTTCCGCTGGCCACGCCCTTAATCGCTGGTCATGGCGCGATTGGCGCTGCGGTCCTGCTCGTCGCCGAGACGAAAGGGGATACAGTCGAGACGGCACTGGTGATTGCTGTTCTTCTTGGCATGGTGCTGCTGACATTCCTGTTGATGCTGTTGGCAACGCAGGTGCATAAGCTTCTCGGTGTGACTGGGCTTCACGTGATTTCGCGTGTGGTTGGCGTGTTATTGGCCGCTCTGGCGGTGCAGTTTATTTTTAATGGCATTCGTGATAGCGGGCTTTTGGGATAGCACTTGTTCCTTGGCTCGCTATAGAGTAGATCGAATCGCCCGCATATTAACCATGAATTTGAAAAAATTAACCATATCAGATAGTTAAGGTGAACATGCCGTGGCGAAATTGCATGAGTGATTTGCTAAGGAACATCAGTATTTTACATTAGATTTTACGCAAATATTGGGTAAATTGTGTTGACAATAAGGCAAGTTATCGTCATTTATGAGCGATTAATTTTGCGATTTTTGCTTTGCAATTAACTGGCGCGTACGAAAATGGCCTTCGTTAAGAATATTTTTTTAGGGTTAGGCGTAATATTTAAAGGTTTTCGTAAGTAGCGTGATTTAAGAACAGTAGTAGGAGTACCAAACTATGATTAAATTATTTAAGACATTTTTGGCCGTCGCGGCTCTTTCTGGCTTCTTTGCTCTTCCGGCACAATCAGCCGTCGTTTCCTGGACAACAGATCTACCTGCTGCGGATACCGGTGTTCCATCCCCGACAACGTCCGTTGGTACGGTTTATGAGAACCTGACCACATCAGTGGCCAACCAATATCGTTCGCCTTGGCAAGGAACTGCACTTGATGGCGTTGGTACCTACACCTCGGTACAGAAAGGGTCATACGCGTCCTATATGTTTGACACGGGTTTTTATGCGATCGATTTTATGTGGGGATCCGTTGATGGTTACAATGGCCTTGAATTTTACTATCAGGGCAATTGGGTAGACGCCCTACATGGCGATGACGCACAGCTTAGCAGTGTCAGCAATGGTCTGGGCTTCATTGTCGCCTCGATCATGGCAACGGGCGTTTTTGACGAAGTTCGCTTTACCTCGGGAAGCAACGCATTTGAATATGCAAATATGACGGTATCTGCAGTACCGCTCCCGGCTGCGTTGCCACTTTATGGTGCAGGTCTTGCTGTCCTCGGGTTTTTTGGATGGCGCAAGCGTCGTAAATCCGCAGCATTGGTAGCTTAAACCCCCTTAATAAAGATACTCCTATTTGAAGCGGCGGCCTTTGGGTCACCGCTTTTTATTTTCTATTTATAGATCCGACCTGCACGTTGTTTATAGCGGGGGAGCGACCAGCCAAACAGGATGGCACCGGCGCGCACAGAAAAGCCTGTCACAATAGCACCGCAAGCAGCGATAAGGGGCGTTATACCGCCCAATTCAATTGCAATGACATAGACAGCCGCACTGATAAGTGCCGCTGTGGCATATACTTCCTGCTTTAGGAGGAGAGGTGTTTCGCCCGCAACAAGATCCCGTACGAGTCCGCCGAAAGTTGCCGTAATTATACCAAGTACAACAGCAATGAGGGGGCCAACATCGCTCCCTCTGGCAATTTCGGCACCAAGAACTGCAAATGCGGCCAGCCCGATGGCATCGCTCCAGAGCAGGACGATGTAGCGTCTTTGAACATGGGAGGCGAAAAAATACAGCAGGGTGGCCATGCCCAGACATACCAGCAAATACCGGGGGTCCTCGATCCAGAAAACGGGCTGGTCAAGAATGACATCTCGCATGGTACCACCGCCAATGCCGGTAAAAGTGGCCATCATGCCGAAACCGATCAGGTCCATTTCCTTACGGCTGGCCACAAGTCCGCCTGTCGCGGCGAAGACAGCAACACCAATAAGATCAAGAATGGTTACGAAATCCAAAAACATCACGCCTCCCTCAGTGAATGGCGAATGATCCGCCAGATTGATGGAAAGCGCAAGAGTTCCGCTGTTACAACATCGCCTGCAAAACCCGGTCGGGCGGGGTGTGTCCGTCGATAAAGGTCTTGATATTGATCAGGACCTTCTCGCCCATATCAATGCGTCCTTCGATCGTCGCTGAGCCCATATGCGGCAGAAGAATAACATTATCAAGTTCCATCAGGCGAGGATTGACGGCGGGTTCATGTTCGAACACGTCAAGGCCCGCACCCGCGACCTTGCCATTCCGGAGTAGGCGTGTCAGGGCGTTTTCATCAACGACTTCTCCACGCGATGTATTGACCACGTAACAGCTTGGCTGCAAGAGTGCCAAGCGCCGAGCATTGAGCAGATGAAACGTTGCCGGCGTATGCGGGCAATTGACGGACACGATATCCATCCGCGCCAGCATCTGATCGAGGCTCTCCCAATAGGTCGCCTCTAGCTCATTTTCGACATATTCCGGCAGTCGATTGCGGTTATGGTAATGGATGGAAAGACCGAAGGCACGTGCGCGGCGGGCGACTGCCTGGCCGATCCGGCCCATACCAATGATGCCGAGGCGCTTGCCCCAGATCCGGTGGCCGAGCATGCTGGTCGGGGACCAGCCTGTCCAGTTGCCGGACCGCATCATACGTTCACCCTCTGTCAGGCGGCGCGGTACCGCCATGATCAGCGCCATGGTCATATCGGCGGTGTCCTCGGTCAGGACACCGGGTGTGTTCGTCACAGTAATGTTACGTTGGCGAGCTGTGGCCAGATCAATATGATCAACACCCGTGCCGAAGCTCGCAATTAGTTTGAGGTTGGGGTTCGTCTGGCTGAGTACGCCAAGATCGATTTTATCTGTCACGGTTGGCACAAGAACATCCGCCGTCTTTACCGCCTCGATCAACTGGCTTTGGGTCATCGGCGTATCGTCATGGTTCAGCCGCGTATCGAACAGCTCCATCATACGGGTTTCGATAACGTCCGGAAGCCTTCTTGTAACAACAACGATGGGTTTCTTCTGCGGCATTTGATGACTCTCTTGTTCCTGGATTTTTGGCAAGACCAATAGACTTTATCTAGCAGATCATGTGGGCGGTTACAATTGCGACCTTGGGTTAGGGGCACCAGTTTTTTTGAACCCTTGACCGGACGCCCTGTCACGCGGCATAAGATGACGTCCGCCTGTAATATACAAAGGTACTGGCATATTGAAACGCAGTCTTGCTATTCTTGGCTTTTTAACCCTGATCCTGATCGCTCCCCTGTCCAATGCGGGCCCAACGGGATCGGAGACCGGCTTGCCGTTGCCGCGTTTTGTCTCCCTGTCGTCAGATAAGGTTAATGTCCGCGCCGGGCCGGGGACCCGCTATCCTATCAAATGGGTCTATGTCCGCCGCGGCTGGCCGGTTGAAGTGGTTGAGGAGTATGAGCTTTGGCGGCAAATCCGTGATACCGATGGTTCAATCGGCTGGGTGCACCGTAATCTTATCAGTAGTCGCAGAACCTTGATCATTACGGGTGAGGTTCGGGCGGTCTATGAAGATCCTGACGAAAGCAGCCCCGTCGTCCTGCTTGCTGAGCCGGGAGTAGTTGGCAAGTTGGAAGAATGCGACGGGCGCTGGTGCGAAATCGAGATTGCCGGCCTCACTGGCTGGCTCATGGCCAACCAGTTCTATGGGGTATATGAGAACGAGAAAATTCGCTAGTCCGACTTAGGCGCTCAGGTCTTCGGCCAACGAAGTGCGCGTGTCGCTCTTGATCAGTGCAATATGTCCATAGTTTTCATGCTCGATACCGAGCTGAATTTCCGTTGCGGGGTCTTTGAACGCAGCCTTCTGCGTTTCGGTCAGGGGAAAATGGAGAAAATGGATGGAGGAGGCTTTGCCGTCATCCGTAGTGCGTTCCACTTCCTCTTCCGGCACGGCGTAGATTTTCTCGCCGCCAATGGAGAGATAAATCGTCCTCTCGATATGTCCGAGCTGGCGCAGCATAAAGTCACGGCGAACCGGATCATCGATTTCGATCATCAGTGTTGCCACGAGTTCCGACCCGTTTGGAATGAGCGGATTATAGGCTTCAAGTTCGTCTTTTAACTGCTCATCGCCCCCTTGTTCGATATACAGCATTTCCTGAATTTGCGACCACATGGTGTCGTAATTCTCAAAGTAGAATGTCGCAAAAGGGCCGATTTCTACCCGGCGGTTCTTTTTTATAGGGATGAGCTTCTGTTTATGTTCTTTCCGAATTTTCTGATATTCGGCGAGGGGCAGAATATCTTCCGGCGTAATTTCACGTTTTTGAGCGGCAGTCATAACAATTATTCCTTTTACAGACCATAGGCTTTGGCCAAAAGTTCAATCGGATGTAAGGCCGTTTTTTCTTCGGCTCCATCGGTTCCGAGATTTTCAATTCCCTGCAACAAATGCTCTGCCGCCAGCGGGCATTCGGATGCAATATATTTTGCATTGGATTTGAGAGCTGTGCGCGCTGCCGGCTTGCCAACCTTGAGTGCGGTCTCATAATTGCCTTTCATGATCCCCCAAGAGCCGCCGTGGCCGGAACACCGCTCAATTACCGCGACTTTGGCATCGGGGATGAGGCGGAGCACTTCCGCTCCCTTCGCGCCCATATTCTGGGCCCGTGCGTGGCACGCGAGATGCATGGCCATGCTATCACCAATGGGTTGCATGCCGTCTGCGATACCTTCCTTCTTGGCGAATTCCATTACATATTCCGCGACATCAAAGGTCGCCTTCGAGAGTTTCGCTATGGACGCATCGTCTGGTGCCAGCAATGGCCATTCGAACTTCAGCATCAACGCGCAGGAAGAGACAAGCGCAATGACATCGTAGCCTTTGTCAATCCAGCTACCGAGGTCTGCAGAAACCTTTTTGGCATTTTCAACGACGCCCTTAAGGTCCCCCTGTTCCATCAGCGGCATGCCGCAACATCCGGGATAGACAACTTCTGTCTCAATACCATTCTTGGCCAGCACTTTACGGGTGGCTTCCCCGGTGGCGGGATTGTTGTAATTACCAAAGCAAGTGGCATAGATGACCGCCTTGCGACCATAGGCCGGGGCATCTTTGTTGATTTCCAGCGGGTTTTCTTTGGCGCGGACCTCAAGGGTCTTGGACTGGTATTTGGGAAGAGCGGCATGCTTATCAATGCCGAGCGTCGCTTCCATAATACCGCGGGTCATTCCATTGGAAGTTTTTGTAGCCCAGTTTGCAAGTGGTGCAACGGGGGCGGCGAGTTTACCGTTGCGATCAGTCTTGGAAAGCTCCCGGCTTACAAACGAATCTTTGCCGTTTTTCTTTTCCACAGCGCGATAACGCAGCATCAAATGCGGAAAATCCAGATTGAACTCATGCGGTGGTACATATGGGCATTTGGTCATAAAGCACATGTCACAGAGCGTACAGGCATCGACGACCGGTTTAAAATCCTCCGAGGAGACAGAATCGAGTTCTTCGGTTTCAGAGGCGTCGATAAGATCGAACAGGCGAGGGAAGGAATCGCATAAATTAAAGCAACGTCGGCAGCCGTGGCAAATGTCAAACACACGGCGCAACTCGTCGTCCAGTTTCTGCTCGTCATAGAATTCTGGATTATTCCAGTCAATAATGTGCCGTGTCGGCGCGTCCAAACTTCCTTCGCGCATAATATTCCTCTGAATGTAACTGGGAGCGAAGGGATAGCGAATCTAAAACTCGCTATCCCGGAAATTGAATCCGAAAGCCGGATTAGTCGTCCAGTGTGTTGAGTGCTTTCTGGAAACGGCCCGCATGGCTTTTTTCTGCCTTTGCAAGGGTTTCGAACCAGTCGGCAATCTCGTCATGGCCTTCTTCGCGCGCGGTTTTGGCCATGCCCGGATACATATCAGTATATTCGTGAGTTTCGCCAGCAACAGCTGCTTTGAGGTTATCGGAAGTGCCGCCGATGGGCAGGCCGGTTGCCGGATCGCCTACTTCTTCAAGGTATTCCAGGTGGCCGTGTGCATGGCCGGTTTCACCTTCCGCCGTTGAGCGGAAAACCGTTGCAACATCGTTGTATCCTTCGACATCCGCTTTCTGAGCGAAGTAAAGGTAACGGCGGTTCGCCTGTGATTCACCTGCAAAGGCATCTTTCAGATTTTGTTCGGTTTTGCTTCCCGCTAGAGACATGAAGTCCTCCTAGAATGAAAATTTGGATTAGGTCTGTTCAAGACAGAACAGGATTACCCAAATAATATAGGTCCCGGAAAAACCACTGTCAATAAATTAGAATTCTTCTAAACAATAAATCTTAGGAATGGGCGGAAGATACTATTTTTGGGTCGAACTTACGCGCACAATTACATCGACACTGCTGATTTCCGTACCATCGGGGAGCGGAGGGATATTGTCGACCTTAAGGTCGTTCTTCGCGATATCTTCCAAAGTGCCGGATTGTTCATGAAAGAAATGGTGATGCGGCGTTACATTCGTATCGAAATAAGAACGGCTTGAATCCACAACAACTTCCCTCAGGAGACCAGCGGCGGTAAATTGATGTAAATTGTTGTAGATAGTGGCGAGTGATATCGCAACATTTGCGCCCATGGCGTCATTATGCAAGCGCTCCGCCGTGATGTGACGATTGCCATCAGAGAATAACAACTGTGCCAATACCAAGCGTTGCTTGGTTGGCCGTAACTGAGCATCCCTCAGTTTTTTCTCTAAATCCATTAACTCAGATTGCACCATTGGCTACACTCTATATGTCTAAGCTCCTCTCCAGTGAGGAACATTATTATAAGTATATAGGATTTATTTTAATAATTCAAATCTGCAACAGTAAGTTTCCCACTTTTCGGGCTATTTTCCTGTCATTATTCGCTCGATCAGCTGCTTGACGGTCGGAATGAAGCCATCTGCATAGAATGGATCAGTCGCGAAACGATATGCGCCATGCCCGGCAAACATAAGATTATTCTCAATATTTGCATCGGAATGGATCACGTCCTGCAGGGTTTTCTGGATGCAGAAGCTTCTCGGATCAGCTTTCCGGCCTGTGTTGCCCTTTTCGCCTTCCGCCCAGTTGGAGAAAGAGCATTGGGAGAGGCATCCCATACAATCAATCTGGTCTTTACGTATTTCCGCCATTTTCTCAGGCGATACGAAAATGAGCGTTGAGTCCGGAGTCTTCATGGTCTCGGTGTACCCTTCCGCGATCCAGCCTTCCGCCCGACCTTTATCTTCTGCCGTCAGGTAAACTTCTCGCTTGCGGGCGCCGATACCGAAAGACGTATCATGCGCTCCGATAGGTTCGTTTGAAAACGCAACCTGCCGTTCAGAGCGAGCTTTCAGCTCGTCCAGGAATTCGTTGCGCACGGCAGAAGACCAGAAACCAGTTGGGCTGAATTTATTGAGAAAGACGTCGCCCTTTTTCAGTGTGCCAAGTTTTTTCTTCCAGGCATCGGAAATAGGGCTCTCTTCCGTGAGAAGCGGTCGGGTGCCAAACTGGAACGCAATCGGGCCGATTTCCGGATTGTCGAGCCAATGCTCCCATTCGTCAATATGCCAAACACCTCCTGCCATGATGATCGGTACGTTGTTAAGGCCCATCTCATTCATGAGCTTGCGTAATTCTGCGACCCGTGGGTAGGGATCCTCAGGCTTCAGCGGATCTTCAACATTGCTAAGGCCGTTATGTCCGCCCGCAAGCCAAGGGTCTTCATATACGACGCCACCAAGCCATTCGGAAAATTTGTGATACGCGCGCTTCCACAACGCACGAAAGGCCCGCGCGGAGGAAATTATCGGATAGTAGTGAACCTTATAGTCGGCGGCGATCTGCGCAATGCGATAGGGCATGCCAGCGCCGCAGGTTATTCCGTGAATCAGGCCTTTGGTTCCCTCAAGAACGCCGTGGAGGATACGTTCCGCGCCACCCATTTCCCAAAGAACATTCATGTGAATGCGACCGTTTCCACTTGCAAGCTCGTGAGCTATCTGGGCATGGGCAATACCGCCTTTAATGCCATAGGCAACCAGTTCGTCATGACGGTCCCGCCGTGTACGACCATGGTAAATTTGCGGAATAATATTTCCCTCATCGTCGAAGCTGTCGGCATTGACGCCTGAGAAAGTCGCAACACCGCCCGCGGCAACCCAAGCGCCTGAGCTTTGCCCAGAAGATACAGCAATGCCTTTGCCACCCTCAATCAGGGGCAGGGCTTCCTTGCCTGACAACATAATCGAATTCAACGGCTTCACGAGATAATTCCTATGGCTACATACCTAAGCATTAACTTAACACTTAGAGCATGGTAGCCCAAGCATCAAGAGACATATAAAAAACGAGGGCGGCAGGACAACTACGTCCACACCGCCCTCGATCTCGAATATAGCTGGCGTTGGAGCCTTATTCCTCCGCTGCAGCCTTTTCGTCGTCTGCCAGAACGGCCTTCATGGAAAGCCGTACTTTGCCGCGACCGTCAATCTCTAGAACTTTCACGCGAACTTCATCGCCTTCGTTGACAACGTCGGTAACCTTGCCGACGCGCTGCGGCGCCAGTTCGGAAATATGAACGAGGCCATCGCGGTTTCCGAAGAAATTCACGAAAGCACCGAAATCAACGACTTTCACGACTTTACCTGTGTAGGTCACACCAACTTCAGGATCATCAACGATGGATTTAATCCAGTTGATGGCCGCATCCGCACTTTCAGTTGTGGTTGCGGCAACCTTGACGGTGCCATCATCCTCGATATCGATTTTGGCGCCGGTCACTTCGCAGATTTCGCGAATAACCTTGCCACCTGTTCCGATAATATCGCGGATTTTGTCTTTATGGACCTGCAGCTGAGTAATACGAGGGGCGCCATCACGAACGCCGTCACGGGCGCTGTCGATTGCCTTGCCCATCTCTTTCAGGATATGCAGTCGGCCTTCGGTGGCCTGTGCAAGCGCGATGCGCATGATTTCCTCTGTAATGCCGGAAATCTTGATATCCATCTGGAGCGAGGTAATCCCTTTATCGGTACCCGCAACCTTGAAGTCCATATCACCGAGATGGTCTTCATCACCCAGAATATCAGAAAGAACGGCAAATTGGCCGTCTTCTTCCAGAATAAGGCCCATGGCAATACCGGCCACGGGGCGTTCGAGCGGAACGCCCGCATCCATCAACGCAAGAGATGTACCGCATACAGTTGCCATAGAGGAAGAACCGTTAGATTCGGTCACTTCCGAGACAACTCGCAATGTGTATGGGAATTTGTCTTTTGCAGGCAATAGTGGATGGATTGCCCGCCATGCCAACTTGCCATGCCCGACTTCCCGGCGACCGGTAAAACCGATACGACCGACTTCACCGACCGAATAGGGTGGGAAGTTATAGTGAAGCATGAAGTTTTCGCGATACTCGCCCGCAAGCGCATCCACGATCTGCTCGTCCTGTCCGGTGCCGAGGGTGGCAACGACCAGAGCCTGTGTTTCTCCGCGTGTGAAAAGAGCAGAGCCATGACTACGCGGCAGGGAGCCGATTTCAGCGATAATCGGGCGAACCGTTTTGGTATCCCGTCCATCAATGCGGCTACCCGTTGCAATGATGTTGCCACGGACAATTTTCTTCTCGATCTTTTTCAGGATACCGCCAGCATCTTCACGCTCATCTTCATCAAGTGAGGCAATCGCAGCTTCCTTCGCAGCTGACACTTTATCTGTCCGAGTTTGCTTGACCTGCTCTTTGTAAGCATCGGCGAGCGCGGATTCAGCAGCGGCCGTTACTTTTGCTTCCAGATCCTTGTCTGTTTCCTCGGGTGTGAAATCCCAGGGTTCTTTCGCACAAGCTTCTGCAAGCTCGATAATTGCATCTAGAACCGTCTGCATTTCGCGATGGCCATACATCACTGCGCCCAGCATTTCTTCTTCGCTGAGTTCGTGCGCTTCTGATTCGATCATCAGTACGGCTTCTTCTGTGCCAGCGATCACAAGGTCTAGCTTGGTATCGTCCATTTGTGCGGCGACCGGGTTCAGTACATACTCTCCGTCAATAAAGCCAACGCGTGCAGCGCCAACCGGACCGAGGAATGGAATACCGGAGATTGTCAATGCAGCGGATGCGCCAACGAGGGCAACGACATCCGGGTCATTTTCCATGTCATGCGCGAGAACTGTGCAAATAACCTGTGTTTCATTCTTGAAACCAGTTACGAAAGACGGGCGCAGCGGCCGGTCGATCAAGCGAGAGGTGAGAGTTTCTTTTTCACTCGGACGACCTTCGCGTTTGAAAAAGCCGCCCGGAATCTTACCGGCGGCGAATGCTTTTTCCTGATAGTTGACAGTGAGCGGGAAGAAATCCAGTCCCGGCTTCCGTGTCCTTTGGGCAACTGCCGTACAGAGTACCTGCGTGCCACCATATGTGATCATAACTGCACCGTCAGCCTGACGGGCAACTTTACCTGTTTCCAATACGAGCGGACGTCCGCCCCACATCACTTCCTTGCGATGTACTTCAAACATTTTTTTCCTTCCAACGCAGGAACAGCCCCATGCCGTCCTGCCAAATCTGAGACCCTATGCCTCAGTCCTTATTTCTATTTTACTTAACTTCAAACGTTGCATTTATGAAGATCAAGCCTTCCTAAATGCGGCAAACGCCGATGTGCAATGGGCGAGCCCAAGGCAGACACCGGCGTTTGTTGGGAGTGCGGTCTGTATGACAGATCCACGCATCTTAACTTTACTTACGAATACCAAGGCGCTTAATAGTTTCATGGTAACGTGTTTCTTCGACTTTCCGTAGGTAGTCGAGCAGACGACGACGGCGGCTGACCATTTTTAACAGTCCGCGGCGTGAATGCACATCGCCTTTATGTTCTTTGAAATGATCTGTAAGGTTGCCAATCCGTTCAGTCAAAATGGCAATCTGTACTTCAGGGGAGCCGGTGTCCCCTTCTTTTGTCGCATATTCCGTGATCAGTTCTGCTTTACGTTCTGCAGTGATCGACATCGGGTTCTCCTAGGTTTATAAATTAAAAATCCGGACAGGGTACATCCGGTCAGCCTCGATTTTCGCGATACCGATCGGGATGTTTCCGTCCATGGCACAGACAAAACCGTCTGCTTGATTTGGGGCCGCCACGTCATTACCGTGCCGCAAACGTATCGCCTGCGGTTCCGTTACGGCCAGAGCCGGGATGTCGTCCAGCGCGGTCGTAATTGGGAGCAAGCCCTCAAATTCTGCGGGACACTGCCACAGCTTTGCCAACTTATCCAGTGAAATCGCATCCATCTCTAAAAAAGGACCGACCCGGATACGGCGAAGGGCTGACAAATGGGCAACAGTTCCCAGCTTCACCGCTATGTCGCGAGCGAGAGAGCGGATATATGTGCCTTTTCCGCAGGTCACCTCAAAGATGGCGTGCTCGGTGTCAACGATCTCGATCAGGCTTAAGCTTTCGATACGGACTTCGCGTTCCGGCATATCAATGTCTTGTCCGGCACGGGCCAGTTTGTAGGCTCGCTCGCCATTTATTTTAATGGCGGAAAAAGCAGGGGGTACTGTCGGATCGTGCCGGTAAAAGAAGGCAGGATATTCAGAATATCCTCTCGGGTTGGGCGGATATCGGACGTGGCCTCGATTTCCCCTTCAATATCATCCGTATTGCGCTTTTCCCCCCAACGGGCGGTGAAACGATATTCCTTGCTGTCATCAGTGATATAGCTGACCGTTTTCGTCGCCTCGCCAAGTGCGATGGGGAGAATTCCGGTTGCAAAGGGGTCGAGCGTGCCCGCATGGCCCGCCTTTGCCGCATTCATGATCCGCTTGACACGGCCCACCACCTGCGCAGAGCTCAGGCCAGCATCCTTGTCAATGTTGAGCCATCCATGGATGGGGATACCGCGCCGCTTTCGTGCCATAGGATGCTATTTGGAATCTTCCGGTAGCCGGTTTTTGCGAATGAGATCGTCTATATGGCTGCCGTAGGCAAAGGAATCGTCCTTCTTGAAAACCAGCCGTGGGGTGAACTTCATGGTAAGATGTTTTCCCATCTCTCCCTGAATGACGCCTGACGTCCGATTAAGGCCGGCGATGACTGCTTCCTCGTTGACACCGCCAAGAGAGGTGACATAGACGGTAGCATTTCGCATGTCAGGACTCGGTTTCACTTCCGAGATCGTGACAGACGACCCCGCAACATCCGGATCATGAATCAAGTCCCGTGAGAGAATATCGGCAATGACATGGCGGAGCTCTTCGCCCACACGTAACTGCCGCTTGCTCGCAGTCCTTGGGCCTCGTTTTGTATGTGCCATGAGATTTCTCCCGCGAATCTACGCGATGTTGAGCAGGGGAGCCCTAAAGCTCCCGTGCCACCTCTTCGACCTCAAAGCATTCGATGAAGTCACCGACTTTCAGGTCATGGTAATTCTCGAACGCCATACCGCATTCCATGCCGGATTTCACCTCTTTGACTTCATCCTTGAAGCGCTTGAGAGTTGACAGTGTTCCTTCATGAATAACTACATCATCACGCAGCAATCGTACCTTCGCGCCGCGCTTGACGTTGCCTTCGGTAACCATACAGCCGCCGATTTTTCCGATCTTCGAAATATTGAAGACTTCGCGAATTTCCGCATAGCCGAGGAAGTTTTCCCGCAGGGTCGGGGCCAGCATGCCGGACAGCATCGCTCGCATATCGTCGATCACGTTGTAGATGACTGAGTAATACTGAATATCGATGCCCTGACTTTCAGCTTCATCTCTCGCCTGCTTGTTGGCACGGGTGTTAAAGGCGATAATAATTGCCCGTGACGCGGCCGCTAGGGCAACATCGGATTCAGTGATACCACCAACGCCGGAGAGAAGGACTTTTACCGCAACTTCATCGGTGCCAAGGTTTTCAAGGGCCGTGGTAATTGCTTCCGCCGAACCTTGAACGTCCGCCTTGATCACGACCGGCAGTTCATCCGCTGTGCCTTCCTGAATGGCGCTGAACATCTGCTCAATCGTGCCACGGGCGCTTGCTGTAACCTTCTTGTCCTTGTCCAGTTGCTGACGGTAGGTGGCAATTTCCTTCGCCTTACTTTCCGACTCTGTCACAACGAAATCATCGCCCGCTGTCGGCGTACCCTGAATACCCAGAACTTCGACCGGAACGGACGGTCCCGCTTCTTCAACGTTTTGACCGCGATGATCAAGAAGAGCGCGAACTTTGCCCATTGCCGGACCCATCACAAAGTAGTCACCGACATGGAGAGTTCCCCGGTTTACAAGAACGGTACCGACCATGCCGCGTCCCGTCTCGAGTTTTGCCTCGACAACCGTACCATGTGCGGACCGGTTGGGGTTGGCTTTAAGTTCCAGTACTTCGGCCTGCAGGAGGATTGCTTCCTGCAGCTTATCAAGCCCGGCGCCCGTTTTGGCGGAAACTTCCACGTCCAGAACGTCACCACCCATATCTTCGACGAAGATTTCATGCTGGAGCAGTTCCTGCCGCACTTTGTTCGGGTCTGCGGCCGGCTTGTCGCATTTGTTGATAGCGACGATAATCGGAACTTCCGCCGCCTTCGCATGTTTGATCGCCTCAATTGTCTGGGGCATTACGCTGTCATCTGCGGCAACGACCAGAATAACGATATCAGTGACCTGCGCGCCACGCATGCGCATTGCTGTAAAAGCTTCATGGCATGGTGTATCGAGGAAGGTGATGATCTCACCGGAGGCGAGCTTTACCTGATACGCACCAATGTGCTGTGTAATACCGCCCGCTTCGCCGGAGACAACGTCTGACTTGCGAAGGGCGTCCAGAAGGGAGGTTTTACCATGATCGACATGGCCCATGACGGCAACAACTGGCGCACGTGGCTGGAGGCTTTCAGCAGTGTCCTCCTCTTCACCGCCCAGGCCGATTTCCACGTCGGACGCGGCAATTCGGCGTGCTTTATGGCCGAGTTCTTCAACGACCAGCTCCGCCGTATCCGCATCGATGGTCTGATTGGCCGTCGCCATGATGCCAAGTTTCATCAATGCCTTGATAACATCGACAGAACGTTCGGTCATACGGTTGGCAAGTTCCTGCACGGAGATGACTTCCGGGATGGTAACTTCACGGAAAATTTTCTGT
The DNA here is from genome assembly GCF_055809395.1 of Sneathiella sp. D3-11. Lineage (NCBI taxonomy): Bacteria > Pseudomonadati > Pseudomonadota > Alphaproteobacteria > Sneathiellales > Sneathiellaceae > Sneathiella > Sneathiella sp. D3-11. Next base: position 2,103,620 of record NZ_CM147911.1, read on the forward strand.
GGTGGCTCTGCATCTTGCTGCTGCTTTTTGCGGGCGCGCCGGATAGAGGCGAGGGACCGTTGTTTCGGCCCACGATCATCAAGCGCTTCCCCAATTGTCAGGCGGCCCGAGCGACGGCGCTGCTCATTCGGTTTGCGAGTAGGTGTGGGACGTTCTTCAGCACCGCGTATATTTTTCGTTGTTTTCTTGCGACCACCTGCGAGATCATTGCCTGGAGTGGAGTCACCTTCAACGGTCCGTTGATTGCGCGGCGGCGGTGCTTTCGCCTCGCGCCGAAGTTCTTCGTCTTTCGCAGTTGACTTGACCTTCTCACGATGGACGGCAACTTGCGCATTCTTTGTCGCGTTTGCTTCTTCTGACAGACGGCGCGCCTCTTCCTCTTCTGCACGGCGTCTTTCTTCAGGAGAGCGGCGTTTCTGTTTTACAGGCTCAGCTGGAGATTCTGCCTCTTTTGTGGCGTCATCGGCAGCTTTTGGTTCTTCTGCTGCTTTGCGTGCGTCCTCTGCGGCTTGCGCTTCTTCGCGGGCTTTTTGCTCCGCGGCATCACGCAAGGATTGCTCACGAGCGAGACCTAGCGCCGCTGCGCGTGCTGCCTTCTCGTCATTAGTCAGAATGACGGTTCCATCTTTGGAGCCACTGGATTTTGACGTTTCAGCTGGCTTTTTCTTGCTTGCCGCAGGCTTCGCGACATGGAGAGTCTTCTTTGCCGCCGGTGCAGCAGGGCTAGCTGTAGCTGGCTTCTGGCCGCCAAGACCCAGAGTGCTACGCTTTTTGCGCACTTCCACCTGTACCGTCTTGGAGCGCCCATGGGTAAAGCTCTGACGGACCTGACTATTGCCGCCAGCGGGTTTTTTCGCTTCTAACGGTTTATTCAGGCTAAGCGACTTACGCCCATCCTTGTCATTTGTCTCAGTCATTCTTACTCCGACACTTCGGTATTTAGGTTGCGTTGACCCCTGAACATTTTCAGCCGGGAGGCCGCCGTCAAAATCTTTTTCGTCAGGGCGCTATTTGTCAGGCAGGCATGGATTGCATTTTCCAAACCCAACGCCTGACTTAATTCGGCGCCGCTGAATATTTCTATCACTGGCAGCGGTCCAGCGATCCGCTTGAGCTTCTGCCGTCCGTCTTCGGCTCCATCGGCGGCGGCAATCAATAAGGTTGCCTTCCCCGATTTCAGCGCCCTCTCAACCTTGGCAAAGCCGACTGTCACCAAACCGCCTTTACGCCCAAGCCCTATCAGGGACAAACTTCGTTGTGCCAAAGACTGGTCAATTATCGCTACCAGGTCTTCCGACACAGTTACTGTTCGCTTCGCCGCTTTGCCAAACAGTCGTTTCTTAACTGCCAGCTCAACTGCTTTCGCATCGCAGCTTACCCAGATTCCGCGTCCAGGCAAGTTAAAGCCAATATCATGAACCAACTGACCATCAGGTGAGACCGCAAAGCGAAGTAGTGCGTCCTTTTCCTGTATTTGTCCAGTGGCTATACACCGGCGTTGCGGATCACTCAAGTCTACTTCTCCGCCAGCTGCCTCAATCGGCTGAATTTTCTTCCTCTGTTTCTTCTTCCGTCGCGGCATCTTCATCTTCGAACCAATGCGCGCGTGCCGCCATTACAACCTGATTGGCTTCATCTGCCGTCAGGCCGAATTCACGTAAAATTCCGTCTTCCGGGCTGATAAGTTCGTCGCCAGACAGATCCGCGAGATCGTCAAGTTCCTTAACGCCAGCTTCACCCAGAGCGACAATCATGGCAGGGGTCAGGAGCTGCAAATTCACGATGTCATCACTGACACCCATTTCCTGCCGCTTTTCTTCCAGCTCGGAATTAGTTTGCTCGACATATTCTCGCGCACGATTGCTCAACTCAACTGCGATTTCTTCATCGAAGCCTTCGATTTCGGCAATTTCGTTGACATCCACATACATGACGTCTTCAACAGAGGTAAACCCTTCCGAGGCCAATAGTTGGGCAATCGTCTCGTCCACATCAAGGGCGGCCATGAAGTTTTGTGTACGCTCAGTGAATTCAGCCTGACGTCGGTTGCTTTCCTCTTCCTCCGTCAGGATATCGATATCCCAGCCGGACAGTTGTGAGGCAAGCCGGACATTCTGTCCGCGCCGACCAATGGCGAGGGAGAGCTGGTCATCAGGAACAACAACCTCGATACGGTTTGCATCTTCATCAAGCACGACTTTGGCGACTTCTGCAGGCGCCAATGCATTGACAATGAAGCTTGCCTGATCGGGCGACCACTGAATGATATCAATCTTCTCGCCCTGCAACTCGTTGACTACTGCTTGCACGCGAGACCCGCGCATACCTACACAGGCACCAACTGGGTCAATGCTCGGGTCGCTGGAAAGAACGGCAATTTTCGCCCGGCTTCCCGGATCGCGGGCAACGGCCTTCACTTCGATAATGCCGTCATAAATTTCAGGCACTTCCTGACCGAACAGTTTCGACATAAACTGTGGATGACTGCGGGAGAGAAAAATCTGCGGTCCGCGAGGCTCTTGCCGCACGTCATAGATATAGGCACGAATACGGTCGCCCTGACGGAATGTTTCTCGCGGCAACATTTCATCGCGGCGGACCACGGCGTCAGCTTTGCCTAGATCAACCGTTACATTGCCATATTCAACACGTTTGACGATGCCGTTGACAACCTCGCCGACGCGATCCTTATACTCATGATACTGGCGTTCACGCTCCGCTTCACGGACCTTTTGAACGATCACCTGCTTTGCCGTCTGGGCAGCGATGCGACCAAAATCGATGGGTGGCAGCGGGTCGACCAGCAGATCGCCAACGACGGCGCCTTCTTTTTCCGGCTGGGCGTCGGCAACAGAAATCTGCGTCGCCTCATTCTCGACTTCCTCGGCGACTTCACGGATGCGGGCAAGACGAATTTCACCTGTTCCCCGATCAATATTGGCGCGAATGTCATTTTCATGCCCGTATTTAGCGCGCGCCGCTTTCTGGATAGCCTCTTCCATTGCTTCCAAAACGATATCCCGATCGATAACCTTTTCTCGGGCAACCGCATCGGCGACTTGCAATAATTCCAGGCGGTTTAAACTAGCTGCGTTTTCCATGACCAAATGTCCGTCCAAAAAACATGTTTACGATTTAATCACGACTTGTGCTCGCCGCGATCAGTTCGTCTGTCAAAATCAATTTTGCCTTCCTCACGTCAGAAAAAGGCAGCTCCAGTCGACTGGAGTCGTCCAGCTGCAGTATGACCATATCATTCTCTAGGCCCAACAGCTTCCCACGATATCGGCGCTGGCCGTCAACAGCCTGCTCCAATTCCACTTTTGCCTCAAACCCGGACCAGCGCTGAAAATCCTTGAGGCGCGTCAGCGGCCGATCAATTCCAGGAGAGGAAACTTCAAGATTATAGGCACCCGAAATGGGATCTTCCACATCTAACAGCGCCGATACCATCTGGCTGACTTCCGTGCAACCCTCAATGGTCATTGTCCCGTCTGGTTTTTCCGCCATAATCTGAAGCACTTTACTTTCGCTTCCCGTCAGGCGTACCCGCACCACTTCGTAGCCCATATCATTTAAAGGCGGCGTGATCAGATCTTCAATTTTCTCGATCGGGTTCAGGGTACTTCTCGCAGTTGTGACAAAACATAAAAAAACAGCGGACCAGAGGCCCACCGCTCAAATGCTCATCCTGACGGTGAGCGAACAGTATGTATACGCCTATAATAGCTGAGATGCTGGCAAAGCCAAGCTTTTTATTTGCGTTGGCCCCGCAGGAACTGGCCTATTGGCGGTGGAATCGATAGTAGACGGGCCGCAGCCCTTTTTCGACGGCCTTCATCTCATAGCGCGTTGGTGGCCAGTCGCTCCCGCGCTCACGCCAATCCTCAGGTTTTTCAGCTATCCATGTGAATTTTTCGGATCGCAGCATGTGCCAAAGGATCCATGCGCCGTAATCCTCATGATCAGTACCGATTCGAAGCTCCCCACCGGGTTTAATAACCCGGGCGAGGGATTCAATGTTTTCATTAGAGACGAATCGCCGTTTTTTATGCCCGCTTTTTGGCCAGGGGTCAGGGAAAAGAATAAACGCACGATCAATGCTTGCATCGGGCAGTTTTCCGATTACCAGTTCTGCCGCGTCGTTATGGAGCCGGACATTCTTCGCGTCATTTTCTTCCAGCTTGCCTAGAAGGGTTGCGACGCCATTGATATACGGTTCGCAACCGATAAAGCCGACATCGGGATTTTCCTTCGCCTGCCATGCCAGATGTTCCCCACTGCCAAAGCCAATCTCCAGCCAAAAGGCGCGGCAGGAATCGTCGAACAGGCAAGGGAGGTCAATCTGGCATGGCTCAAGCGAAATAGCCAGTTTTGGAAACCATGATTCGATCAGACGTTGCTGCCCCTTGCGAAGAGGCTTTCCCCGGCGACGGCCATACAGGATGCGCGCGCCGTCCTTCGTCTGCATGTCCGACATTGTCACAGCGTTAGGAAAGCGCAGATTTCAAACTGTCCACCAGATCGGTCTTTTCCCAAGAGAAGCCACCATCTGCTTCGGGCGCTCTGCCAAAATGGCCATAGGCGGCAGTCCGGGCATAGATCGGTTTGTTCAGGCCAAGATGCTCCCGAATGCCGCGCGGCGTCAGATCCATAACTTCCATCAGAGCCTTGGCGACTTTATTTTCGTCAACCTGACCTGTTCCGTAAAGATCAACATAGAGTGACAGCGGCTTGGATACGCCAATGGCGTAAGATACCTGGATGCAGCAGCGATCAGCAAGGCCAGCGGCTACGACGTTTTTGGCGAGATAACGAGACGCATAGGCGGCGGAGCGGTCGACTTTTGTTGGATCCTTACCTGAAAAAGCACCGCCGCCATGAGGCGCGGCACCGCCATATGTATCAACAATGATCTTACGGCCTGTCAAACCGGCGTCCCCGTCCGGGCCACCGATGACGAATTTTCCGGTTGGGTTGACGTAGAATTCATCTTCCGGACACATCCAGCCATCGGGTAGTACGTCGACGACGTATTTGCGAACAATTTCCCGCACGGCATCCGTGTCGAGGCCTTCATCATGTTGGGTGGAGACAACAACCGACGTTGCGCGGACGGGTTTTCCATCTTCATAGGCGAGAGTGACCTGACTTTTTGAATCCGGTCCCAAGCCTATTTCCGTGCCGCTGTGACGTGCATCCGCAAGTGCTTTCAGAATATTGTGGGAATAATAAATAGGCGCGGGCATCAGGACATCTGTCTCGTTCACCGCATAACCGAACATAATCCCCTGATCGCCGGCGCCTTCATCCTTATTGCCAGCGGCATCCACACCTTGAGCGATGTCCACTGACTGAGCATGCAGATACACATCGACGGACGCATTCTTCCAATGAAAGCCATCCTGTTCATAACCGATGTCCTTTACGGCGGCGCGAGCAGTTTCTTCAATAAGGGATTTCGTGATTTCAGCTGGGCCGCGAACCTCACCGGCAAGCACAATCTTGTTTGTTGTCGTCAGTGTTTCGCAGGCGACGCGGGAAAAGGGGTCCTGTGACAGATATAAATCGACAATACTGTCCGAAATCCGGTCACAAACCTTGTCAGGGTGCCCTTCCGATACCGATTCACTTGTGAAAAGAAAATTTTTGCTAGGCACGCGAACATCCTTTTGTTTTAGTCAATGGCGCTTTATGGAAGCCAAAGGGAACGGCGCCGACCACCCAATTTGAAAGTCTGCCGCACTCTAACAAAATCGAAGTTGCGGTCAAGAAAATCTGCGTTCCGGTCTAATTCGTCGACACAGAAGTGTCTTTATCTGCCTCATCAGCGGCCAATGCCTTGACGACATCAAAGACCCGTTTGCGAACGTCCAGATTATTAATTTTGTAGTAGGCACGGACAAGTTCCAAAGTCTCGCGTTTTCCGAGAAAATCATGTTCGAACTCGTCTGTTGGTTCCTGTATGCCTGAGGTTTGTAGGGTGCTTCCTGACGGCATTTCCTCAAAAAAGAAGGCGGGCTTTACATCAAGAATACGACTGAGCTCAAACAGACGGCTTGCGCCGATACGATTGGCGCCGCGTTCGTATTTTTGTATTTGTTGGAACGTCAAGCCCAGCTTTTCTCCCAGCTTTTGTTGGCTAAGACCAAGTAATGTCCGACGCATTCGGAGTCGGCTACCTACATGCGCATCCACCGGATGATTTGACATCTATATCCCTCATACTATCTGGCGGTTTGAAAATAACCATACGTGCTAACAGTTCGCACTTCTAAACCTTCAAGTTGTTTTTAATCAGTATCGCCAAAGAAATTTCTAGTCAAGAAGACAAGCGTGCGTTTTTCGAAGGTCGGCGGCGAAGACCGATCCCAATTCCAGTAAAGGCGATCACCAGTGCAACCGGGATTGCCTCACCGTAGTGCGCATACAATGTCCGTTCCGGTATCGGTAGAGGCAAATCTCCGTCAATAAAACCTGTTTCATTGAGGGCGAGTTCTTCTGGTACACGGCCATACGGATCAATGATTGCCGAAATGCCCGTATTTGCGGCTCGCACTACTGCGACACCCTGCTCAACCGCGCGGGTCCGGGTCATGGCAAAATGCTGGTAAGGGCCCGATGTCGTGCCAAACCATCCATCATTAGTAATATTGAGGATCCAGGAAAAGGGGGTGTCGGGATCTACCTCCCACGGGAAGACAATTTCGTAACATATCAGAGCCCGCGCAGGCGGTAGGCCGGGAATATTGATCACTTTTTTTGCGGAACTATCCGGCGTGGCAAAATCAGACATCTGATCGAGTGCGGGAATGATTTCAGAAAGGCCAGTCGCCGCCATAAGTGAGCGGAGCGGCATGTATTCACCATAAGGTACCAGATGCTGCTTGTCATAAATATCCAGTATCTCGCCAGTCTCGCCGAGAACCTGCAGGCTGTTCCAGTATTGTCGAACAACGGGGTCACGACGTGGGGCACCGGTTGCAATGGCGCCGCCCGGCGGGATAATTTGCGCCAGTTCTTTTTGTAACGGCTTCGTCGTCGTTAGATAATACGGCACCGCCGTTTCTGGCCAGATAAAGTAACGGGGTAGACTGGTTCCATCATCGGTCAGGCTGAGCGCTACAATCTTGCGCAAATGCTCCAGAAGAAGATTATGCTTCCATTTATCCTTTTGTGGAATATTTGGCTGGACGATGCGCAAAGTTGCATTCTCGAAAGTTTTCACGGCTGTGGCCGGGATGCGGGCTATACCGATACCGTAGAAAATTGCAAAAAGCCCGGCGGTGATAGCGAGTGAAAGAGAAGCCGTCCTTCGCGATGTTTCGGCTTCTCCAAAAAGCGCGGGCAGGGAGCTCAGAAAAACCGTCAGCAGGGTCAGGCCGTACACCCCCATAAATGCAGTTGTTTGCAGAACCGGGAGAATACCGCTCCAGCTATAGCCAATCGTGTTCCAGGCGAAGCCGGTGAAAATTACCCCGCGGACATACTCAAACGCGATCCAGGCTGCGCTGAGAATAAAAACCCTCGCAAGCGATCTTGCCCCGGACATATGGGTTACAAGCGTGGCGCAGCCAGAGAAAATGGCAAGAATTGCGGGAAGCACCAGAACGGGCAAAGGCATCAACAATGCATGTGTCTTTGCGTCCACTGTGAAGGCGACGCCGATCCAATATAGCCCGGCAATGAACTGCCCCCAACCAAACCACCACCCCGCAAGGAAAGCCTGCCGCCGCGTAGTTGCAGTACTGAGTATCCAGAGAAGGCCGGTAAAGCTGACCGGGAGCAAGAAGACAAGATTAAGTGGCGGCAACGCCGCGGCAATAAGGGCACCCAGTATAAAGGCAAGAAGATACTTCTTAATCTGGGACAAGTTTGAAACCCAAGTATTCAGGGCCGTCATTCAGCAAGTTCCGAATCCGGTGCGCGTCGCCGAATTCTAACCTTTTTGACTTTTCTGGGGTCCGCATCGATGATTTCAAAATCCAAGCCGCCGGAATGGGAGATGATTTCCCCGCGCGCTGGAATCTGACCGGCAAGCTGAAAGACCAGGCCGCCAACCGTATCTACTTCATCGTCTTCCTCTTCGGGAAGTAGGTCCATTTCCACGAGCGCTTCAAGTTCCTCAATGGATGCCCGCGCATCGGCTTCAAGCATGCCATTCGCGCCGACGACGATCAGTGGACCTTCCTGCTCGTCATGCTCGTCCTCGATGTCACCGACAATTTCCTCGACCAGATCCTCGATCGTAACCAGCCCGTCAATACCACCATATTCATCGACGACGGCCGCCATGTGAATATGTGTCGCGCGCATTTTAAGCAGGAGGTCAGGAACAGTCATTGATGGCGGCACGAATAGAATTTCGCGTCGGAAGTTCAACCAATCACCCCCGTCTTTCTTGCTCCAGAAGTTGATCAGGTCCTTGATGTGGAACATGCCGGTCACATTATCCAGTGTCTCGCTGTAAACGGGCATGCGCGAATGGCTTGTTTCCTTGAACCGCTCTACCACCTCATGCAGTGTCGAATTAGCATCGATCGCCTCTATGTCGGCGCGTGGGACCAACACATCACTTATGCTGAGTTCACTGAAACTCAGGATATTGGTCAGCATCAATTTCTCGGTGGCGTTAATGGATTGTTCCGGATCGTTATGCTCTTCGATCAATTCCTCAAGCGTTGAGCGGACGCTTCGATCCGATTGCTGCCCGATTCCGAGAACCCGCTTTAGCATATGTAGGACACCATTCGAGGATTTTGGTATTGTCGGATCTTCCGGCGTTTCGGGAAGGCTCTCGCTCGACACATTTTCGGTCATTTTCGGTCAGGGGTCTCCTGTCGCGGTTAATCTGAAAGCTCGTAGGGGTTGGCAATATTTAAAGTTTGCAAGATCATGATTTCAAGATTTTCCATCTTCTCGGCTTCATTTTCTTCCATATGATCAAAACCGGCAAGATGTAAAACGCCATGTACCAGCAAATGTGTCAAATGATCGCGGACGCTTTTGTTCTGCTCGGTTGCTTCGCGGATCAATGTTTCCCGCGCCATGACAATATCACCGAGCAATAGCGGCTCTTTCATCTGCGCGGCACTTGCAAGTTCTGACTGGTCAAGCGGGGCATCCGGAAAGGAAAGAACATTTGTTGGTTTATTCTTATCACGGTGATTCCGATTCAAGGTATGAACTTCTGCGTCATCTGTGAAAACAAGGCTGATCTCTACCGCTGGCTTTGGGGCATCGGTAAGGGGTGTGAGTTTAAACTCCTTGCTGACAACGCCAAGAGTCGCTCGGACGGCTTCTGTCGTCAGGCTGTTGATATCCGCAACATTTTCTTGCCAAGCGGAGTCGTTAATGGATATGGCAAGATCGATGGTAAAGGGAAGATTATCCATCAGAGCATCATGATTTTCGGGCCTTCAATGCCAGTTGCTTTTCCCGGTCATGTTCCCCATAGGCGCGAACGATACGGGTGACTAGCGGATGTCGGACAACGTCAGATTCACCAAAATTAATGAAATCGACCCCTTTAACGCCCTTTAAAATATCAACCGCTTCATGCAATCCAGAACGCATCCCGAGTGGTAGGTCAACTTGGCTCAAGTCTCCGGTGACTGCCATGCGGGAATTTTCGCCCATGCGGGTGAGTAGCATTTTCATCTGCACCGGCGTTGTATTCTGTGCTTCATCAAGGATAATTGCCGCATTGGAAAGTGTCCGACCGCGCATAAAGGCGAGCGCGGCTACCTCGATTTCCCCATTTTCAAGGCGTTTGACAACTTCCTCCGCGGGCAGCATGTCATAGAGCGCGTCGTAAAGTGGTCGTAGATAGGGGTCGATCTTGTCGCGCATATCGCCGGGGAGGAAACCGAGCTTTTCGCCAGCTTCCACTGCCGGCCGGGCCAGAATAAGCCGATCGACCTTATTCTCAATCAGCATGGCAACAGCATTTGCAACGGCAAGATAGGTTTTACCCGTACCGGCGGGCCCGAGGCCGAAAACCAGTTCATGGGTGCGCAAGGAATTTACATAAACGCCCTGATTGGTCGAGCGGGGCGTGATCCGCCGACGTTTGGTAACGATCAAACCATTCTCTCCGGAAACAGATCCGCGGCTCCCGTCTTCTGCTGGCGCATCGCTTGCCATGCGAATAGCGCCGTCGACCTCGCCTTCGGTGACATCCATCCCTTTTTTCAGGCGCTCATAAAGATCCTGCAGAACGGTTTTAGCTGCGGCCTTTGCCGTGTTGCTACCAGAAACGGCCATCTTATTGCCACGAGAAACAACAGAAACATCAAGCCCTTGTTCGATCCGTGCGAGATAGCGGTCATGCTCTCCGACGAGTTGGGCGAGTAGGTGATTGTCGTCAAATTCAAGAATAGTCGCGGTGTTCTTATCCGGATTGGATTTCGAGGTTTTGGAGCTGGATTGATTTTTTGCCACGTTTGTTCCTATGCCGCGTCTGCGACACTACCGGGTTTCAATTCGCCACGTAGAGAGTTTGCATTTCCCTCTTGTACAATGACAGTTGCAATGCGCCCTATTCGATGAGGGGGCGAGGGAATGAAGACGGACTGCATATAGGGGCTGCGGCCAACTAGCTGCCCTTCACGTTTTCCTTCCCGCTCCAGCAGGACATCAATTTCCTTGCCGACAAAAGTCTGGTTATAGGCAAGCTGTTGTTCATTCAAAAGAGTTTGTAGCTGCGCAAGTCGTTCGGATTTTACCGCCTCATCAATCATGTCGCCATCCAGTGCGGCTGCGGGAGTTCCGGGGCGCGGGCTGTATTTGAAACTATAGGCCTGCGCGTATTTGACGTCACGCACTAGCTGGAGGGTATCTTCAAATTCTTGATCCGTCTCACCCGGAAAACCGACGATGAAGTCGCCTGACAGAGCGAGGTCCGGCTTATAGTGTCGGAGCTTGTCAATAATACGCCGGTATTCATCCGCCGTATGGCGCCGGTTCATAGCCGCGAGAATTCGATCAGATCCTGCCTGAACAGGCAGGTGAAGATACGGCATCAGGATATCTACATCCCGGTGGGCCTGACAGAGATCCTCGGTCATCTCCAGTGGGTGCGACGTCGTATAGCGCAATCGGTCAAGCCCATCAATTTCCGCCAGTTCATAAATCAGACGCGCGAGACTGGCCGGTTTTCCATCTGCTCCGTCACCGTGATAAGCGTTTACATTCTGTCCGAGCAGGGTAATTTCCCTAGTTCCTCCGGCGACCATGCGCTTTGCTTCGTCAAGAATGGCGGCGACCGGGCGAGAAAATTCGGCACCACGTGTATAGGGAACGACACAAAAGGCGCAGAATTTATCGCAGCCTTCCTGAACGGTGAGAAAAGCGCTCAGGTTCTTGTCGATTGCCTCATCGGGTAGGTAATCAAATTTGGGTTCAACGGGAAACTCCGTCTCCAATATATGGCCGACGCCACGGGTTGCCTGAGCCACCATTTCCGGAAGCTGATGATAGGACTGTGGCCCGAACACCATATCCACATAGGGCGCCCGTTTCATGATCTCCGCTCCTTCGGCCTGCGCGACGCATCCGGCAACGGCGATAATCATGTCGCCTTCCTCGCGGGATTTTTTATCGGCGCGCATATTGCGCAGGCGCCCCAGCTCGGAAAATGTCTTCTCCGATGCCTTTTCGCGAATGTGACAGGTATTGAGAATTGCCATATCCGCATCTGCGGGTTTGTCTGTCAGGGAGTAGCCAAGGGGGCCCATCAAGTCTGCCATGCGGGCTGAATCATAGACATTCATCTGGCAGCCATATGTCGAGATATAAAGTTTTTTATTCACGCGTCCTAGTCAACCTCACCGGTACAGAAGGTCTTATCCATCAATCTGTAAAACCGTTCTTTATCATGGGTAAATTAGCAATTATATGACAAATAGAGAAGCGGGGCCTGTAATTCACGGGAAAAATCGCCAAATGCGCATTTTTCCTGAAATTACGGAACATTAAGGCTCTTCTCTTCCGGTTAATGCACGGCTAAGGCTTTTCGCGATGGTCAATTGACAATCACTTGCCATTGTTTTCCGAGAATCATAGTCATCAATTGTCACCGGCGGATGAAACCGCAGCTCCGCCGTAATAGTGCCCCGCTTAAGAAACTCCCATACATGGCTGAGCAGTTCTTCATCCCCGACCCAGGCAACAATCCTCATCGTGCCCCGTGTCAGCGGAATGTCATTTAACCGGCTGTAGGCAACGGTGACAGGCTGCACGAGAAGATGGCCGCCGTTAATCTCCCGTTCCGCTAGGCCGAAATACGCACTTTTGAAATTCTGGATAATGATCCCGTTTGACGATGTGCCTTCCGGGAACAGGAACAGGTTGTCACCATTTTCAAGATGTTCCTGCATTTCACCCTTATGGCCCTTGATCGCAGGGCGAGTACGTTCGATAAAGATTGTCTGCTGTAATTTGGAGATCGCCCCGACAAGCGGATATTTTTCCACCTCTTTCTTGGCGACAAAGCTGCCCGGGAGAACCTTCCCGACCACCGGAATATCGAGCCATGAGATGTGGTTGAGCACGAACAATGTCGGGTCTCCATGCTCAATCTTGCCTGAGACTACAACCTTCACTCGCAGCAGCCAGCAAATCCCCGCATGGAAAATTTGCGGAATACGGTATCGGTATTGTTTGAAGAACAGCAGAACCATTATCTGGGCGGGGACCAGAACCGCCGCCCATAGAAGAACGGCCAGCACAGTAAGAATTGGGCGGATGTTACTCATATGCGTGGATGCATGGTACCATTAATTGAATTTCTTGCTATGGATTGTCTGCTTGATGTTGACGACTGATTCTTCGGGCGAGACCTTTGTCATCTTCGATTTTAACAGAGGCTTTCCGTAAAGCTCGAGCCGATGATCTATCAACTCGAAACCAAGCTCCTTTGCAATTTTCTTCTGCAGTTCTTCAATCTGTTCACTCGTAAATTCAATCACCTGTCCTGTTTGTACATTGATCAGATGATCATGATGATCTTCGGAGACTTCCTCATAGCGAGCCCGACCGTCGCCGAAGTCGTGACGCTCAAGAATCCCGTTTTCCTCAAACATACGAACCGTGCGATAAACAGTGGATATGCTGATGGTGTCATCAAGCTCCGAGGCCCGTTTATAAACCAACTCAACATCAGGATGGTCTTGTGATTCCGAAAGAACACGCGCAATTACGCGGCGTTGTTCCGTCATGCGCAGGCCTTTTTCAAGGCAGACTTGTTCCAAACGAGTTGGCATATGAACCTCTGTTAACATTCAACGACCACTGACTTGCTGTCAGCAGTCCTGATTTTATACAATTTATTTTTTAGGGCCAGCGAAAGTGGATATTACTTGCTCTTTGCTTTCTTGCGGCGGGTTCCAAGACCAATTTTTTTCGCAAGATTACGGCGCTGCTCGGCATAATTGGGGGCAACCATTGGGTAGTCGGACGGTAGGCCCCAACGCTCCCGATATTCATCCGGGGTCATGTCGTAAGACGTTTTGAGGTGCCGTTTGAGCATTTTCAGCTTTTTACCGTCTTCCAGGCAAATGATGTAATCCGGATTAACGGATTTACGGATGGCGACAACCGGCTCTGGTTTGTCTTCTTCTTCAGCTGCTTCACCAATGGTTGAAAGAGTCTTATATACATCACTAATCAGTGAAGAAATTTCTCCAGTACTGACAGGATTGCGAGACAAATGCGAGGTAACGATATCCGTCGTCAGAGCAAGAAGCTCCAGCTTTTCTATTTTTTCGGACATTAATAGTATCCCTCCCTCAATATCGGATGACTTAAAGTGTATAATCAATATAAGTGAAAGAACGAAATATTAAATAGAATAAAGAAAAAAATATTTTAAGCTAACATTTATTCCGATTTTCTGTTTGTTGCGATTAGTGGGTTAAATAATTCTTTTCATTATAATGGCATCTTCCGGATTCCCGTTTCGGTTGTAATAATTTTTTCGACGGCCGATTTCTTCAAATCTTCCCGTAGTATAAAGACGTATGGCTGTGAAATTTTGTGAACCTACTTCGAGAAACACAAACCTAACACCCGTGTCTTTTAATTTCTCAATACCTGCGGCAAGAAGTTGTGCGGCAAATCCCTTCCCGCGAAATTCCGGTAAGGTACCAAGAGTCAGTATCTCCGCTTCATCCGAGACAATCCGGTAAAGTGAAAGGCCCACAGGTTCTTGGTCGCTACTTAATATCTGCAGTAGAGTGCCCGGAATGCTAAGCGCGGAGGTAAACTCGACTTCACTCCAGCTTGCCATGAAGCAACGGGCATGCATTGCCGTTACGAGGGGTACGGCAGATGCGTCGGTGAAGAAGTTGTTGGATATTCTGTCTTTTTGCATGGCCCGTCTCGATCAGTTCGCTACCGGGTCTTTGCCGCCCGGTAACTTTGCGTCCGGTGCCCGAAGATAGAGCGGGGCAGGAGGCGGCGCATATGGGGCCGGTAATCCGCGCACGGCGGCAAGACGGACAAGATCAACAGCGTCCGGGTCGTCGGGTAAGTTCAGGATTTTGTATGCTTCAGCATCAAATCCCGGCATGTTTTCCAGAAGGCGCGCGCCCGAACCAACAAGCACAGCGGTCTCTATATCAAGAGATGCCAACGCCTGTTCTGTCTTGATTGCGGCGGGCGCATCTATCGGAGAAATTTCCTCATCCTTTTGCAGACGATTGAATGCCTGAATATAAACTTCTCCGCGTCGGGCATCGGCGGTGGCGATTATCGCGCGGCCCTTTGTTGCTAAAACGGGTACAGCGGCGGCAAGTGCTTCAAGTGTGGTAATACCGATAACCGGCTTTTTCGCGGCAACAGCTATTCCGCGCGCGGCGGCGAGGCCGATCCGCAGCCCTGTAAAAGTACCGGGACCGACAGTGACAGCAATCAGATCAAGGTCTTTATATATCATTGCTGCTGACTTCATTTGGGCCTCTATCATCGGTAGCAGGGCTTCCGCATGTCCGCGCCGGCGGTTCTCATGATCATGGGCAAGGATATTGTTTCCGTCGGCTACGGCAACAGAACAGGCATTCAGGGCTGTATCAAATGCCAGTATCTTCATTATATTGCCTTCCGTAATCTAGCCATGTAGGGTCACCGTGAGGCGAGAGTGTTACGCTCAATGCCGCGTGATTTCAAGCCAGCAGGTTCAAGATGCCCTTAAATGAGAGTTTAGTTGAAATAACCGCCGAAGACTTCAATGTTGATCTGGATCTGCGCTATGCTTCAACGAATAATTTCACCGGCAGGGCGATATATAGCAGAGGAGCCTGTTTCCTGAACTTAGAGGCGGGAGAGAATTTGCGCCGCGCGGTGGATCTGGCGGCGGATATCGGCTTGCGTTTTAAGCTCTTTGACGGTTTTCGCCCGACAGAGGCGGTACAAGCGCTCTGGGACCATACACCGAACCCGAATTTTCTTTCCGCCCCGAGCAGTGGTTCTCCGCATTCGAGAGGGGCGGCAATTGATCTCACCCTGATTGACGGCGCCGGGCAGGAACTTGAGATGGGAACGGGGTTTGATGCGATGACGCCCACCTCCTATCATGGCGCACGCGACATTTCAGCAGAGGCGCAGCGGAACCGGGCCATATTGCTGGGTATTATGTCGGCTGCGGGCTGGGATTTTTATCGAAATGAATGGTGGCATTACCAATTGTTTAGACCCCGCCGATACCCTACCCTCTCAGACAAGGCAGCCGGCACCCGGATGATGGACAGCGCCAGCCATTCAGAGGCGGGCTAGAGAGAGTTATGAGACAGACAGAAAAAGCAACAACACGCACCTTAAGGGCCATCTTAATGGCCATCGCCTTTCTGGGCATGAGCAGTCTTGCACAAGCCGCTGACTGGGCCAGTGTGATCATGTATCACCGTTTCGGGGAAGATCAATATACGTCGACCAACATCCGCGTTGAACAGTTCAAGGAACATATTCTGGAACTGCAAAATGGAGAGTATACCGTTTTACCGCTTAACGAGATTGTCGACCGCCTTGAAAAAGGTGAGGACCTTCCCGATCGCACCGTTGCGCTGACCATCGATGATGCCTATGCCTCGGTCTATAATGTTGCCTGGCCAATACTGCGGGAAGCAAAACTTCCGTTTACGATATTTGTTGCTGTCGAAGGTGTGGACAAGAATCTTCCAGGTTATATGAACTGGGATCAGGTCCGGGAACTCCGCGATGCGGGCGTCCATATCGGTCATCACACCTATTCGCATACTCATTTGCCGCTTCTGAGTCAGGATGAAATTGAAGCTGACATTAACCTCGCAAGTGAACGGTATGAAGCGGAACTGGGCTTTGTTCCCGCAATATTTGCCTATCCCTATGGTGAATATGGCAACGACGTAAAAACAATTATTCGCAAACTTGGCTTCAAGGCCGCGTTCGGTCAGCAATCGGGTGTTTCTTATTCCGGTCACGACCGTCTTGAACTTCCGCGCTTTGCAATGAGTGAGAATTATGGCGGCATTGGACGCTTTCGTTTGGCGGCGAATGCGTTGCCGCTTCGGGTCACGGACGTGACACCGTCTGATAACGTCCTGAAACGTAATCCGCCCAATTTTGGATTTACCATTGCCGAAGATTACGGCAACCTCAATGGTCTTTCCTGTTTTTCATCTAATCAGACCGGAGGTGCAGTGCCAATTGAGAAAATCGGCGACGCACGGATTGAGATACGGCTCGCCTCGGCCTTCAAACCGGGACGCGGCCGCATAAACTGTACTCTTCTTGGTCCGGACCGGCGCTGGCGCTGGTTTGGCTCACTATTCTACATCCCGAAATAATAGCAATCAGAAAGGGGAATGCCGATGTATCGCCCGAACAAACTAAAAGAGCACCTGAAGGCGGGGGAAAAGGCCGCGGCCTGCTGGATATTCTCAAATTCCTCGGACATGGCGGAGATTGTAGCAGGGGCAGGTTTCGATGCGCTTATGATTGATCATGAGCATGGTTCAGGCAGTTTAGAGACTGCGATTGATCAGCACCGGGCAGTGCGATCCGTCAGTGACGTGACTGTTCTGATGCGGGTTCCCTGGAACGATACTGTTCTGATTAAACGTGCGCTGGATAGCGGAATGGACGGAATTATGGTGCCATCCGTTAACACCGCAGAGGAAGCAAAGGCCGCCGTTGCAGCCTGCCGCTACCCCCCGACGGGTATACGAAGTGCAGGGTTTGGCGCGGCACGGGCGGGAGGATATGGCCGGACGGCGCGATCATATCGAGACAATCTCGACAATGACTTGATGATCATATGCCAGATTGAAACCAAGGAAGCCGTTGGAAATATTGAGGAAATCGCAGCTGTCGACGGTGTTGATATGCTGTTTATTGGGCCCAACGATCTATCCGGCAGCATCAACAAGCTCGGCGAATTTGATGACCCTGAAGTCAAGGCTCTATTTGAGGAGGCGCGGGATCGCATTAAGGCGAGCCCAGCCTATCTCGGTTGCATATCGAAGGGGGCGACACAAACCAGCGACCTTTTCTCGCAAGGGTTTGATTTTCTTCTTTGCACCGGGGATACAGGGCTGGTTTCAAGCGCTGCAGACGAACTCCTGAAAAATATCAAGAAATAGCGACATCCGTCCGACGTAATTCCTCTGCAGGCAGTTGGATCCGGTTAAAGTGTCACGTTATGGCTAGCGGCGGCTTCGGTGATCTGACGCCAGGTTTCCTCGTCAATGTCGATGCCCTCGGCACGGCGTTGCTCCCGCTGCTCTCGTTCCGGATCGCCCGGAACGATCACGTTGTCATAACCTGCACGCGGCGGAGAATCGCGCACGTAATCGCACATCGCCTTCATCTCGCTCGCGATATAGTCCGTATCCGTCAGACGAGTTGGATCTATGATGATGGAGAGCATATTATTAATAATGCGGGTGTCGCGGACATTCTTCGGCTGGATCGTGCCACCGCCGCCGATCGCGCCGGTCAATAACTCACACATCAATGCCAGACCATATCCCTTATGCTCTGCCAATGGGAGAAGAGAGCCAACCTCGTCAGAGAACATAACGCCCGGATCTGTTGTCGCGTTACCGTCTTTATCGATAAGCAGTCCTTCCTCCAACTTTTTGCCACTGTTATGGGCGACCCGAATTTTCCCTAGTGCGACCTTGCTCGTTGCGAAATCAAGGATGATGCGCGGCTCTTCCGCGGTATCGGGGAGGGAAACACAGATCGGATCTCGTACCGTAGCGGGCATCCGCACCACGATGTGGCGCGACGAGGCCTCTATGCCCCGTGACATTGACAAAATGAATTGAGACAAGGCCCGCATCAGCGCATTGTTCCCCATAGGTTCCAACACGGCCGATATGGTGGGCATTTCGCAGGGCAGAGAGCGCGAGGCCAGTTTCCTTCGCGACGGAGATGGCCTGCGCCATTGCTTCGCGGGCGATGACCTGCCCAAATCCGGCTCTGCCGTCAAAAACCAGAATTGAACCATCCTTCTTGATCTGCTCCACATGCTCATTGGGATGGAGGGCGCCAGCCTTGATGTTGTCGATATAGCGGGGGATCATCCCGACACCATGGCTATCATGACCGGAAAGGTTGGCAAGGACGAGGTGATCGGCAACGATCGCGGCCTCAATCGGTTCACTTCCTGCCGCCTTGAATATTTTCTCAACGAAGTCCTGCAAGACGTCATGCTCAATACGCATAGATCGGTTTCTCCCGCTATTGGTTTTTATTTATATCGCTGTCATTCCGCCATCGACCACAAGTTCGGACCCTGTGACGTGGCGTGCCTCGTCGGAGGCAAGGAACAGAATGCAATTTGCAATGTCGACGGGCTCTGCGGCAGCTTTTAGGGGAACACGCCCGGGAATAGCGTCCCAGCCTTTTTCGATATTCCCGCCATACATCTCCATCAGCTCATCGCCCATATTAGTGCGGACCGGGTCGGGATGCACGGAATTGCAGCGAATGCCATATTCCTTATTGGCGCAATGAATGGCGACCGTTTTGGTGAGCTGCCGAACAGCTGCTTTTGAGGCGCCATAGGCCGCGAGTGTAGGTGTGCCGATTATCGCCGCAACAGAGGAAATATTGACGATGGCGCCGCCTCGGTCTTTCATGGCTTTGATCGCGGACTGACAACCCAGGAAGACACCTTCGACATTCACCTTCTGGATAGCCTGCCAATGGGCCAGATCCGTATCTTCAATTGTTTGATGGTCCCCGATGGAGAGAATACCAGCATTGTTTACGAGAATATCGAGCCCCTTGGTATCAGAGGTGATCGTCGCCATTACCTGCTGCCAGTCTTCTTCTTTTGTGACGTCCTGAGCAATGAAACGGGCATTTTCGCCAAACTCCTTCACAGCGGCTTCCCCTACCTCTGTGTTTTTGTCGGTCATCAGGACATAAGCCCCTTCCTCGACAAACCTTCGGGTGGTTGCAAGTCCGATACCGGTTGCAGCCCCTGTTATCAGCGCGACCTTGTTTGCTAATCTACCCATGATCTCCCCTTTATTATTCTTATGGCGCTCTGGATGAAGCGGCGTCCTTGTTCAGATTTGTTATGCTGTTATCTTTCCACATAGCACCGTAATTTGCGAGATGGAAAGTCGCAGGAATAGAAATTGAACAGGTCAGGGTGAATTTACGGGCGGTTCGCGGCCAATCGCTCGGGAGCAAGGTTAGCATCTTCGAAATCGTCGAACTGGTTTACTTTAATCAATGATCGCAGATTATCCACATATTCCTGCCCTTTCTCGGAATATACATGCAGCGTATCAACGAGAGGGGCAGTATCATAGGTGAGTTTCGGGCCTGTATGACGGCGGGCACGAATTTCCCGGAACTCGGCATAGGCCGCATGGGAATTCAGATTATGAACATAGGCGGCAATCGAGTCGGCGATAGAGTTGAATGCCTTAACTTCATGGGTTTCATCATCGGCCCTATCGTCCGGGACAATTCCCTTACCTGCAGACCAGACTCGCTGTCCGAAAAGGGCGTTTCCTTCGCGAGCGAAACGCGACGTTCCCCAACCGGATTCTTCCACAGCCTGAGCAAGCGCCAGTGGTACAGGGACTTCATCGACTTTTAGCAAAAGCTGTTCAAGATCAGTCGTTTCTTCCCGGTAACGAATGGCCATTTCATCAAGCCATTTCCTGTCGGTGGCGCGGAGGTTATCAACCCCTGTATTATCTTGAAGGAGGGTTG
Organism: Sneathiella sp. D3-11; assembly: GCF_055809395.1. NCBI lineage: Bacteria > Pseudomonadati > Pseudomonadota > Alphaproteobacteria > Sneathiellales > Sneathiellaceae > Sneathiella > Sneathiella sp. D3-11. Next base: position 2,123,837 of record NZ_CM147911.1, read on the forward strand.
AAAGGCGCTCCCGCCGATCCAAGATTTTCTCATTGGTGCTCAGGATGAGGGGTAAAACGATCTTGATAAACGCCTTTTTGCGCTGGTCTACATCTGTAACGTCAGCAATATCAACCGGAACCTGCTCGACGTAAAAGCGCGGAACAGGCTGTCCGTTGCGAATATCCTGCAACTGGTAGTCTACCTGACTCAGAGCCGTATCAAGAGAAGCCATGTCGAATTGATCGGATTGCTCCCGCGTTTGAGAGCTCGCGGGGGTGCGTTTTGCGAACAATGCCCTGCTCTCGCCGTAGGAAGAAAAGCTGACATTATGTGCACTGTCAATAAGCTCAGGCACCAGATACGCCGTCGCCAGAACTACGCCTGCCAATGTCACGATCTTGTTTGATTTAATACCAGATCTAAAAAGCTGCATAATTAAATTTGCGTAGTGTCCTAGCCATCGAAATGAGCCAACTGCCGAGAATACAATATGTAGATGTGCTGCCGTTCTTTTACACAATATATAGGCTCAAAATGCATTTTAATGCACTTTGAGCCGAAAATGGAATATGTGAGTCTCTATCTACGATATCAAGAGAAGATTTATCTTGTGTAATTTTAGTAATTGATTCAACTGGTTATAAAATTTCCATCTATTTAGCGCGAATTTGGGCCAAATTAAAATGGGCTAAATAGCGAATCAAGAAGTTGGTATAAGCGAAAACAGGAATACCGAGATCATGTCACCGCATCCAGCTGCCGAGTTGTCAGATTGCCTGGTACAACGGTAATCGGGATTGCAAATGTACCGGACATTTCGCCAACAAGGCTTTTGATCAAGGGGCCGGGCCCGACAGTATCTGGGGACGCCGCAAGCACAAGGACGCGGATATCGGAGTCTTCCTCAATCAGTGCCAAGACTTCTTCCTTTTTATGTCCGTCGCGGATGACGAATTCCGGCACGATGGTCGTTTCCTTCTGAATTTCCTCCGCGAGGTTTTGCAAGAGCTCTTCGGCGCCCTCACGGGCTTCTTCTCGCATTGCTTGCTCCACCCCCATCCAGTGTTGGAACTCAGGCGGTTCAATGACATAGAGCAGAATCACGCCGCCGCCAACGTGCCATGCCCGACGGCTGGCGAAGCGGATAGCCGATTTGCATTCCGGCGTTTCGTCGACGACGACAAGAAACTTGTTGCGCACGCCGCTCTGGGTCTCCTCTGACATAAAGACTCCGTCAGTTGTTTTCGGGAAAATTATCCTGCCACTATCGGCACAGTTATTTCAAGAGAATGTTGCTGATCTCTTGCAGCTGTGTCCGGGCGCGCAAGACATAGAAGCCTTGAGCCGTCAGATGATTAGGTAGAAACTGGGAATCCGGCGTAGCATTGACGACAATAAATGGATCAAGGTCAATTACCGATTTAAGACTTGCAAGCATTTGCGCCCAGGCGTTGGTAAGTCCACGCTCCTTGATCAGGCTCTCATAGTCTTGCGACAGCGCCTTTAGCAGTAAGTAGTAGCCATACGCCTGCCCTTTAACGCCATAGAAAATATTATCCGCCTGAAAATCAATGAGATCGCCTGAATTTTCATCGATATGCTTGTCGATTGTGGCGGTCGACGATCCGATATCAAGGGCAATCCGGTCAAGCGTTGCCAACAGATTATCGGCGCGTTTCTCGAATACGGCTTTGCCTTCAGCGAGCCGCTTGTTATAGCTGATCAAAGAGGTCCGGGCCTTTTCATACTGCTCCTCAGAAGCCGCAGTAGGCAGCAGAGAGACGGACGGATCCCAAGCCCATTTTGTGCCTGAATATTGCAGCAAACCTGCCGCTTCCTGTAAGTCGGGGTCCGTCTGGCTGGAGCCGCGTGTCCGGCCAATCTGATCAGTCAATTCAAACCCGAACCGGGCAAGCGCGGAAATTATTCCCTGCTGGTAATTCGGCATATTGTCGAGGGCGGCAGAGGGCATGAAGAAAGGATCGTTCGCTGTCCAACGATTGACATTGATTTCCCTGTCAATAAGACCGGCCATCATATCCACCGCATGGCTGCCCCCGGCAACAACATTGGTACCGGTCGGCACAAAATCGGTGTCGTCCTCAATGTTATTGATCATGATCATGCCGACGGGATAATAAAGAACCAAGAAAAGCAGAATAAGCAACGCGAACACTTTCCAGCTCCGCTTCGCGCTTTCCCGAACCGCCGCGGCCCGCCGACCGATCCGTTTCGTCTCCTTACCGCTACTGCCGATTTCGCTCATCTATCTTGTCCCGTAACCGAGTGATCCGTTCATCTGGCTTCATTCAAAGATGTATGTTGTTTCGGTCAGACTTACAAGTTGCCTTCCTTAAGGGCGAATAAATCCGACTACTTCTTTGACCTCTGCCATGACCGGCGCGGCGAGGGCGGCAGCGCGTTCCGCTCCTTCTTTAAGGATAGTATCCACATGCGCAGGATCCGCCATGAGTCTTTTCATTTCTTCTCCGATGGGGCCGAATTTCTCAACGGCCAGTTCGGTAAGCGCTGGCTTGAAGGTAGAAAACGCTGCTCCGGCGAACTTATCGAGAACCGCCTGCTTGCTAAGATCGGCAAGCGCCGCATAGATGCCAACGAGATTGGCGGCCTCCGGCCGACCTTTCAGACCCTCTTCCATTTCAGGTAGCGGATCGGCATCCGTTCGCGCCTTGCGGAGTTTTTTGCGATACTGTCGCGATCATCCGTAAAGGTGATGCGCGAATAATCACTCGGATCAGACTTTGACATTTTCTTGGATCCGTCCCGCAGGGACATGACCCGCGTTGCCGCGCCAAAGATCAAAGGTTCTACGAGCGGAAAGGTTTCGGTCCCGTAATCATTGTTGAACTTCTGCGCAATATCACGGGTCAGTTCAAGATGCTGCTTCTGATCTTCGCCAACCGGAACATGAGTTGCCTTGTAGGCGAGGATATCTGCCGCCATCAGGGAGGGATAGGCATAAAGGCCGACGGACGCATTTTCGCGATTTTTACCAGCCTTCTCCTTGAACTGGGTCATGCGATTTAACCAGCCGAGGCGCGCAACGCAATTGAATATCCAGGCAAGTTCTGCGTGGGCCGCGACAGTGCTTTGCGCGAAAATAATCGATCGCTTTGGATCCACTCCGGCAGCAATGTATGCCGCCGCCACTTCCCGCGTATTACTGCGTAAGTCTGCCGGATCCTGCCAGACCGTGATGGCGTGCATATCAACAGCGCAGTAAATACATTCATAATCTTCCTGCAATCCCACAAAATTGCGGATCGCGCCGAGATAGTTACCGAGATGAAGATTTCCGCTTGGCTGAACGCCGGAGAAAATACGAGACATGACTAAAAGCTCCTCACGCTTTGGACACGGGCCCCAAAATTGACGGACTGATCATCAGGCCATCGGGACCGGGATGGGCTGCTGCCCGGGAATTGATCTCGGCCTTATTGCAGGCGCCTTCGGTATCGTCAACAGATTTACGCGTTCGGGCGGCGTTTCAGCATGGATTTTATTTCTTGCAGGCGCGCAGTGCCGGTGAGAAGGCTGCTGACGGCATATAATACGCCGCCGCCAATCACCAGTGAGATGAGGGCGCCAACTCTCTCTGTCATGTCACCGGAAAAAGCATTGGCCAGATATTCACGGGCGAAATAGAGTCCGGCGGCCATGATAGCGGAAGCAACAATCATACCCGCGAACCGTCGGAGGAGACGTGAATCCGCGGCATAATGGCCGCGCCGTCGCAGAATTAAGAATAGTAACACTACATTAAACCAGGAGGAGAGAGAGGTGGCGAGTGCGATCCCCACATGCTCCAGATAGCGGATCAGTATGAGGCTCAAAACTACATTCAGTATCATGGCGAGAACGCCGACAACCACCGGCGTTGTGGTATCCTCCCGCGCAAAAAATCCCGGTGCAAGAATTTTAACAAGCACATAGGCGGGAAGCCCGGTTGCGAAGGCAAGCAGGGCCGCCGCTGTTGCACGGCTTGCTTCTAAGGTAAATTCTCCATGCTGAAACAGGACGGACGTAATTTCCTCCGGGATAACAATTAACGCGGCTGCCGCTGGCAAGGTGAGGAGCATGGAAAGTTCCATCGCGCGGTTCATGCTGTTCATCGCTGTTTTTTCTTCGCCTGACCGAAGTTGCCGCGAAAGCATCGGCAACAGTGCGGTGCCGACCGCAATACCGATCACGCCCAGTGGAAGTTGATACACCCGATCAGCGTAGTACAGATAGGAAATAGATCCCGTCGCCAGGAAGGACGCAATAATCGTTCCAACCAGGATATTGATCTGCATCACGCCGGCACCAAGCGCACCGGGAAGCATCAGGCGGAAGAGGCGTTTGATGTCGGAATTGAAGGCGGGCCAACGGAGTTTGATACCGATCTCCGCCCGTTTGCACGCGATGGCAAGAAATATTACCTGAGCCACACCAGCAATCGCAACGCCGATAGCGAGCAGCATGCCGACATCGGCTTCTGTACGGCCTATTCCAATCAGCAGGCAGGCAATAAGAATAATATTGAGCAGGATTGGCGCTGCGGCCATCGCCGCAAATTTATAAAAGGCATTTAATATGCCTCCCAGAAGAGCAACGATGGCCATTGCAATCAGGTAGGGAAATGTGACGCGGGTAAATTCGACGGCCAGCTCAAACCGTGATCCGTCCGGGGCAAAGCCGGGTGCCAGCATCAGCATCATAACCGGCATGAAGATCATGAAAAGGGCTGAAAAGATAAGAAGAAAACCGACAAGAATGCTGAGCGCATGGCCCGCAAATTCGAGTGCTGGGTCTTTACCCTCCGCTTCTAGTTTGCGCGCAAACAGAGGGATGAAGGCGGCAGAAAACGCGCCTTCCGCCACCAGGCGGCGAAACATGTTCGGAATGCGAAAGGCAACAAAGAAAGCGTCCGCCACCGGCCCGGCACCTAACACAGACGCCATCAAAATATCGCGTAAAAATCCGAGGACGCGACTGATCATGGTAAAGCCACCGACTGTGGCCACGGACTTAATCAAACTCATGAACCCCCTATAGCACAGGCGCGCTAGAGCTGCCCATCAGCTTCCGCTACTCGCTGCTTTTTTTGTACGGGTTGCTTTTCTTTTTGGTTTCATATCTTCGGTAAGAGCAAGAAGCAGTTTCTTCTCTATATTTGCAAGCTTGACTTTGTTGGTAATTTTCAGGCCGAAACTGTCTTTTACATAGAAAACGTCAACCGCTCGTTCACCATAGGTCGCAATATGAGCCGACGAGATGGACAGGGAAAGCGTGAATAATGTTCGGGTCAGCTTGGCAAGCAAGCCGGGTCGATCGCGTCCCCGCACCTCAATCACGGTATGGGTGTTCGATGCCTTGTTATCCAGAATTATTGCGGGCTGTACGGTAAAGACTTCCGTTCTGCTCGGTAGGCTTGATTCCCGCAGCTCCACTATTTCCAAGTGAGGTTTTCGGGAGCCCTGAAGCGTGTCCTCGATCGCCTGGTGCAATTTTTTCATGCGTCCCCGTTGATCGTAAACCTTGCCTTCAGAATCCTGAATAAAAAATGTATCGAGCGCCATACCGTCCGTCGTAGTATGAATTTTCGCATCCACGATATTCGCGCCGCTTATCGACATGGCGCCAGTGATCCGGGAAAAGAGACCTGGATGATCGGCAGTATAAACAATAACTTCCGTTATTGAACGGAAGGGGTCGCTTTTTGACTCGATGGTGAAAAGCGCTTTCTCCTTGTCCGCTTTTCGCATTAGCTCCGCATGGGTGACGCGGTCTTCACTGCTGGTGCCGATCCAGTAGGATTGATAGAAACGCCGGATATGGGCATCAATATCGCCTTTTTGCCATGACCTTAGAAGTTCGCGTAATTCTTCCTGGTAATGCTTGGCCCGCTCCGCCCGGCCTTCTGAAATATGACCGCCGGTCAAGGCATTTTCCGAGGCGTAGTAAAGTTCACGCAGAAGCTGACCTTTCCAGCCGTTCCAGACATTTGGCCCAACCGCTCGGATATCCGCGACTGTCAGGACCAGCAGAAGCCGTAACCGCTCAGGGCTTTGAACGATTTTGACAAAATCCTCAATAGTTTTTGGGTCTGAGATATCCCGTTTGAAGGCAAAGGCGCTGAACGCCAGATGATATCGCACGAGCCATGCCACCGTTTCCGTCTCTGACGGCGACAGCCCGAGCCGGGGACAGAGTTTTTCTGCTACCTCGGCCCCGAGGATTGAGTGATCTCCGCCGCGTCCCTTCGCGATATCATGGATCAATACGGCGCAGTAGAGGACATTTCGTGACACGATCTTGGGCATAATATTGTGAGAAAGAGGGTGTTCACTTTGCAAGGCACCATCTTCAATCTGCGAAATGATGCCGATTGCCCGAATGGTGTGCTCATCCACGGTATAGACATGATACATATCATGCTGCATTTGGGCAACGACACGGCCGAAATCGGGAATAAACCGGCCGAAGACACCGGCCTCGTTCAGGCGTCGGAGGGTTGTTTCCGGATCTTTGCGACTGGTCATCATCTCAAGGAAGAGTTGGTTTGCCCGCTCATCATTGCGAACACTGCGATTGATCAGCTTGAGATCCTGTCGGATTAGACGGAGTGCATTTGGATGGACATCCAGGCCCTTTTCCTGAGCCAGATGGAACAGTTCCAGCATCCGTATCGGATCTTTTTTAAAATCATCTTCGTGGGCCACGTCAATGCGTCCGCTTTCGACGACGTAGCCTTTTAACTTCCGTCTGGCAAGCCCGAAACGAGGGATCGGCAGACGGCTTTTCTTCTGTTGCTCTGCCTCAAGATTGGCGCAGAAAATACGCGTCAGGTCCCCAACATCCTTCGCGACGAGGAAGTAATGCTTCATGAACCGTTCCACGCCGCTGGACCCGGCATGATCTTTATAGAGCAACCGTTTAGCGAGTTCCGTTTGAACGTCAAAGGTGATCCGTTCTTCCGGACGCCCTGTCAGATAGTGAAGATGACACCGCACGGTACGAAGGAAATTTGATGCCTTGGTAAATCTGCGGCGCTCCTTCTCGGTAAAAACACCGAGTTTCACAAGCTTTGATATATCCGTCGTCCCATGCAGAAATTTCGCGATCCAGAACAGGGTTTGCATATCACGGAGACCGCCTTTTCCCTCCTTGATGTTGGGTTCAACGACATAGCGGGAATTGCCAAAACGATCATGACGCTCTTTTCTTTCCTTCAGCTTTGCTTCGATAAACTCGCGGCTGTGTCCGGAAACAACCTCCTTCATATATTTGCGATACATCTCCGTGAACATTTCCTGATCGCCCCAGACATAGCGTGCCTCTAGCAGGGCGGTCTGGATTGTTGTGTCTTTTTTAGCGAGGCGGACGCATTCATCAACGGTACGGGTGGAATGCCCGACTTTCAGGCCGAGATCCCAAAGCATATAGAGCACAAACTCGATTACCTGCTCACACCAGGAGGTCTGTTTGTAGGGAAAGAGAAAGAGCAGATCGACATCGGAGAAGGGTGCCAGCTCCCCCCGGCCATATCCCCCAACCGCAACGAGCGACAGCTTTTCTTCTGGAGTCGGGTTGCTCAATTGATAGACATATTGGGCCGCAACATCGAAAATAGCACGAATTAGCTGATCGACCAGGAAGCACTGGGCATACATCATTGCCCGGCCTTTATTGGATTGCTGGAAGCGCTGTTTTACAACGTCGCTGCCATGGTCGAGGCGCACCTTAAGCTGGCGTAAAATTTCCTGTCGGAATTCAACGCTACTCGTATCGAACTTATCAGCTGTCTCGGCGATCGACTGGACTAATGCGCGACGGTCGATAATTTCTTTCTGATTTGGAATTTTTTCCATTTGCAATCCAATTGGCCTGCCGACCTTGCTATATGACTGGCTGCCTTTTAAACTTTATTGAAACGCTATTTAGCAAATATTGGGACCAAAAGCCCGAATTATATGATCATTGATATTTTGAAGTACGGAATCTTACCAACAGGTCCCCTGTTATGAAACAGTTCGATATTGACGATTTGTCGGTTGCCGCAGCATATAAATCCTATCCCAAAGAACAAAGAAATAAACTTTTGGCGCTAAGGCAGCTTATATTCGAGACTGCCGAAACAATCGGCGATATGAAATTGAGTGAAACGTTGAAATGGGGGAGCCAAGCTATAATGCAAGTGGCAAGGCGGGCACGCCAATCCGGCTTGCGCCGTCCAAGGAAAAGAATATGTGTGGTCTATTCGTGCATTGTCAGACCAGCCTTATTAATGAATTCAGAGATCGGTATCCGGATACTTTTCATTATAGCGGGACGCGCGCTATTTTTTTGAGTCTGATAGTACCCTTGCAACTCCGGAGCTTCGGGAATTTATCACCGCGGCGTTGACGTATCACCGGCGCAAATCCAACGTATTCAAGGCTTGACCTTATGGATTTTTGGGCCTTAGTAGATGGCGCGGTAATGGGTGCCGCACTTATCATTGCCATCGGCGCGCAGAACCTGTTTGTCCTGCGTCAGGGTGCACGGCGCGACCAGATATTCATCATCTGCCTGTTATCATCCTTGATTGACGCATCGTTAATCCTGTTAGGGGCGATGGGACTTGGCTCTTTCATTGCGGCTTTTCCCGCGCTGGTGCCATGGGCGAGCTGGGGCGGCGCGCTTTTCCTGATCCTATTCGGTTTTCTTTCCTGTCGGCGGGCAATCTGGCCGGAGCCCATTCAGGCAATTGATGAAATACCGTTTATTACCTCAACCCGAAAAGCAATTCTATTGACGCTCGCGTTTGGATTCTTAAATCCGCATGTCTATCTGGATACGGTGATTTTGCTGGGTAGTATCGCCTCGGGATATGCAATAAATGCGCGGATTTACTTTGTGATCGGAGCGGTCGTTGCATCTTTCGTCTGGTTTTTCGCTATTGGATATGGCGCGCGACTATTTGCGCCAGTAATGCAGAACCGGACGGGTGCCCGCTGCCTCGAGTTGATTGTCGCCACGATGATGTTTTTTATTGCGGCCAGCCTTATTTATGATCAGCTGGCCGCAATAGATTAAAGGCTGGATCAGGTGATCGTCTGGCCGCCATCAATCACGATTGTTTGGCCTGTCAGGAACGTCCCGGCATCAGAGGCCATCAATATGGCGGCGCCAGCAATCTCTTCTGGCTGCCCGATCCGTTGCAGCGGCGCACGTGATGTTGCACGTTTCAGAATTTCCGGGTCTTCCCAAAGTGCCCGCGCAAAATTTGTCTGGATCAAACCTGGAGCGATCGCATTGATGCGAATATTGTCTGCGCCATGTTCAACGGCAAGGTTGCGGACGAGCTGCATATCTGCTGCCTTGGAAATGCTGTAGGCCCCCAGAACAGCCGAACCTCGAATGCCGCCAATTGAGGAGACAATGATGATGGCGCCATCCTTGCGGGCCTTCATTTCAGGCAGAACCATATTGCAGAGCCAGTGGTTTGACTTGATATTGGCGGCCATAATTTTGTCAAACGCATCATCGGGGATGTCTGTGGACGGGCCAAAGAAGGGGTTGAGGGCTGCATTGCAAACCAGTACATGGATTTCGCCCATCTGTTTATGAGCTTCATCCACAAGGTTTTGCAGTGACTCCTTAGAATTGATGTTGCAGGGGATGACAATTGCCTGACCGCTGCTTCCCTCTGGCAGGCTATCATTGATTTCCTTCGCCACTTCTTCGCAAACTTCTGCCTTCCGGCTTGAAATCGTAACCTTTGCCCCTGCCAGTGCCATTTGATGGGCAATTGCCTTGCCGATGCCCTTGCTGGAGCCGGTAATGACAATATTTTTGCCGGTCAGATCAAACATATTATGTCTCCCTTATTGTTATTTTTAGTGGTTTATTCTGAGTTGAAACCTAATGAGTTGTGACTGCGTTGTCATTAATTAGTTGGTCAGTCACGGCTCAGTTTCTTGAGTTCATAAAGCAGGTTGAGCGCCTCGCGAGGTGAAAGGTCGTCAACATTGATGGTCTTGACGCGCTCTTCAAGCTTGGATGGCGTTTTTGTCTTTTCCTGCGCCGCCGTTTCCGCAATCACCGTAGAAAAAAGCGGGAGGTCGTTGGCGAGCCGCGTTGCCGCCGAGCCCTGATCCTTTTCTTCTAACGCAGCCAGAACGGCCTCCGCCCGCTTTATGACGGTTTTGGGAAGGCCAGCTAATTTCGCAACCTGAATGCCATAGGACCTATCTGCCGATCCGTCTCCAACTTCATGCAGGAAGATGACATCACCTTTCCACTCCCGTACACGCATGCTGTGGTTCTGAAGCGCATCAAGCTTGGCGGCGAGCGCCGTTAATTCGTGATAATGGGTTGCGAACAGAGCCCGGCACTGATTGATGTCATGCAGGTTTTCAACCGTCGCCCATGCAATGGACAGACCGTCATATGTAGCGGTTCCCCGACCAATCTCATCAAGGATGACAAGGGCGCGCGGGCCCGCCTGATTGAGGATTGAGGCAGTCTCCACCATTTCGACCATAAAGGTTGAACGACCACGGGCGAGATCATCGGCGGCGCCAACGCGGCTAAAAAGCCGATCAACTATGCCAATATGGGCGGCATTTGCGGGCACGAAAGCGCCCATCTGCGCCAATATTGTAATCAGTGCGTTCTGCCGTAAAAATGTGCTCTTACCGGCCATATTCGGGCCAGTCAGAAGCCAGAGCCGCTGCGCTTCGTTGAGGCAACAGTCGTTGGCAACAAAATCGGCTTCGGCGCTGGCTTTAAGTGCGGCTTCGACGACCGAATGTCGACCTCCGGCGATATCAAAGCAAAGGCTATTATCCACGACAGGGCGACAGTAGGATTGTTCTGTCGCCAATTCTGCATTGCTTGCGGCGACGTCAATACGGGCAATGGCTTCGGCCGCGGCGAGGATTGCCGGTCCGGCCTTTTTCACTTTTTCGACCAGCTCATCGAATAAGGAAATTTCCATCGCCAGCGCCCGATCCGCCGCGCGTGAGATTTTGTCCTCCAGCTCGCCAAGTTCAACTGTCGAATAGCGCACTGCATTTGCCATGGTCTGACGGTGGATGAAATGTTCCGTCATTTTGTCGGCAGAATCGCGGTGTGATCTCGATAAAATAGCCAAGCACATTGTTATGCTTGATCTTGAGAGAGGGGACATCAACTTCCTTCGCGTATGCCGCTTGCAGATTAGCAATATGCCGACGGCTTTCATCGCGGAGCGTGCGGAATTCCTCCAAATCGGCACGAAAACCGCGAGCGATAAAGCCGCCATCTCGCGCCAGTAAAGGGACATCCGGCGAGAGGGCCGCGCGCAAGAGTTCAACAATTTCCGCGTGATATCCAAGCCGTTCACTTGCCTCTGTCAGACCAGCGGGCAGGGAATCAAGACCGCTTGTGGCCATACATTCCCGAATATTCGCTGTCTCCGCAAGGCCATCGCGAATTACAGCGAGGTCACGTGGCCCACCCCGCCCCAGTGTCAGGCGAGAAAGCGCCCGCTCAGTATCCGGGCAGCGCCGCAGGATCTCGCGAAGCCGCTCCCGCCGGCCATGGTCGCTGGTAAAGAAGCTCACCATATCGAGCCGTTCGGTGATTTTTGCAGGATCAGTAAGAGGGCTTGATAAATCTGCGGCGAGGCGACGACCTCCACCGCCAGTGACCGTCCGGTCGATTGTGGCGAGCAGACTTCCGCTTTTCTCTCCAGTCATTGTGCGGGTTAGCTCAAGATTGCGGCGGGTTGCGGCATCGATGGACATAACATCTGAGGCGGCGAGCTTCACCGGTGCTTTGATCAGGGGGAACTTACCCTTCTGCGTCAGCTCTACATAGTCAACCAGTGCGCCCGCTGCAGCCAGCTCTGCTCGATTGAAGGCACCGAAAGCATCAAGGGTTGCCACATCGAACAGCACTTTGAGGCGTTTTTCGCCATTTTGGCTATCAAAACGGACAGACGGCAGTGGAGTCAGCGCTTTTCCCCAGTCGTTCATAAGCTCCGAAAAATTCTCTTCATCCAACCACTTATCCGAAACCAGAATTTCACCGGGCTGGAGGCGTGCAATCTGGGTAGGCAGATCATCCAGTTCGGTCCCAACCGTAAAAAACTCACCGGTAGATATATCAAGCCAGGCCATGGCATAATCTTTTCCAGCCCGTGCGAGCGCGAGCAGAAAATTATGGCTTCTGGCATCAAGAAGGCTGTCTTCGGTAATGGTGCCCGGCGTAACCAGTCGCACAACCTCTCGCGCAACCACGGCTTTATAGCCGCGCTTCTTCGCCTCCGCCGGACTTTCCGTTTGTTCAGCAACCGCGACCCGATGTCCTTTACGGATCAGCTTTTGCAGATAGTTATCCGCCGCATGAACGGGAACACCACACATGGGAATGTCATCGCCTTCGTGCTTTCCTCGTTTCGTCAACGCTATATCAAGTGCTTTTGAGGCGATTTCGGCGTCGTCAAAAAACAACTCGTAAAAATCACCCATCCGATAAAACAGCAAGCTGCCAGGATGCGCCTCCTTGATGGCGAGATACTGTTCCATCATGGGGGTTACTGATTTATTCGGTTGCGACTTGGTTTTGACTAAGGTAGGCATGAAGGAAAACTACCATAGCAGGCCATTTTGCCAACTGCTTAATCGTAATTTTTAACCTAGAAATAAATGACAAAAGTTTTGTGAGGACACGGGTCGATGAGCGATAAACCGGATTTCAGCCAATATGAAGAGGCGTTGCGCTATCACGCGCAGGGCAAACCCGGAAAACTTGAAATTGTCGCGACCAAGGCCGTTGCGACCCAGCAGGATCTCTCTCTTGCTTATTCACCGGGTGTCGCCGGACCGTGCCTTGCCATCGCGGACGATCCGGAGCGAGTGTATGACTACACGACGAAGGGCAATCGCGTTGCCGTCATATCCAATGGTACTGCCGTGCTTGGCCTTGGCAACCTTGGTGCACTTGGGTCCAAGCCTGTGATGGAGGGAAAGGCAGTCCTGTTTAAGCGCTTTGCCGATATCGACTGCTTTGATTTAGAGCTTGATACCGAAAACGTTGATGAGATTGTCAATTGCGTTCGCCTGATGGGACCTAGTTTTGGCGGTATCAATTTGGAAGATATCAAGGCGCCCGAGTGTTTTATTATCGAGCAACGCCTGCGCGAGCTTATGGATATTCCTGTCTTTCATGATGACCAGCATGGCACAGCAATTATCTGCGCGGCGGGGATTATTAATGCGCTGGACTTGACGGGGCGGTCACTCAAGAACTGCAAAGTCGTGGTCAACGGTGCGGGCGCTGCGGCAATCGCCTGTCTTGAACTGATCAAGGCGATGGGTTTGCCGCATAACAACGCCATCCTTTGCGATACCAAGGGTGTGATCTATCAGGGCCGTGAAGACGGGATGAACCAGTGGAAATCGGCCCATGCGGTTGAAACAGAAACCCGCACACTGGAAGAGGCGATGGAGGGCGCGGATATATTCCTCGGACTATCCGTAAAAGATGCCGTTAGCAAGGAAATGGTCGGGACTATGGCAGATAAGCCAATTATTTTCGCCATGGCCAACCCGGACCCAGAGATCCGCCCGGAGGAAATTGCTGAAGTTCGTAAAGATGCGATCGTTGCGACGGGACGCTCTGACTATCCGAATCAGGTGAACAATGTTCTCGGATTTCCGTATATCTTCCGCGGGGCACTAGATGTGCGGGCGACAACGATCAATGAGGAAATGAAGATCGCCGCTGCGGAGGCATTGGCCGAGCTCGCGCGGGAGGATGTCCCCGATGAAGTCGCCGCCGCCTACAAAGGTAAGCGGCCGATCTATGGCCCGGATTATATTATCCCCGTGCCATTCGATCCGCGGCTTATCAGCCATGTGCCGACGGCGGTCGCAAAAGCGGCCATGGATAGCGGCGTTGCTCGTCGTCCCATCATCGACGAACTGGCCTATCGTAACGAGCTTCGGGCGCGTCTCGATCCGACGGCAGGCTCCTTGCAGCTTATCCTCGATGAAGTGCGCGCCGCGCCGCGCCGTGTTGTCTTCGCCGAAGGTGAGGAAGAAAAGGTTATCCGCGCCGCCGTCGAATTCCAAAAAGCAGGATATGGCATTCCGGTCCTGATCGGACGCGAGGATGAAATTCGTAAAATCATGGCCGAGATCGGCATTGAAGGCTCTGAAAACATAGAGATTTATAATGCGCGGGAGATGGAGAATCGCGAGAAATATTATAAATTTCTCTATGAGCGGCTGCAGCGGAAAGGCTATTTGCTTCGGGATTGTGCTCGCCTTGTAAATCGGGATCGAAATATTTTTGCTGCCTGCATGGTCGCCATGGGAGATGCCGACGCGGTTCTCACGGGTGTTACCAAGGCGCTTCTCTGTCGCGTTCAAGGAAATCCAGAAAGTGATCGATCCAAAACCGGATCAGCTTGTGATTGGCGTTTCCGTTATTGTTGGTCGTGATCGTACTGTCTTCATGGCCGACACGACTGTTACTACCTTGCCAACGGCGGAAGAGCTTGTCGCCATTTCCAAGGAAACAGCTGAGGTAGCGAGACGCTTAGGCCATGAGCCGCGTGTTGCGCTTCTGTCCTATTCCAATTTTGGCAATCCGAAGCATTACACGGCCGACAGCATTCGCGACGCCGTTGAGATGATGGATCGCGAAGAGCTTGATTTCGAATATGAGGGCGATATTTCCGCAGATGTCGCGCTGGACCCCGACTTGATGGCGAGCTTCTATCCATTCTGCCGCTTGTCCGGACCGGCCAATGTTCTGGTTATGCCCGGCCTGCATTCCGCCAATATCGCAGCGAAACTGTTACCGGTGTTGGGAGAGAGCAAAGTGATTGGCCCGTTGCTTGTCGGGTTGTCAAAGCCGGTACAGATTGTTCCCATCGGTGCAACCGTTTCCGATCTGGTCAACATGGCGGCGCTTGCCGCGCATGAGGCTAGTCAGTAACGAATAGCCTATGTCTTAATCATATAGCCTCTGGTGTAGCTTTCTGTGAGCAATCCAGAATGCTGCGGCGCTGAACACAACGATGTAGATGATATGTAGCATGATGGTGGCGACATCCAACTCCGTGCCGGCGGTGAGTGGACGGATGGCTGCTACGAGATGCGTCATGGGGAAAAACCAGGCAAAATACTGGACGAATTCTGGGAAGCGGCCAATGTCGAAGAAGACGCCACAGAACACGAACATGGGTGTCACCCAGAAAGTGAAGAAATAGGCGAAGAATTCATATCCCTTGGCGTAGGCGGTCGCGACCAGTCCCGCACAGGCAAAACAGATTGAACCCAGAAACACGATTGGCAGGGTCAGGAGCGGTTCAAAAGAAGTCGGGACGCCGCCCCATAGCCAGCCAACAACCAGGACACAAATGGCCGAGAATAGGGCCTTCACCGACGCCCAGAGGATTTCTCCCATCATTAATTCTGCTAATGTAACTGGAGTCGAGAGAATAGCATCCCAGTTTTTCTGTAGGAAATAGCGAGTGAAAGCGCCAATTGATGTCTCGAAACTTGCCGCGAAGGCAGCCGAATATCCGATCATACCTGCGACAACGAACGTCAGGTAACTCATCCCCGACATTGTGTCGATGAAGGATCCCATGCCAAATCCAAAGGCGAACAGGAACAGAATAGGGTTGGCGACGTTCGACACGAGAGAAGAGCCCAGAAGCTTTCTGAACACTCGATACTGGCGATCATAGACCGCCAATACATAAACAGATTCCGGCATTTTCATCGGGCTCAATTCTCCCTCAGTTTTCGCCCGGTCAGGCGTAGGAAAACATCCTCAAGATTGGCGGGTCGATGCAGATAGATCGCCTCTTCGGGCAGATCAGCAATAAATTCTGCAGTGTCATCGACAAAATAGAGCACGGAATCGCCAATGTCCTCCTGATCCCACCGATTTTCGGAAGAGGCGGCGAGGTTGGGTTTTTGCACTTCGAACACAAAACCTTTCACATGGCGTGCGATCAATTCCTTTGGCGTGCCCTGATCTAGGATTGTGCCGTTATCAATAACGACAATCTGGTCACAAAGCCGCTGCGCTTCATCCATATAATGCGTGGTTAGCAAAAGGGTGCGCCCCTCCTTTTTGAGTTCCGTCAGCTGTTTCCAGATGAGCACGCGGGCCTGCGGATCGAGCCCGGTTGTCGGCTCATCAAGGATCACCATTTCAGGGCTGCCAATAAGGGCTCGTGCAATCGTTAGCCGCCGCTTCATCCCGCCGGAAAGAGCATTTACCGGCGCAAATTTCTTGTCATTGAGTTGCATGAAATCGAGCAGTTCAGCCGTTCGCTGATCAATAGCAGATTTGGAAAGCGCAAAATATCGGCCAAACGCGACAAGATTTTCCTGAACCGTGATGTCCGGGTCGAGATTACTTTCCTGCGGTACAAGGCCGATTTTCGCCTTTATCTCCCGTCTCATTCGGCTGGCGGGCTCGCCGAAAACTTTCAGTTCCCCAGAGGTAACTTCAGATAGGCCCATGATCATACGCATGGTCGTGGACTTGCCCGCGCCGTTGGGTCCAAGCAGGCCGAAACACTGTCCTGCCGGTACGGAAAAATCGATTCCCTTGACCACTTCAAGCTTGCCGTAACGTTTGACAAGATTAGTTGCGGTGATGACGGCTGTGCTCTCCATGGGGTCCCTCTTGCGCTATCAGAGCGGGAGGGTATGGAGTTTGACCTCAAAGCGCAAGACTTTGGTCTTCAATATTGAGTTTTGGTTGTTTACTGAGGAATTAGGTGTAAGTCGGCTCGGTGTTGTCCGGGTCATTCTGTTCATACACACCAAGGCCAAGTACGGTGCGGTTGACATACGAGAAATAGGAAACCGCCTGATTTATCTCGAGGATTTCGCCATCTGAGAGCCCCGAATTTCGAAGTTCATCAATCATATTCACGGAAATCTGGTTTGGTCGTGTCGTTAACAGATTGGCATAGAGCATCATTGCGAGATCCGGACCGGCGAGAATATGATCCGGCTGGTCTGCTTCAAATGCGGTCCAGAATCTGTTTGAATAATCTTCATCATCTAAAAGATCGGAGAGGCCCTTGAAGTAAAAATCTGCGCAGTAGTCACAACCATTTAATAGGCTGACATAGACCCCGATCGCATCAATTTTCCATTTCGCGAGCGCGTTGGCACTGTTGTTCAGTACATGTTGGGATAGGATCATATGCCCTTCCATCATATGCGGGCGTAGGGAATGGGCGACCATAACAGTATCGAGTTCCCCGTCCTCACCTCTGATGCGCTCATAAAGGCTTTTAAGAGGACCGTCCGCATGTTCCATCGGGATAGTTCTGATCCAGGTCATTTCGTTTCCCTCGCAAATGCGTACCAGGCAGACGGCACAGCACAAAGACGCGCGGCAAGGATCCGGCATATTTTTCGCAAATGCTTTTGTGCTCCATAAAATTGCAGCCTATATTCGCTGATAGAACCTTAACGAAGTCTTAAGAAAACTCATTCAGTCGGGAGAGGTGAAATGGCAGCTAAACACAAGCATGGCGATCCACTACCGGAGACAGTTCTTCGGGTGAAGAGCCTTGAATCCCTGCTTATTGAAAAAGGGCTTGTTGAGGCAGAGGCACTCGATGCTTTGATTGACAGATATGAAAACAAGGTGGGGCCTAGGAATGGCGCAAAAGTCGTCGCACGAGCCTGGGTGGACGCGGCGTATCGCGAGCGGCTTTTGAAAGATGCGACTTCGGCAGTCGCTGAGTTTGGGTTTACAGGTGCGCAAGGGGAAGAATTGGTGGCGGTCGAGAATACGGACAATATCCACAATGTCGTAGTCTGCACATTATGCTCTTGCTACCCTTGGCCAGTACTGGGCCTGCCGCCGGTCTGGTATAAATCCGCGCCCTATCGCGCGCGCGTTGTTCGTGAACCCCGAAAAGTACTGGAGGAGTTTGGAACCCAGCTTCCGCAGAGTCAGGAGGTGCGGGTGTGGGATAGTACGGCGGAAACCCGTTATCTTGTTATCCCAAAAAGACCTGAAGGCACGGAAGGCTTAGATGAAGGGGCACTTGCGGAGCTTGTCAATCGTGACAGCATGATCGGCACGCGCGAAGCGGATAGCCCGGCTACGGTGGAGGGTGTCTGATATGGATGGTATTCATGATATGGGCGGTATGCATGGCATGGGTCCGATAGAACTTGAGGAGAATGAACCGGTTTTCCATGCAGACTGGGAAAAGCGGATGTTTGCCATGAACAATGCGATTTCTGCTGTGGGCGTTCGCAATCTTGATGAATCACGCCATGCCCGGGAACGCATGGATCCGGCGACATATCTTGCCAGTAGCTACTATGAAATCTGGCTGGATGGCCTTATCCGAATACTGAGTGAAAAAGGCATGATTTCGGAAGAGGAGCTCTCAGGCGATATTCCGCCGGCGCCGGTAACGACGCCACGTCCGGCCCTGAAAGGCCGGGACGTCGATACAGTTATGGACAAAGGCGGAACCTATATTACTGAGGATGGAAAGCCGAGCCGTTTCAAGGTAGGGGACAAAGTGCGGGCAAAAAATTTCCACCCAATTGGGCATACGCGCCTACCACGGTATGCACGAGGGCATGTTGGCGAGATCTTTGCCGACTATGGTCCGCATATCTTTCCGGATGCAAGCGCACATGGCAAAAGCAATCCGCAACCTCTCTACAGTGTGAAGTTTGCCTCTACGGAACTTTGGGGGCCGGATGGCACCGAAGGCGACTATGTTTATATCGATCTGTGGGATGATTATCTGGAGGCGACTGGCGATGGCGCTTGATCCAGTTCTGCAATCCATCAATATCCCGCAGGATGAAGAGGGACCTGTGTTTGATGAGCCATGGCAAGCTCAGGCGTTTGCCATGACAGTCAAACTGAATGAAGGGGGCCAATTTAGCTGGAGTGAATGGGCGGAAGTATTCGGTGCTGAAATCGCAGCGGATACAGTGTCGGGGCAAGGTGTCGGGAATGCTGCCTATTACCAATGCTGGCTTTCGGCACTAGAAAAAATCGTCGATCAAAAAGCATTACTCACGCCTGAACAGCTTTCTGCGCGAAAGGCAGAGTGGCGAGAAGCGTCGGAACATACGCCGCATGGTCAGCCAATTGAAATCCGTAAATCATCGAAATAGATTTGCGTATAGTGTTCCAAAGTCTTATGTCTCTGGTCAAATGAAACTAGAAAACTGGAAAGCATGTGTCTGATAATTTTTCACCGCCATCGCCTGATCCCGAAATTAAAGACAAGCTGGATAAAGCTGCCGAGATAATCACGGGTCATCTCGACAAAGCTTTGCAGGATTGTGTATCCGCCGGGCTTGAGCGTGAACATTTCACGGCGGCCGTGATTGCGACTATGATGCAGGCGGTAGAAACCAGCCTCGGCGGCAATGCTGCAGGCGCTCTTCAGGAAATGGCGCAGATGGCGTCGGAACGTGAAGACGAAACGCCCGTCCAGTAGACGGGCGCTTCAGCGTTAATCCAATGTGTGGATTGGTAGGTCCAGAAGTGCGCGACGGCGGAGCCATTGGCTTGGTCGGTAACGATCTTCCCCGGTAATTTCCTGCAGCTTTTCCATAATCGTCAAGCAATTCCGGGTACCCATATTATCTGCAAGCTCAACTGAACCTAATGGGTAATTGAGCCCCAGCTTCATGCCTTTATCGATATCTTCCGGAGTGGCAACGCCGATCTGGGCCATTTCACAGCCAAGATTTGCGATCATCGCGCGGATACGCTGGGCAACGAAACCCGGGTTATCCTTGATACGCGTCACGCCGCCGGAAACCTCGCTCAACATTGCCATAACGGATTGAACGATTTCTTCGTTGGCACCGGGGGCGGCCATAACAGTCGCGCGGGAGAAAACGCCTGTATGGGTATCGATGGCGACAAGACGTTTCGGATCAAGACCGAGGCGGACACATAGTGCCGTGCAGTCTTCTCCAATTGGATCAGCGAGAATAGGCGATGTGCCATCGTCCTCAGAAAGAACACTCACGCCCAGATCCCGCAGCAAACCATCCAGCGCGGCAGAAGGCTCCGCGAGCACAACACGACGCGCAGGGCTCGCGGAGATTTTCTCTTCTACGTCCGGGCGGATGATTGTGCTGTCCTCGGTATATTCGTAAAAACCGGCCTTGGTTTTTTTACCAAGGCGACCCGCCTCCATCATGCTTTCATGCAGAGGATAGGTAGACAGGCGCTTATCCTGAAAATAGCCGTTGTAAATAATCTGGCTGACCGGAAAATTAACGTCAATCCCCGTTAGGTCAATAAGCTCGAACGGGCCCATGCGGAAACCGCAGGCTTCTCGCATGATGGCGTCCACCTGGAACGGTGTTGCAACGCCTTCAGAGACGATCCTCAGTGCTTCCGTCGTATAGGCACGGCCACCAAGATTAACCAGGAAGCCGGGTGCGTCCTTGACCACGACGGGAACGCGGCCCATCCGCTTTCCGATGACTTCAAGCGCCTTGGTTACATCTTCGCTTGTGTCTGTGCCATTAATGACCTCGACCAGCTTCATCAGCGGGACCGGGTTGAAGAAATGCAGGCCCGCGATCCGACCGCGATGGGTGCAGGCCGAGGCTATGGAGGAAATTCGGATACTTGATGTGTTGGAGGCGATAATGGTGTCTGGGCTGACAATATTTTCGAGTTGCTGGAACACCTTCTGTTTGATGTCGATATTCTCGACAATGGCCTCGACGACCAGATCGCACTCCGAAAGTCCGTCGATGCCCTCAGCAACATGAAGGCGCCCAATCGCTGCGTCGCCTTCACTTTTCTCCATGCGGCCTTTTTCAACGGAACGACTTATCATGGAAGTGATAAAATCTTTCGCTGTTGCCGCGGCACCTTCAGCGGCGTCGAAAATATAAACCAGCATGCCGCCGGTTGCGGATACCTGTGCGATGCCCCGGCCCATTGCGCCGGCGCCGACGATACCAATCTTTAAATCCTGCTTTTGCGGGTCGATACTCATTCTATTTTCCATTATTGTTCTTGTAGAAAGTTATGACCGACTTATACCGTGCGCATGAAATTTGTAAAACCCTACCTTGATGCTAGGGCAGGGAATCCTTACATGACTTAATGATAGTGCCTTATTGGGCTATTCAAAGCTGCGGTTAATAACTGATCGGCAGCAGGCTCGCTCATTTGGAGGAGAATATGTATGCCGCGTGCATCATCATTTAATCACCCGCTGATGCTCGGGTTTGACCGGTTTGACCAGATTCTCGACCAGTTGTCGAAATCTTCGAAGGAAGGTTATCCGCCCTATAATATTGAGCAGATGGGCGATAGAGAGTTGCGCATCACGCTTGCTGTTGCCGGTTTCACCGAGGACGACCTTCAGATAACACTGGAACAAAACCAACTTATCATTCATGGTAAGCAGAAGGACGAGTCGGAGCGTGTGTTTCTTCACCGTGGAATCGCGGCCCGCCAGTTCCAGCGTAAATTTGTTCTTGCGGAAGGGTTGAAAGTTACCGGCGCCGATATGGAAAACGGCCTTCTACATATTGAATTGCAGTTGCCCACGCCGAAAACTGAAAGCCATCAAATCAAGATCAGAAAGAAAAGTTCAAAAAAAGAAATGAAGCCCGTCAATTCGTCGGAATTTATTGAATAATAATTTATTGGGTCGCGTTAAGGAGTATTATAAATGCAATATCAGGAAGCTACTCTCCGCCAGCTAAGTCCCGCTGCCTTTGGTATGCTGGGATCTATGGATATGGCTTATATCCGTGCCGTTGGAGAAAACGATGCCGTTGTGTTTCGCATTTTCGCCGCCAATGGCCAGCAACTCGGAGAAGAAAAATCAGCCGATGCCGCAATGGTTGTCGCTCGCCAGAATGATTTTGAGGCGTTTCTGGTTAACTAGGCGCGGCAACGAAATTTTCTCTCAATAGGATTAGGCGGCGGACTGTGCGCCTTCTTCGGTCAGAATTGCGTATAAAGCGTCCGCATCCTGGCTGCCCCTCAGTTTTTCACATCGCCCCTTGTCCCGTAGCGTGCGGGATACGCGGGCGAGAGCCTTGAGATGATCGGCGCCGGATGATTCAGGAGCCAGCAGCAAAAACATGAGATCGACCGGCAGGTTGTCCATCGAATCGAAATCGACGCTAGTGCTCAGCTTCGCGAATATGCCATACACCTTGTCAATTCCGGGAAGTTTGCCGTGAGGGATTGCAATGCCCTTGCCGATACCTGTGGTGCCTAGACGCTCGCGTTCAATCAGAACGTCCAGAATGTCCCGCTCGGCGCAGCCGGTTACAACAGCGGCGCGGCGAGCCAACTCCTGCAATGCCTGCTTTTTGCTGGTTGCTTTCAGATCCGCAAAGACAGTCTGCGGCTGAATAAGATCACTGATTTCCATGATACCTGATCTGGTTGCTGAATTAAGACGGCAAATAAAATTTATGCGGACTTTTCGACTTTGGGGTCGATCCAGCCGATATTGCCGTCGGGTCGCCGATACACCACATTCAGTTCCCGCGTGGAGGAGTTCTGAAACATCATGGCGGGCAGATTTGCAAGATCCATCCGCATTACGGCTTCGCCAACCGAGCAGTCGGGAATATTTGCGCTACTTTCTGCAATGATCATGGGTTGCCAATCGTCATGGGCGTCCGTTTCGGATGGGTCTTCTTCTGGCTCTGGTGCCAGAACATAGCTTTGGGCGGCAAAGGCCATTTTTGCCTGATACCGTTCTTTACCGTGATGGCTTTTAAGTCGGCGTTTATACCGGCGGAGCTGTTTCTCAACGCGCTCTAAAGCAGCGTCGAAACTGCTATAGGCATCCGTATGATCGGCCGAGGCCGCAACGTCAATGCCAGAACCGATATGAACATTACATTCTGTGTGAAAGTTATGGCTGTTCTTGCTCAGTGTTACTTGAGCGTCGATAGCATTATCGAAATATTTGGAAACGCCGTTTTCCAGACTCCCTTCGATATGCTCGCGAAGGGCATCGCCGACATCAATCTGCTTACCTTTTACAATCACATGCATCTCAATGATCCAATCTTAAGAAGTGAGGCCAATACCCGCCAAAAATAGCGCTAAATTCCATTTGAGGGCGGGACCATAGTTTTTGCGCGTGGCAATGTCAACACACGCTATTTGAAACGGAAAAACGCCGTGCCAGAGGCATCCTTTGTTGCATCCCATTTATGAAGCAATCAACTGCTTCTTCATTCTCCGTCTTTCCACGGACGACGGAATATTCATAGCATCACGATACTTTGCAACGGTCCGCCGTGCAATATCTATCCCCTGAAGCTTCATCAATTCAACGATTTTGTCGTCGGAAAGAATACGATTTGGGGCTTCATCATTCACAAGCTGTTTTAATTTATGCCGGACGGACGCGGCTGAATGGGAATCGCCACCGGATGTCGAGTTGATGGCGGAAGTGAAGAAGTATTTCAACTCAAATACCCCGCGGGACGTAGCCAGATACTTATTGGACGTGACGCGACTGACGGTGCTCTCATGCATCGAGATCGCCTCGGCAATTGTTTTAAGGTTAAGCGGGCGGAGGAATTCAATGCCTTGAGTGAAGAACATTTCCTGCTCTTCGACAAGCGCGGTGGCAACCTTTAGAATAGTATGCGCCCGCTGGTCGAGGGACTTTACCAGCCAGTTGGCGGAGTTCAGGCATTCGGACAGATATTCCTTCTCTTCCTTACGCCGCGATTTGTTGTTGATAACCGAATAATAGCGATTGTTAACCAGTACCTTGGGCAGAGTTTCGCTGTTTAGCTCTATCTGCCAGCCACCGTCCGGCCGCCTGTGAACGAAAACATCGGGCACTACAGTCTGGGCCACCTCACCGCCGAATTGCAGTCCGGGCTTTGGATCGAGGGCCTTGATTTCCGCAATCATTTCGGCGAGATCTTCCTGATCGACGCCGCAAACCTCCAGCAAACCTTTGAGGTTTCCCTCGGCCAGCATCGGCAGGTTTTGAAGAAGTGCTGCAATGGCCGGATCGTAGCGGTTTTTTTCCTTTAGCTGTAAAGCAAGGCATTCCGTAAGATCAGTAGCGAAAACGCCGGTTGGCTCCAAGCTGCGCAACGTTTCTAAAACTGATTGAAGTCTTTCTGCCGTGCAGCCTAGATTCTCTGCCGCGTTGCCTAGATCGCCAACAAGGTATCCCGCATCACTCACCATATCGATTAAGTATGACGCAATCAGTTTGTCTGCTGGCGACAGAGACAGGAGATTTAGCTGCTGACTGAGATGGTCGTGAAGTGACAGTTCCTCACTCAATGTATTCTCAAGATTGAGGTCAGTTCCGGAAAAGGAACTGCTTCCCCCTGAACTTGCCGCCAGAACGCCGGTATTGGCGGCATCCGCGCCAATCACATCCGACGGGGCATCGAGAGCGGCGTCACTTGTATAGATATTGTCGTAATCTGTGTCGATGGCGGTATTTTCAGCGGCTGAAAGGGGGCTTCGTCAGAAATGGTTATTTCTTCAAGCGGTGTAGGATCCCTGTCATTTTCGATGTCTCTATCGTTATCCGCAGTAAGATACTCTTCCTCATCGGGGTGCGTCTCATCGCGTTCAAGGAGGGGGTTTTTCTCCAGTTCTTGCTCCACATAGGCGGCAAGGTCGAGATTGGACAATTGCAACAGCTTAATTGCTTGCTGCAACTGTGGTGTCATCACAAGTTGCTGGCTTTGCCTTAGATCAAGTCTGGGCGTTAGCGCCATTGTCTCTCCTGATCCCCGTCAATCTCAAGCTGTCTAGAGATTGAAGCGATCCCCCAAATATACGCGTCTCACTCCTTCATCGGATACGATTTCCGACGGATTTCCTTCCTTTATGACACGTCCTTCGTTAAGAATATATGCACGGTCAATGATATCAAGCGTTTCACGCACGTTATGTTCCGTAATCAGAACACCTATTCCCCTGTCTTTGAGATGAGAAACCAGATCGCGAATGTCGCCGACTGCGATTGGATCGATGCCCGCCAAGGGCTCGTCCAGCATGATGTAGTTCGGCTGGCCCGCCAGTGCGCGTGCAATTTCAACCCGGCGACGCTCCCCACCCGACAGGGCAATCGACGGCGTGCGACGAAGGTGTGAGATGGAAAACTCTGCCAGCAGGCTCTCTAACTGGTTCTCGCGCTTTTCGCGGACTGGCTCAATAAGTTCAAGAACGGATCGAATATTCTGCTCTACATTCATGCCACGGAAAATCGATGCTTCCTGCGGCAGATAACCGATACCAAGTCGGGCGCGACGATACATGGGGAGGTCCGTAACATCGCGGCCGTCAAGATAAATCGTCCCGTAGTCTGGGCGCAGTAATCCTGAAATGATATAGAAGCTGGTTGTCTTGCCGGCACCGTTTGGACCCAAAAGGCCAACGGCCTCACCGCGGTTGACGGTTATGTCAACGCCACGAAGGATCGGTCTCTTTTTAAAAGACTTCCCGATGTTTTGCGCTCTCAGGCCGGAATTTTCTGCTACCAGTCGCGGGCCCCGATCCAATTCCTCTGTTCCTGTTGTCATATCCGTCTCTAACTCTACTCGCCGGCTTTCTTTTCAGGAACAAAAATCCCTTTTACACGGCCTGTGCTGCCATCTGTCGCGCCGCCGCCTTCAACGCGGCTTTTGCCGGTGATCAGATCCAGGGTCAGCTTGTTGCCACGCAGAACATTCTTTCCCTGCGTTAATACCACATTTCCCTGCAAATCAATTTGCTTATTTGTAACATCGTAGACGCCTTTGTCGCCCTGCGCTGTTTCGCGCGGGCTGGAGAGAAAAACATCCCCTAAGGCGTCGATCTGGCGAATGTTGGCGGGCTCTCCATTTGTTGACTGGTTTTTGTCGGAATAATGCACCATCAGCTTGGCGGCCCGCATCCTGATCTCGCCCTGAACAACCTGAACATTCCCCTCAAAAATGGCAAGCTGGTTGGCTTGCTGCACTTCTAACGAGTCTGCCGTGATCTCAATCGGCTGGTTGGTGTCAATGCTACCCCCCGTGAGTGCAGATTGCGCCAATGTGCTTTGTGGCAGGCCGATTAAAAGCAGGCCAATGGCAAGGGTCAGTATATTCACTTTTTTTGTCAGCCTGCGCATTTGGGGATGTCCAAGATTCTTTATTAAGGATTGATAGTCATTTTGACATTACCGTCAAATCGTATGTTACCAGTAATCTGGTTCGCGGCAATACCATCCGCTTCAATGGCACCGAGCGGCCCGTGACCTTTCAGTCGATTGTCGCTTGTGATTGTCCGTTTCTTCAGGTTGACCTGAGCTGAATTGGCAGAGAACTGGTTGCCACTGTCGCTGAAAATGTCAATCACGCCATAGAGATCGAGCACGCCGGTTTCCGTGTCCAGTTCACCCGCAGGCGCAGAGATTGAAATCCAGTCTTTACTGGGAAGTGTGATATCTGCCTGAATATTCGTAAGTGAGACAAGAGAGGCCGTTGCTGTCTTCTGCGTCGCTGTATCCGCCGTCACGACATATTGCCGCTCGTTAATATCACTTGCGACATACTGCGGATTTTTCATCGTCAGCCCGTCATCGGATACCGTGACATCCGCATAGTCGAGCTTGAAGCCTTCGGGCTTATCAAGATTGGGGAGGATAAATGCCAGGCCGACCAGAAGGATTGCCAGTCCCAACAGTATGAATTTGATAACGGAAACAAAATGGCTGTATCGGGCGTTGAACTTCAATTCAGCCAGACCCGGTGTGCCAACGAAGTCCGCTGTGCCGGCAAGTGTCTCGTTGGAGATTTCATCTTTTGTTGGTAGGGCATCTACGCGCTTCATGTTTTACATGACCCCGCTGCGCAGGCAGTCATGTACGCTGATGATGCCAATCGTCTGGCCGTCATCGACCACGAAAAGACAAGTAATGCCGTTAAAGCCGGTGGAATTCATCTGGGCGAGGGCTTCACCTGCAAGCGCTCTGGACGTAATCGTCTGCGGGTCGCGTGTCATGACTTCACTAACGGGTTTGCCAAGAAGGTCTGCGCCCATATGGCGCCGCAAGTCACCATCCGTAATGATTCCGATAAGCGCTTCGTTCGCATTTAGAATGCCAACGCAGCCGAAGCTTTTCGTTGATATTTCTATCAGCGCTTCGCTCATCAATGTGTTTTCACCGACAAGTGGCATGGCCTCTCCGGTATGCATCAGGTCGGCAACCTTGATCAGGGAGCCGCCAAGCTTCCCGCCCGGGTGAAAGACGCGGAACTGTTCTGCATCGAAACCACGGCGGGAAAGCAGAGCAACTGCCAACGCATCCCCCATCGCCAAGGCAGCCGTTGTCGAGGTTGTCGGCGCCAGACCCATCGGGCAGGCCTCCGGAACATCCGGCAGGAGCAACAGCGCATCGGCGCGTCGGCCAAGTGTACTATCCGCCTTGCCAACGATCGCGATAAGCGGGATATGGAACCGCCGGGTATAGGCAATGATATCGCTTAGCTCTTTCGTGCCACCGGAATTCGACAGACATATCACGACATCGTCCTTGGTGATCATGCCAAGATCGCCGTGGCTTGCCTCTGCTGGATGAACGAATTGCGCAGGTGTGCCCGTGGACGCAAGTGTCGCGGCAATCTTATTGCCGATATGCCCGCTTTTGCCCATGCCGCTGACAATGACCCGGCCACGTGCCTTAAAGATAAAATCTAAGGCTTTGATAAATTCATCGTTGAGATCTTCCAGCAGCTGCAAAATCGCATCGGCCTCTGTTCTCAGGACTTTTCGGGCGGCAACAAGGTCGTTCGTTTCGTCAACTCCCATCGTTGCCGCGCCCTTTGAAATTGCCATTAGCCGATCCGTCATCTGTTTGCGTTTCCCGGCGCCAAAAAAATCGGGCCGACGCGCCATCGCTGAACTTCATCAATATATAAGAAAATTGTGCCTTCTTAACAAGGTTAATAGCGCTTTGCCACTATACGCTAACTATGTGCGAAGATGTCTGTGTCTGGCCATCCTGCAAGATCGAGTTGTGCACGCGTTGGCAAAAATTTGAAACATTGCGCTGCAATCTCCGCTCGCCCTTCGCGTATTAGCATTTCATCAAGGCGTTCTTTCAGCTGATGCAGATAGAGAACATCGGATGCGGCATATTCCATTTGCGCATCGCTAAGCTCATCCGCGCCCCAGTCGGAAGATTGCTGTTGCTTTGAGATATCAATGCCAAGAACCTCCTGACAGAGGTTCTTCAGCCCATGCCGATCGGTGTAGGTCCTGATCAGGCGGGAGGCGATTTTTGTGCAGTAAACTGGCGCGCAGGTCACATTGAGATAATGTTCCATCACGGCAATATCGAACCGGCCGAAATGGAAAATTTTGAGCCGTTCCGGATCACTAAGCTGCCGGACGAGATTTGGTGCATCATAGCTTTGCCCATTGAACTTGACGAGATGTGCGTTCCCATCGCCGGACGAAAGCTGAACAAGACAAAGCCTGTCACGATGCGGGAGAAGTCCCATTGTCTCACTGTCCACTGCAATGGACGGTCCGAGATCGACATCGTCAGGAAGGTCGCCATGATGTAGAAAAATTGCCATTTCATCCTCCGGTAACGGCTAGTGCAGCGAGAAGGATGGGGCATAACCGTAAATATATGCTAAAGCATTGGTGCCCAGGAGAAGACTCGAACTTCCACTTCCATACAGAAACTAGCACCTGAAGCTAGCGCGTCTACCAATTCCGCCACCTGGGCAACTTATCGTCGCCTCTGATATAAAGCGCATGGCCGTATGTCAACAAACTTCGTCAAAAGAATTGAAGAAATTTACGGTTTGCCCTTGGCGTTGCAGAGCTAAACGGGTAGATATTGGCATTAACTGAGGTATTTCGGGTGGGTGCAAGACCTCGCCGTAAGTAGAGGAACTAGGGAATGTCGGGTCATTTGATTACCATTTTCGGCGGGTCCGGCTTTATCGGCCGGCATCTGGTTGGTCGTCTGGCAGCAAAGGGGTATCAAGTCCGCCTCGCTGTGCGTGACCCGGAAAGCGCGTCCCAATTGATGACGCAGGGCGTCGTTGGCCAGATCGCCGGAGTCAAAACGAATGTCCGGGATCAGCGGTCTGTCGATCGGGCGGTCGCGGGCGCGGACATCGTGATTAATCTTGTTGGCGTACTTTATGAGAAGGGCGCGCAGAATTTTGGGCGACTTCACGTCGATGCGGCAGAGCGCATTGCTGCTGCGGCAAAGGCGGCAGGTGCGACGCAGCTTATTCATATGTCTGCGCTTGGCGCCCGAAAAGATCATGAGGCGGCCTATGCGCGTAGTAAGGCCGTTGGGGAAGAACTGGCAGCCAAGGAATTTCCGGGCGCGACCATTCTCCGTCCGTCGGTCGTGTTTGGTTGTGATGACGATTTTTTTAACCGCTTTGCAACTATTTTGTCTTTGGCACCGGTCTTTCCGTTGGCGGATGGCGGTAAGACGAAGATGCAGCCGATCTGGGTGGAGGATCTCGCGGATGCAATCGTCAGGATCATTGAAACGCCGTCGCAGCAGGGAAAAATCTGGGAACTGACAGGTCCGGATGTTTATAGCTTCAAGGAACTTATGGAGAAGGTTCTCGAATTTACGGGGCGTAAATGTGTACTGTTGCCGGTACCCTCAGCCATTATGTCAGTTATGGCGGGTTTTATGGCCCTTGCACTAGGGCGGCCGCAATTGACTTCGGATCAGGTCAAGATGCTGCAGGAAGATAATGTGGCGAGTGGCAATTTCCCGAATCTTGAGGATATCGGGATTCAACCAAACACGATTGATGCAGTGGTGCCGGAATATCTGCGACGCTATCGTCGGGGCGGCGGCCTGAATTCCATTGCCGCACAATAGGTCCGTATCGGACTTATGTATTTGGGAAATTATGGAAAAATTGCGACCCTAAAACGGTAAGCTGCAAAAATGAACGAATTATACGTCAGTAGTGCTGACATATAATGATTTTTTTGCTGGTATTTTGCGAGCAATTAGGTTATTCAAATCAATAACTGAGAGATTTTCGCGGCTTCGCGCTTCTTGAGGGGACATTCAAGAATGACCCGCCCGCTCGCTGCTATGTCTTAATTTGTAATTTGATCAATGTGACTGTTTTTACCCGAGCCTTTATATTGAGGTTCGGGATGGGAATGCCTGATGACTGAAAAAATGCTAAAGTTTGTCTCTCTGGATAAGAAAATGCCATCCAAGCGCACCGCAGAGACGCGCCGCCAGGATTTCGACGAAATTTATGACGAGTTTGATAGTGACCGGGCCACGGAGCAGTCAAGCCGTTGTTCGCAATGCGGTATCCCCTATTGTCAGGTTCATTGTCCCGTCCAGAATAATATTCCGGACTGGTTGATGATGACGGCGGCAGGTCGCCTGGAAGAGGCGTATGAAGTTAGCCAGTCCACAAACAATTTCCCGGAAATCTGTGGTCGCATCTGCCCGCAGGACAGGCTTTGCGAAGGTTCCTGTGTCATTGAGAAGGGCTTTGAATCGGTCACAATCGGAGCCGTTGAAAAGTATATTACGGACACTGCCTGGGAAAAAGGTTGGGTCAAGCCGACTGTTCCAAGTGTCGAGCGCGAACAGTCCGTTGGTGTTATCGGCGCAGGTCCGGGTGGCTTAGCAGCAGCGGACGAACTGCGCAAGAGAGGCTATCAGGTTCATGTCTATGATCGTTATGATCGCGTCGGCGGCCTCATGATCTATGGTATCCCAAGCTTTAAGCTGGAAAAGGATGTGGTTGAGAAGCGAGCCAAGTTGCTGAGCGACAGCGGAGTAACCTTCCATCTGAATTTCGAAATAGGTCGCGATGCAACGCTTGCCGATCTTCGGGCGAAACATGACTCGATCGTTATTGCGACCGGTGTTTATAAATCTCGGGACATAGCGGTACCAGGAAGTGGTCTTGGCGGAATTGTGCCGGCGCTGGAATATCTGACGGCGTCGAACCGGAAAGGCCTCGGCGATGACGTCCCGGCTTTTGAGGATGGAACACTGAATGCTTCGGGTAAGAATGTTGTTGTTATTGGCGGTGGTGATACGGCGATGGACTGCGTCCGGACAGCTATCCGGCAGGGAGCGAAATCTGTTAAATGCCTTTATCGCCGGGACCGCAAGAATATGCCGGGCTCACTCCGTGAGGTTTTGAACGCGGAAGAGGAGGGTGTTGAATTTGTCTGGCTCTCCGCGCCGAAGGCCTTTCTTGGCGATGGGCAAGTAAACGGTGTCAAGGCAATCGAGATGCATTTGGGCATTGCCGATTCCACTGGCCGACAGGTGCCGGTCGAAATTGAGGGATCGGAATATGACATTCCGTGCGATCTGGCGATCAAGGCGCTTGGCTTTGATGCAGAGGATATTCCTCAACTGTTTGACGAGCCGGGTCTTGAAGTTTCCAACTGGGGCACTGTTTCGGTCAACTTCAAAACGGGAATGACCAATCTGGAAGGGGTATTTGCCGTAGGTGATATTGTCCGCGGGGCGTCCCTGGTGGTCTGGGCTATTCGTGACGGGCGCGATGCCGCGCAGTCTGTCCATCGGTTCCTGACCCATAAACAGATGAATGAACAAACAGTGCTGGCTTCGTAGCGGAGTGGGATGAAAAATGAAAAAGCAAATTGAAAATCAACAAGCCAATCTCTCCTCAGGCGAAGAATTCGTTAAATCTTGGACGGAAAACGCAACGCATTTACAGGCTAACGGACTCTACGACCCGGCTGAGGAAAAAGACAATTGCGGCGTGGGTCTCGTCGCGGCGATTGATGGCAAGGCTTCGCGCGCTGTCGTTGTGGCCGGGATCGATGCCCTGAAAGCTGTCTGGCACCGAGGGGCAGTTGATGCCGATGGGAAGACCGGCGACGGCTGTGGCATTCACGTTCAAATTCCGCAGGATTTCTTCAAAGAGCATATTATGCGGACCGGTCATGAGCCGATCGACGGAAAGCTGGCTGTTGGGATGGTGTTCCTGCCTAAAACGAATTTCGAGGCGCAGGAGACATGCCGGACAATCGTTGAGAGTGAAATTCTTGCATTTGGCTATTATATCTATGGCTGGCGGCAGGTGCCGGTGGACGCGAGCATTATTGGTGAAAAGGCCAATGCGACACGCCCCGAGATCGAGCAGATCATGATCGCCAATACGCGTGGCGTCGATGATGACGAGTTCGAACGCGACCTTTATATCATCCGTCGCAGGATCGAAAAGAAAGTACTGGCGGCGCATATCAGTGGCTTTTATATTTGCACACTGTCCTGCCGGTCGATTATCTATAAGGGAATGTTTCTAGCCGAACAGTTGTCGAGCTTTTACCCTGACCTGCTTGACGAGCGGTTCGTTTCGACCTTCGCGATCTATCATCAGCGTTATTCGACTAACACCTTCCCAACCTGGAACCTGGCGCAGCCTTTCCGGATGCTTGCCCACAATGGTGAAATCAACACCATACGGGGCAATGTCAACTGGATGAAAAGCCATGAGATCCGGATGGTGTCTGACACCTTCGGCGATAAATCAGATGACGTAAAACCCATTGTACAGGCGGGTAGTTCAGACAGCTCGGCCCTTGATGCCGTGTTTGAAGTGCTTGTCCGCGCCGGACGTAGCGCGCCAATGGCGAAAACACTCCTGATCCCGGAAAGCTGGGGTAACAAGGAAAATATGCCAGCAAAGCATAAAGCCCTTTATGCCTATTGTAATTCGGTTATGGAACCATGGGATGGTCCTGCCGCCGTCTGTGCGACTGACGGTCGTTGGGTCATCGCCGGATTGGATCGGAATGGCCTGCGCCCGCTTCGCTATACAATTACCGGCGACAATCTATTGCTGGTGGGGTCGGAGACGGGCATGGTGCCTGTCAATGAATCCAAAATCGTGCGCAAGGGCCGGGTTGGCCCGGGCGAAATGATCGGCGTGGATTTGAAGAAAGGCCGGTTCTTTTTTGATCGCGAATTGAAGGACAAGATGGCTAACGCCCAGCCCTTCGAAAAATGGATCGAAAATACGGTTGATCTTGGCAGCCGGCTTGAAGGCGCCGACGAACCACATCATTTTGACCGTAAAGATCTCCGTAAACGGCAGCTTTGCTCCGGCTGGTCACTGGAAGATCTGGAATTGATCGTACAGCCCATGGCCGAAGATGGAAAAGAGGCTATCGGCTCTATGGGGGATGACACGCCGCTTGCTGTCCTCTCCAAGCATTACCGGGGCTTGCATCATTATTTCCGGCAGCGTTTCAGTCAGGTGACAAACCCGCCGATTGACAGCCTGCGCGAACGCCGTGTTATGACCTTGAAGACCCGGCTGGGCAATCTGAATAACATTCTGGATGAGGACAAGAGTCAGGCGGAAATCCTGTCGCTTGAGTCGCCGGTTCTGACGAATGGTGAGTTCGACGCCATGCAAAAATATATGGGCGATACCGCGCAGGAAATTGACTGCACCTTTGATGTCACGGACGGTCCGGAAGCCCTTACCAAAGCGCTCCGCTATATCCGTGCTGAGGCGGAAAACGCGGTACGTGGCGGCTGCGCCCATTTGATCTTGAGCGATATGAATACGGGGCCGACACGTGCGCCTATTCCGTCAATTTTGGCGGCGGCAGGGGTTCACACCCATTTGGTGAGCGAAGGGCTGCGTACTTTTACCTCAATTAATATTCGTTCAGGCGAATGTCTGGATGTTCAGTATTTCGCCGTTCTCATTGGAGTTGGCGCAACAACGGTAAACGCCTATCTGTTGCAAGAAACGATCATGGATCGCCATGAACGAGGTTTGTTTCCGGGACTTGATATCAAGTCCTGCCTTCAGCGCGCGAAAGAGGCGGTCGATCAGGGCTTGTTGAAAGTTATGTCCAAAATGGGCATTTCGGTGATCAGTTCCTATCGTGGTGGTTATAATTTCGAGGCCGTTGGTCTGTCGCGTGCGCTGGTCGCAGAATTTTTCCCGGGCATGCCCTCGCGGATTTCTGGCATCGGTCTTCCTGGTATCCAGCATAAGGTGCTTGAGCAGCATGAAAAAGCCTATCGCGAGGATGTAATTAGCCTGCCTGTTGGGGGATTGTACCGCTACAGAGCTTCCGGTGAGGTGCATTCTTTCGATGGAGAATTGGTCCATCTGTTGCAATCGGCCGTCGAAAAGGACAGCTATTCTCTCTATAAGAAGTATAGCGAGGGAATGAGCAAGATGGCGCCGGTGAACCTGCGTGATTTGCTGGATTTCAAGTCACCGCGTCAGCCGATCCCGATTGACGAAGTTGAAAGCATTACGGAAATTCGCAAGCGGTTCGTAACCGGCGCGATGAGCCTTGGCGCGCTCAGTAAGGAGGCGCATGAGACTTTGGCCATCGCCATGAACCGGATTGGGGGCAAGTCCGATAGTGGCGAGGGAGGCGAAGATGTGAGCCGGTTTAAGCCGCGCCCCAATGGTGACAACCCCAGCTCTGCAATCAAGCAGATTGCTTCGGGCCGGTTCGGCGTAACGGCGGAATATCTCAATAACTGTGAAGAGATTGAGATTAAGATTGCACAGGGCGCCAAGCCGGGTGAAGGCGGGCAACTTCCCGGCTTCAAGGTGTCGGAAATGATTGCGAAACTGCGGAACTCAACGCCGGGAGTGACCCTGATTTCGCCGCCGCCACATCATGATATCTATTCTATTGAGGATCTGGCGCAGCTTATTTACGACCTGAAACAGATCAATCCTGAGGCGCGGGTTTGCGTCAAGCTGGTGGCGGAAGCTGGTATCGGAACGGTTGCTGCGGGCGTCGCCAAGGCGAAAGCTGATGTCATCATGATTTCCGGAAACTCTGGCGGGACCGGGGCGAGCCCGCAGACATCACTTAAATATGCGGGTGTCCCTTGGGAAATGGGCCTGCCCGAAGTCAATCAGGTGTTGACCCTGAATAAGCTTCGCCATGGGGTGTTGCTCCGGGTCGATGGCGGGATGAAGACCGGCCGTGATATCGTTATCAGCGCCATGATGGGGGGCGAAGAGTATGGCCTTGGGACAGGCGCGCTGGTTGCGCTTGGCTGTATTCTCGTGCGGCAATGTCATTCCAATACCTGCCCAGTCGGTATCTGCACGCAGGATGAGGAATTGCGTAAAAAATATGAAGGGAATGCGGATAAGGTCGTCAATCTCTTCAGTTTCCTCGCGGAAGAGGTGCGGGAGATTCTGGCCCAGCTTGGCTATCGATCCCTGCAAGAGATTATCGGGCAGAGCGGTCTGCTTTCTCAGGTCAGTCGTGGTTCGGCGCATCTTGATGATCTCGATCTGAACCCGTTATTGGCGGAAGCCGATGCAGGAAATAACCCCAGATATTGCGTCAATGAGGGACCGGTTCCTGTTCCTGAAACATTGGATGCGCAGATGATCATGGACGCGGCGAGTGTCTTTAACAAGGGCGGCGAGAAAAAGCAGCTTGCCTACAGCATTCGCAATACGCATCGGGCCATTGGTACCAAGCTGTCGTCCCGGATTGTTCGAAAATTCGGAATGACCGGCCTTGAGCCCGGTCATATTACGGTGCGCTTGCGCGGCTCAGCTGGTCAGTCTCTTGGTGCCTTCGCGGTTCAGGGCCTGAAGCTGGAAGTACTCGGGGATGCCAATGATTACTGCGGTAAGGGGTTATCTGGCGGGACAATTGTGGTTCGGCCCGTTACATCCAGCCCTCTCAAGTGGAACGAGAACGCCATCATCGGCAATACGGTTCTATATGGGGCAACATCGGGCGAGCTTTATGCTGCCGGTCAAGCAGGAGAGCGGTTTGCGGTTCGAAATTCTGGCGCTACTTCAGTCGTTGAAGGATGCGGCACTAATGGCTGCGAGTATATGACGGGTGGCATGGTGGCAATTCTGGGCGCTGTCGGTGATAACTTCGGCGCCGGTATGACCGGCGGTATGGCGTTTGTTTATGATGTCGAGGATGTCCTGCCTGTTCATATTAACGATGAATCCGTTGTCTATCAGCGACTCGCGTCCAGCTATTGGGAAGGAGTTCTGAAAGAGATGATAGCGGAACATGCCGAAAATACTCACTCCAAGTTTGCTCAGGCGCTGCTTGCCGATTGGGGGTGGGAGCGGGATCGCTTTTACCAGGTTTGCCCTAAGGAGATGCTGAACAAGCTTGAGCATCCGATTTCTGATGAAGTTGCTCAGCAGCGAGCCTAGAAGCGTTATTTACGTGTGATAGAAAAGCCGAGATACTGCTATCTCGGCTTTTTTAATGGGTAGAATTTTCCCTGCAAAGAGGCGAAATTGCCGCCGTAATTATAGATTTACGCTAATTGATGGCGGTTGATAACGGCGATGTTCTGGCACGGTGTTTGCTTTGTTTCAGGTAGTAAAATGTTGCAAGTTCACACAGGAGAAACAGGAATGGAAAATATAGCTGCCTTTGATACGAATGATATGGGAACTTTACCGCCTAAACTTGCGGATCCGATAATCAGCACAGAATATGTAAAATGGGCGGCACGACGTTTCATTCTGATCTATGGGGAAGAGGCGCCGGAAATGGCCCTAAAACAGGTCACGCGTCTTGACGGACTTGGGAAAATTCGTATTGCAGAAATGTTTGACCGCGTTCGACGTGAATGTGCGCGGCTCTTGAAACAGAGTGAAAATCTCAGGATTTATCCTGTCAACTAACCAGCATGCCGATTAATACAAATTTTTCGCAAAATCGTCCATTCAGCCTATTCTACATTCCTTCCGCATGGGGTAATGTCGCCCCATGCGTACACTCTATCATTTCTGGATATCTCCTGCTTGCCGCAAGGTGCGTCTCGCCCTTGCCGAAAAAGAGCTAAGGTTTGAGCTGAAAATCGAAAAGCCTTGGGAACGGCGCCCGGGCTTGCTGGCCAGAAACCCCGCAGGGGAAGTTCCGGTGCTAATCGATGAGAATGAGATCACATTGGCCGACAGCCAAGCAATTTGCGAGTATCTAGAAGAAACCTATGAAGATATCCGGTTGCTACCCGAAGACCGACTTGATCGCGCAGAAACAAGGCGCCTTATTGGCTGGTTTGATCGGAAATTCTTTAGTGAGGTGACCGATAATCTCGTCGAAGAAAAGATCATGAAGCGGTTAACGAAATCGGGAACACCAAATACGGCCGCCATCCGCGCAGGCCATCATAATATTCACTACCATCTAGAATATATTTCCTATTTAGTGGAGCGGCGGTCTTGGCTGGCGGGCGATCAATTCAGCCTAGCTGACATCGCGGCAACGGCGCAGCTCTCTAGTGTGGATTATCTCGGCGATGTCCCATGGGAGCAGCATCCCTCAGCCAAGATATGGTATGCGCGGGCAAAATCGCGCCCGAGTTTCCGTGCGATCCTCGCGGATAACCTGCCGGGAATGCCAGCGCCCTCACATTATGCCGATCTCGATTTCTAGTTCCTTTCCAGTGTCCGTGGACAAAGCAGCACTTCGCACGGCTGCGCGTGCCGAAGGATTTGACGCGATTGGGTTTGTGTCTGCTGATATCGGAGATATCCCCGGAAAACATCTGAAAGAGTTTATCTCGGCCGGACGTCATGGCGACATGGACTGGATTGTCGAGAAAGCTGCACGCCGTCATCATCCACAGGCTCTTTGGCCGGAAGCTAAATCGGTTATCATGCTTGGACTCAATTACGGCCCGGAGATTGACCCGCTTGCCTATACAGAAGAGAGCGAACACGGGGTCATTTCCGTCTATGCGCAAGGCCGGGATTATCATGATGTCGTCAAGAAGAAGCTCAAACGCATCGCCCGCGGAATCGTCCGGGATTATGGCGGAGACGTAAAAGTCTTCGTTGATACGGCACCGGTGATGGAAAAACCATTGGCGGCTAAAGCAGGTCTTGGCTGGCAGGGAAAGCATACCAATCTCTTAAGCAGGGATTTTGGCTCATGGCTGTTCCTTGGATGTATCTTCACCACGCATGAAATCACGCCTGACCTGGCGACGGAGGGGAGTTGCGGCTCATGTACGGAATGTCTTGATATCTGCCCGACGAATGCCTTTCCTGAGCCGTATCAGCTTGATGCGAGGCGCTGCATCTCCTATCTCACGATTGAGACAAAGGCACATATTGATCGGCATATGAGGCCGTTAATCGGTAACCGGATCTACGGTTGCGATGATTGCCTGGCTGTCTGTCCCTGGAACAAGTATGCGAAAACAGCACGTGAACTGAAGCTCCGGGCTCGCCCGGAACTCATTGCGCCATCGCTTGCAGAACTCGCAACACTCGATGACGCGGCATTTCGGGCTCTATTTTCGGGTTCGCCCGTTAAGAGACTGGGGAGGAACCGGTTCTTGCGCAATGTCCTGATTGCGATAGGAAACAGCGGCCATTTGGCTTTTCTGGAAGTAGTAACACCGCTTTTGAGCGATAGATCGGCAATTATACGGGTTGCTGCAGTTTGGGCTCTGGGGCAGCTGGCCACACCTGAGATTTATGGCCAGCATTTTGATATTCTGGTAGGACAGGAAACGGACGACGCGGTGCGAACGGAATGGTTTTTAAGTAAAGGGAATGAGAATGAGCAGGCTTGAAAGTTTTATCCGGCGCATTAGTGCACAGCGTGATTGCCTGAACCATGCCGCTGCCATTATCGAGGATAAACCGGGAAGTGTGTTAGAACTCGGCCTGGGCAACGGCCGAACATTTGATCATCTCCGCAGTCTGATGCCGGAGCGGGATATCTATGTGTTCGACCGTCATGTAAAGGCGCACCCTGATTGCATTCCGGATTCCGATCATATGATCGTCGGTAATTTTCTTGAAACCGTTCCGACCGCGCTAGAGAAGATGACGGACAAGGCT
The DNA here is from genome assembly GCF_055809395.1 of Sneathiella sp. D3-11. NCBI lineage: Bacteria > Pseudomonadati > Pseudomonadota > Alphaproteobacteria > Sneathiellales > Sneathiellaceae > Sneathiella > Sneathiella sp. D3-11. Next base: position 2,162,677 of record NZ_CM147911.1, read on the forward strand.
GTCCTTGCCCATTGCGATATTGGTTCCGGCGACAAGGCGGCCAGTGTCGCGCTTGCCAGAATGCTTGGTGAAAGTCTTCCAAAGCTGCTGGTCACGGGCGCGATAATTGTCAGTGACCAGCCATTTGAGGTGCCAAGCTGGCAATCCCTTCGGCTTCCTGAAGGTGTTGCCGAAGGCCGCTATCACATATATCGCCAGATGTAATTGGTGCTATTGGGCGAGATAGCCGCCATCGGCAACAAACTCTGCGCCAGTCACAAACGCCGCTTCGTCGGAGGCAAGATAAAGGATCATTGACGCAATCTCCTCTGGTTTGCCGAGACGCCCGAGAGGGTGGGATTCCTTTAATCTAGTTTCTTCAGCCTCTCGCTCGGCCTCTGCGATTTTATCGAACCGACGCATAACCATTGGCGTTTCGATATATCCCGGATGCACTGAGTTTACGCGCACATTATATCTCTTGTTTGCGCATTCAATGGCAGCAGCCTTTGTGAATAGCCGAACGCCACCCTTGCTTGCGGCATAGGCCGAAATATTGGACATGCCGACAAAGCCGAGAACGGAAGAAATATTGACGATGGCACCACCACCCGTATCCTTCATGCTGTCAACGGCGGCCTGTGTGCCGAGGAATGTCCCATCCAGATTAATGGATATTGTCTGGCGCCAGAAATCATAGCTCATCTCGAGAAGGCCTTTTGCCCGTCCGATCCCGGCGGAATTGACCAGAATATCAAGCCGATCCCAGCGGTTGATGACTGACTCGACAACAGTGCGCCATTCCTCCGGGTTCACTACATCAAGATTCTGATAATAGGCTTCATGCCCTGACTTTATTAATTCTTCCGCCAGCGTCTCGCCTTTATCCGGGTCGATATCGGTAAGGGCAACTTTTGCGCCTTCGCGAGCGAACCGTTCCGCGGTCGCTTTGCCGATGCCAGACGCCGCGCCTGTGATCAGCGCGATTTTCCCCTCAAGGCGGCCATTGTTTGGTGATCCTTGCAGCATGTTCCCCTCCCTTTTTATTATTTTTCCCTAACTTTGCCGTAAGCCTTCGTCTTCGGCAAGCCCTAACCGCCGGAAGATTTCGGCAATAAGGTGTAGGTCACGACGGGTGTATGGCCTTTCAGTTCAGCTTCTCCTTGCGGTTTCAATCTGAATTCGCCATTTAATAATTTCGCCGTCGTTTCGGAAATGAGAATGTCGCCCGTCCGGGCCGTTTGTTGAAGACGCGCGGCAATATTCACGGCATCACCCCAGATGTCATAGGAATATTTGCTGTGGCCGATGACACCGGCAACGACCGATCCTGTATTAATTCCGGTTCTTAATCCCAGAGATCCTGTTGACGGCCCGGATAGTTCATTTACATAGGCCATAGTTTCCAGGGCAAACTCCGCCGCTTCTTTGGCGCCAGTTTCTGCATCTCCATCCATGCCACCGCATACCATATAAGCATCACCGATGGTTTTGATTTTTTCCAAGCCGCGCCTGCTGAGGAGGTTGTCGAAATGAGAAAAGATCGTATCCAGCAGGGTGACTACTTCCTCCGGTGGACGGTTCATCGCATAGCTGGTAAAGCCGGAGATATCTGCAAACAGGATCGTAATGTTATCCAGCCTGTCGGCAATTGGTTGTTGATCCTTTTTTAGGCGCTCGCCAATCGCTTCGGGCAGCATATTGCGGATCAGATTTTCGCTGCGCTGCCGTTCTTCTGCCAGAAGCGAGAAAGTTTTCTCTTTCTGGCTGACAAAATAAACAAGCAGCACAAAAGCAACGATCGAAACGCCGCTTAAGTTCATCACGAAAAGAATATTAACCAGCTCCGGCGGAAGACCGTTTTCGGAGGATGGGGTTAAGAAATTGTGGGTGGCACCAATCAGGAGCAAGAGGATAAAGGCAACAAACCAGTATGTGGCAATTTTACGATTGGCGAATACCAGTGCGCCCATCGGGCTGATCAGCGACCAGACAATGACAGTTGAAGAATTGATAAATCCGCCGAGTTCAAGCATTACCAGAAAGGGCAGCATCAGGGTGAGAAATAGCTGACTTTCCCGGAGAAGCTGGAAGCCTCTTTCCTTTCGGAATAAAACCAGTGTGCAAATGGAAATGACGGTAAAGGCCCAGGCGATGACAGCGGCCCTGTACTCCCCGAAATAGGCATAGATGCCGCCCCAGAAAAACGCGGGTATCGCCATCATGACGGCGCAGAGTACCAGAAGCTGGTGTGAGAGTTCCGTATCTCTTTTGCTTGCTTCGCCTATGCTCAACCGAGGAATATCTTTGGTTTTTTCTTTCTGGCTCATCAAATAACTATCCTGTCAAACAGCAACATTGACAAGTCCAGATGATGCGTAATCTATTGCAGGTTAGAAAAATCAAAATCGACAACGACGGGTGCATGATCCGAGGGCTTTTCCCAGTCGCGTGCATTCAGAGTGATGTCCATTGCTTTTAAATGCGATTTGAGAGCAGGTGTTACCCAGACATGATCCAGACGGCGCCCCCGGTTTGACGCGCGCCAGTCCCGGGCGCGATAGCTCCACCAGGAATAAAGTGGCTCTGGCTCCGGCACGAAATGGCGCATCGCATCGACCCAGTCATGGGACTGATAAATACGTGCCATATGCTCCACCTCTATTGGTGTATGGCTGACGACTTTTAAAAGCTGCTTATGGTTCCAGACGTCAGTTTCAAACGGGGCGACGTTAAGATCCCCAACCAGAATCAGCTTGTTGCTGTCCGACCGCCGCTCTGTGAAACAGTTGGCCATTTCTGTCATGAAATCCAGCTTATGTGCAAACTTTTCATTTTGCGTTACATCCGCGACATCGCCGCCGGCCGGCACATAGAAATTATGTATCTCGACACCGTTTTCTAACGTAACGGCGAGGTGCCGCTTGTCATCCTTACCGCACCAGAGTCTGCTATCAGTGGGAACAAATGGCAATTTGGAAAAGATCGCCACGCCGTTATAGCTTTTTTGTCCAGCGATAGCATGATGCGCAAACCCCATTTTTGCAAAGGCTTTGAGAGGAAACTCGTTATCGGTCACCTTGGTTTCCTGAAGGCAGAGAACATCGGGTTGGTGTTCCGCCACGAATTTTTCCACATGGGCAAGGCGGGCGCGTACGGAATTGACGTTCCATGTGACAAGGCGCAAATCGTTCATTACGGATCTTTCTCGGAATTTCTCAGAATATATTAAAGCTACTGCCTGTAATGGCGATTGGCCAGTGCCCCTGTTCAAACAGCTTGTATTTTAGCGCAAACGGGTGCGCATCTTCCTCTCCTGCGGCAAGAACAAGCGCGGCCATGGTGGCAGCTTTGCAATGCGGAGCCAGTCGCGGCGCGGATAAGTTCCTGATCTTCGATGCCAGCCTCTTCCGCCATTGCGTCCACTGCCTTGGAAACAATATCGGATGCCGTTGCAGAGACTTGAGTGAGGGCGAGGTTTAAATCTTCCTCACTCATGAGTTCGAGCGCCATGGTTGTCAGGCCCATGCGAAGCTGTTCTTCAGCTTCCCACCAGTCGCTGTTAAATTCCGGATTGCTCGCGGCGAACGCCGCATCTTCCCAGTTTTCCACTTCGGCTACAAAGGCATCTGGAAAGCCGAGCATGTCCATATAATCGCGGGCCGTTGTCAGCGCCTCTTGAGGCAAAGGCTCACCGACATCTTCAAACCATGGAATTGACGGGATGAGCTTGTTAAAGCGAACAACGGATATCAGGGTCGGATAGTCTTCGATATCGGGCAGGTCTTCATCGAAATCGTCGTCATAATCCATGTTGGTCTCTCGGTTAATCAGCATGCCGAACTATGTACCATGGATTTACATGTCGCTTCATGTTTATTCGTAATCGCTATCGAAGAAGGTGAAGAGTTCTGGCTTTAGCTTGATGTTTTTTTCGACCTTACCGAGACTAATGCTCGTAACCTGACCTTGGGCGTCGGTCACCAACCATTGACGCAACTGCAACGGATTATCGCTGAAGATCAGGACAATATTCCCCTCATCAGGGTTATCCGTATCGACGATAGTTAAGCGCAGGGTATTGGCATCATGCTCTACCTTTGTCACGGTTACATCGCCGCTCAACTCGACGTCTTCTTCGAGTAGAATGCTAACCGGAGTGGCGGAAAGCGGCAAACGGGTTGTCTCTTTCAGTTCTTTATCGTGAAAAACAAGCCAAAGGCCATCCGCAACGACGAGAATTTGCGCGGGTGGCTTATATTCAAAGCGCATCCGGCCGGGCTTTCGCATAAACACCGCGCCTTCCGCGATACCGCCAGCAGAGTCAATCTGCAGGAAATCCGCCTGCATGGTTTTAATAGTATCTAGATAGGCTTCGACGCGCGCAATCTGGGCCTGATCCTCTGTCGTCGGTGCGGAAAGGGCAGGGGAGGACACCGCTGTCGCGATAAGTACCGCAAAAAGTATCTGGGCCGTATTTCGTATAAAACGCATAACGTCTCACTTCAGGTTAAATCTTATTAGCTGGGACTGCTCTTTCTGATATGGGAGAGGTGCAGAAAAATGCCAGCAAATTGACGTCGACTTACCGTTCGCGATCATCGATGTCGCGGGCCAGCACTTCGCGTTTCCCGACATGGTTGGCGGAGCCGATCACCCCCTCTTTCTCCATCTGATCGATGATGCGCGCGGCGCGGTTATATCCGATTTGCAAATGACGTTGCACGAAGCTGGTGGAGGCCTTGCGCTCCCGACAGACCAGTTCGACGGCGCGATCATAGAGCTCATCGCCCGAATTACCGCCGCCGCCGCCGGACATTCCGTCGAATTCACCTTGGCTCTCTTCGGTGACTTCCTGTTTATAATCCGGTTCGCCTTGCGCTTTCAGGAAATTTACGACTTGCTCGACTTCCTCATCGGAAACGAACGGTCCGTGGACGCGCTGTACGCGACCGGCACCTGGCATATAAAGCATGTCACCCTGTCCGAGGAGCTGTTCAGCACCCTGTTCGCCCAGCACGGTCCGGCTGTCGATCTTGGACGTTACCTGAAAGCTGATACGGGTCGGGAAGTTGGCCTTGATCGTACCAGTGATGACATCAACCGAAGGTCGCTGCGTTGCCATAACCACATGAAGTCCGGCAGCACGGGCCATCTGGGCGAGGCGTTGCACTGCCACCTCGATATCCTTGCCGGCCACCATCATTAGGTCCGCCATCTCATCGACGATGATCACGATCATCGGCAATGGCTCTGTATCTAGCGCGCGTTCCTCAAATACAGGTTCGCCGCTGGCGGCATCAAAGCCTGTCTGCACAGTACGCTTCAGCACTTCACCCTTTTTCTGTGCTTCACGGATGCGCTGGTTATAACCATCGACGTTTCGCACACCCAGTTCGGCCATCTTGCGATAGCGGTCCTCCATCTCCTTAACCGCCCATTTAAGTGCGACAACGGCTTTGCCAGGTTCCGTTACCACCGGCGCCAACAAATGCGGAATGCCGTCATAAACCGAGAGTTCCAGCATTTTTGGATCAATCATGATGAAACGGCACTCATTCGGTGACAGTCGATAAAGCAGCGACAGGATCATTGTGTTGACGGCGACAGACTTACCCGAACCGGTCGTACCGGCGATCAGAAGATGCGGCATTCGGGCCAGATCAGCGACGACCAAGTCGCCACCAATGTCCTTGCCAAGGGCGAGGGTCAGTTTGGAATTCGTACTCTCATAGGCTGCAGCGGAGAGCAGTTCGCGCAAGAAGACGGTTTCTCGGCGCTGATTGGGAAGCTCGATACCGATGGCGTTGCGACCGGGAATGACGGCAATACGGGTTGATATGGCGCTCATGGATCGGGCGATGTCATCCGCGAGGCCGATTACACGGGAACTTTTAAGGCCCGGTGCCGGTTCCAACTCATAAAGCGTGACAACCGGTCCCGGACGGACCCGGCTGATATCCCCCTTAATTCCATAATCATCCAGCACAGATTCCAACAGTCGTGCATTCTTAGAAAGAGCCTCCTCGCTAACTGGTTTGGAGACAAGTTTCGCATCAGGAAGCGCAAGCAGATCAAGCGGCGGAAGCTGATATTCCCCGGCCGGACCCAAATCGAGCGCGGGCTGTTTTTCTGCCGCAACGCGCTTGCCGACAGTGGTTCCGGTTTTTCGTTGTTCGATTTGTGGTTCTACCGCCTTGCGGACAACAGGGGCCTTTTCTTTTTTAATCCGGACTTTCTTCTTCTTGGCGGGAGCGCTTGTACCCAGTGGCTCATTATCATCTTCGTCTTCTATCTCGCGGCGGAAGCGGAAATCACGAAGATATCCCGGCGCAAGCAGAAGCGTTTGCACGACGGCTTTAAGCGACAGGCCGATAACACGCCATTCCTGCTTCGAGACGCCAAAGGATATTAAAAGGAGGGCAATTGCGATGATTGCCAAAATAGGGCCGAGGATTGCCGCATGAATATCAAGGCCGATCTGTTGACCGCCAACGATGATCGAATTGAAAATAACTTCGCCAACGATGCCACCATAGCCGGAGTTCAGCGGCCAGCTTTCTGCAACAGGAAGTGCGGCAAGCGCAGCGGAAGTGAATGACACGCCAAAGGGAAGCACGGCAAGATGCACCCAGCCCCACCGCAATCCCCGATGTGACATCACCCGCCATGACCAAGCGACAAGGCCGAGGACCAGGGCAATGGAACCAAACCCGATGGTTTGCAGCAATAAATCCGCAAGATGAGCGCCGCCAAGCCCGAGAAAATTACTCGCTGGGTTTGATGTCGCGTGATTGAAATTGGGATCATCCGGAGAATAGGAAACAAGTGCCAGTACGCAAATGAATGCCAGCAGCAATAACGCCAGTCCGCACAGTTCAACGAGCCGACGGTGGAGAAAATCTACACTTCCACTCGGCAATAGGGAAATCGATTTGGAACCTTTTGATCTAAACATCATACGGACATTCTATAAGCTATTGGCGAGTCTAGTTAAAGCCTCTTTACTGTCCTCTGGCGCCGAGACCAGAGCAATTCGAATATATGGATCACCGGGATTGATGCCATCTGAATCGGCAACACTCAAAAACTTTCCTGGCAGGACCCGGATTGCGGCCTTCGTCCAGAGACGTATTGCGGCCTCGACACCGTCGCCGACATCCAACCAGAGAAAAAATCCCCCTTCAGGACGGTAAAAGCCAAACTTTGATCCGAATATTTTTTCAGCAATATCAAATTTCTGGCGGTACAGAGCACGATTTTCCACTACATGAGTATCGTCATTCCAGAGTGCCGCTGCCGCTGCACAAACGGGGAGGGGGACGCTGCGCCAGCAAAATTCCGTAAATTGAGAAAAGTCTTGATAATATCGCTTTCGCCAACGCAAAAGCCGGATCTCAGCCCTGCGGCGCTAGAGCGCTTTGAGAGAGAATGAAATGCAAGCACATGGTCAAGTGCGCCGCCAGCCTTCGCGCAGATTTCAAGAATACCAGTCGGCGGTGTTTTATCATAAATCTCTGAATAGCATTCATCGACGATCAGCATGAAATCATGCTTGCGAGCGAGGGCGAGGGCAGCCGTCAGATATTCCGCGCTTGCAACGGTTCCTTGTGGATTTGAAGGATTGCATAAATAAAAGGCGGTTGCGCGATCGAGAAGTTCCGGTGTGAGCGCGTCCAGATCCGGAAAGAAATGAGTGTCCGGTCCTGCGGGCAGAAAAACAGGTTCCGCCCCGGCCATGACGGCGGCGGCATGATAGACATGGTAATAGGGCGTCGGCAGGAGAATAACTGGCTTTGGCTGATTATGGCCCGCTCGCTCCGTAATCACGGATGCGATCATATAGAGAGCTTCTTTGGTTCCATTCACCGGCGCAATATTCTGATCGGCCTCGATCATTCCATCAGTTAGCGCGTATCGGCGGGTAAGCCATCCCGTGATTGCGCTTCGTAAGCCGGGGGTACCGCCAACAGGGGGATATTTTCCGTAAAGATGTTCATTGGCGCGCAACGCATCAATCATCAACTGCGGCGGCTTATGTTGCGGCTCGCCAATCGTTAGAAGGGTAGGCTCAAAACCTTGAGCCGGATTCAGAGGATCAAGAAGCGAGCGCAGAGCATCGAAGGGAGATCCGCGTAAATGGGATAGTTCGGAGTTAATCATATACCCAGGATACCGATGTCGAAGGGGATAAACGGCCTCCGAACTTAGTTAAATCACCCCGGGTATACAAGCGGCAACACGCCGAAAGGAGGTATAATTCGCGACTTCTTGCTTTTATACCACGCCTTTCGGGCGTCATGATGCCTATCAGCTCAAGTCTTGTTCCGGATAGGCACCGATTTTATGGATGCTGAGATCAGCGCCGATAAATTCATCCTCTTCTGATAATCGTATGCCGCTGACCTTTTTTAGCAGACCATAGACGAGGAAGCCTGCGATCAGCGCGTAACTACTCGCGAGAAGACTGACCAAAAGTTGAGCCATAAAGCTGACACCGCCGAGACCGCCAAGTGCCTCCAGCCCGAAGATGCCGGCAACGATGCCGCCCCACAGCCCGCAGAGTCCGTGCAACGGCCAAACGCCCAGCACGTCATCAATTTTCAGCTTGTTCTGACAATAGGTAAAGGCAAATACGAACAATCCACCCGCGATCCCACCTGTCAGGAGTGCCCCGATGGGATGCATGATATCCGAACCGGCGCAGACAGCGACAAGGCCGGCAAGCGCACCGTTATGCACAAATCCCGGGTCATTGCGTCCGGCGAAAAGCGCGGCGACGATCCCGCCGACCATGGCCATGAGGGAGTTCATGGCAACGAGGCCGGAAATCCCGCCAACTGTTTGCGCGCTCACGACGTTAAAGCCAAACCACCCGATGCACAGGATCCAGGAGCCAAGGGCGAGAAACGGGATATTTGATGGCGGGATACCATTTACGCGACCGTCTTTTGTATAGCGGCCTTGCCGGGCCCCAAGGAGCAAAACGGCGCCAAGGGCGATCCATCCGCCAACAGCATGAACGACAATCGATCCGGCGAAATCGTGAAAACCCATCCCGAACATATCTTCGATATATCCTTGGATACCAAAATTGCCATTCCAGATGATCCCCTCCAAGAAGGGGTATATCAAGGCGGTCAGGACCGCGGTGGCCATAAGCTGCGGCCAGAATTTCGCACGTTCAGCGATACCGCCCGATATAATGGCCGGGATGGCAGCGGCAAATGTCAGCAGGAAAAAAAATTTGACCAGATCATATCCGTTGCCGGAAAAGGCATATCCATCTGCTTCTGACTCGCCGGAAAGAACGGCGGCGTCCACCAGAAAATCAACGCCATAGGCAACTGCATAGCCGACAAAGAAGTAGCTGATTGTTGAAATGCCGAAATCGGTAATGATTTTGACCAGGGCATTTACCTGATTTTTTCGCCGGACCGTACCAACCTCTAAAAAAGCAAAACCGGCATGCATGGCAAAAACAAGAATAGCACCTATTAGCACGAACAGGACGTCCGTGCCTGTAATTCCCTCAGACATTCAACTTAGCTCCCTCATATTCTTTTGCCGCGTTGGGGCGCGGATTAGTCTTTGTTAATCAAGGAGCGTGCCAAGTTTGATTTTGCCCATTTTTGGTGCTTTTGGGCAAAGCTTGAGTAACCACAAACTAAAAATGCCCAAATTTTAACCATATTCAGGATTAAAAATTGGGCATTTGCGTAAGTACTGGGCGGCATTGCCGCCCAGTGTCGTTTAGAAGGACTGTGAGCCTTGTCCAAATTCAGGATAAGCTTCAAGCCCAAGTTCCGCCTTGTCGAGGCCTTCGACTTCGTCCTCTTCGCTCGCCCGGATACCCATCGTATATTTCAGGATCAGCCAGAAGATGCTGCTAAGGACAAGTACGAAGATACCGATTGAGACAATGCCGGTCAGCTGTGTAACGAGTGTCGCATCCGGATCGGAAATGACAACCGCAATCGTACCCCAGATACCACAGAAGAGATGGGCCGGGATGGCACCGACAACATCGTCGATTTTCAACTTGTCGAGCAGTGGAACCGCAAAGACCACAATTGCACCACCAATGGCGCCAATGATAATGGCCATTCCGATTGTTGGATCAGCAGGTTCAGCAGTGATTGATACAAGACCGCCGATCGCGCCGTTCAAGGCCAGCGTTAGGTCGACTTTCTTGTACATGATCTGCGTAACGATCATGGCTGCGAGAACACCACCGGCTGCCGCCATGTTGGTATTGGCAAAGACATTTGCCATCTCGATGGCGCTGGCAGCAGATCCGAGCGCGAGTACGGAACCGCCGTTAAAGCCGAACCAACCAAGCCATAGGACGAAAGTACCAAGTGTTGCAAGCGGCAGGTTTGCCCCGGGGATCGGGTGAACTTTGCCTTCGGCAGAATATTTGCCTTTACGGGCACCAAGGATGATCGCACCAGTCAAAGCAGCCCAGCCACCAACGGAATGCACAAGCGTTGAGCCGGCATAGTCGGAGAAGCCCATTTCTGCGAGCCAGCCGCCGCCCCATACCCAAGAACCCTGGATCGGATAGATAATAGCGGTCAACAGGACGACGAAGGCGAGGAATGACCAGAGCTTGATCCGCTCAGCCAATGTACCTGATACGATGGAAGCTGCCGTTGCAACAAAAACCATCTGGAAGAACCAATCGGAAGATGCGGAATAACCGCCATCTGCGAAGGTGCCGGACAATGCTTCCGCATCATCTGGAGCCCAGAATGGGCTGAAGCTTCCAATATAGCCGGTCACATCCATATACATGAGGTTATAGCCGACGAGATAGAAGGTCAGTCCGGCAACCGAGTAAAGGGCGATATTCTTAAGGCAAATGGTCGCCGTATTCTTGGAACGAACAAGTCCGCTTTCGAGCATGGCAAAACCAGCAGCCATCCACATAACGAGCGCGCCGTTTACAAGGAATGAGAATGTGTTGAGAACATAGGCCGTTTCGCTATCAACTGCGGCAAAAGCGGGAGCCGCGCCAATAAGAGCGAATGCCGCAAAGGATGCGGCGGCAGTTTTTATATATTTCAAATTACGCATCATTAATCTCCTAGAGCGCGTCTGCGTCAGTTTCGCCCGTGCGAATACGGACGACATTCATCAAATCGAACACAAAAATTTTGCCATCGCCGATCTGTCCGGTTTTCGCAGCGCCAGCAATTGCTTCGACCACCTGTTCGGCAAGATCCTCTTTGACGGCAACCTCAATTTTAATTTTGGGGAGAAAAGAGATTGCATACTCCGCGCCGCGGTATATTTCTGTATGCCCTTTTTGTCGGCCATACCCCTTGACTTCTGTTGCAGTCAGCCCGTCGACACCGATGGATGTCAAGGCATCGCGCACTTCGTCCAGTTTGAAGGGCTTTATTACAGCCATTACCAGCTTCATGATGGTCACCTCATTGACTTGTCGTTTGACCGGGGCAAAAAACTCCGGTTTCGGCCTTCTTTTTTCAAGACCCGTGCCAACTGAGGTTCGATTTGAAATTTATAGTGTTATCAATGTATTAAGCATATGGTGCCAAAAAATTGAGCGCCGATAGCCTAAAAAAATGCACAAAATTTAATCAAATAGGATAAAAAGCCTAATTTTTAGGCATTTAGAGGTCTGAGGGCAACTTCCGCTGCGGTGGACAGACGCAGCAGCTTTCCTTCGGTATCACCTGGCGCCATCAGCATCAACCCGACGGGAAAGCCGCTTTCAAGGCCGCAAGGGAGAGTTGTTGCGCACAACCGAAGTAAATTTGCCAGACGCGTGAGGCTGATCGACATCATGGTCGCTCTTAAGTAAGCATCGACACTTTGAAGGAGCGGCGCTATCGCGGGAGGATGCTCGGGCTGTGTAGGGCCGACCACCAGATCATAGCCAGCGGTTTGATCAATATAATCCGCGGTTAATGTTTCCAGCCCGTGGTAGAGTGCGGCGGCGTCGACCGCTGTGAGTTTGTCCGCAGCCAGGATTCGTTCTTCAATCGGTTCATACATGCAGCCGCGATTGGCGCGAATTTGATCGCCATACATCATGCAGGCCTCTATGGCAGCCGGGCTGCCATGCTTGGCCGTTAATGCGACAACGTCATCGAATGCCGGTACCGGCCCTTCTGTCACGATTGCGCCGGCGGCTGCTAAAAGGGAGAGGCCCTTTTTCACCTGTTCCGTAATGGCGGGATCGGACAGTTCATCGAACTGGCTTGTCGCGCGTAGGATCCGTACACCTTCTAATGAAGAGCCAGAAAGGTCGGCGGCTGGCCTGCCGGAAAGAATGCTGTAGAGAATATTCGCATCGGCTATGTCCTTGGTGAGAGGGCCGATGGTGTCCTGAGAATAGGAGAGCGGGACGGCTCCTTCCAGCGAAATCTGTCCATATGTTGTTTTGAGGCCAGTGACACCGCACCATGCCGCCGGGATCCGGACGGAGCCAGCTGTGTCTGATCCGATAGCCGCCGGCGCCAGCCCTTCTGCAATGGAGAGAGCGGCACCTGCCGACGATCCGCCTGGAACCCGATCAATTTCTCGATCAAAGGGATTAGCTCCGGTTCCTGTCCACGGGTTGACGCCGATACCAGAAAAGGCAATGTCTGGCATATTCGTTTTGCCAAGACAGACAAGCCCGGCGCGGCTTGCCCGTGTCAGGCATTCTGCGTCCGTCGCCGGTATACGCCCTTCATAAAGCCGCGTACCGGCTTCCGTCTCGACGCCTGCCGTATCGAACAGGTCTTTCCAAGAAATCGGCACACCATCCAGCGGGCTGAGCCGTCTTCCAATCGCCGCCCGGATTGCAGCGGCTTTTGCTTCGCTTAAAGCGCGTTCTTCAGTTAGGCGGACATATATTTTATGTTCCGGATCGAGTTTTTTAATCCGTTCGAGAAAATATTGCGCAAGTTCGATTGGATCAATCGTCCCTTCGCCTATAAGGTGCCCAAGTTCCAGGGCTGTCATTTCGTGCCAATGCTTTGCCATGACAGCAAATTAGACATATATCTCAATTAGTGGCAAGTAATCTGGTGAATTTGTTCACATGGCGGAAATGATGACGGGAAAATTAAATAAAGTGGATGTGCTAGTGGTGGGTGGTGGCCTGAACGGGCTGCCATTCGCTATTGCTGTCGCGTCTGCTGGGCTGGACGTATTGGTTCTGGAGAGAGAGGAGCCGACACATCTTGTGGATGCGGAATTCGATGGTCGAGTTTCGGCAATTGCTCATGCATCGCGAAATCTTTTCCGTGCTTGCGGTATCTGGGATCACGTTAAAGCAGCAGAGCCGATGCTGGATATTCGGATTACAGACGGCCCCTCAAAATTCTTCCTTCATTACGATCATCGCCAACTTGGTGATGAGCCCTTTGGCCATATGGTGGAAAACCGGCATCTTCGCCAAGCGTTGTATGCGCGGGCAGCGGAAATCCCCACGCTTACCATTAAGGCTCCTGCGGAATATAGCGAGATTGTTCGAGATAGTTCAGGTGTTACGGCGCATCTTGTTTCAGGTGAGGCGGTAACCGCGCGTCTTATCGTTGCTGCGGATGGCCGCAATTCACCGATCAGGAAACAGGCCGGAATTAAATCCGTTGGCTGGTCCTATGATCAAATGGGTATTGTCTGCACCATCGCGCACGAGAAACCGCATCACGGTGTAGCGCAGGAGCGGTTTTTGAAGCCCGGACCCTTTGCAATTTTGCCAATGACGGGGAACCGGTCCTCTCTTGTCTGGACGGAACAAACGGAGCGCGCGCAAGTCATTATGGCGCTGCCAGAGGCTGAATTTCACCGGGAGATGATTAGACGCTTCGGCGATTATCTGGGTGATCTTAAAGTGGTTGGTCCGCGCTGGAGCTACCCTCTCAATCTACATCAGGCGGAACGTTATGCTGATCTCCGGCTCGCGTTGATCGGGGATGCCGCGCATGGTATGCACCCGATTGCGGGGCAGGGACTTAATCTCGGCCTCAGGGATGTAGCGGCGCTGGCGGAGGTGGTAATTGATGCGGCTCGGCTTGGGCAGGATATCGGCGGAGCGACGGTACTGGAGGACTATCAGCGCTGGCGCCGGTTCGACAGTGTTGTCCTGCTGGCAATTACTGATGGATTAAACCGCCTCTTTACAAATGATGTTGTGCCGATCCGGATAGCCCGTGATGTGGGGCTTGCTGCGGTAAACCGGATGCCCAAGCTCAAAGGGTTTTTTATGCAACATGCACGCGGTACGGTCGGAAAAATGCCACGTCTGTTGCGGGGTGAGACACTTTGAGGCGGACTTATGGGTCGCGGCTGAGACCGGCTTTCGCAAGATTGTCGAGATATGTCTCCCAGATAGTTTCCTGATTGAGGCCGAGTTCATAAAGATAGGCCCAGGAAAACAGGCCCGTATCATGCAAGTCATCGAAACTGATGCGCACCGCGTAGTTGCCAACCGGTTCCAGGCCCATAATCCCGACATGTCGCCGTCCGGCGACTGTCTGCTTTTGGCTTGCCCCGTGGCCCTGAACCTCCGCGGAGGGGCTTTCCACGCGTAAAAGCTCCGCCGGGAATTGGAATGAATGGCCATCCTCGAACGAAACAGCCAACGTTTTCTCAGCTTTTTTCAGGCGGACTTCGGTCGGTTTCGGGCGACCTGCCTCATCATAAATTTCACCGCTCATTAGTCCGTCGTCTCGTCAATCTCGCGTGCTTCATCCACGAGCATGATGGGAATGCCGTTTCGTATCGGGTAGGCGAGATTTGCACTCTTACTGACTAGCTCATTATTCTCCCGATCAAAAATCAATGGTCCCTTGGTGAGGGGGCAGACAAGGATCTCCAGAAGTTTTGGATCAACGGCTAACGTCTTGTTGTCGGACATGGGTGTCTCTTTAAGTAGAGGTTATTGCACGGTGCGGTGTGTTTCTACCTGTTGGAGCATCATTTGCAGCAGGCTGATCAACAAATCTGATCTGGCTGAAATATCTACAGCTTCAAGCAGAGCCTGTTTTTCGACAGGGGAAAAGGGGCAGATCATGGAAAGTGAATTTACCAGGCTATCGTCGTCCAGATGGTCGAGAGTTTGCCAGTCGCTAGCCTCTTCTTCAAATTCCAGAAAATGATGCAACGCTTCGTGCAGGGCCAAGCGATCCACGCAATTTTGTTGTAGCGGTTCCATATCATGAATGAATTTGCGGTACGCCGCTTTAACTTGTCGGTAGGGCGTGGCCACATTGAGTTCTTCAATAACTTCGAATCTGCAAATGCCTTCCAGCGTAATGCGTAGCATTCCATTCGGTAGTTCGCCATATTCGCAGATCTTACCGGCGCAGCCAATTTGGTAGGTCTCCGGAGTCATATCGTTGGTTTCTGGGTCGCGCGGCTGGATCATGCCGATCAGGCGGTGCGTTGCCATGGCGTCCTGCACCATGGCAAGGTAGCGCGGCTCGAAAATATTCAGCGGCAAATGTCCATTCGTCAACAGAAGGGCGCCGGTCAATGGAAAGATCGGCAGGGCAGTCGGAAGTTCTTCCAGTCCTGTATTTGCGCCCGTGTCCGTCATGCGAACAGGATCGATGACAGTTGCCGACGAAGGCTTTTGGTAAGCGGGTCAGCCGGCCCCATCACTTCCAGCATTTTGAGGAGTTCCTGCCGTCCTGCGGCCTCATTCCAGTCCCGGTCCCGGCGAATAATTTCCAGAAACTCTGCCCCGCCGGCTTCATAGTCGGCACTGCCCGCGAGCGCAATTCCGTATTCAAGTCGGGCTGCAAGGTCATCGGGGTTCTCCTCAACCTTTTGGCGGAGCGGTTCCAGTTCGCCGGCATCTGCGGCATTTTCAGCGATTGAGATAGCGGCGAGCGCGGCGGTAACGGCGGGGGTTTGCTTGGCGCCTTCCGGTAGTGTTGCCATCAGGCTCTTGGCGGCGTCAAGTTCCCCGAGCTTGACATATACCCGGGCAAGCTGCGCCTTTGCATCAATATGGTCCGGGTCCAGTTCCAGTATTTTTGCGAAGGCGGTGAGTGCGACTTCCGTGTCCCCTGCCTCTAATGCTTCCGTGCCGGAGCCGTATGCTTCGTCGATTGGGGACGGCCCGATTGGACCCGCGTGCTTCTCGACAAATTCCTTGATCTTGCTTTCCGGCAGTGCACCCATGAAGCCGTCTACAGGCTGACCATCTTTAAAGGCGAATACCGCCGGGATGGATTGTACCTGGAGGCTTTGGGCGATCTGTGGGTGCTGGTCAATATCGATCTTGACGAGCTTCACGGTGCCTTTCGCGTCGGTGACTACCTTTTCAATCATTGGGCCAAGCTGTTTGCAGGGACCACACCAAGGTGCCCAGAGATCAACAAGGATCAGGGTCTCCTTGCTCGCCTCGACCACATCCTGCATAAAGCCCTCTGTAGAGCCATCCTTGATCAAGTCATCGCTTGTAACGGCACCGTCGCCAATCAGAGTTTCCATAAGTCCGGTTTACCAATGTTTTTTGTTTTCAAAGAAGAGCGAGCCATCAGAGCAGCCATTGCTCGGTCCATGGGATAGCACCATACGTTAGCTTTGTTAAGAGTCCTGTGGATGATTTAGGCCATGGATAAAGACAATCAAGATGCCTGTGAAATCTTATCCGCGTTTCGGTAGCTCAAGAATGCGGAGTTGATGTCCGCATCCAAGGATGAATTTCTCCAAATCCGGTGAGGTTATTTGCGTTGTCATTGTATTGCGAAGCGGATGATAGTTGAGCAGATCATGCGCCATCATCCGTTTTTCAAGTATCACTGAAACGCATTGGTTCGTATCATTGATGAGGGAGAATGGCGTCACCGAGCCCGGTTCCACACCGAGTGTTTCCCACAGGAGTTCCGGCTTTCCGAAACTCAGGTTTTTCGCTCCGACCAATTTGCGAAATTCTTTTAAGTCTATTGCCGTCTCCTGAAGACAGACGATCAGGTATAAATCTCCGGTCTTGTCTTTCAGGAACAGGTTCTTGCAATGCCCGCCGGGGATATGATCCGTATGCGCCTGCGCTTCATCGACCGTGAAAACCGGCGCATGGTGGTGGGTTTCATAGGTGATTCCCAGCGCATCTAGCGTCTCGAATAATTCCTCGGGTGTTGCGGGCATTATCTCTCCTCTCTCCGGTTTGGATGCGAGAAAATTAGCGGCTCCGTCCGCCAGAGGAAATAAAGAATTTACAAAAGCCGCATTTTTTGACAAAACGCGCTTGCATTCAGGGGCTATTTACGTATTATCCCGCCTCGCAACGGATGTTGCACGCTCGAGCGGGCGTAGCTCAGGGGTAGAGCATAACCTTGCCAAGGTTAGGGTCGTGAGTTCGAATCTCATCGCCCGCTCCAATTTTCAAAAAAGGCCCTGCAGGAATGCGGGGCTTTTTTGTGGGCTATTTGCTTTTTCTATATAGAATCTCCTAAATCTGGTTAACGAACTAACCCTATCCCAGTCGATAAGCTCTCTTTGCCGTTGCAAAGTGCAGGTTTTCCTTTTCTTCAGAAGTCAATTCAGAAAAAATTTCCCGATATGTGTCCCAAACAATTTCATATGTCGACGTTAGCTTCTCGATTGGAAAATTACTGCCGAGCATACATCGTTCCGGACCGAAGGCTTCTAAGACCTGATCAACCAAAGGCCTTATGCTATCGATGCTCCAGCGTGGATCCGCTTGAGACAAGCCGGAGATCTTCATGAATGTATTGGGCAAGGCGGCAAGCGCGTTGATACCATTAAGCCATACGTCCTGTGCGCCATCGTCATTTGCAATAGGTGAGCCCAAATGGTCGACGATGACTGGTATGGTGGGATGTTCAAATAGGAACGCTGCAAATGCGCCGAGTTGAGAGTGCCAGCAGGTCAGATCGAAGCTTGCGTTGACATCGGCCAGCGCGGTGAAACCCCGGCGCCAATCAGGGTTTGCCAGCAGATCCTCCTCCAGGATATCCGGGCGCGGGGAGGGTTTTTGCCACCAAATCTCCTGCCGAATACCGCGAAAAATCGGGTTCTGGGCGTGCCGTTCAAGAAGTGCCTTGACGTCTGGCTGAGAAAGATCCGCGTACGCAATAAAGCCCGTGATCCGGTCGCCGTTCGGGTGCTCGTCAGCGGTTCTCTGGAGCCATGCAGTCTCTTCGACCGGGTCATTCGCATGATCGACTTCGGCTTGGATAACGATGAAATCGGTTTCGGTTCCCTCAGCCTCGGCAATCGCGTCATCTAGCAGGTAAGTATCCGGTAGTTCGGGAAATGCACCGTTCTGAAACAAAGGGTAGTCAAGCTGCGTTGTGTCCCATAGGTGCAGGTGAGTGTCGATTCGCCGCATTTTCACTCTCTCTTCGCTTTTTGCTATGCGGCGCAACACAGTTCAATCGTCATGAAGCCTGACAATGTCTCTAGGCCAACCAGAATATCTTAGATCGAGTGTCCTCCGGAAACATTCGGCCAACTCCACCATTTGGGCATTGCGGCCCACAGTTTCGCCACTTTGGCAGATTAGCGCCAAGGCATTAAATCGTCCATTGTCAAAAAAGACCCTGCAGGAATGCGGGGCTTTTTTGTGACCTAATTGCTTTTTCGCTCAACCCTTCCTTTCTAGCAATCGAAACACCCCGCTTGCGCTGAAGACAATTTTTTCGTCGACCCAGGCTCTGGCCTCAACAAAAGCGAAGCCGTCATTGAGGCCGGTTTGACGTGCGGTTCCTTCCAGCCAGTCGCCTATATCGGCGCCTGAGCATATGTCGCAGTTCAGGTTGATTGTAACGGCGGGGATTTTGTTGGCGCGGGCCACGGCGGTCGCAAGGAGGCCGTCGGCAAAGGTCGTCATCATGCCGCCATGCAGGCGTCCGCGCGAGTTGCAATGCAACGCGGTAACATAGAGGCCATGCCAGAACTTGTCGCCGTCTACCTTATGGAAAAACGGTCCGTTATGGGATGAGAAGGGGCCGCGGGTGCGGCTTTGAACGAAGCCTTCCGGCGGTGGTTTCATCTCGCTATTTTGCGCCATTTTTACGCCTTTTTCTTTCGCCAAATTTGTGCATTGACTTTCGTTATTAGACTTTCTATAAATCTTATAACGAAAGTAGTATCGCTAAACAAGAATTACCTAACGGGAAGGAAAACAATAATGAGCGACTATAAAAAACTGATCTTTGACCGCCAGGACACAGTGACGACCATAACATTGAACCGGCCGGAAGTGCATAACGCGTTGGATCGGGAGCTTTCCGCAGAGCTGAAAGCCGCCATCCTTGCCGTGCGCGCGGATCGGGAATGCCGGGTCATGATCCTGCGCGGTGCCGGGGATACTTTCTGCGCTGGTGACGATATCAAGGAATTCAACGAATGGAAGGGAGATGAATCCTATTGGCAGGTTCGTCTCTATCAGGAAACGGTACAGCTGATTGAGGATCTGACGCCGATCACCATTGCCGCCGTTGATGGTGTTTGCACGGGCGGCGGACTGGAGCTTACGCTCGTCTGCGATTTTGTTGTCGCGACGGACCGTTCGCGTTGGGGCATGCCCGAGATTGACTGGGATATCACGCCGGGTTGGGGTGGTCTGTCGCGTATTCCAAAATTTGCCGGCCGCCGTAAAGCAAAGGAATGGAACCTTATTGGTATGATGTTTACCGCGGAAAAAGCGGAGCGCTATGATCTCGTCAATCGCGTTGTCGCGCCGGAAGAGCTGGATGATCAGGTTGCGCAGTTGACACATATCATGCTGCAGAAACATCCCATTACAGTGCGCCGAACCAAATTTGCCCTGAACAAGAGTGCGGATCTGCCGGTTCAAGGTGCGTTAGCCTTCGAAGTGCCGATTATGCCTTATGCAAGAGGATCATCGGGCCTCAAGGATTTCAAGAGTGCGGACAGCCGAAAGAAGCGTCGGGAACTTTCGAAGGATTTCTGGGCTGACTAGAAGGGGTTGATTTTCGGGCCGCAGTGACAATCGCGGCCCGAAAGCATATAAACATTATGTTTCACTTACCACAGGTCCTTGATTGCGTCGCTGCCGCCGTCCCCGAAAGAACGGCAATTGTTTGTCGGGGCAAGCAATGGACATTTGCGGAATTCGCGGGGCGCTCCAATCGTCTTGCCAATGCATTTCTTGAGCTTGGGTTCGGGTGTCATAAAGAACGCAAAGATTTGCAGGACTGGGAGTCTGGTCAAGACCGTCTCGCAGTTTATCTCCATAACGGCAATGAATATCTTGAAGCCATGTTCGGTGCGTTCAAGGCGCGGCTCGCCCCGTTTAATGTAAATTACCGATATGTCGAGGAGGAGCTTGTCTATCTTCTCAATAATGCTGAGGCGCGCGTGATTGTGTATCAGCGGAGCTTCGGCAAAAAGCTCGCAGCCATACGCGATCAAGTGCCGAGCTTGACTTGCTTCATTGAAATTGATGACGGGGGCCTCGTTTTATCAAGGAGGCGATTGACTATGAAAGTCTGATCGCGGCGGCTTCGCCAATCTCGCCGGATCTATCCTACAGCCTGGACGATCTTTATATCCTGTACACCGGAGGCACCACCGGTCGGCCGAAGGGCGTGCTCTGGCGGCAGGGGGATATTTGGATCTCGGTTCTGGGCGGGCGGCGACTTTCCGACAAAGGCATTATTAATAGCCTTGACGAAGTCGCCGCCATTGCATCAGAGGGGACAATGCCGGTCCTTCCAGCGCCACCGTTCATGCATGCGGCGGGACAGTGGAACGCGATCATGGGTCTTTTTGCCGGGAACACGGTGGTTATTCAGGATCGCGTTGACCTGTTGGATCCTGTGGATGTCCTGAACATAATTGATCGTGAAAATGTTGTCATGATCTCGATTGTCGGTGATGCGTTTGCTTTACCGTTGATCGAAGAAATAAAGAAGGGCGGGCATGAGTTAGGCTCACTGCGCTTTTTTTGAACAGCGGTGCTCATCTGTCGGCCAAGTCCAAGCGTGCATTAACTGAACTGCTTCCCAAGACCCGCATCCTCGATTTTCTGGGCTCCTCTGAAGGGGGAAATCAAGGCCAGCATGTGGAGGATATTGATGACAATCAGCCCGGTACTTTCCGGATGTCACCGGGAAACGCTGTCTTGAACGATAGCCGAACCGCGCTTCTTGAGCCTGGACATGAGGGAACGGGCTGGTGGGCCCGAAAGAGTTATGTGCCCATTGGCTATCTCAATGATGAAGCTGCAACGAAGAAAACTTTCCTTGAGATGGATGGGGAACGTTTTGCAATCGCCGGTGATAGGGCGGAACTGCTTCCGGGAAATGTCGTCAGGCTACTTGGTCGTGATTCCCTTGTCATCAATAGTGGCGGTGAGAAAATCTTTACCGAGGAAGTGGAAGAGGCGATCAAAAATCACGCTGCAGTAAAGGATGTTTTGGTCGTGGGTCGGGACAGTGAACGATGGGGACGGGAAGTCACAGCCGTTGTCTCTTTTCATGCCGGTATGATGGTCACTAATGACGAATTGGTCGGCGAGGGCGCGCAACATATCGCCCGCTATAAATTACCTAAGGCGTTCTTTATCGTCGAAGAAGTAATGCGGCATGCTAACGGTAAGCCGGATTATAAATGGGCAGAAAGAATTGTCGCGGCGGGAAGCGTCAAGTCAGCGCCTGATACTCTACATCTTCAAGGGTGACGGTTATGTCGCAACTAAGGCAACGCAGCTCTGCTGAGAAAACATGGTCGCAGCGTTTATGCGTCAGTATCAGCGGAGGGCCATTCGCCCCGGCAAGCCATTTGTCGCCCCAGGCGATGATGGTAAGCGGGAGGGTATATAGCGCCATCCCCTTCTCAGTTAAACGGTATTCTGAAAGATGGGGTTGATCGATGATCGGCTGGGTCCGCAGAACACCTGCGGTGACCATTCTTTTCAAGCGAGCCGTCAGGATATTGCTGGCAATCGAAAGCCGTTGTTGAAAGGCGTCAAATCGCCGGACGCCGTAAAAACATTCCCGAATGATCAAAAAACTCCAAGGGTCGCCGATTGTCGCCATAGTGCGCGCGATGGAGCTTGGCTTTTGTCGTTCCAGCAGTTCCTGCTCCACATAGCGCATTTTTGCAAACTTTTCCCGGCCTTTACTCCGGTTTCTTATTCGGCTTGTGAAGCTGACGTCCCGCGGGTCAACTGTCGTATGACAATGAGAGCATACAACCGCCTGCTTAAGAGGGCATCCGCAGTTTTTGTGGATCAGGCGCTCGGGTGTGGGGCCATTACTGGCCCAAGCTTCGCCCCAGTTAAGCGCGGCCACCAGGACAGGCAACAGGTCCCGTCCCTGTTCCGTCAGAAAATATCCTTTTCGCAAGCCACCCGGTACAAGAGGTCGATGATCCATCACCCCATTGCGCACGAGACGGTTGAGCACACGTTTCAAGGATTCGCGGGCAATTCCGAGATTGATCTGGAAACTATCGAATTGAGCGACATTTTCAAACAGGGCCTCCCTCAGTACCAAGAAGGTCCAGGCGCCACCCAGAATTTCGAAGGATCGTTCAACGGAACAACGGCTGTCCGGAAGGATTTCATGCTTTAACATATAGATTATATATCATTTATATGCTTTCAGTACGAGACTTTTATACTTGCAATATGAGACTTTTAAGAGTATCTTCCCTTAATAGAACAACAAGACGGAACAATAAAAATGAAAGCGATTGTTGTTAGTGAGATAACGGGCCTCGATGGCCTGAAATTAAGCGAATTTCCAAAACCAACTGTGCGCCGACGCGGACTGATTGTCGAAGTCAATACGGCGGCGCTGAATTTTCCCGATGTCCTGCAACCGAGAGGTCTGTATCAGGATCAACCGGAGCTTCCCTTTGTACTGGGCCTTGAATTTTCCGGCATCGTGCGCGAAACGGGAGAGGGTTGCCAAAGACTAAAAGCCGGTGATCGGATCGTCGGTATGGGGCAAGGCGCACTTGGACAGTTTGCTTCCGTTCGGGAGCAGATGTGCTTTAAATTACCCGACAGCATACCGTTTGATACCGGCGCGGCCATTCCGCTCGCTGGTGGAACGGCGATGTATGGTTTGAAATATTGCGGGCAATTGAAGGAAGGCGAAACGCTGGTTGTTCTCGGCGCGGCCGGTGGCACAGGTAATTATGCTGTACAAATTGGTAAGGCGCTTGGGGCGCGTGTTATCGCCGTTTGTTCCAGCAAAGAAAAAATGCATTCGGCGACGGTTGCTGGGGCCGATGAAGTGGTCAACTATACCGAAGAAGATTTGAATGAGCGGCTGAAGGAACTAACCGATAACAATGGGGTTGATGTTGTCTATGACCCTGTCGGCGGCGATCTTTTCGGAATTTGTTCGCGGCGTATGGCGCGGGGTGGGCGGATGCTCATCGTTGGTTTTGCCTCGGGTCGCATCCCGGAGCTTGGGGTGAATATGCCGCTGATCAAATCATATTCGGTGATGGGTGCGAACTGGTCAACAACGGCTTGGCATGAGCCGGAAATTTCAAACAAAGTGATGACTGATCTTTTTGATCTCTGCGTGCAAGGGCATGTGAAGCCCGCCATCGACCGGACATTTCCGCTCAAGCAGGCAAAAACGGCGCTGGCACGCCTTGAAAATCAACAGGCCATCGGCAAAACCCTTATTCAGGTTAGCTGAGATTTTCCCGTTTGCGTTGCTGTAGCCAGACATCAAGTGAAAAGTGATCCCGGTGTCGCAGCAGCCAAAGTGATGCAAAACCGGCAAGCGCCGCGAGAGCAATGGCGTTGTTGCGGTTTACAGGAAAGCCATCCTCAATAACGAACGGGGCGATCAGACTTGGAAAAATCACGACCACGGTGACGAGATGCATCAGGAATAGAAGGCCATAGGATAGGACGCGCCAAAGCCCCATAGCGGCCATCACACATATCACGATCTGTGCTGCACCCATAACATAGGGCGTGGTGGCACCGATATCTACGCCATGAAAATAACCCCAGATGCGCGTATATTGACCGGGTTCGATAATCTTGTTCACGGCCCAGACAAAAAGAAACCAGGCAAGGCCAAGACGCAAGATCAACAGGGCAACCGCGTCGCGCGTATCAGGGTTTTTTATCACCGTTACTCTCCCTCAATTTGAAGAACTATTCCGTTGGTGATAACAGAATCCGGCGCGTGTCGGGCACACGATGTCTCACTATTACGTGAGTGACGGAATCGGTAAATTAGGTCGGGTACCCAAACCCTAATTGCGTCAAATCAATGCCGACATCTTGCGCCTGTTCCTAAATGACCTAGTTCTTATAAGTATAATAAAACCTTAAATCCGTTTGGAGAGTATGACTATGTCACATGTCCCGCATGAACTTGCCGAAGAGTTTCCTGAATCAAAAGACCAGATCCATTCACTGACGCAGTCGGATGCCCATTTCGCAAAGCTTGCGGAAGAGTATCATTCGATCAATCGGGAAATTCACAGGATTGAGACAAATGTGGAGCCAGCGGATGAAGGGTTTGAAAAGCAACTTCGACGCCAGCGCCTTGCGCTCAAAGATCAGATAAGTGCATATCTGAGTTAGGCTTGGGAATGCTTATGAGCTTTTTCGGAGGTATATAAGCCAATAAACCAATGCGACGAGGGCACTACCGCCCAGGATATTCCCGATAGTTACGACGAGCAGGTTAGCTAAAAATCCACCGATCGTAACGGTTGCGGATCCCTCGAAAAAAGCAACTGGTATCAGGTACATATTGGCGACGGAATGTTCAAATCCGAGTGCGACGAAGGCAGAAATCGGAAAAATAATTGCTAGGATTTTTCCGCTGACACTATGTGCGGCAGAGCTTATCCAGACCGCGAGGCAAACAAGCGTATTGCATAGAATAGCCCGAAAGAAGGCTGTCTGCCAGGAAAGGGAGAGCTTGGCATTTGCAATATTAATCGCTGTTTCGGCGACAGCTCCGTCACCCATCGAAAGCACGCCTGAGAGGCTTATCATGACCGCCGTGCCGATAGCACCGATAAAGTTACCGATATAGACGATGAGCCAATTGCGGAGAAGTTCACGATGGGTCACTTCGCGGCTCGCCCAGGCCATGACGATGAGATTGTTGCCGGTGAAAAGCTCGGCACCGCCAATCACGACTAAAATGAGGCTAAGTGAAAAGGCGATGCCGCCCAAAAACCGGGTTATGCCGAAACCAAGTTCGCTTCCAGTTACAGTCAGTGTGTAAAACGCTCCGCCCAGCGCAATAAATGCGCCTGCTAAGACGGCAAGCATTAGAACTTGCAAAAAGCCAAGCCGGGCTTTTGCAATACCGCTCGCTTGGACTCTTTGCGCTACTTCATTCGGGCTAAAAGCATCGATGCCCAGATCCACGGGATTGGCTGGCATAATTTATGACTCCGATTGAAGGAATTCATAGAAATTGTACGCAATACATTCAGTTATACAATGGCGGCTTCGGTAGGCGCGGTATGCAGCAGGTCTTGCCTTTATAACCATTTTTCTGTTTAACCGAAGCATTATGATCAGGATTAATGACAATATCACGCTGGATGACTCGGAAATCATCGAGAGCTTTATCCGGGCGTCTGGCCCTGGCGGGCAGAATGTCAACAAGGTCGAGACCGCAGTACAGCTGCGTTTCGATGCAAAAAACAGTCCAAACCTTCCGCCGTACATTTTTGCGCGGTTAAAGGAGCAGGCCGGGCAGCGGATGACGAAAGACGGGGTTCTCGTCCTCAGCGCTAGTGAATACCGGTCCCAAGATCGCAATCGGAAGGCCGCTCTGGAACGGCTTATTGGCTTGATACAGGAGGCCGCTATCGTTCCCAAATATCGGCGACCGACCAAACCGACTTACGCGTCCAAGCAGCGACGTCTTGAGAAGAAACAGAGGCGCGCCGGGCTTAAAAGGACTCGGGGGAAAGTTGGCTTGGACTAGCGATGGGAATCCACCATTGCAATTTTTTCAGCAATAAATTCTTCTGCTTCACTTATGCTGTCTGTGGCGACTATTTCTCCGTCCAGATTATTCAACACAGCATTCCCCTCCGCCATTTTAACGACTAATGGATATGCCGTATCGTTCGTGACAGTGGCGCCATAGAAATATTTTATCCCGGCGTCGATCAGTATGCTATCCAGATACTTAATGTCATCAAAGGACAGGATGTTTTCAAAATTTCCTCTGTTGTCAAGTATGCAAAAGAAAGAGTTTGATTTATTTAAGGATAAAAGTTCGTTGTATAAGCCGATTCGTTCGCATCTTCCAACTTTCCCGATAATCTGTATTTGATGCAGACGTTCGTATCCAATTTCGTATGTTATATACTCAAAATTGGAAATTGTTCCGGATCCGATTATGGCTCTAGCGGTCTCCAAGTCATAACTCCTTTTTTGAAAATCTTATGCCCTAACCTCTATCGCTTCTACAAATAAGAAATACGGTGTTGCTCAAGTCCACATTCCATTCTGATTCGTTCGCCGCTCTTCGAGGCAATCGGCCCAATGTCTTCTTATGGATTTTCTTCAAGAAGTTGGAATAGTTGCTGCCGTCATCTTAATATATCTCACAAATCATTGACTTGTTGATAATAATCTATATGTAGGCATCACGTGTTACATTCGTTTTGACTTGCCTAAATAATCGGTACGCTGGTTACCTTAGTTATCCCTGACAATGTGATCGTTACGAAAACCGTAGGTCTGCAAGGTGCGGGCCGCGCGTTTCATGTTGCTATAAAGGAATAATACTATGGCTACAGGTACTGTAAAATGGTTCAACCCGACAAAAGGTTTTGGCTTTATTGAGCCTGAAGATGGTTCAAATGATGCATTTGTCCATATTTCGGCGGTTGAACGCGCCGGGCTTCAGAGCCTAAACGAAGGTCAGAAGGTTTCTTATGACCTCGAAGCTGGCAAGAACGGCAAATCTTCTGCAGAAAACATCACTCTACTCTAGTTTGCGTTAATTGAAAGCCGCCGTCAGCTAATACTGACGGCGGCTTTTTTATGTCTGAACGTCTTTCAAGTCGTAGCTAACGTTATTTCGCCTTTTGTATATGTTCCAGCTTCAGACCTTTTGCCGTTCGGTTCTGGAAACCTTTCCAGTAAGTATGCTCGGGCTTTGGCGTGCCATCCTTTTCAATAGCGAAGACGCCATCGTTAGCCGTCTCGATAATATCGAGATAACTCTGTTTCGCGTCATCCCCTTTTAAGTGAGAATCGAAATAGGCTGTGACAAAATGCTGCGTAATATTATTCATGCGGAGCGTATCCCAAACAGCATCTGCATAATGATCAAAGGGAATAAAATCCAGATTTTCGACCGGATTCCATGATTCTGCTGGTGCGGGGATCGGCGCCGCAGCGTTATGATTAGCGTTTTCAAACGTCAGCAAGTAACGATCTGTATTCACGGCATTCTCGAATATTGCTTTTGTGCCCTTTTCGTATCCCGAAACATCATCGACGCTGCCCGCGATGAAGAACATCGGCACGCGCACCCCGGCTAGACCTTCTGCATCCCAGAAACCGTATGTCATGCCCCATGGCGCGATAGAAACGATCGCCTTGAAACGATTGTCCAGCATGGCTTCATGTTCCTTGCTGCCTGCCATCATCGGCTTTAGAGTGCCATTTGGCGCGCCCCAGGAAAGTTCGGTCGCGGCCTTCGTGACGCCACCACCCGCCGTTATAACGGACCCATAGGCGCCCATCGAATAACCGATCAGCCCGGTATCGTTTGCGTTTACCAGCCCGTGCAGGAAGCTGTTTGTATCCTTCCCAAGGCGGTCCATTTCTTCTAAAACGAATTTTTGATCGAGCGGCCTGTTGACCAATGTGCTGCCGAAGGCGGCCTTGTCATGATACATGCTGTCCGTATGATCTATGGACGCGACGACATATCCTTTGGAGGCCAAATTCTCCGCCAGATGGCTGAGTAAAAAGCGATTTCCCGGATAACCATGCGAGATAATGACTAAAGGATACGCTGTTGCGGGTGCTGCCGGTGCCGCGTCGCGGACGGCTTGGCCATAGAGCGTTACCTGTGTCTTTCCATCCCGCAAATAAACGTTGTTGTATTCGCCGCCCCGGTTTGTTCCGTCCGATGGATACCAAACCTCTACGGTTAGCGGTCGGTCATATTTGGGGAGTAGCTTGTCGGCCTCAACTTTCAGGATATCTACTTGATCTTTATTGGTGAGCTGAATTGTCCGGACACCAACAGCATAGTCGCCACGCTTTGCCAGCTCGGGCGCGTCGGGGCGTAATCCGTCAACCCTGTTTTCTGTCGCGAATGCCGTGCTGCTCATAATCAATCCCATCATCGCAATTTTTAATATCTTTCTCATTTTTCCCTCCCAGATCGTGGGCTGATGGCCCATTCCCGACGTCAATATTTTCATGCGGCAGGTGAAAAAACCACAGAAATAATATTAACCGCGATGGGGAATGCCTAAAAAATAAACAGAAATTGCGGTCGGCGCGCGAAAATCACGGGATTTGCTTAAATTATGAGCACAAATTTCTTTTTGATCAGTTTTTACTCAACCTAAAATCCTCTGTGAAGCGGATGCTAGTTAATAAATTCTTTACTTATCAGTCACTTACCACCATTCGGCGAAAAGACTTGAATTTCTGGCACGGCCTTTGCTTTTTGTACGGCACTACAAAAATGACAATGGGCTAATGGAGGCATCATTAAAATGTTAGGACTACGCAAAGTCGCAGGAGTGATTACGGGCGCAGCCATGTTGGCAACCAGCGCTTTCGGTCTGAGCTCCGCTCAGGCTGCGGACGACGTGATCAAGGTCGGGGTACTACACTCCCTATCCGGCACGATGGCTATTTCAGAAACCACCTTGAAGGATGCTGTCCTTATGATGGTGGACGATCTCAATAAGAAGGGCGGCCTTCTGGGTAAAAAGGTTGAGGCGGTCGTCGTTGATCCGGCATCTGACTGGCCTTTATTCGCAGAAAAAGCGCGTGAATTGATTGAGGTGGAAAAAGTTGATGTCGTTTTCGGGTGCTGGACGTCAGTGTCTCGCAAATCCGTCCTGCCGGTATTTGAAGAGCTGAACAGCATGCTTTTCTACCCGGTTCAGTATGAAGGCGAGGAAAGCTCCCGCAATGTATTCTACACCGGTGCTGCGCCGAACCAGCAGGCAATCCCGGCGGTTGAATATCTGATGAGCGAAGAAGGCGGTAACGTCGAGCGTTGGGTGCTGGCCGGTACCGACTATGTTTATCCGCGCACAACCAACAAGATTCTGGAAGCCTTCCTGAAATCAAAGGGTGTCGCAGAAGAGGACATCATGATCAACTACACGCCGTTCGGTCATTCCGATTGGCAGACGATCGTGTCTGACATCAAGAAGTTCGGTTCTGAAGGCAAGAAAACTGCTGTGGTTTCTACTATAAACGGTGATGCCAATGTTCCTTTCTATAAAGAACTCGGCAACCAGGGCATCGATGCAGCTGATATTCCAGTTGTGGCTTTCTCTGTTGGTGAAGAAGAACTCGCCGGTCTTGATACAGCACCGCTCGTTGGTCACCTCGCGGCATGGAACTACTTTATGAGCATGGAAAGCGAAGAAAATGATGCGTTCATCAAGCAGTGGAAAGCCTTTATTGGTGACGACAAGCGAGTTACCAACGACCCGATGGAAGCAACCTATATCGGCTTCAAAATGTGGACGCAGGCTGTAGAGCAGGCTGGTACCACTAATGTGGATGCGGTTCGTCAGGCAATGTACGGCCAGGAGGTTAAGAACCTCACAGGTGGTACAGCCGTTATGAACACAAACCATCACCTGTCCAAACCGGTTCTGATCGGTGAAATCCAGGACGATGGCCAGATCGAAACTGTCTGGCGGACGGAAGATGTCGTCGTTGGCGATGCCTGGAGCGATTTCATTCCGGAAAGCGCAAAACTGACAGCTGACTGGACATATCCTTATGTCTGTGGTGGCTGCGAAAAGCCGATGTACTAATCATCGCCTTGCTAAAGCTGAAGGGTCGGCAAGCGGCCGACCCTTCCTTCCCCTAACATAACTTTGCGAGAATCCGGTTACCCCCATGCGGATTACAATCAAAACCATAATCGCGGCTTTGCTTTTCCTGCTGGCGACCCAGGCCTCCGCTTCTGCGGATCTGGCGGACGCTGCGAAGGGCCTGCTCTCAAAAAAATATAGCGACAAAATTCAGGCGACAGAGGCGATTGCTGCGTCAGGCGGTGCCCGGTCTGCCTTTCTACTGGAAACGCTCCTCGAGGGGGACCTTTACGCCATAAAATCCGATGACCGGCTTGTCTCCCGTAAAAAAGTGAACGATGGCTATCAGATCACGGATATCATTACTGAAGAAAACCTCGGCGTGGTCAAAAGCAGCGATCTTTCCAAAATCCGTATCAACAACAAGATGCGCGGACTTATAAAGGATCTCCTCGGTCGCTTAACGCTCCTGAACGAAGCCCCCGCATTGCGACTGAAGGCAGCCGACTCGGTATTCAAAAGCCGACCGAAAGAAATGATTGTTCCGTTAGGCGATGCGCTGGAGGCGGAGACCGATGCAACAGTAGCTGCGGCTATGCGACGCGCGCTGGCGGCGTTGAACTTTGTGCACGGCGATACTTCGGAAGTGCAGGCTGAAGCACTCCTTATACTAGAGGAGCAATCAAACCCGGAAGTTAAATCACTTCTAAGCGCCGAAGCGAACAGGCTCGCCGCCATTCAAAATCCGTCACCTGAAAATCAGGCCCTTGCGAAAGCTGTGGGTGACGCGCTGGCCAAAGTCGATGAAAAACTTGCCATGCTTGGCATCGTGGAAAATGTGTTTCAGGGCATTTCGCTCGGTTCCGTGCTTCTTCTTGCGGCCATCGGTCTTGCCATTACTTTCGGGGTGATGGGGGTTATCAACATGGCGCATGGCGAAATGGTGATGATTGGTGCCTATACGACCTATGTGGTGCAGGAACTTTGCCGCAACTTCGCGCCAGACCTACTTGTCTATTCGTTGGTTGCCGCTATACCGGCCGCATTTATTGTTTCCGGCCTATGCGGTGTTGCGATTGAGCGCAGTATTATCCGTTTCCTTTATGGACGCCCGCTTGAAACACTGCTTGCGACTTGGGGTTTGAGTCTGATCTTGCAACAATTTGTCCGGACAATTTTCGGCCCGACGAATAAAGAGGTTTCCTCTCCCGATTGGTTAAGCGGCACATGGGAAATTACTGGCGGTCTCGCGCTCACCTATAACCGGATCGCTATTATCTTTTTTGCAGCGGCAGTACTCTTAATGTTGATGCTGGTACTAAGAAAAACCGCCTTTGGTCTGCAGATGCGCGCCGTTACCCAGAACCGCAGGATGGCTTCCTCGATGGGAATCCGGACCGGTTGGGTGGACGCCATGACCTTTGGTCTGGGCTCTGGTGTTGCGGGTATGGCGGGCGTCGCCTTGAGCCAGATTGATAACGTCAGTCCCAACCTGGGTCAGGCCTATATTGTTGACAGCTTCATGGTCGTCGTTTTTGGCGGCGTCGGGAATTTGTGGGGCACGCTGGTCGGTGCGCTTAGCCTCGGCGTCACCAACAAGTTTCTCGAACCTTATACTGGGGCGGTTCTCGCCAAAATATTTATCCTGGTTTTCATCATTTTGTTTATCCAGAAACGACCAAGAGGGCTATTCGCCCTCAAGGGTCGGGCTGTGGAGAATTAAGCCATGGTTGACGCGATATACAAATCTCACAAAGGCCCGTTCGTATCCCTCATGACGGGTCTTCCGGGCGGCGGCAAGACGTTTTTGGGGATTCTTCTTGTTGCCGCCCTCCTTGTTCCTTTGAGCAATACTCTACTCCCCGAGAGCTCAGCTTTTTATGTGCCGACCTATCTGGTTAGTCTGATGGGAAAATACGTCTGCTTCGCGCTTCTTGCACTAAGTGTTGATCTTATCTGGGGCTTCGCTGGTATCTTGAGTTTGGGTCATGGCGCCTTTTTCGCACTGGGCGGTTATTCCATGGGCATGTATTTGATGCGCCAGATCGGGGATCGCGGCGTATATGGCAATCCGATCCTCCCTGATTTCATGGTCTTCCTCAACTGGACGGAACTTCCCTGGTATTGGTATGGCTTCGATATGTTTCCCTTTGCCATGCTGATGGTGATGTTGGTTCCGGGGTTACTTGCCTTTGTCTTTGGCTGGTTTGCCTTTCGTTCGCGCGTGACCGGTGTCTATCTCTCGATCATTACGCAGGCTATGACTTATGCCTTACTTCTGGCCTTCTTCCGCAATGACATGGGGTTCGGCGGCAACAACGGTCTCACGGATTTCAAGGACATTCTCGGCTTTGATTTACAGGCAACAGGAACGCGGCTGGGGCTATTCGTCGCCTCCCTGATTGCGCTCGCCTTCGGATATCTGGTGTGTAGCATTATTACTCAATCCAAACTTGGCCGAGTGCTTGTCGCCATTCGCGACGCGGAAAGCCGGACCCGATTTTCGGGCTATAGGGTGGAGTATTACAAGCTTTTCGTGTTCGTAGTTTCAGCGGTTCTGGCAGGTATTGCGGGCGCGCTTTACGTACCGCAGGTCGGGATTATTAATCCATCCGAATTTTCACCGGCCAATTCGATTGAAGTCGTGATCTGGGTCGCGGTTGGAGGTCGTGGTACCCTTTGGGGCGCGGTTCTGGGTGCCTTTATTGTCAACTGGGGGAAAAGCTACTTCACCGGCAGCTTTCCGGAAGCCTGGCTTTATATGTTGGGTGGGCTGTTTGTCTTCGCGACATTATTCCTGCCGAAAGGGATTGTTGGGACCTCCGCTATCTGGATCGAAAAACTGAAGAATACACGGCAGGGAAGTCCTGATATTGGTATTCCCCTGCCTGTGAAAGAAGAATGATGACTACGCAAGCAAATGAATCTGTTCATCAGGGTTTGAGCTCAATCCTTTATCTTGATGGGGTGAGTGTCAGTTTTGATGGTTTCAAGGCTTTGAATAACCTCAGTTTAGTGATTGAACCGGGGGAAATGCGGGCGATTATCGGACCGAACGGTGCGGGTAAAACGACGATGATGGATGTTATTACCGGCAAGACAAAACCGGATACGGGGGAGATTTTCTTCAAAGGTGGTGTCGATCTTACCAAGCATGACGAAGCCTATATCGCCAATCTCGGCATTGGTCGTAAATTTCAGAAACCGACAGTGTTCGAAAGTCAGACCGTTTTTCATAATCTGGAGCTTTCCCTGAAGGGCGAGAAGGGGGTCATGACGACGCTCTTCGCGGCGCTTAACGATGCGGAAGTCGCGCGGATTATGGAAGTTCTCGGTGTCATCCGCCTCACGGAAAAAGCCGGCGATCTGGCGGGTAGCTTATCTCATGGCCAGAAACAGTGGCTGGAAATTGGCATGTTGCTGATGCAGGACCCGGACCTTCTGCTTGTAGATGAGCCTGTGGCGGGAATGACTGATGCGGAAACGGAACAGACCGCCATCTTGCTGCGCGAAATTTCGGCGACCCATTCGGTTGTTGTGGTTGAGCATGACATGGAATTTGTCCGTGCACTGAATTCAAAAGTGACCGTGTTGCATGAAGGATCAGTGCTTGCCGAAGGCAGCCTCGATACTGTTCAGAATAATCAACGCGTTATCGAAGTTTATCTGGGGCGCTGATCATGT
Source organism: Sneathiella sp. D3-11 (assembly GCF_055809395.1). Taxonomy (NCBI): domain Bacteria; kingdom Pseudomonadati; phylum Pseudomonadota; class Alphaproteobacteria; order Sneathiellales; family Sneathiellaceae; genus Sneathiella; species Sneathiella sp. D3-11. Next base: position 2,196,292 of record NZ_CM147911.1, read on the forward strand.
TGATTGTTGAAAATGTCGATCTTTTTTATGGGGCGAGCCAGGCGTTGCGCCATGTATCATTGGAGGTAAAGAAGGGAGAGGTTACCTCTCTCCTCGGGCGTAATGGTGTCGGAAAGACCAGCACCTTGCGCGCCATTGTCGGACAGCATCCGGTTTCAAGCGGAAAAATCAGCTGGGATGGCAAGGACATTACCAATATGAGCGCACATCAGCGTGCCCGGGAGGGCATTGCGGTTATTCCGCAAGGGCGCGAAATATTCCCGCTTTTGACGGTACATGAAAATCTCAAGACGGGGTTCGCCGCGCTTCCTCTCAAGGAAAGATATATTCCCTCAGAGATCTTTGATTTGTTTCCTATCCTTCAGGATATGCTAAAAAGGAGAGGTGGCGATTTGTCCGGCGGACAACAACAACAATTAGCAATTGGCAGGGCACTGGTTATGCGACCGAAGCTTCTTGTTCTAGATGAACCAACTGAAGGAATTCAGCCGTCGATTATCAAGGATATTGGCAATGTTATCGAAATACTGAGAGATCGCGGAGACATGGCCATCCTGCTTGTGGAACAATATTTCGAGTTTGCGCGCGATCTCGCGAACCGGTTCGCTGTTATGGATCGCGGGGAGGTCGTTCTGGCCGGAGCGAAAGAGGATATGCTGGAAAGTGACGTTCGAAAATACCTTACAGTCTGATCACGCTCCTGCCGCGCTCGCCCGGTCAGAAGGGCGCGTGGAGTTAAGGTATCGCGTCAAAGAGTCCGGCTCGAAGCTTGCGCATCTGTATCAGCGCGGATGCGGACGGGTCCGGTTTCCTACCGTTGATCACGCCGACTATCCCGAAGCCGTTTTGATCAATACAGCGGGCGGTCTGACTGGCGGAGATCATATGTCCTATCAGATCACGCTAGATGAGGGCTCGGGGCTTACCATATCGGGGCAGGCGGCCGAAAAAATCTACCGTTCCGTTGGATCAATGGCAGTGATAGAGGCTGAGATACATGTTGCGCGCGGGGCAGTTCTTGAATGGTTGCCGCAAGAGACAATCCTTTTTGAGAAGGGCCGTCTTCGCCGGATGAACACTGTGTATCTGGAAGCGGGAAGTCGTTTAATAGCTCTTGAGGCGACCCTGTTTGGCCGAACGGCCCATGGAGAAACTCTGAGGGCCGCGAGTCTTCAGGACGGATGGAAGGTCTGGCGAAATGGAAAGCTTCTCTGGTTCGATAATTTCGTTCTGGAAGGTGACATTCACGCCAAATCTCTCCGCCCGGCATTACTTGCCGGCGCAAAAGGGATGGCCACAATCCTGATCGCGGACGATCAGGCCGAGAGCTATCAAGACGTGGCGCGAGACTCAGTGCGTGAGAACGGCGTGCGGGCAGCAGTTACTTGCCGGGATGAATTGCTGATCATACGGGTGCTGGCGGATAGCGGTTATGAGCTACGGAAAAGTCTTGCACGTATTTTGACGCGAATGCGGACAGAACTTTCAGGGCATACCGTAGCGCTGCCAAAAGTGTGGGAAAATCAATAAGAAGGGCGAAAAATGCAATTTACACCGAAGGAAAAGGACAAATTGCTGGTGTCACTAGCGGCCATGGTGGCGCGCGAGCGGCTGGCGCGGGGGGTGAAGCTGAACTATCCCGAATCCATCGCGCTCATTACAGATTTTGTTATTGAGGGTGCGCGTGACGGTAAATCCGTGGCGACCCTGATGAGTGAAGGCGGAACGGTCGTCAGCCGGGAGCAAGTCATGGACGGGATCGCCGAGATGATCGATGAAGTTCAGGTCGAGGCCACCTTCCCCGACGGGACCAAGCTGGTCACCGTGCATGATCCCATTCGATAAGGAGCACGAGATGAAACCAGGAGAAATCATTCCCGCCGCCGGCGAAATTGAGCTGAATGCCGGTCGTCAATCCATGACCCTCACGGTTTCCAACACTGGAGACCGACCCGTCCAGGTTGGCAGCCATTTTCATTTTGCCGAAGCAAACAGCGGCCTTGAATTTGATCGTGCAGCCGCAAAAGGGTTCCGTCTTGACATCCCGTCCGGCACGGCCATCCGATTTGAGCCTGGTCAGACACGGGATGTAAATCTCGTCGCCCTTTCGGGCACGCGTACCGTCTATGGATTTAATCAGGCCATTATGGGCCCGCTGGATAAGGGAGAGTAAAATGGCGGTAACCTTTTCACGGGGCGCCTATGCGGGCATGTTTGGCCCGACAACGGGGGATAAAGTCCGGCTTGCGGATACGGAACTATTTATCGAAGTTGAGAAGGACTTCACGACCTATGGCGAGGAGGTCAAGTTCGGCGGCGGAAAGGTCATCCGCGACGGCATGGGCCAGTCTCAGGTCACGCGGGCAAATGGCGCCGTCGATACGGTGATCACCAATGCGTTGATTGTTGATCACTGGGGTATCGTCAAGGCCGATGTTGGCTTGCGTGATGGCAAAATACATGCAATCGGAAAGGCCGGAAATCCCGATATCCAGTCTGGCGTCAATATTATTATTGGTCCGTCGACCGAGGTTATTGCAGGGGAGGGAAAGATCCTTACCGCGGGCGCGCTTGATGTTCATATCCACTTCATCTGCCCACAGCAGATCGATGACGCGCTCTATAGCGGTGTGACAACCATGATGGGTGGTGGCACGGGCCCGGCGACCGGAACGAACGCAACGACCTGTACCCCGGGGGCTTTTCATCTTGCGCGGATGATGCAGGCGGCAGAAGCTTTTCCGATGAACCTCGGGTTTTTGGAAAAGGCAACGCGAGCCTTCCCGACGCTCTGGTGGAGCAGGTACAGGCGGGGGCCTGCGGCCTTAAGCTACACGAAGACTGGGGCACCACGCCTGCCGCAATTGATTGCTGTCTCTCCGTTGCTGATGACATGGATGTTCAAGTACTCATCCATACGGACACCCTGAATGAATCTGGATTTGTCGAGAATACGGTTGCTGCCTTCAAGAAGCGGACGATCCATGCGTTTCATACGGAAGGCGCAGGCGGGGGGCATGCCCCGGACATTATCAAGGTCGTCGGGGAGCCGAACGTGATTCCCTCCTCCACCAATCCAACGCGGCCATTCACGATCAATACGATTGATGAACATCTCGATATGTTGATGGTATGCCATCATCTGGACCCTAATATCCCCGAAGATGTGGCCTTCGCCGAGAGCCGTATTCGAAAAGAGACGATTGCCGCCGAAGATATCCTTCACGACATGGGCGCATTTTCCATTATTGCTTCAGACAGCCAGGCGATGGGACGGGTCGGCGAAGTCCTGATCCGCACCTGGCAAACGGCCGACAAGATGAAGAAACAGCGCGGACGGCTGGCGGAGGAAACGGGGGAGAATGATAACTTCCGCGTAAAGCGTTATATCGCTAAATACTCGATCAACCCGGCAATCGCACAGGGCATAGATACTTATGTTGGCTCGGTCGAGGCAGGCAAGCTTGCCGATCTGGTTCTCTGGTCCCCCGCATTTTTTGGGGTGAAGCCTGATCTGGTGTTAAAGTCCGGGACAATTGTCGCGGCGCCCATGGGAGACCCGAACGCTTCCATCCCGACACCGCAGCCCGTTCACTATCGCCCAATGTTCGGTGCGTTTGGCAAAAGCCTGACGGCAAGTTCGGTCACCTTCGTGAGCGAGGCGTCACTCCAATATGATCTGAAAGGCGAGCTGGGGTTGGAGCGAGACCTCTTGCCGGTGAAAAATACCCGCTCAGGTATTAGTAAAGCGTCGATGATTCATAACAGCGCGACACCGAAAATAGATGTTGATCCGGAGACCTATATGGTTCACGCGGACGGGGAGTTGCTCACCTGCGATCCGGCAACGGAGCTTCCCATGGCCCAACGCTATTTTATGTATTAGACCATGAAGCATGCACGCGCCATTTACAGCTCCTCCACGCCATTTGATGGCGTGGTGTGTGACACGGTCACGCTTGATTTTGATCACCGCTGTCGTCGCCGGCTGAAGCTTGAGACCGACAATGGCATGGCGTTTCTTCTGGATATGCCGGAACTGAAAACCCTGCGTGATGGCGAAATCCTCCTGCTGGAAGACGGATCCGGTATTGGCGTGCGCGCTCGCAATGAGCCCGTTGTGGATATCCGCTGCAAGGATTTGGCGCATCTGGTACGCGTTGCCTGGCATTTGGGAAATCGCCATTTACCCACGGAGTTAATGGGGGATCGTCTGCGCATTCGGCAGGATCATGTGATTGAAGAGATGGCCGAAAAATTAGGGGCGACGGTCATGCGGTTGGATGCTCCCTTTAATCCCGAAGGCGGGGCTTATGGGCATGGTGAGACGCAAGGCCATAGCCACGGGCATCATCATGGATAATCGTGCGCTTTTTAACCTGATGTCCTGGATGTCGCCATCTTATCCGATTGGCTCCTATACCTACAGCCACGGTATTGAGTTCGCGGTTGAGGAAGGGCTCGTAACCAGCCTAAACAATCTGGTGCCTTGGATTACTGATATTCTGGAATATGGCAGCGGCAAATCCGATTGCGTTTTGCTGGCGGCGGCCTACTGGGCCACAATCGATCAGGATATGGAGGCTTTGAAGGAGGTCGCCGAGATTGGGAATGCCTTTGCACCGACAAAGGAAATAGCGCTTGAAACGACGCAACAGGGCCGCGCCTTCGTGGGCGTTATTGGCAATGTGAGCACAGAGGCAAAGACGCTGGCGGTATTGGCCGAATACTGGCAAGGTCCGCTAATTCATCCGATTGCCGTGGGTATTGTCGCCGCAGATCATGGGGTTCCCTTGAGCGAAACGCTCACCGCATATTTGCACGGTTTTGTTTCCAACCTTGTATCTGCTGCTGTTCGGCTTGTTCCGCTGGGCCAGACGGATGGGCAGCGCGCAATTGCCGCCATGGCAGATAAGGTGGAACGAATTACAGCTATCGCAATTAAAACACCCTTGGGCGAATTGGGCTCCGCCACCCTGATGGTTGACTGGTGCTCCGCTTCACATGAAACACAGTATACGAGGTTATTCAGGTCATGACGTCAGTACATAACGGACCTTTGCGCGTTGGCATTGGAGGACCGGTCGGCTCCGGCAAAACCGCGCTTACCGACGCACTTTGCAAGCATCTGCGTGAGGATTTTAATATAGCAGTAATCACCAATGATATTTACACTCGCGAGGATGCGGAATTCTTGACCCGGTCCGGGGCTCTCTCACCTGACCGGATTGTCGGGGTTGAAACGGGCGGCTGCCCGCATACGGCCATTCGTGAAGATGCGTCGATCAACCTTGCCGCTGTTGCGGATATCTCGGAAAAATTTGAAGGGCTAGAGCTCATCTTGATTGAATCCGGTGGGGATAACCTCGCCGCGACCTTCAGCCCGGAACTTGCCGATATCACAATTTATGTCATTGATGTTTCCGCTGGCGATAAAATTCCACGCAAAGGCGGACCCGGCATTACTCGATCCGATCTACTCGTCATAAACAAGATTGATCTGGCTCCTTATGTCGGTGCTGATCTAGGCGTGATGGATAGAGACTCAAAAAAGATGCGAGGTGAGCGGCCCTTTGTCTTCACGAATATCAAAGCAGGGGACGGCGTGGAGAGCGTAGCAAGTTTCATCATAGACAAGGGTGGATTGTGATGCCGTATCATTGAAAGAGAACTGTCATGAGTCGGCGCCATAATGGTGCCACAGTCTGTTGTTAGAGACGCAACTCTTTGATAGTTATTATTTCAGTGAATATATTTTTGAGGATTATTTATGGCCTGTCCACTTTGCGGCGGCGACGTTGAACGTCAAATTCGTACATATGAAATTAAATACAAGCATATGCAAAGCTATGCTGATCTGCCTGGCCTTTTTTGCAGTAATGCAGATTGCGGTGAAGGCATGGTGGAGGAAAGTGCGTGGAGTGACGTTGAGCGGATCAAGGCCGATTTAAAGGCAGAATATCTGGGGGTTATGCCGCCGGAGAAAATCCGTGAAATTCGCGTTGATCTTAATCTGTCGCAACGTCGTGCCGGACAAATTTTCGGTGGGGGTCCAAATGCTTTTCAAAAGTATGAAACGGGAAAGGTGACTATTTCAAAGCCGATGAATAATCTGCTGCGGCTGGTTTCTAAATATCCTGAATTGATGGTTGAGTTGCAACGCTGAGATCAGCCGTGAATCAGCGGGCTCGCGACCGCAGAAAACAATAGCCAAATGATGCATCTACAGTATTATTCCCCAAAGGAAATATGGGAGTAGCGCGTCGTTTATGGCTAAATTCTTGAGTTCGCTAATTAAACCACGCGCATGGGTAGCCAAGTTACTGCTGGCGTTTGCGGTTATTGGCTTCCTTGCCTTTGGATACCTCGGCTATCTCAATCCAATCCGCGAATTCCTTGATTCCGATACTTTTGCCTTTAATGTCGGCGACGTACGCTTCTCTGCTTATCTGCTGGTCAAGGCCCTTTTTATTATCATCCTTCTTTTTTGGTTGGTTGGTATCTTGTCGGAGATGTTGGAGAACCGGATCAAATCGCTTCGGCGCATCAAGTCGAGCAATAAGGCACTTATCATCAAGGCGATCCAGATCGTCATCTATTTTCTGGCATTCCTGTTCGTATTGGGAGTGCTGGGCATTGACCTGACCGCCTTGACTATATTCAGCGGCGCGGTCGGCATAGGTATTGGCTTTGGTCTACAGAAAATTGCATCAAACTTCATCAGCGGCATTATCCTTTTGTTTGAAAAATCTGTTGAGGAAGGTGATCTGATAGAGCTGAATGATGGTATTGTCGGTTATGTTCGGGAGACAGGCGCGAGATACACCCGCATAGAAACTTTTGAGGGACACGAAACCATGGTCCCAAATGAAGATTTTATAACTAACCGCGTCACGAACTGGACATTCAGTAATAGCCGCGCACGGGCAGAGATCAATATTGGCGTCGCCTATGGAACTGATCTAGATCTGGCTTCGACGTTGATTGTTGAGGCAGCGCGTGAACATCCGCGTTGTATGGAAACGCCTGTGCCCGAGTGCTTCCTTGTGGATTTTGCAGATAGTTCCATTAATTTCACGCTCTATTTCTGGATTGAAAATGTGACCGAGGGGAGAATGCGTCCTCGCAGTGATGTCTTGTTTGCGATCTGGCGGAAATTTGGGGAGAACAATATTGAAATCCCCTTCCCGCAGCGAGACCTGCATCTTAAAAATTCGGAGGCTTTAAAATGACCAGTCCGATCCTGCTTGCATACGATTTTGATGGTGTGGGCGGCGGAAAATCAGTCAGCGACAAGGCGATTGCCCGCGAATTAAAGAATGAAAAACTCGCTTGGGTACATTTGGATTTAAGTCATCCGGATACAAAACCATGGCTGCATAAAAAGATTTCCTACCTTGATCCGTTCGTTGTCGATGCCTTGGTCGCAGAAGAGACCCGACCGCGTGTCGCGGAAATCGGGGATGGCGCGTTGATTATTTTGCGCGGTGTTAACCTGAATGAGAATGCGGACCCGGAAGATATGGTCTCTATCCGGTTATGGATCGACGCTGAGCGGATCATCAGTGTTCAGAGACGACAATTAAAGGCGGTTCTGGAAATCGAAGAGCGAATATTGGCGGGCAGAGGTCCAAAAAACTCAGGTGATTTTATCAATATGCTTGTGGCGCGATTATCCGAAAAAATGGCACTTGTCCTGACCGAGCTGGACGATGCAACGGATGATGTTGAGGAGAAAATCCTTGAAAACCCCGATACGGCATTTCGAGAGAAAATCATCGATATTCGAAAAGAGGCTATCGTCCTGCGCCGATATATGGCACCGCAAAAAGATGCAATCGCGCAGTTGCGGTTATGCGAATTTTCATGGCTGGATGCTGGTCATAAGCGCCATTTGGTGGAAAACTATGATCATCTGATGCGCTATGTAGAGGATCTGGACGCCATACGCGAACGGGCTCAGATTGTTAAAGATGAACTTGCCAATATTATCGCGGACCGCTTGAACAAGAATCTTTATGTATTGTCTGTTATCGCGGCTGTCTTTCTACCACTCGGTTTCTTGACAGGGCTTCTTGGCATAAATGTTGGGGGAATTCCGGGTGTCGATAATCCATATGCCTTCTTCATTTTTTCCGGGATACTTATCCTCCTTGTAATCATTCAGATATTGCTTTTCAAAAAGCTCAAATGGTTCTGAAAATCACAGAATACGGTTGGTGGTTGCTTATGGCGCCGCTCGAAAAAAATAAACCCGGAGTCACATTATGATCCAAATTAGTAGCAATTTTGATGGCGGGAACATTATTTGTGACTCCTCTGACGATCCTGCGAATATCAGTTTGCGCATTCGCCCTGATACAAAGGCTGATTTCTTTCAATGGTTTTATTTTCGACTGAATGGCGCAAAAGGCGTGGATTGTAAGATGCGGCTAACCAATGCCAAGGACGCATCATACCTCCGGGGATGGGAAGACTATCGGGCTGTTGCATCCTATGACCGGGAAAACTGGTTCCGCGTAGATACCGAATATAAGGATGGAAAGCTGATTTTAAATCATCGGCCAGAATTCGATTCTATCTATTTCGCGTATTTTGCCCCCTATTCCATGGAACGGCATGCGGATCTTATCGCCCGCGCCGGTCAGTCGCCGCGGGTAACGCATTCCGTGATGGGAAGGACAGTCGATGGGCAGGATATGGACCTCCTGACCATTGGAGAAGCACGGGGCAATAAGCGGAATTTTTGGCTGATTGCACGCCAGCATCCTGGGAAACGATGGCCGAATGGTGGATGGACGGATTTCTGGGCCGTCTTCTGGACCCGAATGATGCCGTTGCGAATGCTTTACTGGACCGGGCAATTTTTCATGTCGTGCCGAATATGAATCCCGATGGTAGCCGGAGCGGGAACCTTCGTACGAATGCGACAGGCGCCAATCTGAACCGGGAGTGGCAGGACCCGGATATGAAAAGGAGCCCGGAGGTTTATCTAGTACGCGAAAAAATGCGGGAAACAGGCGTTGATTTCTGCCTCGATGTTCATGGGGACGAAGGGCTACCACATAATTTTATCGCGGGGCCCGAAGGGGTACCGAGTTGGGATGCGCAAAAAGACATGCTGCTTACTGATTTCAAACGAACTTGGCAGCAGGTTAATCCAGATTTTCAAACCCGCCATGGCTATCCAATTGCCAAGAAGGGACAAGGAAACATGACCATTTGCGTCAATCATGTTAGCGAATATTTCGGCTGTCTCGCAATGACTTTAGAAATGCCGTTCAAAGATACAGCGGACCGCCCGAACCATCAGTACGGCTGGTCTCCCGGCCGATCAGGCAAGCTTGGGGCCTCGGTTTTAGATGTTATATATAAGGAGTTCGATCGTCTTGAGGGAGAGGACGCGGAGTAGCTCCTCAAGATAAAATTCCGATTGCAAAATTAAGAAAATTAGACTTCTCTTAACCATCAGAAAAAAAGGTTTTGCGGCAATTTTGATGGGAGAGAGTAATGCTCGCAGAAAAATTTGTAAAATCCGCGGCGGTTTACATCATTATTGGGATGATCCTCGGGATCTATATGTCCGCCACGCAGGATCATTCTCAAATGCCAACGCATGCGCATCTCAATTTATTGGGGTGGGTGACGATGGGCCTCATGGGTCTCATTTATAAAAACTGGCCCGCTGTTGCTGCGGCGAAGTTTGCCAAGCTGACATACTGGCTTGCGCATGTTAGCGTCATTGGCCTGACGATTGGAGTTGGGTTGCTCTATGCGGGCATGATGGAATATGAGCCTATTGCCATCATCTCGTCGCTGATCGCGCTCTTTAATATGATCCTGTTTGCGTTCCTGTTTTTCAAAAACGCCTGAACATTCTCAAATTTCGGAGCGCTCTGCTGTCAATGTTTGCCCAAGCGCACTTGCGGTGTTGTCGAGCGCGGCAAGGCAGTTGTCTGCCCGCGTGGCTGGGATATAGACTGAAAAGCGCGTGACGAAAATCGTCTGACCCTCCCGGTCGATCTGATCGGATTTTAGCCGAACAATATTGGCGTCAAAATCGATGAAAACTTCAGATAGTCGCGCCAGAACACCGGGCTGATCCGGTCCTTCACACCGAATATGATGGGTAATATCTGTGGGCGGGGTATCGCCACCGTTAAAAGCAAAGCGCCGAACGTCTATATCTGCGTCCTGCATCCCCTCCAGAGTACGGAGTTCCTCAATAAGTTCTGATTCCGGGACATCAGCAGGAATATCAATCACACTCGTAAATTCGCCGCCCTTGCCAAGAACGGCAAAGGAGGTGTCTCCAAGATTGATTCCTTTGTCGAAAAGATGCCCTGTAACAAGGGAAATCAGACCTACACGATCTTTCGAAAAGACAGATAATAGCGCTTTATAGTCTGACATAGCTTTGCCCGCGAAATTCAGCTTTGAATATTCTTGATGCTACAGAATTACTACCTTTGCGCCATTTCAACAACCATTTAGCTGCATTCCCGTCGGTATTCCCAAAATCATCAATAGCAGAAGGGGAATATGGTGCACATTTTAACTTTTATAGCCTTGGATAACCTTGCGTTAACGAAAATCAGGTATGTCTTGGGGGCTAATTGGCGGAATGCCTGCCGTAAATCCGTGTTTTGAACACACTGTTTGGCGGAACTATAATTGGAGAAAACGAATGCTCATCGGTGATATCTTGTTGGCGCAAAATCTGGTCACGCCAGAGGATATAAAAATTGCCCTTCATCGCCAGAAGGAGAATGGGGGCCGACTTGGCGAGAACCTTGTTGCGCTTGGCGCGTTGACACAGGAACAGCTCGACCGGGCAATCTATGAAGCCCCACGGGCACCCAAAACCATTGAAGATACGGGCATTCCAAGTGGTAACTTGCTGCGAATCCTCCTGAAGCTGATGTATGCCAATACGCTGGAAACTGCCTCAGAGCTTTCTGCTGCGATCAAGCTCCCCATTGGCGTTGTTAATCGCCTTATACAGGAAGCAGGTGATCGGAAATTTCTTGAATCACTGGGAAATGCCGACCAATCGACCTTTTCTGAAACACGCTATGTTATGACAGAGGCAGGAAAGCGCTTCGCCATTGAAGCGCTGGAACAGAACCAATATGTCGGGCCAGCGCCGGTATCCCTTACAGATTATCAAGCGCGGATTAATCAACAGAAAATTACGAATGAGCGGGTTGAACAGGCGAAGATCGAAAAAAGCTTTGAAAATCTGGTCATTACGGAAGACTTTGTGCGCCGTCTCGGGCCGGGGGTGAATGCGGGTAAGAGCATTCTTCTTTACGGACCTCCCGGTAACGGGAAAACGACAGTCGCGGAGAAAGTTGCCGAGATTTTCGCAAATGTTATTTATGTTCCTTATTGTTTCGAAGTGGATGGGCAGATTGTTAAGGTCTTTGATCCTGCCATTCATAAACCAAAATTCGGTAGCGAAAACGACAAGAAGAAGAATTCCGGTTTGCGCCGAGAAGAGTTTGACGGTCGCTGGGTTCCATGCGAACGTCCGGTTGTTATTACCGGGGGTGAACTAACGCTGGAAATGCTTGATCTTAGCTTTAATGTCCACGCTAAGTATTATGAAGCACCTCTGCATGTGAAAGCTTCTAACGGTACCTTCATCATCGATGACTTCGGTCGCCAGTTGGTCAGTCCGGAAGATTTGTTAAACCGCTGGATCGTTCCGCTTGAAAGCCGTATTGATTATCTTAAGCTGCATACCGGTAAAAGTTTCTCGCTGCCGTTTGACGAGTTGGTGATCTTTTCGACCAACCTTTCACCAGATGATCTAATGGATCCTGCCTTTTTGCGGCGTATCCCCTATAAGCTGGAAACGGTTGGTCCTTCCCGAGAACAGTATTTCGAAATTTTCAAAATGGTTGGGGAATCCCGCGGGTTGAAAATATCGGAAGAGATCCTTGATACTGTTATCGAGGAATTGCAGGTGAACAACAGTTTCGATTTGGCCTGCTATCAGCCAAAGTTTATCGTGGATCAGATTATCTCGGCCTGCAAATATCAAGGCTCGGATCCCTATATCGATAAAGAACTCGTCGTCGATGCGCTTAAAAACCTCTACACTTCTTCTGCGAAGGGTGCCGGAAAGACTGCGGCAAAATCGACGAACAGGGATCAATCAAAGCCGGTAGTAGCAGCCGTCTGACGGCGTGGAAGCGATTTCTGCTATGTAAGCTGGATTCTGTTCCCAGGAAATACGAGGCGTGCGGCGGAAACGACGTCGTCGCCCAGCCAGCTCTTGCGATTAATGACAATACAGGCGGTCGTGGCCTCCAGTTCGAGAAAATGATTAATCTCGGCATTCGATACAGCGGCTTGAATCACATGAGAGTGGGATAGTAGGGCAAATTTCCGGCTAAGATGAGTATCCGCAGTCGCATGGGAGAATTCTGTTTCTAGATATTCCGGCATGAACTTTGGGTAAACATAGCGGTCCTCCAGCATGACCGGCAATCCATTTTCTCGGTGAACGAAGTAGGACCGATAGACTTTTTCGCCCGGCGTCATGGACATCATCGCAGCGGCATCTTTTTCAATCGGCTCTTCTTGCAAAAAGTGAACGTCGCATTGATGCCGCCCTCCATGGCCGCGAATAATGTCTTCAATTTCGCGGAGCTCCAGTACTTTTGGCTGTTTTTTCGGGGCGGCAACGAAAGTACCGACACCTTGAATGCGTTCCAGAAATCCGGCTTGTGTCAATTCGCGAAGAGCGCGATGAATTGTCATCCGGGAAATTCCCATTTCGCGAACCAGGGTATGTTCGGAGGGAAGCTGGAAATAGGCGGGCCATTCCCCGGATTCCATATTCTTTAACACATAGGATTTAACCTGTTCATACAGTGGCTTTGGTGGGGAATAGGGGCGGTCATCTTTTTGCGACTTAAAATGGGGCATCGGCGAAGTCCGTCTTCTCTGTTAGCATATACAGGAGGACGTCACATCTTGCGCGGATGTGAATTCACGACTTGGTCATTAAGAAAAAAATTAGAAAATAATACTTGAACGATCGTTCCAATTATATATATGATTGGCTACTGATCACCTCCATCTACGCAAATATGTTGTTGATCTGTGAATGGCCTGCCCCGATTTTCTGCGCCCCTCGGGGTGGGCCGACTTCACCTCCCAGCTTGATAAAGTCCTCCTTTTATCCTTGAATGAATTTGGCTCATTAGTCATATAGACGATAGAGGAAAATTTTTTGAGGTGTAATACACAGATGACAGAGCAAACACATGAATTTCAGGCGGAGGTCGCCAAGCTTTTAGATATTGTGACGCATTCCCTCTACAGTGAAAAGGAAATTTTCTTGAGGGAGCTGGTCTCTAACGCTTCAGATGCCTGTGACCGGTTACGCTATGAAGCGTTGACAAATCCGGACCTGATCAAAGATGATCCGGAATTCAAAATTACTATCTCGATAGACGAAAAAGCCCGCACTTTGACGATTGAAGACAATGGCATCGGCATGTCTGAGCAGGACATGATCGATAACCTTGGCACGATCGCTCGTTCGGGTACTTCCAGGTTCTCCGAACAGTTGACAGGCGACGCCTCCAAGGATGTGACCCTGATCGGGCAGTTCGGCGTTGGCTTCTATTCCGCTTTCATGGTGGCGGATAAGGTGACGGTGACAAGCCGCCGGGCCGGGGAAGAGACAGCAACTGTATGGTCATCCGAAGGGCATGGATCATTCGCCGTCGAGCCGGGCACTAAGGAAACGCGCGGCACACAAATTGTCTTGCATATGCGTAAAGAGGCAAAAGAATATTTGGAGAGCGCCCGGCTTCGCCAGATTATCAAGACTTACGCGGATCACATCGCAATTCCGGTTATCCTGAAATCGGCAGCGCAAGGTGAGGAAGACGAAACGCTTAATAGCGCAAGCGCCTTATGGACCCGCCAGAAATCAGAGATAACGCCCGAACAATATACCGAATTTTACCATCATGTCGGGCAGGCTTTTGATACGCCGTGGCTGACATTACATAGCCGAGCAGAAGGGCGTATCGAATATACGATGCTTTTGTTCGTGCCGGAGCAACCCCCGTTTGACTTGTTCAACCCCGAACGTAAATCTCAGCTTAAACTCTATGTGAAGCGGGTTTTTATCACGGATGATTGTGAAGAGCTGATCCCGGCTTATCTGCGCTTCCTGCGCGGGGTTGTGGATTCAGAAGATCTACCGCTTAACGTCAGCCGTGAAATGTTGCAGCATAATCCGGTCCTGCAGAAAATCCGCAGCGGGTTGATCAAGAAGGTGCTTGGCGAGCTTGAGAAGAAAGCAACCAAAGACACGGAGAATTTTGCTAAATTCTGGGGTAACTTTGGCGCCGTCCTGAAAGAAGGAATATATGAGGATACCGTCAATGGAGAGCGCATTCTCAAAATGTCGCTTTTCAATAGCACCGGACAAGAGGAGCGTACTAACCTCGCAGACTATATCGGCCGGATGAAAGAAGGCCAGGACGCGATCTACTATATTACCGGTGAAGATCTTGAGGCGTTGAAGTCGAGCCCGCAGCTTGAAGGATTCGCGGCGAAGGGGATTGAAGTTCTGTTGCTTGCCGATGCCGTGGATAGTTTCTGGCTGAGTAGGGTGAATGAATTTGATGGGAAGCCCTTCAAATCAGTGACCCGGGGCGGCTCCGATCTCGATAAGATTGCCGATGCGGAAGAAAAAGCTGAAGAAACAGACAAAACGCCTCCCGGAGATATGGACAGCCTGATCGCCTTGTTTAAAACTGTGCTTGAGAACAAGGTAAAGGATGTCAGGATTTCGTCCCGTTTGACTGGAAGCCCTGTCTGCCTCGTCGCGGATGAGGGGGATATGGACATCCATCTTGAAAAATTGCTTAAAGCCCACAAACAGTTCGGCGCAAGTGATAATTTGCGCATTCTGGAAATAAACCCCAAGCATCCGTTAATCAAGAAGCTGGCAAAGAATGCTCAGAAGAATGGGTCTTCGACGTCCTTAGAAGACGCGGCGCTTCTTCTTCTTGATCAGGCGCATATTGTTGAAGGTGATCCGGTTGCAAACCCTGTTGCCTTTTCAAAACGCATGGCCGATTTCATGGCGAACAGCATTTCCAATTAAACGAGGAGGAGGCGAAAGCCTCCCACTCGAATTTTTCTAATACCGTCACGAAATACACCCTATGGTATTTTTTGATTGTATTATATACGCGCGATATCCAAGTAAGCTGTGATTGATCCAATAAACATTGTGTTGGCACATGCAACGGCTGCTTCAAATCTTTATTCTTATTAGTTCCCTGCCCGGATTTACCGCTTGCAGTGTTATTGATGATGTGCTGCTGACCGAGGAAGTCGGCGATTTTTCCCGCGGGGTTGTGGCGCTTTCAGCCATTATCACCAAAGAGTTCGCACTTGCCGAAGAGATAAATACTCTTGGCTTTACTGATAACCTGAAATTTCAGTTTGAACTGGGTGGTAACCCGGACACTAACTTAAAGCCCCTCTTCAGTGCCTCGGATACTGCCGCAAGGCAGAGCGTTTTAACGGCTCTCAATGGATATGCTGAAACCCTGGCAGCCGTTGCCTCGGGAAAATCGCTTTCTTCGGAATACTCTAAACTGGTCGGTACGGGGGAAAACTTGAAGGAGCTAAGCTCGGGAAATTTTAACCTGGCGCACTCTCTTTCATTTCTGGATTCAAATGAGCTCGTCAATGACATCAGTCTCTTTGGCAAACTGTTTATCTTGCCCGAGCGGGATAAGAAGTTGTTTCCAATCGTTGAAAAGGGAGGGACGGCGCTAAAAAAAATTGCCCTCCTTCTTTATTTTGATATCGGAGCCGTTTCCGATCAGTCCAGCAAATGCAGCTATACCTACCCGAAAAATGATTTTGAGACGGATATGTCGAGTTTGCGACTGTGCAAAGGCGGATTGCGGTCGATTGCCAACAACGCCATAAGATTTGATACGCATATATGGAAGGACAAGCTGGCCTATCTGAAGGCATCGGAAAATGATAGTGCAGATGTGCGTAGTTCGGCGATTGAGCGGCTTGTGTCGATCCAGAAACTGGGTCAGAACTTAGATTTACTGTTAAGTGAAACGCAAGCTACCTTGATTGCCATGGTCAAAGCGCATGAAACGCTTGAAACGACGCTAAAGGACGCTGAAGAATCCGCCAGCCCGCCTATTACTGCGACATCCAAATCTCTTCTCTTTCATGAAAAATTGCGTGGGCTCCTGGAGACCGCTGCGAAAGTCAAGAGTGCTATGTCGGCACTTTCCAGCGACAGCGAGTCAACGCAGAGTTTCCACTTGAATGCTTCCACACAATCTCATATCGGAGGAAGTAATGGCAAATAGTTATCGTGACGCTTTCGCTAAGTTGGAAAAGGCGCAAGCGGCGTTGAATACTCAAGACGTTTCTCAATTACCATCTTCACAATTGGCGAACCTGGAAAGATCGAAAGCCGCCGTCTATGGTGAAATACAGGCACTACAGGTCAAACAGATCGCGGAACGTGATGGCGACTATGCTGCTCTCACCACCGCATTTCGTGAGTGTAAATCGGAGCTGTCGGATCTTTCAAGCTGGGTATCGGAGAAAGAAGCAAGAGACCGCGCAATTTTTTCAATGCTGATCAAGGGCGTCAGTATTGCACTGTCCCTGCTTGTATAGTTATTTATCCATAATTTCATCAATGCGGCGTCGGGTGACACTGTATCCGGCCTCTTTCGGGATAAGAAGGAACTTTCCTTCGTCTGTGACTTCCATCTGAGGAAGGACTGTGAAGGTATCGGTTCCATGCGCGTTCATGACGGCGTCTTCACTGGAACTGAATCGGCTCAGCGCCTCGACATTCATGCGGGTCGGAAAAATCACCGTGTAATTTCCTTTATCGGCCTCTTCCATAATTTCCTGAGGGCCAACCCAGACTGAATCCACAGATTCTTCGCCATCATGCGCTGCAAGTTGATGTGGCGGTGCCTTGGCGATAAAGAAATGAGTATCGAAGCGTTTCGGCATATGCGTTGGCGTGATCCAATGCGCAAAATGACCCATAAGATCGGTTGCAAGTTCCAGGTTTTCAGCGCGCACCATATCCAGGATTGGCAGTTCACCGCTTTGAAGAGGCATCCTGTATTTTGCAGCAAGAGATTCCAGGCGGTCATGGGTGACAAGAGCGCCGGTTTCCCGGTTGCGAGCGAGCAAGATGTTGGCTTCCTCAAAACTTTCTCGGATTGACGCAATTTTAAAGGCGCGCAAAGAATCTTCTCCGCGTTCGTTCTCAGGCAAGTGATCGAGCAGTGCCGGGTCCATATCCCCCTTATCCACCTTGCCGCCCGGAAAAACCAGCGCACCAGAGGCAAAGTCAATCTGGTGATGACGGACCACCATGAAGACTTCAATTTTGTCATTTTTTTTGACGCAGTCACGGATCAGCAAAACCGTGGCAGCAGGTTTTAGGGGAACTTCTTTATTAGTCATAGAGCACCATTCTTATTCTTTTCGAACATAGTGCCTGAGAGTGAAGGGAGGATCAACTAAATGCTTTTATAGCATGACTTCCAGTGCGGCGAGGATAGGCCCATAGCCTTTCTCCTGAACGATCAAAGCGCAGCCATCCCGGCCTTCCGCGCGCATTTCCGCGAGGTTGAGGGCAACGGTTCTTTCATCGCCTGTCCATTCCCCAAGGGAGCGGATTTTCCGGACCACGTTGTGATAGGTAATAATCCGTCCGGTATTCTCACCCCGCTGGATATCAACATCTTTTGTGCGGTCAATATCTATGAGCCATACAGTTGCGTTGCCGGATCCCGACGGGAGTTTCACCTCTAGCTCGTCTCCGTTAAAGACCCATTCAAGCGCAAGATTTTTCGCGTGATCCGCGTACTTTTCGATTAAAGCGTTTACACCGCTCTGGTCAGAGCCGACAACATGGGCTTCCCCGCCAACAACCATTTGCGGTGTATATACATAGCGTGAATTAAATCGACCGCGATATTCCACCTGACGATCATCGTTATCGGGATTGCCAAAAACATCCTTCCAGCCGATATAATCCCAATAGGTTATGGCGAAGGAGAGTCCCATAACCGCCTCATTCTTGATGAGGTCACCGAGCAATTTGTCTGCCGGCGGACAGGAGCTACATCCTTGTGATGTATATAATTCCACGACAGTTGAAGGTTGATGCGCACTCTGGGCAAATGCGGTCGTCGTGCTGACCATCGCCATAAGAGCGACAGCGCAGATTAAAGCCAGATAATTGACGCATAATTTCTTCATGAAACATAGTTAGCTTATTCCAGCTTCACAGACAAATCACCTGTGAGTGAGACGTAAGTGAACGAAAAACGGCGGCCCTTTCGAACCGCCGTTTTTAGGAACTACTTTACTGTCGGAAATTAGCTTGCCGTCAGATTTCTCAGCACATACTGCAAAATACCGTCATGGCGGTAATATTCGACCTCATCCAGCGTATCAATGCGGCAAAGAAGGTCAATCTCCTGCGAAGAACCGTCTGTCCGCGTGATCTTGCAGGCGACATTCATGCGTGGTGTGATGCCACTCTCGATTCCAACGAGGTCAACTACTTCGCTGCCATCTAGGTTAAGCGTCTTGCGGGTAACTCCCTCCGGGAACTGGAGCGGTAGAATGCCCATTCCTACGAGGTTTGAGCGATGAATACGTTCAAAGCTTTCGGCGATAACAGCCTTGATGCCCAGAAGTAACGTGCCTTTCGCGGCCCAGTCACGGCTGGACCCTGTGCCATATTCCTTGCCGGCAAAAACAACGAGAGGCGTGCCCTCTTCACGGTATTTCACGGCGGCATCATATATCCACATTTGCGTTCCATCCGGCATATGCTTCGTGACACCACCTTCGGTGCCCGGCGCCACTTCGTTACGAAGCCGAATATTGGCAAAGGTACCGCGGGTCATGACCTGATCGTTACCGCGACGGGAGCCGTAGGAGTTGAAATCCTTAGGCGCGACCTGATGCGATTTCAGATATTCGCCGGCCGGGCCATCGGCCTTGATAGCGCCCGCAGGCGAAATATGGTCTGTTGTTACCGAATCGCCGAGAAGCGCTAAAACCCGAGCGCCATTAATATCCTCGAACGCCCCCGGTTCTTTTTGCATCCCTTCGAAATAAGGCGGATGCTGAACATAGGTCGAGGTGCTATCCCATGTATATGTCTGGCCTTCCGCAGTCTTAATTGATTTCCAAGTGTCGTCACCTGAGAAAACATCCGCATATTGGGTTACAAACATATCGCGAGTCACGGCATCACGCACTGTCTGATGCACTTCCGCATTGCTCGGCCAGATATCTTTCAGATAAACCGGGTTACCATCCTTGTCGTCGCCCAGCGAATCCTTTGTGATGTCGATATTGAGCGATCCTGCTATTGCATAGGCAACAACCAGCGGCGGTGACGCAAGATAGTTTGCCTTTGCTTGCGGGCTGACCCGGCCTTCAAAGTTGCGGTTTCCGGAAAGAACAGAACAGGCGACAAGTTCGCCTTCTGCAATGGCATCGGCAATCGCTGGAGCCACGGGACCGGAGTTGCCGATACAGGTCGTACAGCCATAGCCGACAAGGTTAAACCCGAGTGCATCCAGGTCATCCTGAAGGCCCGCTTTTTCGAGATAATCCGTCACTACTTTTGAACCGGGAGCGAGAGATGTTTTCACCCATGGCTTAACAGTTAAGCCTTTCGCGAGCGCATTGCGTGCGACCAGACCGGCCGCGAGCATCACATTCGGATTGGAGGTATTGGTGCAAGAAGTAATTGCTGCAATGATGACGTTACCATGACCGATTTTGTAATCGGCACCTGCGACTTGGATCTGTTTGTCCAGATCGCTGCTCGTTCCGGCCAGTTCCGGAAGTGCACCCTGAAAAGCGTTGGCCGCGTCTGCTAGCAAAACGCGGTCTTGCGGCCGTTTCGGACCGGCAAGGCTTGGCTCAACTGTTGAAATATCGAGTTCCAGCGATGCCGTGAATTCTGGATCGGGTGTATCATTGTCGCGCCACATGCCCTGAGCCTTGGCATAGGCTTCCACCAACTTGACGCGCTTTGGATCGCGTGCCGTGAAATTGAGGTAGTTGATGGTTTCAGCATCGATCGGGAAGAAGCCACAAGTCGCGCCATATTCAGGCGCCATGTTGGAAATGGTTGCCCGATCGGCAAGTCCAAGTTCCGCAATGCCGGGGCCATAGAATTCCACAAACTTGCCGACAACTCCCTGTGCACGCAGCATCTGCGTTACAGTCAGGACAAGGTCAGTTGCCGTCGTGCCTTCCTTCAGTTTGCCGGTTAGCTTGAAGCCGACAACTTCCGGGATTAACATGGAAATCGGCTGGCCGAGCATAACGGCTTCTGCCTCGATACCACCGACGCCCCAGCCAAGAACCGCGAGGCCATTGACCATAGTTGTATGGCTGTCCGTGCCGACCAATGTATCAGGATAGGCGACCTCACTGCCATTCTGGTCTTTTGTCGTCCAGACAGTCTGCGCGAGATATTCCAGATTGACCTGATGGCAGATACCGGTTCCGGGCGGCACAACGCGGAAATTGTTAAAGGCCTTCTGACCCCAACGCAGGAAAGCGTAACGTTCGCCGTTCCGTTCCATTTCCAGCTCAACATTCTGGCCGAAGGAGGCCGCGGTGCCGAACTTGTCGACCATTACGGAATGGTCAATTACGAGATCGCATTGGGCAAGAGGGTTAATCTTTTCTGCGTCGCCACCCAGTGCCACCATGGCATCGCGCATTGCGGCAAGGTCGACAACAGCAGGTACGCCCGTGAAATCCTGCATCAGGACGCGGGCCGGGCGGTAAGCGATTTCGCGATCCGCCTTGCGGTCTTTTAACCAGCCGGCAATCGCGCTCACATCTTCCGATGTAACCGTGCGGCCATCTTCGTGGCGCAGCAGATTTTCCAGCAGGACTTTCAGGGAAAAGGGAAGGCGGGAAACATCGCCGAGACCGGCTTTTTCAGCTTCCGGGATGCTGTAGTAGTCATATTTGTCGCCGTCGACATCGAGTGTGCGGCGAATGTTAAGGCTGTCGTGACCAGTTGTTGTCAACGTATCGCTCCTTGAAGGTAGGGGGAACGGGAAATGCCGGAACTGCGGCACCGGTTCTACAATGTGCGTTATGTGCCTTAAATTTGAAAAATTCTCAAGTACAAAGCTTCGGAACCGGCGTTTCTGGCATCATTATGTTGTATGCGACGTGTGATTGGTCCGCAAAAAGACGGTTCTATATATTTGCGAATCCGACTTTCTTGCTGTAGTCAGGGAAACAGGGCGACGCCCTAATTTTTGTCCTTTCGGAGTGATATGCCGCGAAAATGAGTTTTATCGCCCAAAATCTTGCCTGTCAGCGCGCCAATCAGCTGATTTTCGAGGACGTTTCATTCACACTGTCCGCCGGTGAGGCGATATGGGTCAAAGGTCGAAATGGCGCCGGTAAATCTTCACTGCTTCGGATATGCGGTCGGCTTCTGACCCCTTTTCGCGGACATGCCGAATGGCAAGGCAAGGATATTTTCAAGGACTATGATGGCTATGTCGGGCAATATCATTATCTTGGTCATCTGGACGCTCTTAAACATGCGATGACAGTTCGCGAAAACGTTCGGTTTTGGGCAAGCTTTCACGGGACAGCGAATGTCGCGATGGCTCTGGAGAAGTTTGAGCTTCAAGCGCTGGCGGATACTCCGACAGGCATGTTATCTCAAGGACAGAAAAAACGGACCAACCTTTCTCGGCTGGTTGCGTCGCCTGCAAAGCTCTGGATATTGGATGAGCCTTTGAGTGCGCTGGACCGGCATTACATTACGCTTTTTAAGGAACGGCTCCTTCGTCACCTGGACGATGGCGGCATGGCGTTGTTCGCAACTCATCAGGATATGGAACTGGATCGGGTCAAAATACTTGATCTTGATGAGACTGCCTCATGAGTCGCTTTATCCAACTTGTTGGCCGGGATATCCGGTTGGCGTTTCGGCAGGGCAGTGCGGTTACCCTCAGTCTTTCTTTCTTTGTCATTATTGTCGTGCTGTTTCCGCTCGGCGTTGGGCCGGAACTTGCGGTGCTGGCGAGGATAGGTCCCGGCGTTCTCTGGGTCGCGGCTTTGCTTTCATGTCTCCTGACTCTCGACCGGATGTTTCAGGCGGATTTCGAAGATGGCTCTCTCGACCTTTTGATCATCGGGCCTTTACCCACGGAAATTCTGGTGCTTGCCAAAGTTATTGCGCATTGGCTGACCTCCGTTCTGCCGCTAATTGTAATTGCGCCGATTCTGGGGCTATCTCTTAATCTTCCGGGAGACGGTATTTTCGCTTTAACCTTAGCTCTCCTGATAGGCACACCGACGTTGAGCTTGATCGGGGCAATGGGTGCTGCGCTTACTGTTGGAATGCGACGCGGCGGTGTTTTGTTGTCACTTTTGGTACTTCCTCTATATATACCGATATTGATATTTGGTGTTGCGGCTGTCGATGCCGCAATCGCCCAGCTTACTGTGGTCCCTCATCTATTTTTGCTTGGCGGCGTTTCGCTGGGTGCGTTGGTTGTTGGACCGTTGGCAGCGGCGGCAGGGTTGAGATTGTCTCTGTCATGAGGAACTTAGGAACTGAATTAAGTCATGGCCATTGATTTACATAAATATGCCAACCCCAAACGGTTTCTGGCAATCACAGCAGCGATCTATCCGTGGAGTGTCTGGCTGACCGTTATTCTACTGCTTGGCGGGCTTTATCTCAGCCTGTTCGTTGCTCCGCCGGATTATCAGCAGGGGGATACCGTGCGCATTATGTTCGTCCATGTCCCTGCCGCCTGGATGGCTTTGATGATTTACACGTTGATGGCGGTTAGTTCTGCGGTCGGTCTTATCTGGAAGCACCCGGTTGCTGATCTTACGGCGAAGGCGGCCGCGCCGATTGGGGCCTGCTTTACCTTCCTCGCGCTGGTAACCGGGTCTTTGTGGGGGCAGCCCATGTGGGGTACATTCTGGGTTTGGGATGCGCGGCTGACAAGCATGCTGATCCTGTTGTTCCTGTATCTGGGCTATATGGCAATCTGGGAGAGTTTTGACGATCCAACGAAGGCTGCAAAGGCGGCTGCCATTCTCGCGCTGGTCGGGGTTGTGAATATTCCGATTATCCGTTTCTCGGTGGATTGGTGGAATACACTGCATCAACCGGCAAGCGTTGCGACGATGGATGGCCCGAAAATTCACAGCACCATTCTTATTCCGCTGTTGGTTATGGGGCTTGCCTATACAGCCTTTTTTGTCATGGTGTTGATCATTCGGGTGAAGGCTGAAATCCTGAAACGCCGTCTTCACGTCCTACAGATTGCAGAGCTACGGGAAAGCTAAGGGAAGTTCGACTTTTTCTGATCGCGGCATTGTGACGCAGAATAGTCGTTCCGTTATGTATTTTAGGTGGGAAACAACTATATTCCTCCGAAACAAAAGGCTTTGAGGATCATATTGGATCAGGTTGCAACATTTTTTGATATGGGTGGGTACGGGCTATTTATTTGGCCTTGCTTTGCAATCTCCGCTCTTGCGCTGTTGATGCTGTATTTTTTCAGTCGCCGCCGCCTGACAATCGTCGAGCGTGAGCTTGCGTTGATAGAAGGTCGCCGGCATAAACGGGGCGGCCGGAAAGCAACGGCACCCGCCGGAGAGAGTCTGCAATGACCCGAAAGAAACGTCGGCTATATTTTGTCCTTGCGGGAATGTGTGTTCTCGGTATCGCTGCGGCGCTCGTGCTCACGTCATTCGAAGACAGCCTCGTATTCTTCAGAAGCCCCTCCGATCTTGTCGAAAAACCTATCGAACCTGGCCGCAATTTCCGACTTGGCGGTCTGGTGGAGGAAGGTAGTGTTGAGAAAAACGGCGTCATCACGCGCTTTAGTGTGACAGACCTGAATGAGGTGGTGCCGGTTACTTTTAAAGGGTTGCTTCCCGATTTATTCCGGGAGGGACAGGGCGTGGTGACGGAAGGTGCCTTCAACGAAGAGGGAGTATTCGTCGCAACCAACGTCCTTGCCAAGCATGACGAAAATTATATGCCGCCGGAGGTTGCGGACGCGCTCAAAAAAGCCGGGCAGTGGCAACCGGAGGATGGTGGCTGATGGTTGCAGAAATTGGTCAGTTCGTCCTAATTTTGGCACTGATAACGGCAGTATTTCAAGGCATTTTTCCGCTTATCGGGGCAGCACGAAACAGTCAACCTATGATGCGGTTCGCGAATAATGCCGCTTTTGTTCAATTCGCGGCCATTGCCGGAGCTTTTATCTGTTTAACGATTGGTTATGTCGCCAGCGATTTTTCGATTTTGAATGTGGCGAACAATTCCCATTCCCTAAAACCCATGCTTTATAAAATAAGCGGCGTTTGGGGAAATCATGAGGGGTCGCTCCTGCTTTGGAGTTTGATTCTGGCGCTCTTTGGATTAGCCGTTGCGGCGTTTGGTCGTAACCTGCCTGATACCCTGAAGGCACGTGTTCTTTCTATTCAGGGGTTAATCGGCGTCGGCTTCCTGATGTTTATCCTGTTTACCTCCAATCCGTTTGAGAGGCTCGATCCGGCCCCGCTTGACGGAAGTGGTCTTAATCCGTTGTTGCAGGACCCCGGCCTCGCCTTTCATCCACCGTTTCTTTATCTTGGTTATGTTGGCCTGTCTGTCACCTTCTCTTTCGCCATTGCCGCTCTGATTGAGGGGAGGGTAGATCCCGCCTGGGCGCGTTGGGTGCGCCCTTGGACGCTTGCCGCTTGGGGGTTTTTGACGATCGGAATTGCTCTGGGATCTTGGTGGGCCTATTACGAGCTTGGCTGGGGCGGTTGGTGGTTCTGGGATCCGGTCGAAAACGCATCGTTTATGCCTTGGCTTGCGGCAACCGCATTGCTGCATTCCGCAATCGTCGTTGAAAAACGAGATGCCCTCAAAAACTGGACAATATTGCTGGCGATTGTCGCGTTCAGTTTAAGTCTGCTCGGCACTTTCCTTGTTCGTTCGGGCGTGTTGAATTCCGTACATGCCTTTGCATCCGATCCGGCGCGAGGGATCTTTATCTTGATCTTTCTGATCTTTGTGATTGGTGGATCGTTGCTGCTTTATGGAATTCGTGCGCCGCAAATGAAGGGCGGCGGTCTCTTTTCCCCAATTAGCCGGGAGGGGGCATTGGTTCTCAATAACCTGTTGCTTTCCACTGCGACAGCGACGATTTTATTGGGAACGCTTTACCCGATTTTTCTGGATGCCTTCACCGGTGCCAAGGTTTCCGTTGGACCGCCCTATTTTGAGGCTACTTTCCTTCCCCTTGCCATCCCGCTCGTAATCGCCATGGCGTTCGGTCCCTTCTTTGCCTGGAAGCGCGGAGATCTTGCCGGAGTCATTTCACGGCTTAAGTTTGCGCTTCTTGTTTCGTTTGTATTAGTTGGGTTTACCTGGTGGCAGCAGACGAATACGCCGGTTATGTCGCTTGTTGGTTTGGGGCTCTTTGCCTGGGTGTTTGTCGGATCGTTGCTTGAGTGGTCGGAGCGCATCAAGCTTTTCCGCGGACCTTTGGCAAGCAGCTGGCGGCGGATGAAACAACTTCCCAGAAGCGCCCACGGCATGACAGTTGCTCATATCGGCGTTGCTTTGGTTATTTTAGGGATCACCGCGTCAGAAACCTGGCAGTCGGAACATCTCGGGGTAATGCGGCCGGGAGAAATTGTCTCCGTTGGCGGATATGATTTCCGCTTTGATGGCGCGGAAACGATTGCCGGGCCCAACTATGACGCCGTCCGTGGTACCTTCCTTGCCTCAACCGGGAGTAATAAGGGTGTTTACCTGTATCCGGAACAGCGGCGCTATACCACCCCGCCAATGGATACGACTGAGGCCGCCATCCGGCCCATGCTCAGTGCGGATCTTTATACGGTAATTGGAGAGGAAGATGGCACAGGCGGTTATGCTGTCCGCATATATCACAAGCCCTTTATCTCCTGGATATGGATAGGTTCTTTTGTCATGTTCCTTGGCGGGGCGCTGAGCCTGAGTGATCGGCGTTTGCGTCTTGGCGCGCCGCGCCGCGCTCGCCGTAAGGAAACCGCTAGCCCGGATTTGTCGGGCGCGAAAGGTTAGAATGATGCGGTTTCGGTTTCTTATCCCTGTACTGACTTTCTCCGGTATCGCAGCGGTGATGTGGTATGCACTTTTTAATTTGAACCCAACGGAAATTCCGACGGAGTTGGTCAGTAAACCAGCGCCCGAGTTTGCATTGGAACCTGTACCTGGCTACGGGCCGGGCTTGGCGCAAACGGATCTCGCGACGGGGAAAGTTGTCTTGCTGAATGTCTTCGCGTCCTGGTGTGTTGCCTGTATGGCGGAGCATCCCTTCTTCATGGAATTGAAGACGCAGGATACAGTCGATATCTACGGCTTGAACTATAAGGATACGCCCGAGGCCGCCGCGCAATGGCTCGCACGTCACGGAAATCCATATAAACGCACTGGCATGGATCTGAAAGGCCGGGTTGGTATTGATTTCGGCGTTTATGGGGTTCCGGAAACCTTTATCATCAGTCCTGATGGTAAAATTCTCGATAAAATTATTGGGCCGGTCAGCAGGGATATGTTTGAAAGCCGCATCCTCCCGCTTTTAAATGAGGCAGGATCGTGATGTCATTCCTCCGTCCGGTAATGCTGGCCATGGTGCTTGTGCCTTTAATCGTCATTTCTGCGTCGGCTGTCTTTATTGAGAAAAAACTGGAGGACCCGGCACAGGAGGCACGCGCAAGAGACATTTCTGGCGAAATCCGCTGTCTAGTATGCCAGAACCAGTCAATTCTCGATAGCAACGCGGACCTTGCGAAAGACCTTCGTCAGATTGTCAGGGAACGGATCGCCTTCGGGGAAACGGACGATGAGGTCAGAGCGTTCCTAGTCGCTCGCTTTGGGGATTGGGTTCTTCTCGACCCGCCATTTAAAATGACCACTCTATTTCTTTGGCTTGGTCCTGCGCTGATCTTCCTTCTTGGTGCTTTTGCAATGCTTGTTTTTCTGCGAAGCCGCAATCGCGAGGTTGATGGGGAGAAATCCATCAAGCTTTCCGCGGAGGAAGAAACGAAAATCAACGAGTTGTTGAATTCGGATGAGCCCGGGAAAAACGCATGATCTGGATCGTTTTTTCGATAATCCTGCTTGTCGTGATTATTATTCTTGTCTGGCCTTTCCTGCGCGAAGGCCGCGATTTGCGCGATCATGCGGATCAGGGGCTTGAGGTCTACAAACAGCAATTGGATGAACTCGCGTCCGATGTCTCACGCGGTATTGTTGGCAAGGCAGAGGCTGAGTCCATGGGAGTGGAAATCAAGCGGCGCATGCTCCGTATGGGACGGTTGGATGAAAAAGTGTCCTCCTACTCGGGGCGGCAGGTCGGTTGGCCGATCGCTTTGGTTCTTGCAATTTCAGTCCCGGCCATTTCATTTGCGCTTTATGCCGACCTTGGGTCGCCGAACACCTCCGCCCGACCTTTGATGGCCCGCAATATCGAGGCGGAGAGAGCGGCACTTGAAACACAGGACGTTAAAGTCTTGATCCAGCGGCTTGTTGATGCGCTGAAGGCGCAGCCGGATAATCTCGACGGCTGGGTTCTGCTGGCCCGGACGTTAACCCGTCTGGAGCGATATAATGAAGCCGCGGAAACTTATATGAAAGCGACCCTGCTTGCTCCGAACTCTGCAGAGCTTTTTATTGGGGCGGGTGAAAACTACTATTTTGCATCAGACGGGACAATCACGCCGGCCGCGGAAGAGGCGTTCGAGGCTGCGGCGACGCTGAACCCCAATAATCCGGGTGCGCGTTATTACCTTGCCCTTCGCGATGCGCAGGCTGGGGATCCGTCGGGCGCACTCAAAAGTTGGATCGCGCTTTATGAGGAAAGCCCGGCAGATGCCCCTTTCATGCCAGTTCTCGCGCGACGGATTGAACAGACCGCCGAAGAAACCAACACTGATATTGGTGACCTCTTCGATCAGAAGATCGCAGCGGTAGAACAAGCCGGTCCGAGTTCCGAGGATATTGAGGCAGCGGCAGAGATGTCGCCAGAAGATCGACAGGAAATGATAGCTTCAATGGTGGATCGACTGGCCACGCGCATGGAAGAGGCTCCGGATTATGAAGGACTTATGCGGCTAGGGCAGGCCTATCGCACGCTTCAGAATTATAAGAGTGCTGCCGATGCTTACGCTCGAGCCCGCGCTTTGAAACCTGACGATTTAGAGGCGCTTCAGGCAGAAGCACTCTCACATGTTCAGGCGGCAGGCGATACGGGTGTACCTCCTGCTTCTGCAGTTGAACTATACCGAATGGTTCTTGATCAAAACCCGGATCATCCCCAGGCTCTTTGGTATCTTGGTGTTGCCGAAGCCGCGAGCGGAAATAATGCCGAGGCAATCCATATATGGGCCCGGCTTCAGGCCGTGACAGAAACAGGAAGTGCCGTGAACACCGCCGCGGCGGAGGCAATAAAGAGCCTTTCCGGCGCGAACAAAAATTGATACCGTTACGCTTTAACGGATGGAAAGAAATTAGCCCGTGGCGTCTATAAATCCTGATGATTATGCCTTTGAGCGCAAGATCCCCGCTGACGACAATATGGAACGTCATGTCTGTGCTGATTGCGGCTGGATACATTACGATAATCCAAAGGTAGTTGTGGGCTCCGTTGTTACATTTGAAGATAAGTTTCTGCTCTGTAAGCGGGCGATCAATCCGCGTAAAGGCTTTTGGACGTTGCCCGCCGGATATCTTGAGCAAAATGAAACCACGGCCGATGGGGCGATGCGTGAGGCGTTCGAGGAGGCAAACGCCAAAATACGAATACGCGACCTTCTTGCTCTTTATAGCGTTACCCATATTAGCCAGGTTCAGGTTATGTATCGTGCGGTGCTGGATAGACCGGAGTTTTCTGCCGGGCCGGAATCGCTGGAAGTTCGTCTTTTTGATTGGGATGATATCCCTTGGAACGATCTTGCCTTTCCTACTGTTTATTGGGCACTACATCAGTATAGACAGATAAAAGATTCTAAGTATTTTGCGCCGTTCTCCAATGCGGAGGGGGAAATGCTTGAAAAATCATATGAGATTTTACGTCGCTAACAGGCTTATTTGAGGATTTCTAGAATGAACAAAACAATGGCAATCGTAGCGATGGGCGTCGCGTTTGTGCTCGCAGGCGCGACAAATTTGCAGGCAGGTCTGCTCGACAAGCTGCAAAAGACGATCACCGATACGACATCGTCTTCTTCGGGCGGATCCAGCAGCGGTGCGGCGAGTAATCTATCAACCAGCCAGATCACAGAGGGTTTGAAAGAGGCGCTCAAGGTTGGCACGGAAACGGTGGTTGGCCAGATTGGGACAACAGACGGATATAACGGCGATCCAGCGATCCATATCCCGTTGCCCGAGAAAATGCAGCAAGCACAGTCATTGTTAAAGAAATTTGGCCTCTCCGGCATGGCGGATGAGTTGGAGGAACGGCTGAACAGAGGTGCGGAAGCTGCGGCCCCCAAGACCAAGGAAATTATCTATAACGCCATTTCTGAAATGACCCTTGAAGACGCGCAAGGGATATATAGCGGCCCTGATGACGCGGCGACGCAGTATTTCCGCAAAGTCACCACAGCAGATTTGACAGAGACTGTCCGCCCGATTATCGAACAGTCATTGCAGGATGTTGGTGCAATTACGGCTTATGATAATCTTGTGTCACAATATAAAACCTACCCCCTTGTACCGGATATCAAGTCTGACCTGACGGGCCATGCGACGGAACAGGCGTTGGAAGGTTTGTTTTACTACCTTGCACAGGAAGAGGCAGCCATCCGCAATGATCCGGTCAAACGGACAACGGAAATTCTGACTACAGTATTCGGGAACTAGGTGAGCGCCTCTTTCAGGTAATCCGTGATCAGCGTTTCATAGCGGGGAAGTGATTTATAGTCGCGCATGTCTGTTTCCATCGTCTTAAGACTATGGAGCAGACATCCAGCGCGATTGCGATCTACGCATATTTCGGCAAGGCTGTTGTTGAAAATGCGGATCGTAAAGAGGACATCCCCACTGTTACCGAGACGTTGGAGGGTTTGCCGCTCCACGCGGAAAAAAATCTTTTCGCCAATATTTTCTGGAGTTATTGAACAGTCAACAGGCCGTTCGTGACGCCACCAGCCGGGTTGAAAAAGGGCATTGCTGTCATAGAGGCCCCAGTTAAACCGCTCTACCTTCTTGCCGGGCTTCAGGTTACGAAAGAACCGGTCTATCGGACTCCCCAATCGGTCATTCAATCCGGGTACGGGCTGGTGAATAGTCTGCATAGGTCGGCCGACCTTTTCAGCAAGGTTCCAGCCAGTTGGAAAGCAAACACAGGCGGCAACCAGGATATAGCCTTCTGGAGCTTCTCGCATCAGGACAAGATCTTCCTGAACCATCAAAGCCGCTTGGGCTAGCGGGCTTGGTTCTTCTCCCAACGTCTCAGCTGGAGTTACCCTTGAATGATGTGTGGCGAGATCTTCCGAGATCAGACGATATATATGCTGTTGCGCTTGATCAGTGCCAGCGGTCTCGGCAAAAACCTGATCACGATAGTCGCCTAATAGGCGGCGCTTTTCCGTAATATCCTTTGCATATTGGTTATCGATATCAAGGAAGGATCGGTCCCTTAACGCCTGCAATCCCATCGTCAGGCGGAAATCCGTGCCATCGAGAGGAAAGTAACGGAAGGTCATGTGTCCGTGTCGGCTTTTTCCTGATTCATGTGGCGTGTGATCATAGGTACCTGCGCGACGAAAAAGAGGAAGGTCGCGGCGGTGAAGCCGAATACCTTGATATTTACCCAAAGCTCCGTCGAAACGCTACGCCAGATAATTTCATTGGCGATAGCCATGAGAAGGAAGAAGGAAGCAAGGCGTATGGTCAGTTTTTTCCAGCCGTCATTATCAAGATCCCAGAAGTTGTCGAACAGGACTTTGACAAAGGATTTTCCAAGAATCAGCCCGGCGAATAGGATGACAGAAAAAATAGCGTAAATAATCGTCGGCTTCATCTTGATGAAGGTTTCATCATTCAAATAAAGCGTCAGCCCGCCGAAGACCATCACGACAACCGCTGTGACCAGGGGCATCATGGGGAGGCTTCGGGTATAGTAATATGATGTCGCGAGGGCGATCAGCGTCGTGATCATAATGGCGCCCGTCGCAATAAAAAGATCGCCAAAATAGTAGGCGGCGAAGAAAACCAGGATCGGCCCCAACTCCGTCGCCGGTTTCAGCCCCTTTGGCATTGCTCTTTCAGTCGCCATCTTTATATGGTCCTTTTTAAGTGTCTCCGGCACCTGACAGGGCGCGGGCAAAATCATTTGCGGCGAAGGGTTGCAGGTCGTCTTCGCTTTCGCCAACGCCAATGGCATGAACAGGCAGGCCGAATTTGTCGGCGATCGCGACCAGCACACCGCCCCGTGCCGTTCCATCAAGTTTTGTCATCACCAGACCGGTAACGTTACAGATTTTTCCAAAAATCTCCACCTGGCTCAAAGCATTCTGGCCCGTAGTGGCATCCAGCACGAGAAGACAAGAATGCGGCGCATCGGGTTCAAGCTTTTTTATAACCCGAAGAATTTTTTCAAGCTCGGCCATCAGGTCGGATTTATTCTGTAATCTTCCGGCAGTATCGATCAGTAACAGATCAGCGCCATCTGCTTTCGCTTTTTCAACCGCACTAAAGGCAAGGCCTGCTGCATCGCCGCCCACCTTCGTGGTGATCACGTCGCACCCTGTGCGCTGGCCCCAGATTTGAAGTTGTTCCACCGCGGCCGCGCGGAAGGTATCACCGGCCGCGAGAACTACTTTCTTGCCTGCCGCCCTATATTGCTTGGCGAACTTGCCGATAGTTGTTGTCTTGCCGGAGCCGTTGACACCAACGACCAAAACAACGTGAGGCTTGCGGCTTTCATCAAGGACGAAAGGCGCGGCCACTGGATCAAGAATGGCTGTGACTTCTTCCGCAAGCGCAGCGCGGATTTCCTCAGGAGCGATTTCCTTGTCATATCGGGTTTTAGCAATATTGGCCGAGATGCGGGCGGCTGTTGCGACGCCGAGGTCCGCGCTAATCAGTAGTTCCTCCAACTCCTCAATTACGTCATCGTCAAGCTTGCGCTTGGTGAAGATATCGGTGATCCCGCCTGAAATTGCAGAAGAGGAACGTTTTAGTCCGTCACGCAGGCGACTGAACCAGCCTTTTTTTCTTTTGTTTCGCTCATTGGTCCTTATTCTCGGCAAGTTCTGCAAAAACTTTTTGACCGTTCGTGCCAGTAATTCTGACCGGGATAATTTCGCCACCGATTGCCGAGAAGTTAAACTCAACCGGTGCATAATGGCGTGTCCGTCCCGTCGTTTTATTCTCAACGAGGACGGATTGCTCGGTCCCGACGAGGCTCTTTAGAAATTGCGCAAGATTATGGTCGCCTGCGGTACGGAGATCAGCCGCACGCGCTTTTCGGATGTCTCCCGGAACCTGTGGCATTTTTGCGGCAGGTGTACCGGGGCGCGCTGAATAAGGGAAGACATGCATATAGGCGATGTCACATTCCTCAATCAGCTTGAGGCTGTTGACCGCCATCTCGTCAGTTTCGGTCGGGAAGCCCGCAATGATATCCGCGCCGAAAACAACTTCTGGGCGGAGCCGACGCGCCTTTTCAACAAAGGCATAGACGTCATCGCGAAGATGTCGCCGTTTCATTCTTTTAAGCACCATGTCATCGCCCGCCTGGAGACTAATATGCAGATGCGGCATCAGACGCGGTTCGGTCTCGATCAGTCGCCAAAGATCATCATCCAC
Organism: Sneathiella sp. D3-11; assembly: GCF_055809395.1. NCBI lineage: Bacteria > Pseudomonadati > Pseudomonadota > Alphaproteobacteria > Sneathiellales > Sneathiellaceae > Sneathiella > Sneathiella sp. D3-11. The sequence goes on from NZ_CM147911.1 coordinate 2,229,230, forward strand.
TTCCACAGGATCGAGGGAGGAAAGACGAAGCCGCTCCATTTCCGGCACTGCGGCAAGAAGGCGGCGGCACATCTGCCCGAGGGTTGGAGAGCCGGGTAAATCCTCGCCATAGGCGGTTATATCAACGCCGGTCAGGACAAATTCCTTGTATCCATTCCCGGTGAGGGAGCGAGCCTGGTCAACAATCGCGCCTATGGGCACGGACCGACTATTGCCGCGGCCATAAGGAATGATACAGAAGGTGCAGCGATGGTTGCAGCCATTCTGGATTTGCAGGAAGGCACGGGCGCGGCCATCGAATCCTTCGATAAGATGCCCCGCCGTTTCCTCGGCTGACATGATGTCATTGACCTGCATCCGCTCCGCCTGCTCCAGCCCGAAGGACTGCTGCTCCAGCTTCTCTATATTGCCGAGAATCTGGTCAACCTCCGGCATGGAGGCGAATTGTTCAGGAGTCGTCTGCGCGGCGCAGCCGGTGACGATAATTTTGGCGTCGGGATGCTCCCGGCGCGCTTTGCGCACAGCCTGTCGCGCTTGACGTTCTGCTTCGTTCGTCACGGCGCAGCTGTTGATGATGATCGCGTTTGTCAGCCCCGCTGACATTGCATGACCGCGCATCACTTCGGATTCGTAAGTATTCAGGCGGCAGCCGAAGGTGATGATTTCGGGCGCGGCAAGCGGCTTGATCTCACCCATTACGCTGCCCCTTTCAAAAGATCGGGGCCTAGGACGCCGCGATAGGATGTCGCGATGGGGCCGCCCATAAAAACATGTCCCTTGTCGCCAATCCGCATATCAAGCGGGCCACCGTTCAGGTGCAATGTTGCCTCTTTTCCTGCTATGCCTCTTTGATTTGCTGCCACCATTGTGGCGCAGGCCGCGGATCCGCAGGCGAGCGTAATGCCAACACCGCGTTCCCAAACGCGCAAGCGGATATCACCATTGGCCATCTTGCTGGCAATGCTGATATTGGCTTTCTCGGGAAAGAGCGGGTCTGTCTCAGCAATTGGTCCCCATTTTTCAAGGTCAACGACGTCGGCGTCCTCAACAAAGAATACCGCGTGGGGATTGCCCATGTTCACGCCAACCGGATCATTTAGCGGGCCGATGGTGAGGTTGATATGCGTCGTATCCTCCTCTCGGGAGAGGGGGATATCCCGCCAACCCAGATTCGGCGTTCCCATGTCGATCACAATGTGATGACGGTCCTCGGTCGTTCCGGCTAGAAATCCCGCCCTGGTCTCTATTGTGACGGCATTCTTATCCGCTTCCTCCATGAGGAGATGGGCGACGCAACGGGTGGCATTTCCGCATGCCTCGGCCTCGCTGCCATCGGAATTGTAGATACGCATAAAGATATCAGCATTCTTCGCTGTCGGTTCCATGACAATCAACTGGTCATATCCCACGCCCCGATGCCTATCCGCAATGGCACGGAGCGCTGGTCCTGAGAGGTCAGGCAGCGTCGCCCGTCCATCAATGATGACGAAATCATTGCCAAGGCCATGCATCTTTATAAAGGGTATCTGTTCCATACCCCGCGATATAGGCGTTTCGGTGCCTTCGGTCCAGCACATTTATCATAGTGGATTGGTGGTTATGCTTGACTTATGATGGGGTCTATGGCTAATTCCAGCCAATCACGACAATCGAGTCGCAACATACAAGTGCCGTAATAGGCATCCGCCAGCCCGCGAGTTTCGCGCCCTGGCGTTTTTTGCGTTGTTTGGCTTAGTTGTCAGAATTAGGATTTTGAACGGGTTTAGAGCCGAATGTTTGAAAGTTTGACAGGCAGACTGGGTGATGTACTTGGGCGATTGACCAAGCGCGGCGCACTCACGGAAGCAGACGTCACGGAAGCGTTGCGCGAAGTCCGCGTTGCTCTCCTTGAGGCGGATGTTGCGCTGCCCGTTGTCAAAAGCTTTATCAAGCGCGTAAAGACCAGAGCGGTGGGCACGGAAGTTCTGAAGTCCGTCAATCCAGCGCAGATGGTGATTAAGGTTGTCCATGACCAGCTGATCGAAATGCTGGGATCGGAACAGCAGGAGCTTAATCTCGTCGCGGTTCCGCCAGTTGTCTATATGATGGTCGGCCTGCAGGGTTCCGGTAAAACCACCTCTACAGCGAAAATCGCCAAATGGCTGACCGAAAAGCAGAGCAAAAAGGTCATGATGGCCTCTCTCGACGTGCGTCGCCCCGCCGCTCAGGAGCAGCTCAAGATTCTTGGTGAGCAAACAAATATTGCGACCCTGCCGATCATTGAAGGGCAAATGCCGGTCGAGATTGCGAAGCGTGCCGTTCAGTCAGCGAAGCTACAGGGTATTGATGTGGTTCTGCTCGATACTGCGGGCAGACTTCATGTAGACGAATCCCTGATGGCTGAAATGGACGCCGTCCATAAGGAAAGCCGTCCGACGGAAACCCTGCTGGTTGTCGACAGCCTGACAGGTCAGGATGCGGTCAATGTGGCCGAACAGTTCAAGTCGCGTGTTGATGTCACCGGTATTGTCATGACCCGGATAGATGGCGACGGACGCGGTGGTGCGGCACTGTCCATGCGCGAAGTGACGGGCTGCCCGATCAAGCTTCTTGGTACTGGCGAAAAGCTGGATGAACTGGAGGCTTTTCATCCTGACCGTATTGCTAACCGCATTCTTGGCATGGGCGATATTGTCTCGCTGGTTGAAAAGGCCGCCGAGACAATCGAGAAGGACGAGGCTGAAAAACTTGCCCTTAAAATGCAGAAGGGCATGTTCGATCTTGATGATCTGGCGAGCCAACTGCGCCAGATGCGTAAAATGGGCGGCATGAACAGCCTTGTTGGCATGCTGCCGGGCGTCGGCAAAATGAAAAAACAACTGGATGCCGCCAATCTTGACGACAAGTTACTGGTTCGTCAGGAAGCGATGATCCAGTCGATGACGCCGAAGGAACGGCGCAACCCGCAAATTATTGCTGCGTCCCGCAAGAAGCGTATTGCGGCGGGATCAGGCATGTCAGTTCAGGATGTCAACCGTCTGCTCAAGCAACATAAGCAGATGGCAGGTATGATGAAAAAAGTGAAGAAGCTTGGCAAAAAAGGCATTGCACGCGGAGGCATGCAGGGGCTTTTGCCGCCAGGAATGAAGTTATAAATGAATTCGAGTTTGTTAAAGGAAAGAACGTAATATGGCACTTAAAATTCGCCTTACCCGTCAGGGCGCAAAAAAGCGTCCCTTCTATCGTGTCGTTGTTGCTGAAGCCAGCAGCCCGCGTGATGGACGGTATATTGAGCGTCTGGGCACATACAACCCGATGCTGCCGAAGGATGATGAAAACCGCGTGTCCCTGAATGGGGAGCGGATCCAGTACTGGATCGGCAATGGCGCAAAGGCAACTGATCGTGTAGCGCATTTGATGGCAACTGCAGGTCTAGGCGAGAAACCAGTTCGCAACAACCCGGAAAAAGCCAAGCCAAAAGCCAAGGCGCAGGAACGGCTGAAGGAGCAGGAAGAAGCACGTCAGGCCGCAAAGGAAGCTGAGGCAGAAGCCGCAGCCGCCCCTGCCGAAGAGGCAGCACCGGTTGAGGAAGCTGCCGCTGAAGAGGCTCCTGCAGAGGAAGCGGATCAGAAGGCTGAGGCCTAAGGGCGTATTCTTGTGCCTGAGGTGGGAATGCTGCTGATGGGCGTAGTCGTCGGGGCCAAAGGCATCAAGGGCGAAGTGAAGATCAAAAGCTTCACTGAAAACCCGGAAGATGTTGGTGCTTATGGCCCTTTGATGGATGCATCCGGAAAAATGACCTTCAATCTGAAGATAGTTGGCCTAAGCAAAGGTTTGCCGGTGGCGCGGATTAAGGGTATATCAGATCGCAACGCGGCCGAGGCCCTGAAAGGGACGGAGCTTTACGTGTCGCGGGACAGATTGCCCGAAACGAAAGAAGAGGAAGAATACTATCATGCGGACCTGATCGGTTTGCCGGTATTCTTTCAGGACGGAACGAAATTTGGCATTGTTCTACGCCTGCATGATTTTGGCGCAGGGGATATGCTGGAAATTGTGCCCGAGGGGAAAGGCGAAAAGGCAGCGGTCTTGGTTCCTTTCACCGTCGAGATGGTGCCGGAGGTTGATATTTCCGGGGGGCGGGTTGTCGTTGAGTTAGGTGAGGACTTTTTTGAAGTTCCGGAAAACCCGGAGAGTGCGGCGAAGCCGTAACGCGGATCGAGATGGGAAAAGGGAATAGCGGATGGTTTGGACCGCCCATATTTTAAGCCTTTTCCCGGAGATGTTTCCGGGGCCGTTGGGCCTAAGCCTGGCGGGCAAGGGACTTGAAGAGAAAGCCTGGGACCTGACGGTCAGAGATATTCGCGATTTTGCCATTGGCAAGCACCGCAATGTTGATGACAGTCCTTTTGGTGGCGGCGCCGGAATGGTGATGCGACCGGATGTATTAGGCCCGGCGATTGATGCGGCTCTTGCAGCGTCCGAAGATGTTACGCGGGTGATCTATTTTAGCCCCCGTGGCCGGGTCATGGATCAGGCCTTTGTTCGGGAACTGGCGGACGGGCCGGGCGCGGTTATGGTTTGCGGCCGCTTCGAAGGTGTGGATCAGAGGGTTTTGGAAACCCGCAACGTGGAAGAAGTCAGCCTTGGCGACTTCATCCTGTCCGGCGGCGAGATTGCGGCGTTGGCGTTATTGGATGCGGTGGTTCGCCTGCTGCCCGGTGTTACCGGGAACAGTGAGTCGCTGGAAGAAGAAAGTTTTGCGGATGGGTTATTGGAATATCCCCATTACACTCGTCCACCGGTCTGGGAAGACCGGGCGGTCCCGGAAGTTCTGCTTTCGGGACATCATGAGAAAATCAAGGAGTGGCGACTTCGCCAGTCCGAAGAGTTGACCAAGGAACGAAGGCGGGACCTGTGGGACCGTCGGAAGCGTAATTTTTGATAAAAGGGTGAAAGCCATGAATACGGTTGAAAAGCTAGAGCAAGAGCAAATCGAGAAACTCACCGCAGAACGTCCTGTGCCTGAGTTTCGCCCCGGGGATTCCCTTCGGGTGCATGTGAAGGTTGTCGAGGGCACGCGTGAGCGTATCCAGGCCTTTGAAGGTGTCTGTATTGCCCGTAACGGCGGCGGCATCAATGCGAACTTCACAGTTCGGAAAATTTCCTACGGTGAAGGTGTTGAGCGTATTTTTCCGCTCTATTCTCCGCGTATCGACCGTATTGAAGTGATCCGTCAGGGCGTTGTGCGTCGGGCGAAGCTTTATTACCTTCGCGAACTGCGTGGTAAGAAAGCCCGTATCCGCGAACGCCGTGAAGACCGCTACGCCAGCAAAAGTGGCGAATAGTTCGCCGATTGATGTGCCTGCGGAATATGAATGAATAAGAAAATTTGACGAATTGCGAGGATAGAAAATGGGAACCCCTAGAACCTTGTACGATAAAATCTGGGACAGTCACGTTGTGGATCAACTGGAAGACGAAGCCTATATTCTATACATCGACCGTCATCTTGTTCATGAAGTAACCAGCCCGCAGGCCTTTGAAGGGTTGCGTGTCGCGGGGCGCAAGGTTCGCCGCCCCGACGCAACTTTTGCGGTTGCCGACCATAATGTCCCGACCAAGGATATCGAAAAGGGAATAACCGACCCCGAAAGTAAGCTTCAGGTAGATACACTGGAAGCAAACACGGCGGAATTCGGCATTCCCTATTTCTCCATGACTGATGACCGGCGCGGGATTGTGCATATCATCGGGCCGGAGCAGGGATTGACCCTGCCGGGCATGACAATCGTATGTGGTGATTCCCATACCTCGACCCATGGTGCGTTTGGTTCTCTGGCGCATGGCATCGGAACCTCCGAAGTTGAGCATGTGCTGGCCACCCAGACACTGGTTCAGGAAAAAGCCAAGAACATGCGGGTAACCGTCAGTGGTGATTTACCTCCCGGTGTGACAGCGAAAGATATTGCCCTTGCCATTATTGGCAAGATTGGAACGGCGGGCGGCACCGGTCATGTGATCGAATATGCTGGTGATGCTATCCGCGCGCTTTCCATGGAAGGGCGGATGACGCTCTGTAATATGACGATCGAGGCGGGCGCCCGGGCCGGACTGATTGCGCCCGACGAAACCACTTTTGAATATATCAAGGGTCGCCCTTATGCCCCAAAGGCCGGCACGTACGAGCAGGCCGTCGCGTATTGGAAGACGCTGAATTCTGACGAGGGCGCGTATTTCGATACGGAGGTGGAACTCGACGCGAGTGAGTTGATTCCGTATGTGACATGGGGCACCAGCCCGGAAGACGCGCTGCCAATCACAGGCTCAGTCCCTGCGCCCAGTGATTTTGCGGATGAGGGCAAGCGCGGTGCGGCTGAGCGGGCGCTTAAATATATGGGCCTGACGGCCGGCATGAAGCTTTCCGATATCGAAGTCGATCACGTTTTTATCGGCTCCTGCACTAATGGCCGGATCGAAGACTTGCGTGCTGTCGCGAAAATTGTTGAGGGCAAGAAAGTCAAGGATACAGTGAACGCGATTATCGTTCCGGGATCCGGACTGGTCAAAATTCAGGCAGAAGACGAAGGTCTCGACAAGATATTCGAGGCCGCGGGATTTGAATGGCGTCAGCCGGGTTGTTCCATGTGTCTGGCCATGAACCCGGACAAGCTCGCGCCGGGTGATCGTTGTGCGTCAACGTCCAACCGGAACTTTGAGGGGCGTCAGGGACAAGGCGGACGGACCCATCTGGTGAGCCCTGCGATGGCCGCAGCTGCGGCCGTGACCGGTCATCTGACAGACGTGCGGGACCTGGGATAAGGAATAAGAAAATGGAAAAATTCAATAAGCTCACGGCGGTTGCCGCGCCAATGCCTTTGGTCAATATCGATACCGATATGATCATTCCCAAGCAGTATTTGAAAACCATTCAGCGAAAAGGCCTCGGGAAAAACCTGTTTGCTGAAATGCGCTATAATGATGATGGTACCGAAGTAGAGGATTTTGTCCTTAATCAGCCAGCCTATCGCAACGCTGAAATTCTTGTGGCAGGCGATAACTTTGGCTGTGGGTCTAGCCGCGAGCATGCACCGTGGGCATTGCTAGATTTCGGAGTCCGCTGTGTGATTTCCACAAGTTTTGCCGATATCTTTCATAATAACTGCTTCCGCAATGGAATTTTGCCGATTGAGGTATCGCCTGAAGATCTCAGTAAACTAATGGAAGATGCGGAGCGCGGCGCCAATGCGACAATTTCTATCGATCTGGAGGCTCAGGAAATCCGGGGACCAGACGGCGGTGTCATTCATTTTGAGATCGACCATTTTAACAAGCATTGCCTGTTGACGGGCCTTGATGAAATTGGGTTGACCATGAAAAAGGAAGACAAAGTCGCGGAATATGAAGAAACCCGCAAAATGCAGCAGCCTTGGCTGTAATCTGAGATCCGGTTATTATGAGAGTGAATTGTTATGGCATCAAATAAATCCCTGTTGATCCTGCCCGGCGACGGCATTGGCCCTGAAGCGATGGGCGAAGTGCGCCGCATTGTTAGCTGGATGGAGGACAACCGCGCCGTTTCCTTCGATGTTGACGAAGATCTTGTCGGCGGTTCATCCATCGACAAGCACGGCATTCCGGTTACGGATGAAGTCGTTGAGAAGGCCCAGAATGTGGATGCGGTCTTGCTCGGAGCTGTTGGCGGCCCGAAATGGGATAACCTCGATTTTTCAATCAAGCCGGAGCGTGGTCTGTTGCGTCTGCGCAAAGATCTTGAGCTTTTTGCGAACCTCCGCCCGGCAGTCTGTTTCGATGCGCTGGTCGATGCGTCCAGCCTGAAGCCAGAACTGGTAAGTGGCCTTGACATTATGATCGTGCGCGAGTTGACGGGCGGTGTTTATTTTGGTGAACCACGTGGGATCGAAGATCTCGGTAACGGTATCCGCCGTGGTGTGAACACCCAAGTCTACACGACACCGGAAATTCAGCGGGTTGCCCGCGTTGCCTTTGAGCTGGCGAAGAAGCGCGATAACCGCGTGTGTTCCTGCGAAAAAGCCAATGTGATGGAATCAGGCGTTCTCTGGCGCGAGGAAGTCACGAAAATCGGCGAGACGGAATTCCCGGAAGTGGAACTTAGCCATATGTACGCGGATGCGGCGGCCATGGAACTCGTTCGTAAGCCCAAGCAGTTTGACGTGATCGTCACTGATAACCTTTTTGGTGACATTCTCTCCGATTGCGCGGCAATGCTGACCGGTTCCCTTGGTATGCTGCCGTCGGCGTCTATTGGCGATATCGATGAAACCGGACGGCGTAAAGCCCTCTATGAGCCAGTTCATGGCTCCGCTCCGGACATCGCGGGTCAGAATATCGCTAATCCGATCGCCACTATCCTCTCCTATGCCATGGCATTGCGTTATAGCTTCGATATGGACGGTGAAGCGGATCTTGTGGAAGAGGCAGTGCAAAAAGTGCTTGCAAGTGGCATTCGCACTGGCGATATCATGTCAGCGGGCATGACGCAGGTATCAACCACGGAAATGGGTGATGCCATTATCCGGGAGTTGGACAAGGCAAACGGTTAGTTCCTGCTATATTGCGCGTTTGATTTAACCCCCGGCGCAGAGATGCCAGGAAATAGAAGAGATTAAGATCATGGGATACAGAGTTGCGGTAGTCGGCGCCACTGGGAATGTGGGCCGTGAAATGCTGAATATTTTGCATGAAAGACAATTTCCGGTGACGGAAGTTATCGCGCTCGCGTCGAAACGTTCTGTTGGACGCGAAGTTTCCTTTGGCGATAAAACGCTGAAGGTGAAAGCTCTGGATGATTTTAACTTCACGGGAACGGATTTCGCTCTCTTTTCCGCAGGCGGTACGGTGTCGGCGAAATTCGCTCCGATTGCGGCTGCGCAGGGATGCATAGTCATTGATAACTCCTCGCACTTTCGTATGGACCCGGACGTGCCCTTGATTGTACCGGAGGTTAATCCGCAGGATGCCGCAGGATATACCCGAAAGAACATTATCGCGAACCCAAATTGCTCGACCGCACAGCTTGTCGTGGCGCTGAAGCCTTTGCATGATGCGGCCGTTATCAAGCGCGTCGTGGTTTCGACCTATCAGTCGACGTCCGGTGCGGGCAACGAGGCAATGGACGAATTGTTTACCCAGACCAAGGGCATCTATGTGAATGATACGCCGACCCCGTCAAAATTCACCAAGCAGATCGCGTTTAACGTGATCCCGCATATCGATGTCTTCATGGACGACCGTTATACCAAGGAAGAATGGAAGATGATGGTCGAAACCAAGAAGATTATCGATCCGAAGATCAAGTTGACAGCGACTTGTGTGCGGGTGCCAACATTCGTCGGCCATGCCGAAAGCATCAATATCGAGTTCGAAAACGAGTTGAGCGCGGATCGCGCGCGGGAAATCCTGCGCGAGTCACCGGGCATTATGGTTGTCGATAACCCTGAAGAAAACGGGTATGTAACACCAGTTGAATGTGTCGGGGACTACGCTACTTTTATCTCGCGTATTCGCGATGATGCCACGATTGAGAACGGTATCAACCTGTGGTGTGTCTCGGACAATCTTCGTAAGGGTGCGGCCCTGAATACAGTTCAGATTGCGGAACTGGTAGGACGCGAATATTTAAAAAAGGCGGCCTAGTCGCTCTAAAGACCTAAAACGAGCCGGGTTGACGCAGCTAAATTTTGCGTCAGCCCGGCTTGTTCATTTTTGGCGGTTGTCATAGTCTTTTGGAATGTTAAAACAGCTGTGCGGCTGTTTACAATCTCCGGAGGTCGTTATGACGGCACATACTCTGAAAATCAGCGGAACTCTCTTTGTCATTCTTGTGGTTACCCTATCATTGATCTCTCAAGCTCTGGCACGGGATCATTTCGTGAATCCGAGTTCGGCGGGAGGGGCGGCAGATGGAAGTGCCGTATCGCCATGGTCTGATTTGCAGGAGGTTTTGGATGAAAATACTATCCAGGCTGGCGATAGAGTGATTCTGGCGGGAGGAGTGTATGGCCGACTTCTCATTCAGAACAGGGAAATGTCCGAGATGACATCGGTCGTTGTCGCCGAAGGTCAGCAAGCAATATTCGAGAATGTAGAGATTAAAGGAAGCGCCAACTGGTCTTTGACAGGCTTCACCGTGACGTCGGAAGGCCTTCGAGAACAGGGCGAAAGATATCATGTCCGTATCGACAAGAATTCTCGTCATATCAAAATTGACAGCTTCACCATTTATACGGTTGAGGATATTTCTGATTGGTCAACGGACGACTGGAATGAAAAGGCGCTGGACGGAATATTTTCGGAGGCGGAGTATGCGGACATTCGCAATAACAAAATCAGCAATGTGAACTTCGGAATTTCTACGCTCGGTAAGCATAGCATTGTCGCAAACAACGAAGTGAAGAATTTCTCCGGCGACGGGTTGCGTGGTTTGGGCGATCATAGTCTGTTTGAAGAGAATGTGGTAAAAAACTGCTATCAGGTAAACTCGAACCATTCTGACGGGTTTCAGTCATGGTCAACCGGCGCGGACGGGCGGCCTGGGACCGGCGTAATCAAAGATGTGACCTTTCGCCGTAATCTAATTCTGAATTTTGAAGACTTTAATCAGCCCTTTGTTTGCAAACTTGAAGGGATAGGGATGTTTGATGGCGTCTATGAAGATTGGACCATCGAAAATAATATTATCGCCGTCGACAATTGGCATGGAATATCGGTTTTCGGTGCGCGGAATGTCCGGATAAAGAATAACACAGTGATGGATATCGACTATTTTCCACCCGGCCCCGCCACGATCACGATCATCTCCGTTTCGGAAGGTGATCCGGCGGACGCCAGTCTCGTTGCCAATAACGTCGCGAATGAAATAAAAATCGAAGGTGAAGGCGTTGAGCGTTTCGGCAATATTGAAATTGATGATTTGGATGATGTGTTTGTTGACATCGACGACGGAGATCTTCGTTTGCCAGAGGATAGTGAGGTTATTGACAACGGGGAGCCCGACCCGAAAATGACAGTCGATTATTTTGGCAACTCCCGACCGTCTGGAAAAGGGCTAGATGTAGGCGCCGTGGAGATGCAGCAATGACGCATCGATCCGTCGGTATGTGAAACGCAAGCATTTTTCTTCCTAATTGTTGCGTCGCAATAAAAACCCTTTATGATGCGGCCCGCATCACTTAATTTGCTGAAGATTTTTGAATAGGGCGTCGCGCCCGAGGGACTAACAATGACAAAAAACATTCGCCCCCGCCGTTCGGTTCTTTATATGCCGGGCTCCAACGCCCGCGCTCAGGAAAAAGCAAAGACACTTGTCGCAGATGCACTTATCCTTGATCTTGAAGACGCGGTTGCCCCCGACGCTAAGGGAGAGGCCCGCGACATCGTCTGCGCTAACGCGGCCTCAGGTGACTATGGCAATCGCGAAATCATCATTCGGGTCAACGGACTTGATACCCCTTGGGGGGAAGATGACATTATTGCGGCCGCCAAAGCAGGTCCCGACGCAATCCTGCTTCCCAAGGTTGAAAGTGCGGACCAAGTTCAGAAACTCGAAAAAATTATGACGGATGCTGGTGCACCGGAAAAGACGACAATCTGGTGCATGATGGAGACGCCGCTCGGTATTCTGAAAGCAGAAGAAATTGCTTCCGCCAGCCCGCGTGTTGACTGCTTCGTTATGGGCACTTCTGATCTTGTTAAGGAATTGCAGGCACAGCATACGCCGATGCGCCTTCCGGTGATTACTTCGTTCGGGCTTTGCCTTCTTGCGGGGCGTGCCTATGGCCTTACGGTTCTGGACGGTGTTTATCTTGATCTTGCTGATGAGGATGGTTTTCGTGAGTCCTGTGAGCAGGGCGTGGAGCTTGGGTTTGATGGCAAAACATTGATCCACCCGAAGCAGCTCGCCCCGACAAATGAAGTCTTCGCTCCTTCCGAAGAGGAGGTGGCGCATTCCCGAAAAGTCATCGAGGCGTTTGAAGCCGCCGAAAAAGAAGGTAAGGGCGTTGTTCTGGTCGACGGTAAACTTGTCGAAAACCTTCATGTTGAAATCGCGAAAGCAAAAGTTGCCATGGCGGATGCCATTGCGGCCGCTGCCGAGTAAAGGGAGGGGAATTCGATGAGTAAAACCAATCCCGGAAATTACTTCGAAGACTTCAAAATCGGGCAAGTGCTTGATCATGCCACCCCGCGCACTATTACCGAAGGTGATGTATCGCTCTATACGGCGCTTTACGGCGGGCGTTTTGCGCTGCAATCGGCGGATAGCTTTGCCATGGATTGCGGGCTTGAAGCCGCTCCAGTTGATGATCTTCTGGTCTTTCATATCGTCTTTGGAAAGACAGTTCCCGATGTTTCCCTGAATGCAGTTGCCAACCTTGGCTATGCGGATGTGCAGTTCAAGACGCCGGTTTTTCCGGGCGATACGGTCAGGACAAGTTCAACGGTAATTGGCCTTAAGGAAAATTCCAATGGCAAGACTGGCGTTGTCTATGTCCGCTCCACGGGAACCAATCAGATGGGCGCGATCGTGCTTGATTATGTGCGATGGGTGATGGTCCGTAAAAAGGATGAAAATGCCCCCGCACCAGAAGACGTTGTGCCGGACTTGCCGGATCGAGTTGATCCCGCGCAGATTTCTTTGCCGCAGGGAATTGATTTCTCTGGCTATGACGCAACTCTTGCCGGGTCGCCACACTATTTCGAAGATTACGAAGTAGGTGAAAAAATCGACCATGTCGATGGCATGACGATTGAAGAAGCCGAGCATATGATGGCGACACGGCTCTACCAGAACACCGCCAAGGTCCATTTCAACCAGCATCAGATGCAGAATGATCGTTTTGGCCGCCGCCTGATTTACGGCGGTCATATTATCAGCCTGGCGCGCGCCCTTTCTTTCAATGGCCTCGGGAATGCCCAGCTAATCGGCGCGATCAATGGGGGATCCCATACAGCGCCAACATTTGCGGGTCACACCATCTACGCCTGGAGCGAAATTCTGGAAAAATCTGAGCTTGCCGATAGTCCAACGGCGGGCGCGCTTCGTATTCGAACAATCGCGACAAAAGACACTTCTTGTGAAGGTTTTCCTGATAAGCAAGATGACGGAAAGCGCGATCCCGCCGTTGTGCTTGATATTGATTATTGGGCGGTCTTGCCAAAAGGGACTCTCGAGGTGTAATAAGTATATAGTTCTATTGACTTGAGATGGTTGGGGATTAAACTCCTCGGCAAAAAACAATAAGAATATTCGGAATTTTATCAGCGAGAAAGACTTCCAAATGGCGAAAATTGAAAGACCATTGTCGCCACATCTGCAGATCTATAAGCCGCAGATCACGATGGTTACCTCAATAACACATCGCGCGACAGGTATCGCTCTCGGGGTGGGGACGTTATTGCTGGCATGGTGGCTGATTGCGGTTGCCGCAGGACCAGAGGCATACGCCACGGTTACGGCGTTTACGACCTCCTGGTTTGGACAGATCATTCTGTTTGGTTTTACTTGGTCGCTGTTCTATCACCTCTGCAATGGAATTCGCCATCTCTTCTGGGATATGGGTCAGGGATTTGAGCTGCCGACCATGCGGAAGTCTGGCATGGCGGCGATTATTGCCTCTATCGTTCTGACCCTGCTCACCTGGATTATCGCCTACGCTATGGGAGCTTGAGCTATGGGAATGAGAGCCCCTCTTAAAAATGTCCGCGGTTTAGGTTCTGCGAAAGAAGGCACGACACATTGGTGGCATCAAAAGGTGACTGCTATCGCCCTGATCCCGCTATTTCTGATCGCGATAGGCTGCTTTCTCAGTCTGGTCGGTGCCGATTATACCCACGTGCGTTACGTGCTTGGGCAACCCTTTATATCAATTGTGATGTTATTGCTGATTGTGGCTATGTTTTACCACCTCAAGCTCGGCATGCAGGTTGTTATTGAAGATTATATTCATACAGAAAGCACGAAAGTTTTTCTGTTACTGCTTAACAGTTTTTTCTGCGCGATCGTCGGCCTGTCCGCAGCGCTCGCAATATTGAAACTGGCCCTCGGGGGATAAAGAAAAGATCATGTCAGAAGCCTATCCAATTACAGAACATAAATATGACGTGGTCGTCGTCGGCGCGGGCGGTGCAGGTTTGCGCGCGACTATGGGCATGGCCGCGGCCGGCCTCAAAACGGCTGCGATTACAAAAGTATTCCCGACCCGTAGCCATACAGTTGCCGCGCAGGGTGGGATCTCCGCCTCACTCGGAAATATGGGTGAAGATAATTGGCAGTGGCATATGTATGACACAGTCAAGGGGTCAGACTGGCTCGGCGATCAGGATGCTATTGAATATATGTGTCGTGAGGCACCTGCTTCAGTCCTGGAGCTGGAGCAATTCGGTATGCCTTTCAGTCGGACCGAGGAAGGCAAGATTTACCAGCGGGCCTTTGGCGGGATGACGACAGAATTTGGTGAGGGCCCTGCCGCGCAGCGCACCTGCGCTGCCGCCGACCGGACCGGTCACGCCATGCTGCATACGCTCTACAGTCAGAGTCTGAAGCATGACACAGAGTTCTTTATTGAATATTTTGCCCTTGATCTGATTATGGACAAGGATGGCTCTTGCAAAGGCGTTCTCTGTCTCTGCCTTGAAGACGGCACCTTACATCTGTTCCGGGCGCATATGGTGGTTCTGGCAACAGGCGGTTATGGCCGCACTTTCTTCTCTTGCACTTCTGCGCATACATGTACAGGTGATGGCGGCGGCATGGTGTTGCGCGCCGGACTACCACTTCAGGATATGGAGTTTATCCAGTTCCATCCAACCGGCATTTATGGCGCGGGTTGCCTGATCACTGAGGGTGTACGCGGTGAAGGCGGTTTCCTCGTCAATGGCGAAGGTGAGCGCTTTATGGAGCGCTATGCGCCTCATGCAAAGGATTTGGCCAGCCGCGATGTCGTGTCTCGGTCGATGACCATTGAAATCCGCGAAGGCAGAGGCGTTGGCCCGCGGAAAGATCATATCTATCTACATCTGGACCATCTTGATCCGGCAATGATTGATGAGCGCTTACCGGGCATTTCGGAAAGCGCGCGAATTTTTGCCGGCGTCGATGTGCATAAGGAGCCGATCCCCGTTCTGCCGACGGTTCATTACAACATGGGCGGTATCCCGACGAACTATCATGCGGAAGTTGTCGATCTGAAGGACGGCAACCCAGACTCGGTTGTGCCCGGCCTGATGGCTGTAGGTGAGGCGGCATGTGTTTCCGTTCACGGCGCAAACCGTTTGGGTTCCAACTCGCTGATCGACCTTGTGGTCTTCGGGCGTGCCGCTGCGCTTCGGGCAAAAGAAGTGGTAACACCAGGCGCTGCCCACGCACCGCTTCCCGCAGACGCTTGTGATGAGGCACTTGGCCGTCTTGATAAATTCCGCAACGCAAACGGCAGTAGCTCAACAGCAACTATTCGCGACAATATGCAGCGAGTGATGCAGGACGATTGCGCCGTATTCCGGACCAGCAAGACCCTTGCCGAAGGTGTTGAGAAGATCAACAAGGTGTGGGAACAGATGCCGGATATTAAGACGACCGATCGGTCACTTGTCTGGAACTCCGATCTTGTGGAAACATTGGAACTGGACAACCTGATCCGGCAGGCGGTCGTCTCAATGACGGCGGCGGAGAACCGCAAGGAAAGCCGCGGGGCGCATGCCCATGAGGATTTCCCTGATCGCGATGATAAAAATTGGATGAAGCATACGCTTACCTATCACAGCGATAAGGGCGGAGTTAAGCTCGACTACCGTCCGGTGCATGATTATACGCTGACGGAAGAGATCGATTACATCAAACCAAAGGCACGTGTGTATTAAGCGCGTTAGGAATGAAACATGGTTGAACTGACATTACCAAAAAATTCAAGGGTCGGTACCGGCAAGACTCATCCAAAGACGGATGGGGCGACGAATACTAAGACATTTAATGTCTACCGCTGGTCGCCGGATGACAATCAGAACCCGGCCATTGATACATATTATGTCGATCTCGACACCTGCGGGCCGATGATCTTGGACGGGCTGATCAAAATCAAGAACGAGATTGATCCGACCCTGACATTCCGCCGTTCCTGCCGGGAGGGGATTTGTGGTT
Source organism: Sneathiella sp. D3-11 (assembly GCF_055809395.1). NCBI lineage: Bacteria > Pseudomonadati > Pseudomonadota > Alphaproteobacteria > Sneathiellales > Sneathiellaceae > Sneathiella > Sneathiella sp. D3-11. Next base: position 2,245,383 of record NZ_CM147911.1, read on the forward strand.
CCTGCGCGATGAATATCAACGGGACGAACACCTTGGCCTGCACGACAGGCATGGATGAGGTGGACGGTGATATCAATATCTATCCGCTTCCGCATCAGCCCGTAGTGAAGGACCTGGTGCCGGATCTTACCAATTTCTATGCGCAGTATGCGTCGATCAAGCCTTGGCTGCAGGCGGAAACGCCGTCCCCGTCGAAAGAACGGTTGCAATCGAAAGAGGATCGCGAAAAACTCGACGGGCTTTATGAGTGCATTCTCTGCGCATGTTGTTCGACTTCCTGCCCGAGCTACTGGTGGAATTCTGACCGGTTCCTTGGCCCGGCCATCCTTTTGCAGGCCTACCGCTGGATCATTGATAGTCGGGATGAGAATACGGGTGAACGTCTCGACAATCTCGAAGATCCGTTCCGGCTCTATCGCTGTCACACGATCATGAACTGCTCGAATACCTGCCCGAAGGGCCTGAACCCGGCGAAAGCGATCGCCGAGATCAAAAAGATGATGGTGGAACGCCGATAATTGGTTCTTTAAGAATGAATGGATTGGCTCTTTTGCGAAGCCAATTTCACGATAAAGTAAGGCCGCTACAAGGAGCGGCCTTTTTTATGGAATAAGCCAATGTATGTCCCGCCACATTTTAACGCACCCGGGAAGGAAACTTTGCTCCGGCTTTTACCTGAGGCAAGTTTTGGGCTTCTGGTCTCCATCGGAGAGGACGGCGTGCCGATAGCCACGCATCTTCCTTTTTCCTATGACCCGGATCACGGGGAGCATGGAACGTTGAGTGCCCATATGGCACGTGCCAATCCCCATGGGCAATTGCTAGGTAAAGGCGAGGCGCTGGCTATATTTCAGGGTCCGCATGACTATATCTCACCGAACTATTATGCGACGGATGTGAATGTGCCGACATGGAATTATGTCGCGGTGCATGCCTACGGAACGCCGGAGATCATCGAAGATACAACGAGGGTTCGAAAGCTCCTCGACCAACTAACCGAGGATAACGAAAAAGGCCGGACAGAGCCATGGCGCGCCGACATGCTGGATCAAAAGCGGTTGAACGGGCTGATGCGGGGTATTATTGCCTTCGAAATTCCGATTGACCGGATCGAGGGGAAGGCCAAACTCGGGCAAAATAAATCGCCCGAGGATCAGGCGGCTGTTGAGGCGGCCATCGGTAAGTTATGGTAGCCGCATATCATTAGCCAGAAAATTTCATAATCTTGGCGACATCCTCGATACTCGAAATTGCCTTCGGATTTGCCTGCACGACTGGATGAGTGAGGGCTGCCGTTTTGATTTCTGCGATTGCCACTTCAGAGATATCAAGAGTGCTGAGACGATTTGGTAGGCCAAGTCCGCCGATAAATTTCTTTAGTGCTGGAGATACTTCTTCGGCGGAAGATACGCCCAGTACCTTTGCAATTTTTGTCTGAGGGCCTTTAGTCTCCGGAAAGTTATAAGCAAGAACCGCAGGGAGAAAAACGCAGGAAGTAATCCCGTGTGGCACATGTCCGATTACACCAAGCAGGTATCCGAGTCCGTGGCTCGCGCCCATGCGGTATCGTGAAATGCCCGCAGTCGCATAATAAACACCGAGTTGGCTATTCTCCCGATGAGTGAGGCTTTCCGGATCATTCTTAGTCCCCTCCATACCTGTATAGAGTAAGCCGAGACCTTTTGCGCAAAACTCCGCAATCTCCGGATCAACCCCGGGGGCACAAATGGTTTCTACCGCATGATCAACCGCGCGGATACCGGTCGAGAGCCAGAGCCGTTCTGGCGTATACTTGCTGAGTGTCGAACTCAGAATAATATGGTTGGGAACGAGATAGGCATGCGCAAAACCGGTCTTGCGTCCGGTAATACTGCTTGTCGCTCCGGCAATCGGGGTAAATTCTGCACCGGATAAGGTTGTTGGAACAGCTATATGTTTTACAGGCCAAGACGTAAAATCAAGACTATTTTCACCTGTAGAGGACAGCTTTTCAAGCTCGGCAGCGTCTTGAATATTCAGGTTTGAAACAAGCAGGGCGATTTTGCCGCCATCAATAACACTGCCACCGCCGATGGAGAGAAGATGGGTGGCGCCACTATCAGTAACTGCGCCCGCGAGCTTAAAAACGCTATCATACGGGGTATGTTCAGTCAGGATGCTCACCACGCCCGTGATCGTGTCACCAAAATTCTTCTTTAGCTCATCAACAATAGAAGAATTTGCTGCGAGGGAACGGGAAATAGAAACCAGAATGCGCGTGTTCGTCCCACTCGAAATAATGCCGGTTATTGCATTCGATATATTTTGGTTGATTGTCAGACGGCCTTTTATATTGGCCATGTCCGGAAATGCGGGTTCCGTCATGTTTCCTGCCCTTTTTGTTATGTTTATTAGCTCCCGGCGAAAATTATAGCGCATTTACCTGAAAAGGATATGGCGGGACTAACTATTTTCCCGTCCGGCCTTTTAAGTAATCCTCTGACCGCATTTCCATCAGGCGCGAGACAGTTCGGGCAAACTCGAATTTTCCGTCTCCTTCCGGATATAGATCTTCGGCCGCTACCTCTGCAGAAATTACAAGATTGGATCCTGCTTCATAAAGAATATCGACCAATGTAACGAACCGCTTGGATTCATTTCGTCGGTCGGCGCTAAGCTGTGGAACATTCTCAAGGAGCAAGGTGTGAACATGCTCGGTCAGGGTCAAATAGTCGGAAGCACCTAAGGGACGAGCGCAAAGCTCTTCAAAGGTAAGCCTGGCGACGCCATGGGCAGTTCTCTCTATCTCTAACTGTCGACCCTGAGTCGTCAAAACTTGCGGGGCGAGTTCATATCCTTCAGTCATTTCGGTGAAGATCCGATCCATCTCCGCCGCAGCAGTTTCATCCAGCGGGGTGAAGTAAACCGGATGCTCGGCCAACCGTTCCAGCCGATAGTCTCGTCCGCCTGCCAGATGGAGAATATCGAGTTGCTCCTTCAACAGTTCAATGAACGGCAGAAATAGTTGCCGGTTCAACCCGTCTTTATAGAGATCGTCCGGCACCCGGTTGGATGTTGCCACGACGACCACGCCTCGATCGAACAACAACTCAAACAGACGGCCTAGAATCATGGCATCTGCCACGTCCGTCACCTGGAATTCATCGAAACAAAGCAGCCAAGCGTTTTCCGTGATCGAATTGGCAAGCGCGATGACAGGATCATCACTGTCTTTATCTTTTTTCTGCCGCTTCTCATGCATGAAAGCGTGAACTTTCAGCATAAAGGCGTGAAAATGCACCCGTCTTTTATGGGCGACAGGCGCGGTTTCAAAGAAAAGATCCATCAGCATGGATTTTCCGCGCCCGACATCGCCGTATATATATAACCCCTGCGGTGGCTCGACACGGGGTTTGCGAGGCCCCAATCGGAATATATGGGTCCATTTTGCACTGGTATTTGGGTCGTAGTTCACAAGCCGCCGATGCAGGGTCTGGAGCTTTTCAACCGCCAGCAGTTGAATGGGGTCCTGCTGCAGTTGGTTTTCCGCAACCAGTTTGCGGTACGCGTCGAGGGGGCCGGTTACATCAGTCATGAAATGGAGAACATATCGATATTTGAACGTGAGAAAATTGGCTTCTATCCCTGATCTGTACAGACGTGAACTGTTTATGGCAACGGCCAGAGAGAGTTTTGATTCATTTTATCCAAATTTTCCTCAGATACGGCGTTTCATACAGGCTATTAATCATCGATAATGTAGTGAACAGAAAGTATTTTTACGTTCAGGAAAAGCGTATTTTAGCTTGCTACAAAAAATTGACGATAATTTTTCACCGCGATCTTGCTCTTGGTCGAGAAACGCGTTAGTACCCACAATAATATTCACAAGAGGACTTTCTGTCTTCTCAGAGAGCCCTCCAATCTTAAAGAATTCGGAGAATATAATGGCTCGTAAAAAAATTGCCCTGATAGGCAGTGGAAATATCGGCGGCACCCTTGCTCATCTTGCCGGTCTGAAAGAACTTGGCGACATCGTTCTTTTTGATATCGCAGAAGGTTTGCCGCAAGGTAAAGCGCTGGATATAGCATCTTCTTCTCCTGTTGACCGGTTCAACGCCAATATCACCGGTGCCAATGATTACAGCGCCATTGAAGGTGCGGATGTCTGCATTGTCACCGCCGGTATCGCCCGTAAGCCCGGTATGAGCCGAGATGACCTACTCGGCACAAACATCAAAGTTATGCAGTCCGTCGGCGAAGGCATTAAGAAGCATGCGCCGAACGCCTTTGTTATCTGCATCACCAACCCGCTGGATGCGATGGTCTGGGTGCTGCGTGAAAAATGTGGCCTGCCGCACAATATGGTTGTCGGTATGGCTGGTGTTCTGGACAGCGCGCGCTTCCGTCTTTTTCTGGCCGAGGAATTCAATGTCTCGGTTGAGGATGTAACAGCCTTCGTTCTTGGTGGTCACGGCGATACGATGGTACCGCTGATCCGTTATTCCACGGTCGCCGGTATTCCGGTTCCAGACTTGATCAAGATGGGATGGAGCACTCAGGAAAAAATCGATGCCATTATTGATCGCACACGCAACGGCGGTGCCGAAGTGGTTGCGCTTCTGAAAACCGGATCTGCGTTCTATGCGCCTGCATCAAGTGCGATTACGATGGCGGAAGCCTACCTAAAAGACAAAAAGCGGGTTCTTCCTTGCGCCGCCTACGTCGACGGTCAGTATGGACTTGACGGTATGTATGTGGGTGTTCCCACTGTGATTGGTGAGGGCGGGATCGAACGTGTCGTTGAAATTGACATGAACGCCGAAGAAAAGGCCATGTTTGATAATTCAGTAAATGCCGTTAAGGGGCTTGTTGAGGCCTGTGTGGGCATTGATCCAAGCCTCAAAGGATAGAGGCAAAAATAAAGGGCACACCAATAACCGGTTGTGCCCTTTTTTATGGTGCTATACCGTATGCCTATGCTTTGCGAATTAAGTGATCAGTGAAAAAATAGATGTCTTTGAATAGCAGCAAAACGGAAAACAATGAATATCCATGAATATCAGGCGAAAAGCCTGCTCGCAAAATATGGCGTGACCGTTCCCAAGGGCGGCGTTGCCTATACTTCCGAAGAAGCCAAGACAGTTGCACAGGAGTTGGGCGGACCGGTCTGGGTCGTAAAAGCCCAAATTCATGCAGGTGGCCGAGGCAAAGGTGGCGGCGTGAAAGTCGTGAAATCCACCGAAGAGGTCTCCTCAACGGCAAAAGCCATGATAGGCATGCAATTGATCACGCACCAGACTGGGCCGGAAGGCAAGGAAGTGAAGCGTGTCTATATCGAGGAAGGCTGCGACATTGCGCGCGAGCTTTATCTTGGTGCCATCATTGATCGTGCCAAAGACTGCATAACCTTCATGGCGTCGACAGAAGGCGGTATGGAGATTGAGGAAGTCGCAGCGAAAACGCCTGAAAAAATTCACATGGTCAGTATTGATCCGGCGACGGGGATTATGCCGTTTCACGCGCGCAAGATTGCGTTCGGCCTCGGTCTTGAGGGTAAGCAGGTAAGTGCTGCCGTCAAGTTCATCCTTGCGCTGTACCGGGCAATTGTCGATACCGATGCAAGCCTGGTCGAGATTAATCCGTTGGTCATTACCGGAAGCGGCAATGTCATCGCGCTGGATGCGAAGATGAACTTCGATGACAATGCTCTTTTCCGGCATAAAGATATTGCCGAGCTCCGTGATCCAGATGAAGAAGATCCGGCCGAGCTTGAAGCCGCGCAATATGACCTTAACTACATTAAGCTGGATGGAAACATCGGCTGCATGGTCAATGGTGCGGGTCTAGCCATGGCAACCATGGATATTATCCAACTCAACGGCGGTACGCCGGCCAACTTCCTTGACGTGGGTGGCGGTGCGACGAAGGAGAAAGTAACGGAAGCCTTCAAGATCATCCTGAAGGATGAGAATGTCGAAGGTATTCTCGTAAATATTTTTGGCGGAATCATGCGCTGTGATGTGATCGCTGAGGGCGTTGTTGCGGCCGCGAAAGAAGTCGCGCTCAGCGTGCCTTTGGTTGTACGCCTGGAAGGAACGAATGTGGAGTTGGGCAAGAAAATTCTAGCGGAATCAGGGCTGCCTATTTTGTCAGCGGATGATCTTGGTGACGCCGCGGAGAAAATTGTTAAAGCAGTGAAGGAGGCAGCGTAATGGCCGTTCTCGTAAATAAGGACACGAAGGTCATCTGTCAGGGTTTCACGGGCTCTCAGGGGACATTCCATTCGGAGCAGGCAATCGCCTATGGTACGAAGATGGTTGGCGGTGTGACGCCAGGCAAAGGCGGCGAGAAGCATCTCGACCTACCTATTTTCAACACGGTTGGTGAAGCCAGAGAGACAACCGGTGCGAATGCAAGCGTGATTTATGTCCCGCCGCCGTTCGCTGCGGACGCTATTCTTGAAGCGATTGACGCTGAGATTGAGCTGATCGTTTGTATCACGGAAGGTATTCCCGTCCTTGACATGGTGAAGGTCAAGCGGGCGCTTAAAGATAGTGGCTCCCGACTGATTGGGCCGAACTGCCCCGGGATTATTACGCCGGATGAATGTAAAATTGGTATTATGCCTGGCCATATCCATCGCCGCGGTAATGTGGGGATCGTCTCTCGCTCCGGTACATTGACATACGAAGCAGTGGCGCAGACTACAGCGGCTGGCCTTGGTCAGACTACCTGTATTGGTATCGGTGGTGACCCGGTCAATGGCACCAACTTTATCGATTGTCTGGACCTGTTCCTTGGGGATGACGAGACTGAGTCGATCATCATGATTGGTGAAATCGGAGGTTCTGCCGAGGAAGAAGCCGCTGAGTTTCTCAAAGCATCGAAGACTAAAAAGCCAGTTGTCGGCTTTATTGCGGGCGTGACGGCACCTCCCGGCCGGAGAATGGGTCATGCGGGTGCCATTATTTCTGGTGGTAAAGGTGGTGCCGAAGACAAGATGGATGCAATGCGTAGCGCCGGCATTACGGTTTCCGACAGTCCGTCAGCATTGGGATCAACTTTGGTAAGGGTTTTGAAAGGTTGATCTCTTATGGTTAACCATTAACTCTTTGAATTGACTATTAAGGGGGCGGGGAAAGTCCCGCCCAATTATACAAAATGTCTCAGCAACTGGATAATTCTTCTTTCCTCTTTGGATCCAACGCCGGGTTCATTGAGCAACTTTACGCGCGCTATCTTGATGACCCTTCTTCTGTAGATGCTAGCTGGCAACAATATTTCGGCTCTCTGGGGGATGAGGCGGATACGGTCGTTGCGGAAACGCGCGGCGCCCCGTGGGCACCCTCGAATGGCATTGAGCCTGAAGATGAGTATGAAATTCTTGGGGATGCGGCCAATCGGGCGACAAACCGAGCGGTTGAAGCCGGCGCAAGTCAGGAAGACATTCGCGCGGCAGCCATCGATACCATTCGGGCTTTAATGCTGATCCGTTCATACCGTGTGCGGGGGCATCTGAAAGCTAATCTAGATCCGCTTGGCCTTGAAATCCCGAAGGAGCACCCAGAGCTTAATCCGGCGACTTATGGCTTCACGGAGAAGGACTGGGATCGTCAGATATTTCTTGATAATGTGCTGGGCCTCGAAACGGGTAGCATTCGCGATATTCTCGCGATCGTAAAGCGGACCTATTGTTCGACCATTGGCGTCGAGTTTATGCATATTCAAGAACCAGATCAGAAGGCTTGGATACAGGAACGCATTGAAGGCCGCCATAAGGAAATTTCCTTCACGAAGGAAGGCAAGATTGCGATCTTGCGCAAACTGATCGAAACTGAAGGGTTTGAGCACTTCCTGAACGTAAAATATACCGGCACCAAGCGTTTCGGTCTTGATGGCGGGGAATCGCTAATCCCTGCGATGGAAGGGATTATCAAGCGCGGCGGTCAGCTTGGGGTGAAGGAAATTGTTCTTGGCATGCCGCATCGTGGCCGCCTCAATGTGCTCACCAATGTGATGGCCAAGCCGTTCCGTGCCGTTTTCTCGGAATTCCAGGGAAATCCCGCAAATCCGGAAGATGTCGAAGGATCGGGCGACGTAAAGTACCATCTGGGAACTTCATCTGATCGGGAATTTGACGGCAATAATGTTCATATGTCTTTGACGGCAAACCCGTCGCATCTGGAAGCAGTGAACCCGGTTGTTCTTGGTAAGGCACGCGCCAAGCAGGCGCAGATTGGTCCCGATGTCGGCGGTCAGGTCATGCCGCTTTTGATGCATGGCGACGCAGCCTTTGCCGGTCAGGGTATCGTCGCTGAATGCTTTGGCTTGTCAGAACTCAAGGGGTACCGTACCTCCGGCACTATTCATTTTGTTGTGAATAATCAGATTGGTTTCACGACCAGCCCGAAATATTCGCGCTCCAGCCCTTATCCTTCCGATGTCGGAAAGATGGTGCAGGCGCCGATTTTCCATGTGAACGGTGATGATCCGGAAGCGGTCTGTCATGTGGCAAAGATCGCGACTGAATTCCGCCAGCTGTTCCAGATTGACGTCGTTATCGATATGTTCTGCTATCGTCGCCATGGTCATAACGAAGGGGATGAGCCTGCCTTCACGCAGCCGCTGATGTACCGGACCATCGCCCAGCATCCGACGACAATGCAGATCTATGCCAAGAAGCTCATTGCGGAAGGTGTTGTAACCGAGAAGGAAGTAGAGGGCTTGATTGCTGAATTCAAGGATTACCTTGAAAAGCAATTTGAGACAGCGAATAGCTTCAAGCCGAACAAGGCGGACTGGTTTGAAGGCCGCTGGCAGGGTTTTGAACGCGCCGATGAAGGTGCGCGGCGCGGTAGTACAGCGATTTCGATCGAAGAACTTAAGGATATCGGCGGAAAACTGACCGAAGTTCCGGAAAGCCATAATGTTCACCGGACATTGCAGCGTGTCCTCAAGGCCAAGAAAAAGATGATCGATACCGGCGAAAATATCGATTGGGCAACGGCAGAGGCGCTCGCGTTCGGGTCGCTGCTTAAGGAAAAAGTTCCCGTTCGTCTCTCCGGGCAGGATTGCGGACGTGGTACTTTCTCTCAAAGGCACTCCGTGATTGTCGATCAGGTGACGGAAGATCGCTATATTCCCTTGGATAATCTGAGTGAAGATCAAGCCCATTTTGAGGTGATCGACAGTCTATTGTCCGAGGCAGCAGTGCTCGGTTACGAATATGGGTATTCCCTTGCCGAACCAAAGGCGCTGGTTCTGTGGGAAGCTCAGTTCGGTGACTTCGCCAACGGGGCGCAGGTGATTATCGATCAGTTCATTTCAAGCGGTGAATCGAAATGGCTCCGTATGAGTGGTCTGGTTATGTTGTTGCCACATGGTTATGAGGGGCAGGGGCCGGAACATTCTTCCGCGCGGCTTGAACGTTATCTGCAGCAATCGGCGGAGGATAATTGGCAAGTTGTGAACTGCACAACACCTGCTAACTATTTCCATGTCTTGCGACGACAGATTCATCGCAAGTTCAGAAAGCCTCTTGTGATTATGACGCCTAAATCTCTTCTTCGTCATAAGCAGGCGGTATCAACACTGGAAGATATGGGCCCCGGTTCCACCTTTCATCGGGTACTTTATGACAATGAAAAGCTTTGCGCGGATAAGGATGTGAAACGGGTCGTTTTGTGCTCGGGTAAGGTCTACTATGACCTGCATGCCCGCCGTGAAGAACTTAACATCAAGGACACTTATTTTCTGAGACTGGAACAGCTCTATCCGTTCCCTTATCAGGCACTGGAACAGGAAATGAAAAATCTTACCCATGTGGAAGAGGTCGTCTGGTGTCAGGAAGAACCAAAGAATATGGGTGCCTGGACTTTTGTTGAACCGCATCTGGAAAAGGTGTTCCAGGATTTAAAAATGAAGAAAGTGTCGCGTCCGCGATATGCAGGCCGCAAAGAGTCTGCGTCGACGGCGACGGGACTTTTAAAGAAGCATAATCTGGAACAAAAAGCTTTGGTAGATGACGCACTTGGCGTCAAATCTGAATAGGAAGTCAAATTATGACGGTTGAAATTCGTGTTCCCGTGCTTGGGGAATCAGTAACTGAGGCGACAGTCGGTCAATGGTTCAAGAAAGTTGGCGAATCTGTCGCCAAAGATGAGCCACTTCTGGAACTTGAGACGGATAAAGTTACGCTTGAAGTAAATGCGACTGAGGCGGGCCGGTTGGACGAGATTGTTGTTGCTGAAGGCGAGGACGTCGAAGTCGGCGCCTTGCTCGGTCAAATCGCAGAAGGTGCCGCTGGAAGCGCACCAGAAAAAGCATCGGAAGCACCAAAAGAGGAAGCTGCGGAAAAACCAGCTGCCGCTCCAGCCGCGGCTCCCAAGGAAGAGGTTGCCCCTGCGGCGGCTTCGACAAGCGCAACCAAGGTTGAGGTTTTACCCGCGGCACAAAAGCTCATCGAAGAAAATAATCTCGATGCAGGCAAGCTCCGGGGTACAGGCAAAGATGGTCGGATTACCAAGGGTGACGTTCTGGAAGCTTTGGAGAATGGGGGGCCTCTCCGGCGGCTCCTGCTCCAGCCACCGCGCCAGCTCCGGCACCGGCACCTGCCGCTCCCTCCGGGCCACGTGCAGAAGAGGCGCGCGAAGAACGTGTAAAAATGACGCGGCTTCGCAAGAGCATTGCGGCACGTTTGAAAGATGCACAAAACACCGCCGCTATGCTGACCACCTATAATGAGGTGGATATGTCGGGCATGCTGGACCTGCGGGCGGAATACAAGGAATTGTTCCTGAAAAAGCATGGCGTCAAGCTTGGCTTCATGTCCTTTTTCACGAAAGCATGTATCGCTGCGCTTCAGGAAACACCTGCGGTGAACGCGGAAATCGACGGCGATGACCTCGTATATAAAAATTACTACAACATGGGCATTGCCGTGGGCACGGATTCTGGCCTTGTAGTGCCAGTGTTGCGCGATGCGGATAAGCTCAGCTTTGCTGAAGTAGAAAAAGGAATCGGTGCACTCGGCAAGAAGGCTCGGGACGGAAAACTCAGCATGGCAGATCTGCAGGGCGGGACATTTACCATCACCAATGGTGGGGTTTATGGGTCCCTGATGTCGTCTCCAATCTTGAACCCGCCGCAGGCCGCAGTTCTCGGTATGCATAAGATTCAGGAACGACCGATGGTGATCAAGGGTGAAATCAAAATTCGCCCGATGATGTACCTCGCGCTGACCTATGATCACAGGATTATTGATGGCAAGGAAGCTGTCACATTCCTGGTTCGCGTAAAAGACGCACTGGAAGATCCGCAGCGGTTGCTGCTGGACCTGTAATCATTCCAAAAAGATACGAGGAATAATCATGAGCGACGAAACTTTCGATCTGGTCGTTGTGGGCGGGGGTCCGGGCGGCTATACGGCTGCTATCCGGGCGGCACAGCTTGGTATGAAGACAGCCTGCGTAGAAAAACGTGGCGCATTGGGGGGCGTTTGCCTGAATGTTGGATGTATTCCATCCAAGGCAATGCTGCAATCGTCCGAACTCTTCGAAGAGGCTCAACATAGCTTCGCGGATCGCGGTATTTCGGTTGGCTCTGTCAAGCTCGACCTGAAAAAGATGCTGGGCCAGAAGGAAGCAACGGTCACTGGGCTGACGCAAGGCATTGAGTTTCTCTTTAAAAAGAACAAGGTCACCTATGTCAAAGGAACGGCCACCCTGCAGGGCGGCGGCCGAATTGAAGTAACTGGTGACGATGCGAAGACGCTTAAAGCGAAGAACATCCTGATCGCGACGGGGTCCGAAGTAACACCTCTCCCTAACGTGGAGATCGATGAAAAGCAGATCGTTTCCTCTACCGGTGCCCTCGAACTTCCCAAAGTTCCAAAAAAGCTTGTCGTTATTGGGGCGGGTGTGATCGGATTGGAACTCGGTACAGTCTGGCGTCGTCTTGGCGCTGAAGTCACCGTCGTCGAGTTTTTGGATCGCATCCTTCATGGCACAGATAACGAAGTTGCGAAAACGACGCAGCGGATTCTGAAAAAGCAGGGTATTAATTTTATGCTCGGCAAAAAGGTAACCGGCGCGAAAAAGACTAAGACCGCTGTTACCTTGACAATTGAGCCAGCGAAAGGCGGCGATGAGGAAACTCTGAAAGCGGATGTTGTATTGGTCGCGATTGGCCGCCGTCCCTACACAGAAGGGCTTGGCCTTGAAGATCTTGGGGTTGAGACGGATAAAGCAGGGCGTATCGTTGTGGACAATAATTTCAAGTCCAGCGTGGATGGAATCTACGCCATCGGCGACGTGATTGAAGGCCCGATGCTGGCGCATAAAGCCGAAGATGAAGGCGTTGTCTGTGTTGAAAAACTCGCCGGACAGAAGCCGCATATTGATTACAATTTGATTCCCGGTGTGATCTACACTTGGCCGGAAGTTGCGACCGTTGGCAAGACGGAAGAACAGCTGAAAGAAGACGGGGTCGAGTATAACGTTGGTAAGGTACCGTTTATGGCTAACAGCCGGGCCCGTGCCAATGGGTTTACGGACGGCTTCGTTAAAATTCTCGCCGATAAGAAAACCGATAAAGTCCTCGGCGTTCATATTATCGGTCCGGATGCCGGAACCGTGATCCATGAATGCGTTCTGGCTATGGAATTCGGTGCCTCTTCAGAAGACATTGCCCGGACCTGCCATGCACACCCAACACTTAACGAGGCGGTGAAGGAAGCGGCTCTTGCCGTGGACGGGCGTACAATAAATAGTTGACCTTTTTCTAAATAGGTTACCAAAATGAGGGGCTGATATTTTCAGCCTCTCTTTTTTTGAACACCACTTTCCCCAAGGAGACGTCATGAAGCTCTGCTATAGCGCCCTCTCTCCCTTTGTTCGCAAGGTCAGAGCTACGGCCATTGAACATAACCTTCTGGACAAAATCGAAATTGTTGATTCAGACCATAGTGATATGTTTAAGGGCATCAATCCAGCGAACCCACTTGGCAAAGTTCCCAGCCTGACGCTGGAGAATGGCGATGTTCTGTTTGATTCTTTCGTCATCTGTGAATATCTCGACAGTATCGGGAGTGGTCCGTCATTGTTTCCGGCTGCCGGGCGCGATCGGTGGCAGGTGCTAACGCTCCATGCGACGGCGAATGGGATGACCGATGCGGCCTATCAGCGTCGGGTTGATAGCATCCTGCCGGAAGGAGAAGGGTCTCCCAGCTGGAATGGACGCCTGAAACTGTCCATGGAAAGCTGCTTGAACGAAATGGAAAAGCAAGCGGAAGGGTACGGTGACACAGTCAATATCGGTACCATCGCAGTTGGTTGTGCGCTCGGTTACCACGATTTCCGGTTTGGTGATGAGCAGTGGCGCAATGGCCGCCCGAAACTGGCTAAATGGTATGAGAAATTCGCCGCCCGCCCTTCATTGGCGCAAACAGCTCCGGCCTAGAATATGAGCATGGCCGTTTCTGGGCCCCGGTTGACGTTGGCACTTTGCATTGCAGAAATCGTGGCAATGTCGTCTTTTGCCACCTTCCCCGCACTCACCCCCTTCTTCTTTGACCACTGGCAATTGTCAGGGCAGGACGCGGGCTGGATAAATGCCGCCTTTTTCTTTGGCTTCACAATTGTAGGCCCGTTTTCTACATCTCTGACGGACCGCTTGGACGCACGTCAGGTCTTCCTCACTGGCTGTGTTTTGGCGCTCATCGGTGCCTATGGTTTTGCTTTTCATGCGGATGGATTTTATTCATCATTGCCATGGCGATTTATCTCTGGTGCCGGGCTTGGCTGTACTTATATGCCGGGATTAAAGCTGCTCACGGATCGATTGCCACCCGGAGATCAATCGCGGGCCATTGCCTTTTATACGGCGAGTTTTTCGACGGGCTCGGCTGTTTCCTTTCTGCTCGTTGGGCAAGCAGAACTATGGCTTGGTTGGGAAATGGCTTTGATTTCCGTCATCATTGGGCCCCCGATCGCCATGGCGATTATTTTTATGATGACATCGCCCAAGCCGCTCTTGACGCCCCGGCCATGGTCGCAGATTTTCAATTATGCGCCGGTGGTGACCAACCGCTTCAGTATGGGATATATACTAGCCTATGTCTGCCATACATGGGAACTGGTGGCGATGCGGTCCTTTATGCTCGCGTTCCTTGCCTACTCTCATGCCCTGACGGATGCGCCCGGCTGGATGGATGTCTCTGTTATTACCGCGGCTGCAGTTTTCCTTGGCCTCCCGTCCAGTGTGCTCGGGAATGAACTATCTCTCAAGATAGGGCGGCAACGCTCCATTACGCTGGTCATGATCTGTTGTCTCGCCTTTTCCTTTACCATCGGGTTTACGGCGAACATGCCGTTTCTTTTTGTTGTTGCGATGGCGGCTCTTTATGGCGTGATGATTACCGCCGATTCCTCCTCTATTACCGCAGGCGCGGTTGGTAGTGCTCCTGCTGATCTTCGCGGCGCGACCATGGCGGTGCATAGTTTCCTTGGGTTCGGGGGCGGTATGATCGGACCGATTGTCGCAGGTATCGTTCTTGATGAGGCGGGCGGGCCGGATTCCACAATGGGCTGGGGTTTGATGTTTATTTCCATGGGGGCGATTACATTACTGGGACCCTTCGCCCTTCGCCTCACGAAAAAGTAGTCTGCTTCAGGCTTTGGGATGTGCCTTGTCATATACGGCGAGCAGTTTTTCCGTATCAAGATCGGTATAGCGTTGCGTGGAAGAGAGCGACGCATGACCAAGCAAATCTTGAATTGATCGTAAATCACCTCCGCCCGCGAGTAGATGGCTCGCGAAGCTGTGCCTTAGTGCATGGGGCGTCGCTGTTTCCGGGAGACCGAGATTTCTGCGCAGGTCCTGCATTTTCAACTGTATATTCCGCGCATTGAGCCTTTTGCCTTGGCGTCCAACAAAGAGCGGGTCGGACCCTTTCAAGGGAAAAGGACATTCCTTGATATACAGGGAGAGTGCATCACGGACAGCAGGTAAAACCGGGACCATGCGTTCCTTGTTTCCTTTTCCGATAACCCGCATGAAATCGGAAGTCGGCCGGTCGCTGAAGCTAAGGGATAAGGCCTCTCCTATGCGCAATCCACATCCATAAAGCAATGTGAGGACCGCCAAGTCCCGATAACGTATCCAGTTCGCTTCCCGCGGATTAGGGGTATCCTCAAGCAGTTTTTTTGTATCGATTGCAGAAAGCGGCCGGGGAAGTTTTGTACCAGCTTTCGGTGTACGCAAAGTTTTCAGATACGGGTTATGGATATGCCCATCTCGTTCCTGCCGTTTGAAAAAGCTCCGGATTGAGGAAAGGACCCGCCGCAGGGATGTTGCCGTCAGCCCTTCCTGTCGCCGATGCGCGAGATAGGCGCGAAAATCCGCAGCGCGCAGGTTTTCAAGGTCGGATAAATCTGCTTCCTTGCCGATATGGCCGGTGATAAACGCCAGAAAATCCCGCATATCCCGTTCATAGGCCTCTACGGTGTGGGGGCTTGCGCGTCTCTCATGAACAAGCCAATCGATCCAGTTTCCAAAGGCATTAATGATAGAGGGGCGAGAAGACATGGCTAAGCCGGTTTTTGCTCCAGCCACATTTGCAGGCAGGATTGAATGACAATTGCCAGAAACCGGAGGAGGTCCGTGGCTTGATCTTCCTGGAAATGACCGTCTTGCCGACTACCGAAGGCAATCATTGCTTTGGCATGCAGCGACGGCACATCGAGCTTAATCAGGGCATCTGAATGGACAAGATCCTTGGCCGGGCCATAAATAGCCTTTGATTTCGGAGCTTCCGAGCGCAAAAGTATAATCTGCCCCCGCCATGGCGCGCGCTTGATGCTGCCCTCCTTGAGACGTTGCAAGCCAGTCATATCAGGAAGCGGGATTGGTCCGTCTTCAACGCAAAGCGTAATGACGTCAATTTCCAGAAGCTCCGGTAGGTCTTGAGTTAGAATATGGACAAAATGCGCAAGATTGGATGCTCCCAAGACGGCCTGAATAGAAGCGTGGACCATATCCTGAGTATGAATATTGTTGCGCGCGGCTTCGACAAAATCATCCTGCAGAGCGGTCAGATGAATAACTTCTTTTTGCAGGCGGCTTACAAGAAAAGACTGCATATCCACAACACCATCACCGGAAACGCGTTCCGGCGGAATCACTGTTGTTAGCAGGTCTGCGTTATGCGCCAGGAAGTCAGGGTGATCGATCAGCCAGTTTCGCACCTCCTCTTCTGTTAAATGAGGAGCAGCTACAGCTTTGTTCCTGGCTTTCTTGTCAGTTTTTTCCGTCACGAAACTTGTTCACCTTTTACCTGTTACCCAAGGATAGTCTGGCCCGTTTTCTCCCAATCCGCAAGGAAAGCGGCGAGCCCTTTGTCCGTTAAAGGGTGCGAGACAAGCTGTTTCAGAACGGCGGGCGGTATGGTGCAAACATCTGCCCCCATCAGGGCTGCATCTACGATATGCGTCGGATTGCGGATAGAGGCGACCAGAACTTCTGTTTTCAGGTCGGCGTAGTTGTCGTAAATCTGGACGATATCCGCAATGAGATCCATACCAGTCTGTCCGATATCATCCAAACGTCCAACAAAAGGTGAGACGAAGGCGGCGCCGGCCTTCGCGGCGAGAATGGCCTGAGCAGAGGAAAAGCAGAGAGTAACATTCACTTGGGTGCCTGCGCGGCTGAGCTCGGCGCAGGTTTTAAGGCCATTCATGGTTAGTGGCACTTTAACGGCGATATTTTCCGCCAGCCCGGCAAGTTTTTTGCCTTCTTCCAGCATCGCCGGAAATTCGGTCGCGGCGACTTCGGCGCTTACCGGTCCATCGATCAGGCCGCAAATTTCCTGTATGACTTCGAAGAAATCACGGCCGGTTTTTGCAACAAGTGATGGGTTGGTTGTTACACCATCCAGAAGGCCGGTATCGGCAAGCTCGCGGATTTCTTCCGTATCCGCTGTATCAACAAAAAATTTCATGGGTAATTTTTAAATCCTGATGCTAATCACTGGTTCGAAATGCCAGAATAGTCTATCGCATAGATATGAGCAGCACAATTAAACATCGTCGCGTTCGTGTTCTTCTGCCTCTCTCGATTGGAGATGTCTACGACTACCGCGCGCCCACCTCTCTTGACGTTGAAATCGGGCATTTTGTGACTGTTCCTCTAGGCAGGAGAGAAGTAACAGGCGTGGTTTGGGAAGAGGCGGCCAATTCTGATCTCGCCGAGGACCGGATGAAGGATATAATAGGCGTTCTGCCTTGTGAAAAGCTTCCACCGGAAAGCCTGAAGTTTATTGACTGGGTTGCGCAATATACCATGCAGCGGCGCGGTAAAGTGCTCCGTATGGCGATGAGTGTGCCCGATGCCCTTTATCCGAAAGCACCGCGCATCGGGTATCGGTTTACTGGCGAGATGCCAGAAAAACTTACGGCCGCGCGACAGCGGGTTCTTGATGTGGTATCTGAGGGCGGAGCGCAAACGGCGACAGATTTGGCGGCAATCGCTGGGGTGAGCACATCTGTTATCAAAGGACTTGCCGACAAGGGGACTTTGGAAACTGTTGATCTACCGGCGGAGAGCCCGCTTCAGTCAGCAAACTGGCAACATGCCGCCTTCGATCTGTCTCCGGATCAATTGACAGCAGCGAAAGCACTTACTGCAAATGTTTCGGATGACAACTTTCATGTTGCCCTTCTGGAAGGTGTGACTGGATCTGGCAAGACAGAGGTCTATTTTGAGGCCATTGCCACCTGTCTGAAGGAAGGCCGACAGGCGTTGGTCCTGCTTCCGGAGATTGCGCTGACGGCACAATGGCTTTCCCGATTCGAAGATCGCTTTGGATCCAAACCAGTGGAGTGGCATTCAGATCTGAGCCAGTCGATGCGACGGCGCAACTGGCGCGCGGTAATCGATGGGCGAGCTGATATTGTCGTTGGCGCGAGATCGGCGCTATTTCTGCCTTTTGCAAAGCTTGGTCTCATCATAGTGGATGAGGAGCATGAATCCTCCTTCAAGCAGGATGAAGGCGTTCCTTATAATGCACGGGATATGGCGGTGGTGCGTGGCAAAATAGGAAGCTGCCCTGTTGTCTTGGCGTCGGCGACGCCGTCGCTAGAAAGTCTGATAAATGCTCGTTCCGGAAAATATGAGCATCTCCTGCTGCCCTCCCGTTACGGCGGAGCGACGCTTCCGGACGTAAATATAGTAGATCTCAAGCAGCATAAGTTGGGATCACAGCGCTGGATATCAGATCCGCTCCGCGTGGCGATGGAAGAAACACTTACTAAGGGGCAACAGGTGATGTTGTTCCTGAACCGGCGCGGCTATGCGCCCCTTACCCTTTGCGATACATGTGGTCATCGGCTCCAATGTCCGCATTGCAGCGCGTGGCTGGTAGAGCATCGCCTGATGAAGCGTTTGCAATGCCATCACTGTGGCTTTACAACCGCGCTTCCGAAAAACTGTAGTGAATGTGGCGCTGAGGAAAGTTTCAAGGCCTGCGGTCATGGTATTGAGCGGCTGGTTGAAGAGGCGGAGGCCCTGTTTCCGGATCGGCGGATCGCTATGATGGCGAGTGATACAATTTCAAGCCCGCGTGCGGCGGCGGAATTTGTCGCGGCGATGGATCGCGGGGAGATTGAAATCCTGATCGGGACTCAAATCGTTGCGAAGGGGTATCATTTCCCAAACCTGACATTGGTCGGAATTGTCGATGCGGATTTGGGGCTTGCGGGTGGCGACCTCCGCGCAGCGGAGCGAACTTATCAGCTGTTGTCTCAGGTTACCGGGCGCGCTGGGCGCGAATCCATCACCGGTAAAGTGTATTTACAGTCCTATCTACCGGAGCATCCGGTTATCGAGGCGATCGCCAAACAGGAAGGCGAGGCATTTTTCAAGCTTGAGGCTGAAGGACGGGAAAGTGCCGGGATGCCACCGTAT
Organism: Sneathiella sp. D3-11; assembly: GCF_055809395.1. NCBI lineage: Bacteria > Pseudomonadati > Pseudomonadota > Alphaproteobacteria > Sneathiellales > Sneathiellaceae > Sneathiella > Sneathiella sp. D3-11. Next base: position 2,264,325 of record NZ_CM147911.1, read on the forward strand.
GGTCGCTTGGCGGCACTGATTTTGTCTGGTCCTAATGCCGAATCAGTCGCTAATTTTGCGTCCGATCTTGCAAGACAGGCTCCTATGGGTGAGAAAATTAGGGTGCTGGGGCCTGCGCCCGCGCCTCTGTCCATGATCCGGGGGCGACATCGCTACCGATTTTTGGTGAAATGCACAAAAGATATTCAAATTCAGTCTGTCCTTGGAAAATGGCTGCAAGGGCGCAAAGTTCCGAATAATATCCGGCTGCAGATTGATATAGACCCGTATAATTTCATGTAAAAATGGGATTTATCGGGTAGTCGGGTCGCAAAATAGAAAATTTGGTGAATAAACTGGTGTGCAGCATATTGCCACCCGGAATTCCCTGTGCTAATAACCCCGTGCCTTGACGTTGGGGACCTGAAAGGGTGTCTATTCGGGAGGGGGATTTCAATTTTGTCGGACGTAATTCACGTCTTTTTTCAGTCCTGGGGATCGTTTCTTGTCAGCTGAGAACATAACAGTTTCCGGTATCGCGGGTCGTTATGCAACGGCTCTGTTTGATTTGGCTGTTTCGGCCAAAGAACTTGATGCCGTCGCCGGTGATCTGGCGACACTTAATTCAATGATGGATGAGAATAAAGATCTCGCCCGTCTTGTTAAAAGCCCGATTATCAGCCGCGCTGATCAGGCCCGTGCGATGGGCGCCGTCCTTGAAAAGCTGAATGTTGGCGATCTGGTCCGCCGGTTCATCGGAACCGTTGCGCAGAACCGTCGGCTTTTTGCGCTACCTGGCATGATCGGGGCTTATAATCAATTGCTTGCAGCTGAGCGTGGTGAGGTTGTTGCCCGTGTCAGTTCTGCCAAGAAACTCAGTGAAAGTCAGCTAAACGCTGTGTCATCGGCCCTTAAATCTGCCATCGGCAGTGATGTTAGTCTCGAATCGGATGTCGATGAGAGCCTGATTGGGGGCCTGGTAATAAAGGTTGGTTCACGAATGGTCGATAACTCGATCCGGACTAAACTTCAGAATCTTAAGTTTGCGATGAAAGGGGTTGGGTGATGGACATCCGCGCCGCAGAAATTTCCGAAATTCTTAAACAACAGATTGCGGGTTTTGACACGCAAGCTGAAGTCTCAGAAGTTGGCCAGGTGCTTTCCGTCGGTGACGGTGTGGCACGCGTATATGGTCTGGACAATATTCAGGCCGGTGAAATGGTCGAATTTCCAGGTGGTATTAAGGGGCTGGCCCTGAACCTTGAAACCGATAACGTCGGTGTCGTGATTTTCGGTTCTGACCGGGACATCCGCGAAGGCGACACGGTGAAGCGGACGGGCGCGATTGTTGAAACCGGCGTTGGCAAAGGGTTGCTGGGTCGGGTTGTTGATGGTCTTGGTAACCCCATCGATGGCAAGGGTCCGATCGACGCCACTGAAACCCGCCGGGTTGACGTTAAGGCACCGGGCATCATGCCACGTAAATCTGTGCATGAGCCGATGATGACAGGCCTTAAGGCTATTGACAGTCTCGTGCCGGTTGGACGTGGGCAGCGTGAGCTGATCATTGGTGACCGCCAGACGGGTAAGACGGCTGTTGCCGTTGACGCCATCCTCAATCAGAAATCGGTAAATGCCGGAGACGATGAAGGCAAGAAGCTCTATTGCGTTTATGTCGTGATTGGGCAGAAGCGCTCTACTGTTGCGCAAGTTGTGAAAACACTTGAAGAAAACGGGGCGCTTGAATATTCCATCGTTGTTGCGGCTACGGCTTCCGATCCGGCGCCGTTGCAGTATCTCGCGCCTTTCACAGGCTGCGCGATGGCTGAATATTTCCGCGATAACGGTATGCACTCACTGATCATCTATGATGATTTGTCGAAGCAGGCTGTTGCGTATCGTCAAATGTCCTTGTTGCTTCGCCGTCCGCCAGGACGTGAAGCTTATCCGGGGGATGTTTTCTATCTTCATTCTCGCCTGCTGGAACGCTCGGCGAAGCTGAACGAAGACAATGGCTCCGGTTCCATGACAGCTTTGCCTGTTATTGAAACTCAGGCAGGTGACGTGTCAGCCTATATCCCGACTAACGTGATCTCCATTACCGACGGTCAGATCTTCCTGGAAACGGAGCTGTTCTATCAAGGTATTCGCCCGGCCATTAACGTTGGTCTGTCGGTCTCTCGTGTGGGTTCATCTGCACAGACGAAAGCCATGAAGCAGGTCTCCGGGTCTATCAAGTTGGAACTCGCGCAGTATCGTGAAATGGCGGCTTTCGCGCAGTTCGGTTCTGATCTTGACGCCGCGACACAGCGCTTGTTGGCGCGCGGTGCACGCCTGACTGAGTTGTTGAAGCAGCCGCAGTACAGCCCGCTGACTATGGAAGAGCAGGTCGTCGTGATCTTCGCTGGTGTGCGAGGTTATCTTGACGGTATCGCAGTTGGTCAGATTGGAGACTTCGAAAAGCAGCTTCTCTCTGAAATGCACGCCAAACATCAGGATCTTCTGGATACCATCCTGAAGGAAAGCGCGCTGTCCAGTGAAAGCGAAGCGAAGTTGAATGACATTCTTGACGGCTTCTCGAAGACGTTTGCGTAAAAGTTGAGCTTAGGAAAGGGATAGCCGTAACATGGCGAACCTTAAGGAACTCAAAAATCGGATCGGTAGCGTTAAATCGACGCAAAAGATCACTAAAGCCATGAAAATGGTGGCGGCGGCGAAACTCCGTCATGCGGAAGAAGCCGCGAATGCTGCACGTCCCTATGCTGAGCGTATGGACAGCATGATGGCGTCACTCGCGAGTGGAATGGCTGGTCGTGATGATGCGCCGAAGCTTTTGTCTGGAACGGGTAGTGATCAGCGGCACTTGATCATTGCGGCAACCGGTGAACGTGGCCTTTGCGGTGGTTTCAATAACTCGATCGCCAAAGCAGTGTCGCAGCGGGTCGACAAGCTTATCGCGTCGAGCAAGGAAGTCAAAATCCTCTGTGTCGGTAAGAAGGGGCGTGATGCCCTCAAGCGGAAGTATGGTCATCTGATCATTGATCTGGTCGATCTTTCCGGTTCCAAGCGGATCGGGTTCAGCGACGCTTTGCCGATTGCTCATCGTGTGCTGGGAATGTTCGATGCTGGTGAATTTGACGTCTGCACGATTTTTTATGCGAAGTTTGTTTCGGTCATGACACAGGAAGTTCAGGGGCAGCAGATCATTCCTGCACCTGTAACTGAAAATGCTACGACAGAGACAAGTGATGTTGTTTACGAATATGAGCCGGATGAGGAAGAAATTCTCGCAGAATTGCTGCCTCGGAATCTGTCTGTGCAGATTTTCCGGGCGCTTCTCGAAAACTCCGCCTCTGAACAAGGCGCGCGTATGTCGGCAATGGAAAATGCAACACGAAATGCCGGGGAAATGATCGATAAATTGACCCTGCAATATAACCGTGAACGTCAGGCTGCGATCACGAGCGAACTAATTGAAATTATATCCGGTGCGGAAGCTCTGTAGCTTCTCAATCGATTGTTAAGAACTGAAGTGACCCTGTAGGGAGCATGAAAATGGCAAAGAATGTCGGCAAAATTACCCAGGTATTGGGCGCCGTCGTAGACGTACAATTTGAGGGAGAACTGCCCTATATCTTGAACGCTCTGCATTGTGAAAATAATGGCCAACGGCTGGTGCTGGAAGTAGCGCAGCATCTTGGCGAAAATACTGTCCGTACGATCGCCATGGACGCGACCGAAGGTTTGGTTCGTGGTCAGGAAGTGACAGATACGGGTGATGCCATCCGCATGCCTGTTGGGCCGGAAACGCTGGGCCGCATCATGAATGTTGTGGGTGAAGCTGTGGATGAGCGCGGGCCGGTTAAAACCGATAAATCAGCGCCGATTCATGCACCTGCTCCTGACTTTGCTGATCAGTCAACGGAATCGGAAATCCTAGTGACCGGGATTAAAGTCGTTGACCTTCTCGCACCATACGCAAAGGGCGGTAAGATTGGCCTCTTCGGTGGCGCGGGTGTTGGTAAGACGGTTCTGATTATGGAACTGATCAACAACGTTGCCATGGGCCATGGTGGATATTCGGTGTTTGCTGGTGTGGGTGAGCGTACCCGTGAAGGTAATGACCTCTACTATGAAATGATTGAAGGCGGCATTATTGACCTTGAAGGCGACAAATCGAAAGTGGCGCTTGTTTATGGTCAGATGAACGAACCTCCTGGAGCGCGTATGCGTGTTGCTCTGTCAGGTCTGACACAAGCGGAATATTTTCGTGATGTTGAAGGTCAAGACGTTTTGTTCTTTATCGATAACATTTTCCGCTTTACGCAGGCAGGTTCTGAAGTGTCAGCTCTGCTGGGTCGTATCCCGTCAGCTGTGGGTTATCAGCCGACGCTTGCAACCGACATGGGAGCACTGCAGGAACGGATTACGTCCACAAACAAAGGATCGATCACGTCGGTGCAGGCCATTTATGTTCCGGCCGACGATTTGACTGACCCGGCGCCTGCTACCTCTTTTGCCCATCTGGACGCGACAACCGTTCTTTCTCGTCAGATTGCAGAACTTGGTATTTATCCGGCTGTTGATCCGCTCGATTCAACTTCCCGCATGCTTGATCCGGCTGTTGTTGGTGACCGGCATTATGCGATTGCGCGTGAAGTTCAGGAAACACTGCAAACATATAAGTCGCTGCAGGATATTATCGCAATTCTGGGCATGGATGAGTTGTCAGAAGAAGATAAGCTAATCGTTGCCCGCGCCCGTAAGATCCAGCGTTTCCTCAGCCAGCCTTTCCATGTGGCGGAAGTGTTTACCGGTTCACCCGGTAAATTCGTGAAGCTTGAAGAAACACTCGACGCATTCGAAAAAATCGTTGCTGGTGAGTATGACGAGCTTCCAGAGGCTGCCTTTTACATGTGCGGTGGTATCGAAGAAGTGCTTGAGAAGGCGAAGAAAATGGCAGCGGAAGCTGCTTAATCATCGCCGCCTGAAGGAGTATTGAGATGGCTGACATGATCACCATGGATTTGGTGTCTCCCGAAAAGCTTTTGCTTTCGGATGAGTTTGAAATGGTTGTGCTGCCAGGCGCCGAAGGAGATTTCGGCGTTTTGGCGGGTCATTCACCGATTACGTCATCGCTGCGGCCCGGTGTAATCAGCATCTATGAAGGCGATAAGGAAAAAGAGCGCATTTTCGTTAATGGCGGATTTGCTGAAGTTTCCAATGATAAATTGACCGTTCTCGCAGAAGAGGCCGTTTACGTTGCCGATCTTGACCAAGCTAATCTGGAACAGCGCATCCAGAATGCTCGCGAGGATGAAGAAGATGCGAAGGATGATGAAACTCGTCGCCGCGCCGCGGAAAACCGGGACCACTTGCAGCAACTGCTGGATGCGATGAATTAAGCAAATATTGTCATAGTTAATATAAAAGGGGCCTATTCGGGCCTCTTTTTTTATTGCCTGACTTTATTTTCGGGCGGCATTTCAAGAGTTAGCAGTCGCTGAGCCGGTTGCGGAGAGTCGCCAGAAAAAGTTGAGAGTAGCTGCCTATCATGACGGAGGTTTTGTAGTTTAATGCCGCATCGGGAACTTGGGAAAAGGGCAATTGTTATTGGTAGCGGCTTTGCCGGATTGTTGTCTGGCCGCGTTTTGGCGGACTATTTTACAGAAGTCACGATAATTGAAAGGGACGCCGAGCCAAAAGAGCCGGGTCCGCGCAAAGGGGTTCCTCAAGGCCATCATATTCACGTCCTGCTGAAGGCCGGAGAGAAGGCGCTGTCGGATCTGGTTCCGGGAATAGTGGATGACCTGCTTCAAAAAGGGGCGACGAATGCTGTTCTTGGCAAGGACGTTCGTTGGCATCTGGCAGGTAATTGGTTGCCCCCCTTTAAAAATGGAATGACCACTTTCTTTCAGTCTCGACCGATGTTGGAGCATGTATTGCGCTCCCAGGTTTCACGTATTGACAACATCAACATTCAGTATGGACGGCGCAGTCTGCATTACGGGCTCGACCCAACTGGAAAGAAAGTTGAATCTGTAACAGTTCAGGATATTGCAACTGGCGAGGAGAGCGAGCAAAAAGCGGATCTAGTACTTGATGCCTCAGGCGCGGGAACGGATTTGTTGAAACAACTTTCTGCCTTTAACTTTCCAATCCCGAGGGAGAGTGTCGTCGAGCCTGATTTTGCCTATTCGAGCGGTTTCTTTGAAATACCCGAGAATTGGCAAGATAAATGGAAGAGTATTCTCATATACCCAAAAGCCCCGGAGGGAACCCGTGGTGGGGCATTTGTGCCCGTTGAGGGTGGCAAATGGATGGTGACGGCTGCGGGTTACTGCGGCGATTATCCGCCAACGGAAATCGATGGTTTCCTAGGATTCTTGAAATCATTACCGGAACCGGATGTGTTCAATGCCGTATCCCAAGCGAGCCTTATTGGTGACCTGCATTCATTCAAGTTCAAGAAAGCTGTGCGCCGGCACTTCGAAGAATTAAAACATTTCCCAAAGGGTCTGCTCGTGATGGGGGACGCAGTATGCCGGGCCAACCCTTTCTTTGGTCAGGGAATTACGGTTGCGGCGCTGGAGGCGCAGGCTCTTCAGAAACTTTTGGAACAAAAGGTCTCTAAAGGCGATCCGTATATAGATAACCTGGCGGGCGGCTTTTTTAAGGAGATAGCCAAGGTACTCGACATTTCCTGGGGTATGGCAGTGGGTGAGGATTTCAAGTACCCAGCCACAAAGGGAAAACGACCGGGAAGTTTTGCGATTACCCGCTGGTTTAAAGATAAAATTATGTCTGCGAATGACCCGGATGTCGCAAATCAGTTCTACAAGGTTATGCATTTTGTTGACAAGCCGATCAAGTTGGCTAAGCCGAACATACTGTATCGGGCATTCATCAAACGCTAGGAAATCCGGGGTATATTGTATATTTTAAATTGCTAAAATATGAGCAAAAAGTAGGCCGTTTAACGCCTCATTAACCTTTATATTCTATGTTTTTAAAGTGGAAAAGAGTATTGGGTGAAAGAAAAATTACCCATAAAAACAGGTTAGAAAATATACATGATGTCCTTCGGACGAATTGCTAAGCATTTTGGCGACGGCAAATTCAAAATTGATATATTTTCTCTTCACTTTAAAGAAAAGGAAGTGGAGAAGCTCCATAATGCGCTAGAGCTAGAAAAAGCTTTGCCTGTGATGCGTTTATCTTTAGCCGGCGCTGTTCTTATCTATGTAACTTTTGCATTACTGGACGCTTACGCAATTCCCGAGGTGCTTTATGAGGCATGGGCAATTCGGTTTTTGATCATCTGCCCGATATTCATTCTTGCCGCTGTTGCAACATTCTGGGCGCCAACAAAACCTTATGCCCAGCCAATCTCTGCTGTCTGTGTTCTAGCAAGCGGGTCAGGCGTTATAGCTATGATCGCGATTGCAGATCCGATTGGCGGCTCCATCTATTTCGCGGGCCTAGTACCGGTTTTCATATATACCTGCTGCGTGCCACCTGTTCGGTTCCTTTATGCGACGGCCGTAATAATTATTTTGTTGTTTCTGTATTTTACAGTGACATTATTCATCAATCCTGTGCCGTTTCTGGAATTATTCGAAAATGGCTTTTTCCTTGTTTGTGCCGCCGCGATGAGTGTTTTCGCAAGTTACATTCAGGAGCTTGCACGGCGAAAAGATTTCATCAATATGCAGATGCTCGATAAAGAGCGGGTGAAGAGTGATGTTCTGGCGGAAAAAGCACAGGCCGCCAATCATTCGAAATCTGAGTTTCTGGCTATTATGTCTCATGAACTTCGGACACCGCTCAATGCAATTATCGGCTTTTCCGAAATTCTCGAAAAAGAGATGTTTGGTCCGCTTGGCAAGGATCAATATAAGGAATACTCCAAGGACATTAATGTCAGTGGTCAGCATCTTTTAAGCATAATCAACGATATTCTCGATCTTTCGAAAGCAGAAGCTGGCAAGCTGATCTTGCAAGAGGAAGAAGTATCCATCGTTGATGTCGTCAATTCTACGCTTCGGATTATTCGCGATCACGCGGCGGAACGCGGCGTGCGTCTTGCTTTCGATGTACCGGTGCATGGCTATCAGATGGTTGGTGATCCACGCTTGCTGGCGCAGGTGTTTCTCAATCTCTTTTCCAACGCTGTGAAGTTTACTCACAAAGGCGGTTCCGTGGCGATCAGCTTTGAGGAAAAGGCATCAGGTAATCTTGCTATCCGGATAAAGGATACCGGTATTGGTATTGATCCGGAGAATATTGAAAAAGTCTTTGCACCGTTCGTGCAGATTGAAAGTTCAATGGCGCGGAATTATGAGGGAACAGGCCTCGGATTACCACTAACCAAGAACATTATGGAACTGCATAACGGCACCATCTCACTGGATAGCGAACTCGGAGAAGGTACCGTCGCCATCGTTGAATTCCCGAAAGAAAGATTGATCTATCAGCATTCGGGTGGTGAAAACAAAAAGCTAATGGCGCAGGTCTAATAATTGGCCGGCGACAGTGCAGCCTTTGTTTTCAACAGCAAAGGTTTTACAGCGGTTTGGTAACGATCAATAAATGGCAGTGACCTGTTGAATCAACTGAAATTTCCCGTGTCGCATTACCATCGAGATTACGTGCAAGGTCTAGCATTTCGTCTTCTGTCCGATGCACCAATGTCCAGTCAACAGCATATTCGACCTGCCACTCCAGACTTGTGTCTGAAGTCCTCATGCAGCCAATCATCAGCGTTCCGCCGGGGACAAGATTAGCGTAAAGGTCGTCGACCATTCTTGTCGCCCTTTTCTTGCCAAGGTAATCGGCAAGACCAACCGCATAGATCATATCCTGCTTTTCCAGCTTTCTGAACAGCTTGCCAGTAGCGAGGAACTCAAGGAACGTTGCGTGCAAGCATTTGACGGAAGCTTTTCCTTCCAGCCTGGCAACTTGCGGGTATGTACTGTTATAGGCATATGAAAGGGCATCATGGTCCTGATCGATCAGGGTAAATTCCATGTTCAACGGTGGAGTCATTGATTTAAGGAAATTTGCGACTTCCTGCGCCGGTCCGCACCCAAGACTGGCCACTCTGAAGGTTTTCTGGCCTCTTGCCGCCGCGCCGTTGCTCAATTTGGCGATGGCCTGCTTAGTCATGGTCATGCGCGTCGTGATAAACTCACCGGTGGAAGTGCCAAGCCTGTGGCAAAATTTTGCGTAGGCTGTATCTCCTTCCAGGGAGAGATTATAAGCGTAATTCATAACTTGATAATCTCCCGGATAGCCGAGAGGTTTCATGTAAGCCCTGTTCCAGCTCGCGCCAGGTAATAATTCCGGCGTTAACACCAATTCGGTATATGTTTTGGTCGCTGCAATGACCGCCTCATCATCGCCGAGATCTTTAGTGATCTGCAGGCATCTTTTGGAAATTTCTTCCCAGCGGGACAGTGCCTTTGTCTCGCAGGCAAGGATAATGTCCTTTATCCGTTCGTCACGCCGGGAATCTTCCGGGTTGAGATCTTTCTCGACTTTATCCAGTACCTTGTGAATGGAGCGGAGCATATAGACCGCGTCGCCGATTGCTTCCTTGTAACTTGCCGGCACTAGATGCGATTGATCGGCCAGTCCGATGGTAACAGCCTCTTGGAGAGCAAGGTCATCATGCTGATCCAGGATTTTCTGTATGTCGAGAAATCCCTTAGTAAGCTCAATGGCTACCTTATGTTGGCTCTCGTGTGGTTCGATGCGGCGGATTTTGCCGTTTCCGACAAAAATCTCTGTTGATCCTAGCTTCAGCTTGAGTGGAACATCCTTGTTCATCTCTTCAAGCCAAGAAAAATTCTGCGGACTGACAAAGCTTATTCCGCTCATGCTGATATCGAAAAGATCGAAAGCTTTATCGTCGACTTTAACAACAGGCGAAATGCTGCTCATCAGGGTCTTCGCGTTAAATCGTTCGGCGCGATAAAAAACGCGTCTCCCTTCGCCCCCGGTAAGCTCTTCATAATGTTTCATATTACGCTCACTAAACGATTACTAGACATTTTTTAAATAAGCTACTGGTAGTATATGTATTTTGCAACCAGTTAAACTCTGAATTAACGATACAAGTAAATAACGAACAGTATGTTTTCTACCTGATCAAAAAATTAACCATAATGGTTAACTATAAAAAATTAAATACAGTTAACAATTGGTTAATATTATAATCGTATCTTAAATGGAAAGACAACCAGATAACACGCGAATTCTTAGTTAAGAATATAAATACTATATCTGGGGAATTATCGGCATATATTTAGTTTATTGCCCACAATTTGTGGCTGATGGTTGCCGATTTCACGCCGAAAATCAGATGTATGGAGAAAATTTATGTAAAATTGTCTCATAAAGATCACGCTTGAACGGCACAATCAGGCTTGGGAGTTCTGAAAATTCTGCCCATTTCCATTCGGCGAATTCAGGGTGATGCGTTTCAATATTGATGTCATGATCCTCGCCTAGATAGCGGAACAGGAACCATTTTTGCTGCTGGCCGCGATATTTCCCCTTCCAGACTTTACCGATCAGGTTCTTCGGTAAGTCATATGTGAGCCACTCATCCAGACCATGGATAAGCTCGACATTCCGCGTGCCAATTTCTTCATCAAGTTCACGAAGGGCGGCCTGAAAAGGGTCTTCTCCCGGATCGATCCCGCCTTGCGGCATTTGCCAGTGTTCTGTGACCATATCGATCCGCCGGCCAACAAACACCTGTCCCTTTGGGTTTAATACCATCATGCCTGCACAAGGCCGGTAGGGTAGATTTTCTCGTGATGCAGTTTCAGTCATGACTATTCTTTACCTTTTATGATGGCTGACACTGGCGCAAGAACCAGCTCTTTTTGATCCAGCGTATCGGCCCACTCAGACAAATGCCGAAATGTTACGCTGTGAGGATAGGCAATTCCGATGGCTGACCCCGTTCTTTTGGCGATAGCTTCCAGCTCGGCAAGGCGCGCATCGATAACAGCGCCATCGGCTTTATGATCCAGAAAACGGTCATTGCTGGCAACAGGAATATCCAGTCCATCGGCGATTTTTGCGGCTACACTATTGCTGGCCGTCCGACTATCCAGATAGAAAACGTCCTTATTCTTAAGAATTGCCAAAACGGGTCGAATGCTGTCGGCAGTCGCCGTAAATTTTGACCCCATTTGGTTGGTTACACCAGCATATCCCGTAAACCGGTCGAGAGCCCAATCAAGGCGCGTGAGGTTTTCGTTTTCATCCAAATCGGTCCTCATAGCTTGCGGCCCCGGATCAATTCGCGGATAGCCCACAGGCTCCATCGGCAGTTGGAGGAGCACTTCATGGCCTGCTTTGCGTGCTTGATCGACCAGTTCTTGCAGGTTCTGGCCATATGGATTGAACCCCAGCGTCACAGCAGCAGGTAGCTGTTTAATCGCCTCTCTCGTGCGGGAGGAATTTACACCGACCTCGCTGACCACGATCGCGATACGGGGGCGATTATCCGCATTATCAAAAGCGGCTGCATTTGCCTGCCAGAGTGGGGTTATCACCTTAGCCGCGATTTCTTTTGGCTCTGTCTCGCTTGCTTCGGCTTGAGATGCGGAAAAAGTAGGGGGCGAGAAATTTTCCGGCGCTTCTTTCGATGCGTCGGTTTCATTTTTGACCGGCACATCTGCGGGCGTTAGCCTTTGCTCCGCAAATTCAGGCTTGGCAGATGGTGCAGTAAGTTCAGGCTGAAGGATACTCAGGGCCTCAGTCTCGACGAGTGCTTCTGAGGCGGCTTCGCCCGCCCTTTCCTGTAAATCCGGTGTTGCTTCCACTGTTATTTCATCGGGGGCCTCTTCATCTGCAGCAGGCTGATGCGGAGAAATACCTGTTGGCGATGGCGCTCTCTCCGGTGTGTCAACAATCGCATCAGCTTCCTCCTCTGTACCTGAAGGAGTTTCTTCTTGCCGTGTACTGGGGGCGTCTGTCTCGGAAGGAGTGTATAAATCTTCGGCCAGTTCTTCCGGATCTGCCGCGCGTGCGGTAACTTGCGGGGAGGCGGATACTGGCGCGACAGGGTCAGGGGCAATGCTTGCTCGGGTTTCCGTTGGAATATTTGCAGGCTTATCTGAACTTTCGTTCTCTGGCTTAGGTTCATTCTCTAACTCCGGCAACTTGTCCGCTTTTGGAGTCAGGGTGTTTTTAGAAGGGGCCGACGATATCTCTGGTTTAGGAGGCCCATCCGGGAGGGGTGCCGTATCATCATTTTCCGCCTCTGACGGCAGCTGTGGCATAGCTTCAATCGGTGCATCAATTGCTGTGCTGGCTGTTATAACAGGGGCGATGTGCTTGTCGTTATGTTTGCCAAAAAAGCTCCAGCTACTGACGCCGATAACAGCAAGAATAACGGCCAGAGAAAGTATAAATAAAACCGACACCTTGTTTTTCGGTGTCGGTTTTGAAGTATCGTCTGATTTCAGCTTTACCACAGTAATCCGCCGGTGTTTTCAATCCTGCCGGCGCAAGCAATGTTGCCGGACCTTATCTAAATTCGCCGGGAGGATTAAGATATACAGCTGCTTATTTGGCATCCTTTTTGGCAAAAAGCCAGACACCTTTTAACAGATCTTTCGCACGAAGCAGTTGATAGTCGAGAATTTCCTCTTCTACCACGGCTTCCACTGTCCCATCTCCTGAGGAGTCTGCTTCATCACCATTTTCCAGATGATTTCGCAAATCAGCCTCTGACCGTCCGCTCGCAGTTTCCAGAACCTCGAGCTTCGCCTGTGCCACTTCGATGTCCGGAACAATACCCTTGGCCTGGATGGAGTTTCCAGACGGCGTGTAATAGCGCGCCGTTGTCATCCGCATAGCCCCGTTCCCTTGCAATGGAACGATAGTCTGTACAGACCCTTTACCGAAACTTTTAGTGCCAAGGATAACCGCCCGACCATGATCCTGAAGGGCGCCGGCCACAATTTCAGAGGCACTAGCGGAGCCGCCGTTAATCAGGACAACAATCGGTTTTCCGTCGACGATGTCATCTGGTTTCGCATTATACCGTTGCGCGTCATCTGCCTCGCGGCCTCGGGTCGAGACAATCTCACCTTTTTCAAGGAAGTCATCCGACACTGAGATAGCCTGATCGAGCAGCCCACCCGGATTGTTCCGAAGATCAAGAATGAGGCCCTTGAAATCGCCGTCCGCTTCTTCTTTCAGGCGGCTAATCGTCTTACGCAAGCCATCATCTGTTTGTTCGGTGAAGCTGGAAATTCGAACATAGAGGATGTCGTCGTCCTCAAGCCGACCACGAACGGACTGCACGGTTATAATGGCACGGGTCAAGGTAATCTCAAGCGGTTCCTTCTCACCGGTGCGGCGGATGGTGAGTTTGAGATCTGTGTCGACCAACCCACGCATTTTCTCAACTGCTTCGGCAAGTGTGAGGCCGAGCACTGCCTCATCATCAAGATGCGTAATATAGTCGCCTGCAAGAACGCCTGCTTTGGCCGCGGGTGTATCGTCGATTGGCGCAACAACCTTGACCAAGCCGTTTTCCATGGTCACTTCAATGCCAAGTCCGCCGAACTTACCGCGGGTTTGTACTTTCATGCCGTCATAGTTTTTAGGATTGAGATAGCTTGAATGCGGATCGAGAGAGCTGAGCATGCCATTAATTGCGGCCTCAATCAGCTTTTCGTCATCGACCTCTTCAACATAGTCTTCGCGGATTTTTGCAAATACATCGCCAAACAGATTCAGTTGGCGGTAAGTTTCGGAACTGGCCTCAACGCGGTCATCAGGCGTCGCAATAATGGCGACCGACAATATGAGTACCGACGCGGCCAATACTCCTGTTACAAACTGTCTCATTATCCGCTAACCTTTCTATTCTCCGCCATTAACCAGGGGACAGGGTCAATGGGCGCACCGTTGTTTCTAAGCTCCATATAGAGCTTTGGGTTTTCTTTACTACTTTTTTTCATTTGCCCGACCGGTTCCCCGGCAAGCAATAATTGTCCGACTGTTCCGTCAATAGATCCCATGCCAGACAGCAGTGTATGGTATCCGTCACCATGGTCAATGATCAGCAATAATCCATAGTGCCGGAAAGGACCGGCAAAGGCAATCTGACCATCGAATGGAGAGATAACAGCCGCCTCGGGCCGGGTTTCGATAACAATTCCCTTTTTGTGACCCGCCGGGTCACTTTCATCATATTTAGTAACGATCCGGCCGCCAACCGGGAAAGGAAGGAGGCCCTTTGCCTCCGTGAAATGGCGTGCCGTTCCGATGCTTGCCAATTTTGGAGAAATCTTCGGTTGCGTGATTACTATACTGTCTTCGGATTTCTGCGCTTCTGCAATCGCTTTCGCAGCAATGGCTTTCTTCTCTTTTTCTTTCTCGGCAATTTCCCGCTGAAGTCGGGCTTGCTCGTCGGCTCTTTGTCTTACCTTGTCATATTCCAGCCGCTGCATAAGTGCTTCTGTATCGCGTACGTCAGACGTTAGTTTTTGAAGCCTTTGCTGTTCGGTTACGCTGGCGACAGAGATTTTTTCCTGTGCGGCACGTTTCTCGGCGAGCAGTTGATCGAGTTTCCCCTGTTCGGCTATACGCTTTTCGCGCAGTGTGACAAATTCCTCTCTCTCGGTAGCATATTGCGCGCGAAGGCTTGCTAGGGCGTCAAGCTGACCAGAGAGTTGATCCGCTTCTCCTTTCAATTTTGGCAATATGGATTGTAACAGGGACGATGCACGCAAGCTATCTACCAGTCCGCTCGGATTCCCCATCAGTGTTCCTTCCGGCTGGCGGCTAAGATTAACAAGGGCCGAAAGCATGACGGCAAGGTCGCTATTTCTTCTGGAAAGATTTTGGAGCGTTTCATCCTCAACCTGCCGGATTTGATCAAGCCGTTCTTCCACGTCAACGAGATCTTGATCAAGCTGCGTAAGGTTGCGGCCAGCCGTAACCAGCCTTTGCTTGAGAACCTTGATTTCACCGCCAAGATTATCGAGCTGGCCGGAGAAATTTTCCTGACGGGCTTCCGCATCCACCAGTGCCTGTCGCAATTTCTCGAGATCGTTATCCTGAGACGCCGCCCAAGAGGCAACGGGCAGCAGGAATGACAACCCGAGAAACCCACAGGTGATACGCCACAAAATCCGGCGCAAACGAAAGGAACTGAACTCAGGACGCAACACGGTCTTTTTCCAGCTCCTCCCTCATATGTATGAGATTTGTACCGGTCATTTCCGAGGGGATATCCAAACCCATAAGATTCAGAACCGTCGGCGCAAGATCCGCCAGTGTTCCATCTTTGACGGATGCACGCTGCGGCCCAACGGCGAGCACGAAAGGTACAAGGTTTGTCGTATGCGACGTGTAAGGCGCCTGTGTTTTTGGATCGCGCATAACCTCTATATTACCGTGATCAGCGGTAATCATCATCGCCCCGCCTACGTCTTCGATGGTCTTGGCCAGTTTGCCGATACAATCGTCGATCACTTCCACTGCCTTGATCGCAGCCTCCATCACGCCTGTATGGCCAACCATATCGGGATTGGCGAAATTGACGACAATGAGGTCAAATTTTTCAGATTGAATGGCTTCTATGAGATTGTCACGGACTTCAAATGCCGACATTTCCGGCTTTAAGTCATAAGTTGCAACCTTCGGGCTCGGTACCAATAGGCGTTCTTCACCGTCGTAAACCTTCTCCTCCCCTCCATTCAGGAAGAATGTGACATGGGCGTATTTCTCGGTTTCCGCAATTCGAAGCTGCGTCTTACCCGCATTTGCTACCACTTCACCCAGCGTATGTTTGACCTCGACTGGTGGGAACAGAGCAGGGATAGAGTTTGAAAGCTCCGCCGAATACTCAACCATTCCCTTGATAGCCGCTAAACTCGGCCGCTTCTCCCGTTTAAATCCGCTAAAACCGTCATCAGTGATAGCAGTCAGAATTTCGCGTGCGCGATCGGCGCGGAAATTTGCCATGATGAAGGCATCTCCGTCCTGCAGACCTTCGTATCCATCTGCAATGTGCGGCTGGAAAAATTCATCTGTTTCTCCAGCATCATAAGCGCGCTTAAGCGCAGCGACAGGGTCAGTGAACTTCTCGCCGGATGCGGAAAAAATAGCGTTATAAGCCTTCTCAACACGATCCCAATTGGTGTCGCGGTCCATGGAAAAATAACGCCCGACGAGAGTGGCAATTCTAGCGTGATTGAGAGCGCCAAACTGTTTCACAATGTCTCTTGTGTAGTCAGCGCCGCTTGTCGGCGGCGTGTCGCGGCCATCCATGAAGCCGTGGAGGTAAACGCCAATGCCTGCGTCATCCATGATCTTTGCAAGCGCCACCACATGATCCTGATGTGAATGCACGCCGCCCGGGGACAGCAGTCCCGCAATATGACAGCGGCCGCCGGATATTTTCAGTTTGGCAATAACGTCCAGAAGTCCCGGGTTTTGTGACAGAGCGCCGGTTTCAATCTCGTGATTGATGCGGGGCAGGTCCTGAAGGATAATCCGACCACTCCCGATAGTCATATGCCCGACTTCGGAATTACCCATTTGGCCATCCGGCAGACCAACATCGGCGCCAGACGTGCCCAGCAAGCTATGCGGCTGGGTCGCTACCATGCGGTCCCAATTGGGTGTATTGCCTGCGGCAATCGCATTGTCGACGTCCGTTTCGCTATGGCCCCAGCCGTCAAGAATACAGAGCATAACGGGACGTGGGATAGTTGTAGAATTACTATGGCTTTTCATAGTCGCCTTTATAGTCCCGTTAAAATTAAGATTCCATTATAATCATGCGCGATGATACGGATGATTTGCCAAAATCGAGGAGGCCCGATAAAGCTGCTCCGCCAGCAGCCCCCGCACCATAAGATGTGGCCATGTCATGGTGCCAAGGGAGAGTAACTTGTCGGCTTTTGCCAGTGTTTCCTTGCTATGGCCATCCGCCCCACCGATCAGGAACGACACTGTTTGCACGCCATCATCGGCATATTGTCCAAGCATTCTGGCGAATTCGGGGCTGGTTATGCTTTTGCCCTTTTCATCAAGGGCGATAAGGGTTGAGCCGTTCGGTACGGCCCCCATTAGCAATGCCGCTTCGCGGGTTTTGCGTTTTTCCCCTTTAAGTGGCTTCTTTTCCTCAACTTCTTTCAAATCGAGGGGCCAAGGCAGGCGGCCTGCATATTCAGAATACATCGCCTGCAATGGACCGCCCCGAAACCTGCCGACACTGGCAATAACAAGGCGCATCCATTTATCCTTCAAGCGTATAAACCGAGCCCGAAAAGGCGCTAGTTGACCATTTCCATCGGTATGTCGGGTGCCCAGATTTTCTCCAGGTTATAGAAATCCCGAACTTCCGGTCTAAACAAATGAACGATGACATCACCAGCATCAACCAGTATCCAGTCACCGCCGGTTTGTCCCTCCATCCGGACTGAACCGAAACCTTCCTCCTTGATACGCTCTTTTAAATGATTAGCCATCGCCGCCACTTGACGGGTGGAGCGGCCATTGGCAATAACCATGTAATCAGCGAAGGAGGTTTTTCCGGCAAGGTCGATAGAGACGAGATCTTCCGCTTTGTCGTCGCTCAGTGTTTTTTCAACGAGATCGCGGAGTTTAGCAACTACAGCTTTGTTAGCTTTCATAATAGGGATCAATTATTCTCCAAAAAGTAATGATCATATTTCGTCCTTACACACCTAATTTGGGAATTTTTTGACTCAAGAGCAAGTATTTCCTGCAGTGTCATCATAATTTCTTATTTGCGTACTGCTAAGATTGATCACTGTTTCAGGGATGAACGCCCAGGCTGGCGGAGGCAAATCCGCCAGTTGGCGTCGGTAATCGCCGTGAAAAGAGTTCGGAACGCGCCTCTTTCGGTACATAGAAGCAACCTTTCCGTTCAACGCCTTGTATGTATGCCCAGGTCGGTTGAAAATTGCGACTGGAACCGTCTCCATTATCCGTTGCCACTGCTGCCACTCGGGAAGCTGAACCATGTTATCAGCGCCCATAAGCCAGACAAATTTATGTTGCGGATAAGTCACTTTCAGGGCGGCGATGGTGCGCGCGGTTCTTTGTTCGTTAATGCGGGCTTCAAAATCGGAAACATGGATTCTCGGATGGCGTGCCACTTTTTTTGCCGCCTTCAGCCGTTCCTCAAATTCCGCCATGCCTTTTGATGACTTTAACGGATTTTGCGGGGAGACGAGCCACCATATCTGATCGAGATTGAGAAGGCGAAGCGCCGCCAGGCTGATCTGCCGATGTCCTTCGTGTGCGGGATTGAACGATCCACCCAGCAATCCGATTTTTTGTGCCCTCATAAAACTGTCAGGGCCGGGTCTGGCCGGAGCCCTTGACGATATACTTAAAGCTGGTGAGCTGCTCGACGCCGACCGGGCCGCGCGCATGCATTTTCCCGGTGGATATCCCAATTTCTGCGCCCATGCCAAACTCTCCGCCATCGGCAAACTGTGTCGAGGCATTTTGCAGGACAATCGCACTATCGACTTTCCGCATAAACTCCGCTGCCGCGGACTCGTCTTCGGTGATGATGCAGTCCGTGTGATGGGAACCATATGTCTCGATATGCTGGATAGCGGCAGCTAGATCGTCGACAATACGAACAGAGAGGATCGGTTCCAGATACTCTGTTTGCCAGTCTTCTTCAGTTGCAGGAACGATGTTACTGTTCAATTTCTGAACTTCAGTATCGCCCCGCACTTCGCAGCCCGATGCAATGAGATCATTCAAGATAGCAGGAAGAAGGTCCTTGGCAACGCTACGATTAACAAGCAGAGTTTCAAGGGCGCCACACACGCTCACCCGCCGCATCTTAGAATTTAGGACTATGTCATGTGCCTTGGCGGGGTCTGCTTTTCCATCGATGTATATATGAACCAGTCCCTCAAGATGGGAGAAAACGGGAATACGGCTTTCTTTCTGCACCCGCTCAATCAGATTGCGGCCACCCCGCGGAACAATGACGTCTACAAAGTCGGACATTGTCAGCAGTTCGCCGACCGCCGCGCGATCAGTTGTCGGGATCATCTGGATCGCTTCCACGGGAAGCTCGGCAGCGGCCAGACCTTCCTGAAGGCAGGACCAGATAGCGCGGCTGGAATGATAACTTTCCGACCCTCCACGCAAGATACAGGCATTCCCGGATTTGAGGCAGAGGCTGCCTGCGTCTGCTGTAACATTGGGACGGGATTCATAGATGATCCCGATGACACCCAAGGGCACGCGCACCCGTGAAATGTGCAAACCGTTGGGTCGATCCCATTCGGCAATGATATCACCAACGGGGTCAGTTAGTTCTGCAATGGCCTCTAGACCCGCGGCCATGGCCTCAATCCGTGCGTCATTAAGCTCCAGACGGTCGAGAAGCGCAGCAGAAATTCCTTTTCCGCTGGCGGCGGCCATGTCTTTTGCATTTGCGGTCATGATCTCGCTTTTTCGGGCACGTAGGGCGTTTGCCGCTTCACGAAGGGCCTTGTTCTTCGTCTCCGTTGGGGCAAGGGACAGCTCACTTGCGGCCTTTCGTGCGCCGCGACCCAACTCTTCCATCATGCGGGCGATGTCGCCGCTATTGCTGATTTGAGGCAGTGCTGTCATTTTTTCTTCCCGTTTATCGGATTAGTTTAAAGCAAGTTCATCCCGGTGAATCATTTCATCCCGGCCAGAATAACCGAGAATTTCTGCAATCTCACTACTTTTATGCCCAATAATACATTGAGCATCTTCGGAGGAATAGGCGACAAGGCCGCGTCCGAGTTCCTGTCCGTCTAAATTCATTACCATCACAAGATCGCCCCGCTCGAACGGACCTTCCACTTTGGAAACCCCCGCAGGGAGCAGGCTTTTGCCGGATTTGAGAGCTCTTTCCGCGCCTTTGTCTATAATCAATTGACCGCGTGAGGACAGGCTGGCCGCGATCCATTTCTTTCGGGCATTGCGGGGCGTTTCATGGGCAATAAAGCAGGTCGACAATGCACCGTCTTCCAATGCTTTTAACGGGTGCATAACCGTACCGCTTGTAATGAACATGTTGCAGCCTGCCGCCATTGCGATTTGTGCGGCTTTCAGTTTGGTTTCCATGCCGCCGCGACCTACATCGGTTTTTGTCTTGCTGGCCATGGCAAGTATCTCTCCGTCGAGATCTTTTACTTCACGAATGAATTTTGCGTTCGCATCACCCTTAGGATCGGCAGTATAAAGACCATCGACATCGCTCAACAAAACCAGGCAATCGGCGGATATCATCTGTGCTACGCGGGCGGCAAGGCGGTCGTTATCGCCATATCGAATTTCACTCGTCGCGACGGTGTCATTCTCGTTCACAACGGGTAGCGCGCCAAGTGAGAGAAGTGTTGTAATCGTGCTCCGCGCATTGAGGTAGCGACGGCGTTCCTCTGTGTCTCCAGAGTGTAAGGAGAATTTGTGCGACCTGTATTTTTTCAAGCCCGAGAATTTCCTGATACGCATGTGCGAGTTGAATCTGGCCGGTTGCTGCCGCGGCCTGACTTTCCTCCAGACGAAGAGGGGTGTTCTTAAGGCCCAGCACATGCCGACCCATGGCAATAGAGCCGCTGGAAACGATCAGCACTTCCTGACCCCGGCGTTTCATTTGTGCGATATCCTGACCGAGTGCAGTCAACCAGTCCCGACGCAGCCGTCCGGTAGTGCCATCTACGAGGAGGGAAGAACCTATCTTGATGACAACACGTTTTGCACGGATAAATCTGTTAATCAGGGGCGCCATGTTGTCGGCTCTTCCCCGGCCAGCAATTTTTCTTCAGCCTCTTGCTCTGCCTTTTCTTTTGCCGTGCTCTCATCCACGACTTTCAACAGCGCGAAAAGCAAGGGTTCGACATTTTCGCCTATCACGGCGGAAATGATATGAACGGGCTTTCCTGAAATATCCTTGATCGCGTTGACTTTTTCATCCAGTTCGTCCTCGCTCACCGAATCCATCTTATTGAGCGCGATAATCTCCGGTTTATTCGCAAGCCCCTCATCATATGCGGCGAGTTCTCCTCGGATTGTCTTGTACGAACCGACAACGTCCTCCTCTGTCGCGTCGATTAGATGCAGGAGAACTCGGCATCGTTCCACATGCCCGAGGAAGCGGTGGCCGAGCCCAATGCCTTCCGATGCGCCCTCAATCAGGCCCGGGATATCGGCAAGGACAAACTCCCGCTCCCCGGCGGCAACAACGCCAAGCTGGGGAACCAGCGTCGTAAACGGGTAATCTGCAATTTTGGGCTTGGCGCGGCTGGTAACGCTCAAGAAGGTTGATTTGCCGGCATTGGGTAAACCCACGAGCCCAACGTCGGCAATTAGTTTAAGACGCAGCCAGATCCATCTCTCTTCACCGGGCCAACCGGGTTCGATTTTTCTCGGTGCGCGGTTTGTTGACGTCTTGAAGGCGGCATTGCCGCGACCGCCGTCACCGCCCTTACAGAGGACAATTTTCTGACCGATTTCCGTCAGGTCAGCAATCAGGGTTTCATTGTCTTCTTCAAAAACTTGTGTCCCGACCGGAACTTTCATGATCATATCTGCGGCCGCAGCACCGGTTCGGTCACGCCCCATGCCATGGCCGCCACTCTTCGCCTTGAAATGTTGCTGATAACGGTAGTCGATAAGTGTGTTAAGCCCTTCGACGCATTCAACTATGACAGAGCCGCCACGGCCACCATCGCCGCCGTTCGGGCCGCCGAACTCGATAAATTTTTCGCGCCGGAAACTCAGCGCACCGGGCCCCCCGTTACCAGAGCGAAGAAAAACTTTTGCTTGATCGAGAAATTTCATAACGCTGTTGCTTGCCTTTTCTCAACGCCGGATATAATCCGCGCGTCATTAAAACAAAAAAGGGGAATGGTTGGACCATTCCCCTTCTTCAATCTTTTAGCCGTTAGAAGCGGGCGTTATGCCTGCTGTTCTACGGATACATAGATCTTTCCGCCACTTTTCTTGGTAAATTTTACATTACCATCGATAACGGCGAAGATGGTGTGGTCCTTGCCCATTCCTACATTGGTGCCAGGATACCATTTGGTACCACGCTGGCGCAGAATGATGTTGCCTGGAATAACTTTCTCGCCACCATATTTCTTGATGCCGAGGCGGCGACCAGCTGAGTCGCGACCGTTGCGGGATGAACCGCCAGCTTTTTTATGTGCCATCTAGCTTACTCCTCGGTTTTCTTTGCAGCAGCCTTTTTGGGCGCTGCTTTTTTCGCAGGTGCTTTCTTTTCAGCAGCGGCCTTTGGAGCTGCCTTTTTGGCAGGTGCCTTTTTCGGAGCTGCTTTTTTCGGTGCGGCTTCGGCCTTCTCTTCCTTTGCAGGAGCAGCGGCTTTTGCCTCAGCTTCCCCCTTAGGAGCGGCTTTCTTAGCAGTTGCCTTCTTTGCGCCCTTAGCGGCAATATCGGTGATTCTCAGAACTGACAAATCCTGACGGTGGCCAGCCTTGCGGCGGTAGTTCTGGCGACGTTTCTTCTTGAAGACAACGATCTTGTCGGCACGTGCCTGCTCCAGCAGGGTTGCCGAAACAACAGCGCCGTCGAGAAGCGGTGCACCAACAGTAAGGGCGCCGTCATCACCAGAGATGGCCAGAACTTCATCGAGTTGAACGCTATCACCGGCTTCACCTGCCAGGCGCTCTACCTTGATAACATCGTCTTTGGCGACTTTATATTGCTTGCCGCCGGTTTTGATCACTGCAAACATGGCTGATCCGTTTCGAACATGTTGAATGGGCCGCCAAGACTGAATTCCTAGCGCACCACAATTGAAGGGCGCAATATATCCATGGGGAGGGCGAAGTCAACCTGATTCAGGCATAGATTTGAAGTTTTTGGCGCATTCTGCACTTGCGCCGTCAAATCCCATGCGTTACAAGCCGCTTTCCTCGGATTTTGAGCGCTTACGGGCCTGTTATCAGGCTCTCTCGTACAAAATACGAACGCGGTCGGTTGGCAGAGTGGTTGAATGCGCCGGTCTCGAAAACCGGTAAGGGTGAATGCCCTTCGAGAGTTCGAATCTCTCACCGACCGCCAAATCTTCTAAGCTGAAGCGTCAACCAATTTGCAGCAATTTGTCGCAGCGCGTGCAAAAACACCTGACAACGCCTGAAGAAATGTTAGTCTATCCTTATCTTGGAGTATGCGGAGTAAGGCAGCATGTTTGGCATTGACGCAATCGATCTCGCCCGAATGCAATTCGCCTTTACGGTGTCGTTTCATATTATTTTTCCGGCGTTTTCTATCGGATTGGCCAGCTATCTCGCCGTTCTTGAGGGATTGTGGCTCTGGAAAAAGGAAGAGCGATACTTAGAGGTCTTCAACTATTGGAAGACAATTTTTGCCGTCGGTTTTGGCATGGGAGTCGTATCCGGCATTGTTATGGCCTACCAATTTGGGACGAATTGGTCCGTCTTCTCTGATAAAGCAGGGCCGGTGATCGGGCCACTGATGGGCTATGAGGTCATGTCCGCCTTTTTCCTTGAAGCTGGTTTCCTTGGCATCATGCTGTTCGGTCAAAAGCGGGTCGGGCCGGGGCTTCATTTCTTTGCAACACTGATGGTGGCGGCGGGCACTCTTTTTTCCGCCTTCTGGATTCTTTCTGTGAATTCCTGGATGCAGACCCCAACAGGTCATATCATTAATGCGGCGGGACAGTTTGTGCCGGATGACTGGTTTAACGTGGTTTTCAATCCGTCGTTCCCGTACCGGTTTGTCCATATGGTGCTGGCGGCTTATTTGACAACAGCCTTCGTTGTCGGTGCGGTCGGCGCCTTTCACCTGCTTAAAGACAAGACATCCAGGAACGCAAGGCTGATGTTTTCGATGGCAATGTGGATGGCGGCAATTGTGACGCCAATCCAGATCATCGCGGGTGATCAGCACGGATTAAATACGCTTGAACATCAACCGGCAAAAATTGCGGCGATTGAGGGCCACTATAAGAATGTGAAAGGGGCGCCGCTCCTCCTTTTTGGAGTTCCGGATAATGAAGAAGCGAAGACACTTTATACAGTTGAGGTGCCAAGGCTCGGATCGCTTATTCTCACCCACAGTTGGGACGGAGAGCTACAGGGTCTTGAATCATTTCCGAGAGAAGATTGGCCAAACACGTTTCTTATTTTTTGGGCTTTCAGGATTATGGTTGGAATGGGAATGATCATGCTGCTCATTGGGCTTTGGAGCCTGCTTCGGCGTTATCAGGGGCGCCTTTATGAAGATCAATGGCTCACGCGTGCAGCGGTAGCTGCCGGACCGATCGGCTTTGTGGCCGTGCTCTGTGGCTGGATCACAACTGAAGCTGGGCGGCAACCCTGGACAGTCTACGGGTTGTTACGAACCGCAGATAGTGCCTCTCCGCTGAATGGAATTGAAGTTGGCGGAACGTTAATTGCCTTTATCGTTGTCTACTTTGTCCTGTTTGGTACTGGTGTGTATTATATGCTGCGGCTAATGGCGAAACCGCCGGTTTCTGTTTCTGGGAAGGAAACTACCAGCCTGAAGAGAGCGTCCGGGATGACGGGCGCTCCCTCAACCCTTGATCGCACCAAATCTTGACGCGGGGGAGGAAAAAATATGCTGGAATTTGACCTACCACTAATCTGGGCCGCGATCATTGCCTTCGCGATCCTGGCTTATGTATCTCTCGACGGGTTTGACCTCGGGGTTGGTATCCTGTTTCCGCTGGTTGCAGAAAAAGCAGGTCACCGCGATGTAATGATGAATTCTGTTGCGCCGATTTGGGACGGGAACGAAACCTGGCTCGTCCTTGGTGGCGGGGGATTGCTTGCTGTCTTTCCGCTTGCGTATGCGGTTGTTTTGCCCGCCCTTTATATCCCGATTATTATCATGTTGCTGGGTCTCATATTCCGGGGGGTCGCTTTCGAATTTCGCTGGCGCGCGTCCAAGAAGAACCGTATCTGGTGGGATCGATCCTTCGCCTTTGGGTCCATTATGGCCACCTTGGCGCAAGGGATATGCCTCGGTGCGCTGATTCAGGGAATTGATGTCGTTGACCGAAGCTATGCCGGCGGTCGTCTCGACTGGTTGACGCCTTTTTCATTGCTGACCGGCGTGTCTCTTGTCATGGGGTATGCGCTGCTGGGGGCGACTTGGCTGGTGATGAAAACCGAGGGAGAGCTGCAGGGCATTGCCCGTAAGTTTGCCATGATTTCCGGTATGGGAACTCTTGCACTTATTGGCATTGTCAGTCTTGCAACGCCGTTTCTTGATGCGCAATATCACCACCGATGGTTTGAAGGGGCTAACCTTGCTTTCAGTATAATCGTTCCGTTCTTGCTCGCTATTTGTGCAGCGGTGTTGTTTCTGGGGTTGAAGCGTCATAATGACATTCGTCCGTTTTTCGCGGCGCACGGGATATTCTTACTTTGTTATATCGGTATTGGAATCAGTTTCTATCCACATATGGTGCCGCCTGATCTGACTATCTGGGCAGCCGCAGCTCCTGAAAAGAGCCTGTATTTTCTTATTGTAGGAACGATATTTCTAGTGCCGACAATCCTAGCTTACACGGTTTACAGCTATTGGGTATTCAGAGGTAAAGTAGATAAGGAAGGTGGATATCACTGATGTCCTCTCGGTGGCGGCAGTATCTCTGGTTTATTGCCTTGTGGGTGCTGGGCGTTTTGGCGGTTGGCAGCGTTGCTTTCCTAATTCGACTTATACTCATGCCTTGATCTAGATGACGGTTTGCTTCTATCGGACCGGGTTGTGTCGAAAATAGCTAATATACTATATCTATAAAACAAATCTCTCTTGCGTCTGTCATATGTCTGTCATACGGTAACGTCGCCGGATGTTTAGATCAGCTTTTTGGAAGGGAGATGATCAAGATCCGCAACGGCGGTTGTAACTGTCGATTTAGGATATGGAAGAGCTGTCCGGCATTGTGGCAGGTTTTTTCTCCGGGGGAGCTTGATGGAATATTTTTTACAGCAATTGATCAATGGAATCACGCTGGGATCGATTTATGGTCTTATCGCGATCGGGTATACGATGGTTTATGGTATCATCGGCATGATCAATTTTGCGCATGGCGACATTTTTATGGTGAGTTCGTTTATCGCACTTATTGTCATCACAGCGCTTGGTCTAACGGTTTCGACCGGGCTTGGTCTGACTATTCTGGCGCTGATTCTCGTTCTTGTAACCTCCATGGTGATCGCTTCCGTATTTGGATGGACGACGGAACGACTGGCCTATCGTCCGCTTCGCGGCTCTTTCCGGCTTGCACCGCTGATTACGGCCATTGGCATTTCCATTGTCCTGCAAAACTATATCCAGATCACGCAGGGCGCACGTGTGAAACCCCTGCAGCCACTTATTGAAGACGGCTATACTCTGATGACGCGGGCCGATGGGTTCACCGTTCAGTTGTCCAATATGCAGATTCTGATCATCACCGTGACCATCGTTCTGATGACGGTTTTCTCTCTCATCATTGCCAAGACATCTTTGGGCCGGGCACAGCGTGCCTGTGAACAGGATCGCAAGATGGCCTCACTCCTTGGTATCAATGTCGACAGGACAATTTCCATGACATTTGTTATGGGCGCAGCGCTGGCCGCTGTCGCGGGCCTGATGTTCTTGCTTTACTATGGTGTTATTGACTTTTTTATCGGCTTCGTTGCAGGTGTGAAGGCTTTTACTGCTGCTGTGCTTGGCGGAATCGGATCATTGCCCGGGGCCATGCTGGGGGGCTGGTAATTGGGCTGATTGAAACTTTTTGGTCCGCTTATTTCTCGATTGAGTATAAGGACGTCGCCGCCTTCTCCATGCTTGCGATTGTACTGATCTTTCTGCCGCAAGGTTTACTTGGTAAGCCAGAGGTGGAAAAAGTATAATGGCAGACACTTCAAACAGTGCCTCGCGCCCCGGAAGGCATCTGGATTTTAGCAAGGTGGCCAAAGACCTTATCGTCACAGCGCTGATCGCGACAGCAATTTTTGGCTCAACAATTGCGTTTCGCACTGTGTCTGCCGCAGGCGGCCTTCGGTTGGAAGTTCGATATGATATTGCCTTCTATGTGATCGCCGCGGTGGTTTTCGGTCGATTGTTGCTCTGGATTTTTTTCTGGAGCAAACCGCCGGGCACTTCGGCCATTGAGGTGCCAACGGGCATCAAGTCTGGAATTGCGAAAATAACAGCTAAGGTTGGCAAGGGTTTTGGGCCGACAATGTTGTTATTCGCGTTGGTTTTCCCCTTCCTCCCTTTTACCGATCGTTATCTCCTCGACCTCAGCATATTGATTTTGACATATGTCATGCTTGGTTGGGGCTTGAACATTGTGGTCGGGCTGGCAGGATTGCTCGATCTTGGCTATGTGGCCTTTTATGCGATTGGGGCCTATTCCTATGCTTTGCTCGCGCAATATTTCGGGTTTTCATTCTGGATGTGTCTTCCGCTTGCCGGCATTCTTGCGGCGTTCTGGGGGATTATTCTCGGGTTTCCGGTTCTCCGGCTCCGCGGGGACTACCTCGCGATTGTAACCCTAGCCTTTGGGGAAATTATTCGCATCGTCCTACTCAACTGGTATCAGTTCACAGGCGGCCCCGATGGACTATCCGGTATTCCACGGCCAAGCTTTTTCGGTCTGGAATTTACACGCAGGGAAGGCGGTTTCGCAGACTTTTTCGGTCTCGATTACTCCTCTATCCATCGTATTATGTTTATGTATTTCCTGATCCTCGCGCTGGCGCTGCTCACTAACTTCGTAACCAACCGTCTTCGCCGTCTACCGATTGGTCGCGCGTGGGAGGCTTTGCGGGAAGATGAGATTGCCTGCCGGTCGCTTGGCCTTAATACAACATCCGTAAAGCTGACGGCTTTTGCCATCGGCGGCATGTTCGCGGGTTTTGCCGGATCGTTTTTCGCGACCCGGCAGGGGTTTATCTCGCCAGAAAGTTTCACATTTATCGAATCAGCCCTGATTTTGGCAATCGTGGTTCTGGGCGGCATGGGATCGCAGGTCGGTGTGGTGATTGCCTCTATCGCCATGATCGGCGGATTTGAGGTCTTCCGGGAGGCAGAGCAATTCCGGATGCTGATATTTGGCCTTGCCATGGTGGTTATCATGATCTGGCGTCCGCGTGGCCTGATCTCCACGCGTATTCCTTCAATCTTCCTGAAAGAGAAAAAAGCGGTGTCGGCGGATATGGTCGCGCAAGGGGAGGGACACTGACATGATAAATATTGTCGAAGATCCCGTACTAACTGTTGAGCATCTGAACATGCGCTTTGGCGGCTTGCTTGCCGTTGATGACCTTTCCTTCGATGTTGACCGGCGCGATATCACTGCGCTGATCGGTCCGAATGGTGCGGGCAAGACCACGGTGTTCAACTGCATTACTGGTTTTTACAAGCCGACAGAAGGACGGATTACAGCGCGGCACGAAGACGGAGCGAAATTCCTTCTTGAACGAATGGACGATTTTAAAATTCCGAAAGTGGCGAAGGTTGCGCGGACTTTCCAGAATATCAGGCTGTTCGGCGGGATGACAGTACTCGAAAATTTGATGGTGGGTCAGCATAACCCTCTGATGATTGCCTCCAGTTATACATTTGGCGGGATATTCGGACTAAGCGGTTATAAAAAAGCCGAAAAGGAAGCGGTAGAGTTGGCCAAATACTGGATGGAGCAAACAGGTCTGACGGCCCGTGCAGATGATGCGGCGGGAGATCTGCCATACGGAGAGCAACGCAAGCTTGAGATTGCCCGCGCCATGTGCACGAAACCGAAATTGCTATGCCTTGATGAACCGGCAACGGGCCTGAACCCGCGAGAATCGGAAGAGCTGAACAAACTGCTTCTCTTTATCCGCAAGGAGCGCGATACCGGGGTTCTCTTGATCGAGCATGATATGAATGTGGTTATGGGAATTTCTGATCATATTATAGTACTCGACTATGGCAAGAAAATCGCTGACGGCACGCCGGAGGAAATACGCAATGATCCAAGCGTCATTGCTGCCTATCTCGGAGTGGCGGATGATGAGGTGGAAGAAGTGGAGCATGAAATTGAGGAAGGAGTATCCTCATGAGCGATCAACACCTTCTTGCAGTGAAAGACGTTGAAACCTATTACGGGAAGATCCAGGCTCTAAAAGGTGTCACAATGGAGGTGAACTCCGGCGAGATCGTGACCCTTATTGGCGCGAATGGAGCTGGAAAATCCACCCTGATGATGACTATTTGCGGGGACCCTCGCGCGGCGGCAGGGCAGATAATTTTCGACGGGCAGGATATTACTAATCTGCCGACCCACGAAATCACCCGTATGAATATTGCCCAATCACCAGAAGGGCGACGGATATTTTCCCGCATGACGGTTTATGAAAATCTGATCATGGGGGCGACGACTTCCAATCCTGCCTATTTTGAGGAAGATCTAGCCCACGCGTTTTCTCTGTTCCCAAGACTGAAGGAGCGAAAAGATCAGCGCGGCGGTACTCTTTCGGGCGGAGAGCAGCAAATGCTTGCGATTGCCAGAGCTTTGATGGCTCGGCCTCGACTTTTGTTGCTTGATGAGCCGTCACTTGGTTTGGCGCCGCTCGTCGTGAAACAGATATTCGAAGCGATAAAGGAGCTCAATGAAAAGGATGGGCTGACCGTCTTTCTGGTAGAGCAGAACGCGTATCATGCGCTTAAACTGGCGCATCGCGGCTATGTTATGGTCAATGGCAATATTACCCTGAGTGGAACCGGTAAGGAATTACTGGCGAGCGAAGAGGTTCGTGCCGCTTATCTGGAAGGAGGGGCGCACTGATGGGAATTATTTGGGAAAACAGTTTTGTCACCTTCCTGTTTGTCACGGTCATTATCGGGGGCGGTGCGGGATATCTTTCCGGGCGGTCGCTCGCGTCAAATTGGCGCCCCATTTCGCATTTAATCTTCTTTATGATGTTGTTGGCGTTTGCTGTGAGGTTTTTCCATTTTGCTTTATTCGAGGGGACGTTGCTATCCCTCCATTATTATGTCGTTGATGCCTTGGTATTGATCGGCATTTCTCTATTGGGTTACCGTTTGACCCGGGTGCGGCAAATGGTGACACAGTACCGCTGGCTTTATGAACGGGCAGGCCCTTTTTCCTGGCGCGAGAAAAAAGGTGCGGCGGGCTGAGACCCTCCACTCGATTTCGCTTTCAAGTTTCTTTAAAAGTTTGATATAATTGCGAAAAAGTAGCGTATTTATTTGAGTTACATTTTACCAACTGGGAGTACGAAGATGAAAAAAATGTTACTTGCCGTGTCGGCTATGTCGATGGGCGTGATGATCAGCTCAGGCGCCGCCTGGGCGGATATTGCGATTGCAACGGCAGGCCCGATGACGGGGCAGTATGCGAGCTTTGGTCAGCAGATGAAGGCTGGTGCAGAGCAGGCTGTCGCGGACATTAATGCCGCTGGCGGTGTGAATGGCGAAATGCTGACACTTGAGATTGGTGATGACGCTTGCGATCCGAAGCAGGCTGTGGCTGTTGCCAACCAGATGGTGTCAAAAGGCGTTGTCTTTATGGCTGGCCATTTCTGTTCCGGTTCTTCCATTCCGGCATCCGCCGTATATGAAGAAGAAGGGATCATTCAGATTTCACCCGCTTCCACCAACCCGAAGCTGACCGATGAAGGCGGCCCGAACGTATATCGCGTCTGCGGCCGTGACGATCAGCAGGGCAAGGTTGCTGGCGCTTATCTTGCTGATGAAACCAAAGCAGGCAAGAAAGTAGCCATCCTGCATGACAAGACTGCCTATGGTAAAGGTCTTGCTGATGAAACCAAAGCTTCCATGGAAGCCGCTGGTGGCAAGGCAACCATGTATGAAGCCTATACTGCTGGTGAAAAAGACTACACGGCACTTGTCTCCAAAATGAAACAGGAAGGCATCGATATCGCGTATGTTGGCGGTTATCACACAGAAGCGGGCCTGATTGTTCGCCAGATGCGCGATCAGGGCATGAAAACCCAGCTCGTATCTGGTGACGCACTGGTGACTGACGAATATTGGTCAATCACGGGCGATGCTGGTGAAGGCACACTGATGACTTTCTCGCCGGACCCACGTAAAAACCCGGGCGTTACTGAACTGGTTGCAAAGTTCCGTGCCAAAGGCATTGAGCCAGAAGGTTACGTTCTTTACACCTATGCTGCAGTGCAGGCTTGGGCGGACGCGGCTAAAGCTGCCAAGTCCGTTGATCTGGAGCCCGTTATGGATGCCTTGAATGAGGGTACGTTTGAAACGGTCCTCGGATCATTGTCTTTCGATGATAAAGGCGACGTGACCCTGCCGGGTTATGTCTGGTACGAATGGAAAGACGGCAAATACGACTATAAATAAGTCACCTTGACGTTTGATATTAAGCCCGGAAGTTTCGGCTTCCGGGTTTTTTTATTGTGTTTCTCTATAAGAGATTTTCCAGATCAGGGCTGATTTTTTCAAAGTTGCGTTTGATAATTTGATAATCTGCCTCCTCTGTTGCGGCGAAGCCCGTCAAAAGAAGTGTATCCTGTATCTCGCAAGACAGAGATGCCATTGCTTCAACAACCGCGTGATGGATCCGGTCAATCTCACTTTTGGGGCGTCGCGCGGTTATAATGGGAAGTCCAGGTGTTGGGTGAGTGCGCGCGATAACGGAGAGATTATTCGTTGCCACCTCAAATCGTTTTGCAAGTTCCCATGTCACGGCGTCGATTGAGGCTATGTCAATTTGCCGTTCCGCTAAGTGCTGTATGACATTCCGATGAGACATCAACCGCTCACACCGGCGAATTTTCTGAAAGGAAATTCCTTCCTCCGCCAGATAGGAGAAAAAGGCCGAGACGCCGGACTGTGAAAGCGGATCGTTATAGCCGAGGGTCGCGGCATTAAGGTCCGAAAGCTTTTCAATATCACTCTCTTTATGAACAACAATCACACTGAAATAGCTGCCGGCCCCACAGTCAATGTCATAGGCGGGTGTTCCGACGAGGGAGACATCGCTTGCTAGCTTTTCGACAAAGGGGAGGCCGCAAGTCTGGCCAAGCAAAAGGGCCGGATCTATCCAGCATTCGAACGGATCGTCTGTCCGGGTAAGAAGTTTTGGTGGTTTAAATCCGGCATCCCCAAGGCTCTCTTGAAGGGCCGCCCAATAGGTATCCGTCGCGCGGCGGATTTCAGGCCAGTCATACATAGGGAGAAGCGCCACAGAGGGTGCTATCGAGGATATCATCTTCAAATATTAAACCGGGTCCAATGGAAAGGCGACAGGTTCTTTTCGTTTAAACGCATGCGCGCGAATGACGTCGGTATAGCTTTTGTAAAAATAACCTTTGTTCATTTCGACGAAGCGCTCCTGATGGAGGCGGAATAAGCCCGGCAACCGGTACCAAGCGACGGACGGATAGGCATGATGAACGGCATGTAGATTATTGTTCAGAAACAAAAACCGCAATGGCCCTTTGTCATTGATCAGGACAGAACGCGCTCGACGATCCGGGTGCGCCTGATGTTCAAGAAAGGTGCGGATCATCAGAAGTGACATGCCAAAATAGGCGGCAATACAGTAGCCAAGAATGGAAATGTTAGAAAAATAACCGATAAAGATAAAAAGCAAACCACAAAGCGTAGAATGAAGCGCCCAGTCGCCAAGCAATCGACGGTCCCCATTTCGAATTCTCTGAATATCTGCACGAAGGAGACTGGATACCCCGATTGCGGGGCCAATAAGCATGCGCCCTATGAGAAAGTTATTGGCAGTCCATATCAGCTTCTGTATGCGATTGAATTTCGCCCATTGCTCGTCTGTGACATACCAACTTTCCGGATCTTCTGTCGGATCAGTGATCCGCGCCCGTTGATGGTGGGTCAGGTGAACTTCTTTAAATCGTGGATAGGGCATGAACAAGCCGATCGGCAAATAGATAAACAGGTCATTCAGGCGACGATCAACGAAGGGATGGCCATGGATGCATTCATGTTGAAGTGAGGAGTGAAAAGTAATCACCGGGACGAGCATCAAAACTGTAAGCCAAAGAGGGAAGTCTACCGGTCCAAAAAGGATAAACCCCCAAATCCCATAGCACAGCATAATCAATGCAAGGGTTCTGATTTCCAGCCGTTCACGCAACAACACAGTTCATCAACTCCATAAGTCATTATTAGAAGAAGAGAATTATGAGCTACCAGACAGGGAATATACAATGCGATATTTCGCTAATTTTTATGTTAATATAAAACTTAAGTTCAATATTGTTACTTAAATAGGAAAATGGTGTGAAATCACTGCATTTAGATAAGGAAAATCCGGATAAGCGGGATGTTGCCGAAATATTTCGCGACCGAATGGCGCTGCTGCTGGCGCGAAAAGGATTTAATCTAAGCCAGTTTGCGAACAGCGTCGGCATCGACAGGTCGGCTCTCAGTCAGTTTCTTGCGCCGGGATCCACCCGGTTGCCACGCGCTGAAACCTTGTGCGCTATTTCCCGAACTTATGGCGTATCTGTCGATTGGCTCATGGGCTTGATCGCAAATGATGAAAGCGCCAGCGAAGCTGTGCCGATGATTGAGATTGAGCGAGTCACCGAAGCCTCAGCCAGTGTTAAGCTCGCGAAATGGCATCGGGAGGCAATGGGATATAAAATTCGTTATGTACCAAGTACATTGCCGGATCTCCTCCGGACTGAAGAAATTGGCGCATATGAATTTGGTGATTTCACGACAGTCGAGCGAGAAGCGAAAGAACGGCAAATGCAGGATCAGCTAAGCTATTCCCGGCGCCCGGAAACGGATATGGAGGTATGCATGCCGCTTCAGGCAATTGAACAGCTTGCACAGGGGGAAGGAATTTGGCGTCAGGTTCCAATTTCCATCCGTCGTGATCAGATGAAAAACATGATCCGGCTGACTGAAGAACTCTACCCCACCTTTCGGCTGTTCCTGTTTGATGCGCGGAAGATTTACTCTGCAGCCTATACCCTTTTCGGGCCGCTTCGTGCTGCCATTTATATCGGAAACATGTATCTTCTTGTAAATTCCGTCGAGCATATCCGTGCGCTGACGGTGCATTTCGACGGACTTATCCGGAGTGCAGAGGTCGCGCCGGATAAGGCGCCGGAAACAATCACGGAATATCTAAAGGCGTTGAGTTAGCTCAACACCCAAAGGGATCGA
Organism: Sneathiella sp. D3-11; assembly: GCF_055809395.1. Taxonomy (NCBI): domain Bacteria; kingdom Pseudomonadati; phylum Pseudomonadota; class Alphaproteobacteria; order Sneathiellales; family Sneathiellaceae; genus Sneathiella; species Sneathiella sp. D3-11. The sequence continues at coordinate 2,298,525 of NZ_CM147911.1, forward strand.
CGCGGAAAATGGACAGCTACTGTTGTTCCTTCCTCGAACGGTTCCGCAATATGGGGGGCAGCAATGCCTCAAAGGAGATGCTTTCTTTGCGCATTTCTATGCGGGTTTGGTTACCGAGAAATTGCTTTGAAACGATTGTTGCTTGAACGCTGTTTTCAGTATTCCCGTCAGCTCCAATAACGAAATTTTCCGGGCGAATAGTTAGTATGTTGCCGGTATCAGGAGCACCATCTGGCAGAGCAAATCGACCAAGAGAGCAATCGAAATATCCAGAAGCACATTCACCCGGAATAAAATTTTTCGCACCGAAGAATTTCGCTACTTCCTGATTTTGCGGCTTCTGATAGAGGGAGACGGCAGGTGCATATTGCCGAAGTGTTCCGCCAAGGATAAGGGCAATTTTGCTAGAAAGAGCGACCGCTTCTTCCTGATCATGGGTAACGAATAGCATCGTCGTCTTAAGCTCTTGATGGAGGGATTTAAGTAGTTGCTGCATTTCCAGGCGCAAATTAGCATCTAGATTGGAAAAAGGCTCATCCAGTAGCAATATTTTAGGGCGAAGGACCAAAGCACGCGCGAGGGCGACTCGTTGCTGTTGCCCACCCGAAAGCTGGCTGGGTTTGCGCTTTTCCATGCTATCCAGCTGCACGAATTCCAATGTTCTGCCAACCGCGTCGGCAATCTCTTTTTTCGGCAGGCGACGCATCTTAAGGCCAAAGCCGACGTTCTCGCCAACGGTCATATATGGAAAGAGGAGATGGTTCTGGAACACCATAACGGCGTCGCGCCGGTTCGGCGGTAAATGGAGAATGGATTGTCCGGCAAAACGGATATCGCCCGATGTTGGCGCGAGAAGACCGGCAATCATTTTCAGGATTGTTGATTTACCGCAAGCTGACGGGCCAAGAAGCGCTGTAAGCGATCCTCCCTCAATGCGCATGGAAACATCGTTCACAGCGGGAATGGTTTCGCCCGGATAGGTTTTGGTGAGATTTTCTAGAGTAACGTCAGTCATATCTGGCGCAAACTTTCTGTCGCGCTGTTTCGCCCCGTTAGATGACGCGCACCAAGGAGAAGGAGAACAACACCCGGCAGGATATAAATCATACTGATGGCGCCTGTAATGTCGTTTCGTCCCGCGCTGGCAAAATTAAAGAGAAGAAGCGGCAGCGTTACTACACGCCCACCGCCGATCAGGAGCGTGAGGATATACTGGCTCCAGGAAACGAGAAAAGTAAATAGCGACCCGATCAACAGGCCCGGCAGGATGGCAGGCAAGGTTACATAATAGAATGTCTGGATCGGGCCGGCGCCGAGGCTACGGGCCTGTGCCTCTATTTCCGGGTTATAGTTTGCAAATACCCCCGCCATGACCAGCACCATATAGGGCAATGTGGGGATGAGATGAATAATCAGGACACCGGAAAAGGAACCGGCAAGGCCAAGATTGAGAAACACGACATGAAGGCCGAGCGCGACCGCAATTCCAGGCACAATTGTGGGCGCGAGAATCAAAAGCTCTATTACTGCCTTTCCTCGAAACTGATAGAGCCCGAGCGCACGGCCCGCTGGCAGGCCGATGATCGCGGACAAAAGTGTCGCACAAAGTGCGATGAATGTTGTCATGCCAAGGGCGGGGAGAACCTCGGATGTGGTTGAAAAAACATAGGTCCAGGCGCGTAGGCTGTAAGCAGACGGAGTAATATCGGGGAAGAACCAGCTTCGGCTGATGGACCAAATGCCAAGGGGTATTAGTGGAAGGACTAACCAGCTAATCAGCAATATAAGTGCAAACCAGGCCGGCCCTGACAATCCATCGTGAGAAATGTCTTCTTGTCTTGTTACCGTGCCATTACTCATGAGCGAACATATCTGCGCGTCAGGCGGGCGTACCCGAGTATCATAACCGCACTTAAGACTGCGATAATCATCCCCATGGCCAACGCCTCTGGCCGGGCGTTTAGGTCCACATCGGTGAAGGACTGATAGGCCAGAACGGGGAGGGAGGCCGGATAGTTTTGTCCAAGCAAGGCCGGAATCTCATAGGCGCCGAAGGTGAAGGCAAAGACTATCAGCGCAGCGGCAAGAAGACCGGGGGTGAGAAGCGGCAACAGGACGTAGCGGAAACCCTGCCAGCGGTTTGCGCCGAGGGAGCGGGCTGCGGCTTCGTAGTCCTGCCCAAATGTTTGCATATTGGCGAGAAGGATCATCCCGATGAAGGGAACTTCTTTCCAGACATATTGCAGGATAATTCCGATCGCAAGCGGATCGTAAATCATCGCCGGAAAGTCAGAAGGCCTCGCAATTAGCTCAAACTCATAGGCGAGGCGTGAGAAAAAGCCCGACTGAGAGAATAGATACAGAATGCCGACCGCGCCCACCAGATGCGGCACGGTTAGGTTAATTTGAAATAGGAAGTTAATGACGGAGCGGCCAAAAAAATGCCGACGTAAAATCAATGCCGCCCCGACGGCCAGAATGGAGGCGATAATTGTGGAGGTGAAAGAGATATAGAAGGTCATTAGAAAAGAGTGATAAAATCGATCCGATGCCAGTATTTTGCGATAAGCGTCGAGACTTATCTCTTCCCGGCCGAGTAGCGGCATATACCCCAAGCTACCGATCAAGCCAAGGAAAAGGCCGCCCAGAAACAATCCCACAATGAGGAGGAGAGCAGGGGAGAGTAATATCAGAACTTTCCAGCGATCAGCCAAGCGGAGCCTCATGAATGGCGGTAATTATGATTGAGCTTACTCTAAATTCCTCCGCATTACTTGGCGACATTTTCCTGCCAGCCCTTTTCAATGGCGCTGATCCAGTCAGGATGCAGCTCCGGCAACGCCTTTTTGGAAAGTGCCGCCGGATCGATAACGGCGGGGTGGCGAGGTAGGCTCAAAAAACGCAGTTTGTCCTCTTCCGGTAGGCGGCTTATATCGATTGCTGGCGCGGTACCCCAGACATCTGCTTTTGCTTTTTCATATTGGGCATTCGCCGACAGGATAAAATTGGCGGCGACCATCGCAGCGGCCTTGTTGGGTGAATTATAAGGAATAGCAACATAATTTGTATTGCCAATGGTGCCGTCTTCCAGGCCATAGGATCGGGTTGTCTCTGGGAAGATACCGTTTTCAACATTAATTCCGAATATCGCCGGATCATAATCGAAATAGAGCGCAACCTCCCTATTTGCGAAAAGCTGCGCGAGATTTGCGATTGCATTGGGATAGGTTTCCCCCTCCCGCCAGAGATACGGTTTCATTTCATTGAGAATGGCCCAGGCTTTTGGTGCGATGACGTCAAACTTCTCTTGATCAAAATCCCCCAGAAGAGCGTCCGGTCCCCCTGCGGCGTGATAAAAAACATGGCGTATGAAGACGCTGCCATTGAAGTCCGTCGCCGCCGGATAGGTAAACTCGCCCGGATTTTTCTTCACCCAGTCAATAAGTTCTGAAATACTTTTCGGCGGGTTTTTTGTAAGTGCACTGTCATAGGCAAAGGCGAACTGCGCTCGGTTCCAGGGTACCTCACATTCATCCACTGCAAGGCCGAAATCATTCGCGATGGACGGGTTTTGCCAGTTTACGAGATTATTATTGGGGAGTAGGGAATGATATCCGCAGAATAGCAGGTCCCCTTGCTTCATCGTTCGGAAGTTACCGCCATTAATCCAGATCATGTCGACGGAACCCTTGTCGTCGATTCCGGCCTGTTTCTCGCCAAGGACGATATTGACGGCCTCCGCCGTATCATTGATGCCGATCCGCTTTAAAGTGATGTCATAGCGCTTTTTGAGTTCTCCGCCGATATAGTCGGAGACATAATGATTGATATTGTCCGCCCCGCCCCACATAAACCAGTTGACTGTACCGCCCTTGGCGGCACTAGTGACGTCTTCCCAGTTTTTGTAGTCAACCTTGGTCTCAGCAACAGCGGAAAGGGGAAAGACAAGCGCAAAAAAGATGCACAAAAAACGGAAGTTTTTCCATACAGAAATCTCTAATGACAGGTTAAGTGGCATATTTTCTAGTTCCGTTGAGTGAAGTGAAGACCAAATAGGCACGTATTTTAGCCAAAAGCTTCCTGCGCGTCCGCCTAAGATTGGTCAAATGACTACAACTTTTCGAGACCATTCGATTTTCCCCGATTGAGCGGTATAGCAAAAATGCTAGGCGATGAAGTGTGAATTGGCATACAGTAAGATGTTGTTCGCACAAGTTTGATGGGCATTTCGTATGGTGAGTCCCCCTTTGGACCGGATAGATTATCGTATCTTGCGGGAAATTCAGGCGAATGGCCGGATTTCTATGGTCGAGCTTTCGCGCCGGGTGAATTTGACCAAAACCCCCTGTGCAGAGCGGGTGAAGCGGCTGGAGAATGCGGGTGTGATCAAGGGCTATTTCGCGGCGCTTGATCCAGAGGCCGCCGCCGCTGCCCATGTCGTCATGGTGCAGGTGCAACTTTCGCGGACGACTGAAACAGAACTGAGAGAGTTTAACGATGCCGTCCAACGCATCCCCGAAATTCAATCCTGCATGATGATGGCGGGCGGATTTGATTACCTCTTGAAGATCCGGACGCGTGATATAGCTTCATATCGGAAATTGCTGGGAACGGCTATATCGCTTCTCCCTCATGTCATGCAAACCCATACCTATGTGGTGATGGAAGTGGTGAAGGATGAGGTGACGCTGCCATTGGCGAGCATTTCGGGAAAACGCAGCAAATGAAAAAAGCAATTCGGGGCCGCTGCCTATCCTACCGGGATAATCCCTTCACAAAGCCAATCAAAGAATGTCTCCGCTATGAGGATGATGGCCTTATTGTCATTGAGGATGGAAAAATCGGTACCTTTGGGTCTGCGCATGAGTTGCTGCCCCATCTTGACAAAACGGTGCCGGTCACCCGCTATGAAGACGCTCTGATCTGCCCCGGCTTTATTGACTGCCATGTCCATTATCCGCAAACAGAAATAATAGGTGCCTTTGGCAAGCAGCTTATTGACTGGCTGAATAATTATACCTTTGTTGCGGAACAGAAGTTTGCTGATAAGGAGTATGCATCCGCTGCAGCGGACGTTTTCCTAAAAGAAATTTTACGCTCGGGAACTACAACCGCCGCTGTGTTCTGCACCGTTCATCCCGTCTCTGTTGATGCCTTTTTCGAGCAATCAGCGAGAATCAATATGCGCAATATCGCGGGCAAGGTGCTGATGGATCGTCATGCGCCCTCTGCGCTGACCGATACTGCGCAAAGCGGATATGACGAAACTAAGCGACTCATCCAGAAATGGCACGGTAATGGCCGGGCGCTTTATGCCGTAACACCGCGTTTCGCGCCAACAAGCACTGAAGAGCAGATGGAGATGGCAGGTGCCGTCTGGAAGGAGCATCCCGGCACCTATCTACAATCGCACATTTCAGAGAACAGGAAGGAAATAGAGTGGGTGAAAACGCTATTCCCCGACCGGAAAAACTACGTGGATGTCTATCAGCATTATGGTCAGCTTGGCCCGCGCGCCATATATGGCCATGGCGTTCATTTTACAAAAGAAGATTTCCGTGTTTTTTCTGAGACGGGAGCAGCATTAGCCCATTGCCCAACATCAAATCTTTTTCTGGGAAGCGGCCTATTTAGCCTTGATCAGGCAATGCAAGGGTCTTTCCCTGTGCGGACCGGACTTGCGACAGACCTGGGCGGGGGAACGAATTTCTCGCAACTCGTCAGTATGAATGAGGCCTACAAGATTGCTCAGTTGAATGGCTTTGCACTTGATGCACATAAGGCGTTTTATCTTGCCACGCGCGGGGCGGCTGCCTCCCTCTATCTGGACGAAACCCTTGGAAGTATTGAACCCGGATATGAAGCGGACCTCACCATTTTGGATTTAAAGGCGACGCCTCTAATTGCTCATCGTTTGGCTTATGCCGACAGTCTGGAAGAGCAGATATTTGCCCTGATGACAGTGGGGGATGATCGGGCCGCGAAGGCGACTTATATCGCGGGTAACCTCATATACAGCCGGGATTTCGAGACGAATGAGGAGCAATTTTACGGTATCTAATCGGGCTTCCGCCCGCCAAGCGCTGCGGTTACTTCGCTCGCTATCTCCACGGTTACTTGACCAAGTTCCAGCAGCCGTTCTTTCGATATGCGGGCCGTCGGGCCGGAGATGGAAAGGCCAGCCAGCGGCTCTGTATGTTCATCATAAATGAGGGCAGCAGCGCAGCGAAGGCCTATGGCATGTTCTTCTTCATCTAGGGCAAAGCCACGGGCGCGCGATGCAGCAAGCTCTTCATGTAACTTTGCCGGTTCTGTAATTGTTCTGTCCGTCAGCTTAACCAGGCCCTGATTTTCAATGATCCGCGTCACATCCCTTTTGCTCATGGCCATCAGGATGGCTTTGCCAACGCCAGAGCAATGCATGGGCACGCTGTTTCCGGGCTTGGAAAAGACTCGCATCATTTCCCTGCTTTCGACCTGCGCCAGATAGATGACCTTGTCGCTATCGGCGATCGCAAGATTTACTGTTTCACCGCTGAGTTCCATCAGGCGCCGCATATAGGGTCGCGCGACAGTAGCGAGATCGCGAGAAACGAGAAAGCCGTTTCCCGTGACGAAAGCCTGCATGGCAATCTGCCATCGGCTCGTATCCCGATCATATTGTACATAGCGTTCTTCCTGCAGGGTGGTGAGCAGGCGGTGGGTGGTCGATGGGGCAAGGGAGAGGGACTTGGCAATGCCGGTGAGTGACAGGCCCGGTGGATTCCTGGCGATTATATTCAGAATGGAAAGAGCACGCGTCAGCGATTGTACTTGTCCTGTTCGGACGGGCTTTGTGCTGATCGAATCCGTCATCGTCATTTCAGTGAATTCCATAATGTGAAAATAATTCCATTTTAGTGTATTCTCTTTGTCGGACCTGTCAATGTCATGCTGAAATTCGCTGGCGACCGATTTTATCGGACGTCGATTTCTCTTATGAATGAGGATGAGAATAAGCAGATGACAAAGCATATAGTAAAAGCAGGGCTTCAGGTGGCACCGGAAATTGTGGATCTCGTCGAGAAGGAGATTCTGCCGGGCCTTGATGTAACTGCAGACACAGTTTGGAACCTACTTGCCAATCTTGTTGCGAGTTTTGGGCCTCGAAACAAGCAGTTGCTGGAAAAACGTGAAGAGTTACAAGCCAAAATTGATGCTTGGCATCTTGCCGCAAAGGGAAACCCCCGTGATGCCGCAGCGTATAAATCCTTTCTTGAGGAAATCGGGTATCTGGTGCCCGAAGGTCCTGATTTTAAGGTGACGACTGCGAACATTGATCCGGAAATTTCGGATGTTGCCGGTCCGCAGCTTGTCGTGCCGGTCATGAATGCCCGCTATGCCCTCAACGCAGCGAATGCTCGCTGGGGAAGCCTTTACGACGCGCTTTATGGCACAGATATACTGCCCGAGACGAATGGCTGTGAGAAAGGTAGTGGGTATAACCCGACCCGCGGTTTGAAGGTCATCGAATATGGCTTCAGCGTTCTTGATCGCGCGGCACCGCTTGCCAGGGGAAGCCATAAGGATGCACGCGCCTATCTGCTAAAGGATGGAGGTGGCGGCAAAAAGCTGGAGGTGGAGCTTGCGGATGGTTCATCCACAGCTCTATCTAACCCTAGGCAGTTTGTCGGTTATATCGGTGAAGATATACCATCATCTATTCTGTTCATGAAAAACGGCCTTCATCTGGATGTGCAGATCGATCCATCGCATCCTGTCGGGAAAGACCATCCGGCAGGTGTGAAGGATATTTTAATGGAATCGGCTCTCTCCACCATTCAGGACTGCGAAGATTCAATCGCGGCGGTGGATGCGGAAGATAAGGCCCTCGTTTATCGAAACTGGCTTGGCCTGATGAAAGGTGATCTTGAGGATCGTTTTGATAAAGGCGGAAAGACAGTGGCCCGGACGCTGAATCCCGACAGAACTTATCTTGACCCAACAGGATCGGAAATAACCCTGCATGGACGTAGCTTGCTGTTGGTCCGCAATGTGGGTCATTTGATGACGATAAATGCAGTGCTTGACGCCGACGGGAATGAAATTCCGGAGGGGATTCTCGACGGGGTTATGACCACAGCAGGGGCGCTTCATGATCTTAAAAAAACAGGGAAACATTCCAACAGTCGCGCGGGCAGTCTTTATATTGTGAAGCCGAAAATGCACGGACCGGAAGAAGTGGCCTTCACGAATGATCTCTTCTCGGCGATCGAAGAGGGCTTCGGCCTTCCCCGAAACACTTTGAAAGTCGGAGTCATGGATGAGGAGCGGCGCACAACCGTCAATCTGAAAGAGTGCATCCGGGCTGTATCAGAAAGAATATTCTTCATCAATACGGGCTTCCTTGATCGCACGGGCGATGAAATCCATACCAGCATGGAAGCTGGCCCCTTCATGCGGAAAGACGCCGCGAAGGGCGAGCCCTGGATTGCGGCCTATGAAGACTGGAACGTTGATATCGGCTTGGAAACAGGCCTTCCCGGACATGCCCAAATTGGTAAGGGAATGTGGGCAATGCCGGATGAAATGGCGAAGATGATGACTGCAAAAATCGGCCATCCTTTGGCGGGTGCCAATTGTGCCTGGGTCCCTTCTCCAACGGCGGCAACCTTGCACGCGATGCATTATCATGAAGTATCGGTGAAGGATCGCCAGAAAGAAATAGCGTCGCGCGGGCGGGCGAGCCTCAACAGTATTCTGACGCCGCCGTTGTTAAAGGGCGAAAACCTGTCAGAAAAGGAAATTCAGGCGGAACTGGACAACAATGTGCAAGGAATTCTCGGTTATGTGGTGCGCTGGATCGATCAGGGCGTCGGTTGTTCGAAAGTGCCGGATATTAATAATGTTGGTCTGATGGAAGACCGGGCAACTTTGCGTATCTCCAGCCAACATATTGCGAATTGGCTGCATCATGGTATCTGTTCTGAGGACCAAGTCACCGAGACCCTGAAGCGGATGGCGGCGATTGTCGATGAACAAAACGCGGGCGATCCGCTTTACAAACTAATGGCAGGAAATTTTGATACTTCGATTGCGTTCAAGGCGGCCTGTGACCTTGTTTTTAAGGGCCGGACGCAGCCGAGCGGTTATACCGAACCGATTCTTCATGCCCGACGTATCGAGGCAAAGGCACGCTAGTAATTGACGAAACAATATCAACAGGAGGGCGGCATGCTCACAGTAAAGCGATTGTCCCACGCGGAAGCACTTATCCTTATTCAGGGTGCGCGGGAAAAGGCCACAGAGATTGGTGTGCCGATGTGTATTTCCATAGTGGATGAAAGCGGTAATTTGATCGCATTTGAACGCATGGATGGAGGAAAGGTGACAAGCATTACGATCTCCGCCGACAAAGCCTTTACCGCGGCGGCTGCCCGCAAGGCAACCCACGACTATAACGCGGTAAACGTGCCGGGCAGCCTGGCATTCGGCATTCATACGGAAGTAGGGGGGCGTATTTCCTCTGTTGGTGGCGGCTTGCCGGTTTTTGTAAATGATGAAGTAGTCGGTGGGATTGGCCTCAGTTCAGGAACGCCTGCACAGGACATGGAATGCGCGGAAGCCGGACTCAACCACTTCTACCAGACACTGGAATAACGTCGCGTTCTCTTGTGCTACACGGGCTTCTATGGCTATAAGAAGCTATTAGGCAGACTGGTTGTTTGCTCAAGTATGTAGAAGGGGCCTGAGACAGCGCAATGGCTCATGATAAAGCCAAAAACAGCAAGAAAGTTTTGGATGCAATTCGTACGACGGCACTCGATGAGGTCGTCGGCTTTCATATGCGTAAGGCTATCTTGCGGGCACAGAGTACGTTCGCAACGGTCGCCGGTAAAAAGTTAATGACGGGACAATACTCTGTCATGGCGATCATCAATGAAAACCCCGGCCGCACTCAGAGCGCAATCGCGGAAGCCGCGGGCCTTGATCGCTCGTCTCTTGTTCCCATTCTCAATAAATTCGAGGACGAAGGGCTGATCCTGCGCGCGCCTGTCAAGGGGGACAAGAGGGCCTATGCTGTTCGTCTGACGAAGAAGGGGGAGCGGGAATTGGCTGAACTCGAGAGTAAAGTGCGGGAAATTGAAGCAAAAGTGATTTCTGGTCTGGGGACGAAAGATCATCAGACTTTGATAGATCTGCTTAAAAGGTTTCACGAAATCATCTAGCAGGAAACTTCAAGAATTACTTAGGAAGACTTCATACAGCTCTTTTTGTTGAGTTGGTGCGTTCGCTTGCCCGTCGATTCGCCCCGCAATGATGGGATTTGTGCTTTCGGCAATTTAAAGGCTTAGCGGCATTGGGTCTAAACGGTAGAGGATCGACTATATCTTGTGGTCGAATTAATACGATGTTGAACACTTATTAATATGCGTCTTAAAAAGTGCATAAAATAAACTAACAGCAACTAAAGCGCTGGTTATGGACGGATCAAATCCTTATACTTTTCCTTCAACAGGGCGTTCCTCCGGAACGCGGCAAAAAGGGGGTGACATGGGGATGATGTTTAGGGATATGAACAAGGCGCTTTCCGTTAAGATCTGTTATTCAAATTTTCTGCTCTCATCCGCTGTCTTCATGTTGATTCTGCTTCTTTCCGCTGCCCTGTTTATCCATGATTTTCCGGCGGATGATCAAGGCGCGACTCATGCCGCGGAGACCGCGCTCCTCGATTAATATCGCTATTTGAACGTGATGTGCGGAAACTTGCGGGTTTGCTTATGCAAACACTTCCTTAATTAAATTACTGTTTAGTTCATCATTTGATCCCGACATTAGTATCAATGGAGAAGGTGAAACGCGACTTAGTATGAGTATTGAGACAAGCGCCCAGTGCGGCGTATCGCGCCCGCGCCCGCAATACAAACGTAAATGATGTCACCTTATTGGCGACGGATTATCTCAATCATTTTAATGAAGCCTTGATGCTGGCCGAATTGGTGATTGATATGCCGGACATGTTGGATGACTTGATAGATTGGCTGCCCGTTACGTATGAAGATCATTTTCGTTTCAGCGGGATAGCTGACAAAGAGTTGGCGATCGAGGCTTATGCGTTTTCCCCAACGGAATATAAAGCACCATTTGCAGCAATCACAATGAGGTTAGATGAAGAAATCCAGGAAATGCAGACTAACTTAAGTTTAGTGGACAATATGGAAGACGTTGCAACGAGGGGGATGGCAGAGCGGCAGTGCGCCGTTATCCGAGAACTTATCGAACAGGCGGGCGCAATCATCAACGGTCATATTTGCAATGTGAATACGCAAGGTCCATCCGAAGACGGCATGGAGGATGAAGGCACACTGGATCAGGACGAAATCAATGCGATGTTTGGTTAGAGGCATTTTAAAGGAGGAGGACGCTTGAAAAATCTAATCCGATTTTTTCGCTCAACTTTATGCTCGCTCTTAACCGCCATTCCGATAATTCTCGCGGTTAACAATGTGGCTTGGGCAAACACGGATAAAGAATGCCTCGCCAGTTGGGAGGAGCCCCAGATAGCAATTGAGATTGTTAATACGAAGCCCGCTCTTGATCATGGAAAATCTTCTAATCAAATAGAGATGGTAGCCAAGAAAAGCGGGTATGCGAAGTCCACGCGCCATGCCAGTTTACTTGGTCTGACTTACTCTTTTATCACGCCCAGACTCGGCGCAGCGACGAAGTACAAACGTGTGAAATCCGGTAAATATTGTTTACGCCTTGATCGTGTATCGCTTAAATTCGGAGCTCAGAAAACCAGTATCTATATTGATCGAAAGTATAAAAAGGGAACCTGTGCCTATAAGGCCATCATGGCGCATGAACTTGAGCACGTCCGTATCAACGAACGGGTCATTGCCGATTATGTGCCGAAAATAAAACGTGAACTGACGGAGCGCGCGGCGAGCATCCGCCCCTTCTATACAAAGAGCCCGAAAACAGCCGGGAAATCGATTGCGAACCGGTTACTGCTTGAGTTGGACCCTCTCATTGATGAATTCAATGTAGTACGAATGGAAGCGAACGACGTTATCGATACGCAGGAATCATATGCGGCCACTCAGGCCAAATGCAGTGATTGGTAAGATTCTATCTAATAGTTTGCGAAGTATTAACAATTTCTTGATTAACTGGACCTTGGTTCAAGGAGCAGGGTAGTTCCAGCACAGAATTCAGCCAGCAGGTTACAGAGAAGCAAGATGATCATTGCCAAAGACATCAAGAAAATGTTGAGATCTCTTGAGGTGGAGTGTGATCATAAGAAATCGGGCACTGCAGCGGATCGCCGTTTCCGGCGTGCAGATGTAACATGGCCCGCGACCATCCGCGCGGAGCGAGGGCACGCTTGCCTTCATGAAGAAGAGCGCGAAGTTAGCGGCATCATCAAGGACATATCGGCTAACGGTGCGAGAATTGATGTCGACGGTCTATTCTTCGAAAAGAACAACCTTCTTTTGCAGGCGTCACAACTGGGGGCCATTCGCTGCGATTTGGTGTGGCGGCGTGGCAATAAAATTGGGTTGCAGTTTTCTGAAGACCCAAAAAAGATACAGGAAAAACTTCAGGAACTTATTCCCGGGTTTAACGATATACTTCCCTGATGTTGGATCCCCGTTTTAAGGCGGCAACAGCGCTTCTTTTCGATCCGGAACCATCATTGCGCCAAAACACAAGAAGCGCCCTTCTTAACCTCGGATTTGGTGAGGTTATAGCCTGCTCCGACCTTTATCAATTTACAGCGCTGGCGGAACGTGAGGAATATGACCTCATCCTCGCGGACACAGCCGATGCTGGTGCGGGCATACACCAAGTCATTCGGGAAATCCGTAATCACAAAATGGGACTTGATCCTTTTATCAATGTCATTCTGTTTTTGTGGAATTCGGAATCCAACATGGTTGGCGAGATAATTAATGCTGGCGCGGATGACCTGATAACCCGGCCAATGTCCCGCACGCAGATATTCTCGCGATTAAAGCGGTTGGTTGAGACGCGCAAACCCTTTGTTGTGACGGCGGATTACTTCGGTCCAGATCGGCGCAATGTCTTGAGAAGCAGATCGAACGTTCCAACAATGATTGTCCCGAATTCGCTACAGGCGAAAGTTGAGAACCGACCCGAGCTTGCCGCTACACCGGAAGCGATTAAACGCGCGATGAAGGTCGTGAGAGAACGCAAGATTTCAACTTATTCAGAACAATTGATGCGTCTTTCCTCCGCCGTTATTTTGCTCTCCGGTTCGTCCGATAGCTTTGGAGACCGCAAGGACGTGATTAGTGTCATGCAGCAGAGAAATAGTGCGCTGATAGACAGTGTTGAGGGAACTGATCATGTGCATGTCATCTCTTTGTGTCAGGCATTGGGAGATATTATGAATTCTATCGTTAAGGAGAATGCATTGCTTAAAGACAACGACCGTGAGTTATTGTCACAAATTCCTTATGCAATTCACAAGGCCTGCGGGGAACTTCACCAAACTGCGGGGCTGGCCTTTGATATACGGGAGGTGTCCGCGAAGGTGAGCGATACCCGGAAACGTTCGGAAGTCGATGCCTGTCGGGCCCACGGCGAAATTAGTCACACATTTTGATAAATCTTACTTTGTTCTGCCCGACACCACCCTATTATTAATAATAGGGTGGTGATATCGGAATGTCAGGAGGATGGGATCATTATAAACGTAAAGTCTATAAAACGCGCGACCGTGATAGGGTTCAGTTTGACGCTGATGATGCTTTATGTTGGAAGTGCCCTTGCCCAGAATGTCTACTTCCTGCGCATTGGGACGGGGTCCACTGCCGGAACATATTACCCCATTGGAACACTACTGGCTTCAGTTATCTCCAACCCGCCGGGAAGCCGGGGGTGTGAAGACGGAGGTTCCTGTGGCGTTCCGGGCCTGATTGCAACGGCACAGACGACTCATGGGTCCGTGGACAATATTTATGGTGTCACAAGAGGCTATTTTGATACTGCACTTGCCCAGTCGGATACAGTTGCCGCCGCATATAATGGCACTGGTGTTTATAGTGAGAAAGAACCTGTCACCTCTCTTCGGGTGATTGCTAATCTGTATCCCGAGGATGTTCACCTTGTTGTCCGTCGCGGCGCTGACATAAAAAGCGTGAAGGACTTAAAAGGAAAACGTGTGTCGATTGACGTGCCGGGCTCGGGAACCCGTGAAAATGCCAAGGAAATTTTGAAGGCGTATGGTCTTTCGGTAAAAGATATTGATGCTGTTTCTGCCAATCCGGATAAATCCGTCACCCTGATGAAAACGGATAAGTTGGACGCGTTTTTTCTGGTCGCCGGGTATCCGGTTACGGCGGTGTCGGAGCTTGCCGATGTTGAAAAAATTGAATTATTGCCCATCAATGGGGAAATTGCGGATAAGTTTGTCGCCGATCATGGTTATTACTCGGTTTCCCAGATTCCAGCCGGTACGTATCGGGATATTGAGAGCGTACCAACCCTTGCCGTCAGCACCCAATGGATCGTGAATGAGAATGTATCGGAAGACCTGGTCTATGAAATTTCTCGTGCACTTTGGCATTCGAAAAACCGACATCTTCTTGACCGCGGACATGCGAAGGGTTTGCTGATACATCTCGATACGGCCCTTAAGGGAGTTTCAACACCGCTACATCCCGGAGCAGAACGCTATTATAAGGAAATAGGTATTATTACTGACTAGGATGACGCGGGGGTCTTTTGTATGCTCTTTGACTGGCGCGACGCGATAGATGTTGTCGCCCGAATACGGCTTTGATAAGGTCGCCTAAAATCATCAGGAGAGCATTGTGATACCATTTGTCGCCGCAACGTCCAATTCCGACCCCAAGCCGATAATCATTGTCGAGAAAGAAAATTTCGCTGAATGGCTTACGGCGCAATCTGACTTTCATAAAGGTTGGATTGACTCTCAAGATTATGAGGCCGTTGGAGGTAAGACGCTGCTGTTGCCAGGGGCCGCAGGCGATATCGAGGCGGTTATCTATGTAAAAGATGGCGACTGGAATATCTGGTCACTCGCGGATTTGCCGTCAACGCTCCCGAAGGGAACCTATGCCGTCACAGCAGAATTTACAGACAAAGAAGCGACGGACGTTGCCATCGGCTGGTCTCTCGGCACCTATTCGTTCGACCGGTATAAAAAAGACGATAAGAAATATGCGACGCTGATGCTGCCGGATGGGGCGGATAAAGACATGGTCGCGCGTACGGTCAAGGCCGTTACTCTGGTGCGTGATCTGGTCAACCTACCCGCCGGAGATCTCGGTCCCTCCGCGCTTGAGGCCGCGGCATCACAAGTCGCCGGAGAGTTTGAGGCTGAACAAGAAAATATCGTCGGTGAAGATTTGCTCACCTATCATTTTCCCATGGTTCATGCCGTTGGGCGCGCGGCGGCGGACGCACCGCGCCTGATTGACATAAACTGGGGCGATAAAGATGCGCCGAAAGTAACCTTGGTTGGTAAGGGTGTTTGTTTTGACACCGGCGGTCTCGATATCAAATCAGCGGCCGGTATGCTGATGATGAAGAAGGATATGGGTGGCGCGGCAACAGTGCTGGGTCTTGCGCATATGATTATGGACGCAAACCTGCCCATACGGTTGCGCGTAATAATTCCAGCAGTTGAAAACTCCATTTCCGGAAATGCTTTCCACCCCGGCGATATCCTGATCAGCCGAAAGGGTAAAACCGTAGAAATTGGTAACACGGATGCGGAAGGACGGCTTATACTCGCCGATGCACTTGCCGCCGCCGATGAAGAGGAACCCGATCTCCTGATCGATATGGCGACGCTGACGGGGGCTGCAAGAGTTGCAGTTGGAACTGAAATTGCCGCGACTTTCACGGATGACGATGCGCTTTTTGCGGATATAGCCAACCATAGCGAAAAGGAAAAAGATCCGGTCTGGCGGCTGCCACTATGGGATGACTATCGGCATTTGATCGACAGCAAGTTTGCAGATATGAATAATGCAGGCGCTGGCGGGTACGGGGGTGCGATTACCGCAGGACTTTTCCTCAAAGAGTTTGTTGAGAAAGCCAAGAGCTGGGTTCATTTCGATGTTATGGCTTATAATGTAAGAAGCCGTCCCGGTCGCCCTGTCGGCGGGGAGGCTTTTGCTATGCGCGCGCTGTTCGCTCTGATCAAGGAACGCTACGGTAAGTCGTGAGTTTTATCGATCGGTAAGTGCCAGCTTCAACCCGAGTCCCGCAAATGTTGCTGCAATGCCGTACTGTATCCCGCGAACGACCTTGGGCGTACTCTGTAAATAGCGACGTATTTTCGACGCGAAAAGGCCGTAAAGCACAAATACTACAAAAGTAATGACCATGAATACTGCGCCATGCACGGCGATGATCAAACTTGGATTGCTGGCTGATGCCGGGATAAACTGAGGCAGGAAGGCGAGAAAGAAAATCGTCAGCTTTGGATTCAGGATATTAATCAGTGTGCCTTTGCGGGCAATCCGCCAATAATCGGCGTTTTTCTCTTTAATCGTCACGTCCAGACTTTCGGAATTCTTTATGGTTTGCCAGGCGAGATAGAGCAGGTATGCAACACCGGCGTATTTCAGAATTTGAAAGGCCAGCGCACTCGTATGGAGGAGTGCTGCAACACCAAACATGCAGGCCAAGATACTGGGTAAAATACCGAGGGTGCAGCCAAACGCTGCCGCGATACCTGCCTTGGCGCCATCTGTCAGGCCGACTGCCAAGGTGTAAAGAACGCCGGTTCCTGGCGCGATGGTAACGATCAGGGTCGTGAGAAGAAATTCAATGCTCATTCCTTATCTCCGACCTTGATCAGTCATTTCTTAGTATCCTTTTTCAACGTCCACGGCATGGAGCAGATCTTCGCCTTTATCCGTGCGGATGATATTTTCGGCAACCAGCTTCGCGACGCTTGCCGGGTCTGAAATACTCGCGACATGCGGCGTGATGCGGATTTTCGGATGATCCCAGAAAGGGTGATCCTCCGCCATAGGTTCCACGTGAAACACATCAAGGGTTGCGGCAGAGAGCTGACCGCTATCGAGTGCTGGAATCAGGTCTTCTTCCAAGAGATGAGGGCCGCGCCCCGCATTGATAATGCCTGCACCCTTCGGCAGTTTAGCAAACAGGTCGGCATTCAGGATGTCTTTGGTCTGTGGTGTTAGAGGAAGTAGACAGACCAGAATCTCTGTACGGGCAAGGAAGGCATCGAGTTGGTCGTCACCAAAGAAGCTCTCTACTCCGTCTAGTTTCTTTTCTGACCGACTCCAGCCTGCGACATCAAATTTTAGGAAGCTGAGCGCTTCTGCCGCGCCGCCACCAAGCTCTCCCATCCCGAGTATACCAACTTTCCGATCACTGGCGAACGGTGCAAAATGTTCTTTCCAGACATGGTCACGCTGCTGCGCGTCATAAGCGTGGCAGAAGCGGTGGTGATTAAGAACATGTTGGACAACATACTCGGTCATCCGGCCGGTCAGGTTTGGATCAACAGTCCGAGAAAAGGGCAGATGGCGCGGAAAATCAGGATCAGCCAGCAAATGATCGACACCGGCGCCAAGGGAATACACTGCTTGTAAATTTTTCAATTTTGCCAATTCCCCGTGGGGCATTTTCCAGCAAAGTGCGTATTTGATTTCATCCGGATTGCCGATATCTGGCCAGATACGAACGTCTAGATCCGGGATATATTTACCGAGTTCACGCCGCCACCAGTCTGCACGATCAATATTACTTTTAAACAATAGGGCCATATTTCTTCTCCGGTATCTTGTATCGACACCTTAACTGTTAACTACACCGGCGGAGGCCGTTTCCAAATCAAACGCCGCCTTCATCAAGGCCTTTGTATAGTCTGTTTCAGGATTGTCAAAGATTTGTGCCGCAGGACCCTGTTCAACAATTTTACCACCACGCATCACAAGGACGCTATCGGCGATGGCGCGGACGACTTTAAGGTCGTGGCTGATGAACAGATAGGTCAGGTTATGGCGATTCTGCAGGTCCCGCAACAGATCGACAATTTGCGCCTGGACGGACATATCCAGCGCTGAGGTCGGCTCGTCCAGAACGATAAACTTTGGCTTGAGGATAAGCGCGCGGGCGATGGCGATCCGTTGACGCTGTCCACCCGAAAATTCATGGGGGTAGCGATCCTGCGCATCTGGCGGAATGCCGACTTCTTTCAAAACCTCGGATATTCTATCTCGCCGTTCCAGCCGGTTGCCATGCCCTTCATGGACAATCACGCCCTCCTCAATTATCTGCCCGACCGAAAGCCGAGGGCTAAGGCTTGAGTAGGGATCCTGAAAAACAATCTGCATTTCCGCACGCAACGGTCGGAGATCCTTCCAGCTTGCGTCCTCGATTGATTGTCCATTGAACTTAATTTCACCTTCCGAAGAAATGAGTCGAAGCATGGCAAGGCCCAATGTCGACTTGCCTGAACCGCTTTCCCCGACAATACCAACCGTATGTCCCTGTTTTACATTGACAGAAATATTATCAACTGCGCGGACATAATCTGCAACTCGCTTGAGCAGACCTTTTTTGATCGGAAAATAGACTTTTAGGTTTTTGCAGGACATCACGTCGGGCAAAGCGTCATTCTTGCGAAGGGGAAGGCCCTTGGGCTCCGCCTCCAGCAGCATTTGCGTATATTCATGACGCGGACGGGAGAATAATTCCTTCGCGTTATTGGCTTCGACAATTTCGCCCTGTGTCATGACACACACGTCTTTTGCCATCTTCCGGACAATGCCGAGATCATGGGTGATCAGCAAAATCGCCATGCCAAGCCTTTTTTGCAAATCCATCAGGAGCTCAAGTATTTGCGCTTGGATTGTCACGTCGAGGGCGGTGGTCGGCTCGTCTGCGATCAACAAGTCTGGCTCATTGGCGAGCGCCATGGCAATCATCACGCGCTGGCGCTGACCACCAGAAAGCTGATGGGGATAAGCATTGAGCCGTTCGTCTATGGCGTCCAATCCGACCATCTCCAGAAGTTCCCGCACGCGCACGGCGGCTTCCTTCTGGCTCATCCCCTTATGGACGAGAAGGGTCTCGTTAATTTGTTTTTCTATCGTATGCAGCGGATTGAGGGAGGTCATTGGCTCCTGAAAAATCATGGAAACATGATTTCCCCGGAAATTTCGCATCTCTTTCTGCGGTCGTCCGACAACTTCCTCCCCGTTTATCTTGATGGACCCCTTCGGGTGCTTGGCGAGGGGATAGGGCAGAAGTTGCAGGATGCTGAGTGCGGTGACCGACTTGCCCGAGCCGCTTTCTCCAACAAGGGCGAGGGTCTCCCCTTTTTCGATATTGAAGGAGACGCCTTTTACAGCCGGCACATCCTTGCCGTCAGATTTGAAAGTGACCCATAGATCGTTAATTTCAACAAGTACCATTACTGAAACGTCTTTCTTGGATCAAAGGCATCGCGAATGCCTTCCTGCATAAAGAAGGCAAGGGTCAACATGATTGACAGGGTCAGGAATGCCGTAATGCCGAGCCAGGGTGCCTGTAGATTGGCTTTGCCCTGAGCTAGTAGTTCACCGAGGGAAGGGGAGCCCGGCGGCAGGCCTAGGCCAAGAAAATCGAGAGAGGTCAGGCTGACAATGGAACCCGTCAGGATGAAGGGCAGGAAGGTGAGCGCCGATACCATGGAGTTCGGCAACAGATGTTTGAACATGATCACCCTGTCACGCACGCCAAGCGCCCGTGCCGCCCGGACATAGTCGAAATTGCGAGAGCGCAGGAATTCCGCCCGTACCACACCAACAAGGCTGGGCCAGCTGAACAGAAGCAGTAGCGCAAGCAGGATCAGGAAGCTTGGTTCTATCAGAGCGGCGAGAATTATAAGGATATAGAGACTCGGCATACCACCCCATATCTCCAGCAGTCGCTGGAATATCAGGTCCGTCCATCCGCCGAAATATCCCTGCACGGCCCCGGCAGTAACGCCGATGATTGAACTGAAAATCGTGAGGATCACGCCAAAGGCAACAGAAATACGATAGCCATAAATCACCCGCGCAAGCACATCGCGGCCCTGATCATCGGTTCCGAGCCAGTTCTCCGCATCCGGGGGTGAGGGGGCAGGGGACGTTAGATCGTAATTGATCGTTGTGTAGCTATATCGGATCAACGGCCAGATTTGCCATCCATCTTCATTGATGAGATCGGCGACGAAAGGGTCGCGATAATCCGCTTCTGTTTCAAAGTCGCCACCAAACGCTGTTTCCGGATAGGCGATGAGAAAGGGGAAATATAGCTGGTCTTGGTAGGAAACAACGAGAGGTTTGTCATTTGCAATCAGTTCCGCGAATAAAGAAATCACAAACAGCAAAACGAAAAAGATCATCGACCAATAGCCGCGACGATTGGCCTTAAAGTTATTCAGACGGCGCCGATTGATGGCGGAGAGGGTCATGGTCTATGCCTCCCTAGCTTCGAAATCAATTCGGGGGTCGACGAGGGTGTAGGTCAAATCGCCCACTAGATTCATGATCAGGCCGAGAAGTGCGAACACATAGACCGTTGCAAATATCACTGGATAGTCGCGGTTGATTGCCGCCTCGAACCCGAGTAGGCCAAGCCCGTCGAGACTGAAAATCACCTCAATCAATAAAGATCCGGTAAAGAGGATGCCAATAAAGGCGCTTGGGAACCCCGCAATCACGATCAGCATGGCGTTGCGGAAAACATGCCCGTAGAGCACGCGACGTTCACTCAAACCCTTCGCACGGGCAGTAAGCACATATTGCTGGCCGATCTGGTCGAGAAATGAGTTTTTGGTAAGCTGGGTCAGGGCTGCAAAACCGCCGATCACCAATGCCGTCACCGGCAGAGCGATATGCCAGAGATAGTCCGTTATCTTGCCGAATGTACTGAGCTGTTCCCAATTATCAGATGTTAGGCCTCGTAACGGGAACCAGTTGAAATAGGAGCCACCCGCGAAAAGGACGATCAGCGCGACGGCAAACAGAAAACTCGGGATCGCATTGCCGACAATCACCAGGCTGCTCGTCCAGATGTCGAATTTTGTGCCATCACGGACCGCTTTCGCAATTCCAAGCGGAATAGAGATCAGATAAACCAGAAGTGTTGTCCAGAGTCCGATAGAGATGGATACGGGGAGTTTTTCAATCACCAGATTAACGACAGTTTCATCGCGGAAATAGCTCGTGCCGAAATCGAACATCAGGTAATTCTTCATCATTAAGAAGAACCGCTCATAAGCGGGTTTGTCGAAGCCGAACTGAACCTCCAACTCCTTGATAAACTCCGGATCTAGCCCTTGCGCACCGCGATAGCTGCTCTCTGATCCCAAGCCAGCGGACGCACTGCCGCCACCGCCCGTATCGCCTGTGCCGCTGCCGCCGATGCGCGCCGTGGCGCCAACGGCCGTTCCTTGAATTTCTGCGATGATTTGTTCGATCGGCCCGCCGGGAGCGAACTGGATAACCACAAAATTGAGAACCATGATGCCAAATAATGTCGGTATCATGAGAAGGATACGTCTCAAAATATAGGCAAACAACGACTACTCCTCTGTCCGCAGGTTAAACTTTACTGACCCTGTCGGGCGGCAAGCTCTTCGGCTTTGGCCTGATCATACCACCAGCTTTGCAGAACCGCACGGTCAAAACCCGGCTTTTTCGACTCTGGCCGGCCGAATTTGTCCCAATAGGCGATAAAGTGGCTGTTCTTATGCCATTGCGGAATAAAATAATAATTCCACATCAGCACCCGATCAAGTGCCCGCGTGGCTGTGATCACTTCACCGCTGGTTTGTGCTTCGATGATTTTTTCAATAATCGCATCAACGGCAGGATTTTTAACACCTGCAATATTGAGCCCGCCGGTGACGTCCGCGGACGCCGATCCCCACCAGTCGCGCTGCTCCACGCCCGGCACTTGCGGTTGCGGAAAACGCCGGACGACGATATCGAAATCAAATTCCCGGACCCGATTTTGCCAGCTGGCGCTGTCGATCACACGGACGGATGCGTCAATCCCCACACGGCGTAAATTGGCGACATAGGGATTGATGATGCGGGTGAAGGATTGTTCATAAAGGAGGAAGCCGACCTGCATTTGCTGCCCTGCTATATTTACAAGCTTTTTGTCTTGAATGGTCCATCCAGCCGATTTGAAAAGCATTATAGCGGCGCTAATCTGTTTGCGGATGTTGCCCGAGCCGTCTGTTATGGGCGGTTTAAATTCTTTCGTGAAGACTTCCTCCGGCAGGATGTCCTTATAGGGGGTCAAGAGTTCAAGCTCTGCCGGGGAGGGAAGTCCCATCGCCTTCATGTCGGAGTTTTCAAAAACCGATCCTAGCCGATCATATGCGCCATAGAAAAGGTTCTTATTAGTCCATTCATAATCAAATAGCAGGCCGAACGCCTCACGCACTTTGATATTATCGAAGGGTGCACGGCGGCTGTTCAGGAAGAACGCCTGCATCCCGGTGAGCGTGGCATCTTCCAAAACGTCGCGCTTGATAAAGCCCTTTTCGACCGCTGGTTTGGTGTCATATTCGGTCGCCCATGAGCGGGAAGTAAATTCTTCGCGGAAATCATACTCACCTGCGAAAAACGCTTCCAATGCGATGGTCCGGTCCCGGTAATAATCGACCTGGATTACATCAAAATTGAACCGCCCCTTATGAACCGGGAGGTTTTCAGCCCAATGATCCTTCACCCTTTCATAGATAAGAGTGCGGCCGGGACTCACCTTCGCCAGCTTATAGGGGCCGGACCCCAAAAGGGGCGTCATTGTTGTGACGGCAAAATCACGGTTCTCAAATGATGCTTTGGACAGGATCGGCATGGTTGCCACCTGATAGGGTAGGTCCCTGGTCAGCGCCCCTTTCTGAAACTCAAAACGGATTTTATGCGGACCCAAAACCTTTGCCGCGACAATATCCCGGTAACGAATGCCGTATCTTGGGTGGCCTTTTTCTTTTAGAGTATTGAAGGTGAACACCACATCTTCGGCAGTGATGGGAGTGTCGTTATGAAAGCGCGCCTCAGGGCGGAGGATGAACTCTACCCATTGACGAGTCTCATCCATCGCGATGCTTTTTGCCAACAGTCCGTATACCGCGTCCGGCTCGTCATAAGATGGTGTCATCAACTGTGTAAAGTTGAAATAGAGGTCGCCTCCCTTGTCGCCATTGATCAGCGCGGGTTTTCCTTTAAGAAGGAATGGGTTGACCGTATCGAAGCTGTCCAGATCACGGAGCTTGATCCTGCCCCCTTGGGAGCCTCAGGATTGACATAATCAAAATGCGGAAAGTCAGGACCGTATTTCAGATTGCCGAATGTTGAAAATCCGTAGCTTGTACGGGACTCGGCAGCAGCATTTGAGCCAAAGCCCAGAAGGACAGCGAAAAGCAATATAAGTGGCTTTTTAATCTCAAGTCTCCCGTTTGGCGGATGGCATTATTGTTTCTGACGTATGTTCTTCAGCCCTTCTTCCAATTGCCGCTCTTTCTCCGGATCGATCCACCAGCTCAGTATATCCGGCCCTTGGCCCGGATTGATGTCGGTATGACCGAACTTGTTCCAATAGGCGATGCGATCATAGGCGGCATGGAATTGTGGGATAACATAAAAACTCCATGTCAGAACACGATCAAGCGCGCGAACGGCCGGGATCAATTCGTCATAAGTTGGTGCCGCGATCAGGTTTTCAATCAACGCATCGACTACCGGATCGTTAATTCCTATGACATTCCGGCTTCCCGGGCGCTTACCTGCAGCGCTGCCCCAAAACTCTCGCTGCTCATTACCAGGGCTGATGGATTGTCCGAAACCTGCGGTGGTGACATCAAATTCGTAGTTGCGAAGCCGTTCCGTAAATTGCGCGGAGTCAACAACGCGAGAAGAGGCATCGATGCCCAGCTTCTTCAGGTTTTTGATCAGAGGGCCTGTAATCCTGAGGCTGTTGGGATCATACATCAGAAACTCGATGGTCAACGGCTTGCCTGTTGTTGGATCGATCAGCTTCCCGCCTTCAACTTTGTAACCCGCTTCCTTCAGGATATTTTTTGCTGTGCGAAGCGGGGTCCGATCCTGCCCGGAACCGTCTGTTACCGGCGCTTTATAGGCGGGACCAAATACGCGAGGGGGCAATTGATCGCGATAGGGCTCCAGAATGGCGAGTTCCTCTTTAGTCGGTTCGCCTGTCGCGGCCATGACGGAATTTTCGAAAAAGCTGTTTGTCCGGCTGTATTGGTCATAGAAGATATTCTTGTTCAGCCATTCAAAATCGAAGGCATAAGTAAGCGCCTCTCGCAAGGCCGGGTCTTGGAACTTCTCTCGCCGGAGGTTGAACGCATATCCCTGCATTCCGGCGGAGCGTTCGTTCGGAACTTCCTCCAGAATGACAAGACCCGCCTTTACAGCTGGAAAATCATAACCGGTGGCCCAGTTCTTCGCACTGTTTTCCGACCGGTAATCATATTCCCCGGCCTTGAACGCTTCCAGCAGGACAGCCGTGTCCCGGTAGAAATCATAGCGGATCGTATCATAATTATTACGCCCGACATTAATCGGAAGATCTGCGCCCCAGTAATCTGGCACACGTTCAAAGGTAATAAAGCGATTTGCTTCAAAATCCTTCACGCGATAAGGGCCGGAGCCGAGGATCGGCGTGAGAGTTGTCTCATCAAAATTATGGGATTCGAAATATTTCTTAGGAAGAATTGGCAGGAGTTGGCCAACAATTTGCGGTAGTTCCCGGTTGGGAGGGCCGGAGAAATGAAATTTGATGCGGTGATCGCTCAGTTTCTCAGCCGATTCGACATCTGCATAATAATAGCGGAACAGGGGCGTTCCCTTTTCCTTGACTGCTTGCAGGCTGAAGATCACGTCATCCGCCGTCATTGGCGAACCATCATGGAATCTTGCTTCCGGATGCATATTAAAAATTGCAAAAGAAAGATCTTCCGCGACTTCCACACTTTCGGCGACAAGGCCATATTCCGCACTTGGATCGTCATAGGATTGTGTCAGCAAAGTCTCGAACGTCAGGTTCAGGCCGTTTGCGGCCTGTCCCTTGGAAATAAACGGATTGAGATTATCGAAGCCACCAACCGCCGAGAGTTTGAGGTTGCCGCCTTTCGGGGCGTCAGGGTTGACATAGTCGAGATGCTTGAAATCGGGACCGTATTTTAACGGACCAGCCAGAGATAACCCGTGACTTTTGATTGTTTTAATGTCTTCTGCGGCCGACGGAAAGGCGAATAGCAGCAAGAGAAGTGCGGTGGTGGTTGATTTTAATAATCCCATAAATATCCTCACTTGACGGCGCATGTCTAAAACTTTTAATTCAAGATGGGGAGTTTGCCTCATAACATCAAGTAGAAAAGGCGACCGATGCCTCGCCTTAATTACGCCAATATTTCAAGCGCTTGATGATGTGACGAGAGATCACCAGACGCCAAAACGAACCCCGGATTGGCGAGGGTCATTGGGTTGCCCTTCCAATCGGTGATTTTCCCGCCAGCGTTTTCGACAATCGGGACAAGGGCAGCATAGTCATAGGGCTTCATGTCGCAATCCGCGACAATATCGACGAAGCCAAGCGCCAGCAAAGCATAGGCGTAGCAATCATAGCCAAATCGCTTACGTTTTACCGCGTCGTGCAAACGGCAAAAGGCGGGACCGTGTTCCCCCTCCATCAACTCGGTACCATAGGCGAACAAGGTCGCATTGGAGAGGTCGGGGCAGGCGCGGGTTGTAATGATCGCGCCGTTTAGTGTCGTTCGGTCATTCGCTCCAACCCATCTTTCACCAGATATGGGTTGATCGAGAATGCCCATAATAGGCACACCGTTGCGAGTGAGCGCGATCAGGCTACCGAAGGTCGGACTGCCGGAAATAAAGGAAAGCGTGCCGTCGATCGGGTCGAGAACCCAGATATATTCCGCATCTGTCCGCACACTGCCATGTTCTTCGCCGATGATACCATGTGACGGGAATTCGGCGTCAATAAGAGTCCGCATGGCAGCCTCTGCATCACGATCAGCAATGGTGACGGGACTGTTATCATCCTTGCCGATAATATCTATTTTTTGCCGGAAATATTTGCGGATAACCTCACCGGCGACATCCGCCATCCGGTGAGCGAGGGCAATAAACTCTTGCGGGCATTCTTTGTTCACGATGCCCGCAAGCTCAATTATTCAGCGGGTGGAAGAGGAACGTCGCTCTTACCAAGAGTTCTGAGATAGGCGATAAGATCTGCTCGCTGTTCAGGCTTTTTCACACCGGCAAAGGACATCTTGGTGCCTTTGATGTAGGTGCTTGGTTTTGTCAGGAAGAGGTCCAGATCTTCATATCCCCACGCGCCGCCTTTTTCGATAAGGGCGCTGGAGTAACTGAACCCGCTGTGGGTGCCTTTGTCGCGGTTAAGGATGCCGTGGAGGTTAGGACCAATCTTGTTTGGGCCGCCTTCTTCTACCGTGTGGCATGCGCCGCATTTCTTGAATATTTTCTCGCCCTTGGCAACATCTGCGGAGGCAAGCAGTACGCCGAGCGACGGACCAGCAACTTCATCATTCGAGGCCACTTCAGAGGATGCAACCGCGCCTGTATCAATTGCGTACGCAGGTTCCTCCGGATAAGTCGGGTGAATTGCGAGCGTGGCAATTTCATTGATGACCATTATTATTAATACGCCAGCCAGAACGGCAGCGGCAATTTTATTAAACTCGAAAGTATTCATTGCTGACCTCAGCTATCAAACCTGCGGGTACATTTACCAGCCGCGATAAAAAAAAGCGAGGGGAAATTAACTGCTTTCTCATGCCGAGTGCAAGACGTATATATGCCAATGTTAATTAAAATAGACGTTTTGGATCATAATCATGGACTCTTTGCCCAAAAATCCCCTCATTGTCATACCGGCCCGTATGGCATCAAGCAGGCTTCCGGGAAAACCGCTTGCCGATATTGACGGCATGCCGATGATAGTCCAGGTCATGCGTCGGGCGGAAGAAGCAGATATCGGCCCTGTCCTTGTCGCCTGCGCAGAAGAGGAGATTGCAGAGGCCATTCGCACGGCAGGCGGAACCGCCTTGATGACGCGGGCCGATCACCCGTCAGGCTCGGATCGGGTGTTTGAGGCGGTGGAGGCGTTCGATCCTGACGGAGCCTATGACGCGATTATCAATCTGCAAGGTGACTTGCCCGCTCTTGAGCCTTCAGCGATCGCTGCCGTGTTTCAACCGCTACAAAATGTCGCAGTCGATATCGCAACGCTAGTTGCCGAAATCAAGGATGAGGAAGAGCTGGAAGATGAAAATGCCGTCAAGGCGGTTGTCTCGCTGGCAGAAGGAGAGAGTGTCGGTCGGGCTCTTTGGTTCAGTCGTTTGAAATCACCTTGGGGAAGCGGGCCGCATTATCATCATATCGGACTCTATGCCTACCGGCGGGGGGCGCTGGCGCGGTTCGTTACGCTTTCGCCTGCCCCGTTGGAACAGCGAGAGCGGCTTGAGCAGTTGCGAGCGCTTGAAAATGGGATGCGTATCGACGCGGCGGTCGTTGACACAGTGCCGCTTGGTGTTGATACTCCCGAGGATTTGGCGCGTATCCGCCGCATGTTTCGTTCCTGAGAAATTGAGAAGTTAGAAATGTCAGACATTGATCCCGACAACCGCATTGCCTTTCAGGGCGTGCCGGGGGCTTATGGCCATTTATCCTGCAGCAACGTTTATCCGGATATGGAAGCGATTGCCTGCGATACCTTTGCCGATGCATTGGCAATGGTGCGCAATGGGGACGCGGCGCTCGCCATGATCCCAGTTGAAAATTCGCTCGGTGGTCGGGTTGCGGACATACATCATCTACTGCCCGATTCCGGGCTTTATATCATCGGGGAGCATTTCCAACCGGTTATGCACCAGCTTCTCGGAGTGCCGGGATCGACCTTATCAGATATTAAGGCCGTTCATAGTCATGAGCAGGCGCTCTCCCAATGTCGTGGTTTGACCCGCGATCTTGGAATTGAGCCCATTATTCATGCGGATACAGCAGGCTCTGCGAAAATGATCGCTGAGCTTGGCGACAAGACCCAGGCGTCCATTGCTTCCAGCCTTGCGGGAGAAATCTATGGCCTGGACGTTTTGCGTGACCGGGTTGAGGATCGTATTGGTAATACGACGCGGTTCATTATCATGTCACGACAGCGGCAGGACCCCGATCCGAAAGATGGCAGTTGTATGATGAGTTTCGTCTTTCAAGTACGGAGCCAGCCGGCGGCACTTTATAAGGCGCTGGGTGGATTTGCGACTAACGGCATCAATGTGACAAAGCTTGAAAGCTATATTACGGACGCAAGTTTTGAGGCGGCGCAGTTCTATATCGATATCGAAGGCCACCCCGATGAAGCACGGGTTGCTCGGGCGATTGAGGAATTGCAGTTCTTCTCTGCTAAACTGAAGATTCTCGGTGTTTATCCAATGAATGCCTATCGTCGGCAATACGGGACGTAAAACCGGTTGCCTCATTGGGGTCGATTGAATATAAGCTGTCGGAAATTTAATACTCTTACAGGCGGAAAGCCTGTGCATTGTAATCGAGATTGAAAATGCTCAAAGATTATATCCATGACGTGGTAAAACTCAGTCGCGCGCAGAAACTATTCCTGCTTGCTGGTGTTGTCGCGATGGCTGTCGTTGTCACGGCCTCCAATATACTCGTTGAGATGCCGGTGAATGATTGGTTTACCTGGGGGGCGCTGTCTTACCCGATTGCATTTCTGGTGACAGACATTACTAACCGGACGCTTGGTGTGCGGCTTGCGCGTGATGTCGTTTTCGTCGGCTTTATTGTGGCCGTTGTCATGTCGCTGCTTCTGGCAAATCCGCGCATCGCAATCGCGTCCGGCTCAGCGTTTTTCATCGCTCAAATGCTGGACGTTACCATTTTTGACAAGCTGCGGCGTCAGTCTTGGTGGAAAGCGCCGGTGGCATCTTCTGTCATCGCGTCTTTTGTTGATACAGTGATCTTTTTCGTGCTTGCCTTCGCAGGCACAGGGCTTCCCTGGCATACCTGGGCGCTGGGCGATTATGCGGCCAAGCTGATTATGGTGGCGGTGCTGATCTTGCCGTTCCGAGGACTGATCAAAATTACCGACCCACTCACGCTCTCGCCGGTCTCGCGTTAGGCTGTGGGCTCGCTTCCCTCAATCCAGGCTTTCGCGAGTTGATGGGCGAGGGCAATGGGCCCGCCTATCCGTAAACCAGTCGGTTTGGTGCTCTGCTCCAGCATCATGCGAACCTCTTCACGGCTGAACCATCTGGCGTCGTTGAGTTCTGTCTTGTCCACGGTGATTTCCTCAGTGAGTGCTTCGGCAAAGCAGCCGATCATGAGGGAAGAGGGGAACGGCCAGGGTTGTGATTGGTGATAACGGACGTTGTCGACTTTAATGGCCGATTCTTCCATCACCTCGCGCATAACGCCTTGTTCGATCGTTTCGCCCGGTTCGATAAAGCCCGCGAGGCAGGAATAGAAATCACCCGGAAAGTTTATGCCCTGACCAAGAAGGCATTTATCACCACGGGTCACCATCATGATTGCGACCGGGTCAGTGCGCGGAAAATGCGTCGCTTTGCAGGTGGTATCTTCACATTTTCGCGAATACCCGGCCTCCTGAGAATAAGTGGGGGCACCGCAAACAGCGCAGAAACCATGCCGATTATGCCAGTCGATCATCGAGCGGGCCTGCGCCAGTGCGCCGGCTTCACCGGAACTCAGTTGCGGCGCGACTGAACGGACATCAATAAATTTCCCCCAATCTTCGCTCGGCGGTCTTTTGGGGTTTTCAATTTCCGACACATCTACTGCGAAATGACAGATGTCTTCCGCGGTGCCTAAAAATATCAATGCGGCATCCGCGGTAACAAATTCCTGTACTTCCAGATATCCACGCCAGTCGATGCGCGCACCTTCCTTCAGGCTGATCAAGGCCTTCAACTGATGCATCGGAAGGAACCGGCTACTCGGATCTTTTAATTTTTGTTCTATCCAATTTGGATCTGTCCGCAGATGGGACGCGCGGTCGAAGTCACCGCCAGCAAAGACAATCGGTTTTTTCATGGGCGGCAGATTGTCACAACTTATCCGTTCCTGCAATCGCCAAGACGCTATATTTTGAATGATTGTTCTAGATCGGGATCAAAAAACAGGAAAAAAGGGCTTGCTTCTCTTCGTTAACTGCATGATATAGGCGGTGGAAGGCTGGCGATGGGCGTGCTCCTCGCGAACCCGGTCAGATCCGGAAGGAAGCAGCCGTAACGAGTTTCGGTGCGGGTCGTTGTCAGTCTTCTACTTTCCCATGTCATTGTTGCATGCAAGCGAACAAATCCTGTTCCTTTGACTGGTATTTAGCTGAAGTTCTCTGCTATGATTGCGCCATGACAAGTGATCAATCCAATAGCCCCTATCGAGTGCTGGCCCGTAAATATCGACCGTCGACCTTCGACGAGCTGATCGGCCATGAGGCGATGGTGAAAACGCTCTCCAATGCGTTGGAAGCGGGACGTCTTGCCCATGCATTTATTCTGACGGGAACACGCGGGATAGGCAAGACGACAACAGCGCGCATTATCGCCCGGGGCCTTAACTGTACAGGGCCGGACGGGAACGGGGGGCAACTGTCACCCCTTGTGGAGTGTGCCAGAACTGCGTTGCCATTGCCGAGGATCGCCATCAGGATGTTCTGGAAATGGACGCGGCAAGCCGAACCGGTGTGGATGATATCCGCGAATTGATTGACGGTGTGCGGTATCTGCCTGTTGCCGCGCGGTTTAAGATCTACATCATCGACGAAGTGCATATGCTCTCCAAGAACGCTTTCAATGCGTTACTGAAAACGCTGGAGGAGCCGCCCGAGCATGTAAAATTCATTTTCGCGACAACAGAGATCTCGAAAAATCCCGGTTACCGTCCTGTCCCGTTGCCAGCGGTTCGATCTGAAGCGGGTCGACGGGGATGCGCTTGCCGCTTATTTTGCGACGATCGCCCAAAAGGAACAGGCCGAAATTGAGGGGGATGCCCTTGCTCTGATCGCTCGCGCGGCTGAAGGGTCGGTGCGCGACGGCCTGTCGCTACTTGACCAAGCGATAGCGCATGGGGACGGAACAGTAACGGCGCTGCAAGTACGTGATATGCTTGGCCTAGCGGACCGGACCCGTATCCTTGATCTGCTAGGTCTCTTGATGGAAGGGAATATCAAGGACGCGCTCGCGCTCCTGCGAAACCAATATGACAGCGGCGCCGATCCAGTGGTTATTATTCAGGATTTGCTGGAACTAACGTATTGGTTGACGTCCCTTAAAGTCACGCCAGAGGCCGCCAATAATATTGCCATGGCAGGCGGCGAAATTACGCGGGGCGAGGAACTGGCAAAGAAGCTTTCAATGCCCGTGCTCGCCCGCACGTGGCAAATGCTGTTGAAAGGTCTGGACGAAGTCAGCCATGCACCGATGCCGCTCGCTGCAGCGGAGATGGTTCTGGTCCGACTTGCCTATGTAAGCGAACTGCCAACACCGAACGACCTTGCGCGGCAGATTGCGGATAACCCAAAAGAAGGCAGTGTAGCCTCCGCAACAAATGATGGAAGCCGCCCGGTATCTGCGCCGCAAGGCGGCCCGGCGATGGGTCACTCAGGAGGGCGCGCTGCCGCAGTCGCGATTTCAGCCTCTCCGGCCCCGCAGCAGGGAATCGATCCACGCGGGCATTTGTCGCTGGTTGCGCGCAATGACGATCTGCCGGAACGTGAGCCGGTTAAGGTGGAGTTGGTGCCTGAAAAACAACCGCTTCAATCCATGGAGGATGTGGTCAACCTCTTGACCGATCGTCAGGATATCAAGCTCAAAGGAGAGGTTCTTAACTTCGTCCGACCTGTGGCGTTTGAACATGGAATGATAGAATTCAGCCCGGCAGCGGGCGCTGCAGCGGACCTCGCCGCTCGGCTTGGTAGGCGTCTGCGTGAAATTACCGGCGATCAATGGGACGTGCGAATGACCGCCCAAGCGGAAGGGACTGCAACCGTCGCAGAGAAACGCCAAAGCGATAAAGCGGCCGAGATTGAAGCGATGGAGGCCCATCCCATGGTGCAAAATATCAAATCTCTTTTCCCCAATGCAACAATCCGGGAGATCCGGCACCTCGGTCCCTCCCTTGACATAATGCTTCCCGATGACATATCCGGTGAAGACGAAATTGATGACGGAGATACATTCGAATGAAGAACCTTGGCAACCTGATGAAACAGGCCAAAGAGATGCAAAGTAAAATGGCCGAAATGCAGGCTGAACTGGAACATCATGAGGTTATGGGCCAGTCTGGAGCTGGCATGGTCAAGGTGACACTTAATTGCAAGGGCGAGATGCGCAAGCTTGAGGTAGATTCTTCTCTTGTCGATCCTGAAGACAAGGAAGTCATGGAAGATCTGATAATTGCCGCACATGCGGACGCGCGCGGCAAAGTAGAGGCTTATTCTGCAGAGAAAATGAAGGAAATGACCGGCGGATTGGAACTGCCACCCGGTATGCAGATGCCCTTTTAGGGCGGCGGTAAAATACGCTTATGAGCCAGTCCGAAATTGAACATCTGATACAGCTTCTCTCCAAGCTTCCGGGACTGGGTCCCCGCTCTGCGCGCCGGGCGACGCTCTATCTTATTAGCCGGCGAGAGAGCTTATTGACGCCATTATCCGCCGCCATGCAGGCCGCCGCAGATAATGTAAAAGTCTGCAGTCAATGCTGGAACTCTGGATGTGACTGATCCTTGCGATATCTGCCGGGATGTTAAGCGGGATCAAAGCCTTCTTTGTGTGGTGGAAGATGTGTCTGACCTTTGGGCGCTGGAACGTTCAGAGGCGTTTCGCGGGCGCTATCATGTGTTGGGTGGCACGCTATCCGCTCTCGACGGGATTGGCCCGGATGAACTTAATATGGAGCCCCTGATCCACCGCGTCGGGGAAGGGGGAATCACTGAGGTTATTCTTGCCCTCAACGCGACAGTCGATGGCCAGACAACTTCTCACTTTCTATCTGACCGTCTTTCCGATTTCGGCGTTCAGGTCACGCGGCTTGCGCATGGTGTTCCCGTTGGAGGGGAACTTGACTATCTTGACGATGGAACCTTGTCGGCGGCGCTGAAATCTCGACGTTCGATGGGTTAATCCCGCTCTTCCATCAGATGCGGCTGATCTGGCGGCCCGGCCAGAAGATCACTTTCTTCCTCCCCCAGTTGCAGCTCTTCAATTTTTTCCGCGCGGCTGCTGATTTTCCGGCTTGAAGTTTCGATAAGTTCAATATCCTTACTGGCCTGCAAAAAATGTTTTCCGAGATTCTCAACTCGGGCATCAAGCCGCAAAACATCCTTTAACAAAACCCCGACTTCCTTCTGGATCACCCCCGCCTGTGCCCGCATCTGGCTATCCTTCAGCACCGCACGTACGGTATTGAGGGTCGCCATCAGAGTTGTCGGGGAGACAATCCAGACCCTTGCTTTGTAGGATCTTTCCAGTATCGCAGGGAAATTGGCATGAAGCTCCGCATAGACAGCTTCGGACGGCAGGAAAAGAAGCGCCGATTCGGCGGTCTCTCCTTCCAGAATATACTTCTCGCTGATATCTGCGATATGCTTCTGCATGGCGCCAGTAAAGGCGCGCGATGCCAGAACTTTATCACTGTCGGTTTCGGCCTGCCTCAGCATGTGATAGCTCTCTAGTGGGAATTTCGCGTCCACGACGATTGAGCCAGGAGGGTTGGGAAGTTTGATCAGGCAGTCCGCACGCTTCTGATTGCTAAGCGTTACCTGAAATTCATAGGCCGACGGCGGTAGAGCCGATTTCACCAGATCATTAAGCTGAATTTCACCGAAGGCGCCACGTGCCTGCTTATTCGCGAGAATATCCTGTAGCCCGACAACTTGGTTGGAAAGCTCCGTCAGGTTGTTCTGCGCCTTGTCGATCACTGCGAGCCGGGTCTGTAGTTCGGTCAGGCTTTGGCCGGTTTTCTCCGCTGACTGGGTAAGGCTGTCTCCTAAACGTTTGGAAACAGTATCCAGGCGCTCGCTCAGGGTTTGGTTGATCTCCTGACGACTTTGGGCGCTGTCCGTTGAAATTTGCTTGAGTTGCCCTTCGAGCTGAGCCTGCTGGTTAATCAGGCTCTCGGTCAGGCGGGTCAAATTCTCGCTATTTGTGGAGGCTGTTTCCGCAAGTTTTGCCGCCTTCGACATCTTGAAGAACAGAACCAGCGTGATAACCGCCAGAAACGCAATGACCGCAATCAGGGCAATTTCCATTAATAACTCTCCCAAACGCACTATATTCTGGCCGTCAATGGCCTTGACGAACGCAAACAGGCATAATACCTACACTTTGGATATATCGTAACGCGAACAACAACGGAACACCATGGCCCTTTTGCCCATATATACAGCGCCGGACCCGCTTTTGAAAACTATCTCCCAACCAGTGGAAAAGGTGGATGCGGAAATTCGCAAGCTGGTCGATGATATGTTCGATACCATGTATGCCGCGCCCGGAATTGGCTTGGCGGCAATACAGGTTGGTGTGCAAAAGCGCCTGCTGGTTATGGATGTAGTCGGCAAAGGAAACGAGAATGAGGACCCGCAACCGATCGCGCTGATCAATCCGGAAATCACCTGGGTTTCGGATCATGATGTCACCTACGAAGAAGGCTGCCTGTCCGTGCCGGAGCACTATGCCGATGTGGTACGCCCCGCCGAAGTAGAGATCAGCTATCTGGATGTAGATGGAAAGCAACAGACATTGCGGGCGGAAGGTTTGCTGGCTACCTGTGTTCAGCATGAAATGGATCATTTGGATGGAATCCTGTTCCTCGATCATATTTCTGCCCTCAAACGCAACATGATCTTGAGAAAATTGCTTAAACTGAAAAAACTGGCGAGCTAAAGGAGCCATTATGGCGGGATTGCGACTTGCCTTTATGGGAACGCCGGAGTTCTCCGCCCATATCCTGAGAGCGTTGATTGGCTCACCGCATGAGGTGGTGTGCGTTTATTCTCAGCCCCCGCGCCGGGCGGGCCGGGGAAAGAAACTGATGCCATCTGCCGTCCATCAGCTGGCGGAGGCAGAGGGTTTACCGGTCCGCACGCCAGCCTCCCTAAAATCACCGGAAGTTCAGGCAGAGTTTGCAGAGCTAAATCTCGACGCTGCCATTGTCGTTGCCTATGGGCTCATTCTGCCTCAGGCAATTCTTGATGCACCGAAGTACGGATGCCTTAATTTGCATGCGTCTTTGCTTCCGCGCTGGCGCGGGGCCGCCCCGATCCAGCGGGCGATCATGGCGGGGGATGAAGAAACCGGTATTGCTGTTATGCAAATGGAGGCAGGGTTGGACACAGGCCCGGTTTTGAGCGAAGCACGGGTGCCAATCACAGCTGAGACGACGGCGGGCGTTCTTCATGATGCGCTTGCCGATGTTGGGGGGACTTTGATGCTTGGGACCTTGGGGAAGCTTGGAAGTCCGGATGTTGTTGCAACGCCGCAGGCGGCCGACGGCATTACTTACGCCGAGAAAATTTCAAAATCCGAGGCCGAGATCGACTGGGGCCGTAGCGCCATCGAACTTGATCGTCATATTCGCGGCCTGAACCCGGCACCGGGCGCGTATTTTGAATATCAAGGGCAGCGGATCAAGCTGTTGTCAGCGATGCCGGTAGACGGAGACGGCGCACCCGGCGAAGCGCTGGATGATCAGTTGACAATTGCTTGCGGAGAGGGAGCATTGAGGCTCATCACCCTGCAACCCGCCGGTAAAAGCGCAATGAATGCCGCGGCCTTCCTCAATGGTCGACCTATCGCAAAAGGCGAGGTGTTGGGCTGATGCCCTGTT
The DNA here is from genome assembly GCF_055809395.1 of Sneathiella sp. D3-11. Taxonomy (NCBI): domain Bacteria; kingdom Pseudomonadati; phylum Pseudomonadota; class Alphaproteobacteria; order Sneathiellales; family Sneathiellaceae; genus Sneathiella; species Sneathiella sp. D3-11. The sequence continues at coordinate 2,334,460 of NZ_CM147911.1, forward strand.
ATCGCATAAAAATTGAATATGATGGGCGCGATCTCGTGGGCTGGCAGCGTCAGAATAATGGCCCCTCTGTTCAGCAGCATATTGAGGAGGCCATATTCGATTTTTGCGGGGAAGATGTGCGTATTCAGGGCGCGGGTCGTACGGACGCCGGGGTTCATGCTCTCGGGCAGGTCGCGAATTTTGAACTTGCCAGGAACAGAGAACCACAGGTCGTCATGAACGCGCTGAACCAGCATCTGAAGCCGGCGCCGATTGCGGTTCTCGACTGCGAAGAAGTAAACGAAGACTTCAGCGCGCGCTTTTCTGCGAAGAAGCGGCATTATCTTTACAGGATCATCAATCGTCGAGCCCCCTTGACCGTGGATGCTGGTCTTGCGTGGCTTGTTAAACGAGAGCTTGATGCAGATGCGATGAATGAAGCGGCACAGATTTTGATCGGCCGTCATGATTTTACCAGTTTTCGCGCCGCCGCCTGTCAGGCGAGTTCGCCAGTCCGGACACTTGAAAAGCTTTCCGTGTGTCGTAAAGGAGAGGAAATACAAATCCGGGCCTCGGCTATTTCCTTCCTGCATAATCAGGTCCGATCAATGGTCGGTAGCCTCTCCCTTATTGGGACAGATCAATGGACAAAGGAAGATTTGACGGATGCGCTGGAGGCAAAAGACCGTCAGCGCGCAGGTCCAAATGCGCCGCCTTACGGCCTATATTTGACGCAGGTAGACTATGATTAGGCCGGCACGGTAAAAATCCACTCTAGAAAAATTGACTGCACCAATATCACGATCAAAAACTCTAAAAAAGCCAAGCCGACCGCTGTCATTCCTGTCAGGTTGAGTGTAACTTTCAACATGTACCAGAGAAGGGCATATGTCGCAGCAATGAAAAGCAGAGTCATCGTAGCGGCAATATTTTCTGGAAATATCCCCGTTGCGATAATGGAGATTGGGAACCAGACAAGGATGATCCCGAATTGCATCCAATTGTATACGACGACAAAAATGCTATAGCGATCCGAGAAGCCCATATAGCGCGCGAGCACGGCGACAATTGCCAGATATGCGCCCCAACTAATCAGTAAGGCGAGGCAGAGGTAGAGCAAGAACGGAACAATCGACGTATCTGTTGGAACTTTCCGGTAGTCGATCGAATTTTCAATTGCGAACAGAGGTAACGCGAGGATCATCGCCAGGAATGAGCGATAAAATCCTTCCATCGACATATTGAAATAGGCGAGTGCGTGGGGATCCCGCCGCGCGAGAAGATAGACGCCAAAAAGTGAATTGACGATTTCCCGAATACTGGTCATCTGTCTTTCGCAAAATAACTTCTTAGAATATCCGCATAGATATCGGTCAGTGCCTCGACATCTGCCACATCGGCCCGTTCGTCTATTTTATGCATGGTCTGGCTGATCAGGCCGAATTCCACAACAGGGCAGTGATCCTTGATAAAGCGGGCATCTGACGTGCCGCCGGTGGTTGAAAGCTCGGGCTTTCGGCCTAGACGTTTTTCGATTGCCTCAACAATAAGCGCACTGAATTCCCCTTCCGGTGTGAGGAAGGGTGACGAGTTTTTTCGGATATCGAGCTCATATTGGCAGTGACGCTCCTTGGCGACGCGATCAAGCACCTTAATAATTGTTTGTTCAAGTGAGTCGAGACTATGATGTGTATTGAACCGGATGTTGAACGTACCGTGTGCCGACTTAGGGATGACATTTGTCGCCGGGTTACCGACATCAACCGTTGTGAATTCCAGATTGCTTGGCTGAAAATGCTCCGTCCCGTTATCAAGAACCAACTCGTCTAGGGCCACGACCATTGCCGCGAGATGTGGCACGGGATTATCGGCAAGGTGAGGATAGGCAATATGCCCTTCCGTTCCGATTACATTGAGATAGCCGGTGAAGGAGCCGCGCCTGCCGATCTTGACCATATCCCCAAGCTCATGGGGATTTGTTGGTTCGCCAACGATGCAATGGTCTATCTTTTCGCCATTTTCAACCATCCAGTCGAGGACTTTGCGGGTGCCGTTGATGGCGGGGCCTTCTTCATCGCCGGTAATCAAAAGGCTTAGGGAACCTGCAAACTTACCACCGGTTTCATTGATTAGCCGGTTTGAGGCTGTGGCGAAGGCCGCAACCGCTGCTTTCATGTCGGCAGCGCCACGGCCAATAATCACTCCGTCCTTAATAGTGCCATTGAAGGGATCGACACTCCAGGCTTCTGCATTGCCAATGGGCACGACGTCCGTATGACCGGCAAAACACAAATTCGGTGCTTCTGTGCCAAAACGTGCGTAAAGGTTTTCCACATCTGGTGTGCCCTCTTCGCCAAAGGTGAGCCGGTGGCAGACAAAGCCAATTTCTTCCAGACTCTTCTGAAGCACGTCAAGGGCGCCGGCATCTTCCGGTGTAACACTCGGGCATCGCAACAACGCCTGAGTAAGGGCGATGACTTCCGATATTTGCAAGTTCTTATCCATGAATGACCTTTACCGTTCGGTGGGCCGTTCGGTCAATGGGGAAGGTGGATGTAGTAAATAATTCTATCACTGTCATTGCAGTTTCTACGGGCACAGGATAAGACTGCTCCGCTTAAATAAGAAAGTCGTACTATGTCTCTCACCTCACTTACAGAATCGGGAAATATCCGCGGAATTATATTCATCGTCGTTGGTATGCTTTTTATGACGTCTATGGATGCGGTCGCGAAGCTTTTGGTTGAGGCGAACTATTCAGTCGTTCAAATGCTGGCGATCCGCGGCGCTATTCTTTTGCCGCTTCTGCTGATTTGGGCAGCCGCGCGCGGGGAATCCCATATGATTAAAACTCGGCAAATCCGTGGCCATGCCCTTCGGATTGCTTTTGGCATCTTCGCGCCACTTCTGTTTTTTCAGTCATTGAAAGAACTTCCGCTTGCCGATGCGACGGTCATCTTCTTTATTTCGCCATTTGTAATGACGGCGCTTTCGGTGCCGCTGTTCAAAGAAAAGGTCGGTATCCACCGCTGGAGCGCGATCTTCGTTGGTTTCGCGGGTGTCTTGTTCGTCCTGCAACCCACGTCCGGTCTGCTGAAGCCGGAGGCCTTTATGGTGCTCGCCGCGAGTCTCTGTTATTGCGGCGTCATGCTGACCGGGCGGGTTTTGAGCCGTACCGAGACGACGTTCACGATTATTTTCTATAGCAATCTCGGTCTTTTGGTTGCTTCCGGAATTGCGTCAATTTTCGCCTGGCAGCCTATGCCGATGGACGATCTGGGCCTTGTGGTGTTGATGGCGTTGTTGTCGCTCGCGGGGAATATCTGTCTTGTAAGGTCATTCGCCATTGGTGAGGTTGGCGTGATTACACCATTTGAATATACGGCGCTTCTTTGGGCGGTTTTACTGGGATATTTCGTTTTTGCTGATTTTCCGGCGCTTAACGTTTGGATCGGCGTTGTTATAATTGCCGGCAGTGGACTTTATATGATCTATCGCGAAAATTTGCGCCGATAAGAGAACCGGCGGAGATATATCTCCGCCGGTTGGTTTTATCAGTCTCTCAACAAATCATTGATCGATGTTTTGGAGCGGGTCTGCGCGTCCACTGTCTTGACGATGACGGCGCAATAGAGGCTCGGACCCGGGGTTCCATCCGGAAGCGGTTTGCCGGGAAGGCTGCCCGGGACAACGACGGAATAGGCAGGTACGCGACCGATATGGATCTCGCCGGTATCGCGGTTGATGATCTTGGTGGAGGCGCTGATAAAGACGCCCATGGAAAGGACTGAGCCTTCCTCAACAATAACACCCTCCACAATCTCGGAGCGGGCGCCGATGAAGCAGTTATCTTCGATGATAACCGGATCAGCCTGCAAAGGTTCAAGTACGCCGCCAATTCCGACGCCGCCAGACAGATGTACATTCTTGCCGATCTGGGCGCAGGAACCGACCGTCACCCAAGTATCTACCATCGTGCCGCTATCGACATAGGCACCAAGATTGACAAAGCTCGGCATCAGGATGGCGCCGGGGGCAATATAGGCGCTTCTGCGAACGATACAGTTTGGTACGGCACGGAAACCGGCTTCGCGAAAGCGGTTTTCTCCCCAACCTTCAAACTTGCTCGGCACCTTGTCCCACCAGTTTGAATTGTTGCCTGGGCCACCAGCAATCATTTCCATGTCGTTGAGGCGGAAGGAGAGCAGGACCGCTTTCTTGGCCCATTGATTGACAACCCAGCCATCACTTCCTTTTTCGGCGACACGGAGCTCTCCGCTGTCGAGAGCATTCAACGTTGCCTCAACGGCATCGCGGACTTCGCCCGTTGTTGTGGTCGAAATATTGTCCCGGCTTTCCCAAGCGGCCTCAACAACCGGCTGCAATTCGGCTAATGTCATAGTGGTTTGTCCCTGAAGTCTGGTAAATCTATGTTCGCGAGAACATACCCCGCCACCGGCAGATGTCAATCTGCGCGGCAGGTTTTATGTAATTTGTGGGCGATCCGTTAGCAGGTCGCTCAGCCATCGAGGGAGATCGTCTGTTTGATAATGAATATGCGGTCCTTCGGCACCATGACTCGACCAATGTTCTTCATTTGGAATCCAGACGGTCGTCATTCCCATTTCATGCGCGGGCGCCAGATTGACGGCCATATCCTCGAAAAGAACAGCTTTTTCGGGATTAATATCAAATTCCCGTACCAGTTTCTCATACACAGGCTTATGCGGTTTGGGTTTGAAATCAGCGGCAACGATATCGAAGATATGATCAAAATGATGATCGATCCCGAGTTGGGTTGATACGTTGGTTGCGTGATAGTGCGATCCGTTGGTGAAGATAATTTTGCGACCCGGTAATTGTTCCAGAGCATCGCTCAATTCCGGTGCTGCTAAAAGATCAGAGACATCGATATCATGCACATAATCGAGGAAATCGGCAGGATTTATATCATAATTCTGCATCAGCCCACTCAGGGTTGTCCCATGTTCGTGAAAATACTTTTTCTGAACATTCTTTGCCTCGATAAGATCCACTTTAAGAAAATCTGAAATAAACTCTCCCATTTTCTTATCAATTTTCGCGAACAGGTTCGATTTTGATGGATAGAGCGTGTTATCCAGATCGAATATCCAGCAATCGATATGGTCAAAACTTTTCCAGCGAGGATTTTCTGTCATGGATCAGACTTTGCCGCGTCATCCATGGTCACGACAAGAACTAATTGTAGGCGGGCGAAAAATAGGCGTAGCTTTTAAAAAAAGGGTCCCTTTTTAAGAGCCTATTAAGCTTAAAACCCTATTGTATCCGTCTATGAAGCGACTATTGGTAAACCGGCGAGTGGTACTGGTGTGAGTGGGCAATCGAATTTGAAAAAGACCGGATCCTCCTATGAGGACAATAAGGCCCGGGCCTTGAGTACGGATGTTGCCGTACGGGCTGATCTTGCCGCATATGAAGATGCTGAGCCGGAAATCCTCTATTACCTTACAGATGATTCGTCTGGCAAAGTTCGAAAGAACCTTGCCCTTAATCCATGTACGCCGGTCAAAGCCAACCTCATTCTTGCGCAGGATGAGGATGAAGAAGTACGGATGGATCTGGCGCGAAAAATCTGCCGTCTCCTGCCGGATCTCTCGGGCGAACAAACGGCAATCATTCTTGAAAAAACGATCGAGGTTCTGGAAATTCTCGCCAAAGATCAGGTAACAGCTGTTCGGGTGATTATTTCGGAAACCTTGAAGGAAAGTGTCGAGGCGCCAAAGAATATTATACTGAACCTCGCGAAAGACGTTGAAGAAATCGTCGCTAGCCCGATCCTAGAATATTCCCCTTTACTCTCCGACAATGACCTTTTGGAAATTATGGCGAGCGGAATCGCTGCAGGCGCGCTTCCTGCCGTTGCCCGCAGACCAGATCTCAGTGAAGATGTTTCTGATGCCGTTGTCGCGCAACTAGAGGTGCCTGCAATCTCCTCGCTGCTCGCTAATCCGTCAGCGAAAATACGTGAAGACACTCTCGATCAGATCATGGATCAGGCGGAGAGCGTCGAGCCGCTTCACGAGCATCTGGTTATGCGGCTAAACCTATCGCTCCGGGCGATGCGTCGAATATCTGGTTTTGTCGCCTCCTCCCTCGTTGAAAAACTGGTCCACCGGAACAACCTTCCTCCCGCTACGGAGAAAGAACTTAAAAGCATCGTCAGGGACCGTATTGAGCAAACCCGTGAATTTATGCCTACAGGCGAAGGCGGGGGAAAGACCCGTGCAGAAAAGATGTTTGCGGAAAGTCGGCTTGATGAAGAGGCCATTGCTGACGCAGTTGATCTCAAAGATCAGGAGTTCGTTGTGGCGTCTCTTTCCCTGCTTGGTAAATATAGTTCAAAGAAAGTTAGCGCCATGCTGGCGTCCCGCAACGGCAAGGTTGTGACCTCGCTTTGCTGGAAAGCGGGCCTTTCCATGCGCCTTGCCTTTAAAATCCAGACGGCCATTGCGCATGTACCGCGCGGCGATATTGTCAATGCCCGGAATGGAATTGAATTTCCCTTTACGGATAAGGAAATGGAATGGCAACTATCCTTCTATGAGGGGTAGCGCGTAGCTCAAGTGGTTGCTTCGGTAATCATTGTCCCGACGCCATGCTCGGTGAAGGTTTCCAACAGCAGGACATGCGGGATACGGCCATCAAGTATAGTTGCGGCCTCCACTCCTTCTTCAAGCGCGAAAAGACAGGTTTCTAGTTTCGGGATCATGCCGCCAACGATGGTGCCATCTTTCTGCAACTTCCGCACTTCATCCGGACTTAACCGATTGATCAGCTTTTTGTTCTTGTCCAGAACCCCCTCAACATCAGTCATCATGATGAGCTTCGTCGCACCGATCGCGGCTGCGATATGGCCTGCGGCCGTATCGGCATTGATATTATAGGTCTGGCCGTTTGATCCGACCCCGATGGGGGCAATCACTGGAATGAGGTTGTTTTCCTCAAAGCTTTCAAGAATTTCCGGGTTTATACGCCGTGGCTCACCGACGAAACCAAGATCAAGTATCCGTTCGATATTGCTGTCCGGATCGCGCTTGGTGCGGTTCAGCTTCTGGGCCTCGATCAGGTTACCGTCCTTGCCCGAAAGACCGATAGCGAGACCGCCAGCAGAGTTAATTGAGGTAACAATCTTTTTGTTCAATGATCCGGACAGGACCATTTCAGCGATTTCCACTGTTTCTTTGTCGGTGACCCTAAGACCGTCAATGAAAGAACTCTGGATTTTCAGCCGTTCCAGCATGCTCCCGATTTGCGGGCCGCCGCCATGGACGATCACCGGGTTAATGCCGACCTGCTTCATCAGGGCGACATCCCGTGCAAAATAATGAGAAAGCTGCTCATCTCCCATGGCGTGACCACCATACTTGATAACGAAAGTCTGACCGCTGAACCGGTGCATATAGGGCAGGGCTTCGGACAGTGTCCGGGCCTTGGCAAGTTGCTCCTCGACTGACAGGGGTTTATCACTCATTTCTATCATCCAGCCTCTTCTGCCAATGAAGCAATTTCCGCCCGGAGGGTCTCTATCCCGGTTCCTTTGACAGAACTTGTGAGCATGATCTCCGGATGGGCAGCTGGCCGCTTGGCAAGCTCTGCCTCAATTTTTTTTGTGATCGATTTCACGTCACTTTGATTGCTCTTGTCAACCTTTGTGAGAATGATCTGATAGCTGACTGCGGCAACGTCTAGCATGTCCATGACCTCCCGATCGGTCACCTTCAGCCCATGGCGCGCATCAATCAGCAAGAGACCCCGCCGCAAGGTGGAACGCCCCTTGAGATAACTGTTTACAAGGTCCGTCCAAATACTGATTTTTTGTTTCGATGCCTTGGCATAACCATGGCCCGGCAAATCGACAAGATGAATCTGGTCGCCTAAATTGAAGAAATTGATTTGCTGCGTGCGCCCTGGTGTGTTGGACGTCCGGGCAAGCGTGTTGCGGTTAGTCAGCGCGTTAATCAGGCTGGATTTTCCGACATTTGACCGACCAGCGAAGGCGACCTCTGTCAGGTCCAGCTCCGGCAGCATTTCCTCCGTCGCAGCGCCCGCGACGAACTGGCATTCCTTCGCAAAGAGCAAACGCCCCGCTTCTATACGTCTTGCTTCATTCTCGTCGCGGGGGTCTGTTGCATCGGTCATGACATCTCCGTTCGTCAGCTTTTTCCGCCTGTGCCAGAAACGGAGACCCCCATCCGCTTCATGATGAACCACTGCTGAGCCATGCTGAGAATGTTGTTCCATGTCCAGTAAATCACCAGGCCAGCGGGGAAACTTGCCAACAGATAGGTGAAGAAGATCGGCATGAACAAGAAGATCTTCGCCTGCACCGGATCAGCTGGTTGCGGGTTAAGCCTCTGTTGTAAGAACATGCTGAGACCCATCAGGAGCGGGAGAAAACCAATCATCAGGAACTGCGGCGGATCCCAAGGGATCAACCCAAAGAGGTTGAAGATGGTCGTAGGATCTGGTGCCGCCAGATCCTTGATATAGCCGTAAAAAGGCTGATGCCGCATCAACAGGGTCACGAACAGCACTTTATAGAGCGCAAAGAATATCGGGATCTGCAGCACAATAGGCAAGCACCCGGCGGCAGGGTTTGCTTTTTCCCGCTTATACAGCGCCATCATTTCCTGATTGAGTTTTTGTTTGTCTTCGCCATATTTCTCGCGAAGCTTCACCATCTCCGGCTGCAGGCGTTTCATCTTGCTCATTGATACATATGATTTGTGGGCAAGCGGCAGCAGGATGATTTTGATGATGACCGTCAAAGCCATAATGGCGAGGCCGAGGTTACCAATCCAGCCATTGAGGAATTCAAGCGCAAAATATATCGGCTTGGTCAGGAAGTAGAACCAGCCCCAGTCGATCGCAAGATCGAAGCGGTCGATCTTATATTCTTCCTCATAGGTATCGAGAACCGAAACGACCTTGGCACCTGCGAACAAATGATTGGTCAGGCCGACTGTTTCGCCGTTCGGGACATTGATACCTTCTTGATTTAGAAAGTCCGTCTGGTATCTCTGGCCCTGCGCGGCATAGGAAAAGCGGGCCTTGATATTGGTTTCCTGATTGGGAACCAGTGCTGTCAGCCAGAACTTATCGGTAATTCCGAGCCAGCCGCCAACGGAGGAAAAGCTTTCGTTATTTCCTTCTTGAAGGTCGTCATAGTCGATTTCTTCCAGCGTTTCATTAAGAACGCCGATTGGACCTTCGTGGAGAATATAGAAGTTGGTTGTCTCGGGCGTGCCATGACGGGAAATCAGGCCATAGGGATAGAGCGTGACGGGCGCACCGGTATTATTCTCAACCATCTGTTCAATCGCGAACATATAGTTGTTGTCAACCGAAATGGTCCGGTGAAATACTATGCCTTCGCCATTATCCCAGGTCAGTGCTAATGGACTTTCCGGGGTAAGTTCTGTGTTTTCCGTTGTCCAAACCGTTTGTGCGCCGGGAAGCTTGATATTCGCGCCAGGCGCGGGGCTCCAACCAAACTCCGCATAATAAGGATGCGGGCTGCCGGCCGGTGACAAGAGCTTGATTTCAGGGCTCGTCGGGCTAACTGTTTCGCGATAGTCGATGAGAGTAAGGTCGTCAAGGCGCGCACCGGTCAGGGAAACGGAGCCATGAAGCGCGGGCGTATTGATTTTAATCCGGTCAGCTTTTTGAAGGCTTTGCGCCCGAGTCATGCCGCTCTGACCTGAAGCCCCTTGTATGCTTGGCGCACTTGCGCCATCAACCGCAGCAGACGGAATTTGGGACGGGGTATCGCCGTTGGCCGTTGAGGTTTCAGTTTGCTGCTGCTCGGCCTGCTCCATCTGCGGGCCTTCAACGAAATATTGGAACCCGAAAATAATCAGGAAACAAAGAACGATCGCAATGACCAGGTTTTTCTGATCCGACATTATTTTTACAGCCCTTACGTTTTATTCAATGCGGGCGCGACCCGAGAGGTCCGTTGCGCCATGATGACATTTTCCATGTTTATGTGGTACCGGATCGTATCCCTCTCCGCCGAACGGATGGCACCGCGCCAGTCGCCGCAGGGTCAGCCAGCCACCCGTCAAGGGGCCATGCACTAACAACGCTTCCATCGCGTAGGAAGAGCAACTGGGAGAATAGCGGCAGCTTGTTGGCAACATAGGCGAAATGAAATAGCGGTAAAACCGTATTGGCAGGATGAGAGCCACGGAGAGAATCTTTCCGATCATGATTTGCTCCGCCGATGTGATGTGTCCGCGCCGACCTTGCCAATTGCTGTGCGCAGGTCTGACTTCAGTTCATCAAACTGCCGATCTGTTGTTTTGGCCCGGCCAATCAGAACAAAATCCCATCCCGCCTCAGCGTGATTTGGAATAATCTCCCGTGCGACAGCGCGAAGGCGGCGTTTAATACGATTCCGGACGACCGCGTTGCCAACTTTTTTGGTCACAGTAAAGCCCACGCGCGCGACGTCGGCCTTTTGGGGGCTTGGGTCACGGGCGGCCTGAAGCACCATCCCCGGTGCAGCCCATTTGCGGCGAACGGACGCAACACGGAGGAATTCCGCGCGTTTTTTTAGCCGTTCAACGCCTATCGGCATGGGATTAGGCTGAAAGGCTCTTACGGCCTTTAGTGCGGCGATTAGCAAGAACGCGGCGTCCGCCGACCGTTGCCCGGCGGGCACGGAATCCATGGCGGCGAGCGCGCACAAGTTTGCTCGGTTGATATGTACGTTTCAAGAGACTTCTCCGTCGATCATCCGCGCGATCTGCGCGAAGGGAAAACAAGCCCCGCTGTATAAGGTTTCTCCCCGGTTAAGTCAATGCGGGAGATAAATTTTGCAGCTTTGCAGGGCGGGGCGGTTCAATTCGGCTCACTTTTGGGTGAAAGGGCCTTTCGAAACTATCGAGGAACCATAAGTTTCGATAAGTTTCAAGGCGGACCGTTTGTTATTTTAAAGGAATTGCCGGTGTACGCTAAATTTTGTCCCGAAGGAGGGATTTATGTTAGGTTTCGACAAACAGATGCCGGTAGCGCGGGCAGGGGGCGAATCAGCCATGGGTAAGGCCACGGATCAAAACGGTGACGGCGGGAATGGCTTCTCTCTCAAGAAAATGTTGCCGTTGCTGCTCATTGCGGTGGCCATTGGTACATTTTTTATTCTGGGCCTTGATGATTATCTGACGTTCCGGGCGCTCAGCGATAATCGCGACCGCTTGATTGATTTTGTATCGGCAAATTTCCTGCTGGCTGCGCTTCTCTATATGGGGCTCTACATTGTCGTTGTTGCATTCTCGCTACCGGGCGGCTTACTGATGACAGTAACCGGCGGGTTTCTCTTCGGATGGGTTGCTGCGGGATTCATGACAGTTTTTGCGGCGACCTTCGGTGCGACACTCCTGTTCCTGATCGCGGCAACTTCCCTTGGTGAACCTCTTCGCAAGAAAGCGGGTCCGAAACTGAAAAAGCTCGAAGACGGGTTTGCAGAAAACGCACTCAGCTATTTGTTGTTCCTGCGTTTGGTTCCGTTATTTCCGTTTTGGCTCGTCAATATCGCGCCAGCGTTTTTGGGGGTGAAACTCAGCACCTACATCATTGGGACATTTATCGGCATCGTTCCGGGAACCTTTGTCTTTGCCTTTCTTGGCGGGGGGCTCGACAGTATTATTCGTGAACAGCAAGCCAAGTATCAGGCTTGCATGGATAGTGGGCAGAGCGGTTGCGTGCTGGATTTCCAGATTACGTCCCTTGTGACGACGGAGATACTATTTTCATTCTTTGCGCTTGGTGTCATTGCTCTTTTGCCGATCGTCCTGAAGAAATTCCGAAATAAAGCGTAGGAGCATTCCTTATGGCAAAGCAGGTCAAGACAGATATTTGTGTGATTGGCGGCGGTTCTGGCGGTCTTTCTGTTGCAGCAGGCGCGAGCCAGATGGGGGCGAAAACAGTTCTTATCGAAGGGAGCAAGATGGGCGGCGATTGCCTGAACTACGGCTGTGTCCCGTCAAAGGCGCTGATCGCTGCGGCAAAAAAGGCGTCGTGCCTGAAGAATGCCAGCGACTTCGGTATAACAGGACAGGCGCCAAGCGTTGATTTTCCGAAAGTCATGGATCATGTACAGGAGGTTATTGGGTCTATCGCACCCCATGATTCGGTTGAGCGTTTCGAAGAGCTGGGCGTTGAGGTGATTCAGGGCTATGGCCGTTTTGTTTCAGAAAATGAACTCGAAGTTGGCGATACGCGGGTAACTGCCCGCCGTTTTGTGATTGCAACAGGATCGAGCGCGACGGCCCCACCCATCCCGGGCATGGAAGACGCCGGATATCTGACTAATGAAACGATTTTTGAAAATCGTGTGCAACCTGATCACCTGATCGTTATTGGTGGCGGGCCGATCGGCCTTGAAATGGCGCAGGCTCACGCCCGGCTCGGGTCGAAAGTAACGGTGCTAGAGGCGTTCAAGGCATTCGGCCGGGATGATCCTGGTTTAAGCGCTGTCGTCCTTAAAACCCTCCGGGAGGAAGGGGTCGATATTCGTGAAGGAGTAAAAATATCCGACGTAAAAAAAGATGCGGGCGGTGCCTATCAGGTCTCACTGGGTGAAGACTCATCGGCGGAAGTGCTGGTCGGATCGCATTTGCTTGTCGCCGCCGGGCGCAAGGCAAATGTTGAAGGCCTTAATCTTGAGGCAGCAGGTGTGGAATACTCCCCCAAAGGTGTAACTGTTGATTCTCGCCTGCGCAGTACAAATAAGAAGATCTATGCCATTGGCGATGCCGCCGGTAGCTATCAGTTCACTCACATAGCCGGGTATCACGCCGGAATCTTTATTCGAAACGCGCTCTTCCGTCTTCCTGCAAAGGTCGATTACAGTGCTGTGCCCTGGGTCACCTTTACCGATCCGGAGCTAGCCAATGTCGGCCTGAGTGAAGATGCTGCGCGCGAACAATACGGGGATAAGATAAAAGTCCTCTCCTTTCCTTTTGCTGATATCGATCGGGCAAGGGCGGAACGGCAAACGGACGGTATGATCAAGGCGATTACCACTGATAAAGGGCGTATATTGGGTGCAGGTATCGTTGGCCCACATGCGGGCGAGTTGATTCATCCCTGGGGCGTCGCGATCACCGGGAAGCTCAAAATTGGGACAATGGCGAGCTATATAGCGCCTTATCCCACACTCGGTGAAATCAGCAAACGGGCAGCGGGTAGCTACTATACACCCAGCCTTTTCAGTTCTCGCACCCGCGCGGTGGTGAAGTTTCTCTCTTTCTTTGGATAGCCTTTTCGATAACGCGTTCGTTATCGCAGTTGATTCGGAATCCAGCCTCAAAAGAGGCATTGTTCCGTTAAGCAATAATTGCTTGACGGGATATCAGAAATTAACAGGAGAGACTTATGTTCAAGGAAGTATTAACCGCCGCCGCGATCGCCTCTATGGCTGCAACTGCGGCAATGCCAACTGCAATGGCCGGCTGTGCACCGAAAAAAGCGTGTAACGCCTGCGCCGCTAAGAAGGCCTGCAATCCCTGTAACCCTTGCGCCGCAAAGAAAGCTTGTAACCCGTGCAACCCTTGCGCTGCGAAAAAGACCTGTAATCCTTGTAACCCCTGCAAGGCTAATCCATGCGCTGCCAAAAAGAGCTAATGCGCAGGAACAGAAGTATTTCGAGTATTTAAGCGTTTGCATCGGATCGGCCGGTATCATTAAGTTGATACCGGCCCACTTTTTGATCTATTCTGAAGAATGGCTTTATTGCGAAAAATAGTTGCGCCCTTCCGCAGTCTCTCCGCGCGGCTGCTGATCTTGACGCTTGTTTTTGTCATGCTGGCAGAAGTTTTGATTTTCGTGCCGTCCATCGCCTTTTTTCGGCTGAACTACCTCGTCAAGAAAACAGACTTTGCCCATCTCGCAACCCTTTCACTGCTGGCGTCGCCAGATAATATGGTGTCTGAGGAACTGCGGGAGGAATTACTGTTCCGTGTCGGCGCCCGAAGTGTTGTGCTGCATGGCGCGAATTCGCGGCTCCTGATCCTGAGTGAGAATATGCCGCCCGCCATCGATGCGGAATTCGATCTCGCCCACCAAAGCCCATTTACCCTGATCGAGCATGCGTTTATGAGCCTGATGGTCGGGCCGGGGCGGATAATCCGGATTATCAGCCCGATCGAGAACGAGCCAAATTCCATGCTAGAAGTGGTTATTGACGAGGCTCCCCTGATAGATGCCATGTATGATTATGCATGGAATATTTTCTGGTTGTCCCTGATTATCTCGACCCTGACGGCAATCCTTGTCTATTTGACGCTTCATTGGCTTATGGTGCGACCGATGCGACGTTTAAGCGAAAGTATGATCGCCTTTCGCCGCGCACCGGAAGATATCAGTACTGCCGTTGTCCCCTCCGGTCGGCGCGATGAAATCGGTGTTGCCGAGCACGAACTTGAAATCATGCAGACGCGCCTTCGGGCGGCCCTGAAGCAGAAGCAACATCTTGTCGCGCTTGGTACAGCCGTCACCAAGATTAGCCATGACCTTCGAAACATCCTCTCCACCTCCCAGATTGTCAGTGACAGTCTGTCCGAGGTGAAGGACCCGAAAGTGCAGAAGGTGGTTCCCCGGTTGATGACAAGTATTGATCGGGCGATAGATCTTTGTACGCAGACTTTAAAGTACGGCCGGGCCGATGAGCAGGAGCCAAAAAAAGAGCGGTTCCTTTTGGAGCCACTGGTGAATGAGGTAAAAACATCTGTGGGGCTGCGGGAAAATAATGGCATTACTTGGCGGAATAAAATTCCGGCGGGGTTAATGTTGAACGCTGATCGCGACCAGTTCTATCGGATCCTGCTCAATCTCTGCCGGAATGCGGTGCAAGCGATGGAGGGGGATGGCACCATTGATATCCACGCCTTGCGCGCGGGTTCGCGGACCTTGATCCGAATATGCGATTCTGGACCGGGCTTGCATGCAAAGGCGAGGGAGCATTTGTTCGAACCCTTCTCTGGTTCCGCGCGTGCAGGCGGCACAGGGCTCGGCCTTTCCATCGCGCGCGAGCTAATTGTTGCTCATGGTGGAGAGGTCACGCTTGAGCGGACCGGTAGCTCGGGCACAATTTTTTGCATCGAAATACCTGATTAACGCAATGTAAACGCTCCTTCGATAGGCTGGCCGGGTAAACTTGGGCCAGTTTGTTCGGATGATAGGTATTCTGCATGACGACTATGCGGGCTATGACAATAATGGGGTTAATTGGGGCTGCCGTCACGATAAGCGGTTGTTCCAGTGATATTTTCAAAACGGTCGACAAAAATGTCGCCGGCATCTTTGGCGATTCCTGTTCTTTCACCAATCTTTCTTCTGGGGATGACTTCTGCCCAAGCAAGAAAGAGACATTCGTCCAGCCGCCACTTTACTGTTATAAAACGCTCGGCAGTGTTAATTGCTACCGCGAAGAAAACCCCTATGTAACGGAAAAGTCGCTTAGGGTGCGTAAAGTACCGGCACTGGTGTCCGGTGGCGTGGAAAATATCTCCGTTGAAGAATTCGAACGTTTGCAAGCCGCAAAGGCAGATACGGTCTCTGCTGACTAGCCGCGTTGATTTTTTCTCGAAACGCCGCTGTATTTGCCGCATAAAATTGCTACCTTATAGATAATTGACAACAAGGAGGCAACGCGGAGATGGCATGGAACCCGGAACAATATACTCTTTTCTCCGATCATCGGCTGCGTCCAGCGCTGGATCTGTTGTCGCAGGTGCCGCTTATTTCACCTTCCGTTATCTATGATCTTGGTTGTGGTACGGGAAATGTCACGGCGCTCCTCTCGCAACATTGGAATGAGTCGATTATTACCGGCATCGACAGTTCCGAGGAAATGCTCGCCAAGGCACGTCGCGATCACCCGTCCATCGAATGGAAGCTCACGGACATCGGTCGATTTTCCCCGACCAGCAAGGGTAATCTGATCTTCAGCAATGCGGCACTTCACTGGCTGGACGATCATGAAAATCTATTTCCCAACCTTCTGAAGCAACTGCGCCCAGGTGGTGTGCTGGCCGTGCAGATGCCGAATAACTTTTCCGCCCCGTCTCATCAGAATTTGTATGATCTCGCCCAGTCCCCGGAATGGATCGACAGGCTGGGGCATCTGGTTCGGCCCGCACCGGTACACAACATCAACTGGTATTTCGATCTATTGTCGCCACTGGCAGAAAAAGTCAATATCTGGGAGACTACCTACTTTCAGGTCCTGAAAGGTAAGGACGCCGTTCTGGAATGGACAAGGGGCACCGCGCTTCGACCATTCCTCGCGGCTCTGGGCACAGAAGAAGCAGAGTTGTTCGAAAGCCAGTATGCCGAAATGCTTCTGGATTCCTATCCTGTCAGTCAGGATGATTCGACCCTGTATCCATTTTCCCGTCTCTTTATTGTCGTACAATTGCCCGAAGACTAATTAATGCGCATCACCGGTAAGCACAACGCCTTCGCGCCGCGGGTCTGCGCCGCCTTCAAGACCACTATTCGTAATCCGGATGCCATGAAGCCCGCTGTTGAGAGCGCGGACTTTGACGTCGTGGCCCATGGCTTCCAGCTCAGATTGGAGGTCTTCAAGGGGCGTGTCTGCTTCAATGTCGAGAGAGCCATTCCGGTTTATGAAATGAGGCAACGCGATAGCCGACTGCATGTCCATATTCCAGTCGAGTGAGGCAACAATTGTTTTCAGGACATAGCCGATAATCCGGCTACCGCCGGGAGACCCAATAACCATCTGCAGATTTCCGTCCCTGTCGAACACCATTGTTGGGGACATGGAACTGCGCGGCCGTTTGTTGGGCTCAATCCGGTTGGCGACGGGTCCGTCTTCCGTGGCGGGGTAGAAGGAAAAATCGGTCAGCTGGTTATTGAGAATGAACCCGTTGGTCATGAGGCGGGAACCGAACACATTCTCAACGGATGTGGTCATGGAGACGGCATTGCCCGCGCTATCCATAATGCTGAAATGGCTGGTGGAGGGAAGTTCGATCGCGTTATCCAAGCCGAGGGAGCCTTGTTTCTCAACCGGGTTACCCGCAGAAAAGGGCAAAGGTGATTCGCCGGGTTTGACTAGCTTGACCCTATTTTCAACATATTCCTCGCCCAGTAACCCCTTGATCGGTATATCGATAAAGTCTCCATCGCCAAGATATTTCCCGCGATCGGCGAAGGCAAGGGCGCTTGCTTGCGCGATAAGATCGATTGCCTCAGCGCTACTCGGGCTGATTGTGGGCATATCCCATGTCTCAAGGACGCGCAAAGCTTGTAACAGCGTAATTCCGCCGGACGTTGGCGGCCCCATGCCACATACATGATGCAGGCGATAAGGCGCACAAACCGGCTTTCTTTTTATCGCCTGATAATTTGCCATATCGTCGAGTGTGAGCAGACCTGGATTCTGGTTATCGCTGCGGACTGTCTCGACAATCGCTTTCGCTATATCACCGCGATAAAATGCCTCCGCTCCGCCCCTGGCGATTTTTTTTAAAGTTGCTGCAAGGGCGGGATTTTTGAGGCGGGTGCCTTCGGGTTTCGCAGTCCCGTCGGCGTTATAGAAGTAAGTGGCAGCTGCAGCCTTGGTTTTCAGGTATTTATCCCGGTCGAGCAGGTAATGAAGACGTGGGGAAATAAGAAAGCCTTCATCTGCCAGCTTGATCGCCGGGTCGAACAGGTCCTTCCAGGGCAGGATCCCATATTCCTTATGTGCTTTTGCCAGCATGGCGACAACCCCGGGAACGCCAACTGATCCGCCTCCGACGACCGCCTCATAAAATTTCTTGCGGGTACCGTCTGTTTTCAGGAAATGTGTTTCTGTCACAGCGGCGGGCGCAGTCTCCCGCCCGTCATAAGTTTCAAGCTCCTTTGTTTCGCCATTGAAATGGAGTAAAAACGCGCCGCCGCCGATGCCGGAGGATTGTGGCTCTACTAGGGTCAGCACCATCTGAGTGGCAATCGCCGCATCGACCGCACTACCGCCGCGCGCGAGCATATCCCGTCCGGCTTCAGCTGCGAGCGGGTTGGCAGCGGCTATCATGAATTTATTGCCGGTTTCTGCCCGAGTTGGTGAGGAGAGTACCACGCAAAACAACGCAAACGTCAGCATTCGGCAACACGGAGACATCTGGAACAGGGAAAGGGCGGTCATGAAAAAGAACTCCTTGTTAGAAATTTTTGCGGCCGCGAAGATAAGTTGACCGATTGTTTGGCCAAGGCTAACGTTACGGAAACAAAAGCAAAAGATAAATATCATGAACAAACCTGGCACCAAAAATCTTATAACAGATGTTGATGGCGTAAAAATTGGCAATGCCGAAGATGCACGGGCAATGACGGGTGTCACGGCGATTATACCTGATACGCCTGCGGTTGCCGGGGTCGATGTCCGTGGCGGCGGCCCCGGGACCCGTGAAACTGAGGCGCTTAACCCTGACTGTCTGGTGGAACGGGTGGAAGGTATCGTTCTAAGCGGTGGATCTGTCTTCGGACTGGAGGCGGCGGCCGGTGCCGTTATGGCGCTCGCGAAACAAGGGCGCGGCTTCGATGTGAGAGGCATTCGTGTCCCGATTGTTCCGTCGGCTATTTTATTCGATCTGGCCAATGCCGGTAGTAAGGATTGGGGGGATATGCCTCCCTATCGTCAACTCGGAATGGAAGCCGTGGAAAATGTGACGGATGATTTTCCTCTTGGCAATATTGGCGCAGGGTACGGCGCCGCCGCCGGTAAGATGAAAGGCGGATTGGGGAGCGCCTCTCTGATCAGTGAGGACGGTGTGCAGGTCGGGGCGATTTTCGCTGTAAACCCGGTCGGCAGTGTTGTTATGCCCGGAACGCGTCATTTTTGGGCTTGGCCGTTCGAGCAGAAATCGGAATTTGGTGGCATGGGGTCACCCGATCTTGCCGGGGATATATCATTGGATATGCCGACCGAGTCGCGCCTTGCCGAAAATACAACTATTGGTGTTGTCGCAACGAATATTGCCCTAACAAAATCAGAAGCCAAGCGAGTCGCCATCATGGCCCATGATGGCCTTGCGCGTGCAATTAGGCCTGTACATACCCCCTTTGACGGCGATAGTATTTTTGCAATATCGACGGAAAAAGAAGAGTTATCAGGCCCAAGACCATTCGGTGTGGCGAAGATCGGCACAATGGCTGCCGATTGTGTCGCAAGATCCATTGCCCGGGCTGTTTATAACGCCAGAAGTTTAGGCGGATTGCCGGGATATATGTCCTAAATATTGAGGTTTTATACAAGGGAGAGAAGTCTATGAAGAGAATACTTATTGCCGCCGCCCTTGCTGGTGCCGTGTTGGCGCCGCTATCGGCTCAGGCAGCGAATGACACTGTTACTTTCGCCCAGCGGTTGGAGCCGCCTGGGCTTGACCCGAGAACTGGCGCAGCCGCAGCGATTTCGCTTACCACACTTTATAATGTCTATGAGGGCCTGACCCGCATGGATGAAAAAAGCATGATCCATCCGGCTCTTGCGGAAAGTTGGACCATCAGTGATGACGGCCTTACCTATACCTTTAAGTTGGTCGAGGGAGCGAAATTCCACGACGGTGCGGATTTCGACAGCTCCGACGTTAAATACACGTTTGAGGCCAACGCCGCTGAAGACAGCCAAAATAAGCGTAAAGATCGCTTTGCCAATATGGAAAGCATTGAGACGCCAGATGCTAATACTGTGGTTATCAAGCTTAAAGAGCGCCGCCCGGCCCTACTTGAGCAGTTGAGCGAATCTACAGCCGTGATTGTCGATCCGGCATCGGATGCGACCAACGCAACCAATCCGGTTGGCACGGGTCCGTATAAAGTTGCAAGTTGGACGAAAGGCGATAGCCTGAAGCTGACGGCGGCTGATACCTATCGTGCCAAAGACGACGTTGCGATCAAGAATGTCACGATCCGCTTTATCAGTGATGGTCCGGCGCGTCTTGCTGCGCTGCTCGCTGGCGATGTGGATGTTGCGGATATCCCGAAGGAGCTGATCGGCAGTGACGCCCTGAAGGACGATTTCAATGTTGTGGTCGGAAACACAAACGGTGAAACCATTCTCAGCACCAACAATGCGGATGAAGCACTTTCAAAGTTGAAAGTCCGTCAGGCAATCGCACATGCGATCAATCGTCAGGAACTGATTGATGGTGCGATGTTTGGTTTTGGAACGCCAATCGGAACGCATTTCGCACCACATCATCCGGATTATCTCGATCTGACTGGAACTTATCCATTTGACCCTGAAAAATCCAAGCAGCTTCTTGCCGAGGCAGGATATCCGGACGGATTGGAGCTTTCATTGAAGCTACCGCCAGTGGATGACTACGCCCGTAAAGGTGGACAGATTGTTGCAGCACAGCTTGAAAAAGCCGGCTTCAAAATCAAAATTGAGAATGTTGACTGGCCGAAATGGCTTGATGAAGTCTACAAAAAGAAAAACTATGACCTGTCAATTGTCTCGCATGTAGAACCAATGGATATTGGCATTTACGCTCGTGAAAACTACTACTTCAATTATAATAATCCGAAGTTCAACGAAGTGGTTGCCGCAGCTGAATCTGCAGCTTCACCAGCTGAACGCACAGAACTTTTGCAGACCGCGCAGAAGATTCTGGCTGAAGATGCCGTAAACGGCTTTATGTTCCAGTTGCCGCGTGTGGTTGTGGTTCGCAATGGGCTGAACGGTGTATGGAACGATCTGCCATTCTTCGTCACCGATGCGTCACGGATGTCCTGGAGTGATTAACGTCCTTTAGGTCTATCAAACGCTGTAAAAAAACCCGCTGGCTCTCACCAGCGGGTTTTTTTGAAGAAGGAAAATTGACGAAACCTTCTTCGCGGTATTTGGAAATTTATGCGGCGGCGGATTTGCCGGCGCCAAGATAGTTTTCCAACTCGTCAGCACCACCGATTTTCTGGCCGTCGATAAAAATCTGCGGTGTGGTCAGGACGCCAGAAACGGCTCTCAGGGAGCGCATTGTTGCATCGCTACCGAGAATGATTTCCTCATATCCAAGACCGGCTTTCTCCAATGCAGCTTTGGCCCTTGTACAATGGCCACAGCCCGGCTTTGAAAAGACCGTAATCGCCTTTGGCTTCTCTGCGCTCGGGCTCAGATATTCGAGCATTGTGTCCGCATCTGAAACTTCAAACGGATCGCCTTCGACATCAGGCTCAATGAACATTTTTTCTATGACGCCGTCATTGACCAGCATTGAATAGCGCCAGCTCCGGTTACCAAAGCCAAGATCATCCTTATTTACAAGCATGCCCATGCCTTCGGAGAAAGCGCCTGTCCCATCCGGGAGGAAGGTAATGTTCTCAGCTTTCTGGTCTTTCTTCCACTCGTTCATGACAAATGTATCGTTGACCGAAAGACAGATGACTCTGTCGACGCCAGCTTTCTCGAGAGTCGGAACAAGCTCGTTGTATCGGGGGAGATGCGACGAAGAGCATGTTGGTGTAAAGGCTCCGGGAAGAGCAAACAGGACAACTTTCTGGCCTTTGAAAAGCTCATCCGTTGTCACATCGCACCAGCTATCGCCGTCACGTGTCTTGAAGGTGACATTCGGGACTTTCTGTCCTTCCATATTTTTCATCTTTTTAACTCCATCAGTATGCAAATTCTTGTCGTGAGCCATATATATTCAGCTCAGAAATTTATGCAAGTAGTTTTTAGAATTATTTTAATATATGAGATGTGAGACCTAAAAATACCCGATAACATCTCGTCGAAACTATCATTTCAGTCTGCTCTCTGCCTGCAAAAGATTTCAATTGGCAGTAATTGCCGCTGGTCATCATCGATGGCAGTTGATAGAGTTTGCCGAAGGCGGTTCTATCGATTTTATCGGTCAGTTAAAAGGGAATATAGTGAGGACGGTTTAGCGTCCAATTCTATGGCTGCCCCCGCAACTGTTAGCGCGAAGGGGCTTTCAAAGATGCCACTGGATCATTCTGGGAAGGTAGAAAGCACCGTGATAGCGCAAGCCAGGAGACCTGCCGCTGACAGGACGTAAAGACAATTCGTCGGGTGAGACGAAAACAGGAGAATGACATGCGATATAGAATAGCGGCGACGACAGTGCTTGCTGCACTGATGGTTCCAACACTGGCTTTTGCGCATCATCCAATGGGTGGCGCGACACCTAGTAATTTCACGGAAGGTCTTTTGTCAGGCATTGGGCACCCAATTATCGGGATCGATCACTTGGCCTTCGTGGTTCTGGTCGGCTTGGCAGCGGTCTTTCTGACACGAAAATATATTGCGCCTCTTGCCTTTATTCTGGGAACAATTGCCGGATGTTTGCTGATCACAAATGGAGTGGCGCTTCCCTTCGCTGAACTGGTGATCACCGGATCGGTTATTCTTCTGGGCGCATTGGTGGTGTCGGGTAAGAAAATCCCTGCGGCCCTTCATATGGCGATCTTTGCTATTGCCGGCCTGTTTCATGGCGGCGCCTATGGTGAGGCAATTGTTGGTGCAGAAAATATGCCGCTTGTTGCCTATCTCATCGGGTTCGCGGCTATTCAATATTCAATTGCCATCGGCGCTGGATTTATTGCTGAAAAAGTCTGGCACGCTACTGAGACCGCAGCGGCAAAGCCACGCATTGCTGGTGCTGTTGCCGCCGGTGTCGGCATTGCCTTTTTCGTTGAGAATGTCGAAGGCATGATCTTCGGATAAAGAATATTCGGTCGCGGAGGCGGCTCTAGAAAAGAAAAAGCGACGGATTTACCGTCGCTTTTTTTATTGCCGTAATAGTCAGATTTTACCGGACGTATACATGTACCTCGTTAGAGGCAACATTTGCATTCGCTGTGCTGGCAAGTTTAACGCGCGACGCAGGCAGGCCCATGTCAATGAGAGACCTAAGGACCCGTTCAGCATTTTGCACTGACTTCACCTGATTGTTAGCCAGATTGCTGTTCAGCGGTGCAATGGAGACCACATCGAAAGAAGATTGCGGCCGTTCCTGCATGGTGCGGCTGATCGCATCATAGAGAGCCTGTTCATAGGCGACATCGTCCCGGTCGAAGCGGATAATTACCAACGCCTGACGTTCCCCAGATGTCGTATCCGCCGCCTTGGCCGTTTCAAGGTAATTACGCGTGCCAGCGCTTGATCCCAAGAATCCACCGTTCTTGATTGCGATCGACGTGTTGGTGAGGTTCATCCGCTCAGTACCCACATAGGCTGTCTGGCGGTTAATATCATTGGTGAGCTGGTTAAGGAGACGGTTTGTCAGGACGGAAGTCCGGCTTGTTTCATCCTCCAACACCGTCAACTGGCGGTGATCTTCTTCTATCGCGCCGCTAAGCTCAAAGGCGGACTGTACCGATTCGAGCAAGAAACCAACCTCACCCGCGTCCCCTGCGACTGTATTCGCAAGGTTGTTCATCTCCGAAACATCCGCCGCAATTTTTTCCAGGTCGCTTTGGGCTTCATTCCACTGGCTGATCAGGATCGGGTTACCCTTGGTCGTGCCGATCTGAAGGCGTGCATTGATGGCGGCCATGGTTCCGTGATAGCGCTGCGACGTTGCGGTGGTCGAGGCTTCCATTGCCTCGAATTGGGCGCTGCTCTGGTTGACGCGTGCCTGCAGAGCCCGGAGGCTGTCACGCAACGTTTCAACCCGCTGTCCAACGACAGTGCCCGTACTTGGCGCTGTGGTGACCTCCGGCAGTTGGAACCGGCTTGCTGTGGTAGCCTGTGGTGCGGGCGCAGCTCCGGCTGAAGAGGCAGATGCCAAGGCCGCTTGTGTCGCTGTGGGATCTGCGGACATTGCCGCCTTCTCTGCGCTGGCAACGGCTTCCTGGCCCGATTTCGTGGGCGCCGGATCGCCCGCCAGGGGCGGTAGCAGTTTTTCATCAACAAAAGAGCAACTCGCGACGAGTAACACGGCGCTGACTGCAACGGGACGGGTAAGGTTGAGTACCATGGTTGTAAAACACTCTTAGTTTCTGTGCGCGCAAAAACCCGGTAGCGGGAGGGCAATTTCGCCGTTCCATGCCGAGCGGTTATTGTAACCGGAAATCAGTGGCAGATAGTATCTAATGAAAAGCGTGGCGACAAGAAGCGATTTCGACACAACTTTTTAAGAAAATCTGGTTTAATCGCTTGCATTGCCTCCCCCTTTTGATTAATTTCCCGATCCTCAGGCAGGCGCCACATGCAATTCGCGCCTTGCTGTCGGTCAAAGACAGGCTGGCAAATAAGCACCGGTAGCTCAGCTGGATAGAGCACTAGACTACGAATCTAGGGGTCGGGAGTTCGAATCTTCCCCGGTGCGCCACTTTCTTTTTGTCACTCTATACCGATGCGGCCTGACATGTCTCGCATAGTAGATGCGTTAGGACGACGCCCCTTCTTTCCGTTTAGAGATCACTTTCTCGATAACCTCCGAGTTTCTTTCGCCCCAGCCGCACAGCGGGACCATAGCTTCGATGAGGCTCTCGCCAAATGGCGTCAACGTATAGTCGACACGTGGCGGGACTTCTTTGTAATCCGTGCGTAAAACGACACCATGCGCCTCGAGTTCCTTTAATTGCTGGATTAGCATCTTGTGGCTGACGCCGCGCACTTCCCGCTTTAACTCGCCGTACCGCTTTGGTCCATGGCCGAGGAAAAAGAGGATCAACGGCTTCCACTTTCCGCCAATGATACGCAGGGATGCGTCGAGACCGCAGATAAAGGGGGATGGTTCTGTGGATTCTGTATTCATTCCTTATACTTACCAAAAGGTGCATACTTGTCAAAAAGAAACTATTCCATATCTCCAGATTAGTTTCAAATAAAGGAGATCAAATCATGGGTAAGCTTGAAGGAAAAACAGCTGTCATCACCGGTGGCGCAAGCGGGATCGGCCTGGCGACAGCTAAGCGGTTTTTGGCCGAAGGCGCATTTGTCTATATTTTCGGGCGTCGGCAGGATGCTCTGGACGCTGCATTGGACGAACTTGGCACAAACGCACGCGCAATTCGTGGCGACATCACGAACCTGGCGGATCTGGATAATCTGTTCGAAACGGTGAAAACTGAGAAGGGCGGTGTCGATATTTTGTTCGCCAATGCCGGGATTGGTGAGTTTTCCTCCCTTGGCGAGATTTCCCCGGACCATTACGCTCAAACATTTGAGATAAACGTCAAAGGCACGCTATTTACGGTTCAAAAGGCGCTTCCGCTGCTTGCGTCTGGCAGCTCAATTATCCTGACAGGGTCGACTGTGGGGGT
This sequence comes from Sneathiella sp. D3-11, assembly GCF_055809395.1. Taxonomy (NCBI): domain Bacteria; kingdom Pseudomonadati; phylum Pseudomonadota; class Alphaproteobacteria; order Sneathiellales; family Sneathiellaceae; genus Sneathiella; species Sneathiella sp. D3-11. The sequence continues at coordinate 2,359,729 of NZ_CM147911.1, forward strand.
GACGGGTACGCCCGCTATGAGCGTTTACAGTGCATCAAAAGCAGCAGTTCGTAACTTCGCCCGAAGCTGGGCTCTCGATCTCAAGGGCACGGGTGTCAGGGTCAATGTCCTCTCCCCTGGGGCAACGGAAACGCAAAAGCTCAAGGATATTTTTGCAACAACCGGGGTGGAAGATGAAATTGTCGCAGGCTTCATTGAAAAGACGCCCTTGGGCCGGATCGGCGATCCTTCCGAAACGGCAGCTGTTGCAGCGTTCCTCGCCTCTGACGATAGCAGCTTTATGACTGGTAGCGAAGTATTCGTCGACGGCGGGTATGCCCAGATTTGATGCTTCGAATGTAGAGATAACAAGAGAATAATCCCTTATTATCTGCCGCCAAGAAAATAAGTATTGGCGGCAGATAAGATCTTGGAGATGAGTGGGGAGTAACCCTATCCCTTCTGCAGTTTCTGCAGAGTGTTCTCCAATACATTCAGGAACTGGCTGCGGTCTTTTTTACTGAACGGGGCGTTGCCGCCTGAGATATCGCCGGTTTCGCGAAGATGCGCGTTAAGGTCGCGCATGGCGAGGGACATGCCGATGGATTGTTCGGTAAAGGCCTTACCAGACGGGCCGAGGACGACAGCAGATTTCTTGAGAGCTCTATCCGCAAGCGGTATATCCGATGTAATAACGACATCACCCGAATTCGCATTTTCGGCAATCCAGTTATCTGCCGCATCAAAGCCATCATCGACGACAATTTGCTCGATAAGCTGGCTTTGCGGAATGCGCATCCAGCTATTGCTGACCACATAGGTCGTCAATTGGTGCCGCCCGGCGACGCGATAAATTTCGTCCTTTACCGGGCAGGCATCTGCATCAATGAAAATCCTGGTCAAGCGGCAGACCGTCTAACTTGCTTGCTGGATGATATTCCACACCCGCTGCGGCGTTGCGGGCATGTCGACATGACGGACACCAAGATCGGCAAGGCCGTCTATAATCGCGTTTATGACGGCGGGCGGCGCGCCAATACACCCAGCTTCCCCACAGCCTTTAACGCCCATCGGGTTCATGGTACAGGGGACCTCGATCGTTTCATAGAGTAGATCAAGCGGGATATTGTCCGCGCGTGGCATGCCATAATCCATGTAGGATCCGGTCAGGAGCTGCCCATCGTCGCTATAGACCGTATGTTCGGTAAGAGCACTGGCCAATTCCCTGACCGACGCCGCCAATGACCTGATTGCGGACCAGAGCTGGATTGACGATTGTGCCGAAGTCATCGACGATGACATAGCGGACAACCTCTGTCGCGCCGGTGAGTTCATCGATTTCGACCTCTGCAATATGGCAGCCGTTGGGATAGGTGAATGCCTCGACCGTGAAGCTTGCTTCTGAATCCAGACCCTCCGCGAGGTTCTCCGGAAGTTGTCCCAGACCTCGGGCGCGATGGGCCAGTTCAAGAATGCCGATCTTGCGGTCCGTTCCGGCGATTGCAAATTCGCCCTCCTCGGCTGAGAACTCGATATCCACAGCCGCCGCTTCAAGGAAGTGGCCTGCAAGCTCTTTCCCTTTATTGATCACCTCGTCACTCGCCGCATGGATGGCCGGTCCTTGCGTTGTGAGGGACCGGGAGCCGCCTGTGCCGCCACCTGACTTGATCTTGTCCGTATCGCCCTGAACAATCTCAATATTCTCAAAAGGGACACCCAGCCGCTCTGCGACAATCTGTGCATAGGCGGTCGAATGGCCCTGTCCGGAGGATTGAGTGCCGACAGCAACTGTTACATGATCATCGTCCTCGAAACGGATAGTGGCAGTCTCAGTTGGGTTGCCGGCAGTTGCCTCGATATAATAACACATGCCGATACCTCGACGTTTTCCGTTCGCGGCGGAGGCATCGCGGCGCTCGGCGAAATTCGCCCAGTCGGATGTTACGAGCGCCCGATCCATAATTCGCTCAAATTCCCCACTGTCATAAACGCAGCCGGTAGAGGTCGTATAAGGGATAGCAGAAACGGGAATGAAGTTCTTGCGGCGGATCTCATCTTGCCCGAGACCAAGTTCTCGCGCAGCTGTATCCATCAGCCGTTCGATCACATAAATGGCTTCTGGCCGGCCCGCGCCGCGATAGGCATCTACTGGCACTGTATTAGTGAAGACGCCGATGCTGCGGTAATAGAAATTTGGGATGTCATAGACGCCCGGCAGAACTTTTACTGCCGCCATAGTCGGGATCAACGGGCCGAAAGTGGATAGATAAGCGCCGAGGTTGGCATTGGTTTCCACCATCATGCCGGTAATTTTGTGATCGGCATCGAAAGCGAGCTTGGCGCGGGTCACATGATCGCGCCCTTGCGTATCGGAAAGAAATGCGTCGCTTCGTTCCCCAATCCATTTGATCGGCCGTCCTAGCTTGCGGGAAGCCCAGACCGTGACGGCGCATTCAGAATAGAAGAAAAGCTTCATGCCGAAGGCCCCGCCGACATCCGGTGTGAGGACGCGTATGTCTTCTTCCGGTAAATGCAAAATGGAGTTGGCCAGTAAGGAGCGGAGGACCCAGCCACCTTGCGTACCCATATGCACGGTCATTTTTCCCGCAGTGCCGTTCCAATCCGCGATCAGGCCGCGTGGTTCCATTGAATTAACGACAACCCGGTTGTTGATCAGTTCAATCTCGGTGACATGGTCCGCCTTGGCAAAGACGTCCTGAATGTTCTTCTCATCCCCCTGATCCCAGTCGAAGGCAACATTGTTCGGGACATTGTCATGGACCAGCGGCTGACCCGGCGCGTTCGCTGTTTTCGTATCAACGACGACGTCCTCTTCTTCGAAATCGACATAGATCAATTCTGCGGCGTCTTTTGCCTGAGTAAGAGTTTCCGCAATAACATAGGCGATATTATCACCCACGTAGCGAACCTTTTCCGTGGCGAGCACCTGATGGCCGGGGTCCGCACGATCACTGCCGTCCCGATTTTTAAGCGGAATCATGCAGGGGAGCTGGTTTGCCTTGTCGGCTTCCAGTTCCTGTCCGAGGATGATGTCTACGACACCCGGGGCCTGTTTCGCCTCGTCAATGTCGATGGAGAGGATTTTTCCGTGGGCGACCGGCGACCGCAGCATATATCCATAAAGCTGCCCATCCAGTGAGATGTCGTCGGTATATTCGCCCGTTCCGGTGATAAGACGAAAATCCTCTTTACGCTCCACTGACTGATTTACACCAAATTTCACCATTTTTCTGTCCACCTTCGTTTATGTGGTGCGCCCACCGTGGTTATCTCACTTTATACTATCAGACGGGGACGAACCGACTTCAACCCCCGAATTGAAAATTTAGGATTCAGACAGTCATTTGGGCTGTTCCCATAAAACACCGTCACTTACAAAATTCTCGATTTCATCATCGCCGAAGCCATGTTCCTTAAGGATGTCACGGCCCTGCGCGCCAAAGGCAGGCGGGATCGACTTTGCGGATCCCGGAGTCCGGCTCAGTTTAACGGCAACCCCTGTGCCTTTATAGCCATCCATTTCGACGACCATATTACGATGGCGGGTGTGTGGATGGTTGATCGCCTCAGGAACAGACATGGCGGCACCAGCGGGAACGCCCGCCGCCAGTAGCTGTGTCGCCACTTCCACTCCGTCTTTGTCAGCAAAAAGCCTGTTCAGAGCCTCATTCAAGGCATTGCGATTTTTCACACGAAGTGAGTTGTCTGCAAATCGTGGGTCGTTCGCGAGTTCCGGCTCACCCAGAGATGCGCAGAGTTTTGTGAACTGGCCGTGATTGCCGACACCAAGGAAGACAGGTGTCGTCCGTGTTGGATAAAGATCATACGGAGCAATATTTGGATGCGAATTCCCTGTCAGTTTAGGCGCATTACCAGACATCAGATAGTTTGCGGCATGCGGATGCTGCAGCTGTATCCCGGTGTCGAACAGGGATGCCTCCACCGATTGTCCCTTGCCGGAGACATGCCGTTCGTTCACCGCCATCAGAATCCCGATAACCGCATTCATGCCGGTTCCAAGATCAACCAGCGGGATTCCAAGGCGAACCTGACCGGAATCGGGAGATCCATTAATGCTGATGAGGCCTGCCCAGGCCTGAATAACAGCGTCATATCCGGGATATCCACCGAACGGGCCATCTGCGCCAAAGCCGGTAACACGGCAATGGATGAGCCGAGGGAACTTTTCGGAAAGAACTTCGTCATAGCCAAGGCCCCATTTTTCAAGGCTGCCTGTCTTGAAGTTCTCAACGATGACATCCGCGTCTTCCAACAGCTTGAGAAGGATCTTCTTGCCTTCATCCTGACGGATGTCGAGGGCGATGGATCGCTTGTTACGGTTGGTTCCAGAGAAATAGGCCGCAATTCCGGCATCATTATAGGGCGGGCCCCAGCCGCGTGTCTCATCGCCCTGCGGGGGTTCAATCTTGATGACTTCGGCACCGTGATCCCCCAGCATCTGGGTACAGAATGGCCCCCCGAGAACACGGGAAAGATCAATCACTTTCAAGCCCGAAAGGGCGCCTTTACTAGACATGTTGGTCCTACTTCTAATTTTATTTTCGTGAAGGGTTAAATATCCTGTGCGGCGTGTGAAGTCACCGGAAATATCGTGTCCGCGAAATTCGGGTAGACTTCCGCTACTTTCTCCCGTACATCCCGGTTGAGTAATTCGAGCAGTGCCGGGTCCGGCGGGGAGGTCAGAGGCGTATCTTCCGTATAATCAAAGGAGAATCCTGTATTATCAAGGATATCCTCCAGCGAACTGGTCGGATGAATGGATTCCAGGCGAAAGCGTTTCTTGTCCTTGTCAAAATGAAAGAATGCCTTGCTGGTCAGCAAACCGAAAGGGCCGCCTTTGCGATAGGTCTTTTCATCGGAAATGCCAGGCGCGCTGATGAAATCTACTTTCTCCACCAGAGTTCGCCGGGAATGTTCCTCTCTGAACAGGATCACTTTCGGTATTAGAAAATAAAGATAAGCGGAGCCGAACGTGCCCGGCCATCTCGGGCTGCAATTCGGATAGTTACCGCGCCCCATGAGATTGATATTCGCCTGCCCGTCGATCTGCCCACCGCCAAGGAAAAAGGCATCAATCCGTCCTTGTGCTGCGCAATCAAACAGCTCCCCGCCGCCGCCGGTGAAGAAATTATTGGCGACGGACCCAAGGATATTGACGAACCTTGGCTTGCCCCAAGCTGCCTTGGCAAGCAGGGCTGCTGCGCCAGGGATCGGAGAGGCGGCACCCACAGAGACGTGATTGCAATCGCGCAGGAGATTGGCAATAAGGCAGATAAGTGCCTTCTTTTCCTCTGCTGTATTCGTCATGCCGGGACCGTCTCCTGTAGAATAAATTCATTGAGATAATCCTGAAAGCCTTCGTCACTCTTGGCCATATCCATATAGCGGCGCATATGGGCGTCATCGACTTCTGCTCCATTCCAGAAAGGAAGTGGCCAGCTGCCGTTCGGGGCGACGCTAACTTTGCCAACATAGAGAGCGGGGAGCACTCCGGCTGCCTTTTCCTCCGTCTCGAACAAGCTGGTTTCTGAAATAGCATCGACAGTGACGAATGCGGCCTTTGACGCATGGGCCATATTTACCAACTCCCGCTTGCGTCCGATCCAGACATTGCCATCCCGATCCGCGAGGGGCGCATGAAAGAGGGCAATATCCGGTTGTATCGCGGGAATGGCAACAATCGGATCCTCTTCGTTTGCGAATGGATTTTGTATTACTTTCCAGCCCGGATGATTTTTCAGGACATCACTTCCCAAGATACCGCGGAGGGGCATAAAAGGTATGCCCTTCTGTGACGCTTGCAGCCCCGCATGAATGGCCGGGCATGTGGCGTCAATGAGGTCAATACTGCCTTCACGCACCGCCTTTGTAAAGCGGGGTGCAGGGCCATATTCACCGAGCGTAAGCGCGGAACTTTCGAACATCTTAACACAACCGGCACCGATCAGCAGTTCGGCTTGTAGCCCGCTGGTTGGAACGCCGACAAGGTGAAGGTTTTTCACGCGACGCCGGATAAGGGCGCGGGTCGCCTCCATGGAAACGCCGGCATAATCCGCCGGAATTGCAACCTTTGCGCCATCTGGAATGGCCATTGCAAAATCTTCGATGGAAACGTCTTCAAAGCCCATGGGCATTTTTTGCTCCTTCTGGTCCGTCCAAACTTACCATGATTGATTTCTAATTTCTTTTATCAGGATAAACGGGGCAGCGCCGATGACAAGGCAAATAATTGAATAGGTGAATACCGCATCATAGCTTCCTGTCAGGTCAAAAATAAGGCCTGAGAAATAGGATCCGCTGGCCATGCCAAATCCGCCCCCGACGGCAATCCCGCCATAAATGGTTCCAAAATTGCGTCCATGAAAGAGAAGTGACGAGATGGAACCAATCATCGGCCCACGCGATCCCATTGAAAGGCCAAAGCAGATAATGAAACCGTAAAGCGGTAACAGGTGATCCGATCGATCTAGCAACCATATAAAAATCACCGCCGCGATTGTTATGACATAGCTGATCATGGCCGTTTTGAAGAGCCCAATTTTTAAGGCGATATATCCCGCGCCGAGCATGCCGACAGGAATAAGCAACCCTGACAAGCCATAATTCACCGACGCCTCAATTGGGGTAAACCCAGCTTCTATAAGGTACGTAACTGCCTGAATAACCACCGAGAACATGCCATTCCCGGTGAAAAAGAAGACGGATGCCAAGCCCCAGAATGGTAGTGTGCGGACCGCCTTGGACATAGTCCATTCTATTTCCGGTTTCTTGACATCGGTAGCCTGCGGACGGGTAAGTTCTGTACTGCCCGCGGCAATGCGACGCCATGGAAGAAATACAACGACAAGAAGGCTAAGAACACAGAAGCCGAGTAGGAGTTCCGCCTGTCGCCAGCCATAATTCTCGATGAAAATCTGCGAAAGGGATAGCCCGATGAGAGTGCCGGCACCCATTGAAGAATAGATGATGGCGAGAGCGAGCGGGATTTGTGTCCTGAACCATCGGCTGGCCATGGCGGCGTTGGGCACATTGCCGCAGCAGGAAGCGGAAAAACCGACGAGCAGGCTGATCGTCAAATAGAACTGCCAGATGTTTGTTGCAAAGCTGGCAAGCATCAGTCCGACGCCAGCAGACAAAATACCAATTCCATAAACGCTGCGCGGGCCAAGCCGGTCAAACAGGATACCGACAAGAGGTCCAGTAAGTCCTGTGATAACTGCACCAAATGAGTAGATGGAGGCCACTGTGCCGCGCGGCCATTGGAATTCGTTACTAAGCGGTGAAACAAGGTTGGGAAAATTTTCGAATGCGAAACGACCGGCTAGCCCCATCAAAAAGCACAGCACGAGAACGCCAATAGCAATTGGAACAAATTCAGTCTTGTTGGGTTGGCTCAAATGCCCCGCTCCATTCTTTTTGTTTTTCCGGGATATCAGGGTGGTTACTATTAGTGCAGTTTATTTTAATCGAACTGCGGCCAAAATAAAATGACCTTTATTTAAAAGACTTTAATCCTTGCGGAAGATGGCAGAGGCGATCCAGCCCGCGAGCAACGCTAAGAGGATTGCTGCGATACCGTAAAGCGCTGGGTAATCATAGGCGAAATCATAGATTTGCCGCCCGAGCCCTGATTTTTTGATGAACAACGGAGACGACTGGGCACCCAATAGCTCTCCGTCTTTGAAGAGATAAAATTCGGCAATATAGTCTCCGACCGGCACATTCGTCGGGATAGCAATCGTTGTCCGGAAAAGGGTATCACCAAGAAAATAGACCGCTGTTTCCTGGTCTGAATAGAGATTTGCCAGAGATTTCTGTCGGACAATGGCTTCCTCGAATGGGAGCTTTTCTTGCTCAGATTCGGCCGCGCGAAAGTTCAGACGTGAAGGCCCGATACGGAGACGCTTAAGGACATCCGGTGGCGCGATTTCTTGCACTGGCCGATTGCTCGCTAAGGCGTAGAAACTTGGTACGCGGGCAAATTCTATTGCTTTAGTATTGACCCAAATACCGGCAACTCGCTCTTTTCGCCGGACAATGACGTCGTTTTCCGGGCCACGGACGACAACCAGTACATCACCGCGGTTCGGTCCTTCTTCATCGTCGTCGATATTAATTGCGCCAAAGAGAAGCAATTCTGTACCTGTGAAATCGGACGTCACCGAGACTAAATGTGAAGAAATATCAGTGACTAATGATGACTGAGCATGGCTTTGAGGTGCCCATGTCAAAGCAAGCGCGTAAAAGATGGCAAAGGTTTTTATTTGCAGTCTCGTGGAAAAGAACATTCGATCAATGCCCCCCGCGCCAATCGAATATAGATCATCCGGCGTGATCACGAGGTCGAAGGCCAGTTTCAGGCAGACAATGATGACCAGCAGGGCAAGGAGGCTGCGAAGCTGTTCTCCGCGCAATTTGGTGCCGAAGCGAGTGCCAATCTGGGCCCCAACAACCGAACTGCTCATCAGGAGAAGGGCCAGCATGACATCTACCGTCTGCGTATTGATGGCATGTAACAACGTAACGTTTGCCGTCACAAATATAATCTGAAAGAGGGAGGTGCCAATCACAACGCTGGTCGGCATGCCAAGAAGATAGATCATCGCCGGAACCATAACGAATCCACCACCTACACCCATGATAGCCGAAAGGATACCCACCAGGGCACCAATGCCAAGCGGCATCAGAGCGCTGATATAGAGCTTTGATTTTCGAAACCGCATTTTGAAAGGGAGGCCGTGGATCCAATAATGCTGATGAAGTTTCTTGCGCTTTACTGTGCCTCGCCGTGTGTTGATCAACGCGTTTACGCTTTCAAACAACATCAAGAAGCCAATTGTTCCGAGAAAAATAACGTAAGACAGAGAAATCATCAGGTCGAGCTGGCCGACCGAATTAAGGATTGTGAATATCCATGCACCGGCGACAGACCCAACGATACCGCCAATCAGGAGAACAAAGCCCATTTTGAAGTCAACATTTCCACGTCGCCAATGGGCGAGAACGCCGGACACACTCGCGGCCGTAATCTGGTTGGAAACTGTGGCAACGGACACTGCCGGTGGGATGCCGACAAATATCAGCAGTGGTGTCATTAGAAAGCCGCCGCCAACACCAAACATTCCTGAGAGTAGCCCGATTGCGCCGCCCATGCCCAAGATCAGAAACAGATTGACTGAAATTTCGGCAATGGGCAGATAAACAGTCATTCGACAGCTTTGGCCTTCTTTTTTTGAGTGGCTTCGGCGGGGAGTGACGCCGATTCTGTTGGCTATACATTAAATGGCCTTGGAAGGGAAGGGGACCTAGGGAAAACTTCTAATTCAGAGCCAATTTTTACCTTCAATTTGCTGTTATCGTCATGCTTGCTGATTGTCGACGAGACAAACTTTGAGAATTTTCTTGTGAAGTGCGCGACCACCAAGGTATCTAGGCGACTATTGTCTGCGACGAAGATGTTCAGGAGTTAGCATGCGTGTCCTTTATGTTGGAAATTTCAACGAGAAATCCAACGGTGCCCGCTTTTATGATTCAAACAGGAAGCTGGCAAACGGATTCATTCGGAATGGCCATCAAATATACCAGTTCAGCGACCGCGATATCGCGCGTGCATCAACCTGGTTCGGTTCTCGTAAGTTCGGGATTGTTCCGGCAAATTTCCGCCTCTTGGAAACCGCAAAGAATTTCTGGCCGGACCTGCTTGTCATCGGCCATGCGGACCCCATTTTTGCGACTACGCTGAAACAGATACGTAAGGCCGTCCCGCATATCAAAATTGCGACCTATAATTTTGATGCACTCTGGCATCCCGATAATGTCAACAGAATTACGGCGCATGCGGATGAATCCGATGCGATTTTTATCACGACTGCGGGCGATCAACTCAATCAGTTCGCCCGTAAGAATAACGTCGTTTCCTATTTTCCGAACCTCGTTGATAAGTCGATAGATACGGTTCGAGCGTTTGAGAATGACGACCCTCAATTCCGACTGTTTTATGGCATGGGTAACGCGCTGCCGGAGAGTGAGCGGTTTAATATTGCCAGCCGAATTCTTGACAGGTTCGGCGATGAGGTAATTGAAATTCTTGGTATGCGCGGCAAGATCCCACTTGCGAGCATTGTCTATCAGCGGCACCTTGGGAATGCCCGAATGGGCTTGAACCTCAGTCAGGGAGAGGGGGATCCGCTGTATAGCTCGGACCGGATGGCACAATATATCGGCAACGGTCTGATGACCTTTATCCATCGCCGGACAGGCTATGACCGGATTTTCAAAGAGGATGAATTGGCCTTTTACGATGATTTCGATCAACTACTTGAAAGAATTGCCTATTTCAATGAGCATGATGACGAAGCGCGGACTATTGCCAAAAATGGCTGGAAACGTATTCACGAGATATTCAACGAGCAGCTAGTTGCCAAATACATTACCGAGGTAACTTTCCGTTTGGAACTGAGCGAGGATTATCAGTGGCCGATAGAGCTGCATCGAATATAATTTGTCAAACTCCAGCTTTTTTGAGTTCTTCGGGCAATTTTCCGGCCAGCCAATAAAAAAACATACGAAAATCGCTGAAGAGTGACCAGAACGGGTAGGTAAAAGTCGCTGGCCGGTTCTTTTGAACGAAGAAATGCGCGATCCATGCAGGTCCATACCCGGCGACGAGTGCAAAGAGGATCAGCCAGGGCATCATAAAAATAATCGCGGCGATCAGGCATAGCAAAGCGAGCGTGGAACCGAGATAATGCAATCGGCGGCAATTCACGTTGGAATGTTCCCGCAGATAGTAGGGCCAGAAATCCGTGTATTCAGTAATTTTCGCCGCCATTTCTTGCATCTCCCTTTATATTTGTTTTACATTATACCAAATAATACCCTGCCCAATCCAATAACTCCAAGCTGTCCGCCCAAGGTTGACGTTTACGTAAACGTAAAGTATAATCGTTTCCGTAAAACAGGATTGGGACTCTATACGTATAATGAATGCCAGAGCAGAAATTGACAAAGAAGGTCGTGTCAGCTTCTCCATCACGGAGCTTGCTGAGGAATTCGGTGTAACCTCCCGCACAATTCGTTTTTACGAGGACAAGGGGCTTGTGAATCCCGCGCGGGAAGGCACAACACGTATTTATTCCCGTAAAGACCGCGGGCGGCTAAAGATTATCCTGCGGGGTCGTCGCCTCGGCTTTAGTCTGCAAGATATCAAGAAGATGCTGGATATGTACTCGCCGGAGAGCGGTAGTACAGGGCAACTCACCTTCACCCTGAATAAATGCGAAGAGCAGCTCGAAAAGCTAATCACGCAAAGGGCTGATATAAATGAGGCCATCTCAGAACTGGAAGACGGTATCTCCCAGTTGAAGGAACATTTAGCGTCCGGCGACTTAGCGGCGGACGGCTGCAGAAAAACCATTGCCTGAAACCCTGTTTAAAGGGTCAGCTAAAGTAGATTTCGTCAAAATCGAGCCCTATATTCTGGGGTAAAACTATAGAAAACGACCGGGAGTAGCCGGTTCATTTATACGATCTGAAAGGAAGTCGAGACAATGAGAAATGTCGTAATCGCGGGATATGCACGCTCTCCCTTCACCCTCGCAAATAAGGGGGAGATGATCAAGATCCGACCTGATGAGATGACGGGACAGGTGGTCAAGGGGCTGATTGCTACGACTGGTGTCAATGTCGAGGATATTGAGGATGTGATTATCGGCTGTGCCTTTCCGGAAGCAGAGCAGGGCCTGAATGTAGCGCGCATCATCAGCTTTCTGGCGGGCATTCCGAAATCGACGGCGGCAACGACGGTTAACCGTTTCTGCGGTTCTTCCATGCAGGCGATCCATATGGCCGCTGGTGCGATCCAGATGGGCGCAGGCGAAGTTTTTGTTTGCGGCGGTATTGAAAGCATGACCCGCGTGCCGATGGGCGGTTTCAATCCCGCTCCGCATCCCGGGCTCTATAAATCTTATCCCGAGGCTTATGTTTCCATGGGGATAACGGCAGAAAACCTCGCAAAAAAATATGGCATCTCTCGCCAAGAGCAGGAAGAGGTGGCCGTTGAAAGTCACGCTCGTGCGACAGCTGCCCGTGAAGCAGGCAAGTTCAGTGATGAGATCGTCCCGATTGTTGACGGCAACATCCGTGTGGAGCAGGATGGGTGTATCCGGCCTGACACTACGATGGAAACTCTTGCAGGATTGAAGCCTGCGTTCGATGAGAATGGTACTGTTACGGCGGCGACATCTTCACCGCTTACCGACGGTGCCTCGGCAACGCTGGTCTGTTCTGAGGAATATGCCGATGCGAACGGGCTGAAAAAACTTGCACGGATCAAGTCGATTGCCGTTGCGGGCTGCGCGCCAGAATTGATGGGTATCGGTCCGGTTCCGGCCACCAAGAAGGCGCTGGAGCGTGCGGGCGTCACTCTCGCAGATATTGATATCATTGAACTGAATGAGGCGTTTGCGGCGCAAGCCTTGGCGGTCTTGAAAGAATCGGGCATGGACTTCGCCAAAACCAATCTCGATGGTGGCGCCATCGCGCTCGGTCATCCGATGGGTGCGACGGGCGCGCGCATCACTGGCAAGGTCGCGAGCCTTCTGCAACGCGAAGGCAAGGCGCTTGGTCTAGCAACTCAGTGCATCGGCGGCGGACAGGGCATCGCCACGGTTCTGGAGGCCTGCTAATCATGGCTATTGAAAAAGTCGCTGTAATAGGCGCCGGCGTTATGGGCGCAGCGATTGCCGCCCATGTCGCCAATGCGGGCGTTCCGGTTGTGCTGCTGGATATCGTTCCGAAGGACGCGAAAAACAAGAATATGCTGGCCGAGGGCGCGGTTGCGACCATGCTGAAAACCAAGCCGGCGCCGTTCATGCACAAAAAGAATGCCCGGCTGGTTACGACAGGAAACTTGGAAGATAACCTCGACCTTGTTGCTGATTGCGATTGGATCTGCGAGGCGATTATCGAGAATACCGGCCTCAAGCAGGACCTCTACAAACGCCTCGATGGCGTTCGAAAAGATGGCTCAATCGTAACTTCCAACACCTCTACCATTCCACTTAAAACCTTGATGGAGGGGTTGCCCGAAAGCCTGCAGAAAGATTTCGCCATTACTCATTTCTTCAACCCGCCGCGATACATGCGGCTGTTTGAGCTAGTTGGTGGGGAGCATACGCGAAAAGAAGCGCTGAAAGATTTGCGCAACTTCGCGGATATCTCGCTTGGAAAGGAAGTCGTTGATTGCTATGACACCCCGGGCTTTGTCGGCAATCGCATTGGTATTTACTGGTCGTCCGTCGCTACAAGTTCAGCTTATGACCTTGGCCTTACGGTTGAAGAGGCGGACGCAGTTTGCGGTAAACCGATGGGCATTCCCTCCACCGGGATCTTCGGCCTTGGTGACCTGACGGGGATCGACCTGGGTCCGAAAGTCATCGCCTCTATGCTATCGGAACTCCCCGCAAGTGACGCTTTTTCGAAGGAATATGATCCCAACCATCCTCTGGTCGCGATGACTGCCAAGATGATTGAAGACGGTTATACTGGTCGTAAGGGCAAGGGTGGCTTCTACCGCATGAATAAAGAAGGCGGAAAAAAAGTAAAGGAAGCCCGCAACCTCAAGACCGGTGAATATGCGAAGGCGCAAAAGCCACAACTTGGTTCCGTGAAGGCGGCGAAGAAGGGCCTGCGGGCTCTCGTTGAGTTTGAGGATAAGGGTGCAGAGTACGCATGGGCGATTCTCTCAAAGACGATTTCATACGCGGCGTCGCTGGTCGGTGAGATTGCAGATGACATTATCGCTATCGATACGGCGATGAAAACTGGCTATGCTTGGAAATACGGCCCGTTCGAACAGCTCGATCAGCTTGGCAACCAGTATTTTGTCGACCGGCTGGAAGCGGAAGGGTTGCCGGTGCCGGAATTTCTCAAAAAAGTCGGTGATCGTCCGCTTTACAAGGAAGAAGGCAAGGACGCTTACTTCATGACGGTTGACGGCGATTATGCTGTCGTGCCCGTTGCGGAAGGCGCGTGGATGCTCGCCGATATCAAGCGAGGCGGTGAGCCTGTGGTTTCCAACAAGGGCGCCAGCATCTGGGATCTTGGCGATGGCGTTGCTTGCCTTGAAATCCACACTAAGATGAACTCCATCGATCAGGACGTGGTCGCCATGCTGGTGGAAGCTGGCAAGATCGACAAGAAAGGCTTCAAGGCGCTTATTATAGGCAACGACGCGGATAACTTCTCAGTTGGTGCGAATGTCGGCCTTGCGCTTTTTGCTGCAAATGCGGCGATGTGGCCGGTGATCGAAAACTCGATCTCCGAAGGTCAGAACGCATTGATGAAACTGAAATATGCGCCCTTCCCGGTGGTTGCGGCGCCTGCGGGTATGGCCCTTGGTGGTGGGTGTGAGATTGTTCTCGCGGCGGCTGCTGTTCAGGCGCATGCGGAAAGCTATATGGGCCTTGTCGAGGTTGGTGTCGGTGTTATCCCCGGCTTCGGCGGATGCAAGGAACTGGTGATCCGCGCGATGCTAAACAAGAAACGCCCGGGTGGTGCAATGCCTGCGCTTTCTGGTGTATTCGAAGCCATCTCCACCGCCAAGGTCGCGACCAGCGCAGCAGAGGCCCGTGATATGATGATCTTGCGCGATGGTGACCGGGTCACCATGAACCGCAAGCGTGTGCTCGCCGATGCGAAGGCGCGTGCGCTTGAAATGGTAGATGGCTACACTAAACCCGAACCGGTGGAAGTCAACCTCCCTGGCGCGACAGCGGCTGCCGCTTTCGACATGGCGGTTTCCGGTTTTGTCGAAATGGGTAGGGCCACGGCCTACGATGGTGTCGTCAGCGAGCAGGTTGCACGAGTGCTAACCGGTGGTGACACTGACATTACAGAACCAGTGACGGAAAAGAAGCTGCTTCAGTTGGAACGCGAAGGCTTCATGACCCTCATCCATAATCATAAGACGCTCGACCGGATTGAGCATATGCTCACCACCGGCAAGCCGCTCAGGAATTAAGGGAGTATCGAGATGCCTGTTTATAACGCACCGGTAAAAGACTTCAAATTTGTCCTCAACGACCTTTTGGGTCTCGACAAGATGACCAACATGCCGGGGTTCGAAGACGCGACGCCCGATATGATCGATGCTATCCTCGAGGAGGGCGGTAAATTGATGAGCGAGGTTATCCAGCCGCTCAATCTGGTTGGTGACAAGGAAGGTTGCACTTGGAAAGATGGCGAAGTAACAACCCCGACCGGTTTCAAGGAAGCCTATGACGAATATCGCGCTGCGGGCTGGATGGGGCTTGATGCCGATCCGGAATATGGTGGGCAGGGGTTGCCTCATGTTATCGGCATTGCCTTCGCCGAGATGATGAGCGCTGCCAATATGGCGTTCGGCATGTATCCGGGCCTGACCCATGGGGCGTATGCCGCGATCCATAAGCACGGCACTGATGAGCAGAAGCAGACATGGCTTCCGAAAATGGTGAGCGGCGACTGGACCGGCACCATGAACCTGACCGAGCCGCATTGCGGGACGGACTTGGGCCTTATGCGTACCAAGGCAGTGCCTCAAGACGATGGCAGCTACAAGGTAACCGGTACGAAGATCTTTATTTCCGCCGGTGAGCATGACATGGCGGACAATATCGTCCATCTCGTGCTTGCCAAAATTCCGGGAGGACCGGATGGGATCAAAGGCGTCTCTCTTTTTATTGTACCGAAGTTCTTGTTGGACGAAAATGGAAACCCGGCGACGCGCAACGGGGTTGAATGTGGCTCAATTGAGCACAAGATGGGTATCCACGGCAACTCCACCTGCGTCATGAACTATGATGATGCGACAGGTTGGTTGCTGGGCGAGAAGCATAAAGGTATGCGGGCCATGTTCACCATGATGAATGCCGCCCGGCTGGGCGTTGGGATTCAGGGTCTCAGCCAAGCTGAAGTTGCCTATCAGAATGCGGTTATTTATGCGAAAGATCGTTTGCAGGGCCGCTCCATCTCGGGCGTCAAAGCACCGGATAAATCCGCTGATCCGATTATCGTACATCCCGACATCCGCCGGAACCTTTTGATGATCCGCGCCTTTACAGAAGGCGCGCGTGCCCTCGGTCTCTGGGCCGGGTTGCAGGTCGATATGGTGGAAAAACACCCCGATGAAGAGGGGCGCCGCGCAGCCGACGAGGCACTCGGACTCTTAACGCCGGTTATCAAGGCCTACTTCACCGACATGGGGTTCGAACTCGCCGCGACCGCAATGCAGTGTTATGGCGGTCATGGCTATATTCATGAATGGGGGATGGAGCAGTTTGTTCGCGATGCTCGCATTACCCAGATTTATGAAGGAGCGAACGGCATTCAGGCGCTGGATCTTGTGGGGCGTAAGTTGCCTCAGAATTTGGGCCGAAACCTCCGCCAGTTCTTCCATCCGGTGGACGCCTTCATCCAGGAAAATATGATGGATCCTGAACAGAAGGAATTTGTCATGCCGTTGGCCAAAGCCTTCGCGAAGTTGCAGCAAGGTACAGCGCTTATCGGCGAGAAGGGGATGAAAAACCCCGATGAAGCCGGCGCAGCTTCAACCGAGTATCTCCGGATGTTTGGCCTTGTTGCGCTTGGCTTTATGTGGGCGCAGATGGCGAAGATCGCTAAAGCGAAACTTGCGGAAGGAACAGATGATTCGGAATTCTATAACACCAAGCTGGTCACCGCGCGTTTCTTCTTTGAGCGCATGATCCCGGATGTTTCCTCCCTCCTCGTGAAGATGAGCGCCGGATCAAAAACCATGATGGAACTGGATGCGGAAGCTTTCTAGTTTCAGGAATCTGAAGGCGGGGCTTGATCCCGCCTTTATTTCGTGAGGTACAAAACGCGGCTGGCTATCTACTTTTTAGTGGTATCTGACAGGGCAGCTCGTTAAACTTCATGATCAAATTGACAAAATGTCAATTGCAGGGAAAAATCGCACTAAAATTAAAAACAAAGGTGGCGAGATGATCGAAAGAAGCATTTTCAGCGAAGAACACAATATTTTCCGGGAATCAGTTCGCCGGTTTTACGAGGAACATATCACTCCGCATCACGCCCAGTGGGAGAAAGACGGTCAGGTGAGCCGCGATGCTTGGCGGGAAGCGGGTAAGCAGGGTCTTCTGTGCATGCCAATCCCTGAGGAGTATGGTGGTGCCGGTGCAGATAAACTCTATAGCATTATCATGATGGAAGAGCAGGCGCGCGCCGGTACAACTGGCCCCGGGTTTGGCCTGCATTCCGAGATTGTTGCGCCCTATATTTTTAATTACGGCACTGAGGAGCAGAAAAAGAAGTACCTCCCAAAATTGGCGACCGGAGAGATGATTGGCGCGATTGCCATGACGGAACCTGGCGCAGGCTCCGATTTGCAGGGCGTGAAAACCCGTGCCGTAAAGGACGGTGATGATTATATTATAAACGGCTCTAAAACCTTTATTACCAATGGCTATATGTGCGATTTGGTGATCGTTGTGACTAAGACTGACCCAACCGCGGGCGCGAAGGGCACGTCTTTGTTTCTGGTCGAAGCGGATACACCCGGTTTTGAGAAGGGTCGTAATCTCGATAAGCTGGGCCTCAAGGCGCAGGACACAGCGGAGCTTTTCTTCGATGATGTCCGCGTTCCGGCCAGCAATATGCTTGGTGGGGAAGGCAAGGGCTTCTTCTGCCTGATGCAGGAACTCGCATGGGAGCGGCTTCAGATCGCCATCGGTGCCACAGCGACAATGGAGGCGGTTCTCGAAGAAACGATCGAATATACCAAGGACCGCAGCGCCTTCGGCAAGAATATTATAGAGTTCCAGAATTCCCGATTTAAACTGGCCGAACAGAAGACACAGGTTCAGATCGCACGGGTCTTCGTCGATAAATGTATTGAGGAGTTGCTGAAAGGTCAGCTGGACGTTGCGACGGCGGCCATGGCGAAATACTGGTGCTCCGATATTGAAAACAAGGTTATCGATGAGTGCCTGCAACTTCATGGCGGTTATGGCTTTATGTGGGAATTCCGTGTCGCCAGGTCCTATGCCGATGCCCGTGTGCAACGCATCTATGGCGGTACTAATGAAATCATGAAAGAGCTTATCGCCCGAAGTCTATAAGGGCGATAAGGTCTGACAATATAAGATGTTTCAGCATCGTACGCGTCGGGGAGTTTTACGTAAAACTCCCCGTTTCGTTATGTGTAGTCGCCGAAGCTTCGAATAGGTCTCGGTGCTTTTTATTTTCCTTAAGAAGTGCTTTACATCTGCTCTTTAAGCAGTTTACCCGCAGGGTAATCCGTAAATTCTTTTGGAATGGGAACGGATTTTCGCGTTGCCATATCAAAATAGCAACCAATGACAGTGGTTGTGACTGCCAATTTGCCTGTGTCCATATCAAATAGGTTATGGCCAAAACGGAATAACTTTCCCTCCGCGTCGATAAGCCCGCTTTTAAGCAAGATCGCGGTGGACTTCCTGATCGGTGCGTGGAATTCCGAATGGTAGTCTAGTGCCGCTGACCCGAGATTGCGGCTACGGATAACTTCCCGTGTGAGACCGACTTCGTTTATAATATGAGTTGCTGCATCAGAGAAATAGCCTACGATATGCCGCATCTCCATATGGTCAAACTGATCACATTCCCAAACATCCACGGAACCGCGCGCGCTGTCAAACATATGATTGAGCGGACGGTCCGGCATGAAAGTGCCGGCGAAGGGTTTTAGCTGAAAACTCTCCGTATGCGGATCTACAAGCTCCTCTGCGGCTGTCCTAACCTCATCAGGCAGGGGCAGAGATGCGTCCGTGTCATAGTCCGCATAGTCGGCGGTAAATTCATAAACCGCCGATAGCCCGTCATTGATCGCATTGAAAATATGGATAAAGCCGACAATCAGATCGCCCGATACCTCCCGCACACCGCCGAGGCCATAGAGCGGCGTGCCCACATGCACCTCTGATTTATACTGCGTACGAATGGTTTTGAATCGAAGGCCCTTGCGGGTAGAGCGGATAAGCGCAGGGGAGAGACCAAGCGTATTTTGTAGATGGGCAAAGGCGTCGGAGGCTTTCGACATATAAAACTGCACATTCATATGGCGCATCTGGTCGCATTCCCAGGCCTCGACACCGCCGCGATAGAGAGAAAGAAGCTTGTTCATGCTGCATCCTCCCCATTGGTCATTAGATCATTGACCTTTTGTCGGATCGCGTTGCTTAAGGAGATAGCCTTGCGGCTTTCAAGATCCATATAGGCTGATGTCATCCTGCTCGAAAATACAAGAGCACCGGTTGCACTGTCATAGAGACGGTGATCGAAGGTAACAGTCTTTTCCGAACTTCCAACAACCGCGCTTTCCATATGAATGATGTCGCCTGCATGGAGCTCTGCGACATAGCGGGAGTCCTGCTGCACAACAGCGAGGCCTCGCTTGCCGTTTTTCAAGTCCTCAGGGTCCAGGCCGATGACATAAAACATATTGCACATCGCCACACTGATGCGGGAACCGTAATATTGAATATTCATATGTCCCAGAAGATCGCATTCTCGCGTCAGTACCTGACCGCGATAGCTCTCCATATAACCGCTCATTAAGGGGGCTCCTGTCCATACACTTACTTGTTGTTCTTATTGTTGGGTCACTCTTAATAGCATCCGTTTACCATGGCGGTCGACCATTTCTTGACTGTTTTGTTTCAGCAATTTAAGGCAATTGCCGCTTTCGAGTATCATCAGTCCCAGCAGATAAGTGACGAAATCTGTTGTTTCCTCCTGAGCGTGGGCGGCAGAGGCCGGAGTCCGTTGATGCAAATCATTTGCCAGCAGGCCCATCAGGCTAAGCAGACGGCTGTTCAGCTCTTTCCGAGTGGAGGCAGGGATGTCGTCTGATTTCTCACCTAACCCGGCGATAGATACAAGGAAGAGCCTGCGAGTTTCCGGCCGCTCCCGAAAATAGGTCGAAAAAATTGAGAATGCCTGCGTGCCTCTGTTGCCGGATTGGTGCGGAAGGGTTGCTTTGATATGGCGCGTCACCTCGCCAAGAATGACGGCTAGTAATTCAACTTCGATTTCTTCCTTGGTGCGGAAATAGCTGTAGGCTGCCCCTAGTGAATAGCCGGCTTCCTTTGCAATGGCCCGCATATTGAGGCCGCTTGTTCCTTCTGCGTCGAAAATCCGGCGCGCTGCGGCAAGAATATGCTGCCGCTTGAACTTCGCCAGACTTTCAGCGCGCCTTCGCTTTTTTTGCACGTCATTCATAACTGTGCCTCCGAATAATAAACATTATCCGTATAAATGAACTATGTTCAATATATTTTTCTCAGATATCCTGAAAAATTAATTTTCTTTTTCCGACGGAAACATATTTCGGAGTTCGTTGAATAGGTAAGTCAAACCAATGAAGGAGACTTGAGTAATGAAACGTAAGATTATTATTGGTTCTGTGATTGCCGCCTTGGCAATTCCCGCTCTTGCCTATGCCGCAACGGACGATGCACCGAAAGGCCCGCATAAGGGCGGGATTTTTGAACGGCTGGATACCAACAAGGATGGTGAAATCACGTTCGAAGAAATGACCGCGAAATCCACAGAGCGGTTTTCAAAGCTGGATAAAGATGGGAACGGCACCATCAGTGTTGAAGAAATGACTGTTCAAAAGAAGGAATTCTTCGACAAGATTGATGCGGATGGAAACGGCACCATCAACAAGGAAGAAGCTCGCGCCTTTCACGAAATGAAGCGTGAAGAGCGTAAGGAGCGCCATTCTTCCCGGATGCTTGAAATCCTCGATAAGGATAAAGATGGTACGGTAACCAAGGAAGAGTTTGCCGCGGCATCAGAAGCACGTTTCGAGGCTGCCGACAGCAACAATGACGGCGTCCTTTCCGGGGATGAACTCCAGAAAATGGGGTCGAAAAAACACGGTAAGAAAAAAGCTGATTTTTAGACGCGATACCCTTGTCATCGCGTAAGCGAGGCCCGCTCTTCTTTACTCCATTGGAAGAGCGGGTCTTTTGATTTCTGCCGTCTGAATGTATCTGCGCTAACCTCGCCGCTGCTTGGGCAGGGTATCCATATATTTGCAGATAATGCCGAGCATTACTTCATCCGCACCGCCACCGATGGAGGAAAGGCGACCGTCTCGATAGAGCCGTGTGATAGGCGTTTCGTTCATGAATCCCATGCCACCGTAATATTGGAGGCAGGCATCGGCAATTTCGCGCGTCAGGCGTCCGACTTTCAGTTTCGCCATCGAGGCCAGCATTGTCACATCCTCCCCGCGCACGTAATTATATACCGCCCGATAGGCGAGGGAGCGCAGCTGTTCCACTTCCGTCAGCAACTCCGCAAGACGGAAATGGATATACTGATTATCGATTAGCGGTTTGCCGAACGCCTCGCGGCTCTGGGCATAGTCGATAACGTCACTAATAGCCTTTTCTAGGGGCTTCAGGCCTGCGCCTGCGGCCCAGAGACGCTATTCATGGAACTGCATCATTTGGTAGGTGAAGCCTTTGCCTTCTTCCCCGATCAGGTTCCGTTGCGGTACGCGAACATCCTCGAAAAAAAGCTGCGCCGTATCTGATGAGCGCATGCCCAGCTTATCGAGCTTTCGGGCGAGAGTGATGCCGGGGCTGTCCATCGGCACAACTATCAATGACTTGCTTTCATGCATGGGGCCATCGCTGGTGTTGACCAGCATGCACATAAAGTCAGCCTGCGCGCGGTTGGTGATCCACATTTTCTGTCCGTTGATGATGTAATCATCGCCATCTTTGCGGGCATTGCTTTTAATGGCGGCTACGTCGGATCCTGCGCCGGGTTCCGAGACCCCGATACAAGCAACATAATCGCCGGTGATGGCGGGTTTGAGGTAAGTCTCCCTTACATAGTCGGAGCCGAAACGGGCAATCGCTGGGGTTGCCATATCGGTTTGCACGCCGATAGCCATGGGAACGCCACCGCAATTTATATGGCCGAGGGTTTCGGAGACGGCAAGGCTGTAGGAATAATCTAAGCCAAGCCCGCCATATTCCTCCGGTTTGCAAACACCAAGAAATCCCTGCTGCCCGAGCTTCTTGAAAAGCTCATGGGCGGGGAAGGCGCCGTCTTTCTCCCACTCATCGACATATGGGTTGATTTCATGATCAATAAACTTAGTGAGAGAGCGGATCAACTCCTGATGCTCCGTTCCGTAAATCACTCTTCATTCTCCCGCAAAAAAGCCGGTATGTCGGTCAGATGAAAGCCATTGAAGGCTTTATTATTCTTGTGGTCCGGCATGTCCCAGTTCATGCGGATATTTGGTGCGCCACCATCAATGCGGAGGCAGCTCCCAGTTATGAAAGAGGCCGCTTCAGACAACAGGTAGATGATGCCAGCGGAAACTTCCGATTCGGTTCCCATTCGCTTCACGGGGTGGGAGGCAATGCGGGCCGTCACCCTTTCTTTCCACCAATCCGGATAGGTATCCATGCCGGAGGAGACAATCATGCCGGGGGCGATAGCGTTGACTCGAACGCCTGCCGAGGCCCATTCAAGTGCCGCCGTTTCGGTGAAGCTCACCATGCCTTTGCGCGCGGCGCCAGAATGGCCCATGCCCGGCATGGAATTCCACATGTCCGCAACCATATTGACGATTGGGCCGCCGCCGTTTTCCTTCATCCACTGGACATAGCATTCCCGCGCGAACAGGAATCCACCGGTGAGATTGGTCTTGATGACTGCATCCCACCCTTTGAGCGTGATTTCTTCAAGCTTGGCGGGGAACTGTCCTCCGGCATTATTGACAAGGCCATGAATGGCGCCCTGTTGTGCGATGATTTCCGCAACAGTCGCTTTGACGGCCTCCTCATCGCGGATATCGCAGGTATGAATAGTGGCCTCACCACCAGCTTCGGACAATTCAGCCTGCACCGTTTCCAGCTTTTCCAGCGAGCGCCCGACCAACGCAACCTTTGCCCCGAGTGAGACAAGTTCATGCGCAGTGCAGCGACCGATCCCGCTGCCGCCACCGGTGATGACAATGGATTGACCGTCAAACAGTCCCGGCCGATAAATTGATCGATAACTCATCTACTTCTCCCGCGCTTCTTTTTATTATTATTGCGTTTCATTTGGTCCCCGACGTTGCAGCCTCACACTGGATCAGCATTTGACAGACCTTGGGTTGACGTTTACGTTAACGTCAATTTTATCGTAGAGGACTCAGGTAGGTCTTATACCCTAATTTATAGACAGTTTTGGTCTAATGCTGAAAGGAAAAGAAAGATGGCGACGCTAGAAGAGATTACTGAAGGCATGCGGGAACGTGTTGGGGAGGATAGTGGCCTGGATGCGACGCTGAAATTCGATTTTGGTGATGACGGGATCGTTTTCGTCGATGCGGCGTCTGTGCCAAACACTATCTCTAATGAAGATGAAGAGGCCGATTGCACCATTACAATTACGAAAGAGAATTTCGAAGCTTTGGCAAAAGGTGAACTGGACCCCACAACCGCCTTTATGATGGGTAAGCTGAAAATCGCTGGTAATATGGGGATTGCTATGAAGCTACAGAGCGTTTTTTCCTGATATTTGGAAAATTTGCGCCTGTAGGTGAAATTTTTTCTGTACCTTTCGGCCATGAGCCATTATGTAAGGCGCTTCGAATTTTAGTTTGAAGCGAGTGGAGCTAGTCACATGACAGCGAGATCAGCACGGAATGGCCGCAATCAGGGCGGCAAGAGCCGTAAAAAAGGCGGCGGCGGAAGCGGGAGCGGACTGACCAAGAGCAGCCGGTCCAATCAGCAGCGCGCAGCCCGTAAAATGAATCTGAAAGCCCATGGTCGTCACGCGGCCCGGCGTCAGTTGAAGAAAGTCCAGGCCGCGACACGCGCTGCAGCCTGAATATAGCGTATTGAAAAGTTAAGGGCGGTTCCGGGTTTACCGGGACCGCCCTTCTTTTGTGCCTTGGCATAATATAAAATATGCGGATCTCCAAACCCTTCATTTAAATGTTTGCAAGGCTGTCCGCCGGCAGCACGTTGTTCTTCTGCGGTCTTTGTGAGAAGAGAAGCCATTGCAGCGGGTGAGAGGCATCTGATTCGGATCATCGGGCATTTCCATATTGCAAATGATTTGCATTATTAAATATTAGCCGAACGATCCCGTCAATAGATATTGAGAACGATTCGCAATAATTTCGGGAAATTTAGATCTGATCAATGGCAATATAGCGCTCGCCGACATTGTCATACCCTGTATCAAACGACCATCCGTCCCGCTCTGCGGCGAGGACAATATTCGCGCAGGCCCGACTATCGGAAAGGGCGTCATGGTGATTGAGGTCCAGCCCCAGAAAATGTGCAACATTGGGAAGTTTTGTAGGCCGCACCTCCCACATGCCCCGGGCGAGCTTAACCGTGCAGGTGAATTCCTGATGGGGCATTGTGAGATCATGGAGGGAGCAGCAGCTTTTAAGCACACGCGAGATCAAAGCCTGCATTATGTGCAGCGAGAAAATCCACACCTTCGAATAGAGGCGCAATGTCCGGCCAGAGCAATCCGAAATCAGGCGCATCCATTACATGTTCCCATGTCAGTCCATGGATATGAGTGAAAAAGAATTCCGGGCTCGGCGGGCGGATCAGGAAAGATTCTTCTTGAACAATTTTTCCATTTTCCCCCGAACGAGACCGATGGCGCAGGCGCTATCTGGCGCGTTATTCGCCGTTTCAAAATCAATCGCAAGAAATTTACTCATACACGCCTCTTGCGCTCCATTTCATCTAGTCATGCAGAGGCTTCTGCCTTTTTGCGGGCCTCATATTTAAGTTTTTCTTCTTCCACAAGCTCTTTCTTGGAGAGTTTACCTACCAGGGTTTTTGGAAGCTCAGGCCGGAATTCCACTGCCGTTGGCAGTTCATGCTTACCCAGCTTATCTGCGAGAAACTCGCGGAGTTCTTCCAAAGTGAATTCCTTGCCACTCGGTGTTAGCTTGATAAAGGCTTTGGCTGACTCTCCGCGATAATCATCGGGAATGCCGACAACTGTCACCTCGGCCACGGCCGGGTGTTCAAATATGGCTTCCTCAATGATACGCGGATATACGTTAAAGCCACCAGACGTAATCATGTCCTTGGTCCGATCGACGATATGCATATACCCTTCTTCGTCAATAAAACCAGTATCGCCGGTCAGGAAGAAATCGCCGATGAAGCTCGCCTCTGTGGCCTCGGGTTTATTCCAATAGCCTTTCATGATATTCGGGCCCTTGATCGTAATTTCTCCGATTTCTCCTGTGGGCATGATCTTGCTCTTGTCGTCCACATCAAGGATGCGAATTTCAACGCCAGGGACTGGAACGCCTGCGGCACCGGCAATCTGCTTGTCCGTCATTGGTGTGGAGGTGCCAGACGGGGATGTTTCTGTCATGCCCCAGCCTTCGAGCAATCGACATCCGGTCACCTTCTGGAACAGATCCTGTACTTCGACCGGTAAGGGAGCGCCGCCGGAGGCACAGAATTTCAGGGAGGACAGATCATATTTGGAAATCTCCGGATGGTTGGCGATTGCCATATACATGGTGGGCACGCCCGGAAACATCGTCGGCTTTTTCTTGTCGATATCCTTCATCACGTCATCAAGCTCGAACTTCGGATGAAGGATAATCTCTGCGCCGCCAGCAATCCCAAAATTCATAATGACGGTCAGAGCGTAGATATGGAAAAGCGGTAAAACGGCAAGTACCTTTTCAGCTCCGTCAATGAGGACAGCATCTTCTCCCTGCTGCATCGCCCGCAGTTGCTGACACGCCGCAATCAGGTTCTTGTGGGTCAGCATAGCGCCCTTGGGAAGGCCTGTAGTACCGCCGGTATATTGCAAGACCGCAACCTGCTCCGATGGGTCGGGAACGGGGCTTGCCTCGCCACGACCATCATTGGCAAGCAATTGCTTGAATGTGAGATGGTTGTCATCGGCCGGTATTTTTGAAATCTCTTTTGATTTGACCAACGGATACAGGAAATTCTTTGGAAATGGGAGAACTTCCTTGAGACAACCAACAATGATCTTCTTTAGTCGGGTCTCCTGCAACATCGCCGCAATATTCGGATAAAGAACTTCCAAATCAAGTGTAACAATAAAATCCGTATTGCTATCTTCAATCTTGTGACGCAATTCGCGTTTTGCATCGAGTGGTGAATAGTTGACCACCGTGCCTCCCGCTTTCAGGATACCGAAGAAGCAGACAATGTAATGAGGTGTGTTTGGCAGGTACAGCCCGACATGCACCCCTTCCTTTACGCCAAGTTCACGGAAACCCTTTGCGGCTCGGTCGACCATGTCATTGAGTTCCGCATAGGTGATCCGCTTGTCCATGAAATCAATGGCATATTGGTTGGGCCATTTTTTAACGGCTTCATCGAGAAGGCTGTAGACCGGCTTTTCCTCGATTTCGATTTCCCATTTTACCCCTTTTGGGTAAGACTTCTCCCATAGAAATTCAGACATATAACTCCCCAGAACATATTATTATTCCCTGTTTAAACTCAGGTTACGTCGCAAGGGAAGGAGGGTCAATCGAAACCGTGTGAAGAGAATTCACTTTCCGGAAATGTCAAACCCGTCGGGTCCGGCGCCACATATTATAACGCCAGTTTTCGCAGAAGGGTCGGGGGAGAACCGTCCGGATTGTAGTGCCGCAACTGCGGCGGCGGCAGATAGTTCAACGCCAAGACCAACGTTCTGCCATAGCCACTCCGCAGCTCTCTTCATGTCCTCATCCGAGACAAGGAGGATATCATCAACGAGGCGGGAGATAATCCGAAAATTAACTTCTTCTGACCGACGCGGGGCGAGCGTACTAGCCTTAGTTTCAATTTTGTCTAACGTAGTGAGCTCTCCGGCATCAAGACTTGTTTTCAGAGTGGGCGCACCGATTGCCTCCACGCCGATCACCTTGATGTTAGGTTTAATTGCTTTCACCGCCGACGCCACACCTGAAATCAGGCCGCCGCCTCCGATGGCGACCAGAAGGATATCGAGGTCAGGGGCATCCTCCAGTATTTCAAGGCCGATCGTGCCCTGACCGGCAATGACACTGGTGTCTGCAAACGGGTGAACATAGTGCTTTCCCTCTTTTGCCGCGGTCAGGGCTAGGGCATTTGCATCATCCCAAACCGACCCTGAAACAATAACCTCCGTCGCTATTTTCCGAAGTTTGTCGACTTTGGATTGGGGCGTGTTTTTGGGCAGGTAAATAGTCGTCTTCGTTCCGGTCATCGCGCCCGCAGTTGCGACACCCATCCCATGATTACCGCCAGAGGCCGTGACTAGGCCGCGTTCCAACTTTTCTTTCGAAAGGCCAAGAACAGTATTGAGTGCGCCGCGAATTTTGAAGGATCCGGATACCTGCAGATTCTCAAGCTTTGCCGATACCTCCTGTCCGCTATCTAGCGTGAATATCATCTGAGGTGTTCGGCGGATGCGCGGAGCAAGCCGATTGCGGGCGCTTTCAATAGCTTCTAGCGAGATTTCCGTGGTCATATACTTCTTACTTCCCGATAATTTTCCAAATGCCGTCAGCGGACAAGATCCGCTCTCCTCTGACCAGTAGTTCGCCGCGCATGAAGATTACTGCCATGCCTTTGCGGCTGATTTCTGATCGCGCTTCCACCCAGTCGCCCGGTTTGGCGGATGCGACAAAGTCACAATTCATGGAGATTGTCGCGCAGCGCTTTTTGTTGAGGGAGCGCCAGACGATATGCCCTAGAATGTCGTCAAGAAAACTGAACAGCATGCCGCCATGTACGACACCATTGCTATTGGTATGGCCTTCCTCTGCGAGAAAACCATATATAAAGTCGTCGCCATCAGCTTTGTAGTAGAGGGGGCCAATTTTTGATGTGAAGGGGCTTCGTGCGCCATAAAGGCGGAAGCCTTCCGGAATTGAGGAACTGGTCATGCAGGGAACTCTTTATCATTTTTCTTTTTTAGTATCGCAATTATTGTTCATTGCGCAAGAGAGTTGCCGCATTAGCAACTAAAAGGAGGACCCTTGACGTGAGAGGGATAGGGAATGCTACCGTGTTGTCTTGATATAAGGAAGTTCAGAAGATGAGCACGAATTGCTGTGGGGGATCCAATTTCGACAAGGGGGCGGAGCTGCAAACCGGCCGATACCGGTTGGTTCTGTGGTTTGCCTTGATTGTCAACGGCGGGATGTTCCTGGTTGAGATTCTTGCAGGTCTGGCGGCGGGCTCTGCCTCGCTTCAGGCTGATGCGCTTGATTTTCTGGGTGATGCGGGAAATTACGCAATTAGCCTCTTCGTTTTAGGCATGGCTCTGCGCGTCCGGGCGAAGGCCGCCTTGTTCAAGGGCTTGGTCATGGCTGTATTCGGGATTTGGGTAATCGGGAATGTCATTACGCATGTTATTTCCGGGACATTACCGGGCGCCATGACCATGGGTGTCGTGGGTACGGTTGCCCTAATTGCCAACGCCGCTGTTTTTATCCTTTTATGGTCCTATCGGGCAGGGGATAGCAATATGCGGTCCGTCTGGCTTTGCACCCGTAATGATGTGCTTGGTAATATTGCTGTTCTGATTGCCGCTGGGGAGTCTTCGGCACTGGAACGGGCTGGCCGGATTTTATCGTTGCCGCGATAATGGCGTTCCTCGCCTTGCAGGGTGCCTGGGTGGTGATCCGCCAGGCGCTTGGTGAAATTCGCGAGGAGGACAACCCGCGTCCGGTGCCCTCCTCCTTGAACTAGACAGATCTACCCGGACGATTTCACAAAGCCGTTCCGTTCGGCATTCTCCACGCATTCTTCCTTTTCCGCGTACCCTTGCGTGGAGGCACCGACAATTCGCCCATTCGATGCTGTGCGGCGCCAGCGCCATTTATGATGCTTTTCATTGTGATCCTGATAAAATTCCCACTTATCTCTGTCGCCTGTAATTTTCATAACATTTCTCCATTCGCTAAATATAAATTTAGACGCGCCAAACAGTGATTTGTGAGATATTGAGAGTGTGGCCACTATATATTTTTCCTTGAATTGGAGCCGTGATGAAGACCGTCGTTATCGAGACCGAGAAGATTTATGTTACGAGCAAGGCCCGTAAACTTCTCGACATGGCGCGTGTCGACGCGCTGGCGGAGGATATATTGGAGAATGGCCAGAAATCACCGATACAGGTCCGCCTCGGCCAGGATCGCTATGTCCTGATTGAAGGATTGCATCGTCTGGAGGCGATCAAGGCGCTTGGGGAAGAAAGTATAGACGCAGTTATCGTTCAGGCACGGCGGCACTGATACGACTTAGCCTCCGGTATTCTCCAAAAGCCGGCGATAGAATTGGATGATCTCGACATAGTTATCGATGTAAATCCGCTCATTCGTGCCATGCACCCGCGAAAGATCGTCCGGGCCGAAGCGCATGGGCAGGAAGCGGTAGCTGTTCTCGGCGATGGTTTCATAATGTTTACTGTCCGATCCGGCCAGCATCAGACCGGGTGATACCAGCACATCGGGTAGTGTTTCACGAATAGTTTTTTCGATCAGTTGATAACCCTCTCCCGACTTACTGGAAATTCGTGACGGCTCGTTACCCTGCTTGACGGAGATTTTAATATCCGGATCGTCCACCACCTTCGTGACGTGATCAACAACATCATCAATGCTGGTGTCCGGGAGCAGGCGGAAATTAACGGTCGCCGTGGCAGTCGATGGGAGGACATTATCTTTCGTGCCGCCCTCTGTAATGGTGATGGCTGTGGTGGTGCGGACCATGGCGTTTGTCGCGCCGCCCTTACCAAGCTCGCTGACCAGCAGAGGATCAAGCAACCAGCGGTTCGAAATGATGGCCTTCAACGGCAATCCCATATGTGGCGCGAGTGTATCAAACATGTCAGAGGCTGGGCTGTTGAGGGCCGCAGGAAAACGATTTTCTTCAAGCCGGGTGATAGCTCGCGCGATTTTCCCGATCGCTGTTGTTTTGGGAGGAATAGAGGAATGCCCGCCTTCCGTCGTGGCCGTCAGCTTCAGGGTAAGATATCCTTTTTCTGCAAGCGCAATAAAGGCAATTGGTTCCTCTACGCCGGGCATCATTCCTTGGACAATCACCATGCCTTCATCCAGCGTGAAGGCAAGCTTGACGCCGCGCTCTTCAAGCAAGTCCGCGATTTTCCCCGCGCCATTTTCTCCGCCAATTTCCTCGTCATGGCCGAAAGCGAAATAGAGCGTACGCTTAGGTTTGAAGCCTGCGGCCAATTGAAGTTCGGCTGCCTCCAAAATGGCAAAAACGGACAACTTGTCATCTAGCGTGCCGCGCCCCCAAATTTTCCCGTCCTTGATCGCACCGGAGAAAGCATCTTCTTCCCAGTCTCCCTCTGTGCCGGGTTCGACCGGGACCACATCCATATGGCCCATCAGCAGCGCCGGCGGCAGACTTGTATCGCTGCCTTCCCAGCTATATAGCAGGCTATGATCCCCGACCACGTCACGCTTCAGATTCTCATGAACAAGGGGAAACGCGCTGGTGATCAAAAGATGCAGCTGGTCAAATTCCGCGCTTGCCGGAGGATCGCCGACATCGGTGGAGATGGTCTTAATGCGAACTGCTTCGGAGAGGCGCGCCGCGACTGCATTGGTGTCGATTGCGGGCATCTCAACCACTTCGAAAATAGGGTCGTCTGCCGTATTCGTGAAGGTGTTAAATGTCATTACTCCGATCAGGACAACAATTACGATGACAACAAAAAGACCAATTTTCTTGAACATCATAATAGCTCCCCTGTTCGAATTTTTAGCGGTAATCCTTTTCCTGAAGGGTGCAGGATGGTAAATATAAAGGCAAATAAAAAATGGGAGTGAGATAATGGCGCAGGAAGAACGCAAAAGCGCAGTAAAAGATACTGTTGATAGAATTCGGCAGACCGCGGAAAATCAGGAAATAACGAAAGCGGTGCTAGGCGATATCAGGGCAGAATTGATAGGACTTGCCAGTCGAAAGGAGCTTTTTTCGATTGAGGATTTTCCGCCACCGGGCGCAGATTCCAAGCGCCGCAGCTGCCTCTATCGGCTGTCTGAGGATGATGATCATGGGTTTGCGCTTTATCTCAACGTCGCCGATGGATCGGTAAATGCCCCGCCGCATGATCACACAACATGGGCTGTTATTGTGGGAATTGAGGGGCAGGAGGAGAACCGTTTCTATAAAAAAGTGCCGGACGGGGTTGAGCAAATTGCCAGCCATGTGGTGGAGCAGGGAACAGGTGTGACCATGCTTCCCGATGAAATCCATACCATCCATATCGAGGCCGACAAGCCGGTCCTGAATTTCCATATGTACGGGCTTGGCCTTGAGCAATTGCACGGACGAAACTTCTGGAACAACAATACGAAGGAATGGAAAGTTTTTCCCGCTCATACAGATATCCGTGAGGCACGCAATTGAGTTTCAAAACAATTACCCCGACGGCTCTCCGCACGATTATGAAGAAAAACGTGGAGGAGTACGCCCTCATCGATGTGCGGGAGCATGGGGTTCATTCCGAAGGGCACCCTTATTTCGCCGTTCCTCTGCCACTCAGTAAATTGGAACTGAGGGCCAATGCGTTGCTCCCGCGCAAATCGGCTCCAATCTATATTCTCGATCAGGGGCCGGAGTTGCCGCTTGGTGAGCGAGCTGCAGAAAAACTCCAGGAACTTGGGTTTAGCAATTTATTCCTAGTGGAAGGCGGCGTTGTCGGGTGGCATGATGCTGGCTACGAGTTATTTTCCGGTGTTAATGTGCCGAGCAAGGCGTTCGGTGAATTCGTCGAAGAAACTTACGGTACGCCGCATATTAATGCCGCCGATTTGGCGGCGAGGCGAGACGCGGGGGAGAAGATTTTTGTCCTCGATAGCCGCCCTTTCCCTGAATTTCATCGCATGTCTATACCGGGCGGCGTGGATATGCCGGGGGCAGAGTTGGTCCATCGTGTGTATGAAACGGTTGGGGATGAAGAAACTCAGATAGTAGTAAATTGCGCAGGCCGGACCCGCAGCATTATTGGTGCACAATCCTTGATCAATGCGGGAGTGAAAAACCCGATTGCTGCATTGAAAGACGGGACTATGGGATGGCATTTGGCCGGTCTGGATTTGGCAAATCGGGAAGATAAGATTGCTCCTTCGCCGGGGGAACAGGCTCTCGCGCGCAGTCAGCAGTCGGCAAAAGAAGTTGCTGCCCGCTTCGATGTTAAAAGGATAGATCAAGCCGCGTTGCGGTCATTACAGCTGAACACGGAAGAGCGCAGCCTTTACTTGCTGGATGTGCGAAGTGAAGAAGAGTTTCTTGCCGGACATATTCCGGGCGCGCGTCATGCGCCGGGAGGTCAGTTGGTTCAGGCAACGGATGAATATGTCGGCGTCCGCAATAGCCGGATCGTGCTGATCGATGATGATGCCGTGCGCGGCGTGATGACGGCCTCATGGCTGATCCAGATGGATTGGCCTGACGTCTATGTATACACCGCGACGGATGCGGATATGGCGGAAAGCGGGCCTGCGCCTATATCCGAAATCACCAAAGCGCCGGTTCTTTCCGCGCTGGAGCTCGATGCGGTGCTGGCATCTGGTGAGGCGGTGGCTGTGATTGACTTGGCCAGTTCTCTCGAATACCGAAGCGGTCATGTTCCGGGTGCCAATTGGGCAATTCGGGCGCGTTTGGCGGAAGATCACATTTTTATCCCGGCGGTCGGATTAATTGTCCTGACATCCCCTGATGGAGACCTAGCCCATCTTGCTGCGCCGGAAGTTGAACGGTTGCGTCCACAAACCATCGTCCGTGTTCTTGACGGTGGAACGAATGCGTGGGCAAGCGCGTCTCTCGCTATGGAGAGTGGTGAAACGAACCTGTTAAGTCGTACGGATGATGTTTGGTATAAGCCTTATGATACGAACGACCCGGAGGCGATCAGGCGTCGGATGCAGGAATATCTGGACTGGGAAGTTGGTTTAGTGCAGCAGATTGAACGCGATGGACTTGCCCGATTCCGGAAATTTTGAATATGGATTGGCCAAATTAAGGTGTGGCATTGTTTCCGTTTACGTAAGGGAACACTTGCCTTGTGAAAGGTGGAGCGACATACTGAAGGCTGCGCTTGCAAAGAAGAAAAACCCGTCTTAGCATGGGGTAAAAATGGGCCTATAGAAACCCATGACAATAATGGAGAACCCGATGGATTTATCATTTAGTAAAGAAGATCTGGCGTTTCGTGATGAAGTGAGAGAGTTTCTCGCAACTTCGTTGCCGGCGGACGTTAAGGATCGATGTGATCGCGGCCTGCATCCGACTAAGGAAGGGCAAGTCAGATGGCAGAAGATTCTAAACGAAAAGGGATGGATGGCGCCGAACTGGCCCGTTGAGTATGGCGGTACCGGCTGGACCTTCACACAGAAATACATCGCCTCGCAAGAGTTCGGGCATGCTTCGGCCCCAATTGCGACGCCGTTCGGGGTCAGCATGGTTGGCCCGGTGATTTATACCTTCGGTAACCAGGAGCAGAAGGATAAGTATTTGCCGCGTATCCTAAATTCCGATGACTGGTGGTGCCAGGGTTATTCGGAGCCGGGATCGGGTTCAGACCTTGCCTCTCTCCAGACAAAGGCGGTTCGTGATGGCGACGACTATGTTGTGAATGGTCAGAAAATATGGACCTCTTACGCGCAATATGCGGACATGATATTTTGCCTTGTCCGCACCGATAGCTCGGTCAAGCAGCAAGAAGGCATTTCCTTCTTGTTGATCGATATGAAGACACCGGGAATTACCGTTAAGCCAATCACCGTGATTGATAAGGAACACAGTCTGAATGAAGTCTTCTTTGAGGATGTAAGGGTTCCTGTTGCCAACCGCATTGGTGAGGAGAACAAGGGCTGGACTTATGCCAAATTCCTGCTGGGGAATGAGCGGACAGGCATTGCCCGTGTCGCCCGATCCAAACGGCAGGTTGAACGGCTTAAGGAGATCGCAAAAACTGAACTCAGCGGTGGACGCCCGCTTGCTGAGGATACGGATTTTAACAACAAGCTGACACGCATCGAAGTTGACTTGATGGCACTTGAATATACGGAGCTTCGATATCTCTCGATGATCGCCAGTGGTAAGCAGCTTTCGGCGGAACCGTCTCTTCTTAAAATCAAGGGGTCGGAAATTCAGCAGCGGTTGACTGGTTTACTGGTTGAATCCCTTGGCATGTATGGCGCACCCTATGAGGCTGAGCGCGCTTACGAAGGCCGTAATGAAGCCCCGGTCGGGCCGGATTATGCGCATGGCCCGATGGCTGAGCATTTGTACTTGCGCGCCTCCACGATTTACGGCGGCAGTAATGAAATTCAACGTAATATCGTCTCCAAAATGGTTCTGGGATTATAAGGATAACTATAAAATGGATTTTGAACTTTCCGATGAGCAGAACATGCTCAAAGACAGTGTCGAACGGTTCGTGAAGGATAACTATTCGGCCGAGGCACGCGCGAAACTCGCGGATACGGAGCTCGGATTCAGCCGGGACCATTGGAAAAAGATGGCGGAACTAGGCTGGTTGGGCCTCCCATTCCCGGAAGAAGTCGGCGGATTTGGCGGCACGGCCGTTGAGACAGCGATCATGATGGAGAATATGGGCAGTGGCCTCGTGCTGGAGCCATTCCTGAGCACTGTCATTCTTGGCGGAGGCCTTGTTGCCGAAGCGGGCAACGAGGCCCAGATCGAGGCGATTATTCCGCAAGTCATCGAAGGTAATATGATGCTTGCGTTCGCATATGCGGAGCCGCAGTCGCGTTTTGATCTGAATGATGTTGAAACCTCGGCAACCAAATCGGGCGACGGCTATGTACTGAACGGTCATAAGGCCGTTGTCTATCACGGCACGACGGCGGACAAGATTATTGTCTCGGCCCGTACTAGCGGTGGCTCCCGTGATGAGAGCGGTATCTCACTCTTTGTTGTTGATAATAACTCCGATGGTGTAAGTCGTCGTGATTATCGTACGATTGACGGCCAGAGAGCCGCTGATATCAAGCTTGAGAATGTTAAGGTTGGTGCTGATGCCCTGCTCGGTGAGGAAGGTGCGGCTTTCCCGGTTATTGAAAAAGTAGTTGATCAGGCCATTGCTGCGCTCTGCGCTGAAGCCGTGGGGGCAATGCAGGCCGCGAACAATATCACCAATGAATATCTGAAGGAACGCAAGCAGTTCGGCACTCCGATCGGCAAGTTCCAGGTGCTACAGCATCGCATGGTCGATATGTATATGGAGGCGGAGCAATCCAAATCCATGTCCGATATGGTGGCGATGAAGCTGGACCTTGATGATGCAACAGAGCGTCGCAAGGCGGTTGCCGCCGCCAAGGCACAAGTGGGGCAGGCCGCAAAGTTTGTCGGTCAGCAATCAATCCAGCTGCATGGCGGTATGGGCATGACGGACGAATATTCCATTGGCCATTATTTCAAGCGCCTGACGACTCTTGAAATGCTGTTCGGCAACACCGATTATCACTTCAAAAAATATGCTGCTCTGGCATCATAAAGTCTGGCGGACATACAGAAAGATAAGTGCCGGGGCCTATTGGGCGCCGGCATTTTTTATGGATAAACGGCTTTCTTGAAATGCAGGCGGCAGAGGGCGACGTAGCGGTCGTTGCCACCGATTTCTTTTTGTGCGCCTTCCCGGACGGGTTGTCCGTCTTCGCTGACGCGGATCACCATGGTGGCTTTCTTGCCGCAATGGCAGATGGTCTTCAATTCCCGAAGTTCATCCGCCCAGGCGAGGAGGTACTGGCTCCCCTCAAATAGATTGCCTTGAAAGTCCGTCCGAAGCCCATAGGCGAGAACAGGGATTTTGAGTTTGTCCGTAATTTCCGAAAGCTGGAACACTTGATCCTTGGTCAGGAACTGGGCTTCATCCACCATGACGCAGTCGATCAGCTGGTTCTCTAAGTCTTCCTCAATGACCTTCAAAAGATCGGTTTCTGCTGAGAAAAGACTCGCTTCCGCCTGCAGGCCGATGCGGGAGGAGATTTTTCCAACTCCATAGCGATCATCAAGCGCGGCAGTAAAGAGAAAGGGACGCATTCCCCGTTCCTGATAATTGAAGCTCGATTGCAGGAGAGTGGTCGACTTTCCGGCATTCATGGTGGAATAGTTGAAATACAGCTTCGCCATAGCAGTTCTGATCCTAAAAATCTGTCCAGGGGACGGGTTGCCGTGAATAAGGCAGATAGAGGGGGTGGCCGGGCAGTCCTTTCTGGGTAAGCGCCAGGACATGCGGCATTATCTTTTGCTCTTTCAGCAGGCGCTGAACCTCCGTATGGCGGTCCCGATGATTTCCGTGTCCACCCCAAGCACAAATCACCATATCCGCCCTACTCGCGGTTTCCAGAAGGGTGGCATCATTATTTGGACCTATCGGGTGAGCGTATTTTTTAAGCTCCCTCGGGTCCGTTGCGCGATAGGCGAAGATATTAACGACCTCAAGGGCGCCATATCCCATATCGACGGCGCGGCGGTGGCATCTTTCGATGGTAGGATCGTTGCGGAATTCATCGGCGGTGGAGGGGTTAAGCATGATAAAGGCAACGCTCGGCCCATCCCTCCATCGACGCCACAGTCGATAGCGATAGGCTCCGCAGGGGCTGAAGTCCGCCCCGGACTCTCCAAAAAATTCAGCTTGCATCGGGAACTGGAAATAATTCGCCCGCCATTCCTTTCACCCAGATGGGCCGCTTCTTCATGATATAGGCGAAGCGATCTGAGGAAAGAAATCTGGCAAGCCAGCGTTGCAAGTGAGGATAAGGGGCTGTGTTAAACCAGTCGATGTCGGTATTCGCAAATTGCCGAATGAAAGGGAAAATAGCAATGTCCGCGAGAGTGACCTTAGTCGACACCAGAAACGGATGATCTGCCAATCGTTTCTCAAGCTTATGAAAAAAAGCCTCTCCGTCCTGCCGGTAATCTTCGCGTGATTTTTCAGGAAAGCGAACATGGTACTTATACCGGTCGAGACTCGACTTGAACGGGCTGTCATTTTCCTCGACCAAGGCGAAGATCTCCTCACGAGTAGCTGCATCCTCAGGGAGCCATCCATCTGGATCGTTCTGTGCGAGCGCCCAGAGCATGATATCCAGGCTTTCCTCCAACACGCTGCCATCCGGCAGCGTCAGCACGGGAACAGTGGCTTTGGGGCTTGCGGCAACCATCTCTGCTGGCTTGTCTTTCAATAATATATCGCGCAGTTCAACCGTCGCGACAGAGTAGGCAATCGCCATACGCGCCCGCATCGCATAGGGACAGCGGCGGAAACTATAAAGAACAGGCAGAGAAATTTCCTCTGGGCGATCGGCGAGTTGGGACATGTCAGTATTTCAGAATATGCGTTTGCCACGGATGAAATCACAGTGGGGGTCGAGAATAGCGAAACTTCTCGGGATTTACCAGCGTAGGCGATTTACTCGCCGACGCATGGCTGCGCGCAGCGTTTCCCGGCGCTCGAAATCGATATCGATAATTTCTTCCTCTTCCGGAAATTCGAAAGCTGGAATTTCAGATGGGCTGGCCGCGCCTGATTCATACCATTCGTTTTTGTCAGCGCCAGTTTCTATGGCGGGATGTAGATCTACGACATCAACTGTTTCGCGCTGAGCGGGCCTCTTGCGGGGTCGCTTGCGGGTTGGCGACTTAAGGATATCAATTTCTTCCGGTGCAAGCTCGGGCGAAATGAAATAATCCGCAGAGGGGCTTTCCGTTTTATAAGGCGCGCGCGCCGTTGGCTTTTCCTGGCGTGATGTCGTGTTCGACCGAAAGCGCATTTGTGGGGCAGGCTCACCAAATTCGATCGGTTCCTCGAAGGTTTCATAAATCTCCATTTTGGGAGGAGGAGAATATCGATACCGCCGGGACCGCTCCCGATAAGCATGCTCGCCTGACTTCTGCTGGTTTGAATTGGTCGCTTTTGATTGTTCAAATGTCGCGGTGTTTTCTTTGAGATATGGCAGTTGCATCTCAACCCGCTCGACGAGCGTAAGCATCGCGTTCTTCAGTCGTTCATTCCTCTCACGCAGCTGCCTGTTTTCAGCAACCAACGCGCGTTCCCGCGCTGACACAATGTCAGTCTGGCTGAAGAGAGGCCTTCCACGATTGTGGCGAGCGAAACTCATATGATGCGCTTTTCCCGTCTCATTCTCGAATGATTGGTTGCAATCCTGTTTCTATTAAACCGATATAAATAGTTTTGGATCACTTTTAGGATTTTAACGGGAACTTTGCACAGAAACCACCAAAAAACTAAGTTTTATGGTTAATTTCGGCCAAAATTTCGATAAAATTGGTGAAAATTTCAAAAATGTAAGAAAAATATCCTCTAGACCTGCAAAAATATGCTTCTGTTTGGCTATCCCAGAAGAAAAACACTGATTTTTCATAAGGTTATGGTTAACACGAATCAGCTTTCCGACCGCGCCGTGCCAAATTTATTTCTGGGCAACGATATCTTCCATCCTGCAATTTCCCATAAGATATGTTCTCTCGATTTGGCATGACTTATTCATATCAACGACGAAATTACCTTTGCAGCTGTTGAAGCTCAGCCAGCCCTGATAGTTATACTCTTCGCCAGCATCGCTCTCGGAAATGTAATATGTCAGATACTCGATCTTTGAAATTTTGCTCCGCTCAATATTCAATCTATCGATTTGTTGCTCAACGACTGGTTTGCAATCTTTTGGACCGAATGCGGCAATACTCTTTTGGAGATATTCGTTATTGCTCGTGCATGACGCAATAGCGAACAACGCTACTCCACAAGTCACAATATTTCGAAAGTTCTGCATTGATCACCTGTATAAAGTTTGCTTTGGCGCGCATTGGCGCAGAAGTCAGAATTAGCTTTATTTTTCTATGTATCGTGGAGTTCCGACTAGTCAAATAAATTGTTGATCGAATGTCGGAGAACTATGGCGTTAGCGTGACGTCAATAGGGGCCAAACCGTCAACATGCCCGGTTATATGATCGCCGGGACTTAAGGGGCCCACGCCTGCGGGGGTGCCAGTGTAGATCAGATCGCCCGGCATCAGGATAAACGCCTCCGAAAGGGCCGCAATCACTTCCTCGATTGACCAGACAAGGTCCGCGATGGTTGCAGATTGACGAACCTCGTCGTTTACAGTCAGCCAGATTTTCGCAGACTCAATATCTGCTAATTCTGAGGCGGGTGTAATCACACCGCAGGGGGCGGATTGATCAAACGCCTTGCCGCTATCCCATGGCCGCCCCTTCTCTTTAGCAATTTTCTGAAGGTCTCGGCGGGTAAGATCGATGCCGACGGCATAACCGAAGATATGTTTCTTCGCGGCGCTTGCGAGGATATTTTCTCCCTTTTTGCCAATGGCAACGACCAACTCAACTTCATGATGAAGGTCTTTTGTGATCTTGGGAAACCGGATTTCAGCGCCGCTCTCTACGACGGCATCCGCTGGCTTTGTAAAGAAAAAGGGTGGTTCGCGGTCAGGGTCACCTCCCATTTCACGGGCATGTTCCGCGTAATTGCGGCCGATGCAGAAAATACGTCTTACCGGAAAACGGCGATCGGTACCCGCTACAGTAACTGTCGGGGTTTCTATCGGGTCAAAAACATAGGCCATGACGGGAGGACTTTCTTGAGGAGAGTTTACTTTTCTTCTGAATTTCGTTGCCAACTCTGGAGGTCTTTGAGCAAGGTCTTCTGCGCCGCTTCATCGAGCGCTTTAAACCAATCCTCAAAGCCACGGGTCAGATCTTCCGCAGTCAATTCCTCATCATAGGCGTTGAATAACATTTCTTTATACTCATCGAGGTTGCCGCACTCGAACTCGTTATCTTTCGGATCGAACGTCTTGATTTTTTCCTGCACTTCGGCCTTTGTCATCGCAGCGAAGAACGGAATATCTTCTTCAAGATCAAAGCCCCCCAGCCGAGCCACCAGGCATCGCTTTTCGGAGTGCCAAGACCCCAGGCATACATCACCTCCGCCTCGATGTCCCGCGCGGCTCTCTTGGCCTCGACTTCCAACTTTCGGGCATCATTCGTTTCGTTCAAGAGGACGCGTGCAACCTTGAAATAGCCTGTATCGTCCGTGTTCCAGGTTGTAATGTATTGAGCAATATTATTCTGGCGTGTCACCGTGGTCTCCTTCGCGAAGAATCTGGCTCATTCCTCGGCGTTTGAGCGCAATTTGTCAAGCGCTCGTCGATCCGCTTTTGTCGGCCTTCCCGCTCCGCTGTCGCGTTTCGCCACAGGGGAGATGGCAGGGTCTGCTTCTGTCGTCTTTTTTTCCAGGGGCGCCAGATCCTCATAAAGGGATTGGGCTTCCGGGGCGGGCCCTCGACGGGTGCCGAGATCACAAATACGGATTACACGTATGTTTTTACCCTGCGCGAACGTGAGAACATCTTCCGCCTTTACCGCCGCACTTGCCTTTGAAACGATTATGCTGTTGATGCGGAGCTTGCGGGACTGAACAAGCTTTGCTGCGATAGATCGACTTTTGAAGAACCGCGCATACCATAACCATTTATCAACACGAATGCTGGCAGTTGCGGGTCCTCCACCTTCTATCATGCGCTACTTTTTACCGAGTGTCTTGAGAATCGCAAAAGGCGAATCTGGATCAATTTCCTTGGGTTTCGGTTGCGGCCGCTTTTGCGCAGAACGTTTGTCATTAGGTTTCTGGGTTCCCTTCTTCGCATGGGCTTGTGGCCTGTCCTTGCGGTCCGTTTTTGGGCCTTTCTTTTTCTTTTTGAAGGCCTTTCTGCGATAGGTAAGATCATCTCCTTCGCCTTCAGCGACATAGCCGAGCTTATCAAGGATGAGCGAGAATTGCTCCCGCGTGGTCCCAACGAGAGAAAGCATTTCATGCGTTGGCTTGAACGGCAGATTGCGTGGCAGATCCTTTTTCTTTTGATCATTCGTCCCTGCTGCTGCAGGCTTTACTTCCTGAGGCGTAGCTGCAGTTGAGGCTTGCTCTTCCGAAGTGGTTACTGCGGGGGTGGCTGATTCCGGTGTCTCACTCGGCGCTACAGTTACCTCAGGCGTGGGTTGAGCCTCATCCGCTGGCTGTTCTGGCGCGGGAGAAGTCTTTGCGATCTCTGTATCCATCGAATGCGAAAGTATCTCTGCCTTTTCGGCTTCGGTTTCTTTTACATCCGTTTCGGTGGCGGCCTCTTCTTGTGGTGCCGTTGGCGCGTCGCTCGTCTCTTTCTTGGGTTCTGCTTCTTCGAGCAAGCCGCGAGATGCCCGACGCAGCAATCCGGCGAGCCGGTCCAGCATATCCACCCGAACTGCCAGCTTATCGAAAACCGCATAGCCGGCGATAAGGTAATAGGTCCAGGGAAGTCTGCCATCAGTTTCAAACGAAACACGGCCAGCGGGCGGGGCGGGCGGAATTTCAGTGCGCTCCTGATAGATTGACCATAAAAGACAACGAAGCGCGGTTGGGTCAGGCTTTAACAGGATTGGCATAAAAACATGCTCGTACCCCACTCGAATGCCGCCAAACTTCAATCGGCCGTAGTCTTTTTTCTCCAGAAGGCGAATCTGATCACCAAGTTTATAGCGCGGCATTGCACCTAGGTTCTCGCTGACCTGGAAGGCGATTCCCCGCGCCGCGCCGGTGAGTGGCAGCGTTTCGAGCTGTACAAGCGGTTTCAGTCGGGTTTCGATTTGAGCTAAGATCCAGTCATTTAATCGTTTGGAGACTGCATCCTGCGCGCTGCCATTTAACTGCTCGCTCGCGAGCAACTGGACGCGAGGTTTCAGAAAAGTCTCTCCCTTGACAAGGCTCGCTATTTGGGTGTCCTGCCACAATAGTTTGCCCTCTGGATCAAGGGTAATATCGGCATCCTGCGCAGCGGCAAGCTGAGCCGCCCGCGCGGCAATTTCCGCAGCGACAGCCTTGTTTCCGATATTTCGGAGCGTTCTGGCCTCGGTATTATTCAGGCTGGTATCGGCGTTAAATCTCAAACCTGAGAGGGTGCCCAGAAAATGTCCTTCAACATGGACTTCCCCGGTCTCGCTTATCTGTGCTTCCAATTGACTTCGGTCTTTCAGTTTTCGCACCAACATTGCGGTGCGTCTGTCTACAAATCTTTGTGTCAAACGCTCATGAAGAGCGTCTGACAATTTATCTTCTATATTTCTCGCCGTTTCCTGCCAGTATTTATAGTCGTCCATCCAATCGGAAACATGGGAAATATACGTCCAAGTGCGCGTATGGGCAATACGTGTTGCAAGTGTGTCTATATCGCCATCAATTTTTTCCAGACTTTTCAGATGTCCGGAAACCCAATCTGGAGGGAGTTTTCCGGTCGGTCCTTGCAGGTGCATGAATATTTCTCGCAGCAGACGAACATGAACATCATGCATCGTTTTGCGAAAATCCGGTATCTGGCAGACCTGCCATAACTGGCGGACGCCCGGCATCGTCTGTGAATGGCGGCGCACCTCCTCATCCTTGATCAGCGTCTTGAACGCATTATGGTCATCCGGCTCCCGGGGTAAGACCATGCCATCAATCCCGGGAAGCCTTTCAAGCGACCTCAAGAGATCGCGGGCCGTCGTAAATTCGAGATCCAGATTGCGCCATCGTATCTGACTAACTGGATCGAAATTATGACTTTCGATTTTTTCTATGAGTTCATCTTCCAGAGGCTCGACATTGGCGGTGGTGCCGAAGGTGCCATCGTTCATATGACGTCCTGCGCGGCCAGCGATTTGGGCAAATTCCGCCGGGCGAAGACGGCGAGACATGGCGCCGTCATACTTGACCGTGCCAGCGAAGGCAACATGGTCGATATCCATGTTAAGGCCCATGCCGATCGCGTCCGTCGCCACGAGATAATCCACATCGCCCGATTGATAAAGCTCGACCTGTGCGTTACGTGTCCGCGGGGATAGACTGCCCATCACGACGGCGGCACCGCCTCTCTGTCGCCGTACCAATTCGGCGATGGCATAAACATCGTTAGAGGAAAAAGCGACAATCGCCGTGCGCGGCCGAAGCCGGGATATTTTTTTCGCGCCACGATAGACAAGTTTTGAGAATCGCGGGCGGGAGATATAGGACGCCTCCGGGATCAGGCGCTTTATCCACGGTCGGATTGTCTCCGCACCTAGAAAGAGAGTTTCTTCGCGGCCGCGTGCATAGAGCAGGCGGTCTGTGAAGATATGACCGCG
Source organism: Sneathiella sp. D3-11 (assembly GCF_055809395.1). NCBI lineage: Bacteria > Pseudomonadati > Pseudomonadota > Alphaproteobacteria > Sneathiellales > Sneathiellaceae > Sneathiella > Sneathiella sp. D3-11. The sequence continues at coordinate 2,403,004 of NZ_CM147911.1, forward strand.
TTCAGGATCTTCAGCGAGTTGGATCTCATCCACGGCCAGAAATTCAAAGCCGCGGTCCAGCGGCATGGCTTCCACAGTACAGATAAAATAGGCGGCTTGCGGTGGGATGATCTTTTCCTCGCCGGTCACAAGGGCCACGTTTGCCGCGCCCTTTTGGGCAACAACACGTTCATAGACCTCTCGCGCCAGCAATCTCAAAGGAAGGCCGATGATACCGTCCGCATGCCCAATCATCCGTTCTACCGCGAGATGCGTTTTGCCCGTATTGGTCGGGCCTAGAATAGCCGTTACCTGACCTGTTTTAAAATTGCGGGGGGAAATACGGCGCATTGCAAACCTGATTTGTGGGTGAGGGGGATAACGTCCTCAACTTTAATTTATACGCAGCCATCCTGCCGAGAACAGGAAAAACTTACATGGCACGGCATATCGTAAGACGTTTTATATGTAAGCATTATGTCAAAAATGTCTCGCCTTCCGGCTATAAATTCGCATTATTGTATACAGAAAAGTCGATTTCGATGCGTCATATTAGGCTCGCTGTATCGTAAAGCTAACGCTCGTTTGGTATTTTTAAAATTCTATGATATAGGTCCCGGCCAGAATGGGCTGTCGATTGGGTAACGGCTTATTGTGTGGCGGGATAAAAAGGAAAAGAAATTATGGGCGACTTTCCAAAACAAACATTTCAGGACTGGGAAAAGCTGTCGGAGAAGGAACTTCGCGGCCGCAAGCTGGATGAACTTAATTGGGAAACGCCCGAAGGAATTACCGTCAAGCCGCTTTACACAGCCGCCGATCTGGAAGGCATGGAATTGGAGGGCGCTTTGCCCGGAGTTGCCCCATTTCAGCGCGGTGTACGCGCGACAATGTACGCCAACCGCCCATGGACGATCCGTCAGTATGCTGGCTTTTCAACCGCCGAAGAATCAAACGCTTTCTATCGCCGTAACTTAGCCGCCGGCCAGAAGGGCCTCTCCGTTGCCTTTGATCTGGCCACACATCGCGGATATGATTCGGATCATCCACGCGTTGTCGGGGATGTCGGAAAGGCCGGTGTGGCTATCGATAGTGTTGAGGATATGAAAATCCTGTTCGATAGCATTCCGCTCGATCAGATGTCCGTTTCCATGACTATGAACGGGGCGGTTCTGCCAATTCTAGCGAACTATATCGTCGCGGCAGAAGAGCAGGGCGTGAAGCCGGAGCAGCTTTCCGGCACGATCCAGAATGATATTCTGAAAGAGTTCATGGTCCGCAATACCTATATCTATCCGCCGGCGCCAAGCATGCGGATCATAGGCGATATCATCGGCTATACCTCCGCCAACATGCCGCGGTTTAACTCCATTTCCATATCCGGCTATCACATGCAGGAAGCCGGTGCGACACAGGTGCAGGAACTTGCATTTACGCTGGCCGACGGTTTGGAATACGCGCGTGCCGCCATGGCGTACGGCCTGAAAATTGATGATTTTGCGCCACGCCTCAGCTTCTTCTTCGCTATCGGCATGAATTTCTTTATGGAGATTGCCAAGCTGCGCGCGGCGAGAATGCTCTGGGCGAAAATGATAAAGCAGTTTGAACCACAGAACCAAAGCTCCCTGATGCTGCGCACCCATTGCCAGACATCAGGCGTCAGTCTGACCGAGCAGGACCCCTACAACAATGTTATCCGCACGGCTTACGAGGCCATGGCGGCAGTTCTTGGCGGCACACAAAGCCTGCATACAAATGCGCTTGATGAGGCAATTGCGCTGCCGACGGATTTCTCCGCGCGCATTGCCCGCAACACGCAGCTTATCCTCGCTGAAGAAACCGGCATACCTCATGTGATCGACCCGCTTGGCGGCAGCTATTATGTGGAAAGCCTGACCAACTCCATCGCGGCGGAAGCCTGGAAGCTGATTGAGGAGGTTGAGGAAATGGGCGGTATGACCAAAGCAGTCGAAAGCGGGATGCCAAAGCTTCGGATTGAAGAATCCGCTGCCCGCCGTCAAGCCGCCATTGACCGCGGCGAAGAGGTAATCGTCGGGGTTAATAAATACCGGATCGACAAGGACGACAGCAATATAGAAATTCTTGATGTCGATAATACGGAAGTTCTCCGACAGCAGGTTGCGCGGCTTGAGAAAATCAGGAGTACGCGGGATAGCGCGGCCTGCACGGCAGCGCTGGTCGCCCTGACAAAGGGTGCAGAAGGCAAGGAAAATCTTCTGGAGCTTTGTGTAAACGCCGCACGGGCGCGGGCAACCGTTGGCGAGATTTCCGACGCCATGGAAAAGGTTTTCACCCGGCATCGGGCGGAAATCCGTTCCATTTCCGGAGTTTATGGGGCAGCTTATGAGGGGGATGAGGGCTTTATGAAGATTAGCGACGATATCGATGCTTTTACTCGTGAGGAAGGACGCCGCCCGCGTATGCTGGTGGTCAAGCTTGGGCAGGACGGGCATGATCGCGGCGCCAAGGTGATCGCGACTGCGTTCGCCGATATCGGCTTCGACGTGGATGTCGGGCCGCTCTTCCAGACCCCTGCAGAAGCCGCACAGGACGCGATCGAGAGCGATGTCCATGTCATCGGAATTTCCTCACAGGCGGCGGGCCACAAGACACTTGTCCCTCAGATCATCGATGAGCTTAAGAAGCAGGGTGCAGAAGATATTCTCGTCGTCTGCGGTGGTGTGATTCCGGCGCAGGATTATGACGTGCTCTATGATGCGGGCGTTGCCGCTATCTACGGCCCCGGAACCAATATTCCGAAGGCTGCTGCGGAAGTACTCGAATTGATCCGGAAAAAACGCAAGGCGGCTTGACCTGTTTCCTGTCCGGTGTTGTATGATATAGACGTCATTACAACAGGGCAGGGAGCCATTCATGAAGATTATCTATAGCCCCGATCATGCAAAGCATGATCCGAAAACATATTTCAAGGGCGGGGCATTTCATGAGCCGCAGGAAGTACCGGGCCGAGCGGATGCGCTGGTTAAGGGGCTGAAAGAGGCCGGTCATGAGATTTTGGCACCGACGGATTTTGGTCCGAGCCCACGGGCGGCGGTGCATACGCCGGGCTATCTTCATTTTCTCGAGACCATACATGCGCGTTGGTTGGCGGCGCAGATGGGCGGCGAGGAAGTGCTCCCCAACATTCACCCGGGGCGGCATATGTCGTCGATGCCGAGCGGGATCGTTGGCGAGGTTGGTTTTTATACTACCGATATCTCCGCGCCTGTCGGCCCGATGACATGGGAGGCGGCGGTCGCTTCCAACAATGTAGCACTAACGGCGACGGACTATGTCTTGTCCAGCCTGAAGGACAACCTGTCAGCCTATGGGCTATGCCGCCCACCGGGGCACCACGCCTTCAAGGATCAAGCCGGAGGATTTTGTTTCCTTAACAATATCGCCATAGCCGCCGAGTATGCGCGCCGGACAGTGAACCGGGTCGCGATTTTGGATGTGGACGTGCATCATGGCAATGGCACGCAGGGCATATTCTATGACCGTCCGGATGTCTTTACGATATCAATGCATTGTGATCCGACGGATTTCTATCCCTTCTTTGCCGGATATGCATATGAGCGCGGAGCAGGCGCAGGTGAAGGCTATAACCTGAACCTGCCACTCGCACCCGAGAGCACGGATGAAGCCTTCCTCGACCGCATGGAGGAGGCTATGACGGCGCTTCGGGCTTATGCGCCGGATGTTCTTTTTATCGCGCTGGGTCTTGATGCGTTTGAGGGCGATCCGCTGATCGGGCTTTCCATTACGACGGAGGGGTTTGGGCGGATTGCAGCGCGGATCGCGCAGCTCAATCTTCCGACGGTTCTGGTGCAGGAAGGGGGCTATAATCGCGATTTCCTCGGCGCGAATATCACAAGCTTTATCTCCGGTTTTGAAGAGGTGCGTTAGCTGTTGCGGTAAACGCGTTAGAAACTAAATCCGTCCGGGAGAAGATCACTCACGGATTTAGTGACTTCTCCGCTCTTGCCCGCGTAATGGACCCGGGTGTTCTGTGTTGCAAATTCGGCGATAAACTGGCGGCAGGCTCCGCAAGGGGAGCAGGGGATGGATACGCCTTTTTCATTGCGATTGGCGATGAGCACTTCGCGGAGTTTCATGTCCGGGCCCTCCCTAGCTACCGCTTGGGTAATGGCGGTGCGTTCCGCGCAGATGGTAAGGCCGTAGGAAACATTCTCGACATTGCAGCCGGTATAGAGGTTGCCGGCTTCCGTCAGGATAGCCGCCCCGACCTTGAATTTAGAATAGGGGGAGTAGGCGTTCTCGAGCGCCTTGTCCGCTTCGGTTTTCAGGTCGACTTTGTCCATGATCCCGTATTTCCTTTACAATACTATCGAAGGAGAAATCCACTGCCGAGAGGATCACCGTCTTCGAATGTAAACTCAGCCGTTCCAGAATAATGGGCGTGGCCCGCAACCTCAACCGTCACGGCATTATACGGCCCCATTTTCGTTTCGTTTGCAATTTTTCCGTCGAAGATGGCGCCGGTCACGCTTTCGAACTGGCAGGTTTCTCTGGGCTCGATTGCCTTTCGGGCGGCGGCAAGGGCCATGCGTGCGGTGACGCCTGATCCGGTTGGGCTGCGGTCCACCTGCTCATCCGCGAACACGCAGATATTTACGCTTGGGCTGCCGCCCTGTCCCGTGGCGCCATCTGTCAGTATGGTGCCATAGAGATAACCTAGATCGTCTTCCTCCGGATGGGTGATCTGAATTTGCGCTTTTACCGCGTCGGAAATTTGGGTTGCTGCCATCACCAAGTCACGGGTGCGGGCTGTTCGCACATCCAGTCCAAGGTTCCCAGCATCTAGAATAGCGTAAAACGCACCGCCATACCCGATATCCAGCTCTACCGGGCCATAGTCAGGTGTCTCGACAAACTGTCCAATTTTATAGGCGAAGGCTGGCACACTATCAAACCTGACCGCGCCGGTTACACCATTCTCAGTCGCCACATGGGCGCGAACCAAACCACAAGGACACTGGATATTGACCGGCGTTTCCTTGTCTTCTTTCACGATCAAGCCATAGTCCAGCGCATAACGGCCAAGTGCCATGATCGCGTGGCCGCACATGGTGCTGTATCCCTCATTATGCATGAATATAACGGCAAGGTCGGCCTCCGGATGGTCAGGCGGTACGAGAAGTGCGCCATACATGTCCTTATGGCCGCGTGGTTCAAACATCAAAAAACGGCGATACTGATCGGCATGATCACGAAGATAAGCCCGCTTTTCTAGCAGGGTATGCCCGTCCGGCATCGGCACGCCATCTGTGATGATGCGAAGCGGTTCCCCACCGGTATGCATTTCGACTGTCTGTATACTGCTGATCATCTTTTACTCATCCTTTGTATCTAGATTAGGGCCTTCCGTTAAATTCCGATAGTGCTTTCAATTGACTTGACGCAGGCGCGGGATTTTCCCATACCCAAGTCTATGAATGAAACGGGCGAAAAAATAGCGGCGGATGCCGAGAGAATAGCCGAGAAATTACGGCAGGGAGATCGGCGGGCGCTCGCGCGGGCTGTTACACTCGTGGAATCCGTGCGGGATGATCATCGGGCTACAGCGCAGGCACTGCTCAACCTGATCCTCCCGTCCACAGGTAATTCTATCCGGATTGGGATATCGGGTACCCCGGGTGTTGGTAAATCCACCTTTATCGAAACCTTTGGCAAACTTTTGACAGGTGCGGGGCATAAAGTTGCTGTACTGACCATCGATCCATCCTCCCAGCGGAGCGGCGGCTCTATCTTGGGCGATAAGACGCGGATGGAAGAACTGGTCCGTGACCCGAACGCCTTTATCCGGCCATCGCCCTCTGGCGGTTCGCTTGGCGGTGTTGCGCGACGCACACGGGAGGCCATGCTGCTGACCGAGGCGGCGGGATTTGATGTTATCCTGATTGAGACAGTCGGTGTCGGGCAATCCGAAACCACCGTGGCGGAAATGGTTGACGTGTTCCTTCTTCTTCTTGCGCCCGCGGGCGGGGATGAATTACAGGGAATCAAGCGCGGCGTGATGGAACTCGCAGACATTGTTGTTATCAACAAGGCAGATGGAGACTTGAAAGCAGCAGCGGCGCGGGCAGCAGCGGAATATAAAGGCGCAATTGGCTTGATGCGTCCAAAAAGCAAGAACTGGAAACCGAAAGTCCTGATGGTTTCTGCCCTGAATAAAGTCGGGATCGACAAACTTTGGGATACGATCACGAATTATCGCGAGGCGCGCGGCGAAGACGACGAACTCACAGAACAGAGACGAGAGCAGGCGGTTGCCTGGATGTGGTCTGAGCTGGGTGATTCCCTGATGACGCGATTCAAGAGCCATGAGGCTGTGGCCGCGCGCATTAAAAAGATGGAAGCGGATGTAAAGGCCGCGCAAATTGCGCCCACAGCCGCCGCAGAGAAGCTCTTGGAAATCTTTTTGGGAAAATAGGCAGATAACGGCCTAATATGCTTGACGGATGCGCCGTCATTCCTTAAATAGCGTCCTCACGTCCGGCGTTTTGCGCCGGCATTCCTATTTAATTGGTTAAAGAGGTCCAGGATGGCACGTCGTTGCGAATTGACAGGTAAAGGTGTTCAGGCGGGTAATAATGTCAGCCACGCCAAAAATAGAACCCGTCGCCGGTTTTTGCCGAATGTGCAGGAAGTCCGCTTGATGTCCGAGGCACTTGGCCGCTCCTTCAACATGAAAGTGTCGGCATCGGCGCTACGATCTGTTGAACATAATGGCGGTCTGGACAAATTCCTGCTGAAGGCGCGTGACACAAATCTGTCGCTGCAGGCCCAGCGGGTTAAGCGCGAGATCAAGAAAGCGGCAGTTTCCGCATAAATCTGATCTGAAGATCAAGAAAAGATAAACGGGTGAGTTTTCCTCACCCGTTTTTTTTATGTCAAATTTGCCTCCTGAATTGCGCGTCCTATCTAAAAAGGATCCTGATCGGCTTTTCAATAGGGGAAATTTAGATGTATGCACGACGTGATATCGTAAAAGGCGCGGCAACTTTACCGTTGGCGGCAATTCTGGCGGATCCATTGCTCGCGAGAGCAGCCGCTGACATGACGGAAGATGTGACCATTAAGCTTGATGGCGGGCAATCAGTAACGGCCTCCGTCATCTATCCGGAGGTAACACCGGCACCAGCCGTTCTTCTCGTTCATGAATGGTGGGGCCTCAATGACCAGATCAAGGCGGTTGCAGCAGAACTTGCCCGGGAAGGATATGTCGCCGTAGCGGTCGACCTTTATGGCGGTAATGTCGGCACAACCCGTGAAGAGGCTGGGCAGTATATGAAGGCTGTCAAACCTGCCGACGCAACAGAAACGCTCGAAAAATGGATTTCATGGGCACGTGCGAATGAAAAAACCACGGATAGTCTTGGAACTATCGGTTGGTGCTTTGGCGGCGGCTGGGCACTGAACGCTTCCATAGCGGCTCCGACCGAGGCGACAATTGTTTATTACGGTAGTGTTGAACGGACCGCAGACCAGTTAAAGGTCCTTAAAGGACCGGTTATGGGCCATTTTGCCGAAAAGGATCAATGGATCAACAAGGCAATGGTTGACGGCTTTGTGGAGCAGATGAAGCTCGCAGGGGAGCCAGCACCGGAAGTCTTCTGGTACGATGCGGACCATGCATTCGCAAACCCGTCAGGCGGCCGTTATGACCAGGCGGATGCACAGCTAGCCTGGAAACGTAGTCTTGAGTTTTTCAAGAAGAACCTAAGGGGTTAGGAAAGCTCTACCAGCGGTCGGATTTTTTCCGCGTTGTGCGCTTCTGCTCGTCAAAAAGATCGGCAAGTTGTTCCATCATAACGCCGCCTAATTGTTCGGCATCGATGATGGTAACGGCTTGTTGATAATAGCGCGTGACGTCATGGCCGATGCCGATGGCAATTAATTCGACCGGGGAGCGCGTTTCAATCCATTTGATTACCTCGCGCAGATGCTTGTCGAGGTAATTGCCTGGATTGACTGACAGCGTGCTGTCATCCACTGGTGCACCATCGGAGATTACCATCAGGATGCGTCGTTGCTCTGGCCGGCCGAGCAGACGGTTGTGGGCCCATAACAGACCTTCCCCGTCGATATTCTCTTTTAGCAGCCCTTCGCGTAGCATCAAGCCAAGTGCTTGACGGGCGCGGCGATAGGGGTAGTCGGCCGATTTATAAACGATGTGACGGAGATCATTGAGGCGACCAGGGTTTGCCTCCTTCCCCTGTTCAAGCCATTTTTCACGTGACTGACCACCCTTCCAGGCGCGGGTCGTAAAACCGAGAATCTCGACCTTGACCGAGCACCGCTCCAGCGTGCGGGCGAGTACATCGGCGCACATCGCCGCAACTGAGATCGGCCTTCCGCGCATGGAGCCGGAGTTATCGATCAGCAGCGTGACAACCGTATCGCGGAAATTCGTATCTTGCTCCACCTTGAAGGAAAGCGGGAGTTGCGGATCGACAACCACGCGGGAAAGACGCGCAGCATCCAGAATGCCTTCCTCCAGGTCAAATTCCCAGGAACGGTTCTGTTGCGCAAGAAGTTTGCGTTGCAGCCGGTTGGCCAGTTTGCTGACCAGGCTATGCATGTTGGTTAGCTGTTGATCGAGCTGCTGGCGAAGTCTGGCGAGTTCTCCCGGTTCACATAAGTCCCCCGCCTGAATGACTTCATCGAATTCGGTGGTGTATGCTTTATAGGCGGCAGCCTCCGGTGAATTGCGGAAGTCATCAGGGTAAACCGGGCGGCTGTCACGGCCCGCATCTTCGCCGGTGCTTGTTGCTTCCATATCGGCGCTTTCGCCCGCTTCGGTATCGGTGCCGTCTTCACCGGCGCCTTCTTGCGTATCCGCATCCTCGGCGGCGCTGGCGTCTTGCGCCTCATCATCACTTTCGGAGCCGCTGCTCTCAGCATCTGGTTGCTGTTCGCCTTCATCACCGTCTCCGCTGTCATCCTCGTCGGAAAACTCGCCCTCAGCATCGTCGATCAGGTCGAGATCTTTAAGGAGTTTCCGTGCCGCACTCGCAAACTCTTTCTGGCTTGCAATGGCGTCGAGCATATCAGTAAAATCGTCGCCGCTTTTTTCTTCAATCTCGGCGCGCCAGAGGTCAACCATGTTTCGGGCGCTCTCAGGGACAGGTATGTTGGCCAGCTTTTCTCGGGCGAGAAGCCCAAGAACCTCTGAAATTGGGGCGTCAGCCTTATCATAAATGCGGTCAAAGCCGCTTTCCTTACAATGGTTATCGAGGCGGTTAAAAAGATTGTCGGCAACGCCTTTCATCCGGCCTGCGCCAATGGCTTCCACCCGAGCCTGTTCAATTGCATCAAATACAGCCTTGGCGTCGCCGCCTTCCGGGGCATAACGCGCATGCATACCGTCGTCGTGATAGCGTTTACGAAGGGCGATACTGTCGGCGAGCCCGCGCACGAGGCGAATATCCTCTGCCGGGAGGTCTTTTGCCGGGTTTGGCAGGCGCGCGCGATCACCGCTCATCCCCGGTGCGTCATTGCCATAGACAACTTCAAGTTCCTTCTCGTGTGACATCGCCCGCATGGTGGCGGTGACGGCGCGCTTAAAGGGCTCTGCCGCAGGCTCCTTATTTTTGATAAAGGCCACGGGAGCGCTTACGCGACGATATTGGCAGCGGATTCAGGGAGTTCTTCACCAAAGCTGCGTTGATAATATTCGGCAACTATTGGCCGTTCCATTTCATCGCATTTATTGAGGAAGGTCACACGGAAGGCGAAGCCAACGTCTCCAAAAATCTGAGCATTTTCAGCCCATGTAATCACAGTTCTTGGGCTCATTACGGTGGAGATGTCGCCAGCGATAAAGCCGGCCCGACTAAGATCTGCGCAGGCTACCATGGCACGGATTTTCTTGCGGCCTTCTTCATTATCATAGCCTGGCAGTTTCGCGAGTACGATTTCGTTTTCGGTATCTTCCGGCAGGTAATTCAATGTTGTTACAATATTCCAGCGGTCCATCTGGCCCTGGTTCAATTGCTGGGTGCCGTGATATAGACCGGTTGTGTCGCCAAGACCTACGGTGTTCGTCGTCGAAAACATCCGGAATGCCGGATGAGGGCGTATAACTCTGTTCTGGTCGAGGAGGGTTAGTTTGCCTTCAACTTCCAGAACGCGCTGGATCACGAACATGACGTCCGGACGCCCGGCGTCATATTCATCGAAGACAATCGCTGTTGGTGACTGTAGCGCCCAAGGGAGAATCCCTTCGCGAAACTCTGTTACCTGCTTGCCGTCGCGCAGGACAATGGCATCCTTGCCAATCAGATCGATACGTGAAATATGGCTGTCGAGGTTAATCCGGACACAAGGCCAGTTCAGACGTGCGGCGACTTGTTCGATATGGGTGGATTTCCCGGTACCATGATATCCCTGCACCATCACGCGGCGATTATAGGCAAATCCTGCCAAAATCGCGAGCGTGGTGTCGTGATCGAAAACATAGGCCGGATCGAGATCGGGCACGCGGTCGGTCGTCACGCTGAAGGCCGGAACTTCCAGGTCACTATCAATTTTAAAAACTTCCCGAACGGAAACCTTCGTATCGGGCAAATCAATTTTTATTTCCGGCGTTTCACCGGCAAGTTCTAAGGACGTCATAAAATGTAGTTCCGTGTCACAATTTGTGGTGTTTCTTTTACGGGCAAGCTTACGAGTTAGCGCAAGATCGCAAATGTGTATAGGCCTGATTGATGTTTTTTAGTATTTCTTCAGCCTTTTTATCACCACCACGGATATCAGGGTGGTATTTTTTTGCAAGTTGCTTATGTCTGCGCTTGATTTGTTCGAGACTGCTTCCGGGATGTAAATTCAAGACGGCAAGTGCCTCTCGTTCCTTTGGATCCATTTCCGGATGACCGTTTGCACGGGATTTAGCAGAGGCCTTTTCCGAAGCCCCCATATCGTCACGAAAATCGAACGGATCATTATAGCGATATTCGTCGCGCGAACTTGCTGTGCGGGTACCTAGTTTCCAGGTTGGGCGATGGCCGGTAATATCCTCATCCTTGTAGCGAAGGACTTCTTCCGCCGACATGCCGTCAAAGAAATTCCATGATTTATTGAATTCACGGATATGCGCAAGACAGAACCACTGATAATCTGCCGGGTTTCCTCGATCAAGCAGCCGTGCCTTCGGCGCCCTAAATTCTCCCGTCTCGAAACAATCCTCATGTTCGCACTGCCTGTTGAACGGTTCCGGGGCGTCATCATCAAGTGGTATTTCTCTATTCTTCGACATTTGACAATTATGGGTGTTGCCTGCTCCCATAGCAAGGCCGGGGTCGAAAAGGAGTCGTTTTTTAACTCCGTGACGACGGTAATTGGGCAACATTCACCTGTAGAGGTGTTTTGACACCAAGCACCCAGAAAAAATATTCTACGCAATCGATACGTAGCGTAAAAATTTGCTATAAGACTGTCAGTACGGTGTTACATCAAGATAGTAAGGAATGCAGGCATAATGTCAGTCGCAGCAACCATAGAAAATAAGCTCAAAGAGGCGTTTTCCCCAACCAGCCTTGTTGTCGTTGACGAATCGCATCTGCACGCGGGCCATGCAGGGGCTCGCCCTCAAGGGGAAAGCCATTTCCGGGTGGAAATAACCGCGGAGAAATTTAAGGGGATGTCCCGCGTTGCCAGCCAACGGGCTGTGTATGATGTCCTTTCGGAGGAGCTTAAGACAGATATTCACGCGCTGGCACTGAACGTAAGATCGTAACGTCGCTATTCGAGATAAGATAAAAGCATCAGAAAAAACTGTTGAACAATTTTGGCACGCCCCTATATGCTCTTTTTGAGAGTTTATAAAAAAATATGGCAACTTATAAGAGCATCAACAGGAGCCCTAACGTGACCCAGATAAGCCAATCCCTCGTCAATCGTAATATTTCAATCATTGATCCCGTTTCAGGTCAGACGCATCGGACCAGTATCAGGCTGGAGGAAATCGAATGGGAGGCCCTGCGCGATATTTGCACGCGTGAAAATATGTCGATCAATGATTTCTGCTGTAAAGCGGACAGCGATGAGAGGCGGCGCGAGCATTCCCGGACTTCCCGAATACGATCTGCCATCCTTGATCATTATCGCAGTCAGTCCGGTAAGCTCGACTCCTGATCTTCTTAAAGAAGGTAGAACAATAGCGCGGGGAGGGTGATAAAGGAGAGCAAGGTCGATATGAGCACCATCCCTGCAACATGGCTGTGGGCGCGGTCATAACGAAGCGAGAAAAGATAGTTGAACACCGCGACCGGCATACTGCATTCCAGGATAAGGACCCCGCGTTCGACCCCTTCCAACCCAAACAGGGCGGCAAGGCCGTATCCAACGGCAAATCCCATAGCAAGTCGAAGAACTGATAGTCCGGTTGCGAGCCGGATGTGATTTACAGAAAGACTTGCAAGACTTACACCCAGAGCAAGGATCATCAAGGGAATAGTCAGGCTGCCAATAAGCTCGGTGGTATTTATGATCCAGAGCGGGACAGGGAAGGAAAGAGCCTTTAACCCCAGGCCGAGGACCACGGCATAAATCAGGGGTGTACGTATTAACTGACCGGGGGAACTGACCCCAGAAGAAAGCCAGATGCCGAAGGTGAATTGCAGGGTGGAAAAGACGGTAAAGACGGCAATGGCGAGCGCGAGACCAGCCTCCCCAAAGGCGAAGAAACAAAGCGGCAGGCCCATGTTGCCTGTGTTCGGAAACATCAGACCGGGTAGGTAATTGCGGATATTAAGGCGGCAGAGCTTTAGTGTAATGACGCCAATGATGCAAAAAGCTAATGCTGAAAGTGCAGCGAACATCGCGAACTCAAGGAATGCGTCAAGTTCCATGTCGAGTTTGACGAGCGTTGAGAAAATCAGCATCGGGGAGCCGACATTCGTTACCAGCCCGGTCACTGTTTCCGTATGAAAGGCGCGCCCGGTCTTGGCCCAGAAAAAACCAATCCCGGCGGTTACAACGACTGGAGCAATAATGTTGAGGAGAATTTCAAACATATTGGCGGAATTTCCAATTGGCCTGCCCGGTAGAAATTCTATAACTCAAGAGAGGTGACTCGAAGTTCGGTAATCTGGTTAAGATCTTTTTTGAGAATTTCAAACTTATACCCATGAAATATAAAAGCTTGACCAATTTCCGGGATAATCTGTGCTTCGTGGATGACCAATCCGGCAACCGTCGCGGCCTCTTCATCGGGAAGTGCCCAGTTGAGCTGCCTGTTCAGGTCACGGATGGTGACATCGCCTTTTGTGATGATGCTGCCGTCCTTCATCAGTCGGACATCGCTTACAGCAAGATCATGCTCGTCCGCTATATCGCCAACGATTTCCTCAAGAATATCTTCAAGCGTGACCAGCCCCATAAGCGCGCCATATTCATCGACGACAAGGGCGAAATGGCTTTTTCTTTCCAGAAACGCGTTGAGCTGGCTGCGCAGGGTTGTGGTTTCCGGCACGAACCAAGCTTCGAGTGCGATTGATTCGATATCCAGTTTCTCGTAATCCCCGCCCAGAGGGATCAGGGCACGAAGCATATCCTTCGCATGGATGATGCCGATAATATTCTCAGGATTTTTCTTCCATAGGGGCAGTCTTGTAAAGGGGCTCCCGAGAACCTGATCGATAATTTCGCGGACTGGTTTCTCTGCATCGACCATTTCCACATTCTTGCGATGAACCATGATCTCTTCAAGGTCCACCTCATCCATATCGAGGATTGTATCCAGCATGTAACGCTCATGCATGATAACGCCGGCATCTTCGGAATGGAGTTCGATTGCCCCGCGCAGCTCATCCTGCGCGGCGTCCGTTAAGGTATCAGAGTCGCCGTCACCTTCCTTAATGCCCATAAGACTCAGGGTAACCTCGACAATATAGTTGATACCCAAGACCACGGGAGAGAGGAGGAAGATCGCGGGTCGCAGCACGGGCGCAACAAAAAGTGCGACGGGGATTGTCCGCCGGAGTGCAATCGTTTTTGGTAAAACCTCCGCAAAGACCAGCACAAGAACGGTCATGACAAGGGTCGCATAGGCAACGCCAATATCTCCGAACAGCGAAATGAAAATACTTGTCGCCAGGGCAGAAGCTAGAATATTGACCAGATTATTGCCGAGCAGAATGGCACTGATAAGTTTCGTATGCTTGTCGCGTAGCCTGTTTACAAGTCCGGCCCGATGGTCGCCGGATTGTTCCATCTGATGCAGACGGGCGCGGGAGGCACCGGTTAGTGCGGTTTCCGAACCTGAAAAGAAAGCAGAAAGCACTAACAGCAAAAAAATTGCGAGCGGCAGAAGGATCAATTCCAAATTTATTTCACCCGTGTCCATTTCCTTATTCTATTCCTGTAGTTCCTGTCGAAGAAGTGACAGGATATCCGATTCATCGATTGTTTTTGTGCTGAAAGCGTCGCCAATGGCGTTCATAAGAATAAGAGTGATCTTGCCGCCACTGATTTTCTTATCTTGCCGCATGTGAGCGAGAAGTTTTTCCGCAGTCCAGAGAATGCCATCAATTTGGGGGACAGCAACAGGCAGTCCGACAGATTTGAAATGTGCGCGAATTCGCCCGCAATCCTGACGATCGAGAAAGCCGAGTTGGGCGGAAAGCTCCGCCGCCATCATCATACCAATGGCAACGGCTTCACCATGATTGAGATGCGCGCCGTAACCGGTCTCTGCCTCAAGCGCATGGCCGAATGTGTGTCCAAGATTGAGAAGGGCCCGGACGCCACACTCTCTCTCATCCTGAGCGACAATATCTGCTTTGGCCTTCACGCTTTGCTCCACCGCATATATGCGCGCGCCGGTATCGCCTTCAATCACCTTTTGACCATTCGCTTCGAGCCATTCGAAAAATGCGTAGTCGCCGAGCAGTCCGTATTTCACAACTTCGGCGTAACCCGCCAGAACCTCGCGACGCGGCAGGGTGTCCAGAGTGGAAATATCCGCGAGTACTATACGTGGTTGATAAAAGGCCCCGATGAGGTTTTTACCCTGCGGTGCATTGATGCCGGTCTTGCCACCAACGGAACTGTCAACCTGCGACAGCAGGGTGGTTGGTATCTGAATAAAATCTACGCCTCGACGCAATGTGGAAGCAGCAAAACCGGTGAGGTCGCCTATCACTCCGCCACCAAGGGCGATCAAAGCTTCGTCCCTTTGAATGCGGTTATCCAGCAGGCGGCTCATTAAATCCCCGTAGGTCGCGATACTCTTGCTGCTTTCACCCGGAGGAAAGATGAGAGCGCTATGCTCAATCCCCGCTTCAGTCAGGGACGTTTGCAAGCTTTCCAAGTGAAGTGCAGCGACGTTTTCATCGGTGATAATAGCGACACGAGGGTTTTTCAGGACATTTCGCAATGTTGCGCCGGCGCCATCAATTAGATTGGTGCCGATGAGAATGTCATAGGAACGCTCGCCCAGGGAAACCTGTACTTTTTCTAATGTCGGAGCGGGGTCTACCGGTAAGGATGTCATTTGCTACCTGAGGTGTCTTGGGCCGTTGGCAGGTTTTCCAGCGCGGCAATAATCTTGTCGACCACAATTTCATGCGGGCCATCGCCGCTGTCGACCGTAATATCCGCCTCTGCATAGACCGGATACCGCGTGTCCATCAGATCCTTTAAAATGGCTTTCGGGTTACCTGTTTTTAAAAGCGGACGATTATTGCGTTTCATGCAGCGCTTATAAATGACATCAAGCTCCGCACGCAACCAGATTGAACAGCCTTTTTGGGCAATAAGGGCGCGTGTCTTTGGGTCCATGAATGCCCCGCCGCCGGTTGCCAAAACATGTCGTGGCTCTTCCAGCAGGCGAGCAATAACTTTCCGTTCGCCTTCCCGAAAAGACGCTTCCCCGTGTTTTTCGAAAAATTCCGATACAGACAGATTGGATGCGGCCTCTATTTCCGTATCCGCGTCCTTAAATGGTAAGCCGAGCTGGGTCGCGAGACGTCGCCCGACAGAACTCTTCCCGGCACCCATCAGCCCAACCAGCACGACGGGTCTGGTTTCGAAATCATCAGCCGGAGTGGCTTTGCCAGCTTCGGCAACTTGTATCTTGTTCATCCTATCACTTTTTTCAGCGGTCAGGCGATCAATCCGCTAGACCCAGCGGCACAATATCTTTGTTAAGGTTATTGATGTAATTCGCCGAACCGTGCTAATCAATAAAGCCAATTTTTACCATAATCGCAGCTTAGTGCTTTAAATAGCAACAGTTTTGCCTAACATGCACTCATTTTTGGTGCTCTGATTTCGGAAATAGTGATCGAATATGTCTAAGTTTTCCCTTTTTCTGCTTTTTTTGGTAGCCGCAGCAGTTATTGGCGGCGGTGTTTTTCTCTCCGCCTGGGATATTCCTGCACCGACGGTAAAAGTTGAAAAGGTTATTCCGAATGACCAATTCCCCAAATAAATTCAGGTGTTTGTTCGGCGCTGGCCTGTTGATTGCGGGCCTGACGACTATGGCACCAATAGCCGCAGCACAGGAAAAGCCTCTTAATCTGGTGCCGCTACTTGGTAAATCGGCCCCCGCGACGCAACCTGAGAAAGCTCCAGCGAATGCATCGCAGACGACATCCGCGCCACAAAAAAACGTGCTGGAAGGGAGCCGCATCAAGGGGGCCGTCGTTGTCCAGTCTCTGGGCGGCTTGAACCCTGCCTCCATTGGCATTTTGAGCGCGACAAATGGTGGGTTGGGGACGGACATGTGGCAGGGAACGCCGCTAGAGCGTGTTGTGACATTGCTTAAATACCTCCCCGTTCCGAATGCATCTCCCGAGATGCAGACGCTTTATCGGCGGTTGCTGCTGACAGCGGCCACAATTCCGCAAAGTCAAGCGCAGGGCCAATCATCGGATCTGATCGAGCTTCGTCTTGAGAAACTGATGGCCGCCGGACGAGTGACGGATGCATCGGACATGGTGAACCGGGTGCCTGCGTCTAGTATGACGCCAGAGCTTAACCGCATTGCAACCGAAATTATGTTGCTTAAAGGCGAGAACGATCAAGCCTGCAAAATTGTGGGCCGGACCAAGGCGGCAACTGCCGACAATTTTTGGACAAAGGCAGATGTCTTTTGCAATATGGTCGCGGGCAATATGGCACGGGCGGAAATTGGCCTTAGCCTTCTCGACGAGACAGCAGGGGAGGATGCACTTTTTTTGCGCTCTACGACCGCCTGGCGGGAGGCAGTGCAGCGCTTCCTGAGAACGGCCAGCCTCTAACGCCCTTGCATTTTGCGATGATGAGCTTATCGAAAACGTCACTTCCCATTGCCTCAATGAAGAACGCTGGAAATGCAATCCTTTGGGCGCTCGCAATGGATAAAACTGCGGGGATCAATTCCAGATTTGCCGCCGCTTATGAATCGCTGGCCGTCGGTAGCATTCCCGCGATCCTCCCGCGCCGCCTTATAAGCGAAGGCGCTTTTCTCGAAGGGGCAGAAGAAAGCCCCATCCTTGGGCAGATTGCGGCGCTTTATCGCGAAACCTTAGGGGCCGATGCGGATGCTGAAAAGGCCCGCTTGCTCGGTGAGCTTTGGGCCGTCGGGGGGCAGGACGGCTCGTATCTAGCCGCCGCCGACCTGTCCATGCCGCTGCTGTCGGGAATGACAGCGGCTGAATATGGAGATGTGTTTGAGCTGGACGCCTTGCGTCTTTCGTTGGTCGGGAAGGAAGAGGCAACCGCTTCACTATGGGAACGTGCAGTTCGCCGTGGAGCGCTAAGGGGGGACTTTTCGGCACGTGAGATCGCGCGGAAATTTATCGCCCGCGCGGATGCCTACGTACTCATCTCCGGTACGACCGGCATTGCGCGCTGGAATGCGGCCAATTTTGACGCGACGGACTTTGGCCATAGCGGTGCAACAGCAACTGGAGACAATACGGGACTGTATCTCGCTATTCTTGATGTCTTCGACGAGCCGGTATCAAGTGATCTTTGGGCGGCTGCGCTTGGCGCAGGCCAAACACCTAGGTCGGGTTTTTCAAATTTTGTAATTAAGAAAAACCTGCAGATTGCGGCGGACGCTGGTTTGGTGGGCGAGACTGTTGCGCTATCACTAGCCGCAATTGGGGTCGAAGGGCCCGGCAAGACCTCAACCGAGACGTTGATCGCGGTAATTGACGCGCTCAAGACTATCGGGCTTGAAACAGAAGCACGACAACTTGCGCTAGAGGCCGCCGTATTGCGGAATCTTTAAGATGTCCCGTTACTATATTGAGGGCTTTCTTGAGATGCTCTTGACAGAGCGGGGCGCTGCGGAAAATACGTTGTCCGGATATCGCCGGGATCTAAATGACTTTGAGAGTTTCGCCCTCCGGTGCGGAAAAGACCTTTCAAGCGTATCTGCGAAGGATATTCAGGCTTATCTCAAATTGCTGGATGATTGCGGCCTAAAGGCAAGCACGCAGGCGCGGCGTTTAAGCGCCATACGGCAGCTTTTCTCCTATTTGTTGGGGGAGGATATTCGTCATGATGATCCCGCACTGAACATTGATAGCCCGCGCGCCGGACGACGGTTACCGAAATATCTGACAGAAGCCGAGGTGGATAGCCTTCTGGCCGCGGCGGACGGGGATACGCCGGAGAAGAAACGTCTTCTGTCGCTATTGCATCTGCTTTATGCGACCGGCCTTCGGGTATCGGAGCTTGTATCTCTGCCATTTCCGGCGCTGCGTGATCAGGATCGTTTCCTTATTGTGCGTGGCAAAGGCAACAAGGAACGCCTCGTTCCGGTGAATCAGTCGTCCAAACAGGCACTGGATGATTACCTTGATGTGCGAGAAAAATTTTGCCCCGACGGAGGTCATTCGAAATGGCTTTACCCGTCGCGGGGAGGGCAGGGCTATCTTACCCGTCAGCGCCTTGGTCAACTCCTGAAGGAACTCGCGATTGAGGCGAATATCGATCCCGCGAAAGTATCCCCGCATGTCCTGCGGCATGCCTTCGCCAGTCATTTGCTGGCCAATGGCGCTGACCTTCGAAGTCTTCAGAAAATGCTGGGGCATTCGGATATTTCGACAACGCAGATTTACACCCATGTCCTGCAGGAGCGGCTTAAAGAAATAGTCGCAACCCACCATCCGCTGGCGTGACGCAAATTTATTCGCTGAAAACTTGACTCTGCCACGCGGCTAACGCAATTTCCTCGCAATAAATTCACAAACTAAACCGAAGAAAGTGTAGAACTCATGAGCTTTACTGTTCCGGAACCTTGCGTTTCGCGCCTGAACCGTTGTGAACTAGCCGTTCCCGGCTCCAGCCCTCATATGTTTGAAAAAGCGGCCAAGTCAGACGCAGACGCCATTTTCCTAGATCTGGAAGATGCAGTTGCACCGAATGACAAGGTGCAGGCACGTAAGAATATCATTGAAGCCCTGCATGATATCGATTGGGGCGATAAGGTGATGTCTGTCCGGATCAACGGCCTTGATACGCATTACATGTATCGCGACATTGTGGACGTGGTTGAGCAAGGCGGGGAACGCCTCGACCTGATCATGATCCCGAAAGTAGGCACGGCCTCCGACGTATATGCCGTTGATATGATGGTGACACAGATCGAGGCGGCAACAGGACGCAAAAAGAAGATCGGGTTTGAGCATATTATCGAAACCGCTCTCGGGATGCAGAATATCCATGAAATCGCGGCGGCAAGTAAGCGCAACGAAAGCCTGCATTTTGGTGTGGCGGATTATGCGGCATCGACAAAGGCTCGGACAACCTCCATTGGCGGACCGAACCCACTTTATGGTGTGCTGACGGACCCGGCGGAAGACGGAAGCCGCGATTTTCATTGGGGTGATATGTGGCACTATGCCATCGCCCGCATGGTTGTGGCGGCCCGAGCCAATGGTCTTCGTCCGATTGACGGTCCGTTCGGTGATTTCTCCGATCCTGATGGGTATATTGCCCATGGTAACCGCGCGGCCATCCTTGGCTGCGAAGGGAAATGGGCCATCCATCCGAAGCAAATCCCTCTTGCCAATGACATTTTCACCCCCGCTGAGGAAGAAGTGGCCAAGGCGCGCCGCATTCTGGAAGCGATGGAAAAGGCACAGGCAGATGGCGCGGGCGCGGTTGCTCTTGATGGTAGGTTGATCGATATTGCCTCGATCAAGCAGGCAGAAGCCCTGGTTAATCAGGCGGACATCATCGCCGCACGCGGATAATTTTTCGCATCACATAGCTGTCACTATTTTTAATACTGGCGGAACGGTTGATTGACGTAACCGTTCCGCCAATTTATTAATCAGACCGTTGATCACTATGGGGTTTGGACATTTAATGAATAATTTTCTTGATTTTGAGAAGCCGATTGCTGACCTGGAAGGCAAAATCCGCGAGCTGGAGGGGTTGGAAGACGGCAGTGATATCGAGATCAAAGAGGATATTGCCAAACTCCGCCAGAAGGCTCTCCACCAGCTTGAGCAAACCTATGCAAAGCTCACTCCCTGGCAAAAAACGCAAGTTGCCCGCCATGTGGATCGACCAAAACTAAGCGATATCACGGCGCAGTTGATTGAAGAATTCACGCCTCTTGCTGGAGACCGGGCCTTTGCTGATGATAAGGCGATTGTCGGTGGCATGGGCCGCTTTCGTGGCCGTAGTGTTGTCGTGATTGGCACGGAAAAAGGCAAGGATACAGAATCCCGCCTACGTCATAATTTTGGCATGGCGCGGCCCGAAGGATATCGCAAGGCGCAACGTCTGATGCGAATGGCCGATCATTTTTCCCTTCCCATACTGACTTTCATTGATACATCCGGTGCCTATCCCGGGATAGGTGCAGAAGAACGCGGGCAGGCAGAGGCGATTGCCCGCTCTATCGAAGTGAGCCTTGATGTACGCGTGCCCATGATTGCTTCAATCGTCGGTGAAGGGGGCAGTGGTGGGGCGGTGGCCTTGGCGAGCGCGAACCGTGTCCTGATGTTTGCGAATGCCATCTATTCCGTGATTTCACCGGAAGGCTGTGCGGCAATTTTATGGAAAACGCGTGACAAGGCGCAGGAAGCGGCGACCGCAATGAAGGTTACTGCGCAGGACCTCTTGAAGCTCAAGGTTATCGACCGAATTGTTGATGAGCCTGTTGGCGGTGCACAGCGGGACGTTCCGGCTGCAATTAATGCGCTCGGGGATGCAATTGAAGAAGAACTTACTTCCCTTGTGGGCAAGGAACCGGGCGAGCTCCGTGAGGAGCGCCGCCGTAAATTCCTTGCGATTGGTCGCCTCGAAGAAGGCTGATCATTAGCCTGTAAAGGCTTTCCCGAGACTGCGAACACTTTCCTGGTGGGCAGACCAGTGACGCCCACCAATCATGCCGCCGTCCACAAGGAAGTCGGCGGCGTTGACGAAGGTGGAATCGTCCGACGCGAGGAAAAGGGCCGCCTTGGCAATGTCATCGGGAAGACCTGCCCGACGAATGGGCTGCGCGTGGGATAGCACTTCTCCGGCTACCTGCGCCGTATCTTCCGCAGCCTGACCTTTAAGACCCAGGGCCTTGCCGAAGATGCCGGTAGCGATGGCGCCAGGGGAGATAGAGTTGACCCGGACATTGCTCTCGCCCAGTTCCATGGCAGCGCTGCGCGTCAATTGTAAGACGGCTGCTTTCGCACTGCTGTAAACCATTGAGGTTGAGTAGCCCGCGAGATGGCCTGCGATACTGCCGTTGTTGATAATACTGCCGAAACCCTGCTTCTTCATAATGGGCGCTGCATGTTTTATTCCAAGGAGAACGCCGCCGAAAAGGAGCGTCATCGCTTCCATCGACTTATCAAAGTCGACAGTTTCTATGCTGCCAACGGGGGCCGGGCCGCCTGCGTTATTGAAAATGCAGTCGAGCTTGCCGAATTTTTCAGCCGCTCCCTGGATGAGGGACTGCATATCCGCCTCAATGCTGGCATCAGCGCGGAAGAAATGTACGCTGTCGCCTAGTTTATCGGCTATTGCTTTGCCTTCCGCTTCGCGGCGGCCGGAAAAAACAACGGTCGCGCCTTCTTCAGCGAAGACTTCTACGGTGCGCAGGCCTATCCCGCTAGTTCCGCCTGTTATAATGGCTACCTTATCCTGTAATCGGTTCATTTTCGTTCTTCTTTGTTTGAGCTTTTGAATTGGGAGTATAAGACTATATCAATACACGGCGTGCTAGGAATAGATGTTTTTCGCCATTCCGGCAGAGATGACTTTCCAATTTGTAATTTTTGACTAAACTGGCGCCTTGTAACTTAAGGGGGATTATCGTCGCGTGCTCTACCATGGCGTAATTATTATTGCCTATGCCTTAACGGCCGTGGTTATCGCTGTGCAAACGCCAGTTTATGTCCAAGGGATTGACCCGGTCATTGGCTATTGGGGCGGGGGCGTATTTTTCCTTGTTTGTGCCTTGATCCATGATTTTATCATGCGGCATGTGGAGCGATCGCGATTTCAGCGTGACTTGCTAAAAATGCGCAGCGATCTCGATATGGCGGAAACTGGTCTTGATCGCTTTGACAACATTCTCGGTCGCCTTGCGGGCAAAGACGGAAATATGGATAGCTTTGCTGGCGAAATGCAAATATTGCGCAAATTGCTGAAGCAACTTTCAACGGATCAGACAACAAAGACAAAAGAGGATGAAGAAGAAATCATCCTTTCCGCAGATGAGGAATTGGTGGAGGCACCGGAAGAACAACCTGAACCACTCCGTAATAGTGATGGTCCGGACGAGGAAATCATGCCTCAGGATGAGTCCATACTGGAAATCGTACGTTCCGGCTTGCAGGAAAACAAGGTTGATCTTTATCTGCAACCGATCGTTCGACTACCTCAGCGCCGCACGCTTTTCTACGAGGCGTTTTCACGTATTCGCGGACCTCAGGGGAAGTTATCACGCCAAGGCCAGTATCTTTTAGTTGCCGAGAATGCAGGTTTGATTGGAACCATTGATAATCTGTTGCTCATTCGGTGCGTACAATTGATCCGCCGGGTCCGTCAGCGCAATTCGGATATCGGCTTTTTCGTAAATGTATCCGCCCGAACATTGAACGATACGTCCTTTTTTCGTCAGTTTGTCGAATTCCTGGACCAGAACAAGGATTTGAGCAATAGCCTGATCCTTGAGTTCGCACAGGATGATGTCGATAATGCTTCTGATCCCGTTCAGAAGGGGCTATCCACCCTAGCGAAAATGGGTTTTTCATTTTCCCTTGATCATGTGCAGCGGCTTGATTTCGATTTCAGCGAGCTTGGGAAGCGGCATTTCCGGTATCTCAAAGTTGCCGCAGAGGAGCTTCTTCCCGGTCGCCCCGGTCTGCCAATGGATATTCATCCCGATGATTTACGGGAGGCCCTGCTGCGTGAGAATATCGAACTCATCGCCAGCATGGTTGAAGATGAAGACACCGTGATTGGCCTTTTGGATGTAGAGGTTGGATTTGGGCAGGGGTATCTTTTCGGTGTGCCGCGCCCACCTCAATCCGTAAATTAACAGGTTATATTTTATGTCTTTCAAGATTATTTCCGGCCTTGCCGGAGTTGCGCCGAGCTATGAAGCTTTCATTCTCGACCTATGGGGTGTGGTGCATAATGGCCATCATCCCTATCCCGGCGTACTGGATTGCATGGACAGGTTGCGGGGTGAGGGTAAACCGATACTCCTTCTTTCTAACGCCCCGCGTACAAACGGCTATGTGATCGAATTTTTGGAAAATATTGGCGTGGCGAGGGAACGATATGACCATATTCTGACTTCTGGCGATATAACGCGCGAGGTGCTGGTGCGTCGGGATCATCCTTTCTTACAAAACAGTGGTGGGGCTTTTTACCAGATTGGTGCAGTTCGCGATAAAGGGTTGGAGGATGGTCTTGGCTATCAACGGGTTTCGTCCGTTAGAGAGGCAGATTTCTTGATTTGCACGGGTCTCGTGGACGATCAAATCGAGACGCCAGAGGATTACCGGGAATTATTGCACGAAGCGCTAAAAGAGGATCTACCGATGCTCTGCGCCAATCCAGACCTGACCGTGATGCGTGGGACGACCTCTCACTATTGCGCAGGCGCGATTGCCGCCCTTTATGAGGAACTCGGCGGGCGGGTAGAGCTTTTCGGAAAGCCGTATCCGGAAGTATATCGGCAGGCGATGAAAAAATTACAGTTATTGGGGCCGTCAGGGATTCTCGCGATTGGCGATAGTATGAGAACCGATATCAAGGGTGCCGACGCCAGTGGGATCGATAGCGTCTTAGTGAGCGGCGGGATACATGCCGATGACTGGGGCCTGCAGGATGGTCAGTTGCCGACAGCGGCGCAGATAGATGAGGTCGCACAAGTTCATCAATTCTCACCGACTTATGTGATGGGACATATGGTTTGGTAGGTACGGCAAATTTCTCTTTAGTCAAAGAGTGCGTCAATTTCGTCCTGCGCTTTATTGCCCGAACTCTCTCCCGTATCGCCGGAGTTTTTGTCTTTCTTTTGTGAGCTGTCGTCATCTGCAGCAAAAAAGAGTCAACGTCGTCCTGATTGACACCCTCTCCCGCCAGAGCCGGGCCATTCAAGAGATCACTGTCATCGCCCGCGCCCAAATCTGCCTCTGCTTCGGCGACATTATCCATGTGATGCCCCCACGCTTTGGTGAGGCGTGCGAGATATTCCTCGATATAGTTGAGGGTGGAGACAACCTTGCTGATCCGTTGGCCGGTAATATCCTGAAAAGAACAGGCTTCGAAAATCTCCATGCAGGCGTCATTTACGACGTCAGCGTCCGTTACTTTCGCAGACATAATCTTTTCGGTCGCGCTCATGATCTGGTTGGTTGCGTTTTCCGTGGCCTCCACGATCGCATCCAACTCCTTGCCCGCCCGGGGGAGCTTGTCTTGCTTTAGATCGTTTGGCCGAATTTCGGCAATTTCCGATCTGGCGGCAGTGATAAAATTTGCAAGATCCTGGCAATCCTGGTGCAGTAAGGCAATCGCCTTCCTCAGCTGAATGACCTCTTCCGTATCGGACATTAGAAGTCACCAAGAACCGATGAAATTTTTGTCTTTAGGGTTGCTGCATTAAAAGGCTTGACGATGTAGTTATTAACACCGGCTTTTTTCGCGGCGACCACATTATCGGTCTTGGATTCTGCCGTAATCATAATGAAAGGCGTGCTTTTCAGGGTTTCGTCTGCCCGGACTTCCTTCAAGAGCTGGTAGCCGGTCATAGGTTCCATGTTCCAGTCTGAAATGACCAAGCCATAGTTCTTTGCCCGCATCTTCGCGAGCGCGGCGGATCCGTCTGCTGCTTCATCGACTGCGTTAAAGCCGAGCTGTTTGAGAAGGTTGCGGATAATGCGCAACATAGTCTTGTAATCATCTACGATGAGGATCGACATGTTCATATCGACTGCCATTGAAATGCCCTCTTAACTTTCCTAAAAATTCGTTTCAGTCAGGGTGTAAATCGAGACTCCGCCTTAACCATTCCAGTGGAGATTAAATTCGGAACCTTAAAAAAATGGTTAATTTGGATATAGTTTTATAAAAACTGGCTTAATTGATCGCGTCAGGATGGTCGATCTCGTTACAATGCTTGCGGCAACGCATTATTTCCTTCTATATAGCTCGACGTATCGCGGACAAGAATGAGTAGGAACACGATGTCAGTTTATGAAGAATTGCACGGCTATTTCCTGGAAGATCTGGAAGTCGGCATGACGGAAATTTACGCCAAAACGATTACCGAAGCTGACATTGTCATGTATGCGGGTATTTCGGGAGACACAAATCCGGTTCATCTCAATGCTGAATTCGCTGAAAAGACGATTTTCAAGGAACGCATAGCGCATGGCATGTTATCCGCGGGTCTTCTTTCAACGGTATTCGGAACCAAGTTGCCGGGGCCCGGGGCGATTTACATGAACCAGAACCTGAATTTCAAGGCCCCGGTTTGTATTGGTGATACAGTAGTGGCGCGCGTGACGCTGCGGGAAATCAATGGCAAACGAGTCACTTTTGACTGCAGCTGTACGATCGGCGAGACTGTTGTGCTGGATGGCGAGGCAACCTTGATGGTATCACGGCGAAAATAGGATAAACGAGAGAGTACGGATTTCAGTCAATGCGCATTTTACGCGATCACAAAAATGTTCCTGAAGGGTGCCGCGGGCTTGTATTGGCCATAGGAAATTTCGATGGTGTTCATCGGGGGCATCAGGCTGTCATCGCGGAAGCCCAGGAAATAGCGGACAGGCTTGGACTGGCCGCAGGTGTATTGACGTTTGAACCTCACTCGCGGGAGTTCTTTGCGCCTGATGCACCGCCGTTTCGTCTCTCAACCCTTGATACGAAGGCAGCACATCTGAAGTGGCTCGGCCTTGATGTCATGGTGGCCCTTGAGTTCAATCTGGCTTTCTCTCAGAAAACAGCAGAAGATTTCGTCCGCGATGTGCTTGTCGATGGATATAACGTTGCGCATGTAGTTGTTGGCTATGATTTTATTTTTGGCCACAAACGTCAAGGAACGACGGTAGTCCTTGCGGAACTTGGTAAGAAATACGGTTTCAACGTGACGGTGGTGGAGCCGGTCGGAGAAGGCACTGTTATTTTTTCTTCCACTGCGATCCGCGAATGCCTGAAAGCGGGCGATCCCGGCAAGGCTGCCTTGCTGCTCGGACATTGGTGGGAAATCGAGGGGCCGGTTATCGAAGGAGATAAGCGTGGACGTACGATTGGATTTCCGACTGCGAATATTCCGCTTGTCGGTTATCATCACCCTAAATTGGGCGTATATGCAGTCCGGGTTGGGCTGCACCGGGGAACGCATGTCGACTGGATAGATGGCGTGGCGAATTTTGGCATGCGGCCGACCTTCGATAAAAAAGATGTCCTTCTGGAGGTTCATCTTATGGACTGGGAGGGTGATCTCTATGATCAAAGCCTCCGCGTTGCCTTTGTCGACTTTATTCGTCCGGAAATGAAGTTCGCCGGGATTGACGAGCTAACCGCGCAAATTGCTGAGGATGCGAAAGCTGCCCGAAAAATTCTCGCCAATCATAGTAATCGGCAAACCAAATATGCGGACAAAAAAGTTAATAGCTAGCTACTCTTCTTTTCTGGTTTGCAGCTTTGCCCTTTTTCTGGCTGTGGCATTGCCAGCGCAGGCCTATGACCGTGTTTACTTCCCCAGCCTTGATGGCAAGACCCAGCTAACGGCGTATATAGCGAAACCGGAGGGCGCAGGGCCGTTTCCAGCAGTTGTTCTCATGCATGGTTGTGGGGGTATGCATTATTCTGGGAATGTCTCTCCGCTTTACGCAAGCTGGGCGAAGTTGTTCAATGATCACGGGTTTGCGACGCTGACTGTTGACAGTGCGGGTCCAAGAAACATGGGCGTTTCCTGTGGGAACAGGGAAAAACGTGGACGAATGTATCGGGAGCGCCCCTTCGATGCCTATGGCGCGCTTGAGTACTTGCAATCTCAGAACTTTATAATGCCGGACAAAATTGGCCTTGTCGGCTGGTCCCAGGGCGGCGGCACTGTCCTCCTGACTATAGTGAACGAGAGTATCGCGCGACCAAACCCAGCTCCACGCTATGATTTTGCTGCCGCAGCGGCGTTTTATCCGGCGCTTTGTAATGACAGGCTGCAATCCAAACCTTTTACGAAGGTGGCGCCGCAAAGCTGGTCTACCAATATTCCGTTATTTGTCTTGCAAGGTGAGGCCGATAACTGGACGCGCCCCGAACCATGTGCGCAATTTATTGGCGAGGTGAAAGTACGGGGAAATCCAGTCTCTATCAAACTCTATCCTGAGGCTTATCACGGATTTGATGCCCCTGGCAGCAGGATAAGGAAATTGCCGCAATATACGACCACATTGGGTGTTATCCCGATTGTCGGACCCAATCCGGTGGCGCGTGCGGATGCCCGTAAAAGGTTGCCTGAATTTCTCAAACAGTATCTTTCGCCGGAAAAAGGGGATTAAGGGAATGGGATGGCGCATAAAACCGCTAATTTTTGCTCCTTTCCGGCTATGATTTCTCGACAGCAGAGCACGGAGTTGATAAAACACCTGCCATGACAGAATTACGGATACATATAGCTGGTTTCCTTGGGCAGAGTGTCGCCTATGACCGAATTATAAGCCCGGCCTTTGCTGTATAGGGCCGGGTAATAAAGGTTCACACCTGATGATCAGGCTAAAACCAGAAAAGATGCGGCTAACCGCCGCGCATGATTTACCGATAAATTGAGATACTGTTAGGATCAGTTTGCCCCGATGAGCACTGACTATAAATCGACGCTATTTTTACCTCGTACCGATTTCCCCATGAAGGCTGGCCTGCCCGCGAAAGAGCCCGGATTGCTGGACCGCTGGGAAGAAATGGATCTTTTCGGCCGTCAGCGGGAACAGTCAATGGACCGCGAAAAATTCATTCTTCACGATGGCCCGCCCTATGCAAACGGCAATTTGCATATTGGCCATGCGATGAACAAGATCCTGAAAGACGTGATCAGCCGGTCACAGCAGATGATGGGCAAGAACGCGCATTATGTTCCCGGCTGGGACTGCCACGGCCTTCCGATCGAATGGAAGATCGAAGAAAAATACCGCAAGGCCGGTAAAGACAAGGATCAGGTGCCGGTTGTTGAGTTCCGTAAAGAGTGCCGCGACTTCGCGACCCACTGGGTCGGTGTCCAGAAGGAAGAGTTTAAGCGCCTTGGCGTGATCGGCGATTGGGAGCGGCCCTACACGACTATGAGCTTTGATGCCGAAGCACAGATCGTTCGCGAACTGCACAAATTCCTGATGAATGGCGGCCTTTATCGTGGATCGAAGCCGGTCATGTGGTCGCCGGTTGAAAAAACGGCGCTCGCTGAAGCTGAGCTTGAATATCACGATCATACGTCGACAACGATCCACGTACGCTTTCCCGTAAAGTCTGGCCCGGAAGAATTTATGGGCGCGTCCATCGTTATCTGGACGACAACCCCTGGACGATGCCGGGCAACCGCGCAATCTCCTATGGTCCAGATATGGAATATGTCGGGATAGAAGTAAAAGAGGTTGCCGAAGGATCGCTCGCTGTCGTTGGTGAGAAGCTATTCGTTGCGACAGAACTTCTGGAAGAGGTCCAAAAGGAAGCAGGAATTGCCGCTGCCGAAGTAATCTGGCGCGGCAAGGGAGATGCCTTCAAGGGCGTTATCTGTCTCCACCCCTTCCATGGCAAAGGATATGATTTCGATGTGCCGCTGATTGATGGTGATCATGTTACGGTGGATGCCGGCACTGGCTTCGTCCATACGGCCCCGGGCCACGGTCAGGAAGACTATGAAGTCGGTATGATACACGGCATTGAAGTGCCGCACACGGTGGACGAAGATGGTACCTTTTACGATCACGTACCGATGTTCGCAGGTCAGCATGTCTACAAATGTAATGACGGTGTGGCAGATGAGCTAGAAAACGTTGGCGCCTTGTTGAAGCGCGGTAAGCTCGTCCATTCCTATCCGCATTCCTGGCGGTCGAAGGCGCCGCTGATCTTCCGCAATACCAGCCAGTGGTTCATTTCGATGGAGACGAATGACCTTCGCGCGAAAGCACTTAAGGCCATCGACGAAACGAAATGGTTCCCGGCCTCTGGTCGAAACCGCATTCATGCAATGATCTCGGGCCGTCCAGACTGGGTTCTCTCGCGGCAGCGGGCTTGGGGTGTGCCGATCACGGTCTTCACCCACAAGGAAACAGGTGAACTTTTGCGTGACGCCAAGGTCAATGCGCGCATTGAGGAAATCACGGAAGCGGAAGGATCAGACGCCTGGTTTGATCTCGCCGGCGCAACGCTTCCTTGGCAACGACTATAACGCTGATGATTATGACATGGCGCAAGACATTCTCGATGTCTGGTTTGATTCCGGTTGTACCCATGCTTTCACGCTGGAGGCGCGGCCGGAACTGCAATGGCCGGCTTCGCTTTATCTTGAAGGAACGGACCAGCATCGCGGTTGGTTTCATTCGTCACTCTTAGAATCATGCGGCACCCGCGGGCGCGCGCCGTATGATGCTGTGTTGACACATGGGTTTGTGATGGATGGACAGGGGCGCAAGATGTCGAAATCCCTTGGCAATGTCGTCGCTCCGCAGAAGATCATCGAGCAGAATGGCGCCGATATCCTGCGGCTCTGGGTGGTAGCGTCGGACTATTCCGAAGATATGCGTATCGGTAATGAAATTGTGAAGGGGCAGGTCGACAGCTATCGCCGTCTCCGAAATACTTTGCGTTTCATCCTCGGAAACCTAGAGGGTTGGGATGAGAATGAGCGGCTGGAAGTTAACGAAATGCCGGAGCTTGAGCAATGGGTGCTGCATCGGCTTTTTGAGCTGGATAAGATGATCCGTACGAACTGCAATGTATATGAGTTCAGCCGTGTCTTCACGGCCATCCACAATTTCTGCACATTGGAATTGTCGGCCTTTTACTTCGATATACGCAAAGACACGCTTTATTGCGACGGGGAGAATGACATACGTCGTCGCGCCGCCCGGACGGTCCTTGATCAGTTGTTTCATTGCCTGACGGCATGGCTTGCGCCGATGCTTGTCTTTACGGCCGAGGAAACCTGGCTCACCCGTTATCCCGGTGAAGACAGTAGCGTTCACCTGCGCCAATTCCCGGATATTCCGGCGGAGTGGGAGAACGGCGCACTTATGGATCGCTGGTTCAGTGTGCGAGCTTTCCGTCGTGTGGTAACGGGCGCGCTGGAAATCGAACGGCGTGAGAAGCGGATAGGCTCCAGCCTGCAGGCCTCCCCCACTGTCTATGTGAGCGAGGAATATAAAGCGCTGCTTGACCAGTTCGATCTTGCGGATATCTGCATCACTTCCGGTGTCACGCTCTCAACCGATCCTGCGCCGGTGGGTGCCTTCACTCTCGAAGAAGTATCCGATGTTGCCGTGGTTCCAGCCCTTGCCGAAGGCGAGAAATGCCAGCGCTGCTGGAAAATTCTTGATGAGGTGGGAACGCATGATGTCTATGATGACCTCTGCCACCGCTGCGCCGATGTTGTGGGTTCCTTGCCTATGGAAGTCGAGGCGTGAGCAATATGCTCCGTCTTGGGCTTATCGTTGCCTCGGTGATCATTGCGGTCGATCAGGTCAGCAAGATGTATCTGATCGACCTGATGGCGCGCTATCCGCACGGAATTGAAGTGACGAGCTTCTTCAATCTCGTCATGGTCTGGAACAGAGGCGTGAGTTTTGGCATGTTCGCTGGCGACAATATGCGCTGGATCCTGGTTGCTGTTGCCGTTGTAATTTCCATTGTCGTTTTCTTCTGGCTCAGAAAAGCCACAAATCGGATGTTATCTATTGGTTTGGGGCTGGTATTGGGGGGCGCGATCGGAAATATCATTGACCGTATCAGATTCGGGGCTGTCGCGGATTTCTTCGATTTTGATTTGATCTTCATGCGCTGGCCCGCCTTTAATGTTGCGGATATGGCTATTGTTGTCGGTGTGATCGTGATTTTGTTTGAAAACTTGTTTCAGGGACATAATTCCGATAAATTATCGGCATGAGGGAAGGGTTCGATATCATGCGTAGTGGGAGATTTCTGACCAGCTTGGTCCTGTTGTCTGCTGTCCTGTTGACGGGCTGCGAGGGCACAAAGCAGGCGCTTGGCATCGGGAAAAAGGAAGGGCCGGATGAGTTTACGGTCATTACCAAGGCGCCCCTGATCATCCCGCCGGATTTCTCGCTTCGTCCGCCGGCACCCGGACAGAAAGGGCCGCAAGACATTCTCGCCGAGAATAGCGCGAAAGCTGCATTGCTTGGTAATCAGCCCAATACGGCACCGGTGACCCACAGCGATGCGGTTGCAGCTGGCGTCTCCACCGGGGAACTCGCTCTACTGCGTCAGGCGGGTGCGGAAAATGTTGATCCTAATATCCGCGAGGTGGTCGACACAGAGACTGCCGTCCTAGCCGAAAATGATGAAACCTTCATGGAAAAGATCATGTTCTGGCAGGAACAGCCACCGTTTGGAACTGTTGTAGATCCGGTTAAAGAGAAAAAGCGTCTTCAGGAAAATGCCGCACTTGGAGAGAGTCCCGCGGCCGGCCCGGAAACACCGATTATCGAGCGGCGCAAGCGCGCGCTTTTGGAAGGGCTGTTTAACTAGACCGCTCCGTTTCACTGACGACAGCAGCATCTTTGACGAAATCATGACAAATAATGGCGGCATAGTCTTGTAAATCCCTGTGCCTAACCCATTATTTTAGGATAACAGTATTTTATGCGACCGGAGGCTATCCATGAGCCCGATGCGACCGCTATTTGTTTTTGTCTTGATTTTTGGCCTGATTTTCGGTGGTAATCCGGAAAAGCTCTTTGCCGAAGAAAATATCCCAACCTTGTTCGATCCGAAAGTGACGACCCTTGATAATGGCCTGCAGGTTGTCGTGTTGGAAGATCATCGTGCGCCCGTCGTGACACATATGGTGTGGTATAGGGCGGGTGCGGCGGATGAAAAGCCGCTTAAATCCGGGATCGCGCATTTTCTCGAACATTTGATGTTTAAGGGAACCAAGACCCTGCAGCCCGGAGAGTTTTCCGAGATTGTCGCCAAAAATGGCGGGCAGGAGAATGCCTTCACCTCGCAGGATTACACCGCCTATTTCCAGAATGTCAGTGTCGATAAGCTACCACTTTTTATGGAGATGGAAGCGGATCGGATGGCCAATCTGGTGCTGACTGATGAAGTGGTCGCACCTGAGCTTAAGGTCGTGTTGGAGGAGCGCTCTCAGCGCACAGACAATAACCCGGCGGCACTTTTCGGCGAGCAGTTTGATGCGGCGCAGTTTCTGGCGCATCCTTACGGTACACCGGTTATCGGATGGCGTCATGAGATTGAGAATTTGACGACGGAAGATGCGCTGGAATGGTACAACACTCACTATGCGCCGAATAATGCTATTCTGATTGTTGCAGGTGACGTCGATGCGGATGACGTGTTCAAATTGGCGGAAAAATACTACGGGCCTATTGCAGAAAAGGAAATTCCAAAACGCGAACGTGTTCAGGAGCCACCGCAGCTAGCCAAACGCGTACTTGAGATGAGCGACAAACGGGTGCGTCAGCCCTCATGGCGCCAAAGCTATCTTGCCCCGTCGGCACGGAGTGAGGACCAGATGAATGTCCGGGCACTTGAAGTGTTGAGCCAGATTCTGGGCGGTGGGGTGACCAGTCGCCTCTATGATAATCTGGTTGTCGACAAGAAAATCGCAACCAGCGCAGGCGCGTACTATCGTTCAGGCTCCTATGACAAATCAACTTTCGTTCTTTATGGCAGCCCGACACCGGATAGTAATTTGGACGATGTAGAGACGGCCATACATGCCATTATCGAGGATATTGTCCAAAATGGCGTGACAGAAACAGAAATAGCCCGGGCCAAGAACAAGCTTCTCGCCGATGCGATTTACGCACGGGATAGTATTCGCGACGCGGCAAACATTCTTGGGTCTTCGCTCGCCAGCGGAGAGAGTATTGATCAGGTTGTTAATTGGCCGAAGAATATTTCAAAGGTGACCGCAGAGGACATCCGAAATGCTGCAAAATCGGTGTTTGATGAACGGCAATCCGTTGTCGGACGTCTTCTTCCGGAACAAGTGAAGAGTTAAGGGAAAAATCATGTTGCAGATTTATTGCCGAATCGCGGCTGGGCTTGTCGTTGCCTTCTTTCTCTTAATTAGCTTGCCCGCTCGGGCGGTTGAAGTGACCGAAGTGACCAGTCCCGGCGGTATCAAGGCCTGGCTGGTTGAAGAGGCCTCCATTCCGATTGTCAGCATGAAAGTTGCCTGGCGGGGCGGCGCTAGTCTCGACCCTGCTGACAAGGCGGGCCTCGCCTATCTTGCTTCCTCTACCATGGATGAGGGGGCCGGAGAGCTTGACAGTAAAAACTTTCAGGAAAGATTGTCTGACCTCGCCATTCAGCTCAGCTTCGATGCCAACAAGGACAGTTTTTCGGGCAGCCTTAAGACATTAAGCGAAAATACCGAGGAGGCATTTCGCCTTTTCGGCCTGGCCATAACGGGCCCGCGTTTTGATGATGAGCCCGTGGAACGTATTCGCGGCCAGATTCTTGCCTCTCTTAATCGAAAACTTTCTGATCCGAACAGTCTTGCCGGACGTGCCTGGTTTGAACTGGCTTTCGGAGACCATCCATACGCCCAGCCATCCGAAGGAACGATCGACACGATGGCTGCGATTACCCGCGATGACCTCACCGCATTTGCGAAGACTCGGCTGGGTAAGGACAATATGCAGATCGGCGTTGTCGGGGATATTTCAGCAAAGGAACTTGGTGTCCTTCTTGATAAGACATTCGGCGCATTGCCGGAACAAGCAGGCATTTCCGCAATCCCGCAGACAGAACCTCTTCCTGAAGCAGCAATTAGGATCATCCCGCAGGATATTCCGCAAAGCGTGGTCATTTTCGGGGGGCAGGGCGTAAAACGCGATGATCCAGATTATTACGCGGCCTATGTATTGAACTATATTTTGGGTGGGGGGAGTTTTCAATCCCGATTGACTGAGGAAATACGCGAGAAACGGGGCCTGGTTTACTCCGTCTACAGCTACCTCTATCCAATGAAGGCGGCTGGCCTGCAAATGGGAGGCTTCGGGACAAGTAATGCCTCGGTAAAAGATGCACTTGATCTGGTTGAAGTCGAGCTTCTGCGTATTCGTGAACAGGGCGTAACGAAAGAGGAACTTGCTGCGGCAAAAACCTATCTGAATGGTTCTTTTCCGCTCAGCTTGTCGTCCAATGACAGCATCGCAGATATTCTGGTCGCTATGCAGTTCAGCAATCTTCCGATTGACTATCTGAATGATCGGCCCGCCCTGATCAATGCGGTTAGTGAGGAGGATATCAAGCGCGTCGCACAAAAGCTGCTTGATCCGGAAAAGCTGATTGTTGTCGTCGCAGGAAAGCCGGAAAATCTTGAGGCGAAGGGTGTGGGCGCCGAAAAGAATTAGGCCGATCCCCTAGGCTGACCCGCCCAATTTTGCTAAGGTATTTCTGAAAATTCCTGATGGATCGACCATGCCTTTAAGACGCTTGCCCGACAATATTGTAAACCAGATCGCCGCAGGCGAAGTGGTGGAGCGGCCTGCTTCCGCTGTCAAGGAACTGGTGGAAAATGCAATCGACGCTGGCGCAACTCAAATTGACGTTGTAATGCGCGATGGCGGGCGTTCACTGATTACGGTCACGGATAATGGTAGCGGGATGAGCGCGGAAGAGCTTGAGCTTTGTTTCGAGCGGCACGCAACGTCCAAGCTTCCCGATGATGATCTTGTCTTCATACAGAATTTGGGATTCCGCGGGGAAGCCATCCCCTCCATTGCCTCGGTGAGCCGTATGTCCATTACGACCCGACGGGAGGGAGCGGATACCGCCTGGAAAATGACGGTTGAAGGCGGGAAGAAGATTGCGCCGGTACCCGGTGGCGGACAGAAAGGAACGCGGGTCGAGGTTCGGGATATATTCTTCGCAACACCGGCAAGGCTCAAATTTTTGAAAACGGAGCGGTCGGAGTTCGGCGCGGCGCTTGATGTTGTTCGGCGACTCGCTATGGCTTTCCCTGCAATTTCCTTTTCCTTGACGGATGAAAACCGGACGGCCCTTCGTGTCGCAGGATCAGACGGCGACCTCTTTGATGCTTGGCTGGATAGGCTTGGCGCTGTTATGGGACGGGAATTTGCGGATAACGCCATTCGGATCGACGCGGAGCGTGATGGCGTTAAGCTGGCGGGTTATGCAGGTGTGCCGACCTTTAACCGGGGTAACGCTACCATGCAGTTCATGTTCGTCAATGGCCGTCCGGTGAGGGACAAGCTTTTTACTGGAGCTGTTCGCGGTGCCTATATGGATTTGCTGGCACGCAATCGCCATCCCTTGCTTGCACTGTTTCTGGAGGTTCCTGCGGATCAGGTAGATGTTAACGTGCATCCCGCCAAAGCCGAAGTACGGTTTCGTGATTCGGGTGGTGTTCGCGGACTGATCGTGGGATCGTTACGCCACGCACTGGCGGAACATGGTCATCGCGCCTCCTCCACCATTTCCGGTCAGGCGTTGGGCGCGTTCAGGCCGAATAATACCTTGCTTCCTATGCAGCCATCTAACCGTCCGGCAGCGAGCTGGGGGCGTTGGAACGAGAACCAATCGGCCACACTGTCATCAGGGATGGCGGAGGCAGGCGCAGAATACCATGCCCCTCTCACGGCTGAGAGCCCTCCGGTCGCGCGGAGCATTGACGAAACGCCCCTGCAACAGGAGAAGGTACGTGCGCTGGAACAATATCCTCTGGGTGCCGCGCGTAGCCAGCTTCATGAAACCTATATCGTCGCCCAGACTATGACTGGCCTTATTCTTGTCGATCAACATGCGGCGCATGAACGGTTAGTGATGGAGCGGATGAAGAAGCAGTTGGCGGAGAAAACCGTCGCGCGACAGATGCTCCTCTTGCCGGAAGTCGTTGAACTTGATGAAGTGTCGGCAAATCGTGTCGCGGAACGAGCGGAGGAACTGGCGGAGATGGGATTGATGTTGGAGCCTTTCGGTGTTGGGGCCATTGTGGTGCGGGAAACGCCTGCCATGCTAGGTGAGTGTAACATCAAGGGGTTGGTGCAGGACTTGGCCGATGATTTGGCGGAACTCGATACAGCACTGTCGCTGAAGGACCGGATGGACGATGTCTGCGCGACAATGGCCTGTCACGGCTCTGTGCGGGCCGGCCGGCGGCTCTCCATCGATGAGATGAATGCCCTGCTGCGAGAAATGGAAGTTACGCCCCATAGTGGCCAGTGCAACCACGGAAGGCCTACCTATGTGGAATTGCAACTTGGTGACATTGAAAAATTATTCGGACGCCGGTAAAACCTTTTGCTGATAATAACCTGAACAAGTTGACGTAAATGGACTCTGCGCACGGGCTGAAATTTGATGTGGTCGTCGTCGGCGCAGGTGCTGCTGGGATGATGTGCGCGATCGAGGCGGGAAAACGCGGTCGTAAAGTTCTCCTCCTTGAAAAAGCTGAGAAATGTGGACAGAAAATACTGATCTCAGGCGGCGGTCGCTGTAATTTCACCAACCTTCTTGCAGCGCCCGAAAAATTCATCTCCGACAATCCGCATTTCTGCAAATCTGCGCTTCGTCAATATACGCAGTCCGATTTTATCGCCCTAGTCGAAAAACACGGCATCGCCTATCACGAGAAGAAACTGGGGCAGCTTTTTTGTGATGAAAGCGCCAAGAAGATCGTCGCAATGCTGGAGGCGGAATGCGATGCGGCCGATGTCATGATTTGGCGTGGCACCGGAGCAGAACGCATCGATCAGAAAGAAGGCTCATTTCTGATCCATGCGGGTGGACAATCTATTAAGGCTGAAAGCCTTGTCGTCGCTACGGGAGGCTTGTCTATCCCGAAACTCGGAGCGAATGATTTTGCTTATCGAATGGCTAAGACTTTCGAACTACCGCTTGCCCTGCCGCGTCCAGAGCTTGGTGCCCTTTACGTTTGAGACTAAGGATAAGGACCGCTTCGCGGGACTAACGGGGGTTTCCGCCGATGTTGTCATCCATATTGGAAAAGTTCAGTTCCGGGAAAACCTCCTTTTTACCCATAAGGGTTTAAGCGGTCCTGCAATTTTGCAGATATCGTCCTTTTGGCAGCCCGGTGAGGCCATTCAGATCGATTTCCTCCCCAATGTTGATCTTGCCAGCCTTCTGAAAGAGAAGCGGCAAAGTCAACCAAAGCTCAAGGTTGGACATCTATTAAAGGAGTATCTTGCAAATCGATTGATAGGGACTCTCTTGCAGGATGCCAGTGACCTTCCCGAACTTGGCAATCTATCGGACAAGAGAGTTTTAGAGATAGTAAATAATATTAAACTGGTTAAAATATATCCAAATGGAACAGAAGGATATGCCAAGGCGGAAGTGACCGTTGGCGGTGTCAGTACGGGGGCGCTGAACTCAAAATCCATGGAGGTAAAATCAGTTCCCGGACTTTTCTTCATCGGGGAGGCCGTAGACGTTACCGGATTTCTCGGTGGATATAATTTCCAATGGGCTTGGTCATCCGGGTTCGTCGCGGGACAATATGCCTGAACCCCGGAAGCGAGACGATTGGCTGGCATTAGCGCCAGACCTTAGCATTGGGGGAGAAGCCTCCATTGAGGAACTGACTTTTTCCAGTTCCATGCTATCCGACATATCCACTTCTCTTTGGGAGGACGGATATCTCTCCCTACCTCCCTTATTTGATCCGAGTGAATTGGCGTCGGTAAGGGATGCGATATTCGCTCTATTCGAACAGGATATCCCGCCAGTTTATATATATCTTTTTGATCAGCCCTGGTGGTTGTTTGCGCGTTTAGGCCCCTTGCTTCGCCATTTTGTCGGTGAGAATTTTGGGGTTCTTCCTAATCTTTGGGCTTGGCATCTGAACCGTGAAGGCGCGCGGGGCTGGCCACCGCATCGCGATTGTGATGCCATGACCGTCTTCGGAGAAGGAGAGGATGCGGTTCTGATGAGCCTGTCACTCTGGCTTCCACTGACGGATGCGGATGAGAGTAACGGCTGCATGTACATAGTACCTCAATCGAGGTATGAGGCAAACAGCGCGTCGCAAAAAGCCGATCTTATGGACGCACGATCGCTTCCGGCAAAGGCGGGATCTGTTCTCGGGTGGCCACAAGATGTTTATCATTGGGGCGGATCATATACGTCGGCGGCGAAGAACCCGCGGGTTAGCCTTTCGCTTGAATTTCAAAACAGAGCCTTCGATCCGCTTGCCGACCCTTTAATGGATATGGGTAAACTTCCGCCGTTTGAGATACGACGCAGCCTTATTCAGGATCAGTTTGCGAAGTATCGCCATATTGATCCGAATCTCGGCGCAGGAAAATAAGCCGCGCCGCGCCGTATTTACGATCTTTCAACAGCCTGAATTCTGGCGGGATATCGACATTTTCTTTCGCCGCTATTTCAATCACGATGATGGCGTCAGGTTTAATCCAGCCATTTTTCTTGAGCGCAACAAGAGTCGGCGCGGCGAGATTCTCACCGTATGGCGGATCCATGAGGATAAGATCGCATGGCATTCCCGGTTTTCCCGGATTAGCGGCATCTCGCCGGAGAATATCCGTACAATTGCGGGCGCTCATGTTTTTCACATTCTGTTCGACAAGCTTCAGGCTTTTCGAATGGTTGTCGAGAAAGGTGACATGGACAGCCCCTCGCGAAAGCGCCTCCAGCCCAAGCGCGCCAGTTCCCGCAAAAACATCCAGCACGATGGCGTCGTTGGGAAGCAGGCCATTTTCACCGCGCATTTCTGAATCATGGCCGAGTATATTGAAAAGAGCCTCCCGCGCGCGATCAGAGGTGGGGCGCACCCGCTTGTCTTCCGGCAGGACGAGTTTCTTGCCTCTAAATTTCCCACCAACGATGCGCATCAGCTTGATTTTTTTGGGGAAGTGCGGGCTTTTAAGGTTCCTTGCTTGCGCGGCGCAGTCGATGGGCGCGAGGGGGCGGTCTTGGGCTTTAGGGATCCCTGTCGTTTGCCACGCGGGGGGCGCTGGCCCGTATTCGCTTCAGCGGCTGGGTCCTCGAATTTTTCGACACCCATCTGTTCCCGCAGGATTTTGGATCTCACTTCATCTACGGCACCGGCGGGCAGATCGCCTAGCGACATGGGGCCGTAGGATGTCCGGATCAGCCGAGATACGGAATAGCCAAGATATTCCATCACTTTACGGATTTCCCGATTCTTTCCTTCCCGAAGAGCAATGGTCAACCAGCTATTGGCACCCTTGGTGCTGTCGATGGTGCCTTCAATCGACCCATAGCGTACACCCTCTACGGTAATGCCTTTTGCAAGTTTTTGCATGTCGGTGTCTCTAGGGTGCCCATGGACACGGACGCGATACTTCCGCTTCCATCCAGTGGCCGGCAGTTCCAGCTTGCGGGCAAGTTCCCCGTCGTTGGTGAGCAGCAGCAGTCCTTCTGAATTCAGGTCAAGACGGCCGACGGATATCACGCGCGGTAAATCTTCGGGCAGTTTGTCAAAGACGGTGTCGCGGCCTTTTTCATCCTTGTGACTCGTCACAAGACCCGGCGGCTTGTGGTAGCGCCAAAGGCGTGGACGCTCCAGTGCGGGGATCGCCTTGCCATCCACCGTTATGTTGTCCTCTGGCGCGACCGTAAAGGCGGCACTTTCCAGAAGCGTCCCGTTGACGGTAACACGGCCGGCTTCGATCCAGCGTTCTGCTTCGCGGCGGGAGCAGAGACCGGCGCGTGCCATGCGCTTTGCGATCCGTTCTTTTTGAGGGGATTCTGTTGTCATCGGTCAGGCAGCAGACGCAGTGACAAAGGCGTCGATAATCTGTCGATCGCCGTTTGAAATCAGGTATTCCGGATGCCATTGAACACCCAGACAGAAGCGATAACGGCTATCCTCGATCCCTTCGATCACGCCGTCCTCGGCAACTGCATTGACGATGATATTCTCGCTAATGTCCTTCGCCGCCTGATGGTGGGCGCTGTTGACCGCGAGAGTGTCGGTGCCGACAATCCGGTGCAGCAGGGTGCCGGAGGTAACCTTGACAGTATGTCCGGCCTCTGTCCGTGGGTTGGGTTGTTCATGGGCGAGGGGATTTTCCACTTCATCCGGGATATGCTGGATCAATGTGCCACCCAATATTACATGCAGAAGCTGTTGCCCTCCGCAGATGCCGAGCACTGGCTTGTTCGCGGCCAGCATCGCCTCTGTGATATTTTTCTCGAACAGGGTGCGCCGATCCTTGGTCACGACTGTATCATGCCGGGTTGTCGCGCCAAACATGCCGGGGTCAACGTCGAAAGCGCCGCCAGTCACAACAAGCCCGTCGAGCGTTTTGACATAGTCTTCCACATGGTCAGGTTCGTGCGGCAATGCCAGCGGAAGTCCGCCACCAGCCACAATGACATCAGCATAGTTCTGCCGAAGCGCGTACCAGGGCATATTCGAATAGCCGCCCGGATCCTCTGAATCGAGGGTTATGCCAATTACAGGAATACTCATGCTTTCTTTTAGTCCTCTCTTGCCGACAACTCAACTCGCCTCTTTGACTATCTTCCCATAAAATATCTAAATTTCTATTGCTTGACGGCGATGGAACGAATTGCGAGTCTCCGAACATGGATCATGAAATTGTCGATTATATGGAAATGGCGCTCAGCACCGCCGAGATTGCCGGGCATCGCAACGAAGTGCCAGTTGGGGCAATCATTGTGGATACCGCGTCAGGGCGCGTCATCGCGAACTGCGGAAACCAGATGGTAGGTAGAAGCGACCCCACCGCGCATGCGGAAATGCTGGCGCTTCGCGCGGCGGGCAATATGATCGGTAGTCAAAGGCTTGTGAACTGCGATATCTACGTGACACTTGAGCCATGCCCGATGTGCGCAGCGGCAATTTCTCTCGCAAGAATAAGGCGGCTCTATTTTGGTGCTTATGATCCGAAGGGGGGCGGTGTCGAATACGGTGCACGCATCTTTGATCAGACCAGTTGTCATCATCGACCGGAAATATACGGCGGCCTGCAGGAAAGCAAATCGGCGGCGCTTTTAAAGAATTTCTTTGAAACAAGACGCTAAATATAGAAAGATGGTGTCAGAATTAATCATAACAAAAACCTGAATAACAAAAAAGGGAACAGCGAATGATCTTCGAATATTCGGACAAGGTAAAAGAACTGCAAGCTAGGGTGCAGGCTTTTATGGATGAGCATGTCTATCCAAATGAACAGCTATTTTATGATCAGGTGGATGAGGGTGACCGCTGGCAGCCGACAGCAATTGTCGAAGAGCTGAAAGAAAAGGCCAAGGCGGAAGGTCTCTGGAATTTGTTCCTGCCTGAAAGTGACCGTGGGGCAGGCCTTACCAATCTAGAATATGCACCGCTCTGTGAGATCATG
Source organism: Sneathiella sp. D3-11 (assembly GCF_055809395.1). Taxonomy (NCBI): domain Bacteria; kingdom Pseudomonadati; phylum Pseudomonadota; class Alphaproteobacteria; order Sneathiellales; family Sneathiellaceae; genus Sneathiella; species Sneathiella sp. D3-11. The sequence continues at coordinate 2,445,045 of NZ_CM147911.1, forward strand.
GGGCGGGTCAGTTTTGCACCGGAAGTTTTCAACTGCTCGGCACCGGACACCGGTAACATGGAAGTGTTCGAACGCTATGCGAATGACGATCTGAAAGAGCGCTGGTTAAAGCCGTTGCTCAATGGCGAAATTCGCTCAGCTTTCGCCATGACGGAACCCGCGGTTGCCTCGTCAGACGCGACGAATATCGAATCGGAAATTACCCGTGACGGCGATGAATATGTCATCAATGGCACTAAATGGTGGACCTCTGGTGCTTATGATCCGCGCTGCAAAGTTCTGATCTTCATGGGAAAAACGGACAAGACTGCATCGCGCTATAATCAGCAGTCCATGATTGTTGTGCCGATGGAAACTGCCGGTATCAATGTGAAGCGTTTTCTGCCGGTGTTTGGCTATGACGATGCGCCGCATGGTCATGCAGAAGTGGAGTTTAAGGATGTGCGCGTTCCGGCAGATCATATTCTGTTGGGTGAAGGGCGTGGTTTTGAAATTGCGCAAGGTCGCCTGGGCCCGGGCCGCATTCACCATTGCATGCGCCAGATTGGCGTCGCCGAGCGTGCACTGGAGAAAATGTGCAAACGCGTGAAATCCCGCGTTGCATTTGGTAAACCCATTGCGGAGCAAACGGTCACGCTGGAACGTATTGCGGAATCTCGTGCGATGATCGAACAGGCACGGCTTCTCACATTGAAGGCCGCCTATATGATGGACACGGTCGGCAATAAAGAAGCGAAAGCTGAAATTGCCATGATCAAGGTGGTGGCACCAAATATCACCGGTAAGATTATTGACTGGGCAATTCAGGCGCATGGCGCGGGCGGTGTTAGTGATGACTTTGGCCTCGCCTTTGCCTATGCCCATTCACGGACCTTGCGACTTGCCGATGGCCCGGACGAAGTGCATCGCAACCAGATTGGCCGGTTGGAGCTTAAAAAGCACGATTGATTTGCGGCTTTCAGGTACTAAAGACGTGGAAGAGCTTCCTTTCTGGGAAGCTCTTCTTTTTTCTGTGCAGATTTTTCCATAGCATGAAGTTCTGCTTTTCCTATATACAGGCATGTTCCTGTTTATAGCGACGTAATATTAGGCCTTTTTAATGATCAAGTTTTTGGGTTGGATAATGCTGGGCATCATTGTGATTGTTGCCGGCTTTTTATATCGGTATGAAAGCCTTGATCCTTGTGAATGGCTAACCCAGGACTTGACGGCTCATGCAGGATTGCAGCCTGTCTCTGGGCTTGGCGAAGCCGCAGGATTGGTTATGGAGCCGACGGAGTGCATCCAGCGTTGGGCCAATTTGAGGATTGAAGACGCCGAAAAACATTAAGTGAGCAGGATTTCCTCAAACGGATAGTGGGTCATATTTTCGTAACCCTCCTCGGTGATTACGACTTGCTCCTCCAGTTTGACGCCTTCCTCACCTCCTTCGGCACCGATATAAGCCTCAACGCAAATCGCCATACCGGGCACCAGCTCATACTCGAATGCCCCTTCGTGATAGTCTTCCGGATAGGCAATATGCGGCCATTCATCGCAAAGACCAACGCCATGCATCTTCACGGAGTAGCGGGAATTCACAAATTCCTCTGAAAGAAGATGTCCGCCGAAGACGATCTCTTTAAATGGAACGCCCGGTGCCAGAAGTTTCATGTTCTGTTGAATATGATCATAGGCATACTGATACAGTTTTTTTGTTCGGCTGTTGGCGTTCCATCGCCGATAAACCATGTGCGGGAAATATCCGCGCACATACCGAAGCAACCGACCAGATCCGTATCAAAAGCCAGCAATTCGTTATTTCCGATTACCCGCGGACCGCATTCCTGAAACCATGGGTTGGTGCGCGGGCCTGAGGCAAGTATCCGGGTCTCGATCCATTCTCCGCCGCGCTTGATATTTTCAGCGTGCAGAACGGCCCAGACGTCATTCTCTGTTAGCCCGGGCCGGGCAATGCGCTGCATTTCACACATTGAAACTTCTGTTGCATGGACGGCGCATCTCAGGGCTTTGATTTCTTCCGGCTGTTTGATGGCTCGAGTCTTTTCCGTGACTTCCTCTCCATCAAAAATCCGTAACCCTATTCTTTCAAGGGCGCGTAAGCCATGGATCTGAATCTTATCCACGGCAAGCCGACGGTTACTGCCCGTATGCTCCCGCATCAAGCCATCGATCTGAGCTGCGAACCGTTCCGCATTCTCGACGGACTTATCCCCGCTCGTAAAATAAAAGAAGGAGGCGCCGGATCGTGTCTCGCGTACCAGTGGGTTGAAGGCAGTTAGTAGATCATTGTCGCCGAAATCCCAGACAACCATATATCCATCCGCCAAAACAAGGCAGGCCCGGAATGGATTATGCGCCGCCCAAAGCTGCATATTCGTCGTGTCGGAGGCAAACCGGATGTTGAGCGGATCATACATGAGAATACCGCCGTAGTCCCGCGCCTGAAGAGCCGCGACAAGACGGTCTAGACGCTGTGCGCGCATGACACTGAGGTCGGGAACATCCAACCCCGCCGCCGCCCATTCGTCAAACGCGAGTTGCGTCGGACCGATCTCGACACGGTTATTATCCAGCGGCGTTCCGTCTGGTTTTGTTAAAGGACTAAGTTGACCGCCAGTGGTTTTGCGGCCCGAAAAGATATCGCGCTTCATTTGCCAGCCCCCAAAGCCCAGGCGGGCGCCGCAGGCTCAAAAAGTGGTCACTGAAATCACGATATCAGAAAATTATAATATAGAGCAACATGGCTGCGACTAGTTATAGCTGGCTTTCGACCTTCTGCCAGCCGAGTGTGGCTAGCATATTCGTGAATTCCGCATACTCTTCGCCGACCGTAGAACTGGCATTGCCGTCTAGTCCACGTTTATAGACACCCTGAACAATAGCGGCGGTGCGGAAGAGCGAAAAGGCCATGTAAAAGGCCCAGTTCTCAATACCGTCACGTCCTGTGCGGTTGCAATAGGCGTCAATATAGGCTTGTTCCGTTGGGATGCCCGTTGCCTCGAAGTCGACTCCAACAAGACCGCCATTTCGCGGATGTATGAAATGATAATTCATACAGTTGTAGGCGAGGTCAGAAAGCGGGTGCCCGATGGTGCAAAGTTCCCAATCGAGGACAGCGACTACTTCTGGCTTTGTTGGATGTACAATCACATTTCCAAGCCGGTAATCCCCGTGGACAATGGTGCTGTCATCGCTATCCGGTAAATTCTCGGGGAGCCATTTAATCAGGTTCTCCATTGTCTCCAGATTGTCGGTTTGGGACGCGCGGTATTGTTTTGTCCAACGGCCGATCTGCCGCTCGAAATAGTTTCCTCTCTTGCCAAAATCCGAAAGGCCAACCGCGTCAATATCGACTTTATGGAGATTGGCCAGAGCTTCGTTCAATGAATCGTATATTGCGGCACGGATATGTGGCTCTGCGCCTGGAATATCAGGGGACAGGATAATACGGCCTTCTACCTTTTCCATGATATAAAAGGCGGTTCCAATAATGCTGTCATCTTCGCACAGGCAGAAGGTCCGGGGAACGGGAACATCGGTATTCTGAAGCGCCGAAATAACTTTGTATTCGCGGTCAACCGCATGGGCGGAGGGAAGGAGATTTCCCGGCGGCTTCTTCCGCATTACATAGTCCCGCTCGGGCGTATGCAGTAAAAATGTCGGATTGGACTGTCCGCCCTGAAACTGACTGATCTGGAGTGGGCCCTTAAATCCGTCCACATTCTCCGTCAAATAGTCAAACAACGCTCCTTCATTGAACTTGTGCATTTCCCGAACCGGGATGATCTCCACTCCGTCGCTCATAAACTTCCCTTTTACTTTATTAATTCTTTTTGGGAGAAGGCGCGCGTTCTACGCACCCTTAATAATTTTTTCGGCCTGTTCCCATCCCCGCACCGCCAATGGCTTCACGCGGACCGCAACATCCGCTGCATTCTTGTTCGCGGCCGTTCCGTCTTTTACGCGGCCGACAATGCCCTGAAGGATAGCAGCGAGGCGGAACATGTTATAGGCGGCATAAAAATCCCAGTTCTCGATCCCGTCGCGGCCAGTTCTTTCGCAATAGGTGGCAACATATTGCTCTTCCGTCGGGATGCCGAGTGCGGGAAGATCCAGACCGTTTAGGCCCCGGAACAATTCCGGCTCCAGCCGCCAGGTCATGCAATGATATGAAAAATCGGCAATTGGGTGGCCCAGCGTGGCCAGCTCCCAATCGAGAATGCCCATAACCTGGTGGGTTTCCTTATCAAGCACTGTATTATCGAGGCGGTAATCTCCGTGAACAATCGCCGTTTCATCGCCGGGCGGAATATTGTCCGGTAACCAGGCCATAAGGTTATCCATTGTCTCAATGGTTTCTGTCTCCGATGCCCGATACTGTTTCGTCCAGCGATTAATTTGCCGCGCGAGATAGTCTGTAGGTTTGCCGAAAGTTTCAAGGCCAACGGCTTTGTAATCAACCTGATGCAGGGCAGCCATGCCAGCGTTCATGCTGTCAAAAACGGCAACCCGATTGGCTTTCGAATAGCCGGGCAGGGACGGATCCCATTCGATATCTCCGTTGAGAAATTCCATGACATAGAACATGGTGCCGATGATGGTTTCATCTTCGCACAGGCAATATGTTTTTGGCACTGGAACGTCTGTATTGGCGAGGGCCGTGAGTACCCGGTATTCCCGGTCTACCGCATGTGCCGACGGAAGGAGTTTGCCGGGGGGCTTACGCCGCAGTACATACCTGCGATCAGGCGTCACTAGCATGTAACTGGGATTGGATTGTCCGCCCTTAAATTGCGAAACCTCTAGCGGTCCCTTAAAGCCAACAACATTCTTTTTAAGATAATCTTCCAATGGTGCAACATCGAACTTGTGGCGCTCACGCACTTCCATTGTTCCTGAAAATTGAGCTGAATCGTCGGACATTGATGCCCTTTCTTGTTATTTTATTGACCCTGTTCCTCGCGCTTAACCGCCCGCCATCCGATATCTGATCGGCAAAAACCTTGCGGCCATTCAATCGCATCGACGCCACTATACGCCTTTTTTTGTGCTTGTTTAACGGTTTTTCCCAATCCAGTGATTCCCAGCACACGGCCTCCCGTTGCCAGGATAGCATCGCCGTCGCGTTTTGTGCCCGCATGGAAGATAAGAACGTCGTCAATTGCAGCGGCCGCGCCAAGGCCTTTAATGGCAGAATTCTTCTCATAGGATCCGGGATATCCTTGGGCCGCCATAACAACGACAAGAGCCGTTTCATTCCGCCATTGAAGCGTAACATCGGCAAGCCCTTTATCTGCTGTCGCTATCAGGGCTGGCAGTAAATCGCCTTTGATCCGTGCACATAGCGCCTGACATTCAGGATCGCCAAAGCGAACATTATATTCAATGAGTTTTGGCCCATCTTTCGTGATCATCAGTCCGGCATAAAGTACGCCGGTAAAGGGAGTGCCACGGTTTTTCAGGGCGGTAATGGTTGGCATGATAATCGTTTTTATAGTCGCATCGACCATCTCTGGCGTCATAACCGGCGCGGGGGAGTAGGCGCCCATGCCACCTGTATTCGGGCCTGTATCGCCATCGCCAACGGCCTTATGGTCCTGCGCCGTGGCAAGAGGAAGTACATTTTCACCGTCGGTCAGCACGAAAAAGCTGGCCTCTTCACCTTCCATAAATTCTTCAATCACAATTTCGGCGCCCGCGCCGCCGAAAAGGCCGCCAAAAATTTCGTCTATCGTTTCATTGGCCTCTGTCAACGTTTCTGCGATAATGACGCCCTTACCTGCAGCGAGACCATCCGCCTTGATGACAATCGGAAATGTATTGCTCGCCACATAAGCTTTCGCCTCATCGGCTTTATCAAATCGCTGATAGGCGGCGGTCGGGATGTTATTTTCGCGGCAAAGATCCTTCATAAAGCCTTTGGAGCCTTCCAGCGCGGCGGCCGCCGCGCGTGGGCCAAAGCTCTTTATTCCCGCATCGGAAAGCTTGTCGACCAGGCCCAACACAAGTGGGACCTCGGGGCCGACAACAACAAAGTCGACAGCTTCCTTTCGGCTGAAATCGACGATTTTCTTGATATCTTCTGCCCCGATATCGACGCAGTCCGCAACTTCTTTGATCCCGCCATTACCCGGGGCGCAGAAAAGCTTTTCAACCAAAGGGGATTTTTTCAATGCCCAGCATAGTGCGTGCTCACGACCACCGGAGCCAATAACGAGTACTTTCATAATATTTTGAACTAATTTCCTTTGAACGACAGTGTAGAGTTTGTAGCATACTGTGACGGCAGGCCAAACAATCTTGAAGGAAAATCGTGTCAGATAATCGGAACCCGGGATCATCAAATATCCATGAATATACCGTTTCGGAGCTGAGCAGTTCGCTCAAGCGAACAGTTGAGGATGTTTTTGGCCATGTCCGCGTTCGTGCGGAAATATCTGGTTTAAAACGGGCGGCGTCCGGTCACGTCTATCTGACACTAAAGGATGACAAAGCTGTGCTGGACGGTGTGATGTGGCGGGGAACAGCAAGTAAGCTCAGCTTCCAACCCGAAGATGGTCTCGAAGTAATCTGTACCGGTAAGCTGACGACATATCCCGGACGGTCTAAATACCAAATCGTGATAGAGGCGATGGAACCGGCGGGCGTTGGTGCCTTGATGGCCCTGCTGGAGGAGCGGAAGAAAAAGCTTGCGGCTGAAGGGCTGTTCGACCCATCGAATAAAAAGGACCTGCCGTATCTCCCGCAGGTAATAGGTGTTGTTACCTCCCCGACCGGGGCAGTTATCCGCGACATTCTACATCGCCTGCGCGATAGGTTCCCGACCCATGTATTGCTCTGGCCGGTGCTGGTTCAGGGGGAGACGGCGGCAGGCCAGATCGCCGCCGCCATACGCGGGTTCAATGCCCTTCCAGTGGATGGTCATATTCCGCGACCAGACCTCCTGATTGTTGCGCGGGGCGGCGGAAGCCTAGAGGATCTCTGGGCCTTCAATGAGGAGGAGGTGGTGCGCGCGGCAGCTGAGAGTGTCATTCCGCTTATTTCCGCTGTCGGTCATGAGACTGATACAACGCTGATAGATTTTGCGTCGGACAAGCGTGCACCCACGCCAACCGCAGCAGCGGAGATTGCTGTGCCGGTGCGGTCAGAACTGATCGCTTATGTGGATGACCAGGAGCGTCGTATCAAGCGGAGCTTGAGCCGATCAATTGCAGACAAGCGCGAACGGCTCGCGGGCCTCTCGAGGGGATTGCGCGATCCCGCGTCGCTTATCGCTGAGAAAGTCCAGCATCTTGATCATCTGGAAAGCAGACTTCGGCAATCGGTTGTGAGCAACCTCAATTTCAAAGGGCAGCAGTTTAGCGGAGCGAGAGCAAAACTACGGCCACAACTCCTAGAGCGGTCGATGAAGCAATATGATGAAAAGCTGATCCTGATTGAACGTCAGATGGCGAGAAGCATGTCTATAAAACGGGAGCGTGCCGAAGAGCGATTAGGTGCAACAACTCGTTTGCTCGAAAGTCTTTCCTTCCGGCGGGTGTTGAAGCGCGGATACAGCATCGTCTGGGATGACGCGGGCAAGCCAATTTCTTCGGTTCAGGGTGCCACTCCGGGCCGGGCCGTAGAGGTGGAGTTTTCAGACGGCAAGGCCGCTGCGACAATTTCTGGCGAGACGGGGAGTACGTCGTCGGGTCGGACACCCAAGAAGGCGCAGAGGAAGCCGGGCGAGCCAAAACAGGGAAGCCTTCTATGAGGGGTATGTTCGTATTTTTCACCATTTTTTTTATTTCCCTAAATGCCTATGCTGATCGGACCAGCTTGCAGGGAAACTTCACACAAGGTGGATTAATCATTGGGGTGACAGAGCCGGATGCAGTTGTTTTCTTTGAGGGGAAACAGGTGGCAGTCTCTCCCTCTGGCCGTTTCTTGTTTGGCTTCGGACGTGATTTCAAACCGACAGCATTGCTCAAAATTCGCTATGTAGATGGGGGCGAAGAAGAAAAGCAACTCAACATCGAAAAACGGGAGTATAAGGTTGAGCGCGTTAGCGGGCTGCCCCCGTCCAAAGTCACCCCGAGCGCTGAATTTCTAAAGCGGATCCGGAAAGAGAATGCCGAAATCGCCCGCATTCGATCTGTTGAAACACAGAAGGAATGGTTCCTCTCCGGCTGGCAGTGGCCTGTGGTAGGCCGGGTGAGCGGCGTTTACGGTAGTCAGCGTATCCTCAATGATATTCCGAAGCGTCCTCATTTTGGTGTGGATATCGCGGCCCCTGAAGGTACGCTAGTCGTTGCCTCAACAGACGGGCTGATCCAGATGGCGGAGGAAGATTTATATTATACCGGTGGCACCGTTATGATTGATCATGGCTATGGGTTGGTATCTGTTTACTCCCACCTTAGTAAGCTCGATGTGATGCCGGGACAATTTGTTCGACAAGGCGAAAGAATTGGAGAAGTCGGCTCGACTGGCAGGTCTACGGGTCCACATCTTGATTGGCGTATCAATTGGTTTTCAGAGCGGCTTGATCCTGAGTTGCTGCTCGGGGCGATGCCGATAAACTAGGCAGAAAATGTGTCTTTTCTGGTGACATTGGCACGCTTTTTTAGCTTACCAAGAAGGACTATGCCCCCAAGTCCGCCTAGAAAGAGAAAGAAGCCAGCAGGCAGCGGTATTGCAGAGGTTGCTTGAGAAGAGATCGGCACAGGGTCGCCCTCTTCCTTAGCATCCAAGGCATGGAGGCCAAACAGGAAACCAACCCATTTTTTGTAGAACTGGTCGCCGGTGCCAAATGGGCCGGATGAAAACAGGCCGAACTGGTCGCCTTCTTCTTTTCCAAAGGAAAGAGATACCGTTTTTCCTTGCGCAATGCTTCTAAATTTTTCATCTGCGAATACAGTTGAAATCTCTAAATTCTGCTGTTGATGCAATTTTGAAAACCATTCTGAACGACTTTGCAGTGGTTCTGGTCCATAATCCCCATGAAGCGGAGCCGCCTTTATAGTTGATGTATATAGAAGAACGCTCACTATACAAAAAAGAGTTTTAACCAACGATTTCATATTTTCCTCTATCGGAGACCGATATCTCTCAGGGATCGTGAAATCAGTACTTTTTGTGAAAGAAATCGCCCCGTAAATGCCCCTAAACCGGCGATAGTCAAATAGTAGTGGAGCGGACCCTATTTCGTCAATTGGTGAGATATCAAAGTTATCGCGAAAAATTTACGGGAGAAACAGAGTAAAACATAATAATATTAGTGGGTTAGAGTGTTTTCGCTTTGCGGGAAGACCGCGGATATTCACAAAACCGCCAAGAATATGCGGCGTCTTTCCGGGAGTCATGGTTAATGAATATAGTTAATATGATCTGAACTCAGTTATATTTTTGTGCAACGCAGCAAGAACGGGAAAAATTACGCGAATCGGGAGATTAGAGCTGTGCAGCGTGGAAGTGACAGCCAACTCAATAAATATGAAAGCTCTCCATCGCGCCGTCATTTCGAAAGGGCATCCAATTCGCCGTAATTAACAGTGCTGAAAATCAGATTACTCTGATTTAAGCTTTTCGCCTGCTTTGACGACAACGTCACCTGCCTTGTTCATATTCTTGCTTGTGTCTTCCTTGACGCCTTGCCAGGTATCGCTGCAGCCGCTGACCATCAGAGAAGCAGACAGCAGCATAGCTGCCAAAAGTACACGCGAAAAGAATGTCATTGTGGATCACTCCGGTAAATCAAATGATAAAGGTAAATTAGCTAGAGCAATCTGAATTTGCAACCACTTCTCGTTTTCTGAAAAACTCTTTCATGCTTGCTTGCGTCAATGAGATTTTGCTGTTCCGAAAGTTTCCAGAAGTTTCATGAGTTCCGGGTGAAATTGGAGGCCTGAAGAGATGACATTCCGCTGATTAATGGATTTCCTGTTGTAGACAAGTTTATCACCCTGCGTCGTAGTGGTGATCCCACCTGCTTCAGCAAGAATAATATCCGCTGCAGCAATATCCCAATCGCTTTTTTGCGTTAGAGAAAGGGAGGCGTGTGCATCCTGTGAGGCAACTTTCACCATCCGGTAGGCAATGGAATTTACATGGCTGAACGTCGCTCCCTTGACCGTATCAAGCCAGCCATGCCATTCGAAGGATTTGCGGCTCGCGATCAGTTTGGCGTTCAAAAGATCGGATTTTTCACTGCAGGTTATAATCTCGCCATTTAGTTTGGCACCCTGTCCGCGAACCGCTTCGTAAAGTTCTTCCAATATAGGATTATATACAATCCCAAGGACCGGTTCCCCGTCTTCCACAAGGGCAGCGCAAATCGTAAATTCTGGCTTTCCGGCGATGAAGGAACGTGTGCCGTCAATTGGATCAACAATCCAGACTCTCGATTTTTCAAGGCGTGCACGGTCATCTGCCGTTTCTTCGGAAAGCCAACCATAATCCGGACGCGCGGCCAGCAGCTTTTCCTTGAAATGGGTGTCGAGAGCAAGATCTGCCTCGCTTACGGGGTCGCCCGGTTTTTTCTCCCAGCTTTTAAGCGTATTCTTGAAATACCGGCGGGCAATATCCCCGGCTTCTTGCATGGTGTGTGAGAGCAGGGAAAAATCTTTGTCAAATTCAGTCGTCATGTACCTGCAACCATCATCCCTTCGACACGCAGGCTTGGCGCGTTGGTTCCCTGTCGGAATTCTAGGTCATCTGCAGGCGTGAGGTTCAGGAACATATCCTTCAGATTGCCGGCAATGGTAAGTTCAGAAACCGGAAAGGCAATTTTGCCGTCCTCAATCCAGAAACCCGACGCCCCACGGCTGTAGTCTCCCGTGATGCCGTTGACTCCAAAGCCAATCAAGCTGGTAATATATAGACCCGATTTGATGTCAGCGAGCATTTCCTCAAGGGAGTTTGATCCAGCTTCCATATACAGGTTTGTCGTTCCGGAACCGGGGGGCGAGGCAGTCCCGCGCGTTGCTCTGCCATTGGTCTCAAGGCCAAGTTGCTTAGCTGATGCACTGTTGAGGATCCAGCATTGCAGTGTGCCGCCCTTGATCAAGTCCAGTCGATTATTTGAGACCCCTTCGCCATCGAATGGTTTCGACGCTGGCCCCCTCGATCTATGGGGATCATCAATGATATTGATCTGCTCATTGAAAATCTGTTCACCCATCTGGTCTTTCAAAAAACTGGTGCCGCGTGCGACGGAGGCGCCGGAAATGGCGCCTGAAAAATGCCCGAGAATACTCCCCGATACTCGGTTGCTATAGACAACAGGAAATTGCCCACTCGGCATTTTCCGTGGATTAAGGAGTTTGACCGCTCGCTCCCCGGCAATTTTACCAATCTCCGAAGGCGCCCGCACATCAGCATAGAAATGGCGACTGTCATAATCATAGTCGCGCTCCATACCCTGGCCTTCACCGGCGATCACGGAGGCGCTGACAGAAAAGCTGCTGGAGCTATAGGCTCCCCTGAAGCCGCCGGAGGTGGCCAGCGCGATCGAGGCACTTCCTGTTGAGGCGCCGCCGCCTTCCGAGTTGGTGACGCCTTCGACACCGAGGGCAGCTTCTTCAGCCTCATTCGCAATAGCGACAAGTTCGTCTGGCGAGAGTGACGTGTCGTCATAAAGATCGAGATCCAGCATTTTCTTGGCAAGAAAGGCAGGATCGGCAAGGCCGCAAAATTCGTCCTCTGGCATATTGCGGGCCATTGCGAGAGCCCGGTCCACAAGTTCTTCCAATACCTCCGGCTTTGTATCATTAGAGGACACAAAGGCCTGTTGCTTGCCAATAAGAACCCGAAGGCCGAGATCGTGTGCCTCAGACCGTTCGATCTCCTCGGTTTCGCCCTGACGGACAGAGACATTGACTGACGTTCCCTGAATGCGGACGGCATCCGCCGCTTCGGCGCCCTTGCGCTGTGCAATAGCAATCAGGTCATCGAGAATATTGAGCGAATTCTGCTCATCAGCTGTTTGTTTTGACATAGGCACCTTGAGTGAAAAATAACAACCCCCCATACATAGGAGGCATGGGCTGAAAATGGAATTAGAAAAGCAAATTCATTCCAGAGAGGCCGTCCCAGAGTAGCTTTCCGCCTGTCAGCAACACCAGCATATAGGCGATGCGGTAGAAAAGAACCTCCGAAACCATTTTATGTGCCTTGACCCCGAGCCAGATACCAAGCGGTGCGAGTGGTAGGAGGACCAGAGATGTTCCGATATTCTGCACAGAGAACTGTCCAAGCAGGCCATAGGGAATAAGTTTCACATAGTTTATCGCGAAGAAAAACCAGACGGAAGTGCCGACGTAAAGCGTCTTGTCGAGCTTTTGCGGGAGCATATAGAACTGGAGCGGTGGCCCACCTGCATGAGCAACGAAGCTCGTGAATCCGGCAATTGATCCCCAGAAGGAGCCTCGGATAAGGTTTGCCTTAGCCACATGATCGGCAGGAACTCTGCGCGCATAATGGTTAAGTGTGAAAACGACGCAGATGACACCGAGCAAGACCTTGATGAAATCCGAGCTTAAATAGCTGAAAAGTAGATAGCCGATGAGGATGCCTATCACGGCGCCCGGTAGCAGGTAGCCGAGATTACGCCAATCGGCAGTACGTCGGTATGCCAATAGGCCGAAAATATCCATCACGCAGAGGATCGGCAGGACGATGGCAGCTGCCTGTATAGGCGAAATCATCAGCGAGAGAAGGGGGACGCTCAACAATCCTAGCGAGCCCGCAAATCCTCCTTTCGATATCCCAATCAGCAAGACCACAGGGATCGCAATAATATAAAAAACAGGATCGGTGATAAACGTCATACTAACTTCCCTGTGGCAGCGTTTGTTATTATTATTCAGGACAATAAGAGGGATGTGCAGCCCTTATTTCCATATTGGTTTCCCGCTACCAGGAAGACCAAGTTTTTCCCAAAGCTGGTCAACTTTTTTGATCACTGCGTCATCCATGCGAATTTGCGTGCCCCATTCGCGTTTGGTCTCGGGGGGCATCTTGTTTGTGGCGTCGAGACCGATTTTGCCGCCTAAACTTGGCTCAGGTGATGCGAAGTCCAGATAGTCGATTGGTGTATTCTCAATTGTCGTGATATCGCGTACAGGGTCCATTCTTGTCGAGACGGCCCACATCACATCTTTCCAGTCGCGGGCGTCGATATCGTCGTCCACGATGATGAGGAATTTTGTGTACATAAATTGCCTGAGATAAGACCAAGCCCCCATCATCACGCGCTTTGCATGGCCGGGATAGGCTTTCTTCATGGAGATAACCGCAATCCGGTAGCTGCACCCTTCGGGCGGGAGCCAGAAATCTGTAATTTCTGGAAACTGCTGCTGTATCAGAGGAATGAAAAGCTCATTCAGCGCTTCTCCGAGTACGCTCGGCTCATCCGGCGGCCGGCCGGTAAAGGTCGAGAGATAAATCGGTTTTTTACGCATGGTGATGGCGGAAATCGTGAACACCGGAAAGCTCTCAACCGAATTGTAATATCCGGTGTGATCGCCATACGGCCCTTCATCACCATAATCATCGAGAGAGACATGACCTTCGAGGATAATCTCGGCCGTCGCAGGGACTTTAAGAGGAATGGTTTTGCAGTCGACCAGCTCGACCTTTTCGCCACGTAACAGTCCCGCAAACTGATATTCAGAAAGATTGTCCGGGATTGGCGTTACGGCAGCTAGAATGGTGCCCGGATCCGCGCCGATGACCACTGCCGCTGGAAGAGGCTCGGTTTTTTCCTTGCCCCAGCGTGCATGATGCTGCGCGCCGCCGCGATGCTTGAGCCAGCGCATCAGGGTTTTGTTCTTGCCGAGTTTCTGCATCCGGTAGATGCCAAGATTGAAATCATCCGATTTGCCCTCGCCAGGGCCCTTCGTCACCACCAGCGGCCAGGTGATCAACGGCGCAGGTTCTCCCGGCCAGCAAGTCTGGATCGGCAGCTTGTCGAGATCGATCTCTGCCCCTGTCAGCACTACTTCCTGAGAGGGTGCATTCTTAACGGTTTTGGGGCGCATGTTCATGACGGTTTTCAGGACAGGCAGCATCCCAACGGCTTCACGAATCCCTTCTGGCGGTTCAGGCTGACGCAAAAAAGCGAGGGTTTCGCCGACTTGTCGAAGTTCGTCAGGTGTGCGGTTCATGCCCATGGCAACCCGATCAATGGTGCCGAACAGGTTGACGAGGACAGGCATCGAGCTTTTCTCGCCTTTCTCGTTGACTGGATTTTCAAACAGAACAGCAGGGCCGCCCTCCGCCAGAAGGCGAGTTTGAATCTCAGTCATTTCAAGATCGGTTGAGACCGCTTCCTGCACCCTGACGAGTTTCTTATCTGCTTCAAGCTGCGCAATAAATTCCCGGAGTGAACCGTACGCCATTTTTACCTATTCCATTGTTACCCGCGCCCCGACGACTATGCCCGAGATCATCCACTACCGTAAAGCAAAAGCATTTTCTACCACGGCAGAGGGAATTTCCCCGTAATAATCGCGACAAGCACAATCAGACCAAAGACCTTGTTAGATTTGAAAAGCAGCAGGCAGAGATCGGCATTATTGATATCGAGGGACCGGATCTGCCAGACAAGATGCGCACCCGCACCTGCCATGAAGATGTAGAAAGGAAGGGTCAAGCCAGTGAAATAGCCACTGAGAAGAAGCGCAAGGAAAATTGCAATATAGAAACCAATCATCCAGCGGTAAGTATCCGCGCCAAACTTCAGTGCCGTCGATTTAACGCCAATCAGAACATCATCTTCTTTATCCTGATGGGCGTATATGGTGTCATAGCCGAGCGTCCAGGCAATGCCACCAAGATACATAATAATCGGGGCGATCTCGAGACCGCCCTTTACCGCGGCCCAACCAAGTAGCGCGCCATAGTTAAAGGCGAGGCCCAGAAAGAATTGTGGCCAATAGGTGAATCGCTTGGCAAAAGGATAGATGGCCACAAGAACGAGGCTAGCGGCGCCCAGCAGGATTGCGAAGAGATTAAACTGCAGCAGAATTATCAACCCGATCAGGCATTGCAAGCCCAGCCAGAAAATTGCCTGAAAAAGAGTCACTTGCCCGCTCGGGATCGGTCGTTTCTTGGTGCGTTCCACCTTTCCGTCGAAATCCCTGTCAGCTATATCATTCAGGGTGCAACCCGCCCCGCGCATAACAAGGGCCCCAATACTGAACAGGATAAAGTACCAGATGTTTGGAAGATCGCCTGCAGGCGCAGCAAGAGCGATAGACCATAGGCAAGGCAAGAGCAGTAGCCACGTGCCGATCGGTCGGTCCAGTCGGGATAGCTTCATATAGGGCTGGAGGCCTTCCGGCGCATATAGGTCTACCCAGTTTTGCTTGCTGGCGTCATCGATTATCTTGTCGGGGCGTCGCATATCAAAACAGTCCTAATCTAACTAGAGGTGACGGAGATGGCATTAATTGTTATGAATCGCAACAAATTATCGTCCAACATATTTAAAGAGCTTGTTCCCTTATGTTCCCGAAACCATATTCCGTCCGTCTTTATGTTCCAAGCGACTTGGGTGCTGATCTGGGGGTGATCCTGGATAAAAATCAATCCCACTATGTCGCGACAGTGATGCGGCGCGCAGAGGGCGATAAAGTTGCCTTGTTTAACGGTCGGGACGGGGAGTGGCTTGGACAATTACAGGAAGTACATAAAAATCACTGCCTCATTCATGTTACCGAACGGCTTCGACCGCAAATTGATGAGCCTGACATTGAACTCCTGTTTGCACCGGTTAAAAAAACTCAGACCAACCTCATAGTGCAAAAAGCAACAGAACTTGGAGTCGCCAGTTTTCAGCCGGTTCAGACCCAACGCACGAATGCGGAACGACTGCGCGAGGACAAGATGGCGTTGCAGGCGCTGGAAGCTGCCGAACAATGTGAGCGGCTCAACCTGCCGATTGTTCACGGCCTTATCAGGCTGGAACAGGCGCTGACCGCACTGGAGCCAGATCGGATATTGATATTCTGTAATGAGAGGTTAAGCGGAAATAGTGCGAAAGAAGTTCTATCTCATTTAGAGACTTCGGAAAAATGGGCGATCGTCACCGGGCCAGAGGGAGGGTTTACGGACGAAGAAATCGAAATGATCTCGGCCCGGCCCAATACGCATGCGATTTCATTAGGTCCCAGAATATTACGGGCGGAAACCGCTGTTTTTGCAAGCCTTTCTCTGTTGCAGGCATTTCAGGGTGACTGGACCTGAGCCATTCAAGTTGCTGCCAGAAAGTGATCATTCGACAAAAATAGTATTTTTGCCTTGAAGCGAGGTGAGCAATTCTTTAAGTCAAACTAAAGGCCGGACCAGGGGCGCATTGCCCGGCCACCATAAAATAAGAGGGAATATATGTCCGGACCTTCCAAAGGCGACGCCATTGAGATTAATGACAAGGCACAGTTGGTGGACTTTGCCGCGAGTGGTTGTAAGCCACGCGATAAATGGCGGATTGGCACTGAACACGAAAAATTTGGTTTCACGCTCGATACTCATGAGCCACTAATCTATGAGGGCCCCAAGGGTATAAAGGCGATGCTGGAAGGGTTGCAGCGTTTCGGCTGGCAGCCTGACTATGAGGGTGACAATGTTATCGCGCTCTCAAAAGAGGGATGTTCGATCAGTCTGGAGCCAGGCGGGCAATTGGAACTATCCGGCGCCGCGGTCGAAAATCTCCACGAAACCTGCAGTGAAGTTCATACTCACTTGGCGCAAGTCCGTGAAGTGGGGGATGAGATGGGGGTTGGATTCCTTGGCCTCGGTTTTAGCCCGAAATGGACGCGTGCCGAGACGCCAATCATGCCCAAGGGACGCTATCAAATTATGAAAAGATACATGCCGACCCGGGGTCAGCATGGTCTGGATATGATGTTTCGGTCTTGTACGGTGCAGGTTAATCTCGACTACGCGTCGGAAGCGGACATGATCAAAAAATTTCGGACAAGCCTTGCCTTACAGCCTCTGGCAACAGCGCTTTTTGCGAATTCTCCCTTTACCGAGGGGCGGACAAACGGGCATCTCAGTCATCGCAGCTATATTTGGACCGATACCGATCCTGACCGGACGGGCATGATCCCCTTTGTTTTTGAGGATGGCTTCTCGTTTGAGCGGTATGTCGATTATGCCCTTGATGTTCCGATGTATTTTGTCTATCGAGACGGTGATTATATTGATGTAAGTGGGCAATCCTTTCGCGATTTTCTGGCTGGTAAACTTCCGGGGTTGCCGGGCGAAAAGCCGAACCTTGTCGATTGGGATAATCACTTAACGACGTTATTCCCAGAAGTCCGGATGAAGCGGTTCCTTGAAATGCGGGGCGCCGATGGCGGACCTTGGCGGCGCTTATGCGCGCTGCCAGCGTTTTGGGTCGGTCTACTGTATGACGATACGGCGTTGGATGCAGCCTGGGATCTGGTGAAGGAATGGACAGCGGAAGACCGCCAGCGAATTCGTGAGGATGTGATTACGCACGCTCTCGCCACGAATTTGCCAGACGGGCGTACTATGCTGGAGCTAGCAGCAGAGGTGCTGGAAATTGCGTCATCGGGCCTAAAGGCGCGCAAACGGATGGATAGCTTTGGTGAAGATGAAAGCCATTTCCTGAATGCTTTGAAGACGACTGTTAAAATGAAGAAAACACCGGCAGAAGAGATGCTGGAGCGGTTCCATGGCGACTGGAAAGAAGATATAGATCCGGTATTCAAAGAGTATGCTTACTGATCAGACATCAGTTTTTGATGGATCTTGATCGCCGCCGTGTAATCCTGCTCGACGGCTTTCTCGTTTATCTTCCTTAGGCCTTTTACGGTGTGCTGGATAGCGCCGATCATCGCATGTGGCCTACTAGCCTGACGGCCTAGCTCACTCCTGATTAAATCTGTTAGTTCGTCCAATTTCGCTTCGTCTTTGTTTTCAAGCGGAGCGTGGAGGAGCGATAAATAAGACATGTCTGTGCCTGTCTGTACATTACTCTGATCTTTACCTAACTCATTGTTATCAATAGAATTAAGATAAGCGACAAGCGCCTCCACCTTTTCGAAGGGAGGGGGTGGTCCCGCAAATTCCGTTACAATGACATGACGTGTAAAGGCATGTAGATCCGCGAATAAATTGATAGTGCCATAAGGAGGCGTGTCCCGAACACCGCGCAAAGACGGAATGTCTATTGGATTTGAAATTCCGTCTTCAAATTCCGCCTGCCAAAAACGATGCGTCACGTCTATTCGCCCAGGGCGGTCCGAAAGCCCGGTAATGAAAAAATCCGTATTCGCATGCCCATTGGGGTGGCAGCTATTGCAGGAGAGGCCGATCCGGACTGCCTTCTCCCCAAGCAGCGACGGGCTTCGAAATAACAGGCGTCCATAGAGCCATTTGTCATCGCGGATCGTATCCAGCCTCAACAATTCTGACGGCGGATCACTTTGGATCTCAGTTGAACTTCCGGTCGGAAGCCAGTTTCGATCGTCGGCGGCGGCGGCGGCGGCGGCGGCGGACGGAGCCACAGCCATCAACGCCGTCAGCAAGCATATATATAACAGGGCAGGGGGGCGGAACCCCTTAGCGCGGCTTGCCTTAAGCGGTCCCACCAACGGTCAGCCCTTCAATCAGCATGGTTGGCTGCCCAACGCCAACAGGTACGCTTTGGCCAGCTTTCCCGCAGGTGCCGATGCCGCTATCGAGCGCCATGTCATTGCCGATCGCCTTTACCTTTTTAAGTGCCTCGCTGCCGGTTCCAATCAGGGTCGCGCCTTTGACCGGCGCTGTAATCTTACCGTCTTCAATGAGGTAGGCCTCTGTGCAGGAGAAGACGAATTTGCCTGATGTGATATCGACCTGACCCCCGCCAAAGTTGGCCGTATAAATGCCCTTCTTCACTGATTTGACAATTTCGCCCGGGTCTTTATCGCCGCCCAGCATGTATGTGTTGGTCATGCGCGGCATTGGAAGGTGGGCATAGCTCTCACGGCGGCCATTGCCTGTTGGTTCAACGCCCATAAGACGGGCGTTCTGGCGATCCTGCATATAGCCGACGAGGATGCCGTCCTCAATGAGTGTCGTGTTGCTGGTTGCGGTACCTTCATCATCAATACTGAGGGATCCCCGCCGGTCAGTGATTGTCCCGTCGTCTACAACGGTCACGCCCGGAGCCGCAACTCGCTCACCCATCAGGTTGGAAAAGACAGAAGTTTTTTTGCGATTGAAGTCGCCTTCAAGACCATGACCTATCGCCTCATGCAGGATAATACCGGGCCAGCCGGGGCCGAGGACAACATCCATTTCACCCGCCGGGGCGGCGACGGAGTCAAGGTTGACCATGGCCTGACGGTATGCTTCGTCGACTGCGGATTTCCAGGTGCCTTCTTCTAGGTAAAAATCGTATCCAGTCCGTCCGCCCATTCCATGAGAACCGGACTCGCGCCGACCGTCTTTTTCAACAACGACAGAAACATTGAGCCGCACCAGCGGACGGATGTCGCCTGCACGTTCGCCGCCACTGCGGATTATTTCAATCCCCTGCCAGGAGCCTGCGAGAGAAACAGAAACCTGAACAACCTTGCTGTCTTTTCCGCGCGCATAGGCGTCTATTTCGGAAAGCGCCTTCACTTTGGCATCGAAGGGGATTTCACTTAGTGGATTGTCGTCGCTGTAAAGGGCGCGGTTGGAACCTGCAGGCGCTAATGCCATGGTGCCGCCTTTGCCGGCTTGCACGGCCTCTACCGTTTTTGCGGCATTAACGATGGCTTCTTCGCTCAAATCAGAGGCGTGCGCGAAGCCTGTCGCCTCGCCGACAACCGCTCTGAGTCCGAACCCTTGCGTGGTATCAAAACTGGCGCTTTTTAGACGTCCATCGTCGAAGGAAAAGCCTTCCGACTGACGGTATTCCAAAAACAGTTCGCCGTCATCCGCCTTTGCGAGCGCTTTTGATACCTGCTTTTCAACAGCTCCCCGATCCATACCTGTTGGTATGAAAAAGAGGTCATTGGCGGTCGATATATCAGTCATAAATGTGCTCCGGTTGTTGGGCGGCTGGGTTTACTACAGCTGAATATGTGTCTTTTGAGAGCGAATGTCGAGAGAGGGGAATTGCTGATTTGAAAGATTCTAATTGTCTCCGCCCTTGAGGACGCAAGTCGGTGTGACAAAATGTCACAATATGCGTGTCATTTGAGGATGAAGAGAAAATGAGAATGGCTTTGGTAAAATCTATGTAATATATTGTAATATATGCATAAAATTATTTTCCCTGTGCTTTGCGGGCAAAAAAAAATGATGCGGATTTTTGAATTACTGCAGTCTTAGACTTGTTATAAAGCACATCGGTGGTGTAGTTTCCCGCGCAATCGAGTGGAAAGCTTTTTGATTTGCCGTTATGAGCTGGATATAAATCAAAAAATCTGTCCAAAATTTGGCCTAGCGAGGGTATACTGTTTTTCGTTTCAGGCTAAGTTAGTTAGACATGTGATCACAAACGGGAAGTGAAGATGGGTATGGTAAGAAATCTTGTCGCATTTATGGCCGTAATTGCAGGCACGGTATTGACGATGGGAACTGCCGCCGCGGAGCAGGGGCAACCTGCGCAATGGCAAACAACGTTTCAGCAGGCATTTTCACCAGTCGCAGCAGAGCAACATATATTCCATAATTTGTTGCTGTGGATTATCAGTGCGATTACGGTGTTCGTTTTGGTTTTGCTGCTTTATGTGATCGTGCGCTTTAACAAGCGGGCAAATCCCAACCCCTCCAAAACATCCCATAACACATTTATCGAGATCATCTGGACGGTTGTTCCGATCATGATCCTGATCGTTATCATGATCCCATCATTGAAGTTGCTTTACTACGGGGATCGGATTGAAACGCCGGACATGACCCTGAAAGCCATTGGGTATCAGTGGTATTGGGGCTATGAATATATGGATGAAGACGGGCTTGCCTTTGAAGCCGTGATGCTTGAAAAGGACGAGCTTAAACCCGGTCAGCCGCGCCTTCTGGCAACTGACAATGCGATCGTCCTTCCGGTTGAAACAAATATCCGCGTTCTCGTTACGGCTGAAGATGTCCTTCATTCCTGGGCAATGCCGTCCTTCGGTGTGAAGATGGATGCCGTGCCGGGCCGTCTGAATGAAACCTGGATGCGGATCGAGAATGAAGGCATGTATTACGGACAATGCTCGGAACTATGCGGTGCACGTCATGGATTCATGCCGATTATGATCAAGGCGGTTAGCAAGGAAGATTACGCAAAATGGCTCGTTGAAGCCAAAAAAGAATTTGCAAGTGACGGAACCCCGGCGATCAAATTCGCCCAGATTACGTCCACAAGCGCAGAGTAAACAGGCTAGAGAGAGGCACTACATTATGGCTTACGGTTCAGCAGCCGCTCACGACGAACACACTCCATCAGGTTGGAAGCGTTGGGTCTACTCGACCAATCACAAAGATATCGGATCGATGTATCTTATTTTTGCGATTATCGCCGGTATTATCGGCGGGGCAATGTCCGTTTATATTCGGGCAGAATTGCAATTGCCGGGCGATCAGTTTCTGAACGGCAATTACCATTTCTTCAATGTTCTGGTCACAGGCCATGGCCTGATCATGATCTTCTTCATGGTTATGCCGGCGATGATTGGTGGTTTTGGTAACTGGATTGTACCGTTGATGATCGGGGCGCCGGATATGGCCTTCCCGCGCATGAACAACATTTCTTTCTGGCTGTTGCCGCCGGCGTTTGGCTTGCTGCTTATCTCAATCTTCGTTGAGGGCCCCGCCGGAGCAAATGGCGTTGGTGGCGGCTGGACCATGTATCCGCCGCTTTCTTCGAACGTTGGTCATCCCGGCATGGCAGTTGATTTCGCGATCCTCAGCCTTCATTTGGCGGGCGCATCGTCAATTCTTGGTGCGATTAATTTTATCACGACGATTTTCAACATGCGCGCGCCAGGCATGACAATGCATAAGATGCCGCTTTTCGTCTGGTCCGTTCTTGTTACAGCTTTCCTGCTTCTGCTTTCCCTGCCGGTTCTTGCGGGCGGTATTACCATGCTCCTGACGGACCGCAATTTCGGCTCGACATTCTTCGCGCCAGAGGGCGGCGGTGACCCAATCCTGTTTCAGCATCTATTCTGGTTCTTCGGTCATCCTGAAGTGTATATTCTGATCCTGCCTGGCTTCGGTATCATTAGCCAGATTGTGTCGACCTTCTCACGCAAGCCGGTCTTCGGCTATCTCGGGATGGCCTATGCGATGGTTGCGATTGGTGCCGTTGGCTTCATCGTCTGGGCCCATCATATGTACACAGTGGGTATGAATGTTGATACGCGAGCATACTTCCTTGTTGCAACGCTGGTGATTGCTGTTCCGACCGGTGTCAAGATTTTCTCTTGGATTGCGACGATGTGGGGGGCTCAATCGAGTTTAAACCACCGATGGTCTGGGCGCTTGGTTTTATCTTCCTGTTTACCGTTGGCGGTGTAACGGGTGTGGTTCTGGCCAATGCTGGCCTCGATGTTGCACTGCATGATACATACTATGTGGTTGCCCATTTCCATTACGTTCTGAGCCTGGGGGCTGTGTTCGCGATTTTTGCGGGCTTCTACTACTGGTTCGGTAAGATCACCGGGTATACCTATTCGGAAAAACTGGCGCATCTGCATTTCTGGGTGACCTTCATTGGCGTGAATATGATCTTCTTCCCGATGCATTTCCTGGGGCTCGCCGGTATGCCACGGCGTATTCCGGACTATCCGGATGCTTTCGCTGGCTTTAATGCAATTTCTTCATACGGTTCCTATGTATCGGCGGTTGGTGTTCTGATCTTCCTGATTACAGTTGTGCATGCCTTCGTCCGCAAGGAACAGGCTGCAGGTAATCCCTGGGGTGAAGGTGCGACCACGCTGGAATGGACTTTGCCGTCTCCACCGCCTTTCCATCAGTTCAACGAACTGCCGGTTATAAAGTAAGGGTTGAAGGAGCAACGAGTGTCCGACACAAGCCTTATAAAGGATACGATCGAAACCCGTGTCAGTTCAGATCTGACGCGGGTTAGCGATTATTTCGCTCTGCTGAAACCGCGAGTGATGTCGCTTGTCGTTTTCACAGGGCTGGTGGGGCTTGCCGTTGCGCCGGGGACCATTCATCCGGTGCTGGCCTTTACGGCGCTTCTCTGTATTGCTGTTGGCGCCGGGGCATCCGGGGCGATTAACATGTGGTATGATGCGGATATAGATGCGGTGATGGAGCGGACGAAAGAACGCCCGATCCCTGCCGGTCGTGTCAGCGCGAATGAAGCGCTTGCGTTTGGCACCGTACTGTCGGTGGCTTCCGTTGTTCTGATGGGACTCGCGGTGAATTATGTCGCGGCGGCGTTGCTGGCGCTTACCATCGGGTTCTATGTTTTTATCTATACCATGTGGCTGAAACGCCGGACGCCGCAGAATATTGTTATTGGCGGTGCGGCAGGTGCATTTCCGCCAATGATCGGTTGGGCGGCCGTAACCGGCGATGTTAGCGCGGAATCCCTTGTTCTGTTCGCAATTATTTTTATGTGGACCCCGCCGCATTTTTGGGCGCTGTCGCTTTGGCGCGATATTGACTATGCAAAGGCCGGTGTGCCTATGCTGCCGGTTGTTGCCGGCCGGGATGTTACGCGGCGGCAAATTGTACTCTATAGCGCGCTCCTTTTCCCTGTTGCGGTCATGCCGTATTTTCTTGGATATGCGGGCATTGTTTATGGTGTTGGCGCGACCCTGTTGAGCGGTCTGTTTCTGCTTCTTTCGCTAAAAGTATGGCGTGCCAAGGACGAGGAGAGCGCAAAGCAGCTGTTTGCGTATTCTCTTTTATATCTGTTCCTGCTTTTCGCTATGCTACTCGGTGAGAGCCTTGTCCGGACGGTGGTTTGAAATGGCCCGTGATGAAGAACATAACAAGCGGCAACGTATCCGTAATCTCGCGGTCGGGGGTATCCTTATTGCTTTGGTCGTACTGTTTTATTTGATTACAATTGTGAAAATGTCCGGCGGGGCGTCTGCGTGATGGAAAGGCAGAACAAAAAATCAGCCCGTCTTGCATTCGTGTTGGCATCAGTTGTTGTTGGCATGGTCGGGTTAGCCTATGCTTCGGTCCCGCTTTACGATCTTTTCTGCCGGGTGACGGGATATGGTGGAACGACGCAGCAAGCGGATATTGCCCCGGATGTTATTCTTGATCGTGACATAACCATCGAATTTGATGCAAATACAAGCCGTGAAATGCCGTGGGACTTCAAGCCGGTAAAGCACAAGATAACAATGAAGGTGGGTGAAACGGGCCTTGCGTTCTATGAAGCTTACAACCCGACAAATCGTGCGATCAAGGGAACAGCGACGTTTAATGTGACACCGCAGAAGGTTGGGCAGTATTTCACCAAAATTGATTGTTTTTGCTTTACCGAGCAGGTGTTGCAGCCGGGTGAACGGGTCGATATGCCGGTTACTTTCTTTGTCGATCCTGAAATCGATGATGATCCGAACGCCAAAGAGGTGACGGTAATAACGCTTTCCTACACTTTCTTTATCAGCGAAGATGATGAAGAAACAAAGGTTTCGGCGAAATCCGAAAAAAAATCGGTTGATGTAAATTGACCAATAAAAGACTGGGTAACATTTAGGGCCGGACCTGGTCCGGGCGAAATTGCAGGAGTTTAGGAATGGCAGATTCTCACGCCAAACAACATGATTATCATCTCGTAGATCCGAGCCCGTGGCCGGCCCTTGCGTCTGCTGCTGCATTTGTATCAGCTATCGGTGCTGTTTTGTGGATGCATGACAAAGGTTACGCGGTCTTTGTGATTGGTTTCGTCGCCCTTTTATACACGTCCTTCACTTGGTGGCGCGATGTTGTCAAGGAAGGGGAGCATGAAGGGCATCACACGCCAGTCGTTCAATTGGGCTTGCGATATGGCATGATCATGTTCATCGCGTCCGAGGTTATGTTCTTCGTGGCTTGGTTCTGGGCCTACTTTGGCGCAGGCCTGTTTCCGAGTGAAGTTGGCGGCGGTGTTTGGCCACCTGAAGGAATTATGACCTTCAATCCTTGGCATATTCCGCTTCTAAATACTGTTATTCTGCTGCTCTCTGGCACTACGGTGACCTGGGCGCATCACGCGTTACAGCATGGTGACCGTAAGGGCCTGACTCAGGGCTTGTTGCTGACGGTTATTCTGGGTGCCTGCTTTACAGCAGTGCAGATATATGAATATTCGCATGCCGCGTTTGGTTTCACGGATGGGATCTATCCTTCAACCTTCTACATGGCGACCGGCTTCCATGGTGCGCACGTCTTTATCGGAACAGTCTTTCTGCTGGTATGCCTGATCCGGGCGACGAAAGGCCATTTCACACCAACACATCACTTTGGCCTAGAGGCTGCGGCTTGGTATTGGCATTTTGTTGATGTCGTCTGGTTGTTCTTGTTCTTTGCGGTTTATTGGTGGGGCGCGGGGCCGGAGTGGACCTGACCTAATAATCTGATGCCTTATTCATACGGCATACCAGTTTCCCCTTTGCGCGCCGGGCTCACCTGCAAATGCCCGGCATGCGGAAAGGGGAAACTTTTAAAGGCTTTCTTGATGTCGCAGAGTCCTGTGATACTTGCGGACAAAGTTTCAGTGCCGTCAATAGTGGCGATGGCCCTTGCCGTTTTTATCATTTTGATCGTCGGATTTATCGTTTGCGGTCTTGCCGTCGGGATGGAGCTTATATTCCATCCGCCATATTGGCTACAATTGGTGATCTGGCTTCCAACAATATTGATCCTGAGCACTGGGCTTCTCCGTCCTTTCAAGGCTTTTTTGATTGCTCTGCAGTTTAAGCATAAAGCGAGCTCCGAGATAGAGCGTTACTGAACATGAAAAAATTCTCCCCCGGGGTTATCCCAACTTTGATTACAGTGCCTTGCGTTGTAATCCTGCTGGCTTTGACTGTCTGGCAAGTTAATCGATATAGCTGGAAAATAGATTTAATCGACCAGATAAATAACCAGCTCGCGGCGGCACCAGTTACCTTGCCGGCCGGAGATATTATCCCGGAAGAATGGCATTATCGACGGGTTAGCCTGACTGGTAAATTCGACCATGAGCATGAGCTTCATCTTTTCGCCCATACGAAGAAAGGGCGTTCTGGTTTTCAGGTCATCACCCCGTTCAAGCGTACGAATGAAGGGGATATTATCCTCGTCAACCGAGGTTGGGTCCCAGAGGCTAATATAGATCCGCAAACGAGACCGGAAGGTCAAATTTCAGGGGAAGTTACGGTAACGGGCGTGGCGCGAAAGCCTTGGGGTAAATCATGGTCCTTTCTGCCTGGAAGTAACGCCGAAGATAATGTTTGGCTTTATGGCGAACTTGCGAAGATGGCAGAACATCTGAATATCACGGTCGCGCCGGTTTTTGTTGAGCTCGACGCGGCGGAAGTGCCTGGCGGCCTCCCCAAGGGTGGGCAGACACGCATTTCCCTCCCTAATAACCATATTCAGTATGCCTTCACATGGTTAGGGTTGGCGATTGCCTTAATAGTTATATATGTCCTGTACGGTCTAAAGCGCGGCGGATCGAAGCAGGAGTGATATGTCAGAAATGACTACAGCCTATTCAATGCTTGAGAAGAAATTCGCGAGGCTTTCCGCCCTCTCCGGCGCGGCGGCGATGTTGCATTGGGATAGTGCCGCGATGATGCCGATTGGCGGAAGTGGCCCCCGAGCAGAGCAGCTTGCTGTTCTCAGCCTGGTGTCGCATGAGATGTTGAATAGCCCGGACGTTGCTGATCTGCTGATGGAAGCAGAGAGTGAGATTGTTACTCTTGACGACTGGCAGCGCGCGAATCTTGCCGAAATGCAAAATCGCTGGCGTCACGCGACAGCGGTTGATCCGGATCTTGTGGAAGCTCATTCCCACGCGACTTCCCGTTCTGAATTGCAATGGCGGGATGCGCGGCTCAATAATGATTTTGCCTCTCTCGTTCCGGCATTAAGCGAAGTTGTCCAGCTTACCCAACGCATAGCGGATGCCAAGTCTGATGCTTTCGGTGTATCCCCTTATGATGCGCTACTTGAAGAATATGAGCCAGGCTGTACATCCGCAACGATTGATGTTTTGTTTGATGATCTGGAATCTTTCCTGCCGAGCTTCCTGGGTGAAGTCTTGGAAAATCGAAAAAACACGCAGCCAGCTATAGCGCCCGAGGGGCCGTTTGACGAAGCGGTTCAGAAACAGCTTGGTCAGGAATTTATGACTGCCCTCGGGTTCGATTTCGGCCATGGGCGGCTTGATGTCAGCCATCACCCATTTACCGGTGGTATTCCCGATGACGTACGGCTAACGACCCGCTACGAGACCGATGATTTCACGCAAAGTTTGATGGGAACCTTACATGAAACCGGCCATGCGCTGTATGAGCAAGGACTTCCAAAGGATTGGCGCAGCCAGCCAGTGGGCGCGGCGCGGGGAATGGCTCTTCATGAAAGCCAGTCTTTGCTGATTGAAATGCAGCTTTCTCGCAGTGGAGATTTCATGGCTTATGCACTGCCTCGGATAAAAGCAGCCTTTTCCGGTAGCGGCCCTGCTTGGGAAGTTGAGAATATCGAACGGCTTTACCTAAAAGTTGAACCCGGGTTCATTCGCGTGGATGCGGATGAAGTGACATATCCCCTCCATGTTATCCTGCGCTATCGGTTGGAAAAGGCATTACTTTCGGGTGATCTTGCGGTTGAGGATTTGCCCGCGGTGTGGAATAGCGGCATGCGAAATACTCTTGGAATATCGCCGCCGAACGACCGGCTTGGCTGTCTTCAGGATATTCACTGGCCAAGCGGAGCTATCGGTTATTTCCCAACCTATACATTGGGGGCGATGGCGGCGGCGCAAATTTATAGCACCGCAGCGACAAAAATTCCGGATTTCACCAACAAAATCCGTACCGGGGAATTCGCGCCCTTGCTCGAATGGTTGCGTGGTAACATCCATTCCCTTGGCAGTTCACTATCGACGGAAAGCATTATGCAATCTGCGACGGGTTCTCCTTTGACTGCCGACGCCTTTAAAGCGCATTTGCGGAATCGCTACCTGCCCTAAACAATAGTCTGCAGGCGGGGCGAGCGGGCATATACGGGCTTGCACATATGTCCTGCATATGGTTACTCTCACCCGCCATCTGATTGGTCTGAGGAGTGTGAAAGTGCGATATATCAGCACCCGCGGTAAAGCGCCGGTATTGAATTTTGAAGAAGTGGTCTTGACTGGACTGGCGCGGGATGGGGGGCTCTATCTACCGGAAAGTTGGCCGCAGTTTTCAAAGAATGACATTCAAAGCCTTGCCGGTATGTCTTATGCGGCGGCAACGGCATTCCTGCTTCAACCGTTTCTGGGTGACTGCGTTGATGAGGCTGACTTCCGCAAAATGACGGAAAAGGCTTACGCTAACTTCTCTCATAAAGCCGTTGTACCCGTCAGCCAGCTTGGCAGCAACGAGTTCCTGATGGAGCTTTATCACGGGCCGACACTCGCCTTTAAGGATGTGGCCTTGCAGCTCCTCGGCCTGCTCTATGACCATCTCCTTGCAAGGGAAGGCAAGCGTGTGACGATTGTTGGCGCCACCTCTGGCGATACCGGCTCCGCGGCGATCGAAGCCTGCCGGGGGCGGGAAGCGGTAGATATTTTTATCCTACATCCCAAGGGGCGGGTGTCAGAGGTACAGCGGCGCCAGATGACGACGGTGCTCGATTCAAATGTTCACAACATCGCCATAGAAGGCGATTTTGATGATTGTCAGGCCATGGTTAAGGCGATGTTCAACGACCATGAGTTTCGTGACAGTTTAGCGGTTTCGGCCGTTAATTCGATCAACTGGGCGCGGGTCATGGCGCAGATAGTCTATTACTTTACTGTAGGTGTCAGCCTCGGCGCACCGTCGCGGCCGATATCCTTCTCGGTTCCAAGCGGAAACTTTGGTGATGTCTACGCCGGCTATGCCGCGAGCAAGATGGGATTACCGGTCGATCAACTGATTGTCGCCACCAACCGCAATGATATTCTATCCCGTTTTTTCAATAGCGGCGAATACCGGAAATCAGGCGTTGACCCGACTATCAGCCCAAGCATGGATATTCAAGTATCCAGTAACTTTGAACGTTTCCTGGCGGATTTATATGGTCGCGACGGTGACGCGATCGCCGACTTGATGAGTTCGGCTCGACAGGGACGGTGGTTTTTCCGTGAATATGTCGCAATTGAATGAAAGCATTTTTGCCGCAGATCGCTGTGATGAGGAAGAAACCCTCGCCACCATCCGACAGACATTGGATAGAAGCGCGAAGCTGGTCGATCCTCATACAGCGGTTGGTCTCTCTGTTGGTGAAAAATGCCGAAAGCACAAGGATGTCCCGTTAGTAACCTTATCTACAGCGCATCCGGCCAAATTTCCTGATGCGGTGGAAAAAGCAACAGGTGAGCGTCCTAGTTTACCAAAGCACATGGCGGATCTGTTCGGACGCGATGAACGGCTTGTTGATTTGCCAAATGATTTAGAGACGGTAAAATCCTTTATTAAGGAACGTGCGCGCATACTGAGTGCGGCTTAGATCGGAAGAATATATGAACGTTAAAGTGAGCACCCTCAAGAATGGGTTGCGCGTTATTTCAGATCCCATGCCAGGCTTGGAAACGGCCGCTGTGGGGGTTTGGGTTGATACCGGAGCTCGCCATGAGACGGCTGAGGAAAACGGTATATCTCATGTGCTGGAGCATATGGCATTTAAAGGCACGGGCAGGCGGAGTGCGCTTCAGATCGCCGAATTGATCGAATCCGTCGGCGGGCATCTCAACGCCTATACAAGCCGGGATCAGACAGCCTATTTCGCTAGAGTGTTAAAAGACGATCTGCCGCTCGCGGTGGATATTCTGGGCGATATATTACTGCATTCAAGTTTTGATCAAACGGAAATTGCGCGAGAGAAAGAGGTAATCGTTCAAGAGATAGGCCAGACATATGATACGCCTGACGATATTATTTTTGATCACCTTCAGGAGGCATCCTTTCCGGACCAGCCGATTGGACGGTCCATTCTCGGGACTGTCGGGAAAGTTCGTGGCTTCGATAGGTCGATGATCGCGGGTTATATGAAAAGTCATTATCTGGCACCCAAGATGGTTTTAAGTGCTTCCGGTGCTGTTGATCACGACAGGTTGGTGACGCTCGCGGAAAAGGCCTTTGACGGATTGGCCGCGAAGGGGGATACGGGCATGGAGCCGGCCCATTATTCCGGCGGTGAATTTCGCGAGGAAAGAGAGTTGGAGCAGGTGCATTATGCGCTGTCTGTTCCCGGTATCTCCTACACTGACGATGATTACTACACGGCTCAGGTTCTTTCCGGATTGCTGGGCGGTGGCATGTCTTCGCGCCTTTTTCAGGAAATAAGGGAGAAGCGCGGGCTTTGTTATTCTGTGTTCAGTTTCTCCTCCTCATTCGCGGATACAGGAACATTTTCTGTTTATGCAGGAACCGGCGAAGAGCATATAAAAGAGCTGAGCCATATGTTGACGGACGAGCTGCTGCGGGCAAGCGATGGAATACAGCAGGCCGAAGTTGAGCGGGCCAAGGCTCAGTTGAAGGCCTCTCTCCTGATGGGGATGGAGAGCCCGGCCTCCCGTTCGGAAGTTCATGCGCGGCAAATACTGATTTATGGACGGGTTCTGCCAACATCGGAAATTGCCGAAAGCATTGATGCGGTAACAGTTGAGGCAACACAAAATCTCGCAGGAAAGCTGTTTTTTGGGGTGACGCCCAGTATTGCAGCGCTCGGCCCGCTAAAAAATCTTGAGTCGTTTGATCAGATCACGGCAAGATTCAGGTAGTGTAGGAACACCAAGGAGGTCCGCGTCGAGTGTTGGAAAAGCTGTCATTGATGGGAAGTGGACCCCGGGTGGTGACTGAGCGACTAATGCTCCGTCCCCCGAAATTGTCGGATTGGGGTGCTTGGGCAGAACTTAGGTCAGACAGCCGAGACTTTCTCGTGCCATGGGAGCCAGTCTGGACAGAGGATTCTCTCACTAAGGCAAGCTTCAAGGCGCGACTTCGGCGTTATGCGAGGGATGTGAAGGATGATTTGGGCCAGGCATTCTTCATCTTCAATAGAGAAAGTCATGACCTGATTGGCGGGATCACGCTTGGCCAAATCCGTCGGGGTGTCGCACAGACCGGCACAGTTGGATACTGGACGGGCCAGCGCCATGCACGACAAGGCTATATGTATGAGGCGCTTTGCGGCCTGATGCCGGTTTTGTTCAGTGAATTCGGATTAAGGCGAGTTGAAGCTGCTTGCCTGCCATCAAATATTCCAAGCTCACTTCTGCTCGAAAAGGTTGGTTTTTTAAGGGAAGGTTTGGCACGGGAATATCTCTGCATCAACGGCGTTTGGCATGATCATCTGCTGTACGCCATTTTGAATACTGACCCGGTTTCACCATATTAATCGTAATCAGGCGTGCCCCATATCGCCAGATAGGAGGGAGGGGTCTACACCAAGCTTATGTATGGCAACTTCCCATTTCGTCTCTAATTTGGGTCCAAAAACAATATCCGCGTCCGGATCGACGACCAACCATCCATTTTCCTGAATTTCCTGTTCAAGCTGGCCCGGGCCCCAGCCGGAATATCCAAGAGCGAGAAAACTGCTCTCTGGTCCGCTGCCGCCAGCAATGGTTTTCAGCATATCTACGGTCGCAGTCAGTGCCATATCATCGTCGATCATCAGAGTGGTGTCGTAAAGAAGGTCGGTGGAATGAACAACGAAGCCACGCTCTGTATCGACAGGGCCGCCGAAATGAATTTCGATATTGCGGGCGGCCTCCGCTTTCGGAATTTCGAGTTGTTCAAGCAAATCCTCAAAGCTCAACGCATCAAGAGATCGGTTGAGCAGGATGCCCATGGCACCCGATTCTGAGTGAGCGCAGAGCAGAATGACGGCTTTTTTAAAGCGCGGATCACCCATGCTTGGCATCGCAACCAAGAGTTTTCCATCCAAATAGCCTGTATCAATTGTATTTGCGGTCATAATATAAATATGTATCTGCTTTAAAAGAATCCCAGCCGTCGAATGTCTTCATGACGTGATTGTGACATATCAACCCTTAATATTGTTTTATATATGTGGTGAATAATCCATTGTAAGGCAGAAGGCTAATTCTGAATGAGATTACTGAATTTTGGGTATTTCTGCGGTATTTTCGTTTTTCTGTTGTTAGGTGCCAGCCTTTCACCCAGAGCTGAGACAGCACCCGACTGGGTCAGTACAGATCAATCGAAGCTCCGGCTGATATCTGCTGTTGAAGGGGTGAAGGGACTCGATTCTCTTCGGGTCGGCCTTCAGATTAAGTTAGCCCCCGGCTGGAAAACATATTGGCGCAGCCCCGGGGATGCCGGAATTCCTCCCCTACTCGATTGGAGCGGGTCTGAAAATTTGAAATCAGCGGAGGTTTTATGGCCTCTGCCCGAAGAATTTGATGCTTATGGTTTTTCAAGCTGGGGGTATCATGATGAGGTTGTCTTTCCTATAGACATTACGTTGCAGGAACCGGGAAATCCGCTTGACCTTAAGCTTCGGCTTCAACTGGGAATTTGTGAGGATGTTTGCATTCCCTATGAGCTTGAATTTACCCTCACTCTCGATACGAAAAGTGCAGAAACTACTGGAGACGCCAGTATTATTGAGGCATTTTCCCGCCGTGTACCCGAGAAAATCGGTTCAGAAACTGCCGTCCTGACGCAAGTGATGGCGAGCAGTAAAGATGATCGTCTTTTTGCCGTTACAGCGACGTCAACATTGCCTCTAAATAAACCATCCATCATTGTTGAGGGAGAAGATGGCACATATTTCGATCTGGTCAGCGCTTCGTTGTCAGCAGATCGTCGACACGTGGCTTTCGAACTTGAAGGACATCTTCCTGCGAAGTCGGACCGGATATCCGGCCAAGACATCACCGTCACAATTTTTGATGGCTCAGTGGCAGGTGAAGCGGATCTCCGCATCGAATAAAATTCAGAATAGCTGTAATTGAAACTTTTTATTTTCGCCTACATCATTATGTTAAAGTGGCGGGGCTGAATTATGCGATTATTTAAGAATAGGGAACAGAAATGACGATATCAGTTGGTGACAAACTTCCAAATGCCGAATTAATGATGATGACCGAAAAAGGACCGACGAAAGTATCGACAGCGGATCTCTTTGGCGGCAAGAAAGTTGCTTTGTTCGCAGTGCCCGGTGCCTATACGCCCACTTGTTCGGCAAAGCACCTGCCTGGTTTTGTAGATAATACGGCGAATTTAACGTCAAAAGGCGTGAGCGATATCGTCTGTCTTTCCGTGAATGACCCTTTTGTGATGGCCTCTTGGGGTAAGGATCACAACGCGGGCAGCATTAAAATGGTTGCAGACCCGGATGCGGCCTTTACCAAGGCTATCGGGGCTGAATTCGATGCCTCCGGTGCCGGGCTTGGTGTTCGCTCCCGTCGTTATTCCATGGTTGTTGACGATGGCGTTGTAACACAGCTTAACCTTGAAGAAACCGGTGGTTTCGAGGTATCCGACGCTGAAACCTTGCTGGGTCAGCTCTGATTGTTTTTCTCATCGGGGAGGGCGGTTGCCTTCCCCATTGTGACTTGTCTGTGATGGTTGCGCCCGTTAGCGCTTAAATTTTTTCATACCCTCATTGGCGAGCTGATCGGCTTTTTCATTGCCGGGATCCCCTGCGTGGCCTTTGACCCATTTCCAACTGATTTGGTGATTTGATATGGCGTCATCCAACGCGAGCCAGAGGTCCTTATTTTTTACTGGTTTTCTGGCGGCCGTCTTCCAGCCGTTCTTTTTCCACCCAATCATCCATTTAGTGATACCGTCTTTCACATAAGTGCTGTCGGTATGTAGCTCGACTGTAGAACGGCGCTTTAGTGAATTAATCGCCATAATAGCGGCGGTCAGTTCCATACGGTTGTTCGTTGTTTCCGCTTCTCCCCCGCATAGTTCTTTTGTTTTGCCTTGATACTTTAAAAGGGCACCCCATCCCCCGGGACCCGGATTACCTGAACAGGCGCCGTCCGTGTAAATTACAACAATATTTTCTGACATAAACAAGCTCCTGAACCGTGGCGATACGCGACTAATCTCAACTGCCCGGCTTTAGCATGTATGCCCTGAGTCGGCAAACTTCGAGAAAATGTAATTTTAACCTAATGTTAGCGCATTTCTGGCAATTATATTGAAAGCGAGGCCGTTACCCTTGCAGAAAACTAAAATTAATAGATTCGAGTTGGCAAGATGCAGAAAAAACTATTCTCCGCAGAAATTAAACAATTTGGCTCGGGCGTTTCAATAGATCCTGCTTTTACGAATGAGGGAATAACGGACAACCAATATCATGAGATCATTGATGCTCTTAACGACATCAAGGTTCAACTTGGCCAAGATGAAAAGATTGTCGTACCGGAGAGCGATTCTGAAGAAGTGAAAGCGACAGAAGAGCTAGGAATATTACGCCAGGAATTGCAGGAACTTTCTGATGTTATCCTCGAAACTCGCCGTGAAATTGCCTCACTCAGTTCTTCAAAGAAGGGGCAGAAAATTAATTCAGTTACCGACCAGCTTGATGCGGTTGTCGGTGATACGGAGAATGCAACCAATGCCATTCTTGAAGCTGTTGAAACGATAGAAGACAAAAACGAGAGCCTCCAATTGCATACAAGTTCCCCGGAGGAGGTTGAAAGCATAGAGGCAATCAGTGCTGCGGTAATGAAGATTTACGAAGCCTGTAACTTTCAGGATGTTACTGGTCAGCGGATTTCCAAGGTTGTGACTACCTTGAGCTTTGTCGACGAGAGGATCAGCAAGATGATCGATATTCTCGGCGGCGAGGATGAACTTGAGGAACTTGAGGTTGCGGAGCTAGAACCGCAATTCGATGAGGATGTTGAATTAAGTGGCCCACGGCCAGAAGGTCACGAAATTTCACAGGATGAAATTGATTCCCTGTTCGATTGAATTCCACGAGAGTTTTTAGTCGAGGCCGTATGCGGCGACATTTTTAACCGCTTGGTGAAATTGTAGTTTTTTGAGATATTCCATAGGGTCCTTGGGTTTAACCAGCGCCCCTTCAATCTGGTTGATCCAGTCGTAATGGCGGGTCAGGAGAAACCTGATCGCTGCGCCGCGACAAAGTAGAGGCAAAAATTCGAGCTCCTGCTGTGAGAAGTCCCGAACTTCCCGATAGCCATTCAACAGTTTTCGCGCCTTTGTGATGTTGAAACTGCCGTCATTTTCAAAGCACCAGGCGTTCACACAGATGGCAAGATCATAGGCAAAGAAATCGCTACAGGCGAAATAGTAGTCGATAACTCCGCTCACTTTGTCTTGTAGAAAAAAGATATTATCCGGGAATAAATCTGCGTGGATTACGCCACTTGGCAGATCGGTTGGCCAGTGATTTTCGAGGAATGTGATTTCCACCTCAATTTCAGGAAAAATCCGCGCATCCGATTGGCCCATGCCGCTTTTCATGCAGGCTTCATACAAAGGCCGCCAGCTCGACAGGGAGAGTGTATTAACACGCGTCATCTTGAAATCACTGCCGATCGTATGAAGCTGCGCCAATGCTTGTCCCAGAAGATTGCAGTGCTGTGGCGTTACCCGTTTGACTGAGCGACCATCAAGAAATTCGATAATTGCAGCAGGACGCCCGGCAACCTGTTTTAGGCTGCTGCCGTCTTTCGCAGCAATGGGCCGGGGCGACATAAAACCGCCCGCGGCCAAATGCTCCATCAGTCCTAAGAAAAACGGCAGATCTTCAGCATTTACCCGCTTTTCATAAAGTGTAAGGATGTAATAGCCAGCTTCCGTATGGAGCAAATAGTTGGAATTTTCTACGCCCTCTGCGATGCCTTTGCACGACAGCGCCTGACCCAGATCATATTGATCCAGCATGTCATCCAGCTCATCGTCGGAAATGTCAGTATATACTGCCATAAACTACTTCATGGCCTCTGGTTCCAGAATTTTGGGCATCTTGAAAACCACCTGTTCCTGATTGGTGACTATTTCCTCCACCGTAATGCTGAATCGTTGAGAGAAGGCCTCGACCACCTCTTCGACAAGTGTTTCGGGGGCGGATGCTCCGGCTGTGATGCCAATTGTGAATGCGTTCTGAAGACTGTCCCAAGGAATATCCGAGGCCCGTTGAACAAGGGCTACTTGACGGCAGCCGGACTTTTCCGCCACCTCAACTAGACGCATCGAATTGGAGGAATTTGGCGCGCCGATAACCAGCATCCCGTCACAGCGCTCGGCAAGAATTTTCACGGCTGCCTGACGATTGGTTGTTGCGTAGCAAATATCTTCTTTTCTGGGGCTCTCAATCGACGGAAAGCGCTTCTTAAGAATGCCAACAATTTCTGCTGTTTCATCAACGGAAAGTGTTGTTTGAGTGAGATAAGCCAAGCTTTTCCCAACCTGCTTTTGGGTAAAGGATCTTGCCTCTTCCGCCGTTTCAATGAGGCTGATCTGACCCTCGGCAAGTTGTCCCATCGTTCCGATTACTTCAGGATGACCGCGATGACCAATCAGGATAATCTCATGATTGTCCCGTTCGTGGCGTTCCGCTTCCCGATGCACTTTGCTGACAAGCGGGCAGGTAGCGTCGATATAGAACATTTTGCGGTTTTCCGCCTCGGCCGGTACTGATTTTGCGACACCGTGGGCTGAAAAAATCACAGGAACGTCTTTTGGTATATCCGCCAGTTCGTCAACGAAGACTGCCCCCTTCTTTTCGAGGCTTTCGACAACGAAACGATTATGCACAATTTCATGGCGGACATAGACCGGCGCGCCATATTTTTCGAGGGCTCTTTCAACAATTTGGATCGCACGGTCCACGCCAGCGCAAAAACCGCGCGGCGCCGCCAATAGCAATGTCCGTTCTGATCTATCCATAATTGCTTCCAAGCCTGAATTGGTTCATAGAATATTCCTGCGGACCGTGAAAACTTGCTAATTCCGCTGGACCATCCTAGATTTGCCGAACTCATACAACAGTTTCAAGGGTAATGCCATATCTAGGCGAGGTAAATTCAAATGATGATGGCAACAATTGCGCCGTCGTCCGAAAATCTGTATTTCTTTGGACATATGCAGGCTGGTGTCTTGCCGTTTGCGATAGCGTCCAAAATACTCTTTAGTTCCTTATACGCCGGTACATTAACATTATGCCTAGTCTCAAATTCATAAATACATCTTTACGCGCATGTTTTCTGACTGTTCCACTGCTAATTACATCAGCTTGCAGCGGTAGTGTCGATACAGATATATTCAGCATTTTCGGCAGCTCTAAACCACCACTTCCCTGCCCACGGGTGGAAGTGCTACCCGGTGCAGAGACCATCACTATCTTTCGTGAAGGGGAGGGGCGCGACCTTGTTGACGTTCAATTTGAAGGCATCATCGCCCCATTTAGTGGCCAATGCCAGTATGTGGACGATGACACAGCCGTTGTTGTTGAGCTCATCCTGCGCATAGGGGCGACCAAGGGACCGGCTGCGACCAGCCAGACAGAGGAATTTCCTTTTTTTGTCGCTATAGCGGAAAGAACGGGCGAGATTATCGCCAAGAAAATTTTCTATAGCCCGGTCGAGGTTGAGGAAGGACGTCGTCGTGCCACTGTTCAGGAAGAACTGGAACAACGCATCCCCTTGACCGGCCTTAAGACCGGGGGGATTATGTAATTATCATCGGATTTCAGCTCACACGTGAGCAGTTGGAATTGCAGAGCTAATTACGGGCGTGAGGCCAATAGTTGTTTGACTATTCTTAAATCGACATTATTATCGCGCGGATATTCAGTCGATCCCCGCGGGAGAGATGGTCGTTATGAGCCATCGCCGAAGGAGCAACCACCCCGGAAACTCTCAGGCAACCGGACCGCAGGGGGATGAAACTCTGGAAAGCAAATTACGTATGTAATTTCACCGAAGGGGTAAGCGATATGGCAGTTGCCAACATCGTCAATTCTCTCAGGTTATAGGACAGAGGGGGTCAATCCAGCGGGTTTTTGCTGGAGAATTTGGCTTTTGTCCGCAACCAGGGTTGTCCTATGAGTGAAACTTCGTCGACGAAAAAACCGTCCTTTACAATTTGCATGTCGAACTCGGCGCCAAGATGGTGCCGTTTGCGGGCTACGACATGCCTGTGCAATATCCTGCCGGTATTCTGAATGAGCATTTGCATACCCGGGAGGCGGCCGGGCTTTTCGATGTTTCCCATATGGGGCAGGTGGTTATTTCGGGCGAAAATCCTGCGGGAGCTATCGAGGCACTTATTCCTGGGGATATTCAGGCGCTTTCGGCGGGCGAGATGCGCTATAGCTTTCTCACAAATGATCAGGGCGGCATTCTGGATGATCTTATCGTCACCCGGCGAGAGAATGATCTCTTCGTTGTTGTGAACGCCGCCTGTAAGGAACAGGACATCGCGCTGCTGACAGGCGGGCTTGCAGGTAAGGCTGAGGTCACAGAGCTGACTGATAGAGCTCTTGTCGCTCTGCAAGGTCCAAAAGCAGTCGACGTCCTCGCGCGGTATGCACCGGAAGTCGTCGCTATGTCTTTTATGAACTATCGCGAAGTTGAAATAGATGGTGTTCCCTGTTTCGTGACCCGTTCTGGATACACGGGCGAAGACGGATTCGAGATTTCCATCCCGAATGATCAGGCAGAGGAGATATGTCGGAAGCTGTTGGACGAAACCGAAGTAATGCCAATTGGCCTTGGCGCACGTGATTCGCTCCGTCTGGAGGCGGGGCTGTGCCTTTATGGCCACGACCTTAACGAAGTGACAACGCCGATCTCGGCCGGTTTGATCTGGGCGATCAGCAAGCGCCGCCGCATTGAGGGCGGATTTCCCGGTGCGGATATTATTCAGGCCGACATCGCGAATAAACCGGCGATGAAACGCGTGGGTATTTTACCTGAAGGTCGTGCGCCTGCACGCGAACATACGGTAATTACAAATGAAGCGGGAGAGACCATCGGTGAAATTACGTCTGGTGGGTTTTCTCCCAGCCTTGGAATTCCCATCGCGATGGGCTATGTCCCACTTGATTTTTCAGCCGTTGGAACGAAAATAAATTTGCTTGTCAGAGGTAAGTCTCGCCCCGCCGTGGTTGCGAAAATGCCGTTCGTCGAGCAGCGCTATTATCGAGGATAATTTTTCACTGGAGAGTAATGAATGTCTTACAAATTTACAGAAGATCATGAATGGGTGCTGCTCGAAGGCGACGTGGCGACGATCGGCATCAGCGATTATGCTCAGGGGCAGCTGGGCGACGTGGTCTATGTCGAAGTCCCGACGGTAGGCGATGAAATTACCAAGGGAGATGAACTCGCAGTAGTCGAAAGCGTGAAAGCAGCATCAGAAGTTTATTCCCCGGTGAGCGGTGAAATCGTTGATGTCAACGCTGAGTTGGAAGGCGCGCCAACCGTGGTCAACGAGGATGCTATGAAAGGCGGATGGTTTGCTAAAGTCCGCGTAACGAATAGTGCGGAATTGAACGACCTGATGGATGAAGCCGCCTATAAAACATTTATCGAAGGTCTCGACGAATGAGGTATATGCCGCATACCGACCGGGAACGGAATGAAATGCTGACGAAAATCGGTGTTGGATCGATTGACGATCTCTTTACCGATATCCCGGAAGAAGCCCGTCTTGAGGGCTTGCTTGATTTGCCGCTTCATGAAAGTGAAATGGTGGTTGAGAAGAATTTCCGGAAACTGGCGGCAAAGAATCTCTCGCCCTATTCGGTCCCCTGTTTTTTGGGAGCAGGCGCTTATCAGCATCACGTTCCCTCTGTTGCGGACCATATTATCCAGCGCTCCGAATTTTTGACGGCTTATACGCCATATCAGCCGGAAATCAGTCAGGGTACTCTTCAGGCCTTGTTCGAATTTCAGACTCAAGTGGCATTGATCACGGGGATGGAAGTCGCGAACGCGTCTATGTATGACGGCGCGACATCCTGTGCGGAGGCTGTTTTGATGGCCTGCAGGGTGACACGGCGAAAAAAGGCGGTGATCTCCGGCAATCTGCATCCTCATTACCGCGATGTTACCCATACAACGCTGCAATTTACCGAGTTTGAGACAATCGATCTACCATCCGCTGTTTCGGGCGAGGAGAGTTTCGACGATCACATTGGATCGGATATAGCCTGTGTAGTTGTACAGAATCCGGATTTTTTCGGTCGACTTCATGACTTGAGCGTGCTTGCGGAAAAATGTCACGCCTCGGGTGCTCTCCTTGTTGTTGCGGTGAACGAAGTGGTGTCGCTGGGCGCAATCACATCTCCCGGAGAAATGGGCGCGGATATTGTCGCAGGGGAGGGGCAGTCAATCGGCGTGCCGCTTTCATACGGTGGACCATATGTAGGTCTTCTTGCGACGCGGCAGAAATTTGTTCGGCAGATGCCAGGTCGGCTTTGCGGTCAGACTGTGGATCAGGATGGCAAGCGTGGGTTCGTTCTGACCCTCTCCACGCGGGAGCAGCATATCCGCCGTGAAAAGGCGACAAGTAATATTTGTACGAATGCCGGCCTCTGCTCCCTTGCCTTTACGATTCATATGAGCCTTCTAGGTGAGAACGGCTTGACGAAGCTGGGCTCACTCAATCATTCACAGGCCGTCACGCTTGCAGAAAAGCTCGAGGTGATCGATGGTGTGGAGATTCTCAACGACAGCTTTTTCAACGAATTTACACTTCGCCTGCCGATGAATGCAGCAAGCGCAGTCGAAAAGCTTGGTGAGAAGGGCATACTTGGGGGCGTACCGGTGTCCCGCCTCATCCCGGATGACCCGGAGATGACGAATCTACTTCTTGTCGCGGCGACTGAAACTTGCTCGGCTTCGGATATGGATGAATTTGTCGTTGCGTTGAAGGAGGTGCTCTAATGCTGAATAATAAAGGACGCCCGACGCAACCGACGGCAGTTTCCGAAGGCGAGACATCGCTTAAAACTTATACTGGAAATAAAGGTCTCGACCTTGAATCACCTCTGATATTTGAACAAGGCGTTCCGGGTAGAATTGGTGTCGATATGGCCGACCCACAGCCCGTGAAGAGCCGCCTTGGCGGGATTGAGCGGAAAGGATCCATTGGACTGCCCGATTTGTCGGAACCACAGGTCCTCCGGCATTTTGTCAGGCTTAGCCGACAAAACTATGCGATCGACGCAGGATTTTATCCTTTGGGGTCCTGCACTATGAAGCATAATCCGCGAATCAATGAAAAAGTTGCCCGGCTTGCCGGACTCGGCGACCTGCACCCCATGCAGCCGACAAGCACCGTTCAAGGAGCTTTGGAGTTGGTTGATAGTCTGGCCCATTGGCTTAAGACAATTACCGGTATGCCAGCGGTTGCGATGTCCCCAGCCGCTGGTGCGCATGGAGAGCTTTGTGGTGTAATGGCCATCCGTGCGGCCCATGAAGCGAACGGAGAGAGCCGGGCACGCATTTTGGTGCCGGAATCGGCTCATGGTACAAATCCGGCAACGGCGGCGCTTTGCGGCTATAAGGTGGATGCGGTTCCGGCCCGAAAGGACGGGCGGATGGATCTTGACGCCTTCGCCGACAAGCTTGGTCCTGATGTCGCCGGAGTCATGCTGACGAACCCGAATACCTGCGGCCTGTTCGAAACAGACGTGAAGAAAATTGCCGATATGGTGCATGAAGTCGGTGGCTACTTCTATTGTGACGGCGC
The DNA here is from genome assembly GCF_055809395.1 of Sneathiella sp. D3-11. NCBI lineage: Bacteria > Pseudomonadati > Pseudomonadota > Alphaproteobacteria > Sneathiellales > Sneathiellaceae > Sneathiella > Sneathiella sp. D3-11. Next base: position 2,486,888 of record NZ_CM147911.1, read on the forward strand.
CAACCTCAACGCCATTCTTGGTCGGGTTCGTCCGGGCGACCTTGGTGTTGATGCGATGCATATTAATCTGCATAAGACCTTTTCCACGCCGCATGGCGGCGGTGGACCTGGCTCGGGACCCGTTGTTCTCTCTGAAGCCCTAGCACCTTTCGCGCCGATCCCTTTCGTAACTCATGGTGAAAATGGCTTTGATCTTGTTGAGCAGAAGAGCGGTGCCGCCGTTCAAAGTTTTGGCCGGATGAAGGGGTATCATGGGCAGATGGGCATGTTTATCCGTGCACTGGCTTATATGCAGAGCCATGGCGCAGATGGACTTCGTCAGATTGCGGAAGATGCGGTCCTTAATGCTAACTACATTCGGGTAGGCTTAGATGACAAGCTCCATTCGCCGTTTGAAGGCATATGTATGCATGAGGCCCTGTTTGACGATAGCACGTTAAAAGGCACAGGGGTGACGACACTTGATCTTGCAAAGGCGATGATCGATGAAGGATATCACCCGATGACCATGTATTTCCCGCTTGTGGTTCACGGAGCCATGCTGATTGAGCCGACAGAAAGCGAATCACGACAAACTCTGGATCAGTTTATCGGGGCCATGCGGCATCTGCTGGATAAGGCAACGACGGGAGAGAGTGACTATTTCCTCAGTGCGCCGCATTTCGCACCTCGGCGGCGGCTGGATGAAACTGGCGCAGCGCGTAATCCGGTATTGAGATGGCTGCCATCAGCACCAGTGGAAACGGAAGAAACGCCTCTATCTGCAGCATCGTAGCCTCCCTGAGATTGCTGCATACCTCGGCCTCGTCATTCATGGCGAGGCCTTTTTCGTCTCTTCTATGAGGGAGATTACTTTGAGCAATAAAAAAAAGCCCCGAAATATCGGGGCTTTTCTAAAATAACCGGATTAGGCTCTAGTTGAGCTGTTTTTCCAAACCTTGAATAGATTGGTCGATCAAGGCGTCGGCCTTATCGCCTTTCAATCCGTCCTGCATCAGCTTGCTCGCGGCGGCAATTGCCACATCAACAGCGATGCCTTGCACTTCAGCGACGGCTTTTTCCTCGGCCATGGCGGATCTTGGTTTCTGCAAGTTCTTGGCGTCGTGCCAAGGTCGCTTCAAGTTCCTGAACGCTCTCTTTACGCAGGATTTCCGCATCTTCCTTGGCTCTTGCAACGATTTCTTCCGCAGTCTGCAGTGCATCGTGCTGTCGCCGCTGATAATCCGCAAAGAGCGACTGTGCATCTTCACGGAGTTTCTTGGCTTCTTCCAACTCTTCACGAATCTTGTCGGCGCGGGCGTCAAGCTGCTTGGCAATCAGCGGCGGCACCTTGAAGTAAACAAGAACAGCAAGAAAGCCAACAAAAGCGACTGCGACCCAAAAGGCGGGATCATGTAGCATCAGGCGTCTCCCTTCATACTGGAGGCGACCGCGGCCTCCACATCCTTGTCGGAAACGTCGAAGGCAACGAGCTTGCCTACTGCAGATTTCGCAGTATCGGCCGCAATTTCGCGCACATGGCTGAGCGCGGATTCCTTAGCCTTAAGAATGCTGGCTTCTGCGGCCTGAGCCTTTTTCGCCAGCTTCGCATCCAACTCAGCCTTGCTCGCGTCCTGCTCCTTGGCCATAGAGGCCTTCAGTTCAGAAACAATGCCGTGAGCTTTGGCACGGGCTTCGGCAAGAGCCTCTTCATAATCGGCTTTCGCCTTATCTGCGTCTTCACTAAGCCGCTTTGCTTCTTCCAGATCCGAAGAAATGCGGTTCTGGCGACTTTCCAGTACTTCTGAAATGCCTGGAATCGCGAGCTTCGCCATCAAAATATAGAGAATGACGAATGAAATCGCGAGCCATACAAGCTGCGGTGGGAAGTCTGCAATATTAAGTTGCGGCATACCGGTTCCTTAATCCAATCCTATCGACCCAATTTCTCAAATATGAGAAAGGTTGATTAACCGAACAGGATCAGGAATGCGATAACCAGCGCGAACAGCGCAACAGCTTCTGTCAGGGCAAAGCCGAGCAGCACGTTACCGAAAACTTTCGGAGCAGCAGCCGGATTGCGTAGAGAGCCAGAAACGTAAGATCCGAAGATATTTCCGATACCCACACCCACACCTGCAAGTGCGATAGTCGCAAGGCCGGCACCGATCATCTTTGCGGCTTCTAATTCCATAATATTCTTCCTTCTAAATCAAGAACAACCAATGTTGAAGATTAACTAATACTCAATGATGCAGGTGAAGCGCATCGTTAAGATAGAGGCATGACAGAATGGCAAACACATAGGCCTGCAAAAATGCGACTAGGAATTCCAAGCCTGTCAGAACAACGATAAACCCGAGGGGAAGCCATCCGAGATAAATCCCGAGGCTGACAACAAATCCGCCAAACACTTTCAGCAGCGTATGTCCGGCCAGCATATTAGCGAACAAACGAACAGAGAGGCTGATGGGGCGAACGAAATAGGAGATGACCTCAATCGGCACCAGAATGACCAGCAAGACAACCGGTACGCCGCTGGGGACGAAGAACGTCAGGAACTTGAAGCCATGACGGACAATCCCGATAACCGTCACACCAACAAATACAAGCGCGGCCAATGCAAAGGTAACAATGATCTGGCTGGTAACCGTAAATGTGTAAGGGATCATCCCGAGCAGGTTACAGAACAGCACAAACATGAACAGGGTGAAGATGAACGGGAAATACTTGCGTCCGTCCGACCCCACATTGTCCTTGATCATATTGGCGATGAATTCATAGCTGATTTCCGCCATAGACTGCATGCGGCCCGGCACCATGGCCCGCCCGCGCATACTCCATGTCAGAAAAAGTGTGATTGCTGCGATTGCGATAACCATGAACAGCGAAGCATTCGTAAAAGAGACGTCAAGGCCACCTACGTTCCATTCAACCAGGCGCTTGATTTCAAATTGTGCAAGAGGGCTATGTTCTGACGCCACGATGCTGTTCCCGTCTTAACTGTTTCAACTTGTTCCAGAATATCCAGCCACTTACCGGATATCTATTCCTCATTCGCGCTGTCATTCATGCGCTTGCCGACTTTAATAACGTTGTATAGACCAACAACGGCACCGACAATCAAAAATACCAGCATTAACCAAGGCTTCGTGTCCAACCACTTGTCGAGCAACCAACCAATCCAGCCGCAAACCAGCAACGCAGCAACCATCTCAACGGATAGTCGCCATGCCCTGCCGGCTGAGCTGTTTCGCTCTACCTTCAAGTCGCTGCGGTTCCAGGAAGCCTGTTCCTGTTGTTGCTGCGCCTTTTTAAGCCGAGCTCTAAATTCTTCTTTCGAGGGAGGTTCAGGTTTACTCATTCGCGTCTCCCGATGGAATGCACTATGCTGCCCATCAACCCCCACAGAAAGCGCGGGAAACATACGGTCTGCCCCCCGGAGTGTCAAGACCTTACACACGGCTTTTTCGCCACATTCATGATTGTTTATTGCCATCGCCCAAAAGAGTAGGAGAAGTGCCACTAGGCTGCGTTTTCGGTAATCTCCTTGGCCTGCTCAAGATCGACCGAAACAAGTTGCGAAATTCCGCGCTCTGCCATGGTTACGCCAAACAGGCGATCCATGCGCGCCATTGTGATCGGGTGATGGGTAACCACCAAAAACCGTGTCTCGGAGTTTTGGGCGATGCTGTCCAGAAGATGACAAAGGCGCTCCACATTGACGTCATCAAGCGGTGCATCCACTTCGTCGAGGACACAAATCGGCGCGGGGTTGGTCAGGAACACCGCGAAAAGAAGGGCAACCGCCGTTAGTGCTTGCTCCCCACCGGATAGAAGTGACATGAGCTGAAGCTTCTTGCCGGGGGGCTCGCCATAATCTCAAGACCTGCGGCAAGCGGATCGTCTGATTCCGTCAGGGTCAGGTGAGCCTGACCACCGCCAAACACCTGCTTGAAGAGATGCTGGAAATGTTCATCAACTTTGGTGAAGGCTGCAAGCAGGCGTTCCCGGCCTTCGCGGTTGAGGCCTGATATGCCTTGTCGAAGCCGGGCGATAGCCGCGAGCAAATCTTCACGCTCATTCGTCAAGGTGGTGAGTTGCTCCTCAACTTCTGCGGCCTCAATTTCGGCCCGGAGATTGACAGGGCCCATATTATCTCGCTCCCGCTTCAATCGGTCCAGCTTGCGCTCGCTATCGTCAACGGGGGGAATTTCCTCGTTTTCTTCGATGCCACCTGCAGCTTTGATCTGGTCCGGTGAACATTCCAATTTCTCTCGGACTTGTTCGGCTAGCCCTTTCAAGACTTCCGTCATATGCTCCACATCAGACTGATGGCGTACCCGTTCCTCACGGCAAGTTGCCAGTGCATCCTGACATTTTTTAAGGGCGGCATCACATTCTGAAAGGATCGATTCGGCCTCTGCCAGCTTATCGCGTGCGCCATTGCGTCGTCCTTCAGCCCGTGCAACCTCATCCATCAGGTTGTTGCGCTTGGTCGCAATCTCTTCGGGCTTGCTCTCGATCTCTGCGAGTTCTTCTGATGTGTCCTTGAAGCGCATTTCAAGTTGCACAAAATGAGCGGCCATGTTTTTGTTGCGTTCAATCCAGCCTATGACCTCCCTATCGATCGCAGCAAGACGGTCACGGCGGGTTGCGGCTTCTCTCTCTACGCGGTCCGATTCGCTCCGCATCACGGCAAGTTCGTCCCGTTTTTCATGAAGGCTTGCCCGCACCGTTTCGATCTCGGCACGGCTGCCTTCCATATCCGGAAGACGATCAAGAAGTTGCTGCTTGGCTGCAAGACTTTCCACAAGTGCTTCTTGCTCTGATGAGAGTTCGGAAATATTTTCCTGCAAAGAGGTGAGGCGAGACTGCCGCGCGGCGTTTTGCCTTATTTCTTCTGCGTTCGCAGCCCGTAGCTTGGAAAGTTCCTGCTCCTGCTCCCGCAGCTGCCGCCGGAGATTTTTCACCTTTTCGGTCGCATTACCAAGCAAATCTGAGCAGCCTTTCAGATCGTTCGTGACGTTGGCGAGGGTATCGCGCTTTTTCGCAAGATCTTTTGCAATCTCCTCCAGGCGATTCCGTTGTTCAAGCCGGGCCGCAGCAGCGGTCTTTGCGCCGGCCTTGCGCGTAAAGCCATCCCAGCGCCAGAGGTCTCCATTACGGGTGACAAGACGCTGGCCTGGCTTCAGATCGCTTTGCATTGCCGGGCCGTCTTTGGCGTCAATCACGGCAATCTGCGAGAGACGGGCTTTGAGCGCCGGGTGCCCTTTTACAAATTGATCAAGCGTCTCAGCGCCGCCCTTGAAATTCTGGGAATTTGCCGAGCCTTCCAGCGTTTGCCAGTATGCGGAGGCGGCATCATCTGCGGGTGCTTCCAATTCGTCACCGAGCGCAGCACCAAGCGCCATTTCATAGCCCTTGGAAACCGTCAATTCCTCGATAATACCGGGCCATTCACCATCACTAGAACTTTCCAGCAGGCGGGAGAGGGTGCGCTCTTCCGTCTCCAGCGTGGTGACGTCGCGTTCGGCGAGTTTGACTTTCTCTCTGGCCTCCCGCTCAGCGCCATCTGCGGCCTGACGGAGTATTTCTGCCTCATCACACGCCGTATTAAGATCGTTTAATGATATGATGTTTTCCTGCAATGATGCGGATGAGGTGGCACCACCATCCGCCTCTATTTTTTCCTGCAGCGTCGCTTTTTCCCGATCCAGATCTTCGAGCCGCGCCTTTATCTTTCCAAGTTGTGCTGTTGCAGTCTCAATCTGCTGAATAAGGCTGTTGCGTTCCGCAAGTTGGGCTGCGACAGTTTCTGTTTTTGTATCAAACGCGGATTGCAGCTCCTGAAGTGAGGTAGCCTTTTCGTTCACCTTGGCAAGCAAGGCTTCTGCGCGCGGCCCCGCAGTTTCCGTCTCTCTTTTTAATACTGACTTTTCTTCTTCGAGACGGGCAATTGCCTCCGCCGAATCTTTCTCGAGATCCTTCTCCCGGACCATATCATGCGATATCTGGCTTTTACGGTCTTCAAGCTGTTGCTTTGTCCGTTTGGCTCGCTCTTCTTCCGCGTCCAGACTTTCACGGGCGACGGTTAGCCGATGAACTGCTGAGGCTGCGGCGGCTTCAGCATCGCGGAGAGGCTTTAAGGCCTCATTTGCGCGCAATGTTGCCGATTCTGCGGCGGCCGCCTGACGGGTCAGTTCATTAACAGCCATGACAGCCTGCTCATACTTTTCACGGGCTTCGGCCGCTTTCGCCTGTGCTTGCTGATGTTTGCGAAAGAGTAGTAATGCTTCTGTCTTGCGAATATGGCCCGAAATATTACGATAGCGGTTTGCCTGCCGTGCTTGGCGTTTCAGATTGCCGAGCTGCACTTCAAGCTGTTCGATCACATCGTCAACGCGCTCAAGATTGGTCTCCGCTGAATTCAGGCGAAGCTCGGCCTCATGTCGGCGGGAATGCAACCCCGAAATTCCGGCGGCTTCTTCAAGCAAGTGACGACGTTCTTTCGGTTTGGCGTTAATGAGCGCGCCAACGCGTCCTTGACTGACGATTGCTGTAGAATGAGCGCCAGTCGCAAGATCCGCAAAGAGAAGCTGTACATCGCGAGCGCGGGCGACTTTCCCGTTGATTCGATAATCCGATCCTGTTTCGCGTCTAATACGGCGTGAGACATCAAGCTCCGACGAATCGTTATAAGAGGCGGGGGCCGTTCGCTCTCGATTATCAAGTCCAAGGGTGACTTCTGCCGCATTGCGCGGGGGGCGTGAAGTTGTGCCGGCAAAAATTACGTCGTCCATGGCACCGCCGCGCAAATTGCGCGCGGATGTTTCGCCCATAACCCATGTCAAGGCTTCGACAAGATTCGATTTACCACAGCCGTTCGGGCCGACAATGCCGGTGAGGCCGTCTTTGATCAGAAGTTCCGTCGGTTCTACAAAGGATTTAAACCCTGACAGTCGTAAGTGCGAAAACTTCACAGCCTCTCCATCACCTGGTAATCTACGTTAATGTCTTCAGATAGTTGTCCAGAGCTTCAAAGCTTCTGTTTTGCTCATATTTCTCGCCTTGAATAAAGAGTGTCGGCGTTGATGAGACCCCGAATTGGGAGGATCCGATCAGACTCTCGGACGCTATCGCATCAATCAATTCTTGATTAGTCAGGCAAGTCACAAATTCTTCTAAGGCGACCCCATTTTTTGAACCAAGTTCGATGAGGGCGAGCGCAGGATCTTCCTGCCGTGTCCAATTGTCTTGCTGTTCAAAAAGCACGTCGATCATAGCGAAGAATTTACTGTCATCCTCGGTACATTCTGAGAGGATCGCCGCTATGAAGGCAAAACGGTCAAGCGGAAAATGACGATACACAAATTTCACTTTACCCGTATCGATATAATCTTTCTTGAGATCACCAAATGTGTGTTTGTGGAAATTGCCGCAATGGCCACAAGTTAGCGAAGCATATTCAATAATTGTCACGGGAGCTGTCGGAAATCCGAGAACATGGTCGCTTTCCAGAATCTGCGGTTTTGCGGCCTGCGCTTCACGCGGCGCTAAAATCCCTGCTGCGGCTGCGGCCGCAAAGGGCAGGGCACTGCCTGCTGCTACAAAATGTCGCCGAGAAATAGCCAATTTACCGTCTTTCCTACTATATGTGGTGTTAGTATAACTTTTCATTCTTTAATCCTCAATCGATTCCTGCGATTTATCGCAACATAATAGGAAAATAGATATTTTATAGGGGTTAACTGGCCGTATCGGGATCATCACCGCTTTGTGTCTTATTTCGCGCGCTCAACATTGATGTGGCCACGCTTTCTAACCGCTTTCTAAGATCTGGCTCGGTAATATCGGTAAGTATTGTCTCAATCCAGATTTTCTGGGAGTCTGTAAGGGGGAGGGGCGGGGCTGATTTCCTAACTACAGGCTTTTTTACGGGGGCCTGAATCAATTGTAGCCGAGAGATAGCCCTGTATCCGAAGAAGCTGTTGATTCGCTCTATTACCAGAGGTTCAAAATGTTGAAACTCCGGTGCCCAACCTGGCGCGACGCGGATGCGAAGCGTCGCATCCTTGTTGCCTTGCCGCGAATAGGTGAGTTTCTCCGGGCTTGAAAAATTCGCGAGATTCGGGCCAACAATGGCGGGCCAGTGGGTCAAGATATCGGCCTGAGCGAAGCCGCGCTTAACCAGTGCTGCTTTTGAGGATTTCCCAACAAGGCTAGCGATCGCGCGTGGTCCGGCCCTTCCCTTTGCTTGTCTCACCTTGCCCCTTATCCATCCCGGAAACTTCGCATTGCCTCAGGATATAAACTTCGCCATAACGAGTAGCAATATGATCGAACAAAAGCTGTCACAAAAGTCTTTTTCTACTGCCATCCTCAATTGGTATGATAAACACGCCCGCCGTTTGCCCTGGAGAAGCCCGCCCGGAGAGCACCCTGACCCGTATCATGTCTGGTTGAGCGAGATCATGCTACAGCAGACGACTGTGGTAACCGTTGGTCCTTACTTTGATAAATTCCGAACGCTTTGGCCAACTGTCCATGACATGGCCGCCGCACCGCTGGATGATATCCTCACGGCTTGGGCCGGTCTTGGTTATTATGCGCGTGCGCGCAATCTTCATAAATGTGCAATCGCCATATCCGAAGAATTTAACGGGCATTTTCCGAAGGATAGGGACCAGCTTCTGTCACTTCCGGGCATCGGCCCCTATACAGCGGCGGCGATCGCGGCGATTGCGTTTGATAAGTCTGAAGTTGTTGTCGATGGGAATATTGAGCGGATAGTCAGCCGCCTGTACCGCATCGACATGCCACTTCCAGCGGCAAAAAAGAAAATAACGGTACGTGCGGCGGAACTTACTCCCTTGCAGCGTGCTGGAGACTATGCGCAAGCCCTCATGGATATAGGTGCGACGATCTGCTCCCCGCGTGCCCCGACTTGTGTGATATGTCCTGTGGCTGATTTTTGTAATGCGCGAACGGCAGAAGATATGGAGCGGTATCCAGTCAAAGCACCAAAGAAAGTAAAGCCAACGCGGCGTGCTGTGATTTTCTGGCTGGAGCGGGAGGATGGTTTTGTTTTTCTCCGCCGACGGGAGGAGAAGGGACTGCTTGGAGGCATGATGGAGTTCCCCTCAACTGAGTGGCAGGAGGAAACAATTCCCGTAGAGACGGCTATCAAAAACTTTTTCTCAAACGACTTTCAGAAGCGGGAGAACCGAATCACAGAGAAAGCTATGGTTCGTCATACTTTCACGCATTTCCATTTAGAACTGCAGCCCGTTGTTATTTCAATCAAGGAAATGGACAAGTTTGTTTTGCCGCACGGTCAATGGGCTGAGCCGAGAGAGTTTGGCCGCTACGCCCTACCAACTCTGATGACCAAGGTTGCGCGGATCGTGATTAAAGACCGGGACTGACGAATTCGTCTTTCGATACCTTCCCGTCGGCATTTTTGTCGAGCTTATTAAAACGCACAACACCGGCGGCTTTGATCTCCTTCAAGGTAACAATTGTGTCCCCGTTGGTGTCCATTTCTTTATATTCATCAGGAACGGGAACTTCGGAGTGGGCCGGCGCGGTAACGGAGCGGAGGCTTTCTGCCTGAACATATTCCTCATACTCGACCTTACCGTCGGAATTAAGATCATATTCCTTGAACAGGCGCTCGCGATAGGCTTCCGTTTCGGCCTGTGAGATGGCGCCATCCGCATCTCTATCCATGCCAAGAAAACGGGATTCTTCATAGGATAATGCAGGGAGGCTGATTGCCATAGTCAGAGTGCTGCCCAAGATAATCGCTAAAGAAAGTCTGTTCATTGCGTCCCTTTCCAATTTGAAGGGGCGCGGGGACCCCTCAGTTCATTTCCGCTCGTACTTGCTGTCGGAGTACGTCGATGGAGACTGCTTTCCCTTCTGCGTCAAAATGCCAGAAAGTCCAGCCGTTGCAACTGCTGGCGCCTTGTAATTGAGCGCCTACTTTATGGATGGAGCCCGATACATCAGAAGCAACCAGACTTCCGTCCGCACGTACCTTTGCTTTATACCGTTTCCGCGCGTCAAACAAGATTTGTCCTGCGGATAATAACCCTCTTTCAACAACAGAGCCGAAGGGAATTCTCGGTTCTTGACGCTTGCTACGGGTAAATTCCAGATCGTCGGCGGGGAGCTGGCTTACCTTTCGGATACGCTCCTTGGCGACGGCAATGTATTTTTCCTCCCGTTCCAGCCCGATATAGTGTCGACCTAGCTTGTGGGCAACCGCACCGGTGGTCCCGGTACCAAAAAACGGGTCCAGGATGACATCGCCTGGGTTCGAGGCCGCCGTTAGCACACGATAGAGTAATGATTCCGGCTTCTGCGTCGTATGGGCCTTTTCGCCCTCAACTTTCAGTCGCTCCCCGCCGCTGCAAATTGGCAAATGCCAGTCAGAGCGCATTTGTATGTCGTCATTCATGACTTTAAGCGCATCGTAATTGAAAGTGATATTTCTCGCTTCCTGTCCTTTGGAGCACCAAATCAATGTTTCATGCGCGTTAGTGAAGCGGGTGCCGCGAAAATTCGGCATCGGATTAGTCTTGCGCCAGATGACATCATTCAAGACCCAGAAGCCGAGGTCCTGCAGGCTGGCGCCAACACGGAAAATATTATGATAGGATCCGATCACCCATAGCGTTCCGTTGTCTTTCAGTACACGCTTCGCCGCAGCCAGCCAGGCACGTGTGAAATCATCATAGGCGGCAAAGCTGTCGAACTGATCCCAGTGATCCGTCACAGCGTCAACAAAGCTGTCATCGGGGCGCCTCAACTCGCCGGAAAGCTGCATGTTATAGGGCGGATCCGCGAAAATCATGTCCACGGAATTTTCCGGCAGACTGTTCATCAAGTCGATACAGTCGCCCTTTAAAATTTGATCAAGTGGTAGCTTCTGTTTTTGGGTCATTCATATTATTCTGTAATTATTCAATGTGAATATACTGATTCGGCCGATTCGCTACGTCAATATATTTTGTTGAATCAGTATGTTAGAGAATAATTCTGAACTTTCGCTTAATCATCACTAATGAGCGCGCGGATAGGCGCAAAACTTCGCCTATGTTGTGGTGTGATGCCAAAATCACGCAATCCCTTGCGGTGCTCCGCCGTGCCATATCCGGCATTTTTCTCCCATCCGTAGTGCGGATACGTCTCCGCAAGAGTACACATTTTCCGGTCTCGTGTTACTTTTGCCACTATCGAAGCAGCCGCAATGGAGAGAGAACGGCCATCGCCTTTGACAATTAGGTGCGTCGGAATGCCTAGTTTCGGGTCCCTGTTTCCATCGACTAGAGCGACATCGGGACGGAAAGGAAGGGCCTCCATTGCGCGGCGCATGGCAATCAGACTTGCTCCAAGAATATTATGCGTATCAATTTCCTGAACGCTGGCTTCTCCGATGCCGACAACTGCGGATTCGTAGATGGCGCCATAAAGTTCTTCGCGCTTCGCTTTTGAGAGTTTTTTGCTGTCCTGCATACCATCCGGGATGTTGTTTTGATCAAGAATGACCGCAGCGGCAACCACCGGGCCAGCAAATGGGCCGCGACCAACTTCATCAATGCCGACAACCCGACCTGTTTCAAGCAATTCAAACGATAAATCCGGGTATGTTGGGATAGGGCGGTTCATATCCCTTCAATAACATGCACTTCGACCTAAAATAAATTCATTTGTCGCTTGTCGCGGCCCGGTTTCATGAAAAGGTCGGTTGCAAGGCTATACTTACTGCCCTCAAACCCGAGTTGCTGACAGGCAAGACGAAATCTCTTGTTGATAAGTGCCGCATAGGGACCGGTTCCGACCATCCGTTTTCCGAATTCTGCATCATAATCCTTCCCGCCTCGGGTAGAACGGACAAGCTTCATCACCCGTGCGGCTCTGTCCGGAAAATTTTCCCAAAGCCAGTTCTCAAAGAGACCCGCAACATCCATCGGTAACCGCAGAAGGAGATAAATTGCACTTTCCGCACCCTTGTCTCTACATTCCATCAAAATGCGTTCTAGTTCATGATCGTTAAGGCCCGGAATAATGGGGGAGGCCTGAACTAAAGTCTTAACTCCAGCCTTGCTTAACGCCTCGATTGCGGCGAGACGTTTATGCGGGGCGCTTGCCCTTGGCTCCATAACACGGGCTAAGTTTCTGTCGAGTGTGGTCACCGATATACCAACGGAAACAAGGTTGTCCTTTGCCAACGGAGCCAGAATATCAAGATCCCGCAACACAAGATCGGATTTTGTTGTGATCGTGAAGGGATGCCTCGTCTCGGCCAACAGTTGGATAATCTCCCGTGTGATTTTAAGCTTTCTCTCAATCGGTTGATAAGGGTCAGTGTTTGTGCCGAGAGCGATGGGTTTACATTGATAGGAGGGACGGGATATCTCGGCGGCCAGCAACTCCGCCGCGTTCGGCTTTGCAAATAGCTTGCTTTCAAAATCGAGCCCGGCAGAGAGATTCATATAGCCATGGCTTGGTCGGGCATAACAATAAATGCATCCATGCTCACAACCCCGATAGGCGTTAACAGATCGGTCAAAAGGAAGGTCCGGTGACATATTCCGGCTGAGAATGGATTTTGGCCGCTCAATCGTAACCGTCGTTTTCAAACGGTCTGTATCGTCCTGCTCAGCAGGTGCCCAGCCATCATCAATGAAATCCCGTTCGACAATCTCAAACCGTCCGTCTGGGTTGGCAGTTGCGCCGCGCCCATGCCGTCTGTTTTTATCAAATGGGATGATCTGATTGTCTAGCATATGGTCAATATATCGAACCAAAAAGAACAAAACAAGAACATAATAATGAATAGTGATGCGACCGGATCTGAAATGCTGGACGTATAAATAAGAAACCAGCAACGAGGAAGGAACAGGAAGATGCAAAAATTCGGAACTCTCCTGCTTGGAGCGATAATGATAGGTGGTGTTTCCATCGCGCAAGCGGATAGCTGGCAGAGCGGTAAGCATGGCTCCGCCTCCAAGGGATCAAAGGGGCAGAGTACTTTAGTTTACAGCAAAGGGAATAAAGGCTCGGCCAATGTCGGGCAGAATATCACCTATGGCCCTCAACATTCCAAAAATAGACAAGCTCACAGGACGGCGTCTTCAAAGCGGCATGGGACGAAGGTAGTCTACGCATCGCCGAAAAGGGTTATTTATGTTTCACCGAAATATCAGTCTCAATCCAAGAAGCATTCCTATCATTCGTACCGGCCAAAATATGTCTATGTGAAACCCGCATACGCACCGCGTTACTACGGCCATCACCCCTACCGCGAAATCTATTGGCCATTTATAAATGTGCGCTTTGTGGTCGAGCTGACCGCGCGCCAGATTGAGCATCATCATCAGGCTTTATACACGGCATTGGATAGGCCAGTCGGGCATATTACGTCATGGCGCGACGGCGGGCGGAGCGGAAGTATTGCCATCCTTCGAAAGGGGTATGACGCCTATGGCAATCTCTGCAAGCAATACAGGCAAACACTCACCTATCGCGGACGGACAACAACAAGTGTGGAAGAGTCCTGCTTGTCACAAAGTGGCTACTGGAGACCCGTTTGATGCATGCCTGTCCATCAAGGGCGGTGCGAATATTTCTACCGAAGATTTTCGCGCTGCTCCGTTGATACAGGCTACCCTTTTGCCAACTGGCTTAGGCGGTGCATACTGGCTTTTTCCAGAAAATCATATGCCGCCTCATCCAGCTTGTTAAAGCTGAAGGCAACTTGATTCTTCCCGAGCAGAACACGTGTGACGACGGCAACGGAATTGGTTGGCGCGGTTCTATCCGTATCGTAGGCAATCTTTCGGACAAACACCTTCTCCCCGACTGGCGGGCGTCCCGCAAAATCATCTATGCGAAATCCGCCAAGGCTCCAGTCATAAGTAGCGAACTCATGCGTTCCTAACGTGAGATGAAGCTTCGGCACCTCAAAGCGATGGTCTTTGCGGTTATGGCCACGGTAACCTGTAGTTATAAAAACTCGTTTCATTTTAATTTCTAGATTCTGTTTGAGGGCAAATCCTGCAACATTTTAGCAAACGAAAAATTAAAATTGAGTTTCCTTTTGGTTGAAAATTCGATTTTCAGATCAATCAGTTCAGCTTTTCGATCGCTTTTCATGTTCCTGTAGACGATCGAACAGTTCGACAAAATTACAGGGCATGAAACGGTAATCAAGTTGGTGGACAAGAATATCGTCCCACGCATCCTTCACTGCCCCGGTTGAACCCGGAAGCGCAAATAGATAGGTGCCGCGCGCGACGCCAGCACTTGCACGGGACTGAATTGTTGAGGTGCCGATTTTCTGATAGCTCAACATGCGAAAGAGTTCTCCAAAGCCCGGGATTTCTTTTTCATAGAGTGCCCCGAAAGCCTCCGGTGTTATGTCACGCCCGGTTACGCCGGTGCCGCCGGTTGAGATCACCACATCGACATTATCATCAACAAGCCATTGATTAACAATATTCTGGATATCGGCAATCTCGTCGCGAACAATCTGCCTGTCGGCGAGCGTATGCCCCGCCGCTTCCAGGCGGTCTACAAGTGTCTGGCCCGACTTATCCTCTGCCAGACCCCGACTGTCGGATACGGTCAGCACAGCGATCCGTACTTTGATAAAGGGACGGGATGTGTCAATTCCGGGCATTATCTGCGACCTCGTTTTCCCAGCGATCAAGGGGTTGATATTCAGGCCATTCACCCTGCGCAATCTGATCAAGCGCGGGTAGATCCTGTCCCATACGATGACGGTATATCCAGAAATTTGTCAAAACCCTTTTTATAAAATTCCGGGTTTCCTTGCTTGGCATTGCTTCAATGAAAAAGAGTGGATCATCATTATATTTGGTTTCTGACTTCCATTTCTTCAGATTTCCGGGGCCTCCGTTATAGGCCGCAGTAAGATTGAAGAGATTGGTGTCGACATCTTTATATTTCATTAGATAGGTCAGGTATTTCTGACCGAGTTCCAGATTAAAGGCCGGGTCAAATAGCTTCTTGTTGTTTTTGTTACGAAGCGATCGGTCACCGGAAAGATAGCTCGCCGTCGACGGCATGATCTGCATAAGGCCCTTTGCCCCGGCTCCACTTCGCGCCAGAGAGTAAAAGCCGGATTCCTGACGCATAAAGGCGTAGAGTAGGGCGCGGTCCACCTTGAAGCCATTCTTCGGCGACCATTTCGGCATTGGGTAAATCGCGGCGTCCCAAGGCTTGTCTTCATTTTCCCAAAGAAAGAGCCCAATGCGCATAGCAACAGAGGGCGCACCGATTTGCTCGGAAAGTGCCAGTAGCATAGGCGCTAGCTTGTCATTTGCGCTCGGAAAAGCGGCCCTCAACTCCTGTGCTGCGAGATCATATTGCCCGATCTCACTTAAGGCAACGGCGCGTTTGGCGGATGGGATTTTCATCAACCATGAAATTTGCTCTGACGTCAGCGTTGGCAAATCCCAACTGAACGGTTTTTCGATCCCAAGCTGACGCAGCGCAAGCAAACCATAAAACGTGCGCGGCTGGCTCGCCGTCCGTTCTAGGAAAAGATATGCTTTTTCCGGGCTCCCAAGTTTCAGGTACGCGCGCGATGCCCACCAGTTGGCGGCAGTGTAATTCCAGTCCGAAATCCGGCTGACTTCTGCCAATGCGGCAAAATGTTCGGCGGCTTTGTCAATTCGACCTAGGCGCCATGCGGCGAGCCCGGCCGTCCAATCCGCGAGAGGAACATATTTGCGGGAGTTTTTGAGAGCGGCTTCGGCGAACTCAATCGCCTGTTCATCGCGCGCATATAAAAAATAGCTTTTCGAGATTCTTTCTCGAAGTTGGTCAAGTTCTACTTGATCAAGAAGCTTCCGGATCTTTTTCTGGCGAAGAAATTTCGCGGCTTTGGTCGGCTGATCTCGATAGAGATATTGCTTTACGGCACGCTTGGCATGGGCGACATCATTGCGCGTTTGCGCCGATCTTTTGCGTTTGCTTTTATAGGAGCGCGAGAGGAAAACGGGCTGCCCTGGGCCAGTTCCTCCGAGATAGCGGCCATGAAGTGCCTCGGGTAGAGGTTTCCACCCTTTAGGCCGGCGACTCTTTGCGAGCTTATATAGGCGATACGCTCCTGGATGGTCAGAATAGGCCTTCATCCATAGGTGAAGTTCTTCATAGTTTGCGCGGTACTTAGTTGGGTGCATGTACCGCTGGAATCTGACATGGCCAATAAGAATATTGTTCGAAAGTGATTTTATCAGCGCGTCGGCCTTCTTCCATTTACCCTGTTCCTGCAAGACAAATATCTCTTGATATCTTTCTATGTCTGTAGGCGATAGAACGGAAGGCACTGTGCCTGCCACGGCGATCGGCCCCGTCATCACTAGGGCGGACATCACAAATGCTATCGCGGCGATCAATCTGGGGAAATGCTTCATAGGCCAGACAACAAAAATAAAGTGTGATCCACAGGGTAAGTTCAACCCGTTAGGAAAAGGTTATTGTTTTTATTCCATTTCTGCCTTCAGACTGAGTAGGTCCGCCCAGGCAAGTTTTTTTGCACCTGGTTGGTCAATTAAAAAGGCCGGATGAAAAGTCGGCAGCATTTTTGCGCGAACTTCCCCAATTTGCAAATCATTCCATTTGCCGCGGAGTTTGTTGATACCTGTTTTGCGGTCCAGCAGGTGTCCGGCGGCTTCTCCGCAGGCCAGAACACAGGTGGGTTTGGCAAGCTCAATATGGCGGAGAGCGAAGGGCAGGCAAAGAGCGCGTTCTTCATCCGTCGGGGTTCGTCCCCCCGGTGGTCGCCAGGGGATCGCACTCGCAAGATAGACTTCATCACGTTCAAGGCCGATAGCTGCCAGCATTTTATCGAGTAGTTGTCCGGCGGAACCGGAAAACGGGAGCCCGCTCCGATCTTCATCACTGGATGGTTGCCGGTCGATGATCATCAGCTTTGCGCCAGGGGTGCCCTCGGCAAATACGGTATGGCTCGCCAGCTTTTTTAGTGAACAATGCTCAAAATTTTCAATTGTTTGCCGAAGCGCCTCAAGGTTCTCGCAATTGAGGGCTAGTTCCTGTGCCTCACGAACCCCTTCGGCGAGGGTAGGGATCGGCGCGTTTTGAGCGGCGGGTTTCAGATGGTTGGTTTTGACAGTGGGCGTCGGGCAGACGGAGGGTGATTCTGAGGATAATGGTTGTTGCGCGGCTAATTGATAGCGATTAACCGGCTCTTCGCCAATCGTTTCCGTTACCCCCGCGTCGAGATAGAAGCGGAGCAATGCCGCCATGTCAATTTCAGATTGCATGCCATATCATAGCAGCCCTTTTTCCGTTTCGAGAAGATGGCGGGTGAAAGATTTTTGATGTGAAAGGAAAATATCCTTTGGATCGCATGTGCGCCGTATTCCTGTTCGTCGCTGCGTTTAGCGATGTATTATCTTGAATGCTTCGTTTTAAATGGCCGGAAACCGCCGTAATCCATCTCAATCGGGATTGACGCGCAATAAAAAAAATATAGTGTCGGGAGTAAATCTGCTGGATTTGGGTAAAGGGGGTCCCTTTGCGCAAGGCATCGGTTCAATGATAAATAACGGCTGATAATTAGTCGGAAAGGCAAGAAGAGGCTTTTGATGGAACGCGAATCTATGGAGTTTGATGTTGTTATTGTCGGCGGTGGCCCGGCTGGGCTATCTGCGGCAATAAAGTTGCGCCAGCTCAGTGCCGAGGCTGGCATTGACATTTCGGTATGCGTTCTTGAGAAAGGCTCAGAGATTGGGGCTCATATACTCTCGGGTAATGTGTTTGAAACCCGAGCATTGGATGAGTTGATTCCGGACTGGAAGGAAAAGGGCGCACCGCTCAATACGCCGGTCAAGTCAGAGAAATTCTTCTTCATGACAGAATCGAGCGAACTCCGCTTCCCGAACTTCCTGCTACCGAAACAGCTACATAATCATGGCAATTATATCATCAGCCTTGGCAATTTCTGTCGTTGGCTTGCGGAACAGGCTGAAGCGATGGAAGTCGAGGTTTATCCGGGATTTGCAGCCGCAGAGGTTCTCTATCACGAGGATGGCAGTGTTAAAGGCGTCGCCACCGGTGATATGGGCGTTGGTCGCGACGGTGAGCATAAGGGCTCCTATGAGCCGGGGATGGAACTACACGCCAAATACACCCTCTTTGCGGAAGGCGTGCGCGGTTCACTGACCAAAACTCTGTTTGAAAAATTCAACCTTCGTGAAAACTGCGACCCGCAGACTTTCGGTATTGGGATCAAGGAATTGTGGGAGCTGGATCCTGAGCAGCATAAGGAAGGCCAGATTTTCCACAGCTTCGGTTGGCCGCTTGACCGTAACACATATGGCGGTTCCTTTGTCTATCATCTGGAAAACAATCAGGCCTATGTCGGCTATGTCGTCGCACTTGATTATGAAAATCCATATTTGTCACCTTACGATGAGTTCCAGAAGTTCAAGACCCATCCGATGATGAAGGAAATGCTGAAGGGCGGTAAACGTATTTCTTACGGCGCGCGAGCAATTAACGAAGGTGGCTTTCAATCAGTGCCGGAACTTGTTTTCCCAGGCGGCGCCTTGATTGGCTGCACCGCCGGTTTCCTGAATGTGCCGAAGATCAAGGGATCTCATACCGCGATGAAGTCGGGGATGATGGCCGCGGAGGCCATTGTCGCCGAAATGAAACTGAATGCGGAGGCTCCGGCCAAAGTACTGGATACATATCCAGCGCTTTATAAAAAATCTTGGGTTTATGACGAGCTTTATCGTGTTCGCAATAGCCGGCCGGCCTTTAAATGGGGGTTGCTTGCCGGAACTCTCTATACAGGGCTGGATCTCAAAATTCTGGGGGTAGGACACCTTGGACGTTCAAGCATCATGATGATCATTCGGCCCTGAAAAAGGCGAAGGATTGCAAAAAAATCGACTATCCGAAATATGACGGTGTATACACATTCGATAAGCCATCATCGGTATTCCTCTCGAATACCAATCATGAAGAAGATCAGCCGATCCATCTCACATTGAAGGATGACAGCGTTCCGGTTTCTATAAATTATGTTGAGTATGCCGGGCCGGAACAGCGTTTTTGTCCTGCCGGCGTTTATGAATTCTTGACCGATGATGACGGATCAAATCCGCGCCTGCAGATAAACGCCCAGAACTGCGTTCATTGCAAAACATGTGATATCAAGGACCCGACGCAGAATATCAACTGGGTTGTTCCAGAAGGCGGCGGCGGGCCAAACTATCCGAATATGTAAAAATTAGCCCGAATTTCTGGAAATTTGTTTCATGCTAGTTGGGAACGCCCTACATACTATGGAAATGTGGCTTTCCCGGCGAACCATGCGTCGGATCAAAAACGTAAAGGTAAATTAACAGAAATGGCGAGCGCGGGCGTGAACAAGTTCAAACTGGTTATCGGCGGTTTTATTCTGACGGCGGCGTTGGGGGCTTGTGCGGCGAGCAGCGCCTCAAGCGAACGTCAATCTCTACCAGATTCTTTTCAGGACGCTGGCGGCACGGCAGAGATGTTCCCTTCGTCATATTTTGGCGAATATCTGGCGGGCCGTGAAGCCCTTCGTGAGCAAGACTCTGCAGTCGCCCTTGAATATTTCGAAGATGCGTTGAGCGAGCGGGGCGATGACGGAATTCTTTTGAATATTGCATTGCAGGCCGCACTCTCCAAGGGAGATATAAAACGGGCAATTGCACTTGCACCGAAGGTAATCGAGCTGGATGAAGATAGTTCAACAGCCGATCTTGTTTTGGCAATTAACGCACTCGGCCAGAAGAACTACGCCCAGGCTCGCGACAATTTGGAAAAAACGGCTGAGAATGGCTTCAACGTTCTGTTAAAACCATTGCTTATGTCCTGGATAAAGTTGGGGCAGGGGGATACGGACGGGGCGCTCGCTGAACTCAATGCTCTCGATAAGTATAATGGGTTTGAAGCACTCAAGCAGTATCAGGCGGCATTGCTAAGTGATTTGTCTGGCGACCAGAATTTGGCGGATGTGAATTATGAGGCGGCGCTCACCGGACCTTCCGGTCGGGCCGTTCGTTTGGTGCAGTCCTATGGGGCATATCTCGATCGCACAGGTCGGCGGGATGACGTCAAGAAACTCTTTGACGCCTATCTCGAAAAGTATCCGTTGAGCCCGACAATCCAGCTTGAACTCGCCGAACTCGAGGCAGGGCGACCTATCACACCGATTGCAAGAGACCCGATTGAAGGCGCGGCGGAAGCTCTTTACAGCGCCGCCTCAATTATAGGGCAAGAACGCGCTGTCGGTGTCGCGGCGACTTATATCTATTTCGCACTTCAGTTAAAACCGGATTTTCCAATGGGGCGGATGTTACTAGCGGAAACCGCGGAAGATAGGAATAAATGGCAGGAAGCGTTTGATCTTTATAGTGAGATTAACCCCAGTTCTGCCTATGGCAAGAATGCACGGATTCGAACCGGCTGGGTCGCGTATCGTCTTGGCCGTACAGACGAGGCGAAGGATCGGCTTGAGGCGGTTGCCGCCGGCTATCCGGAAGACATTGAGGCGCTGGTCGTTCTTGCGGACGTCAGCCGGGATTCGAAAGATTGGAACGAGGCGGCGCGCAACTACGGTCGTGCGATTGAACGGCTTCCAGAACTTCAGGAGCGGCATTGGTCGCTCTACTACGCGCGGGGAATTGCTTACGAACAGTCCGGGCAATGGACGCTTGCACAGGCCGATCTTTTGAAATCACTTGAGCTTCGGCCTGATCATCCGCAAGTTCTCAACTACCTGGCATATTCCTGGGTGGACAGAAATGAAAACCTGGAGCAGGCAAAGGATATGTTGATCAAGGCAGTCTCTCTGCGCCCCCGTGATGGTTTTATTATCGACAGCTTGGGATGGCTTTATTACCGGCTTGGCGAATTTGATGATGCGGTGGCGCAACTGGAAAAGGCCGTCTCTTTGGAGGCCGCGGATCCGACGATTACGGATCATCTTGCCGATGCCTATTGGCGCGTTGGCCGCCGGGAGGAAGCGCGCTATCAGTGGCAACGGGCGCTTTGGCTAGACCCTGCAGAAGATCAGATTTCGATCATCAAGAGAAAACTGAAATCCGGTCTTAAGGATGATATCAAGGCCCAGAAATAAACGGGCGAGCCATCGTGATTACCGCCATCGCCCGATCTAAAGTCAATCTCTTCCTACATGTGACAGGTAAGCGGAATGACGGGTATCATCTGCTCGAAAGTCTTGTGGTTTTCCCTGAGTGGGGGGACAGTGTAACCGTTAAAAAGGGCAAGAGTATCACGCTTGAGGTAACAGGCCCCTTTTCTCAATTGATTGGTAGTACCGAAGAAAATCTCGCCTTTAAAGCTGCGCATTTGTTGAAGCGTGAAGGTGGATCGAATGAAGGCGCGCGCATAGTTTTAGAGAAGAACTTACCGGTTGCGGCCGGAATCGGTGGCGGATCTGCTGATGCGGCGGCTGTCTTGCAATCCCTTAATATATTGTGGAATATAGGGCTTTCTAATAATCGCCTTGGCCAAATCGGACTAGCCCTCGGTGCAGATGTTCCTGTCTGTCTTTATGGAAAACCGGCGATGATGTCAGGCATTGGGGAACAGATTTCTGGTCTACGAGAATTTCCGAAATTTAATATTTTACTAGTTAATCCGGGTATTTCGGTTTCTACGGGGGATGTATTCAGTCAACTGACAATCTCGGAGAAAATACCCTCTTCAGATGACTTTAATGGACGAACAGCACGGGAGTTATTCGTCGGGCTTGCCGCCATGCGGAATGATCTGGAGGCTCCTGCGCTCGAAGTTGCCCCTGTAATTGACGCTGTTCTTTCGTCGATCAAAGAGCAGAAGGGATGTCATCTTGCCCGAATGAGCGGCAGCGGGGCGACCTGTTTCGGATTATTCGAAGAAGAAGAGGCAGCTGAGATGGCTGCGCGTGACATACAGGAGCGCCATCCTGACTGGTGGGTGCAGGCGGCGGCTGTGGGCCCGTAGTTCCGGAGATTTAGCCTTTTACCGATTTTTTCAAAATTTGGCTTGAGGTTAGTCGGCCCTTTGGATAGAAAGAGGCTCCTTATTGGGGTGTAGCCAAGCGGTAAGGCAGCGGGTTTTGATCCCGTCACGCGCAGGTTCGAATCCTGCCACCCCAGCCAGAACCTCATTTCACCCAATCCAATACCATCAAAAATAATCAACTAAAACAATGTTTTGTATTGTTTTCGCGTCTTATGTAGTCCAACATTAGCCTCTTGCATCCAGAAAATTTGGGGGTAAGATTGGGGGTACATTGAAAATGCCAAAAATAATGTACCCCCCAAAATGCCGCTAACCGATATCAAAATCAAGAGGGCAGGAGCGAAGGAAAAAGCTTATAAGCTGTCCGATGGAAAAGGCCTGTATCTGGAGATCCAGCCCAATGGCAGCAAATACTGGCGTTTTAAATACCGGTTCGTCGGTAAGGAAAAGCTCCTGGCTCTGGGGATATATCCAGAAATCAGCCAAACCCTTCGCGGAGCTTTATGATACGGTCTGAGTGTCCGAGGAAGATTGGGACGTCGCTTCGGTTGTCTGCCAGTTGAGAATAAATGTCGTTCCGGGGGCGGGGAGTTTTGCGTCTACAGGCGTCAAATCGACCACACTCAATATCACCGTTATATTTCCCTCTGTGTCCCCCAACGGAAAAGCGGCCACGTCGACAGTCACCCAAGATCGATCAACAAACTGGATTTGCTCTCGGACCGCAATAGGTCGCTTGGATGACGCGCAATTTCTAAACATCCACACTACATCATCGGTTTTGTCGCCGTAGAGATCCTCATCCAGCCATTTTCCGGTTGAGTTTCGCCCTGCCAGTTCTGTGATTTTGGTTCCCAAGAGGCGATATCGAAACCGTAACGGTTCCTGAAAAACATCTACGAGCACGACATGGGGAAGATGGCGCACTATAGCAGCGGGATTGAATTGCTGTTTTGTTGGCATCAATCTGCTTTGCTTCAGATCCATCCAGTAGTCCCGTATTTCCACAAGGCTTTCGGACGAAATCGGTAGATCTGTCTTTAGTCGCTCCATCTAATTCCCAAGCGGGATTTATTCCCTACCTAAAAGTCACAGTCGCAAGTGCAGCCTGGGCACGCGAAGCGTCCCAAACGGTGATTTCTCCCGGTACTTTATCGATACCGTCGATATCTACACCGGTTCCGGGGGTGCTTACTATCCGCCCGCCTTCGGCGTTGAAGATAACAATTGTCCCCTCAAACAAGAATACACCATAAGTTCCCTGTGACGGTCCACCCCAAAAATCAGTTCCGCGCACGCCAATCGTTCCGGCACTGCTTTTTATCTCAACGCGTTTTTCTTTTAATTGGCCGATTTTTCCGGTTATAAACCGAAAAGGACCTTGCAGGGCGCTGATAATTGCCGTCCCGATATTGTTGTCAGGGTCGTAAAGAAACTCATCGATTTCGACGCGAGCATTCTCGCCGATAAGCAATTTTGTCCCGTCCGTGAAAGTGATTTCAATACGGGCCATGTCTTCTGAACTTATTACATCGCTTTCCCGTATCACGGACCCTACTTCTAGGGGAGTTGCCAAGCCATCTCTGATAATTTTTGCATCGCTTTGATGGCGAGTGACTGTGCCGACTTTGGTATTCGCGGCAATGCTGTTCTCCGCGACTGAAAATACAAGCGCAGCCGCTAGCGACAATACCAAAGCCAGTTTCTTGAACATACCACTCTCCTAAGTCTTCTAAATTGGTCATAAGTTTTTGTTAATCGCGTTTTATTAGCGCGATATTGCACCCGATTAACATTTTTACGACGCGACCGTGTGAGTAGATCACTTACAGCAGCAATTTGTCGCGAGACGACGGAAATAAGGGAACTATAGATAGCGGCTAACTAAAAGGCGACATCATCCAGAGCCTCTCGTGCGCGGAGGGCGCCCCACACCGTTACCTCGCCGGGTGGTGCGGTATTGCTGGTCAGGTTGACGCCGGTTCCTGCTTCTGTGAGGATGCGTTGGCCGAAGGGATTGGTGACTGAGATCGACCCATCCAGCAGAAGGACACCATAAACGCCACGTGACGGACCCGCCCAGAAATCTGTGCCGCGCACGCCAACGACGCCAAAGCGACTTTGAACGACGACCTGGGGCTTTTGAACCTTTCCGATACGGCCGGTTATGAAGCGAAATGGTCCTTGCAATGCGCGAAGGATTGTTGTGCCGATATTCTTATCAGGGTCAAACAGAAATTCGTCGATAACAATGTGACAATTTGCACCGATATATAGCTTCGTACCATCATTGAAAATAATTTCTACCCGGGCATTTTTGCCCGACTTTATGGCATCAAATTTTTGCAGTTTATGGCCAGCCTGAACATCTAACTGCTGTCCCTTTCGAATGACAACAGCCGTGTTTCTAAGCCGTGTAACTGTCGCAACGACTTCATCCTCCGCCAAAGCCGTGAGGGGTACGTAAGCCGCACAGAAAACCAGAATTCCAATAGCTACTACAAGATTTTTGAGCATGTGGTTGTCGTCCCTTCGTTCTGCCTAATTTGTAAAACAAGAACTAAAAAGGTACTAAGCAATTCACAGCCATTTGTGAGATCAGGCACACATGGCGTTGTTGATCTCGGTTTTCATGAGTAATCCACTTTGCGTATCGGTTGCCGCGATAACAGAGAGGGCATTTGCCGTCGCGGCCTTGAGACATATGTCCAAATCTGCGCCAATCGCAGCATAGGCAGAGAAAGTTGTGGCAAATGCATCGCCAGCACCTGCCGTATTGCTGACCTCGGATTTTCCCGCAGGATGAAAGCGAATGCCGTCCGGCGTTCCTACATATGCACCCTCCGCTCCATTGGTAACAAGGACAATTTTGGGGCCGATCTTGCACACTTCCTGAACAAAACTCTCGAATGTTCGTCCACCCAAGCCTTTTTCCAGCAAAACAGGCCCCTCTCCAGAAGATTTAGTGTCAGCCATTGCCTGTCCCTTAGGCAACAGGGTGAGCGCGAGCTGTTCCGCCTCCACCGCATTGATAGAAAGCAGGTCAATATGGGAAAGCGATTCAACAATATCACCGGACCAGTAAGTAATTTGGCGGATGCCGGGATTGGTGGCGACAAAGGCGCCCGCCTCCTTGGCAAGACGAGCAATTTTTGTCAGGCATGCGGCGGAGTTGCCAGACAGGCTGGCAATATAAACAAGGTTCTGGCCCTTAAAAAGTGCCGGATCAATCTCATCCTCGCAGAAGGCGATGTTGGCGCCACGGTTCGTAAAGATGGTGGGATTGCGGACATGAGACATGACCATAATCGCTTGACCTGTGGGAAGTGCGCTGTCCTTGATCACCAGATCAGTATTGATCTGTTCCATGGATAGAATTTCCTGAATTTTTTTGCCTTCGAGATCATTCCCAACCCGCACAAGAGCCGTTGTCTGATAGCCGAGCCGCGCGAGAGCGACCGCTGAATTGGTTCCGCCGCCGCCAACCGAAGACTTGATAGAACTCACATCTATCTTCCGCCCTTCCTCAAGCAGTAGAAAAGATGAGGTGGCGTTATGCATTGTCATCCGTTCGATATCCTGATCGTCAACCGAAGCGATGACATCAATCGTTGCAGAACCGATCGTCAATGCGTTTAACTGGGAAAATGTTTTCATATTAACATCTTAACCTTGCCATTTATTCGCTTCAATTTTTGATTGTATCCTACCTTGTATATGGCATCATGACTGTCAACAGAAGGATGAAACAACATCCTCATAATAATAATACTAACAGATGACTATGGGAGAAAAAGAATGGTGAAAACCATCAGCAAGTTCAACTTGCCATTTGCCAGCCTTGCGGATGTCGAAAAATTTGAGAAAACGCCTATTGAAGAATGGGTTCCGCACCAAAATGTGTACGACGTATTTTGCGCGGCGGTTGAGCAATATGGAGATAAGCCAGCTCTGATCACATTGCCGCCCGGGGATCCGATGGGCGATGGCCGGGAAATCACCTATCGTGATTTGCTTGCTAAGGTCAATCAAACTGCCAATCTCTTCCTCTCTGCGGGTCTCGTAAAAGGAGAGACTGTAACCTACCTCATCCCGCTATGCCCACAAGCCTATTTCACGATGCTTGGCGCAGAAGCAGTCGGCACAGTAAATGCTGTTAATCCTCTGCTGGAGCCCGAGCATATCCTTGGCATTGCAGAAGCGGCTAACGCCACAATCCTGATCGCAACGGGACAGGCATTAAGTCCGGAACTCTGGGAGAAGGCCGCCTATGTCATAGAGCGGATGCCAAATCTCAAGGCTGTCTATGTCCTTGGCGGCGGCGCGGAATGCGACGGGAAGAAAATCTTCCCGTATGATGAGATGATCGCCAAGCAGGACGCAAGTGCCATAAACGGCCCGCGCAATGACGCGCTGGACGATGTCATCGGCTATTATCATACAGGCGGGACGACCGGTGTTCCAAAACTCGCACCGCATACAAACAGGATGCAGCTCTCCCAAATCGCGATGAGCGGATTTGGCCTTGGTTATTCGGAGGCGGATTGCCTGCTGGCAGGACTTCCGATGTTTCATATCAGTGGTTCAATAGTCGTTGGATTGGTGCCCATGATAAATGGCGCAACCTTAGTGATTAGCAGTCCACAAGGATTTCGTGATCCACTAATCATTGGCAACTACTGGCGACTTGTCGAAAAATACGGGGTCACAGTTCTTGGCGGTGTGCCGACGATGATGTCCGCACTTCTGAATGTTCCGATTGGCGATGCTGATATCAGTTCTCTCCGTGCGGGTCTGACCGGCGGTTCTGCTGCCCCTGTCGAGGTTTTGAAAGCGATCAGTGATCTTTCCGGGGTGCCAATGCTTGAAGGGTACGGCATGACCGAAGTGACCTGCTTTACCACCATGCAGCCACAAAACGGTGAAGTGCGCTTTGGCTCTGTGGGCCTTCGTTTCCCCTTTGTCGAAGTTGAGGCTGCTCATATTGATGAAAGCGGGAACATCACCCGATTTGCGGAGCCGGAGGAAATTGGTGAGATTATCATGAAGGGCGTCTGTGTAACGCCGGGCTACGTACAGTCTGATTATAACGCAACTGCTTTTACGGCGGATGGCTGGCTCCGTTCCGGTGATTTGGGGCGCATTGACGCCGAAGGCTATATCTGGCTCACCGGGCGTGCAAAGGATATCATTATCCGGAGCGGACATAATATCGACCCTTCCATCATAGAGGAGGCGCTGCATGAGCATCCGGCTGTAGAACTTGCGGCGGCGGTTGGTCGGCCAGATAACTATGCAGGCGAGATTCCAGTGGCTTATGTCCAACTAAAACCGGATGCGACTGCAACACCGGATGAACTTAAGGATTTTGCCCGTGAAAGAATCCCGGAGCGTGCGGCTAATCCTGCAGACCTGACAATAATTGACGAAATGCCGCTTACGGGTGTTGGAAAGATATTCAAGCCAACCTTGCGCAATGACGCAGCGGTGAAGATTTTCACAGCCGAGCTTGAAACGCTCAACGGCAAAGGTGTCTCTATTGCGGTCAATGTCGATAATCACCCTGTGCATGGTAGCGTGGCGACGATTACAGTCACCGGAGGAGACAAGGCAACACTTGGCGGCCAGATCGCGGAGAAACTCGGACCCTATACGCTACGTCATGAAGTGGTTTGGCAGGAATGATATCTTGCACCATATAATGAGGAGCATTTGGCTTTCCTAAGAAAGGAGTTTCGTTATGACTGTCCGCAGTCCGATTTCCGACCTGCCAACTCATGAGGTAACAAATGTACCGCCCATTCTGGGAGATCAGGATCTTTATGGAAAAGACCTGCCCCTGCAGGAAGGGTTACTTCGAGAGGGGGGTGGTTGGGCTGAGCGGACAGTCATTGATTTCGCGATGAAGGCGGGATCGGAAGAGACGCTTGAATGGGCTAACCAGGCGAACCGGTATCCGCCTGAAATGAAGGCTTTCGACCGCAACGGTATGCGGATCAATCAGGTAACTTTCCATCCCGCCTACCACAGTCTGATGGATCTTGCGATTGCGCATGACGTACCGAGTTTCGCCTGGAATAACCCTCGGGATGGCAATCATGTGGCTCATGGCGCGCTTTCTTACCTTCTCAATCAGATTGAGGGCGGGGCGCTATGCCCGATGGCGATGAGCTATGCTGTCGTGCCTGCACTAAGGGCCACGCCGGAAATCGCGGAGGAGTGGATACCCCGTCTGCTCGCGAAGGAGTATGATCCGCGCGATATTCCGGCAAGTGAGAAGAAAAGCATCACTATGGGGATGTTCATGACGGAGAAGCAGGGCGGCTCCGATGTGCGGGCAAATTCGACGAAAGCGCGTCCGGCGGGTGAGCGCACCGGTCCCGGTGCGCCCTATATATTGACAGGCCATAAATTTTTCTGCTCCGCCCCGATGTCGGATGCTTTTCTTTCCCTCGCTTATACGGAGAACGGCCTCTGCTGTTTTCTGCTCCCACGATGGCGGCCAGACGGCACGCGCAATGGCCTTTTTCTCCAACGGTTGAAGGATAAGCTTGGAAATAAGTCCAACGCATCCAGCGAGATGGAATTCGTCGATGCCTGGGGGCTGATGTTGGGTGAGGAGGGGCGCGGTGTTCGCACTATCATCGAGATGGTGCAGGGGACCCGCTATTATTGTGCCGTTGGTTCGGCTGCCCTGATGCGTCAGGCGCTGACCCAAGCAATTCACCATGCAAGTTATCGCTCTGCCTTTCAGAAGAAATTGATCCAGCAGCCTTTGATGCAGAATGTGCTAGCCGATCTCGCACTGGAGTCGGAGGCCGCGACAACGCTCTTCCTGCGCCTTGGTCGCGCTATCGGGGCAGGGGAGACGGATCCCGTAGAGGCGGCCCTTGCGCGTATCGGGACGGCGATTGGAAAATACTGGATTTGCAAGCGGACGCCGGGGCATGTCTATGAGGCGATGGAATGTCATGGTGGCCCTGGATATATTGAAGAAAGCATCCTGCCGCGGCTCTATCGGGAGGCACCTGTCAACAGCATCTGGGAAGGATCGGGCAATGTGATTTGCCTTGATGTTCTGCGTGCCCTTTATAAGGATGCGAGCGCACTACCCGCGTTTTTTGCGGAAATTGAGCTGGCCAGAGGTGGCAATCATCTGCTTGATCGCTATATGGCTCGCCTGAACGCAGAGGTTTCGGATACCAGTAATCTTGAAAGCCGCGCCCGCCGGGTCACGGAGATGATGGCGGTGGCCTGGCAAGGGGCGCTTCTTGTTCAGCACGCTCCTGCGGCGGTTTCGGATGCGTTCTGCGCGTCGCGTTTGGGTGACTACTGGTCCGGAGCCTATGGTACCTTACCTGGTGATATCGATTTTGAATCAATTCTTGTTCGAGCTGGTGCAGCTTGATGATTTATGATCAAAAGGCATTTGTTGTTTGCCAATTGTGCGCATAGACCGTTAAATTGATAGCCATAAGGATAGCGTTTTTCGTCTCGCTGTTGCAGAATGAGACATCGCTTCCTATAAAGAATAAAAAACAACAATGAACCGGAGCCATTCATGAAAACTAGAATCACCGAACTCTTTGGTATTGAGCATCCAATTATTCAGGGGGGAATGCATTTTGTTGGTCTCGCTGAACTTGCTGCCGCCGTTTCTAACGCGGGTGGTCTTGGTATTATTACGGGTCTGACCCAGAAAACTCCAGCTGACCTTGCGAATGAGATTGCGCGATGCAAGGATATGACAGACAAGCCTTTCGGTGTAAACCTGACATTTTTGCCGACCTTCGCGGCGCCACCGTATCCCGAATATATCGACGCTATCGTCAAAGGCGGTGTGAAGATTGTTGAAACCGCAGGGCGCAGCCCGGAAGCCTATATGCCCGCCTTGAAGGATGCTGGCATCAAAGTTATTCATAAATGCACTTCCGTTCGTCACTCTTTGAAGGCACAGAAGATTGGCTGTGACGCCGTCAGCGTCGACGGTTTCGAATGCGGAGGACATCCGGGCGAAGACGATATCCCAAACATGATCCTGCTGCCACGCGCCGCAGAAGAGCTGGAAGTTCCGTTCGTGGCGTCCGGCGGAATGGGCAATGCACAGCAGCTTGTCGCCGCACTGGCGTTGGGTGCGGACGGGATCAATATGGGCACCCGATTCATGGTGACGAAAGAGGCGCCTATTCATCAGAATGTGAAGGATGCTATCATCGCCGCGAGCGAACTGGATACAAAGCTTATCATGCGGCCGCTTCGAAATACCGAGCGCGTTCTAAACAACGACGCCGTGGAAAAAGTTCTCGAAATAGAACGGCAAAAGGGATCAAACACCAAGATCGAGGATATCGTCGATCTTGTCGGTGGTGTTTATCCTAAAGTCATGCAAGACGGTGACGTCGGTGTCGGCGCTTGGAGCTGTGGCATGGTTGCCGGTCTCATCCACGATAACCCGACCTGCAAGGAGCTCATTGACCGGATGATGAGTGAGGCGGAAGATATCATCAAAGGCCGCCTTGAAAAAATTGGTCAACGCCGCCTGATTGATAATCTGTTTGAAAAGGAGCAATGAATGAATACCGCTAAATTCAAGGAATTGCTCAAACGCTTCTCCGCCGCCGCAGAAGCTGGCGATGGAGAGGCCTTCGCAGCCTGTTTCACCGAAAATGGTGTCTATCACGACTATATCTACGGGGATCATCAGGGCCGCGCAGAAATTGCTCACATGATGTCAGATCAGTTTCATCGCGATGCAGGAGAGGATTATCGCTGGGAAATGTTCGACCCCATGTGCGAAGGCAATCTCGCCTATGCCTGGTCACTTTCCAGCTTCACCTCGACAGTGCCGGAGTTTGAGGGAAAACAGGTTGTTATCGATGGCATGAGCCGTTTTGAGCTAAAAGACGGGCTTATTTCTGACTATCGTGAATCTGTGAACGGCGGGGTAGCCATGGCGCAACTTGGCGTACAGCCGGAACGGCTTGCAAAAATCTGTGCTAAATGGGGCAAGATGTTGATTGAACAGCCAGAGACCCAGGAGTATCTAGCCCGCTCGAAGGGATCGTGGAAAGACGGAAGTTAGGACATGATGTCGTCCGACCGCGACGGCGCGCCAACCGTTAGTGAGGGCCATGCCGTAGGCATCCCTTACGGACCCTTAATTCTTACAATCGCGATGCAGACTCTTGCAACGATGGCGGCTTTTTCGGCTCCCACGCTCGCGCCGAAGATCGCTGAGGACCTAGGCGTTGACGGGCATCTCATCGGTTTTTTTGTTTCTACGGTTTATGGGATTGGCATTTTTTCAGCTCTTTTGTCGCCGGACTTTATCCAGAAATTCGGGGCGGTACGTGTCGCGCAGTTTGTGATGCTGGGGGTTGTTGCCATGCTTTCTATTGCAGGATCCGGCGGCATGAATGCGTTGGCGCTCTGTGCTGTTGTGCTTGGCATTGGATATGGGGCGACGGCGCCAGTCTCGACACATCTTCTGATCCCGCGCACGAACCCAAAGGTTCTAAATCTCGTCTTTTCAATCCGGCAAATTGGCGTGCCTTTGGGGGGCGTCATCGGCGCTTTGTTATTGCCGATACTTGCGGTTAAATTCGGCTGGCGAATAGCATTCTGGGCACAGATTCTTCCGGCAGCCCTTCTCATCCTGATGTTTCAGCTATACCGCAAAAGCTGGGACAAGAATAGAAACACGTCGCATCGATTGTTTCGGGGCGAACTTTGGCGCCCGCTTTATCTCTTGCGCGATAGTGCTCTGATGCGTCTGCTCGCGCTCGCAAGCTTTTCCTATGCGGGTGTTCAGCTTTGTTTTATCGGCTTCATGGCGCTGCACCTTACCAGCAGAACGGATCTCGATTTGATCGTTGCCGGGCAAGTGCTGGCGCTTTATCAAATTGCTGGTGTCACCAGTCGCCCGGTCTGGGGTTGGTTGGCAGACCGTTATATATCTTCCATCAGATTGCTTGGTTTGCTGGGCCTTGTCATGGGGGTGACTGCAATTGCGGCGGGGCAAATATCAGAAAACTGGTCGATCTGGTCCGTGCTTCTTGTTGCGGTTGCGGCGGGGGCGACGGCCAGTGGTTTTACCGGTATAGCCTATGGGGCATTTGCAACATTTGGTGGACAATACCGGACAGAGGCAACCGCCTTGGGATCGAGCGCCATGTTCGCCGGCGTGCTTATTCTACCGACGATTTTTGGCCTGATCGTGGGCGACGTTGCGCATTATTGGCAAGCATATAGTCTGATGGCAATAATTGTTTTTTTAACTGGCATTCTGCTTGTTGTAGCGAAACCGTCAATGGATTGAACGACACATAATTGAAATTATGATCCCAATAATAAAAAGGAGAAGAAAATGGAAATCGTTGGACTAGGGCTGCATTTTGAGGAATTGCCGCTGGGCCGACAGTTTAAGACAATTGGCCGAACGGTGACAGAGGTTGATATTGTTAATTTCATCAATGTCACAGGCATGACGGAAGTTCTGTTCATAGATACGGAGTATCTGAAGGAGCATTCGGACATAAAGGGCCGAGTTGTGCCGGGGGCGCTCGCCTATACAATTGCCGAAGGTCTGCTCGTTCAGTCAACGATGCAACATACGGGGCTTGCCTTCTTGAATATGGAACTTGATATACGCGGGCCGGTCTTTGCCGGTGATACAATTCATGTGGAATGTGAAGTGATCGAAGCGCGGCTTACTTCAAAGAGAACGCGCGGGCTGGTTCGGACACGTAACCATATAATAAACCAAAATGGTGAAGTGGTTATTGAATATACACCCCTTCGTATGATTAAATGCAGGGACGCGCACTAGATACGAAAAAACGTATAGTGAAGTGGTAAATGGCGTCCCTTGCTGTAATCCTGCTCTATGTTGCTGGGCCATTAACGCGTGAAGACCTGCTCCCACAGCGAGAGGAGAAAGCGCCCGAAGACTGACAAATCTAAGGGAGTTCTCATCTGTTACTATGCATTTTTGATCGTGAGGCCCGCATCCACCGGCAATGCAACCCCATTGATGTAGGAAGATGCGGGTAGAACAAGACTCAAGGTCGCATGAGCAACTTCCTCTGGCTCACCGTACCGCTTCAGCGGGATGCGCCGCCGGGAGAAAATCTCCTTATGTTCATCCTTAATGCGCGCGGTGATGCCGGTATGGATGGCACCGGGACAGATACAATTGGCCGTGATGCCATATTTCGGCAGCTCTACTGCGAGGGATCGGGTGAGCCCGATGACCCCATGTTTAGCGGAAGTGTATTGTGCAATTTCGGGCGTAGCGCCAAGACCTTCGGTTGAGGCGATATTAACGATCCGGCCCTCGCCTGAGACTTTAAGGTAGGGCAGAGCTGCCCGAACCAGACGCACATGTGCCGTTAGCAGGACATCCATATGCCGTTGCCAATTTTCGTCGAAACCTTCATCCTCAACCGACATGTGGCGAGAAAAACCGGCGTTGTTGATCAGAATATCAAGTGCGCCGAAATGATCTGCAACCGACTTTACAACCGTTCCAATTTGTTCTTTGTTGGCAACGTCTAGAACCCACCCTTCGGCAGAGCCGCCCGCGCCTCGAATTTCATCGACAACCTTCTGAACACCTTCTTCAGTGAGGTCGGTAACGGCAACATTTGCGCCTTCATCGGCAAAGAGATGCGCTGTCGCCCGGCCCATGCCGCTTGCTGCACCCGTTATCAGCGCGGTCTTTCCGGCAATTGACCGGCTGAGCTTTGAAAGTCTCGCCATCCGTTTTTCCTTTATTATGCTGGTTTGTCGAAATTAGAGAATAAGTCCGCCATCGACGACGATCGTTTGGCCAACCACATAGCTTGCTAGGGGTGACACGAGATAGAGTACCGCGCCCGCGATGTCATCCGGTGTGCCGAGGCGCCCTTGCGGGATTGTTGAGATTGCCGCATCACGGCGTTTCGGGTTGTCCGTCGTTACCTTGGTCAGTTTGGTATCCACGAGCCCCGGGGCAACTCCATTCACGCGAATACCGTCACCTGCCCAAGCCTGCCCTAAGGTGCGAGTTAATCCAATTGCACCCGTCTTGGAGGCGTTATAGGCGGGATTTCCTTTTGTTGCGTGGTACCCGGCCGTTGAACTGATGATCACCAGGGAGCCGTTTGCTTCCTTCAGCATGCCCTGAAATTTTGAGGCACAGGCCATCAGGCTGTTGAGATTTGTATCGATTACCTTCAACCAACCTGGCATTTCAAATTCGCCGCGGTTATAGACGACAATGCCCTGCGACAGGATCAGCATATCGAGTTTTTCAAACGCCGGCTTGTAGTCAGCTATGGCCTTATAATCACTGACATCCATCTGTTCATAGTGCAGACTAGTAAGGTCCGACCCTTCCGCGCCGTCATAGTCGGTTGCGCTGGACCGGGTGCCCCAGACAAAGACGTCCGCCCCGCGATCTTTTAACGCATGGGCGATACCATTGCCAATCCCGCTGGATCCGCCGACGATGAGTGCTGTTTTTCCTGTGAAATCAAGATCGTTCACATGTATCTCCCTTTTTCTTATTTTTATAAACTTTACGGGTTATTGTGCGAGTTAGTAAAGCATATCTTATTGATCATTTGTCCCTAATGGAAGCCGTTGTCTAAAATGCTCTTTCCAACCCTCACCGCAACGGAAGTATTTGAACGCTATGAAGCTGTCCGGGCGCGCCTTCCGACCGCGCAGTTTCCGGCTGAGAGTGCCGCGATCGAAAATCTAGAGGCGCTCGTTGATGAAATTGATGTTTTCCTGCTTGATGCTTTCGGGGTGTTGAATGTTGGGGAAAGTGCGATACCGGGGGCGGCTGAACGGCTTGAGGCTTTTGCACGTCTCGGTAAACAGGTTTTCGTGCTGACCAACAGCGCCACCTATGACGCGACAAAGGCACTTGAGAAATATCGGAGTTTTGGTTTCGCACTGGAGAAGGAGCAGATCATTTCAAGCCGCGATGCGGCAATCACC
Organism: Sneathiella sp. D3-11; assembly: GCF_055809395.1. Taxonomy (NCBI): domain Bacteria; kingdom Pseudomonadati; phylum Pseudomonadota; class Alphaproteobacteria; order Sneathiellales; family Sneathiellaceae; genus Sneathiella; species Sneathiella sp. D3-11. The sequence goes on from NZ_CM147911.1 coordinate 2,521,922, forward strand.
GCCCTTGATTTATACCCGAAGGACTATGTCTGGGGCATCGCTGCAACGGCTCAATCAGGTCTGGCGGAGCTTCCTCGCATCACTCATTTGCTCGGTGAGGATCCATCTGACTATGAGAAGGCGAATGCGTTTCTTTTTCTGAGTTCGGCGGATTGGACAGCAAAGCAGCAAAGCCTTTTACAAAACTCTCTTCAATTAAACCCACGGCCGCTGCTTGTTGGTAATCCGGACCTTGTTGCCCCGCGAGAAGGGGGATTGTCATTGGAGCCCGGATTTTTTACCCATGAAATAGCCGAACAAATAGGCATTGCCCCGCAATTTTACGGTAAACCCTTTTTGAACGTATTTGACCGAGTGCTGGAGGCGGAACTTAAAGGAACCGATCGCGGGCGTATCGCCATGGTTGGCGATACGCTGCATACCGATATACTCGGTGGCGCGGCAGCCGGCGTTCGCACGGTGCTGGTCACAGGACATGGGCTTCACAAGGGTATGGACATCCCGAAATTGATCAAACAGTCCGGAATTGTCCCTGACTTTATTGCGGCGACAACCTAAGAGGCGTCCGCTAATCCGGTGCGCCGTTACGGGCAGCGAAAGCCGTGAAGATAAGCGCCATCCCGGCGAACAGCATATTGATGCCGACCAGCAGCCCAATGGCCCAGCTTGCCGTGTCAGGCCAGCCGCGTGAGATTAAATAGGCTAGAACGAGGTCGACAACGCCGCTTAGCAGCGTCCAGCCCCAACTCCGTATATGGGCCCGGAATTGAAACGCCAGCAGGATAGAGAAAACACCCTGAATGATAAAGAATGCGACCATCACCATGGTCAGGGTCATGACACCCTCCGCCGGTTTGAAAACCAGCAGGAGTCCAAGGACAATAGCAAGCACAGATGCGAGAACGGACCAGATCGTCCCGGGAAGGCTGCGTGATCGAAACAGCGTTAAGGCCCTGATGACGCCGCCGAAAATTAGGATCCAACCGATGAACAGATCAACGACCAATGTTGCTACTTGCGGTACGAGGATGGCGACAGCTCCGAGCAAGCTGATGAGGAGTCCCTGAAAAAGAAACGTTTTCCAATGCTTTGCCATTTCAGCAGCTATAAGCGACCTCATTTCCTCAAGCTTTGGTGGCATATTCTCGCTCATCTTGCGCTCCTAAAATTACCTGTACCAATGTTCTTTCGCACTATAGGGACGTCAATGAGCAAATCAAGTAGGGAAGCGAGATCGATACCTGGCGCTAATTCAATTTAATCGCGCGTAAGCGCAACGCATTGGAGATTACCGAAACCGAGGACAAGCTCATCGCGGCGGCGGCAATCATTGGGGAAAGCAGCGTACCAGTGAAAGGGTAGAGAATACCTGCTGCAATCGGAATCCCCAATCCGTTGTAGGCAAACGCGAAGAACAGGTTTTGTTTGATATTTCGGAGAGTTCCTACCGCCAGTTTGCGCGCGCGGACAATGCCAGTGAGGTCTCCCTTGACTAGCGTAATACCGGCACTTTCCATCGCCACATCTGCGCCAGTGCCCATGGCGATGCCAACATCAGCGGTGGCCAGGGCAGGGGCATCATTAACGCCATCTCCCGCCATGGCGACATGAAGGCCTTTGCTTTGGAGATCTTCGATCAAAGTCTTTTTATCTTCTGGCAGTGCATCTGCGAGGATCTCATCAATCCCAAGACGAGCGGCGACGGCCTTTGCTGTGCGTTCATTATCGCCCGTCGCCATGATGATCCTGATACCGAGTTTGTGCAGGGCATCGATTGCTTCTTGCGTTGTTTCCTTGATCGGGTCGGCGACAGCGACAATTCCCACAAGAGCGGCATCACGGGTAACATACATCACTGTCTTGCCTTCGTTTTGAAGCTCTGCGGCATGTGCCTCTATCGTAGAAAGATCGAGCTTTTGCTGATCTATCATGGCCCGATTTCCGAGTGTCACGATTTGCCCGTTTATACGTCCCTCAACTCCTTTACCGGTAATGGCATTAAAGTCGGAGGCCATGGGGATGGTGAGCCCGCGCTCCTCTGCGCCAGATACGATTGCTTCTGCAAGTGGATGCTCTGATCCTTTTTCTAGTCCGGCAGCGATGGCAAGAAGTGTATCCTCTCCCTGCTCTTCAACGCTAATGATATCGGTAATTTTCGGGCGCCCCTCCGTCAGGGTGCCGGTTTTATCGACCACAAGCATTTCAACACCGGCAAACCGTTCCAGCGCTTCTGCATCGCGGATGAGCACACCCGCACCGGCACCCCGTCCTGTTGCCGTCATAATCGACATAGGCGTCGCGAGACCGAGCGCACAGGGGCAAGCAATGATCAGCACAGAGACTGCGGCAACAATCGCATGGATCATTGCAGGGGAGGGGCCGAATGCCGACCAGATGACAAAAGCGATAACGGCGATGATGACGACGCTTGGCACGAACCAAGCCGCAACCCTGTCCGCCATTCCTTGAATGGGCGCACGGGATCGCTGGGCGGAGGCAACCATCTCGACGATTTTCGAGAGCATGGTATCCGCACCAACGAGTTTGGCTTCCATAACAAATGATCCGGTGCCATTCATTGTTCCGCCGGTGAGGTTGTCTCCTTCGTTCTTCTCAATAGCTACGGGTTCCCCGCTGATCATGCTTTCATCAACGGAGGAATGACCTTCCACCACGACGCCGTCCACAGGAATACTATCACCCGGCCTCACACGCAGCTTGTCCCCTTCAAGGATATTTTCGAGCGGAACATCATATTCCGACCCGTCCGAATTGATCCGCCGAGCGGACTTTGGGGCAAGATTGAGAAGCGCCTTGATCGCGGAGCCGGTCTGCTCCCGTGCGCGAAGCTCCAGCACCTGACCCAGGAAGATCAGGGCAATGATCACCGCCGCCGCTTCAAAGTACACCGGAACAACGCCACCGTCCGTTTGAAAGGAGGGGGGAAATTGCTGGGGAACAATGTTGCGATGACGCTAAAGCCATAGGCGGCCGTCACGCCAAGCATAATCAGTGTCCACATATTGGGGCTGCGATTGACGATTGATGACCATCCACGCTTGAAGAAGGGGATCGCGGCCCACAGGACAACGGGCGTTGCCAGTGCCAGTTGGAGCCAGGTTGAGAGTTTTGCCCCGATCCATCTTTCAAAGGGAAGTCCGACCATCTCTCCCATTGTCAGGACAAGAAGTGGCAGGGCAAGTGCTACGCTTACCCAGAAGCGACGCGTGAAATCAATCAATTCCTCGTTCGGGCTTTCATCCGCGCTAGGGGCGCCCATAGGTTCAAGCGCCATACCGCACTTCGGACAGTCTCCGGGGTGGTCCTGAATGATTTCCGGGTGCATCGGGCAAGTATATTCTGTTGCTTTCGTTGCTGCTTTCTGCTGCGTCTTATGACTGCCGTTTATATAGAAATAGGGATCTACCACGAACTTATCGTGGCATTTTTGCGAGCAGAAATGATAGATCTCGGTATTGTAGAGATGGCTCGGCTTGCCTGTGCCGGGCGCGACTTTCATACCGCATACAGGATCAGTTGCTGTGTCGGATTTTTCGGCGGTCAATGGGTTTTCCTATCTTTCGACGACGGGTCTCCAGCCTGCTTTCTCGCGCATCCACTGGAAGGCGACATATAGCATAGGGATTAGTAACATACCAAGTGTCGCCGCGGCGAGCATTCCCGAAAATACTGGAACGCCAAGTGCCACCATCGCCCCGGCACCGGCACCGGAGGCAATGACCAGCGGCACCAGCCCCATGATAAAGGCAAAGCTTGTCATCATGACCGGACGGAACCGCAACCGTGCGCCATCAGCTGCGGACTCCGCGAGAGGCTTGCCAATATTTCGTTGCTCGAGCGCAAAGGTATTGATCAGAATGGCGTTCTTTGCTGCCAGAGCGATTAAGACAACAATTCCGATTTGCGCATATAGGTCGAAGGAGAGACCTGCAATCCGAATGCCAGCAATCGCGCCAAAGACGGCAACGACGACGGAAGACAGAATGGCCAGTGGAATACTCCAGCTTTCGTACAGCGCGACAAGAAAAAGATAGGCAAAAACGAAGGCGAGACCAATAACGAGCGGAGTTTTACCTGCGGCTTCCACCTGCTGCAGGGCGAGGCCGGTCCATTCATAGGCATAACCGCTCGGTAATTCATTTGTCGAGATTTTATCCATATCCGCCATGGCGACACCGATCCCTGCGCCGGGCGCCGGATTCCCGAATACTGCAGCCGTTTCATAATTATTATACCGGGTGATTTGGCGCGGACCGCTATCGAGGCTTGCTTCTGCGAAGCTGGAAATGGGCACCATCTCTCCCGACGAATTACGAACTTGTATGTCGTAAATATCCTCAATCTTTGCGCGGAATTCTTCGCTGCCCTGTACATATACTGTCCAAGTTCTGCCAAACAGATTGAAATCGTTGACATAGTATCCGCCTAGCTGGCTTTGCAAGGCGTTGAATACATCGGAAATTTCGACCCCAAGCGTTTTCGCTTTGTCCCGATCAATATCAAGGGAGACTTGCGGAGTGTTTGCCTCGAATGTTGAAAAGGCGCTGGCGATATTGGAATCCTGATTGGCTTCAACCAAAACATTGCGAAGGACAGCACCCATTTCAGACGGCTTTTGTCCTTGCAGAGCCTGGAGCATATACTGAAAACCACCGGCATTTCCGAGGCCATCAATGGCGGGAGGATTAAGCGGGATAAACGCGGCTTCAGCAATGCCGGCCAGCTTTGGCAAGGCGCGCTGTAATACGGCCGTCGCGCTCAGATTCGGTGATTTACGCTCTGAATAGGGTTTGAGATTGAGAAAGACAACCCCGGCATTGGAGGCATTGCTGTTGCTCAAAAGATCTAGGCCAGCTACTTGGCCAATCATTCGAACGGCGGGGTCGCCTTTTAGGGCTTCTACTGTTCTATCCGCTACTTTCACGGTGCGATTGAAGGAGGCGCCTGCTGGAAGCTGGAAGACGATCATAACGTAGCCCTTGTCTTCTTCCGGAACGAATCCTGCCGGCGTGTTGGTGATGCCATAACCCGTGAGGAGCCCAATACCGATTGCGGCGGCAATACTGAGCGCGGCAACTCGAACGAGCTTCTTGATCAGGCCGGCGTAACCGTCGCCAATACGATTAATCAAGGACGTAATCGGGCGCATAAAGACGACCGGCTTGCCCGGGCGCAGGAATAATGCGCATAGAGCGGGTGATAAAGTTAGCGCATTAATGGCAGAAATAACCATCGCAGCGGAAATCGCAATGGCAAATTGCCGGAACAAAACACCTGAAGAACCGGGGAGCACAGCGATCGGAATAAATACGGCCAATAGTACAAACGTAATGGCGATAATGGACCCGGCGATTTCCGTCATCGCCTTATGCGCTGCCTTGGCAGGGGAGAGGTTTGGCTCTTCCTCCATCACTCGTTCGACATTCTCAACAACAATGATGGCGTCATCAACGACAATACCAATTGCAAGAACCAGGGCGAGGAGGGAGATAATATTTGCTGTGTAGCCTATTGCATAGATGACAGCAATGGCACCAATAATGGCAACAGGTACGGCAAAAAGCGGAATAAGAGTCGCTCGAAAACGGCCGAGAAAGACAAACACCACGATGGCGACGAGGACAAAGGCCTCGATCAGGGTCTCAACGACCTTAAAGATCATATCATCGACAAACTCGGCACTGTCGACAAACTTATGATACTCCATGCTGGCAGGAAATCTCTCGGCAAGTTCGGCAATTTTCTCTTCTATCGAATTGGCCGTGATCACGGCATTGGCTCCGGGAGAAAGATAGATTGCAACACCTGCAGCCGGGGAGCCGTTAAGTTTCAGCTGTTGCTGAGCATTCTGGGCACCCAGTTCTACGCGGGCGACATCCTTGATGCGGATAATCGATCCATCATCTTGGGCGCGCAGGATAATATTCTCAAACTCTTCCACACTGGAAAGCCGCCCTTTGGTGTTGACGGTCAGTTGTAAGCTCTGTTCATCTGATATTGGGGGCGCACCGATCCGTCCGGCGGGGGCCTGGATATTCTGGTTCTGGATCGCCGAGATAATATCCTGATTTGTGAGCTTCAGATTGGACATCAATGTAGGATTGTCTATCCATATTCTCATCGCATATGAAGAGGCGCCAAGAATTTGTGCATCGCCAACCCCCGGCAGGCGCTTTAATTGATCCAGAACATTAATGGTCAGGTAGTTGCTGATAAACAGCTGATCCAGGCTGGTATCGTCGGAATAGAAGCCAAAAATTTGCAAGATTGAATTGGATCGCTTTTGCACCGTCACGCCATTTTGCTGCACAGTGTCGGGGAGGGATGACAGTGCCTGGCTCACGCGGGTTTGTGTGTTCACTGTGGCAAGGTCGGGGTTCGTGCCCACATCAAACGAGACGGTTAGCGCGTAGCTGCCATCAGAGTTGGATCCCGACGACATATAAATCATGTTGTCGACGCCGTTAACGGCGCTTTCGATCGGCTGAGCAACTGAGTCTGCTACCACCCGGGAACTGGCACCGGAATAGGTGGTGGTAACCTGAACCGTTGGCGGAGTGATATCCGGGTATTGGGATACCGGGATGACAAACATCGAGAGAATTCCCGCGAGCACAAGCACGGTTGAAATCACCATCGCGAATTTTGGGCGGCGAATAAAAAAGTCGAAGATCATCAGTTACCCTCGCTTTGGTCGGCGAGTTTAGGGGTAACGGTGATGCCACTTCGGACCTTTTGTTGACCAGCGACTATGACACGATCTCCCAGTTCGAGGCCCTTTGTCACAATAAGAGAAAGGCCTTGTTGGGCGCCGGTAGTGATACGCTGTACCTCGACTTTGTTATCAGAGCTCACGACAAAAACATAAGGACCCTGCTGGTCAAGAAGAAGGGCGTCCTGCGGGATGACGAGATGCTTTTGCGTCTCCTTGTTCTCAATAATGACGCTAACTAGCTGTTGATCTACAAGGAGCATCTTTGGATTTGAAAACTCGGCGCGGACTGTAATTGTATTCGTCGTTTCGTTGGCACTGGGATCGGCATAAATAATCCTTCCTGTTTGATCGTAAATTGTTCCATCCGCGAGTTTCAGTTTGACGTTTACATCCGATCTGTTGCGCTGGCTCTTGCTGACTTCCAGAAATAGCCGATCCGGGACCGGCCATGCCACATGGATGGGATCTTGCGCGACTAGAAGTGCTAAAGACGTGCCCGATGGTCCGACAAGAGATCCTTTGGTTTCGTTCGCCTTGCCAATCCGTCCATCAATCGGGGCCCGGATTTCCGTATATCCCAAATCGATTTCGGCAAGGGAAAGCTGAGCCTTTTGCGCGGCGACATTTGCTTGAGCTTCCTCATATTGTGCCAAATCCTTATCAAGCTGTGCCTGGGAGACCGTCTTGCGGGCGACCAACTCCTTGGATCTTTCATAGTCCAGTTTCGCAAGTTTAGAAGCGGCGACGGCGCTTGCCAAATTGGCTCGGGCCTGCGCGACATTCGCTTCATAGATGCTCTTTTCAATCTTGAAAAGAAGCTGACCTTCCTTGACTGTACTCCCTTCTACAAAGGCAACTTCGGCAAGGTAGCCCTCTATGCGCGCATTAATCTGAACGCGTGCTGTTGCCTCAACCCGGCCATAGAAGACAAATTGATCGGCAATATTCTTCTCCTCGACCTTTGCCACCAGCACTGCAGGCGCGGGCGGTTCCCCGCCCGAGGCCGATTGTGCAAAGCTCATGGACGTCATGATTAGTATTAGAATTGTCGCCATAAAGGCTAATAGAAGAGTACCAGATAGTCGCCGCATTGAGCCCCCTCGCAGATTTTAAGGCAATTACTAGGGCGTCATTGTTTCATTCGCGGAGCAATTCGTAAACATATCGGTAAAAAAGATTGTTACCCTTGTGATGGAATTACCAGATTTGCTGTTTTGCAGCATTACTTTAAGGAATGAAACGCTGCATCCAGAATATTGTAGAAGTCCGGGCTTTTGGTGCCAATTGCAACGAATCCGGTTCTCCCGGAGAATGATGAGTTCATGGACAGCGGGGAAATATCTATATGTGTGCCAGCTTTGTGAGCGACCCACAGGTTACTTTCTCCCGTAGCGCGAAATATACCTTTGACGCGCAGAATAGAGGGGGGAAGATGATTGAGTACCTCTTTCAGGGTGGCCTTGTTGATTTCCGAATCTGTGGCGACGGACCATCTTGAAAAGTCCGTCTCATGGGTGTGAGAATGCGAGTCGTTGGAAGTCTCGGAAAGTCGGTCGATGCTCCTTCCTTCGCCGAAGAAAATATCACCTGACAAGGCACCATGCGTAATTTTGATAATCGGTGCGGTCTCATTGACGTGGCGCAAGATCTCTGCACATATGTCTATATTTTGCTGTTGGGCGAGGTCGCATTTATTAAGCAGTAGTATATGGGCACTGCTGATTTGTGCCTCAACTATTTCTGAAAGTCTCTGATCTTCACGCGTTGTCTGAAAATTCAGCGCGTCAACCATCGTTACAATCCCGTTCAGCGTGAGGTCTGGCTCCGCCCTTGCGAAATTGGCGATCCGTTTTGGCTCTGCCACGCCGCTCGCTTCGATCAGGAGATGATCTGGCGTAGGCTCATAATCGAGAGCGGTTGAAAAAGCTTTATAGAGACCAGCACCCATGGAACAGCAGGCGCAGCCATTGGCGAGGGTGAGGGTGTCCCCATCCTTTGCGGCTATCAAATCCTCATCAATAGGGAGGTCGCCAAAATCATTGACAAGTACCATGATGCGCGGCCCATCCGCTTGTCGCAGAAGATGGTTGACCAAAGTTGTTTTCCCCGATCCCAAAAATCCTGCGAGAACAGTCATGGGCAGCGGTTCTCTCCGTATCTTCATGGGATTTTATGCTTTTCTCCCGCGAGGACAGTACCCCATATGCCGACATCCTTCAGATTTTCCGCACCGATGGTTTCAGGGTCATTTTCGAGAATGGCAAAGTCCGCCCATTTGCCCGTCTCAATGGAGCCGACCTCATGGTCCATATGAAGCGTGGTTGCCGCACCAAGGGTGATCGCCTGCAATGCTTCATCAACACTAATTCGCTCATACTCACCGAGAAGCTTTCCGCTTTCTGTTAACCGGTTAACGGCGCACCATGCGGTAAATAACGGGGCCATAGGAGTTACTGGTGCATCAGAGTGGATGGCGAAAGGGACACCAAAATCGATTGCCGACTGACAAGCGTCCATGCGGAGCGCCCTGTCCGGCCCGATGGTCAATTCGTAATGTTTGTCGCCGAAATAATATATGTGATTTGAGAATAGATTGGCGGCCACGCCCAAGCGCTTCATCTTGCGAAATTGTGCTCGGTCCGCCATCTGGCAATGCTGCAGAACATGGAGGAGATCAGGGCGGTTTTTCTTGATCTTTGCCTGCTCCAACGCGTCCAGCGCGACTTCGATTGCTTCGTCGCCGTTGGTGTGAATATGCATCTGGACGCCGGCTTCATTGAGGACACTGACAAGGACATTCAGCTGTTCCGGGGCGATATTCCAGATGCCGTTTGGCGCACCGTTATAGTGATAGGGCCAGCGCAGCCGCGCTGTAAATCCCTGGATTGATCCATCAGTAATGATTTTCACGGCACCGAGGCGAAGCTTTTCGGTGCTTTTTCCTTTTAACTCAAGCGCTCGTTCTCGTGTCTCGTCGGCGGGTTGGGAAATACCGTTTAGCAGGGACATCAAGCGGATCGGATAATCGGACCCATCCGTAATAGTTTTCATCTGTGCGACATCTTCGTCAGGAAGGTCGTTGATCAGGTCGGCGGCAGTGGTGACGCCTACGCGATTACAGACCTTGCCAAAATCGACAAGACTTCTTTCTGTGCGCCCCAACTCTCGCAAATCAATGCCTAGGCGCCTCATAATGGGAAACATTGCGGCCATTTCCTGCAGTTCCCCATTAGGTGACCCGTCGGGGCCAAGGGCAATTCCATCAACATCCATATCGGCGACATAATTAGCAAGGCTGAGCGATGCGGAATTCACAGTTAAAAGATGAAAGTTCGAATGGACAACCGCGATCGGGCGGGAGGGGCTGACGTTATCAAGGTCGTTCTTGTCGAGCCGTCGGTCCATCAGGAAAATAGGATCGAACCCCCAGGCGACGAGGGCATCATCCGGGCCGAGCTCCATCTCGGCTTCCTTCAGCCGCGTAAGGACTTCTTCTAGTGTTTTGACACCTGGCCAAAGTTTACCGTCGGGATCAACGCGATCCTGATAACCAACATAAGTGTAGCGCCAGATTCCGCCGGCCATTAAATGGCAGTGGCCTTCGACAAAGCCCGGCATAATCACTTTGTTAGCAAAGCTGTCATCAAGCGTGTAGTCGCCCCAGCCAGCAATCTCGTCAATCGTTCCGGTTGCCAGCACGCGCCCATCGCGTACCGCGACATGAGTGGCATTTGGGCGGGCGGGGTTCATGGTGATAATTTTCTTCGCGCTGAATACTGTGATTGCCGACAAGATCAGGGTCCTCTCTTTTTCGCTTTTTTGTAGACAGATTGTAAGCCGCTCTTTAACCTCTGAAAAATAGTTTATTTCGCGGGTATTATTATAAAAATCTGAGGAATGGATGCGTTATACCTTAAAGCAGCTAAACTATATAGATATTGCGGCACAGCACCGGTCGATTACCGGGGCGGCAAAGGCGTTGAATATATCCGCCTCGTCCATTTCCTCCGCAATTGATGCTATCGAAATCCAGACCGACAAAAAATTGTTTACCAGGCTTCCTTCAAAAGGAATAAGTGCCACACAATTCGGCCATGTGTTCCTCTCCAATGCGCGCCAGTTGCTCAAGGCGCATCGTTCCTTCGAAGAAGCAATAGATGAGCAGGCGAATGCAATAAACGGCGCGGTACGTATGGGGTGTTTCACTCCCGCCGCTCCCATTATCCTTCCATTGATTACAAAATCCGTGGCTGATAATCATCCGGGTATCTCGATCCATTTTACGGAAGGGGATATTTCCCGGAATATGCGCCATGTTGTTGATAGTAAGATTGACCTGGCAATCGGAGTAAGTGCCAATCTGCCGTCCAGTATCAATTTCGTGTCAATGTTCGTTGCCCCGCCGCATATAGTCCTTCCTCATAGCCACCCACTCTCGCGGCGGCGGCAACTATCGCTGGAGGATATTTGCGGTGAGCCAATGGTGCTTCTCGATCTGGATGAAACGCGGGACTATATGTTTGGCCTCTTTGGTCAGAATAACCTGACACCGCATGTCGCCTATTCGTCACAATCATCGGAAATGGTGAGAAGTATGGTGGCGGCTGGCCTTGGTTACTCAATATTCAACCTCAGGCCTTTGCAGAAACAACAATATACGGTTGGTGATCTGGTGCGAATCCCTCTCGCGCCGGGATATCGCAGCGTAGAATATGGTATCATTCATCGCGTTGATGCGCATTTAAGCAAAGTCGATCAAGTCGTCATTGATACATGTATCAGATTGCGGGATAGCGGCGCCTTCAACAGGGCCGTCTTGCCTGAGGGGCGAGCAGGAAAAGATCATCGGAAAAATGTACTAATACCAGCATAAAAATATATTTTACGAAAGAAAGTCGCTGAACTAGCCTGATTATAGTGAAAAAGCTGAGAAAATCTCATAAATCACAGGAGGCAGGATGAGGAAAACAGGAATTATTGCGGCTGCAACGGCGATGCTTATGACCGTCGGCGCCGCATCATTTACCCAAGCGGATGAGCCTAAAAGTGGCGGAACGTTGGTTCTGGGAACAACGCAGAAGGCGCGCCATCTCAATCCTGCGGTCCAATCGGGTATCGCGACGGCGGTCCCAGGCACGCAGATTTTTGCAACACCGCTGCGTTTCGATGAAAATTGGGAGCCGCAACCCTATCTGGCTGAAAGCTGGAGCATTTCCGATGATGGAAAGAGCATTACTTTGAAGCTCCGCGCGAATGCAAAATTCCATGACGGTAAACCAATCACCTCTGAGGATGTGGCCTTCTCGCTGCAGACGGTTAAGGACAATCATCCCTTTAAATCAATGTTTGCCCCGGTGACGGGTGTGGATACGCCAGATCCTTTAACCGCGGTGATCAACTTCGAAAAACCGCATCCGGCTGCACTTCTCGCGATGTCGAGCGCGCTGTTGCCGATCATTCCAAAACATATTTACGGTGACGGGCAAGATGCCAAGAGCCATCCGGCGAACAATGCGCCTGTCGGATCGGGTCCGTTTAAATTCGTCGAATTTAAGCCCGGCGAATATATCATTCTTGAAAAGAATCCCGATTATTTTATCGAGGGGCGGCCATATCTCGATAAGATTATTATTAAGAATTATAAAGACTTAACCAGTCTTGCGCTGGCCATTGATAAGGGTGAAATCAATATGTACCCTTTCCTTGCGCCAACCAAAGATATCGCGCGGTTGAAAAAGAATGATGGTCTGGTTGTCACCGACAAGGGATATGAGGCTGTTGGCCCAATGAACTGGCTCGCTTTCAATTTCAACAATCAGTATTTAAAAGATAAGCGGGTCCGTCAGGCAATTGCCTACGCGATGGATCGTGATTTTATCATCAATGCGCTGCTCGGTGGGCAATCCAAGGCGGCAACTGGACCGGTCGTGCCAGGTAGTCCATTCTATGCGGCTGGCGTGAATAAGTATGACCTTGACCTTGATAAGGCTAACGCCATGCTTGATGAGGCAGGCTTCTCGCGTGGCGACGGCGATATGCGTTTCAAGCTGACGATTGACTACATTCCCGGCTCGGCTGAGTTGCAGAAAAATGTGGCGGAATATTTGAAGTCTCAGCTTAAGAAAGTCGGTATCGACGTGGAACTTCGGGCGTCACCTGATTTTCCGACATGGGCGAAGCGTGTCGGCGGCCACGATTTTGATATGAGCATGGATATCGTCTTCAACTGGGCTGATCCGGTCATCGGGGTTCACCGTACTTACCTTTGCGATAACATCAAGAAGGGCGTGATCTGGTCCAATACACAGAGCTATTGTAACGAGGAAGTCGACAAGCTCCTGAATGAAGCAGGGTCGGAGCTTGATCAGGCGAAGCGTATTGCACTTTATAAGAAGGCGCAGGAAATTATTGTAGACGATGCACCTCTCGCTTTCATAAATGTACTGCCGTATCATACAGCCTATAGCAAAGAAATCGGCAATCCGCCGATAACGATTTGGGGCGCAATGTCACCACTCGATGAGGTTTACATCAAGTAATATGCTGCGTCAGATTATCGATATACGGCGGGAGACCTACCGGTCATGACTATGACGCTTTTGGTCGCCCGCCGCTTGTTGCATGCCTTTTTGCTCATTCTGGCGGTGCTGGTTCTGAATTTCCTCCTGATCCATATGGCGCCGGGGGACCCTGCGGATGTTATCGCCGGGGAGATGGGCGGTGCCACTGAAGAAATGTTGGCCGACATCCGAAAGACATATGGCCTTGATAAACCGGTCTATGTTCAGCTCGGCGTTTATTTGTCCCGGGCGTTGCAGGGCGATTTAGGGCAGTCCTTTTTTTACAATGCCCCGGTGCTTGATCTCGTTGTAAGTCGTGCAGGACCGACCATTCTTCTCGTGGCGACTGCTTTGTTATTTGCAGTATTCGTAGGAACTTTCCTTGGCGTGCTCGCTTCCCATAAACCCAAGGGAATTGTGAGTGGTCTGGTCACGCTTGTCTCCGTGATCGGCTATTCTGCGCCGATTTTCTGGACCGGTATGATGTTGGTCATTCTGTTCGCCTGGATTTATCCGATATTTCCTATCGCCAATATGTATGACATCACCAAGAGTGGCGGTTTTTTCGGGCGGGTCGTCGATATTCTCTATCACCTCGTCTTGCCATCGCTTACGCTTGGGATCGTATATCTCGCACAATATGCGCGCCTGACCCGGGCTAGTATGCTGGAGATTTTAGGGTCGGACTATATCCGCACAGCACGGGCCAAGGGGGTTGCGGAAGTCAAGGTCTATGGCCATCACGCCCTTCGCAATGCAGTGTTGCCGGTGGTCACGATCGCAGGGCTCCAGTTTGGCAGCATTATTTCCGGCGCGGTTCTGGTGGAGACAGTTTTCAGTTGGCCAGGGCTGGGTACGCTCGCATTCGATTCAATTCTTGCCCGTGACTACCCGACCATTCTCGGCATATTGTTTTTCTCTTCCCTTTTGGTGATCGTTGCAAATCTGATAACAGATTTTGTCTATCGGCTTGTCGATCCACGCATTCGGACGGGTGGGTAATATGACAACAGTTGAAAACAGTCAGGATATCATTCAAAGCCAAAGCCCTTGGCGGGAAGCAATTCGCGCTTTTCGCCAAAGCTGGGCAGGTATGCTCGGGATTATTATTCTGATTGCCGTGATTCTATTCACATTTGCCGGACCCTTATTCTACCCGGTTGATCCGTTCGAGATTGTATGGGCACCGCTTACGCCGCCGGGCGAGTCCGAGCGGGCACCCTTGGGAACCGACTATTTGGGTCGGGATATTCTGGCCGGGTTGATCAATGGGGGCCCAGCAACGTTATTCGTTGGGCTAGTCGCCGGTATTATCACGATCACGATTGGCATTCTTGTTGGCGCCTTTGCCGGATTTTACCGGGGTATCGTGGATGAATTTCTGATGCGGGTCACAGAATTTTTTCAGGTATTGCCGGCCTTGCTTTTTGCGATGGTGCTGGTCACTCTCTTCACGCCGACAATCTATGTTGTCTCTCTCGCGATCGGTATAGTCAGTTGGCCAACGACAGCTCGCCTGACACGTGCGGAGTTTTTACGCATTCGCAACCTGGAATATGTCAATGCGGCCCGATCCATCGGCGCGCGGAACAGACGGATAATCTGGCGTGTTATTCTGCCTAACGCATTGGCACCGCTGATCGTGGCGGCAACCTTGACAGTAGGTATTGCAATTCTGTTTGAGGCGGGACTTAGCTTTCTAGGGCTTGGTGATCCGAATGTCTTCAGTTGGGGTCTGATGATCGGGTCTGGCCGCGAATATATACTCGACGGGTGGTGGGTTGTGACTTTCCCAGGTTTTATGATTTTTTTGACGGTGCTTGGGTTTAGCCTTGTTGGCGATGGTCTCAATGATGCCTTTAATCCAAAGTTGAGGGAGCGTTGATGTCTGCTATTCTCTCGATTAAAGATCTGGTCGTTGACTTTAAAACCCGCGCTGGCAATGCGCGGGTCCTCAACGAAATATCCCTAGAGCTGGAAAGCGGGGAAATCCTCGGCATCGTCGGTGAATCTGGTTGCGGGAAAAGCATGACGGCGCTTTCCATCATGGGGCTTGTCCCGAGTCCGCCCGGGAAGATTACAAACGGCTCTATATCGCTGGACGGGGAAGATTTGGTGCAGGCATCAACCGCGCGGATGCGGCAGGTGCGCGGTGGTATCATCTCAATGATTTTCCAGGAACCGATGACCTCCCTCAACCCGGTATTCCGTGTCGGTGACCAGATTGCGGAATGCGTTCTCTTGCATGAGGATATTTCGAAGGCTGATGCATGGGCGCGTGCTGTTGAGATGCTGACAAAGGTCGGCATTCCGGAGCCGGAAATCAGGGCGAAGTCCTATCCGCATGAGCTCTCGGGCGGCATGCGGCAACGGGTGATGATTGCCATGGCGCTTTCCTGCCGGCCCCGCATTCTAATCGCGGATGAGCCGACGACGGCGCTGGATGTGACAGTGCAGGCGCAGATATTTGATCTCTTGAAAGATCTGCAGCGTGAAACAGGTACTGCTATTATCATGATTACCCATGATATGGGTGCAATTGCCGAACTAGCCGATCGCGTTGCGGTCATGTATGCCGGGCATATAATCGAGACCGGCAAGACAGAGGATATTCTCGCAAATCCGCAGCACCCCTATACCCGCGGCCTGATTGCCTGCGTCCCTCATCTGGAGGAGAATCCGACTAAGGACCGGCCATACTTGAGTGAGATTAAGGGCGTTGTTCCTTCTCTCACCGAGTTGGGCAAGGGATGTGCCTTTGCGCCGCGCTGTCCATATAAAACACCAATCTGTGAGGAGGAGCGCCCGCACATTGAAGCCGTCGATAAGACACATTCTGTTGCCTGCTATAATGTGAAATATGTGGTGGCAGTATGAGTGATAGCCCTCTCCTGGAAGTACAGGACCTGAAAGTTCATTTCGGCGGCAAGAAGCTATTTCGCAAGGCGCAGATCGTCCATGCTGTTGATGGCGTTAGTTTTTCCGTTCCGAAGGGGCAAACTCTCGGTATCGTAGGGGAAAGTGGATCAGGGAAAACCACAACGGCGCTCGCCGTGTTGCGGCTCGTTCCAATCACTGCTGGCACGGTCAGAATTGGCGATGTCGAGATTAGCTCGCTTGAAAAAGAGGGCCTTCGCGAGGCACGGCGGAAGGTGCAAATGGTGTTTCAAGACCCATATTCGTCGCTCGATCCGCGCCGACGGGTTGGAGACATTGTCCGTGAACCGCTCGATCTTATGGATATTGGCGCGGAAGAGGATCGGGATCAGATGGTTCATGATCTCTTTGTTCAGGTTGGGCTGCGCCCAGAACTGGTGCGGCTTTTCCCTCATCAGTTTTCAGGTGGACAGCGGCAGCGAGTTGGCCTTGCCCGGGCACTTGCCACAAAGCCGGAGCTGATTGTCTGCGATGAACCAGTGTCTGCCCTCGATGTGGCGGTGCAAGCGCAGATCCTGAACTTGATGCGGAAGTTGCAGGAAGATCTGGGCCTGACTTATCTGTTTATCAGCCATGATCTCGGCGTGGTTCAGCATCTATGTGATCATGTCGCGGTGATGTATCTCGGTCAGATCGTTGAGCAAGCGGATCGTATCTCGCTTTTCTCCAATCCGCAGCATCCTTATACCAAGTCGCTCCTCGCCGCCGTGCCAAAAGCGCGCCCGCGCGACGGAAGTGAAAAACGGGTGCCCTTGACGGGTGACCCGCCGAGCCCGATTAATTTACCGACCGGGTGTCGTTTTGCAGGGCGTTGCCCGGTTGCGATCGAGAAATGCCATAGCGTTGCGCCGGAATTGAAAGACCAGGGCGATGGTCATATGGCGTCATGCCATCTTTTGGATTAGGAGCTATTCTTGGCGTAGCCGCGCAATGGTTTTAAGAAGACCTATTGTGGAGCCGTCTTTCTCCCCGCATTCGACGTCCGAGCCAATATGCGGAAGAAGGCAGGCTGCTAGTTCCTTGCCGAGTTCAACACCCCATTGATCGAAACTGTTGATACCCCAGATGACCCCTTCCACAAAAACGCGATGCTCATATAGAGCAATTATTTTGCCCAAAGTGCGGGGTGTCAGCTTCCGGTAGATCAGGGTAGTGGACGGCCGGTTTCCTGGGAAGGCCTTATGCGCGGTTAAATCCAGCTCTTCCCCGGATGGTCCCCTAACGATGAGTTTTTCTGTGACTTCGTTAACGGTGCGCCCGCGCATGAGAGCTTCCGACTGCGCAAGGCAACTGGCGAGCAAAAGCTGGTGATGCTGTTGTAAATTTTCTTCGTGAGATTGCGCCGCCACCAGAAATTCGCATGGAATTACCCGGCTTCCCTGATGAAGGAGTTGATAAAAGGCATGCTGTCCGTTCGTTCCGGGCTCACCCCAAACGATAGGTCCGGTATGTCCGTCGACAACCTCTCCATCAAGCGCTATAGCTTTGCCATTGCTCTCCATATCCAGCTGTTGCAAATAAGCAGGCAGGCGTTCGAGCCGCTGATCATAGGGAAGGACCGCACGGCTTTCATAACCGCAGACGTTATTGTGCCAGATACCAATAAGGCCCAGCATGACGGGCATATTTTTATCCAGTGGTGCGGTCCGAAAATGCAGGTCCATCTCATGCCCACCTTCCAGAAATTCGACGAACTTCTCTGGGCCGATTGCAATCATCAGGGGGAGCCCGATAGGGCCCCAAACCGAGTAGCGTCCGCCTACCCAATCTTCAAAACCAAAGACTCGATCGGTAGGAATACAAAAGTCAGTAGTCCTTTTAAGTGCAGTTGAAACCGCCGCGAAATGCTCTGCTGTGTTTTCACCTATTGCATCCGACAGCCATTTTTTGGCAGTCGCCGCATTCGTCATTGTCTCTATGGTGGTGAAGGTTTTCGACGCAATGATGAATAACGTGCGTTTTGGATCAAGGAGGGCGAGTAAATCCGAGATCTCGGCACCATCGACGTTTGATATGAAATGCATCCTGGGGCCGTCGTGGTAGGGAGAAAGTGCACGGGTCACCATCGTTGGGCCAAGGTCCGATCCGCCAATGCCAATGTTGACAACATCCGTAAAAGCTGCGCCGTCATGCGCCGAGATAGCTCCAGTGCGGATACCATCCGCGAATTCCGCCATCTTTTTCAGCGTTGCATTGACGCCCGGCATTACATCCACATTTTCAACGAAGATCGACTCATCGCTTCGGTTTCGAAGGGCCGTATGGAGAGCAGCACGGTTTTCCGTAAGGTTGACGCACTCTCCCTTGAACATGGCGTCGCGCTTGTTTTCCAAGCCTTGTATTCGGGCCAGTTCCAGCACCAATTCCCGGGCGGTTTCATCGAGGCTCGTCTTCGAGTAATCGAGCAGCATATCATCGAGGGAAATTGAGAAATTTTGAAAGCGCGCGGGCTCCTGGTCGAAGCGCTCGACGAGGGAGGTTTTCTTCACCCTCTCATAATATTCAGTCAGGCGCGACCAAATATCTTCGCTCATCCTGTCTCTCCCGATCCGCTTACTCTATGATGTCGATTTGTAATCTAACGATAAATTACTCGGTGGTTCGTTAAGGATTTCTCAAAATACGGTAAATTTTATATAAACTGGATCATTTACTGGTAGTATTTACATCTCATTGACGAAAGTTATCAGTTCAGAACCTGACTTACCCGTTACAGCTCGGTATTTCTTGTTAAACGCGGGGCGCATGATGTTTTTCAACGTCTCGATTTCTGGCTCAGTTGCAATATAAACTTGCATGTCCTCATCTTCCAGCAGCTTTGGTGCTGCGGCTGCTGAAATTTCGCTCGCCTCGATTGCCCAGATCGCCGCTTTCGCGCTGGCGTCCTTTATTGCTTGTTTATTCTTCTCGGGCAAGGCGTTGTACCATGTGGTGTTAACATAACCGTTATAGAAAAGGGTGAATAGCGGCAGGATGGTTACGTGATCTTGAACCTCGTAATAGCGTGAAGACAGAGCCGATGATACGTTTGTTAGTCCGGCATCCAGATTGCTGCTTTTTAGGGCGTCATACGTCTGTTTGTCAGACATGTCGACAGGGCGCGCGCCCAATGCCTCGAACGCCGCGTTTGAGATCGGGCCCAAACCCTGAATTCTGAGGTCTTTAAAGTCCGATGGCGTGATGATATGCCGTCCCTTAGAAGTGATTGCGGTACGCCATGTTGTGAAAAGCCAGGTTACGTTGGTCAAGCCTGTGTCTGCTATATTCTGTTCCAGCAAATTAGCAGCGGGAGAGCCTCTCCATTTTTTCAGAATATCCATATTACGCAGGGCAAAAGGCTCAAGCGTTATATCCATCAACGGAAGGCTCTCTCTCCATTGGCTATTGCCAGAAAAGGCGCATTCCAACTCTCCGGCACGGACAGCGGCAGCATTTCGTGTCGCCTTTACAAGACTGTTCGCGCCATTGATCTGCACATCGATGTCATTTTCTGACAAGGTTTCAATTTCCGCTGCCCATTGGTCGATGACTTTGGCAATATGGTTATTCGGCGGAAGCGGATGACTGCAGCGCATGATCTCTGCCGCCTGCAGGGTGCTGGTGAAGGATATCATCAAAACCAGGCTGACAATGGCGCCAAAAAAACTATTCAACTTAACTCGTTCCTTAAACTATGAGCATCTTTTCTGGGGGCGGGAAAATGCTCTCCGCTCTTTTTGTCGCAGACTATAATCTGAGAAGACCTGATTTGTCATGCTTTTGCTTTAGGCGATCGCAGGCTCGGCGCGTTCTTCCCATTTGATGGCCTTCAGATCGAGGACAAAAATGGAATAAATCACAGGCACCAGCAGCAGTGTTGTGAAGGTTGCAATGGTTAGTCCGCCGATCTGTGCGTAGCAAAGCGGCTGCCAGAGGGGGCCGCCATGGAGCGCGAGAGGACCAAGTCCGAAGACGGTGGCGCCGACGGTAATAAGAACAGGGCGGAGACGGACTATCCCCGCATCGAGCAAAGCTAATCGCAAAGGCTCACCCTTCTCGTGCATTTCTTCGATAAAATCGAATAGCACGATGATATGGCTGACGATCACGCCGATAAGGGCGACGATACCAAGAAAGGCCATGAATCCGAATGGACTGTTGGTTACAGCGAGAGCGATGAGCGCGCCAATGATGCCATAAGGCACAGCCGCCAAAACCACCAGCGGCTTGACGGCATTTTTAAACTGGAAGACAAGAGCCACAAAAATGAGGCCGATGGATATTGCCATGACTTTGGCGAGTTGCTGGAAGCCGTGCTGTGCATTTGCCTGCTCTCCCGTAATCTCCATAGTGAATCCGGGCGGAAGTTTTTCTTTGAACGCGGCAAGATCATCCTTGATTACCGTCATCACTTCGGAGGGTAGCACGCCGGCCAATGGGAAAGTGCGGACGTTTACCGTACGGAAATGCTCTTCGCGGCGGATGCGCTCAGTATGAAGCTGATACTCAACTGACGCGATCTGGCCAAGTGGGATTTTATTGTTACTCGTGGTGGCAAATACATAAAGGTTTTCAAGGTCTGAAAGCTGTGCCCGCTCAGACGGTTTTAGTATTGAGACAACGGGAATATTCTTGTCTCCCTGTTGCAGCGTAGTTACTTGATTGCCGTTTAGACCAGCGGAAGAGGATGCCGCAATATTCTGGTTTGTGACGCCAGCAAGAAAGGCGCGATCGGGATCTATTTCGATGCGAAGCCTTAAGGACTCTCCGCCCCAGTCTTCACGGGGCCGTGCCGCGTTTGGTGCCTTCGCGAGAATCTCGAGAACACCGCCTGCAAGCTCTCGTAGGGTGGCAATCTCAGCTTCTGACTCAGGGCCATCCGATTGGACCGCGGATTTAGCGGCCAACCGGATTTCTATCGGATAAGGAACAGGGTTCGTCTGTAACTGTCGTACGTCAATGATGGCTTCTGGTATTTTTGCACTTAAGGCATGCTGCAAATACGGAATAAGTTCTGCTGTCAGGTCCTTGTTGTTCACCCTCATGACAAGTTGGGCGTAATTGCGTTGATGCAGTTGAGGTGTTACGGAAAACCAGAAACGTGGCGCACCGCCACCGATAAAGCTTGCGATGGATTCCAGAGGGTCGCCGCTACCCTCCGGTCCGAGGCTCGCGCCGAACTGAGTTGCAACGCCCTTGATGATCTGCACGGCGTTTTCAACAACCTTTTGTGTTTCGTGGATATTCGCATTATTGCGAAGGGTGACATCGGCATAGAATAGATATTGGACATCATCCGGAAAGAAGGATGTTTTCAGTGTTTTGCTCAAAGGGATGATCAGGGCAATAAAGGCAAAGGAAACGAGAAGGGCTTTTTTACGGTGATTGATCAGGAAGCTGCCTACACGGAAATAAAGCCCGCTGAACCCGCGCTCCCGCCGCTCCTCTATTGTTAATTCGGGTTTGTTTTGGGCCCTGAGAAGATAGTATCCTAGGAAGGGAAGAAAACTCATCGAAACCAACCGGGAGCATACAAGCGCGGTCGTCATCACAATCGGTAAGCTGTACAGAAATTCGCCGGTATTCCCAGAGAGCAGCAAAAAGGGAAGATAGGCGACCACATTGGTGATGGTGGCGAACATAATCGCATGAGCCAGCTTGGTCGGTCCAAGCCAGGCGGCGAGGGTTCTGGGTTGCCCCGCAGCAAGTCCGCGTTTTATTGCATCGCCAGCAACTACCGGGTCATCTACCAGAAGGCCAAGAGCAATAATCAAAGTCGCGATTGAGACTTGTTGGAGCTGGATACCCAGCGTATCGATAATCCCGAATGTCATGGCCAGCGTGATCGGGATTGATATCATCATCAAAAGGGCCGACCGCCATTCCCAAAAACCAACTAAGGATATGACCACGACAAGGACAATCGCCTCTATCAAGGCAGTCATGAACAAATCTATATTTTCCGCGACTTGGGACGGCTGGTTCGAAATACGTTCAACCACCAGATCGTCTGGAAGATGCGGTCGTACTTCTTTCAGGATGGTGTCCACGGCCTCACCAAACTTGCCGATCTGGCCGCCATCACGCATCTGAATGGCAAGGGAGATGGCCTTGCCGCGTTTCCATCTGCCGTTCTCATCTCGCCAGTTGTAGTAATTGAGGAATTCCGGGGGGATTGATATCCGGGCACGACGTCTCCTATATCCCGAAGATATACGGGCGCCCCCGATGGGGAGGTCGTGAACGCGGTGCCGCCGATTTGATCCGGGCTGGTATATTTTCCAACCGGTTCTACAAGTACGCTGGAGCCGCTGGCGTAAAACTCCCCGCCGGAAATATCGCTGTTGCGCGCGCTGATCGCCCCCGACACATCTCCCGGCGTCAGCCCGTAGGACGCGAGAAGATCTTGCGAATACTCAAGAAATATCCTCTCATCCACGACTCCGGACGTATTGACGACGGTCACGAGCGGGATGGTCTGCAGATTGCGAATGATCAGGTTGGAAAAATCATCGAGTTCCCGATAGCTGTATTTTCCGCCGGGAGAAGCCTGTAAGATGTCGTTTGTTTTTGCCGGATCATCGATAACAATGGCTGGCCAGGCGTCCTCATGAAAACTAACCTGCGCGAGTTTGGTGTGAAGGAAATCTCTGAGTTCTTTTTTCAGGTCAGCATCTGAAAGGCTTGTTGAAAGATCAAGGCCGATAAACCCAGCACCTTCCATGGAAATGATGGCCGAGGCGACGCCGTCCTTAACAAGATAGTCCTTGAACAGATCCATATTTCTGCCGGGTGTCGTCAGGGCAATATCCCGTGGCATTACGACAATCAAGGATCGGCGCTTTGATCCATCACCCGCAGCGTTCGATCGGGCTGTTTTGATCGCGGCCTCAATGTCCCTTGCGCGGAGAGAGATTTCTACCGGATTTTCAGTCGGGCTGGCAATCGTCATCAGGATCGCCGCCGTGTCCCCAAACCCGTCGTTAAACTGTATGGGGCCAGCCCCGTCCGGCAAACCAAGGGCCTTCAGGTTGAGATCAATTTCATTGAAAGCAGATTTTGTATCGTCCAGCGTCTCCTCCAGCTGGATCTGAACGATGGATAGATTTGGTAAAGTTAGAGATTTAACGGCAAATTTCGTCGGGCCGACCGGATGTAGCGTTGAACTGAGGGCGATCTGTTGTTCAATTGGTCGGGTGACGAGCTGTTCAATCTTTGTTGCATCCGCGCCAGGCCAACTCGTAATAACAGAGGCAACGCGCACCTGAATGGCAGGATCCTTCGCTTTTGGCATGGAGAGATAGCCATATATTCCCCACATGAACACAGCAAGGAGCAGGACCCAGGAGATATGCCGGTTCTCGGTGAAATAACGTGCGGTGTTATGGGTTTCCGTAATATCTTTCACCGGCGACGTTCCCCCATATCTTCAACAAATGCAATCACGGAATAACGGCCACTTGCTGGCCATCACGAAGGAAGGACGCACCACTGACAACCACTTGTGCATCGGCCTCAAGCCCGCCCAAGACGATAATTTTGTTGCCGTGCACGTCGCCGAGGTCGACGTCTGTCAGCTGGGCTGTAAATTTGTTGCCTTCAGATTTAAGGACGAAAACAGCATATCCGTCAGCATTTGTTTTGGAACGCACAACCGCAGAAAGGGGAAGCAGCGGTCCCTGATGCTCATTTGCGGTTTCCTTTGGCAGACTAAGTGACGCAATCATGCCAACCTTGAGAAGGTTGTCCTTGTTATCGATATCGATCTTGACATTGAATACCCGGCTATTGGTATCGGCGGACGGGGCAATCTCGGAAATATTGCCAGTGAATACTTTATCGGGGAAAGATTGGGTGACCAGATTCTGTGTATCCCCAATTTTGAGTGACTGGACCGTATTGTCCGGTACTCCGAAAACTGCTTTGACCGTTTTGGTGTCGGCTATAACAAAGGCGACCGTTTGCGGGTTGGCGAGCGATCCGATATCGAGGTTGCGTTGTAGGACCACCCCATCCAGCGGCGCGGCTAGATCAAAATCATTCACATTGTTGCGGGCAATTTTCTGAGCGGCTTTGGCATTTTCCAACTGCGCGACAGCATTTTCATATTCCTGTTTCGCGCTGTCGTAGTCGGGGGCGGTCATGCTGCCGGATTTAAACAACGTTGTTGCGCGGCCATAATCCTGCTTGCCTTTGTTGAGGTTCGATTGCGCGGCGGAGACCTGACTATTTGCCTGGGTCAGGCTGTCGCGAATATCTTTTGAATCTACGGTTGCGAGGATATCGCCCTTTTCCACCACATCGCCTGCCTGAATCGCGCGATCCTTGCCGGTGTTATCTTTTACCTGCATCAATTCAGTGACATAGCCGGTGACCTTGAAGGCGACGTTGACTTGGGTATTCGCCTCTATGTTGGCGCTGTAGCGGACATCGGTCTGCCGAGTGTCCTGTGACAGTGTCTCCGCCCGAACAGGCTGTAGCGGGGCTGGTTTTGACGCTTCCTCTGAATCGCAAGCCGTCAGGACGGATAGGCCTAACATCAAGCTGAAGAGGATGAAAAATCTTGGTGACATTTATTCTTCCCCCAACGCCTGCTCCAGCTCGGCGCTGGCATTCCAAACGCCTAGCAACGCCTGATGATAATCGTCATTTGCCTGTTCCAGTTGCGATTGGGCGTCTAGCAAATCACTTAGTAAGATTGTCTTCTCTTTATATTGATTGAGGCTTACGCGGAGCTTTTCTTCCGCCGCCTTCTTAGCCATTTCGGTAACAGGAACCAACAATCTCGCCACTTCAAGATTACGAATGCTTGCGTTGACTTGTGCGCGTATCTGATCCTCATTATCACGGAGAGAGTTCAACGCCTGCTGCAGGGCGTACCGTGATCCAGCGACATTGCTCTGGTTTCCGCCCCATGTGAAGAAATCCCATTTCGCGAGCAGCCCGACATAGAGACTTTCATCCGGCAGAAGTGTTGTATTTTCCGCCCGACCGTAGCTTGCGACAAGATTGACTTCCGGCAGATACCCGCTCTTCTGAATTTCAAGCTCTGTCTCGGCCGCCTCGACTTGAAGGCGCGCCTCCCGCGTTTCCGGCCTCTGCGACAGCGCCTGCTCTTCCGCTTGATCCGGATCGTAGGAAAAGGAAGGGTTTGCATTGGCTGGGGTGACACGGAACGGTATGGAGATATCTCGGCCCAACAAAGTGTTGAGCTGTTGCTTGCTCGTGAGAAGGTCGTTCTGCTGGGTGAGGAGATCGTGGCGAGAAGAGGCAAGTTGCGCCTCTCCGTTCAGGAGTTGATATTCAAGCTCTGTCTTCTGCGCAACGTTGTCCTTCAGAATTTTAACTAGTTCCTCATTGAAGGTGACGGAGGACTGAGTTGCCTCAATCTCGCTCTCTTCGCTCAAGATCTGGTAATAAACTTGCTTGACTTGAAGGGCAATGGATTGCTCCGTCTGGCGAGACTGCTGTCGCGCAATTTCCTGCTGCGTTTTGAGCTTGTCGACATTGAGACCGATTTCATAAAGGCCGACGAGCGGTTGCGTCGCCGTTAGTGAATAATGGGTGGTAAAGCCGTTCGTTGTATCGATAGCGACATTGCTGGACGGGACAGGACTGCCGCCTACCGTACCGAGGGAGCCTTCTTCGAAGGTATACTCATTATCGACAAAATTCTGGAGACCGCGCACATGGGCACTTAGCTGTGGAAACTGCTTGGACTGAACGGCTTTCTTTTGCTCCTCAACGACGTTAATTTGCAGGTCCGCATTCTTGAGCTGAAAATTCTGCGTTTTGGCAAGATGAAGGGCGTCTTCGAGAGTTAAAAGCGGGTCTTCTTCCGCCAGTGCCGGTGATGCTATCAGGAGGCCGCCTAGTAAAACCGCTGAAAATGCAGAGAGAGGTTTCAACATAGCAACATTTTCCAATGAGCATTAATTAGCAGTTGAAAAAACATAGCGGTTCAATTCAACCATGTCAAAGCGATTGGTCCTGGGGCAAAGGGGTGTTAGCAACGACTTTGGTTGGGAATTTGCGGAGTATTCATTCCTCAACCTCAACGGTTTCAAAATCAGCCGGGAGAATGATCTCAATTAATTCCAGATCGTCCGAATGTGCTAATTCCTGATGCTTTATTCCAGGCGGTTGATGGACGCAGGAGCCTGCCTTTAAAATTACTTCACCTGTTCCTTCATACCAAAATTTTACCCATCCTTTCAAAATATAGACCATCTGAAATTCAAGTTTATGGGTATGTTTGTCCCCTTCGGCATGTTCGCCCGGTACGGCGCGGATGACATGCGCACCGACCTTGCCACCTGTTGACTCTTTAATTCCGAGGTCGCGATATTCGAAAAAACCGCGAAGGCCACTGGAAAATTCTGCATCCTCCGCATGGCTTACAGATAGTTTCATTTTCCCACCCTTGTCAGTTGTCCCTTTCAGGCGCGCGCTGCTTTGGCCTGACGTGTTCGCCAAAGCAGCAGCCCCATGATCCCCATATTTAGCATATTCCAGGCAATGCCGTTAATAAATGCTGCTTGGTAGGAGCCTGTCAGGTCATAGATAACGCCCGAGATCCAGCCGCCGAGCGCCATGCCCACAACCGTCATCATAATCACTAATCCGACCCGCTCGCCGGCCTCCCTTGCGGGTAAATACTCGCGCACAATGATGGCATAGCTTGGAACAATGCCGCCTTGCGACAGCCCGAAAATCAGTGAAACGACGTAAAGTGAGACGAGGCCGTTAAAGGGTATGTAAAGAAACAGCGCGAGACATTGCAGGAAGGAACCGAGGAGGACGGTCCTGACCCCCCGATGTGATCCGCGAGAAAGCCGGAAAGCAGTCGGCTGACAATACCACCTGCGAGCATGATTGCAAGCATTTCCGCACCTGCCGACACACCAAAGCCAAGATCGGCGCAATAGGCGACAATATGAACCTGCGGCATGGACATGGCAACGCAGCAGCTTATGCCGGCAATGCATAGCAGGATTTGCAAGGTTCGCGGAGAAATGTCGGTCCGGAATTTATTGGTCGACGGCGTAATATTTGCAGATGAAAGCTCGACTGTTTGCGCAGGGAGGCGACGGCGAAGCAACAAGGCCAAGGGTATCATCACAGCGAGAGAGGCAATAGCGACCAGCATATAGGCATCACGCCAACTATCCGTAGCGATTATATCTTTTAGAACAAGCGGCCAAAATGTTCCGGCGAGATAATTTCCGCTCGCGGCGGCGGCGACCGCAATACCGCGGTTCCGCTCAAACCAGTGGGAAATATCGGCAATCAGCGGCCCGAAAGTGATCGCGGAACCAATCCCGATAAAGACGCCCTGAATAATGGCAAAGGTCCAGACGTTAGTCGCCATGGCCCCAAGTGTGAATCCTGCGCCGAGCATTAAAGATGCTGCAATCATTGGCAACACAATGCCAAACCGGTCGATCAATCGGCCAAAAATGAAATTGCCAACAGCAAAACCGATCATCGTGGTGGTGTAGGGGATTGAGGCTTCAGAGCGGTCAATGCCGAACTCATCCTGAACTGCCGGTAAAACCACGACGACCGCCCACATACCCGCGCTTCCGACCAGTGAGATCAGAACCGACACGCAGAGACGAAGCCAAGAGTATCCGCTGTCGAGATACGGTGCGTCAGAGCTATGTTGTGAATTCAAAAAGGACAAGTGATGCGCCCTTTCCCGCCAATGAGAGTTTATTGATTTTCTTCTTCGGGATCACCCTAGCATAGGGAGTGGAATTCCCGCACCTCTTTTGATCGAATGATATTCTGCAGTAAATTCCTCCATCGGATAGTTGTTTTCTTCCTGTCTGCGAGAGAGTAAGCTAACTCATAATGGACACAGAAAAAATACGCGAATTTTTTGAGCAGAGCTTGGCGCATTTAACGGCTCTTGCCTCGGACGTGAATATCCTGTCACAGCTTCTCGCGGTTGTTGGCGGCCTTGTCTTTGCTTACTTTACACGCCACCGCTTACAGTTGGGTTTTCTAGGCCTTCGCGGCCGATTCCCGGATGGATCTCCACTCACTAAAATATTCGAGATTCTGGCAACTCTTTCCTTGCCGTTGATTTGGCTGGCAATTGAGTTCGCCATTCTTGCTATTTTTCAAGGGGTCGGGCCGCCGTCCCATATCATAAGTGCGATTTGCTCCCTGCTGGTGGCATGGATCGTTATAAATGTGGTCACAAGCCTTGCCGAGAATAAAATCTGGGCCCGTCTTGTCGCCTTTTGTGCCTGGACGATCGCCGCGCTCAATATTCTGGGGCTCCTGACCCCGACATTGGTATTTCTGGAAGATCTTGCCTTCAATCTCGGAGAAACACGCATTTCCATGCTCGGCGTTGCCAAGGCGTTAGTGGCGGGGATCATCGTTTTCTGGGTCACTTTCGGCCTCTCCCGGTTTTTGGAGGCACGGATCCATAAATCGACTGCACTTACACCTTCCGTTCAGGTTCTGACAGCGAAATTGGTACGGGTTGGTCTCATCTCCGCGGCAGTTTTGATCATCCTGTCCAACTCTGGCATTAATATTACGGCTTTTGCCGTCTTCAGTGGCGCGCTTGGTGTCGGCATCGGGTTCGGCCTGCAGAAAATCGTTTCCAATCTGATTAGTGGAATTATCTTACTCCTTGACCGGAGCATCAAGCCGGGCGATGTGATTGAGGTGGGGCAGACTTATGGTCGCGTGAATACGATGGGGGCTCGATATGCCTCCGTCATAACTCGCGATGCTATGGAATTTCTTATCCCCAACGAAGACCTGATCACACAGCAGGTCATTAACTGGTCCTATAGCTCAAAGAATGTAAGGCTGCGCGCGCCAATCGGGGTTTCATATGACACAGATATTCCGAAAGCCCTCGAGCTGATC
This sequence comes from Sneathiella sp. D3-11, assembly GCF_055809395.1. Lineage (NCBI taxonomy): Bacteria > Pseudomonadati > Pseudomonadota > Alphaproteobacteria > Sneathiellales > Sneathiellaceae > Sneathiella > Sneathiella sp. D3-11. The sequence continues at coordinate 2,551,028 of NZ_CM147911.1, forward strand.
GTAGGTGCGGCAGCAGAAGTGCCGCGCGTGCTGAGCAACCCGGCTCCGAAATGTCTGATGCGCGGTTTTGGCGATAGTGCGATTGATCTTGAACTCAGGTTCTGGATTGCGGACCCGGAAGATGGGTGCCGCAACGTGACGAGTGAGGTTCTGGTGAGCGTCTGGAAACTTTTCAAGAAAGAGGGGATCAATGTGCCCTTTCCACAGCGCGATATTCGTGTTGAAATGGTCCCGCCCGGATCACCGGTATTGTCGGCAAATGAGGATGAGGCATGATAGAGAACACTGTCGCAGCATGGCATGACTGCATCAAGGAAAGTGACCCGCAAAAACTTGACGCTCTTTTGCATGAGGACGCAACCTTCCACAGTCCTGTTGTTCATACGCCGCAGCATGGCAAAAGTATTACCGGCAAATATCTGATGGCGGCGTTTCAGGTTTTGAATGGCGATGATTTTGAATATGTCCGCGAGATTGTCGGTCCGAAGGATGCGGTTCTGGAATTCACAACAACCATAGACGGTATTGTTATCAACGGGGTTGATCTCATACAGTGGGGCGATGACGGTAGAATTGTTGATTTTAAAGTTATGATCCGTCCCTTGAAAGCGATCAATCTTGTCCATCAGAAGATGGCGGAAATGTTAGTCCGCTCCGCGTAAAATGTGAAAATTCAACTTTGTAACTTTCCGGAAATATGACCATGACAACGGACCAAATTCTGCTTTTCTCGCTTTTCGGCGTTGTCTTTGCATTGCTTATCTGGGGCCGCTGGCGATATGATCTGATTGCTTTTGTGGCGCTTGTTATCGCGCTCGTACTAGGGTTAGTGCCAACGGAGCTAGCCTTTTCAGGCTTTGGTCATCCGGCGACGATTATCATTGCGCTAGTACTTGTTGTCTCGCGGGGGCTCGTAAATTCCGGTGCGGTTGATCTGATTACGCGACGGCTGACCTCACTGGATTTGAAACTTTCCAGCCACATAGCAGCGATGGGCGGGTTAGGCGCAATATTCTCGGCATTCATGAATAATGTTGCGGCACTCGCGATGTTGATGCCGGTCGATTTGCAGGCGGCCGCCAAGGCGAAACGGGCACCGCGCATTACGCTGATGCCGCTTGCTTTTGCAACAATATTGGGCGGGTTGATCACTTTGATTGGCACGCCGCCGAATATCATCATCGCGTCCTATCGGGAGAATGCTCTAGGGGAGCCGTTCTCGATGTTTGATTTTGCCCCGGTTGGCCTGTCCTGCGCCATTGTGGGCATTGTCTTTATTATGATCATTGGCTGGCGCTTTATTCCAGGCTCCCGAGATAGCAAGGCGCCGACTGTCGATTTGCTCGATCAGGAAGGATATCTCGCGGAATTGCAGGTGCCAAAGGAATCTCCTGCGGTTGGTATGCTGGTCCGTGATTTGGACAGCGTCGCCGATGACAATGACGCGGCGGTAGTCGGTCTGGTCCGCAACAACAAGCGGCTTGCGGGTCAGGCGCGGAATGTGGAAATCCGGGAAGGTGACATTCTGGTTGTGGATGCGGTGGCGAAGAGCATCGATCAGTTCCGCGGGGCCATGAAGCTGGAATTTGACGGAGAGAAACGGCACGAAAAGGCTGCTTCCGGCGGGATGGTCCTGATGGAGTTTGTGGTGCCGAAATACTCACGCATCGAAGGGCGGTCTGCCATGTCCCTCCGCCTTCTTGTCCGGCATGGGGTGACGCTGCTAGGCGTCTCGCGTCAGGGTAAGAAGTTTCGGGATAGGGTGCGCAAATTAGATATTGAGGCGGGCGACATTTTGCTTCTGCTCGGTCCGGTCGATCAGGTGCCCGAAGTGGCGCAATGGATGGGCGTGCTACCGCTCGCGGAACGGGGCTTATCCGTCACACAATATCGCCGTGCCGGGCTTGCTGCGGGCATTTTTGCAGCTGCAATTATCGTGGCCAGCTTTGGCTGGCTTTACCTGGCGGTGGCGCTGGCGATTGTTGTCGCTGCCTATGTTGCGCTTGATATCGTGCCTATTCAGGAGGTTTATCAGCATATTGAGTGGCCGGTTATTGTCTTGCTCGGATCGATGATACCACTTGGGGCGGCGCTTGAAGAATCAGGTGGGACCGCTTTGATTGCGGGCGGTATTGTGGATTTGACAGAGGGGCTTCACGTTGTTGTCGTTCTGACTGTCCTGATGGTGGTTATCATGACTCTTTCGGATGTGTTGAATAATACCGCGACGGCGGTGATCGGTGCGCCGATTGCCGTTGATATCGCTAACCGGCTGAATGCCAATCCCGACCCCTTTCTGATGGTGGTGGCGGTGGCCGCGTCCTGCGCCTTTCTAACCCCAATTGGTCATAAGAATAACACGTTGATCATGGGGCCCGGCGGTTATAAATTTGGTGATTATTGGCGGATGGGGTTGCCTCTCGAAATACTTGTGATTTCAGTCGCTATCCCCGCAATCCTGTTTTTCTGGCCGCTCTGAGCGCGGTTGGTATTCAAAACTGAACTTTTTATTCACGGCGCATTTTAAAAGGATGTGGACATGCTAAAAGACAAGGTCGCGGTAATCACGGGATCAACTTCCGGAATAGGTGAGGGATGCGCCAGAGCGCTTGCGAAAGAGGGCTGCCACATTATCCTCAACGGCTTTGGTGATGCGGCGGAAATAGAGGCTCTGCGCAGCTCAATCGGAAGTGAATATGGCGTCAAATGTCTGTACAATGCGGCCGATATGACCAAACCCGATGAAATTGCGACCCTGTTCGAAATGGTGGACAAAGAGTTCGGTGGTGTCGATATACTGATCAATAATGCGGGTATTCAATATGTCTCGCCGATCGCCGAATTCCCCACGGAGAAATGGGATGCAATTATCGCCATCAATCTATCGTCGGCATTTCACACCATGCACCATGCAATTCCGCTTATGACAAAGCGGGGATGGGGGCGGATCATTAACATGGCGTCGGCCCATGCTTTGGTTGCTTCACCCAATAAAAGTGCATACGTCGCCGCAAAGCATGGTATTGCCGGGCTGACCAAAACCGCAGCGCTGGAAGTTGCGCGGGACAATATTACGGTCAATGCGATCTGTCCGGGCTATGTCTGGACGCCACTGGTGGAAAAGCAGATACCGGATACAGCGCGCACGCGCGGTATAACCGAAGAGGAAGTGATCAATGACGTGCTGCTCGCGGCTGCGGCAACGAAAAAATTCACGACTATAGAGCAGGTAGCGGCTCTTGCCCTGTTCCTTTGCAGTGACACTGCTGAAAATATCACGGGCAGTCTGCAATCCATCGACGGAGGCTGGACGGCGCAATAGGGGAGGTTGAAATTAGATGTCTGCGGATAGCATAGCCCTTAGCATCACCGGAAAGCCCAAGGATATCGGCGGGTTTGAGGTGCGGCGTCTTTTGCCTGTCGCGCGATGCCGTTCAGTTGGTGCTTTTGTTTTTCTCGACCATATGGGGCCTACAACCCTAAAGGCCGGGGAGGGGATTGATGTGCTGCCACATCCACATATCGGGCTCGCCACGGTAACCTATCTGTTTGAGGGGGCGATCCTTCATCGCGACAGCCTGGGAACGGTGCAGGAGATTTTTCCTGGCGATGTTAATCTGATGACTGCGGGGCGCGGGATTGTCCATTCAGAGCGTAGCAGCGAAGAAACCCGGTCGAAGGATCGCGATGTTCACGGCTTGCAGATGTGGGTGGCCCTTCCCAAAGAGCATGAAGAGATACGGCCAGTCTTCTCCCATACCCCGAAATCAGCATTGCCGGACTTAAAGGGAGAGGGATGGCATGGCCGCCTTGTTGTGGGTAGCCTGTTTGGCAAAACGTCGCCCGTCGAAACAATGAACAGGTATTTCTTTGTTGATTTACGACTTGAAGCCGGTGTTTCTATCCCGTTTGCTCCCGATTATGACGAGGCAGCTGTTTATGTTGTTGACGGGGAGCTTGATATTGATGGCGCGATCGTTGGGGCAGGCACTCTTGCGGTGCTTGAAAAGAAACCAAATGTCTTACTGACCTCCCGGCAGGAAGCGACCTTTGTCGTTTTGGGCGGTGACGCGCTGCCAGAGCTGCGGTTTATGTATTGGAATTTCGTCTCGACCCGCAAAGAAAGAATAGAGCGCGCGAAAGAAGATTGGCGAGGTCAGCGCTTCGATAGGGTTCCGGGTGAGACCTCGTTTGTTCTCCTTCCGGAATGATACCAGAGGTTATTCATGCGTTGAAGCAGTTGACAGCGATGCCTTTGACGGGTTTGATATTTTATCGACAAGACTAAGCCGACGCATGCGTCATAATCAGTGCAGCCCGCGTCCAAAGAAAAACAATAAAAAGGGACAGATAAATGAGTTGGGAAAAAGAGATTGAAGAACTAAAGGCCCGTCAGGCTCTTGCCAAAAAAATGGGGGGAGAGGAGAAGGTCGCGCGTCATGTAAATGCCGGAAAGCTGACTGTTCGTGACCGGATCGCCAAAATGGTCGATGAAGGCTCCTTTGAAGAAGTCGGGTCTGTCACGGGGAAGGCGGAATATGACGCAGACGGCAATCTTGTAGATATGCAGCCAGCAAATTTGATTACTGGGCGAGGGCGTGTAAATGGCCGTCGCGTGGTTGTCGCAGGTGACGACTTTACGGTACGCGGCGGAGCGAACGATGCAGGTATACGCGAGAAACTGATCCATGTCGAAAATATGGCGGGCACGATGCGTCTGCCGCTGATCCGCCTCGTTGACGGGACTGGCGGCGGTGGCTCGGTCAAGACTATCGAAACCGAAGGCCGCACCTATGTCCCCGAAGTTCGTGGATGGGATACGGTGATCGAGAATCTCTCGAAAGTACCGGTTGTTGCACTCGCTCTCGGTTCAACGGCCGGGTTGGGCGCGGCGCGAGTTGCCGCAAGTCATTATTCGGTAATGGTCAAGGAAACGTCCCAGATGTTTGTCGCGGGCCCGCCTGTGGTCGCCAGAACCGGGGAGGTTCTGACCAAGAATGAATTAGGCGGTTCTGATATTCACACGCGCAACGGAGCCGTGGATGATGAAGCAAATTCAGAGGAAGAAGCATTTGAACGTGCACGGCGGTTTCTTTCTTACCTGCCGCCTTCTGTCTTTGAATTACCAGAACGCGTCGAAAGCGATGACGATCCAAACCGACGCGAAGACTGGCTGATCGATGCGATCCCTCGGGATTCGCGCAAGGTCTATAAAATGCGAAAAATCATTGAGGCGGTCGTTGATAAGGGCAGTTTCTTTGAAATTGGCAAGAAATGGGGACGCTCAGTTATTACGGGTTTTGCCCGAATGGATGGCTGGCCGGTCGCCATTATGGCCAGCGATCCTTATCATTATGCGGGAGCATGGACATCAGATGCCTCGGATAAAGTCCTTCGTTTTGTTGACCTTGCGCAGACATTCCATCTGCCGGTTGCTCATCTGGTTGATATTCCGGGCTTTCTTGTCGGCCGGCAAGCGGAAGAACAAGCAACGATCCGTCATGGTGTGCGGGCGATGGCGGCAATTGCACAGGCGAGTGTGCCCTGGTGTGCGATTATTCTACGCAAAGCCTATGGGGTTGCGGGGGCTGCACATATGAATTCAGGACGGTTCAATCTCAGGTATGCCTGGCCATCGGGTGACTGGGGGTCGTTGCCCATCGCAGGGGGGCTGGAAGCTGCTTATAAATCCGAGCTGGAAGCATCGGATGATCCCAAGGCGAAGCTAGAGGAGATAGAGGAACGGCTGAATCGCTTGCGGTCTCCTTTCCGGACAGCAGAGCGCTTCATGATCGAAGAAATTGTTGATCCGCGTGATACCCGGAAGCTTCTCTGTGATTTTGCGGAAATGGCGGCACCGCTGAGGGAGACAGGCGTTTCGACCTTCAAGGTGCGGCCATAAGTGCGTTGGTATAGTCGTTTTGCCTATAATGGCGGGGGTTTTTAGGAAATTAGATGCCTGGATATGAAGGCGCTCTGACTTTACAGCGTAATTTTGGTGCACTTTGGTCACAAGGCCTTCCGATTTGAGAGTAATATTTGTGGTAATTTCACGCTTACTAATAACTCAAAGACGAGGCTGGTCATGGCTCAGAAGAAATTGCTGCAACTTCGCTCCGATATCCGCGACAACTATCTCACAAATGAGGCAGCGGCAGTTCATAAACTGATTGACGATCTGGACCTCTCGGAAGACGCCCGAAACCGGATCGTTGATCAGGCTGTGGTTTTAGTGAAAGAACTCCGCCGTGCTGACAACCCCGGCGTTATGGAAACCTTCCTCGGTGAATATGGCCTTACAACTGAGGAAGGGGTCGCCCTGATGTGCCTGGCTGAGGCTCTCTTGCGTGTGCCGGACGAAATAACCATGGACGCGCTGATAAGCGATAAGATCGCCCCTGCAGACTGGAGCAAGCATCTAGGTCATTCTTCCTCTCCGTTGGTGAATGCCTCCACATGGGGGCTGATGCTGACGGGAAAGGTTGTTCATCCACTTGGTGATGGTTCACTTGACGTCGTCGGGCAGCTTCGAAAGCTTATGAAGCGGGTAGGGGAGCCGGTTATCCGCACCGCCGTCAGTCAATCCATGAAAGTTCTCGGTCATCAATTCGTGCTTGGCCGCGATATTCAGGAAGCGATGAGCCGCGCCCGAGGAATGGAGAAAAAGGGATATACATATTCCTATGACATGCTGGGTGAGGCGGCGCGAACAGCAGAAGACGCGCAGCGTTATTTCATGGCCTACGCCAAGGCAATATCCAGTATTTCTGAACACAGCCGGCATGCGGATAGTCGTAATAATCCGGGTATATCCGTGAAGCTTTCGGCGCTTCATCCGCGTTACGAATATGCACAGAAAAAGCGGGTCATTGATGAGTTGGTGCCGCGCCTGTCGTCCCTCGTGTTTCAGGCGAAGAACGCTAATATGGGCTTCAATATCGATGCGGAAGAGGCCGATCGCCTCGATCTCTCTCTCGATGTAATCGAAACTGTGTTGGCAAGCCCGGACCTGAAAGGATGGGACGGGTTTGGGGTCGTGGTGCAGGCTTATGGGCCGCGCGCCGCCTACGTGCTCGACTGGCTATATGCGCTGTCCAAAAAGCTGAACCGGAAGATTATGGTTCGGCTGGTCAAAGGCGCCTATTGGGATACTGAGATCAAGCTCGCGCAGGTCATGGGATATGAAGGGTATCCTGTGTTCACCCGAAAGGCAGCAACGGATGTCAGTTATCTAGCCTGTGCAAAGAAGTTACTTTCCATGACAGATCATATTTACCCGCAGTTTGCGACGCATAATGCGCATTCAATTGCGGGCATTCTGGATATGGCAGACGAAGTCGATAACTTTGAGTTTCAGCGGCTCCATGGCATGGGGGAAGGATTGCATGACCTTGTCATGGCGCACAACAAAAATCGATGCCGCATTTATGCGCCGGTCGGGGTTCATGAAGACCTTCTCGCGTATCTTGTCCGCCGGCTGCTTGAAAACGGGGCGAACAGTTCTTTCGTCAATCAGGTTCTCGATGAAAAAGTTCCACCGCAGCAAGTTGTGCGCGATCCGGTGGATACAATTTTATCTTACTCGACAATAGAAAATGACAAAATTCCCTTGCCGTTGGCAATATATGGAGAGTGGCGGCGTAACTCAGCAGGTATTAATTTCCCGAACCCGTCGGTACTGGCGGCGTTTGAGGATAGTCGCGATGCCTTCAAGGCCACGACATGGCAGGCTGCTCCGATGATTGAGGGAAAACGGGTGGCCGGTAAGGGACGTGATGTCTGTAACCCTTCCCAGCGATCAGATATCGTTGGTAGAGTAATAGAGGCGACACCGGATGATATAAGTGCGGCAGTTTCCATTGCTGTTGCCGGGGTGACGGACTGGCGGCAAACGCCGATTAATGATCGTGCAGAAGTATTAGAGCGTCTTGCCGATCTTTACGAGGAAAACCGGGTGGAACTGATGGCTTTGCTGGCGCGGGAGGCAGGCAAATCGATCATGGACGGAATTTCCGAAGTACGGGAGGCAGCCGACTTCTGTCGATATTATGCTTTGCGGGCGCGGGAGGATGCAAAAAAGGGAGATTTAGAGGGGCGCGGTCTTTTTATCTGTATCTCCCCCTGGAATTTTCCGCTTGCCATATTTACGGGGCAGATTGTCGCCGCATTGGTCGCAGGCAACACCGTGATCGCGAAACCAGCGGAACAAACACCATTAATTGCCAACAGGGCCGTTGAATTGATGCGCGCCGCAGGATTTCCGGGCGATGTTCTGCAACTTCTGCCGGGCGATGGTGCGGTCGTTGGTGCGGCGTTGGTCTCGCATCCCGATATACAGGGTGTTTGCTTCACTGGATCGACGGTAACCGCGCAGCGCATTGCGCGATCAATGGCCGCGAGTGCAGACCCGAGGGCGCCGCTCATTGCGGAAACGGGTGGTCTCAATGCCATGATTGTTGATTCAAGCGCACTACCGGAGCAGGCGATCCGGGATATCGTCGCATCGGCGTTCCAGTCTGCGGGCCAGAGATGCTCTGCGCTCCGCGTCCTCTATGTACAGGAGGATGTGGCTGACAAGGTTACTGAAATGCTTGAAGGCGCGATGGCAGAACTCAAGATTGGCAATCCCTGGGATATTGCTGTCGATGTGGGGCCAGTCATCGACCTTGATGCGAAGTCCATGATTGAAGCGCACTGCAAAAAGATGGAAGACGCCGGCCGTTTGATCAAGAAATTGCCGCTACCGCCGCAGGCAAAGGCGGGTTGTTTTGTAAGTCCGGCGGCTTATCGAGATCGACGGGATTGAGGAACTAGAGAAAGAGATATTTGGTCCAGTTTTGCACGTTGTAACATTCAAGGCAGAGGACGTGAACAAGGTCGTCGAGAAGATCAATGCCACAGGTTATGGGTTGACACTCGGTCTGCATACCCGTGTCGATACCCGTGTTCAGGATGTTTGCGATCGGGCGCATGTTGGTAATCTCTATGTTAATCGCAACCAGATTGGTGCTGTCGTTGGCGTTCAACCATTTGGTGGGGAGGGGCTGTCGGGGACCGGCCCGAAGGCGGGTGGACCGCTCTATCTTCATCGTTTTATGAAGAAGACAGGGCATGTAACGCTCTCTTCTGGACAGGCTGCCAGCACATGGCCGAGGGTTACTATATCCGACAATCTATATGCAGTAATCCGAGGGTTGCGACAGGCACAATCGCGATGGGATCAGAGCGAAGATCGCAGAGCAATGTTGGAAAACTTTTCCTCTAAATTGCAGGTAACCCTGCAGAAGACAATCAGGGAAACTCTGGATCAGGCACAGGATTATAGTCCTGGTCCTGTCGATCTGGCGGGACCGACCGGGGAAAGTAATCGTCTAGGCCTTCACGGGCGGGGGATAATTCTGTGCGCGGGATCAGACGCAATCAGAATGGCGTTGACGGCATTGCTCACCGGAAACAGCGTTATTCTTGCGAATGCGCCGGAAGGAAGCGAAGAAGTAATCAAAGCGTTTGACGCGGTAAAAGGGCTAAAAGGCCTTATCCTCCGCCTTGAGGAGGAACTGACACCGGGATTAGTCGCGGCGTTGCCGTCATTGGCCGGAGTTGCCCTCACGGGTGGGGAGTATGATCTTCGTGCCTACCGACAGGCAATTGCAACTCGCGACGGATCAATCGTCCCGCTGATCACCGGCAGTGAGGATTGGGAATATTACGTTGCGGAACGGGCGCTTTGTGTCGATACGACTGCTTCGGGCGGCAATACCAAGCTTCTTGCGGCGAATGAGGCTTAATCAAGCCCCATGCAGTTTGCATAATAAGTGGTTGTCGCGGGCCAGTCAGAGAAGACACCAACAACACCCACGTCTTTCGCCAGAACGTCGAGAACGGTCATCATGTCGCCCTCGTTGTCTATAGCATTCGAGATTGTTCTATAATACCAGCCACCGCCGGTGGTGAGGGAGCCGGAGCGTTCTAACGTCCAGGTAATGATTTTAAGATTTGCCTTTCCGGCCTCCTTCGCATAGGCAGAGGGGACGATCTTGCCGTTTTCATCCAACGCAAGAAGCATCCAGATCGGTGGTGCAATATAGCGCAAGCCTTTATCGGCGAGTTCTTGCATGCTTGGTGAGAATGTATCCGGATTAGCCGGGTTCAGACTATTGCCGCGATATCGTCCATCAAGAAATACGGCTTGCATACCAAACTCTGGCTCACTTTCGATCCAATAAAACACATCGTCGAGATTAAAGGATTGCGGAAAGACACGCGCCGGATCGATCCCCGCCGCTTTATACTCTGCGATCATTGCTTTGGCGTAGTCTTGCTGACTGTAATTTCCTGCGTAGGGCATTGGAACATCGGCGGATTTAAGCTCTGGTGTGAATTTTAGTCCTAGTCCGTCAATCAGCGCGATACTTTCCTGATGCGTCATCAAAGTGCCTTTCGAGGCATAAAGATCCGTACGCCAACTGGGTGTTCCTCTCAGGTATTCAGCAATGGTTTCTGCCTTTTTGTTTCCACCATCCATCTTGCCCTTCAAGGATTTGAACTCGGCAAGCGTCAGAACAGAGGCACAGCATTTCACAGACGCCTTACCACCATTCTCACTGGCCGGGGAAAAGGGAACGGAGCATTTTGCCGCCAGCTCAGGGCGTTCAAGAATATCTGTCGTCTGGTGAAGATCACATTGAGAGTGTCGACAGACAAGTGCCTTGTCCTTGGTGAAGGTTACGTCGCATTCAATGATGCCCGCGCCCATGCGCGCAGCAGCAAGATAGCTTTCTTTTGTATGCTCGGGAAACTGAAGGGAGGCGCCACGATGTCCAATAGAGAAATCTGTTGTTCTGGCTGGTTGCGACCGACATTGCAGGAGCTTTTCTTTCAGCTCCCCGGTTTCCATATCCTCCACAAGGAAGAGCGGCCGGGGCCCGAGGGAGATGGCATCTGCGGCCTGTGAAATATTCTCACCGCCTGTTAGACTCAGGAAAAACAAGGCCAATAATGACGATAACAAAAATCGGGCTGTTTTCATGAAATCTCTCTCAGTCCTAGTTATTAGGGAACCTTAGCCTCTAATACAAAGACTGTGTAATCAAATTTATGACAGTGACTATGCCGGGCTAATTGCGTCGCCAATTGACGATAATGGGCCCCGCTACGGCGCAGGCCAGCCCCACCAGGAAGAGGTGGGAGAGATGCTCATTCAATATAAGAGCGCCAAAGGCCGCAGCCATGATGGGCGCAATCGGCACATAGATTGCGGCCTGAGAGGGAGAAAGCTGCTGAAGTCCCCAGTTAAAAAGAAAGAGGCTGAATGCCGCCGCGGGGCCCGCAAGATAAAGAAGCCAGAGCCAGTCGCGCGTGTCATATCCCGCGATGACACTCCCGATTCCTTCGCTGTAGGCGATAGGAAAAATCACCATGGTTCCTGCACTCATCCCGATAATCGTGAGCAGCAGGACGGAGCGGTTCTGCATCAGTCGGCCGGAGAATGCGTTGTAGGTTGCCCCGCAACAGACAGCCATAAAGAAGAGGAGCTCTCCCATCCAGCTGCCTGATGCTGTGTCGGCGGCAAAGGCTTTTTCGCCGATGGCTAGCGCCACACCGACAATTGACAGAACCGCTGCGAACAGCTTGATGCCATTTAGCGAGATCGCGCCCGGTCATTGCTGCGATCAACATGGTCATAATGGGGATAAGCGCAAAAATCACCGCCCCGCGGGAGGCCGGAATATCTTGCAAGGCCGTATTAACAAAAAGATGGAACAGGCCGAACTGAAGAGTGCCAAGCAGGGCGACCATTAGGAATACTTTTAAGGGAGGTATGACAATCCTGCGTCGCCACAACAGCGGTAAGAGCATTAATGTCGCCAGACCGTAGCGGAGAAACCCGAGGGAGGCGGAGGCTTGCTGATCTGCCATAATGGCGCGTATGCCAACGAAAGACAGGCCCAACAGAACGACGGCGAGCAATAAAGCTACATGCGGTAGCAGGGATGCAAGCGGCCGGACGGCATCTTTGTTTTCCAGATTGTTTTCAGGCAAGGCCAAGGCTGTACATCGTATAGATGCCGAGCGACATAGTGCCGATGCCGACAATAACTTGTAAGCTGTTATACGCCCATGTCATGGACTTTGCTGAATATCGCAATGGCACGGCGATAGCGGCGGAGAGAGCGGCCATACCGACAATGGAGCCAAAGCCGAAGAGGGCAATATAAAGAACAGCCGTTATCGTGCTGGTAATGGATCCGGCGACGAGCAGGACAAGTGCGGCTGAACCCGCCATCCCGTGCATAATACCGACGGCAAGGACACGCGCCGTCAGGCCTTTGTTATGTGTATGCTCATGGGAGGAGGAGGTATGCTTGCCTTCTCCTCTATGGGAGTGGGCATGCAGATGAGCGTGTTTAGCAGATGCATGTCTGTGGAAATGGAAATGCACCCGATCCCGGATCATCCGTCGGATCACATCCACCCCCAGCAATACCAGCATAATTCCGACTGTAAATTCCAGCCAATGGGCGATTGTTTCTGGCACAGTACTGTTCATCACAATAACGATTGTGCCGATAACCATGAGGGCAACCGTATGGCCGAGACCCCAGACAGCGCCATGGAATACCGTTTCCCGGATATTCTTGCTGCCTGACGCGAGGCTCGCGACCGCGGCGACATGATCCGCCTCAAGCGCATGGCGCATACCGATTAAAAATCCAAGAGTAAGTATTGAGAGCATTTTGACATCCGTTAGACGGTAAATTTCATAGGAGACGCGATCAGTCAGGCTGGCTCGACGGGTAAGAGTACCTCCGGCCATGAAGGTTCGCCAGCATTAAATTGCAATGCTTGAAATTGAGTGGAAAGATTTATATTTGCGCCAGGCGAAGAGATAACCGCTCCCGCTACTCTTCCTCACATCCTCTCAATGTCTCCTCGATAAGTGAGAACATCTCACCTGCGCGCTCCGCGTATGTGAGGCGAATGCGTTCAGGCGGAATTATGATCACATCGTCGGTTGAATTTTCCGCGAATTTGAAAGAAAAGACATAGTTTGGATAAAACCCCATTCTCAGGTCCGTAATGATCCGGGCCCCATCCTTTTCGCCATAGGAATAAAATCCATCTGTAAACCATTCCAATCTTTTCACGGATGGCGGAATTTTCTTAATTCCGGGCGGAACTTGCTGGCGTGGAACCGTAATCAGATTGCGAACACCACAGTTATTGAGAAGGCTCGTCAAGCCTGTCGATATCTTATCGTCGGAAATGGCTGTGACTTGCCAGACCAGCAGGTTAAAGGCCGTCGGCTGCACATGAATACGCATATCCCGAAAGATAGGATCGGCTTTTGCGCGGCTGGAGATGATGGTATTTTCCGCCATTCCGACTGCGAGATAGGCGCAGCTGAGTGCCAACATGATGCGGTTCATGCGATAACCGCCGCCCGGCTTTTTTCGGGCGAGCAGGATGGCGGTAATTCCGGCAAGTAAGAGCAGGGTATAGGCCGGATCAATAATGAAAACGGCCGGTAGGGCAACGGGTGGACCGATCTCCAACGGCCAGAAAATCTGTGTGCCGTAGGTTGTGAGCGAGATCCAGCAAACTATGCGTGATCAACGCCAGCCAGACCGTCAGGAACAGCATTTTCTTATGTTGCCAGCTTGACGGGGCGATCTTGCCTATCGCGAGTGCGATCAGCGGAGAGAGGACCGTTTGAACAATAACGGAGTGGCTGAAGCCCCGATGATAAGTCATGTTATCGATGGCATCATCAAGAGGAACAAAACTGTCAAGATCGGGTAAGGTCGCGACAATGCCGCCTATCAACAGGGCTTTTGGCCCAATGCGTGGGCCTAACAACGCACCGGAAATGCTGGCACCTAATACAAACTGCGTAACTGAATCCATTCTATCCCTGTATCCGAGTGCAGATTATTTACCAAGTCTGCCGGTGTTTTCACCTTCAGAACTATTTTCTAGCATCTAACCTGAGATAAATGATGCATATATATACGACGTTACGCTATGTGTAGGTCATTAATCATGTGCTCGCGACTGCTTTTAATATCCATTGCAGTCCCGAAATGGCCAAAATAACAGCCTGGAAAGCTCTTCTATGTCTCTTCCTCATATTGCGATGGCCCTTGTTATCAGTGCGATATGGGGATTTTCATTTGTTGCGTCGAAGGTTGGCCTTGATCATTTTCCGCCCCTTTTCTTTACGGCGCTGCGATTCTTGCTGGTGGCAATTTTGCTGTCGCCCTTCTTGAGAATCATCAAAGGACGGATGAAGGCGATTTTCTGGATTGCCATAACTGTTGGGGTTTTCCATTTCACTTTTCTTTATCTTGGAATTTTTGCCGCGGGCGGTGTTACGGCGGTTGCCATCACAAGCCAACTTATTGCGCCATTCTCGGTGATTATGGCGGTGATCCTGTTAAAGGAAACAATCGGCTGGCGGCGTATATTGGGAATCATCATGGCGTTTGGTGGGGTCATGATTCTGGGGTTTGATCCAGTGATTTTTGATCAGCTTGAGGGCGTTACCCTAGTTGCCATCGCGGCACTTTTTATGTCCGTTGGCCTGATTATGATGCGGCAAATCCAGAATGTCGGTACCATGTCGATGCAAGCTTGGATCGGTGCGATCTCTGTTCTGCCATTGATGTTGCTTTCATTTATTCTGGAAACGGGTCAGGTTGATTCAGTAATGTCGATGGGATGGGAAGCGGTCGGTGCCCTTGCTTTTGTTGTTGTCGTCACTACGATTTTTGCCCATGGCGGCTGGTACTATCTTATTCAGCGTTATCCGATCGCCGCATTGACGCCCTTTGGGTTGTTGGCCCCGATATTTGGCGTTGCCTTCGGTGTCGTGCTCTTCTCCGAGCCTATTACATTGCGCTTTGTTCTTGGAGGAATAGTGACTCTTGCCGGTGTCGCGATAATCAATCTTCGAACGGCAAAGAAAACTCCCGAACTTGCCAACGAACCCGAAGTTTAGCGGTTCTCGTCCAGATAGACCTTCAGCTTGTCGAGGAAGCTGAAAAAGTCCTTTTTCTCCCACTCACGCCAGCCATCGAAGGTATCGGCGAGTGCAGCTTCCAATCGCTCCTGCGCCTTTGCATGGGCCTTCTTACCAGCTTTGGTCAGATAAAGGATTTTTGAGCGTCCATCCGCTGGATTGTCTTCCGCGCGCAGAAAGTCTTTTTTGAGCATCTTCGCAATTGTCTTGGTTATGCCCGGCTGCGGCTGCTGCATGGCCCAAGCGATCCCGGAGACTGTCTTGCCCTCTTCAGGCTGATGCATGAAATGGTTGAGAAGGATGAACTGTGGAGGAGGAACATCTGTTCCGTCGAGAAGCTGCCGCATCTTCGTATCCGTCAGCTGGCTGATAATCCCAATCCAGTTGATGATGCGAAAATCCGAAGACGGAAGCTCTTCCTTCCGGTCATACTTCTCGTTTTCTCTGTTTGCGCTCATGCGATTACTATATCAGGCATTTTACGGCGTGGGGAAGGGGAAACGTTAGTTTGATAGCCTAATCGGTAGAACATTTGCACGGTTTCGGGTGCTTCTATCCCTAAATGATCTAAAAAGTCGGATTGAATCTCTCGCATTTCGGGATATTCCTGCAAAACCTGGCTAACCGGATGTATGGCAATTCCTGCATTGGTTGCCATTAGGTTCAGGCGAACGTAGCTCCGGCCGGCATTTACTTGCGCGCTTCTTGAATTATCAGCGGTTGATAGCCAACCCATATTGTAAGTACCCTCTACCCACCCCATGGCGTAATCGATACCGCCTTGATGGGCCAATGTGCCAGGCGTCATTGCCTTTTCCTTGCTCATTAAATTAAACCTTTTGAGCCACCAGAATAGAGGGCCGTTCAAGTCGATCCCGTCAGGGTTTGCGGCAATTTCCGTGGCACCTATTCTGGTTAGTTCAACACTTTCAAGGAGAGTGCGGGGCGTTTCAATTTCCTTGAGAACCGAGAGGCGAGCAAACTCCCTAAGGGGAGAGACATCCGCTTCATTTGTTGCAATACCGGTTCGTTGCCCGTCAAGCAACGGCAGGCTTTCTATGATCTGCTCATCTGTCGCGTTGAGATAAGCCTCCTCATATCCTTCCTTGTTGGAACGGCGGTTGAGAATATCACCGAAAAGGGGATCGGTAGATATGGACACGTCCTTTTCAAGCTGGATGCGTGCCACTGGCATGGTTCCGATTTCGAGGCTGTCACCTGCTGGCTCCCCGTTCGGGAACAGTGTAATCTTCGTGCGGTAGCCTTTTTCCCGTGCTGCAATGCCGAGAAGTTCGAGAAATGTGCCATGGCCGATCAGGACCTGTCGCCCGAAAGGATCTGTATGAGGAAGCAATCTTTCTGGATCTGCAAACAGGGTAATCTCATCATCTTTGGATAGATCCGCGAGCCAAGGCTGTCTGTTATGGGGTTTGGGAGCGAGGATGGCATAACTTAACAGCCACTCCCGATCGGGAAGGTCCGGAGCCGGCCCGCTCCAAGGGGAAATTGCGCTTTCTGGCATTTGATCGCATCTGGACAAAGAGAACCCGGAAGCCGCGATCACTAATCCACTTCCGCCAATTGTCCTAATAAATTTGCGCCGATCCATCACAATTCCTCCATTCATCGTTGTATGAGTATTAGAATAAAGTAAATTCCATGGAATTCAAGTGATCTATGTCACATTATTTAGTGGAAATGCGGGGGCCGGGCAGAGCCTGGCAATTCTTCAGTTTGTTGTGAGTACTTATTGAGGTATGAAGAACCTCCGCTAATTGGCGAGTGTTTTCCTGATGGCAGAGACTGACTATTCAAAGCGATCCGCACATCTTCGGATGTCGCTCTATTACGTCGCCTTTTTTTCGGTCTATGGGATCGCTATTCCTATCTGGCCGCGATGGCTAGAACATTATATCTCGGTGGAGTATGTCGGCATTGTGATGGGCGCGGCCTATTGGGCCAAGTTGATCTTTGTGCCCCTGACGTCATGGATCGCGGATATGACGGGAAATCGCAAAAGCATTCTGATCGCCTTGGCCCTGTTCGTTATTGCGGCCCTGATTTTGCTCCCCTACACGGAGGGGTGGCTTCTTTATGCGTTGATCTGGGGTGCGGCGGGGGCGGCTCTTTCCTCTGCAGTACCGCTTTCCGACGGACTGACACTTCGCGCGCAGCAGACAGTCGGTATCGATTTTGGTAAAGCCCGCCTCTGGGGATCATTGAGCTTTATTGCTTTTTCGCTTCTCGTGGGGGCAGCTGCCGATCAGTATGGCATTGACACAATTTATGTATCGATGGTGTTGGCGGCGGTATTTCTGCTTTTCGTCTCTCTTTTGCTTCCGGGAATCCGGACGAAGCCTGAAAAAGGAAAAGCGCCATTCTTCAGGCCACTCACACTGCCGAATTTTCCGCTTTTTGTCGTAACGGTTTCTTTGCTCCTTTCCACCCATGCTGGACTGTATGGCTTTAGTGCTATTCACTGGGCTAATCTAGGCTATACAAATGCTGAAATTACGCTGTTTTGGGTGATCGGGGTTGTAGCAGAGATCGGGATGTTCGCAGTCTCAGGCCGTCTGATCGCCCGCTTTGGTGCGACGCCGATGATTGCCGTCGCGGCACTTGGAGGCATGGTGCGCTGGCTTCTGCTTGCCGTCGCGGCTTCACCGATCCTCATCGGTTTCGCCCAGACTCTTCACGCCTTGACGTTCGCACTTCTCTATATGTCATTCATTGCGTATATCGGGAAACGCGTGCCGCCGGCAATTTCGGCGTCCGCTCAAGGCCTCTATGACAGCCTCGCCATGGGGGTATTCTTCGGCATTTTCACCATTGCGGCCGGGTGGCTGCATCAGCAGGACGGATCCTATAATTTCCTGTTTATGGCACTACTTTCCGCAATCGGGCTGTTGTTGGCTCTGATCCTCTTGCGGCAGGTAAAGCGTTATGACCGATTGCATACGGCGCAGTAAATTTAAAGAGAATTCAGGAAAGCCAGAAGTTGCCGGCGTTCCAAGGCATCCAGGCTGCGGTATGAGTCCTTTGCATTTTTCGCCTCTCCGCCGTGCCAGAGGATAGCTTCCTCGATTGAGCGGGCGCGGCCATCATGGAGGAACCTTGAATGTTTGTTGACCGCCTCAACTAAACCAATACCCCAGAGCGGTGCGGTGCGCCATTCTTTGCCAGTCGCCACAAAATCCGTCCGGCCATCGGCGAGGTCATCGCCCATGTCATGGAGCAAAAGGTCCGTGAAAGGGTGGATCGTCTGGTTGGAGAGTATCGGTAGCGCCGGATGTTTTCCTGTTACAAATGTCGGGATATGGCAAGAGGCACAGCCGATATCGCGGAACAATGACTCCCCTGCAACGACATCCGGCTCATCAACATGCCGCCGGATCGGGACTGCAAGCGTCTGGGTATAGAGTGTCATCTTGTCCAGAAACTCATCACTAAGCTCGGGCGCATTCCCAAGCGGTGCATTGCGGCAGGCGTCTTGCCCTTCCGGACAATTCTGCTCAGGAAACAAATTTGAAGTAAGGCCGATATCGCCGAAAGCGGCGGCTGCGTTCTGATGAAGAAGTGACGCCGCGTTTGACTTCCAGCCGAACCGGCCAATACGCATTGCTTTTTTGCCTTGATCCCACACATGGTTGAGCCGGCCGGAAATGCCGTCATCATCGACATCTTTCGGGTCCGCAATTGCCTTTAAATCCTCTTCAGAAATCGCTTCGAGCAACCCAAGGCCTATGACGGCCGGAGCCACCCGGGGTGAAATCATAATATCCGGTCCCAATGGACCGAATGCAAGGTCGGAAAAATGATATTCCGGCCGGAGAAGAGAGTAGGGCGTGCCATCTGTAAACTGGCCGGAAATTTCGGTAGTTTCGATCATGACCTTGCCCTCCGCCGGAACAGAGGGAATTGACCGGTCATTTAACTGATCGCCATAGATAGGATGAGGGTTTGGGCCGCCATGCTCATCCGCGCCAGAGACACTTAGCCGGACAAGCATGGAAAGAAACTCCCCGCCCTTTTTCGTGGGCGGCTGGCCGCGCCCGTCTCTTAAGTGACAACCCGAGCAGGAGACGCGGTTAAAGGTCGGGCCGAGGCCATCGAGCGTTTTGACCGACGCGGGCGCGATTACCCAGTTTGTATTGAAGAGCTTGTTGCCAAAGAAAAAAATACGAAGTTGATCGCGGTTTATATTCGCGGCAGGCAGTGAAAAAGAATTTTTCCCTCGGGTCGGTTGCGTTGTCTCCCCACCCGGAGAAGCAGATATGGGCGCTTTGGTGTCGTAGTCGGCCTTAACGATAGTTGCCGACAGGATAAGTGGCAGTATCAGGGCTACTGTGACCCAAAGCGTCCGTTGCATTTTTGTTGTGGTTCCTTTTAACCGCCGGTAGGGACGATGACTTTAACTCCGAGGAGTTTGCCAATGTCCTTAATGACATCTGATTGAGCTTGCAAGGCAGTAATCACGGCCTCTGCCTCTGCGCGGGCCTGACTTTTTGGCGCCGATGCCAGAATAGAGTCGAACGGATAATTGAGTGATGAAATCGCTGCGTCGGTCTGGTTAAGCGCGGTGATCATACGCTTGTTTAGATCTGGTGCGAGGTCGCCGACAAGGTCGCTGATGCCGGGGCCATTCACGCTGCCGTAGCTGCCGAAATAGACATTCCGTATCCCGCGCTGGTCAAAAATGACGTCATTAAGTGTATTGTCGGAGAAACAAGACTGCTCGTCCTCCTGATCGCCACTGTCTAACCCGGTTGCAATGCGTTCCAGGGCCAGCTCAAACTCGCTAAGTGTTGCGAGCGAGGTTAGAATTCGGCCAAGCGCTTCGCGATCCGAATATGCTTTGAATGTTGCGGCGTAGCTGTCTGGATCGCTGGTATTCCAGGCTGTCACCAGCCTTTCCAAATCGTCAACCAGCATCTCAGTGATCGTTTTAAGATAGAGCCGCCGTCTGTCGTTGTTATCCTTCCCGACGATGAAGTCTGTATAAGGACGGTCGCCAGGGAGGTGGGGTTCATGTCCTGTCCCCAGAGCAGGAATTCAATGGCATGATAGCCGGTCGTGACATCTGCCTCGTCTTCCACTTGGTCATTTTCACGAATGGAGGCTGCGGTGATCTCGATAGACGTATTATTGATGATTCCAGCTTTCGGGTTTCCTTCAACATAGTCAATAAAGCCTTCATTCATCGGCCAAGCATTGAGCCGGCCTTCCGGTCCTTCTTCGCCGGTTTTTTCGTCTACGAAATCGATAGGTCCTTCATAAAAGCGAAATGCCTCCGTCTGTAAATAGCTCGTGCGGGCATTCAGCCAAGCGTTCCGTGCTGCGCTCAGCGTTTCCTGGGATGGATTTTCCAGCAGCTCGCCGATGGCAGTTTGCAGGTCTTTTGCGTCCAGCAGGGACTGACTGTAGTTTTCCGCGACCAATGCGGCATAATTTGCGATGACCGGATAAGCGTCATACTTCGGAACATATCCGGCGGCATCCTTATCAAGGGCATAGCTTGAGATATTTCGGATAGGATCGGTTTGTGAAGCATAGGACACGGAAGCGAGTGCCAGTGCTATGCAGGAGATGCCTGCATATAAGCTAATTTTTCTCATTGGGTTCCTCATGCTTAGAATTCAATTGCGTATGAAAGGAGAAGGCCAAGGCCCTCTGAATCGACGTTGTCTTCTTCGGCGCCACGCCATGCGGCAGCTACCCCGAGGCCCATGTCAAAGACATAACCCACGGTAAAGTCGACGACATAGTCATCGGTAGTGACGCCGGAAACTTCCGTATCGCGCAACTGATAGGTGGTCGAGGCAACCCAGTTCTCATAATTGAGCGCCAGTCCGCCCGTGAAATATTTCGCAGTGTCATTGCCCATGCCGCCATAATTATCGAAATAGACATATTCAGCCATGGGAGAAATGGTCAGGTTCTCGCCGATGTTAAAGGCGTATTCGCCGCCAATGGCATAGCCAAGCTGTCGGTCATTGCCACCCTCGCCAGCCCCGAGAGAGGAAAAGCCAAGATGATACCGAAATCCGGCAACATGTTGAAATTCACCATCAAATGCGACAGCAAATGAAGAGAAGTCTTCCGTATTGCCAGCACCGCCGTCTGAAAGTTCCAACGGCCCTCGTTTTGTTCCAACAGAATTGCTTAAGAAACTTGTATCCTGGAAAAAAGTGCTAGCTGACATTGTATGGGCACCCGCAGCTTCAAAATGAAATCCGCCACCAAATCCGACCATCTCCGCCAACTCGTAGTCTTCATTCAGGTTGGTGCCGAAAATTCCCGGCGCGATATCCCAGGCAATGCCGAAGTTCGGGGTGAACTTACCGGCGTAAGCGGAAACTGTCTCACCGTCATAGTTAGCGGTGATAATATTCAGATATCCTCCCAAGTCTTCAAACGCCCGATCACTTGTTGCGTCTTCGACGGGCTCGAGCGTGGCTTCGAAGTTAAGGGAAAAGGCGTCTGTAAAGGCGACATTTGTACCAAGAACAACCGTGGGATAGAGGTCGTTAATCTCTGCTGTGGGGTCATCCGATTGGTATGTCCAGTCATTCTCAATCTCGACGGAAAGCTCTCCGGTTATTTGCGGATAGCTTGTCTCTTCGGCGGATGCGGAGACAGCAACAAGTGATATCGGAAAGGCGGCGGTAAGCGCAAGCAGGTATCCCGCTGGCCCCGAACGGTAAATTAACATGGAGATGTTCTTTCAGATTCTAGGTTTGATTTTCATTCGCAACTACGACTAATAATAAAAATGCAAATCATTCGCAACTAAAATCTTGACAAAATGGGTGCTATAGTTTGGATTTCTGGCGGTCGCCCCAATACTGTTGTATCTCGGTCGTCTATGATGCGCGCAAAGACACTAAAAGGGCGTTTACGCTATTCAGGAAAAGGCCCCTGTGCTACCTGTGGGCCAGTTTATACAAGATAAAGCCGGATAACAGATTGAGCAAAACAACTCCCGATATTCCAAATAATTCAGCGACAGTGGTTCTGTATGGTCGATTGTTGCGGGATTATGTCTCCCATTATAAAGGCCGACTGTTTCTTGCCATTTTCTTTATGATCGTGAGCGCCCTGACTGCCACAGCGACAGCTTTTATCATGAAGCCAATCATTGATGAGGTATTCTTCGATAAAAATCCGGAGTTCGTGATTTACACCACTCTTGCTGTGATCGGTATTTTCGCGGCCCGTGGATTTGCGACATACGGACAAACAATCGTCATGGACTGGATTGGTACGCGTATTGTCTCTGATATCCAGAAAAATCTATTTAAAAAACTCGTTTTTGCGGATCTGGCCTGGTTTCATGAAAACGCCTCGGGCAATCTGATTTCCCGTTTTGTCTTTGATACAAATTACCTGAAAACGGTCGCCACCCAGACTTTGGTGGTTATGACCAAGGACACCCTTACAGCAATATTCCTAATCGCGTCGCTGTTTTATTATGACTGGAAAATGGCTCTGTTTATCCTGATCGCCTTGCCTCCCGGTGCGTTGGCAATCCGTCAACTTGGCAAGCGTTCCCGCAAGGCATCGAACAAAGTGCTCGAGCAAACAGCGGATTTCAGTTCCTTCCTGGAGGAGAACTTTCAGGGGATTCGTGTGGTGAAGGCCTATGATCGTGAAAATCAGGCCGTGCAGCAGGGCGACGAAGTGATTGAAGATCGCTTCAAAATGCAGTTCAAGGCGTTGAGGATCGAGGCGTCAAGCGGACCGATTGTTGAGACATTGGCGGGGTTTCTGATTGCCGGTGTGATTTTCTATGGCGCGAGTAGCGTGATCGAAGGACAGACCACGCCGGGCACATTCTTTGCTTTTATCACTGCAATTATGTTGGCGTATCAACCTATCAAAAGTGTGGCGAAGCTTTTTCCAAGAATGCAAACCGGCCTCGCAGCGGCGCAACGAATTTTTGCTCTCTTGGATATTGATCATAAGGTTGTGGATAGCCCAATGGCCGCCATGCTTGAATTCCACCGGGGAGATATCGAGTTCCGACATGTTAAATTCGCCTATCAAAATGATGAAATCGTCCTGAACGACATTTCGTTGAAGCTTGAGGCCGGGAAACGGGTTGCGCTGGTCGGACCCTCAGGCGGAGGTAAATCAACCATACTGAACCTTATCCCGCGATTTTACGATGTGAACGACGGAGAAATTCTGGTCGATGGGCAAAATGTTCGAGATGTCACCTTGGCTTCGCTTCGTCAGAAAATTGCTCTGGTGAGTCAGGATGTGTTCCTGTTTGATGATACGATTAAAGCGAATATTGCATATGGCCGCGATGATGCGACCGACGAGGAGATTGTAGAGGCAGCTAAAGCCGCAGCGGTTCATGACTTCGTTTCGGCTTTACCGAAGGGGTATGAAACACTTGTCGGTAGCCATGGCGTCCGCCTTTCCGGTGGCCAGAAACAACGTATTTCTATTGCGCGTGCAATGTTGAAAGATGCGCCGATCCTGCTTCTCGATGAGGCAACCTCGGCTCTTGATACTGAGTCAGAACGTAAAATACAGAGGGCACTTAAACATCTGATGAAGGGGCGAACCTCCCTTGTGATCGCGCATAGGCTGTCGACTATTCTCGATGCAGATATGATAAATGTCGTCGTGGAAGGTGAGATAGTGGAAAGCGGCGCTCATGATCAACTCTTGAAGAAAGAGGGGGTCTATGCGGATCTCTATAACCACCAGTTTTCTCTCGACGGCGGCGTTACACCTTTCCGTGAGGTGAAGTCCTAAATTTCCGACAGGGGCTCTTCGCTAATCCTGCGATAAAATGCTTCTATTTCTCTTCGCACATAGTCAAAAGGAAGCGGTTCTTCTTTATCTGCGTCTTTGGGGTTGTTCGATCTGGTGATGGGGGTGCCATGCGGAGTGCTTTTCAGGCATAAGGACTTTTCACCCCATGGTCCGTAGACAGCTGGCTTTCCAATGCCAAACAAAGCCACTGTTGGTATTTGAACAGCAACCGCCGTATGCATGAGACCGGAATCATTGCCGACAAACAGTGCGCATTGTGACAGGACAGCGGCGGCCTCCATCGGTGTGGTTTTGCCAACCAGATTGATAACCTGAGCCTCGGGAAGCGCCTCTACGACAGGCATGGCTTGCGCCTCCTCTCCCGGAGCACCAAAAACGGCAATGCGGGCACCTTCAAGAATGCAGCCTTTCGCCGTCAGTTCTTTAGCGAGTTTGAGATAATTTTCATAATGCCACTGCTTTTGGTAAAAATTTGCTGTCGGAGCGAGAGCCAATATCGGCCCTTGCACTTCTTTTGGGCCGAGCCATTTTTGTGTGGCAATGAGTTGCTCTTCGCTTGGCATAATTCTTGGTGGTAAGGGAGTATCCAGACCGATCAGCTTCGCATTTGCAACGGCTTTGTGAATATCGTCCTGGCCACCTCGCCAGATATGTCTGTGGCGACCGGGAAGAAACCCAAGTAGAGAACCACGGAAATCGACGATGCGGTGCCAGAAAACGGGGCCAAGCTTTAATGCAACTTCCGGCCAGTGCAGGCTAAATCGCCGCTTGTTAATGCCGATGACGCGCTCCACGCCGGGAATGGATTCAAATATGCTTTTGGGAATATTGCCGCATATCACTGTGACAGCGATATCCGGCTCTGTCTCAAGGAGATAATGCAACACGCCCGTTGTCAGGACGGCATCTCCCAATCGGTTCGAGGCGACGAATAAAGTCCTCTTCATAAAAAAACCTTTGAACGTAATCTTTAGTATCGGGTACATATACGATTATTGTCGCTACCTCCATCATTATCAGGCCTGAATAGCTGAGGGGGAGGGGCTGAAACAGATTTTATAGGTCGCCGCGGTGGACGCGGGCAAACAAAATTGATTGGGAGTGAAGCATTGGCAGATTCTTTAGCAAAGAGCGACAGGTCATACAGATACGGAAATTTGGCTTTTTTAGTCGTGATGATCGCGATTCTTGTCTTCGGTGCTTCAGTGGCGCGTGCGGAAGATCAGCAATTAACAATTACAGGTAAAATCACTTCCATTCATGGTTCGATATATTTCAGCCCGGGCGATATGGCGGCTTCGACGCCGGTTGAAGTCATCACACGCAGCCCCTGGACAACAGGAAAGACTCGCTTTCGCGGGGTTCTCTTGCGGGATATTCTGGATAAAGTGGAAGCCGCAGGCACAGTCCTCAAAGCCACGGCGGTTGATGGGTATACAGTTGAAATCCCTATTTCCGACGCTGAGGACTTCGAGGTTATTATTGCCTATAAGATGGACGGAGAGTGGCTGGAAGATGGCGTCTACGCACCATTTTGGATCATTTATCCCTATGATATGAATAAGGAACTTGCCCAGGAAAAATATTATGGCAGGTCGATCTGGCAGCTCACGAAATTAGCAGTGGAATAAACGGGTCACCGCTCATCGATCGTCTGATGATATGACGGGGGATTATGTAACACAGGAATGGTGGTTGATCCGCCACGCGCCTGTTAATGCTGACATGATCTATGGCCATCTCGATTTAGATGGCGATTTTTCTGACACAGGCAGGTTGGATACTCTCGCGCAATTACTTCCCAAAAAGAGTGTCGTTGTCACAAGTGATCTGGCGCGGTGCCGTGACACTGCGCGGCATATTCTTGACCGGCAAGGATGCGCAGATATGCCCGTACTGGAACGTTCAACGTTGCGCGAGCAGAGTTTTGGTCAGTGGGAAGGAAAAACCTATCAGGAGGTGGCCGCGGCGGAGGGGGAGCATTATCGTGATTTCTTCGACCACCCCGCAACCTTTAGACCAGAGGCGGGGGAAAGTTTTCAGGACCTTCTCAATCGTGTGCAAGGAGAAATTGACATTCTTAAGCAGTCCGGGGAGACACGAAATTTTGTTCTCGTGACACATGCGGGTGTGATCCGGGCGATTGTGGGGCTGGCCCTAAGTATGATACCCGAAAAGATGCTCTCCCTAGCGGTAGATCCCCTCTCACTCACCCATTTAACGTCCTTTCAGAGCGATGGGAGCACGAATTGGCGTGTGAACTTTGTAAATGATCTGAACCGAACTCAATATTCCTAACGCTAATCGGTTTTCTCTTCGCTTACTCCGGCATCAGCAAAGCTCGCCATGCCATTGTGTGTGGCGACGGCGCCCTTGATAATAGCAAGGGCCAAGGCTGCGCCGGAACCTTCGCCGAGGCGCATGCCAAGCGAGAGTAATGGCTCCTTGTTGATTGCTTTGAGCAGCTTCTTATGGCCGGGTTCAGCAGAGACATGCCCCGCTACGCAATGATCAAGAGCCTTTGGATTTGCCTTGAAAAGGACGGTTGCGGCCGCCGTGGCAACAAATCCGTCGAGCAGAACAGGGGTATGTTTCTGCCGTGCCGACAGAATGGCACCGGTCATGGCGGCGATTTCACGCCCGCCAAGACATTGGAGTATTTTCAGTGGGTCATCAAGTATGTCGCGATGGCGGGTTAGCCCGGCATTGATTGCCGCTGCCTTCCGTCGTATGCCTTCTTCTGTAACGCCAGTACCGGGGCCGGCCCAGTCCGCGCCGTCGCCGCCCAGAAGGGCGGCCGAAAGAGCCGCTGCCACGGTGGTATTTCCGATCCCCATTTCCCCGACGATAAGGATATCGGTTTTGCTGTCGACGGAATCCCACCCCTCAGAAAGTGCGTTTGCACATTCCGCCTCATCCATTGCCGGGGCTTTTGTGAAATCAGCGGTCGGGTTGTCGAGCGCTAGGGCATTTACCGAAAAACTCGCGCCAAAAGCGAGGGCAAGCTGGTTAATGGCCGCACCCCCTCGTTCGAAATTTGCGACCATTTGAACGGTTACCTCCTGCGGAAAAGCAGAAACACCTTGATCGCAAACCCCGTGATTCCCTGCGAAAATAACTACCTGCGGATGGTCGCAGCTTGGCGGATGCTTGCCCTGCCAACCGGAAAGCCAAAAAGCGAGCGTTTCGAGTTCACCAAGCGACCCCGCTGGCTTCGTTAGCACGGCATCGCGGGCGACAGCAGCCTCAGTGGAAGATCGGCTTATTGTGGTAAGGTTGGAGAGTTCCTTGCGGAATTCGCTAAGAGAGGAGGCCATAATTTATCAGAACCTATGCATTTACAGGAGGGAGTTGAAGATCAGCGTCATTTTAGGGAAGATCGGACTTAATTCAATCCATGGACCGACATAAATTAGCAAGAAAGCCGGTCTGCATAATTGACCTTGTTTAACAGATACAAAGTTTCTACATTACTGGAACGATTGTTCCATATTGGCTGGAAATAATGGCCTATAACACTGCAAAGGGATAGACAAAATGACAAGTAATAAACTTACGGCAGGGCAGGCATTCCCAAAAATTGAAGTTCCTCTTGTGTCCGGCGGTAAGCTAGCAATTGGCAATGGAACGGCAGATACCAAAAAATGGCGACTTGTAATTATCTATCGCGGAAAGCATTGCCCTATATGCATGCGTTATTTAACGCAGCTTGAAAGCCTGAAAGGGGAATTTGAAGAAGCCGGTTTGGACGTTGTTGCCATCTCCGGGGATGGGCAAGAGAAGGCGGATGCTGTCACGAAGGACAATGCGCTCAGCTTTCCTGTTGGATATGACCTGTCTATTGATCAAATGAAGAAACTCGGGCTTTATATTTCTGATCCACGCTCTCCCAAGGAGACGGATCAGCCATTCCCGGAGCCGGGGCTTTTTGTTATTCGGCCAGATAATGTCATTCAAATCATTGATATTTCGAATGCTCCGTTTGCGCGGCCGGAACTTGGGGCAATTCTCCGGGGTGTGAAATTCATCCGGGAAAATGATTACCCCATTCGCGGAACCCATGCCGCATAAATTCTGAAGAATTCTTCTCTCGGCACAGAAAAAGTTGCCATGTTTCGGTTTTAAAACAATTGCCAAATGTAGCAATTAAGTGCACTCTTGCCCGCAAAATCGTAGGCGATAAACCTGTGTAATAATAACAAGAACGATCAGGAAGGAGTGATATGTCAAATATTCTATCGGGAATTCGGGTGCTGGATTTCGGTCGCTATATCGCGGGCCCCTATTGCGCAACAGTATTGTCCGACTTTGGTGCAGAGGTTATCCGTATTGAAAAGCTGGCAGGTAGCGAAGATCGCTATGTCACACCTCTCACAGAAGAGCAGACGGGTGACGGCGGCCTCTTTATGCAAATGGCGCAGAATAAAAAAGGCATTACCCTCAATCCAATGAAGCCCGAAGGGCGTGAGGTGGTCAAGCGCTTGGTGAAAACCGCTGATGTAGTTGTTGCCAATCTTCCGATTGAAACACTGGAGGCCATGGGGCTTGATTATGAAAGCCTGAAAGCCGTCAAGGAAGATATTATTCTGACTCATGGCTCCGCCTTTGGTGATGAAGGGCCTTACAAAAACCGCGTCGGATTTGATGGTCTCGGTCAGGCAATGTCTGGTGTTATGCATATGTCCGGCAGCGAGGGTGAGCCCCGCAAGCTATATGGCCCATATGTTGATTTTACGACGGCTCTGATGGGAGCTATCGGGACAATGGCCGCGCTCCGTCACCGGGATATGACAGGTGAAGGTCAGGTGATCAACACGTCGCTGTTTGGTTCTTCCGTACTTATTTCCAGTGTGACGCTAATGGAGCAGGCGATGCTTCAGTTAAATCGGGTCGGAACAGCAAACCGCGCACAGGGTGCCGGGCATGGCGATACATTCAAGACAAAAGATGGTTGGGTTCTGGTGCAATCACTCGGTTGGCCGTTGTTCGAACGTTGGACAAAACTGATTGGGGAGGATCATTGGCTCAGTGATCCGCGCTTCAAGACAGACCAGAGTCGTGGTGACAATAACGAAATCATCTCTGAGCGCATGGCGAAATGGTGTGCGGAAAGAACGACGAAGGAGGCAATTGCTGAGATGGACGCCGTTCGTCTTCCTTGCGGACCCGTCATGACCCCTCAGGAGGTACTGGATGATCCTCATCTTGCGGCAATGGGTTTGCTAAAAGAAGTCGAGTATCCGGGGTTTGACAAGAAGATCCCCGTTACCGAATTACCTATCAAGATGTCGAAAACCGACACAAAGCTTAAAAGCAGGGCGCCGACACTGGGTGAGCATACGGACGAAACCATGCAAAGCCTCGGTTATTCGGCTGAGGAGATCGCGGACTTAAGGTCCAAGCGTGTAATTTAGCTGCCGACTGCGGCCTGCCGCTGCGCAAGCGGCGGCAGCCAATGATCCAGAAAAAGATCGAGCCAATCGCGCATGTCGGCGTCATATTTACGCCGGCCTTCAAGCTGCGCATCCCGTGACTGTGCACCGGGATCGCTTAGCATATGCGATGCTTTAATTGTCCAGCGGCGGTTCATGGCCTCTGTTACTTCTGGGTGGAACTGGATACCGTAAGCATTTTTCCCTACTTGAAAGGCTTGATTTGGAAAGAAGTCGCCGCGGGCGAGCAAAGTGGCCCCTTCCGGGACATCAAATCCTTCGCGGTGCCATTGATAGGCCATCATCGGTTTCTTGAAGAGATGGCAATCGTCGACAGCAGGAGTAAGCTGGTAGTATCCAACCTCCCGCAATCCATCTTCATGCTCCGCGACGCGGGCACCCAAGGCGCG
The DNA here is from genome assembly GCF_055809395.1 of Sneathiella sp. D3-11. Lineage (NCBI taxonomy): Bacteria > Pseudomonadati > Pseudomonadota > Alphaproteobacteria > Sneathiellales > Sneathiellaceae > Sneathiella > Sneathiella sp. D3-11. Next base: position 2,580,682 of record NZ_CM147911.1, read on the forward strand.
GGCCATTATCTGGGCGCCAAGACAAATCCCGAGATACGGAGTTTCGCTTTTTAGAAGGACATCGATCAGCTTGGTTTCTTCACGGATGAATTCCTCATGATCATCATTGGCACTCATTGGGCCACCAAAAATGACAGCGGCGGCATGTTCTTCCATCGTTTTTGGCAATGGTTGCCCAATCGCTGGAATGCGCATATCGAGTTCAAATCCTCGGGTGCGAATGGCTTCGCCGACATGGCCAGGATCAGACGTTGCCTGATGGAGAACAAGAAGAACTTTTTGCGACATTATTGGAACAAAATCCTCGCTTAAACGAAAAATCGGCCTGCGCCTTAGTTTAGCTTTCCTTTAGTCCGATACAAGACCATATCCCATTATTATATTAAAATGATTGGCAATTGATTACCGGCGAGGGGAAATGGCAAGTACAATGATATCGTTAAAATATCTGGCGATTTTAGTCGGTCTATCAGCAGCCGCAATTCCAGTGCCTGTGGCATATGCAGAGGACACGGATGAAGTTGGGGCGATTATCACTATCCGTGCCGAGGATCTTCCCGAACCATATGCAACACCTGTTGAGGCACTCAGTCCGCGGCGCGTCAGTTCAAATATAAAAGGTGAACTAAATCTACCCCCTGGCTTTATTGTAAACCCCTTTCGCAGGGGGTTGACGCATGCGAGATGGCTTTACGCGCTGGAAAATGGGGATGTCTTGCTGGCGGAGCCCCGCGGCGGCAAGATTACTATTTTGCGTGATGCGGATGAGGATGGCCGGGCGGAAATCGAGAAAACACTGGTTGATGGCTTGGAGACACCGCATGGCATGGCGATCATCGGCGACTGGCTTTATATTGGAGAAGAAACACAGGTCCGTCGCGTTCCCTTCGACGTTGGGGATCTCGACGTCACTGGACCGGTTGAGGACGTTACGGAGCCTGGATCGCTGGGTGATGGGCATGGGCATTGGACGCGAATTCTGCTGTATGACGCGAAAGATAATGCCCTCTATATTTCCGTCGGAAGCGCGTCGAATATCGCCATAGAACCGCTCCCGCGTGCCAGTATTCAAAAACTCTATCTTGACGACAACCGGATGGAAACAGTGGCGACGGGCCTTAGAAACCCCGTTGGTATGGATTTTAACCCCGTTACCGGCGCGCTTTATACGGTGGTGAATGAGCGTGATGGCTATGGCGACGGTTTGGTGCCGGATTATCTGACGGAAGTGAAGCAGGGCGGGTTTTACGGTTGGCCTTATGCCTACTCCGGCACTATTCCCGATCCGGACTATGCTGATCGGGCTCCAGAGATGGTCGCAAAATCAATCCTGCCTGATGTCTTGTTCCAGTCCCATTCCGCGCCACTTGGCCTGACATTCTATCATGGCGATCAGTTCCCGGCAGAATATAAAAATGATGCGTTCGTTGCCTTTCAGGGGTCATGGAATGCATCCGTACCGACGGGATATAAAATTGTCAGGGTGCCATTTGACGGGGGCAAACCAACGGGGTCCTATCAGAATTTCGCTACTGGATTTCGTATCGAAGTTGAAGATCCTGGTGCTGCAAAAGTCTGGGGCCGACCGGTGGGCCTCACGGTGGCGGCTGATGGCTCCCTCCTGGTGGCCGATGCCGTTAGTCAAACGGTATGGCGTATTTCCTATGCACCATAATACGCCAAAACGGAATTATTATGAGACTCTCTGCGCTGTCAGGGATATATCAGTGAGGCTTTGGCGGCGGCGCGACAATTATATGGATTGCGGCCGCTGTTGATTTAGGGCAACCGCAACAAGAGATCGTGGAATGAGTTGGACTGAAGAACGTATTGAGACGCTGAAAAAGCTCTGGGGCTCCGGCAAAACAGCCGCGGAAATTGCCGAGGAGCTGGGCGATGTCACACGCAATGCCGTTATTGGGAAGGCGAACCGTCTTGGCTTGTCATCCAAATCAACACCTGCGGCGGCCAAGCCGAAGAAGAAAGTCATTCCGGCGCATCGCGCTTGCCAATGGCCCATTGGCCATCCGGGTGAGGATAATTTCCATTTTTGTGGCGATGAAGCAGTGCCGAGCAAGCCTTATTGCCTGAAGCATTGCAACATGGCCTATCAAAACAAAGACAATAACTAGGCTTTTCAGGCCGCTTCAAACATTCCCAGATTAAGTTTCAGCTTTTCGCCAAGCCAAAGCGCATGATCGCGATGATCTTCAAGGTCATGGCCGGTTTCCGGGTGGACTAAAATATCAAGGCCCTGACGGTTAAGCATAAGCCAGGGAACAATTTTCTCGAACTCTTCGATTGTGAACGCCACCTGATACATGGATATCGGGTGAGGTCCAACAGGTCTGTCATGCCAGCGGCCCAAGGTGACGTCAAACTGAGCGCCTAACTGCTCACGGACGCTGGCCGCGGCGGCTTTTGTTTCCGGGCGATAGTAGATATGGGCGTGGTATCCGATTACTCGCTGGTTCAAGTCGTGAGACATAAAATTTTCCTTCGAAAATTTACTGGCCTTAAAGAGCCGATACTTGTTAACATAGGTACTCCACGTTGCTTTGTCATGGCGGGACAAGGCAGACGCTATAAAAACATATAAATCGGAGGAAAACCCGTGGCCTATGAGCATATTCTTTATGATGTCGAAGATCAGATCCTGACCATTACTTTAAATCGGCCGGATAATCTGAATGCCTTTACCAAGATTATGCGCGATGAATTGATTGACGCCTTTGACAAGGCAGATAATGACGATGATGTTCGCGCAATTATCATCACGGGCGCGGGGCGGGCATTCTGCGCGGGGGCCGATCTTGGAAAAGGGACAGAAACCTTCGATTACAAAGCGCGTGGCGAGGTAAACGACGGCGAGGTGCACCGTGATGGCGGTGGGCGGGTAACACTGCGGATGTATCAATCTAAGAAGCCGATAATTGGGGCCATCAATGGTCCGGCGGTTGGCATCGGGGCGACAATGACCTTGCCCATGGACATCCGCCTGGCGTCCGAGAAAGCCCGTATCGGTTTTGTCTTTTCACGCCGTGGCATTGTTATGGAAGCCTGTAGCAGCTGGTTCTTGCCCCGCCTGGTTGGTATCTCGCAGGCGGCGGAATGGGTCTATTCTGGGCGTATCTTTCCGGCGGATGAAGCGAAGTCTGGCGGCCTCGTAAAGGAGGTTTATCAGCCTGATGAACTTTTGCCAGCGGCTCGCAAACTCGCTAAGGAACTTATTGCAGATTCGGCGCCTGTCTCGGTTGCCCTTTGCCGCCAGATGATGTGGCGCATGATGGGTGCAGATCATCCGATGGAAGCCCATAAGATCGATAGCCGCGGCATTCAGGTGATGGGCAAAAGCCCTGATGTTGCCGAAGGGATTACGTCTTTTCTGGAAAAGCGGCCAGCAAAATTCACTATGCGCCCGTCGACCGATATGCCCGACTATTACCCCTGGTGGGAGGAACCTGAATTTAAATAAGCATACTGAATTATGTGAATACATTTTATAGGTGTATAAAAAATTTAGTCAAAACGCCCAAAAATTATCTCCGGTTCTTGCGTGTCATTCAGCAAGAACCGGAGATAGTCTTATGAAGCTCACATCAATTCTTGTTCAGGGCGGTTTGTTGTTCTTATTGTCGCTGCAGTCTGCCAATCCGGCGGTTAATATTGAAACCAGCGCCACAAGCTCTAATCTGGCAACAACATCGGCTTTGCACCCTTGAATTAATAAAGCTGTATTCGTTATAAGGAAATCTGCAGAATGGTTGCGTTTTGCAGGCTTAGCGCCTAAATGTAGGATGGATTAAATCGCGCAGGTATATACATGACTTCCTTACTCTATCTGATTAGTACGATTATCAGTATTTTTATCTGGCTTTTGATTGCAAATGCGATTTTGAGCTGGCTCGTTGCGTTTAATGTCGTCAATACAAACAATCAGTTTGTCGCGTCGGTGGGCAATTTTCTGTACAAGATCACGGATCCTCCGCTGCGCCCGATCAGAAAAATCATACCGACGATGGGCGGACTCGACATTTCGCCCGTTGTTCTCATTCTATTGCTGATTTTCCTTCGTAATCTCTTGTTTGAATATGCCCCGATGATGATGTGACACTGCCGTTTAGACGAAGTGAGGACGGATTACTGCTCGATATCCGTCTCACGCCGAACGCTGCACAAAACCGGATTGAAGATATATTTGTCGATGGTGAAGGGTGCTCTAGACTTAAAATCAAAGTGACGGCGATCGCTGAAAAAGGGAAAGCCAATGGCGCCTTGGTCAAACTTCTGTCGAAATCAATAAAGTATGCCCGAGGAAATTTTGAGATTGTCTCAGGCAAGCTTGATCGAAACAAGACCTTGCTGATATTAGGTGATCCATCGGAGACAGAAGATCGGATAAAGGTCTGGTTAGATAATTTATGATCAGGCGATATCGCGGTGAGGGGATGGAATAATGACAGCGACAATTATCGATGGCAAGGCCTTCGCGGTCCGTGTGCGGGAAAAGGCTGGCAAGCAGGTTGCTATCCTGAAAGAAACTCATAATCTGACGCCAGGGCTTGCCGTAGTGTTGGTCGGAGAAGATCCGGCGAGCCAAGTTTATGTCCGCAACAAGGGCAAGGCGACAACGGAAGCCGGCATGAAATCTGAAGAAATCCGTCTGGAGATGACTGCCAGTCAGGAAGAAGTGCTGGAAGTCGTACACCGCCTTAATGCAGACCCTACAATTCACGGTATTCTTGTGCAATTGCCGCTGCCGAAACAGGTTGACGAGATGGCAGTGCTGGATGCCATTGATCCGATGAAAGATGTTGATGGTTTCCATGTGATCAATACCGGTCGGCAGGCGGTTGGTCTTCCGGCGATGGTGCCCTGTACGCCGCTTGGCTGCCTGATGATGCTGAAGGATACGCTTGGCGATCTTTCCGGTATGAACGCTGTTATTGTCGGTCGGTCGAATATTGTTGGCAAACCGATGGCGAGCTTGCTTCTATCGGAGAATTGTACAGTTACCATTGCGCATTCCCGCACCCGCGACTTGCCCGATGTCTGTCGGGGGGCGGATATTCTGGTTGCTGCGGTGGGCCGTCCTGAGATGGTTCGGGGCGATTGGGTCAAGCCCGGCGCAACCGTGATAGATGTCGGGATCAATCGTATTCCCAAGGATGACGGTAAAACCAGGCTTGTTGGTGATGTTTGCTTTACCGAGGCAGTTGAGGTGGCGGGGGCGATTACGCCGGTTCCGGGCGGCGTTGGTCCAATGACAATTGCCTGCCTGCTGGCCAACACGATAACGGCCGCCTGCCGTCAGGCCGGTGTTCCCGAACCAAAGGTGTAAATTCTTCCTGTGCGATATTCCCGCCCGCTTATCGGACGTTTTTTTAAATTTGTCGCCGTTGGCGCGTTGGTGGGAATTGTCTTCAGCATTCTTGTTATCGCGCTGCCGATGGCGGGCGTTCTGTTTATCCTAAGCGCATTTGATATTGGCTGGACACTGCCATGGGTCCCGTCGATGCCGCAGATTATGGCGATCGGGGCAATTGCAGGAGCGGCGTTTGCAGCCGCGCTTTTTATCAAGGACCGCTACGTCCCCTATGTGGAGGAAGTCCCTGATTTCGAGGGCGATGACGACGATCCGGGGTCGGATCATCGTCTTCATTAAGAGCTTTAGCCTTTCTGCCGATGCAGAAGTCGCAGACGAAGCGCGTTCAACTTGATAAAGCCTTCGGCATCACGTTGGTCATAAACCGTGTCTTCCTCGAACGTCACATGCTCCATCGAATAGAGGGAGTAGGGGCTCTTGCGCCCGACAACGCTTACCCGTCCTTTAAAGAGCTTGAGCCGGACGGTACCAGTCACCTTTTCCTGGCTCTTGTCGATCAGGGCCTGCAGCATTTCCCGCTCTGGGGAGAACCAGAGGCCGTTGTAAATCAGTTCTGCATAGCGGGGCATGATGTCGTCTTTCAGGTGCATGGCGCCGCGATCAAGGGTGATCTGCTCGATCCCACGATGGGCTTCTAACATAATCGTCCCACCTGGCGTCTCATAGATGCCGCGTGATTTCATGCCGACAAATCTGCCTTCCACCAGATCAAGCCGCCCGATGCCGTTGTCGCCGGCGAGTTTGTTCAGTGCGGTTAATAATTCCGCCGGGCTCATCCGTTTGCCGTCAACAGCAACCGGATCGCCTTTTTCATACTCAACCTGGATATAGGTTGGGATGTCCGGCGCATCTTCCGGCGCTACTGTGCGCGAATAGACATACTCCCCGGCTTCTTCCCATGGGTCTTCCAATGCCTTGCCTTCCGCCGAGATATGGAGGAGGTTCGCATCGACCGAGAATGGAGCTTCGCCGCGCTTGTCCTTCGGGATGGGGATCTGGTTCTTTTCGGCGAAGTCAATCAGTTTGGTGCGGGAGTTAAGGTCCCATTCCCGCCAGGGGAAATAACCTTGATATCGGGATCAAGCGCGTAATAGCCAAGCTCGAACCGGACCTGGTCGTTCCCTTTACCGGTTGCGCCATGGGCAACGGCATCGGCGCCGACCTCTTTCGCAATCTCGATCTGCCGTTTTGAAATCAGCGGCCGCGCGATGGAAGTACCAAGGAGGTACTGACCTTCATACACCGCATTTGCGCGGAACATAGGAAAGACAAAATCACGCACGAATTCTTCGCGCAGATCGTCCACATAGATTTCCTTGATGCCCATCATCTCTGCTTTGGCGCGGGCCGGTTCCAGTTCCTCGCCCTGACCTAAGTCAGCCGTAAAAGTAACAACCTCGCAATTGTAGGTCGTCTGAAGCCATTTCAGAATGACGGAAGTATCAAGACCGCCGGAATAGGCGAGAACGACTTTTTTGATTTCTTGGGACATAACTGGGGACCTCAATAGGGAATCTGTTATTCAGGCAACTTTGCAGCGCGCAAACTAGGGGAAAAGTAAAGGCTTCGCAAGGGGCAGATTTCCGCATATTTCAGGTACGATGCGGATAGTGGATCACTGAAAGCGTAACGGCCTTTTCATCGTTCCGATTCCGATACCCATGAGGCTTGTCCCCACGAAAGCGTATTGTCTGCCCTTTTTCAAGTTTCTGCCAGATATCGTCGGTCAGAATCTCCATTTTTCCGGACATGACAGTAATATGTTCGATAACGCCCGGTTCATGCGGCTCTGATACGCGCTCATATCCGGGAAGGAAGGTAAGCTCCATCAGGTCAAAGCCGAAGCGCGGTTCAAACGGGAAAAGCGGGGCAACGGCCATGCCCTTATCGCCGGGAATATTGCGGATTTCTTCAGCGTCTCGAATAACAGTATCCGCCGAGATTTCGGGTAGCGGTTCCATCAGGGAAGAGATGGAAACCTGAAATCCCGTCGCCAGCTTCCAGAGGACAGCGGTTGTCGGGCTCGATTCGCCTCGTTCGATTTGTCCCAACATGGCTTTGCTCACGCCAGTTGCCGCGGCGGTAGCATCCAGGCTCCAGCCGCGATTTTTGCGAAGATGCTTGAGGGTTGTTGAAAGGTGATTTTTCAGTTCCTGCATAAAGCGTCCATTTTTTTCTTGAGCGTTATAACGCACATCTGTTAGTTTGGCGTTGCTTGTGCGTTATAACGCATACTATGTTGGAAGGTATAGATCAAAATGCTCCGCTATTTCTCTCCGAGCTACATTTCCGCAGGCTTTGTCGCCGTACTGGTCGGCTATGCCGGTGCGGGGGCGATTGTCTTTCAGGCGGCAAATGCGGCAGGCGCGACACCGGATCAGATCAGTTCTTGGCTCTGGGCGGTCGGGATTGGCATGGGCGTCAGCAGTATCGGACTCACCCTCTTTTATCGCCAGCCAATCCTGATTGCACTGGTCAACGCCCGGCGCGGCACTCCTTGCGACCAGCTTGCCCGGCATACCGATGGGGGACGCCATTGGTGCGTTTCTTTTCAGTTCCGTCCTGCTCACGCTTTGCGGGGTTACTGGGCTTTTTCAGAAGATAATGGCTTTTGTGCCGCAATCGCTCGCTTCAGCTTTGCTGGCAGCGGTCCTGTTGCGGTTTGGTCTGGATGCGTTTGTCGCGCTGGAGGCAGATGTTGTCATGGTTGGTGCGATGGTTTTCGTTTTCCTCGTTGCGAAGCAGTTTATGCCCCGATACGTTATCCCGCTCACTCTTCTGACCGGAGTTGCGATTGCATTCTTTGGGGGCCAAATATCCCCGGTCGAGGCAGAGTTCTCCCTCACGCTGCCAGTCTTTGTAGTGCCGAGCTTTGACATCTCCACATTGATTGGTGTGGGGATTCCTCTTTTCATAGTGACAATGGCATCACAGAATGTGCCGGGCATCGCTGTTCTCCGGGGGCATGGCTATGATGCGCCGGCATCTCCCCTGATTGGCTGGTCAGGTTTCACAGGTGTTTTGCTGGCTCCATTCGGGGGGTATGCGTTTAATCTTGCGGCAATCACGGCGGCCCTTTGTATGAGCCCTGATGTGCATCCTGATCCGGAAAAGCGGTATCCTGCTGTGCTCTGGGCATCGGTTTTCTATATTCTTGCCGGGCTATTTGGCGCGGCGATTACGGCTTTGTTCATAGCCTTTCCGGCGGCGCTCGTCATGGCGATTGCCGGGCTTGCCCTTCTGTCTACGATCGCCAATAGTCTTGAATCCGCTCTCAAGGAGGAGGTAGAGCGCGATGCGGCGATCTTGACCTTTGCCGTTACAGCATCGGGTATGACGCTCCTGTCCATCGGCGCGCCTTTTTGGGGAATTGTTATTGGTATGTGCGCCTACCTCTTTCGCAAGCACTTTACGGGACGTGTAAAAGTGTAAATTATTGCGAATATTGAGAAAGCACGGGATTAAGCGATGGTAAGGGTTGCAGTTAAGGAAGAGGGTTTTGTCGAATGGCGGGAGTTGCTTGCGCTCCTCTTTGATGCATTCGCCTATATGGAAACCCGCATCGATCCACCGTCCTCTCTGCACCTTTTAAATGAAGACACAATTGTTCAAAAATCAGAGGAGGAAGCGCTTCTTTTAGCGCGAGAGGAAGGCAAGCTGATTGGCTGTTGTTTTCTGAAAGATATAGGCGAGAGGATGTATCTTGGTAAGCTTGCGGTTGACCCGAAGGCACAGCAATCAGGTATTGGTCTTGCGCTTGTGAATGCAGCGATTAACCTTTCTCGCATTGAAGGAAAAAAGCTGATTGAATTGCAGTCACGTGTTGAACTTACGGAAGTGCATGATTTCTTCCACCGACGCGGCTTTCGCCAAACTGGGACAACTGCTCATAAAGGCTACGATCGTCCTACCAGCATCACCATGCAGCTTGAGTTATAGGCTAGCAATAGCGCCAGATTCTTTGCGACGCACAGACGCGGGGGCTTTCTTGCTTGCAGATTTAAGCTGGCCACAGGCGGCCATGATATCGCGCCCGCGCGGTACGCGAATGGGGGAAGAGTAACCCGCGTCGTTGACGATTTTCGCAAAACGATGCATCGCATTATTACTGGAGCATTCATATTGCGAACCGGGCCAAGGATTGAACGGGATCAGATTGACCTTCGCGGGAATGTCTTTCAGCAACCGAACGAGCTCCCGCGCGTCAGCCGGGCTGTCATTGATGCCGTCCAGCATGACATATTCGAATGTGATCCGGCGCGCATTGTTGCTGCCTGGGTATTGTTTGCAGGCCTGCAATAGTTCCTTGATTGGATAGCGCTTGTTGATCGGCACCAGAATGTCGCGCACCTCATTGTTAACCGCATGAAGTGATATGGCGAGATTGACGCCAAGCTCTTCACCGCATTGGTGGATTTTTGGAACGACGCCGGATGTCGAAAGAGTGATCCGCCGCTTGGAAAGCGAAATACCCTCACCATCCATGATGATTTTGAGCGCCTTGGCGACGTTATCGTAGTTCAGAAGCGGCTCGCCCATACCCATCATAACGATGTTGGAGATCATACGTTCGCCCTTCGGGCTTGGCCATTCGTTGATCGTGTCACGCGCGACGAGCATCTGGGAGATAATCTCGCCTGCAGTCAGGTTTCGCACAAGCTTCATGGTGCCTGTATGACAGAAACTGCAAGTGAGGGTACAGCCGACCTGACTTGATACGCAAAGCGCACCGCGATCCTCTTCCGGGATATGTACCGATTCTACTTCCTGGCCATCCGGAAATTTCACCAGCCACTTACGCGTGCCGTCAGTCGATTCCTGAAGGGACGTAATTTCCGGCCGTTCCGCTGTAAATTTTTCAGGTAGCCAACCGCGCATGTCTTTCGAGATCGAGGTCATGTCCTCGAAAGTGCTGGCACCGCGGTAGTAAAGCCAGTGGAACAGCTGGCGCGCCCGCATCCGGGAGGTTTTCTCATCCAGTCCCGCCTCAGCCAGCGCACCCGCTATTTCGCTCCGGTCGAGCCCTATCAGGCTTTGACGGATGGCGAGTAGTTCCGGTTGCCGGTCAACGGCGGCCACATCGGGAATCAAATGATCCATGGTTTCCACTATATCTTAAAAAAGCGGCTTATACTCTTGTCAGGTCGATCAAGTACAGCTTTTTCTAATCTGCTTGTAAGCGGCGGTGAAGCCTTGGAGTGAATATGTATCGACAGTTAGCGTCCCACGCGTTGATGTTCCCTTAACGATCATCTTCGATCCGCCACGCATCGCGCTGATCAACTTTTCGTCACTGCCGCCCTCCGGAACCCAGGCAACCTCGTTATTTGTCGCGAGCAGAAACCTGTTGCTACCGATCAAAGCCTCAACTGTTGATTTATCTTTAAACGGGTAACCGGCAACGTGGCTGACTTCTTCCTTGGACTTTGAGCTTGGCCGATAGGCTACCATTAAATAAATGTCACCACGTTTTACTCCTTTCGGAGTTGATTTAAGCGGCCGAGAAAGCATGTAGCAAACCTTGTTGTCATTCTCGATCCAACTATAGGCAAGCCAATCAGTAAAAGTGCCAAGAACACGGGGCTCTGCCTGTTGCGCGGCAACTGTCCCCGGCAAGGGACAGAAGAAGGGTTAGGGTCAGTAGAAAACTTGCTGATAATCTATACATGGCGAAAGAATAGCGGCCTGACGTAGATTTTTCTACCCTCGGCATCTTCAATTTTTCTTCAAACTGGAACATCCACTCAACCTGTTCAATTGCATGTCTAACATCAATCCGTTTCGCGCCGCTTGATCGGCGCCCCCTGGATATGCGTTTCTAGGGGTACCGGCTTTCCAAGCTCACCGGTTGGTCGCTGGGCAAATCGTCCATGGGTGACTATTCTGTCATACATAACAATTGCCCCAGCGGTTGCAACATTCAGACAGAAATTTGTCGGAATTTTGATAAAGTAGTCGCATTTTTCCTGCATAGCTGGCGAAAGGGAGCCGCGCTCGCGTCCCAGAACATAGGCGGCGCTGATAGGATGGAAAAAACTCGGGAGTTCTGTTGCCTCGTCGAGTAGTTCCACTCCGACAATCTTGCATCCCTTGGGCAGTTGCATTTCATCGAGATTTCCAAAATCATACCACGGGATGTTCTTTGGCGCGACGGAGGTGTCCGAGCGGGCCTTGCGAACGGAATATTCAGCACCGAGAGTAAAAACAAAGCTCGCACCGAAAGCATGGGCAGTGCGGAAAAGGTTGCCTGCATTCATCGGCTTGCTAATCCCCTCTACCCCGATACCAAAATATCCCCGGGAAATTGCCATAATTATCTACTCTCCTGACCGGTTTCCTGATAAAAACCCCGAACTACAAAACCACTTTGGGCCAGAATATGAATAACCATTCCTCTGATAATTCTGCAAGTCTTCCTTTTACCGTGTCGGTGACACGCGGGTCGATGGTGGAGAGCCGTCATCTTGTCTCTGCTGCCGTATGCGATTCGGCGAGTAAGATGGTGAGATGCTGGGGAAAAGTTGACAGTCCGGTCTATCTCCGCTCTGCAATCAAGCCCCTGCAGGCGTTGCCACTGGTTGAAAGCGGGGCAGCGGATGCATTCAACGTAAGTGAAAAAGAGCTTTCGCTTGCCTGCGCCTCTCACACGGGGGAACCTATACATGTCGAGGCGGTGACTGGCTGGCTCGAACGGCTCGGCCTCGGAATTGAGGACCTGGAATGCGGCACGCATTGGCCGACATATGATCCGGCGGCGCGGGCACTTGCCGCCGCGGGCCAGGAACCATCGCCCGCGCATAATAACTGTTCGGGCAAACATTCAGGCTTCCTGTGTACGGCTGTGCATTTGAAAGACCAGGTAAAAGGCTACATCAATCGAGAACATCCGGTGCAGCGGCGCATCGTCGCCGTGCTGGAAGAGTTCACTGATCTAGATCTATCGAAAGCGCCGATCGGGATTGACGGTTGTTCCATTCCCACGATCGGTATTCCACTGCAGCAGGCTGCGCTTGCATTCGCAAGATTTGCCGATCCGTCCAAGCTCAGTGCGGATCGGGCTGCCGCCTGTGCCCGTTTACAGAAGTCAATTGCGAAATATCCCGAAATGATTGCGGGATCTGACAGGCTCTGCACCGCAATTAACGGCGCGGCAAAGGGCCGGGTTATTGCTAAGGTAGGTGCGGAAGGCGTCTATCTCGCGGCCCTACCGGAGGACGGCATTGGCATCGCAATCAAAGCCGCCGATGGAACGACGAGAGCGGTGGAGGTTGCGCTTGGTGCAATTCTTGACGAACTCGGGGTTCTTGATGATGACATTCATCGGGCAATTGATCCGTTCGTTCGCCCCATTCTGCGCAACCGGAATGATCTGACAGTCGGCGAGATCAGGGCCGATCTGGAAGGCTAGAAAATCTCGGAGATTGACCTCAGCTTTTGTTGAAGGGTAAGTTTCCCAATCGCAATAACAACAAAAATGACATTTAGGAAAAAATCATGAAAGCTCTTGTTTGCAAGGAATTTGGGGATCCGGATATTCTGGTAATGGAGGATGTACCAGAACCGGAAGTTAAAAAAGGAATGGTCAAGATAGAGGTGCATTCCGTCGGTCTGAATTTCCCCGACACCCTGATGATTGCGGGCAAATATCAAGTCAAGCCGCCCTTCCCCTTCTCTCCCGGCATGGAATCATCCGGCATCGTAACGGAAATCGGTGAAGGCGTCACAAAGGTTGCCGTTGGCGATCGGGTTATGGCTAATCATGGAGTGGGCGGCTTTGCGGAATATGTGTTGGCGCCGGAAAATGGGACCTACAAAATTCCCGACAATATGCCTTTTGATGAAGCCGCTGGCTTCCCGGTCACTTATGGCACGACTTATCACGCGCTCGTCGACCGGGGTGATTTGAAGCCGGGCGAGGTCCTGCTGGTCCATGGTGCAGCCGGAGGCGTAGGACTAAATGCGGTTGAACTTGGCAAGGCGCTCGGCGCGACGGTGATTGGCACGGTCGGTTCCGATGAAAAGATGGATATAGTCAAGCAGTATGGCGCGGAGCATGTCATCAACTATTCAACGGAAAGCATTCGTGACCGCGTCAAGGAACTGACGGACGGAAAAGGTGCTGACGTAATTTATGACCCGGTTGGCGGCGACGCGTTTGACCAGTCCATGCGTTGCATCAATTGGAACGGTCGTTTACTCGTAATCGGATTTGCCTCTGGTCGGATTGCGGAGCTTAAAACCAACCTCGCTCTGCTTAAAGGCTGTTCGGTAGTGGGTGTCTTCTGGGGCGAGTTCGCTCGCCGGTATCCGGAGCAGAACCGTGCAAACTTCCAGGCGATGTTGGACATGGTGGAAAGCGGCAAGATCAAACCACATGTTTCCATGCATTTCCCGTTGGAGCAGGGGGCAGATGCTATGAAAGCACTGCTTTCACGCAAGACCACTGGCAAGGTCATCATCACCGTTAAGGATTGATCTTTTATGGCGAAGGGGAAGGGCAGGCGCGATAAGGCGGTCAAACGTCAGTATGAAGCGCTACCCTATCCTCCTCGCGATCCGAAAGACGAGGCGGCGCGGCTGATTGAAGGAAGTCCGAGCCATCTTGATGAGCTTAATCATTACCTTTTCGCCGGAAAACGCGATTTTTCACAGTCTTTTCGCGTGCTTGTGGCGGGTGGAGGAACCGGCGATGCTGCTATTATGCTGGCGCAGCATCTGGCGGACAGGGGAAAGGCGGGGCATGTCACCTATCTCGATCTATCCACGGCGAGCCGAAAAGTGGCCGAGGCACGGGCGAAAGTGCGCGGCCTCGAGAATATTGAGTTTATAACCGGCTCTCTTCTAGATCTCCCCACACTGAAACTTCCACTGTTTGATTATATCGATTGTTGCGGTGTACTCCATCATTTGGAAGAACCCGAAACAGGACTTGCGGCGCTTGCAGCCAGCCTTGCAGATGACGGAGGCATGGGACTTATGGTTTACGCGACGCTTGGGCGGACAGGTGTTTATCCGATACAGAATGCCCTTCGGGTCCTGACGGAGGATGAAAGTGTAAACGGGCAGGTAAAGCTCGCCAAAAGTCTTCTAATTGATCTTCCGTCTGGCAATTGGCTCAACAAGAACAAGGTGCTCGGTGATCACAAGTTGGGAGAGGATGCTGCGCTCTATGATTTGCTGCTGCACCCACGGGACAGAAGTTATCTGGTGCCTGAAGTTCTGGAACTTATAGGCGGCGCTGGTTTGGATCTCGTAAGTTTTATCGAACCGATACGCTATGAGCCGGAGACATACCTCAAGGATACCGAGCTTCGAAAGCGGGCTCGTAAACTAGATGATGGGGTGCGCGCCGCACTGGCTGAGAATCTCTCCGGAACAATCAAGACACATACTTTCTACATCAGGAAAACGGGGGGAGACGCTGCCGGACCAGCAAAGTTCGATCCTGAAATGATACCCTTCCTGAAGGATGACAATGCCGAGGCACTCTCCCGGACCCTTGCCATGCGATCCACCCTTACGGCGCATTTTGATGCGGAACCGATGACGTTTGACGTACCAGAGGGTGCCGCAGAATTTGTCCTTCAAATTGATGGTCGGAAAAGTCTTCGGGACATTCAGGCCGATATTTCTATGACCTGGCCCAATTTTCGGGCGCGCTACGCCCCCACGTATAAAATGTTACAGGGGCTTAATCTTCTATGGCTCAAGTCGAGGCGCGATTAGAGGGCGCTTAAAACGCACAGCTGTATTGCGTTATTTGTGCTTTGCCTTTTATGGCTGCCGATTTATTCTGGTGAGAATGGTATTTTTACGTGTCCTGATTAGACCCTTTCTTAAACTCTCTCCGATTTTGCAGGCGGTGAGCCTGATGATAATCGCTTGCCTTCTTTTCTCCATGATGGGTGGAATTATCCGTTATGTGTCTGATAGTGGAATGCCAATTTTCCAAGTAGTTTTCCTACGGAATGTGGCGGGCATTCTCTTTTTCCTGCCCTGGTTTTTTCAGGCAGGATTCGGTGTCTTAAAAACGGCACGCATTGGTGCCTTTGGATTACGGAGCTTATTCGGTTTCGCGTCCATGCTGAGTTGGTTCTACGCGGTAAGTGTTTTGCCGCTCGCTGACGCGGTTGCCCTGAATTTTACGGCTCCAATCTTCGGCACAATATTGGCGATTGTCGTCTTGCGCGAGGTTGTGGGTATTCGTCGTGGTGCCGCTATGATTGTCGGATTTATCGGGGCGATGATTATTCTTCGGCCCGGGCTGGCCGAACTAAGCATCGGATCCTATTCCGCCATTTTTTCTGCGCTAACCATGGCTGGATCGATGACGATGGTGAAGCTTTTGTCGCGAACGGAAAATACAGCGGCAATGGTCGCCTTGAACCAGATATTGATTATCCCGATGTCTTTAATTCCGGCTATTTTTGTTTGGCAAACTCCAACATTGGAGCAACTGATTGCCATATTGATAATTGGGCTGCTGGCAACAATCGGTCATCTGTCTTTTACAAAAGCCTACACGCTCGCTGATGTGTCGATTGTGATGCCGTTTGATTTCTTCCGCCTCATATTCTCGGCGTTAATCGGTTTCATTTTTTTCTGCAGGAGCCGGATCTCTTTACGTATATTGGCGCGGCGATAATTTTTGCCTCTTCAATTTACATTGCCATTCGGGAAACCCGGGTGAGCAGCGCACTTAAAAAAGAAATACTGGCACAAACAAAGGCAGAGAACCGTTCCGGGCCGGCAAAATGATGCCCTTCCGCCCAGGCAGTTCTGCACATACCATTTTTTCCCGAATTCCTGCAAACGGACAAGGCGCGCTCTGGATGTTGCTGGGTGGTTTTTTCTTTTCCTGCATGGGAGTCGGAATAAAGTTTCTTGGCGAGGGAATGGACAGTTTCCAGATTGCCTTTCTACGCGCCCTGTTTGGGTTCATCGTTATCCTTCCCTTTGCGCTCCGTCGTGGAATCTCCGGCCTTAAAACAAAGGTCCTGAGACTCCATATTGCCCGGGCGGTTGTCGGGATTCTCGGCATGCTTTCCATTTTTTATGCGATTACACAACTGCCGCTCGCCGATGCCGTTGCGCTCACCTTTACCCGTCCACTTTTCCTGATCCTGCTGGCGGTTTTGTTCCTCGGCGAAATGATACGTTGGCGGCGCTGGACGGCGACGGCCGTTGGGTTCATCGGAGTGTTGGTGATGGTTCAGTCACAGGGTGAATTTGAATTTGCTTCCTTGGTTGCCCTGTTCGGCGCGTTGATGGTCGCAATGGTATCCGTATTCTTGAAAAAATTGAGTGCAACTGAAGCACCGCCGACGATGATGTTCTACTTCGGTCTCTTCGCGTCAATCATCTCTGCGGTTCCGGCGATGTTCGTCTGGATACAGCCGAGTTTTGAGGATATCGCGATACTGGTCTTGCTAGCCTGTTTTGGCTCGGGTGCAAATTTCTGCGCAATCCGTGCCTTTTCGGTTGGGGAGGCGACCGCCGTCGCACCGTTCGATTATACCCGGCTTATATTTTCTGGCTTTCTGGGCTTTTTTATCTTCGCCGAAGTTCCGACGCTCGCCATGCTTATTGGTGCGTGCATCATCGTTGCTTCCAGCCTTTATATCGTGCGTCGTGAGGCCGGACTCGGCAAGAAAAAACCTGCCGTACTGGAGAGTTGACGCCGCCCTAAAGGGCGACGTCGAATTCAGCCTCGGTCGCGGCCTGAACCTCATCAAGCGTTACACCGTCGGCAAGCTGTACCAGTTTCATGACGGTTTCTCCGCCTTTTTCAAACTTGAAAACCGCCATATCTGTAATGATCATGTCAACGACACCTTTGCCGGTTAATGGAAGATTACAGGTTTTAAGAAGCTTTGGTTCACCTTTCGCTGTGTGTTCCATAACCACGATCACTTTCTTCACGCCAGCAACCAAATCCATCGCGCCTCCCATGCCCTTGACCATCTTGCCCGGGATCATCCAGTTGGCGAGATCACCGTTCTGGGCAACTTGCATCGCGCCGAGGATGGAAAGGTTGATATGTCCGCCGCGGATCATTGCGAAGCTGTCAGCGTTTGAAAAATAACTGGTGGTCGGCAGTTCCGTTACCGTCTGCTTGCCCGCATTGATCAGATCTGCGTCTTCCTCTCCCTCATAGGGGAAGGGGCCCATTCCGAGCATGCCGTTTTCGCTCTGGAGCTGGATTTCCATGCCCTCAGGAATGTAATTGGATACCAGTGTCGGAATGCCGATGCCGAGATTGACATAGAAGCCGTCTTCAAGTTCCTGGGCGGCGCGCTGCGCCATTTGTTCTCTTGTCCAAGCCATGTGTAAGTCCTCTATCTCTGTCGGTCAGGCAGTCTGATTGCGGGGGCGGGTGGTCCGCTGTTCAATATGTTTTATAGGATTCGGTACATGGACAATCCGCTGCACATAAACACCTGGAACGACGATATGATCAGGATCGATCTCGCCAGGCTCCACCAGATGCTCGACCTCGGCGACAGTGACGCGCCCGGCAGTCGCCATCATCGGATTGAAGTTGCGGGCCGTCTTGCGGAACACGAGGTTACCTTCCTTGTCCGCCATATAGGCGTGAACCAGAGCAACGTCGGCAGTGAGGCCGCGTTCCATGACATAATCCTCGCCGTCAAAATCGCGGACTTCCTTACCTTCCGCAACCAGCGTACCAACGCCTGTCTTGGTGAAAAAGGCGGGGATACCCGCACCACCTGCTCGAATTTGCTCCGAGAGCGTTCCTTGAGGCGTGAAAACAACTTCCAGATCGCCGTTCAGATACTGTTCAGCAAACATCTTGTTTTCCCCAACATAGGAAGAAACCATTGTCGATATCTGCTTGCTTTCCAGAAGGACACCCAGGCCGATGCCATCTACACCCGCATTGTTGGATATGACAGTCAGCCCTTTCACGCCGGATGCTTTTACAGCCTCTATCAAGGTTTCCGGCATTCCGCAGAGACCAAACCCACCGGACATAATCGTCATGCCGTCCTTCAGTATGCCGTCCATGGCTGCCGTTGCGTCGGCATAAATCTTCCTGTCACTCATTCCAAGTTCCTTATCAAACGGATGTCAGTTTCGTTGAATGGGAATGCTATATATCAAAAAATTTGTTGCTACGCACAATTTTTTTAAAATGCACCTGTTTCTAACAAAGCTGGCAGGGAGGTCCTGAATTACTCCGCAGAGGCGGGTTCCTTGTCCAGAAAAACACGGGCTTTTTCCCGATGTTCTTCATTTACATATTTCTTGACCGTTGCCATTGCCGCCATGAGAACGCTGGCATCATCCGTGAAACCGACACCAGCGATGAAATCAGGAATGACATCTGCGGGCATGATAAAGTAGGCGAGCGCGCCAAACAGAACGGCTTTCACAAATGCTGGACTTTTACCATCTAGGGCGCAATAGAAACTGGCGGTTACATCATCGGCAAAAGGAACCTTGCCGATATTCCTGCGAAGTTTCTGGGCAAACTCCCGCATGACAAGGCGCTTGTCATTTTCAAGCTTTGTCTCATCAAAGGCGGAGATATCGTCATCGTTTGGTTCAGACATATGAGTAATATGTAGCTGCTTCCGTTGCTTTGCAAGAAGGCTGTTCTTCACAATTTGATGCAGGCAGTATATGGAAAGATATCAAATTCAGGATCATTCCACAAAATACTGGAGAACAAGAATGGATATTTCCGACAAATCAGCAATTGTTACAGGTGGTGCCTCAGGTCTCGGTGAGGCGACCGCCCGAATGCTGGCAGCTGCGGGAGTCAAAGTTGCAATTTTCGATATGAACACAGAACTTGCGGAAAAGGTCGCATCGGAAATCGGCGGCGTCGCCTGCACCACCAATGTAGCTGACGACGCATCGGTGGAGGCCGCGTTCGATAAGGCGCGGAATACCCATGGACCAGCCCGCATTCTTGTAAATTGCGCCGGTATCGGCCCGGCGGCTAAAACCTATTCCAGCAAGGGTATGCACCCGCTTGATAAATTCGAGCAAGTCATCGCGGTTAATCTGGTTGGTACCTTTAACTGCCTTCGCCGGGCGAGCGCCGATATGGCTGCCCTGGATCCGATGGAAAGTGGGGAGAGGGGCGTCTGCATCAATACGGCGTCTGTCGCGGCCTTTGACGGTCAGATCGGTCAGGCGGCCTATTCCGCGTCAAAAGGAGGTATCGTCGGCATGACCTTGCCGATCGCGCGCGATCTTGCCTCGATCGGCGTCCGGGTTGTCACGATTGCCCCGGGTTTGTTTGAGACACCGCTCCTTAAAAGCCTGCCTGATGATGTACAGGCGGCGTTGGGCGCTTCCGTGCCATTTCCGAGCCGTCTTGGCTATCCTTCGGAATATGCGAAGCTTGCTCGACAGATCATGGAAAACCAGATGCTGAACGGGGAGGTTATCCGGCTTGACGGCGCGATCCGGATGGCACCGAAGTAATCTTATTCGGCGACTTTGTTCATAAAGGTTGCAAGCTCAATATCCTTGCTGCTCAGGCCATCAACGTCATGAGTGGCAAGGGTAACCTCCACCCGATTATAGACATTGAACCATTCGGGATGATGATCCATCTTTTCGGCTTTGAGCGCGACGCGGGTCATAAAGGCGAAGGCATGATTGAAATTCGAGAATTTGAACGATTTCTTGATTGCCTCTCGGCCGTCTACCGCCGTCCAGCCATTAAGGGCACGTAACGCCTCTTCAATTTCTTCCGCGCTTAGTCTAACAGTCATGGATATTCTCCCGTTAACAGGTTATGACGCCGGATAACTATGTTGATGCAAACTATGAATGTCTAGAGTGAGACGATAACCGATGACAAAAATAAGCGAGGTAAGCCGGAATTGGTGGCATGAGGAAACGGAAGGAATCGCTTTTACTCACGCCCTCGATATGGAGCTACTGCATTCCGAGCAGAGCCCGTTTCAAAAGATCGAGATTTATGAGCATCAGGTTTTCGGTCGAGTCCTTACGCTGGATGACCTTGTGCAGGCGTCACACGCGGATGAGTTCATGTATCACGAGATGGCGGTACATGTTCCGCTGCTGGGTCGCAAGCGGGAAAAGGCGAGCGTTCTGATCGTCGGTGGCGGGGATGGAGGCATCCTGCGCGAGGTCTTGCGCCATGATTTTGTAAACCGGGTTGTCATGGTGGAAATCGACCGCCGGGTGATTGAGGTTTCAAAAGAATACTTGGCCATTAACGGCGATTATGAGGATGCGCGAGTTGAGCTGATTATTGGCGATGCCGCAGATTATATGCGCACCGCACGGGCAACAGGAGATAAATTCGACCTGATCATCCTTGATCTGAGCGAGCCGGTCGGACCGTCCTCCAGTGTCTTCACCCGCGGTTTTTGCGAGGATTTCTCCGCCTGTATCAAGGAAGACGGAGTTGTCCTCGACAGCGACAGTATTTTTGTCGGCAAAGACCGTGCCTATTTCCTTCAGGAGCTTTGCGGTGACAAGGATCAGAATCTCGTCTCGATTATGCAGCGGGACAAGCTGCTTCCACATGTGGCGGGTTATCGTTCTATTGTTCAGCTCTATCCGGCGGCGGAGTTCGGCTTCTTTCTTTATAGCCACGACGGCCATGATTATTCTAATCCAGTCGCTTCCCTGACGGGACGGCATTATAATGCGGAATTGCACAAGGCTGCCTTCGCGCTACCGACACTGGTGGCGGGAAAATCTCGGATTTTGATAAAACTAAGCATATGAAGGAAACGCCCCTAACAGTAGATTTTGTTTCTGGCGCCGTTGACTACCGACGGCGCAAGGGCGGTGGTCGCGGGCAAGATCTCCCCAAGGCATTGGGGTTTCGGCCGGGCATTACACCCAATATTGTCGATGCAACAGCGGGGCTAGGGAGAGATGCCTTCTTACTTGCCTCTCTTGGGGCAAAGGTTACTTTGATTGAGCGGAACGACGCGGTGCATCGCCTGCTGCAAGAAGCGATGGCGCGTGCGCACGGCGCGAGCGATACACATGCGGAGATTATCCGTCGCATGACGCTGATCAACGCGGATGCGAGAGATATTCTGCCCGAATTAAAACCGGAAACGGTACTCATTGATCCGATGCATCCGCCCAGAGATAAATCCGCCTTGGTCAAGAATGAGATGCGGCAACTGCGCGATCTAGTCGGGACTGATCCTGATTGCACGGAACTCATGCGTGTTGCCCTTGATGTGGCATCGAAACGGGTCGTCTTGAAATGGCCGCGTAGGGCTAAAGGAATTACAGACCTCCCCAAACCGTCCCATCAAATTATTGGTAAATCGACGCGATATGATGTCTTTATGACGGGACTGGCGAAAGCAGGTCGAAGCTGACTTCTTCCTGATAGATTGCGCTGGAAGAGGAGAGGTGGCTTGAAAACAGGGTGAAGCTAGTCACCGGCAAGGTTTCCGTTTTAAACAAGGCATGGTCGGTCAAGAAATTGCGGACTCTCTCATAGGGGGAGTTGTGGACGCGTGCGAGCGTAATATGAGGTCGAAATCTCCGGTCATCAACTGTTGCGCCGACAGATTCGATCGCGGTCACGATTTTCTGATGGAGTAGGTTGATCGCAGATGTCGGGCGTACACCGGCCCAAAGAATACGGGGCCGTTTATTGCTTCCAAAAACACCGACGCCTTCAATATCTATATCAAATGCAGGATATTTTATTCGGCCAAGTGCCAAAGAAATATCCATCATCATCGGACTTTGCACTTCGCCAATAAAGGCAAGAGTTACATGAGAATTTTCTGCGGCAATCCATCTAGCATCAGGAATGCCACCTCGCAACGCACCGATGCGCTCCTTGATTTCTTCCGGCAATGCGATGGCAACGAAAAGACGCATTGAGATTGTCCTTATTTCAGTAAACTGAAGATGGCTCTAACGATCAATTAACTCCGTCACATAGGGCAACATGTTGCCGACGATAACTTTTACGCCTTCAGCGTTTGGATGAATATAGTCATCTTGGTTTAATGCCGGGTCGGCAACAACGCCTTCCAGAAAAAAAGGGTAATAGTTGGTTTTATATTTGCGGGCAAGATCGGGAAAAATCTGGTCAAACGCATTGGCATATTCAGATCCCATGTTCGGCGGAGCTTTCATACCTGTGAGCAGTATGGGAATATCTTTCTTTTGAATGAGTTCGATAATCTGACTTAAATTGCGCCGTGTTTCCTCCGGCTCAATACCTCGAAGCGCATCATTGGCGCCAAGTTCCAGAATGATAAAATCGGCTCCATTTCCGATTGCCCAGTCTAACCTCTGTAGTCCGCCTGCGGTGGTATCGCCAGAAACGCCAGCATTCTCTACCTTTACCTTGTAGCCTTTTGCCTGCAGTGCGGTTTCGAGTCGTGTGACAAAATCTTCCCCTGTCGGCAGACCATATCCCGCAGTCAAGCTATCCCCGACGGCGACAATCCGCCTTGTTTCTTCGGCCTGAGCGTATGACGTTGTGCAAAAAACCGCAAAAATCAGCGCTAAAACATTGAATTTCATTATCTACCTGCCATATCCCATAAATTAGCATCTGTCGTCTTTTGCACTGGAATTACTTTGCCTCAAGAACCCATCATCAAACTATCAGACATTCACCTAACACTTAAGTCCGATGCCGGCCCCGTCAATATCTTACGTGGTATAGATTTGACATTACAACAAGGGGAGACTGTTGGGATTATCGGTCCATCGGGTTCAGGTAAATCCACTTTGATGTCGATCATGGCGGGACTGGAACTTCCGACATCCGGCTCAGTAGAGATTGCGGGGCAAACACTCGAAAATCTGAATGAAGATGCGTTGGCACGGTTTCGCCGGGAAAATATAGGCATTGTTTTTCAGTCATTTCATCTCATCCCGACGATGACGGCATTAGAAAATGTAGCCATTCCGCTTGAGTTGGCAGGTGACAAGGATGCATTTTCTGCCGCGACTTCCCGGCTTGAGGCCGTCGGCCTTGCGGACCGCGCGGCCCATTATCCGGCGCAGCTATCCGGTGGGGAGCAACAACGCGTGGCTCTCGCGCGGGCATTATCAACAAATCCAAAAATCCTCCTCGCTGATGAGCCGACCGGAAACCTCGATGGGAAGACCGGAGAACTCATTGTCGATCTGATGTTTCAACTGCATGAGAAAGAGGGGACAACAATGGTGCTGATTACCCATGACGATGCGCTGGCCCGTAAATGTACGCATCAAATCCGTCTCGAAGATGGACGTGTTGTTTCACGGGAAACAGGTCGCGAAGAGGTATTGGCGGGTGAATAAAGGAAAAAACCCGGAATCACTTGCGCTTGCTTTGAAGCTGGCCAGACGGGATCTACGCGGCAATCTAAAAGGATTTCGCATTTTTCTGGCCTGTCTCATCCTGGGGGTGGCCGCCATTGCGGGCGTGGGCACCCTTTCAAGTTCCATCACCGCCGGATTGAGGGCAAATGGCCAGGTAATCCTTGGCGGGGATATCGATATCCGCCTGACCCATCGCAGCGCAGAGCGAGAAGAGCGTCAGTGGATTGAGGCACAAGGCGAGGTTTCAGAGGTGCAGACCTTGCGCGCAATGGTCCGGGATTTATCGACGGATCGCCGGACCCTTTCTGAATTGAAGGCAATCGACAACGCCTATCCCTTGTTCGGGGCGTTGATTTTAACGCCAGAATCAGGAACGGAAACCCCTGATACTCTTCTCCAAAAAAGTGACGAGCTATATGGTGTTCTTATTGAACAAAGCCTGAGTGACCGCCTTGATCTTCCATTGGGCGGTCAAGTCCGGATCGGGGAGCTAAACTTCGAGGTGCGCGGCATTATCCTGTCGGAACCTGACAAAGCGTCGCAGGGTATGGCCCTCGGCCCCCGCACGATTATTTCTTCCGCAGCATTGAATGAAACTGGCCTTGTTCAGCCGGGTAGCCTGATCCGTTATCACTACCGAGTTGCGCTTGCGCCTGGAAAGACGGTTCCCGAATTTTATGAGGAGGTGAAGACTGCCTTTCCAGATGCCGGATGGCGGATACGGGATGCTTCCAACGGAGCGCCGGGTATCAAGCGCTTTGTTGATCGGGTGGCGCTCTTTTTGACATTAGTCGGGCTTACGGCACTGGTCGTTGGGGGCGTTGGCGTCGGTAACGCTGTCCGGGCGTATCTTGAGGGGAAGATCACCACCATCGCGACCTTGAAATGCCTTGGTACCAGCAGCAGCTTCATCTTCCGGGTTCATTATCTGCAAGTGCTTATTCTCGCTGTCGCGGGATCACTGATCGGGCTCCTGCTCGGCGTAGGCGGATCGGTTATCGCGGCACAATTTCTGGCCAGCACGTTGCCGGTTCCGCCGGAAATCACAATCAACGCCGGACCGCTGCTGCTCGCGACGGCCTATGGTTTGCTGACGGCGACACTGTTCACGATTTGGCCTCTGGCGCGCGCTCGGGAAACCCCGGCGGCGGCGCTATTCCGGGATGTTGTGTCCGTGCACAAACGACCACGTCCGGTTTACCTGATAACGCTTGGAGCCTGTTTTGCGCTTCTTGTTGGGCTTGCCGTTCTCACCAGTCAGGAAACCTGGTTCGCCTTAGTCTTTACGATTGCCATCATCGGCATATTTGCGGTCCTGATACTGGTTGGATATGGCGTGCAGTTTGTGGCACGGCGGCTTCCTCGCTCCCGCATCCCATCCTTGCGCCTTGCAATCGCAAATCTCTATCGCCCTGGGGCGGCGACGAACAGCGTTATCCTTTCCATGGGACTTGGACTCACGCTTTTTGTTACTGTAGCATTGATCGAGGGCAACCTCACCCGGCAGGTGCAGGAACAATTGCCAGAGAAAGCGCCGGCATTTTTCTTCATTGATATTCAGTCAAATCAGCTAGATGACTTTGTCTCGACGGCTGAGTCAGTCAGCGATGTCAGTGAAGTTAACCACGTTCCCAATATGCGCGGTCGTATTATTGAGGTGGCGGGTGTTCCGGCTGATCAGGTCGAAGTCGCTCCGGAGGCTCGCTGGGCGCTTCGAGGTGATCGCGGGCTCACGTATTCAGCGACGCCACCGGATGGTGCGGTTGTTGTGGCGGGAAGCTGGTGGCCTGAGGATTATAGCGGACCTCCTCTTGTCAGTATGGATCGCGAGATTGCGCAAGGCATGGGGGTTGGTATCGGCGACAGCTTGACCGTCAATGTCATGGGCCGGGAGATCAAGGCGGAGATTGCTAATCTGCGGGAGATTGACTGGACGACAATGGCGATCAACTTCGTGTTGGTTTTCGATAATAACAGTCTTCAAGGCGCGCCGCATTCCCATCTTGCCACGGCCCGCGCGGACGGTGAGGCGGAAAACCTGCTTTTCAGTGCGATAACAGATAAATTCGCAAATATCTCAGTGATTCGGATGAAAGAAGCGCTGCAGACGGTCAGCCGCATACTGGAGCAGCTTTCTTCTGCGGTCTCGGCGATTTCATCGATCACATTGGTGACCGGTGTTCTCGTCCTCGCCGGGGCGTTTGCCGCCGGGCATCGCAAGCGGGTATATGATGCGGTTATCCTGAAAGTTCTCGGTGCGACGAGAAAGGATATATTCATAACATTCTTACTTGAATATGCCTTGCTGGGCCTAGTCACATCTGTTATCGCGGCCGCGACAGGCTGGTTCGCAGCTTATATGGTCATTACGGATATTCTGGAAGCAAAATGGATCAGTTTGCCCTATACGATCCTCGCGACAATCCTGGTCAGCGTTCTTGTGACATTGCTGTTTGGACTGTTGGGGTCATGGCGGGCGCTGGGCGAGAAAGTAGCACCAGCATTGAGGTCAGATTGAGCGGATGCCGAAACAATTAAGGCCGCCAAAGGAAAGGAGCTCCTCTGACGGCCTTAATTTGATGAATTAAACCCGCGACGGGTTTAGCAAATTAGCTTTTAGTCGCCGCAGTATACTCTTCCATCGACAGTTCACCGCTTTTGTCGAGATCGACAGAAGCGAACTGTTCTTTGCTGGTATCCGGCATGACAACGATAAGCTCCTCAAAGGAAACCGAACCATTCCCATCCGTATCAATTGTTTTGAAATCTGGTGCTGCTGCCAACGCCGGTGCTGCTGCAAGAAGCGTAATCGTGGCAGTCGAAATAAGCAGTTTTTTCATAATAATCTCCATTCAATTTGAGTTGGACGGTTCGGCACCAAGTTATCGATGCATGTCCGCCGAACAACCGAAAGGCCGAAAATCAATAAAATCGGTCAATCGATGTTCTGAGGAGAAGATTGCCCTTCTAATGTGGCGGCAAAATGCTACGAATTGGGCCAGTTAGTGAAATAATCTGGGCAAAATGCTGCGAAACAACCTTATTTGAATGCATTATATGGAAAAATTGGAGCAAGATGTGCCCATTCTTTATTAATTAACGCTAATGCCATATTATAGCGTCGATTTTCCTTGAAAATCAGAAGGAAAAATACAATATCAATGCAGAGTTAGGTACCTTCAGGGGAATTTATAGATGGCAACAGACTTTTCAAAGTTCAATACGGCAAGAACAGGGACGCAAGATCAAGCAGTTCTTGATGAGGGCCTGCGCAGCTATATGCTGAAGGTCTACAATTACATGGCGTCCGGCCTTGCTTTAAGCGGTATTGCTGCAGCATTGACGGCCTCAACGCCGGCAATTTACAATGCCGTTTTCGGTACACCGCTGCAGTGGGTTGTAATGCTGGCGCCGCTTGGCCTGTTGTTCGCTATGTCGCGGACAAGCGCGAGCACGACAAGAATTCTATACTGGATTATGGTGGCGACCTTCGGTGTGTCGATTTCCTATATTTTCCAGATATATACAGCTGAAAGCATCGTACGGGTCTTCTTCATCACCGCGGCAACCTTCGGATCGGCCAGCCTTTATGGCTACGTTACGAAGCGGGACCTGACGGGCATGGGCAGCTTCCTCTTCATGGGGCTGATCGGTATTATCATCGCATCTGTGGTGAATATCTTTCTAGCGTCCACAATGATGCATTTCGTTGTCTCTGTCTTGGGTGTGTTGATCTTTACCGGTCTGACAGCCTTCGATACGCAGCGGATCAAGTCCGAATATTATCATGGTCACAGCCAGGAAGTGCTGGAAAAGGGCGCGATCATGGGGGCCGTCTCTATGTATCTGAACTTCCTCAACCTGTTCATGATGCTGCTGAGCCTGCTCGGCAATCGAAATTAACGCAGCCAAAACTGCTAAGACGAAAACCCGGCCTTGTGCCGGGTTTTTTGTTGTGCGCAAAATGCAAGCTGATAAACTTGTTTGTCTGCAAACAACTCTCCAAATCAGCGAGAAAGGAATCGACTGATGCGCGTTCTTATTGCGATGATGAAACATGAAACCAATACCTTTTCACCCATTGTCGCGGACTGGAAGAGATTTCAGAACTGGGGAGCTTACATCGGCGAGGATGCCCTAAAGGCCTACGAGGGGACAGGTATGCCCTTTGGCGCCTATGTGGAGCTGGCCCGTGCAGCTGGCGCCGAAATCGTAACGCCGGTCGCGGCGGAGGCGATGCCCTCCGGCCCTGTAACGGAGGATGCCTATAATCATATGGCGGAACCCATTCTTGATGCGGTGCGGGAAGGGGTGGACGTAGCTCTGCTGGATTTGCACGGTGCGATGGTCGCGGAACATACGGATGATGGGGAAGGCACGCTGCTTGAAAAAATACGCGCGATTGACCCGGACCTTCCGATTGCCGTCACGCTGGATCTGCATTGCAATCTGACAGCCAAGATAGTGGAGAATTGCACGGTATTGATCGGCTATAAGACCTATCCCCATGTTGATATGTATGAGGTGGGTAAACAGATTGGCCAAGTATTATTTGATGCAATGGAGGGGAAGGTCAATCCGGTTATGTCATGGGGCAATGCGCCGCTTTTGAGTCAAACCTTGTGTCAGGGCACAGATGATGAGCCCATGGCAACTCTGATCCGCATGTGCCGGGAAGCGGAGAAAGAGCCGGGCGTATTGGCCGCGACAGCGTTCGGAGGCTTTGCGCTTGCCGATATGCGCGATGCCGGAAATTCGGTCATTATCGTGACTGATGGTGATCAAGCGAAGGCGGACGAAGTGCGGGATCGTATCCTTGCGAAAGCGTGGGAACTGAAAGAGGATTTCATCTATAAGCACACTCCTTTAGAGGATCAGGTCGCCAAAGCCAAGACAATGACGGATGGGCCTATTCTCCTGCTTGACCACGCGGATAACTGCGGCTCTGGCGCGACTCAGGATGTGATGACGGTGATTGAAGAGGTCTTGAAGCAGGGCCTTGAAGATGTAGCGGTCGCCGCTGTCTGGGATCCGGCGGCTGTACAGGAAATGCAAAAGGCAGGCGTTGGTAATAAAATTACCCTGAAGCTCGGTGGGAGGACTGATATGCCCTCCATTGGGGAGCCGGGGGAGCCACTTACCGTAACCGGGACAGTCAAAGCACTGACCAACGGGGAATGGATCGTGCGCGGTCCCATGTATACGGGGGTGAAGGTTTTTATGGGGCCGACGGCGCTTCTGGATACCGGAAATATGGAAATTGTAATTGTCTCTAACCATCATGAACCTTGGGATACGGGTGTCTTTACGTCGGTTGGGATACAACCGGAATACAAACGATATCTTATTTTGAAAAGTCGTATTCACTATCGCGCTGGCTTTGCGCCTATCGGCAAAGCAACGCTAACGCTGGATGGCAAGGGTGTTACGACGTCAGATAATAATCTCCTGCGATACGAGAAGGTCCGCCGCCCAGTCTATCCGCTGGATCTTTTAAACGAGGAGTAAGCCATGCGCGAAGATATGTTCGGAAACAGGCTTACAACCCAATCGGATCAAACGGTGGTTGCCATCAACCAGTTTGTTGAGAGCTATATCGGTTTTGGAACGGACTTCGCGCCAATTTTTGAGGCCTCCGATAATGATCCGGATTGTGCCATTGCCGCAGCATATGCTGCTTTGCTCGGCATCTTTATGGAAACGCCAGAAGGCCATGCGATCGCGCGGAAATATTACGCCCAAGCACAGTCAGGGATGAACAAGGCGACGGAGCGCGAGCAGCTTTTTATATCCTGTATTTTGGATATTTGTGACAATAGAATGGGTAGCCTGCTTAAGAAGTTGCGCCAACTTGTTATGGATTTTCCGGGCGATCTATTCGGGGCCAAGCTCTGTCAGAATACCTATTTCAATATTGGTGACGATGAGACATTGCTCTGGGTCGCGGATTCAGTGATCGACCGCCATACGTCCTGTGCCTATGCCTATGGGATGCGTGCCTTTGGGCGGGAGCAGTCCAGCATGCTGGATCTTGCGGAGGAAGATGGCCGCCGCGCGACCGAGATGCAGCGAAAAGAACCTTGGGCCCATCATGCCGTGGCTCATGTCCTGCTGACACAGGGGCGCCATGATGAAGGTATCAAATGGATGGATGATCTTTCAAATGAATGGGAAGATCGCAACAGCTTTATGTTTACCCACAACTGGTGGCATCAGGCTCTGTTCTTTCTGGAGCAGGAGGATTATGAAACGCCGCTAAAACTTTATGACGAAAAAATCTGGGGCGTTGACAAGACCTACAGTCTTGATCAGGTGAACGCCATTTCTCTCCTTTGGCGGCTTGAGCAACTCGGCGTCGATGTCGGGGATCGCTGGGAAGATGTCAGCCGTTATGTCGCTGAGCGTCAACAAACGAACGACCAGCCTTTCTATGATATGCATTATGGCTATGCCTTGGCGCGGGGCGGCCAGACAGAGGCATTGGGCCGCCTCATGTCGGGCATGGAAAAAATGGCCATTGATGCCCCGGATGTTACCAGAAAATCATGGGCGGATGTGGCGCTGCCCGCAACGCGGGGATTTATCGCAATTGCTGAGGGTAAGTTTGATGAAGCTGTGCGCTGGCTCTCAAAGGCGCAGCCAAGATATCAGGAAATTGGTGGCAGTCATGCACAGCGTGATCTGTTTGAGCTCGCGTGGGTGACGAGCTTGCTGGAAGCCGGAAAATTTGACGAAGCCCGCCCAATCCTTGAAGCGCGAGTAAAATTCCGGCAAGATGTCCCCATGGACGCTCGCTTGCTGGCGAGGGTGAACGGTCGCAATTAATAATCAACGTGGCATCGGGGAGGGAGCTATGCATAAACCGCAGATCGCGCAAAAGGGCGGGAACCGCCGTATATTTTCCCTGCTCAATGAATATGGGGCAAGCCATCAGAATGGCACAAACAAGTTTATTCACTGGATAGCGGTGCCTGTTATCGCTTGGACAGTCGTGGCGCTCTTTTGGGCGATCCCCGTGCCGGACGTCTTTGCGGCAGTACCTTACCTCAATTGGGCTACCATCGTGCTTTTGTTGACCATCATCTATTACGCGGTTCTCTCTTGGACATTGGCGATTGGCATGGTGTTGTTTGCACTGCTTTGTATCGGGGGGGTACAGCTTTACATGAGCTCCCCACTGTTCGGGCTCTCGCTCTGGCAGTTCGCCGTCGGGGTTTTTGTGATCGCGTGGATATTTCAATTCGTCGGCCACAAGATCGAAGGCAAGAAACCCTCTTTCTTTAAGGATGTTCAGTTTCTGCTGATTGGCCCGGCCTGGTTGATGGGTTTTATCTACCGTAAACTGAACATCCCTATCTAGGTTAGATTTTTACGACGAGCTTATAGTCCGGCGTTGTGTTTAAGGGGCAGGAATAGAGATACTCCCCTTCCTTCAATTCGACTTCATAGTCCAGCGTAGTCCCGGTATCCAGGCCGCCGCCGGAAACACTTATCTTGTTAAGTTTATGTAGTGGGTTCGCCCAGTTATAATCCTCCTCGCGAACCCAAAAACCGAGTGAGTAAGGTACGTTCTTGTTGCTGACACGGAAAATATATTTGCCGGGCTTTAGGATTAGCACGTCGGAATTCGCCAGACGTGCGGCTCCGGTCTTGGCATTAATTTCCTCGCAGTCTGCTTTTTCCGTTGATGTATAGCCGTGATCGACGCCATTTTCCGATTCAACGAACTGGCAGGCAGTTTGGGTGAGGTTAATAACCGTAACTTCTTCGTCCGCAGCCAAGGCGGAGGTGGCAAATATTGGTGTAAGCAGAAGAGCCGCAACGCCCGGAAGAAAGAGGGAGCCATTCAATTTCATATTCTTGATCCGTTTCCTGAATAGGGTTTAGGTTACGAACCAAAATTTCGTTGAATTTTCAGAAATTACAAATCACGTGGCTTCACCCTTGCGTGAGGAAATCAGTCCGCTTCTATTGTCTGAAACCGTTTACGGTCGAAAACCCTGAGAACCTGCGCAAGTGTTTTGCCACGTTTCAAAACGCGGCCGCTCTGGCTGAGAACGGAATAGGCACCCTGTTTTGCGGCGAGGCGAGGTTCCTTATATATCCTGAAAAGAGGGCGGTCTGCTGTTCTGTGAAAAATTGCGAAGATACAGGCGTTCTTGGTCTCTCCAATGGCATAATCGCGCCATTCTGCCTTGGCGACCATGCGGCCATAGACCTGCAATATCTGGCCGAGTTCGTTGCGGTTAAAAAATACGTTCGGTTGTTGCGTTCCCGATCTCGCGTTCTTGGAAGATCGGGCCAAATAGTGATCGTCGAAGCTTACAACCTCGCTCATTTTATCTCCTGCGTAACCTATGTGATTATTCTCTGCCATGTATATTAATTCGTCAAGTATTGAGAATTCCGTCATGGGGGCATATCTTCCATATGTGATGAGGGCGGAGACAGGTCAATTGGGCAAGTAAGAGAGGACATTCGAAATGACTGAAAAGATTACGAAAAGCGAAGCGGAATGGAAGGCTCAACTCTCGCCCGAGGAGTTTCACGTCGCCCGGAAAAAGGGAACCGAGCGAGCCTTTACCGGTAGGTATCATGACAATAAAGAGACGGGCATTTATCATTGCATCTGCTGCGGTGAGCCGCTGTTTGCGTCCTCAACCAAATTTGAATCTGGCACCGGCTGGCCAAGCTTTTGGGAACCAATTGACCCCGCGAATGTCGGTGAAATTGAGGATCGGAGCTTTTTTATGCGCCGGACAGAAGTCGTCTGCAATAAATGCGATGGGCATCTTGGTCATGTTTTCCCGGATGGGCCCGAGCCAACCGGTCTTCGTTATTGTTTGAATTCCGCTGCTCTTGATTTCAAGAAAGAAGAATAGAATTAGGCCTTATGTAGGAGTATGTTCGATGGGTAAGGAAAACCCGAACGAAAATATCGTTATGAGGGCACTTGATGTTGCGCCGCGTACAAAACCGTCAAATTACCCGGAACCCTTTTTCAGCCGCATGAGTCAGCGGGAAAAGCGCCAACTTGGTGATGTCTTCGGCATAAACAATTTTGGCGTTAATCTTACCCGCCTCTCTCCGGGAGGGGAGTCTGCTTTGCTCCATCGCCACAGCAAGCAGGATGAATTCATTTATATCCTAGATGGCACGCCAACACTGGTGACCGAGACTGACGAAGTCGCTATGCGGCCCGGTGATTGCGCGGGGTTCCCGGCTCAAGGCGCTGCGCATCAGTTGGTGAACCGCACAGAAACCGATGTCCTTTATCTTGAGGTCGGGGACCGTGTCGCGGGTGATGAGGGCAGCTATCCTAAGGATGATTTAAAGGCGATGCTCGGGCCGGATGGGCAATGGCAATTTACACATAAGGATGGATCGCCTTATTAGAACGGACCTTTATAAGCCGTCTTTCATCACACTGTCAGAAAAATGACAGGCCGCGAGATGGTCGGGAGCGACAGGGCTGAGCGGCGGCTTCACCTCTCTGCATACATCCTTGGCCATGGGACAGCGATCCTGAAAGGCGCAGCCAATACGTCGCTCAGTTTGGCCGGTTACATTTCCTTGTAGTTTGATGCGTTCGCGTTTTTTGCCAGCCCCTGGCTTTGGCACAGCATCGAGAAGGATGCGGGTATAGGGATGGGCCGGTGAACTGAATAAATCCTCCGTCTGGCCTTTTTCAACAATTTCTCCGAGATACATCACCGCGACCTCGTCGCAGAGATATTCAACAACAGCGAGATCATGGCTGATGAACATATAGGTGACGCCAAACTCATCCTGCAGGTCTTTCAAAAGGTTGAGAACTTGCGCCTGAACGGACACATCAAGGGCGGAGACAGGTTCGTCCGCGACAATCAGTTCAGGATGGGTAATCAGGGCGCGGGCGATGGCTATGCGCTGACGTTGCCCACCCGAGAATTCGTGCGGGTATTTTGAAATGTCCTGTGGTTTCAGTCCAACAGACTGCAATACATCTCGAACCCGGTTTTCGCGCTCTGTCTTTGAGATTGCGCCGAGGGCAGCCAGAGGCTCGGCGACAATGCGGCCGACATTATGGTGCGGATCGAGGGAGCCGTAGGGATCCTGAAAAACCATCTGGAAATGCTGGCGTAGGGGTCGAAGTTGATCGAAGCTGAGACCGACAACTTCTTTGCCCAATATCTTGACCGATCCGGCATCGGTAGGCTCAAGCGCCATGACATTGCGCGCGAGCGTAGACTTTCCGCAGCCGCTTTCCCCGACAATACCGAAGCTTTTGCCCTTATGAATTTCAAAGGTAACGCCATTTAGCGCAAAGACATGGCCGGGCTCGGCAAACAGACTCTCGCGTGGGAGACGGTAATGGCGCACAAGATCATGGACTTCCAAAACCGGAACAGGAAGGTTCTCTGTTGTCATGAAAAGAGTTCCTCCGTCTTGCGGTTGCGGGCTGCGTCGATATGATGGCAGGAGGCAAAGTGATTTGCGGTCACCTCAATGGCGGGCGGCGGCGTATTGCGGCACATATCTGTTGCAAGGGGGCATCTGTCGGTGAAGGTACAGCCAGACGGCAGGCTGATCAGGTCGGGGACAGTTCCGGGGATTGTCACTAAACGTCCGCTGCGCGCCCTGCCGAGCTTTGGCATCGCCGCGAAAAGTCCTTGCGTATAGGGATGGATCAATTCGTCAAATATCTGTTCTGTCCCGCCTGTTTCCACTGCGGAGCCGCCGTACATCACTAGAATATTATCCGTATTCTCTGAAATGACGCCCAGATCATGGGAAATAAGAATAAGCGCCATACCTTCTTCGCGGACAAGAGTGTGGATCAACTCCAAAATCTGGTCCTGAATCGTAACGTCCAGTGCCGTTGTGGGCTCATCCGCAATCAGGATATCAGGCTGGCAGGATAGCGCGATAGCAATCATCACCCGCTGCCGCTGTCCTCCGGAGAGTTGATGCGGATAGTTATCGACGCGCTCCTTTGGATTGGGAATGCCAACCCGGTCCAAAAGACGGATAGTTTCGGACTTGGCCTCGTTATCCGACATATTTCGATGCAGGCGCAAAGGCTCCATTATCTGGTGGCCAACCGTATGAACCGGGTTGAGGGATGTCATCGGCTCCTGAAAAATCATCGCGAGCCGGTTGCCGCGGATCTGGCACATTTCGGCATCGGTTTTATCCAGCAGATTCTGCCCGTCGAACGTGATTTCCCCAACCGTTTCACTTTGTTCTGGGAGCAGCCCCATTAGCGCAAGTGCTGCCATGGATTTACCGCAACCGCTTTCACCTACAATACCGAGTGTCTCTCCCCTGTTCAGGCGGAAATTGAGATTACGCACCGCACGGGCGGGTCCTTCACTGGTTGATAGAATGACGGACAGGTCTTTGACGTCAAGTAAACTCATTTAACGCTTCCTCGACAGTCGGGGGTCCAGTACATCGCGCAATCCATCACCAAGCAGGTTCAGACCGAACACCGCAATTGCAATGGCAAACCCCGGATAAATGGCTTGCATCGGGTCCAGGAACATCAGGGTTTGTGCCTCATTCAACATCCTCCCCCAGGACGGCTCTGGCGGCTGGGTGCCAAGACCAAGGTATGAAAGCGCCGCCTCTGCCAGGATGGCGATGGCAAAAAGGATTGTCGCCTGCACAATGATGATGGATAGAATATTGGGCAAGATATGCTCGAACGTGATGCGAAATCGGCCCTTGCCGGACGCGCGGGCGGCCATCACGAATTCTCGTGCCCATATGGAGTTGGCCGATCCCCGGGTCAACCTCGCAAATACCGGGATATTATAGAGCCCGATGGCGAGAATTGAATTCACCCCGCCAGGACCGAGGATGGCTGTAAGCATAATTGCGGAGAGGATCGCGGGAAACGCGAAGGAAAAATCCGAAAACCGCATGATGATCTCTTCCGTCCAGCCGCGTTTTGCCGCGGCGAGCAGGCCGAGACCGACACCGATAAAAAGGCCAATTGAGACAGCGACAACGGCGACAACGATCGAGTTTTGCGTTCCCGTCATCAACATTGATGCGATGTCGCGTCCGAATTGATCTGTCCCCAGCCAATGAGCGCCGGAAGGCGGTAAAAAGCGATTGGCGATTGTGATGTCGTAGGCGGAACCCGGTGTCCAGAAAAGAGAGACGATTGCGCACATCAGCAGGAACGCGGTCATGACGCCCCCAACCACAAAGCTGCGGCTGCGGCGGCATCGGTTCACGAAGGAAAGGGATCGATCTTCACTCATATGTCATGCGCCTTGAGTCGTGGATCGATAACCGCATAGAGAATATCAACGACGAAATTCACGACAATGATCATAGTGGCAAGCAGCAACACGACATTTTCGACGACGATTGTATCGCGGTTGTTGATGGCCTTCAAGACAAGCGAGCCAAGTCCTGGTATGTGGAATACATTTTCAACAACAACCGTACCTGTCAGAAGCGCGGAGAATTGAATGCCGGTGACAGTCAGGACGGGGATCAACGCATTTCGCAGGACATGCCGCCAAAGGGTCGCCTGCTTACTCAGGCCTTTGGCGCGCGCTGTGCGAACATAATCTTCGCGAAATACCTCAAGCACAGAAGAGCGTGTGATTCGGGCCAATATGGCACCGACAACCGTTGCAAGAGCGAGAGAAGGAAGCAGCAATGCTCTCAGGCATGCCCACAGGCCTTCATCCCAGCCCGGAAAGCCACCAGCAGGAAGCCACCGTAAATTTATCGCGAAGAGCATGATCAGAAGGATGGCAAGCCAGAAATTCGGGATAGAAATGCCAAGCTGGCTTATCCCCATCAAGGTGACGTCTCCTGCTTTGTTATGATTGGCCGCCGCATAAAGGCCGATGGAAAGCGCGAGAACGATGCTGAGTAAGATCGACATAATCGCAAGGGGAATGGTGATGAGAAGCGCGCCCTCTACGAGTTCCCAGACAGGGACCTTATAGGCGTAGCTTTTGCCCAGCTCCCCCTGCAATATTCCGGTCACCCAGTCCCAGTAACGCACCAGTGGAGGTCGATCGAGACCGAGTTCCTTTGTGAGCGCGTTAACAGCCTCATCAGACGCATCGACGCCCAATATCACCAGCGCTGGATCGCCCGGCAGGATTTCCATGACGAGGAAAATAACGATTGATGCGCCGATAAGGGTCACAAACAACGTCAAAACTCGCTTCGCAATAAAAATGCTCATATAATTACTTGGTGCCAAACATTACGCGTGAGAGCAGAGAATAAATTTAAATGCGTAAAAACAAGTTATCTGCAGAAAGTTGAGGGGTCAATCTCTGATCCGGATGCTTATTGTATGCTATGCGATAGAATGACGCAGTATACAATTTTAGCTTGTCGTAACAATGCAGGCGACCTATGCAGGTCGTTCGGAAATTTATGTTTAGTTGGTAACTTCGAGCTCGTTTTTTAGATGAACAAGATATTTGCATTCTTTATTGCCATTTTTCTGTTGGCCAGTGCCGCTGTCATTGGGC
The DNA here is from genome assembly GCF_055809395.1 of Sneathiella sp. D3-11. Lineage (NCBI taxonomy): Bacteria > Pseudomonadati > Pseudomonadota > Alphaproteobacteria > Sneathiellales > Sneathiellaceae > Sneathiella > Sneathiella sp. D3-11. The sequence continues at coordinate 2,617,876 of NZ_CM147911.1, forward strand.
TTTGGATGTCTGGCAATTTGCCTGGTATTGGCCAGGGAAAGTCTGAAGGTTCTTCAGTTCTGGCAGGTGTGCCGCAGATCGGCGGGCCTTTTTCCCTTATCAATCATAAGGGGGAGACGGTTACCGATGCAGATTTCAAAGGTAAACTTCTCTTAATGTTTTTTGGGTTTACCAATTGTCCTGACGTATGCCCGACGGAGATGCAGACAATTTCTCTCGTCCTGCAGGAACTTGGCGATGATGCTGAAGAAGTGGTGCCTGTATTTGTCACTGTCGATCCAGAGCGGGATACACCTGAAATCATGGCAGAGTTTGTCGCCGCCTTCCATCCTGCAATTGTCGGGCTTACCGGCAGTGAAGATGCAATTAGTGATATAAAGAAAAAGTATCGCGTCTATTCGCAGAAACAGAATGAAGACGACCCGGACTTTTATCTCGTGGACCATACCTCCTTCACATACTTGATGGGGCGTGACGGTGATTTGATCACGGTTTTCTCTTATGGCGTGCCAGCCGAGGAAATGGCGTCGAAAATACGAGAGCAGCTATAAACGGATAAGGAAAAATGATGAAATACCTTAAATATCTCCCCTTTATTCTCTTGGTTGGGGTTTTGATCGTGAACGCGGAATCTGACCTGTTTGCCTCCCACGCATCCGAGAAGAATGGAATGGCTGTGAAAGACGCCTGGTCGCGGGCACGTCCTGCGAATGCTGCGGTCGGCGGTGCCTTTATGACCTTGCATAACATGGAAGGCGAGGCAGATCGTCTTGTTGCCGCAGAGAGCCCCATTGCTGATCGGGTGGAAATTCATAATAGCATCATGAAAGACGGTGTTATGAGCATGGTGCGGATGGACGAATTGCTTATTCCCGCAGGGGAGACAGTAATGTTGAAACCGGGCAGTTTCCACGTCATGCTCATGGGCCTGAAAAAGCCACTTCACAAGGGATCAGAATTTCCAGTGACGCTCAATTTTGCGCGCGCCGGGCAGATTACGGTTACCGTTCATGTGAAGGACGCAGGTGCAATGGACATGAAAATGCATGACCATAAGCACAAACAAGACTAGTTTGTAATTACAGATTCAATGAAAAGGGGCCGCTTGTACGGCCCCTTTTTTTAGAATTCTGCGGTTGCTTTGACGGCAAGTTCACCCGTGGGTCCCTGGACCCAAACGCTGCACGCGTCATTATTCTCAGGCTTTCCATCCAGTGTGAAAGAGGCGATGTCGAAAATCGGATTGAAGTTGCGAAAGCTGAATTTCCGAAGCGGTCGCCCATCCATTTTGTTGACCGCAAGACGCATTAACAAAGTACCCAGAAGAGGCCCGTGCACGACAAGGCCCGGATATCCTTCCTTCTCAAGGCAATACTCACGATCATAATGAATGCGATGTCCGTTGAAGGTAAGGGCGGAATAACGGAATAGCATAACGGAATCAGGTTTCACCGTTTCTTCCCAAACGCCGTCATCAGGGGCGCCTTGCATGTCCTTTTTGCCGCTGCTGGCCACGCCTGCAGCTTCGCGGAAAACGATATCATGCTCTTCTGTCAGGCATAATCCGGCTTGATTCATCACTTGATGTTCGACTGTGACAAAAACCAGCGCACCTGTTCGTCCCTGCTTTTCCACGACGCTCTTGATCGTCGAAATCTTTTTGGCTTTGTCGCCAGCACGTAGCGGGGCATGAAATTCGAGCCTTCCGCCCGCCCACATCCGTCGTGGCAGTTCCACAGGGGGCAAAAAATCCCCCTTGATTGGATGCCCGTCAGGGCCGATTCGGGATTGTCTGTCAGTCGGTAAAAAATACATCCAGTGTCCCCCTGGAGGAACAATGTCGGAGGCGGGGTCGCCTTCATCCATAAGGGCCGCAAAGCCGTTCAGTGACTGTTGATGTATGATTTCTTCATGAGATATTTGATTGCCAACCCAGTTTTCCAGTTTTTTCATTTGTTTTTATCTCTTGGTTGCTTTTCGTATCATGGTTTGAATAGCATAAATGCATTATAGTTGGGGTAAATCTTACTAGCCAGAAGAGTCGTGATGTCATCCAAGTCGAAAGTTCATAAATTATCGCATATCGATCTTACGGAAAGTATGGATGTCGAGACAGCGGCGAAAGCGATTTTTCACGGGTGCGCCCATCATCTGAAGGAAAATTTTCGACAGTTCAAGGACGAGGGAGATCCGTTGGCGTTGATGCAAATTCGCATCGGGGTGCGCCGCATGCGCGTAGCGCTGTATATTTTTCGCGCCATCATCCCAAAGGAAATTCGAGCGAAATTTAACCGGGAATACCGTTATTTTGGAAACCTCCTTGGTGATGCCCGGAATATGGATGTATTTCTGGATAGTACGCTCATGCCTGAAATCAAGACTAAGGATTTTAGGAAGGTGTCGAAAGAACTTCTGATGCTGGGGGAGGAATTTCGCGCCGAAGAATATGACATCATAATACATGAAATCTCCGGCGGCCATTTTGAACGGCTATCTAAATCCTTTGACAAATGGCTGCAGGGAAACTGGGCGACAAAGCTCGGCAGGTCCGCGCGCAAAATCATGAGTAGCCCCGTTGCGCCTTTTGCCTTGAATGCGATCGAAGAGGGTGGCGTTGAACTTTTAAATCGCGGAGCAGATGTGGAAAATCTCTCGGCCAACGAGCTCCATGATTTGCGTAAATATATAAAACGCTCCCGCTATCATTTGCGGTTTTTTTCCTCCCTGATTCGCAAGGAAAAAATTGATGAGGGATATGATCTTCTGGTTCAGATGCAGGATTATCTTGGCCATATTAATGATGTGAAAGAAGGTATGGTCATCCTCAGCCAGTTGAGCGCTGCCGTACGCGCCGAGTATTTTGCCGAAGCATTGCGCTTCAATGCCCGGGTTTATTGTGATGCCAGTAAAGAAGTGGAGCAGAATCTGAAGGAGTTTCTGAAGCTCTGGCGGAAATTTGAGGATTTCACTGTCGATAAAAAGGATTTGCGAAAGGCGACCTGAGGCTGTTTATCGTTTAACGAACGGAAGAGACAGCATCCAGAGAATACTTTGTTTGCGTTCTTCCTGATACTCGCTAAGGCCAATGGTCATTTTGTCATGGCCTGCCGATGGCTGGGGAAGATAAGTGCCGAATAGATAGTCCCACCAGGGCAGGTTAAAGCCGTAATTGCTGTTATGCTCTCCCCGTATCACCGAATGATGAACGCGATGCATGTCCGGGGTGACAACAATTTTTCGCATTATCTGATCGATTTTTTCCGGTAAGCCTGCGTTGGCATGATTGAACATGGCGACTGAGCTCAAAAGAATTTCGAATATAATTACTGCCACAACGGGTGGACCCAGCAAGAAGACAACCACCAGCTTGAGCAGCATGGAAAGAAAGATTTCTACGGGGTGAAATCGGGCGCCGGTAGAGACATCATAGTCGACATCTGCATGGTGCATTTTATGAAATCGCCAGAGAAAGCCGACGCGATGAAAGATTACATGCTGCCAGTATATCACCAAATCCTGTAGGATAACCGCAATCACGATGGAAAGTGCGATCGGTATTTCAATGATATTGAGGAGGCCCCAGCCATTTTCTTCGGCAATTGCGGCTAGCCCGACCGCCAGAATGGGGAATAGCAGCCGTAGTAGAAAGGTGTTCAGGAACGTCACGCCGAAATTGTTCAGCCATCGCCACAGGGTCGAAACAGTTTGTGGGCGTTTCGGGGCGACGACCTGCCAAATACCAATCATCCCGAGCGTTCCCAGAAAAAAGCTCAGGCGGATGGTCGGTTCATGGCTCGCAATGTAATCCAGCATGATTTTGTCAGAGTCTCCTTCGTTCCTCTGACAAAATAGGGCGCTCCAAATGAAATAACCATTGAAATCATCGGCATAGCGAAAACGTGAAGATCCACTAAACTTCGTGATCGGATCTTGTGTGAGGCCGCGCTAATTGATAGGCACAGCCGCCTGACCCGATCCGATCTCTCCCATATGCTTTATGTCGCGGCCGACTTCCTCCAGAATTGGACACGCGCGGTCAAAATCTTCTGCTCGGCCGCCAACGCGAATACTAAGCCGACCCTCGGTCGCGTCCTGCTCACTTCCTATCGCCGGGGCATCCAACCAATGGGCGCCTTTTTCCTCCACCATTTTGGCATATTTTTTCGTAGCTTCGGAGGAGGTCTGACCAAGATCAACTATTAGCGCGCCGCTTGCAAGATTGGAAAGCAACCCGTCTGGCCCATTGAGAAAAGCGTCAATCAGTGCCTGTTTAGACAGCATCAGGAAAATGATGCCATCCTTTATCTGGTCATTCACTTCACTCGGCGCTTTGTACAAATTGACCGCATCGCGGGCCATTTTATAGCGCAAAGCTGGTGAACGGCTTGTTGCATGGACATCTGCACCACGCGCTTTTAGCCGCCGTAATACTGGCCGACCAACGTCGCCGAGCCCTAAAAACCCGACAGAAACCCCTGTTAAACCACCCATTAATAACCCTCCCACTTTTATTATTAAAAAGGATTATTATCGGATGTCAGCCGTTTGGCAAATATTAGTTATATCAGGGGCGGGCGTACCGGACGGCGGAACCACGCTCGATCGCGGCGGCAGTGAGGCGATCGACGTCAAGTCCATGGCGTAGCATTTCAAGCATACGAAGTTCTTCCTGGCTCAACTGGCCATCAGAAACCGCGACGTCGCAAGCAAGGGCGTAGGCCGTATCGTAAATCTTTTTTGGCAGAACAGCCCGGATCTTGCCAATGATTTCGTCCAGTTTTTGGTCTCCGTTCAGCATGTCGACGCAAGTCGTCGCATCATCCGGAAGATGTTCTTCCTCGTAATCGGCAAATACCGGAAGGGTGCGGACTATCTCACCGATTGTGAACAGTTCCCGGTCCGTCATTTCACGGTCTGCAGCGGATACAATTACCATTGTTGAAATAAGGGCGGTATGCAGGTTAAGCGTCGTCATGCGACAGTATCTCCGGTCTGAAATGAAACAATTACTCACAGGATATGAGGTTCATTCCCGATTATCCAATGATATTTTTTTCAATGCCTGTTCTTTTTCGGAAATAAAATTCCGGGTAAGCGCTATGGCGTCTTTCAGGCCAAGCCGATGGATCTCGACTTCCGGTGGAAAGGCGGAGGCAAGGCGGGAGGGCATCATGCTATCCAGCATCACGAAGACGCCGAAGTCATTTTCTCGCCTAAGCAATCGGCCAAAAGCCTGCTTTAGTTTAAGGCGAGTCAGCTTGTCATCATATTTACTGCCGCCAAAAGCCTTCTTACGGGCTTTATGCTTGATATCGGGGCGCGGCCAGGGGAGCCGGTCGAAAACGAGAAGGCGCAGGGACCTGCCCGGCACATCAACGCCATCGCGAACGGCATCCGTACCTAGCAGGATTGAGTTTTCCTCCTCCCGAAAAATATCGACGAGCGTTGATGTATCCAGCGCATCCTGATGTTGGGCATAGAGGTCATATCCGGCAGCGGCGAGAGGCTTTTTGATATTTTCATGCACTGCGCGCAGACGCCAGATTGCCGTAAAGAGGCCCAAGGCGCCGCCACCGCTTGCGAGAAATAATTCACGATAGGCAGCGGATACTTCCTTCATATGATCCCGTCGGACGTCCGTGACAACAATCACCCGTGTCTGATTGGCGAAGTTAAAAGGGGAGGCGAAATGCGATCGCATCGGCGGCAACACCATATGGTGCGCGCCGGTTCGCATATCCGCCGACTGCCAGCTTTCCTCCCCATCATGGTTGTCGCGCAAGGTTGCGGAGGTAATGACGGCGCCATGGGATTTTTTCAGGACGGTTTCCGCGAAGGGGAATGTCGGGTCGACATAGCTCCTGTAATAGCCGAGATCGAGCTCGCGCCCGCCGATGCGCTCAATCGCGAACCAATCTACGAACCCGTCAGGCGTTGGGTTTTCTATTTCCTTCAGCATGGCGCGCCAGGGTGCAATATTCATCGTAACGCGGCGCGTAATGCCCTGCACGGCAGCTTCAATCCGGTGGCGCGTGGCGCTATCGAGGTCTTCGGCTTCCGTATCCAGCCGGTTTAGTAGAATTTTACCAAGTGTGATCATTGGACCGGCCAGACCGCTCAAGGCCTTGTCCAGTTTCTCTGCCGCGTCAGCCAAGCCGGGGAGAATTTCGTCAATTGTACATTCGATAGAGTAGGGGCTGTCCGGTTGCCTGCATCTTGCGAGAACCTGACTCCGGACAAAACTGAGTAATTCCTCCATCGGGCCGCTTGGTGCACCGTCGCGCACACGGGTTAGCCAGCCATCTGTCGGCAGTCTGCGCGCTGCTCGCATGGCTTTTTGTAGAGCATCAGCGCCCTTCTCATCATCACCGATTAAGTCCCCGATACGGTTTTCAAGGCCGCGCATCCTGCTTTTCCGACCTGTATCACTTCCCGCGATCCAGCGTCGCAGCTCCGCTGTTTCTTGCCCGGTTAAGTGCGCGGCAAAGGCACTGTCCGCGGCATCGAACAAATGATGGCCTTCATCAAATACATAACGCTTGGGAAGATAGGGATCGTCCGGGCGTGTTGCCCCGTTTATCATCACGAGGGCATGATTGGCGATGACGATGTCCGCTTTGCGTGCCTTACGGCTTGATTTTTCGATAAAGCATTTTCGATAATGCGGACAGGCGGAATAGATGCATTCCCCCCGCCGGTCAGCAAGTCGGATGACACGAGACCGACCTTCCAGCTCCAGCAGCCAGCTTGGAAAGTCGCCACCCACCATATCGCCGTCGCGGGTTGCGGATATCCATCTCGCGACAAGGCCCTGAACAATCTGTTCAGATTTTGGTGCGGCGCCTCCTTGTAGAGCCTCCTCAAAATTCAGAAGGCATAGATAATTTTCCCGGCCCTTCCTGACGACGGCCTTTTCCATTTTTTCCGCAGGAATTGGGTAAAGGCGGTTGAGTTCACCATCAATCTGCCGCTGCAGGTTCTTTGTAAACGTGGAAATCCAGACCGCCGCCCCATTCTTTTCCGCCCACAGGCTGGCAGGTGCTATATATCCAAGTGTCTTGCCCGTACCGGTCCCAGCTTCCGCGAGAACGAGGTTCGGGGCATCCGCCTGATCACGCGGAATAAAGGCATGGGAGGTGAGGGCGCTGAAATCTGCCTGCTGCGGCCTTGCTTCCGCATTGTCCCCTAACATTTCCTTGAGCCGCTCCCGCGCCTCGATCTCGCTGACAGCGATATCATCGGGCGGAGGCTCAGGTGCATAGTCTGCCCACTCCGAAAGGGTGCGCCATGTATCCATTCCGCCGAAGCGCTCCCGGCTCTCGGGTGTGCCAACGGCAGCTAGAATCGCCGGAGCCCAGTTCCACCCCGCCTGACCCATTGTCATGGCAATTGTGGATGCTTCAATTCGATATTTTTCATTTAAACCGGTTAAATATTTTAATATAGAATTTGCAGCTTCGAACAGGGTCAGTGTTTGCTCTTCCGTATCGGCTGTTATCTCCAAATCGAGAGCACGAGCGACCCCTCTTGCTGTTGGGAGGCATTGCCGCGCTGGAAAGGCAAAGGCAAAGAGTTCCAGCAGGTCATATGCAGGGAAGGGATTAATGCCAAGGCGCTGCGCCATATTTAGTCGATGAACCAGCAAGGGAGGTTGGCTAACGACGCGGACAGCGGTCTCGTCAAGGGTGGTTTTTGCCATCTCGCCATCTGTCGTGAGCCAGTATCCACCATCTCCACCGAGCACAAGAACGGGTGCGTCGGGCAGCTTGATATCTCCATAAGCAGGGCTGTTGTCGTTTTTTTCAGTCATTTTTCCCATTTGCGCATGCAAATTTGCCTTGCGATCGTTGACGGCACCTGTTTGTGCGCCTACATTCCGCGCTTTCTAGTGATCCCTTCTTCCAACGAGGTTTATAATGTCATCGGACGCGGAAATTGCACTATCGAGCAACTCCTGGGCTTTTGTCGAGGCAAAAAAACTTGTGGATCGCTATGCGAAGAAAGCACCGGAAAAAGGTTATGTGTTGTTCGAGACCGGATACGGTCCGTCTGGCCTGCCACATATAGGTACGTTTGGGGAAGTGGCGCGGACGTCTATGGTGCGACACGCCTTTAGTATCCTCTCGGACATTCCGACGCGGCTGATCGCCTTTTCTGACGATATGGACGGACTTCGTAAAGTACCGGACAATGTTCCGAACCAGGAACTGCTCGCGGCCAATCTGAATAAGCCGCTGACACAGGTGCCGGATCCATTTGGAACACATAACAGTTTTGGCGAACATAATAATGCTCGCCTGAAGGCTTTTCTCGATCAGTTCGGGTTTGAGTATGAGTTCCGTTCCTCTACCGAATGCTATAAGTCTGGCGAGTTCGATGAGAGTTTGATGCTCGTACTGAAACATTATGACGCGATCATTAATGTGATTCTGCCGACATTGGGGCCGGAACGGCGTGCAACTTATTCCCCTTTCCTGCCGATCTGCCCTCGCACGGGAGAGGTTCTACAGGTACCAGTTATTGCGCGGGATGAAGCGGCCGGAACCGTTACCTATAAGGACCCGGAAACAGGCGAAGACGTATCCGTCCCCGTCACTGGCGGTCATTGCAAGCTTCAATGGAAGGTAGATTGGGCGATGCGCTGGCATGCTCTTGACGTTGATTATGAAATGGCGGGTAAGGACTTGATCGACAGTGTGACCCTGTCCAGCAAGATTGTCCGGATTATGGGCAAAATGCCGCCGGAAGGCTTTAACTACGAACTTTTCCTCGATCAGGAGGGGAAGAAAATATCAAAGTCAAAGGGCAATGGCATCACCATTGAGGAATGGCTGAAATATGCGTCACCCGAAAGTCTGTCACTTTACATGTACCAGAATCCGAAGAAGGCAAAGCGGCTGCATTTCGATGTGATCCCAAAGGCAGTTGATGAGTATTTTACGTTCCTCGGGAAATATTCAGAGCAGGAAGCGAAACAAAAATATGCCAACCCGGTTTGGCATATTCATTCAGGACATCCGCCGAGCGAAGGCCTGCCGATTACCTTTGGCATTCTGCTTAACTTGGCGGCGGTCGTGAACGCGCATGAACCCTCTGTGCTGTGGGGATTCATCTCTCGCTATGTGGACGGCGCGACGCCGGAGACCAATCCGGAGCTTGATAAGCTCGTTGGCTATGCGATCGCTTATTATCATGATTTTGTGAAACCGACAAAGCAGTACCGACTGCCGACGGAGAAAGAACGTAAGGCTCTGGAACAGCTCGTTGCATTGCTAAAAGAGTTGCCCGACGGTGCAGAGGCAGCGGATATCCAAAATGAGGTCTTCAATGTCGGTAATGAAAACGAATTTGAAAACCTGCGCGATTGGTTCAAGGCGCTTTATGAAACCCTGCTCGGGCAATCACAAGGCCCGCGGATGGGTTCCTTCATCGCCCTTTACGGTGTGAAGGAAACCATTCAACTTATCGAGCGTGTTCTGGCGGGGGAGGATTTGGGCGCGGCATAGCGCCTGCTTCCTTATCTAGAAAAGTTGGCTGTCGCGGGCGAAGTCCATATACATTGCACGCAGTTTCATGGCGACAGGGCCGGGCTGTAGCTCGCGATCCTTGATGCGGGTAACCGGCATGATCTTGCCAAAATTGCCACTGTTGAAGATTTCATCCGCTGTCATAACATCTTCGCGTGACATGAAAGTTTCCTGAACCTCGATTCCCGCGGCATCCGCCAGAATTTTCACCCGCGCCCGTGTTATGCCGGCAAGGAAACATCCTGTCGCGGCGGGCGTAAAGGCAACACCGTCTTTAACAGTCCAGATATTCGCGGTGGCAAATTCCGCCACATTGTCATTTGCATCCATCAGGATCGCGTTATCGAAACCGGCTTTACGCGCCGCAGCAACTGCGCGGCCGGAATTCGGATAGAGGCAAGACGCCTTGGCATCCGTCGGCGCCATGTCCCGTGCGGGGCGTCGTTCCTTCGCAAAATGGGCAGAAAAGCCGTCGGCCTCCGGCATAGGGCTATCATAAACGGCGAGGATAAATTCGGCGCTATCCGGCTCCGGATCAATAAATCCACCACGGGCGAAATACATCGGGCGGATATAAAGCTCTGATTCCTTGGGCAGCTTGCGAACAGCTTGCTTGCAAAGATCGATCACCTCCTCGGTTTCCATGGTTGGCTCAAACCCGAGCGCTCTGGCCGAGCGAGCCAGACGGGCGCAATGTTTATCTAAGTCTGGGGCCATCCCCTGAAAAGACCGTGCGCCGTCAAAAACTGTTGAGGACATCCAGAAAGCATGATCCATCGGGCCGGTTACCCGCGGGCTTTCATCATACCAGTCACCATTGTAGAAAAAAACACCAGCCATGTTTGAAGCACCTTCATTATCTTGCAGTCCAAAATTTCTATCAGATAAAAGTCGATATAGGCAAGCGCTGTGCTAGCGACCTCCATCACAGATAGTTGTTTTCGCTTCTCAAAAGTTTAGCCATCCTGTAGTTATGCGGCGGAACTGAGGATGGAAAGCTGACATGACAGTAATTTATCATATGGCGGACAAGGCGGATTGGCAGTCGGCACTGGAAACCGGTGTCTACGAAGGCACAGCCGCAGATAAAGCGGATGGTTTTATTCATTTTTCAACGCGGCAGACTGTTGCCGAAAGTGCGGCAAAGCACAGAGCGGGCGCTGGAAACCTGCTCTTGATATCGATTGATGCCGATCTTCTGGGCGATGATCTGAAATGGGAATCAGCGCGTGGTGGAATTATGTTTCCGCATCTATACGGTCCGCTTGATCCCGCCCTGGTGAAAGAGGTCGTGGATTTACCACTCGGCCCAGATAATCTTCATATTTTTCCGGAGCTGGAATAGCAGTTGGGCAATTTTTATCAAATTCTGCGACCGTTTCTTTTCGCATTTGAGGCTGAGAAGGCGCATAACCTGTCGATCCGGGCGCTGAAGAATGGACTGCTGCCACGCGTAGACAACACGGTCGACCCCATCCTCGAAAGCAAGGTTTTTGGTCTTAACTTTCCCAATCCTATCGGACTCGCGGCGGGATATGATAAGAATGGGGAGGCGCTAACAGCCCTATCCGGGCTTGGGTTTGGTTTTTTGGAAGCCGGAAGCATTACCCCGCAGCCGCAGCCGGGCAATCCCAAGCCCAGGATTTTTCGCCTTACAGACGACGAGGCGGTGATCAATCGGCTCGGATTTAATAACAAAGGCCTGGAAGAGGCCGCGCGGAACTTTGCCAATAAGCCTTCCTCCCTGATTGTTGGCGCGAACCTTGGGGCGAATAAGGACAGCAGGGACCGGATCGCGGATTACGTAATGGGCATGGAAAAACTTGCTCCGCGAGCAAACTATGTGACTGTCAATATCTCTTCGCCCAATACGCCGGGCCTTCGGGCGCTTCAGGGACGGGCGGAACTGGAAGATTTGCTCGGAAGGATCAGTGAAAAACGGCGAGGCATGGTAGCGGAGGGAACAGCCTTCTTTCCAATTCTCCTTAAAATCGCACCGGACCTGACCGACGCTGACAAGGCGGATATCGCGGCAGCAGTGCTCGATCATCAAATCGACGGGTTGGTTATCAGCAATACGACGATTACCCGGCCCGAAAGCCTGCGGAGTCCGCAAAAATCTGAAACAGGTGGGTTGAGTGGTCAGCCGCTGAAACATATCTCCCTTGCTGTGTTGAAGGACATGTATCAGGCAACCGGGGGTAAGTTACCCATTGTCGGGGTCGGTGGTATTCAAAGCGCGGAAGATGCCTATGCACGTATCCGGGCAGGGGCCTCACTTCTGCAGCTCTATAGTGCAATGGTTTATAGGGGCCCTTATGTTGCAGTGGAAATTGCGAAAGGCCTCGCGCGCAAATTGCGGGAGGACAATTTAGCTTCGATTGAGGTAGCTATCGGTATTGATACACCGCTTTAATCTTAAAAGCTCGGTGGTGTGCAGGCGCTGACGACGACGACTTCTTCTTCACCTAACGCGCGGAATCGGTGCGGGCGGTGGCTTTCGAAGTAATAGGCATCACCGGCCTTGAGAACCTTCTTATCCGCGCCAACGGTTACCTCTAATCTGCCTTTGACAATGACACCGGCTTCCTCCCCCTGATGGGATAACATGTTTCGTCCCGTGTCAGCGCCGGGAGAGTAGATTTCATGTAAAACCTGCAAAGCTTTCCCGGTAAGATCGCGCCCGACCTGCCGATAAGAGATATTTCCCTCGGAAATAGTCGTCAACTCGTCGCGTTCATAAAAAATTTTGCGGCGAGATGAAAAGTCATTTGCAAAGAAATCAGCAAGGCCGACCGGAAAACCGTCCAGTACTTTCTTGAGCGAACCAACAGCAGGGCTTGTCCGGTTCTGTTCTATCATGGAAATGGTTCCATTGGTCACGCCGGCCCTTTTTGCAAGTTCGCGCTGGGATAGGCCATGCTGCTCTCTTAGGCTGCGCAACCGTGCGCCAAGATCAAAGTCCATCATTATAGTTTTCCCATGATTCGCCATAGTGTTTAGATTTTTAAACATAAACATCATCATGACAACGATGAATCCTCAGAAAACAGAGATTTATTTTTCATCTTGTGCAAATAAATAACCCGGATAATGTCGATGAAACTATTATCCGGGAGTGCTTCAATATGTCTGATACCGCCGCTTCAAGTCCAAACAACCTCGACGCCTTTTGGATGCCTTTCACGGCAAACAGGCAGTTCAAATCGAACCCTCGCATGCTTGTTGGTGCCAAGGGGATGTTTTACAAAAATGCCGAGGGGCAATCGATCCTTGATGGTACATCAGGGCTCTGGTGCTGTAATGCAGGCCATGGCGACCCGCGTGTCGTCAATGCCGTCAGTCAGCAGATAGCGGAACTGGACTATGCGCCCTCATTTCAGATGGGCCATCCGAAAATTTTTGAACTGGCCGCGCGCGTCACCGGGATGTTCCCAAGTGGTCTGGATCATATGTTCTTCACGAATTCCGGATCTGAATCAGTCGACACGGCGCTTAAAATTGCGTTGGCATATCACCGCGCACGTGGAGAAGGTACCCGGACCCGCCTGATCGGAAGGGAGCGAGGATATCACGGAACCGGCTTTGGCGGCATTTCCGTTGGTGGCATTGTCGCAAACCGACGGACGTTTGGTACAATGCTGACAGGCGTGGATCACATTCCGCATACTCATCTCCCGGAAAAGAATGCCTTTTCCCGCGGCCAGCCCGAGCATGGCGCGGAGCTTGCCGATGAGCTTGAGCGGCTGGTAACGCTGCATGACGCTTCTACTATCGCGGCTGTCATTGTTGAGCCGGTTGCGGGTTCAACCGGCGTTATCCTGCCGCCAAAAGGATATTTGGAGCGGCTTCGGAAGATTTGCGACAAGCATGGTATCCTGCTGATCTTTGATGAGGTGATCACAGGTTTTGGGCGACTTGGCGCGCCCTTTGCGACCGATTTTTTCGGCGTTAAACCCGACCTGGTTACGCTTGCAAAAGGGCTTACCAGTGGCACGATCCCGATGGGCGGTGTTGTCTGTTCAAAAGATATTTACGATGCCTTTATGACCGGACCGGACAATATGATTGAGCTGTTTCACGGCTATACCTATTCCGGTCACCCGGTTGCCGCCGCCGCCGCCCTCGCAACACTTGACTGTTATAAGGAGGACAACCTTTTTGAACGGGCGAACGAGATTGCATCCTATTGGGAAGATGCCCTGCACTCACTTAAGGGTGTTCCCAATGTCATTGATTTGCGCAATCTCGGACTAATCGGCGCGATCGAATTGGAGCCCATTCCCGATAAGCCCACGGCGCGGGCATATGAAGCCTTCATCAAATGTTATGAAAAGGGTCTGATGATACGCACGACGGGGGACATTATCGCACTTTCGCCGCCGCTAATTGTTGAAAAAAGCCATATCGATCAAATCTTTGACACGTTACGTACTGTGTTGAAAGAGGTGGCCTGAGGAATTAGCCATCCTTCCTTTCGATCGCATCGGGTTTTATATTTATGAGTACTGGACGGAGGCAATTTTGCCTCCGTATTTTTTCGCATATTATATAATATTGAAAGTCAGAATGACTTGCAATTGCTGCATTTCCGGTTTAAGACTCCCTGCTAATTGAGAATAATATTCATTATCGATGAGGATCTAAAATGCGCTTGAAATATACTGCCTCCCTTGCCTTGGCGGCCGTTGCTATGACTTCCATGGCGACGCCTGCGCTCTCGGCGGAAGAGGTAAATCTATATTCCACACGGCAGGAAAGCCTGATCCGTCCGATTCTTGACGAGTTTGAGAAGGACAATAACATCAAGGTAAATGTTGTGTTTGCCAAAAAAGGCATGCTGGAGCGGTTGAAGTCTGAGGGAATGAACAGTCCCGCTGATGCCGTTCTGACCGTTGATATCAGCCGTATTGCAGCACATAAGGCTGCAGGCGTGTTGCAGCCAATTGAGTCAGAAAAATTGGATGCAAATATTCCGGCTCACTATCGCGATCCGGCCGGAGAATGGTTTGGGCTGTCAGCAAGAAGCCGCGTCATTTTCTATTCGAAAGATCGTGTGAAACCGTCTGAGCTTTCGACATATGAGGATCTGGCTGACCCGAAATGGAAGGGCCGTATTTGCGTCCGTTCTTCCAGCAATGCCTATAACCAATCACTGTTGGCCTCACTCGTCGTTCATAACGGAGCGGAAGCTGCAGAAAAATGGGCTCAGGGCATTAAGGACAATCTCGCTCGCAAACCTCAGGGTGGTGATCGTGACCAGATTAAAGCGGTTGCAGCTGGCGAATGTGACATCGCGATTGCAAACACTTATTACTATGGTGCCATGCAGAATTCTGATGATGCGGTTCAGCTGGATGCCACTAAAAAGGTAGCTATGTTCTGGCCGAACCAAGACGGGCGCGGTGCGCATTTCAATATTTCCGGCGCGGGTGTTACAAAGTCGGCGAAAAACAAGGAAGCTGCGGTTAAGTTGATCGAATATCTTTCCGATACAAAGGCTCAGGAATTCTATGCCTCCACCAACTATGAATTTCCGGTTAAATCCGGCGTAGAGCTGGATGAAACAGTTGAAAGCTGGGGCGAATTCAAGGCGGACGAAGTTGGTCTTGATAAAGTCGCGGACGCTCAGACAGAAGCCGTCAAGATTTTCGACCGCGTTGGCTGGCGCTAAAATTTAGTCGATACGAATAAAAAAGGGGCCTATTGGCCCCTTTCTTTATGCGCTGTGGCGTGGTTATTTAGAAAAGGCTTCGCGAAGTGCCGCGACTCCTTCATTGACGCATTCTGTGGATTTATCGACCACACTCCCGAGATTTATGAAGCCATGCACCATGCCTTCATAATGGGTATGCTTGGCTTCGCAACCTTCTTTGTTCATGCGTTCCGCATAGGCGATTGCCTCATCCTGCAGGGGATCGAATCCGGCGGTCTGAATCAGGGCAGGTGGAAGGCCTTTGAGGCTTTCTGCGCGTAACGGTGACGCCCGCCAATCCTTTTTATCTGCGTCGTTTTTTAGATAATGGCCCTGGAAATATTCCATCATTGAACGCGTCAGAAAATATCCTTCCGCAAATTTTTCATGGGACGGGGTAGTCATTTCCATATCGGTCGCCGGATAGATCAGCCATTGGAACTTCGGCAGATAGGAATTTTCTTTAAGTGCGGCCAAGCAGACGACGGCCGAGAGATTCCCGCCCGCGCTATCGCCACCTACCGCAATTTTATCCGGGTTGCCATTATACTCTGCGATATTTTCTGCTGTCCAATTGAGAGCCGCAACGGAATCTTGGACAGTTGCCGGGAATGGGTGCTCCGGACCCATGCGATAATCCACGGACACAACAACAAAGGGGCCGGAGTTCGCAATCAGGCGGCACAGGCTGTCATGGGTATCGCGACTGCCGATGACCCATCCACCGCCGTGATAATACACAAGAACGGGCAATGAGTTTGTCATCCCGACCGGCTGGTAGATACGAATGGGGACATCGCCAATTGGTCCAGGAATGTCGAGATCGATTGCCTTGCCAATATCTACATCCTTGAAAGTTAACGTCAGTGCTCTTTCTTCATAGGCGGCCTTAGCTTCGGTTGGGGTTAATTGATCAAGTGACGGCAATCCCTTCTCTTCAGCAATATCAAGCACCCATTTTGCCTGTGGATCTAAAGCCATTCCCTGTCTCCTTTTTCTATACTTATTTCTTGAGGGCTTTCTCTACAAACTGAAGCCGATCCTGACCCCAGAACAGCTCATCTCCAATGATATATGTCGGAGCTCCGAACACGCCCCTTGCGATCGCGTCATCCGTGTTCTTATCATAGAGTGCTTTGATTTCAGGAGCCTGGCTTTCTTTCAGCAACTCAGCGCCATTGAGGCCTGCCCGATTAGCCACTTCAACCGCTGTGGCTTCATCTGCAATATTGCCCTCCTCAATCCAGACTAATCGCTGAAACATCCCGGTGAGGCCGATTGCGTCTCCGCCGCGCATCGCCACAGTAGTGACCATCAACGCTGCGATCAGGTCCGAGGCGGGGAAAAACTTCGGGTGGATATTGATTGGGACGTTATGTTCCTCTCGCCATCTGGCGAGTTCCATCAGGCGATAACTTTTCCGTTGTTCACTTCGCTTGCCGAGCGGCAACCCGCCTGTTGCGGCGAATATAGTTCCGTAGTTGACGGGAATAACGTTAATCTTGGCGTCATTTTGCTTCGCCATCTTAAGGAAGCGATCATGGCCAAGAAAAGCCCAGGGCGATACAAGCGTCAGATAATAGTCGATGGATTTTGTCACGAGGCAATTCCGATTTTTGTTATTTGAATTGCCTAGAGTTTAAAGGTCAATGGAGGCGTTTGGGAAGCAGTTTTTCCATCAACCCTTCGAGAGACATGCCATCTTCCCACCCGTAAGTTTCCGCTATCCGATCGATCATACGTTGGCGAAAATTATCTAGATCGGCGCGCGGATGATAATGGGTTGCTTTACGATGCTCTTCCATCGCTGTTTTAAAGGCTGTGTAGAGATAAGGCGGCAACTCAGCGCGGTCATAGAGGCGCTGAAAGCCGAGATAACCCCGCCCGGACGTCAGCGATACGACACGCTTCTTTGAAATACCAGAGGCATGACCAAGTGCGGCGGCAAAAAATGCGTGATTGCCGTTGATGAGCAAGCGCAACATCAGTGTCGCCGTCAGGCGCCCCTCCCGTTCAAGCGCGAGTGATTTCTTTTTCTGTTCGTGATCGGTCATTCTCCGATCCAGACTCTTGGCAAGTGCTTTTTCGCGGGCGTTGAGAATTTTTTGGACGGAAGTGGTGTTCTCTACAGGATTTCTCTCGATGAGAATTTGCTTATATTCTTCAGAAATAAAATCGAACAACCGAGAAACAATCTGCTCGGGGAGGAAGGGACGATGAACCAAAAGGGCTTGTATGGGGTCTATATCGCCAAAACGACCAAGGATATGATCATAGGCCGTCTTTCCGATAATCGCCGTTTCATTTCTCAAGCAGGCTTTGATGGCCGAGTAACATCCGATTTCGGCGATACAGGCCGTTGATTTCACACCAAGGTGCGGCCGCGAAGCAATAGTAGTTTGAATGTTGTTGCTGGCGGTTTGCAGGATCGTCCACAGATCCTCATCTGAAAGGATCGGTGAATGAGTGACGATAGGGGAGGATATCTCGTCTACGTCCAGAGCGAGCTTCATCGCCATTTCCTTAGACAGGAACTCACATTCCTTGACGGCATCGGCAATTGCATGCCGCACGGCCGTATCGATATCATTCACAAAATAATTGATGATAGCTTCTGTTAGTTCCAGGTCATCATCGGTCAATTCCCGCGCAACAAATCCTTCTGCCGCCGTGCGTGCGGTATTTATACGCATCGGCGTCGGCATTTTGGCAAACATTGCGGCGATATGGTCGCCATAAAGGGTAGAATCAACCAACATGGATGTCATCAGCCTGAAATCTAAAAAAATAATTCTAGGAGATTTAGGTTAATAGGGGGTTACTAGCTGCTAAAAACTCTAGGAAAGCGGGATTAAACAATCCCTCTGATCTCGCGGAACTGTCGTACCGCGAAAGAATCGGTCATGCCCGAGACGAAATCAGTAATGCCGAGAAGCCAGTCATAACGTTTGCCTGGGTTCTCATTGCCGTCCGGAAAAAGGGTCATCAGGACGGAGGATCTTGGGTTCATAGCCGTGCCGTCACGATTAAATCTTTCCCAATCGAGGTTGGCGTCATAAAACGCATCCAACAGGGTCGTAAGTATTTCCGAGCCGCTCAATTCGGCCTGAATACGCTCCGGATGGCGGTAGATCTCACGCTGACAGAGCGCGTATATTTCATCGAAGAGTTTTGCCCGCCGCGAATGATGTAAGAGGTCTCCTTTGAAGTTTCCGGCGAGAATTTCTCCTTCACAATCCTTGAAGATGTCGGAGACTTCTCCAATCAGGCGGCCGATACATTTTGCGCGAAGATAGGAAATTCGCTCCGATGGATCATCGACTTCCGCATAGCGCTTTGGTTTGTCGCCAAGAATGCGCAGCATCAAATCTTCGGTTTCACCATAGCCAAGGCGGCCAAGTTTATACCCATCCTCGATGTCGACGACGCTGTAGCAGATATCATCTGCCGCTTCGACCAGGTAGGCGAGGGGGTGCCGGCACCAGTAGTCATCATTTCCCCGCTGAAGCAGCCCAAGCTCATCCGCAATTTCGTGAAATGCTTTGAGTTCGGACTGCATTACCCCAAATTTTTTGCCGCCGCTGTCTGCCGGGGACGGAGCGGAGACAATGGAGGTCCGAGGATATTTCATGAATGTTCCGAGAGTGGCATAGGTCAGCCGCAAACCGCCGGCATTTCGCCAGTTCTGCAATTTCGTCAGAATACGAAATCCTTGCGCATTGCCTTCAAAGAGCTCGAGGTCGCGAGCCTCGTCTTCGCTTAAGCCTTCCGCCCGCTCCGCTGCGCCATGGCCATTCTTGAACCAGTGGCGGATAATCTCTTCGCCGAAATGCCCAAAAGGCGGGTTGCCGATATCATGGGCAAGACAGGCGGCGGAGACTATATGACCGAAATCCGCGGGGCTATATTCACTGCCTTTTAAATGACGGTCGATAATGACCTGTCCGGCATTTGCACCAAGCGAGCGGCCAACGGACGCCACTTCCATGGAATGAGTAAGGCGGGTCCGCACGTAGTCGCTTTCCGCCAGAGTATGAACCTGTGTCTTGTCCTGCAACCGTCGAAAGGCGGAGGAAAAGACAATGCGGTCCTGATCTTTGTGAAACGGGCTGCGCGAGGCGATGACGGGATCGTTATGATCCTGCCCATAGCGCCGAGTCGAAAGAAGTTTGTTCCAGTCCATCATAGGGTCAAGCTACTTCATAACTACTTACTATTGAATGAATATTTTTATAGAGGGGCATAAAATCAACTGTCCACATCTTGGGCGCGACATGAATTTTTCAGCCCCATCCAGGGTAGGCGAGGATTAGTTCGGCCAAAAATTCGCGGTTGTTCCGATCCATAGACTGGATAATCCGGGAGAGGCTACCCAGACTTTCTTCGAATAGCTGATCAGCTGTCGCGCCTTCCCACAATGCGACAAGTGTCATCAGCATTCGTCGTTGTGCATGAGATAACTTGAGACCACCGCTGTCGGCCTGATCGCGCGTGATCGCGTCAATATTGGGCATCAGGTCGTAATGGCTATCGACGTCCTCAATCGGGCCGGAGGTGGTTTTGAAGTAGCGCTCCAACTGATTGTAGCGAATGACGTCTTTCAATAATGCCGTAAATGATTTTTCGTCCAACAGTGCCTCTTGTTTCAACAAAAAAGTGAAGGGACGCCAAAGTAATACATATGCGACTTCTTGCAAATCGGGAAAATATCCCTACTATAAACAGTGATATTTCCTCCTCATATAGAGGGAATGTTCTCAGGGCAGGGTGAAAGTCCCTACCGGCGGTAAAGAACAGGTTTCTGTTCAAGCCCGCGAGCGCCCGCTTCGGCGGGGTCAGCAGATTCGGTGTAAATCCGAAGCCGACGGTGATAGTCCGGATGGAAGAGAACAGGATAAAGGGTGGTCAGGCTATGCAGGTCTGTGCATGCC
Source organism: Sneathiella sp. D3-11 (assembly GCF_055809395.1). Classification (NCBI taxonomy): domain Bacteria; kingdom Pseudomonadati; phylum Pseudomonadota; class Alphaproteobacteria; order Sneathiellales; family Sneathiellaceae; genus Sneathiella; species Sneathiella sp. D3-11. The sequence continues at coordinate 2,638,029 of NZ_CM147911.1, forward strand.
TTTAACCTATTTGCCTTGGGTTTTTGTCAACTTGAATAAACAAGGCCCAAAAATGAAAATCAAAAACACGACATCTGACAATAAAACCCCCAGCATCCACAAAAGCCATAGCCGCATTGCCATCATTCAGGCGAATTGGCATGCCGATATCGTCCATCAAGCGAGTAAGTCTTTCATCGCTGAACTGCGCGGCTTTGGATATGACGCTGATTCTTTCGATATCCATGATGTTCCGGGCAGTCTGGAAATTCCATTGATGGCGCAAAAGCTTTCGGAAACCGGGCGTTATGATTTGATCATGGCGACAGGACTAATCGTGGATGGTGGTATTTACCGACATGACTTTGTTGCCCGGACCGTGCTCGATGGTATGATGCGGGTCCAGCTTGACAGCGGCATCCCGGTTTTATCGGTCGTCCTGACACCACATCATTTTCAGGAGACGGAGGCGCATATGGGGTTCTTCAAGGAACATTTTGTGCTCAAGGGTCAGGAGGCGGCTAGAGCCTGCCACCAGACACTTGAAAATATGCGCGGCCTGAAAGAGCTCAAGCTCGCGTCATAGGATCAGACAATCCGGGATTTCTTCTCGCCCCAATATTTGTCTTTGAGAAGCCTTTTATAAAGCTTCCCCGTCGGATGGCGGGGAAGTTCCGCTTCAAAGTCAACAGACCTTGGACATTTAACATGGCTGATGTTCGTACGGCAGAACTCTATCAACTCGGCCTCCAGATCGTCGCCCGCGAGTTTAATATCTACAGGCTGAATAACGGCTTTGACTTCTTCACCAAAATCCTCGTTTGGTACGCCAATCACTGCCGCGTCATATACCTTTGGGTGGGTCAGGAGCAAATCTTCAATTTCCTGCGGGTAGATATTCACGCCGCCGGAAATGATCATGTAGGTCTGCCGGTCAGTGAGATAGAGGAAGCCGTCTTCATCTAGATACCCAACATCCCCGAGCGTACTCCATCCCTTATCGTTGAAGCTCTCCGCTGTTCGTTCTGGATCATTATGATAGGTAAACTCACGCCCATCCGAAAAATAGATGGCTCCGGTCTTCCCGGCGGGGAGCTCATTACCTTCTTCATCGACAATATGCACAATGCCGGTCAAGGCCTTGCCAACTGTTCCTGGGTGTAAAAGCCATTCCTCAGGAGTAACGGCGCAATATCCGTTCCCTTCAGTACCTGCGTAATATTCATATAAAATCGGACCCCACCAGTCCATCATCTGATGCTTAACTTTTTCGGGGCAGGGTGCGGCAGCATGAATGGCGACCTGCAGGCTACTGACGTCATATTTCTTCCGCACTTCTTCCGGCAGTTTCAGCATCCGGACGAACATGGTTGGTACAAGCTGGGAATGAGTCACCTTGTATTTTTCTACAAGGCGAAGATATTCTTCCGCATCAAAATGTTCCATGATGATGCAGGTGGCACCGAAGCGTTGCGTGCGCATGTTATACCGCAACGGCGCAGCGTGATAGAGCGGCGCCGGGGAAAGGTAGATTGTATTATCTGTAACGTTATACTGATTTTTTAGCAGGCCAGTAAGGTTATCATCCTCTCCGATTGGGTTGCCGATTTCCGTTGGTTTGATTCCCTTCGGTCGGCCCGTAGTGCCAGATGAATAAAGCATATCGGAGCCTTCGCATTCATCAGGAAGAGGAGCTGTAGAGTAGCCGCTGATCGCCTCTTCAAAAGACTGATATCCGGGAATAGTACCGTCAATCATTAGCCGCTCTTCGACATTCGGCATTCGTTCAAGTAGCTGAGCGGCAAGTTCCGATTTGTAGTTCGAGGTGATAAAAATCTGGGCGCCGCAATCATTGATAATATAGGCCGCCTCTTCCGCCGTAAGCCGGGAACTGATGGCTGTATAATAAAGTCCTGCGCGATGCGCCGCCCAGCAAATTTCATAGAATCTAGGGGTATTTTCTAAAAGAAGGGCGATATGGTCGCCAATTTTCAGGCCCATATTGCGAAAATACTGAGCCCCCTGATTGGACCGTTCGTTGAGTTGTTTATAGCTGACCGTTTCACCGCTGCCTGCCATTATAATGGCAGGTTTTTCCGGCATTGTCTTTGCGAACTCACGTATATGCATAGCCAGTTTCTTTTTCTAGTTATTATGGGCCGTATATTAGGTTTTTGAACAAAGAATACCGGAGGATATAAGTCTGTCAATTTCTCCTTCCGACATACCAATTTCCTGCAGGATTTCCCGGTTATGCTCCCCATGACGTGGGGCGTGTCGTCGAACTTCCCCGGGGGATGCTGAAAATTCTGTGTGAATTCCCGGATATACCAGTTTCCCTTCCGATGGATGATCCATTGTTTTCCAGAAATTCACCGCCTGAAGATGTTCATCCTCAAGAAGATCTTCCGGGTCGTTGATTGGTACCGCCGGGATGCTTGCGGCATCCAGATCTTTAAGCCATTCTTCGGATGTGCGGGTCTCGATGATCTCGCTCAGTACTTCATAGGCCGCATCGATATTGTCGAGCCGGGCTTCAATATTGCAAAAACGGGGATCCTCCATCAATTCCGGACGGCCAGCCATTTCAAAGAACGCCTTCCATTGTTTATCAACATACGGAAGAACGCCGATCATTCCGTCTTTGGTTTTATAGGGATGGCGGTTTGGGGAGATAGCGCGCGGATAACCAACAGACCCTATCGGCGGATCGAAATTCCCACCGTAAAGATGTTCCAGCATATGGAATTGCACCATCGTCTCAAACATCGGAATTTTAACTTCCTGTCCTTCGCCCGTGCGTTCGCGATGAAACAACGCCATGGTCACCGCATAAACAGCCGTCAGTGCCGTCGCCTTATCGGCAATCACTGTTGGCATATATCCTGGCCGTCCCATCAGTTTTGATTGGGTAGCCGCAAGTCCGCTGACACCCTGGATCATGTCGTCATAGGCCGGCTTGTTCGCATAGGGCCCGTCCTGTCCAAACCCGTAGGCACCGCAATAGACAATGTTTGGATTGACCGCTTTCACATCGTCATAAGTAAGGCGCAGCCGCTTGATTGCGGAAGGTCGCATGTTGTGCAGAAAAACATCGACAGTTCCGAGCAGCTTGAGAAGGGCGGCGTAGCCTTCCTCTGATTTCAAATCAATGCCCAATGCCCGCTTGTTACGGTTGGCGTTCAGATATATGGCTGCCATACCAGGAGAGCGGCGTGGTCCGAGATCGCGGGTCGTATCACCCTCGGGTCCCTCGATCTTGATCACGTCCGCGCCCATATCGCCGAGGGTTTGCGTCGCATATGGCCCGAGTAGAACAGACGTAAGGTCGGCAACTCTTATGCCTGTTAGAGGCCCATTATTAGCTTTGCTCATTTCTCACCTGTGTCCGAGGGAAAATGTTTTTATCAATAGGATTTCGGTAATCCGAGCGCCTTTTCAGCAACGTAACAGAGTACCAGCTGTGGGCTGACAGGGGCAATCCGGCAGATCATGACTTCGCGCATCAGTCGCTCAACGGTGAACTCCTTGGCATAGCCCATGCCACCATGGGTCATGACCGCCTGAGTACATGCTTTGAAGCCTGCTTCCGCGCCAAGATATTTGGCGGCATTGGCAAAAACGCCTGCTTCAAGCCCCGCATCGTAGTTTGACGCGGCTTTCATTGCCATTAGGTAGGCGGCCTCTAACTCCATCCAATTTTCAGCGAGCGGATGTTGGATTGCCTGATTCTTACCAATCGGGCGACCGAATACTTCTCTTTCACGGGCGTATTGTGCCGCCCGGCCGAGTGCATTCATGCCAAGACCGATGGCTTCCATGCCGACAAGAACGCGCTCCGGGTTTAGGCTGTGCAGGAGGTAATAAAACCCCTTACCTTCCTCTCCGATCAGATCTTCCTTTGGCACCGGTAAGTTGTCTATAAAAACTTCGTTGGAATCAACAGCTTTGCGGCCCATTTTGTCAATAACACGAACATCCATATAGTCACGGTTCATGTCTGTGTAAAAGATGGACAGTCCGTCAGTTGCTTTCTTGCAGTTTTCTTTTGGTGTCGTGCGGGCCAGAAGCAACATCTTGTCTGCTTCTTGTCCCGTGGTTGTCCAAATCTTTCGACCGTTCACAAGATAGCCGTCCGCCGTTTTCTCAGCCCGTGTTTCAAGGGCCGTCGTGTTTAGGCCGGCGTTGGGTTCTGTCACCCCAAAGCATGTCTTGACCTCGCCCTTGATAAGCGGAGGGAGCCAACGGTTTTTCTGATCTTCGCTGCCGAAAACAACGATCGGGTGAGGTCCGAAAATATTGATGTGAATGGCCGAAGCCGCAGACATCCCGCCAGAGGATTTTGCCACCGTATGCATCATCAGTGCAGCTTCGACAACGCCGAGCCCGGCGCCGCCAAATTCCTCGGGCATAGTAATACCAAGCCATCCGGCCTCTGCCATTGCCGTATGAAAATCAAACGGGAAATCGCCAGTGCGATCTTTCTCTAGCCAGTAACTATCGTCGAAGCGCGCACAAAGCGCCTCGACATTTTCGACAATAGCATGCTGTTCTTCGGTGAGCGTAAAATCCATTTACCTACTCCTTTTTATTTTTGATTTTGGCAGGAGGCCGGAAGATGTAGTTTAAATCAGTTTAGCATGGTTTGCGGCAACCAGACAATCAATGCCGGGAAGGCAATGAACAAGGCGATGGTCAACACATCAGCGATAAAGAACGGACCGATCCCGCGGAAGACATCCGATAATGGTATATCCGGTCTGACCCCATTCACCACATAACAATTGAGGCCGATGGGTGGGGTAATCAGGCAGATTTCTACCATCTTCACAACAATGATACCAAACCAGATTGGATCATACCCAAGCCCGATAACCGCTGGATAAACAACGGGAAGCGTCAAGAGCAACATCCCGATTGCGTCCATGAACATGCCGAGGATAGCATAGCCGCACAAAATCAGGATAATGATGACAGTCGGGGGCAAGGGCAGGCCAAGGATCCATTCTGCGAAGGCTTCGGGCAGACCCGAAAATCCGAGGAACCGGACAAAAACCAGCACACCCCAGATGATCGAGAAGATCATCACAGTAAGCTTGGCAGTTTCGAACAATGCGTCCTTCAACTCTTTCGTTCGCATCCCATGGAAAAAGGCCATGATGAGGACGACAAAGGCACCGAGTGCGCCCGCCTCAGTTGGCGTCGCCCAGCCACCGTAAATAGCACTGAAAATAATGCCAATAACGGCGACGATTGGAAGCGTGCCGGGTAAGGACTTCATCTTCTCACCCATCGTGAAGCCACGAACGGGTGGGCCTAGTTTCGGATTTATGGTCGCCCGGAACATAATAATAAGCGCATAGATAAGCGCAGAGACTATTCCCGGTATAAAGCCTGCCAGCAGGAGCGCGCCAACGGATTGTTCGACAATAATGGCATAGATTACCAGAATGGCACTCGGCGGGATCAGGGAGGCGAGTGTTCCACCCGCGGCGACAACGCCTGCGGCCAATCTCCGATCGTAACCATTTTCTAACATTTCGGGAATAGCTACCCGACTGAAAACCGCTGCTGTGGCCGTGCTTGCGCCCGAAACAGCCGCGAACCCCGCCGCCGAAAATACAGTCGCAACAGCGAGGCCACCTGGGACCCACCCTATCCATTTTTTCGCGGCATCAAAAGCGGCTGTCGTTATTCCGGCATGAAACGCGAGGAAGCCAATGAGGATGAACATCGGCAGCACGCTCAGGGAATATAGGGTGGATTTCGAGTGCGGGATTGTTCCAACGATACCGGTGCCGGCACTCCAACCAATAATGGACACAATGCCTAACATGCCAACAACCGTCGCGGCGATGTAGACCCGAACACCCAAAAATACCATAACGATCAGCGCGCCCATGCCGATTATGCCGGAAAGGAGAGGATCCATCTCCATTATTTTTTACCCTTTTTAATATAGGTTTCGTCGAATTTTGCTTCTTTTGCGGCGTCTTCGCCGAGCGCATCTTCAATCTCGTGCCGGGCCGTCGTAATAACGTCTTCGATCACGGGTACGGCAATAATCTCCGCAGATGGGTAAATAGTCAGCCGGATGAAACCAATGAACTGAAGCGCAAATCGCACCCAGAGAACCATAAACGCAAGCGGGATGGCAATTTTCGCAGGCCAGATAGGTATTCCGATATCAATCGTTGAATCCCCAAGCTCGTAAGCCCTCAAAAAATGCAGCCAGCTGGTGTCAATCAAGATGGTGATAACAACAAGTCCAACCAGCGTTGCTAATGCTTCAAGGAAATACAATGGCCGCCCGCTAAATTTTGCCATAAAGAGGTCCATGCGCACATGTCCCCCAAGCCTCTGGCAATAGGCAATTCCGAAAAACGCAAAAACAACCATGCTTTGTTCGATAAAGTCGATATAACCGGGAATCGGCAAATTGAGAAGCTTCCGGCTGAATACCTGAGTGACACCAATCAGCATCACAAAAAATATTGCAAGAGCGGAAATTCCGTTCAGGAAATTTTCGAGTTTGGAAAAGCCACGGTCAAATGCGGCAAAAGCCGATCCGGACGCCGAACCCTTAGGGGGATTTGATGATGTCATGAGTTTTTCTTATGTTGAAAGAGGGCCCGGCAAGCCAGGCCCTCAATTCAAAGTTTAGTTACTGGAGGCTTCTTTTGAAGTCGTCATGATCAATTCAAAAAGTTGATCGCCGGGATATCCATCGGCATTCATTTTTGCGATCCATTCGTCCCAGACTGGCTTTGCGCCAACAGCACGGAACTTGGCGATCTCTTCATCAGAGAAGGTGATCGCTGTCATGCCTTTTTCCTTCATAATCGGAAAATTTTTCTTGTCCGCGGCATCATACGCAGCATAAAGGGCTTCATATGCAGAAGGTTTGGCATCCTGGAGAAGCTGTTGATACTCAGGCGGAAGCTTTTCATACGCCGGAATGTTGACAACAACCGGGCAGTTATTCGCGCCAGGAGACATGTTCGCAGTATACCATTCACCGATATCTGTCAGGCGGTAGGCCACATGAGCATAGGTGAACGGGAAGGATGCAGCTTCAATCGTACCGCGTTCCAGTGATGTGTAAACTTCCGGTGCAGGCACAGTAGTTGGAACGGCACCAATTTTCTTCATTGCTTCACCAATGCCGCCCAAAGCACGAACGCGCATGCCGTTCCAGTCTTCCAGCGTGACCGGAGGCTTGCCGACACCCGTAAATTCATACTGCGGTAATAGTGAACTCATCAGCAGCTTTGCGTCCCAGCGGGCCAAATCTTTTGCGACTGCAGGGTCAGCATAATAGGTTTCATGCACTGCCGTTTGAACTTTCAGGTTAGGAAACGGCAAGAAGGGAAGGTCTAGTCCCGACAGTGTCGGGTGCTTAGCCGGATGGTAGGCAGAGCAAAACATTGCCATCTGAAAGGCGCCAAGTTTAATGCCGTCCAGGTTTTCTCTCGCCTTGGAGAGGGCCTCACCATAATGTATCTTGATCTTGAATTTACCGCCTGTGCGTTCAGCGACATAGTCTCTGATCGCTTCTACGCTTGCCGTAAAGGCTCTTTGTTTGCCCCACGTAGATACATTCCAATTAACGTTAGGTCCATCTACGACGTCAGCAGCAGACACACTGAACGCCATCATCGATGCAGCGGAGAACGCCGCAATCGACATAACTGTACGTTTGAACATTTTTATCTTCCTCCCATTCGGAACCAATTATTCTTAACCCATGGCTTTGATTTTACTTTTTGCCACTGATGAAAAGCATTATCGCATACTTCAACACTTGCGGGCCACTAAAATCTAAATACCTAGGTTAGATAGCGACGTAAAGAGAAAACGAGGTGATTTTTTTTCCAGTTTTGGCCGAAAAATTGTAAACACAATGCTATGATGAAATTTAGCCGCACCACCTTGGTCTTTAACAAGATTTGCCAATGCCACCTACGCGTCCGTCAGTCCTTATAGTTGCCCATGGTTCCAGTGTGTCGGTTAACGCACAGGAGGCTGCCAAGCAGCATGCGTTGACATTGCAGCAAAGCAATCGCTATGGACAGGTGGGGGTTTGTTTCCTTGCTGGTAATCACACATCCCCCAATTTGCCGGGCGGAGAAGTTTTTCTGTTACCATTCTTTATGAGCAACGGATATTTTGTTGCGCGACGCATTCCGGAACTATTTGAGTTGACGGAGGGGCAGCGTATTTGCACAGATCGCCAGCTGTATCAATGTGATGCCCTCGGAATTGATCCTGAATTGGCCGGAATAATATCCGCCATGGCACAGGAAGTTTGTGCTGATAAGGGATATGCTCCGGTGGACATTCATCTCGTCCTTGTCGCCCACGGTTCAGAAAAATCGCGTGCCTCTGCCGAGGCGACCTATCTGCAGCAGAGGACGGTTGAAAGCAGGCAAGAATTTGCCAGGGTTTCTGTTGCCTTCCTGAATGAAGCGCCGTTCCTCGGTCAATGGCTAAAGAATCAACCTGAGAACGGACCGCCGCTAGTCCTTGTAGGTTTGTTCGCAGCGGACGGGCCGCACGCGATGGAGGATGTGCCCGGCGCGATTGCCGAATGGCAGCGGGAAACGGGAAGCAAGCTGCCGGCTCACTATGCGGGGGCGATCGGAACCCGCCCAGAAATTGTCCGGTTAATCCAGCATAGCATCTCCCGCTGCGCGGCCAAATTCAATAAAATCTGAAAACTGCGAAACTGTTAGGAACGGCGGATTAAATAAGGCTACAGACAGCCGCGTTCTGATCTGATACAAAATCACGGAAATATTTGAGCTTTGCCCCTATATTGGGTATTGCACCGTTTGTTATAAATAATGAGGTCCTTTAAGGATGAATGATCGTAAGCCGTCCAAGCCCGTCCGTAAGAATATATCGGCGACTGTAAAATTTTTCGATGAAGCCAAGGGATTTGGTTTTGTCTCGCCCGCCGATGGGTCTCCAGATGCCTTTGTCCATATTTCGGTTCTGCAAAACACTTCCTATACTGAACTCCGGGAAGGTATGCAGATTAATTGTGACCTTGCAGATGGGGATCGCGGCCAGCAGGTTGTCGCAATTCATGAGCCGGAAGAGGAAGAAGAGGTTGTCGTCGGTAATGATATCGAGGTGACGGGTGTTGTGACTACCTTTGTTCCCGAACATAAATACGGGTTTGTGACGCCGGATGGTGGTGGAGAGGATGTCTTTATCCACATTAATATGCTGGAGCGTTCTGACATCAACCTTGAAGATATAGGTCTGGATACCAAGGTTAAATGTGTTGTCCGCATGGGCGTAAAAGGACCGATCGCAGACTCACTCGAAATTCTATAAGAAACGCGGGGCCATAATGACGAGAACGGAAACATTAAAGGTGCAGCGCTACCTGCGGGAAAAATTTGGCAATGAAGAGTTCAATGTCAAAGAGCGTCGGCCATCCGATGGAACGGCTGAGGTTCTGCTCGGTGATGAATTTATCGGGGTTGTCTATCGGGATGAGGATGAAGGCGAAGTGTCATTCGCTTTTCATATGACCATACTTGATATGGATTTGCCGTCGACTTCTTAACGAAATCGAGTATCAGTCGATTTTGAACCCGGTTGCTTTCCCGCAATCGGGTTTTTGTTTTGTTAACCATGCTTTTTTATGATGTCACCATGCGGACAAGACATAAATTAGGGATTGCGGTAATGCTGATGCTTGCACAGTTTTCGGGCATGCCTGTCGTTGCGGGTAAACAGGACTTGATTACATTGGAAGTTTCGGGGGATCTAGGCGCAGCCTTTGCCGGGGATTGCCGGATTTCGACTATAGGAAAGCCTGAAAAACGATATCGTATTCAAGGCAAAGTGCCCGCAAAATTCTGGCTTCCGGGCGCTGCAATTCGGTGTAGCCTTGAAAAATCAAACCTGAGTACCCGATTGAGCGCACAAGTCACACGCGGCAGTATGGTTGAAGTTCGAATTGTGAGCCCGGCACCCATGCGCTGGCTTTCCGTAATGAGCACGGGCCCATGGGGAGAAGCAAAAGGCATTGCCAGCGCGGCGCGACCACTCTGGCAGTAAAGCTATTTTTCCAGAATTTCGTCGGTGCTGCAATTGCCATGTTCAAGCTGCAATGTCGCGTGGTCAATTTCAAATTCGGAAAGCAAAAACGCGTTGATTGCGTGTAGCGTAGATTTTATATCCGCTGACGGCTTAACTTGAATATGCATAGTCACAATTGGCTTTTCTGCAGTAAGGGACCAGGCATGCATATGGTGGACGTCGATGATTTCTGGCATATACGCGACCAGTTTTTCCCGAATCAGCATCATGTCCAGATTCTCTGGTGTGCCTTCCAGCAAGATATGGCCGGACCGTCGAACAAGGCTGTAGGCACTTTTCAGGATAATGACCGCAACCAGTATCGACAGGATGGGGTCCGCGGCCATCCATCCGAACATAAGGATGATGATAGCCGCGACAATGGCGGCGACAGAGCCCAACAAATCCCCCATCACATGCAGCAAGGCGCCCTGCATATTTACATTATGGCGGTCGCCACGATGGAGCAGATAGAAACCAACGATATTGATCACCAGTCCGCCGCATGCGATGACAAGCATCATGCCGCCGATGACCTCTCCGGGATACATCAGGCGTTCAATTGCCTCAAAAATGATCCATCCGGCAATGAAGAAAAGGGTTAGGCCATTGGTGAAGGCCGCCAGAATCTGAAAGCGGTGATACCCGTAGGAACGTTTACTGTCCGCTGGTTTGGAAGCCAGGCGAAAGGCAAACCACGCGAGGCCAAGCGCTGCTGTATCGGAGAGCATATGCCCGGAATCAGCAAGCAGGGCGAGGGAGCCGGAGAACAAACCGCCCAGCGCTTGCAATATCATGTACCCGCCAGTTAGGCACATAACCCAGAAAATACGCCGCTCGCTATCTTCCGTTACTTTCGGTGCATGATCATGCGAATGACTATGTGCTTTGCTGTCGGTATGTGAATGTGATGATGCCATAAAATAGACCGGTTTCGAGAGGAATTCCGCTAATTAGACAGGGGCGGCACATTGGTTGTCCATAGAATTTTGACATAAAGATGTAATATCCGAAAACTAGGGTGACGCGAGTTCACCAGTCGCAGTAAAATGCGGCGTGGACAAATCTGTATGCATAAGTGGTGGAATAAATGGCAGTCCGGATTGGGATAAACGGGTTTGGTCGCATGGGGCGGTTGTTCCTGCGCGCGGCATTGGAACATGCTAAGGAGAGGGAAAGCGGCCCGGCTTTTGATGTTGTCCATATCAATGAAGTAAAGGGTGGCCCGGAAACTGCGGCTCATTTGCTCGAGTTTGATAGTGTTCATGGGCATCTCGACATTCCAGTTCTCTGGGAAAAACCGTATCTGAAAGCCGGTGATTTCTCGATGACATTTTCCGACCATGCTGATCCGGCCGAGATTCCCTGGGCAGAGCGAGATGTTGATATCGTTATTGAATGCACCGGCAAGTTTAAAAAACGGGATGTGTTGCAGCTCTATCTTTCCGGAAGTGTAAAGAAAGTAATCGTCGCTGCCCCAGTCAAGGACGCGGACATAAATATCGTGATGGGCGTTAACGATCATCTCTATGATCCGACTGCGCATCATATTCTGACCAACGCGTCCTGCACCACGAATTGTCTGGCACCGCTGATTAAAGTGATACAGGAAAATATCGGCATTCGGCACGGCCTGATCACGACAATTCATGATGTCACTAATACGCAGATCATTGTTGATGCACCGCATAAGGATTTACGTCGGGCAAGGTCCGCGTTGAACTCTCTTATTCCTACATCAACCGGCTCGGCGACGGCGATTGCCATGATATATCCGGAGCTTGCAGGTAAACTGAATGGCGTCGCGGTAAGGGTTCCGCTGCTGAATGCGTCGATCACGGACTGCGTATTGGAAGTCGCCCGCCCAACAACGGTGGAAGAAGTAAACAGCTTCTTCAAAGCCGCGAGCGAGGCGGAACTTGAGGGCATTCTCGGCTATGAAACGCGCCCGCTCGTTTCCGCTGATTTCGTCAATGATCGTCGTTCTTCAATTGTTGATGCGCCATCGACGATGGTTGTTGATGAAACTCAGGTCAAAATCCTCTCCTGGTATGACAATGAAACCGGTTATGTCTGGCGAATGCGGGAATTGGCGGCTAAGGTCGCGAAGGAAATCCGATGACTGCGTGGCGCGATTATGCCGTAGTTACAAGCGCCTATTGGGGGTTAACCCTGACCGATGGCGCGCTTCGGATGATCGTCCTTCTGCATTTTCATAGTCTGGGTTACACGCCCATTGAACTCGCGGCATTATTCGTTCTGTATGAATTTTTCGGGGTTGTTACTAATCTGGTAGGGGGCTGGATTGCGGCAAGGCTTGGCTTGCGCTTTACTTTATACGCGGGCCTATGGCTGCAAATTGCGGCACTTTTTATGCTCTCCCAGCTTGATCCGAGTTGGTCCAGAGAAATGTCGGTGCTCTATGTCTTCCTGTCTCAGGGACTGTCGGGAGTCGCCAAAGATCTCACCAAGATGAGCGCCAAATCCTCCATCAAGATATTGTTGCCTGAAGGTGGCACCTCCCGGCTGTTTAAGTGGGTGGCGGCGCTGACAGGTTCAAAAAATGCCTTGAAGGGCGCAGGCTTCTTCCTCGGTGGTGCATTGTTGACGTCTATCGGTTTTGAAGGGGCATTGATTTTTATGGCGGCTGGCCTTGCGGTAGTTTTGGTCGCGTCTTTCCTTCTCTTGAAGCAGTTTGCCGGGCAGCCGACCTCAAAACCTCCCTTTTCGCGCATACTCTCCAAGACACGAGACATAAACTTGATCTCCCTGGCCCGATTCTTTCTGTTCGGCGGTCGGGACGTCTGGTTTGTGGTCGGCGTCCCCTTGTTTTTGGATGAAGTTCTGGGATGGAGTTTCGTCGAAATCGGCACCTTCATGGCTGTGTGGGTCATTGTTTATGGATTTGTTCAGGCCGTGGCGCCGCGCTTTGTTCAAAAATCGCCTGACGGGGTTACAATGGAGGTGATCGCGGCGAGCCTTTGGGGCGGGGCGCTGGCGATTGTCCCCCTGTTGCTTGCTGTTGTAATTTATCTTCTGACTGATCAGATTGCTTTAACGGACAATATCACTTGGCTCGGTATTGTAACGGTTGGCGAGTTGGCGTTGTTTGGTATTCTGTTCGCGATAAATTCATCGCTTCACTCTTACCTAATTCTCGCGATCTCGGACACGGATCAAACCACACTCAATGTCGGGTTTTACTATATGGCGAACGCAGGAGGGCGGTTTTTGGGTACGCTCATGTCCGGCATGCTATATCAAATCGGCGGTGTGGAGGTATGCCTGATCGGTTCAGCCGTTCTGATTGCGGCGGCAGCTATCCTAGTACGAGGAATTGGCCGTCAAGAAACCGTAACGAATGTTTCATAAGTATGAATGTTAAAGTCATAAATATGGTCGTTAGTTGCCGTATTTAGGACATTTTTATTTCATAGGTTTTATTAAGTATTTGCAAAATAAGAGTTGAAACAACGCACAAATAGCTTATTTCAGCTTTATGACAGTGAATTTTATTGTTTGCTGCTCTGCAACGTACTAGTATTAACCATACTTGGTGTTATACCAGTGCACCTTGGAAAGGGTTGAGGGGAAGATTATGAAAAATACGATTAGATTTGCGATTGTTGGCGCAGCTTCGCTCGTGCTGGCGGCATGTGGTGGCAAGTTGGAACAGGCCGAACGGTTAAGCCCGAGCGGGAGTGAGTACCAGCAAGCGCTTTACACAGGTTATATTGAACTTGCGAAAGCTGAATATAACGAAGGCGACTACATTGATTCTGACCGCTTTGCAGAAAAGGCAATGGCGGCAACACGTGGGGAACAGGTTGATCCCTATCACCCAGAAGAATGGCATCTTCCTTCCGACAGAGAGCCGGTCCTGATCGGCGCGCGGGAACGTTTGATGGAGGTTCTGAATGCTGGCGCACGTGAGAAGCTTCCGATGCAGGCAGCAAAAGCCCAGACAAGCTTTGATTGCTGGGTGCAGGAGCAGGAAGAAAACTGGCAGCCGAAAGATATCGCCGCTTGCCGGGATGCCTTCGTGCTAGCGATGGAAGAGATTGAAGCTGCAATGGCACCGGTCGCGGTTGTTGTTGAAGAAAAAGTTGTCGTCATGAAGAAGAAAGAACCCATGATGGCGCCGCAATCCTTCGAAGTGAATTTTGATTTCGATTCCGATACACCACTGCTATGGCTCTATGGAAGAGGTCAAAGCAGCTGCGGAATACATGAAAAAATTCAAGGATCCGAAGATCACGATCGCTGGCTATACAGATACAGTCGGTAGCGTAGTCTACAATGACAAGCTTGGTGAACGCCGTGCCGAAAACGTTGCCTTCATGGGTATCGAGGAAGGCATGGAGCCGAAGCGGATTATCATGCGCTCCTACGGTAAGAAGGACCTAAAAGTCCAGACTGCTGATGGTGTTAAAAACGCGGCAAACCGTCGTGTGGTAATTACCGTCGAAAGCAAGTAATCTTGACACTCAAGAAGGGACGGGACGCGGAAACGCGCCCCGTCCTTTTTTTGTATCTGGAGGGAAAAATATGATTAGGAAATTTGTCGGCTTTATTCTTTTGTCCGTTTTTGCGCTGGGACTTGCGGCTTGCGACCCGGAAGTGGGGAGCAAGGAATGGTGTGAAACAATGAAAGAAAAGCCCAAGGGCGACTGGTCCGCGAATGAAGCAGCTGATTTCGCAAAGAATTGCGTCCTGACTTCTGACTGACCGTATGATATGGGGAGGGAACCGCGTGAGTAATTCCCTCCAATTTTTTGTGGCATGCAAAAAAGCTCTCTGCTAAACCCGGGATATGGTCCCGTAGCTCATCAGGATAGAGCGCAAGATTCCTAATCTTGAGGTAACAGGTTCGAGTCCTGTCGGGATCACCACTCTCATTTAATCTATTTAGGGCCTGTGCCGACGGGGTGGCTAGCCAATATTCTTTTGAATAGGTGGCAGTTCGACAAACTCGGCGGGCCGTTTCTCGGCGTTAGCCTTCATCGCCTCAAATATTTCCTCCCGCTGCAACATGCTGGCATTCCAGATAGCGATATAATCAAGGCTGTCTTCGATCGAATGATCGCGTGAATAATTCATCATGCGCTTGCAGCCCATGATCGCAAGCGGTGCCTTGCTGGCGATTTCCTTTGCTATTTCCATGACGGCGCCGAGAAGTGCCTCCTGATCTTTATAGACGGTGTTAAACAGGCCTGCGGATTTTGCCTCATTCGCGGGCATCCGGCGGCCCGTATAGGCTAGCTCCCGTGCAAGGCCGTCGCCGATCACCTTGGTAATTCGGGGGAAAGTTCCGACATCAGCGGTCATGCCAATATTTGTCTCGAAGATTGTGATAAACGCATCTTCGGTGGCATAGCGCATATCGCAGGCTGTGATTAGATCAACCCCACCACCGATACAGCCACCTTGAATGGCCGCAAGGACGGGTAGGCGGCAGTCCTGCAACGCCGTGAAAGTCTGCTGCATGTTCTTGACGGCGCCATAAAATGCGGCGCCAGCGCTAATTTCCGAGGCTCGTTTTTCTTTTGGATCGGTTATTTCTGGCTGCACGAAAGAGGCGACATCCAGCCCGGAGGAGAAATGCGGCCCGGTCGAGGAAATAACGATCACTCTTGCCTTTGCATTTTCATCGATGTCCCGAACAATCTCGGGAAGTTCATTCCAGAATGCCGGGATCATGCTGTTGCGCTTTTCAGGCCGGTTAAGAATGATATGAGCGATCTGATTTTTTATTTGAACGTCGAAGCAGCTATATGTCACGGCGGATTATCCCTTCTCAGAGTTTGAATGCTTATTATTTTGGCCCATCTTACGGCGAGAAAGGGCAGGTATCAAACCTCTTCGGAGGCCAAAGGGCTTTTACAAAATGTTGAAAGCGGGCATGATGAGAGGAACAACAGGGACACCATAAAATATTATTGTATTGGCGAAGCGGGAAATGATGGCCGCGCATAAATATAGTGAGCGGCCCATAATCCGCTTGACGGAGAAAATTCAACAATAACCTGCAGACAAAAAAGCAAGACGGGGAGGAAAATATGAGCGTAACGCATTACGACTGGCTGGCCCATCACACGGAGAGGGTTCCGGGAAAAGAGGTTTGGGTAGATCTCCATTCCAATCGCCATTTTACCTATGCCGAGGCAAATGACAGGGCCTTGCGCCTTGCTTTTCATTTGCAGAAAAATTGTGAGATAGAAAAAGGTGACCGGGTCGGGGTTCTCGCCATGAATTCGACTGATATGTTGGAAATACAGGCGGCTTGCGCCAAGATTGGCGCTATATTTCTGCCGCTTAACTGGCGACTTACAGTCAATGAACTCGATTTCATCATCCGCGATGCTGGGCCAAAAGCTCTTATCCATGATTCACAGTTCTCTGTAGAAATAGGGGAGCTAAAGGAAAGAACCGACGTCCTTCATTTTCTGGAAACGAGCGGAGGCGGAGGCGATACACCCTATGAGGCGGCAATCAAGGCCGCGAACCCGACACCAACACTCACAAATGTCACCCATGACGATGTTTGGACGATCATGTATACCTCTGGCACGACCGGCCTGCCGAAGGGCGCGATGAATACTTATGGCATGGCTTTTTATAACGCGGTGAACCTAGGCGTTCCCACCTATTTCACGCCGGATGCCAAGACACTAACAATCTTGCCCTTATTCCATACAGGCGGACTTAACTGCTACAGCTCCGTTGCGCTCTATTTTGGCGGAACAACATTGGTCATGCGGGCCTTTGATCCGGGGGAATGTCTTCGCATCATTGATGATGAGGAGATAGGTCTTACCCATTTCTTTGGCGTGCCAGCAAATTACCTTTTTATGAGCCAACATCCTGAATTTAACACAACGGATTTTTCACGCCTTGCCTGTTCTGGCGTCGGCGGGGCACCTACGCCTGTGCCACTCCTTGAAACCTATAAGGCGCGGGGGCTGGCCTTGCAACAAGGGTATGGAATGACAGAAACCAGCCCGACAGTGACAGTGCAAGATGCGGAAATGGCGTTCAGTAAACCGGGCTCTGCGGGGAAACTTGCCTTGAATGCGGAGGCGCGCGTTGTCGATAAAAATGGCGAGGACGTTCGACAAGGAGAAACCGGAGAGCTATGGGTGAAGGGGCCGAACATCACTCCCGGATATTGGAACCGACCCGACGCTAATGCCGAAACAATAACGAATGGATGGCTGCATACCGGCGACGCCTGCAGAGTGGATGAGGAAGGGCATTACTTCATCGTTGATCGCTGGAAAGATATGTATATCTCCGGCGGAGAGAATGTGTACCCGGCGGAAATCGAGAGTACCTTGTTCAAAATGCCGGAAATCGCTGATCTGGCGGTCATTGGTGTCCCGGATGATCGTTGGGATGAAGTAGGATGTGCCGTCATCGTTATCGCGCCGGACAAGCAACTATCCGCAGACGACGTAATCCACTATTGTCAGGATAAACTCGCCCGATACAAAATCCCGAAGCATGTTGTCTTTATGGAGGAACTGCCGCGTAATGCGACCGGGAAGGTTCTGAAACGGGTTCTGAAGGACGAAATCGGCGACCTTCGCGTTCCCATCTGAAATCATACTCAAATAATCTTCAGGCCGCCCGGGAGTAGAAGGCGGCCTGAAGGGGTCCGGAGAAAGAGCTTAAGCGCCTTCTTTTCCGACAATGGTGATGGAGCAGACATTCTGATGCGGGAAGCCGCCGAGGTTATGTGTCATGCCAACCACGGGCTCTTCCTTTCTCTGACGATCTCCTGCGCGGCCCTGCATCTGCAGATACATCTCGTAAATCATGCGCAGGCCCGATGCGCCAATCGGATGGCCGAAGCATTTAAGCCCGCCGTCGATTTGGCAAGGGATCTTGCCGTCAGCATCATAGAAGCCATCCATGATATCGTTGACGGCATTACCTTCTTCGGAGATGAAAAGATCTTCCATGGTGACAAATTCCGTTATGGAAAAGCAGTCATGTACTTCGAACAGGCTGATCTGATCCCGCGGCTTGGTAATCCCCGCTTCCTTATAGGCGCGATTAGCAGCTGCGCGGGTGGTCACGAAATGACTGCCATCCCAGGAGTTATGCTGCGCTTCCCGACCGTTAGAGGCCGCGAGTTGCATAGCTTTGACCGTTATCAGATCCGATTTTCCCAGTGATTTCGCAATTTCTGGGGTCGTGACAATGGCACAGGCCGATCCATCGCTTACACCGCAGCAATCGAAGAGGCCGAGGGGCTCTGCAATCATTGGGGCGTTCATCACCTTATCTTCGTTGATTTTATTACGAAGATGCGCCTTTGGATTTTTGGATCCGTTGTCATGGCTCTTGACGGAGATATGGGCCATCGCCCGCTTCATGTCATCTTTATTGACGCCATGCTTCGCAGAATAAGCCGAAGCCAACTGCGCAAAAGAGCCGGGAGCCGACGCATTCGCCCAGAAGAGGTCATTGACGGATCCGCGGTTACGTTGCGGCAGGCCGCCATATCCTGTGTCCTTCAATTTCTCGACACCAAGGGCGAGCGCGATATCGCACGCGCCGGAGGCAACAGCATAGACGGCACCACGGAAAGCTTCTGAACCACTGGCGCAGTAGTTTTCAACACGGGTAACGGGGATGTTGGGAAGCCTTAGCGCCATGGAAAGCGGTACGGCGGATTTGCCCACATGCTCTTCCTCGATACCGGTGCCAAACCAGGCGGCGTCAATCGAGCTCTTCTCGATCCCCGCGTCTGCCAGCGCCTCGACATAGGCCTCGATCATCAAATCTTCTGCGTTGTCATTCCAGCGTTCGCCAAATCGTGAACAACCCATACCCAAAATAGCAACTTTATCTTTAATCCCTGCAGCCATTTTTATTCTCCTTTATTTGAAGCGTCCGCGGGGGTCGCTTTCCAGAAATAACGCCTGAACCCGCGCTTGTTGTCATAGTCTTTGACCCTAAACATCATCCGCATGGGCATTCCTACCTTGATATCCGTTTCAGGCGAGATATCGGTAAAGTCACTCATCAGGCGACCGCCTTCTTCGAACTGGATCATGCCGTAATAGGCGGGCGGATCCGGTGAATAGGTAAGCCGGTCCGCGGTAAAGGAGTTCACTTTTGAAATTCTCTCCGCGAAGGGGTAATCCTCTTGCGTACCGATGGCGCCGCAATTTTCATTAACGCACATATTGGACTTCGGAAACTGCGCCGTACCGCATTGGGAACATTGACCACCAATCATGGCTTGGGTCATTCCCTTGTTGCGATAAAGGGTCGTCAGGCCGGTTTTCTTGTCGGTCTCTGCGCGGATACCACGTTCCAAGTTAACCAGATCATGGAACGCGAGGAACTTGTTGTAGTTCGTTTCCGCATAGCGACGAGCGAGATAGCCCGAAACGCCTTTGCGGGGAGAAAGCGATTTGATTTCCTCAGTCACTTCGAACAGGAGAGCATCGCTGCCCTGACCGAAGCTTGCGACAAGGATTTTATCGCCCGGCTTACTATTTTCCAACGCATGGGACAGCATTACCATGGAATGGGCAGTCCCAGTCTCACCGCAGTTTGCCTGAAGATTATCTGCAACGGAACTCTCGGGTATACCGAGTTTCTTCGCAAGCATTCCAGCGACACCGCGCGCGGCTACCGGGAAGCAGAAGGTTGTAACATCTTCCGCTTTAACTCCGGTTTCCGACAACAGGGCGGAAATGGCACTTGGTACAATTTTGAGATATCCCTCATCGCGGATCCAGCGTTCTTCCCAATTGTAGTCATAGGCTTCGCCTTCGCCACGGAAGTGATCGACGAAATCAACGGCTTCTGTATGGTTGCCGAGAAGGCGGGCAATGACTTTGCCCTGACCGACCAGAAAAGCGGCCGCCCCGTCGCCGGATGTGAATTCCAGCGGGCTTGCCGCCTTCGTCTGGCGTTTTTCCGCAGCAGTGAAAAGAATTGGGCCGCTGCCTCCTTTGGCTACCTGAAGGGCTGTCGCCAATCCCGCGCTACCTGCTCGCTGGGAGGAGGCGAAATCGAGGGTCTGCAGGCTGCTGTTCAGGTTCAGCGCATCAGCAACGATGCCTGCATTCTGCCGATCCATAAACGGAAAGCTGGTTGAGGCCATATAAACAGCGGAAACATCATTGCGGTCAGAGTCTGCGAGACAATCCCGCGCAGCTTCGACGGCCATGGTGACGCTATCTTCGTCCCAATTTGCCATTGCTCTTTCGCCCTTGGCAAGGCCGTTAAGCCCTGGATTAAACCAGCTGTGAGCTTTTGCGATTTCACTACGTTGCAATCGGCTTTGCGGGATATATCCCCCGTAGGCCAATATTCCTACTTCCATTTGGAAAGGCTCCTTTTTTATTATTTCTTAGTGCCACTTATATGATGCAGGGCGCGTAGCATTATATCCCGCGATTTATTTCCTGCAGAATGACAGTTTAAAACGACTGTCGGCGTAACGCCAGAAAATTAAATTATGCCACGGTCGCTCACGTCATTTTTTTTCTTAACGGCGCGAACTTTCCTATGCTATCAATAAAGAAAAAATAAAAATCGGGAGTTCCGAATGGCCGTTTTCTCATCCAAAATCGTTGCCTCTTCTGACAGCTTTGCCACCAATCGGCAGGAGATGCTGGCACTTGTCGATGATTTACATGCGTTAAAAGATCGCGCGAAACAATTATCTGAGCGTCGGCGCGCCAGATTTGAGGAGCGCGGTCAATTGACCCCACGTGAGCGGTTGGTCCGTCTTCTCGATCCGGGTATGCCCTTTCTGGAGCTGTTCGGCCTCGCCAATTATATGGTGGATACGAATGATCGGGATAAAAGCATTCCGGGGGCAAGTTCGTTGGCTGGCATCGGATTTATCAACGGTGTGCGGTGTATGATCTTCGCGAGCGATAGCGGCATCAACGCTGGCGCAATGACCCAGAAGTCCGGGGAGAAAGTCCGTCGCTGTCAGGATATTGCCATTGATAAGAAGCTTCCTTTTGTACATCTCGTTGAGAGTGCGGGCGCCAATCTTCTGAAGTATCAGGTTGAATCATGGGCGCATGGGGGCGGGGGATTCCAGAGGCTCGCAAAATTGAGTGCGGCAGGTATCCCTACTTTCGTCGTTCTGCACGGCCCATCAACGGCCGGTGGGGCATATTTCCCCGGCATGAGCGATTATGTTATTGGCATCAAGGGGCGGGGCGCGCCTCTCTCGGCGGTGCGGCTCTGGTGCGGGCTGCAACAGGTGAAATCTCGGATGAGGAGGAACTGGCGGGATCGGAAATGCATGCGACCACCACGGGGCTTGTTGAATATCTCGCCGAAGACGACGCCCATGGCCTTTTGATTGCACGGGACATCATTGGCCGCCTCGGCTGGAACGATAAATGCCCGACACCAGAGATAAAAAGTTTCAAGGAGCCGCGCTACGATCCGGAAGAGATTGCTGGTGTGGTTCCGGTGGATTATCGAAAACCTTATGACGTCCGCGAAGTTGTCGCCCGGCTGGTTGATGGTTCCGATTTTGAGGAATTTAAACCACGTTACGGTGCCACCCTTGTTTGTTTGCAGGCTAATATCTTCGGACAGGCCTGCGGCATCGTGGGCAATAATGGCCCGATCGATCCGGATGGCGCGGCGAAGGGCGGACAGTTCTTCCAGCTTTGTGACCAGCGCGAATATTCCGTTGATCTTCCTGAATAATATTACCGGCTATATGGTTGGCAAGGAGTATGAACAAAAAGGTATGATCAAGCATGGATCTAAAATGATCCAGGCCGTTTCCACCGTCCGGGTGCCGAAAATAACACTCTATATCGGGGCAAGCTTCGGTGCCGGTAACTATGGGATGGCCGGCCTTGCCTATGACCCGGATTTCCTGTTTGCCTGGCCAAATGCCAAGACTGGCGTGATGGGTGGTGAACAAGCGGCACTCACCATGGATCAGGTGGCGCGAAGTGGTGCAGAACGCAAAGGCATACCTGTTGATGAAGAGGCACTCGCCGCTCAAAAGGCGCGTTTGATTGATCACTTTGATAGTCAAGCGGACGCGTTTTATACCTCAGGCAAACTTCTTGACCAAGGTGTTATCGATCCACGTGATAGCCGTAAAGTCATCGGCTTCGCGCTGCAAACATGCTGGGAGGCGCGTAATCGCACCCTGCAACCGAACAGCTTCGGCGTTGGCCGACTCTAATCTCCGGTAATCAATGAATAAGAAAAAAGATATAAACAGGTGGGTCCGGAAAAATGAGAAATTTCAATAGCATATTGATCGCCAATCGGGGCGAAATTGCCGTTAGGGTAATCAAAACAGCCAAAAGTCTCGGGTATCGCACTATCGCTGTTTACTCAGAGGCGGATGCCGCGGCGCTTCATGTCCGTATCGCAGATGAGGCAATGTTGATTGGGCCTGCGCCTGTCCAGCAGTCCTATTTGGATATGACAAAGATATTGGCCGCAGCCAAGGAAACGGGAGCGGAGGCTATTCACCCGGGTTACGGATTCCTGTCAGAGAATGCAGATTTTGCAAGGGCATGCGAGGATGCGGGTATTGTCTTCATTGGACCCTCTGCCGAGGCGATTGACTTGATGGGGAACAAGGCAGCGGCCAAGCGGCGGATGATTGCGGCAGATGTGCCTTGTGTTCCCGGATATGAAGACCATGACCAGTCTGACGGTACACTTGTTGCCGCAGCCAAAGATATTGGGTTTCCGATTATGGTGAAGGCCGCGGCGGGCGGAGGTGGTCGCGGCATGCGTCTTGTACATGAAGAGAAGAACCTTGTTGACGCCCTTGCCTCTGCGCGCTCGGAAGCGCTTAACGCGTTCGGTTCGGAGGAGCTTATCCTTGAAAAAGCGATAATTGAACCGCGACATGTAGAAGTTCAAGTTTTCGCGGATAATCATGGGAATGTTGTCCATCTGGGTGAGCGGGATTGCTCGGTTCAGCGCCGACATCAAAAAGTGGTAGAGGAAGCGCCATGCCCAGTCATGACACCGGAACTCCGGGAAAAGATGGGCTCAGCTGCGGTGGAAGCGGCGCGCAGTATCAACTATCGTGGTGCCGGTACCGTTGAGTTTCTGCTCGATGCCGGAAATAATTTCTATTTTCTCGAAATGAATACCCGGTTGCAAGTGGAACATCCGGTGACCGAGATGGTGACGGGAAACGATCTTGTGTCGCTACAAATTCAAGTGGCGCAGGGTGAGCCGCTTGGGATTGAGCAACAGGACGTTAAGCTGAATGGCCATGCCATTGAAGTGCGTCTTTATGCGGAAGATACCGCGCAGGACTTCCTTCCCTGTACAGGCAAGATTACGACATGGCAGGCGGCGGACGGAGACGGCGTGCGATCTGACGCCGGCATTGATTCCGGGCAGGATATCTCCCCTTTTTATGATCCGATGATCGCGAAAGTCATCGCCCATGGCGAAAGTCGGGAGATTGCCCGCCACCGTCTGATTGAGGCGCTTAAAAATACGGTAATATTTGGCCTGACAACCAACCGTGGTTTTCTAATCGATATCCTCAATGAGGAGACCTTTGCAAAAGGAGAGGCGACGACCGCTTTTATTGGCGACTTATTCGATGGCGAGCGGTTGGCTGCAAAAATTCCGGATCAGATTGAAATGGCGATGGCCGCCGTTCTTTTGTATCAGGTGGAGCGTGAACGGGCAAAATCGGCGGCGATTTTTGTGACTGAGCAGCTTATGGATTGGTCAAGCGGCGGAGAATTGCTGACCCGTTATGTGTTCCCGGCGGCTGAAGATCAAATCGATGTCACTGTCGCGCCAAAGCGCGAAGGCGGTTATAATGTTATGGTGGGTGAAGCAGCTCTGGTCATTGAGGTTTTGGAGCGGAGCGAGAACAGGGCACTGCTGACCGTCGATGGAAGTCGCAAACGCGTGCATTATGAGGCCCTTTCTGAAGGGGTGCTGGAATTCACCGATGGCGGGAAGACGTTACGGTTTATTAATGAGATAGCGTTCCCGGAGGCGACCGCATCCGCTGCGGGGAGCGGGCAGGTGACAGCGCCCATGCATGGCACCTTGTTGGAAGTCTTTGTGAAGGCTGGTGATACAGTTGATGTTGGGACCCGTCTTGCTGTGCTGGAGGCGATGAAGATGCAGCATGATATCCAGGCTGAAGTTGCCGGTGTCGTGCAGAATGTGATTGCCACGGCGGCAAGCCAAGTGTCTATCGACGATCTTCTGTTCGAAATTGAAGTGCCGGAATAATGCGGAAATAAAAAGGGAAATTCAGACAATGCTGAAAGAAGCCTATGATTTCAGAGATGAAAGCGAAGCACTCTACAGTCTCATTGAGCCGCTTGGTGAGGCGGATTACGACCGGGTAACGCTGTTCCGCGACTGGACGGTTAATGATGTCATGCAGCATCTGCATTTCTTCAATTATGTCGCTGATTTGACTCTTACGGATGAAGAAGCATTCAAGCGAGTTTATGGAGAGCTTTCCGAGCTTCGGGATAAATCCGGTTCACTTATTGATGCAACAGATAAAATGCTGGATGGCCTAAAGGGAACCGCGTTGCGGGATGCCTGGCGGGCCTATTATATGGAGATGTCGGATCGGTTTTACGCCGCTGATCCGAAGCAGCGTTTGCTTTGGGTTGGGCCGAGCATGAGTGCGCGGTCCAGCATCTCTGCCCGGTTAATGGAAACTTGGTCCCATGCGCAGGAAATCTATGACCTGCTTGGCGTAAAACGGGAGAACAGGGATCTGATCAAAAGTATTGCCGTTATGGGAATGAATACCTTCGGCTGGACTTTTATTAATCGCAAGGAAGAGGTGCCGGAACCGGTGCCGCATGTCCGGTTGACGGCCCCGTCGGGAGACATCTGGGAATGGAACCCGGAAAATACCGCGGACCTTGTTGAAGGCGATGCTTCCGAATTCTGTCAGGTTGTTACGCAGACTCGTAATATTGCGGATACCAACCTAAAAGTATCGGGTGAGATTGCGACGCGCTGGATGTCTGTCGCGCAGTGTTTTGCGGGGCCTGCGCGCAACCCTCCTGCGGCAGGAACACGCCACGCCTGAATTTGAAATGAAAGATTAGAAAAAATGACGGCACATCAGAAATATCCAAATCTTTTTTCACCTCTTGACCTTGGCTTCACGACAATTAAGAACCGTGCGCTTATGGGTTCCATGCATACTGGACTGGAAGAGCTTGAAGGTGGGTTTGAACGCATGGCTGTCTATTTCGCGGAACGGGCGCGTGGCGGTGTTGGCATGATTATCACCGGTGGTATTTCCCCAAATCTTGAAGGTGGGGCTGGCGCGAAGCTCTCAAATGACGACGAGGTGGAAGAGCATCGCCTCGTAACTGATGCCGTACATCAAGCTGATCCGGATACCAAAATCTGTATGCAGATATTGCATATGGGACCTCTCGCCAGAAATGAAAACCCAGTTGCGCCGTCTGCAATACGCTCCCGCATTGCCAGCAAGACACCGCGCGAGTTGGACGCGGAAGGTGTAGAGAAGCAAATCGCGGATATTGTGAACTGCGCGGTCTGCGCGCAGAAAGCAGGTTATGACGGTGTGGAGGTCATTGGCTCTGCGGGTTATCTCCTCAGTACCTTCCTTGTGGAGAAAACTAATCGCCGGACGGATGAATGGGGTGGGTCCTTTGAAAATCGGATGCGGTTTCCCGTCGAAGTCATGCGCCGGGTACGCGAAGCAGTCGGGCCGGATTTCATCCTTGTTTTCCGAATTGCCGCGATGGACATGTTGCAGGGCGGCATGTCCTGGGAGGAAGTGGTGCAGCTCGCCAAACAAATCGAGAAAGTTGGCGTTAATATCATGAGCACGCATTTCACCTGGCATGAATCCGCTGTTCCAACGATCGCGACGATGGTGCCCCGTGCGGCCTTTACCCAGGTAACAGGACGTCTCCGGAAAGAACTCGATATTCCGCTGATAACCAGCAACCGTATCAATATGCCGGACGTTGCAGAAAATGTGCTAGCACGTGGGGATGCGGATATCGTCTCAATGGCGCGCCCGATGCTTGCGGATTCAGATTTGGTTCTGAAAGCGTTTGAAGGGCGGGAGGACGAAATCAATACCTGCATCGCTTGTAATCAGGCATGCCTCGATCATACATTCAATGGAATGGAAGTGAGCTGTCTTGTAAATCCGCGCGCCTGCCATGAAACGGAGCTAAATTACGTGACCGCTGAAGCGCCAAGAAGGATTGCCGTCGTTGGGGCGGGGCCAGCAGGTTTGGCATACGCGACTGTAGCGGCGGAACGCGGGCATTTGGTCGCGCTCTATGATGCGTCGCCGGAAATCGGCGGGCAGTTCAACCTTGCGAAGCGAATACCGGGCAAGGAAGAGTTTTATGAGACGATCCGATATTTTAATCGCATGATCGAAAAACTCGGGATTGACCTGAAACTGAACACCCGGGTAAATGCCGAAATGCTCGCTGCGGAAGGCTACGACAAGGTGGTTATCGCCACCGGTATATCTCCACGAGTTCCAGACGTCGAGGGAATCGACCATCCAAAAGTTGTGAGCTACATAGATGTGATCAAAGGCGCAAAACCTGTCGGTAAGAAAGTTGCCATTATGGGTGCTGGCGGCATTGGATTTGATGTCGCGGAGAAGATCACTCATGAAGGTACATCCGCCTCTCTCGATGTTGAAATATTTGCGAAAGAATGGGGGATAGATTTTAAGAATCATCCGCGCGGCGGTGTAACCGATGTGGAGCCGGTTGTCGCGAAATCGGACCGGGAGGTGACTTTACTTCAACGGAAATCGTCACCGGTCGGTCGTGGGCTTGGCAAGACGACCGGTTGGACGCATCGCATCACCTTGGCGCGGCGCGGCGTAAAAATGATCAATGGCGTCGAGTATCTCAAGATCAACGATCAAGGCCTTCATCTTCATATCAATGATCAGTATGAAATTCTTGATGTTGATACAGTGATCATCTGCGCAGGCCAGCTTCCGCTACGTGAGCTTTATGATCAATTGGTTGCGAATGGCGTTGACGCGGAACTGGTCGGTGGCGCGTTCGAAGCTATGGAGCTGGATGCAAAACGCGCCATTAACCAGGCAAGTTATCTCGCCGCGGCCGTTTAATCCGGGGATATGCCCATCAGTTTCGTGATGACTTTCAGCATAACTTCATCGGCGCCGCCGCCGATAGAGGTCAGGCGGAAGTCACGGAACTTGCGAGAGATGGAGGATTCCCACATATACCCCTGACCACCCCAGTATTGCAGGCAGCTGTCCATGACTTCCCGCTGCAGCCGCCCAACCTTCAGCTTCGCCATGGAGGCTAACTTGGTGACATCCTCACCCGCGACATAGAGCTCTACCGCATGATAAGTAAGGGCGCGTAAAGCCTCTACTTCCGTTTGAAGCTCGGCGAGGCGATAGTTCACAACCTGATTATCGAGGATGGCCTTACCGAAAGCCTTGCGTTCGCGGGTATAGTCGATCGTCTCATTGATTGCCTCTTCCATGACGCGCGGGCCGCGCGAGGCGGCAAACAGTCGCTCTTCCTGGAATTGTTGCATCTGATAAATGAAACCGCGCCCTTCTTCGCCGATCCGGTTGCGCTGTGGCACTCGAACATCATCAAAAAAGAGCTGAGCCGTATCAGAGGA
Source organism: Sneathiella sp. D3-11 (assembly GCF_055809395.1). NCBI lineage: Bacteria > Pseudomonadati > Pseudomonadota > Alphaproteobacteria > Sneathiellales > Sneathiellaceae > Sneathiella > Sneathiella sp. D3-11. Next base: position 2,665,758 of record NZ_CM147911.1, read on the forward strand.
CATCATGCCGATCTTGCGAAGTTTATGCTTGGTAATCCCGGGGCTATCCAGAGGAACGATGATCAGCGTCTTATTTTTATGGACGGGGCCATCTCCGGTATTGGTGAGAAGGCAGACCCAGTCTGCCTGCATTGCATTGGTGATATACATTTTGGAGCCGTTGATCACATAATCATCGCCGTCCTTTCGGGCTGTTGTTTTTAGGCTCGCGACATCCGATCCGGCGGCGGCTTCGGTTACGCCAACGCACCCCACCATGTCACCGGCAATGGCTGGCGCAAGGAAATCTCTCCGCAATTCATCGGAACCATGTCGGGCGAGGGCCGGCGTCGACATATTGGTCTGTACTCCGATTGCCATCGCAACCCCGCCACATGCTATATAGCCCAAAGCCTCGGAAGCGACGGCTTCATAGGAGTAGTCAAGGTCGCTTCCTCCAAATTCTTCAGGTTTACTTATGCCAAGGAAACCCATATCCCCCATCTTCTTAAACAGCTCATGGGCGGGGAATTGCTCCGCTTCCTCCCACTCATCCACATGCGGATTTATCTCCGCCTCGATAAATTTCTTCAAGCTTTCGGAAAGTTCTCGATGTTCCTGAGTAAACTGCATGATATTCCCCAATTTTTATTTTCCGGCAAGATTTGAATTGTCGGCCCGTTAAAGGGATTGTTTTTTTGATGCCTTCACACTAACGTTCATGCATGAATGTTACAAATGAATATTATGTAATCCCGGATGTGAGTGATTGTGCCGCGTGCGGCCAATGGCTCTTTCTTGTTTGGATGAGGCGACATTGGATATAACGTCACCGCAACGAAACGGAAAACGACGGCGGCAGGAAGACAGGCGAGCGGAAACTCGTCAGCGCCTTGTTGATGCAACGATTATGCTGCTGCATGAAAAGGGAGCGGGGGAGCTCACCATGGCAGATGTCGCACGCAAAGCCGGGCTGACACGCGGCGCCATTCAGTATCATTTTGATAGCCCCAAATCCCTGCTGGTCGCCAGTATAGAAGAGATTGCAAACCGTCTTAGCCAACATCTGGACGCGGCGGAGCTGACTATTTTGCCACTTAAAGAGCGGATCGACCGTATAGTCGATGACTATTGGCAGGGGTTTAGCGGATTTAACTACACGGCCTTTATTGAAATTGCAGTACGCGGGCGCCAAGACCCGGCGTTTGAGGATGCCATTACGATGGCGTTGGAGGATCTTGAAAAGGAAAGAGCGATTGTCTGGCAGGCAGTCTTTGCTGATACAGGCCGAAGTCAGGAGGAAATTCAATCCTGGCGGCAGATGCTGCTCATTACACTCCGCGGTCTGGCGCTGACAAATATAGTTGCAGGAAAAAATGAAAAAGTTTCGCTGCAAATTGATCAATTTAAGGCTATGTTTAAAAGATACCTGACCGAGGCATAATCGGCGGGGGATGCGATAAAAAGAAAGAAAAAGAAAATGCATGAGCTACCGGAGTGTGAATTTCTTAAGCTTGATGTGGTCGCGGGGAGATTGAACCTTTGGTTCAACCGGCCGGATCAGCGAAATGCCATCAATAGTCAGATGGGGGCGGAATTCGCCGCTGTTGTCGATTGGTTGGAGGCAACACCCGAGGTCAGGGTGGTGGTGCTGCGCGGTGCAGGAGGGCATTTCTGTGCGGGCGGCGATATTAAAGAACGTCGTAACATGGCCGAGGATGTCGTCACCCCCGATAGCGATCCGATTATGGAACGCAACCGTGCTGCCGGACTGGCGTTCCTGAGATTTGAGAGACTGCCTCAGACAACCATTGCTGTCGTCGAAGGATCGGCCTTTGGTGGAGGGATGGGCTATGCCTGCCTTGCCGATATTACCATTGTTGCAGAGGGTGCGCGGATGGGGATGCCGGAAACAACGCTTGGCGTGGCGCCAGCCCAGATTGCGCCCTATGTCGTTAAAAGGATCGGCTTGACTCGCGCGCGGCAGCTTGCCCTCACCGCCGAGCGGTTCGATGGCGCGAAGGCATTTGAATATGGCATTGCGCAGTATCTTTCCGCCGATGCGGATATCGACACGATGTTGGAGGACGTTGTCGCGCGAGTACTACGTTGCGGACCTATGGCGAACGCGGCGACCAAGGCGATTATGTTAAAGGTCGGCTCACTCCCTGAAGAGGAAATGGTGAGTTTCTCCGCTGCGAAATTTTCTGAGTTGAACAGAGGTGCGGAGGGTAAGGAGGGGCAGTCAGCCTTCGCCGAAAAACGAAAACCCGCCTGGCAGATGCCGGACAGTAGTGCGAAAGGGTGAATGATATGACTAATTCAAAAACCATTCGCATCGGCGGCGCGTCGGGGTATTGGGGTGACTCGCAGGAGGCACCGCGCCAACTCGTCCTTAAAGGCAATCTTGATTATCTCGTCTTTGACTATCTGGCGGAAGTCACCATGTCTATCCTCGTGCGGGCGAAGCAGAAATCGCCGGATCTTGGCTATGCGCGGGACTTCGTCGATCTCGCAATGAAGCCGCTTCTTCATGAGATCAAGACGCGCGGTATCAAGGTCGTGGCCAATGCTGGCGGCGTCAATGTGGCGGCATGCGCGTCTGCGCTCGCTAAAGTCGCAGAGGAAGCTGGTGTCGATCTTAAAATCGGCACGGTGGAGGGTGATAATCTGACGGAGGAAATTGAAAACCTTCGTTCTGAAGGGATAACCGAGATGTTCTCCGGCGTACCGATGCCGGACGGGATGATCAGCGCGAATGCCTATCTCGGGGCTTTTCCGATTGCTGCTGCCCTCGATGAAGGAGCGGATGTGGTGATCACAGGCCGATGCGTTGATAGTGCCGTTACCTTGGGGCCCTTAATCCATGAGTTTGGTTGGACCGTCGATGATTATGACAGGCTCGCCTCGGGTAGTCTCGCTGGTCATATTCTCGAATGCGGAGCGCAAGCGACCGGGGGTAATTTTACCGATTGGCGGGATACTGTTGGTGGCTGGGATGATATGGGCTATCCCATCGCTGTCTGCCGGGAGGACGGGAATTTCTCGATTACCAAGCCAGAGGGCACCGGTGGCCTTGTCTCCCGCCTGACAGTGGGTGAGCAGATCCTCTATGAGATTGGAGATCCCGAGGCCTATATTATGCCGGATGTAATTTGTGATTTTTCTGGAGTAACCTTAACGGAAACGAAGAAAGATTGGCTGGATGTAGCGAATGTCAAAGGCCGTGCGCCAACATCAACTTATAAGGTTTCGGGTACGTATAAGGATGGATATCGCGCGACGGCCGCGACTGTCATCACAGGCTTTGATGCAGTAGAGAAAGGGCGGGCTTTTGCCAACGCCTTGCTGAAGCGGACCCGTCGTCTTTTTGTTGAGCGAAATTTAGGCGACTATCGTGATACGGCAGTGCATGTCATTGGCTCCCAAACCCTCTGGGGTGACAATGCGGACAAGCATGCCGCCGTTGCACGGGAGATCGTTACCCAGATAGAAGTCAAGCATGATGAACGCGCGGCGCTCGAACTTTTCTCTAAGGAGACGACGGGTGTTGGTCTATCCATGACGACGGGGCGCTGCTCGGCAGGGGCAGCAGGTCGGCCGAAGATCACGCCGGTAGTTGCGCAGTTCGCCTTCCAGATCGATAAGGCACGTATCCAGCCCAAAGTATTCATAAATGATAAACCGGTTAAATATAAAAGTATGGTTCCGAGGAAGTATTCAAGTTTCCCGGAATCACACCACTCTGCACCGGAAGCCACTTTTAATTCGACCTCTGATGTTTTGGTTGAGGTGCCCCTCATAACATTGGCCGCCGCGCGGAGCGGTGATAAAGGGAACAATGCTAATGTCGGTGTTATTGCCCGCAAACCTGATTATCTTCCATGGATTAAGCAAAGCGCGACAGAAAAGACCGTGAAGAAATACTTCGGGCATGTCGTTGAGGGTGACGTCATGCGGTTTGATTTGCCGGGTATGAATGCGGTGAATTTTCTGCTAACGAACTGTCTGGGAGGCGGTGGAACCACCACTCTTCATCTTGATAATCTGGCGAAGACATACGCTCAACAGCTTCTCGCATTGCCGATCAAAGTGCCGAGCGACCTGATTGAAAATCAATCGTAAAAATTTCGACTGAGGGATAAAAAAGGAAATAAGAATGACCCATCCACTTGAGCCAATGTTGCGGCCGCAATCTGTGGCGATTATCGGAGCCTCGAACACACCCTCCCGGATTGGAGGCAGGCCAATAAATGCCATGAAGAATGCAGGCTTCAAAGGCAATATTTATCCGGTAAACCCGAACTATGAAACTATTCAGGATTTGCCCGCATATGCCAGCATAAAGGATGTCCCGACGGGAGTTGATTGTGCGGTCATTGCCGTGGCGGCAAAAGTTGCGGTTCAAACCTTGCGTGATTGTGCGGATCAGGGTGTTAAAAGTGCGGTCATGTTCACCTCTGGTTTTGCCGAGCAAAGCGATGATGGTGCCCGCGCTCAACGCGAGATTACGGGGATTGCAAAAGAAAGCGGGATGAAGATTATTGGCCCCAATTGCCTGGGTGTTTTCAATATCAGTGCGGGCTGGTACGGCACCTTCAGTAATGCGCCTGGAGCCTTACTACACCCACCTGGATCGATTGGCATCGTCAGCCAGAGCGGTGCTTATGGAGCCCATGTCTTTGCCGTTTCTCAACTGCGGGGCGTTCGGTCGAACTATTGGGTGACTACAGGCAATGAATCGGATGTCGATGTTGCCGAAGTGATTGAATATTATGCTCAAAACCCTGAAGTCAAGGTTGTACTCGCCTATGCGGAAGGCATGAAGGATGCAGACCGGGTCTGTCGGGCGCTTGAAATGGCGCGGGATGCGCAAAAACCGGTCATCTTTATGAAAGTTGGCAAAACTGACGCTGGTGCGGCGGCTGCGGCGTCCCATACGGCGTCGCTTGCTGGTGCAGATGCGGTTTATGATGCACTGTTCAAGCAGTATGGCGTCTACCGCGCGGAAACTACCGAAGAATTTGTAGATATTGCCTATGCTTGTCAGTTTGGTAATTATCCAACAGGTCGCAAGATCGATTTGCAGACAATTTCAGGCGGTGTTGGCGTGCAGATGGCGGATGCTTCGGTGAAATATGGCTTGGATGTCGCTCCGCTTCCACAGGCGACGCAAAAGAAGTTGAAAGAGTTGATCCCGTTTGCCGGGGTTAATAACCCGGTCGATTTCACAGCTCAGGCTTTGAACGATCCAAAATTGATGGAAGCAAATATTGAGATGACGATTGAGGAGGCCGATTTCGACAGCCACATCGTCTATCTTGCGGGTGTGCCGGCATCGCCATTTACCCGTGATGCCTGTCGAGATATTTTCTCCAATATTCGCAAGAAGTATCCCGATGAAATGATGATGATGAGTCTGATCGGGCCGCAAGACATTATTGAGCCATTTGAAAATCTCAACATCCCTTGCTTCGAAGATCCGTCCCTTACTGTGAGGGCCATGGCAGCGCTTACTTATTTCGGGGAGATATACAAGCGCGGCCGGCCGGATGCTCCGCCTGCATTGCCCGATGGGACGTTGCCCGCCCCAACGGAACCAATCGCAGAACATGAAGCGAAGAAAGTTCTGAACAGTATCGGCGTGCCCGTTACCCGTGAAGAACTGGTTCAATCTGCGGAAGAAGCCGTCAAGGTATGGAAAAATATCGGCGGCGCTGTAGTTATGAAAATTGCATCGCCAGATATCCTTCATAAAACGGAAATTGGCGGAGTGCTTCTCAAGCTCAACTCCGAACAAGAAGTGGCGGAAGGGTATGCAACGCTTATTGAACGCGCGAAAAAAGCGAAGCCGGAGGCAAAAATTGACGGCGTTATTGTCGCGGAAATGGTGTCCGGTGGTGTTGAGACGGTGATGGGCGTCGTTTGCGACCCGGTCTTTGGTCCTGCCGTTATGTTCGGGCTTGGCGGTGTCTTTGTTGAGGTTCTTAAAGACGTGACATTCCGTCTTGCGCCTTTTGGAGTGGATGAAGCATATCGAATGATCGATGAAATTCAAGGGCGCGCCATGCTGGATGGGGTGCGGGGTGCACCGCCATCTGATCTGAAGGCGCTGGCGGAGGCCCTCTCCAAACTCTCCGTCTATGCGGCGGACAATGCTGACAAAATCGAAACTATCGATGTCAATCCGTTTATTGTTCTTCCTGAAGGGGCCGTTGCAGTTGATGCGCTGATCGTTCCCAAGGGAGATGCATGATGAAGGCATACGAAGGTCTTAAAGTCGTAGATTTTACGCAAGTATTGGCAGGTCCGATCAGTACGCAGATGTTTTCTCTTCTGGGGGCGGATGTCATCAAGATTGAGGCTCCGGTAAAAGGCGATCAGCTTCGGACTACGCTCACGGATGCGGAGATGGTCGCTAAACGCCTGTCACCTGCATTTCTGACGGTTAATCTTGGCAAGCGCAGTCTTGCCATTGACTTGAAGTCGGAAGAGGGGCGGAAAATTGTCTATCGCCTGATTGATGATGCCGATGTCGTCGTTGAGAATTTTCGGCCCGGCGTAGCAAAGAAACTGGGGATCGATTACGAGAGTGTGAAACAACGCAAACCCGAGATCGTTTATTGTTCAATCAGCGGATATGGCCAGAAAGGTCCGCGGAGTGGTGACAAGGCTTATGATTCTGCCATTCAGGCGGCATCCGGCCTGTTTACCCTAAACGGCAGTGAGGAGTCAGGTCCGATGCGTATTGGCATCATGGTGATCGATATGTTCACTGGAATGAATGCCGCGTTTGCGATCTCATCCGCGCTCTACCGTCGTGAAAAGACAGGTAAGGGGCAATATGTAGATGTTGCGATGTACGATAGTGCCCTTATGTTGGCTGCGGCGCAAATGGCTGACTTTATGGTGCGCGGCAATGTCCCTCCGCTGATAGGCAACGAATCTCCGACGCGTCAGCCCACTTGCCGGGGTGTTCGAGACACTGGACGGAATAGTTCTAATTGCCACGATTACGCCAGCCCATAATATTGCAATGCTGAAGGCTGCGGGATTGGAACATTTGCTAGAAGATCCGCGCTTTGCGACCTATGAGGCGCGGCAGGCGCATCTGCGCGAGGGGCTGGAGATTGTCGGCCAGTCAATGAAGACCAAGACGACGGCAGACTGGATCAAGATTATGAGTGAGGCTGGCGTTGTCGTGCAAGCGGTCCGGACCTTGGCAGAGGCCACATCCGATCCGCAATTGGAACATCGCGGTATTGTGGTCGAAGCAAAAGATGTGAGGGGATTTGATAAAGCATTGCGATTAGTTGGCGCCCCCTTTATTGCAAATGAAGATAGCCCGCAAAATGCCGTATCGCCGCCTGGAGAGGTGGGGCAACATACGGAGGAAATCTTGCGTGAACTCGGGTATGCTGATGACGATATCGCTAAGATTATAGCTCCAAAAGATGCCTGAAGCCTGTCTTGGGCGGACCTGATTACTGATTAAAAAAGGATAGCTGATCATGATTACAGTTCACCATCTCAACGACTCCCGCTCTCAACGGATATTGTGGCTTCTGGAAGAGCTTGGTGTCGATTATGAGGTGGTGCGCTATGAACGTGACGCAACCACCAGACTTGCACCAGACGAACTGAAGGAAATCCATCCGCTTGGTAAATCTCCCGTACTGGTGGATGGGGAGCTTCGGCTTCATGAATCCGGAGCAATAACTGATTATCTGATCCGGACATATGGTGCAGGGAAATTTGCGCCAGAACCTGGCAGTGCTGAGCACGAAGCATATTCAGAGTGGCTACATTATGCAGAAGGCTCCGCAATGCTGCCACTCCTCCTTCGGCTTTATACAAGTCGTCTTGGCGATGCGGCGGCACCGCTGATGCCGAGGATTGATAGCGAGACGGAAAATCATTTTTTCTTCATGAATAACGAGATGACGGGCCGGGAATATTTTGTCGGTTCCGATCTTACCGGCGCAGATATCATGATGTCCTTTCCTCTCGAGGCGGCTCGTGCGCGCGGTATCCTGAGTGCGTATCCGGCGCTTGCCGCCTTTGTTGAGCGTATTCAGGCCCGTCCGGCATATACGCGCGCGCTTGAAAAAGGCGGGCATTACTCTTATGGTCCGGCTGCTGATTGATTTAACCGGACAATATCTGCGTGACAAATGAATATCAGGGCCGGGAGCCGGTCTTCAATGTGCCACCTGCGACGATGTATATGGTTGCCGCCATTATTGGCGTGCATCTGCTACTTACGATCACGACGCCTGAGACATTGAACTGGGTCTATAGTAACTTTTCTTTCCGGCCGGCGATTGTTTCCGTCCTCCTTGAGCAGCCCTCCTTGAGTGGCTTCTTACATATTTTTATTACGCTCAACAGCCATATGTTTCTTCACAATGACTGGAGCCATATGGTCCTTAACGCCGGGATGCTGCTGGCCTTCGGGACTATGACAGAGCGCCGGTTCGGCGCAATTCGCTTTCTGATCCTGTATTTCCTGTCGGGTTGGTTCGGGGCGTTTGTTGAATATTTGATTGCCGAGCCAAACGTGAATATCACTCTTTACGGCGCCTCCGGGGCTGTATTCGGCGCGATGGGGGCGACGATGATTGTCCTGTTGCCCCGCTACCGTCTACGGGGCGTTGTGACTCTGATTGCCGTACTGCTTGGCATAAATTTAGTGATCGGCGCAACACCACTTGGCACGCTTCTGGTCGGTCCGGGTGTGGGAATAGCCTGGGTTGCTCACCTTGCCGGTTTTGCCGTTGGACTGGTCATTGCCGTTATATACTCAAGAAAGCGAGTGTCTTCCTCTTAGCTGTTCACGCCATTGTTATTGAAAGTGGCTGGCGATAGAGTGAGAAATAATTATCTTGGTGAGGCTAGGAAGTCCTTTTCTTTCATTTAAGGGAGAAATATCAAGATGATGACTCGGTTGATCAAACTGCAAACTGTGGCGATTGCGTTGTTTGTCGCAATTCTCTCTTTCTCAACTGTCCAGACAGCTTCCGCAGAAAAGCTTTACTACAGCACAATTTTTGGAACAGCTGTTGAAGGCTATGACGTTGTTGCCTATTTCACCGACGGAAAGCCTGTTGAGGGTAGCAAGGACCATAGCGTTGAATGGAAAGGTGCTGATTGGTATTTCGTAAGCAACGAGCATAAGAAAATGTTCGAAGCCAACCCTGAAAAATACGCTCCCCAATATGGTGGATACTGTGCCTGGGCCGTCAGTCAGGGCTATACCGCTTCAACGGTACCTGAGGCATGGAAGATTGTAGACAATAAGCTTTACCTCAACTATTCCAAGGGTGTTCAGAGCACTTGGGAAGAAGATATTCCCGGCAATATCAAGCTGGCGGAAGCCAACTGGCCAGTCATTGCCAAGGATTTGAAATAAAAAAGCACCTGGCTGCGGGGGAGCGAGAACCAGGTGCTTTCAAAAGAAGCCGCATTGTGCGACCTTCTTATTCTTAACCGTTTATTTCGGGCGGCGCCAGAGGGGAAGTTCCTCATCTGAGGCGGGTTGATAGGTGACGGTCATCTCATCAAATGCCTTCAGTGAATGGGATGCATTCTGATCGTCGCGTAGCTCAAAACCGTTCACGCCGCAACGCTGCATATAGAACAGTTGATCATAAAGAACATCACCGGTTGCCCGGATTTCCCCCTTGTACCCATAGCGCTCACGAAGAAGGCGAGCCTGAGTAAACGCCCTTCCATCCGCCATTTTCGGAAATTCGAGAACAACCAAATCAAGCCGCTCCAAATCGTCCTTGATAATTTCCGGATCATCGGTGTTGCGAAGCGCGACGCCTAACCGGCCGTTTCGCGTGAGCAATGTTTCACGAGCATTCAACCATTCTTCCAACGGGACATAAATATCCCCGGTCGGAAGGGAGTCGCCATCCTCGAGACCGGTGAAGGGCATCCACTCATCGCTGTCAACCTTGCGGTCTTTGATATAGTTATCCATAGAGCCGCTCCTTAAAAGGGGCCTGGCCGAGCCGCCGGTATGTCATAAGGAAAGTCTCCTCAGGCTCCTCTCGGCTTTCAAGGTAGACCGCAAGAACCTTACCAACGGCGTCCACAATCTCGTCTGCCTCAAACGCGGGGCCAATGATTTTGCCGATGGCCGCATCCTCACGGGCGTTGCCGCCGAGGGTCAACTGATAGACTTCCGTCCCCTTCTTGTTGACGCCGAGGATGCCGATATTGGCAACATGATGATGCCCACAGGCGTTGATGCAGCCGGAAATATTGATGCTAACATCGCCAAGATCATTGATGAAGTCATAGTCATCAAACCGCGCCGTAATTGCCTGCGAAATTGGAATTGAGCGGGCCGTTGCAAGCGCGCAGTAATCCAGCCCGGGGCAGGAGATGATATCGGTCACATGGTTGTAGTTGGGCGTTGCAAGATCAAGCGCCTTCAACTCTTCCCAAAGGGCCGGTAAGTCCTTTAGCGGCACATCCGAAAGAACCAGATTTTGCCGATGCGTCGTGCGAATATGGCCGAGGCTGTATTTGTCCGCAAGGTCGGCAATCGCATCCATCTGATCGGCCGTCACATCGCCCGGTGGTTGATGCGCAGTTTTAAGGGACAGGTAAACAATGCGATAGCCGGATTGTTTGTGTAGCTCGATATTCTTATCGACCCAGCGGGCGAACTCCGCATTGCTGAGCATAAGATTCTCAAAGTCTGCATCACTATCGGGCAGAGATTCATATACCGGATCGTTAAAGAACCCTTTGACCCAATTAAAATCCTCATCCCTCAGGAAAAGGCCGCCAGCCCTAATTTTCTCCCACTCAGTTTCGACAAGCTCACGGAATTTTTCTTCGCCTGTTTCATGGACAAGGATCTTGATGCGTGCTTTGTAAATATTATCGCGCCGACCGAGCATATTATAAACACGCAAGATCGCCTCTAGATAGGTGAGCATGTCCTGCTTCGGAAGATATTTTCGAATGATCTTGCCGAGCATCGGTGTTCGGCCAAGCCCACCTCCGACATAGACTTCAAACCCGGTCTCCTCTGATGTTTCGCTTTTTACCAGACGAAGGCCAATATCATGTACGGCAACTGCCGCCCGATCGTGGGTGGCGCCGCTCACCGCGATTTTAAATTTACGTGGCAAGAAATTAAACTCTGGATGGAAGGTCGACCATTGCCGTATCAGTTCGCAATAGGGGCGAGGATCTTCAATCTCATCGCGGGCGACGCCGGCAAGTGGATCGGATGTTGTGTTGCGAATGCAGTTACCGCTGGTCTGAATGGCGTGCATCTCGACCTTTGCAAGGTCATCTAGAATATCCGGCACGTCTTCTAACTTCGGCCAGTTATACTGGATATTTTGCCGTGTGCTGAAATGACCGTAACCCTTATCATACTTTCGGGCTATGTGCGCGAGGGTGCGCATCTGTTCCGATGACAGCAGACCATAAGGGATGGCGACCCGAAGCATATAGGCATGGAGTTGTAAGTAGAGGCCATTCCGTAGCCTTTGATGCTTGAATTCTTCTTCCGACAGCTCGCCTTTAAGGCGGCGGTCAACCTGCCCACGGAATTGGGACACGCGCTCCAGCAGGAGCTGGTGATCCTGTTCAGAATATTTATACATGGCGGACCTTAAAGTTTATGCGGCCTGACGGCTCTCGCGTGTCGTATCCTGCGGTAGCTCGATTGTCGGTCCTTCAGCGCGAATCTGTTCGCGCTTTGTCGTGGCGACAATGCCATTTTCTGTCTTAAGAACGTCAATCGCATAGGGCGCGACGATAATATTGTCCTGTTCCGATTGCTCCGCAGCTTGCTTAAGGTCGTCCAGCGTAGCCATTTCGCTAACTGTTGCCTGATGAATATCGGATGTCCAAGACGGACGGCCATTCTCGAGAGCGAGATATGCAACAAGTCCCTCTTTTAGAAGAGAAGCCGTGTAAACCTGTAGTGCCATTATTGTTCTCCTTTGAAAAGTCTCAACAGCCAGCCGGACGTGAGGCAATTTCTATCTGTTTCTTATAATTATGTATTTATATTAATATATCAATAAAAATGTTAGTTATATAAATAATACAGTAAAAATATGTATTATATAGCTGTCGTCATATCAGTCCGCTTCGACAGATGTATGCCACATTCCGTTTTATCTCGGCCTGCCCAGCGGCCGGACCGGGGATCGGCACCTTCGGCGACACGGCTTGTGCAGGGCATGCAGCCGATAGATTTGAAGCCATCGGCAACGAGTGGATGGGGCGGTAAATTCTTTGCAAGAAAGGCTTGCTTGATATCGTCATTCGTCCAGTTTGCGAGAGGGTTAATTTTGACGAAATCGGTGTCGGCTTCAATCGTTGGAAGGGCTGTGCGGGTTGCCGCCTGGAATTGCTTCCGGCCGGTAATCCAGGCCTTGTATCCAAAATTACCCATTTTATTCATTATGTTATCAAGAGGAGCGACTTTTCGAATATGGCAGCATTTATCTGGATCATCACTGAACAGCATATCTTCAGGATCGAGCCGCAACAGAACGCCATCATCGGGCCGGATAATTCGGACATCTTCCAAACCGAGGTGATCAGTGAGGGTTTTCTGATAACGGAGTGTTTCTCCAAAAAGCCGTCGCGTATCGAGAAAGATAACGGGTATTGCCGGATCAACCTGCGCGACGAGATCCAGAAGGACAGCAGATTCAGCGCCAAATGACGACGAGAGCATAACTTCCCCCTTGAGTTCGTTATGTACAAGCACGTTGAGTAATTCGAGGCCGGAAAGGTGACCATAAAGACCGCGGAGGCGGGCGGCTTCTGATTCGGGGCAAAATTTAACGGCGGTATTGGTCATCATTTTTCCCATAAAAATTGATCTAGAATAATATTTATGGGGTATAAAATATAATATCAACTAAAAATGTATAAAAAATATTACACAATAAAATAATGTGAAATATGAAGGAGCGGAGCCTGATACTCTTTAATATAATTGATCGCGGACCATTATTTCATCAAACTGAGGTCAGGAGGGATCATGCGCTTTTCAGCTTTCGCGGCGGTGGTAATTTGCATCGGAACCATGTCTATGGCATCCGCTGGATCGGGGATTCAAACACTTGTGGCGGACAGGGTTGAAGTTGATCGGGTAGTTACCGTGAATAATATGCATGTTGCACTTTACGGTGTGCGCCTTGTTGATGAGGCGCAAGACCCTGAGCTTTACCGAGATGCACAGAGTTATCTTCAGCGGTCATTTAACCCGCCTTCCTTTAAGCTTGATGTTCAGCCCTTTAGGGAATCCGGCAGTGCGCGAAATCGCTATGGAGATATTCATGGTAAAATATTGCTGACCGATGGGACGTGGCTGCAGGAACAGCTTGTTGCGCGAGGCTTTGGGGTGTGGAGTGGGGCGCCGGACTATCCTCCCGCCCTTCGGCAGCGACTCGTGCAAGCGGAGAAGGCTGCAGAAATTGAAAATCTTGGAATTTGGCGTCATTTCAAGATCGTTAATGCGAATCGTCCTGCACGGCAGTACTGGAATGGCCAGTTCATCGTTGCAAAAGGCATAGTTCGGGAAGTTTATCGCGGGGGTAGCGCCACATATCTTAACTTTGGGGAGGATTGGCGCAATGACTTTACGGTCGCTATATCGTCGCGGTCACGCAAAAAATTTGGACAAGGGGACTGGAAGATTGAGGATCTAAAGAATAGATCAGTTATTGTAAGGGGGCTGGTGCGTTTTTATAACGGACCCTATTTGGAGCTTGATTTCCCCGAGCAGCTCGAACTTAGCGACGCGGCGGGTGAAGGATAAGGATAGAATGAATATCAAATTTGGATGCGGGATTTGGAAGCATATGAGGCATGCGCTCATACCGTTGTTCGTCATGGGGTCTTTGCCATTCAGCATGCCAGCCAAGGCCGACTTGTTTGATAATCTCTTTTCTATTTTCGAGCCGAGCGACGATAGGGAGATTGGTGCCAAGCAGCATTCGCAAGTCGTTGCCCAATACGGCGGCGAATATATGAAGGAAGGCTTGAATGACTATGTGTTGGATATTGGACTGCGCCTTGCCTTTGTCTCTGAAATGCGGGATTTGCCATGGCGATTCACTATTCTGAACTCTCCGGTGGTCAATGCCTTTGCTCTTCCCGGTGGCTATGTCTATATCACGCGCGGCCTTCTCGCCCTCGCCAATAATGAGGCGGAGGTCGCAGGCGTTCTTGCGCATGAAATCGGCCATGTTACGGCCCGCCATGGCGCCGCCCGCCAATCGCGTGCGACAGGAATCGGGTTAATCGGCGCCCTTGCAGCTGTCCTGACGGGGAGCTCTGTTGTGCAGGAATTAGGGCAGCAGCTAGGCGGGCTCTACGTCGCGGGCTATTCACGCGATCAGGAATATGAAGCGGACCAGTTAGGCGTGAAATATTTAGGCCTTGCCGGATATCCTCGCGAAGCTATGGCCGATTTTCTGAAAAGGATGGACGCGCAGACTGAATATATGGCGGCGCTCACGGGGAATTCGGCCGGTGGCAGTTTTGATTTTTTTGCATCCCACCCTCAAACAGATGACCGGATCGGGCGCGCCTCGGCATCGGCGGCTGCAAATTCTGATGACCTTGACCGGGAATATGGGCGCAGCCGGTATCTCGGTGCCATTGACGGTATGCTCTATGGGGATGATCCAAAAGAAGGGATCATTCGGGGGCGAGAATTTCTGCATCCGGAATTGCGGTTCAAATTTTCCGCCCCGGAAGGCTTCCAGCTTATTAACTCCTCGCGCGCTGTTTATGCCGTTGATGGTACGGGCAACCAAATGGTCTTCGACCTTGGGAAGTTAAGTAGCCCAGAGCAATCAATGGCGGATTATCTAAAGAATGTGTGGTTGGCAAAATTGCAGGTTCCATCTGTCTCTACGACCGAAGTGAGAGGGGCGCCGGCAGCGGTTGCGCGTCTTATCCTCGAGCAGAGTGGACAAAAAATTTACCTGACCGCCGCCGTGATTGACTTTGGCGGTGACCGCGTTGCACGGTTCATTTATCAGACAACAAATCCGGATAATGCTCTCCAAAATAGCTTCACAGGGAGTTACAACAGTTTTCGCCCCCTCGATGCCGCGGAAGCAGCAGCGATAAAGCCGGTCCTGATGAAGATTGAAACAGTTTCTGAAAAGACAGATATAGGCGCCATACTAGCCGGGATGGCCGATGTGACTAAGGATAAAAAGGCACTGTTTATCCTACTCAATCCATCATTTGAAAATGGCATGCCGCCGGTTGGACATCCTTACAAAAATTTGCGAGGCGGAAGTTAGCATGTTTGTTCTCAGGCTGGAACGCTGACCTGGTCGGCGATTGTTCCATCGAGGGAAAAACACGCGGCCTCCAGCGTGCCGCCGAAGCCGCTACCTCCATCAAGCGTGACCGTATAAGGTTTAATAGTGACGCCTCCATGCTCCTTCTCGTATCCCCTGATGACGCGTCTAAATCCGAAATAAGGCGAGCTAATTTCATTAAACCGGCGATTGCCCCACCAAAAGCTGTCATTTTGCTCGATGACCGGAAGTGCCGGATCCAGCCCGGCGTGAACGAAGAGTAATTCACCATCCTCTGTATAGGCGGCCCGGCGCAGTGCGATAAAAATATCATTATGACCTGGATAGGATCGCATTTTCTCACGTAGACGGTTTGTCCATTTGGTCGTTGCGAGAATGCCTTCACGAACATATTTGCGAACCTCATCTGGAGTTTCATCATACGCCGCGAGTGAATGGCCAACGTCATTCGCGACCATCCAGTCGAGAACTTCTGTGGGTTGCGGTGCGAGCTGGAGTTGCAGCAGGCTGCGCCAGATTTCCTCCTGCGCGCCGCGCAGGTATACAATATCCTCCGGGATCATGCCCGGAAGACATAGGCGATTTATACGAAAGGATAAAAGTTCGTCGAAAACTTCCCGGACTTTCGCGCCGCGGCCGAGATAATTTCCAAGATATACGATTCGGTCACCATGCCGCCACCGCCGGGAAATTTCATCATGTATGGCCATGAGGGCATCTGCTTCCCCATGGATTGAGGCAATGGCCCATACTCTTTTAGAGGCGGTTAAGCATCCAAATTTTTCTTTGTATTTTCTGGATTTCATAGTTGGTTACAATGAAACCTATGGGGGAGCTTGGCAAGTCCAACAAAGAAAATTACGACAAATTTATACAAAAAAAGCCCGGAATTTCTTCCGGGCCCTTTTTGAATATTATGTCATTGAAAGTCAGGCAGCTTTTAGTACCTTCTGAACCTTCTCCGTGGCGGCATCCGCCTCGATCTGTTCAACGACAGCAAGCTCACGTGAGAGCCTTACAAGAGCCGCTTCATAAATCTGGCGCTCGCTGTATGATTGATCGGGCTGATCCTCATTGCGATGCAAATCCCGAACAACTTCTGCAATCTGTACTGGATCGCCGGAGTTGATTTTTGCTTCATACTCCTGAGCGCGGCGGCTCCACATTGTGCGTTTGATACGGGCGCGGCCTTTGAGTGTATCCAATGCACTCTTCATCTTCTTCGGTGTCGACAAGGGGCGCATTCCGACGTTCTTGGCCTGTTTGATCGGTACGCGGAGCGTCATCTTCTCATGGGCAAAATCGACGACATAAAGCGTCAACGCCATTCCGGAAATTTCCTGCTCTTCGATACTGATAACTTGTCCAACGCCGTGGGTCGGATAAACCACATGATCGAGTGGTGCAAAATCCATTTCTTTTGTCATTTAAGTCCTTCTCATCAACCGCGGAAATTCATATTTTTGCATTAACGCAAAAAAAACCGCTGCATTTACAGCGCTGCAAATACTCACACTAAACATCAAAATCAGGCCATGATACATTTTGCGCTAATAGGCCAAGCAAGCCATTTATACGCTATTCTCACTAAGCAAACCTGAAGTATGGCAAGGAATATAGCACAATTTTGCGCGAAAAGCTAATATTGTTACATAGATCGTGGCGACTTAAAGAGTGCCAAGGGCGGGCGGCCCGCTCCATTATCCCTCAGCGCCGGGTTTCGGGCTGAATTCTTCGGGATACTTATTAGGCTTTCCGTCCCATTCCTCTGAATCTGCCGGCGGTTCGCCTTTCTGCGTAATGTTAGGCCAGATTTCCGAATACTCTCGGTTAAGGTCGAGGAATTTTTCAGCGGTTTCTTCCGTATCAGGTAGAATGGCTTCAGCAGGACATTCAGGTTCACATACACCGCAATCGATACATTCGTCGGGATGTATCACCAGCATATTGTCACCTTCATAGAAACAATCTACCGGACAGACTTCCACGCAGTCCATATATTTGCAGCGGATGCAATTTTCGGTAACAACGTAGGTCATTTAGATTCTCCAGCCAGTTCATCAAAGCAATACGCATAAGACATCATTAATGTCATATTACGGATTATCGCTAATAACGGGGAAAAACAACCCCAAAATATGTAGGTTGTCGAAAAATCAATCCTCTTTGATTCCAAGACGGGCGATCACCCTTTTGCGGGCATCGCCGCGTTCACGGTCACTGACGTAAATGAGGCCAGCAATCCGGCGGACTAGATTGGCCTCAAATTTACTCACCACCCCGTCCGCATAGGCAATTTCCCAAAGCATCTCGATCATTTGCACGCGGGTTTCAGCAGGAAAGCTGTCTTTGACGGTCCTTGTAAAATAAAAGAGCTGCTCCGACGCGGCCTGTGCTTGTTCGGCTTCATGCACCAGCTCCCGCGCATCCGTATCCGATATACTGTAATGGCGGATCAGCACGTTGACGATGGCATCTCGCTCCACGTCCTGATAATCGTCATCCGACAAGGCCGCCTCAATTAATAGCGCGGCTGTCGCGATATGAGCCTCATCCTGCGTCGCAGGTTTGGTTACATTGTTCTCAGATAGAAGTGACTTTAAAAACGAAATCATGGTCAGCCTTGATACAGCGTTACCTGCTTTTTCTTCAAACTCGTCCGTGGCATTGCTTGAATTTCTTACCGGAACCACAAGGGCAGGGGGCATTTCGGCGCACTTTGCCCCAGTTTTCCGAGTTGGTTCCCTCCGGGTTTAGTTCCGCCGTCTCAAACTCGTTTTCGCCGGTTGTCGGATCGATATGAGTGGTGGTCATTTCACTTTCGTCCGGTTCCTCGCGCTGCAGCTGCTCGGCGGGATTTTGAAGCTGAACATGAGATAGATAGGTCGTCACGGTCTCGCGGAGCTGGTTCAGCATCATTTCGAACATGTTGAAGGCTTCGCTCTTATACTCATTGAGCGGATCTTTCTGGGCATAGGCCCGAAGTGATACGCCATGGCGAAGCTGGTCAAGTTGCAGAAGGTGATCCTTCCACGCTTGATCAAGGATTTGAAGCAAAATGCTTTTCTCAACCATGCGCATGACTTCTGAGCCGTAGCGGACGGCTTTTTCGGCCATTTTGCGCTTTGTTGCATCCTTCAGACGGTCTCGGATTTCCTCGTCAGCGATCCCTTCTTCAGCAGCCCATTCGTCGATGGGCAGGTCCAGCGCAAGTATTCGCTCAACGGCCTGCTTAAGACCTTCGGTATCCCATTGTTCTGGATAGGCTTTTGGAGGAATATGGGCGTCGACAAGGTCGTCAATCACTTCTTCCTGCATCGTGTTGACCGTCTCGGATACATCCTGAGTATCCATCAATTCAATGCGTTGTTCATAAATGACTTTCCGCTGGTCATTCATGACGTCATCGAATTTCAACAGATTCTTACGGATTTCGTAGTTGCGTGCCTCAACCTTTTGCTGTGCTTTTTCAAGTGCCTTGTTGATCCAGGGATGAATGATCGCCTCGCCGTCTTCAAGCCCCAGCTTGCGCAGCATGCCATCCATGCGTTCCGAGCCAAAAATGCGCATCAGATCATCCTGCAGGGACAGGAAGAAACGTGATGTGCCCGGATCACCCTGTCGCCCGGAACGGCCCCGAAGCTGATTATCAATCCGCCGCGATTCGTGTCGCTCTGTTCCGATAACGAAAAGCCCGCCCGCGGCGAGGACCTGCTTGCGTTGTTCCTCGATTTCCGCCTTCAATTCGACCGCAACTTTGGCAATTTCCGTCTCATCCGTGAGATCTGCGGTTCTGGCTGCGATCATCATTTCTTCGTTGCCACCAAGTTTGATGTCCGTACCACGGCCCGCCATGTTGGTTGCAATCGTCACGGCGCCAACGCGTCCGGCTTGACTGATGATCTCGGCTTCCTGTTCATGGTAACGGGCGTTCAGGACCTTATGAGGGATTTTCTTCTTTTTGAGAAGTTCGGAAAGCATTTCCGATTTCTCAATGGAGACCGTCCCGACGAGAACTGGCTGACCTCTTTTGGCGCACTCTTCAATGGTGACGACGATGGCGTCATACTTTTCTTCTGCCGTCCGGTAAACCTCGTCATCGGCGTCAATACGGGCGACAGGAACGTTGGTCGGAATTTCAACGACCTCAAGGCCGTAGATTTCATGAAACTCATCTGCCTCTGTCGCGGCAGTACCAGTCATCCCAGCGAGTTTGTCATAGAGGCGGAAATAATTCTGGAAGGTAATTGACGCGAGGGTCTGGTTTTCCGGCTGAATGGTAACCTTTTCTCTTGCTTCAAGTGCTTGATGAAGACCCTCGGAAAAACGGCGGCCCTCCATCATGCGCCCAGTGAATTCGTCGATGATGATGACCTTGTCATCCTTGACGATATAGTCCTTGTCTTTTTCGAACAGTTTATGCGCGCGCAGGGCATGGTTCAGGTGATGGACAATCGTGACATTCTCGACGTCATAAAGATTACTGCCTTTAAGTAATCCGGCGGCTTCTAGCACTTGCTCGATATTTTCCGTTCCATCTTCGGAAAAGCCAACGGTTTTTGCCTTTTCGTCGATCTCGTAGTCATCTTCCTTTAAGCTGGGGATAAGGGCGTCAATAGCAAGATAGAGATCGGATGAATCTTCTGCGGGGCCTGAAATAATAAGTGGTGTTCGGGCTTCGTCGATCAGGATGCTGTCCACCTCATCGACGATGGCAAAATTAAATCCGCGCTGCACCATGGCGGATTTTTCAAATTTCATGTTATCGCGAAGATAATCAAACCCGAATTCGTTATTCGTACCGTAGGTGATATCGGCCGCATAGGCCGCGCGGCGTTCTGCGTCGTCAACACCATGAACGATACAGCCGACCGTGAGGCCGAGCTTGGCAAAGACTTGCCCCATCCACTGTGAATCGCGGCTGGCGAGGTAGTCGTTCACCGTCACTACATGAACACCCTTGCCGGTCAGGGCATTGAGATAAGCGGGCAAGGTGGACACAAGTGTCTTACCTTCACCGGTTTTCATTTCTGTAATCTTGCCCTGATGCAGCACAATGCCACCAAGGAGTTGGACATCGTAATGCCGCTCACCAAGGGCGCGCCAAGCGGCTTCCCGAACACAGGCGAATGCCTCGGGCAAGAGGTCATCCAGTTTCGCTCCGGCTTCGATGCTATCCCTAAATTCTTGGGTTTTCGCTATAAGTTCGGCGTCACTCAATGGCTTGATTTTTTCCTCAAACGCATTGATCTCGTCAACTTTGGTTCGAACGACCTTAAGAGCCCTGTCATTCGGTGATCCGAACAACTTCTTGGCAATAGAACCGAACATATCTGACTAAACTCCAGTCGTGGGTTGCTTTTCTGGATACGCGATTTTGCGCAGGCATAATGTAAACATAGTCTCTTCTATCAGGAAAAAACTATTTTAAAGGATATGCTGACAGATAAGGGGCCAGCGCGGCCATGTCAATCTATCCGGCGCGCTAGAGGCGAAAAGCACCGTATTTGATGGCAAAAATAAGGAAAAAAATCCTCCCGCCGGAAGAAAGGTTGTTCTGATGTGAAATATTACTATATTCGCTTGAACTCTTGGCGCGCAGGAAAGCCGCTTTGGCTCATTCGAGTGCGTAAATACAAATTAGGATTTTAAAATTATGAAATCATTGCATTATTTTTCACTGGCCGTTGTTGCAGTGCTCTGCCTGGTTATTGGCTATTACGTTGGCGCGCAAGGAGGTTCATTGCCTGGTGCTGAAATGATTGCCTCTGAGACCGCAGAGATGAAAGCTGACGAAAAATCAGCTGAGACCGACAGTGAAGTTCTGGCAACGGTGAACGGCAAGAATATCACGTCGTCGGATGTTCAGGCGCTCTACGCCTCATTGCCGGCGCAGTATCGTCAGGCACCAATGGAATTCATTAAGGATCAATTGCTGCAGCAAATGATTAGCATGGAAGTAATTTCCCAAGCTGCCGAAGCAGAAAAAATGGGAGACCAGAAAGAGTTTAAGGATCGTATGGACACGGTTCGCAATCAGTTGATGCAGGAGTTTTACATCACGAGCAAGATTGATGAACTGGTAACAGACGAGCTTTTAAAAGAAGAGTACAACAAGAGCGTTGCCGATTTTACGCCCGAAGAACAGCTTCATGCCAAGCATATTCTGCTCAAGACTGAAGAAGAAGCTAATGACATGATTAAATTGCTCGATGATGGCGGCAATTTCGAGGAGCTTGCGAAGGAATATTCAACTGGTCCGTCCGGTCCCAATGGCGGCGACCTAGGTTATTTCACAAAAGGAAGCATGGTGCCGGAATTTGCTGATGCCGCTTTTGGCCTAAACCCCGGGGAGTATACAAAGACCCCGGTGAAAACACAGTTCGGATATCATGTCATCAAATCTGAAGACAAGCGGAGTACGGAAGCTCCATCCTTTGAGGAGAAAGAGGCGGAATTGCGCTCGAAGGCCAGTAGCTCTGTTATCGACAAGTTGCTTGAAGAATTGAAGGCGGATGCCTCAATTATTCTGATGTCGCCGACTGAAGAAGAAAAAGCGAAAGAAGACGGCAATAAGGAAGAAAGCAAAACGGAAGAAACCAAGACTGAATAGTCCGCTTTATAGTTTCCCGTTTCATTCAAAAGGTCCGGAACTTTCCGGGCCTTTTTATTTTGATCTGTATAAAAGTTCAGGCATCGGTCGTCGGTAGCCAAGGTATTTCGGCAACCTCTACACCTTCTTCGCGGAGTTCACTGCTTTCCTCGGGCGTGGCCTCTCCGTAGATGCCATGTTGCTCAACTTCACCATAGTGTATTTTACGAGCCTCTTCCGCGAAACGGGGGCCGACATAATCAAAATTTTCTTCTACGTTTTTGCGAAGCTGCCGAAGCTGCCGAAGCGCCGTCATAGCAATAGCGGTTTTATTCGCTTCTGCCTTTGCTGTTTCTTCGCGTTTAGAGAGGGAAGAAGTGCCTTTGCGCGGAACGGCAGGAGCCATCGGTGCTTTCTCAATGTGGGTGGATCCGCACACGGCGCACACAATATCCCCAACGCCAGCCTGCTCGTCATAAGTGGCGCTGTTCTTAAACCATGCCTCGAAAACATGGGCGTTTTCACATCTAAGATCGTATTTTATCATTCGCAAAATTTGTTATGTAAACGAAAATCCCGTACGTATTAAGAGATAATCGTTTTCCAGTTAAACACAAGTCCTTATCGGTTTGAAAAGGGAGTTTCATGCGGGCTATATCACCTTGGATCGAGAAATATGCGCAGCTGATACCAAAGGAAAAGCCAGTACTGGATCTTGCTTGCGGCGGGGGGCGACATAGCCTTTATCTGCTTGAGACCGGCTATAAGGTGACTGCCGTTGACATCGACACATCGTCTGTCGCGGCTTATGAGGGGCGGGAAGGCCTCTCGATTGTCCAGGCTGATCTGGAAAACAATAGTTGGCCATTTTCTAACGGTTCTTTTGCGGGTATTGTTGTAGTCAATTATCTTTGGCGACCATTGTTTGCCGATATCGCAGCGGCGCTATCACCGGGCGGAATTTTACTATATGACACATTTGCACGGGGGAATGAAAAATTCGGTCGCCCGAGCAATCCAGATTTCCTATTAGCGCCGGGAGAGCTTGCTGAGGTTTTTAGTCGTGACCTCAATGTAATTGATTTTTTCGAGGGGCGCGTAGACGTGCCAACCCCTGCTTGCCGTCAATCCATCGTCGCCCGAAAGCCGATTGAGTAGGGCTATTCTGCTGCGTCCGCAACCGAGTCAGGAGCGTGCATGGAAAAATCCCGGATATTTCGCAAATTCGGGATTTGTTGCCGCCGTCTGGTGACCTCTGCCATGTTGATCTCAGCCGTAACAAACCCGGGTTCTTCTCCGGCTTCCGCCAGAATCTTGCCCCATGGGTCGATAATCAATGAGTGGCCATAGGTGTGTCGTTTCTCTGTATGCTGGCCGCATTGAGCCGGGGCTATCACAAACGCACCGTTTTCAATTGCCCGGGCGCGGAGAAGGATATGCCAATGTGCTTCTCCCGTCGTTGCGGTAAAGGCCGCCGGCACTGTCAACACACCCGCGCCGGCAAGGGCAAGTTTTTGGTACAAATGAGGAAAGCGCACATCATAGCAGACTGACATTCCAAACATGCCCCACGTCGTTTCAGCCAGTTGTGCCGCATCGCCCGGTGCATAAGCACGACTTTCTTTGTGAGATTCTCCTGTATCCAATTCTACGTC
Source organism: Sneathiella sp. D3-11 (assembly GCF_055809395.1). Classification (NCBI taxonomy): domain Bacteria; kingdom Pseudomonadati; phylum Pseudomonadota; class Alphaproteobacteria; order Sneathiellales; family Sneathiellaceae; genus Sneathiella; species Sneathiella sp. D3-11. Next base: position 2,689,319 of record NZ_CM147911.1, read on the forward strand.
GAACATATGGATCTTGTCATACTGCGCCGCTATGTCCCCGTCAGGGCGTATCAGGAAAGAGCGGTTGGCGAGGCGATCATCATCCGGGTTTTTGATCACAAGGGAACCTGCGAGAATCCACTTTCCAGTTTCTTCCGCGAGGGCACGAAAAGCCTTGAGGGTGATATCATTTTCCTGAAATTGGGCCTTGGCACGGGCTTCTGACTTATGAGGTTCCAGCATGTTGGTAACCTCAGGCGTTGCGATAAAGTCCGCTCCGGCGCTTGCGGCCTCTCTAATCAGGGCCGTCGCAAGATAAAGGTTTTCCTGAACGTTGCCCTTGCTCGTCATTTGCACGCATGCTGCCGTAAACGATGACATCTTTCTCTCCCTTCGGGGTCAGTTAATCCCCAAAACTTTATCAAGTTTTCCATTTGCATCAAGCATATGGATATAGTCGCTATCGCCAATATGATCGCCATCGACAAATATCTGCGGGACAGTATATGCGCCGCCCGCGCGCTTTGTCATTTCTTCGCGAAGATCGCCCGCGACTGTGACATCTATCTCTTTATAATTCACGCCTTTGCTTTTGAGTAGCTTCTTCGCACGCGAGCAGAAGGGACAAAACATCGTTGTATATATTTCAACATTTTTCATGGGTTACTTCTTTACTTAAGAGAATTTTACGCGCCCTTGTTCGTACTATATAGCCGTGTTTGAGGCGCGAACAACCCGGCTGAAGGTCAGAACATCAACTTTTGCAGCACCTCCCTCTATGAGGCTCCTGCTACAGGCGTTGACAGTCGCACCAGTAGTTAAAACATCATCGATCAATAGCACGACTGTTCCGTCCAGTGAGTTTTTTCGGGCGGGAGTAATTTCAAACACACCCCGTACATTCCGCAGGCGTGCTTTTGCGCTCAATCCTCCCTGGGATTTTGTAGGGCGTTTTCTCGTGAGTAAATCATGAATGACCGGCTTGTCATTAAGTTTTCCGATTTCACCTGCCAGCAGGGCCGATTGGTTAAAGCGGCGCTTGATCAGTCTTTTATGATGCAAGGGAACAGGGCAAATGACGTCGCAGTCGTTGATGAGTTCAGCCCCAGCGCGCGACATCCAGTTTGCAAAGGTTGGCGCGCGATTTGTCTGGTCAGAATGCTTGTATCCCAGGATCATGTCTCGGCTTGCGTCATCATATTTAAGGACGGCGCGGGCTCTTGCAAACACAGGTGGTTGTCTAAGGCAAGTCGCGCAAACGAAGCCATCGCCTGCATCATACTCAAACGGGAAGCCGCATATATCGCAATAGGGTGCGGATATATATGTCATCTCCGGCCAGCAGCGACCACATAGATTGCTAGGTGTATCAATCGGTTCTGCACAGCTAACGCATCCTGGCGGGAAAATTGCGTCCAGGGCCGTTTTCTGTAGCTGCGTGAGTAGGCGCGTAGTGGCGGAGAGGCTCATATCCGAGAGTATAAGGCAAATATGATCAAATCAATATGATTAGTTGGTTCGAAAAACTTGCTAATTTATGTCCATGATTGTTTCCGCAGAGTGAAGGTGCCATAAACGCAAAATGAAAAGAACAATACCACATCTTCCACCTGAACAGATCCTTTTTGATCGCACACTGGTCGCTGAGCATCGTCGTCGCGCGGCTGAGCTCGATTGGCCGCATCACCGATTTTTATTCAACGAAGTGGCGGAACGGCTCGCGGAACGGCTACTCGATATCAATCATTCCTTCAGTCTCGCGCTAGATCTTGGCGGACGGGATGGTGTGTTCGGTGAAAAGCTAATTGCGATGAAAAAGGCGGACAGGGTTATTCGTACCGACCTTACAGAGGCAATGCTGGATAACGCGACAAACGCTGCCATTGTGGCCGATGAAGAATTTCTTCCGTTCAAGGAAAACTCATTCGATCTTGTGGGTAGTGTCCTTGGTCTTCATTGGACGAATGACCTGCCCGGTGCGCTGTCACAAGCGGCAAGATCGCTGAAACCAAACGGGCTTTTTCTTGGGGCGCTGTTTGGAATTGAAAGTTTACAGGAGTTGAAGGCCTGTCTGATCGAGGCGGAATCTGAAATCACGGGCGGTGTTAGTCCTCGTATTTCCCCCTTTACCGAGATCAAGGATGCCGGGTCCCTGCTTCAGCGGGCTGGTTTGGCCCTTCCGGTCACGGATACTGATTTAATAACGCTGAAGTATGAACATCCTTTTGCGTTGATGCATGAGTTGCGCGGCTTGGGAGAAACAAACGCTCTCATCTCGCGGCAGAAACATTTTACACAGCGTCGGATAATGCTCCGTACCGCGGAACTGTATATTGAGAATTATGCGGATGCGGATGGGCGCATTCCTGCGACATTCCAGATTATCTATATGTCTGGCTGGGCACCCCATGAAAGCCAGCAAAAGCCGATTGCTCGCGGTAGTGCGAAGGCTAATCTCAGGGATTATTTGGAAAAGTAACTTTTCCGGAATGCGACAAAAGAAATATTTTACTTGGTAACGGTTGTGATTCGCAGCTAAGTGACCGGATAGTGTTATCCATATTTAATGCAATGTCTGATCACGAGCGGTGTTTATATGCGTACAATTGAAGAAATTCTGGGTGGGCGGAAATTAAACGCCGAAGAGTATAGGGTTCTGAGCGATTTCTGGGCTGAAATTCGGACCATTCGGGCGCGACGGGATCCCGAGCCATCAAAAAATCGTTATCTTGTTGGCTTGGCGCTTAGTTATCGTCGTATCACTCAGAAGGAGATTGATCTGGAAACACTGGCTTCGGTTACAGGCCTTGGCCGTTCCAGCCTGCAAAAAACCCTTCAAAAAATGGTGACGAAAGAACAGGTCGTGCTTGAAAGAGATGAGAATGATCTCCGTCGCACCCTAGTGAAACCGACCCAGGAATATACAGACCTATCCATTGATATGTATGAAGAAACTCGAGATCTTATTCTAGAAGTGGCACGGCAACTTCAAAAGGCGAAGGGTTAACCTGACCACTAGTGGCAATAAAAACAGTTGCCATAGCAAGCATTTTTGTTTGTAATTTCCTTTGTACACCTAGAAGGAACGACGGGTGAGTTGGTGCCTGCCCGGAGTTCTGGCTCTTTTTAGGGAGAGTTAGGTTGCTCGGGTCGGCTTTTGGATGAGGAGAAAGTCCAAATGCCGACCTTTTTGATTCTCTGCTCTAATCGACCGTTTGTCTTAAAGTAAATCTCGCAGCATCGCGATCAGCGGGACATCGGCTGGCGGCATCTCATACTCATTAAGCCGATTGGCGCGCACCCATTTAAGGGTTTGCCCTTCCGCCGGACTTGGTATGCCGTGCCAGCGGCGACAAACATAAAGCGGCATCAATAGATGGAATTTCTCATAAAGATGGCTGGCGAAAGTAAAGGGGGCAAGGCAGGCCTCCGTCACATCGATGGCGAGTTCTTCCTGTAGTTCACGGATCAGAGCGATCTCTGGTGTTTCCCCGGGCTCAACCTTGCCTCCCGGAAATTCCCAAAGCCCGGCCATACTCTTGCCTTCGGGGCGCTGGGCAATGAGGACGCGATTCTCATCATCCACAAGGGCGACGGCGGCCACGAGGATTGTCGGTCTGGAAGTCATCATCGGATTAGCTTCGGTAATCGGCATTGATCTCGATATAACCATGGGTGAGATCGCAGGTCCAAGCGAAGGCACTTCCGTCGCCGACCGCTACATCAACGTCTATCTCGATTTCCGTGCCTGTCATGTGAGGTATGACGTCTTCTTCTTGATATGTCGTGGCGCGAGCGCCATTTTCGGCAATGATAACACCTCCGATTTCAAGGCTCATTTTGTCGCGATTGGCTTTTTCTCCTGATTTTCCCACAGCCATGATAATCCGGCCCCAGTTGGCATCTTCACCCGCGATAGCCGTCTTCACCAGAGGGGAATTCGCAATGGCCAGCGCAATTGTCTTGGCCGATGCATCGCTTTCTGCGCCGGTGACTTTGACGGTAATAAACTTGCTGGCCCCTTCGCCGTCTCTCGCAACTTGCTGGGCGAGGTTTGCCATCACATCAAGCAAGGCGCGTTTAAAGTCGCCAAGGCTGCCATCCATCGCGGTTGCGGGTATTTCGTTCTGCGCACGTCCGGTAGCGAAAACCAGAACAGTGTCGCTTGTTGACGTATCAGAATCGACCGTGACGCAATTAAAGCTTTTCTCATTCGCTTCGCTCAATAGCTGCTGAAGGATTGGCGCAGGGACCGCCGCGTCTGTAAACAGAAAAGCAAGCATCGTCGCCATATCGGGGGCGATCATGCCTGATCCTTTAGCAAAGCCGCTAATCGTAACTAACCTGTCACCAATTTTTGCGGTAGCGACAGCGCCTTTCGCAAATGTATCAGTTGTTAAAATGCAATTCGCGGCGGCTTCGCCGGCATCCGCTGAAAGGTCTTCTGCGAGGCGAGGTAGCAGATTTGTGATTTTCTCGGTCGGAACAAGGTCGCCGATCACACCCGTGGAGGCAACGTAGATATGTTCAGGTGAGGCGTTCAGCAATTGTGCGGCGGTGGCGGCGGTATCTTCCACCGTCTTTTTGCCTGCAGCACCGGTAAAGACGTTCGCTATTCCAGCATTAACAACAAGTCCGCGTGCCTGTCCCGCGGGAAGTATTTTCCGTCCCCAGTCAACGGGAGCACCGGGCATGGCATTTTTCGTGAAGACGCCAGCAACAGTTGTCTCGGGGTCAAACTCTGCCAGCATGACATCGTCGCGCCCTTTATAGCGCATACCGGAGTTGCCACTTGCAAATCTAACACCAGAAATTTCCGGTAAGTCAGGAAATGCCCCGGGCGCGAGGGGGGATTTTTTCAATGCCATAAGAAATCTCTTCGTTAAAAAGCACACCCAAATAAGGCATATAGCATTGGCGGGTCAATCAGGATTTACAAGGGGTTATTACAATTTTGCTGCAGCAATCATGTAATTGACACTGAGATCCATGCTCAAGTGCCAGCGATTTTCAAAAGGATTGTAGGTTGCACCGGAAATATCGCGGACGGATAGATTATTATTGCGAACAAGCCGTGCAACTTCGGATGGTTTCAAGAATTTTTTCCAGTTATGCGTGCCTTTGGGCAGCCAGCGGAGGACATACTCTGCACCGACAATTGCGAAGGCAAAGCTCTTGGCCGTGCGGTTCAATGTCGCAATAAACATGATACCGCCGGGCTTGAGCATGGTGGAGCAGGCCTCAATAAAACCTTCAATATCGGCGACATGCTCTATCACTTCCATATTCAAGATGACATCAAACTGCTCCCCTGCGTCCGCAAGATCCTCGGCTGTTGTGTGCCGATAATCGATTTGCAGGCCGGATTTTTCCGCATGCACTTTTGCAATCTGAATATTTTTCTCTGACGCGTCCGCCGCGACGACATCCGCGCCGAGGCGCGCCATCGGTTCAGACAGTAAGCCGCCTCCACATCCGATATCAAGGATACGCAATCCCTGAAAGGGCTTCAGCTTGACAATGGCATCATCTGTTTGCAGGCGGAAATGGTCAATTACAGTATCACGGATGTAGCCGATCCGAATCGGATTGAACTTGTGAAGTGGTTTGAACTTGCCGTTTTCATCCCACCATTCATCCGCCATCGCGGCGAAATTGGCAATTTCTGCCGGATCTACTGATTTCGCCTTGACTGTGTTATCCATAATTACCTCGTCGTTATATGCCTTAATAAAAGTTGTTCTTTTACAATAAAAACCATCGCAGTGCTTGCCCCGCACCCCTTGTTAAGTATAAGTATACGCTCCTTTAAGACCAAAGGGTAATTGTGACTTCTAGATAATATTTAGGCCCTCGCGACAGGCGGGGGAGAGGTAATGCGGCCATGGCACGGCTGGTAATGAAATTTGGCGGCACTTCTGTTGGTACGGTAGAGCGGATCAAGAATGTTGCGCGCAAAGTAAAGCGAGAAGTAGACGCCGGCCATGAAGTAGCAGTGGTTGTCTCAGCTATGTCGGGTGATACTAATCGGCTCGTCGGGCTCGTATCTGAAATTTCCAGTCTGCATGACGCCCGGGAATATGACGTCGTTGTTTCCAGTGGAGAGCAGGTTACCATCGGCCTTTTGTCACTTGCGCTGCAGGATCTCGGAATTTCGGCCCGGTCCTGGCTTGGCTGGCAGGTTCCTGTAAAAACGAATGCAGTTCATGGCGCAGCACGGATTGAGAGTATCGATTGTAGCGAAATTATTAAACGCTTTGCCGAGAAGCAGGTGGCCGTTTGTGCAGGCTTTCAAGGTGTTGGCACTGACAATCGCATTACCACCCTTGGTCGAGGTGGCTCTGATACGTCGGCAGTGGCATTGGCCGCTGCACTGGATGCCGATCGATGTGATATTTATACAGACGTTGACGGTATCTATACCGCCGATCCGCGGATCGCGACAAAAGCAGCGAAACTTGATAAAATTACTTATGAGGAAATGCTCGAACTGGCGTCCCTCGGCGCAAAGGTTCTGCAAACGCGATCTGTCGAGATGGCGATGAAGCATCGGGTGAAGTTGCAGGTGCTGTCCAGTTTCGAAGATAAACCTGGAACATTGGTTGTAGATGAGGAAGATATTGTGGAACATCAGGTTGTAAGCGGCGTTACCTACACTCGTGACGAAGCCAAGGTAACACTGCAGCAGGTTGCAGATCGACCGGGTGTGGCGGCGCTGGTCTTCGGGACGCTGGCGGATGCGAATGTCAATGTCGATATGATTGTCCAGAACGTATCGGAAGATGGTCGGGCAACAGACCTGACCTTCACGGTTGGCCAGAAAGAGATCGATCAGGCCATGAGCGTGCTGGAGAAGCTTAAAGGCGAAGTTTCTTGCAAGGCGATTGTCCCGGACTCGAATGTCGTCAAGGTTTCTATCGTCGGTATGGGAATGCGCAGCCATGCGGGCGTAGCCAAAACGATGTTTGCCGCTCTGGCAGAGAAGGGGATCAATATACAGGTTATCTCGACTTCTGAAATCAAAGTGAGTGTCCTCTTGGCCGAGGAATATACAGAGCTAGCCGTAAGAACCTTGCACACGGCCTTTGGACTGGATGCGGATTAATATGGGTGATCTTGTAATAAATGGCGCGGAACAGCTGGACGCTGGCTGGGCGCGCGGTTGTGAGTTTCTTGGAACGAAATACGCTATACTTGGCGGGGCAATGTCCTGGGTCTCTGAGCGGAACCTTGTGGCCGCAATCTCTAATGCCGGCGGGTTTGGCGTTATCGCCTGTGGGGCCATGACGCCCGATCTTCTGGAAGCGGAAATCAAGGCAACGCAGGCGCTAACCGATAAACCCTTCGGCGTTAATCTGATTACCATGCATCCGGACCTTGATAAACTGGTTGATGTTTGCTTGGCGCTTAATGTGGGCCATGTGGTTCTCGCTGGTGGAGTGCCGTCAAAAGAAACCATTCTAAAAATCAAGGAAGGTGGCGCGAAAACCGTTTGTTTTACACCAACCTTAGCGCTCGGGAAAAAGCTTATCCGCACTGGCGCTGATGCGCTGGTCATTGAGGGGATGGAGGCGGGTGGTCATATTGGACCAGTTTCGACAAGTGTTCTGGCACAGGAAATTTTGCCGAATATTACAGACGTTCCTGTTTTTGTTGCGGGCGGCATTGGCCGCGGTGAGGCAATCGCTACCTATCTTAGGATGGGCGCGGCTGGTTGCCAGCTAGGCACCCGGTTTGTTTGTTCAAATGAATCCATTGCTCATCCGGCATTCAAGAAGGCCTTCATGCGGGCGAATGCTCGCGATGCCGTGACGACGGTGCAGGTTGATCCGTTGTTTCCTGTAATTCCTGTCCGAGCGCTCAACAATGAGGGCGGCAAGAAATTCATAGAAACGCAACATGAGATGATCGCAAAATATAAGTCAGGCGAAATGGACCTGGAAACGGCCCAGCTTGCTATCGAGCATTTCTGGGCGGGAGCCTTGCGCCGGGCAGTTATTGATGGTGATGTTGAATTTGGATCTGTCATGGCAGGCCAGAGCGTCGGCATGGTCAAGAAAGAACAATCAATCGAGGAGATTATGGAAGAACTCGTGAGTCAGGCGCGTGACTCTTTCGAAAATCATGGAGATCAAAGGGACAGTTCATAAATGAGCGGTCTGGGGATCAGTGCGCCGAGATTGCTGCTACGCAAACTCCATCAGGTTATGGCGGGGAGGGGAGATGCGGAACAGCGTCTAAATGAAATTGTCCGACTGATCGCCAGTAATATGATCGCCGAGGTTTGCTCCTGCTACTTGCGTCGGGCAGGGGATGTGCTCGAACTTTACGCGACTGAAGGCCTCAAACAAAATTCCGTTCATCACACTCGCCTGCGCTTTGGCGAAGGTCTCGTCGGTGATATCGCCGCGCGTGCACGACCTCTCAATCTATCTGATGCGCAGTCGCATCCGCAATTTGCGTATCGCCCGGAAACAGGGGAGGAAGAATATCATTCCCTCCTTGGTACGCCTATCCTGCGCGGCGGACGGGTTATCGGCGTACTAGCGGTACAGAACAGAACACGGCGATCCTACACTGATGAGGAAGTAGAGGCGCTGCAGACCGTTGCCATGGTCGTAGCGGAGCTGGTCAGTTCCGAACAGATGGTCGCGGCGACAGAATTTTCGGATGCTGCCGGAAATGCAACCTTACCTCACCATATTAATGGGCGGGTGTTGGCGGAAGGGCTTGGCGCCGGCATCGCCCTGCTTCATGAACCCCGGATCGAGGTCGTTCATGCTATCTCAAGCAATCGTGCAAAAGAGCTTGCCAGGTTAGATTCTGCTGTTAATGCCCTGCAAAGCTCGGTCGATAAGTTACTCGTTGCCACGAATACTCTCTTCAAGGATGAATCCAAGGAAATTTTTGAAGCCTATAAAATGTTTGCCCATGATAAGGGCTGGCTAAAAAAATTGCGGGAGGCAGTTAACACCGGTCTAACCGCGGAGGCCGCGATCAAGCGCGTTCAGGACGATACTCGCGCACGGATGAAGGAAATCATTGACCCGTACCTTCGCGAGCGGTTATCGGAACTCGAAGATCTTGCCAATCGGCTTTATCTTCATCTGGACGGGCGTTCACAAATTGATCGGCGAAATCTAGAAAAAGATACGGTCGTGGTCGCGCGGAACATGGGGGCGGCCGAATTGCTCGACTATGATCGCCGCCGCCTGAAAGCTGTTGTGCTGGTAGAAGGGACTCGATCCAGCCATGTTGCGATCGTGGCGCGGGCTCTTGGTGTTCCGGTAGTTGGCCAGTGCGCGGATGTGCGAGAAAATGTGGAGCAAGGAGATTTGATGCTCGTCGATGGGGAGCATGGTCAGGTATTCCTGCGCCCCGGAGATGATGTCCAGCAGGCTTTCTCTCGAAGCCAGCGTCAGCGTGCACAACAGCAGGCAAAATATGCGGCTCTTCGTGACAAACCGAATATTTCTAAGGATGGGGTGCCGCTTAGTTTGAATGTTAATGCCGGGCTGCTCATCGATATCGATCATTTCCCGGAGCTTGGTGCCGATGGAATTGGTCTGTTTCGAACCGAGCTGCAATTTATGGTTCGTTCGCAGATGCCGAAGGTCGACGAACAGACGGAGCTTTATTCGCGTGTCCTGGACAAGATGGACGGAAAGCCAGTTGTTTTTCGTACGCTTGATATCGGTGGAGACAAGCTTCTGCCATATCTTAAAACCAAGCCTGAAGAAAACCCGGCGCTTGGCTGGCGCGCTATTCGGATCGGGCTTGATCGTCCCGCTTTGCTAAGAAGTCAACTTAGGGCTCTGGTTCAGGCTGCGGCTGGACGCGAGCTGTCGCTTATGTTTCCGATGATTGCGGAAGTGGCTGAGTTTGTTGAGGCTAAGGCAATCCTCAATAAGGAGTTAGAGCGCGCTGTGCAACGCAAAGCCGGGCCGCCGACGAAGGTAAATGTTGGTACCATGATTGAGGTTCCCTCAATTGTTTGGCAACTGCCGCACCTGTTGAAAGAAGTAGATTTCATTTCTGTTGGATCAAATGACCTGATGCAGTTCTTTTTTGCGGTTGACCGCGGTAATCCGAAGATAAGCGATCGCTATGACACACTGAGCCCTAGCCTTTTGTTACTTTTGCGTAATATCGCGGAGCATTGCGAGCAGGCGGGAAAGCCATTTTCCATATGCGGAGATATTGCCGGTCGCCCTCTGGAAGCGATGGCTTTGCTCGGCTTGGGGTATCGGAATTTTTCCATGTCGTCTGAAACTCTGGGGCGGGTGAAGGAGATGGCGTTGAGTGCAGATATCAATAAATTGCAGAATTTTGTCCGCGGGCTTTGTCAATCCCGGGATCATTCAGTACGTGATCAATTGCGCGCCTTTGCCCGTGATCATTCAATAATAATATAGAGATTGAACTTTCCTTATTTTCGCCGATAATGGCGAATAAGCTGTTGAGACGAGTTAATAAACGGTAATTTGGCGTTCCATTATGGTGAAAGACAGCAACCGACGAGATGTCGTAACCCAGCCTAACCTGTTCGGCAGAAATGCGTCCAAGAAAACAAGGCTGTCGTTAAAGACCCCTGAAGAAAATAACGACCAGCCAGAAGCGGAGGATGGCCCGCATTCTGTTGGTTCTCAACTGCGTGATGCGCGTGAAGCAAAAGGGCTTTCCCTGCATCAGGTCGCGGATATTCTGCGACTTCGCGCAAGTCAGGTTCATGCGCTGGAGGAGGGTAACTTCAATAGCCTTCCTGGACAGACATTTGTCACAGGGTTTTTGCGATCCTATGCGAATTTACTCGATCTTGATGCGGTGGCGATTGTCGAGCTCTATAAGAATGAGGAAGGTGCAGGAATACATGTGCAATCCCTTGCCTTTCCAGAGCCTTCTTCCGGCGGGCGTATTCCGGGAGCAGGTATTATGCTGGGGACATTTGTCGTCGCACTGGTCCTGCTGGCTGGTTGGTTTTTATATCAGGAAAGCGAAAGCCTTGATTTCGAGAGAGTGGCAGAGTTGCCAGAACATCTGGCGAGCAAAATTCGAGATCTTGAAGATATACAGTCTCAAAATACAGCAAATGAGCCCGATCGCGATAGGGCATTGAAAGGTCCGGAAAACTCGTCCGAAACTCCCGCTATTGCGTCAATAGCAGCCCCTGAAAACAAAGACGTGGAAAATACTACTTCTGAAACTGAAAGTGTCGCAGCGTTAAGCGAGAATGAAGCGATGGCGGAAGAGGGCGTCGCAATAGAAAATCCTGAAGGATCGAATACGCTGGCAGTCCCGGAGACGGAGATTGTGGAAGATACGGCGACTGCCATAGCATCGGATATAAACATTGCGCCTTCATCGCTGGAAGAAACGGCGGAGATAGATCCCCCTAAGACAGAAGATGAAACGACAACAACGCCGGTGGCGGAGCTACAGCAAGATCCCGTAACCAGCAACACACCAACGGCGACCGTGGCAGAACCAGTGGAACAACAGGCCGCTGCCCCGGAAACGACTCAACCCGCAACGGAAACTCCAGCGAACTATCCACAGGACAGGTTGGACACGGCCGCCGCCGCGCAATTTCAGACAGCAGATACGCCCGAAAATCCGTTACCTCGGACATTTGGTGTTGAAAATACGGACGCCCGCGTGGTTGTCCGCGCGACAGAGGAAAGCTGGGTTGAAGTGAAGGCAACGGATGAAAAGCCGGTGCTCTCAAGAGTGCTTAAGCCTGGCGATGTTTATATGGCGCCGAATGCACCGGGTTTTATCCTTACTACGGGAAATGCGGGCGGGCTTGAAATCCGGGTTGACGGCAAAGAGATCAAGGCCCTCGGTGGGGCGGGAACAATTTTACGCGAAGTTCCGTTGGTTGCGGAGAGCTTGCTCGTGAATACCGGTTTGCAATAGCCGCAGTTTTCGGATTGAAAAATCGGCGACAATTGTATCACTTGTAATTTCTGCGATTTGCAGCCATTTTAGGCGAAATTCGCGACTGCGGCATTTTTGCCGCTAATTTAAAAAGTATGATCCCATGAGCATCAGACCTTACCGAGAGATTATCCGCCGGAAATCGCGCCAGATTTTTGTCGGCGATGTGCCTGTTGGCGGAGATGCGCCGATAACCGTACAGTCAATGACCAATACTCTGACGTCCGACGCCAAGGCGACTATTGGGCAGATTCATGCGCTGGAAGAGGCCGGCGCGGACATGGTCCGGGTTTCCTGTCCGGATGAGGCGAGCACGGCAGCGCTGAAAGAAATTGTCCGGGAGACGAGCGTTCCCATTATTGCGGATATCCATTTCCATTATAAACGCGGCATTGAGGCGGCGGAGGCCGGCGCGGCATGTCTCCGGATCAACCCCGGTAATATCGGATCGGCCGATCGCGTACGCGACGTGGTGAAGGCGGCTGTAGATCATAACTGCTCCATGCGGATTGGGGTGAATGCCGGAAGCCTTGAGCGTGAGCTGTTGGAGAAATATGGCGAACCCTGCCCGGAAGCGATGGTGGAATCGGCAATGAACCACGCTCGCATTCTTGAGGACAACGACTTCTTTAATTTCAAGATCAGCGTGAAAGCATCCGATGTTTTCCTGTCTGTTGCGGCCTATCAGGGGCTGGCGGAGGTATGTGACTATCCGCTCCACTTAGGTATTACTGAAGCCGGCGGATTGTCATCCGGTACGGTGAAATCCTCTATCGGTCTTGGCATGCTGCTCTGGTCGGGGATTGGCGATACAATCCGAGTGTCCCTTTCGGCCGATCCGGTTGAGGAAATCAAGGCAGGCTATGAAATACTGAAAAGCCTGGGACTGCGCCGACGGGGTGTCACGATTATTTCCTGTCCGTCCTGCGCGCGGCAGGCCTTTCCTGTAATCAAGACAGTTGAATTGCTTGAAGAGCGGCTGGCCCATATTCACACACCGCTTACCCTCTCGATTATTGGCTGTGTCGTGAATGGCCCGGGAGAGGCACGGGAGACTGATATCGGTCTGACAGGCGGCGGTAAGGATAATCATATGGTTTACTTGAGCGGCGTTACGGATCATAAAGTGGCGACTGGGGATATGGTGGATCATATTGTCGAACTGGTCGAAGCAAAAGCCGCCGAGTTGGAGGCCTTGAACGATAGCGGTGATATGACTGAATCCCACACTGCCAAGCGCATCGCTTGACCTCACCTTAGAAGAATTTACTAGACGGAGAAAAGACGTGTCATTACCACAGCCAGTCCGCGGCACCCATGACCTGTTGCCTGAGGATTTTGCGCGCCATGCACATGTGCGGAAAACGGCGCGGGAAATGGCGGCGCGCTTTGGTTATGCGGAAATGGCCACGCCGATCTTTGAGTTCACAGAAGTTTTTGCACGGACGATGGGCGAGAGCTCCGATGTTGTTTCGAAGGAAATGTATTCCTTTGAAAGCCGGAGCGGGGAAAGTATGACGTTGCGGCCCGAATACACCGCCGGAATTTGCCGCGCTTTTATAAGTAATGGATTACAGCAGAATGTCCCATTTAAGGTGTTCGCAGCGGGTCCGATGTTTCGCTATGAACGTCCGCAGAAAGGACGGCAACGGCAGTTCCACCAGATTGATGTGGAATGCATAGGCGCGGCGGAGGCCAAGGCGGACATAGAAGTGATCGCCGTTGGTGCCTCGATCCTTAAAGCGCTGGGCGTCCTGGAACATTGTAGCTTAGAGATTAATACCCTCGGCGATCAGGAAAGCCGTCAGGCATATCGTACGGCGCTTGTCGAATATTTCAGCGATCATAAATCGAACTTGTCGAAAGACAGTCTGGAACGGCTGGAGCGGAATCCGCTTCGTATTCTTGATAGTAAGGACAAGGGCGACCGGGTCCTTGTCGAAAAGGCGCCCCTGTTCAACGACTATCTCAATAGTTATTCGAGTGAGTTTTTCGCCGAAGTGCTGGAAGGAATATCGCTTCTCGGGATCGAGTATGAACTCAATCGGCGCTTGGTCCGCGGTCTTGATTATTATACACATACTGCTTTTGAATTCGTGACCACAGCGCTTGGCGCGCAAGGGGCGGTGATTGCGGGTGGTCGCTATGACGGGCTGATTGAGACGCTTGGCGGCAAATCAACTCCTGGCATTGGATGGGCTGGCGGAATAGAACGTCTTGCCATGTTGATCGAGAATGTACCGGCATCTATACGTCCCGTTGCCATTGTGCCTGTCGGAGAAGCTGCGGAGTCCGTTGCGGCGAAGCTAGCGCATCAACTGCGGCAGGACGGGCTTTGTATTGAAATGGCCTTTAAGGGCAATGTCGGGAAACGCATGAAGCGGGCCAATAAATTAAATGCCCGTGCGGCGGTACTGATCGGGGAGGATGAACTTGCCCGAAACGTCTGCACGCTTCGCGATCTAGATCAGGGCGAGCAGAGCGAAGTCCCTTTGTCGGATATTTCCGTAGCGCTTGGCGCTCTCAGTTAAGGTCAAAATATGCTTCCCGAAGATAAGCTCAAAATGATACAGGCCCGCTCTGAGGAGCTGGAAGCCGCCATGTCCGGTGAAATGGGTGAGGTGGCGCCGGACGACTTTGTCCGCATGAGCCGGGAATACTCTGAAATAAAGCCTCTGGTCGAGGCTATACAGCAGTATCAGTCGACCCGCAGTGAACTCGGTGATCTTGAAGAAATGCTCGACAGCGAAGACACAGACGCGGAAATGAAGGAGATGGCGGAGCTGGAGATTGAGGAGCTTAAAACCCGTCTTCCCGATCTGGAGCATTCCATCAAGTTGCAACTACTGCCCAAAGATGACGCGGACGAGAAAAACGCGATCCTGGAAATACGCGCGGGTACTGGCGGGGAAGAGGCGGCGCTTTTTGCAGGCGATCTATACCGGATGTACCAGCGCTATGCCGAAGGTCAGGGCTGGAAATGTGAAACCATGTCCTTTTCAGAATCTGATCTTGGCGGGGTTAAGGAAGTGGTCGTCAAAGTGACGGGGCGGAATGTTTTCGCCAATCTCAAATTTGAGTCCGGTGTACATCGGGTGCAGCGTGTGCCGGAGACAGAAACTGGCGGGCGGATTCATACATCGGCCGCTACCGTCGCCGTGCTGCCAGAGGCGGAAGAGGTCGACGTGCAAATTGCCGATAGCGATATCCGGGTTGATATTTTTCGCGCGTCCGGTCCGGGTGGGCAGTCCGTTAACACGACAGACTCAGCGGTGCGCATAACCCATATTCCGACCGGTATTGTTGTGCAGCAGCAGGATGAGAAGTCCCAGCATAAGAACAAGGCAAAAGCGATGAGCGTGCTGCGCTCCCGCATTTATGAGGCGCAACGGGCGGCGCTTGCAGCAGAACGGTCCGCAGAGAGAAAAGGGCAGGTCGGGTCGGGCGATCGATCAGAACGCATCAGAACCTATAATTTTCCGCAAGGGCGCGTGACAGACCATCGGATTAATCTCACGCTCTATAAGCTTGATAAAGTGTTGACAGGCGAAGCTCTTGGCGAAGTGATAGAGGCGCTGATCTCTGAGGATCAGGCCGCACTCCTCGCCGAGATCGAGGGCGGCAGTTGACCAGATGACAGCTTCTCTTCGATCGGCGGTTTTGGAAGCCGGCGAAATTTTGAGGCAATCTGATGTAAGCGATGCGAAACGAGATGCGGCATTGCTTCTAGCAAATGTGCTTGGTGAAGAAATGACTTACCTCTACCGGGAACCGGATCGAGTCCTCACAGATGAAGAACGCAAGAAATTCAATAGTCTTATTACCCGACGCGCGGCACGGGAGCCGCTTTCTCATTTGACGGGACATCGGGAATTCTGGAGCCTAGATTTTCTGGTAAACAAAGATGTTTTGGATCCGCGGCCGGATAGTGAAACCCTGATTGAGGCCGTACTTTCATCGCAAAACCAAGAATTTAATCCACGGCGGGTACTGGATCTTGGGACGGGTAGCGGGTGTTTGTTGCTGACGATTTTGAGCGAGATACCATCTGCGACGGGTATTGGAATAGATTATAGTGATGCCGCCCTTGCCGTCGCCCGAAAAAATGCGAGCCGGTTAGGTTTGGAGGCTCGCACAGAATTCCATCGCGGCAGTTGGGATATCGATCTTGGGGAAAAATTTGATCTTGTGATCAGCAATCCTCCCTACATCCCGACGCGCGATATGGCGGGGCTTCAGCCGGAAGTACGTGATTTTGAGCCGCATCTCGCGCTGGATGGAGGTGTGGATGGACTTGGCAGCTACCGTGATATTCTTTCCAATATACGGACTTTGTTGCGCCCAAATGGGCAACTAGTGTTCGAAGTCGGTATAGAGCAGGCGCAGCAAGTTGGGCAAATGATGCAGAATTCAGGTCTGTCGTTGCCGCAATTTCATAGGGATATTGCGGCTATTGAGCGATGCGTATCAGCTTTTCTTCGTGATTAGCGCATTTTTTTTGAAAAAAAGGTTGGATTATTGCGCGAACAGATTGTAGGCTTTCTAGAGATCATATGTGAAAAACAAGACCTGATCTTAAGGTCAATGATCGATATTTAATTAAAATTCAGGCCTGAGCTTCCGGATTAAGGACATCTTGGTAGCGCGCGAGCGGGGTTTTTTGCAGGTGCCTGAATTGAAAGAATTTTACAATAAGTGAAATTTTGAACTTTAGATTGGCGGAATCATTGCAGTTATGAGAGTAAGTAGTAATAGACGTCCCCGTGGCGGACGAACGAATTCTGGCGGGAATCGACCCGGGTCAGGAAACAATCGTCGGCAGAATGGCGGTAACCGTAACTATGACAGCAATGGTCCCGACGGGAAAATCCGGGGAACAGCAAATCAGGTTTACGATAAATACACGGCCCTCGGAACCGACGCCCAGACTTCGGGTGATCGTGTTGCCGCTGAAAACTATTTCCAGCATGCAGAACATTATTTCCGGATAATTGCCGCGAATACGATTCCGCCGAAGGAAAAACAACCAGTTGAAAGTTCCGAAAATACGCCTGTCGCGCCTGAGAATGAAAACGCAACACCGGCGCCGCGTAAGGCAAGAAATCGCAATAATGAAGAGCAGGCTTCTGGGAGCAATGAGCAAGATGAAGCTCAAAGCAATCCTGTAGTTGATCTGGGCACAACTGAACAGCCCGTCATTGAACTTGCGAGTGAAAACGACGCGCCCAAATCTTCCGAAGCTTCGGATGGCGAAGAAGACGGCGAGGTAAAACCGAAACGCAAGGTTAGCCGGACGCGAACCTTACGGCGTCGAACATCCAGCAGGAATGTTGGTGAAGAAGATCCAAAAGAAGCCAACACGACAGATTAAGGAGTGTTTTGGCTTCTGGAGATAACTTCTGGATAAATAAAAAGGGGAGGTCTGGATCGGACCTCCCTTTTGCATTTGGATGCAATATCCCGGAGTGTGTAGTCTCAAATATTCTCTTGAAATCACCCTCAATCCGCCCACATATATATCAGTGATGAAGCCGTTGGCGGGTTCGCGTTATGATTGCCTTTTAGGGATCAGATAGAGCCGCGCAAAGAAGCAACGGTCTATGTGTCGAGGACGAGCATGGATATTGAAAAATACACAGACCGGTCGAAGGGGTTTATCCAATCGGCCCAATCATTGGCGTTACGTGAAAACCACCAAAGACTGACGCCTGAACATCTCTTAAAAGTACTTCTGGATGACAAAGAAGGACTGGCGAGTGGGCTGATTGCGAAAGCTGGCGGCGACGCAAGCGTTGCGCGTCAGGGAATTGAGGCTGCGATGGCCAAACTTCCGCAAGTGACGGGTAGCGGCGCCGGACAGGTTAACCTGTCGCCAGAACTCGCGCGCGTTTTTGCCTCTGCCGAGAAACTTGCGGATAAGGCCGGTGACAGCTTTGTGACGGCGGAACGGCTCCTTCTTGCTCTCGCGTTGGAAAAGGGAACGGAGTCCGCAAAAATCCTCAACAATGCGAAGGTTACCCCCAATAGTCTGAACGAGGCGATTAATGACCTGCGTAAAGGTCGCACGGCTGATAGCAGTGGGGCGGAAGCAAGCTATGATGCCCTTAATAAGTACGCGCGGGATCTGACCGAAGCGGCCAAAAAGGGCAAGCTTGATCCAGTGATCGGCCGCGATGAAGAAATCCGCCGAACAATTCAGGTGCTTTCTCGACGGACAAAAAATAATCCGGTCCTGATCGGGGAACCCGGCGTTGGTAAAACGGCCATCATTGAGGGGCTGGCCCTTCGGATTGTGAATGGCGATGTGCCGGAGAGCCTCAAAGACAAGAAACTGATGAGCCTTGATCTGGGGCAGTTGATTGCCGGGGCCAAATATCGCGGTGAATTTGAGGAACGGCTTAAAGCCGTTCTGTCCGAAATTTCTGCAACGGGCGGCGAAATCATTCTCTTTATCGACGAGTTGCACACACTTGTCGGGGCAGGGGCCGCGGAAGGGTCGATGGACGCCTCCAACCTGTTGAAGCCTGCTTTGGCGCGCGGGGAGCTGCATTGCGTTGGCGCAACGACACTTGATGAATACCGCAAATATATCGAAAAAGATGCAGCATTAGCGCGACGGTTCCAGTCAGTCTTCGTCTCCGAACCGACCGTTGAGGATACGATTTCCATCCTGCGTGGCCTAAAGGAGAAGTACGAGGTTCATCACGGGGTGCAGATTTCCGATAGTGCTCTTGTCGCCGCTGCAACCTTATCCAATCGATATATCACGGACCGCTTCCTTCCCGATAAGGCTATTGACCTTATGGATGAAGCGGCCAGCCGTCGGCGTATGGAAGTTGACAGCAAGCCTGAGGAAGTCGATGAGCTGGATCGCAAGATTCTGCAAATGAAGATCGAGGCTTCGGCGCTTGAGAAAGAAACGGACAAAGCCTCGAAAGAACGTCTTGAAAAGTTGAAAACCGAGTTGGTTGAGCTTGAGAAACAGTCTGCAGACCTCACGGAAAGCTGGCAGATGGAGAAGGAGAAGCTCAATCGTGCCCAGAGCGTTAAAGAGCAACTCGATGCGGCACGCAATGAACTCGCAAATGTTCAGCGGCAGGGGAACCTGCAACGCGCAGGTGAGCTTGCCTATGGTGCTATTCCGGAACTTGAAAAGCAACTTGAAGAAGCCGAAGAAGCGGAAGGTTCTTCCATTGTACGCGACAGCGTCAAGGAAGAGGATATAGCCGGTGTCGTGTCACGCTGGACAGGTATCCCGGTTGATAAGATGCTTTCTGGTGAGCGCGAAAAGCTGCTGAACATGGAAGAAGAGCTTCGTAAACGCGTTGTCGGTCAGGAAGAGGCGCTTGTTGCTGTTTCCAATGCGGTTCGACGTTCCCGCGCGGGTCTTCAGGATCCGAACCAGCCGATTGGCTCATTTCTGTTCCTCGGGCCGACCGGTGTGGGTAAGACGGAGCTCACCAAGGCATTGGCGGGCTTCCTGTTCGATGACGAACATGCCTTGCTCCGTGTCGATATGTCAGAATTTATGGAGAAACACAGCGTTGCGCGTCTCATTGGTGCGCCTCCAGGATATGTCGGCTATGATCAAGGAGGCGTCATTACGGAGGCTGTACGACGGCGCCCGTATCAGGTCATCTTGTTTGACGAGGTTGAAAAAGCGCATCCGGATGTCTTCAATATTCTGCTTCAGGTGCTTGATGACGGTCGTTTGACGGATGGTCAGGGCCGGACGGTGGATTTCAAGAATACACTTATTATCCTGACGTCCAATCTCGGTAGTGAACATATGTCCGCCGGTGACGATGTGGATGACGAGCTTGTGCGCCACAAAGTAATGGAAACCGTGAGAGCGTCTTTCCGGCCGGAGTTTTTGAACAGGCTGGATGAGCAGATCATCTTCCATCGCCTGAGCCGAGAGAATATGAACGATATTGTCGACATTCAACTCGAGCATCTGCAGACATTGCTGGCAGATCGCCGAATTGATCTTGATCTTGATCCGTCGGCTTATGAGTGGATTGCCAATCGCGGTTATGATCCGATTTATGGCGCTCGGCCTTTGAAAAGGGTGATCCAGCGGTATTTGCAGAATCCGCTGGCGTCACTGATACTCGAAGGCAATATCGATGACGGTGCAAAAGTGAAAGTAACCGCCGGTGAGGATGGGCTAATGATTAATAACGTTCTTGCTGACGCTGCATAAGTTCGATTTGCGTTAAGATTTAGAAAGGCGGTTGCCATGCTATGGCTGCCGCCTTTTTCGATCGGTATTTATGTATCTACGCAGGTATTTTATAAGGCTGGAGTATTTTCAGGCCGACCGCAAGAGCGCTTGCAATGACCATTCCGATAATGGAAAGAAGGAATGGTAACTCAAGAAAAATATTCATCAACTCTTCGCCTGCGATAGAAACAACTCCGCCTCCGAAGGTGAATAGAGAAATTGATATGCCCATTACCCACCCTTGTTTGTCTTCAGACACAGCATCGGAGAAAATCGACAGGCAGTTTGTATAGGCAACCCCATAGGCCATCAATAGCGGTAACATGCTTGCCACGGCGATGTATTCATTGCCACTGAGTAGGAAAATTCCTTGAAAAAGAGCCATGGTGAGCAGGGAGCCGCTGACAATCTTATCTTGCGTAAACCGGTCTGCCAGAGGTTTGATCAGATATCGGCTGCCAACGGCGAGGCCGATCCCAATTACGAACATTGCCGCACTGTTTTCAATGGTCGTAAATGCAAATTTTCGAAAGAGGTAAACGATGGAATAGATGTAAAAAAGCGTGAGCGAGAAAACACAGATAAAGAAGACAATGGAAATATTCCGAATGGCCTGTGTTTTTGCGGCGGCGGCAAGCTCGGTAAAAGCCGAAAAAATGTTAAAGGTGAAATTTCCATCGGTCTCCCGCACATCCTTAAAATACTTCAAAACAAGGATCAGATTTAGGAGCAAGCATGCCGTGATAATATAGACGGGAACGGTGACATTTAACTCAGGCCACAAGGTCTTGTCGGAGAATACGCCCCCGACAATGGGGCCGAAGGCAAGCCCCGCTGCTAAGGCTGCAACAAGGCGCCCAAGATTCTCGGTGCGATTTTCATCGGTGCTAATATCAATGATGGCTGCCTGCGAAACAGACTGGCTGCCAGCGGTAAATCCGGCGATGATCCGCCCGAGTACAAGCAGACTAATACTCTGCAAATAAATCCCAATAATTGTCAAGATATAGCCGAGTGCTGATCCAATCAGGCAGATCACCAGAGCTTTCTTGCGTCCAACATCATCGGAGTAACTTGCAATCATTGTGGCTCCGAGAAACCAGCAAAAGAAGAAACTGCCTGTGATCAAGCCATAATAGAAGTTCCGGGTTGAGGCCGTTGTTCCTTCTGGCAAAAAGTGACTTGTCGGATTAATGATCAATGTTGTTAAGGCCGGAAATAAAATTCCCTGCCCGGCAACGTCGAGCATCACAACAAAGTACAATGTGAAAAGAGCTTTATTATTCAAAACAACACCGACCTGCTATTCGCCTACGGTGGTTAAAACTATAGCTTAATCTGACAGCCGCTTCGTTACTTTCGAACGATAGACAATGTTACTTTATACTTGCCAGCTGCGTTTCCAATTCGACGCCGGCAACTTCCTGACGGACTTGTCCGGTATATGCATTGAAAGCCGCCAACATTTTTCCACCGAGCTTACGGCCCGCAGGCAGCTTGACTGAAAGCGGATTAATTTGCCGACCGTCTTTATGTACTTCATAATGCAGATGAGGTCCGGTGGAACGCCCTGTTGTGCCGACATAGCCTATAACCTGGCCCTGTTTCACGCGCGCGCCCTTACGGACACCTTTCCCGAATTTACGCATATGGGCATAGGCGGTTTTAAATTCACTGTTATGGCGAATGCGGACATAATTCCCGTAACCGCCATTGCGCGCCGCGAACTCAACCGTTCCGTTACCTGCTGCCATAATTGGCGTGCCACTGCGTGCGCCGAAATCGACACCGCGATGCATTTTAGTATAGCCGAGAGTCGGGTGTTTACGCTTTCCAAATCCGGATGTGAGACGAGCGCCATCAATCGGTGTGCGCATCAATGTCTTTTTAACGCTGCGGCCTTTTTCATCATAATAGTCGGTAAAGCCATCGTCATCGGTCTTGAAACGATATACTGAAAACTCCTTAGCGCTTAAAGTCATGGACGCCCAGAGGATGGAACCCTCTTTCAGGATAGTACCGTTCTCATCCGCGAATCGTTCGAAATAAACCTCGAAGCTATCGCCGGGCTGGATTTCACGTTGGAAATCGACGTCATAACTAAAGATCCGGATCAGGTCGACGATGGTTTTCGTCGGGATTCCGGCCTGTGCCGCAGATAGAAAAAGGGAGCTTTGAATAACGCCGCCAGCCCGGACCATTTTCCGATCAAGCTCAAGTACGGTTTCTTGGGCTGTGAAGCCTTCACCCGGAGTACGGACGGCGGCTAGCTGCCGGTCGACATCTTCTTTAAGAGAGACACGAATGAGGCTCGGGGCGGTGGCATCACTTTCTCTGGCGTCATCCATGCCGAAATAAAGCGTAACATCTTGCCCGATCTTCAGGCTGCGCGGATCAAATATTTCATTAAGGGCGGTTATGGCCTCATAACTTTCTGTCCGGTCGGCACCGGCGCGGGTCAGGACCTTCATCAAGGTATCGCCCTTGCTAACAGAGACCGTCTTCGTCAGTTCGTTCAGATTTTTTGCAGCAGGGGCGACATAGGCCGCGACGGCAACTTCGCCCTCTTTTTCGGAAATTTCTGCAGTTGCCTCTTCTGTCTCAGTCGGGGCTGCAGCTGCATTCTCTGTTGCCTGAGTACCAGGTGTCGTCTGCGTTTGAGTTGTGCTTACTGTGAGATCAGTCGGCGCTTTGTCAGGCCCGGTCAAAAAGGTGGTTACCAGCAGGGCGCCGACGGCACCGCCGGCAACTGTTGTCAAAACAGGCATCAGCAAAGACTTGCCAATCGCACCCGTCTGGGCGCTTGATTTAATTCTCTTCAGCACTCGTTGAACCACCCGTTGTAATATGTTGATTTAGAAGCCGTTAACCATACTCATTGCGACAAAAGATGCTGTCAGAGTGCAATTTTGTCAAGTATTCCTCAATTTTTCCTTAAGTTCTTCGAATCTCATTTTCCATTGATGGTGGGAGATTGCTTCAATCTTCCGGCCATTCGTCTTTGTGTCACCTATCATAGTTGATATTGCCGGGCGTTCG
>NZ_CM147911.1:2715000-3677208 GCF_055809395.1 Sneathiella sp. D3-11
ATGTTTTTGGATTGTTTTTTGCTGCACGGCAGGAGATGGTTTGAGGCGGATCTGAGGCAGGGCCAAGGGTTGTTTGAGCGAAAGCGAGGACAGCCTGCGACAGCGAGCAAATCTGATCTGACTTCTGTGCATGACGCGAAGTGCTGAGATCAAACGTTTTAAGGGCATTTGGTGGATACCTTGGCGCATAGAGGCGATGAAGGACGTGGCATGCTGCGAAAAGCTTCGGGGAGTTGCAAGCAAACTTTGATCCGAAGATATCCGAATGGGGAAACCCACCGCATTAGCGGTATCGCTATCTGAATATATAGGATAGCGAAGCGAACCTGGTGAACTGAAACATCTAAGTAGCCAGAGGAAAGGACATCAACCGAGACTCCGTTAGTAGTGGCGAGCGAACGCGGACCAGGCCAGTGGCCTTATTCAAACAACCAGAACAGCCTGGAAAGGCTGGCCAGAGTGGGTGATAGCCCCGTATGGGTAATGTTGGATAAGGTCCTTGAGTAGGGCGGAACACGAGAAATTCTGTCTGAACGTGGGGGGACCACCCTCCAAGCCTAAGTACTCCTATGCGACCGATAGTGAACAAGTACCGTGAGGGAAAGGTGAAAAGCACCCCGACAAGGGGAGTGAAAGAGACCTTGAAACCGGATGCCTACAATCAGTCGGAGCCTCTTTATGGGGTGACGGCGTACCTTTTGTATAATGGGTCAGCGAGTTAATCTTTGCAGCAAGCTTAAGCCGATAGGTGTAGGCGCAGCGAAAGCGAGTCTGAATAGGGCGATTTAGTTGCAGGGATTAGACCCGAAACCGGGTGATCTAGCCATGAGCAGGTTGAAGGTGCAGTAACATGCACTGGAGGACCGAACCCACCAACGTTGAAAAGTTGGGGGATGACTTGTGGCTAGGGGTGAAAGGCCAATCAAACTCGGAAATAGCTGGTTCTCCGCGAAATCTATTTAGGTAGAGCGTCTTGTATCATCTTCGGGGGTAGAGCACTGGATGGGCTAGGGGGTCCCAACGACTTACCAAACCTAACCAAACTCCGAATACCGAAGAATGCAGCAAGGCAGACAGGCAGTGGGTGCTAAGATCCATTGCCGAGAGGGAAACAGCCCAGACCGCCAGCTAAGGTCCCTAAGTCATGGCTAAGTGGGAAAGGATGTGGGAAGGCCAAAACAACCAGGAGGTTGGCTTAGAAGCAGCCACCCTTTAAAGAAAGCGTAATAGCTCACTGGTCTAAATTTAAGCCGGCCTGCGCCGAAGATGTACCGGGGCTAAAGCCATGCACCGAAGCTGCGGATTCAACTCTTTGAGTTGAGTGGTAGCGGAGCGTTCCGTAAGCCTGTGAAGGGTAACCGCGAGGTTGCCTGGAGGTATCGGAAGTGAGAATGCTGACATGAGTAGCGAGATGAGTGTGAGAAACACTCACGTCGAAAGTCCAAGGGTTCCTGCGTAAAGCTAATCTGCGCAGGGTGAGTCGGCCCCTAAGGCGAGGGCGAAAGCCGTAGTCGATGGGAATGAGGTTAATATTCCTCAACCTGATGGTAGTGACGAATGGGGTAAATTGTGGGTCCTTATTGGATTGGACCTGCTGTGAACCTGTTCCAGGAAATAGCTCCATCATTATAGACCGTACCCCAAACCGACACAGGTGGACTGGTAGAGTATACCGAGACGTTTGAGAGAACTATGTTGAAGGAACTCGGCAAAATGACCCCGTAACTTCGGGAGAAGGGGTACCTCTCTTTGGGCAACCAATGGGAGGTGGCACAGACTTGGGGGTGGCGACTGTTTATTAAAAACATAGGACTCTGCGAAGTCGCAAGACGACGTATAGGGTCTGACGCCTGCCCGGTGCTGGAAGGTTAAGAGGAGCGGTGAGAGCTGCGAATCGAAGCCCCAGTAAACGGCGGCCGTAACTATAACGGTCCTAAGGTAGCGAAATTCCTTGTCGGGTAAGTTCCGACCTGCACGAATGGCGTAACGACTTCCCCGCTGTCTCCAACATAGGCTCAGCGAAATTGAACTCTCCGTGAAGATGCGGAGTACCCGCGGTTAGACGGAAAGACCCCGTGCACCTTTACTATAGCTTTGCAGTGGTATCAGGATTTGAATGTGTAGAATAGGTGGGAGCCTTTGAAGCAGTGACGCCAGTTATTGTGGAGGCACCTTTGAAATACCACCCTTTTGACTTTTGATATCTAACCGAGGACCGTTATCCGGTTCCGGGACCCTGCATGGTGGGTAGTTTGACTGGGGCGGTCGCCTCCTAAATGGTAACGGAGGCGCGCGATGGTTGGCTCAAGCTGGTCGGAAATCAGCTGATGAGTGCAATGGCATAAGCCAGCCTGACTGCGAGACTGACAAGTCGAGCAGAGACGAAAGTCGGTCATAGTGATCCGGTGGTCCCGTGTGGAAGGGCCATCGCTCAACGGATAAAAGGTACGCCGGGGATAACAGGCTGATAATGCCCAAGAGTCCATATCGACGGCATTGTTTGGCACCTCGATGTCGGCTCATCTCATCCTGGGGCTGGAGCAGGTCCCAAGGGTTTGGCTGTTCGCCAATTAAAGAGGTACGTGAGCTGGGTTTAGAACGTCGTGAGACAGTTCGGTCCCTATCTGCCGTGGGTGTAGGATATTTGAGAGGAGCTGCCCCTAGTACGAGAGGACCGGGGTGGACGTACCTCTGGTGGACCTGTTGTCACGCCCGTGGCACTGCAGGGTAGCTAAGTACGGACGGGATAACCGCTGAAAGCATCTAAGCGGGAAGCCCCCTCAAAACCAGATATCCCTTGAGAGCCGTGGAAGACCACCACGTTGATAGGCTGGAGGTGGACGTATGGCAACATATGGAGCTGACCAGTACTAATCACTCGATCGGTTTGATCTTAGTGCTTCATCATGCACAGTAGTCAGATTAGACTGAACACTACGGATTTTATGATCTCATTCCGAGGCATCGCTTTGGAAATAAGATCAGTAACAAAATCAAAACACATTCAAGGATGTATTCATAACTTCTGCTTTTTGCCGGCCTGGTGGCTATGGCGGGAGGCCTGCACCCGATCCCATCCCGAACTCGGTCGTGAAAACTCCCAGCGCCGATGGTACTTTGTCTTAAGGCACGGAAGAGTAGGTCGCCGCCAGGCCTGCAAAAAACAGAAGCTCCTCTTTATAAGATCAAAAGCCTCAGACGCCGACCGCCCACCTCCGTGGGCTCAGGCTTCTCGGGCATCTGCCCGGGCCGCAGTCGCGACCTGCCAAAGGCACAGCCTTTGAAATTGTAAAACCTCACCGCGTCAGAAAGGATACGGATCCGAGGCGCAAGCCGAGGCAAGGCCAAGGGAACGGATGTTCCCGCCGGCGATTGAGGCAAAAACAAAATTACCGCGGGGTGGAGCAGCCCGGCCTGTAGGCAACCAGCCGGAAGCCAGCAAGTAAACCGGGCAACACACCGCTAACCGGAAGGACATCAAACCCCTTCCAGTACAACAAAATTACCGCGGGGTGGAGCAGCCCGGTAGCTCGTCAGGCTCATAACCTGAAGGTCGTAGGTTCAAATCCTACCCCCGCAACCAAATTAAAAAGGGTCCCTTCAGGGACCCTTTTTTGTTCGGTGGCAAGGGCCAGGATGAAAAGCTTAGGGCGGCTTGAATTTACATACTGACTTCAAGATAGTATTCAATGGGGCTAAAAGTGCCAGTATGATAGTGCGTTGGTCAATATTCCAGCGCCCGTTCCTCTAGCACCCTGTTACTGCCCAAGGAGAATAATAATGAAAACACGTCGTGAGATCGGGCTGAAAGTGCTTGGGGAATTGACGGACTCTGATGGGACCGGGATTTTGAGACGGCTAAAGGAATTTCCGGTTCTAGCTGAGGGGGTTGTTGATTTTGCCTATGGTGAGGTCCTCTCGAGAGATGTCCTTGATCCTAAAATACGTCAATTGGCCACTGTGTCGTCCTTAGCGTCGCAAGGCATGCTCGCTCCCCAATTAAAGATTCATTTTGCTGGTGCGCTCAATATCGGTGTGAAGCCTGAAGAACTGGTGGAGATCGTCTATATTACAGCCATTTATGCAGGCATGCCGAAAGCCCTGAATGCGGCCGCGATCCTGCAGGAAGTGTTCAGAGAAAAGGGAATAAACATCAAGGTGATGGAAGAGTAAGCAGGAAAACGACTGTGGAAGAAGGGCAACGTTACTCAATTTTCGGTCGGCCATCGTTTGAGGTATCGGCAATTTCAAGAATAAGCTTCTTTCGAACGGCATTGGCGAATGTATCAGTATTATCCGCGGTGATAACAAAGGCCCCATTGCCACCGATGATTTGTTCTTTGAATGCGAGTTCAAGGTCATAGTTGTTGGGTCGACCGGAACAATAGCGGCAAAGAATCGCAAGACCATTGATTGTGATACCAGCAGCAATAACTTCCTGCCGTGCCAGTTCAATTGGTAGCCCATCCCAATTATTGGCGCTATCTGCGGAAATATCGATAACGCGCCGAAAACCCCAGAAACTATTATTCTCTATAAGGTTTTTTCCGAACAGTAGCGCCGTCCCAATAGCGTTAAAGCCTTGAGCCTTTCTGGGCTGTCGTAGTAATTCCTTCGCAAATTGTTGGGCGCTTTCCAAGCTGTGGATAATTTGCCATCCCACCACTATATCCTGCGAGTTAGAATCTCCCCATTCTACGTAAGTGACAGCAATTCTTTCATAAATTGTTGTTTGAATAGCGGAAATTACACTTGGATCGGTAATGGCCTTGGCATAGCCTTCCCGCTGAAACAAGATTTCAGCATCGTCAATGGAGCCGGTTGCGTCAGCCAGCAGTACGAGTTCAAGTCCAACTTTCGTTTCTTCCTGTGCCACACTTGACAAGCTCCAGAAGGTCATCAGTAGGAACAGGCTTGCACCTAGTTTATGGTGGAACATTTCTCGCTCCCACGCCTATAATATAAGAAAAGTATAATTTGGTAATTTTGGCAAAGGGTCAAGTAGTCAAAGTCAGCACATTTTATTGGTGCCTACGCTTTGCCATTGCAAGCGGTCTATAGAAAACGATCTGGAAATAAAAATAATTTGCAGAACCTTGACATTGTTTAGAATAATTCTAACTTACTTTGTACCTTGTAAACTTCACGCAAAAGAATTCTTTGGAGAGAGAAACCCATGTCAAAGCGCAAAACTATGACGACAACGGCCGGAGCGCCGATCAGTGACAATCAAAACTCCCTTACAGCAGGGCCGCGTGGACCTCTCCTGATGCAGGACTATCAACTGCTTGAAAAACTCGCCCATCAGAACCGGGAACGTATCGCCGAACGTGTAGTGCATGCTAAGGGCTGGGGGGCACATGGTACATTCACGGTCACCCACGATATCAGCAAATATACGCGTGCAAATATTTTTTCCGAAGTGGGTAAGAAGACGCCAATGATTGCCAGATTCTCAACCGTTGCCGGTGAGAAGGGTGCCGCAGATGCCGAACGGGATGTGCGCGGCTTCGCCCTCAAATTTTACACGGAAGAAGGTAACTGGGATCTGGTTGGCAATAATACGCCAGTCTTCTTCGTGCGGGATGCACTGAAATTCCCGGATTTTATTCATACACAAAAACGCCATCCGCGTACTAACCTGCGATCCCCAACTGCAATGTGGGACTTCTGGTCCCTGTCGCCTGAAAGCCTGCATCAGGTAACCATCCTGATGTCAGATCGCGGTCTGCCCGTGGCACCGATGTATATGAATGGGTATGGATCACATACATATAGCTTCTGGAATGAAGATGGAGAGCGTTTCTGGATCAAGTTCCATTTCAAGACGAAACAAGGGCATAAACATTATACTAATGAAGAGGCCACAAAAATTGTTGGCGAATCCCGTGAATCCTATCAAGAAGAGCTGTTCGGCACTATCGAGCGTGGTGAGTTTCCGAAATGGTCGGTAAATGTTCAGGTGATGCCTGAAATGGATGCTGAGAATACTCCCTACAACCCCTTCGATCTGACCAAGGTCTGGCCACATGGTGACTATCCTTTGATTGAGGTTGGTGAAATGGAACTTAATCGTAATGCGGATAACTATTTCGCGGAAATAGAGCAGGCCGCTTTCAGTCCGTCCAATGTTGTGCCGGGAATAGGTTTCAGCCCTGACAAAATGCTGCAGGCCCGTATTTTCTCTTATGCGGATGCGCATCGTCATCGTCTGGGTACACATTATGAAGCATTGCCGATCAATGCGCCGAAATCCGAAGTGCATCATTATCACAAGGACGGTGCGATGCGGTTTTTCCGGAATGATACTGGTAATCCCGATGCCTATTATGAACCAAACTCAATGAATGGGCCGGTAGAAGATGAGAGCTATCGCGAACCACCATATCGAATTTCAGGTGATGCGGATCGGTATAATCACAGGGAAGGTAATGATGATTATGCCCAACCGCGGGCGCTCTTTAACCTGTTTGATGCGGGGGAGAAAGATCGGCTCTTCTCCAATATTGCCGCCGCAATGCAAGGGGTGCCAGAGGAAATAGTTCAGCGACAGCTCGGCCATTTTTATAAAGCTGATCCTGCCTATGCGGAAGGCGTCGCCGCTAAGCTTGGAACGACTATCTCAGAGAGTATTAAAGCCGTCTAATTGAATCCCAAGCGGAAAGCCCCTTGAATGTTTCTTTCAGGGGGCTTTTCTTATGTCTGAATACCGAACACATAAACTCAGGATAGAAACAGTCGATCCGTCGCGATCTTTTTCCAGGCATTGACATCCGGTGGCCCCGCGGCCCTGATCTTCAGATCGCGCAGACCCCTGCCAAGCCAACTTTGCATATTTTGCAAATGACTGAGCGGGGCGTCGGCAAAATGGATGGTTCGCTCGACTTTTCGCTCTCTTTTTTCCTGATAGGTTATCAGCGCTTGATCGACATTTTGCATCGCCAGTGCATCAGCGAGGCAGCGACTGTCGGCAAGCGCCATCGCGACGCCTTGCTGTATCAAAGGGGAGCATCCGTTGGCGGCGTCACCGACAAAAACAACACGTCGGTCAAAGAAACAGGGTTTAACAACAGATTTTAGCCGGTTCGTCAGAATTTCGATGTCATCAATCTGTGACAAAATATATGGGACAGGGCCGCCGTAACCTGAGAAAATCTTTTTAATATTTTCATGTGCATTTTCGCCCAGAACGATGTCATTCAGATCCTCATATACATGACCATAGCAATAAAGCATGTCGTCACTGATGGGGTAGACCGTGAAGAGGTCCGTCTGTCCGACCATATGTAGCGGTTGCAAGCTATGTTCGGGGAAGGGGCTGACAAATCGCCATCCGATGACGTTGTGATCAAGGAGCATTTTCTGTCCCTCGAAATTTTTCTGCCGCACAAGAGAGCTAATTCCATCCGCCGCGATCAGTAGGTCGTAAGAACCATTAAGAAGTTCGTTGGTGCAGGTGATGTTGACCGCATCGTCACCATGCTCAACGGTCAGTATTTCCGTGTTGTAGCGGACTTTTCTTTCAAGCCCCTCCAGCATGGCAGTATCAAGATCTTCTCGATTGAGCGCTATGAACTGGTCATTCTCGAATGGTGGCTCCGTCAAGCTTGCTGTCTTGATAACTTTGCCGGTTACTTTGCTGTAAGTTATTGTCGAGGCTTCGAAGTATCTGCCTTCCAGACGTTCCAATACATCAAGGGCTTTAAGCTCTCTGACGGCATTAAAAGGAAGAACCAAGCCAGTATGTGTGATTGCTTCCGATGACCGTTTTTCAACAATCTCGAAGTCAATCCCAAACCTTGTAAGCCATTGAGCAACGGACAAGCCTGCAATCCCGGCACCTACGATCAGAATTTTCGATGTCAAACCGGTATGTTCCTTATAGTCGTCACGCCATTATACAATACAGCCGGATCATATAATTATTCTCGGCTAAATCAAAGACGGTTGTTAGGGCAGTCTGTCAGAACTCCTATTCCGCTAGTTGGTTAACGGATGGTCAACACTTTCGGGTTAATACTAAATAAATCCGAATTGTTCCAACCGGGAAAATTATTTGGCTAAATTTCGCAATAGCTTGCGTACCAAACAGCGCAGGGGGTATGGCTCATGTTAAGTGAATTAGCCATTCTCATCTGCTTGACTGTTATGCTCGCCGTGTTTTGGCGGCGAAAAAGTCGGCTCACTCACGTCAAATTAGGACGAGATCTGATAAGCTACGGCTTGCTGATAGTGGTCTTCTCGTCTCTCATTGATGTATTGTTTGTTGGTGATGGCTCCGCGTACGACATTGGCTTTAGTAATGAAAGCTCGTTGGAAATCTGGCGAGTTGTTGCTTATCTGCCGGGTCTCGTGCTTGTTGCCGTGGGCATGATGCGCATGTTTCCAGCTATCGAGCGTCTAAACGAGGAAATTAAGGCCAGAATAGTTTCTGAAGAAAAACAGCGGGAACAAAATAAACGTCTGCAGCAGACCATCATCCGGGCTGAGATGGCGGAAAATACACTTCTTGACGCCATTGAATCGATGCCTGAAGCCGTGGCAATCTTTGATACGAATGACAGACTATATGTATGCAACAATCCCTACCGGGAACGATATAAAGACATACTGGACGAGGTTAAGCCCGGCATACATTTTAATGACCTTGTCCAAAAGATGGTCGCACTTGGCCGCGTGGCGGAGGCCGTCGGACGAGAAGAGGAATATATCGCTGCACGGATCAAGGAACATCAGAATCCTGGCGATCCGGTAGAGCAGGAGTTCCACGATGGGCGGGTTTACCGGTTGTCCGAGACTAAGACAAAAGCCGGAGGCACCGTTTCCATTCGAACGGATATTTCGGATATCCGCATCCGTGAGCAGGCCCTAAAAGAAAACCGCGCAAAACTTGAGGAAGCCCAGTCCATTGCACAAATCGGAAGCTGGAATCATGATGCTGTCGCCAAAAAGCATGAATGGTCTGATGAAGTTTTCCGCATTCTCGGGTATGAAGTCGGCGAAGTTGAACAATGCTATGCCAATTTCATACCGCGAGTTCATAAAAACGATGTTGAGCGGCTTCGTTCAACTTTTGAAAGCAGCATTAAAAATTGTCATCCATTCGAAACGGAATTCCGAGTGGTGCATGATGACGGCAAGATAGTTTATCTCCGGCTACTAGGGCGTTTGACTGCTGATGAGAACGGCACCCTCACCGGTGCCACTGGAACGGTGCAAGATATTACTGCGCAGCATCAATTCGAGCGCGAATTGATACAGGCGAAACTGGAAGCAGAAGAGGGAACGCGTTCGAAATCCCTGTTTCTTGCGAATATGAGCCATGAACTCAGAACACCGCTAAACGCCGTAATCGGCTTTTCCGAAGTCCTGGCAAAGGAAATTTTTGGACCTTTGGCAAATGACCGCTATCGTGAATACGCAGATAATATCCAATCCTCCGGCAGGCATCTGCTGTCGCTAATCGATGATATTCTTGAATACTCGCGATTGGAATCTGATTCAATCGAGCTTCAGGAAACAGAATTCAATCTCCTGAAGGTCATAGAATCAACAAAAACAATGCTGGCAGCCAAGGCAGCGGAAAAATCGATTGGCTTCTCTATTTCAGGAAGCCTTGATATTGCAATACGTGCTGATGAAAGAAAATTTAAGCAAGTACTTATTAATCTTGTTAATAATGCCATAAAATTCACGCCAGAAAATGGACATATTGAGTTGGACTTGTCCGCGGATTCGGATGACTTCATATCTTTATATGTCATTGATAACGGCTATGGCATCAGCAAAGAGGAAATCAAAAATGTGATGCGCCCGTTTGGTCGCACGCATCATTCTATTTCTAAATCGATTGAAGGAACCGGCCTTGGTTTACCGCTTGCAAAATCCATCATTGAATTGCATGGCGGCATATTGAAAATTAGCAGTAATGGTAATACTCAGGGCACCACAATCGAGATACGTCTTCCGAAATCTCGGATCGGTGGCCTGCAGCAGGATGCTCCTCCCCTGAACCTGATTGCCCGGCCTTGAACGGGGCCCAAATCCTTCGCTTGCATGTGAATCTTTATGTAGCGTAGTCGTATTTTATCTGCTAATGAGCTTCACCGAAAAAATTGGATTTCAACAACTAAACAGGTGGAACATTAGAATTGCAACTGCTCCAGGATTGTGAGGGCTATGTCGCTGATCGCGAGCAAGCCCTAGCCGGTTTGCGGCGATATGAAAACGAAGCGACAGCTCTTGAAATCGAGCAGTCAAACGATGCTGTCCACTTTCTGTATATCGACAAGATTGCAGAGGCGGCCAACACCTTTCTTTCCGGATTTCCAGGTACATGTCTTTATGCGGCGAAAGCTAATCCGCATCCGGCGCTTCTGCGTCTGCTGTGGGCGGCGGGTATTCGTCACTTTGAAGTCGCGTCGATCCGGGAGATTGAGAATCTGCGGCGGGACTTTCCGCTTGCGCAGCTCTATTTTATGCATCCGGTCAAAAGTCGGCAGGCGATCGCCCGCGCCTATGCGCTTGGCGTACGTCACTTTGCTTTTGACAGCCTGGAGGAACTTCGCAAGATAAAGCAGGAAACCGGCCATGCCGAAGACCTCTCTCTGATGCTACGGCTCAGCGTCTCGCAGGTTGGGGCTGCCTATCCGTTGGACAATAAATTTGGCGCGACATTGATGGAAGCACCACTTCTGTTAACGCATGCCCGCCAGATCGCGGAGAAAGTCGGCGTGACGTTCCATGTCGGATCGCAATGTCTTGAGGTCGAAGCCTACGTCAATGCCATCTACAATATCGCCAATATGCTCGAAGGTTGCGGCGTCAAGATCGATATGATTGATGTCGGCGGTGGGTTTCCGATTTCATATCCGGATATGGAGCCAGTACCTTTGCAGGATTACTTCGATGCCATCGCCAAGGCTCTTATGGAATGCGGCTTTGAAGATCTCGAGATTTTCTGTGAGCACTGGTAGGGCCATGGTTGCGGCAGGCGGTTCGGTTGCGGTGCGTGTGGAGCTTCGCCGTGGGCAGTCGCTCTACCTGAATGATGGGACCTATGGATCGCTTTTTGATGCGGGTCAGCTAGGCTGGTCATACCCGATCGAGATTTACCGCGCCGGAAGGCTGGAAGTTCCGTCGGAAATGTCTCTTTTCCAACTCTATGGGCCGACCTGCGATAGCATCGACAAGATGCAGGACAGATTGTCGATTCCCGACGATGTTTGCGAAGGGGATTGGCTTATATTCCATCATTTGGGGGCCTATGGTTATGCCATGCAAACCAAGTTTAATGGATTCTATTCCGAAACCGTCGTAGCGATAGAAAACGCCGCCGGGTTCGTGTAACGCAACAATTCAATATAAGGTATTGAGGTAACAATTATGAAAACCTCTCAAAGTAACGATAAGGCGGCTCTCCTTTCGAAGACCGTCGAACATATCGATATAAAAAGTTTTGATGCCCGTCCGATCATTGATGCCATGGGGAAGATGTCTTTCACCTCGCGCGATCTCGCACGGGCGACGGAAATTTTCAACATGGCCGTGGAAGATCCGGATTGCGCCGTTATCCTGACCTTGGCGGGTTCAACCTCCGCCGGTGGCTGCATGCATGTCTACCGGGATTTAGTGGAACTGGGCATGGTGGACGCGATCGTATCCACTGGGGCGTCTATCGTTGATATGGATTTTTTCGAGGCACTCGGCTTCCGCCATTATCAGGCTGACAGCGCAGTCGATGATAATGATCTGCGGGCGCTCTATATAGATCGTATTTACGATACCTATATCGACGAGGAAGAGCTGCAGAATTGCGATGAAACGATCAAGATGATCGCAGATGGTTTGGAGCGGCGCGCTTATTCCTCCCGTGAATTTATTCAAGAAATGGGCCGTTGGCTTAAGACCAATGCGGTTAAGAAAAATTCTCTGATTGAAACCTGCTACGATCACGATGTACCAATTTTTGTGCCAGCTTTTTCCGATTGCTCGGCCGGGTTTGGTTTGGTCAAGCATCAAGTGGAAAATCCGGATGCACACCTCAGCATCGACAGCGTGAAGGATTTCCGCGAACTCACAGAAATCAAGATAGCTGCGGGGACCACCGGTCTGCTGATGGTGGGCGGGGGTGTTCCGAAAAACTTTGTGCAGGACACAGTTGTTTGTGCAGAAATCCTTGGCAAAGAAGTTGATGTGCATAAATACGCCGTGCAAATTTCGGTCGCTGATGTGCGTGATGGTGCCTGCTCCTCCTCAACCCTGAAAGAAGCGGCGAGCTGGGGAAAAGTCAGCACAAGTCTGGAACAGATGGTTTTTGCGGAAGCCTCTTCCGTGATTCCTCTTCTGGCGTCAGACGCCTATCACCGTGGTGGATGGAAGGACCGTAAGTCCAAAAGATTCTCAAAACTGTTTCAGTAGCAGATTGTTGGATTAACGCCATGAAGGCACCATTTGATATTTTTCCCTCGGAAGAGGGATTTCTGGGATTGCCGGCCGAAGAGGCCGTTGATTACGCAGCGGCCAAAGCGGTAATCATCCCTTTTGGTCTTGAAGGTTCCGTCAGCTATGGAGGCGGGACCGCTAAGGGGCCTGCGGCGATGATCGAGGCGAGCCATCAGGTGGAGCTTTTCGATGAAGATCTGTGGTGCGAACCGTTTCGCGACTTTGGCGTCGTTACTATGCGGGAGATTCCTGTCGACGGCAGCGACATCAAGAAGGCGGTTGAAAATCTGGCGGGATTGACGGGTTCTGTATTATCGGATCAAAAATTCCCTCTCGTATTCGGCGGGGAACATTCCATTACACCCGGCGCGATACGGCCGTTCCTTGAAAAATATGATGATCTGATCATCCTGCATTTCGACGCCCACGCCGATTTGAGGGATGGTTATGAGGGGGAGCATTACTCCCACGCTGCGGCCATACGACGTGTGCTCGATCATCCCACGGTGCCGATCGTCTCGATCGGGATACGAAATATTTCGGCAGAGGAAATTCCTTTTCTGGAGGCAAACCGGCATCGCATTACGATCCATTGGGGAAAAGACCGTGAAATCTGGCGGATTGAAGACATCGTTGCACCGCTGAAAGATCGTCCCATTTACCTGACATTCGATCTCGATGGATTTGATGGCTCTGTTATGCCTGCGACCGGGACCCCTGAACCGGGTGGCCTCTTCTGGAATGATGCGATTAACATCATCAAGGCTGCGTCAAAAGCCGGGAAAATTGTGGGGGCCGATATCAATGAACTGGCGCCAATTAGTGGTTTTCACGCACCAAATTTTCTGGCGGCAAAGTTAGCCTATAAAATCCTTTCCTATTCTTTTTCGCGCTGACCGCCTTGAAAACAGCAAGGTTTTTCCTCTTTTTTGGATAAAATTTGCCTTATTTCCCGGCCATATTGCTAGTTCTAGCAGGAGGGCAGGAAATGAGGAATACGCATTCTATGGGTAATCGGAGCAATGTGATCACCCGACTAAGTTCGGTGGCTAAATCTTATCGGTCGCAAATCAGCCTTGTTACCGTCACAGCGTTTTTGGGGCTGGCGATTGTTATGAACATCGCTATGGCGTCCGAAACAACCACGGAAAAGGCGCAGGCGCAGGTGGCATACCTCAAAAAGATTCCTTCTGAGACAAGCTCATCCGTCCATTAGGGAAACCACTACCGTGCGGCCAACCCATCCTGTTTCATGCGCCAAAGACATGCTTCCACCCTATCCTGCCCGAAGAAAGCTTCGTTCTTGTAGGCAAGGGTAGGGACGCCCCAATGACCCGATTTTTCGAGGGCAACCTGATTGTCCTCGACCTTGGCAGCATAACCGTCGAAATCCTTCTCGACGAGGTTATCAAGATATGCAAGGTCAAATCCGGCATTTTTTGTCGCATTGGCAAGGTGATCACCTTCATGCCAGCCGCGCACCTCACCATTCCACAAAAGACGGGAAATATTATCGATAAAATCAAGCCCGTCACCTGTTTCCGCCGCAGCAATACCGAGATGCGTTAGCCGATGAATGAAAGGTTGTTCCGCCGGAACTTCTTTTGTCTGCCTGTTCATTTTAACGGGGTCGGGCCTCGGCCATGAAATGGGGATGCCGTTCATATCACCCACCCTCTGAATGTCAGTCAGGAGGTAGTCGATCCAGAGTGGATGCACATCCTTGAAGAATTCGGGCGTACGAATTGCGATGGGATAAACCGGACGGACATTGACCTGAAGTGCATACTCCTTTCTCATTTCTACGATCCGGCGCGTAGCCAGATATGAGTAGGGACTTCTGAACGACCAGAAAAGATCAACGCTATGGGGCATGGTTTTCTCCATTGTTATTTGTTACTTTTTGTTCACAATAAATGGTTATAGTGCCCGCAGCCAAGTAGTTTTCTATGTCGCTATAGCGGGTTATGTGAAGTTCGACGGTTTTCTATGAAAACTATGGCCAGTTTAGTGTCGCACCCTGAAGTACAGTTTAAGAGATAACATGCCATTTTTTCATATTTTAGTGCTTGCGGCTATTCAGGGAATTACAGAGTTTCTGCCAATTTCGTCCAGCGGACATCTTCTGGTAATCCCGACGATTACAGGCTGGGCGGATCAGGGGCAAACGATTGATATTGCCGTCCATGTCGGGACACTTGTGGCCGTGGTAGCTTACTTCAGAAAAGATGTTCAGGAAATAGTATTGGCGTTCCTGCGCCCGACGGATAGTTCCCGTGTAGAGGGTCGGCGACTTGGTTGGCATATCCTCATCGCCAGCATTCCCGTCGTGATCGCGGGGGGGCTATGTACTACTTTATTCAGGGTGAACTCCGGTCTATCCTGCTGGTCGCAGGGACGACCATTATCTTTGGATTGTTCCTTGGTTGGGCAGACAAAAATTTTCCGGTGACGAAGAAGATAGGCACGATATCTGTATTGGATTCCTTTGTGATTGGGCTTTTTCAGGTTCTCTCACTTCTACCGGGGACCAGCCGATCAGGAATAACAATGTCCGCCGCCCGCATGCGCGGACTAAGCCGGAGCGATGGCGCACATTTCTCTATGTTGCTCTCTATTCCGACAATTCTCGGCGCGGGGACACTTGCGGCTTATCATCTGATTAAGATGGGAGATACTGATGTCGGTTTGGACGCCGTTCTTGCCGGGGTTATCTCCTGTCTCGTGGCCTTCCTTGTTATCAGCCTTCTGATGCGCTGGATCGAGAAAATTGGCTTTACGCCCTTTATCATCTACCGGCTAATCTTGGGTGTGTTGCTTCTCGCTCTTTATTTTGCGACGTAGGTTGCCTTTCTACTCCAGAGTGGTGCGCAATCAAAATGCTTGATTATTCCTGCCTGACACACCATTTCTTCTAAAAGGTGAACGGGGCAGACTGCGCATGATTACACTGCGAAAAAAAGACTTGAGTACCTTGCCGCTTATCGGAGTGGGGATTTTCTTTGCCCTGTTTCTTCTCTCATCACCTGTTTCCGCATCGGAGAATGAAACGGATTTACACTATTCCGTGTATCTGGGCGGATTATATCTTGGCAGTATCGAGACAGAGGTCCGGCAAGGTAAAAGCAACTACAAGATTCAAAGTGCTGCCCGCACCAATGCGACGTTTAAGTGGGTCCTGAACTGGTTTGCGAAGGGTGAAACCGAGGGCCTAGTCAGCCTCGACAAATTTTTTCCGCAACAGCATCAACACAAAAGCACCTGGAACGACAACGTCCGTGTAGTTTCGATGGATTATACCAATGCAGGCGAGGTTCAAGTGCAGAAAACGGATACGCGTGAAGGTCCGTCAAGCAAACTGACACCAATTGATCCTGCGAGCCTGACGAATACACTTGATCCGATGACCGCCATTTTGACGATGACTAACCGTTTGGAAAAGGGCGAGGGCTGCAAAGCTGAACTCCCGATTTTCGATGGGCATCGTCGATATGACATAATGCTTTCGGAAAAGCCGGCACGTTATTTTAAGCCCTCTCGCTACTCCGTTTTCGAGGGAAATGCGATTGGATGCAAAATCGATATCGTCAGAAAAGGTGGCTTCCCAGTAAAGCGGAACTATGACCGCGACCCCAATGCCAATCAGGAGGTAATCGTGTGGGTCGGCGCACCCATCGAGAATGGTCATGTTGTCCCGGTCCGCCTGCGAATGGAAACTCAGTTTGGCATGATGGAAATGCATCTCGACCGATATCGAGAAGGTCCCATGCAGCTGGTGAGTAACAATTCGAAATAGGCACCAGTTTGCATATGGGAAGTATGGCAATAGTTCCGCGAATAGACTAAAGAAGGTTGGTCTATGACTAATTATTCTTCTATAGGTAGCCTGGGTCGTTCATAAGAAGCGAATTAATCCGTGTCGAGGGGAAAACGCAATGGCAGGGTCAGGTTTGATTAGCGGGTTACGTCAGAGGCGGCGCAGGGACGATCTTCCGGATATCGAGAATAACAAATATCTTTATGAGGCGTTGGACCAAAATAAGCGCGAGGGACTGATGCTGGCGGTTCGGGCCCGAACTATTTCCCTTGCAATCATTGGTGTTTTTCTGATTTACCTCAATCCGGACTGGTCGGTCATTTATTACGAAGTGCTGATTGCCGGTTTTTTGTTGATCGGCTGGTTGCAAGTTAAAGTCGGCCGGGTAGAACGATCGCGCGCGGAGTTGTTCCTGATCCTTCTGGATCTCGCGCTGATGACAATTGTCCTGATCGTTCCTAATCCTTGGGATCAACGCCCCTGGTCTGCGGCCATGCAATTCAAATTCGGGAATTTTCCCTATTTCTATATTCTATTGGCGGGCGCGGCCCTTGCATATTCCTGGCGGACCTTGCTGCCGGTCGCTGCCTTTACGACTGTTCTTTGGATGGGGGGCTATTTTTGGGCGGTCGCTCAACCATCGGACATCGCGGATCTGTCTGAGAAGGTGAAGTTGGCGCTTGCCGGATATCCACATGTTCTTGAATTCGTTGACCCGGATTTTATTTCGTTAGAGCAACGCATTCAGGAGGTTCTGGTCTTCTGTATTGTTGCCGGATTGCTCGGACTTAACGGTTGGCGGTCCCGTCGGTTGTTGGTCAGGCAGGCCGGTGTCGCGCGTGAACGCGCAAATCTTTCCCGGCATTTTCCGCCTAATATCGTCGATACCCTTGCTGAAAGTGATCAACCGCTTGGTGATGTCAGGTCCCAGAAGGTGGCGGTGCTATTTGCAGATATTGTTGGTTTTACGAAAATGGCGGAAGCGGAAACACCAGAACGAATTGTTGCGGTGCTGAGGCAGTTTCACACCCGGATGGAAGCTTGCGTATTTGACAATCACGGGACATTGGACAAGTTCCTCGGTGACGGCCTGATGGCAACTTTTGGTACGCCGGAGATAACAGAGGAAGATGCGAAGAATGCCCTGCGATGCGCGGCGGCCATGCACCGGGAAATGAATATCTGGAACGAGAAACGGGCCAAAGAAGGATTGTCTCCTATTCGATTATCCGTCGGCATTCATTACGGCACGGTAGTCCTTGGAGATATCGGGTCTGAACGCAGGCTTGAATATGCGGTGCTTGGCGATGTCGTTAATGTCGCCAGCCGGCTGGAGGCATTAACCCGTGAACTGAATGCACACACGGTCGTCAGCGACAAACTTATAGAGGCCGCAGGCGGGGCGGCAATCGCCAAGGATTTGAATTTCATCGAAAATGGTACTCAGGCAATTCGCGGTCGCGATGAAACGGTGAAGACCTGGCTTCAGCCCTTGGCACTCACTCCGACTTAACCGGAGAGAAGGCGTGGGATGAACAGGGCGATTGCCGGGAAGAGGAGGATCAGCGCAATGCGCACTATTTCAATCCCGAAAAAAGGCATGACCCCTTTGAAAGTGTCCGCCATTTTAACATCCCCTGCAAGGGCGCTGATGATAAAGACATTGAGGCCCACAGGTGGCGTTATCAGCCCAAGCTCAATAACAATGAGCGCAAGGATGCCAAACCAGATTTTCAGTTCATTCGCGTCCATACCGAAAGCGGCGGATTCCGCAGTCGCGTAGTCACCGCCATTGATCTCAACAAGGACGGGCCATAAAAAGGGAACGACAACGAGGATCATGGAAAGAGAATCCATAAAACAGCCGAGAATGATCAACGCAATCAACATGACGACGATGATCGACAGCGGATCAAGGCTACTTGCGCCTGCCCAGCTCGCCAAGGCTTCCGGGAGTCCAGCACGGGTGAAGAAGCCTTTCAATACCTCTGCCCCGAACAGGATGAAATAAATCATCCCGCTTGTAACGGCGGTGGCCAAAAGGGCCTCCTTGATACCTGCCAGGCTCAATCCTTCTCCAAAACGGCGAAGATAAAGACCATATACAAGAATTAGAAAGACGCCGATCCCGGCCGCAGGTGTGGGCGTGAAGAGACCAAGGCCAAGACCTAAGATGATGGCGCCAAAGATAACCACAACTGGGATAAGGCGGCGGATGGCAACGCGCCGTTCATCTTTGGCCATCGGGCGTGCCTCCGGCGCGAGGGAAGGCTTGATCCGCACCATTACAGCGATTGCGAAGATGAAGAAGAGCACCGCGATGAGGCCGGGAATGATCGCCGCCTGGAACATCTCGAGGATGGAGGCTTCGACGATAATCGCATAAATCACGAGGGCCACAGACGGGGGGATGAGAATCCCGAGTGTGCCGCCAGCCGCCAGTACGCCGGTTGCAAAGCCCGGTGCGTAATTGAGCCGCCTAAGCTCAGGCAGGGCGACCCGCCCCATTGTTGAGGCTGTGGCGAGAGAGGAGCCGCACACTGCGCCAAATCCTGCGCAGGCTCCGATTGCAGACATCGCGACACCGCCCCGGTATTTCCCGGCGAAGGCGTTGACGCCTTGAAAAAGATCGCGGCTTAGATTGGCATTGGAGGCGAGATACCCCATCAGGATAAACAGTGGAACAACGGAAAGATCGTAATTGGCGACTGAGTTCCATAGCAGGCTCTTGAATTGGTATAGATAGGGTTCAAACCGGATGTAGGGCAGGGCAAGGCTTAATGCGAAATTGCCGCCGATCCCCACCAGAACCATAGCCAGGCCCACCGGAATCCGAAGCGCCAGAAGAATAAAAAGGACACTGAGACCGAAGATGCCAATAAATTCACCGCTCACCCGTTTGTCCTTTTTTCGTTAAGCTGCATTGCCGCAACCAGAGCCCAGAGGATCAAGGACAGGATTCCCGGAACATAGAACGGCCAATTCGGCCAACCGAGTATAGGAGAGGACGCAAAATCCTCAAATGCGGAAAACATCCCCAGACTCATCCAATAGGCCAGAAACAAGGCCAGAATGATCGTAAGGGTCAGGGTTATTTTTTCTAGAATTAGCTGGGTTCGAATGGAAAAATGTTCCGCAAACAGATCAACCGCGACATGCCCTTTCTGCTTCTGACAATAGGGGAAAAACATCAGAGCGGCGGCACTGATTGCCAGCCGGACAAAATCTTCATATCCCGCCAGACCAGCGATATTTAGGTCAAAGAGTCGCGCAACCTTGTCCGCCCCGAAGGCGGCTGTATTTATTGTCGTGACGATAACAATCAGAAGGGTAAGGATGCCCGCCAACAAGGCCCAG
The DNA here is from genome assembly GCF_055809395.1 of Sneathiella sp. D3-11. Taxonomy (NCBI): domain Bacteria; kingdom Pseudomonadati; phylum Pseudomonadota; class Alphaproteobacteria; order Sneathiellales; family Sneathiellaceae; genus Sneathiella; species Sneathiella sp. D3-11. The sequence continues at coordinate 2,734,619 of NZ_CM147911.1, forward strand.
CCGGATACTATCCAGTCCAGTTTTCTAGGCATACTTACCTCTTCAATCTGTCAGTTTACGTTTCGTTAGTTGGAATGCTTGGCGATAGCTTTACGCGCTTCATCGACAAGTTTCTGGCCGTCGATGCCACGGCCGTTTACTTCACTGACCCATCGCGCCACAACTTTGTCGCCAACTTCATCGAAGGTGCCTTTGGCAGCCGCATCAAGCTCAACAATCTGGCCTCCTGACTTTTCCTGCATGCCCATTCCGGGCTTTTCGACATTGTTCCAGACAACGCCCATTTCCTCTGAAAAAGCGGGTCCGATGTTATCATCGATCACTTTTTTAAGGTCATCCGGCAAGTTGTTATAGCTGTCCTTGTTCATCGCGAAGAGGAAAGTCGCCGTGCCGAACCGCTCATTATCTCCACCAACCAATGAGTAATTGGTGAGTTCTGCCAGCTTGAACGGCGGGAAAATCTCGAAGGGAACGAGACCGCCTTCAACAACGCCTTTGGAAAGGGACTGCGGCAAGTCGGGGAGTGGCATGCCAACCGGATCGGCACCCCAGGCTTCGATCATCCAGCCGCCACTCCGGGATGGTGTGCGGATTTTCATACCTTTCACGTCATCAAGCGATGTGACCTTTTTTGATGTCGTGTGCAAGGCATTGCCCGCATGCACATGGACGAGAAGGGGTTTCACATCCGAAAAATCGTCGGCAATCATCGGAAAAATTTCCTGAATGGCGGCATTTGTCGCCTTGGCATCTCCCTTATGAACCGTTGGCAATTCAAATACTTCTATGCGCGGGAAAACACCGGGAGTGTAGCCGGGCACAGTCCAGACCATATCTACAACACCATCGCGGACTTGCTGATAAAGCTCCGGCGGCTTACCGCCGAGTGCCATTGACGGAAAAATCTTGATTTCGATCCTGCCGTTTGAGTCTTTCGCAATTTTATCAGCCCAAGGCAGCATCATTTTTGTATGCGCTGGCGCTTTCGGACTCAGAAAATGATGCAGAGTTAAAGTGATCTCGGCTGCATGTGCCGAAATCGCACCGGTAACCGCCATTGCAGTTGCCAAAGTTAAACCTAATAGCTTTTTCATATGTAACCTCCCAGTTTCGCCACACTTGTTCTTTGACAATCGATATGCGGCGATGATGTTGACATTAGCGATAATAGATCGGGCGTAAAATAAGTTTATGCTTCGTGCTATTCGTAAAACGAATGGATTGTAATTTTGTAACCGTCAACAAACTGGCGAAAAAATATCCAATGCGAAAAGGCTATGATTGACTTTCCGACCGGGGTTCATGAAGAGTTGTAATTAACAGGAAATCAGGGAGAGATACATGAAAGCTGCTGTCTGCCGGGAGTTTAACAAGCCGCTACAAATCGAGAATATCAGAATCGCACCGCCACAAGAGGGGGAAGTGCGAGTCAAGCTGGCGGCCTGTGCTATATGCCATTCGGACATTACCTATATGGATGGCGGCTGGGGCGGGACGCTGCCCATGGTGCTGGGCCATGAAGCCGCTGGGATCGTCATGGAAACTGGTGCGAGGGTTCGGAATATTCAGGTGGGTGACCCTGTTCTCGTCACACTAATTCGATCCTGTGGTCACTGCGCGGATTGCGAAAATGGGCAGCCATATATTTGCGCCACTCCCTTTCCGATCGACGAGGACAGTCGCCTAATGTCGGAAAAAGGTGAAAAGGTAGGGCCGGGACTCCATACCGGTGCCTTTGCCGAAGAGGTTGTTGTCGATCAATCACAGTTGGTAGTCCTTCCCAAGGACTTCCCGTTGGATGCGGCATCTCTTCTTTCCTGCGGGGTTATCACAGGGCTTGGTGCGGTCGTCAATACGGCCGAGGTGGAATATGGCTCTTCCGTTGTAGTGATCGGATGTGGTGGCGTCGGCCTTAACGCAGTCCAGGGGGCGGCGCTGGTGAATGCGGCGCCGATTATTGCTCTTGATCTGGTGGAAGAGAAACTAGTTGCGGCGCGTGTCTTTGGGGCAACGCATACGATAAACCCCCTTGCGAATGATACGGCGAAGCAGGTCCGTGCGCTAACCCACGGACGCGGAGCCGATTATGTTTTTGTCGCGGCGGGTAGCCCCAAGGCATTCGAGCAGGGGCTGGACCTTCTCGCGCCGTCCGGGACGCTGGTGATTGTTGGGATGCCGCCAACAGGACAGAAAATAGAGGTGGAGGCCGGTAACATCGCCGGGTCAGGTCAGAAAATTCTTGGCAGCAAAATGGGGTCGACCCGGTTGCGTATCGATATCCCGAAACTGGTCGCGCTGTATGAGGCAGGTAACTTGAAACTGGACGAGTTGATTACAGGGCGATATCCGCTTGACCAGATCAACGAGGCAATTGATGAAGTTCGGGCGGACAAGGCCCTCAGAAACGTAATAATATTTGAGTAGATGCCATGAAACTAACCGATCTTGAAACCTTCGTTGTCGGTACGCCTCCCCCTCATTGGGGCGGGCAGTTCTGGGTTTTCGTCAAGCTGACAACCGACAGCGGCGTGACTGGAATAGGGGAAGCCTATGCTGCGCCGTTTCATCCCGATGTGACGGTCAAGATGATTGAGGATGTATTTGAGCGGCGTCTGCTCGGGATGGATCCCTTTCATATCGAGCGGATCTGGCGGCGGGTTTATTCCAGCGGATACACACAGCGGCCAGACTCGACCATGATGGCGGTGCTGAGTGCGCTTGAAATGGCATGCTGGGATATTAACGGGAAAGAAACAAATAAACCGGTTTATGAGTTGTTAGGAGGTAAGGTTCGTGAAAAGCTCCGGACCTACACCTATCTCTACCCAAAAGAGGGGGACACGACTGATGTTTATAGTGACCCCGACCTAGCGGCGGAGCGGGCAGCGGAAAATGTCGCGCTCGGATTTACTGGCGTAAAGTTCGATCCGGTGGGGCCGTACTCGGCTTTCGATCCGCGCCAACCATCGCTTGGCCGAATGGATCTGTCGGAAAAGCTAGTCGACCGGGTACGCGAAGCCGTCGGAGATAAAGCGGACTTGCTGTTTGGCACCCACGGCCAGTTGACAACCTCGGGCGCCATTCGTCTTGCGCGCCGCCTGGAGAAATATGATCCGCTCTGGTTTGAGGAGCCGACACCGCCGGAAAATGCAAATGAAATGGGCAAGCTCTCGCGCCAGACAACGATCCCGATCGCGACCGGGGAGCGACTTTGTACGAAATATGAGTTTCATCGCGTGCTGGAAAGTGGCGCGGCCTCAATCCTGCAAATGGCGCTCGGCCGTGTCGGCGGAATATTGGAGGGCAAGAAGATCGCCAGCATGGCGGAGGTTTATTACGCCCAGATCGCACCGCATATGTATTGCGGTCCCGTGTCAGCGATGGCGGATATTCAGCTCAGCACCTGCACGCCGAACTTTCTCATTCAGGAAAGCATCAACACCATGGGTGATTTCCATGCGGAAATTCTGAAGGAGCCGATCCAGTGGGAAGAGGGGTATATTATTCCGCCGACGAAACCGGGGCTCGGGATTGAGCTGGATGAAGAAGTCATCGCCAGCCATCCCTTCACAGGCGATCAGCTTCATCTGGAAATGGTCGATGATCCGGTGGTCTTTGAATAACTCAGCCGAAGTTCATATCGGCCACAAAGGGATTAGTTTCCCGCTCCTGACCGAAGGTGGAGAGGTTTCCATGCCCTGGAATGAAAGTAATGTCATCACCGAGCGGCCAGAGTTTTTCACGAATGGAATGGATCAGGTCTTCATGGTTGCCACGCGGAAAATCTGTCCGACCGATGGACCCCTGAAATAACACATCGCCGACAATGGCGACCCGTTCTTTCAGATTGACGAAGACAACATGGCCTGGTGTATGGCCGGGGCAATGCACGACGGTGAATTCTTCATTCCCGACGGTGACTTTGTCACCATCTTCCAGCCAGCGATCCGGCGTGAAAGCAAAAGATTCCGGAAAGCCGTATCTTGCGCATTGCGCTGGAAGTTGATCAATCCAGAATTTGTCATCCTTGTGGGGGCCTTCAATCGGAACGCCAAGTTTTTCGTGAAGTTCTTTCGTGCCGCCCGCATGATCGAGATGGCCATGGGTGATCAGGATTTTCTCGATTGTCACCCCCTGCTTTTCAGCAGCTTCAAGAATTTGGTCCAGATCGCCACCTGGGTCGACAACGGCGCCTTTCATGGTTTCCTCACACCAGATCAGGCTGCAGTTCTGGGCGAAAGGGGTAACGGGAATGATGACGGCTTTCATACAATACCGGAGCGTGAAATGCTCCGTCCTTTGTTAGTTAGTATTAGTTTATCTTTTAAGGGCGCCGAGAATACCACGAAGGAGGGCCTTGGCAATGCTGCGCCCAAACGAGGAACTGACGGCGCGGGTGAGAGACTTGATTGCAGCCTCCCCAACACTTTGCCGGTTTGACCGGCGCGCAGGCGCCTTTTTTGTCTCAACAGTTTCCGCTTCGGCTTTTGCTTTTTCCGCAGCCTTTGCTGCCTTCTCGGCTCGCTCCTGCAAAATTTCATAGGCCGATTCATTGTCAACCGTCTCATCATATTTGTCGGCAAGCGTGCTGTCGTTCAACACATGTTTACGTTCTGCCCGACTCACCGGCCCAAGTTTGGAGGAAGGGGGCGGATCAACGTCCGCTCAACAATCGACGGTTCGCCTTTATTCTCCAATGTGGAAACCAGAGCCTCTCCCACACCGAGAGTAGTGATCACGTCCTCAACCTCGAAAGCGGGGTTGGGGCGATAGGTCTGGGCGGCGAGGCGAATTGCTTTTTGCTGCTTCGGGGTAAAGGCGCGCAGCGCATGCTGCACTCTGTTGCCCAACTGTCCCAGCACAGAATCCGGAATATCGTCCGGGCTTTGCGTGACGAAAAATACGCCAACGCCTTTTGACCGGATCAGGCGAACCACCTGCTCCACCTTTTCAAGCAGAGCCTTTGGAGCATCATTAAATAGCAGATGTGCTTCGTCGAAAAAGAAAACCAATTTGGGCCGGTCAGAATCGCCAGCTTCGGGCAGCTCCTCGAACAGCTCGGACAGCATCCACAATAGAAACGTGCCATAAAGCCGCGGTGAATTCATCAGCTTGTCGGCGGCGAGAATATTGACTATGCCGCGGCCTTCGTGATCGGTGCGCATGAAGTCGCGAAGATCAAGCGCTGGCTCCCCAAAGAATTTGTCCGCTCCCTGATCCTCAAGGCGCAGCAATGCGCGCTGTATGGCGCCGATCGATTGCGGCGAGACGTTTCCGTATATCGCGGAAATTTCTTTTCTCTGCTCATTCACGACACCGAGAAGAGCGCGCAGGTCTTTCAGGTCCAGTAACAGCAGACCCTGCTCATCCGCGACCCGGAAGGTAATATTCATGACGCCTTCCTGCGTGTCGTTAAGCTCCAGCATACGAGAAAGCAAGAGAGGGCCGATTTCGGAAATCGTCGTCCGGACAGGATGGCCCTGCTTGCCGAACAAATCCCAGAAAACAGCGGGATAGGCCGCGCCTTTATACTCTTCCGAAAATCCGATCTTGTCGGCCCGCTTTGTCAGGAAACCCTGCATATCCGAAGTGTGGCACAGACCAGAGAGGTCGCCTTTTGCATCGGCGAGAAATACCGGGACGCCTGCGCTGGAAAACCCTTCCGTGAGAACTTGCAGGGTGACTGTCTTCCCGGTCCCGGTCGCCCCCGCAATCAAGCCGTGCCGGTTTCCCCATTTAAGCGGAAGATATTGATTGCTGCCGGCTCCATCATCGCTCTTGCCAATAAATATGCCGTCACTTTGTAAACAGGTCATGGTCAATAATTTCCTCAAACTTAAGATCGGGTCGGCTAACATAAAAAACGTTAGCCTTGAATTTATACAGGTTGTCCGGCGGCCTCAAGCATCCATTCGCGTACAGCGGCAAGCTTCGGTCGAGTGGCTTTGCGCGCCGACGACACAAGATGAAAGGAGTGGTTGGATCGACGCTCTATGTTGAACAACCTCACCAGTCTTCCCGATGCGACGGATTCCTGAACCAGCGCATCTATGCCGATGGTAACGCCGAGCCCATTTTCTGCGGCATGCAGCGCCATATTTGTGCTTTCAAAATGCAGCCCCTTGTTAGTGTTGACGTTGTGAACGTCGGCCTCTTCAAGCCAGCGGAGCCAGTCTGTCGGGCGCGGACTGTCATGGAGGAAAACCGCGTCGCGTAAATCCTCCGGCCGGGAGAATTTTTTGGCCATCTCCGGACTGCAAACTGGATAGGTGACCACTTCGAGTAGCTTGTCGATCCTCATGCCCGTAAGACCAGTTCCATCGGGTAGAACCTGAATGGAGAGATCAAAGTCGTCCCGTTCAAAATCCGCGGGATTGAGAGAAGTGATCAATTGTACATCTATATCCGAATGGCGTTCATAAAGGTCCGCCCATCTTGGGATCAACCAGCGTAGTGCAAAAGTCGGATAGGCACATATGGAAACGGCATTTCGTCGTGTCTCGCTGCGCAGGCGTGCCGATGCTGCAGCGATCTTTTCTAATGGCAAGGTGATTTCAGCTAGATATTGTCGGCCGACTGCGGTCAGTTCTATGCGCTTGTGGTGACGATGAAAGAGTGTTTTTCCCAGATATTGCTCTAATGTCTGAATCTGTCTGCTGACCGCCCCCGGGGTGACGCCTAACTCCTCCGCAGCTTGATTGAAGCTCAAATAGCGGCAGGCAGCTTCGAATGCCCGAAGCCCAGACGTAGAGGGAATATGAAGCATATAGGGACATCCCTTGCGTGAGTTTTTTTCAATTATACTATGCTGAATTATCGATTGTCCATGATTATCGATTTACCCATTATATGCCCTGAAATATGAACCATCGACGGCCAACTAAAAAAACGGGATAGATTATGACTTTTTTACATAAAAAACAGGAATTTAGCCCTCAGGAACTTTCTGACTATATCGCACCGGATTGCCATGGCCTTAACTTCTTTGAAGTTGATAACGGTCTGCGCGACTTGCTGCATATTTATATGCCGGACGATTTGCGCCAGCATATGGAGCCGCATTTTAATCGCCTTGGTGAAATATCTGGCAACCAGCTTGACGATTGGTCACGGGACGCAGACAAGCGCGGCCCCATTCTCCATGCCCGTGACGCCCGCGGCCGGAACGAGGACTGGATCGAGTTTCACCCGTCCTATCGCAAAATGGAAGATGTCGCCTTCAAGGATTTCGGCTTCCATCGGATGTCCCATCGGGCAGGTGTGCTGGGCTGGCAGGAAAAAGTCCCGCCCATTGGAAAATATGTTTTCCAGTATCTCTTCGGTCAGTCCGAATTCGGCCAGCTCTGCCCGATTTCGGCGACCGACACGTCGGCGATGTTGATTGAGCGTTATGCGGATGAGGCAACCAAAGAGAAGCTTCTCGATCGTATGTATAGCCAGGATATGGACAAGATCCTGAAAGGTGCCCAGTTCATGACAGAGAAGACGGGCGGATCGGATGTTTCTCAGATCGCGCTTGAGGCGCGCCTCGAAGATGGGGAATGGAAGCTTTACGGTGAAAAATGGTTCTGTTCCTGTGCAGACGGTGACATTGCGTTGTTGCTGGCCCGCCCCGAAGGTGCACCCAAAGGAAACAGCGGCCTCGCACTTTTTGCCATGCCGCGCCACCGCGAAGACGGCAGTCGCAATCCGTATCGAATTGTCCGGCTGAAGGATAAACTCGGCACCAAGTCCATGGCCTCCGGCGAGATTATCTTTGAAGGGGCATCGGCCTATCCGCTCGGTGAGGTTGGCGCGCATCCGAACAAAGGCCTTAAAATGATGATGGATCAGGTGAATTTCTCCCGTCTGTCGCATGGTGTGCGCGGCGCGGCGATGATGCGCCGTTGCCTGAACGAGGCGTTGACGGTGGCCAATTATCGCAAGGCATTTGGGGAGACGATTATCGACAAACCGTTGTTGCGCCGTCAGCTTATGAAGCTGATGGTCCCTACAGAGCAGGCGCTGTCCATGTTTATGTATGTTGCCGTTAATCTTGAGCAGGGTGAAAAGGGTGACGAGGCCGCCGCGAGACGGACCCGTATTCTGACCCCGCTGCTTAAGTATCGGACTGCGCGGGATAATATCCGTGTTGCGACCGGTGCCATGGAAGTGCGCGGCGGTAACGGTTATATCGAGGACTGGGTCAATCCGCGCCTCGTGCGGGATGCGCATCTTGGTGTGTTGTGGGAAGGGACATCCAATATCAACTCTCTTGACGTGACAACACGGGCGATTGCCCGGATGGGCGCGCAGGAGGATCTGGCCGAGGATCTTACCAAGCAAATCGATGCCAATACCGCGATGCCTGGACAGTATGCCGGTCAACTTAAGGGCCTGGTGGATCAGTCTGTGAAATTTGCTGAAGACGTTGCGCGGCAGGGGAAGGAAACGCATGCTCGCAAAGCTGCGAGTGCGCTCTATCATGTTACGACGGCAACCTTGATGGCGAACGAAGGCGCGGAACTGGGCGCCGCTGGCAAAGACGCCCGTCGGCTGCTTCTGTCGCGCATGGTAATCGATCACAAGCTTGGCGCGGCTAACCCATTATCAATCGAGGCGGATGCCTTCGATGCCGCCGCGACGGATGCGCTTCTTAACGATACACCGCTCAATCTTGAAGAAGTAAGCCGTATCCTTACACTATAAGGAACGGCATTAACCGACCAAAAAAGGATGATCAGGAAGAGATATCATGAATATGGAAGTTAAAATCAAAAACCGTGACGAGCGGGAGCTTGAAGACTGGGTTGCTGCGGATTGTCACGGTCTCAATTTCTTCGAGATTGATAAAAGCCTTCAGGATCTGCTGACGATTTATCTGCCGGATGATCTTAGAGAACATATGACTCCCATTTACCGTCAACTCGGCGAAGTCGCGGGGAACCGTCTCGATGAGCTGGCGCGGATTTGCGAAACTCACATGCCAGTTCTTCACCCGCGCGATGCTCGGGGTCGCAATCGTGACTGGATCGAATATCATCCCGCTTTCCGCGAAATGGAAAAGATTGGATATGGTGACTTCGGTATTCATTGTATGTCGAGAAAAGAGGGCGTGCATGGCTGGCCGACAAAAGTTCCGCCGATGGCCAAATATGTGTTCCAGTATCTGTTTACGCAATCTGAATTCGGGTTGATGTGCCCGATTTCCCTGACAGATACGTCTTCTATGCTGCTGGAGCGTTACGGCCCGGACGATGCCAAGGACAAATTCCTCGACAAGATGCGCAGTCAGGATATGGATGAGTTATTCCGCGGCGCACAATTCATGACCGAGAAAATAGGTGGCTCTGAGGTTGCCAATCTCGCAGTGACGGCGCGTCAGGAAAATGGCGAATGGCGGCTCTATGGCGATAAATGGTTCTGCTCCAGTGCCGATGCGGAAGTAAGTCTTGTCCTTGCCCGTCCTGAAGGTGCGCCTGAGGGGAATTCCGGTCTTGCGATTTTTGCGGTGCCGCGCACATTGGATAACGGGGAGCGAAACGGCTACCGGATTGTCCGCCTGAAGGACAAGATGGGGACGAAATCCATGGCGTCGGGTGAAATTATTTTCAATGGCGCTGTCGGATATGCATTCGGCGACGTCGGTGCGAAACCCAATCCGGGTCTGCGCCAGATGATGGATCAGGTCAGCATGTCTCGCCTCTCCCATGGCGTAAGGGCCGCCGGTATGATGCGCCGTTGTCTGAATGAGGCAATGGTGACGGCCCAAACCAGAGATGTGTTTGGCGAGCCGATTATCAACAAGCCGCTTTTGCGGCGACAATTATTGAAATTGATGGTTCCGACGGAGCAGGTTCTATCGATGATTATGCATGTTTCATCCATATTGCATAAAGCCGAAGGTGGGGATGAGTCCGCGGCGCGTCTAAATCGAATTCTGACGCCACTCGTTAAGTTCAGGGCTTGCCGTGATAATGTGCCGGTGGCAACTGGCGCGCTTGAAATTCGGGGTGGAAATGGTCTGATAGAGGATTGGGTTAATTCCCGTCTTGTCCGCGATGCGCATACGGGGTTGCTGTGGGAGGGGACCTCGAATATTAATGCGCTGGATATTACAACCCGCGCAGTGGCCAAAACCGGCGCGCATGAAGATCTTGCAGATGATTTGAAAGGCCGGTTGCAAGGCGCGAATGGTCTACCTGGGCAATTTGCCGGCGAGCTTTCCGGCCTCGTTGATCGAGCCAAGAAATTTGCAGAAGATATTGCGAAATCCGGAAATGAAACACAGGCCCGGCAAGCTTCAGATGCGCTTTATCACGTTACGACCGCAACCTTGCTTGCAACAGAAGGGGCGACCCTTGGCAAGGCTGGCGGCGATGCGCGCCGGATGCTTCTTTCCCGGTTAGTGATGGATACGCGATTGCGTCCTCATGACCCACTTAGTAATGGAGATAATCAGTTCGAAATTGAGGCAGGAAATTACTTGCTCCAAGATGCGGCGGTCCCGCTTGATGTCGCGGCTGATCTGCTGCGCATTTAAGTCGATTAGCAAAAAATAATAATAAAAACGGACGCGAAATCGACAAAGCTCCCCGGCTGTGGCATTATGTCGCTGTCGGGGATTTTTTTGCCTAAGCCTCATTAAAACTGCGAAAAAATCTCGCTCGTAACGTCTATTTTACCGATTTCTTGTGTGAATTTTAAACCTGCGTCATCTCACCACATGGAAGGATACGAGAAAAGTTTAAAATATAGGCTTTAGAGACAGCTTCATAATTGATTGGCATTCAAACTGGATAGGGGAGAATACGTGATATGTTAAAAACCTTGGACACGCGTATTTCGTCATTGGCTAAGTCGGAGGTAGATATTCGCCTTGAACCGTTAGAGAAAAATCCGAAAGCAAAGCCAAAAAGCATCTCGGAGGGGCCATGTGCTACTTGTAGTGCCCATAATCAGGCAATCTGTTCCGGCCTGAAAGATCATGAAATGGCCGAGTTTGCCCGCAATATCAGGACAAGGCTGGTGAAGACAGGCCAATCCGTCTATCGGGAGTTTGAAGAAGCGAAGTATGTCTACAGTGTCGTCTCGGGCGAGATCCGGCTTGCCAACTTGCTGGATGATGGGCGTCGCCAGATAACTTCCTTCAAGTCCGCTGGCGAAGTCATCGGTGAGCAGAAAAAGGGGTATTACCAGTCAGATGCAGAGGCCGTCTGCGATACGGTAGTCTGCCAGATCCCGATCAAAGCTCTCGATAAATATCATAAGGAAATGCCATCCATCCAGTCGGCTTTGTCGGAAAAGGTTCTGGATGAACTCCACGAGCTTCGTCATCACGCTATTCTATTGGGCCGTAAAACACCGATTGAGAAAATTGCGACATTTCTAGTCGTTCGGGCTAGAAAAATTGGCGATGATACAGGAAATAAAGTTGAAGTTAAGCTGACAATGGGCCGGAATGATATTGCGGATTTTCTTGGGCTTACAATAGAGACTGTCAGCCGGACAATTACGAAACTCAGGAAAATGGGCGTTTTGGACGTGCCATCGAACCACTTAATCCTGATCAAAGATCTGGAGTGGCTCGAAAATCTGGCGGAAGGTGAGAAATGACGACAACACTGGGGAAGTTAATCAGTAAGTCCGTCCCCCGTTACACCAGTTATCCGACCGCGCCGCATTTCAGTCCCAACGTAACCGGGCATGTATATACAAGCTGGCTAAAGGAGTTAGATCCGCAAAAGCCGCTATCGCTTTATCTCCATGTGCCCTTTTGCCAAAAGATGTGTTGGTATTGCGGCTGTCATACCAAGATTGTTGCCCGATATGATCCGGTCCGCAAATATGCAATGGCGTTGCGTGCGGAGCTAAAGATGCTTGCGGATGCGCTGCCGGGTAAGTTTAAGGTATCGCATATCCATTGGGGCGGCGGGACGCCGACAATGCTTTCTGCTGAAGATTTTTTAGAAACCATGGATCTTATAAGGGATCTCTTTCTGATTACAGAGGGAGCTGAACTTGCGGTGGAAATTGATCCGAGAACGGTCGATAAACAAAAAACTGAGGCGCTTGCCGCCTCCGGCATTAACCGTGCCAGCTTTGGAATTCAGGACTTTAATCCGAAAGTTCAGGCGGCGATTAACCGGATTCAGTCTTATGATCTTACAAAGGAAGTAACGGAAAATTTCCGCAATGCTGGTATTGAGAATATCAATTTCGACCTGATGTATGGCCTTCCGCAACAAACAGTGGACGATGTCCTAAATACCGTCGATCTTTCACATAGGCTGCGGCCGGCCCGGATTGCTCTCTTTGGGTATGCGCATGTTCCCTGGATGAAAAACCATATGAAGATGATCCGGGATGAAGAACTGCCAGATAGTGACGCGCGGTTAGAGCAGACGGTTGCCGCGTCGGACCGCTTGCTTGAGCTTGGTTATCATCAGATCGGCCTTGATCATTTCGCGAAGACCGATGATACGATGGCCATCGCCCTCACAGAGGGGACGCTGAACCGGAACTTTCAAGGTTATACCACGGATAATGCCGACGTGTTGCTAGGGGTTGGCGCGTCATCTATTGGCCGACTGCCACAAGGTTATCTTCAGAATGTTGTGGCAATGAAAACCTATGAAGATGAAGTGCTTAAAGGGCACTTTCCCATCGCTAAGGGTGTTCGTGTAAGTGATGATGATCGATTGCGCGGATATGTAATTGAGCGTCTTATGTGTAACCTGGAAGTTGATCTGGATGCGGCCGTTCGGAAATTTGGAGTGGATATTTCCTATTTTTCAGATGAGATAAATAATCTGCGACACTTTGCAAATGAAGGGATTATATCAATTAACGGCAGCCAGATTATCATTCAACCTGCGGGTCGCTTGTTGGTGCGCGCCGTCTGTGCAATTTTTGATATTTATTTTAACCAAGGCTTGGCGCGGCATTCAAAAGCTGTTTAACTATTCCAATTGATACATAAATTGACGCATCAAGGCAGGAAGTTTTTTCTAAGTTGATTTAGATCAATGAAGAAAAATCGACTTGTCCTAGTTTGCAGATTGAGGGGGAGTGTTGGTTGTTGCCATACTGAAGAGTTTTGCAAGGCTCTTCAAATACTCCCGTAGATAATAGCAACAGACGGAACTTGGGTATGAATCTGTTATGGCTCGCTTTTACGATCGTCGGCGTCCTGTTAGGCGTTATATTGTCCGCAAAGGCGGTCGACCCCACAATGATGCTGCACGGCATGGTATTTTCAATTGCCGCCGTGCTGAGCGCCTTTGCTCTTATTGCGAGGAATTATCGTAATATCAGCACCCCCAGCCTGGCGGATGCCAATGGCAGTGTTAATTACAATACAGAGATCATTAAGGCGGGGATTATTGCCTCGACTTTCTGGGGCGTGGTAGGATTTTCTGTCGGCCTTGTAATTGCTTTGCAGCTTGCCTTCCCGGTTCTGAATTTCGATCTTCCCTGGACAAATTTCGGTCGTCTTCGTCCTCTTCATACCTCTGCGGTTATTTTCGCCTTCGGCGGCAATATCCTGATTATGACATCATTTCATGTGGTGCAGCGGACCTGCCGTGCCCGGCTAGCAGGCGATATCGCGCCCTGGTTTGTCTTCTGGGGCTATCAGCTCTTTATCGTACTTGCGGCGACGGGGTATGTGCTGGGCGTTACTCAGTCCAAGGAATATGCTGAGCCTGAATGGTATGTGGATATCTGGTTGACGTTGGTTTGGGTAGTTTATCTGCTGGTTTTCCTTGCAACGATCTGGAAGCGGCAGGAAAAGCATATCTATGTTGCTAACTGGTTCTATCTCGCCTTTATTGTAACAATCGCAATGCTGCATATTGTGAATAATCTCTCCGTCCCGGTCAGTCTTACGGGCGTGAAGAGCTATTCCTTGTTTGCCGGTGTACAGAGTGCGCTGACCCAATGGTGGTACGGACACAATGCCGTTGGCTTCTTCCTGACAGCGGGCTTCCTCGGGATTATGTATTATTTCATACCCAAAAGGGTGAACCGGCCGGTTTACTCCTATCGCCTGTCGATCATTCATTTCTGGTCGCTGATTTTCCTCTATATCTGGGCCGGACCACATCATCTGCACTACACGGCTTTGCCGGACTGGGCGCAGACTCTCGGCATGACCTTTTCCATCATGCTCTGGATGCCCTCATGGGGTGGCATGATCAACGGCTTGATGACGCTCTCTGGGGCGTGGGACAAACTCCGGACAGACCCGGTTGTTCGCTTTTTGGTGACGTCGGTTGCTTTTTACGGGATGAGCACCTTTGAAGGTCCGCTTATGTCGATTAAGGCCGTGAACGCGCTGAGCCATTACACGGATTGGACTATCGGTCATGTTCATTCTGGCGCGCTTGGATGGGTAGCCTATATCAGCTTCGGCGCGCTTTACTTCCTGACGCCTGTCGTTTGGAAACGCAAATCGCTTTATTCAGATGCGCTCGTTAATCTGCATTTCTGGATATCGACGGTGGGTATTCTGCTCTATATCACCGCGATGTGGGTTTCCGGTATCCTTCAGGGGCTGATGTGGCGTGCTTATGATGCCTTTGGTTTCTTGGAATATTCTTTCAGTGAGACAGTTGAGGCGATGCATCCGTTCTATGTGATCCGGGCTGGCGGCGGTGCCCTCTTCCTGATCGGCGCCCTTATCATGGTATATAATCTCTGGCGAACGGTTCGGGGGGATGTGCGTGCGAAGGAAGCAGGCTCACTTGTACCGAATATGGAATTTGCAGGAGCGAGGTAAGTAACATGTTCAGTCACAAGAAAATTGAAAAAAACTCGATCCTGATGCTAGTCCTTGTCCTGATCGTGGTTTCCATCGGTGGACTTATCGAGATTGCCCCGCTTTTTTATCTGGAAAGCACGATTGAGAAAGTGAAAGGGATGCGCCCCTATAGTCCGCTGGAGCTAGCGGGACGGGACATCTATATCCGTGAAGGTTGCTACAACTGTCACAGTCAGATGGTGCGGCCGCTCCGGGATGAGGCGGAACGTTACGGCCATTACTCCCTGGCGGCGGAAAGCATGTATGACCATCCTTTTCAGTGGGGCTCCAAACGGACTGGGCCGGACCTCGCGCGGGTCGGGGGACGCTATTCTGATGAATGGCATGTCACCCATTTGAATAACCCCCGCGATGTGGTGCCGGAATCTGTGATGCCGGGGTATCCGTTCCTTGGGAAAACGTCACTCCAAGTGCCGAATATTGCGGATAATCTGAAAACCAACAAGATTGTCGGCGTGCCCTATACGGACGACATGATCGAAAATGCGAAACTGGATCTGGCGATACAGACAAATCCGGATGCGGATGAGATTGATGCCTTTATGGAACGCTATCCTAAGGCCCAGGTTCGGGACTTCGATGGTAATCCAGCGATGTTGTCAGAGTTGGATGCGTTGATTGCCTATCTTCAGATGATGGGAACCCTGGTTGACTTCACGTCCTATGACGTGGATGCCAATAAACGGTAGGAGGGGAATAATGGATTATCATAGCGTTTCTACCTTCGCACAGAGTTACGGACTGCTTTACCTGTTTGGCCTGTTTATTGCGGTGCTGGCGTATGCGCTGTGGCCACGAAATAAGGAAAAGTTCGACAAGGCAGCCCATATCCCGCTTGAGGAAGATTAAAATGTCCAACAAGGTTGAAAAAGACGAATTTTCAGGCACCGATACAACGGGGCATGAATGGGATGGTATCAAGGAACTGGATACGCCCATGCCGCGGTGGTGGCTATGGACGATGTACGCCTCCATTATCTGGGCGATTGGTTATTGGATTGTCATGCCTGCCTGGCCCCTGATTAGTAGCCATACTGCCGGTTTTCTCGGTTATTCCTCTCGCGGATCGCTGGAACAGGAACTAGCGGATGCGACGGCGGCCCATGCAGAGGATCGGAATGCGCTAGTCACGATGGAGCTTAGCGCCGTCAAGAACAATAGCCAGCTTTATCAATTCGCGTTGCGGGGCGGCAAATCGGCCTTTGCGGTGAATTGTTCCCAGTGCCATGGATCTGGAGCGCAAGGGGCACCCGGATTTCCGAACCTGAATGACGATGATTGGCTCTGGGGCGGTAGCGTGGACGCGATTTATGAAACGATTAAATACGGCATTCGTTCTGATCATGACGACACGCGGATTGGTGAGATGCCGGCCTTCCTCACCGATGAAATGCTCACTAAGGAGCAAATCAACGATGTGGCGGAATATGTTCTTTCCCTGTCGGCAGAGCGAGAGGATACAGCCGCTGTCGATCGTGGTCAGGAAGTTTTTATGGAAAACTGTGCATCGTGTCATGGGGATAAGGCAAAAGGTGGCCGGGACTTCGGCGCGCCAAACCTGACCGATGCGATCTGGTTCTACGGGAAAGACAAGGATGTCATTCTCAGAACCATCTCCCGCGGGCGTAATAATGTGATGCCAGCTTGGGTAGACCGGCTGGATGACACGACCATCCGCCAATTGGCTTTGTATGTGCACTCCCTAGGGGGCGGGGAGTAATCGTTTAACCTTTCCATTTTGGAGTAAGGGTTGTGGCTAACAGCTCCGTAGAGAATATCGATGTACGTCCGGTTAACAAGAAAGAAAACCGGGCGCTTTTCAAAAAACGCGAAAAAATCCAGCCGAAGAAAGCGCGCGGAAACTTCCGTCGTCTGAAATGGATCATCATGGGTGTAACCTTGGCGATCTATTACATCACACCTTGGATTCGCTGGGATCGCGGAGACAGCGGGCCGGATCAGGCTGTGCTAATCGATCTCGCACGGGAGCGGTTTTACTTCTTTTTTATCGAGCTTTGGCCACAGGAAGTATACTACATTACCGGGTTACTCATTCTGGCGGCAATTTCCCTGTTTCTGGTGACGTCACTGTTTGGGCGTGCCTGGTGCGGATATTCCTGCCCTCAAACAGTCTGGACAGACCTATTTATCTTCGTAGAAAGGATGATAGAGGGGGACCGCAATGCCCGCCTTAGGCTGGACAAGGCACCGATGTCGATCTCCAAGCTTGTTAAACGAATAGCAAAGCATTCAATCTGGATTATCATTGGAGTGCTAACCGGCGGCGCGTGGATTTTCTATTTTGCCGACGCCCCAACGTTACTCCGGGATCTGTTCACATTTGAGGCACCTATTATCGCCTATTCAAGTGTGGCCGTTTTGACAGCGACGACCTATGTGTTCGGCGGTTTGATGCGGGAGCAGGTTTGCACTTACATGTGCCCGTGGCCACGAATACAGGGCGCAATGGTGGATGAAGATACTCTGACCGTCACCTACCATAGTGGCAGAGGAGAGCCGCGCGGTCCGCATAAAAAGGGGGAGCCCTGGACTGATCGCGGGCATTGCATCGACTGTAACCAATGCGTTGCGGTTTGCCCGATGGGTATTGATATTCGGGATGGGCTGCAGCTTGAATGTATTACCTGTGCGCTGTGTATTGATGCCTGCAATGATGTGATGGACAAGGTCGACTTGCCGCGCGGTCTCATCGGGTATGATACGCATGCCGGCCAGTTCGACAGCAACCCGGAACGCAAGCTCGATATTCGCTTTATTCGGCCACGGACGATTGCTTATGGATTGATCCTGGCGCTTGTTGGTGCGGTGATGCTCTATGCCTTGCTCAACCGGTCGGTCCTTGATGTGAATGTCATACGCGACCGTAACCCGCTGTTCGTGACTTTATCGGACGGTTCCATTCGAAATGGCTACACGGTCAAAATTCTAAATAAAATTCATGAGACCCGACAGTTTCAGATTGAAGTAGAGGGGCTAAAAAATGCTCAGGCCTGGATTGAAAGCGGTCCACCGGTTGGGTTGCCGATGATCGTGACAGTTCCGGCAGATGCCCTTTCCAGCTATAAGCTTTTTATATCTGCACCTGCTGAAGATCTGCAGAGTAAGACTTCGGATATCGATGTTGTCGTTACTGATTTTAAGAGTAATGAGCGTGATATTCAGGAAACCAGCTTCAAGGGGCCGGAGAAATGAGTGCAAGCATTAACGGAAAACCCCTCACCGGACGGCATGTTGCTCTTATGCTGGCGGCATTTTTTGGATTGATGTTCGCTGTCAATGGCGCCTTCGTATATTTTGCGCTCGGTAGTTTTTCGGGGCTTAGTGAAGATGATGCCTATAAACGGGGACTTACTTATAACGAGGAAATCGATCACCGTGCGCGGCAGCTTGCGCGCGGGTGGCAGCCCGCATTGTCATTCGAGCAGACAGCTGCGGCAGAAGGTACGATAATCTTCAGTATACTGGACCCTGATGGTAGAAGTATTGAGGATCTTGAAGTCGTTGCGACCATTCGTCGCCCGGTAATTGATGGGACTGATCAAAGCCTCTCGTTGATGTATAGTGAGGAAAATTACACTGCGGATATTACACTTATGGGGTCTGGTCAGTGGGATGTTTCCATTCTTGCGCATGGCGGCGGCTATGAGGAGCCTTATCGGCTGGATAAGAGGATATGGGTCAAATAGCCCTTAAAAATCAGGAAAATCTTACAACTGGACGTTCGTACGATCTGGGTGGTGATTGTTGTTCCAGCGGAGCCATGGCACTCAACGATGCGGCATCCCCAGCAGCTGATTTTGATGACTTTGTGAGTGCCGACCCTACAGCTTTTGTTGAAACTGATCAGGACGGCAATGCCATCCTGCATACTCTTGTTGAAAATATGCATTGCGCCAATTGTATTAAGACAATTGAGCAGACGTTAAAATCCAATCCGGCTGTATTGGATGCGCGGGTTAATTTTTCTACCCGGCGGCTCTTTCTGCGGTGGCTCCCTGACGGCGTAGATGTTGGTGAACTTGTGAAGCCGATTATCGCGCTCGGCTATCCTCTCACACCCTACAATCCTGCGATGATAATATCGGCCGCAGCGGAGGAAAATGCGCGTCTCCTTCGAGCGCTGGCCGTTGCGGGATTTGCTGCGGCGAATGTGATGCTGCTCTCCGTTTCAGTTTGGGCGGGGTTGTTTTCTGAGGATATGGGGCCAGCGACCCGAGATTTTCTACACTGGATTTCTGCCTTGATCGCGCTTCCGGCTGTCGCTTACGCGGGTCAGCCCTTCTTCAAATCTGCGATGGCAGCCCTTCGTGCGGGACGCCTTAATATGGATGTTCCCATATCCCTTGCGGTTATTTTAGCGGCAGGAATGAGTCTTGCCGAAACTGTTCAGGGCGGGGATCATGTCTACTTTGATGCTTCGGTAACTTTGCTCTTCTTCCTTTTGATCGGGCGTTACCTTGATAATGCCGCCCGCAGCAAGGCGCGCTCCGCGGCGGAGCGTTTGTTGCTTCTGAAGGCGGTGGCCGCGACGATCGTTCTCCCCGACGGAAGTTGTAAAACAGTATCGGTCGAAACCGTCACGCCGGGAACCCATGTCAAAATTATGGTCGGGGACAGACTGCCCGTCGATGGGGTGGTCGCTAAAGGCCGGTCGGACCTCGATGTAAGTTTGATAACCGGAGAAAGTCTGCCAAGCGTTGTTAGTGCCGGCGATAATGTGTTTGCCGGGACGCTGAATTTGAGCGCGCCGCTTGAGATTGAGGCCACAAAGACAGGGGACAATACCTTGCTCGGTGACATTGTCCGGTTGATGGAGGCGGCAGAGCAGGGGCGTGCGAAATATGTTCGCCTTGCCGACCGGATTGCAGGGTTCTATGCGCCCGCAGTTCATATTTTGGCGGCGGTGACATTCATAGGCTGGTGGATTTTGGCTGGTAGCTGGCAAAATGCACTCATGCAGGCCGTGGCCGTATTGATAATTACCTGTCCTTGCGCGCTCGGCCTTGCTGTACCTGTTGTCCAGGTGGTGGCGAGCGGACGGCTCCTGGTGAAGGGAATTCTGGTCAAGGCCGCAGATGGTCTTGAACGCCTCGCTGAGGTGGATACCATTGTTTTTGATAAAACGGGAACCCTGACTGAAGGCCGTCTTGATCTCGTTAATCGTGAAGAAATTACATCCGCACATCTTGATCTTGCCGCCCGGATTGCCCGCAATAGTCGCCATCCGCTTGCTCGCGCTGTCGCCCGCGCGGGCAATGGCGCAGGGGAATATCTTGACGTCGAGGAATGCCCCGGCGAAGGCCTGAAAGCGGTGTTGAACGGAACAGCAATACGCCTTGGAAATCGTACTTTCTGTCATGTGAGCGGTGATGCAGGCTCTAACGAGGCACCCGGTCCCGAACTATGGCTTAAAATTGAAAATGAGAAAGCTATACAGTTTCGTTTCCGGGATCGGTTGCGTCCCGGTGCCCACGTTGTGATTGAAAATTTGAAGGCGCAAGGCTTCAAGATTGATCTTCTGTCGGGTGATCGGGAGGCTGTGGTTGAGGGCCTTGCCGATACGCTTGGCATTGAAAATTGGTATGCCCAGAAAAAGCCTGAGGATAAGGTTGCGCATCTTAAATCTTTGGAAGCGGCTGGGCATAAAGTATTGATGGTCGGAGATGGCCTTAATGATGCGCCGGCACTGGCCTCTGCACATGTCTCTCTCTCCCCGGCGAGTGCAGCGGATATCAGCCAAACTGCGGCCGATTTTGTTTTTCAGGGTAGGGATCTATCAGCCGTTGCGGAAACAATCAAGGTTGCCCGTATGTCCAGACGTTTGATCTTCCAGAATTTCTCTCTCGCCTTTCTTTATAATGCTATTGCCGTTCCGTTGGCCGTTGCCGGGATCGTGACCCCTCTGATTGCAGCAGTCGCCATGTCCGCATCATCTCTTGTTGTTTGCCTCAACTCCCTCCGACTGCGGATGGAAAGGAAGGGCGTGATGCAATGAATGTGCTTCTTTACCTTATTCCGGTGGCATTGTTTTTAGGGGGCTCGGGCTTGCCGCCTTCCTCTGGAGCTTGAAAAGCGGCCAGTATGAAGATCTGGATGGTGCCGCAAATCGCATCCTTATCGATGACGAAAATGACGAAATCACCTGACGCGTCAGGTATCTAATGCTGCACAAAGCTAGCAGTTTTGAAACTCTCCTGATATTGTACTCCTGATTTTACTAGTTTCTGGCGGCATAACTCATCATGGCAATTTGGGGAAAAATTCTGGGCGGTGCGGCCGGGCTTCTTGTCGGAGGTCCTCTCGGCGCTCTTGTTGGCGGGCTTGCAGGCCATGCAGTCGATAAATATCGCGAAACGACGTCGGGCGATGAAGAAATCGGTCAACATCATGTCAAGCAAGTCGCCTTTACGATTGCGGTCATCGCACTTGGTGCAAAAATGGCGAAGGCGGATGGCGTCGTTACTCGGGAGGAGATTGACGTCTTCAAACGGGTCTTTCGTATTCCGCCAAATGAAGAGAAAAATGTCGGCCGTGTCTTTAACATGGCGCGTCAGGATACCGCAGGATATGAAGAATATGCGGCCCAGGTAGCGCGAATGTTTCACGATACGCCCCGGATGATGGAAGATCTACTTCACGGTCTGTTCGCCATCGCCATGGCAGATGGCGTTTTGCATCCGGATGAAGATATTTACCTTCAGAATGTCGCGGCGATCTTCGGGTTTAATGAGGCTGCGTATGCCCGTATACGCAGCTATCATGCAAAGGACGGGGAGGGTGATCCATATCAGATTCTTGGTGTTTCTGCCGATATTTCCGATCAGGATTTGAAAAAAGCATATCGACAACTCATACGTGAGAACCATCCGGACAAGGTTGTCGCCGATGGCTTACCGCAGGAATTTGTGGATGTAGCCAATGCCAAGCTTGCCAAAATTAATGCCGCCTACGATCAGATTGAAAAAATCCGCAGCCTGTAGAATCGGAATAAAAATTGAAAAACAGAGATCTAGCCCTGTTGCTGCTGGTCAATATGCTGTGGGCGTCAAATTTCCTGGCGGCGAAGATCGGCATGGAAGTGTTCACGCCACTTCTCTTCACGGCGCTTCGTTTCTCGCTCGTCATTGTCGTGATGCTGCCCTTTGTTTCACTTCCACATGGCAATTGGCGCAAGATTCTGATCATCGGCATTTTGATGGGCGTTTTACATTTCTCCCTGATGTTTTGGGGTTTGTCGCTTTCGCCTGATATCTCGTCCGTGGCGATTATCAATCAAACCTTCGTGCCTTTTTCCGCTCTGCTTGCCATGATTTTCTTGAAAGAAAAGATCGGCTGGCGGCGTTGGGGCGCGATCATTATGGCATTCGCCGGGGTTATGGTGATCGGGTTTGATCCGGTAATCTTTGCGAACTGGCTGTCGCCGACGCTTGTCATCATCGCCTCCTTTCTGGTCTCCCTTAATATGGTGATTGTTCGGACAATGCCGGGGGTTAGCGCCCTCAACCTGACCTTCTGGACAGCGGCGATCGGGACGCTTCCGCTCTATTTTTTCTCTTACCTGTTTGAGGATGGCCAATGGGCTGCGATACAAGCCGCCAATTGGGAAGAGTGGAGCGCGGTTGCCTTCTCTGCCTTGGGGGCGACAGTTGTCGGTCACGGCCTTGGCAATTATCTGGTCAAGCATTATCCTGTCAGTACAATTGCACCATATTATCTTCTGGTGCCCGTCTTCGCCGTTGCGCTTGGTATTATTTTCTGGGGCGACGTTATTACGGTGGAGCTGATGATCGGCGGTGCGATGGTGATGAGCGGGGTTACGATCATTACTTTCCGGTCGGCAAAAAAGAAGCCAGCAAAACATGTCTAAAGCGATTGAAAATATCATTTGGCATCCGTCGCCAAATTTTGATGAGCGTGATACTGATACACCGGTTGATATGCTTGTTCTGCACTATACAGGAATGAAAACGGGCGCTGAAGCCATTGAGCGTCTATGTGATCCGGATGCGAAGGTTAGTGCCCATTACGTTGTTGAGGAAGACGGCCGAATTTTTGCCTTGGTAAAAGAAGAAATGCGTGCCTGGCATGCGGGAGTGTCCAGTTGGCGCGGCTCGCAAAATATCAATGCCCGATCAATCGGGATAGAGATTGTTAATCCCGGTCATGAATTCGGTTGCCGCGCTTTTCCTAAGGTGCAAATGGATGCTGTCACAGCGCTGGCGGCCCATATTGTGGCGCGTCACCCCATTCCGGCGCGAAATGTTGTCGGTCACTCCGACGTGGCACCGCATCGAAAGGAAGATCCAGGCGAACTCTTTGATTGGCAGGAACTTGCGCGATGTGGTGTTGGGCTTTGGGTGCGAGGAAAGTCATCTTCCCATCACAAAATTGCGCCACTGGCGTCTAATGATAAGGGGAGCGCTGTCTCCGACTTGCAGGGGGCGTTGAAGGAATTTGGCTATGACCTCCCGCAGGATGGGCATTACGGTGCGGAGTTGGCGGGCGTAATCTGCGCCTTTCAGCGTCATTGGCGTCCCTCAAAAGTGGACGGGGTAGCAGATGAACAGACGCAAGAAATCATTTACGCGTTGCTTGAAGAAGTTCGCCGCTTGACTTGATGATTTTGCAAGCTTAGTTACAAGCAGACAGATGGCTGGATGATCGCCGCTCACCGAAAGGGGAGGGGAGGAAAGTCCGGGCTCCACGGAAATACGATGCCGGTTAATGGCCGGCGGGGGTGACCCCAGGGAAAGTGCCACAGAAAGTAAACCGCCCGGCTTCCGGGTAAGGGTGAAAGGGTGCGGTAAGAGCGCACCGCGCTTCTGGCAACAGCGGCGGCATGGTAAACCCCATCGGGAGCAAAACCAAATAGGGATGGTCTGCGCAAGGGCAACCTGTGCGCAAGCTGGTTTTTCGGGCTACCATCCGGGTTGGTTGCTTGAGGTGTCTGGCAACAGGCATCCTAGATGAATGATCATCCCCTGATTTCAGGGACAGAACCCGGCTTATAGGCCATCTGCCTTATTTTCTACCGTGATCTGCGGTATAATGAGTTTTTGGCTAGGGCGTCTTTTCGCAATAGGAAATAATATGGGGTTCTTGCGGACAACGGGTCTTGGGGCGGCGGTAGCTTTTCTCCCATTTTTCGCATCACCTGTTTATGCTGCGGCGACGGACATGCCATCGCTCGTCTATGATATCGGTATTAGTTTATTTGTCGCCAGTATCCTTGCGATTGTTTTCGTGCGGATCAAAATCCCGAGCATTGCCGCCTTTCTCGTTTGTGGCATCCTGATAGGGCCGGTCGGGGTCAAGCTTATTACTCAACCCGAAAATATTGAGACGATTTCGGAGCTGGGCTTCATTCTGCTTCTATTTATGATCGGGATGGAAATTGATCTGCGTCGGATGCTCCGCAGCGGCAAGATGATCATCGTATCCGGTTTGCTGCAATACCCATTGACTGTTTTGTTTGGCATTTTGGCGGCTAAAGGGCTGGCATGGATCGGACTGTCAACAGTTGGCGGCAACTATGACGCCTTGTACTTTGGTCTGTTTATTGCCGGTTCCTCCACACTTTTGGTCATCAAGCTTTTCCAGGAAAAGTATGAACTGGATACAGAGCCCGGGCGTATAGCGCTTGGTCTTCTGGTGTTTCAGGATTTCTGGGCCATTATCGTGATCATCCTGCAGCCCTCCTTTGCAGCGCCGAAAATTATGCCGGTGCTATATACCATGCTGGGGATCGGGCTTTTGGCTATTGTATCCTATTCTCTGGCCAAGAGTTTGGTGCCGGTGGTGTTCCGCTGGCTATCCAAGGAGCCGCAGATGATGCTGGTCGGCGCGCTTGGCTGGTGTTTCGCCATTGTTTTTATCGGTTATGGTTTCGAATATGTGGGCGATTTTGTTTTCGGTGAAGGCTCCCATATGTCTGTAGCCACCGGAATGAGCGCCCTGATCGCCGGTTTGACAATCGCAACGCTTCCCTACAGCAGGGAAATTGTTGCCAAGGTCGGGATTGTCCGTGATTTCTTTATTACCTTGTTTTTTGTCGGCCTCGGAATGAGCGTGCCACCGATTGACGGGATAGGCGTTATGCTGATTGCAGTCGCACTCGCTTTCTTTGCTCTGCTGAGTCGCCAGCTGATTTTCTTTCCGTTACTCTATTTTACTGGTGGTGATCAGCGTCATGCGGAAGTCGCCTCTATCCGGCTTGCGCAGATTTCGGAATTCGGCCTCGTTATCTCTTATCTGGGAACCCAGTACGGCCATATCTCCGGAGAGTTTGCGAGTGCGATCATCTTCGCGTTTATTATTACAGCGCTTCTGACCCCGGCGCTTTACAAGCATGCGTATAATATTCATCGCTGGATGGCGCCGTTACTTCAGGCAATGAGGTTTCGGGAGCCTGATGAGGGAGCCCTCGATACGGAGCAGGAATATGACCTGGTCCTTCTCGGGTTTCATCGTGTCGCGTCATCGCTGCTGCATGATATTGCCAAGAACAAGCCGGAGCTGTTGCCGCGTATCCTGGTGATTGATTTCAACGTTCAGCTTCACCCCGCAATCCGCAAGCTGGGTGCGGCGGTCCGCTATGGCGATTTGTCGAATGATGAAATTCTTCTTCATGCGGGCGTTGGGAAAGCGAAAGTTGTGGTTGCCACCATTCCTGATGACATCTTGCGGGGTACCAATAACAAGGAATTGGTAAAGGTGGTTCGGCGGATAAACGAGAAAGCAATTGTAATCGCTAATGCAGAGGAACTCGCGTCCGCGCAGGAAGTTTATGCGTGCGGTGCCGATTATGTCTATATGGGGCGGATCAATACAGCACGCGCATTGGAAGACATTATCACCCGAACTATGGAAGGCTCGCTTGAGGACTTCCGTCGGGACGAAGAAGAGTTGCATGGTCGGCACCACGAACGGGCGGAAATCCTTAAATAGGAGCCGATTTTAGGCGCAAAATTTGCCATAGTTCCGGCTTATATCAGAAAAATACGAATCACTTTTTCCAGGCTCCTGAATTCAGGCAGTATTATTCCCGGACATCAAATTTTTATTTTCTCAGCTTTAGCATAAAAGTGATGCTTTTCCGTCTTTATGCAGCCTGTTTGCGTTGCATCACTGCCGATTAATGGCAACAAATAAATAAGAACAAAAAAAGAACGTATAAAAAATTCCTCATTACTTTCAATAAATCCATAAGCAGATTTTGTTGTCGAGTAACACTCTAATATCGGTCAAAATTTTACTTAAATTCGTCTGAGTTTTCTCCTGTAACCCCCAGTATTTGGGGGTGTTTTCCGTTGACTTCCAGAAAATCCCATGATATCCCGAATTTATCCGTTTTATCCCAGAAGTTCTCGTCTTTATCGGTCTGTGTCTGACTTTCATGCGAAATTATCTGGGCTCTCGGGGAATGGAAAAGTAGGGGGATTTTTGGCTGTATGGCCCTGTTTCTGTCCACATATGTCAACAAAGTCGACAAGAAGGGGCGCGTGTCGGTCCCGGCGCGTTTCCGCGCAGTTCTTGCGGCCAAGGGCTTCGACAGCGTTGTATTGCTGCCGACAATCAATGGTGACGCCATTGATGCCTGTGGCATGGATGTAATGGAAGGCCTGCTTGAAAAGATCGGCGGCTTTGACCCTTTATCAGAAGATCGGGAAAGCTTTGCCGATGCATTGATGAGTGACGCTATTGAGCTCCCGGTTGATGGCGATGGGCGCATTATGGTGCCTCTAAATATGTTGGAGGCTGCTGGTATTGACGGGCAATGCGCCTTTGTCGGACGGGGGGATAGTTTCCAGATTTGGCAGCCGGAGGCCTTTGAGGTACGCAAGAAACAGGCTCGCGCTCGCGCTGCAAAGAAACGTGCCGCCAGTTCGGAAAGTGACGGGGGCGCTGATGTCTAGGCAAGATGCACCACATATTTCTGTTCTGCTTCGCGAGGTTCTGGAAATTCTCAGCCCTAAGGATGGCGGTATTTATGTCGACGGAACCTTTGGGGCCGGTGGTTACTCTCGTGCCATTCTAGAGGCTGCGGACTGTCATGTATATGGGATTGATCGCGATCCATCGGCAATTGCGATGGGTCGTAAGATGGCCGAAGAGTTCCATGGTCGCCTGGTTATGGTTGAGGGATGCTTTGCGGATATGGAGGAGGAACTCTCGGGATTGGGAGTAGACGCGGTCGACGGGATCGCACTCGATATCGGCGTTTCCTCCATGCAGATCGATGAAGCGGAGCGCGGTTTTTCCTTCATGAGGGAAGGTCCACTCGATATGCGCATGTCCGGCAAGGGCCGGACAGCGGCAGAAGTTGTTAATGAAGAATCTGAAGCAGAACTCGCTAGGATTATTTTTGTGTATGGCGAGGAGCGAAGATCACGTGCAATTGCGCGTGCAGTAGCCGAAAGACGCGAGTTGGCGCCTTTCAAGAGTACAGTTGAGTTAGCGGAAGTGGTTGCGTCGGTTGTTCGTCCAACAGGAAAGGGCATTCATCCGGCGACGCGTACCTTCCAAGCGTTGCGTATAGTAGTAAATGATGAACTTGGGCAGCTGGTCAAGGGCTTGGCCGCATCCGAGCGACTGCTTACTCCCGGTGGTCGTATTGCGGTTGTGTCTTTCCATAGTCTTGAAGACCGACGCGTGAAAAACTTCCTGTCAGCAAGGTCTGAAGGGCGCGCCAAGCCGTCTCGTCATGTTCCTGTCTCGGACGAGGGGCCAGCTCCCACTTTCAAGCTCATCAAACGGGGAACTTTTAAGGCCCGCCCCGACGAATTGGCCATTAATCCGCGATCTCGTTCTGCTCGTCTGCGTGGAGCGATCAGGACTGGCGCCCCAGCCTGGACGGAGGCAGCATGAAGTTAAATCTAACAGTTATTTCCCTGGTTCTTGTTGCTGCCGTATCCTTCGGTCTCTACCAACTTTCTTATGAAGTGCAGGAACTGGAAAAAGACCTGAAGGGCCTCAATAAAGGCATATCCGAGAATAAGGAGAGTGTCCGCATCCTGAAAGCGGAATGGACTTATCAGAACCGTCCGGATGTCTTGCAGGCGCTTTCAAGTAAGCATCTGCCTCTGCTCCTGATTGCTCCCTATCAAGTGGCATCGGTTGGCGAAGTGCCGTATCCGCAAGTCGATCCTGAGCAGTATTCTGTTCCTGTGCCGCGCCATAATCCGCGCCGGGACTATTCGCCTGCGACGCCATTGCCGAAAGGGCCGATCCAACTTGCTACCTTCACATATGAAGGAAATATGCAATGAGCGAGCTGACTTGGTCCACTAAGTCACCTCGCCCACGCATCACGCTGACGCCGTCACCTGCCCAAAATCTTCCGGATGATAACCATATGGCGTTGAGGCTCGAAGGCAGCGCAAAAGAAACGCTGGAGCAGGGCCGCAATCGGCTCGTCATGGCGGGCGTTATCTTCGCCATTTGCTTTATTGCTCTTGCCAGTCGGCTCATCGGGCTTGCAATAAGCGGGATCGGAGACGAAGAGGTAATCGCGTCGGAAGCCGATGCACCGCCACCAGTCGCTACAACTGAAAGCAAACGCGCAGAAATCAGGGATCGAAACGGGGTTCTGCTCGCGACCACATTGACCACAGCGTCGTTGTTTGCTGATCCAAAGAAAGTGTTGGACCCCAAGGAAGCCGCGGCGAAGCTGACAACTGTCCTTGGTGATTTGAATGAAGCAACGATTTTGAGTAAGCTGGCCTCGGCCAAGAACTTTATCTGGCTCAAGCGGAATTTAACGCCGTCCCAGCAGTATCAGGTGAATTCACTGGGTATTCCGGGCCTTTATTTTCGGGAAGAAGAGAAACGGTTCTATCCGATGGGGCCGCTCGTCTCTCATGTGATGGGCTTTACCGATGTGGACAACCACGGTATCGCCGGAGTCGAAAAGCATTTTGATGAGCAACTCAGTGGTTCCGGGGAAAGAGCTTCTCAGGAATTGATCCTTTCTCTCGATGTGCGCATACAGCATGCTTTACGGGATGAGCTGTCGCGCCACATGTCAATTTTCCGTGCCATCGGGGCGGCGGGAATGGTTATGGATATCAAAACCGGTGAAATATTGGGAATGGTTTCCTTGCCGGATTTTGATCCGAACCGCCCGGGCGATTTCTCCGGCGACGCCAAATTTAACCGAATATCCCTCGGCGTTTATGAAATGGGCTCGACTTTCAAGACTTTCACAACAGCCATGGGTCTTGATACGGGTACAGTTGGGCTGAACGGTGGTTATGATGCAACGGAACCGATCCGCAAGGGAGGGTTTCGCATTCGGGATGACCATCCGAAGAAGCGCTGGCTGTCTGTTCCTGAAATATATATGTACTCATCCAACATTGGCGCTGCAAAAATGGCAGATGAGGTGGGCCCTAAGAGGCACAAGGCGTTTCTGGCAAAACTCGGTCTTCTTGAGAAGCCGTCTCTCGAAATTCCCGAGATCGGCGCCCCAATTTTGCCGCCAAGATGGAATAGCCTTGAAACCATGACAATTTCATTTGGCCATGGACTGTCTGTCAGCCCCCTTCAGCTCAGCACGGGAATAGCGGCGATTGTCAATGGCGGCAACTATATCAAACCGACAGTGGTCCGGCGGGACTCTGAAAAAAGAACTGCGGTTCGTCAAGTGATCTCGGCCAAGACCTCCGACATTATGCGGCGGCTCATGCGGCTTGTGGTCGAAAAAGGGACGGGCAGTAAGGCGGCGGCACCAGGTTATCTGGTCGGCGGGAAAACCGGAACTGCTGAAAAGGCGGTTGGTGGCCGGTATAAACGCGATGCCTTGATTGCATCTTTCGTCAGCGCCTTTCCGATGAACGACCCGCGTTATGTTGTCTTTGCAATGCTGGACGAACCAAAAGGCAATGCCCAGACACACGGCTTCAGGAGTGCAGGCTGGACAGCTGCTCCGATCGTCGGACGGCTGATTTCCAGGATAGGCCCTATCCTGTCGATCCAGCCGCTAGACGAAGAAAGCGAGGCTATCCAGAAAGCTATGTTTATCCCCATTAATTCAAGGGAGAAGAAGCTTGCGTCTTTCTGAATTGATGAAAGGCCGGAACGTTTCGGCCATGCATGATACTCATATCAAGGGGTTAACTGCCGATAGCCGTCATGTTGAGCCGGGGTTCCTGTTTGCTGCGCTGTCTGGGACTGCGGCAGATGGCAGAGAATATATAGTTGATGCTGTAAAGCGGGGTGCTTCTGCTATCCTGACGGATACATCATATGAGCCCGCCGACTGCGACCTCCCCTGCTTTAGGGAAGAAAATCCGCGTCTTGTTCTGGCACGCCTCGCATCTCGCTTCTATGGGGCGGAGCCGGAAACGATTACGGCTGTCACCGGAACGAACGGCAAGACGTCTGTCGCTTATTTTACGCGTGCTATCTGGCAGGCGATGGGATTACCCGCAGCAAGTATTGGCACTCTTGGGGTAATGATGCCCGACCAGACACTGCCCCTCGGCTACACGACTCCTGAGCCTGTCCTCCTGCATAAAACGCTTACCTATCTCGTCGGTCACGGAATTCAGCACGCGGTTATCGAGGCGTCTAGTCATGGGCTTGATCAGTACCGCCTTGATGGTGCGTGTATAAAATCGGCCGCGTTTACCAATCTGACGCGTGACCATCTTGATTATCACTCGTCATCTGAAGACTATCTGAATGCAAAGCTTGGCTTGATCTCTCGTGTTCTCGACAAGGCGGGAACAGCGGTTCTCAATGCGGATTCGGGAGTATATCCAGCCTTTCTACGGGCGGCCAAGGACCGCGGTGTGAAGATAATCTCCTATGGTCGGATGGCGGATGAACTCAGGCTTATCAATCTCGCACCGGAAAGTGCAGGGCAGATGGTTACTTTGGAAATTTTCGGTAATCGTCAGGAAGTTATGCTTCCGCTGGCCGGTGAGTTTCAGGTCATGAACGCCCTCTGCGCCCTCGGTCTCGTGATCGGCGCGGGCGGTGGCGCTGCGGCGGCAAGCAAAGCTCTCTCCAAGGTGACCAATGTGCCAGGTCGGCTTGAGCTGGTTTCTAAACTCACGAATAACGCCGCGATTTATGTCGATTACGCTCACTCGCCTGACGCGTTGGAAACCGTGCTTGAGGCCGTTAGAGGCCATGCAAAGGGCAAAATTCACGTGGTTTTCGGATGTGGCGGTGACAGGGATAAGGGCAAGCGCGCGGAAATGGGGCGGATTGCAGGTCTTTATGCGGATCGGGCGATTGTGACAGACGATAACCCGCGCACGGAGGACCCTGTTCAAATTCGTTCTGAAATCATTGTTGCCTGTCCTGATGCCCTGAATATCGGGGATCGTTTTTCCGCGATTGAGACGGCGATCAAGGCGCTTGAACCAGAAGATATCCTGGTTGTGGCTGGAAAAGGGCATGAGGAAGGTCAGGTTGTTGGTACGGAAACTATCTCCTTCAATGACAAAAAGGCCGTTCAGCAGATCGTCTCGGCGTTAGGGGGCGAAAATGTCTGATACACCGCTCTGGAAGGGAGCCGCCATTATCGCAGCCGTTGGCGGAAAGGCCGACCGGGAAGATTGGGTCGCGACGGGTGTCTCGATCGACAGTCGGTCTCTTGAAAAGGATGACCTGTTCGTCGCGATTGTCGGGCCGGTGCATGACGGTCATGACTTCGCTCGTGTTGCGTTTGAAAATGGTGCATCGGCGTTGCTGTTGAGCCGACGCCCCGAAGATCTGCCGGCAGACGCGAATGTTATACTTGTCGACGATACCCTGAAGGCGCTGGAAGATCTTGGTTGCGCTGCCCGGGCGCGGACAAATGCGCAAGTGGTTGCGGTCACCGGAAGTGTTGGCAAAACAGGCTCCAAGGAGTCGTTGTTGCACATGTTGTCGCGGCAAGGAAAAACCCATGCCAGTATCGGTAGCTTCAATAATCACTGGGGCGTGCCGTTGTCGCTTTCACGGATGCCTGAAGATACGAAGTTCGCGATATTCGAGCTTGGCATGAACCATCCGGGGGAGCTTGGTCCTCTATCGAAAATGGTGCGCCCGCATGTCGCGTTGATCACAACGATTGAAGCAGTACATCTGGAGTTTTTCTCTGATGTTGAAGCCATCGCCCGCGCGAAAGCGGAAATTTTTGAAGGGCTAACGTCAAGCGGATCGGTTATCCTCAACGGTGATAACAGCTATGGCGGCTTACTTAAAAGCATAGCGGCAAACAACGGTATTACGCGCATCCTGACATTCGGTGAAAAGTCGGAAGCGGATATCCGTCTAACGGATTTTACGCTTTATCCCGATCATAGCGATGTAGCGGTTAAGATCTCCTCTCATGAAGTGTTTTTCCGTCTTGGTGTGCCGGGACGCCATTGGATCAGTAATATCCTTGGTGTCTTAGGCGCAGTAAGCGAGCTTGGTGCTGATATCGAAAAAGCAGCGGAAGCACTTGGTGACTTGCAATCTCCGAAGGGGCGGGGCGCACGTCATATGATACCCTGTATCGGCGGCAACTACATGGTTGTTGACGAAAGTTATAACGCGAGCCCGGCTTCCATGCGGGCGTCACTGGAAGTGCTCCAAAATCTTTACCCGGATGGCAAGGGGCGGCGCGTTGCTGTGCTTGGCGATATGCTGGAGTTGGGAGAGAAGTCTGCCGACATTCACCGGAGCCTGAAAGCGGATGTCTGTGCGGCGGACGTTGATCTGCTTTTCACCTGCGGGCCTAACATGGCGCAATTGGCAGCCTCCATGCCAAGTAAAATTATTACTCATCATGAAGAGACATCGGAAAAGCTGATTGCGCCCCTGCTGGAGACGATCGGCGCTGGTGACATTGTTTTAATCAAAGGCTCGCTGGGCAGCAAAATGCGTATTCCGCTAGAAGCCTTGCTAGAGCGCCGACCGGCCGTTATGGCGGCCGCCGAACAGAGGGGGCGCTGATGCTCTATAATCTTTTATTCCCGCTTGCAGATGACTTCAGTCTGTTTAATTTGTTCCGTTACCTTACCTTCCGGACAGGTGGTGCGGTGATGACGGCGTTGCTGATCAGCTTCATATGCGGTCCTGCTGTTATTCGTTGGCTAAAAAGCAAACAGCATCGCGGGCAACCGATCCGTGACGACGGACCGCAATCGCATATTATCGCCAAGCAGGGCACGCCAACAATGGGGGATTCCTGATCCTGCTCGCGCTTGGGGTCAGTACCTTGCTTTGGGCGGATTTGAAAAATATCTATGTTTGGGTGGTTCTGCTGGTCACGCTTGGATTCGGCGCTATTGGTTTTGCCGATGATTACCTCAAGGTTAGTCGCCATAACACCAAAGGACTTCCCGGCAAGCTTAAACTGTTGTTGGAGCTGTTGATCGCGGGATCTGCCGGCTATGTCATTATGGCAAGCTCGCCTGCGGATATTTCCGGGATGCTTACCATTCCCTTTTTCAAGAACGCTATCATCAATCTCGGTTGGTTCTATATTCCCTTTGCCATTCTGGTAACAGTCGGGGCGGGGAACGCGGTCAATCTAACCGATGGACTTGATGGTCTTGCCATTGTCCCGGTTATGATCGCGGCGGCCTCTTTCGCGTTGATAGCCTATCTGGTGGGGAATGCTGTCTTCTCTAATTATCTGCAGGTTCAGTACGTTCCGGGTTCAGGTGAGCTGACCGTCTTCTGTGGCGCGCTTATCGGTGCAAGCCTTGGCTTTCTCTGGTTCAATGCACCGCCGGCGATGGTATTTATGGGCGATACAGGTTCGCTTGCCATGGGCGGCGCGCTTGGCTCTGTCAGTCTCGTTGCGCGGCATGAGATTGTGCTGGCGATCATTGGTGGGCTCTTTGTGCTGGAAACCGTATCTGTTATTGTTCAGGTGGCATCGTTCAAACTTACGGGCAAGCGCGTGTTCCGTATGGCCCCCTTGCATCATCATTATGAACAAAAAGGCTGGGCGGAGCCGACAATCGTGATCCGGTTCTGGATTATTGCCGTCATTCTCGCCCTTGTTGGCCTTGCATCGTTGAAGTTGAGGTGAGGGAATGATGCAGAGCCATTCATATCAGCATAAGAACATCGCCGTCTTCGGTCTCGGCAAGAGCGGGATGGCAACGGCGCGACAGCTTCATCTCGGCGCGGCGCATGTTTTTGTCTGGGATGATAATGAGGCTCGTCGCACCGCCGCACTCGAGGCGGGTTTGATTGTGCAGGATCTGACGGAAAATAGCTGGCCAGAAGCGGAGGCATTGGTCCTGAGCCCCGGCATACCGCTAACTCATCCCATGCCGCATCCGGTAGTGGATCTTGCCAAAAAAGCGGGCGCGGTGGTTATCGGTGATATTGAGGTTTTCCTGCAAGAGAAAGAAGCCGGGCGCGTTATCGGTGTTACGGGAACGAACGGGAAGTCGACAACCGCGGCGTTGATACATCACCTTTTGACGTCGGCCGGAAAATCCTCGGCGTTAGGCGGTAATATTGGCACGCCCGTTATGGATTTGCCTGAGCTTGAGTCTGACGGCAGTTATGTGCTTGAGCTTTCTTCTTACCAACTTGATTTAACCCCTTCCTGGTGCGCGGATGTGGCCATCCTTCTAAATATCACACCCGATCACCTGGACCGTCATGGTGATATGGAAGGATATGCTGCGGTTAAGAAACGCATTTTCCAGAACCAGAATAAAACCGGTGTTGCAATCATCAATATAGATGATCCGTTCTGTGAGCATATCGCAACATGCCTAGCCATTTATGGTGACGGAAAGCTGATCCCCATCTCAACGACGACGCCAGTTGACGGCGGGGTGAGTGTTATTGATGGCCGCCTAGAGGACCGATCCGCTGACGATCAATCTTGGACGATGGATATTTCAAAGATTGGTTCCTTGCGCGGCCGTCATAACTGGCAGAATGCTGCCGCCGCTGTTGCTGCGGTACGAAGTGTTGGATTGACGCCGGATGAAATTCGCGATGGGCTTAAATCCTTTGGTGGTCTTGCGCATCGCATGGAGGAAGTGGGGCGGTATGAAAATGTCCTATTCATAAATGATTCCAAAGCAACCAATGCGGAGGCCGCGGAAAAGGCGCTGACCAGCTTTGATAATATCTTCTGGATTGCCGGTGGGCGTCAAAAAGCCGGGGGAATAGCCTCACTTGCCACTCATTTTAACAGAATTCAGGGGGCATTCCTGATCGGTGAGGCTGCAGATCAATTCGCAGCAACTCTAGACAAAAAAGCGGCACATCAAAAGTGTATAGACATAAACGATGCCGTCAAAAAGGCAGCAGAGACCGCGTTGCAATCCGGTCATAAGCCGTCGGTTGTGCTGTTGTCGCCTGCTGCCGCGAGTTTTGACCAATTCGACAGCTTTGAAGCTCGCGGCGAGGCGTTTCGTGCTGCCGTCCGGCAATGGATCACGGAGAAAACGTTATGACAACTTTTACCCGTCTTGATCGATCTGTTGTAGGCAGTTGGTGGTGGACTGTTGATCGTTGGACTCTTGTCGCGGTTGGCCTGCTTGTCGCGATGGGTGGAGTAATGGTGCTGGCAGCAAGCCCGGCTATTGCGGCGCGGCTTCATCTTGACAGCTTCCATTTCGTTCGGCGTCAGTTCATGTATCTGCCGATGGCCGTGATGGCAATTTTCGCCATTTCATTGCTCTCTCCTCTTTGGGTGAGGCGTCTCGCAGTGGTCAGTTTTGGATTTTTCTCCATTCTGACGATCGCTACCCTTCTGGTCGGGCCGGAAGTAAAAGGCGCGCATAGATGGTTGCAGTTTGGCAGCTTTACGCTGCAGCCGACCGAATTCCTAAAGCCGTCCTTCGCGGTGGTTGCCGCATGGATGTTTGCTGAACAGCGCCGTAGTGATGAAATTCCGGGCAATTTGATCTCGATTGCATTGTTTGTTTTCGTAGTTTCCTTACTACTCTTACAGCCGGATGTCGGTATGACGCTGGTTGTCTCTGCCGTCTGGTTCGCCCAGTTTTTCCTGGCAGGCTTGCCGATTATCTGGGTTGTCATGTTCGTCGTCGTCGGCATTGTGAGCGCCGCCGCGGCCTATAGTCTGTTTCCCCATGTGGCGAGTCGTGTTGACCGCTTCATGGATCCGTCGGGCGGCGGAAACTATCAGATTGAACGTGCGATGGAGGCTTTTCAAACAGGTGGCTTCTTTGGAGTCGGGCCATGGAGATGGTTCAGTGAAACGCCAGCTTCCCGATGCGCATACGGATTTTATTTTCGCCGTACTTGGTGAGGAGTTTGGCGTCGTTATCTGCCTTTTCGTGGTTGCTCTTTTTGCATTCATTGTGCTGCGGGGTTTCAGCCGCCTATTGGAAGAAAAAACTTCTTTGTCGTGCTGGCCGCCGCCGGGTTGCTCATTCAATTCGGTTTGCAGGCCGTGATTAATATCGGCGTTAACCTCCGGCTGATGCCGACTAAGGGAATGACGCTGCCCTTCATCTCCTATGGTGGTTCCTCTATGTTCGCGCTCGCGCTATTGATGGGCATGTTGCTCGCGCTTAGTCGCCGTCGCGCGGGAACAGGTGAATTGCGATGACAGCAGGGAAAAACCAGATTGTCTTGGCGAGTGGCGGCACAGGTGGGCATATTTTCCCCGCTCGCGCACTTGCGGAGGAACTGACAGCGCGAGGGTTTGAGGTAACGCTTATGACCGATATGCGCGGTGAGAAATATGATGAACTTTTCCCCGGTGTTACTATTCTGCAGGTCAAGTCCGGTTCTCCGTCTATCGGCGGGTTTATTGGAAAAGTAAAGGCTGTCGGCGCGCTTATCGCCGGCTTTTTGCAGTCACGCAAAATCCTGAGACGGATCAGTCCGCTAGCCGTTGTCGGGTTCGGGGGCTACCCCTCCATGCCGCCTACGGCCGCGGCAGCGAGCCTTGGGATCCCTTTGGTGTTGCATGAGCAGAATGCCGTACTGGGTCGGGTGAACAAGTTGCTGGCGGGATATGCCAAAGTCATCGCGACCTCTTTCGACAACACGGAAAGCGCCGATAACGAGACGGCGAATAAGATGATCTACACAGGCAATCCGGTCCGCCGCGCAATTCTCCCCTTGTTTGGCAAGGGATACAAAAGCCCGGTGACAAATGGTCCTATCAACTTGCTTGTCCTCGGTGGAAGTCAAGGTGCGACAATCCTCTCTGAGGTCGTTCCAGTGGCGCTTTCTGCTCTTCCGGATGATCTGAAAACGCGCCTGCGTGTAACGCAGCAATGCCGCGCAGAGGATATCGAAAAGGTTCGGGCGATTTATCAGGAAAGCGAGGTAGAGGCAAATCTGGCCTGCTTTTTTGACAACGTGGCGGAACTGCTTGAGGCATGTCATCTGGCGATTACGCGCTCCGGTGCGTCTACCCTTTCAGAATTGACCGTGGCGGGACGGCCATCACTTCTCGTTCCTTACAAACATGCCATGGACGATCACCAGCGAAAAAACGGTGAAAATGCGGTGGCTCGCGGCGCGGCGCGGCTCATTCTGCAGGATGATTTCACGGTAGAAGAAGTCAGCCGCCAATTGACGGACCTCTTGCGTCACCCGGACTGTCTGTCCGTTATGGCCAATGCCGCGACGAGCCTTGGTGAAATTCATGCGGCGGAAAAGCTCGCTGATTTGGTCGACCGGTTCAAGCGCAATAATAACGACAACAAGAATAATGGAAAGGTAGCTGCATGAGAAAGCTCCCTCTTGATATGGGTCTTGTTCATTTCGTCGGTATCGGCGGGATCGGGATGAGCGGTATCGCGGAAGTGATGCATACTTTGGGCTATCAGGTGCAGGGATCGGACCTTGCCGCCAATGCCAACGTGGAACGTCTGCGCGGCCTCGGCATTACGGTGCATGTGGGCCATGACGCGAAAAATCTTGGGGAAGCCCAGGTCGTTGTGATTTCCTCCGCGGTGAAGCCGGACAATCCCGAAGTGCGAGAAGCAAGAAGCCACCTGATACCGGTTGTCCGCCGGGCTGAAATGCTGGCGGAACTGATGCGATTGAAATCGGCGATTGCCGTTGGTGGCACTCATGGAAAGACCACAACGACATCTATGCTGGCGAGCCTGTTGGATGCGGCCGGGTTAGAGCCAACGGTCATAAATGGTGGCATTATTAATGCCTATGGCACCAATGCGCGCCTTGGCAATGGCGAATGGATGGTGGTTGAGGCTGATGAGTCCGATGGCAGTTTCACGAAATTGCCCGCGACTATCGCCGTGGTAACGAACATCGATCCGGAACACCTTGATTTCTACGGCGATTTTGACGGCGTGCGCGATGCTTTTCAGACATTTGTTCAGAATATACCTTTCTATGGATTCTGCAGCGGTTTGTATCGATCACCCCGAGGTTCAGGCTCTGATTGGCCGTATTTCGGATCGGCGACTTGTCTCTTACGGTCGCTCCCCGCAGGCCGATTATCGGGCAACGGATATTCGATTTGCAGACGGACATGCACATTTCAATGTGGAGATGAGTGATCGTGTCGAAGGGGATGCGCGCGAAATAACCGGCTTCGAACTTCCCATGCCGGGAACACATAACGTCATGAATGCCCTCGCGGCGATTTCAGTCGGCAAGGAAATGGGTTTCTCGGAAGAAGATCTTAAAAAAGGCCTTCGCAATTTCGGAGGAGTGAAACGCCGCTTCACAAAAACAGGCGAAGTGAACGGTGTCACCATTATTGACGACTATGGTCATCATCCTGTGGAAATAGCCTCAGTCCTTTCTGCCGCACGTCAGGCCTATGATGAAAAGGTGATTGCCGTCGTGCAGCCGCATCGTTACTCACGGCTTCATGATCTGTTCGAGGAATTTTGCACCTGTTTTAACGATGCGGATACCGTCATTGTCGCGGATATCTATGAAGCAGGTGAAGCGCCAATTCCGGGAATTGACAAGGAGCATTTTGCCGAAGCTCTTCGTGCACGAGGTCATCGTCATGTCTTGCCCCTTGAAGGGCCTGAGGCTCTGGCCGCGTTGATCAAGGAAAACAGCCATCCCGGTGATGTCGTCGTTTGCCTCGGCGCGGGTTCCATTTCAGCATGGGCCAATGCGTTGCCGGCGGAGCTTGACAAATTGTCGAGCGAGGAAAAGATAGGATGAATGAGATGACTCCTATGGAGCCGCAAAATTCGACCCATGAGAAGCTGATTGATCGCATGCCGTCAGTTCGCGGTCGGCTGCGTGAGAATGCTGATCTTGGCAAGGTGACCTGGTTTCAGGTGGGCGGTCCCGCAGATGTTCTTTTCAAGCCTGAGGATGATAAGGATCTTGCGGATTTCCTGAAAAATCTTTCAAAGGATATTCCGGTATATGTCATCGGGGTTGGGTCGAACCTTCTTGTGCGGGATGCAGGGGTACGCGGTGTTGTCATCCGACTCGGCCGGCATTTTACGAAAATGAACTGTGATAGTGATATGCTGACCGTTGGGGCCGGTGCGTTGGACGGGCATGTGGCTCGTTTTGCTGCGGATGCGGGGCTGGAAGGCGCAGAATTCCTGAGTGGTATTCCAGGCGGGATCGGCGGTGCGCTAAGGATGAACGCCGGAGCTTATGGCGCCGATATTTCCGATATTTTCCTGTCTGCGGTTGCCTATGACCGGAACGGCGAGCGC
The DNA here is from genome assembly GCF_055809395.1 of Sneathiella sp. D3-11. NCBI lineage: Bacteria > Pseudomonadati > Pseudomonadota > Alphaproteobacteria > Sneathiellales > Sneathiellaceae > Sneathiella > Sneathiella sp. D3-11. The sequence continues at coordinate 2,774,048 of NZ_CM147911.1, forward strand.
CACGAGCTCAGCCTCAAGGAGATGGGGTTTTCCTATCGTCATACGGATATCCCGAAGGATTGGATATTCACGCAAGCGACCTTCCGTCTCACGCCGGGTGATCGGCAGGAAATACTGGATCGAATGGCAGATATTTCGCGTAATCGGGAAGAGAGCCAGCCGGTGCGTAGTCGGACAGGCGGATCTACTTTTGCCAATCCGCCGGGGAAAAAGGCGTGGGAGCTGATCGACGATGTCAAAGGTCGAGGCTTTACCATTGGTGATGCCATGGTATCGGAAAAACACTGCAATTTCCTGATCAACAAGGGTGCCGCCCGGGCGGCTGATCTTGAAGCGCTCGGCGAAGAACTGCGCCGTCGCGTCTTTGCCAAACATGACACGTTGTTGCGCTGGGAAATAGTGCGCCTTGGGGAGACTGGCGAGCCAACGGAAGGGGCCGGATCATGAAACATGTTGCCGTCTTAATGGGAGGCTGGTCCGCCGAGCGGGAAGTGTCCATGAATAGCGGACTTGCCTGTAGCGAGGCGTTGAAATCATGTGGATACAAGGTGACGCCGGTCGATGTCGGCCGCAATATCGCCGAAACCCTCAGCGAGGTGAAACCCGATGTGTGCTTTAATGCGCTGCATGGCCGCTATGGGGAGGATGGCTACATTCAGGGATTGCTTGAAATCATTGGCATTCCCTATACCCATTCCGGCGTTCTCGCGTCGGCCCTCGCGATGGATAAGCCCGTTGCCAAAACGCTCTTTGCGGAGGTTGGTATCCCTATCGCCGATGGAAAAATTTTCACGCGTCAGGAAATTCAAGAGGGTGCCAGCTATCCAAAGCCATTTGTCGTTAAGCCCTTTAATGAGGGGTCCAGCGTTGGCGTGACGATCATCATGGATGATGAGAATATGAGCCTTCAGGATCTGCCTTGGACATTTGGAGAAAAAGTCCTGATCGAAAGCTTTATTCCGGGACGTGAGATTCAGGTTGCTGTTATGGGGAACGCGGCCCTTGGTGCGGTCGAGATAAGGCCACTCGGTCGTTTCTATGATTATGAGGCTAAATACACCGCTGGAAAAGCGGAACATCTGATGCCAGCGCCGCTTGATCCTAAAGACTATGAAGAAGCGTTGCGGTTGGCTTTGCTTGCCCATCAGACACTGGGGTGCCGTGGCGTAAGCCGGAGCGATCTTCGTTTCGATGATACAGGCAACGGGTCAGGCAAATTCTATATGCTGGAAACAAATACACAGCCGGGCATGACGTCGCTCAGCCTTGTTCCGGAGATTGCGGCTCATTCCGGCATTTCATTTGAAGATCTCGTCAGCTGGATAGTGGAGGATGCATCATGCGACCGATAACCATTGACAAGGATGACCGCGTTGTACCGTCGACGGCACGCTCGCGTAAGACCACGTCAAAGAATGGCGGGCTAACTAAAAGCCTGCGCGGTAGCGGTAAAAAGAAAAAGGCGGCAAAAAGAAAGTCGGAACCTGGATTCTCTACTGGCGCCGCATTTTCCAGACTTGGCAGTATGACGGTAGAAATTACCGATCGGATCAGTTCGCCTTTCAGGTCAGAAAAACCCCGTCGGGGTGGACGCCGCAAGCCCACCCCCGCGTGGCGCAAGCCCGCCATTATTTGCGGCGGTGTATTACTTGCGGCGGTTACTATTGGCGGGTTCACAAATTTCATCGTTCGGGCTGAATTGCTGGAAAAAAGCGCGACCTGGATTGATGAACAGCAGCAGGCCCTCGCGGAAGTCTTCGGCCTCACCGTGCAGCAAATTAGCGTAGTTGGCCGGGACAAGACTTCTGGAAATGACATTCTGCGTGTTCTCGATGTTGATCGCGGAGACAGTATTCTAGGTATTGATCCCGAGGCGGCACGCGAGCGACTTGAAACTCTTGGATGGATTGAGAGTGCCTCAGTGATGCGCCGCTATCCAGATGAGATATTTGTAGAAATCACAGAGCGGCGTCCCTATGCCCGCTGGCAGATCGATGGAAAAACCGGCGTGATTGATCGGACCGGTGCCCTGGTTTCCAGAAAGGATGAGGCGGCGTTCCGGTATCTTCCGAAGGTAGTTGGACCTGGCGCAAATGGCCATGCCGCGGAACTATTTGACATGTTGGCGCAAACGCCGGAGTTGTTCACCCGTCTTGAAAGTGCCGTGCGTGTCCGCGACCGTCGTTGGAACCTGCAGTTCAAGAACGACGTAACGGTTCTGCTTCCCGAAAAAGAGGCGTCAAAGGCCTGGAAGCAGCTTAACCAGATACAGAATGAGCAGAAGATTCTCGACAAGGACGTAATTGCGATCGACATGCGCGGGAAGGACCGCATGTATGTGCGGTTGAAGGAAGAGGCCGCGAAACTGCGTCGTCTTGCGGGGAACGATACATGATCAAAAGTCGGGCAAGCCGGTTTGAAGGAAAGATGAAGCGAGTGAAAAGGTAATGGCAGCTGGACGTAATGGACCTTTGGCGGCACTGGATGTCGGTTCAACGAAAGTATGTTGCTTCGTCGCTACAGAAGAGGCAGGACGTCTTCGCATCACCGGGATCGGTCATCAAGTCTCCCGCGGATTGCGGGCAGGCGGTATTACCAATATGGAAATGGCAGAAGAAGCCATTCGATCTGCTGTTGATGCCGCTGAACGCATGGCAGGGGAAACTGTGCGAGAGGTTTACCTCGGCGTTTCCGCCGGTAAGCCGGCCTCCCAGACGGTGGATGTCGAAATGTCGATTGGTGGGCAGGAAATAACCGAAAAAGATTTGCAGCGTACCTTGAAGGAAGCACGCGCCAGCTATCAGCCGGAAGGCCGCACAGTCGTTCATGCGCTTCCCGTCGGATACACGGTGGACGGCAATCGCGGCATTCGCGATCCACGAGGGATGTACGGCGAAAGTCTCGGTGTCAGCATGCATATGGTTTCTTTGCAAAACAGTCATATGCGTAACCTCGCCAATTGTGTCGAGCGCTGCCATCTGGGTGTGGCAGGCATGGTGTCCGCACCATACGCCTCCGGGCTTGCCTGCCTCGTGGAAGATGAAATGGACCTCGGTGTGACTGTGATCGATATGGGGGGCGGCTCCACGTCCTTCGCGGTCTTTTATGATGGGGAAATGGTTTTTAACGAGGTGATCCCGGTTGGCGGTGGCCATGTCAGCAATGATATTGCGCGCGGATTATCGACAACGCTCGCCAATGCGGAGCGGATGAAAACGCTTTATGGAAACGCTCTTGCCAGCCCGGCTGATGAAAAGGAAATAATCGATGTCCCATTGATCGGCGAAATGGATCATGACGTCGCTAATCATGTGCCACGTTCCATGCTTGTCGGGATTATCAAACCCCGTCTTGAGGAAATCCTGGAGCTGGTTAATGACCGTTTAACTGCGTCCGGGTTTAATAAGGTGGCGGGACGTCGGGCAGTTCTCTGTGGAGGTGCGGCCCAGCTTGCCGGGGTGCAGGAACTTACCGCCCGCGTTCTCGATAAACAGGTGCGCATGGGTAAACCTATCCGTGTTAAGGGGCTCGCCGATGCGACGGACGGGCCCGCATTTACCACTGTTGCCGGATTATTGTCTTATGCAGTGCGCGAAAGATTTGATGAGGGTATCAAGATGTCGTTGGCTGAAAAGCCGCCGAAAAACCGGTTTTTGCGCGTTGGAAACTGGTTCAAGGAGAATTTTTGAGCAAAAAAATGCATAAAAATTGTCAATATAGTGAGAAGTAGGGTTTCATTAACCACAATATTTGGTATTAATTAGCTGTTAGTCAGCGTAGTAGAGGAGGAGAGTGCCGTGAGTATCAATTTGTCAGTGCCGGAGCAAGCAGAGCTGAAACCGAAAATTCTGGTATTAGGCGTTGGAGGGGCTGGCGGTAACGCGGTGAATAACATGATTAGCTCGGAGCTCCAAGGGGTGGAGTTCGTTGTCGCTAACACCGATGCGCAGGCCTTGAAGCAGAGTTTGGCCGAGCGTCGTATTCAACTTGGAGCTGAGTTGACTGAAGGCCTGGGTGCTGGATCAAAGCCGCATATCGGCGCTGGGGCAGCAGAAGAGGCGCTTGACGAAATTGTTGGTCATCTTGAAGGTGTCCATATGTGTTTTATCACGGCCGGTATGGGTGGCGGTACAGGAACTGGCGCGGCGCCGGTTGTGGCGCGGGCGGCCCGCGAAAAAGGGATTCTCACCGTTGGCGTCGTCACGAAGCCCTTCCAGTTTGAAGGTAATCACCGGATGCGGATCGCCGAGGATGGTATCGAGGAATTGCAGCGTTATGTCGATACGCTGATCATTATCCCGAACCAGAATCTCTTCCGCATAGCCAACGAAAAAACCACCTTCGCCGACGCGTTTAATATGGCTGATGAAGTGCTTCATTCCGGCGTGCGGGGTGTTACTGACCTCATGGTTATGCCCGGCCTGATCAATCTTGACTTTGCTGATGTGAACACGGTCATGAACGAAATGGGCAAGGCAATGATGGGCACCGGCGAGGCGAGCGGTGAAAACCGCGCCATTGAAGCCGCAGAGGCTGCGATCTCCAATCCGTTGCTTGATGATGTCTCCATGAAGGGTGCGCGGGGCGTACTTATCAATATCACAGGCGGTATGGATCTCACCTTGTATGAACTGGATGAGGCCGCAAATCGGATCCGCAGCGAAGTTGATCCGGAGGCGAACATTATCGTCGGCTCAACCTTTGATACAGAGATGGAAGGCAGCATGCGGGTTTCCGTTGTTGCAACGGGCATCGACGCGCTGGAGGCTCAAAAGGCCAACTCTCCTAATGTCACATCTCTCAGGTCTCTAAGGGGTGAAGGCAAGGCGCCGTCTCTCTCAACGTCGGGAACATCAGACGGGGCACCTATGGTGCCAGCGGCGGCGGACATATCCGCATCTGGTTTTGGCGCGACTATGCCAGGCGGCAATTTCTCTGGTCAGCCAGTGGCTCAGGCTGGAGATGCTGCGTCCGGATCGGAAAATATTGAAATGGGCTCCACCTCTACGGAGGCGGGTTATATGAGCGGAAATCTGGCTGTTGATCAGGATCGCGATCTTCTGTCTGACATTGACGAAGAGATGGAAGAAAGCGATCAGGAATTCTCCACAGTAGAGGGGAAGGATAGTCCTTTCAAGGCTCCGCCGGCGATGAAGGTCGACAAGAGCCCTGAAAAGCTTGTTAATCCGGACGCGCAAGAGGCGGTGGCCGGAGCGGCAGATCCGAAGTCGAAAAAACGCGGACCGAGCCTGTTTGAACGGATGACCGGAGTTAGTCGCAACTTCCGAAAGGAAGCCGCGCGCGAAGAAACACCGGCGCCGGTTCGTAAAGAGCCGACAAGTAACCGGGTGGCTCCGGCACCAGCGGCACCCGCTCCGGCGGCACCGCAGGCGCCGACGGTTCGCAAGGAAGTAACGTCTTCTGTAAAAATTGACCAGAAGCAGGAAGATGAAGACCTTCTCGATATTCCGGCCTTCCTCCGTCGGCAGGCGAATTGATCCGCTAAGCTTACATACACAAAAAAGGCGCGAAACTAGTTAGGTTTCGCGCCTTTTTTGTAAGCGGCGGTGCCCCGCGCAATTAGGTCTGTATTTTAATCTGTGTCGAGGGGAAAAGAGGTTTCCGACTTAGAGACAGTCACAGCCGTGACAAGGTTTCACACCCATTGTTGAGCTTGCCATATGTGCACGTAAATTTCTCAGTGCGTCTGCTAACAAAACCAAGATGCTATATCTGTATCTGACCATCGTCCCACTCCTCTTAAAGTCGCGATCACAAGGAGTATATTACATAGTCTATGTGTATTCCCCAAGCGAAAGAGGTGTGCGCGACGTCACAGCCTAACACAATTGGTTGTGTTCTGGTTTTGCTAGGGCCACTTCACTTCAGGGGGTAGGGACATCAGAATAGCTTCCGTATTGCCCCCTGTTTTTAGGCCAAACGTCGTTCCCCTATCATATAAGAGGTTGAATTCGACATAGCGTCCGCGGCGGATGAGCTGATGTTCACGTTGCTCTGCCGTCCATTCTTTGTTCATATGGCGACGGATGATTTCCGGGTAGATATCGCGAAATGCTCTACCAATATCCTGTGTAAAGGCAAAATCGTTCTTCCAGTCGGTCTCCAGGCGATCATAGAAAATGCCGCCCACGCCGCGTGGTTCATCGCGATGGGGCAGAAAGAAATATTCGTCACACCATTTCTTGAATCTTGGATAATAGTCCGGATCATGACGATCACAGGCCGTTTTCAACGCAGCATGAAAATCGCTTGTGTCTTGCGTATCCGGATACATGGGGGTTAGATCAGCCCCACCGCCAAACCAGCGATTAGCGGTCACGATATGACGGGTGTTCATATGCACTGCCGGGACGAGGGGAGACTGCATATGGGCAACAAGGGAGATTCCGCTTGCCCAGAAAGTGCCATCGGTGTCGGTTCCCGGAATGGATTTCCGGAATTCCTCCGAGAATTGACCATGGACAGTTGAAATATTGACGCCTACCTTTTCAAACACGCGACCCTTCATCACGGACATCTCGCCGCCACCGCCGCCGGGCCGATCCCATTTCGTAACCTCGAAACGTCCCGGCTCCCGATCACTGAGTTGCCCGGTTAGCTCCTGTTCCAGTGTCTCGAAACTCTCGCGTATCTGATCGCGTAATGTCCGGAACCAGTTTACTACTTGGTTTTCTTGTGACCCTGTTGAGTTATCTGTCATGAATCTACCGTATTGTCGAAAGAAGTTGAGGGTTTGGAAAGCTGGCCGTTTGCCGCAGTGCTTCCCCGAGTACCATGGCGGCGGAAAGCGCGATATTGATCGACCGCATCCCCTCGGCCATAGGGATCAGTACGCGATGATCCGCGGCGTCATGGATTTCTTCAGGTACGCCCGCGCTCTCTCGGCCTAAAAGAAGAATATCCGATTCTGTGAATGTAAAATCCGTATAAGCGATATCAGCCTTTGTTGTCAGTAAAACGAGCCGTTTATCACTTTTACGCTTCATGAATTCCTGCCAGGAAACATGACGTGTGACATCTGCCGCGTCGGCATAGTCCATTACGGCTCTTTTGAGGTCCTTCGCGCCGAAAGGAAAGCCGCAAGGCTCAATTATGTCGACCGGAACGCTTAGACAGGCGCCCAATCTGAGCATAGTTCCGACATTAGGGGCTATATCTGGTTGGTAAAGTGCAAGTCGCATCTTGCTGTTGTAATGGGAGTGTTGTAACAAATACAGGAAAATTGCGCGCTTTATTGTCGCATTCGTCACGTTCGGACTGGACATGTGGGCATTATGATGACAAAAAGCGGGCGCGGTAAATTATTTTTTTAGGCTTTGGGGAAAGTAAATGACGACAACCACCCCTGAGGAAGAAAACGGCGTAAAGCGCCGTGATTTTCTTTATATTGCTGCGGGCGGCCTTGGCGCCGTGGGGACGGCAGCGGCCATCTGGCCCTTTATCTCGCAAATGAACCCATCTGCGGATGTTCTTGCGCTGTCAACGACCGAAGTTGACCTTGAAGGCATTGAAACCGGATCTGAGGTCACTGTCGTATGGCAGGGCAAGCCGGTTTTCGTAAGGCATCGGACGGAAGAGGACATCGAGAGAGCGGAAGATGTTGATCTTGCGGATTTACCTGATCCGCAACCTGATGCTGATCGGGTGATCAAACCTGAATGGCTGATTATGGTCGGTATCTGCACCCATCTGGGTTGCGTCCCGCTTAAAGGGCAGGGTGATTACGGGGGATGGTTCTGTCCCTGTCATGGATCGCATTATGATACGTCAGGACGTATCCGTAAGGGGCCGGCACCATTAAATCTGGTCATTCCGCCTTACGAGTTCCTAGACGATAATAATATCAAGATCGGGTAGGGGGCCCCAAGATGTCTTTTGAACCAAAAAATCCTGTCGTCAAATGGGTAGAGGATCGCTTGCCGATCACGGGGATGCTTCATCATGCCCTCTATGAGTACCCGACGCCAAAGAATCTAAGCTACTGGTGGACATTCGGCTCTCTGGCTGGCGTTATGCTGGTTGTGCAGATTGTTACCGGTATTGTGCTCGCGATGCATTACACACCGCATGTCGACATGGCCTTTACCAGCGTTGAACATATCATGCGCGATGTGAACTATGGCTGGCTGCTCCGGTATATGCATGCCAATGGCGCCTCGATGTTCTTCATCGTCGTTTATCTTCATATCTTCCGGGGTCTGTACTATGGCTCCTACAAGGCTCCGCGGGAGCTTTTGTGGTGGCTCGGTCTGGTGATCTTCCTGCTGATGATGGCGACTGCCTTTATGGGCTATGTGCTTCCCTGGGGACAGATGAGCTTCTGGGGCGCAACAGTGATCACCAACCTGTTCGGGGCTATTCCGGTTGTGGGCGATAGCATTGTGACATGGCTCTGGGGTGGTTTTGCGGTTGATAACCCGACCCTGAACCGGTTCTTCAGCTTGCATTATCTGCTGCCTTTTGTGATTGTCGGGATCGTTATCCTGCATATCTGGGCGCTGCATACCAATGGCTCCAACAACCCGACGGGTGTGGAACTGAAAGATAAGCAGGACAGCATTCCTTTCCATCCTTACTACACGGTCAAGGATCTGTATGGATTGGCTATCTTCCTGATTTTCTTCTCGGCCTTTCTGTTCTACGCGCCAAACTATATGGGCCATCCGGACAACTACATTCCAGCCAACCCGCTGGTGACCCCGGCACATATCGTGCCTGAATGGTACTTCTTGCCGTTCTATGCGATCCTGCGAGCGGTCCCTGACAAGCTTGGCGGTGTTCTGCTGATGTTTGGGGCTATTGCGGTTCTGTTTGCGCTTCCTTGGCTGGATAAGAGCCGGATCCGCTCCGCTCGTTTCCGGCCTATTTACAAGCAGCTTTTCTGGGTATTCGTGGCTGTTTGCGTCGGATTGACGTACATGGGAGGCCAGACGGCCGACGGCAATATGGTCGAGATTCACGGCATGGTTCCCGTTGTCGTTGATGGTGTCACTCAAATGAAAGACGGTGCCCCGTTAATGGAAGAGGGGATAACTTTTGCCATTAGCAATGTTCTGATCTCTCGTATTTTGACAGTGTACTACTTCCTCCATCTATTAATCCTGCTGCCGCTGGTCGGTTTGTTTGAAAAACCAAAACCGTTACCCGCGAGTATCTCGGAGGATGTTTTGTCTAAGAAGCCTGCAAGTGAGGAGGCGGCCAATGCTTAAATTATTGACGTCTCTGGGGATTGCGGCTCTTGTTTCTTTCAGCAGCTTGGGCACAGCCCATGCTGCCGGAGATGCGGTGGAAATGAAATCCGTTGCATGGAAGCATGGCGGTATTTTCGGAACATATGATCGTGCCGCTGCTCAGCGGGGCCTTCAAGTGTATCGTGAAGTTTGCGCCGGTTGTCATGGCCTTGGTCTGGTGGCCTTCCGCACGCTTTCCGATCTTGGTTTCAGTGAAGAGGAAATCAAGGCGATCGCCGCAGAGTCTGAATATGAAGACGGTCCGGATGGCGAAGGTGAAATGTTTGATCGACCAGGTAAACCGTCGGATAAGTTTCCGTCGCCTTTCCCGAACGAACAGGCAGCCCGTGCGTCAAACGGCGGTGCCTATCCGCCGGACCTCTCGCTGATGAGCAAGGCCCGTCCGGACGGTGATAACTACCTGTATTCCCTGCTGACCGGATATGAGGATGCACCTGCTGATTTTAACCTCGCTGAGGGGATGAATTACAACGGGTATTTCCCAGGGCATCAGATTGCGATGCCGCCACCACTGTCGGAAGATGCGGTTGAGTATTCCGATGATACGCCAGCAACTGTTGATCAGATGGCAAAAGACGTGACAGTCTTTCTGGCATGGGCGGCTGAACCGAAATTGGAGCAACGTAAGAGCATCGGTCTTCGGGTGATCCTGTTCCTGCTTATTCTGGCAGGCATCTTCTATGCGGTGAAGCGTAAAGTCTGGTCAGACATTCACTAAAAGATAGACGTTGAACTGAAAGGGCGCTTTTCGAAGCGCCCTTTTTTTATGGCATGTCATTCGTATCAAGGCTAAATTTCGGCCGATACAATTTGGGAGGACGGAATGAGTTCATCAAGCGATAGGCCGGTTATCGGTGTGATCGGTGGAAGTGGGGTGTATGAGCTTGACGGGCTGACGGACACTCACTGGAAAGCGGTGGAGAGCTCGTTTGGGGAACCGTCGGATGAATTGCTGTTTGGGACACTCGATGGCACTCAGATGGTGTTTCTGCCCCGCCACGGGAGGGGACATCGCATCCCGCCAGCTGAAGTGAATTACAGGGCGAATATCGATGCATTGAAGCGCGCCGGGGTGACGGAGATTATCTCGGTGAGTGCCTGCGGTTCGTTCGAAGAAGAACTCGCGCCCGGCACATTTGTGATCGTAGATCAATTCATTGACCGGACGATCGACCGTAAGAAAAGTTTTTTCGGCACAGGCTTAGTCGCTCATATAAGTATGGCACATCCTGTGTGTTCCCGCCTTGGAGATGCGTTGGAAGTTGCCGCGAAGGAAACCGGTATTCCTGTGCATAGAGGCGGTACTTATCTCGCGATGGAGGGGCCACAATTTTCCAGTCTCGCCGAATCAGAGTTGTACCGGAGTTGGGGATGTCAGGTAATCGGTATGACAAATATGCCTGAAGCCAAACTCGCTCGTGAAGCGGAAATGTGTTACGCGACCGTGGCAATGGTAACGGATTATGATTGCTGGCATCCGGAGCATGACGCGGTTGAGGTAACGACGATTATAGAAGTGTTGATGAAAAACGCAGACAACGCACGGCATCTCGTGAAGTCAGTGGTGCCCACGTTAAGCGCCCGCCAGTCTTCTTGTGATACCGGATGCCATCATGCACTTGATAATGCCCTGATCACCGCGCCGGACGCGCGCGATCCCAAAATCATGGAAAAGCTGGATGCGATAGCAGGCCGCGTACTTTAGCCAGGAGTTATTATGGATATAAAATCTGTTATTCGGACCATTCCTGATTACCCGAAAAAGGGGATCTTGTTCCGCGACATCACAACGCTCTGGCAAGACGCAGGTGGCTTTCGCCATGTCGTCGATCAGTTGGTCTGGCCTTACGCCGGTGTCAGGATCGACAAAGTAGCGGGAATTGAAGCACGGGGGTTTGTTCTTGGCGGAGCCATTGCCCATCAGCTTAGTGTTGGATTTATTCCCGTTCGCAAAAAAGGGAAGTTACCCGGACCAGTGCATAGCGAAGAATATAGTCTTGAGTATGGAACCGACACGGTTGAAGTTCATCAGGATGCCATAAAGGAAGGAGAGAATATTCTTCTCGTTGATGATCTAATCGCGACGGGTGGTACAGCGGCTGCGGCCATCAACCTCATCCGTCATGCAGGCGGAACCGTTATCGGGGCCGCCTTTGTGATTGATCTCCCAGATATCGGCGGCGCAAAAAAAATAGCTGCGATGGGTGTCAGTGTTCGTACGCTGTGTGAGTTTGAAGGGGATTAAATCGGACGGCCACCAGATTGTAATATGGGACTTGTCATTTTCTCCTGCCTATGTCTTTGCTAATTAAAGGACATGAGATGAGGATATGGGTATGTCACTAGAAATCTGGATATCGTTCTTTATTGCGAGCGCGGCCCTTCTTGCTATTCCAGGGCCCACGGTCATGATTGTTATAAGCTATGCGCTTGGCCAGGGGAGGAGTACGGCTTGGGCGACAGTCCCGGGTGTCGCGCTCGGTGATTTTACGGCGATGACGGCTTCATTGTTAGGGGCGGGCGCCATCCTCGCTACTTCAGCAACGCTTTTCACCGTGTTGAAAATTCTGGGCGCTATCTATCTGGTTTGGCTCGGAATCAAGCTCTGGCGGGCCGAGGGTGGCATGGGCTCCGTTCATTCACCAAAAGAAAAATCAAAGACGGCAATGTTTCGTGCCTCCTACATCGTCACCGCCCTTAACCCGAAAAGCATTGTCTTTTTTGTCGCGTTTGTTCCGCAATTTGTGAATGTAAATGCGCCTGTCTTTATGCAGTTTGTGATTTTAGAGGCGACATTCCTTGTGCTGGCGGCCATAAATGTTGCAATCTGGGCGTTCCTGATTGGAAATCTGAGGGAAAGGTTCAAAAATCCGCGGGTTTTGAAAATCATTAATCGCGTCGGCGCGAGTTTCCTGATTGGAGCAGGAATGCTGACGGCGTTTGTCCGCCGCACAGCGTGAGTTATCTAATAACCGATCATCTATAAAAATCGGAGTAGGGAATGCTACATAATATAACCGGAATTGATCATGCCCTGATCGGGGTTGAAGATCTTGAAGATGCGCGATCTATTTACGAAAAACTGGGATTTACGCCGACGCCGCGCGGATCGCACATTGGTTGGGGAACGGCAAATTACTGCATTATGTTCGAGGAGAACTATATCGAACTCCTCGGCATCGTGGACCCGTCATTAGAGACAAATGGCCTTGATAGTGCCCTTGCCGAGCGAGGAGAAGGTTTACTTGGTGTCGCGCTTGCGAGTGATGATCCCGAAGCCACTCATCAATCTCTTGTTGACGATGGGTTGGAGCCGTCTGCGCTGTTAGCGCTGAAGCGCAAGCTGGAGCTTCCTGAAGGAGATGTCCTGCCAGAGTTCAAGCTGATCCGGCTTACGTCTTCGGCGGGGTTGACAGCCAAAAACCTCTTTATCTGTCATCATATGACGCCGGAACTTGTACGCCAGCCTGACTGGCTAGAGCATCCAAACGGTGCAAAATATATCAATTCAATTGTTGTAGTGGTGGAAGATCCCGCTGTGCTCGCGTCCTATTATCAGCGGCTGTGTGGCTCCATCAATGTCACCTTGACGGATAATACGCTCACGGTGCATTTTGGGCGCGGTAGCCTGATTTTCGTCAACGATCGGGATATTGACCTCATGTTCCCAGGTTTGACTATTTCAGATGAAATGCCGGCTCTTCCGCATTTGATTGCCATGACAATCGCGGTCGAAAATCTCGAACAGACAGAGAAATTTCTTAAGGAAAACGGGGGCGCGCCGCAAAAAATTGCGAATGGCACCCTCCGGGTTGATCCGGCGGATGCCTGTGGCTTGCTCTTGGAATTTACAACTGGCTAATTACGCCATGAAGTCGAGGGTGCGGTCGAGCGCGAGTTTGGCGCTCTCTGCATCATAGCTCCCGCGGTGATCGCAATTAAAACCATGCCCGGCGGAATAGATATAAACAGGAATATCCGGCCGCTTCGCTTTGACTTCTTCAACAGCAGACATCGGGATTGAGGCGTCTTGATCGCCGAAGTGCAATATAATCGGCACCTTCGGTTCTTCCGCCAAGTTCTGAGGGATCATTCCGCCGTAATACCCAACCGCTTTGCTGATGGAAGAAAGTCGACAGGCCGCAAGATAGGCAAGGTTGCCGCCCCAGCAATAGCCGATTACGGTGATGTCTCCTGCGTCCGCTATCTCTTTCGCAGCTGCATCCGTATCTTTCAGCGCGTCATCCGCGGCTATCTGTTTCATATATCCAAGACCCGTTTGGATATCCGTCTGTTCGTAGTTAAGCGTAATATTTGGGTCAACCCGGTCAAACAGGGCAGGGGCTATGGCGACATAGCCTTGCTGGGCGTATGCGTTGCAGACTTCCTTGATATGGATGTTGACGCCGAAAATCTCCTGCAGGATGACAACACCACCTTTGGGTTTGCCTACTGGAGAGGCTTTGTAAGCGGAAAGCTTGTGACCATCCTCTGCCGTCAGCTCAATTAATTCTCCCATGACTACCTCTTCTAGTTTTTTGCAACAGGTTCAACGATGAGTAAGGTCCCATCCACTCCAGTAACATTCACGACCGCGCCGGCCTCCAAATCTGGGCCTTCAACAGCCCATTGGGTATCGTCCACATGAATCTTACCGCGGCCATTCATGATGGGTTCCGTCAGTGTAAAATGACGACCAACATACTGGACACCACGCTGGTTCAAGGTTGTGTTGTCTTCGACGCCCGGGTGCTTTTTCAGGAACAGGCGCGAGAGAGCAATGCTGCCAATAGCGATGACCGCAAATAATATCCATTGATATTCCCATCGCATGTCGGGGGCTATCCAGGCGATAACGCCCACAATGCCAGCGGATATCCCGAGCCAGAGAAAGATGGTACTAGGTGCGAAAACTTCCAGGATCACCAAGATAAGCCCGAGAATCCACCATGACCAGAATTCGAGGCTGGCGAACCATGTAATAATTTGATCAAGCATCACCGTCACTCAACCGTTGGGACAGAGCCGCTCGACCGGCGCTTGTCTTCATCTTTGCCAAAAACTTCCTTGGCGATAGATCCGATACCAGCAAGTGATCCGACGAGAGCACTCGCCTCCATCGGCATGAGGACAACCTTCGAATTACGGGCCATGCCGATTTCCTTCATCGCTTCGGTATATTTCTGGGCGATAAAATAGTTGATAGACTGAATATCGCCCGCCGCAATGGCCTCAGATACATCGTGGGTCGCCTTGGCTTCGGCTTCGGCGGCACGTTCGCGCGCTTCCGCATCGCGGAAAGCGGCTTCGCGGCGACCTTCTGCCTCCAGAATCATAGATTTCTTTTCGCCTTCTGCTTTCAGGATTTCAGATTGCCGAACACCCTCCGCTTCCAGAATGACCGCCCGTTTTAACCGTTCCGCTTTCATCTGCCTGCCCATTGCCTCAACAAGATCGAGAGGGGGGTGATATCCTTGATTTCGACACGGGTTACTTTCAAACCCCAGGGGGTGGACGCCTGATCAATCACGGTCAACAAGCGGACATTGATGGCATCGCGCTGGCTAAGCGCTTCGTCAAGGTCCATGGAGCCAAGAACAGTACGAAGGTTCGTCTGTGCGAGATTTTGAATGGCCCGTTCCAGGTCTCGCACCTCATATGCGGATTTGGCGGCATCGAGAACCTGAAAGAAAAGAACGCCATCGACCTGTACCATGGCATTATCACGGCTGATGACTTCCTGTGTTGGAATATCCAACACCTGTTCCATCATGTTGATCCTACCGCCGATACGATCAATGAATGGTACGATCAGACCAAGGCCAGGGTGCAGGCTACGCGTATATCTGCCGAAGCGCTCGATTGTAAATTGATATCCTTGTGGAACAATCGTCACGCCCATAAAGACAATGACAATTGCAAAAATGACTAGGACGACGACGAAAATCGCGAAGCCAGACAAGAAAAAATCCATTTCACTACCCCTAGAATTGCTGGATAAATAACAGGCTTGTCGGACTATATAATGTAAAGTCGTTAGACCTAAGTTAAAAATCCAACGGATTTTGAAATTTGGACAGCGTTATTCGGGGCGGGTTTTTACCATGCCGATGGATTTCATGCTGAGAACAATTTCGTTCTTCTGATTAAAGAGATTTATTTCAGCGCGCACAATTCCCATGTCGGGCCGGGATGAGGACTTTCTGGTCTCTATAACGGTTGATTCATACCGCAAACTATCGTCGGGCCGAACCGGCAGGATCCAGCGCAGATCATCAAACCCTGGAGAGCCCAGGCCCGCGCGACTATTTGTCATGCTATCGACGAGGAGCCGCATCAGGGTCGATGCCGTATGCCATCCAGATGCAATCAGGCCTCCGTAGATGCTCTTCTTCGCGGCTTCTTCGTCAATATGAAAGGACTGCGGATCATATTTGCGTGCGAAATCAAGAATTTCCTTTTTCGTGACGATCCTGCTTTCAGAGGTCGTTTTATCTCCGACGGCGATATCCTCGAAATATATCTTGTTCATCGTGAGGCCTCCGTTTCAGAATTCTCTGGGCAACGGAGGAACATACCGCTTGAAATCATGGTCATTTTGACCTCGTCCTTCTGGTTAAGGACTGTATGAGAAAATTTAACGAAGCCGAGTTCAGGGCGGCTTTTTGGCAAACTGCGATCAAGGACTTCCGCCTTTACATGAAGGACTTCACCGGGGCGCACAGGCTGTTTCCAGCGAAGCTGTTCAATCCCGGGTGAGCCCATGGAGGCTGAATCAATCAGGTAATTATCGACCATCATTTTCATGCACATCGAGCCTGTGTGCCAGCCGCTTGCAATAATGCCGCCGAAGAAATGCTCTTTTGCGGCGTCTTTGTCGATATGGAAAGGCTGCGGATCGAACGCGGTCGCGAATTCAATCACTTCTTCTTCCGTTACTTCATATCCGCCGAATTCCATCACCATTCCGACGGTAAAATCTTCCCAATAGCGCATTTTCTTCACCTTTTGATCTTGTTGCGATCACTCACGCATTTATTGCTTCTTCAAGGTTTGGGGCAGGGCCTCAGTTGGCAAACCTGAAATGCAGAACGTCACCATCCTCGACGACATATTCCTTCCCCTCTAGTCGCATGAGACCGGCATCCTTCGCGCCGGCTTCGCCGCCATGCTCTACATAGGCAGAATAAGCGATTGTTTCGGCCCGAATAAAGCCTTTTTCAAAATCTGTGTGAATGACACCTGCCGCTTGCGGCGCTTTCGTGCCTTTGGTAACGGTCCATGCACGACATTCCTTCGGGCCAACCGTGAAATAGGTAATCAGGTCGAGTAAGTCATAACCTGCGCGAATAATACGGCCAAGCCCGGTTTCACTCAGCCCGAGATCGGAGAGAAATTCGGCGCGTTCTTCCGCATCAAGCTGCGCGACTTCCGCTTCAATGGCCGCTGAAATTACAACAGTTCCCGCATGTTCAGCAGATGCCTTTTCTACGACCTTGTCCGAATAGGCATTGCCAGTCGCGGCGTTTCCTTCATTGACATTGCAAACATAGAGAACCGGCTTTTGGGTCAGGAGTTGCAAATTGCGGAAAGGTTTTATTTCATCATCGGCGAGATCGACCATGCGGGCGGGCTTACCGTCGCGCAATGCCACAAGGGCGCGGTCTATCAGCTCCGACTGCTTCTTGGCGTCCTTGTCACCGCCACGGATTTTCTTGACCAGCGCTTCGGTTCGTTTTTCAAGGCTTTCGAGATCCGCCAGCATCAGTTCGGTCTCAATCGTCTCTATATCCGAAAGCGGATCGATTTTGCCATCCACATGGGTGATATCGTCGTCGTCGAAACAGCGGACAACCTGAATAATGGCGTCTACCTCGCGGATATGCGCGAGGAACTTGTTTCCGAGACCTTCACCGCTTGCTGCGCCGCGCACGAGGCCAGCAATGTCAACAAATGTCAGCTGTGTCGGGATGAGTTCCTTCGAATGGGCAAGCTCTGTTAGCTTTATCATTCGTTCGTCAGGGACGGGAACCTGACCCAAGTTCGGTTCGATCGTGCAGAAAGGGTAGTTTTCTGCCGCTGCCTGCGCTGTTTCCGTCAGGGCGTTGAACAGAGTTGACTTGCCGACATTGGGAAGACCAACAATTCCACATTTAAACCCCATACTCAGTTTCCTTCTTTCTTAACCGCACGATCTTTTTTCGGCGGTGCAATGTCGATGGCAATTTTATTCATAAAACTTGAGGCGTCTCCAGCAACGATAAGCTCAGCATGACGGGCCACGCTGTCGACGATATTTTCGACCATAGACATTTCTGCTTTTGCAAAATCTTTCAGAACATGCCCGGAAACAAGGTGTTTTTCTCCCGGATGGCCAACGCCTAGTCGGATCCGGCAAAAATCTGCGCCGATATGATCGATGATGGATCGGACTCCATTATTTCCGCCATGCCCACCGCCTGTCTTCACACGCACCTTGCCGAGTGGTAAATCCAGCTCATCATGGAGGACAATGATATTGCCGATAGGTATTTTGTAAAACCGGGCCGCTTCGCCAACGGATTGCCCGGACAGGTTCATGTAAGTAGTAGGCTTTAGCGCAAGAACTTTCGTTCCGCCGACATTTCCCTCAGCGACGAGCCCCTGAAATCGAACGCGTTCCGGCATAAAGGAATGGCGGCGGATAATTTCATCCACCGCCATATATCCAAAATTATGCCGGTTGCCTGCATACCCCTTGCCGGGATTTCCAAGGCCAACCAGCAAAATCATCTTTCCATCCCGATTAGTCTTCGGATTCTTCAGCTTCTGCGCCTGTATCCTCGGCGTCAGCGCCTTCTGCGCTTTGTGCTGCTTCCTCATCTTCAGGATCTGGCTCGACGGTCGGTGCCGCAATTGTTGCAATCGTAAAGTCGCGATCCGTAATCGTCGGCTGTGCACCTTCAGGCAGGGCTACCTCAGAAATATGAACACTATCCCCAATGTCAAAGTTCAGGAGGTCGATTTCAAGCGATTCCGGGATATTGCCGGCGGGGACCATCATTTCAACTTCATGACGGACAACATTCAGCATACCGCCGCGTTTCAGGCCAACACATTCTTCTTCATTGAGGAAGTGAACGGCAACCATAACCGCAATCTGTGATTTAGCAGAAACGCGGAGGAAGTCCACA
Organism: Sneathiella sp. D3-11; assembly: GCF_055809395.1. NCBI lineage: Bacteria > Pseudomonadati > Pseudomonadota > Alphaproteobacteria > Sneathiellales > Sneathiellaceae > Sneathiella > Sneathiella sp. D3-11. The sequence continues at coordinate 2,792,493 of NZ_CM147911.1, forward strand.
TGTACCGGCAAATCATTAATCGGGTGCAACTGCATGTCACGGGGCAGTACGTTGTGCTTGGTCGATCCAACTTCAACTGTGAAGACCGTTGACAGGAAAGCGCCTTGATTGACGGTTTTCACAAGCTCTTTGGTTTCCAGTGAAATGGAAATGGGGTCTTTTTTGTCACCATAGATGACGGCGGGAGTCCGGCCGTCACGACGCAATGCACGGGAGGTCCCCTTTCCGACCCGGTCACGCGTTTCTGCAATTAATACTGCATTTTCGCTCATTGTATATCTCCTAAGTAACGAGCAACACCGGGACGAACCCGGTGCCAAAATGGCGCGTGCCTCCAGGGGTGCCCGCGCCGCCTATTGCCTGTGCGATTAGTCGAACAGGCTGGAAACCGAGGTTTCCTTCGAAATTCTATACATCGCCTCGCCAATCAGCGGAGCGACTGAAATTTGTCGCATCTTGCTAGAGGCACGGAATGCGTCCGTTGCCATGATGCTATCGGTTGTAACCATCTCGTCGAGCGCAGAGTCATTAATACGCGCAATCGCGCCCCCTGACAGCACTCCGTGAGTCACGTAGCCCGAAACACTTTTCGCACCTTTGTCCATCAAAGCTTTGGCGGCATTACATAATGTACCGGCGCTATCCACGATATCATCGACCAAGATGCAACGCTGATCCTTGACGTCACCGATAATATTCATCACTTCTGAAACACCGGCTTTTTCCCGGCGCTTATCCACGATTGCAAGGTCGGCGTCAAGTCTTTTGGCGTAGGCACGGGCGCGGACAACGCCGCCTACGTCGGGGGAGACAATAGTAATGTCGCCGCCCTTACCGTAATGCGCCTCAATATCGGGAACAATAACCGGGGCGGAGAACAGATTGTCGGTGGGGATATCGAAAAATCCCTGGATCTGTCCAGCATGAAGATCCATGGTCAAAACCCGGTCCGCACCTGCGGTGGTAATAAGGTTCGCGACCAGTTTTGCGGAGATGGGTGTTCTGGGCCCCGGTTTCCGATCCTGACGGGCATACCCGAAATACGGAAGAACCGCCGTGATTCTTGATGCCGATGATCGTTTCAGCGCATCAATGCAAACCAGAAGTTCCATCAAATGGTCATTTGCGGGAAATGAGGTTGGCTGGACAACGAAAAGGTCCTCGCCGCGCACATTTTCGTGAATTTCAACGAAAACCTCCATGTCCGAGAAGCGACGGACATCCGCATCTGTCAAAGGAAGTTTGAGATAGTTGGTGATGGCTTCCGCCAACGGTCGGTTGCCATTTCCCGAAAGCACTTTCATAGGAACGTTCCTTTAGTCAGTAGAGGGTTTTTCCAGTTAAAACACACTGCCCCTCGCGCGAAAATGAACGAGTTGGCGTTGGCGGGCGGAACTTACCAAGGCACTCAAGCCCTGTAAACGCATTAACGCCCTTTTTTAATGGAAATTGTAAAATAACATCAAGATTTTGACTTAAAATAGTCCGGCTCACTTTTTTCAGAAGATCATAGACGCCGCCGGCGCCTCCGCGAGCCGCCAGGCGGGCAACATTGCCCCATGCACCGTTTAGCGAGCCAGACCTGATTCTGTTGCGTTGCCTGATCTCACCGACTTGTTCGCCATTCCGGCGTTCCAAACTCCAGACGAGTTCAATCACCTGGGTTTCAAGTTTCGGCGGCGTAATTTCTGCATGTCCGCGGACAATAAAATTCGCGCCCGCTTCGGTTGGCAAAACATCAAGACCTAGTCGAACCAGCTCATCCTGAATAGCCGCAGCGAGACTCTCCGAGCCATCACCTGGGGCACCTTCGACAATAGGAACGAAAATAATGGGTTTATTAATTACCGCGAAATTTATGCCATCGCCACCAAGCAGTTTATCGATATCGCTGGCGGATTTGACAGCCAGAGCCTCGATCGTTTCCGGGGATATTTCTGCAGGGCTTTCTGCGCCGTTGAGTTTTTCGAGTGCGTAGAGTCCTGTATCGCGGTTCTGTGGGTCGAAAATTGCCCAATTGAGATAGCGCCCGCCATCCTTGTCAATAATATTGCCTCGCACGTAATAGCGGTTTGGTGCAGCAGCGCCGGAGAAGGCTGCAATTCCAAGACCCTGAAGTTTTGTGGCGATGGCCTTTTCAAGGCCTGCGGGACCGTCCTTTAAGGGTTCCACATACAGTGCTGCGCGGGGCCCAGGCGCGGCGCGCCAGGAAGCTTTGGCTTCCGGCTGAAAGGGGCGTTCCAGTGGCTGACAGCTGACGAGAGCGATAGCCAGTACCGCCATTAATGCCTTTATGACAAAACTACATCGCACAGGTTGCAAGCACTCCCAGAAGACAAATCACGATAAAGATGACCATATACGGCATTTTACCCCTCTTTCACAAGTGTGTTAGCCGTTAAGGGCGATAGCGGACAGCTGTCGACCGTAATCAGATTCCCCTCTTTTTACCATACGTCGGTAGCTGAAAAACTGATCCTCTTCAGCGCATGTGTCATTCTCTAGATGATCAATGCCGCCGATCCCCGCCTTTTCAAGTGCTTCCCTCACATAACCGGTTAAATCGAACATATAGCGATCTGGGTTATCCGAGGGGATAAAGAATTTCTCTGCGGCGGGATCGTGGTTGAGAAAAGGTGTCGGGAATTCCGGGCCGACTTCATATGATTTCTGGGCAATAGCCGGACCGATGGCCGCTTTGATATTTTGCTTTCTAGCGCCGAGTTTGGTCATTTCCTCAACGACACCGGCACTGATATTGCCGAGAGCACCTTTCCATCCGGAATGGGCTGCGCCAATCACACCGTTTTCTACATCCGCAAACAAGACCGGAACGCAATCAGCCGTCAGAATACCGAGCGCTATTCCTGGAACAGTTGTTACCATGGCATCCGCCTTTGGCCGCGGGTCCAAGCGCTTCGTATCATTAAGAACAAGAACCTCGGTGCTGTGGATCTGGTAAACAGTCCGAAGAGCATCGGCCGATTGTCCGATCATGGCCATGGCACGAGATCGGTTTTCTGTTACGCATGCCGGATCATCTTTTGAGCCGGGTCCGCAATTGAGGCCCCTGTAAAGTCCATCTGACACACCGCCATCACGCGTAAAGAAGCCATGTGCAAGGGCATCACTTTCAAATATACGACTTTTCAGCATCCTAACTCCCGAACCCTTCCGTGGCGGTGGGCATATTATGAGATAAAGCCATGACTTTGAAAAGGGTTCCCATTTCGGAAGTGCTTGTTAATCGGCGAAGCTGCGCGTCGAGCTTTTTCTTTTGCGTCTCATTTGCCTTCTGGCTAAGCATGTGATGGCGTGCCTCTATACCGAGACGTTCCAGAAAACGTCCCTGCGACGTCGGACCTTGAACGGAAATGTCACGGGCAGACGCGATATTCTTGTGTGTCGCAAATTTAACATGGGCGGTTAGATCGGATTCTCCGGGATCGTTTAAGGGGTCAACATGTCCATGGCCCTTTACCGCCTGAAAGCTATCGCCAAGCAGAGTATCAGATGCACCATAATCGATAATCAGCGCGGCGCCGTTGTTTACGAAAAGAAGTTCGCTGATCCGGCTAATGATTTCCTCTCCGTCCGGGCAGGTCTCGAAAATATCATCATCTGCGCCAGCCAGTATTTGATCAAAGGAGGTTGGTTCCGGCGCCAAGGTAAAGACGAATTCGCTCTCGGTCGTTGTCACTAGGCGCTCATACCATTCACTCTCTCTATAACAGTATTGATGGATAGGAAGGGCATCAAAAAATTCGTTGGCAATCAGAATAACCGGCGCGCCATCAATGTCAGGGAGGGCATCATGCCAGGAAATGTCGTAACCGACCAGAGCAGTTGCTTGCTTGGCTTTTAAACGAGGACTGTTTTCAACAAGGTGAATTTGTGCCGCCGCCAAAAATTCTGGCGCGACACGGGCGCCCCTTAAGGCATCTGTCATTAAAGTGCCGTTGCCCGGACCAAGTTCAATCAAATGGAATTTTGACGGACTGCCCAGTTTGAACCAGACATCAACCGCCCATAGCCCAATAAGTTCGCCAAACATCTGGCTGATTTCCGGCGCGGTGATAAAATCACCCTGTTCGCCGAAGGGCTCTTGCCGGGAATAATACCCATACTCCGGATGTCCAAGCGAGGCTTTCATAAATTTATATAGTGAAATCGGGCCGTTCTTCTCTATCTCTGCCGCCAGGATCTTGCCAAGTTCATTCATGCGGTCTTACGGGTGGGACGGAACATGAAATAAAGGCCGACTATCAGCATCGGCAGGGAGAGAAGCTGACCCATTGTCAAACCGCCGGCGAGAAATCCGAGATAAGCATCCGGTTCACGGAAAAACTCGACAATGACGCGGGCGACGGCATATCCCGCAAAAAAGAGGCCCATTATGAACCCTGGCTTCTCTGCAAAGCGGGTTTTTCGGAAAATGAGCAGGATCACAAACAGCACAGCGCCTTCGAGAAGTGCTTCATAGAGTTGGCTTGGGTGTCGGGGTAAGTCGCCCCCACCCGGGAAAAGCACGCCCCAGGGAACGTCCGTTGCTCTCCCGTAAAGCTCGCCATTGATAAAATTGGCGATCCGCCCAAAGAAGAGCCCGACCGGTACAACCGTTGCCAATAAATCGCCGAACTCCAGAATGACAATCTTCTGAAAACGGCAATAGAGGATTGTTGCAATTACAACGCCGAGGAAGCCTCCATGGAAGGACATACCACCTTGCCAAACCATGAATATTTCCGAGGGATTGCTCAGATAATGGTCTGGCTTATAGAACAGGACATAGCCGAGACGTCCGCCAAGAATGACGCCAAGCGTTGCCCAGATCAGGAACTCATCAACCTGCTTTGCGGAGATGTTCGAGCTTTCCGATCCGGCAAGCCGCATCATTAGGCGCCAGCCAATGATCAGTCCAGCAACATAGGCGAGGGCATACCAGCGTATGGCAAAGGGCCCAATCTGAAAAATGACGGGGTCGATTTCTGGAAACGCGATCGCCGTGAAAAGGGTCGATAATATCATCGGGGTACTATATAAAGCTCTTGAAAATAATCGCAAGCAAATCAGGGCAAAGAGGTTGCTTTCGCTTGCCGCTGTCGCCATTATGAACGGGAAATTTTGAGGACCCAACGCGATGCAGACAAACTCACGGCTTTTTGATGATCTGGCCCGCCTTGCCACAGGCGCCCTCGGGACGGCGCAGGGTGTGAAAACGGAGTGGGAAAATCTTTTTCATCAGCGGTTGGAGCGCTTTATCAGCGAGATGGATCTTGTCCCGCGGGAAGAGTTTGATGCCGTCAAGGCTATGGCAACTCTCGCGCGGGAGGAAAATGATGCGCTGAAAGAACGTCTTACTGTGTTGGAAGAAAAAATCGAGGCTCTCTCCAAAACGCCACGACCGCGCAAGGCGGCTCCGGCGAAGGCTAAATCTACCACCCCGAAAAAATAGATACCCTGGCAACAAGAGTTTGCGACTGACGCATATTTATCCACAAGAAATATAGCTATGGGCCATATTCTTTGTTGCGCCGCAACTCAAGGCGGATTACGCTAGATTTATGGTGTTGCGAAAATTGTAGCACCATATATGGCCTGTAGTAGATTTCCTTACCGGCTGAGCGTTGAGGTCAGTAGCAGAGCGCCAGCCGACGGGATGGTTCTGAAAGGAATGCCTCCATGACGTCCTTGTACCTCACGCGCGAAGAACTCGAAGAATCCAACCCCCTCGATCTTATAGAGAGCATTATTGCCGATAACGACTGGTCGTTTGATCGTCAGGGTAACAATGAGCTCACTGTCGGTGTTGAAGGGAGTTGGTGCCAATATCATCTCTGGTTTTCCTGGCGGTCTGATCTTCGGGCCCTACATTTTTCTTGTGCATATGACGTTAAGATTCCGGAACGGCAGTATGGCTCCGTTTATGAGTTGCTGGCGCGTGTCAACGAGCGCATGCCGGTTGGTCATTTTGACACTTGGCGGGAAGAAGGAATGATCCTGTTCCGTCATTCACTGTTGCTGAGCGGCGCCTGCGTTGTCACCAATGAACAGATCCAAACGTTAGTCGAGATCGGTATGAGTGAACTCGAAAAATTCTATCCGGCAATTCAATTTTGCCTCTGGGGTGGTAAAACCCCTGAAGACGCTATTGAGGCGGCTATGTTTGAAACGATGGGTGAGGCATAGGAATGAACCTTTCCCTGCTGCTTGTCGGTTGCGGCAAGATGGGGCAGGCAATGCTCGGTGGTTGGATCGATCATGATATCGATCCGGCCAATATTGTTGTCATCGATCCCAATTCTGATAACCTTGACGTTGCCCTGAAGCTGGGTTGTCTGGGCCTAAGTTCCGCATCTGAAATCCCAAGTGATTTTCAACCGGATGTGATTGTCCTCGCCGTCAAGCCGCAGGTTATTGGTGATGTCCTGCCGATGTTTCGGGCTTTTGCTGAGAAGGGAAGCCTTGTTATTTCGATTGCTGCGGGCACGAGAATTGAAACGTTCGAAACGGCGTTTGGTAAGGCCTCCGCCATTGTTCGGGCGATGCCTAATACCCCCGCCGCCATTCATCAGGGAATGATTGTCTGCTGTCCCAATGGACATGTTTCTTCCGGTCAGAAGGATTATTGTGACCGCCTTATGTTGGCTATTGGATCAGTTGCCTGGATTGAAGAAGAAGGTTTTATGGATGCGGTAACCGGGTTGTCCGGCTCAGGCCCCGCCTATGTTTTTTATATGATTGAAGCGATGACAGCTGCCGGTTTAAAAGCCGGATTGCCTGAAGACCTGGCCGTGCAGCTTGCGCAGGAAACCGTTGCCGGGGCAGGGGCCCTTGCCCGTCAATCTGAGGAGACAGCAGCACAGCTTCGAAAAAACGTCACAAGCCCGAACGGTACGACCGCCGCAGGGCTTGATGTGCTGATGAACGAGAAGAATGGCCTTGGCCCTTTGATGGAAAAGACTGTCGCGGCCGCTACTGCTAGATCCAAAGAACTGGGTTAAGTAAATAAACTCTACGATATTCTCTTTAAAGGTGTGCAAAAATATCTATATACTCTTTATGCTCATGGTGAGGATAGAGTAATGAGTGATAAAACTGACCCGAAGACACCTACGAACACAACATCGGCGTCTACAAGTGACGATGGGAGTGCCGCGTCCAGTAGTGGCGGCGCGCCGATCGTTGCAGGCGGGCTGATGATTCCCGATCTCAGCGCTATCACAACAATGCAGAATGATAATATGCAGAAGATGACGGCGGCGGTACAGGCCGCGTCGAAAGGCCTGCAAGATATCGTTGCTGCGCAGCGCTCGACTTTGCAGCAGACGGTTGGCAATTTGCAGACGTCACTCAACAGCTCAGTCGGAACGGCAAAAGCAGGTGAGGGGGCAACCCCTGATATCCAGTCGGAGATCGATAACTTGAACCTTACCGTCGACAACCTGAGCAAGGCGGCGGACACGCTAACGGCGTCGACCAGCAAGTCTTTTGACGCCATTAACAAATCAATGGAGCAATCGCTGGCCACGATTGAGCAGGTTGCGGAGAAATTTTCTTCTGGCGGATGATTTTCGTATCATTTTGCAATAGCATCTTCGAAACTAAGGAGATGCGAAAGATATGACAGAACAAATTACATTTGATGATTTTTTGAAGGTGGATATTCGCGTTGGAATGGTGGTGGAAGCGGTTGAGTTTCCCGAAGCCCGCAAACCCGCCTACAAGCTGAAGATAGATTTTGGGGGTGATTTTGGCATTCGCAAAAGTTCTGCTCAAATTACAGTACTTTATAAGCCGGAAGAGCTTGTGGGGCGGCGCGTGATGGCAATAGTGAATTTTCCACCACGGCAGATCGGACCGTTTATGTCAGAAGTCTTGGTGCTGGGCTTCAGCGATGCGGAGGGGAATATCTCCCTTGCGAGACCGGATCATGATGTGCCGATAGGTGGCCGCCTTCACTAATCTGAAAAGGAGGAGAGTAGAATGATGGCCGATGCCAATGATGACAACAATGATAATGATATGCCTGTGCCGCCGGACCTTACGTCGCTGTTTCAGAAACAAACCCAGCAGATAAATGATGCCTGCGAAAAGGCAAGTCAGGCTTTTTCCGTGTTCAAAACCCGGGATTCAGATGTCGCCAGCCTGACGCAAAGCCTGAATAGCGAAGTCAATGAAGTTTTTATGATGGCCAAGGCGGCAAAAACACCGCAGTTGGCCATGGCGACCATTCCGCCGGTTCTCGCTCTTGCTAATACCGCGTTTGCAAAAGTGCCGGTCACTGACCAGAAGGCTGTCAGTGAAATTCAGCAGGCATTTGCCCCGTTTGGTAAATAATTCAGCTCTAGAGCGGCAGGCGGATTTCGATCCGCAAGCCGCCTGCTGGCGCCTCTCCAAGTGAAATCTGTCCGCCGTGCCCGTGAATGACGTCGCGTGCGATTGTCATCCCAAGGCCACTGCCGCCCGTTTCCGTGTTACGAGAAGGATCCAAACGGAAAAACGGACGAAATACATCCTTTCGCTTATTCTTCGGTATGCCGGGACCATCATCATCAATAAGAATAACTATCTCTGAATTGGTCGCCTTGACAGTGATCCATATCTCTTTTGCATAGCGTGCTGCATTGTTGATCAGATTCGTAATACAGCGTTTGAAACTGCTGGGCCTTATTTCAGCATGAAGGCTCTTCGGTGTTTCCAATGAAACCGCTGTGCCTTGACGGCGTGCATTCATAACGATGTCCTGGAAAAGCTCTGTGACGTCCGTTTCCTCGACCGTCTCCGCCTCCTGTCCGCGGGCAAAGGCGAGATATCCCTCAACCATCTTTTCCATGTCGGCCACGTCACCCTCAAGACTGGCCTTGCTTTCATCGTCCCCCGGCATCATCGCAAGCTGCAGCTTCATGCGAGTCAGCGGTGTGCGAAGATCATGACTGACCCCGGCCAGCATTTCCGTCCTTTGGGTGATTTGGCGAAGAATGCGATGCTTCATTACGTGAAAGGCACGAGAGGCAGATCGGATTTCCTGTGCGCCGCTCGGTTTGAAATCATCAACGAACTGGCCCTTGCCAAATTGTTCTGCTGCAGTCGCGAGTTGGCGGATAGGGCGCATCTGATTGCGCAGAAAAAGAAGTGCAACACCTAATAGGACAAGAGAGATGGCGACCATCCACATGACGAAAATATAGGTCGTCGTGGAAAAGAGCCGCTTGTCACGGACAATGACTTGCAACACACCGTCGGGAAGTTGGATCAGTAGGATAACGGATTCGAGTTTTTTGTTGGTTGAGATATTGAAAGACCGAGCGGGTAGGCTCTCCTTCAATGCGTTCACCAGATGGCTCTCCAAAAAGCCGTAGTTTTGCTGCTTGTCACTACCCTCGGGGAGCCGTGCTTGTGGATCGATGCTGACAGCGAGGCGCATTTGTCCCCGTGCGATGTTGAGGATGTCCGCTTCTGCCGTTTCGCCGGGAAATCGATCGCGAAGAGAAATGACGGCGGCTACATCGCCAGCAACCCCTTGCGCAAGACGCCGGGCGACGTCATCCCAATGACGTTCATAAAAAATGTAGGTTACGAGAATTTGCAGCAGCAGGATGGGAAGTACCACAATCAGGATTGATCTCCCGAACAGCGTCCGGGGCATCATGTTCTTAATAAAACCCGCCGTGATCTGGTGGTATATTTTCCGAATTATGGCTAGTCCGCCCATAGAACATATCCTTCACCCCGAACAGTTTGAAGATGTCGGGGTGATTTTGGGTCCTCTTCAATCTTGCGTCTGAGGCGCGTGATTTGCACATCAACGGCGCGGCCCTGGCTACCGCTCGACAGAGAAAGATCCTCACGACTAATGGGAACACCGGGCATGGCGGCGAGAGATTTTAGTAGAATCGATTCACCCGAAGTCAGATTGATAATCGTTCCGTCCTTTAACAGCTCGCCGCGCTCCAGGTTGAAGGTGAAGGCACCGAATTGCAGCTCTTTCAGCTTTTCCGTCTTGGATCGTCGCAGAATTGCGTCAATACGCAGCAATAGTTCTCGTGGTTCAAAAGGTTTACTGAGGTAATCATCCACGCCGACCTCAAGCCCAAGAATGCGATCTTCGGCATCTCCCATCGCGGTTAGCATCAAGATAGGCATTTCCCGGCTCATCCCGGGCCCGCGCCGCATTCGACGCACCAGATCGATCCCATCTCCCCCCGGCATCATCCGATCCAGTACAATCAGGTCAAAGAAGAAGCCAACCATCTTGTCTTCAGCAGTTTCCGCGCTGGGTGCTGTGGAAACGCGGTACCCGTTATCCATAAGAAATTTCTTCAAGAGGGATAACAACCGCGTATCGTCATCCACAACCAAAATATGAGGGGCGTTATCCATCACCATTAGCTATCCGTTGCGCTTCGTTGTCATGTTTTCAGGATCCGGCTCAGAACGGTGTCGCGATTTGTCTCGTCGATCAGGCCCGTGAGAACCTTCCGATAGCCCGCAACCGCTTCTCCGCCAGCTTCTCGAAAGGCGTTGGCGACAAGCTCCCGCTGCACACGGCTCACTTTTTGCTCTAGATGGCGGCCTTCTTCTGTCAGATAGAGGCAGCGTTGCCGTCGGTCTTCTTCTCCTTGCCGCTGCTCGACAAATCCTCGCTGGATAAGGTTGCTGAGAACCCGGTTCAGGCTTTGTTTTGTGATCTGTAAAATATCGAGTAGTTCCGACACGGTCATGCCTTCATTGCGTCCGACAAAGTGAATCACCCGATGATGTGCCCGGCCAAATTTATAGTCTTTCAGGATCTCATCTGGACCGGCGGTGAAGTCGCGATAGGCAAAAAACAGGAGTTCTATTGCCTGACGCAGTTCTTCTTCGCGCAGGAAGAGGGGATTATTTATGGATTTTACGTCAGTCATGTTGACATATATTTCTTATAATGTTACAAAATCATCGTTCGGTTCGACATAATCGAACTTATTTTTGGGAATATACGATATTATAATAACGCAAGGTGCTTCAAAATGGATACCTCCTCTTTTGCCGAACGTGATGGCTTTATCTGGTTGAATGGTAAACTCGTACCATGGCGCGATGCAAACATCCATGTCCTTACACATGGATTGCATTATGCCAGCAGTGTGTTTGAAGGGGAACGGGTCTATGACGGTGAAATTTTCAAGCTTGAAGAACATACGGATCGGTTGATCGAATCTGCACGAATTCTTGGCTTCACGCTTGAGCAGACCGCAGAAGAAATAAATGAAGCATCACGCCAGACCGTCTTGGCGAACAAAATCGTTGATGGCTATGTCCGCCCGATTGCGTGGCGCGGCTCGGAGATGATGGGCGTCTCGGCGCAAAACAATCGTATCAATTTAGGCATCGCCGCCTGGGTTTGGCCGAGCTATTTCTCACCCGAGGCCCGCATGAAGGGCATTCGGTTGAAACTTTCTAAGTGGAAGCGGCCCTCTCCTGAAACAATCCCGACCCAGTCCAAAGCCGCGGGTCTTTACATGATCTGTACACTGAGCAAGCATGACGCTGAGGCCGAAGGCTTTGATGATGCGTTGATGTTGGACTATCGCGGTCGTGTAGCTGAGTCGACAGGGGCGAATATCTTCTTTACCAAAGGCGGCGTCCTCCATACGCCAACACCGGATTGTTTCCTGGATGGTATTACGCGGCGGACGGTGATTGATCTTGCAAAAGCGCGTGGGATCGAAGTTGTAGAGCGCGCGATCATGCCCGAAGAAATGGCTGACTTTGATGAATGCTTCCTGACGGGGACTGCAGCAGAAGTAACGCCAGTCAGCAGTATCGATACTTATCAGTTTACGCCCGGTGATATTTGCGCACAGCTTATCAAGGACTATGAAAACTGCGTCCGCAGAAAGATTGCCGCATAAAACTGCTAAAATAGGCTATATTTCATACCCGTCTTAACCATGTTGAGACGGGTATTTTGATTTTTGTGTAATTTCATTTAAAATAGCGCCTATATATATAAGGAATTGATTAAGCCGTAGACTAATCGGGACACTGGATCATTATGAAAGCAAGGCGTTTTTCTCTGGCTTTGGGGCTGGTTTTTCTGAGTACACAGTTTGTTCAGGCAAGTTTTGAAAAAGGGCAGGAGGCTCTGGATCGAAATGATGCCTCCACAGCTATTGAAGAATTGCGACCGGTAGCAAAGCGCGGTGATGCCCGGGCTCAATATGCGCTCGGCCAAATTCTCGAGAACGGAGCAGATGGCGTTGATGCGGATTTGGTTGAGGCCTATGCTTGGTTCAAGTTAGCTGCTGCTCAGGATTTTGAGGAAGCAAGCACTGCAATTGATCGGCTTCGCGATTTAATGTCTACGGATGATCTCCGCGCGGCACAAGAGCGCTCCTTTGCGGCGTTGGGATTCTGGTATCGTGATTTCACAGGGCAGGATGAAGCCGCTTTTCAGGAGGCAAAAGCAACGCTGGCTGTGCCGCAAGGGCAATCCGCTCCTGTTACCGAGAGTTCACTCGCCGAGCAACGGGCCGCCGCACAGCGTGAGTTGATCGCACAGCGTAAAGCAGATGCAGAGGCAAAAGAAAAAGCACTTGAAGATAGCCGTCATGCTGCAATTCTGGCCGCACAGCAGGCTGCCGAAAAAGCCAAGCGCCAGGCCGAACTCAGAGAGCAGAAAATTGAGGAGCAGCGACGCGCGATTGCCCAGAAGGATGCCCAGCAAAGCCAGTCCAGCCTTGCCGCGGCAAAAGCACGTCTTGCAGACTTGATGGCCAAGCAACAAGGTGGCGCGGTATCGACCGCGTCGTCAGCCTCCAAGCCAGTGGCGGAGGCAAAGATTGAGCCGAAAGTTTCGGAAACGTCGCAGGAAGTGGCTACTATTAGTAAAAAGCCAACCGTGAAAGCGGCAGCCCTTGAAACCGAAATTGAAAGTGCCCCCACGCCGTCGACGACGAAAGACGCGGTTGCCGCGCCGCAAAAAGTAGCTCTTGCAACAACTTCCGATCCGGTAAAGAGCCAAGGTTCGCAAGAGGTGACAAATCCTCCTCTGACGAAATCTAAAACAGAGGCCCTCGCGGCATTTAAATCGCTCGATGGGTTGGATAAAGACGCGGTTGAGGAAATATTCGAACAAGCGAAGATTGCCGATCTGAATAATTCTGAGGCGCAATCTGAAATCGAGAAATCGCTGGTGCGGATTGAGGCGTTGAAATGGTCACTTATTTCCGGCGCGAAGGGTGATAACGCTGCTCCAAAAATGAACAAGGTACTGATGTCCAAAATGTCTTCAGTACAAATCGCGGAAGCAAACCGGCTTGCCGGTGAGTGGCTGATTGAACAGCAGAAAGAGCTTTAATCAAGCAGGATAAGTGTTCCGCGTTGTCTAAGAATCTGAGTTCCAGCGTTTCGCGGCTTTGAGATCGCTTTCACGCTCCTTCACCCAGTTCGTTTCACCACTTGCATTCATTTCCTGTTTCCAGAAGGGGGCCTTGGTTTTAAGCCAGTCCATCAGGAAATGCGCAGCCTCAAACGCGTCTTGTCGATGCGGTGAGGCCGTAATAACCAGTACAATTGGCTCCCCAAGTGCCATATCCCCATAGCGGTGTATGATCAGGCAATCCTGCAGGTTCCAGCGTTCCCTTGCGTCATCTTCAATTTTTGAAAGCTCCCGTTCGGTCATGCCGGGATAATGCTCCAGACTGAGGCCGGTGACTTTAGTTCCATCGTTAAAATCGCGGACAAGGCCGGTGAAACTGACAACGGCACCAATGTCGGTGCGCCCGTTCGTCAATGTCTCAATTTCCTTGCCAATATCGAATATGTCGCGCTGGACGCGGATCATTCTACCCTCCTGTCACGGGCGGGAAAAAGGCAACTTCATCTTCATTTTTAAGGGCCGTATTGCCAGTGATATATTCCTGATTAACCGCAACCCTGACGACCTCAAGATCACTGAAAACCTCCGCGAATGTAGGTCCGCGCGTTTTCATCCAACGGACAAGGCTATCGGTATCGGGACATTCTTCCGACCAAGGGATGGTTTCCTCAGTCATCTGTAATTTGGTTTTCAGCCAGGCAAAATAGAGAATTTTCAACTCATCAACTCCGAAAAGGGGAGAAAAGTGACCATATCCCCTTTGTTTATATAGGTGACGTCGTCCCCGATTTCGATTAATCCGTTTGCCCAGATGGCGGACGACAGAATACCGGAGCCTTCCGTCGGGTATTTTTCGGCTCTTCCGGAGCCGTCTTTTGAGACAGAATATCGACCGCGTAGCCATTCAGTCCGTCCGGATTTTTCTTCATGCTGAACTCTGCTGCCGCGCGGAAAGACAGGGGCGGTTCTATGGCTGCACCGCTTAAGGTTTTGATCAGTGGCCGGACAAACAGCAACGTGCAGACAAGAGCCGCGATCGGGTTTCCTGGCAAGCCGACAAAGGCAGTATTGCCGATTTGACCGAGGGCAAGTGGGCGCCCCGGCTTGATCGCAATTCGCCAGAAATGCAAATGGCCAATATCGCTGAGTGCAGTTCTGACATGATCCTCATCCCCCATGGAAACACCGCCGGAGGTAAGAACCAGATCATGATCTTTTGCGGCTTCATTCAGGGCTGCCCGGACGATGGGAAGTCGGTCTTTCAAGATGTCAAGGTCAGTGACTGAGCATCCAAGATTGTTGAGTAGGCCAGCTAGGATCAACCGATTGCTGTCGTAGATGCTTGTTGTGGAAGCAGCCTCCCCGGGGTTGATTAATTCATCTCCTGTGGAGAAAAGAGCGACCTTGAGGCGCTTGAAAACATGAACCGTTCCCAGTCCGACAGAGGCAAGATATCCAAGTTCCTGTGGGCGAAGGCGTGTACCTTTTCTCAGCAGGACCTCGCCCTTGCGAATATCCTCACCCGTCTTGCGGCAGTTGGCGCCGGCCTTCAGTCCGGTTGGCAGGATGACTTGATTGTCCTGCAATGAGATATCTTCGACCATGGCAATTGTATCAAAGCCATCCGGCATGATCGCCCCGGTCAGTATCTTGACCATAGTATTGGGTGTTGATGTGCCTTTCCAGGGGTGGCCTGCCTTGCTTTGCCCTGCAATGCTGTATGGTCTATCGGGATCCTTTTCATAGTCTGAAAACCGAAAGGCGTATCCATCAACGGCGGAATTATCCGAAGGCGGCACATTTCTCGGGGCGATGATATCTTCTGCGACGATGCGGCCGCCCGCCTCGAACAGGGATATACTCTCGGTGGCGACAACGGGAGCTGCGGCGGCAGATATTTTTTCAAGTGCTTCTGTCGCGCTGATCATTTCCGGCGGATTTGCAAAGCAATCGTTAGCCAGCCGTGCCATGGGTGGTCTCCTCCAGCTTGAAAAACTGAACGATAAACTCCGCGATGGCGTTTTCATCATTCAAATCAAGAACCGGGACAGGTGCAGAGTAGGACAGATCGGGGGTTGCCAGTGCGATAATATTGCTATCCGAGGTAACCCTTGGTTCTGTGCCGCTTTCCCGCCGCCATACCTCAATTTTTGGGAAATCTTCAGACTTGAATCCTTCGACCAGGAGAATATCAACGGGGGTCATCTTGGCGATCAGATATTCAAGACGCGCCTCACCGCTGCCATGGTTTTCATGCATCAGGGCCCAGCGGCTTGATGATGAAATCAGTACTTCCTCGGCTCCGGCCTCCCGATGTCGATAGGAATCCTTGCCCGGCGTATCAATATCGAATTTGTGATGCGCGTGCTTGATTGTAGAAACCTTGAAGCCGCGTTTGATCAGCGCTGGGATCAATCGCGTCAACAGAGTCGTTTTGCCGTTTCCGCTCCAGCCTGAGATGCCGATTATTTCCATGCGTCAATTGCCCATATCCGTGCGACTATGACCCTTCTTCCATCATATGCTTGAGGCCGAGGCGTAAATAGTCATATCCAGTCCAGACTGTAAGCAAGCCGGCCATCCAGAGCAATATTTGACCGATCAGAATGGCGTCGAACTGGCCTTCAACAGCGGGCCCTCCCAACAGGAAGCAAAGGGCAAATATCTGCGCGGCGGTCTTCCATTTGGCAAGTTTACTGACCGGCATGCCAATCCGTAGTTCTGCGAGATATTCACGCAATCCGGATACCATTATTTCACGGCAGAGAATAATTGTGGCGGGGATAAGATCCCATTCCCCAATCCGACCGATGCCAACGAGAACGAACAGAACCGAGGCAACAAGCAACTTATCAGCGACGGGATCCATAAACCGTCCGAGATTTGATGTTTGCCGATAGCGTCGTGCGAAATATCCGTCGAGAAAATCTGTTATCCCGGCGGCAATAAAAAGGCCAAGCGGCACCCAGCTTCCCAAATTACCGGGTAGAAACAGGGCCGCCAGCAGAAGAGGAATGACAACGATACGAGAAAGTGTCAGTAAATTAGGTAAGCTTGATAGCATGAGTTATGTGACGCCAACGGCTGATTAAAAAAACAGTATAGGCACGCGACTGGGTGAATTAAAGAGCAGAAATCAGCTTTCTTCGTGGAAAAACTGATAGATGGTTTCGGCAGTTGCACGGGATATGCCTTCTACCGCCTGCAGATCGCTAAGCGCGGCTTGTTCGACCCCTTTAGCGGACCCAAACCGGTTGAGAAGTGCCTTCTTGCGTTTGGCGCCGATGCCTGGAATTTCATCAAGCGGCGAGCGTCCGATCGCGCGGGACCGTTTTGCCCGGTGTGTTGAAATGGCGAAGTGATGCACCTCGTCCCGAAGTCTTTGCAGGAAGTAGAGCGTGGGATCCTTTTCAGGGAGTGAAAAAGGAGCTTCTTTTCCGGTCATAAAGAACCGCTCTCGTCCAGCGTTACGGTCTGGTCCCTTAGCAATACCAACAAGAGCGACGTCGTTGACCTCAAGTTCGTCCAAAACCTCTTGCACGACGCTCAGCTGTCCCTGGCCCCCATCAATCAGGATCAGGTCGGGCCATTGCTCCCGTGATCCGGAAACAGCCGGACCTGCTTTGTTTGGATCCTCCTTCTTCAGACGAGAAAAACGCCGTGTCAGAACTTCGCGCATCATGCCGTAATCGTCACCGGGCGCGAGCGCCGTATTTTTGATATTGAACTTGCGATAGGCCTTTTTCTCAAACCCCTCTGGTCCGGCGACTACCATCGCGCCGACAGAATGGGTGCCGGAAATATGGCTGTTATCATAAACTTCTATGCGGGTGGGCGATTCCGTAAGCCCGAACGCCGCAGCAACACCTTCAAGATGTCTACGTTGGCTGGCATTTTCCGCCATGCGCCGCGCCAAGGCGCCTTTCGCGTTCAAGAGGGCATGCTCGACCATTTCCCGCTTTGCGCCCCGTTTTGGCGTTTCAATTTTGACCACGCGTTCGGATGCGATGGACAGAGCTTCCCCGATTAAGTCAGCATCCATGAGTTCATGGCTTGTCCAGATACGCCGGGGCGCACTTCGTCCATCATAAAACTGTCCAATAAAGGCACTCAGAACATCGGCCGGATCGTCTTCCTTATTGTGGCTTGGGTAATGGGCACGGTTGCCGAAATTCTGCCCGGAACGAAGGAAAAAGACCTGAACACAGGTCTGGCCACCTTCTTGAAACGCCGCGATGACATCAACCTCCTCGACACCAGGCAGGTTAATCGTCTGCTTCGACTGGATATGCGCCATCGCTTTAAGCCGGTCACGCTGAACGGCGGCCTGCTCGAAATCAAGCGCATCACTCGCTACCTGCATTCGAACTGCAAGCTTTTCCTGCAACATGTGGCTCTTGCCTGAGAGGAAGCTTCGTGCTTCATCGACGACATCGAGATAATCTTCACGGCTGATGAGCCCGACGCATGGGCCGGAGCAGCGCTTGATCTGATATTGCAGGCAGGGGCGGGTGCGGTTTTGAAACTCTGAGTCCGAGCAAGAGCGTAAGGGGAACAGTCGCTGAAAAGTCGCAAGTGTTTCATTCACGGCACCGGCGGATGCGAAGGGACCATAATATTCGCCTTTACGTGATCTCGCGCCGCGATGCTTTGTAATTTGCGGCCATTCGTGATCGCCGGTAATCAGAATATAGGGGAAGGATTTGTCGTCCCGCAGGATGATATTATAGCGCGGCTTCAGGTTCTTGATCAGGTTGGCTTCGAGGAGCAGCGCCTCCACCTCAGTGTGGGTCGAGACAAATTCCATGGAGCGGGTGAGTGAAACCATGCGCATAATGCGCGTCGACTGGCCGGTCATCTTCACATAGGAGCTGACCCGGTTTTTCAGATTTTTGGCTTTCCCGACATAGAGAATCTGACCCGCCGCATCTATCATGCGATAAACACCTGGAGAGGTGGGCAGGTTCTTTAGGAAGCGTTCAATCACCTTGGCGCCGCGGCGGAAAGGTGATTCGCTATTGTCCTCTGTCGATTCTGAGCTTTGCTGCATCATTACTGTTTATCAGGTCGCGAAAAGGAGCGATAGTTTAGTAGGTGGACTTAAAACGATTTTCAGTAAAACACTCTAACTCCCTTATTCGTAAGAGACATTAGAGATCAAAAAAATTGCCTCCAATTTTAGTTGTTACAGTTTTTTTACACTATCCACGAAATCTGTGGAAAACTTTGTGAATAAGCCTCTGACATGCCGCTACAAGTCATGGTAAACCTAGCCTTTGACGACTCTGCTTAATTTTTAGGCAATTTTGTAACCATTTGAATTATATATCATATTTAAAAGTCAAGCCAGAGGCTGCTGGAAAATTGTAATTTTTTTAGGGTGGCGCAAGTGAACTGAAGGCTTTCCGCCGGAATGTGCACAACTATTGCCGAGATTTCGTTAAATTTTACGATTTTTGTGTTTTCTTCGGCGGACTTAAGACTTTCCGCGAATAATTTCAACGCCAACACTTGTGGTGTTTTTGATGGCATTCAGTTTCTCAACTTTCACCGTCACGAGGCTAACTCTATCATTGTCGAGGCAGATAGCGGCGGCTTTCTCGGCGAGCGTTTCGACGAGGTTAACATGCTCGCTTTTGGCCATATTGGTGATGTGATTCGAGATCGTCTCGTAGCAAACGACATTCTTGTAGTTATCGGCGAGAGGGGAAAGAGAATCATCGACCGTCATCTCAATGTTGAAGCGAACGGGCTGTGGCGTGGATTTTTCATGTGCGTAAACACCGATCAGCATGTCCACCATAAGATCGTTGATGAAAACCTTATGTGATGAGGTCGGTCGGGTCATTTGCCCAGGATAAAGAACATTGGCGGTCGTCGACTTATTCATGCACACCTTCTTTCGCCTCGCTTTGATATGTTGGTAGATGCTGGCCACCATCAAGTGAAACAAACTCACCTGTCATGGATTTCGCGGTCAGGATAAACTGGACCGCGCCAGCAATTTCCTCAGGTGTAGGGCCGTACCCTAAGGGAACTGATTTTTGCTGCTGTTTGAATTGCGCCGCCGTCTGTCTTGTATTGGCCAACGTCGGTCCGGGGCCAATGGCATTGACCCGGATATGAGGGGCAAGGGCCATTGCGGTTGTTTGCGTCAATGTCCAGAGTCCTGTTTTGCTCAATGTGTAGGACATAAACTCCGGTCGCAGGTTAAAAACCCGCTGATCAGCAATATTGATAATATTACCCTGCAGTCCCTTAGGGACCTGCCTGGCAAACCCTTGAGTGAGTAGCATCGGCGCCAGAAGGTTGGTGTCGAGATGCTTATGGAAGCTCTCCGCGGTCACATCGGAAATTGTATCCATTTCGAATACGGCGGCATTGTTCACAAGGCAGTTGAGCGGACCAAGGGCATCAGTTGCCGCTTGAATAATTTTTGCGACCTCCACGGCGTCCGACAGATCGGCTTGGATCAATGCGACTGGTACGCCCGATGCAGTAAGATCATCTTTTAAGGCTTCGGCCTGCGATGTTGATTGATGATAGTGCAGCGCAATGCCCCATCCATTATTGGCAAAGGCTTTGGCAATGGCGCGGCCGATACGTTGGCCTGCTCCTGTAATGAGGACATTATTTGGCATTCACGCGATGTTCCGATTTTATTTTATTAATGCACCGGTGCAGCATAGACGCCAGACATACCATAAAACTGTGCAGCGACATAGGCGACATAAGCAACACAAAAGGCTCCGCCCAGAATCCTGCCGATGGGCCTTTTAGAAATAAAAATCGGTATCATGAGGAGTGAGACAAAGAGCATGATCCAGAGATCGAAATGTAAGACCTGCAGGGGGGCTTGCATTGGTTCGACAATTGCGGTTGCGCCAATAATACCCGTGATATTGAACAGGTTGGAGCCGAGCACATTCCCGATCGCAACATCCCCATGGCGGCGAAATGCGGCGATAATAGATGTGGCGAGTTCAGGGAGGGAGGTTCCGAGTGCGACGAGCGTCAAGCCGATGATTTCATCAGAAACACCAGCGATCCGCGCGATGGTTTCTGCGCCCTGCACAAGCAAATGGGCGCCAAGTACCAGGCCGAGCAGGCCCATCAGAACGAAGAATATGCTGATGAAGAGATTTTTCGGCATATTCTGCTCATACTCCTCCAAGGCCTCTTCCGCACCTTCGTCCCCTTCTTTTCGGGCGCGATAGTAGGACCGGAGCACGACAGCGGCAAGGAATGCAACTAGCAGAGCGCCTTGCCAGATTTGGATCGTCCCATTCCAAGCCAAAACCATGAAGAGGATGGAGCCGGAAACCATGATGAGGCAGTCGCGCAGTGCGGAGCGTGTGTCGCAGACAAGCGGATAAATCAGAGCAGGGACACCTATGACCAGCAAAATATTGGCAATATTGCTACCAATCACATTACCGAAAGCTATCCCCGGGGCACCATCTAGTGCGGCCTGTATACATACCACCAGTTCTGGCGCCGAGGTACCAAAGGCGATTATCGTAAATCCAATAACCAGTTTGGACACGCCTAATTGCTCGGCAAGGGCAACCGAGCCCCGGACGAGGAGTTCACCGCAAACCAGAAGAATTACCAGACCAGCAGCTACTTGTAGGTACATCATAAAGGGCATACACCCCGGGACTGATTTCCCGTTACACTCATCCAGTCACCACTGTTCCAAGAAGACGATTGGTTGTTATATAGACATGGCTAGGTACCAGTAAAAGAGCAAAAGGCACTAATTTCGCGTCATTTAAGGTAGACCGTTGCTTTTAGGAGAGGATACGGCAGTGGTATTGCGGGATATTCGGGAGCGTAACGTCAGTATTTTCGCTCGATTACATACCCCTTTTCTTCAAGAAGAGAGAATTCCCTCGTCCCCCGGAAGGTGAAGAGCGCCTACTCCAACAAATACATTTCCGCGGGCAAGTTCAGGAAGCATCCGGTCCACCATGCGATGGTTCCGTATATAGATAAGGTCCGCTGTCATGATTTTATTGAGTGCTGAACTCACGCCTGCAAGGGTTTCCTCAAGATCGCAGGCAATCCAGCCAGTATTGCCGGAAAGATAATAGCTTGTTATTTTCTCGAGTTCTTCATCAAGCTCGGAATGTTCGGCCATCGCCTGATCCAGATATTCAAGTTGCACGGTTGGCGACATGGTGTCAAAAATGTCCAATTGTTCCTTATTACTTTCGAGGGCGACCACGCGTTTTCCGGCTATTCTGGCTGATTTCTCCAGCTCCTTGTCGAGCAGGGTTAAGGAACGACCTGTTTTTCCGCTCGCGGGCAGCGGCTGACTTATAATCGTTGCAGCTGCCCAGACCTTGATCCGGTCGAGCGTCGCGGGCGACATGCCGTAGGGCGTAACAAGTTTGGCAAGGCTATCAAACCGCTCAGCGCCAATTTTCTCTCGCAGGCTTTCCCCAGGGCGGAGGAGTAACCGCTGCTGATTACGGGCAAGCTCGTCATCCTTCAGGGAAGTTTCGAAAACCGCCGTGCTGGACGCGATGAAAACCTGCATGACGACGCCGGGAAGGTATAGAATGCGCGGATCCCGTGAATGCATGGTGCCAAAAATATAGCTCGGCGGCACGCCTTCCCGCGAGAGCTTCCAGAGCCGCCCTTCGTCGAAAGGTCGATCAATGCAATTCTCCGGCGGAAGCGGCTCGGCGAGAGCAGGAGATGAAAGGCCCATAAGCAGGGACAGAAAAATAGAGGTAAAGAATGCCCTCGCTAGCATCGTCATTGATAAGCCTCGTCGATTGCGAATACGCCAGATAAATCCTAGACTAGCACAAAGTTCTATAATTTCATGTAGTAGCCGGAAAAGGGGCGAAGTGATGATGGCTTATAAATCTCGTCAGATGCTTTTGAGGCAGATATTGGCGTCACTATTGCTCCTAAACCTATTTATTTCGACGGCGCATGCATCGGAAGAGGATGTCGTTGTCTTCGCAGCAGCCAGTACATCTGAGGCTGTTTCAGCGCTTGGTTCTGTCTTCGAAAAGCGAACTGGATTCCCAGTGATTGCCTCCTTCGCCGGAAGTGGAACTCTTGCGCGTCAGATCAAGGAAGGCGCGCCGGCAGATATATTCATTTCCGCGAATTTGTCTTGGATGGACTATCTCGAACAGGCAGCACTGATCGAGAAGGGAGTCTGATAACAATTGCGTCCAATAACCTAATCCTCGTGGCCCCAAATGAGGCCATGCTTCCCGATCCTTTCAAATTTGAGAACTTTCCGGCCATTCTCGGGTCCGGACGGTTGGCTATCGGCAATCCTGCACATGTGCCTGCGGGCACTTATGCGAAGGCAGCGCTTGAATCACTTGGGCTGTGGAAGAAGATTGAGGGTAATCTGGTGATGCTGCCAAATGTCCGGGCGGTTCTGGCCCTTGTGGAAAGAGGGGAAGCACCGTTCGCCATCATCTATGAAACGGATATGCGGCTTGCCAGAAATATTCAACTCGCCGCCATATTTCCGCGTAGTTCCCATCCGGCAATCTCTTATGCAATGGCAAAGATCAAGGGGAATGACGGCCATTCAACTGATCTATTTTATAAATTTGTGCGATCAGCAGAGGGGCAGGAAATTCTCCGGCGGCATGGCTTCCTCGTGCTAGAGAATTAGCCGTTACGGGACCGGCCGCCAAGCACATGGCCGCTACCTGACCTTCCTTTGCTTGAACGGCCTTGCGGTCGGCCAGTATTCGGACCGCCGATGCCAAGCTCACGATCTTGCAACTTTTTGATCTCATCGCGAAGGCGCGCTGCTTCCTCAAATTCCAAATCTCCGGCAGCTGTGCGCATTTTCTTCTCAAGGTCTTCGATATGGGCTTCAAGATTATGCCCGATCATATGACTCGCGTCTTCGAGACCCAGACTGACGTTATAATGATCTTGCTCATAGACGCTCTGCATGACGTCGCCAATATTCTTTCGAATAGATACGGGGGTAATGCCATGTTCTGCGTTGAACGCCTCCTGCTTATCCTTGCGCCGTTTGGTCTCGTCCAGCGCGAACTGCATGCTTTTGGTAATCTTATCCGCATAGAGGATGACGCGGCCATCCACATTTCGTGCCGCACGGCCAATTGTCTGGATTAATGAGGTGGAGGATCGCAGGAAACCTTCCTTATCTGCATCGAGAATAGCGACAAGCGCACATTCGGGGATGTCCAGACCTTCGCGAAGAAGGTTGATACCCACCAGAACATCAAAAGTGCCTAATCGGAGGTCGCGGATAATTTCTATGCGTTCCAACGTATCAATGTCTGAATGGAGATACCGAACCTTAATCCCGTTCTCATGAAAATACTCGGTCAGGTCTTCCGCCATTTTCTTGGTCAGTGTCGTGACGAGTACGCGCTCCCCCTTTGCTGCGCAGAGTTTACATTCGCGCATCAGGTCGTCCACCTGTTGATCGACAGGGCGGATAATGCAGTCCGGATCGGTCAGGCCGGTGGGACGAATAACCTGCTCTACGAACGCGCCGCCTGTTCGTTCGAGTTCCCACGGGCCGGGCGTTGCAGAAACAAAAACCGTCTGCGGACGCATGGCCTCCCATTCCTCGAACTTGAGTGGTCGGTTATCCATGCAGGATGGCAGGCGGAAGCCATAGTCGGAAAGCGTTGATTTACGGCGGAAGTCACCTTTATACATCGCACCGATCTGGCTGACGGTAACATGGCTCTCGTCAACCATCAGCATGGCGTTGTCTGGTAGATATTCAAACAAGGTTGGCGGTGGTTGCCCCGCACCGCGGCCGGAAAGATAGCGAGAGTAATTCTCGATCCCGGCGCAAGCGCCCGTCGCCTCCATCATTTCAAGGTCAAACATGGTCCGCTGTTCAAGGCGTTGCGCTTCAAGCAGCTTGTTCTGTGCCTCAAACTCTACAAGGCGGGATTTAAGCTCCTGCTTAATTTTCTCCTGCGCCTGCTTTAATGTTGGTTTTGGCGTCACGTAATGGCTGTTTGCGTAAATGCGCACTTCGGAAAGGCTTCCCGCTTTCTCCCCCGTCAGGGGGTCAAACTCCGTAATACTTTCCAGCTCATTGCCGAAAAGCGAGAGGCGCCAGGCGCGATCCTCCAAATGGGCCGGAAAAATCTCAACGGTGTCGCCGCGTACGCGGAAAGTGCCACGCGTAAAACTCGCATCATTGCGACGGTACTGAATTTCCACCAGCTGACGGAGAAGGTTCTGGCGGTCAAACTCCTTGCCGACTTTCAGATCCAGGGTCATCTCGCTATAGGTTTCAACAGAACCAATACCGTAAATACAGGAGACCGAGGCGACGATGATCACATCGTCCCGTTCAAGAAGGGCGCGTGTGGCGGAATGGCGAAGACGATCGATTTGCTCATTCACCGAGGCGTCTTTTTCAATATAAGTATCTGTCCGGGCAACATAGGCCTCGGGCTGATAATAGTCATAATAAGAGACAAAATACTCAACGGCGTTGTTGGGGAAGAACGCTTTCATCTCGCCATAGAGCTGCGCGGCGAGCGTTTTGTTATGAGCGAGAATGAGGGTGGGGCGTTGCATTTCCTCAATGACCTTGGCCATCGTGAAGGTTTTTCCGGAGCCAGTTACGCCCAGAAGAACCTGATCTTTTTCATGCTGTTTTATGCCCGCGACAAGGTCTTTTATTGCCTCTGGCTGGTCGCCAGCGGGTTCATATTCCGAAACAACTTCAAATGCGATGCCGCCTTCAGATTTTTCGGGCCGGAGAGGGCGATGGGGAATGAACGGCGCCGAGGCGTCTTCCAATCCGGATGTTTCATTTTTGTTC
The DNA here is from genome assembly GCF_055809395.1 of Sneathiella sp. D3-11. NCBI lineage: Bacteria > Pseudomonadati > Pseudomonadota > Alphaproteobacteria > Sneathiellales > Sneathiellaceae > Sneathiella > Sneathiella sp. D3-11. The sequence continues at coordinate 2,817,674 of NZ_CM147911.1, forward strand.
TCAATCTGCATAGATTGGTTATAGGGTGCCTGCCTTGAAATTTCCAACTATATCTGAGTAAGTTTAGGAAATTTGATGATTGATGGTTGCGAGCAATATTGTGATTTAAGGGTGCCACCCGGACGTCCTTGGACAGGGGGAAGGGGACAGTTCCGGGCGGCGGCTTGAAAGACTTATGACTGCCAGAAAGTTTTGCCAGTTTCGGCTTTCACTTCTGAGGCGGAAAGCCCCATGTCGGTCAAATATTGTTTGTCCAGATCGGCAAGCTGGTACCGCATGGACACCCGTTCCTGCCATTGCAGAATTGTTGAGGCGATGGAACCCATGATCCCGTTGCTGCTAACAAGTCCATTGGCAGGTGCAAGATGCATGTTTCCGCCATTTACGTATGATTTCGTTGCCATTTTCCTACTCCTTCTCTTACATGGAGCAGCCAGCTTGCGGGCCTCTCCGGTTGTTCTGATGGCGTATATTTGTCAATTTTCTGGCTTGATTGCAAACGACAAATTCTAATAGAATGAATTAGTTTTTCTAATCTGAAATGGAAACCGGTTATGCGTCTTCCCCCTTTAAAGTCACTTCGCAGTTTTGAGGCTGCCGCGCGGCATTTAAGTTTTTCTAAAGCGGCGGAAGAATTATTTGTAACTCCTGCTGCCGTCAGCCATCAAGTTAAGGCATTGGAAGAATGGCTCGGTGTTTCTTTGTTCAAGCGATTGAACCGGGCGGTTATCCTGACAAATGAAGGGCAGAACTATGTGGTTAATATCCGCAATGGTCTGGAGATAATTGGATCGGCAACCGAAAAAATCATGCAGGAGGACGTATCCGGCGCACTGCATGTCGACACTTTGCCATCCTTCGCGGCGCGTTGGCTGTTGCCACGTCTCAGTCGGTTTCGGGATGAACATCCAGATATTGACGTGCGACTTTCGGCGTCAGATCATCTCACCGATTTCAACCGGGAGGATGTTGATGTGGTTATCCGGTATGGGCATGGCAATTATCCGGGCTTGCGTGTCGACAAACTCCTGACAGAGGACGTGATGTTTCCTGTTTGCAGTCCGAGCCTTCTTGAAGGAAAACACCCTTTGCATACGCCGGCAGATCTTAAATATCATACGTTGCTGCATGACGATATGCGGATTGACTGGCAGGCATGGCTGACCATGGCCGGGGTAATGGATGTGGATCCGAAAAAAGGACCAAGTTTTAACGATAGTTCCATGCTGCTCACTGCTGCGATGGAGGGGCAGGGAGTAGCACTGGGCCGAAGTACGCTCGCCGCGGATGACCTGATGGAAGGCAGGCTGATACAACCTTTCGATACCCAGCCATTGCAGGCGCATCATGCTTATTATCTCGTGAGTCCCGAAGAAATGGCGGATCGCCCCAGAATTGTTGCTTTTCGAAACTGGATTCTGGAGGAGGCTTCAGTCAGTTCCGGGCGGTTTAAATCCCGTACCGATCAGTCGATTGAACCTTCCAGATAAGAAGCGATTAGGTTCGAGGTTTATAAACGATACGAAAGCTGACTGATTGCTGTCCCTGGTTTATTGATTAATTAGCCTTAGCTATTAAAAAGCGGGTGGTCTCGACGCGGAATAAGCGCTATAGACCAATTGCTTGTGGGTGCGTACTGCGCCTTGAATTTACCCTAGCCGAAAGAGATTGGAATTATGTCTATTATTGCGGAAAGCCTGGGACGCATTAAACCCTCTGTTACTATTGCCGTGACCACCAAAGCAGCTGAACTGAAAGCAGCCGGCCGCGACGTGATCGGTCTTGGCGCCGGAGAGCCGGATTTCGATACGCCTGACAATATCAAGGAAGCGGCAATTCGCGCTATAAACGAGGGCAAGACGAAATACACGGCTGTGGATGGAATTCCGGAGCTGAAAAAGGCAATTTGCGAGAAATTCAAGCGTGACAATGGCCTTGATTACGAACCCTCACAGGTTACGGTCGGTACCGGGGGCAAGCAGATAATTTACAACGCTTTGGTTGCCACGTTGAACCCGGGCGATGAAGTATTGATCCCTGCGCCCTATTGGGTGTCCTATCCGGACATGGTGCTGCTGGGCGGTGGAGAGCCGGTGTTTGTTCCAACGACTGCCGCAACCGGTTTCAAGATGCAGCCAGCCGATCTGGAAGCGGCCATCACGCCAAAAACCAAATGGCTGATTTTCAACTCTCCCTCCAACCCGTCTGGCGCGGGGTATAGCCACGATGAGTTGAAGGCGCTGACCGATGTGTTGCTGCGTCATCCGCAGGTTTGGATCCTGACGGATGATATGTATGAGCATCTCGTCTATGGCGACTTTAAATTTGCGACGCCGGCGGAAGTAGAGCCTAAGCTTTATGGCCGGACGTTGACCATGAATGGCGTCTCGAAATCTTATGCGATGACGGGCTGGCGTATTGGTTATGGTGCGGGGCCGGTTGAACTGATCAAGGCAATGGCAAAAGTGCAGTCGCAAAGCACTTCAAACCCTTGCTCTATCAGCCAGTATGCGGCTGTGGAGGCACTCAATGGACCGCAGGATTTTATAGATGAGCGGGCGAAGGTTTTTGAAGAGCGGCGTGATCTGGTGGTTAGTATGCTCAACCAGGCCAAAGGCCTGAGCTGCCCGATGCCGGAAGGGGCGTTTTATGTTTACCCGTCCTGCGAGGGGTGCATTGGCAAGAAAACGCCGGATGGCAAAGTGATCGAGAATGACTTTGACTTCGTATCTGCGCTTCTTGAGACGGAAGGCGTGGCCGTGGTGCATGGAGAGGCGTTTGGTCTGTCGCCGCATTTCCGCGTTTCCTATGCGACGTCAACGGAGGCCCTGACAGAAGCCTGTGAACGAATTCAGCGTTTCTGTTCCAGCCTGAGCTAATCAACAGAATTATTTCTGGAAAGGCGGTCGGTGATTCGGCCGCCTTTTTTTATGGCTTCTGCAAAGGGAAGAAAAATAGATCGGCGGTCCCACAATTCTGCGCGCTCCCGGCGTCCCGACAAAATTTCTCTTGCACCATTGGAGATGGAGGAGGAACATTAGAATTATCTAACTAACTGGGGAGGCGCGTCATGGTCGTAGACAAACCAACGGGGCCTCGCAGCATCGCGCTGGTAGGCCCCTATTCAAGCGGGAAAACTACTCTTCTGGAAGCCATCCTGCATATCTGCAACGAAACGGACAGGAAGGGCAGCGTTACGGCAGGGACATCATGCGGTGACAGTTCCAAGGAAGCGCGGGAGCGGCAAATGAGCGTAGAAGTAAACGCCGCCCATGCCAAATATCTTGGCGACGAGTTTACAATTCTGGATTGCCCCGGTTCTATCGAATTTTTTCAGGAAACAGAGAATGCGCTTGCCGGGGTAGATGCCGCCGTGGTGGTGTGTGAGCCGGAAAGTGACCGCGTGCTGACTCTGTCGCCATTGCTAAAAAGTTTACAAGAGAAAGGGCTGCCGACATTTATTTTCGTGAATAAGATAGATAAGGCTTACGGCTCAGTGCATGATCTCTTTAAATCACTTCAGGCGGTGTCCGATCGCGCTCTTGTCCTGCGTCAGGTTCCAATTTTCAGGGATAGCATAATCACCGGTTATGTCGATCTCGCCTCCGAACGGGCTTATGTCTATAAGGAGGGCGACGCATCGCGCATTATAGATTTGCCGCCAGAAATGGCGGAAGAAGAGGGAACTTCGCGCTTTGAGATGCTCGAAAAACTTGCGGATTTTGATGATCATTTAATGGAAGAATTGCTTGAGGATATCGAGCCTGAGCGGGAGGAAATATATTCGCTGTTGCAGAATGATCTTCGCGACGGGTTGGTAACACCGGTATTTCTCGGCTCAGCGGAGAATGAAAATGGTGTGCGGCGTCTCCTGAAAGCCTTGCGCCATGAAGTGCCGGAAGCTTCTATTGCCGCGGCCCGCGCCGGATATGACGCCAGCTCAGAAGAGGCTGTTGCCCAAATACTCAAGACCTATATGTCAGCACAAGGCGGCAAGCTCTCTCTTGCCCGTATCTGGACTGGACATGTCAAGGACGGCGACAGCTTTGATGTGGGCCGGATTGGGGGTCTCTTTCGGCTGCAAGGTGGAAAATCTGATAAACTGGATAGTGCTAAGGCGGGCGAGATTGTCGCTTTTGGGCGCCTTGAAGCTGCTCAAACCGGCGATGTATTGATGGCGGATAAAACAATTAACTCACCGACAGATGCTATTCTGGAGCCCGTCTATAGTATCGCGCTGGTGCCGGAAAAACGCGACGATGAAGTTAAGCTTTCTGCGGCGCTCAGTAAAATCCTTGAGGAGGACCCATCTCTGAGGGTTGAGCATAAGCAGGAGACACAGGAATTGCTTCTTCTGGGACAAGGGGAAATCCATCTCAACGTCGCTATTGATCGGCTGCGTAATAAATATAGCCTTAGCGTTAAGTCACGTCGCCCGAAGGTGGCCTATAAAGAGGCCATCCGGAAAACGGCAAAGCAGCATGCGCGCTACAAAAAGCAAAGCGGTGGCCATGGACAGTTCGGCGATGTGCAAATCGAAATCAAGCCATTGCCGCGGGGATCAGGATTTAATTTCAATGAGAAAATTGTCGGGGGATCGGTCCCTCGGCAGTATATCCCGGCTGTCGAGCATGGTGTGAAAGAATATCTCACCGAAGGGCCGCTCGGGTTCCCGGTTGTTGATGTTGCCGTTACCCTGTTTGATGGGCAGTTCCATTCGGTCGACAGCTCAGAGAATTCGTTCCGCTCCGCTGCCAGGATTGCCATGAGTGAGGGGATGCCGAAGTGCGATCCGGTTCTGCTCGAACCTATTTACAAGGTGGAACTCTCGATGCCGTCGGAATATACATCAAAGGTCAATAGCATCGTCAGTAGTCGGCGAGGGCAGATTCTTGGCTTTGATGCGCGCGACGGATGGGAGGGCTGGGACGCTCTTATCGCCATGATCCCGGAATCTGAAGTGCATGACCTGATCGTCGACTTACGCTCTGCCACACTTGGGGTTGGAACCTATCGCAGTGAGTTTGATCACTTGCAGGAGCTGACCGGACAGAACGCGGATAAAGTACTCCAAAACCGGAACTAACACATAGTCTGGAAAGAGCTCACGGACAGTTGACTTGTGGTTGAAGCCGCAACGCCCGATTATTACTGTAATCTGTAAATAACGGAAGGAATTGGGCGCGTGTTGATTAAAATCCCAAAAGGCTGGGAACTCCTAGAATCCAAAGCGACGCCAGAAGACGCTTACTTGAACCGGCGATCTATTCTTAAAGGCATGGCTGGTGCTGGATTGATCGCCTCCATAGGCTCAAACATTGCGATTGGGAAGGCTTTTGCCGCAGATGGCGCCGATCCGAGCGCGGATCTCTATCCGGTTCCACGGAATGACCAGTATAAAGTAACTCGGGAACTGACCCCGGAAAAAATTGTGACGACCTATAATAATTTCTATGAATTCGGCTCTCACAAGGAAATCTATGAGGCTGCCCAGGCGCTTAATATCCGCCCCTGGACTGTCAAGATAGATGGCATGGTCGAAAAAGAGATGGAAATTGATATTGATGAGCTGCTCGCGAAAATGCCCATTGAAGAACGGCTCTACCGGCACCGCTGCGTGGAGGCTTGGTCTATGGTCGTTCCCTGGAGCGGCTTTCCGATGAAAGAGCTTGTCAAATTGGCGGCGCCGTCGTCCGGGGCAAAATATGTCGTTATGCAAACCTTTGAGGATAAATCAGTTGCCCCGGGGCAACGCCAGTTCTGGTATCCGTGGCCCTATACGGATGGTCTGACAATTGAAGAGGCAATGAATGATCTCACCTTCATGGTGACAGGCCTCTACGGGAAACCTTTGCCGAAGCAAAATGGCTCTCCCTTACGGCTCGCAGCACCGTGGAAATATGGCTTTAAGCAGGTCAAATCTATCAACCGCATCTCCTTTACCGATGAACGACCTGTAACTTTTTGGGAAAAACTAATTAAGAATGAGTATGGTTTCTGGGCGAATATTAATCCCGAGGTGTCTCATCCGCGCTGGTCTCAGGCGCAAGAGCGGGACATCGGCACGGGTGAGAAAATTCCGACCCTCCTGTATAACGGCTATGGCGAATATGTTGCCGATATCTACAAGGACATGAAGGGCGAGCGCCTCTTTATGTGATTCTTCATGCCTTTGTTGATTTCAGGGAAAATTCCACTCTCGGCGGTTTGCGAAAGCCGCTGATTCTGCTATCAATGTGGAATAGTTAAACTGGAATAATTCGAATAAACGCCGAGGAGGGCAATGCTACATGGCCAGCGAAGGATACCACGAGTCAGTCGAGGAACTTTCTGATGAAACACGGGATATGCACAGGGCTATCGTCTCCTTGATGGAGGAACTTGAAGCTGTTGATTGGTATAATCAGCGTGTTGATGCGTGCAAGGATGAGGAGTTGAAGAAGATTCTCGCCCATAACCGTGATGAAGAAAAGGAACATGCTGCGATGGTGCTGGAATGGATTCGCCGAAGAGATCCAATTATGGACAAGGAGTTGAAAGACTCTCTCTTTAAAGAAGGCCCCATCGGACATCATCACGATTAAGCTTCGACGAAAAAAATGCCGGCCATATGAATGGCCGGCAAGTCTGACAGGAGGCGCATCTTGATAAAAGATGCAAAGGAACAAGTCGGACAGGGAGGAAACCTCTCGCCCCTTCCTGGAAAATCCAGCGCCTAAATGATATATATTTCAATATCACTTATTCATTATATTGGATTTTGCCCGCCAATGTGAATAAGGAAAACTAGATATAGGGTAAGTTTTTCAAATCTGTTGCAAAAAAAGACCGGCCTCAATGAAGAGGCCGGCTTAGTCTAACAGGGAGGTATTGCCTTTCGGCAATACAGATTACATGTGATTGGGAGGAATACATGCAATCGATATCAGCAGGGAGCTGATATTAGTAAATGCTGCAATGCAACATTCATGCATTATAAGTAGCCATTATTGACCCCGGTTTCCACCGATAATATTGCAGTGCACCTATGCAAAAAACGCATACCTTAAAAACCACCACCAAATCAGATCAATTTATATACAGCGCTTTTAGGCGCAGTTTCATTGGAAAAAAATGCCGGCCAAATAAATGGCCGGCAAGTCTAACAGGGAGGTATATGTCAAGAAGACATAGTATTGCAAAAAACTGGGAGGAGATTTTTGCAAAATCACTCAGGTTCATCACCTTCATGAAGACAAATATTGCGTCGCAACATCGTCTGCGGTCTTTCTATTAAATTTGGGAGAGTTAGAAAAGATCAATCTCGTCAACGCTACTATGCGTGACCCGCATAGCTTTGCCGGAGGTTCGCTAAAATGCGTACTCTTTGATCTTCTGAATGAGAAAATCGCGAAAAATGGTCACTCTCTTGGATTTTCTCAATTCTTCCGGATAAACATAATAGGTATCGAAGGTCGGACCACCTAGTTCAGGCAGAATACGGATGATATTGGTATGTCCATCAACGATGTAGTCGGGCAGGCTGGCGATGCCCAGGCCGCTTTGTACGGCAAGAAGCAACCCATAGACATTATTGACCTTGAAAACCGGTTCTTTCGTGCGACCGGCCTTGATCAGGTCCTTCAGCAGCCAATTCAAGTTCGCGATATTGGTAGGCGCTTCATCGCCATAGGTAATAAGATTGCTTTCAAGGATGTCTTCCAAACGGGTCGGGGTGCCATGCTTCTTCAGATAACTCGGAGAAGCATATACATGATGATTAACCGTCATCAATTTACGCTGGATAAGGTCAGGCTGCACGGGCGCGCGCAACCGGATGGCAATATCGGCTTCCCGCATGCCTAGGTCGAGCTCGCGATCGGCTAGGATAAGGTTGACGGTAATTTCCGGGTAAAGCTCGATGAACTCCCGTATGCGGGGCGTCAGCCAATTGGCGCCAAGCCCGACCGTTGCCGTTACTCTTAGCTCCCCTGACGGTTTTTCATGCGCGTCCATCAACTGCGCTTCCGTCATGGCGAGTTTCGCGAACACTTCATGGGCCGTCTGGAATAGCAATTCCCCCTGTTCTGTGAGGAGGAGGCCGCGGGCGTGCCTGTGGAACAGGGCGACCTGCAGGCTTTCTTCAAGGGCGCTGACCTGACGGCTGACGGCGGATTGGCTAAGATGCAGGGTCTCGCCAGCGCGCGTAAAGCTGCCAGCTTCAGCTACTGCATGGAATATGCGTAATTTGTCCCAATCCATATCGCTGCTCGCGGTGACATCCCGGATTATCCGTCAGATTGCCTTGCGATCTCCCTATTCGGCGGCTTCTGCCGAGGTGCTTTCATTTTCCGCAATAAATTTCTCGGCTTCCAGTGCCGCCATGCAACCGGTTCCTGCGGCGGTAACGGCCTGACGGTATATCTTGTCCTGGACATCGCCACAGGCGAAGATACCGGGAATATTTGTCGCGGTGGAATCGGGGGCTGTGATCAAATAGCCTTCGTCATCCATATCGAGCTTGCCTTTAAACATTTCCGTATTGGGCGAATGGCCGATAGCAATAAAGACGCCATGGACGGAAACATCTTGCGTTTCGCCAGTCTTGGTATTGCGAAGCCGCGCGCCGGTGACGCCAAACGGATCCTCCGCTCCCAGAATTTCATCCAAGGTGTGATCCCAGATAATCTCGATCTTTGGATTTTTCTTTAACCGTTCGACGAGAATTTTCTCCGCGCGCAGCTCATCCCGGCGATGAACCAGCGTTACCTTGTCGGCATGGTTGGTGAGGTAGATCGCCTCTTCCACCGCTGTATTGCCGCCGCCGATGACCATGACGTCCTTGCCACGATAGAAAAAGCCGTCGCAGGTCGCGCAGGCGGAAACGCCAAAACCCATGTATTTTTGCTCTGTCGGCAATCCGAGCCATTTCGCAGCGGCACCTGTTGCGACGACAACTGATTGGGCGATAAATTTAGTGCCCGAATCCGCCGTTGCGACAAACGGTCGTTGGTTGACATCCAGATCGACAATATAGTCGTTGAAAATGCGCGTACCGACGTTGCGGGCCTGCGCTTCCATCTGCTCCATCAACCAAGGGCCTTGTATAGGGTCCGCGAAGCCTGGATAGTTCTCCACATCTGTTGTGATTGTGAGCTGGCCGCCGGGTTGGATACCATGAACTAGAATCGGGTCAAGGGAGGCGCGGGCTGCGTAAATCGCAGCTGTATCACCGGCTGGGCCGGAGCCAATAATAAGAACATCCGTATGATGAATTTCCGCCATGTCGAACTCCGGGGCAAAATCGCTCTGATATCTAGGGTACAGGATTATTTATATCTTGCGGGGAGGCCATGCAAGAGTAAGCCGCAACTTTGCTCGCCATGCCAAAGATATTAGCCGGGTGATTATTCTGAAAAGCGTTTCTTCAGGATTTTCTCGACTTCATGCGCGATCTTCTGGGTTTCAAGGAGGGGCGGGTACTCCCAACGCTCCAGCTTACCCAAAAAGGGGCGCGTATATCCTTTTTCACGCATGCTTTGGTGAAAATGGTTGAACTTGGCGTTGCCACCCGGCAGCTCGAAAATATGCACCGGTTTTCCCATTGAGCATGCTTCGCAGACCATATTGACAGAATCGCCTGTGACAATGAGAGCGTCTGCAAGCGCGAGATAGCCGAAATATGGATTCTCGCCCTCACCAGTCCATAACTGATGCGGCACTCCTTTGAGAGCCGACTTCAGGATCGCTTCATTTTCAGAGCCCGTTCGCCGGGACGTCGTCACGAGATAGTTGCAACCCGTATCTTCATGTAACGCTTCCAGCTTCTGCGCGAGATCACGCATCACCTCTTCGGTCATATCATAGCAACCATTGCTTCCGCCTACGAGGACGGCAACAAGCGGAGAATTGAGATGTGCCACCTGAGGTGCAAATTTCTCTCCGGCTTCCCGCAGTTTTTCTGGGGTTATTCGGCCAAGCGCCCCGAGACAGACCAGCACATTCTCGCCGCGTAGTTTGTCATGCTCCGGCACAATGACCAGATCGAAACTCCCCGCATCGCAATTGGGTGTTTGAATATGGATTGTGAATGTTTTATCGCCGTTTGCCTTTTTTATTGCCAGATTGAGCGGGATTGACTGGCGACCGCAGCTAATCAGGACATCGGGCCATGGGGGCTCCAGCAGATCCCCTCGTTTATCGAGGGATTTGAGCGGGTTGATCCATAGATGCGGCGGCAGCCAGCGCCATGGTTTTGTTGTCCGGATTTTTTTACTTTAAAATCAAGCCTTAAGGCCTCAGCAAGACCAATGCATTGGATTTCCATTCCTGCGCTGCCGTCGGTGACCACCCAGCAGGATGCCTGACTAATTTTGCTGTTTGCACTCATTTTTCTGGCATAAGCCCTGTATCTTACGCGGGTCAAGTGTTTTGGCTCCGTTTTAAGTAATTTTCTTACCCTTTTGGCATAGTCCCTGCTTCTATAGCTTGGCGTCGCGCAATCTTTGTAATAATATTGCGCGTAACAGATAGTCGGAGGACATAAATGCAACGCGTAAAGCTGGACGAAATCGATCGCCGCATTCTGCATGATTTGCAGGAAAACGGGCGCATCACCAATGTAGAACTGGCAAAAAACGCCGGAATTTCCGCCCCTCCCTGTCTCCGGCGGGTTCGGGCCCTCGAAGAGGCCGGATATATTGAGGGATATCATGCGCAACTGAACTCGGAACATCTTGGGTTTGGAGTTACCGTTTTCGCACTGGTCGGCTTGCAAAGTCAGGCGGAAACTGATCTTTCTGCGTTTGAAACTCTGGTCAAGAGCTGGCCGCTGGTTCGTGAATGCTACATGCTGGCCGGCGAAAACGACTTTATTCTAAAAGTTGTGGCGAAGGACTGGGATACATATCAGCATTTCCTGACCCATGAATTAACTGGCGCACCGAATGTAGAGCATGTGAAGACGTCGCTTGGCATCCGGGTGTCGAAATTCCTGCCTGGCGTGCCGGTTGAACTCGGGGGTGGCCGGGAAGACATCGAAAAAGACTAGAAATATCAAAACGCACTGTTTTTAGAAAAAGATTGGGAGACTCTTTTGACTAAAAATCCATATCAAGCTGATCTCGATAGCAATCGCGCAAATTATGAGCCTCTGTCACCGCTGACATTTTTGTCCCGGTCTGCGGACGTTTACCCTGATAAGACCGCGATTGTGCATGGTGACCTAACCTATAGCTACAGGGAATTTTATGCGCGCGCGCGCAGGCTCGCAAGTGCAATTACTAAACATGGCATTGGAGAGGGGGACACGGTGTCGATGATGGCCCCGAATATCCCGTCCGTGTTGGAGGCCCACTACGGTGTGCCCATGACTGGGGCCGTTCTCAATACGCTAAATACCCGCCTTGACGCTGAGGCGCTTGCCTTCATCCTTGATCATGCAGAGTGTAAGATGTTGCTGACGGATCGGGAATTTTCTCCCCTGATCAAGGAAGCCTTAACGCTGACTAAATCCCAGCCAATCGTTATTGATATAGATGATTCTCTCGCTGAAAGCGGCGAATTGATCGGCGATATGGAGTATGAGGCCTTCCTTGCGACAGGCGATCCAGAATTTGACTGGCAGGGGCCAGCGGACGAATGGCAGGCCATTTCTCTTAATTACACGTCTGGAACAACCGGTGATCCCAAGGGGGTAGTCTATCATCATCGCGGTGCTTATCTCTCGGCCATGGGAAATGCGGTGTCCTGGAGCTTGCCGAAGCATCCGGTGTATCTTTGGACACTTCCCATGTTTCATTGCAATGGCTGGTGCTTTCCCTGGACATTGACGGCTGTTGGCGGCACTCATGTTTGCTTGCGTAAAATTGAAGCAAGCGCAATTTATTCCGAGATGCAGCGCAACAAAGTTGATCATATGTGCGGCGCGCCGATTATTCTTTCAATGCTGATCAACGCATCGGATGAAGATAAGGCGAAGGCGCCGTCGGGCGTGAAGTTCATGGTCGCGGCGGCACCGCCCCCGGCAACAGTGCTCGCAGAAATGGATGACATGGGATTTGATGTTACACATGTGTATGGGCTGACAGAAACTTATGGCCCCTCTGTTCTGTGCGACTGGAATTCGGACTGGAACGAAAAATCAGTGGAGGATCGGGCGGCGCTTAAGGCGCGTCAGGGCGTACGCTATCACGCGCTGGCTGATCTTGATGTGATGGACCCGGAGACCATGACGCCTGTGCCGCATGACGGCGCCACAATGGGCGAGGTGATGCTGCGTGGTAATTTGATCATGAAGGGCTATTTAAAGAACCCGAAAACTACACAGGCCTCCTTTAAGGATGGCTGGTTCCATTCCGGTGACCTCGGTGTGATTCATGAAGACGGCTATCTGGAACTCCGAGATCGATCGAAGGATATTATCATTTCAGGCGGCGAGAATATATCCACCATTGAAGTCGAAGGCGTGCTCTATAAGCACCCGGCGGTGCTGGAAGCTGCTGTGGTTGCTCGTCCCGATGATAAATGGGGGGAAACGCCCTGCGCCTTTATTACCTTACGTGAGGGAAAAACGGCATCCGAGAAGGAAATCATCCAGTTTTGCCGTGAGAATATGGCCCATTTCAAATGTCCAAAAACAGTTATCTTTGAGGAACTCCCGAAAACGTCCACGGGAAAGGTGCAGAAATTTGTTCTCCGGGAACGGGCCAAGAATATCTGATCGTTTTATTTACCGTGGTTCGATTATCAAAAAATTAACCAAGAATAGGCCATATTGGTCGCCAGTTCTTGTTTAGGAGGGCACGAAATTGAGCCATTATTTGGTAACAGAAGAAAATCCAGAGGGCAAAAAGCTTGAGGATGTACTTTCTATGATCCGAAAGGACATACTGGACCGCTGTGCGCTGATCACGGATGATCCGCGGGCAGAGGCAAAAGCCGTATTGGCCAATAATATGCGGATCCTTAATCTTTTGACGGATGCGGTATTGCTGGCAGAAGACAGTACCAGCATACTTGATAAAGCATTCGGGCCTAGCCAAGCGTCAAAAGGTGGCCCGCCCCGTATTGGTCATCTGTAAGATTTTGGAATAGCATCAGAATTAATTGAGGGGGCTGCCATATCTGGCGCCCCCTCTTTTTTTATGCCTCAACCTGTCAGACTTGCTTCTGATGGGCGAGATTAAAACTCTGAAACCGCTTAAGAGTCAAGAGGCTATGTTACAATTTTATGAAACTCTTATGTGTCGTTGGCCAAAAAAAGAGCCGCCCATAAATAGGCGGCTCAAGTCAACAGGGAGGCGTCATGAAGACTGGAATAGGGATTCCAACCTTCTGCAGCCCAAATCGGGCTACAGCATTCAACCTAACCATCAATTATTAAATTACAATTAACGAATATATATATTTAGGTTTTTTCTTCAGATTTTAGTTGTGATTCTCCTTATTGGAGAATCATGCGCGGTGCTATAACCGCTAGCTTTTGAAGAATCCGTCCGCCGCGTTCAGGGCAGCTTCCTTTTTGGCAATGACCTTTTTTGTCTTCTCGATTTCCTCCGTCAGAGCGGCAATGTAGTCATGAAGGTCATCTATCGACATGCTATCGAAATTGACCGGTTTTTGTCCAAGGGCGGGTTTGCCGTCATCATCACTTGTCATCGTCATATTCCTCAATATGCTAGGCTGCAATTCTGATAAGAATAATGAATCGTTCCATGACAGTCTGCAATTTTGCGCGGAACTGCTCAAAATAACCCGGAGAATAAAATGACAACTCTACCCGAGACAATGACAGCCATCGAAATCAAGGAGTTTGGCGGACCGGAAGGATTGGTGCCTGCAAGTCGCCCAGTGCCATCGCCCGCTCATGATGAAGTGCTGATCAAGGTTGCTGCTGCTGGAGTAAACCGGCCGGATGTGTTGCAGCGTAAGGGAGGATATGCGCCGCCTCCGGGTGCGTCTGATATTCCCGGCCTCGAAGTTTCCGGAACTGTTGTGGCGGCAGGCGCGGGTGTTACAAAATATAAAGTGGGAGATCAACTCTGTGCGCTGGTCGCCGGTGGCGGCTATGCGGAGTATTGCGTTGCGCCGGAAGCGCAATGCCTGGATATCCCAAAGGGATTTGATCTGGTTGAGGCTGCGGCCATCCCGGAAACCTTCTTCACTGTTTGGACAAATGTGTTCGATCGCGGACATTTGACGGGCGGTGAGACTTTTCTGGTGCATGGCGGCGCGAGCGGTATTGGCACGACAGCGATCCAGCTCGCTAAAGCATTCGGCGCGCGCGTGTTCACAACGGCATCGACAGATGAAAAATGCCGCGCGGTGGAAAAGCTCGGTGCGGAGCGCGGGATCAACTATAAAACTGAAGATTTCGTCTCCGTCGTCAAGGAACTCACAGACGGTAAGGGCGTTGATCTTGTTCTTGATATGGTGGGTGGGGATTATATTCAACGCAACATTTCAGCGCTTGCGGTAGAGGGGCGTCTTGTCTATATCGCTTTTCTTGGCGGGGCAGAGGTCAAGGTAAATTTCGCGGCTATGATGCTGAAGCGGCTGACGATCACCGGATCAACCCTGCGCCCGCAATCTGTTCAGGCAAAAGCCGAGATTGGAGAGCGGCTAAAGGCGAAAGTGTGGCCTTTGCTGTCCGCCGGTACAGTGAAGCCGGTAATGGATAGTACTTTTCCCTTGAACGAGGCGGCTGCGGCTCATCGCCGGATAGATGATTCCTCCCATATCGGGAAAATCGTTTTAAAGGTTTAGGTGTGGACTTTGGGGCTGTTTTTCGCCATATACATACAAGAATTATATACAGGCCCGAATATTCTGTAATCGGACCGAAAAGGAGACTATATGGTAACGCCATTATTGCCAAAGGCGACGGCTGTTTGGCTCATTGACAATACATCCTTGTCATTCAATCAGATTGCGGATTTTTGCGGCCTGCATTCGCTGGAAGTTCAGGGAATTGCGGATGGCGAAGTTGCTGTGGGTATTGTCGGGCTTGACCCGGTTGCCAACGGGCAACTGACTCAGGAAGAGATAGACCGCTGTCAGGAAGATACAACGGCCCGACTTGAAATCAGCAAGCCTGCGGGCGATGTGCCTCAGCCTCGTCGGCGGGGAGGACGCTACACACCTGTTTCGCGTCGCGGTGATCGTCCGGATGCCATCACATGGCTGATCAAGTTCCATCCCGAGCTGACGGATGCACAGATTTCGAAGCTGGTTGGTACAACGAAAACGACAATTAATGCTGTGCGTGACCGGTCCCATTGGAATTCCCAGAATATCCGCCCGCGGGATCCTGTCAGCCTCGGTATCTGCACCCAGCTCGAACTGGATGAGGCCGTTAAGAAATCTGCTCATCGTCGTACGGACGAAGATCGGGGCAAATTGATGGAAGAGGTTGCTGCGGCCGTTGCCGCCGAGGCTGCCGCTGTTCCGCTTACGCCTTACGAATTGAAAAAGCAGCAGGTTCAGAAAGAAGAAGCCTATGATCCGCGCGCTGAGGCTGAGGCTGTCTTTGGGAAAGCGGCAGAGAAGAAAAAGGACGAAGATGGCGATAAGAAAAATGCCGCCAAAAATTTTGAAGATTTGTTTAAGTCATCTTCCAAAGATTGATTACCGGCTAGCAATAGAGAAAAACCGCGGAAATTCACTTTTTCGCGGTTTTTTTGATATCTACAGGTTCGGATGCGGCGCTTTGTCTCGTTGCTATCTATTGACAATCTGACCAGACAATTGTTTTTCTAAAATCAAATAATACAAATTTCGGGAGGCAACCTATGGCCAGCTATGAAGAAGATTACAAGGTGTCTTTGCATGATCCTGAAGCTTTCTGGGCGGCTGCCGCGCAGGAGATCAGTTGGAGCAAGCCCTGGGACCGCGTACTGAACGCGGATAACCCGCCCTTTTATCGCTGGTTTGAAGGTGCGGAGATGAACACCTGCTACAACTGTCTGGATCGGCATGTTGAAGATGGGAGAGGGGATCAGGACGCTCTTATTTACGACAGCCCGATGACGGGACAGGTCAGGAAATATACATATCAGGAACTAACCGATACAGTTGCGCGTTTTGCCGGTGCTTTGGCGGGTCTAGGCATAACAAAGGGCGATCGGGTTCTGATTTATATGCCAATGGTACCGGAGGCGGCAATTGCGATGCTGGCATGTGCCAGGATAGGGGCGATACATTCTGTTGTATTTGGTGGATTTGCACCTAAGGAACTGGCGACACGTATTGATGATGCCAAGCCCGTTGCGATCATTGCGGCTTCATGTGGACTGGAGCCGAACCGCACGATCGCCTATAAACCCTTGATTGATGACGCGATTGATATGTCCACTCATAAACCGGCCAATTGCATTATTTTGCGACGCCCGGAATGTGAGGCAGAATTGAAGGCAGGCCGCGATCATGACTGGCGCGTGCTGGAAGCCGATGCAGAACCAACGCCCTGTGTTCCCGTTGCCGCGACTGACCCGCTCTATATTCTTTATACTTCGGGTACGACGGGGGTGCCCAAGGGTGTTGTTCGAGACAATGGCGGTCATGCTGTCGCGCTTCGCTGGTCCATGAAGTATGTGTATGATATCGAACCGGGAGAAGTTTTCTGGGCAGCGTCCGATGTTGGATGGGTTGTCGGTCATTCTTATATCGTTTATGCGCCGCTCTTGCACGGATGCACGACTATCTTGTTTGAAGGGAAACCTGTTGGGACACCGGATGCGGGAACCTTCTGGCGGGTGATTGAGGATCATAAGGTAAAGGCCCTTTTCACGGCGCCGACCGCGTTTCGCGCCATTCGACAGCAAGACCCGGAAGGGAAACTTATTCCAGATTATGACCTCAGCAAATTTGTGACCTTGTTTTTGGCTGGAGAGCGTGCAGATCCTGACACGATCATCTGGGCGCAGGATCAACTTAAAGTGCCTGTTATTGATCATTGGTGGCAAACGGAAACCGGCTGGGCAATTGGCGCGAACTGCATGGGCTACGGCATGAAGCCTGTAAAACTTGGCAGTCCAACTTATCCGGTTCCGGGTTATGACATCCGGATTATTAATGAAGAAGATGGTACTACAGAAATGAAACGTGGTGAAATCGGTGTAATTGCTGTGAAGTTGCCACTACCTCCCGGATCATTGCCGACACTTTGGCAGAATGATAAGGGATATGTTCAGGCCTATATGGCAGACATTCCGGGTTATTATAAAACGGGAGATGCCGGGTATATTGATGAAGACGGCTATCTGTTCATCATGGCGCGCACCGATGACATTATCAATGTCGCCGGGCATCGTCTCTCTACCGGCGGCATGGAAGAAGTGCTCGCAGGTCACCGGGATGTTGCAGAATGTGCTGTCATGGGGGTTAAAGACGAGCTTAAAGGGCAGATTCCGATGGGCTTCGTTGTTCTGAACGCTGGCGTAAATCGTTCTGAGGAAGAAATTCAAAAAGAACTGGTTGCCCTTGTGCGGGAAAAGATTGGACCGGTGGCGGCCTTTAAACTTGCGCTTGTTGTAAAAAGACTTCCCAAGACCCGGTCAGGAAAAATTCTTCGTGGCGTTATGCGAAAAATTGCCGATGGGGAAGATTATAAGGCGCCGGCGACAATTGATGATCCAGAAGTCCTGGTGGAAATCACAGAAGCTCTGTCGAAAGCCGGGTATCCGGCGGAAAGTTAGGCGCGGGAGCAGGGATTGTTATTTTGGTTTGGCGTTTGCCAGAGCGATAATGATCGGCTCGGCATTCGGATCCTTATCGTCCTTGATCCGCTTCGCCGCGACATAGGTCAATAAGTCCAGATGAATCCGGATGAGAGGCAGGGTCAGGGCGGAAGACTTGAAGTCGCTGGTTGTCAGTTCACATATGCCTTCGCCGATTGTCCCCATGATCGGGTAACCGAAGGAGCCTCCCATGCCTTTCAAGTCATGTCCTTGACGAAAGATGATTGTTTGCTCCGGCTCCCCGCCGTTGCCTGCTTCAAGATTGCTCAAGGCCGTCTCAATTCTTTCAATCACTGCCGGGATGCTCGCAAGAAACTCCTCAGTGAGCCCGGCCATTTTCTTGGCCATGCGCTTTTCCATTTCCTTGAGCGATATTCCTCCCGAAGACCCGACCTTGTTCTTTAAGGTGGCCTTTGGATGGTGAATTTCATATCCCTCCATCTTGACAATTTTAGTCATAGAGAGCCTCTCAATGTGAAGTTTTTCCATGCCGTGGACATCGCTTGTGTCATATCATTGCCGCCTTTCCATACCCTCATAGCCGCGCATAGCCCGCCTTCGGTCTGGACCGATGTATTCGGATGCCTTGATAAATGCACGAGGATTTTCAATCATCCAAACCAGCCGGTCATGAAGTGAGCCTACGGATACAGGCTTTGAAAGAAACTCTGTTGCGCCTGCATCTCTCGCCTCCATAACGTTCGCCAGCTTAGTTTGGCCTGACAATACCAGGATCGGCGTATAGCGATCGACACCTTTTTCGCCTGCCCGAATTCGCTTTATCAAATCCAGGCCATTTTCCGGATTTAGTGAGAGGTCTGTTATGACAACATCCGGTGGATCCTCCAGCATCTCAGCAAAGCACCTTTTCGCGTCATAGCATCCCCGTGAACTGACGATATTCATAGCCAGCAAAATGCTTTTTATGAGCAGATGCATGTTTTTATTGTCATCGACAAAGATAATATTGAGGTTTCTGAAGTTGTAGTGAATAGACATTGGCTCAACTTATGGTTAATTTTCCGTCTCAATATGGTTCATGCTTGGGATACTAATCAATAATTGCTAATTTTTATTAAAGGGTGACATTAAACATTTGCAAGGCTGTGAAAGCAAATAAATGCTGTAATTCTAATTCATAAAATACTTAGAACGGGAGGTGAGGATGCCAAAAACCATAGATATTGACGCTGTCCTAAATACATTAACACCGCTTCGTAACCGCAGTCACGATACATCGGAAGAAGAGGCGCGTGCAGCATTTGCCACTCTCGCGCCCTTTAACAATGGCGCTGTTTTTACGGGAAGCTTTGACGGAACCAGCCCGTGGGAGCGACATAATGGCGGTGATGAACTTGTTCACATCCTGAAAGGGGAGACACGCCTGACTATCCTGTCTGAGAAAACGGAAAATATTCTTGAACTGAAAGAAGGAATGATGACGGTAGTCCCGAAGGGCTGCTGGCATCGATTTCACGCGCCGGATGGTGTAACGGTTTTAACCGCTACGCCTCAGCCGACAGAACATTCCACGGCAGAGGATCCACGCTAATGTCGTTTTATTTCGGGAGAGAGCAACCCATGGCGAGGGGTGCCATGGGTTTAAAAAACGGGAGGGTGAGTTAGCCGACGTAGTTGACTTCGATGACTTCATACGCTTTGGAGCCGCCGGGTGTCATCACTTCGATGCTGTCGCCCTGTTCTTTGCCGATAAGCGCACGGGCAAGTGGTGCGGTAATAGAAAGGCGGCCTTCTTCGATATTGCTTTCGTCTTCACCGACAATCTGATAGCTCGTTTCTTCATCCGTATCTTCATCGGCCAGCAAAATCGTCGCGCCGAACTTGATCTGGCGCCCGGAAATAGAAGACACATCAATGACTTCCGCGCGGCCAAGTTTATCGGCAAGCTCGGCGATGCGGCCTTCAATAAGAGACTGCTGTTCTTTCGCGGCATGATACTCTGCGTTTTCGGACAAATCTCCATGCTCGCGGGCGGTCGCGATTGCCTGAATAACCGCCGGACGCGCCGTCGATTTCAGTTCTTTTAACTCTTTTTCGAGCCGAGCGTATCCCGCCGCAGTTATTGGTAGTCTTTCCATCTGAAATCTCAATTACGTAGTTTGCCAATCGCAAAAGCTGCCTTGACTAAAGTTTCATACCAAGCTTGTCAAGGAATTAAGAATAGGATTGAAGGGATTTAACTTCAAGTGTCCCTGTTATAATTTTCTCAATTGCCTGAACCGTTGCGTTAGCCCCAGCGACTGTCGTTGTGTAAGGCGTTTTCATAACAAGGGCCGTATGGCGAATATCATAGCTGTCAAGAAGTGCCTGAGCACCTTCCGTCGTATTGAAGACCAATGCAATTTCGCCATTCTTCATAGTATCGATGATATTTGGTCGACCTTCCATCACCTTGTTCACGCGCGTCACCTCAAGGCCCTGTTCACTAAAGTATTTCGCGGTTCCACCGGTAGAGACGATCTTGAAACCAAGGTTGATCAGCTTGGCAACGGCATTCTTTATCATTGCCTTGTCAAGGTCTTTGACTGACACGAAAACAGTTCCTTCGGTTGGAAGTTTGACCCCCGCTGCAATCTGGGACTTCAGAAAAGCAGCGCCGAAATCCGTATCGATCCCCATAACCTCACCCGTGGAACGCATCTCCGGTCCCAAAATCACATCCACGCCGGGGAACCGGGAGAACGGGAAAACTGCTTCTTTTACAGTCACATGGTCAAGTTTTCGATATTTAAGGTCGAACGCAGCCAGCTCTTCGCCCGCCATAACGCGTGCGGCTATCTTGGCAATGGGGTAGTTAATGCTTTTAGCAACGAAAGGAACAGTGCGGCTTGCCCGAGGATTAACCTCCAGAATGTAAATGACGTCGCCCTTGATCGCGTACTGGACGTTCATCAAACCAACGACATTTAGTGCGAGAGCCATGGCTTCTGTTTGCCTTTTGATCTCCGCGATAAGCTCATCCGAAAGCG
Source organism: Sneathiella sp. D3-11 (assembly GCF_055809395.1). Lineage (NCBI taxonomy): Bacteria > Pseudomonadati > Pseudomonadota > Alphaproteobacteria > Sneathiellales > Sneathiellaceae > Sneathiella > Sneathiella sp. D3-11. The sequence continues at coordinate 2,838,381 of NZ_CM147911.1, forward strand.
TATGTGGCGGTAGTGCGCAGGCGCTATCGCCCGAGTGAATGCCTGCTTCCTCGATATGTTCCATGATGCCGGCGACAAAGACCGATTTGCCGTCACACAAGCAATCGACGTCGACTTCAATTGCGTTCTGAAGATATCCATCAACCAGAACCGGGTTTTCGCCAGAAACAATTACCGCTTCACGCATATAGCGTTCAAGTGATTCACCATCGCGGACGATTTCCATCCCGCGACCTCCGAGAACATAGGACGGGCGGACAACAACGGGATATCCAATTCTTTCCGCGATGTCGAATGCCTCTGGAACAGACCGGGCAATACCATTCTCGGGTTGTTTAAGATTTAGTTTGTGAAGAAGCTGCTGAAACCTTTCGCGGTCTTCAGCAAGATCAATCGCGTCTGGCGACGTGCCAAGGATGGGAACGCCTGCCGCTTCCAATCCGGCGGCAAGTTTGAGCGGGGTCTGGCCGCCAAACTGAACGATCACACCATGGAGCGTTCCATTCGACTGTTCTTTTCGGATAATCGCGAGGGTATCTTCAACAGTTAAGGGCTCAAAATAGAGCCGGTCCGAGGTGTCATAATCGGTGGACACAGTCTCCGGGTTGCAATTGACCATGATGGTTTCATACCCCGCCTCCGAAAGGGCATAGGCGGCGTGAACGCAGCAGTAGTCAAACTCTATCCCCTGACCGATACGGTTTGGACCGCCGCCCAGAATAATGACTTTTTTCGCGTCGGTCGGTTCTGCTTCACAGACGGTGTCGTCCCATTCGTTGCCTTCATATGTCGAATACATATAGGGCGTTTGGGAAGGAAACTCTCCGGCGCAAGTGTCGATACGTTTATAGACCGGCTCTATCCCAAATTTTTTACGCGCAGCAAACACATGCGCCTCCCGCGTCCCGGCAAGTTCAGCAAGCCGCTGATCACTGAATCCTGTTGATTTCAGTTTGAGAAGACCGCCTTTTGTCGTGGGAATACCATTTTCCTTTACCGCATTTTCCAGCTCGACGATGGATTGGATTTGGGCAAGGAACCAGGGTTCATACTTGCTAGCGGCCCGAACTTCCTCAAGGGTCAGACCTTCGCGGAAGGCTTGCGCGATATTCAGAATGCGTTCTGGCGTCGGTTGGGCGAGGATGGCCTGAATGCGTTGTTTGTCCGCGTGCGGCTCACCGGGGCCCGTGAAGCTTTGCTCATTGAGACCGGTAAGGCCGGTTTCCAGAGACCGCAGCGCTTTTTGCAGGCTTTCCGTAAATGTCCGGCCGATCGCCATGGCCTCGCCGACAGACTTCATAGCGGTCCCTAGTTTTGCTTCGGCACCGGTGAATTTCTCGAAGGTGAAACGCGGAATCTTGGTAACCACATAGTCAATGGTTGGTTCGAACGATGCGGGGGTGACGCCGGTAATATCGTTATCAAGTTCATCAAGCGTATAGCCAACGGCGAGCTTGGCGGCAATTTTTGCAATTGGGAAGCCAGTCGCCTTGGAGGCTAGCGCGCTAGAGCGAGAAACGCGTGGGTTCATCTCAATAATAATTAGGCGGCCATTTTCCGGATTAACAGCAAACTGGACGTTGGAGCCTCCGGTCTCCACCCCGATTTCCCGCAATACGGCAATCGAGGCATTACGCATAATCTGGAATTCTTTGTCGGTAAGCGTCAGAGCCGGGGCGACCGTGATAGAGTCGCCTGTATGGACGCCCATCGGATCGACATTTTCGATGGAACAAATGATGATGCAATTATCCGCCTTGTCGCGGACAACTTCCATCTCATATTCTTTCCAACCGACGATGCTTTCTTCCACTAATACTTCCGTAGTGGGGGAAGCATCCAAACCGCCAGTGACAATCTCTTCAAATTCTTCGCGGTTATAAGCGATCCCGCCGCCCGTTCCGCCCATCGTAAAAGAAGGACGGATAATACAGGGGAGATTTACCTCCTCCAGCACTTTCCAGGCTTCCTCTAGTGTGTGGGCGACTGCGCTTAATGGCATATCGAGGCCGATTTTCAGCATTGCAGTGCGGAACTGGTCGCGGTCTTCTGCCTTGGCAATGGCTTCTCTGTTGGCGCCGATCAGCTGTACGCGGTACCGCTCAAGCGCCCCATTTTCGGCGAGCGCCAAGGCTGTATTCAGCGCGGTCTGTCCGCCCATGGTCGGCAGAATGGCGTCCGGCCGCTCTTTCTCTATGATTTTCTCAACGATTTCCGGTGTGATGGGTTCCACATAGGTGGCATCGGCCAGACCCGGATCGGTCATGATTGTCGCCGGATTGGAGTTCACCAGAATGACCCGGTAGCCTTCTTCTTTCAGGGCCTTGCAGGCCTGAGTGCCGGAATAGTCAAATTCACAGGCCTGGCCGATAATAATGGGCCCGGCGCCGATGATCATGATGGACTGAATATCGGTACGTTTAGGCATTTTTTCTATCGACCAGATCTATAAACCGTTTGAAGAGATATTGGCTGTCCTGCGGGCCGGGGCTTGCTTCGGGATGGTACTGCACGGAGAAAACCGGCTTACCATCGACCTTAAGCCCTTCAACCACGCCGTCGAACAGGGATTTGTGGGTCTCCGTCACCCCATCGGGCAGGCTGTCTCGCTTGACGACGAATCCATGATTTTGCGAGGTAATTTCGACCTTGCCTGTTGTCAGGTCCTTGACCGGCTGATTGGCGCCGCGGTGGCCCTGATGCATTTTCATTGTTTCCGCACCGAGTGCTATGGCCAGCATCTGATGGCCGAGGCAGATCCCGAAAGTGGGGACGCCGCTATCAACACATTCACGGATTATCGGCACAGCATATTTACCGGTTGCGGCCGGATCGCCGGGACCGTTGGCGAGGAAAATTCCGTCTGGCTTGAGTGCCATGATTTCATCATAGGTCGCGGTCGCCGGTACCACCGTGATACGGCAACCAAGCTCCGCCAAACAGCGAAGGATATTCCGTTTCACTCCGTAATCGACGGCCACAATATGGCGCGTAGGTTTTGTCTGTGCACCGTAACCGCTCTGGATGTTCCAGTTTGTCTCCGACCACTCATAGGGTTCTTTGCAGGAGACCTCCTTCGCAAGGTCCATACCTTCCAGGCCCGGCCAGCTTGCGGCCTTTTCATGAAGAGCGGCAATATCAAATTTGCCATCCTTGCGATGGGCGATGACGCCGTTGGGTGCGCCGGATTTGCGGATAAAATGGGTGAGGCGGCGCGTATCGATGCCGGAAATACCGACTAGTTTGCGAGATTTTAGCCACTCATCGAGGGAGCCAATTGCGCGCCAGTTCGCAGGGTCTGTAATATCGGCGCGGATAATCAATCCATTTGCGGCAATACCGGAAGTTTCTATATCCTCATTATTGAAACCGACGTTTCCGATATGGGGAAATGTAAAGGTTATGAGCTGTCCGGCAAAGGAGGGATCCGTCAGGCTTTCCTGATAGCCCGTCATCGATGTATTGAAGCATACTTCACCGACTGTGTCGCCTTCGGCGCCGATACCGAAGCCGTGAAATACGGTGCCATCGCCCAGCACAAGGACCGCTGTCGCCATCCGTTCGCTGTTCAGATCGACCGCGTCTCCGCTGTTTTCATAAGACATGATAATAGGGACCCTCTTGCGGTAATTCCGCTGAGCCGAAATTTCTCTGGCCTGATAGTTGAATATTGCGCAGCAACATAAGCAGTTTGTAGTAGCGCGTCAAGTTTTTCGACGCAAAAAATAATCTTTAAAATCAATGACTTAGCAATAATATTTGGTTTGCCTTAAACCATGGTTTCAGCTAGTATGTCGCCTTTCTTCACTATAGATTCGGATATTTATGTTACGGAACGAAATAAAAGAGTCACTAAAAGTAGCAATGAAATCAAAGGATAAGCGGCGGATCTCAACGTTACGTCTTATCCTTGCAACATTGCAGGACCGGGACCTTGCCGCGCGAGATAAAGGCGCGGAAGAGGGAATCACGGATGACGAAATTCTGCAGATGCTGACCACTATGGTGCGTCAACGGAAAGAATCAATTGCCGCTTATGAAAAGGGCGGTCGGGTTGATCTCGCCACAGCGGAGCAGGAGGAAATTGATATTATATCAGACTATCTGCCGAAGCAGTTTGACGAGGCGGAAACCCGCAAAGCGGTGGAGGCTGTTATTGCGGATATAGACGCTAACGGCCTGAAGGATATGGGGCGGACAATGGCTGAGCTGAAAACCCGGTATGCCGGTCAGATGGATTTTTCCAAGGCGAGCGCTATCGTAAAGGATACGCTTGGCGCGTAAACCTGTCGGATAGATTTTAGATGATCATCATTTAATAATTTAACCGGTTAAATTATTAAATTAGGTTGGACAAAGAGATGGCCTTTCCGCCACATTTCATGGAAGAGCTTAAGGCGCGTGTAAGCCTCGCGGATTTAATTGGTCGCCGAACAAAACTCACCAAGAAGGGCCGGGAATATTCCGGCCTTTGTCCGTTTCATAATGAGAAAACCCCCTCCTTCACGGTTAATGAGGAGAAGGGTTTCTATCACTGCTTCGGTTGCGGTGCCAATGGCGACTTGATTGAATTCGTCAAACAGACCGAAGGGGTGGCTTTTCCTGAAGCCGTTGAACGGCTCGCAGCGCTTGCCGGTCTGGAGATGCCGGTGGAACGGCCGGAAGAGAAAGCACGACAGCAGCGCACCGCCACGCTTCATGACGCCATGGAGCTGGCCGGGAAATGGTTTTCCTCCCAATTGGCGAGCCAAGGCCGGAACCGGTGCACGAGGGTATCTATCTCGCCGTCAGGTATCAGATGCAGCGGTCGCAAATTTTCGATTGGGCTTCGCACCAAATAGCCGAACGGCCTTAAAGGAAGCGTTGATAGCGCGCGGTGTGACGGAAGCGACGCTGATCGAAGGGGGGCTTATCATCAAGCCAGACGATGGTCGGGAGAGTTATGACCGCTTCCGCGACCGCCTGATGTTTCCTATCACGGACCGGCGGGGACGTGTAATCGCCTTTGGTGGGCGGGCGCTCGGCGATGCCCCGGCCAAGTATCTAAATTCCCCCGAAACGCCTCTCTTTCACAAGGGGCATGTTCTTTATAATTTGGCATTGGCGCGTCAGAAGACATTTGATTCCGGCATGATCATTGTAGCCGAAGGCTATATGGATGTGATCGCGCTGAGTGAAGCGGGTTTCACGCAATCAGTCGCACCGCTTGGAACTGCCATTACTGAAGATCAACTGCAAATCCTTTGGAAGATGGCAGCGGAGCCTATTTTGTGTCTTGATGGCGATACGGCGGGTTGGCGTGCAGCGTTGCGTGCGTCGGAACGTGCCCTGCCGCTTCTCCGTCCGGGCCATTCTTTGAGATTTGCGTTGCTCCCGGCCGGGCTTGATCCGGATGACCTTATCCGGAAAGAGGGCGCCGGCGCGATGCGGGCCATTCTTGATAAAGCCCTGCCGCTGTCAGAAATCCTCTGGCGGAAGGAAACAGAGGGCCGTTCTGTTGACACACCAGAGCGGAAAGCAGCTCTTGAAAAAGCTTTATATGGTTTGTGTGATGAGATGCGCGATCCAGCAGTGCAAGGGTATTACCGTAACTTCTTTAAAGAAAAGCTCTGGCAGGCTTTTCGGAAGAAACAGGGCGCAACTGAACGAACATTAAGCGGGCGTTCAGATCGTAATCGATTCGGGCGATTCGCAGATCGATCAGGTGATTCGCACAAAATGCCCTCGGCCACCCTTCGAAAGGCATCTGTGCCGGATGGTGCCCGACGAGAGGAATTAATCCTGCTAACCGCAGTAAATCACCCGGAAATACTGGAAAATCACTTTGATACTCTGGCGTCGTTGCATCTCGCCAGCCCTCAACTTGACAGAATACGGCGGGCAATAATAGATATTGCTACGGTCGAGATCATCCCTTGACTATTCAGGCATGGCGCACCATTTAGCTAAACGTAATTTGTCTGAACAGGTAAAGAGATTGCAGGGGCCGACAACCAAGTCACTGGACTGGTTTGTTGATCCTGCTGCGGCAAATGAAGACGCGCTGAACGCTTGGCTACATATTGTGGACCGCCACAAACTGGAGGCAATGCAAAAAGATCTGGAAGCGGCGGAGCGTCAATTGGGAGAAAACGTAACATCGGAAAATCTCGATCGATTGAAGATGGCGAAGAAAGCATTGGAGGAGGCCTCGGGGAATGAGGCGAACCTTGACGGTTTTGGACTGGCGTCCGGCCGCAATAAGATTGTTTAGACAGGCAAGCCCATTTGGACCCGCAAGGGCGGGGCAGATTTAGCGGAATTTTTCAGGAGTTAGAATTTATGGCGACAAAGAGTGCGGAAGCCGTTGATACGTCGGATCAGAGCGATGAAAGTCCTGATAGCCCGTTAATTGATGCCTCGCAAGCAGCTGTTAAGAAGATGCTCGCGAAAGCGAAGGAAAAGGGATATGTGACCTTCGACGAGTTAAACGCGGTGCTGCCTCAGGATCAGATGTCGTCAGAGCAGATTGAGGACACAATGTCCTTGCTCTCGGAAATGGGCATCAATGTTGTCGAGAATGATGAAGAGGGCGGAGATGAAACGCCTGCGCCTCAGAGTAAAGACAGTGATGACGATGACGATGACGAGGTGCCGGAAAAAAGCGTAAAGGAAACGCCAGAAAAGCCTGCATCAACTGCGGGTGATCGCACGGATGATCCCGTCCGGATGTATCTGCGTGAAATGGGTACAGTAGAGCTTCTCTCGCGTGAGGGTGAAATCGCCATCGCAAAGCGGATTGAGGCCGGTCGGGGTAAACTCATTGGTGCCATTTGTGAAAGCCCGCTAACCATTCGTGCTATTCTGAACTGGCGCGAATTGATGCTTCAGGAAAAGCTCCTGCTACGGGATGTGATCGACCTTGACGCGACGTATGGCGCGGGCGCGGCGGCTGAAAAAGCGCTGCAAGAAGGGTTTAGCGAAGATAGCGAGGACGACGAGCTTCCCGCTAAGGGCCTGAGCGAGGATGACGAAGACAGCGATTCCGATTCTGAGGAAAGTGACGACGACAAAGAAGAGGAAGACGGCGAAGAAGGCAGCAGCAAGGAAAGTGACGACGACGAGGATGACGCCGAAGAAAATACGATGTCTCTCGCGGCCCTTGAAGAGACACTGAAACCGGAAGTCTTCGAACGTTTCGATGAAATTGCAAAAACATATAAGAAACTGCATAAACTTCAGGAGGCTCGTCTGACGGCGGCACTGGAAAATGAATCCGTCTCTAACTCGCAGGAAAAGAAGTACGAAAAGCTGAAGCTTGAATTGGTGAAGCTTATGGACGATGTCCATCTCACAAACAACCGAATTGAGGCGCTGGTCGACCAGCTATACGGTATTAACCGTCGGCTGATGAGCCTGGAAGGCAAGCTTTTGCGTCTGGCTGAGCGTCACAAGGTTTCCCGCGCGAGCTTTCTCGAAAATTATTTCGGAAATGAGCTCGATCCCGGCTGGGTAGATAAAATGGGGGTCCTCAAGGCCAAAGGCTGGAAGGATTTTGTCGCGAATGAGACGAGCAGCATTGGTGATATTCGAACCGAAATTATCAAAATCAGCTCCGAATTCGGTATGCCGATGAATGAATTCCGCCGCATCGTCAGCACGGTGCAGCAGGGCGAGCGGGAGGCCAGCCGCGCCAAGAAGGAAATGGTAGAGGCCAATCTCCGTCTTGTTATCTCAATTGCCAAGAAATACACTAATCGCGGACTGCAGTTTCTTGACCTCATTCAGGAAGGTAATATCGGCCTGATGAAGGCGGTTGATAAGTTTGAATATCGCCGCGGCTATAAATTCTCGACTTACGCAACCTGGTGGATACGTCAGGCCATTACCCGCTCGATCGCGGACCAGGCCCGGACCATTCGTATTCCGGTGCATATGATTGAGACGATCAATAAGCTTGTCCGGACGTCACGTCAGATGCTCCATGAAATTGGCCGTGAGCCGACGCCGGAGGAGCTGGCCGTGAAGCTTGGCATGCCACTTGAAAAAGTGCGTAAAGTCATGAAGATCGCCAAGGAGCCGATCAGCCTCGAAACCCCCATCGGTGATGAAGAAGACAGTCATCTGGGTGATTTCATTCAGGACGAGAATGCAGTTCAGCCTCTCGATGCGGCGATTCAGTCGAATTTGCGCGAAACCACGACACGGGTTCTGGCCTCTCTCACCCCGCGTGAAGAGCGTGTGCTGCGCATGCGCTTCGGCATTGGCATGAATACAGATCATACGCTGGAGGAAGTGGGTCAGCAGTTCTCGGTTACTCGTGAACGTATTCGCCAGATTGAAGCAAAGGCGCTTCGCAAGTTGAAGCATCCGAGCCGTTCACGTAAACTGCGGAGTTTTCTTGATACTTAATCAGGCGCGCCAACGCGTCGATAAAATTGGTGAAAATTCATTTCGCCAATTGCGTCTCTTATGCGAACAGGCTAAATAGTCACGAATAAGGGCTATTCACGTCAGTTTGATATGACGGAACAAAATTCGGGCCTGTAGCTCAGCTGGTTAGAGCCGTCCGCTCATAACGGACTGGTCGTAGGTTCAAGTCCTACCGGGCCCACCACAATAAGAGAAGCCTCTTGTATTTCAGTAACTTGCTGATACAAGAGGCTTTTTATTTGCGAATTGAGACACTTTTGTGATACACAAAAGGATGGCTGCGCCTTCTAAAATTCGCTACTTGCAAATAAGAAAACTACCGAATGGCAGTGTGAAATATTATGCACGCGTGAGAGTGCCAAAAGACCTTCTTCGAGATCTATAGCCCCTCAAAAGAAGTTAAAAAATCTCTTCATACTTCTGACCGTCAAGAAGCGCTGGCGCGGTTGCATGAAGCTGTTGCCGAAATACGGTTTGAATTTGATTTAAAGCGAAAGCGATCTGGTAGTGATTTTGCTACATCGCTAGACAACGCAACAATGCGAAGAATAATTCGACGGTATTTTGTTAAGGAGCTTGAAATCGTTGAACGACGCAAGATCGATGATATTGAAGAGCATATGTTTAAGTATGTGATCGATGACATTGAAGAGGAAGCCAATTCTCTAAGGCATCTCGATGAAAGCTGGTATGGAAGCATTCAGCCGGTAGTAAATAATTTGCTCTCTGAAAATTTTATATATTTGAAGGCAACAAGAGATGAATATTGGGCAATGTGCGACTATGTACGGCGTGCGTTTCTTGAGTTAAAGCTGCGAGAATTGGCTATGCTTAAAGGCTCTCCGGGCAGAAAATTCGATTCCCTCTTTGAGGGGGCAGAGGCAGAAGCCGAAGTTATTGATGAAGGACGCGGCGAAGAAATTTCCGTCGGACAATTCATAGAGCTTTTCAATGTGTCGCAGGGTAAGGGTAAATCCGCAAAAAAGCAGCTTGAATATGGGATGGTCTATCAATTGATGAAGGACCATTGGGGGGAAAGAATGCGGCTTAGAGATGTGCGCAGGTCCCATGTGAGGGCAATTAAAGAAACATTGGATCGATTGCCTCCCAATTCCACAAAAAGATTTAAAGGCATGTCAACTTTGGAAATTGCCGCACACGCGGACGCTAATAAATTAGAGCCACTTTCTCCGACTACAGCTAACGGCTATCTTCAGAAAATATCTACAATGTTCAAGTGGGGTATTCAGGAAGAATATGTTGATCATAATCCTGCGACAAGGATGGTGGTAAATGCCGTTGTGGAAGACAGGAAGGCTGCGCGACTACCTTTTAGTGATCAACAATTGAAAAAGATTTTTTCTGCTGAACATTTTTTTAGTGCCACTTCTTCAAGCGGGAATGATGGAAAATTTTGGATACCTTTGATAGCTCTCTTCTCTGGTTTGAGAATGAATGAGATTTGCCAGTTGGAGAATAAAGACATTGCCGAGGAAGAGGGTAATTACTGTTTTGTCGTCCAAGACAGTTCGCAAAATGGTGATAAGAAAATCAAGTCGGCAGCGAGCAGACGGATTGTGCCAGTACACTCCGTATTGCTGAAAATTGGCTTTGTAGATTATTGGAGAAATTGTGAAGAAGAAGGGTACCATCGTCTTTTTCCAAATTTAAAAAAAGATAGCCGAGGGTATTTTAGTGGAAGTTTTCAAAAATGGTTTGGGCGCTATTTGACAGAGTGTGGTGCTAAAGCTCCGAAGACTTCATTCCATTCGTTCAGGCATAGGTTTCGGGACGCTTTAAGGGAAGCCGAGGTTAGTATTGAAGTGGTGGAAAGTATATGTGGATGGACTGGGCGCGGAATGCAGTATCAGTATGGATCCAGCTTAGGAGCTGGGGCGCTGGTAAAACATATTGAAAAAGTGAAGTACCCAAATTTGGATTTATCGCATTTATATAAAAACCAATAAGTTATCTAGCGAAATGAAATTAAGGACATTTGGCTTCCTTTCAATTCCTCATTTGAAGTTTAAACGCTTCAGTCTATTCGGCTCCTGAAATTTGTTTAATACTCGTGATAATTTCTTTTTCCGCTTCAAGAGTTGAACGGCATGTCACTGACAAGACTCCAGTTTTTCGCGTCGCTGTTCCCGCCCCATCGAAAACCCATTGTTGCTTCGGGAGTACGCCATCTTTCGCAGAGAAGATGTAACGAGTAGTAATGATAATTTGAGTAGTGTTTTTATCAACAGGCTTTACGAAAAGATTGATTGCTCCTTCTAATTCCGCATATCCAGTTCTCTGCAATGCGGCAATATATTGTCCTCGAAAATTTATTCCGGGGCTATTGATATAGCCACAATTGACGTATTTATCTGGCTCGCCGCTCCCAAAACTCAATGTCAAGAGACCTGAGTCCTTTTCAAAATTTTTGATTGCAAAAAAGCTCTTTGAGGAAGTCTCAATTAGCGCTATCCATACCTCGTCGAAAGGCTTCGCAATTTCTACGTTATTAGCATAATCCGAGCTAGGCGCAGGGGGTGGAATATACCAAGGCTGAGGGTATTCTCTTGGAGCGCAACTCGCACCAATCAATACGATTAGAAAAGTAAGTGCCTTGTTCATTCGAAATCCAAATTGAAGTGCAAAATTTTTACGAGGTTGATAAAAAATACTAGTTTGCAATGGCAGGCTGTTACAATCATTACTGCAAGGTATTTTTTATTACAATCCGTAAAGTTCTGAGAATAGACCCCCCCTAAAAAATCTGTTTCAAAAAATTTACAATTTTTTTTGAAAGCTAAGAGAGGGGAGGGGTGTACAACATGAAACACTCGTTTATTTTTTTCGTCTACCCATTAGCTTTCTATAGTATAATTTCGAACCGATTGAGCCATTAACTTTTTCATCTAATTCTGCCAGCAAGGCTTCGTTTTCTGTCTCTAATCTCTGTTGCAATTTTATATTGTTGTAGGCAGATAGCGCGCTGGTGATGGCATGTAAATCATGGGCCTTCATCTCGCCCTTAAATACCTTGAGAGCGCTGTCAGCCAATAGAATGGCGGCATCCTCTTCATTTCTTATTCTTTTTCTGGGCATAGCCCCTACCTCCTTCACTGTAAACGTGCACTGGAAAATGAGCAGGTGCTTTCGAGGGCAAACGAAGGTAAGGATAAATATTTGATATCAAATAATATTGTTTATACAGGAAGGCCAGATATAACTTTGCCAATAATTATGTAGAAAACCATCAAAAGAAAAATATATTTAAATATAGGTACATCATACGCCGCAAAAAGTACCTAGTTAACTTTCAGTAGAGCGAATTATATCAAATATATAATTGAACAACAATAACTTTAATTATGTAGTTTTTAGCACTCTATATACACTGGCGCGTCCTATTCCCAGTCTACCCGCAATTTCTGTTGCGCCAAGACCTTCCTTTTTCAATTCTTCTACTTTAGAAACTTCGATTGAAGGTTTTCGGCCTTTATAAATTCCTTTTTTCTTCGCGCGAGCAATACCTTCCATTTGCCGTTCTCGTCTTAAATTAGTTTCGAATTCGGCAAACACGCCTAACATATCAAGGAAAGCTTTTCCAGCGGCGGTTGAGGTGTCTATAGGTTGCTCTGTAGCGGTCAGGGACGCCCCTTTACGTCTTAGCTCGGAAACTATGTCCTGAAGGTCTTTAACCGAACGTGCTAGGCGATCTATACGAGTTACAATAAGCTTGTCGCCTTTGCGGATGAAATCCAGAAGAGTAGTCAATTCATGACGTCCGTCCCGAGAGGACGCTGAAATCTTTTCTGATCGAATAATATCGCAGCCCGCTTTTTTAAGCGCGTCAATTTGCAGCGACAAGTCTTGTTCGATTGTAGATACCCGCGCGTAGCCGTATTGAGACATATCAATCTTTCCTTACTGTCTTATTAGGGTCAAGATGTTATTAATATGATGTCTCGTAAGTCTAATTCAACCCTTATAAGACGCATTTTTTGTCTCTTTAGATTGTCTTGCTAGGCTATACTCATAATGTGAATAATATTCAGAATAGATAGAGATAAACGACAATGTCTGCATATAGAGGTTGGACTTGATATGTCGACTTCGGAAGCGCTTGCAGACGTCTGCAAGTTGCTCACGAGCGCCCTGTGAGTTGTGACCGCCTGCGGATTGCAGGCATACCGCCGTAGCGGCTAGGAGAAGGGACAAAGTAGCCTTTCCAGCTGGTTTTCGGGCTATTTGGCGTTCACAACTTCAACAGCCAAAGCGTCTAAATATTCGAAAAGCGGCACCGCCCGCCTGTTTAATCTGGTTGTAGATATTTGCTTTTAAAGCCCATCTAATTTCAAAACGCATCCGATATTAGAAAGCTCGCATTCTTATACACACCCAGTCGATATCGACCAAGGCTCTCAAGGATGATTACAACCATGTTGTTGAGAAGCAGAACCCACAATAAGTAACAGGGGTGCATATAACCGAAAGGCCTTCATAACTGGTACAAAGCGAAGTTTGCGGACCATTGAAAAAGAACTTTCTAAATTGGGACGATTATCGGTAAGCGGCTAGCGGCGCGGCAAATAGCCCGCCAAGTGGATCGTGGCGGGCTAGAATAGAACATGTTTTGACGGCCAGAACGTTCCCCCGCTCTTACGCAATACTGAATTGGGTGGGAGACATTTTTCTGCCTTCCACCGGAACCAACCCAAAGATCAATACCCTTCGCGTACCCTGCAATTCTCCATGGATTGGATGCCGTCAATATATCGAACATTCTTAAAGGCCTTCTAGTGAGTTTCCTAGCGCGCGCAATTATGCAACGCCACCCTCACCCAAAACCTCTTCAATAATGTCATGTTCGTCGAGGAAGTCCGCTGATATGGGTCCATCAGCAGGATCGTGGCCAGCAAGTCTAGCCTCTTCGATGATCTGCTGCATGGTATCAATGATTTTGGCCGGTGTAATTTCCGTCAGCTGCGAGGCAATAGTTTCAATTGCGGCTTCTTCGAATGGAAAAAAATCTCCGTCATCGTTTTCATTTTGCCGGTTCTTCTGAAGAATCTCGCGCACAAACAATACGGTATCATCTTTATCCATGCCAATAAGCTCAATCTGTCGTTTTATGCGACGAAGTACATAGTCGAAGAACAGCACCGCCAACTGAGAAATTTCCGCAGAAAGCGCAATTACCATGCAGAAATTGTTGGGACAGCTATCGTAGATATGGCGCAGAAGATCATTAACTTCGCGGGCTTCCTTAACGCTGGCGCGTTCGAGATCGTCAAGCTCATCAATAAAGAGATATGCGCCTTTCTTGAAACGTTGCCGATCCTCTTCTGAGATGACCATTTCATGCACAAACAGGTTCACTATCTTAGTAAAGATCGTCATCGCTTGATAGTCGTTTTTGGTCGTGACTAGCGCTCGGAAGCCTTCATCACCTTGGCACCTATAGATTTCCTTGGCGAAGTTACACAATTCGACGGCTGGAACGAGCTTCTCAATAACGCGCTCATTTGAGGCATCGTTAAGGTCGCCGATAGCCTTCCTAGCAGCTATACAGTGGACCAAAAAATCGTGAAATGCCTTCAAGTCCGCAATCAAGTTGGACTTGGCAACAATGTCATTTTTGAAAGCATCAGAGAACGAGAACTTTCCATTCTCTTGTCGAAGAGTAGGGATGAAATAGCAAACCGCGTCGTAAGTAATTTTCTCTTCGTGAAGAATCTTGTTCTGCGCCCACAGTAGCGCATGTGATTTTCCCGTGCCATAGTGACCGTATAACATCAAGAAATTTACATTCCCAACCTGATCCGCAAGCGAGCGCTTTAGAAACTTGTCGAGCAGTTTTTTCTGCTTTTCATAGCCAACCCAGATACTTGCACGTGGATCGATTGCAGAATTTGGATTAGATTTGAAGGGATTATCTTTAAGATTTCCCTTCTGATAGTATTCCCTAGGCTCCATTACCATTTATTTTTCTCCAGTTGTTCCCATTGTCCTCGTGCATGGTAAGCCCTTGCTGTTTTTAGGTCGTACCCGTACATGATTAAACTAGTTACATATGTTTCAACATGTGTAAGCTCCGTGTCTGGTACCATGTAGCAAAGTTCTTCATTCCATTTTGTTGAGCTGAGCGCGAGGCCAGCCTTGGTCAAATTTGCAGAACCGAGAAGCAACAGAGACGAGAGCTTGCTAGCATCTGGGAGACCCCTCTCATACTTTCGGTTTTCGTCAAGAACAAAGCAGAAGAGTTTGCTGTGAAGGCGGGGATAGAAGTATACTGCCAATCTTCTCTCCTCCAATCGTTCGAGCCAGTCGAATTTCATATCTTTGGGAGGTGAAGTAATCAGTAAAGCACTGGCCCCGTCTTCAATTTGCTCGAAGATCAGCTTACCAAAATTCGCGGTTGGTTGAAGCAATTCAGGATTGATAAAAGGTGCGACTAACCAAATATCGCGGTGTGGGAGCTGCCTTCTTGAGAAAATAGAACGGTTGATATCTGGACTTGGATTATTGCGAAGAAGCCGATTAGGCTGAGGTCCAGTGAGAACTCGTGCGGCGGGGCGCTCAATGGCTGCCGCAACGGCCACCGCGCCTGCTTCTGCTTCGCTAATTAAAATTGCACCATCAAACGCTCCATCCTGAGGCGCGGCTAGTCTGTCCTCAACAGCATGCTCCCCAGCCCTATAGAGGTAAACGTTCGTACCTGATCTGATGTAGATGGCCCGTTGACCACGGCTGACATACCTGATCCAAGCGCCATCAATGCCTTGATAACGATGGTCATCGCCGTCCTCTCGAAAGTTCCCTGTTCGAAGCAAAGTTTTCTGTAGAACACGTTTCGCGAAATTCGGATCACCATGCGTCTGAAGATCGAAAATAAATTCAGGCATTAGAAAAACTGGCATGGTTAACGTTGCACGCTCAACGCACCACCGGTATTGCGTGATCGGCGAAGCGTTATGCGACGATTTTTTCTATTTCGTTCAACATCAAGAGCTTGTGGTAGATCAATAGCAGCAGCTTTGCGAGCACAAGCCATAGCTATTATGGACGGGTAAGCCACTGTTATTGCTAATTCTCTACGCAACATTATTTTCCTCGTGTGTAATGACCGGTAGGTATACATCATATCGCCTAACTGATCGACCAATTTGTCAGTGTCAGAGTTTTCAAAAGGTTTGATGTGGAGGTCTGCGAAAGCCTCGCCAAAATCAACGAGGGTTT
This sequence comes from Sneathiella sp. D3-11, assembly GCF_055809395.1. NCBI lineage: Bacteria > Pseudomonadati > Pseudomonadota > Alphaproteobacteria > Sneathiellales > Sneathiellaceae > Sneathiella > Sneathiella sp. D3-11. The sequence continues at coordinate 2,854,026 of NZ_CM147911.1, forward strand.
CCCAGAGCGACTTTGTACCTTCAAGCAAGTTCGACTTGAATCCAGAACGAACAAGTTCAAAATCCATTGGCCAGAAAACAAATAATTCGTCATCGTTGATGTAACCGGACCTCTTTAGAGATTCCTTGAATCTTTGCCCAAGGTGAGTTAGGCCCGATTCATCCGACCAAAATCCAAGCGTTCTTGCCCAGTCTTTTCTTCGTGGTGGGACCTTTCTAAAATAGTCATCTGAGAATTTAATTGTCTCACTAATTGACTTGTCCGGATCGAGCCATTTGTTTTTCTCCAGTGGTTCGGTTCGTCGCAACGATGAGATCGATTTTCCTATTCCTGCGCTTCCTTTATTTTTTTCTTGACGCTCTATAGTAATGGTACGAGCTACGTGCTTTGCCGCGTCTCTTCCGGGCATGGCTTTTGCCAAGACTTCCCGCTTAAGTTTAATCAGTGAAGAGAGTTTTTGTTTTATCTGCTCTTCCTCAAAATTAGCTAGCAGAAGATTGACAAATATTTCGCCGTCGTTGAGGAGAACCGCCCATAAAAAAATAAATGACTGTGCCTCTTTAGCTTGCTTTGGATTGTCTAGGAGCTTTACTGCAATCGCGGCAGCATCTAAATTCTCTAGGACAAGAACATCGCCAGGAGTTCGATGGATTAGGCCGAGGGAATAAAAGAAATCAGCTATGTTATCTGTTTTGAGCTTCCAACCCGAGTCTGGCCCGACTAGTTCCGTCCAAGATGCTAGCGTAATATCTCCATTCGCCAAGTACATGTCTTGAAGATCGCCAAAACGCTCCAAAGTCCGCTCTAGGCCGACAGAGTACCCGATTTTCCGCATGAATATCCCATAGGGATCAGAATGGGCTGTAGCCACCATGTGCACTCACTCTTGGACGAATTTGAATAAGAACAGCCCTGCTGCTCGCCTGATCGCCTAAAAAGCATTGACCGGCATCCAGCACGCGCATCATTTCACCGAAATCACTCAGGCTGGTGCCAGAAAGCTTCATCGACTTAACCGATTTGGTCGGAATTCGATTAACCGCCGCATTGATATCACTTTGGAAACTTAACCGATGGCTGAATGTAAGGTTGACTTGGCTTAGAATGCGATCGTCGAGTGCAGACGGTTGTTGTGTTGCAAGCACTAACGAAAGACCAGCGTCACGGCCTCGCTTTACATATTCAATAAGTGCCGCTCTTGCGGGCGAAAGCCGATCACTAGGTGCGACAACATGCGCCTCATCAATCACGAGCCAGACCCGGTCTGGTATTCCATCACTTTCGAATTCCTTTTCGAAAAAACTAGCAGTCTTCTTCTTGTTGTGGTGCTTGCCCAAAATATCAAATAAGGACCGTGCTATCACTGCTGTGATGAGTGACTTGTCCTCATTGCGAAGCTCCCGCAGAGATAAAATATTGCAGGTTCCCTCTTCAAGAAGGTCACTAACTTTTAAACCGTTTGCCGAGAACAATTTTGTCCGGCGATAGTCATCCAACTTGTAGGTGATCGCGTTTCTAGAAGTTTCTGCAATATTCGGCCAGTTCGAGATCGTCGGCGATATAGTTGATCATGTCAGCGATCTCGAAGTCTTGATCGTCAAACGCTTCGAGCGTGGCGCTCAGAATATGCCCTTGGGCGCTGTAAATTTCTTGTCCTAAGAGCGCGGCCCACTCTTCCGCACGAACGTCTCGCGGTCGTAATTGAAGTGTCTCTTCGGTCCCAAGAAACTTTGTTGTGCCTTCCGGCGCAAAAACCCGCGCTTTCGCGAGGCTGTTAGGCTTGAGGTTCCAACGCTTCAGATCTTCTAGTTGGGTCTTATTTGCGGGGATTGCTTCCCGAGGCGCGTAGCCCAATGTCCAAAATTGGCTTTGCGTATCCACGATGATCGAAGTGATTGGTTTAACGTCATTCTGGATCGGAGAAGATTCTGAAAGCTGTGAAATGCCCTCAACAAGCACACCAAGATCAAAACTCTTACCACTACCTCGGGTGCCGGTGATGTACATGACGTGAGGGAATGTTGTGTCGAGCCATGCATCAGACCCCAAGAAGCTCCTTCCCTTGGTCGTCTCCAGTATCTTTCCAATATAAATTAGATTACTGACATCGTCGCCATTAAGGGCTCTTCCAAAGACTATATTGTTTCCACGTTGAACGTGCTGGATTTTTACAAGGGCGTCTTCAACTGCGTAGGGACTCTTCTCAAGAACTTTGCCAAATCTCTCAGATGACTTTGCTGAAAAACTCATTTTGATACTCCTTAAAAGACAGCCAAGTTGGGGTATCACCTGGTCTCAACATCAACACTCTCGATGGCCTTAGCGCATCGAGGTAATGACTATGATTCGCCGCAGCGATGAAAGCGATCCTTCCTGTTGCGATGATCTGCTTTCTAAGGTTGTGAGCCACAATCTTGGCCGTCATTGGGTCAAGATCAGAACAGAACTCATCGAGAAGCCAAACCTCTTCATCACGTAGTAGTAAGTCGGCGATCATTGCCCGATACTGCTGGCCTCGGCTGAGCATCCAAAATGGTTTGATAAACGCGAGAGCCTCTGACAATCCAACCCGGCTCAAGGCAATAAACGCGCGTTGTGGAGTGTACTTCTCAGCTAGCGCCTCAAATATTGGAATATCCTCTCTTAGCGCCCTAAGCCATCCTGCCTTATATAATAGTTTTGCATTTTTGGTTACAGTAAGATTTCCATCAAGCGCTTTTTCGGGATCAAGTGCATTAAGAAACACGCTTTTACCACTTCCGCTTGAGCCAACAACGAGTATGATATTTCCGTTCGAAGCTTTAACCGCGACATCCCGGACAATATCCGAAAAGACTGTATCGCCTTTTAGTCCGAAGGCATCCATGATCATTTTCGTGGACTTAGTTTCCGGGATATTATAGGCCGCGCGAATTGACAAATTCTCGATAGAAATTTGTATGCTTCGCGCCGAGAAATCATTTTTCTTGGGCTCCATAACCTTTCGTGGCGGGAAAATTTTCTGAGCTTCGCGCAGATAAAGAGCAGAGCTATCATCTAGCGGGCAAAGATAATACGGAATAGGACTTCTAATAACTGAACGAAGCACAGCCCATTCCCCAGCTGTTAGCGAATTTTCATTTTTCTCGATCTTCCTACGAAGATACTCCAATCCGTCCTCAAAGCTGATATTCATGGTTTCGCAGAAGTCCTGTAAAGCACGAAAGTACTTCCGTTGCAGACTCATCATGCCGAATTCACCGGCAGGGGAGCGAACCATATGCTCCATATCCTTGAGTACGCGCTTGATATTGCCTTCTGTATTACCAATAAACTTGAAACCTGAAGAAGAAACAAAATCGATGTGACACAGCATTTCTGCCGAGATTTCCATAAAGATTGGGCGCATTCCCGAGATTTGCCAGCGTTCTGCAGAAAAATCTTTGGCAGCTTTGATGATTCGCCGAGTGAGCCCAAGTCCGCGAAGTTCCGGAGCGACGACGATGCGTGCAATCCGCACAATCGTGTTCAAGTACTTCTTCATCGCCTCGGGGTTCCATTTGTTCCAAGCGATGTTTCGCTCCGAATGAGCAAACGGATGATCAAAAAGCTGGTGGCGCGGTTTACACATCATTAGCGGCATCTGAAGGTCGACATAGCCCGCCGGAATCCAATGCTCACCGAACTTTAGCTCAGCGTACAAGACCGCGCGGCGGCCACCAACAGACGGATTGCCTGTTTTGCTTTCTGTATCACGCGATCTTTCACCGAGCGAAGTATTTGTCTTATAGTGAAACTGTTCTAAAAACTCTAATGAGCGCACGTCAGTGGGAGAACTAATTTCCCTGATACGCAGAGCCAGCTTTTCTTGACCTAGATTCAAATAGTCATTGGCAATGAAGTACGGCGTTACTGGAATGTCTGGCTGATCCGCCTCTTTGGCCACGACAGAAACCTTATCGCTACCCGCTGCTCCAAGGCGAATTCTGTCGCCTTTACCGACGACAGCGAAACGATGAAGCTTAATACTGACCGACGATCCTTCGCCAGAACGTACAGTAATGGCCTTTAAATGCCCCTTCGGATTTGCAGTGAGGACATCATAAATTTTAGAGGTACTACTCATTGATTTTTGGTCTACCTTACACTTTGGCGTTGGAAACCGTAGGTCTTCAAGACGCTTTGGCTGAGATAATCTTCCATTGCGCGCCAGTCAGTACTATAGGTAACACTTTGTCGATGGAACTGTAAATTGCTATCTAGGCCTACTACCGGGTTACGGGACGCGGACGGGTACATTTAGCAAACTGGACTGTGGTAAATCGTGCGCGCTTTACATCCGCTGACATCTGACTTCGATCCCTTACGCTGTATTGTCTTATGAATAAATCTGACGGGCGCTGGCCCCTTTTTTCCTTTGGTGCCCTGTTGCTTCTAAATTGAAGTTAGGACTAAATCAATGTGGGAGGTTTTTTAGCATTTTATGTTCGTGTAACATCCTACTATCTAGATATGCTCACCTTGTTTTAAACAACAAGAAGTGATTGCTTCGCCTATATTTCCCTAACAAAGAAATAGTAATATAGAGGATTTTATCTAAGTTATTGAAAAGATTGCCGTACCCGACACGATTCAAACGTATAACCTCTGCCTTCGGACGAAGTAAATTCTATTAAAAATTCGATATTATTCATAGAGTTATCATGGAGACCAAAAAAGCAATAATTCTTTGAGATATTTTCACTTTCAGTGCCTAGTTTAGTCTTCAAATTTGATTGAATGGGAAAGAGTAAACTAAACTTGAGACTGTATGCAATAATTTTGCTGTAGTCTAATTTTAGCGCTATCGAAAAATGAACGAGGCTGCAGACGTCTGCGAGTGTCAGGGAACCGTTAATATGAAATTCAGAAAGCCCTTCTCTTTTCATAGGTAATAGCGTTTCCATCGTTGGTATTGTTTGTCATCCGCAAAAGCGTTTCTGGCTAGCTTCGCGGCAATGACAGGCGGGAAACGAACTTTTTTTCGAGTTGCGGTTCCGCTTTGAATGCGCTGGAGGATACGATTGACGCTGGTTGCCTGCCACTGACCATTTCTTTTCGTTTTTACGCCCAGTTCATTGAGTTCACGGGCTATACCGTAAGAACTGCTTATGCCACGCCTCTTTATTGATAAAATAATAGGGTATATCGATCTAGCAAATTCTCTAGCCTGCTCAGTCCGATATCTTAAATTTGCAGCGGCGCCACCAATTGGGAGATTATTGCGTCGCCTTTCGAGAATTGAATATTCTCTATTTCGTTCCTTGCCGTAGTATCTATAAAACTCTCGGCGAACCAATCTTTTTAGATCTTTGTTGGATATTTCTGGATTGAAGATTGTTCTAATTTTTAGACCTCTATCAAATAGCTCTTGAAGATAATCTGCATCGCGCGTCAAACGATTTATTCTTGTAACTATCAATGTAAGAGATTGGTCCAATGCGGCTGCAACCGCTAATTCTCTTTGAGGGAGAGATGTCTCTTGTTCGCTAATTATCTCTACGTATTCCCCAAAGATCTCGCCTTCATTTTCTTCAACAAACATTCTAATCAGACGTAATTGTTCTTGGTTAGATTTTTTGTTGCTTCGGGAGGATACGCGAGCGTAGGCGATAAATTTTTTATAGCCTGTAATGCGATAGAATATTTTCATGATAACCGGATAACTAGGAATAATTTCCTAACGGTACATAAGAAACAAACATCATGAAAAGAGAAATATTATCTAACTTATAATTGTTTTATTTGATTACGTTAGACTGAGCGGCTTTCTCAAGGTTTCTTGCAGACGTCTACAATTCTGTCGAGCGGAGTAAAAAATACGCTCTTTTAATAACTTTTATCTTACGCTAGTTATCCACTAATGTCAATAAAAACAATAAGGTAAAAAATGTTGACGCCGATTCGGTATGCTCATAATTTCATAATTTTATTTCAATTCTACTAAACTATCTGGTACTCAATTTAATAGTAGGAAGGGCATTGTCACATTAACTTGAGAAAGTCGCATAGAAACCTCAGAAAAAATGTTTAGGCCGCTGCGCTTGCATTTTCCCAAACGCCAAATGCTTTAGCACGGCTTTGCTTGAGATGAGATCTGTTTATTAGGTGACGTTGAAGATAAAAACTATTGTAAGTGGCAGACTGGATATTGAGAAATCTCTGGGCTGAACCTGGCGATTTAAACTTCTGCATTTTTCTTTCTCTTCGCCGGATGGGAAGATGTGAATTTTCTGCCCGATTATTCGCTCTTTTCTTATCAATATGCTCGGCTTTCATGCCTAGAATTCGAAGCGCCTTATGATAGGATTTTAGCTTATCCGTGACGATCTGCATCGGCGCGAAACCCTGCTTCTTCAATAATTTTCTCATCAGTTTTAAGGCCGCTTTGGCGTTTCGCCTTGGTTGTACAAGGAAATCCAAGACTTCACCTTCGCTATCGACAGCACGCCATAGCCAATGTCGTTTACCACGAATAAAAATGACCATTTCATCCAGATGCCAGATATCGTTGGGAGAAGGGCGGTTGGATCTCAGATTTCTGGCTATTGGTTCGCCAAACTTTAGAAACCATCTTCGAACTGTTTCGTATGAAATATCCAGGCCTCGCTCGGCCAACAGATCTTCTACATCTCGATAGCTCAGCGTAAATCGAGCATAAAGCCAAATTGCATGTTGAATGATATGAGGTGGAAATCGGTGCCGGGAATAAGAGATATTTTTCATCGATCGAGATTAGAGCACCAATAATTTTTCCGCCACTAAGTTAATGTGACAACAACGCCGAAGCAGCTATCGGTGATGCTGGAATTAATCGTCATCAACTAGAAACAGCTTTTGCGTCAAGGTTATACTCTGAAATGATTAATGGCCAGGTCGTGCTCAAAGAAATGGGGATTACCGGAATTGAAATAACCAACGTTGAAAATGCCTGCGCAGGTGGCGCAACAGCCGTGCGATCATTATGGAAGGATATTGCGGCGGGGCATTGTGATGTGGGTATTGCCATTGGAATGGAATCTATGACTACCAGCCCTATTGCGGGCAAACTTATTCCACCTGCTGACGATGATCTTGAAGGAAATTTAGGGCTGGCAATGCCGGTGGTGTTTGCGTTGATGGCGAACCGGCTCATGGAAACACACGGTGCAACTATTGAGGATTTCGCGCAAGTTTCTGTTAAATCGCACGAGTTCGGATATTTAAACCCTCAGGCACAATATCGAAAGCAATTGACTGTGGAAGAAATAGTGAATTCGCGCTCTATTGCCGATCCTATTACTTTGCTTCAGTGCTGTCCTAACACAGACGGTGCCGCCGCCATTGTTCTTTGCTCAAGCAAGTTTGCGAGGCGCTACACGTCGCACCCTATCCGGATACTCTCGTCTGCTCTACAGTCAGGGGATTACTTCTTCAAGAAAAAAGATCTGACATCTTTTGATGTTGGTAAAAAGACCGCAAATATAGCTTATGAGATGGCAGGTGTTGATCCATCAGATTTAGATGTTGTCGAGCTTCATGATGCTTTCGCATGCGAGGAGTTAGTTCACTATGAGGATTTAGGGCTTTGCAAAATAGGGGATGCAGTTTCTTTGCTCCGATCTGGGGCGACGTCGTTGGGCGGGCGTATCCCAGTAAATCCAAGCGGTGGCTTGTTATCTCTCGGTCATCCATTAAGCGCATCCGGTGTTAGAAATATATGCGAAATCACGCTGCAGCTTCGGGGGCAATGCGAAGACCGCCAGTCGCCAAATGCAAAGCTTGGCCTTGCCCAGATGCTTGGCGGTCATGCAACAGGTCTTGAGACGGGTGCCTGCGCCATTCATATATTGGCCGCGTAAAACCTATTCGAAATTATTTATTACGTTTGTATGATGGGTGCTGTCACATGGCGTTGTCACATTAACTTCAAAAAGACACAGATATTCCCAAGTTACAAATTCTCAGGCTGCAGCGCTTGCAGTTGCCCAAATGCTATATGCTTCAGAACGACAATGCTTGAGGTGGGTCGATTGATTAAGAGTCGTTGAAGGTAGAAATTGTTGTATGTGGCTGAGTGAATATTGAGGAATTTCTGAACGGATCCTGGTGACTTAAACCGCTGCATTTTTCGTTCTCTTCGCCGGATAGGAAGGTGTGAGTTTTCTACCCGATTGTTCGCTCTTTTCTTATCAGTATGCTCGGCTTTTATGCCTAGAATTCGAAGCATCTTATGATAGGATTTCAGCTTATCTGTGACGATTTGTGTTGGCGCGAAACCCTGCTTCTTCAATAATTTTCTCATCAGTTTTAGGGCCGCTTTGGCGTTTCGCCTTGGCTGTACAAGGAAATCTAAGACTTCACCTTCGCTATCGACAGCACGCCATAGCCAATGTCGTTTACCACGAATAAAAAAGAGCATTTCATCCAGATGCCAGATATCGTTGGGAGAAGGGCGGTTGGATCTCAGATTTCAGGCTATTGGTTCGCCAAACTTCAGAACCAACGACGAACCGTTTCATATGAAATATCCAATCCGCGCACCGCTAAAAGCCCTTCGATATCCCGATAGCTAAGCGTAAATCGAGCGTACAGCCAGACTGCGTTCTGAATAATATGAGGCGGAAAACGATGGCGCTGATAAGAAATCTTTTTCATCAATCGAGATTAGATCACCAATAATTTTCTCGCCACTAAGTTAATGTGACAATGTCATGTGACAACACCAGTCCGAAAGCATCGTCTGACAGCACCCTTTGGACTGATCCGGTCAGTCCTGGTTTCTTGATTTCAGGAAAAGGGCCAGTTGTCTGTCGTGACGGCTGACGGCGGATCGTCGGCCGTCATTCAGCCAGGCAGGCCATCTTGCGCGCTCGCCCGTTGGCTGATCTCCGACAACCGTGACCCGTTGAATGACGCGTTCTTCGGAAAAATCGTTCAACACATAATGCTGGGTGCACCGGTTATCCCAGATTCCGATGGTGCCTTCCGACCAGCGGTATCGCACCGTGAAACGCGGGTTCTGCACCCAGCCTGTCAGAAAGTCGAGCAAGGCCGCGCTTTCCGGTGCACTCATTTCGACGATACGCCGGGTAAAATGTTCATTCACATAGAGCGCTTTCCGGCCCGTTTCGGGGTGAATTCTGACGACCGGATGAATGGCCATCTGTTCGGGGTGATTATGCGGTAGCGCATCATGCAATGCCGTCAACCCGGTACATAATTCCTGCATCGGCGGGGATAGCGCATCGAACGCGGCGCAAAGGTTTGTCCACATCGTATCGCCCCCTGTTTCGGGGCATTTGACCATGTTCAGAATGGACATCAAAGACGGTTGTTCCTGGAATGTCAGGTCCGTGTGCCACTCATCGGCAATGCCGCCATTGCTTGCCACCAGTTCAAAAACTTCCGGATGATCCAGATACGGGTTTTTCAGGTTTGGATGCCCTTCTAGTTCGCCGAAATGACGCCCAAAGTCGACGTGATCCTCAATAGAAAGATTTTGCTGCGGAAAAAACAGCACCATATGTTTGGCCAACAGACGCCGTATTTCCGCAATATCGTTGCTATTGACAGTCGCCAGATCAATGCCCTGTACTTCTGCGCCCAATGCTCCGGACAATCGGTTTATATCCCAGTTTTTCATGTCAGCCCCGATCTTTTAATCTAAGTGTAACTCCAATCCGCTGATTTGATAAATGTTTCTTTTCGTTGTTAAGGTTTGGGCAATCATGAATTTAACGTCCGCTGTTCCCCGTCAGCAGACCTTTTCCGGCCCAACGTAATTACTCTGTTATGTTTCTGTAGTGGAAGTTTACAGAGTTCAAATTTCTCTAGTATACAAAACCACAAACGACACCTAGGAGACGTTTGAGTGGTCGTTAGCTGACAACACCCGTCAGCTCGTTGCCTGAAAAGCATCGCATAATTCCTTTTTTTTCATTTTAATGATTTTACTGTGATAACGCCCACCAGCAGTTTCTAGGGTGATGACTGATAAATTGTTCCCTGTTCTCAATAGTTATTTCCCTGATAGGAATTTAGTTTTCCCTGTTAATTTTCCTAAGGAAATTCAGAAAACATCAGTAAAATTAGGAGATTATAGAGAAGGGATGGTTGATTTGGGGCCACATTCGCCAAAAACCCTTGTTTTTTCCCTGTTTAACAGGGAAAATGGGAGAGACGGGTTCGCATGAGACTACTAACACCACCACTATTCTTGAGGCGAACCTGGAACCAGTCCGGGTTCGCCCCTGAAGCCCGCAGTTCCGGGGCCTTTGGTGCTATCCGATCAGAACAGAGACGCTTACATGAGAGTAAATAAGTCGTAATTCAGCATTCCTCTCTGACGCTCTGTTTCAGGGTCCAGTTCATGGGATATTAAGATGGACAGCTTTGTCAGAAGAAAACTGCTTGATGTGGATTTGCTTGCTGACTAGCCTCCGAGTAAGACAAAACAGAACCCGTTTCGCCATTTTGGCGCTTCGTCCGAAGTCATCGGACTGGTTGTAACCATGTATGTCCGGTTTCCGCTTTCTCTTCGCAATGTCGAAGACTTTCTTCATGAACGGGGCAACGACATTTGTCACGAGACGGTGCGCTATTGGCGGAATAAAGTTGGCCCACTTTTGCGCCATATGGAGACGAGGCCGCATTCGTGGCATCACCCATGCGCTCGAATATATAACGATACCCAAAGTGCGTGAGAGGGAAGCGATGATTTGATTGGTAGGTTAAAGTCTGGCACATTGCCAAAAGATAGGATTGCCGGAGGCCTATTCGGTTTGTGCAGGGGCGAAGTTCAGGGACGTTACACGCCAGATGAATTTACTCATTTTAAAGGCGTTGGTTCCGCTATCGAAGATTAGGCTGCGGTAATGCTACTATATGCCTATTCCAGCAATAAAACTTCTGACTGAATTTCCCGTGTGTCGAGAATAACAATTTTTATCAGATAAAGAGGTAGTGTCATGTCTATTGAAAGGTTCAATATCGGTTCTAGAATGAGCCAGGCCGTCAAACACAACGAAACTATATATCTCGCTGGTCAGGTTGGTAGCCCGAAGAGTACGATAAAAGAGCAAACGAAAGAAGCGCTGGAGAAGGTAGAAAAACTTCTTGCGGCTGCCGGATCCGAAAAATCAAAAATCTTGCAGGCCACGATATGGCTTGCGAGCATGAGTGATTTTGACGCCATGAATGAAGTCTACGATGCATGGGTAGATCCGCAAAACCCTCCGACCAGAGCATGCGGTGAAGCCAAACTGGCCGCGCCTGAGTATCTTTTTGAAATCATCGTTGTTGCCGCCGTTTGAGGCGTCCTAATGGTTGCAGATGTCGCCGGCACGATCAGCGCTAAAAGAGAATTTGCGTTAATTTTCTGAGCGCTGATTGTGGCTGGAATAGCATGTGCATTTTGATATCGCATGAAGATGCCGATTGGGTGCAGCACTCCGCATGGGAAGAATATGGTGGACGGACACTATGGGCTAACGCGCAGGTCCGGTTCCGAATATTTTGCACCCCGCGACAACGAGTATTGTCGTAACAGCGAGCATGCCGGTGACCAAGACATAAACCAGAATGTTTATTTCAACGTCCCACACACGGACAAGCGACCAACCGATTATCGCGATGATCAGGAGACGCGCATTAATGGCAAGAAAAGGGATAAACGGTTTGTTGGCACCAAACAGAGCGAAAGTGAGGCCCAGGGCCGCGCCGATAAAGGGTAATGGAAAAGCTATGATGTTAAGATAGCTTGCTCCGGCGGAGATTACCCTTGGATCGTTGGTGAACAATTCCATCCAGTATTCTGCGGCAAATAAAGCGATCGCTCCCAAAGATGCACCGATTGCAATGGCAATGATCATTCCGGCCCAAGCGATCTGCCGAACTCGCTCCCAGTTATTCGCGCCGAGGTTGGTTGCGACCATAGTTATGATAGACGACCCCAGCGCGAAAGTGATCGGAATTTGCAATAGCTCGAGCCGGCTTGCCGCACCATAGCCGGCCAGGGTTGCCTGTCCATATCCTGCAACAAGGGTTGTTGTAACGATTACAATTAATTGATTTTGCAAAACATTTAGGGAAGCAAAACCGCCAATGCCCAGGATCTCTCTCATGTGGGGCCAAGATGGCATTAGGTTTTTAAGATAAAGACGAACCAAGGACCTGCTGGAAATAAGATACAGGAATAGAACACACGCCCCGACTAAGTAAGATGACAGTATCGCGATAGCGGCGCCATATACGCCTAGTACGGGGAAGGGGCCCCAACCAAGAATTAGGGCAGGCGCCAGCGACAAATGGAATATTTCTCCGATAACTATTGCGCTGGCCGGGACGACCATATTGCCAGTTCCACGAACGATGTTGGCAAGGACGTTCATGATCCATACGAATGTAATTCCGCTAAAAACAACCATGGAATATCGCGTGGCTTCCTCGAGAGCGTTGCCTTCGGCGCCCATCCAGCTATATATCGTCGGCCCCGTTGAGAGAAAAATGCAGGTGAAAAGGATGGCCACGATCAACGCAAGTAAAATCCCTTGTGACGCCACTCGAGAAGCCTGATCCTGATTGCCGGCGCCCAATGCGCGTGCGACCGCTGCTGACGTGCCGGTACCTATGCCACTGGCTGACATCATCTGCATGATCAGGAATATGGGGAACACCAAGCTAACGCCAGCCAAGGCATCTGTTCCAATCCAGCCAACAAAAATAGCGTCAAATGCGATAAAGGAGACGCGGGCGATGGCTTCGCCGATATTTGGTGCTGAAAGCCGTAAAAGTGTTCCAAAAACCGGCCCCTGTAACATGCGGTCAGTCGACGACGTTGATTTCTTCGGTTCAATTGGTGCGTCGTCATCCGGTAACCATGCAGATTGTTCGATTGTCATTATTATTCTTTCAGTTGAGCCGATCGGAAGAATTTTCTTCGTCCAGTAAAGCAAGCAGCACCAATTTCAGGAAAACAATTACCTGTCAGGTAATGAGATGGTCCGGCGCCAGGACAGGAAATTACGAAACACTACGCGCGGTTAATAGAGCGACAATGGACAGAAGCGGGTCATTTGAGACAGTTCTGCAATTCGGCAATGCCGTGTTGCCTTAGGAAATTCATCCCGTGTTAATGCAACAGACGATGAGTATCGTTCAAAAAGTGGAAATATCTTTGAAGCGCAGTCGATACTGGTGCGGGCTTATTCCGGTTGTTCTCTTGAACAGACGACGGAATGAGTTGGGCTCATCATAGCCAACGGATTCGGCGATATCGTCTATCGCGTCATCCGATGTTTCCAACATTTGTTTTGCCTCTTCAATCCGCATTGTCTGTACGTAATCCAGTGGCGTATAACCAGTTGCAGATTTAAAGCGTCGCTTGAAGGTCCGCGTGTTAAGACCTGAGAGAAGGGTCATTTTCTCTACAGGGTTTGCTTCATCGTAGTTTTCTGCAATCCAGGTTTGGCTCTTCGCGATAGTGGCATCCGTATGCTGCTTTGGGCGCACCATGGCGGCGAAGGGTAACTGGCCGTCATTGCGATCTCCAAAAAGGAAGACCTTTGCAATATGCCGCGCTTCTGCTTCACCGCAAAACCGCGCGATCAAATAAAGCGAAAGTTCATGCCAAGAAGAGGTCCCCCCTGATGTAATCACTTGGTGCTGTTTGCCGGCAGGAACAAGAATTCTGTCCGGTTTCAAAAGAACTTTCGGATAACAGCTTTTAAAATATTCAAGCGCGCCCCAGTGAGAAGTCGCTTCGAGGCCATCCAGTAGGCCAGCTTCGGCCATCATCAAGGAACCGGTACAAACGGAGCAGATAATGGCGCCTTTGCTGTGCTGATCCTTGATCCATGCAACCGCCTCGGGCCAGTCGCCAATAGGATCAACCCCCGAAAGCACATCCAGGTCGGCGACGATGACGACATCTGAACGGTGTGCTTCTTCAAAAGTATGATCCGGAACAATTGTTGCCCCCAACGTCGTTCGGATAGGCGCCGTTGAATGGCCAACTATCCGCGGTGTCATTTTACCGCATTTTGATTGCTCGCCGGTTAGGGTTTCCCAAGCTCCGCCAACGCAGGCAAACACCTCATGGAGGCCATAAACCACGTGGGCTGACATTTCTGGAACAGCCACCAGGCTAATTGTTACATTTTTAGAGTGAATTGAAATGGGCATAGCGAAGATTTGGCATATTTGACCCGGTATTGTCAATACTGAAACTAACAAAGAGTATTTTCTTGTGTCAGAAGATGCCCAACAGCGAGCCCTTTTGCTCAAATTTTTGCGCTCGCCAAAGGAGATACAAATGTTGAATTTCGGAGAAACATTATTAACCGCACTTGCCTTGATTGAGCCGCACAAGACCGACAATAGAATATTCACGGAGCCGGTTCAGATTTCACAGACGAATAGAAGCAATATTATTTCGGCATTGAAAGTGCCAGGTAAATGGATTGGCCGCCTTGCCCTGAAATATCGCCGCCGTCGCGATTTGGACCTGGCTAGATTCAGGCTTTATGGAATGTCTGATTTGCAATTGCAGGATATCGGACTCAGGCGTTGCGATATCTACGATGCGGTTGAGAGAAAAGCAGTGGCATACAAAAAGAAGAAGTCGGGCATGCTTAAAGCGGTCATGAAAAAACTGATGGATGCACGTAATACCCGTGAGGCTTATGTGCAATTGATGTCCATGGACGCAAGACAGTTAGCCGATATTGGGCTCACGCGCAGTGATCTCCAGGCTGTCCGGAATGGCATTGTCAGGGATTTTGCCAATTGCAACCGGTTACACGCAAGCAACAATAATGATCACCGGCGCGCCGGTTGATCAATCTCGGTCGTCCCGCCGTCCCCTTTAAATATGCAGGTGGATCGGCCGCGATATTTTCTTGATTTTTCCACGCCTTGATATGCGTCAAATGTCCTTTTTGACCCGATATTGTCAATAATGAGACTAACGGGACGCGCCAAATTATGTGAAAAGCCCTGCAACGGCGAGCCATCTTACTATCTTTCCTCGTTCGCCCAATGGAGAAGAAAATGCTCAAAACTACACGTCGTAAATTGCTCGGCGGATCGATGATCGGTGCCAGCGCGCTCCTAAGTGGAGTCGGCTTGAACGCAACGGCTGACGAACTGAACAGAAAAGGAAAAATCATGCTGAACAAGTTACCGGTCTTGCCAAAAGGGCTGATTGAAGCCGCCGAATTTCCGCTGATCGAGGCAATTCATGGACGACGCTCCCGACGGTTTGCGCGCGGCGCGTCTATTCCGGACGGGCCGCTGGCCTATACTTCAAAACACGATCCCGCGCCGCTCAGCGAAATGGAGCAGCTTTTGTTGCTGACCACAGTTGGCGGGAATAGCGGATGGTCGAACCTTATCCCCAACAACCGTTTTTATCTGCCCAAGATTCCGAATTACGCAGGGGCTGCCGGTGGTCGAACCTTTCCATCTGCCGCAGGATTTCACACGACGGAAATTTTTTATACGGATGACGAGGGGACGTATTTTTTCCCGACAAGGGATATGCCTGCCACAACCGCAAAATCGGCTGAGGACGGAACGGATCTCAACGCCTATCTCAACGAACATAAAGCCCGAATTGTTAAGCTTTCAGATGGCCGTCTGAATACGCCGGCCACTCCGTTGCATATGGAAATGCACAACGAATGGTGCGCGAATGTTCCGGGAAGTACGTTAATTATTCCGGTGGCGGACCTTGCTCAGCATATGCTTCTTGTCATGTGCTATCTGGTTCAAAATGGCGCCTGTATTTATGATGATGTGAATAACCAGGCGGTTACCGGTATTGAAAAATTCAAGAATTTGGTCGATGTCGAAAACCCGTATCCGCTCAGCTATCTCGAGCAGCTGGGGCTTACGGAAGTTACGGTTGAACTGTCCACGTCATGCTATGCGGGGGCGCTGATGCTTCAGGCCCTCGGGCTTGGCGGGTGGATGTATGAAGGAATAAATCCGTTCAGTATTCTGGGTGCCAGTGGCGATCCGGATGTGCCGGGGTTGGGTTTTCGGTTTGACATGCTTGACGGGCAGCCTTTGCCGAACGTCACAGGGCTGGAAGGAATATTCGAAGGACATTGCCCGCCGCATTTCAAGGACATGCGCGCGGCTGTTGAGTCCGTTGTCACCCGAAAATTTGGTGCCGGTGGGCCTTTCAATAAACAAACAGACGGACCCTATAAGCAAAACGCCAAAATACGGGGCAGCGCTGCGCCAATCGGGGATGAGTTTATCGATTGCGTTACGACAATGGCGCAATACATTTTCGACAAATTCGGGCGCTTTCCGGCAACTGTTCCCCCGATTTTCACCTTGATGTATCTGCAGGCGCATCAACTCGACACCGAGTTTTATGACAGGCATTTCACGTCCGGTGCTTATCTTAGAACGCATGCCGATCACGATAAAAACTGGGTCTGACGTTACCAAAAGAAGTTATTCGGGCGGTCGAATTAGGCCATAAATGCCGCCGCTCGAATTCTGGTAAGTTACTAAAATTACGTATTAATACGAAAAAAATACATGCGCATTTAACGGAGAATTACCATGATTCAACGATATTCAATACTCATCTACGCCTTGGTTGCCTACGCTGTCGCATCTTTCAATCTCGTCTATATCATGGGATTTCTGGCGGAGCTTTATGTTCCAAAAAGTATCAGTGACGGAAGACAGGGAGAGCTTTGGACGGCAATTTCGATCGACATCGGACTCCTCTGGTTGTTTGGTCTGCATCATTCAATCACTGCACGGACCATGGTTTAAGAAATACTGGACTAAAGTCGTTCCGCAACCGATTGAAAGGGCGACTTATCTTTACATGACCGCAATCATGACGGGACTTTTGATTTTCTTCTGGCGTCCAATTCCATTAACCGTCTGGCAGGTCGACAATGAAATCCTGAAAAATTCTATTTATGGAGTTTATTTGCTTATCTGGGGTCTCATGTTGCTTGCGACTTTTCAGTTCGGGTATTTCGGCTTTTTTGGTCTGAAGCAGGCTTGGGAAAGATTTCGCAATAAACAAGCGGCCGCCACGGGGTTTAGCGTAAAATGGCTCTACGGTATTGTCCGTCATCCAATCAGCTTATGCTGGATGATGATGCCTTGGATCACGCCGCATTTGACCGTTGGGCATATTATTTTCGCTCTTGGAATATCAAGCTATATCATTGTCGCCACACCATTTGAAGAGATGGATCTAATCGGCGAACTCGGAGACAGATACCGGAGGTATCGGAAAAACGTTCCGGCATTTTTTCCCTTTGTTCGAAAAAGGCAAACTACCACGCCGGCAGAATCCGCTGAATAACCAATTCGTATTTACCGAAGGTAATTTCGCTCTAAGAAAATCTCTGCATTTCAGGAGGCGTCCATAGATGACAATATCCATCTCTGACTTAATCAGTATGAAACTGACAGTTTTTCCATTTGTATTTGTCAAATATGCCTTTTTCTTGGCAAAAACGCCACTAGTCTAAGCATATTCGTTGCCATAGCATCTATAAGAATATGGAAGGAGCTGGCAATGTGGACGATCTGAAATCACATCCGCTTTGCAGGCATTAATGCACAACACGTCAGGTTACAGCTCGTAAAGGGAAGAAATTGAACATGGGAAACGAATACAAACGTCGGTTACCGGAAGTCCATGACAGGCTATTTCTTACAGAGGCCGGGATCGAGACAACTATGATGTATAAGAAGGGCTGGGAGTTTCGGCATTTCTGTCTGTTTGAGTTGCTGCAAAATGATCGGTTTGTCGATGATCTGCGTACCTATCATGCGGGCCTGATTGAGGTGGCCGTTGAACATAAAGTCGGTCACCTGTTGGATGGTGTTCATTACCGCGCGAGCCCCGACTGGGGAGCATTATTGGGCATGTCTGAACAACAGCTTGCAGACCTGACCGCGAAAGGTATCGAAATTTATTCTGAGTTATCTCGAGAATATGCGACTGAGGACACACCGATCCCGGTCGGATGTTGCATTGGCCCACGTGGCGACGCCTACAACGCGGATCTCGTAATGAGTGCTGAAGAGGCCGAAGAATATCACAGTGTACAAATCGCCACCGCTAAATCGGCTGGTGCTGATTTTATTTCTGCCCTGACCTTCAATCACATCGAAGAGGCAATTGGGATCACCCGAGCTGCAAGCGCTGCTGAAATACCAATCATAATGTCGTTTTCGCTTGGCCGCGAAGCTGTCCTCAAGACGGGACCGACGATCGGCGACGCTATTGAGGCAGTAGAGGTAGCCACTGACCGAGCACCCCTTTTTTACATGATAAATTGCAATCATCCGATTGACTTCGCACCTGCCATTGCTGCGCCGGGGCGCTGGATTGACAGGTTGAAAGGAGTGCGGCCCAACGCCTCTTCTCTTGACCATGGGATACTATGTAAGCTTGGCCACCTTGAGGAAGGCGACCCAATTGAGTTGGGACAGCAAATGGGGGATCTGGCGCGGAGGTTTCCGCAGCTCAACGTTTTTGGTGGATGTTGTGGTACTGATCGACCCCATTTGGAGCAAGTTGCTAAAAACGTTCTTAATGTTCGGCCGCACGCCTAAAATCGGCTTTGTCACATTAACTTACGATGGCCGTAGACAAACTCCAGTAATTTTTCTTAAGCAAGCGGCGCTTGCATTTTCCCAAATCTCACATTCTTCAATGTTACAATCTCTCTCTGACACTGCCTTTGACCTCGACAAAGGTCTGGAACTCTCGCTATCCGCAAGGAAATTCGTTTCTTGATATTTGCGGGCAAGACTGTTGCTCTTCGCCTCACGCCGCTTTGATTGGTTTGGCGATTTGGGATATGTGTTGAAACTTCTTGCGATAGGCCGCGGGTGACAGACCGACGCTACGTTTGAAGAGCCTTCGGAAAGAAGCCGAGTCCTCATAGCCAACTGAGCTCCCGATGTCGTCGACTGGATAGGATTTAATTTCCAGCATCTGTTTGGCTTCCTCGACCCTCAACGCCTGCACGTATTCAATTGGCGACAATCCTGTTGCTGACCGAAAGCGACGAGAAAAGGTGCGGGCATTCAGACCGGAACGTTCGACCATGTGTTCGACTGGATTAGCCAGAGCATAGTTGTCGGCGATCCATACCTGACAATCAGATATCTGTCTGTCTGTTGTTTCTATCGGACGGGTCATCACTGAATAGGGCGACTGGCCTTCGGAATGCCCGCTGATCAAAAAGACTTTGGCAGTTTCAATAGCGTGCTGATATCCGCAAAACCGGGCGATCAGGTAGACCGCTAGATCATGCCATGCGCTGACACCACCGGCCGTCACGATAAGATCAGACTCCGCCGTCAAGCACAGAACAGAATCATTGCGAAACGCAACTTTTGGATAGTGGCGTTGGAACATGTCACGATAGGCCCAATGGGCCGTTGCCTCGTGCCCATCCAAAAGGCCCGCCTCGGCCAGCATAAGTGACCCCGAACAGACGGAAGTTACCAGTGCGCCATCCGAGTGCACTTTGCGAAGCCAGGCAATTTCACGCGGATGGCGTCGATAAGAAATATTTTGTGTTGGCAGAGATTAGATCATCATCAATTTTCTCGCTACTAAGTTAATGTGACAACGCCCTTGGGGGGCGACAGGGGACTGCGCCCCGCTCACAGCCAGAACCGGACGGCCAGAAGCACGAGGCCCATTCCCGCCAGCGCCTGAAGGATTGTGCCGCCCGCCAGCACCCGGATAGCGCGGGCGTCGTTAAATTCCTCCGCCAAGGCATCGCGACGCACCAGCCAGTAGTAGCTGTCATTGGGTAAAATTGCGATGAAAGAGCCGAGGCAGATGGCGAAGACCGCTGCCTCCGTTGCCAGCCCGCTGGCAGCTACAACCGGAGCGGCGACCGGCGCCACGGCAGCGAATGTCGCCATGCTGGACCCCTGTGTCAGCTTGAACGCCACCGTCAGCCCGAAGATGCCGAGAAGCGCACCGGTGCCGCCGCCCTGCGGCACCAGATCGGTGAGGGAAACAAGACCGGTTAGGACAGCGCCGAATGCACTGGCCGCACCGATCACCAGCAGAAGCGAAGCCGTGCGCCTTACGGCACTCTCGAAACAAGCCCGTCGTTCGCTCCGCTCTGTCTGAGCCAGAGCCAGAATTGCCGCTGCGAGCAGCGCTCCCTTTGGTAAAAACAGGAAGTCGAGGACGTGGATGCCTGTGACCCCGACGATACCACCGAGGCCGAGGAGAGTCGCCAGCAGGATGAACGGCGCGAAGGCGATGAGCAGACTACCTCCGGACGATGCAGTCGCCGAATGGGTTTTTAACCGGTTCCTGCCCGTGTGCCCAACCAAGATGCGCGACCACAGAACACCTACCGCCCAAACCGGCAGAGCCAGCGTGACCCCATAAATCGCCAGCGTTGCGGCGGAGGTTTCCACGGCCGCAACGCCCAGTCCCGTGACTACGATCAGCGGTCCGGCAGGGTAAAGCAACTTGAAGCCGGTATAGGCCCCGAACGCGACATCGAGCTTGCGGCGTCCTGCCGCCGAGGCCAGAGCCGCATAGGCCGTGTCCGGGCAGATCATCCCGGCACCCGCCACCGGCGCGCCGAAAGCTGCGGCCTGCTCCGCACCGGTCGAGGCGATATCGCCGCGCGACAGGGCTGCTGCCAGGACAAAGGACGGCAGCAGGATCAGGGCGAACTCGCCAAGCGCCGCGCCGAATCCAATGTTGAAGATAGAGATGAACGCATCCGGCTCCATACCGCCCACGAAACCGAGCACCATGGTCACGAGCACTATCCAGATCACCATCGGCATGTCTGCCAACAGGGCGGCGCGCTGCTGGGGTGCCTCGATGACAGGGGTCGGGGGCGTATCGGTCATAGACAGAGTTCCTGATTAGTATAATCTATAAGCATATTAATCGCGGTAAAGAGTTATATATAATGAATAATTGTGGATCATAGCATGAGTAGGAGTCATCTCAGACCACCTTTGCGGTCCCTAGAAATCTTCGCGGTTGCCGCCCGACTGGGCGGGTTCACCGCCGCCGGATCCGAGCTGGGTATCACCCAAAGCGCGGTGTCGCGCCAGATCGCCGATCTTGAAGGCGTTCTAGGCATCCAACTGTTCGAGCGCCGGGGCGCGCATGTCGCGGCAACACCGGCGGGCAAGCGGTTGGCCACGCGCCTGACGGCGGCGTTCGCAGATGTCCGCGCCGCCATCACGGAGGCCGCCGTTTCCGATAGGGTGATCACGCTGTCTATGTTGCCGTCCGTTGCTGCAAAGTGGTTCGCTCCGCGACTGGACCGGTTCGTCCTGGCGCATCCGGAGATCGACCTGCGTATCACCGCCTCGCGGCATCTTGTGAACTTTGCAAGTGAGGGCATTGACGCGGCGATCCGTTATGGTGTTGGCCCGTGGCCGGGCCTGACAGCCGAGAAACTTGCTGAGGAGACCATCACCCCGGTATGCTCACCGGCCTATGCCGAGCGGATCGGGCTAAACTCACCGGCAGACCTTGCGCGGGCGGTGTTACTGCATGGCGACATTCCCGAAAACTGGGCGACTTGGTTCAGGGCGGCGGGTTGCACCATTGATTCCTCTGCCGGACCTCGCTTGGGTGATGATACCGCGATCCTGCAAGCCGTACTAAATGACAATGGTGTCGCCCTCGGGCGGTCGCGCTTGGTCGCAGACGACATTGCGTCGGGCAAGCTGATCCAGCCTTTCGATATCCATCTGACCGCGAGCCACGCCTATTGGTTCGTTTGGCCCAGAACCGCCGAGTCAAGCATGGCGCTATCTGCTGTAGAGGGTTGGATTAAGCAGGAATTTATCTAGATTGAGCAAAATCGCTCGTTTTTGGAACATTTGAAAAGAAGCCCGGGCATTGTCAGAGGAAAATATAGGGCCGAACCGGTTCCACCAGACGCGTACCGTTTCATAGCTAATATCAATACAACGCGGATGCAGTAGATCTTGAACTTGGCGCAATGCCAGCAGATATCGAATATACATCATAACGGCTAGGCGAATGATTTCAGGAGAAGTCATGAAATAAAGAACTGGATTTTTCATAAGTGAAACGTAAATCCACTTCCGTCACTGCTTAAGCCGTTTTCCTCTGACAGCGCCCATCATCAAGTTTCTCGCCATAAAGTTAATGTAACAAAACCGGTTAATATGGCAACACCATAGGGCGAATGGATACCACATTGCCCTATGGTGTTGCGCTGGTTTCTTCAAATCACCTTCTTAGGCTTTACTAGAAGTCCTGGGCACCCAGTCCGATCAACTGGTTATAGATGCCATCCTCATCCTCCAAAGCGCCATAATTCCAACTTGGCGCAATAAAGTTATCCGCGGTTAAATCCTCCGCCTGAACATTTTCGATAACGTAGGTATGGCCCCCGTTATCGAGCACCTCCAGCAGGAGATTATTATCCACCTCGGATACGGATATTTGGCGCGCGGGCAACGATCCCACATCAAGAATGTCTTCAGAAGCGTCAAAATCCGAGATAACCTCGATGGCGCTCCAGTTCCATGTCAAATGATAGGTGTCGGTCGTGCTGTTTACCTGATTTTCGCCTCCGATATCGGTATCGGCTTCCGTGTCGGTGTTGTCATTAGCGTTGGCGACATCCCCGTTGTCACTATCATCCGTGGCACCACCGTCATCCCCGGTATCGGTGCCGTCGGCAGGATCATCCTCCGCCGCAGTTTCAGACAGGACCCCATCCCGAGTTTGATGCCCGTCAGTTGTCGCGCCATCCGGCGCTTCCGGGGTCAGGAGTTCATCACGGGAGACAAGCGTTACGTCATTCTGATTGAAGCCGAACGGTACCTCCAGATTATCCTCCATTACTTGATCATGGTGAAACTCAAGGGTGCCTGGCTGTAGATCCGCGAGCGCGACGCCGGTGAATGTAACGCTCTGTCCAGAGGGTTGCGTGCTGATAACCAGCCCTTCGTCCGTCTCCTCGACTGACAAACGCTCTCGCGTACCATAATAGAGAAAGCTTATCTTCATGCTGTTTGGGTTAAAATTGTCGAC
Source organism: Sneathiella sp. D3-11 (assembly GCF_055809395.1). Classification (NCBI taxonomy): domain Bacteria; kingdom Pseudomonadati; phylum Pseudomonadota; class Alphaproteobacteria; order Sneathiellales; family Sneathiellaceae; genus Sneathiella; species Sneathiella sp. D3-11. The sequence continues at coordinate 2,877,094 of NZ_CM147911.1, forward strand.
CACTTCATGAACGCCATATTCGTGGGACCGAATATAGACCGTGTCCTCCTCGCGCGGACCTACGCCAAGCTCCCAGGAGAGAACGCCGCCGATATCCTGACGGAGGTGCTCATTGCCGACAATGCCAAAATTATCGATCGACAGATCGGAAATCTGCACATTTTGTAGAATTTGCATTTCTTCCCACCAGGGATTATCAACTATGAGCTCCCCTTGCAGAGATTTAGTGATAATCATGCCGTGAACGGATGTGTCGCCAAAATCGAGTTCGTCGATATCGGGGTTGAAGTTGGTGATATCATCGGCATTGAAATCCGCCTGGTACTTCACACCACCGGAATCAGTCGTACCGGTCGTTGGCGGCGGACTGGAGCCGTCGCTGTCATAAGTAATGGCAAATTCACTATCATCGGTCGGGCTGCTGACATTCTGGCCGAGGAGTGAGGCCACCTCATTTAATGCCGATTGCTCCGCAATGGAAAAATTAGCGAGGGAAAGATCCGATAGCGATACATTTTCAACAACCGTCATACTGATGATATTTTCCGCGTCACCAAAAACGGAAATAACGAGATTTGCACCGTTTCCATTGGCAACTTCGCCAATATCCAGATGGGCATCAGTAATCCCTCCCTCGATGTGGAGCATGTCTTTCGTAACGTCGAAATCAGAGATGGTTTTGGACGCTGAATTCAGCGTAATCATGTGCATGACCGCCTCATCCGAGGACATGTGATCATCTCCATGGTCCGTATGATCTCCTGAGGTATCTCCGCCAGATTGGCCTACAAGGCTCAAAATTTCCTGGGCGGTTGCCTCATGCATGACCGTGAAATTGTCTTCCGTCAAATCGGACAGGGAGATGCCGTCGAGGGTAATCGTCTGGTTATTGTCGGGGATTGAAAATTTCAGCTGACCGTTGACCTCGCTGATAATGATTTTCCCGGGATTGAACCAATCAATGAAAATGGTATCACTGGCCGGATCAAAATCAGAAATAATCGCCTCATTTCCCCAATGCCAGGTAATGGCGACAGTCGCTGTCGACTGAGTGACATAGGCGGTACCATTGCTGCTCGACGGCTCACTATTGCCGTCACCTGCATCGTTATTATCACCTTCCTCGACGACGGTACCGCCGTCATCCCCATTGCCATCCCCATTGCCATCCACATTGTCATCATCGCCATTGTCGTTTTCATCGGTAACGTCGCCGCTATCCTCTTCATCGGTAACGTCTGCGCCATCTGAAGGTCCGACGAGCGACAGAATTTTTTCAGCCGCAGAAGGATCGAGAATGGTGAAATTATCGGCATCAAGTTCTGAAAGTGTAATTCCTTCGAGAGTTATCGACTGGTTGTTGGATGCCACTGTAAACACAACATTTCCGTTGACTTCGCTAACATCAATATGTTCAGCCGCAAACCAGCCGATGAAAATTGTGTCCGTCTCTGAATCGAAGCCCGTGATGACTTCGCTTTGACCCCAACTCCAGTCTATAACGACATCAGCATCATCTGCCGTTACATCTGCGGATCCACTTCCTGATCCTCCGGGCGCATTCCCTTCGTCGGGCCCGCCAAGCCCTTCATCACCCGTCTTTCCGTCTTCGAAATTGGCAATGAGTTCATCGATGGCAGGGGCCGAGAAACCGCCAAATTGATCAATATATTGAAGAATTGACGTGCCATATTCGTCGTTGCTGATAGTCCCACTTTGCAGGAGTTCAACAGCGGCTGGCGCGCCTCTTAGATGAGCGCCCGCGAGTATTCCCGTTAACGTCAGTTCGACTGAACCCTGCACACCGTTTTCGACATATGTAATGGTCGTGCCGAGATAATCTTCCAGACTCTCTCCACTCGCGCCGAGAAGATCCTGAATAACGGAAAGATTATGTCCGAATGCGTCCTGTATAGCGATATCCTGGACATGGGCGGTCATAAAGTCTTCGAGAGAATTTGCGCCGTTTTTCCCTGTCCAAATACCATCCCAGGTGTTCGTACTTGCGCCATTCCCATAGTAAAAATCGTCGTCATAATAGCCGAGATCAATCAGCAGGGCTTCGCCAAACTGATAGCCGACAAATCCGAATGTGTTCATCGACCTGTATGCCATGACCGACCATTCTTCGTCGGACAACTCCGACCAGCTTGAATAATTCGGGTAAAAATCGCCGACAGTACCGCCAGACCATTGGTTCAACTGCCAGTCCTGAATTTCGCCACTGTCATATCTTTCTTTATCCCACCCGGATTCGAATGCGAGGAGAGCGGCCAGAAAATCTTCAAATGTTCCGTTCATGGTAAGTCCTTTTGAAAAATTACCTATATTTCGTTCTACCCCGACTAATTTTGAATAATTCAATAAGAATATTTAAACAATTAAATTAAATTTATTGAATAAAAAGCCCAATTTTTTTCATATGTTTGCCGAAAATGTGGCTAAATATTGAAGTCATATTTTATACTTAGTTGAATAAAAAATTTTCCATTATTTACTTTAATATTTCTCTAAATATAGAAGACCTATATTTCGGATGAGGGTGTCGTATGGTCACGTTGTGTTGTTCGCCATGACGTAACAGCCACAATGTGGGGCCGTAAAAATATACGTGATAACGGGGAATAACGCCGGCGAAAGGTATCAACCCTTCACGTTGCGTCAGTTTTGGCTACTATGAAAATGGATATGCTAGGTGTCGGTGAAGGTGGTCGCGAGAACGGGGCCGCGTTCTCCAAATAGCATTCGCCCGCCCGGCGCCATGATTGGTGCGATCAGCAGATACACAAAGGCGATGGGTAACGCGATAAGAATACCCGCAGAGAACAAGTTTCCAATAAGCTACCTTGCGAGATTCTACCGGGGGTAAAATCGGATCCTTCTTCTCCATCGATCAGAATTCTACACATCGGTCCCTGGTCCCCGATTTTGATTTTGGGATTACCACGATTGCGCTTTGCCGTGGGAAAGTCGGAGAGGTCTGGCTTGTGACATTCCTTCGTGTGGATAACTGGGAGGCCAGCCTTGCGAAAGACTGCCTGAAGCTTCGCGATAACTGGTATGCAAGGGGCTATATTCTTTAAATCTTTTCCAAGAGATTCAGCGAAACCTCCGGGCAGGCAAAGTTCCCACTGCATATCAATGCAAACAAGGACTACATGTTCAATATCAAACTCATAGGAAAACGGTGCTGCATCGATGACTGGCTTGATTCTGAGCCTCTACGCTTAAAATTTCTACTCGAAATACAAGAATTTTTGTGCTTATATATTTAGGAATTGAGAAAAATTGAGGATATGCTGCTGTTTTTTATAAAATCGTTTATTAAAAGGGAATCTAACATCAATCCCCTTAATTGAAGCCAAAATTCAGGCAAGTATGAAATCATCTGCATCACATATTCGGCCTTTTCAAGGTTAGCAAAATTTTAAGAAACTGATTCTAATTTACCATCTTAAGGAGAAAAGGATAGGACAGTTCACTGAGTCAGCTAACAGATTTCCGAGTATCAAGCCAAAAAATTTTAGCGGGAAATTCGTAACCGTAAGGAACTGCTTAGCCTCTTCGATCGGACTTCAAAACAAGCAGGCATGTTCATGGAAAATTCGAAAATGAGCCATTCTAATCGTCGCGAATTGAAAAGAGCGCTGACCGGTAGTATTTCAAGGCGAACCTTTGTAGCCGCCATGTTGTCCGCCTCGGGTGTCCTGCTTGCTGATCGTTTCGCCACAGCCCAAACGACAACGTCCAAGGACGCGTTACAAGGCGAGGCTCTGGAACCAATAGCGCCAAATTACACATTGGTGGCCAAATTCGCGACTTATGAGCTCGATTTGGAATATGGGGTGGACCAGTCGGGCAAACTCGACGCGACGAGCAAAATCATGAAAAGCGGCAAGTTCAACTATAAATGCAGGACCTGGGCCGAAGATGGTGTAGTCGATAATAATTTTCTCGGGCCCGTCATCGAACTTGAACCGGGTAAAACCTTCCGCATTGAAATTAAGAACGAGCTGTTTGAGGAAGGGGCATATAAGGACATCGGCCCTGCTGAGCCAAAGCCAGAAGACTGGTTTTACCTGATTAACAAGAAATCTGGGCCTTCCGCTTTTCTACACAATCTGGACCAGCTCGGTTTTCCGATGATGAACAATTGCACGCCACAAACAAAAATAGAAGATATCTATATAGATGAGGTGAATGTTCCGAAAAACTACAACTGGACCAACCTCCATACTCATGGGTTGCAAGTGACACCGCATCTTTTTGAGCCGGAAGGCACGTTGGATGAGAAATCAGACTATATCACCATCAAGCCTGGAGAAGAAAAAAGCTATACATTCTCCCTGGCTGAAGATCACCCATGTGGTACCTACTGGTATCATCCGCATCGACATAACTCGGTCGCAATTCAGGCTTGGAGCGGAATGGCCGGCCTGATCCTGGTACGCGGAAAATATGATGAGGAAATTAAGTCCTTCGGTATTACGACCGAAATTCCTTTCGCGGTCCATGATCCGCATTATTCCCCGGATAAACTGCCGGAGCCTGGCAAAAACGGAGCTGCTTCCGTTGCTCGTTTTCTGCCAAATCAGAATGAGAGCGACAACTACACCTTCATGGTGACAGGCCGGTACAGACCCGAATATACGATCAAGCGAAATGAAGTGGTGCTGCTTCGGCATTTGACGGCGACTATTGAGAACCTCTGCGGTTTCCGGATTGTCCAAAAGCAGGATTCAGCAGATGGCCCTCCCGCAACGGATGCTGTCAACCATCCTTTCTGGATTGCCGCCTCTGACGGCATTGCTTATGACAAGCCTGTAGAGAGGACGTTGATGGTGACCGCCGGCGGCGAACGCCACGACATCTTGATGCAGTTGTCGGAGCCCGGCGTTTACGAAATCTGGAGCGATCGGTGCGAAACGATCCAGTTTTTTGGCACTGGTCCCAAGCAGCAATTGCTGGCAACTTTTCGGGTCCTAGATGAAGCGGCTACCGGACAGGCTCCCATATCGGAAATATCCTTTACGCCGGGCATCGCGCCTGAAAAAGATATTCGAGAGGAAGAGATCATAAAACGCCGGCATTTGGTTTTTGATCTTGAGGGCGATACATGTCGTTTTCCGTTCCCGCAATTTAAGATCAATGACCGCAATTATCGGCCAGATGAAAGTTACTTCGACGTGAAAGCCGGAACTGCGGAGGAATGGGTCATTTCCAATCCTTCTGCGGGAACTCATCCCTTTCATATTCATGTCAATCCATTTCAGGTCAAGGAAGTCTATAGCGCCCTGACGGTTCGTGATGATCTGGTCAGTAAATCAGACCAGTCCATGGTAAAGGCAAGGATAGATGCTATGCATCATCTCGACCGGCCGAATATGTGGCGTGATACAATTATCATTCCGCCGAAAGGTATGCTTCGGATCTGGATGCGGTTTGATCCGAAACTTGTCGGAAAAACGGTTTTCCATTGCCATTTTCTCGCCCATGAGGAAACCGGCATGCTGCAGAATTTCAGAATTGTTCCCTGAAGATATTGGTAGAAACAGGATTCTACCATGTATGCGAAATTAATCCTTGTTGCGACGAAAGGGCGGCGTCACATTAATATGCGACAGGCGCAGAAAAGCCTTAATGAAAATATCTAGGCAGCGGTAGTTGCAGATTCCCACATTCTAAATGCTTTGGCGCGACATTTCTTGAGGTGAGGCGAATTTCTGCAGTGATTTAATGCACCTGAATTTAATCATTGCTCGTTCTCGTCTCTTTGTAACATAGACTTCCAAAACTTTTCCTTCGTGGTCGACGGCCCGCCAGAGTTAGTAAGGTCCTCCATTGATCTTGACGAAAACTTCATCAAGATGCCATCTCCATTGGGGGCAAACCGGTTCCACCAGGCACGTATCGTCTCATAACAGACGTCGATACCCCGCTCATGCAGAAGATCTTCAACTTGCTTCATAGCGGAATGGATTTTTTATGAGCCAACCGTAATTTCAGCGTCATCTAAGCTCAAGCTGCTTTCCTGTGACAACGCCCGTTGAAGATGTCTGACAGAACTATCTGCTTCCACTTGACCTCAATCAAGGACATGGTGGGGGGTGGGCTGTACAAAAAGGCTAAGAGGGGGCATAGGGTGGGAAATGCTTGAATTAAAACGGGTTGCCATTGATACCTACCGGGACAATGTGGCGTTTCTGGCAAGAAATTGCAGTGTGTACCGGCCCGAGGAATATCAAGCCTTAAAGAAAATTGAGGTGATGAATGGAAAACACCATCTGCTGGCGTCCCTTCTGATTGTTGATGATGAGTCAATTGTCGGGCCAAACGAACTCGGCCTGTCGGAGCAGGCTTTCCGGCGGATGGGGCTGAAAGAGGGGGCGGATGTAACCATCTCCCCGGCAGAGCCTCCTCGCAGCCTTGATCATTTGCGGAACAAGATTCACGGCCATACTCTTGATTTCCGGCAAATCGAGGAGATCATCGAGGATATTGTCAACTACCGTTATTCGGAAATGGAAATTGCGGCCTTCCTTGTATCCTCAGCCGGCTTTATGACGACGGACGAAATGCTGTCGCTAACGAAAGCCATGGCGCAGGCGGGCACACAGCTTCGCTGGAAATCGCCGGCTGTCGTCGACAAGCATTGCATAGGCGGCATTCCGGGCAATCGTACCTCGATGATCATCGTGCCGATTGTTGCCGCCCATGGCCTGACCATCCCAAAAACCTCGTCGCGGGCGATTACGTCGCCTTCTGGAACTGCGGATACCATGGAAGTGCTTGCGAAAGTGGATCTATCCATGCCGGAGATGCAACGAGTTGTGGAAGAATGTAACGGCTGCATTATCTGGGGTGGGCATGTCAATCTGTCGCCGGCGGATGATATACTGATCTCGGTGGAGCGACCGCTTTCAATTGATACGCGCGAGCAGATGGTTGCTTCCATCCTGTCGAAAAAACTCGCGGCCGGTTCAACGCATCTCCTGATTGACCTCCCGCTCGGTCCCTCCGCAAAGGTCCGCAACCACACTGATGCCATGCGTCTGCGCAAACTTTTTGAATATGTCGGCGATCAGGTCGGACTCGCCATAGACGTGATCGTGACCGATGGAACGCAACCGATCGGCAATGGCATCGGTCCGGTGCTGGAAGCGCGTGACGTGATGGCGGTGCTCCGCCGGGAGGAGGGCGCGCCGATGGATCTACGCGAAAAATCCCTGCGGATTGCGGGGGCCTTGCTTGAGAACGACCCGGGCTTGCGCGGCGGCGGCGGCTATGCACGGGCACAGGAATTGCTGGATAGTGGCGAGGCGCTGAAATCCATGGAGCGGATAATTGCGGCGCAGGGCCGGGCGGCGGAAATCTCTTGCGTTGGTGAATTAACCCATGATGTTCTCGCGCCAAAAAGCGGCTCCGTCACAGCGATCGACTGCTTTCGTCTTGCCCGGATTGCGCGATTGGCGGGGGCACCGATGGATAAGGGGGCGGGCATCGATCTGTTCACGAAAATCGGTGACAATATCGCCGAGGGCGAACCGCTTTACCGCATCCATGCCTGTTTTCAATCTGATTTTGGTTTTGCAGTCAGATATGCGGGCGAGGGAAATGGCTACACGATCGGGGGCGGAAGATGAGTGCGGCATCCCTGCATTTCCTGCCGACAAGCCGGGCGGCCGCCGAAGAACTTTCTGCCCGTCTTGGCATTCGCGCTCATGAAATCATCATCCACCGCTTTCCTGACGGCGAGAGCCGGGTGCGTATCCATCCTGTGAAGGGAACGGCTATCCTGTTCGCGAGCCTGAACAATCCCAACGAGAAACTCCTACATCTCGCCTTCGCCGCGGCCACACTGCGGAACGACGGGGCAACGCGCCTGATCCTTGTGGCGCCTTATCTTTGCTATATGCGGCAGGACATGGCGTTCGAGACGGGCGATGCTGTCAGCCAACGGATCATCGGCGATTATCTATCCCGCTATTTTGACCGGGTGATCACTGTCGATCCGCATTTACACCGTATCGACAATCTGCAAAGCATATTTTCGAATTGCCAAGCGGATGCCTTGACCGCAAGTGGTTTGATCGCCAATAGCCTTTTGGCGAAAGTAGATCGCAGTCTGCTTCTTGTTGGTCCGGATGCCGAGTCATTGCAATGGGTTGGCGCGATTGCGGAAAAACTTGATGCGCCCTTTATTGTTGCGACCAAAGTTCGACATGACGACCGGAACGTAGAGGTCCGCTTCGCAGATGAAAAAAAGATAATGGGCGCGAATGCCGTTATTCTTGATGACGTGATTTCGAGCGGGATGACGGTCTGCCGTGCCGCGGAAGCCTTGCTAAAGGCAGGCGCGAAGACTGTCGAGGTTATCGCAGTTCATGCGCTCTGCAGTGATGCAGATCTGATCGCAATACAAACGGCTGGTGTCCTAAGTATCCGTTCCACAGACAGCGTGCCACATTCGACCAATGCAATCAGCCTCGCGCCGCTTCTTTGCCGCGCATTGACAAAGGAGACGTGACATGACAACGCGGATCAAATTTTGCGGCGCGGCCGGAACGGTTACCGGATCCTGTTACAGATTGCAAGTCGCAGGGCGACAGTTCCTTGTGGATTGCGGTATGTTTCAGGGCACAAAGACCTTGAAGGAGCTAAATTACGGGCCTTTCCCCTTCGATCCGGCGGAGATTGATTTTGTTCTTCTCACCCATGCTCATATCGATCATAGCGGGGTTATTCCAAAATTGATCAAGGCTGGCTTCACAGGGCCAGTCTATACCACGGCTCAGACACGCGATCTTTTGAGTTATATGCTGCCCGACAGCGGTTATATTCAGGAGGTCGAGGTCGAGCGTCTCAACCGGCGCAACCAGCAGCGCGGCAAGGCGGCGGTTGAACCGATCTATACGCGCAAAGACGCCGAACAATCGATTGCGCAGATTCATCCTGTTGAGTTCGAAGAGTGGCTGCAACCCTGCGCCGAGGTAAAGGCAAAATTCTGGAATGCAGGTCATATTCTGGGGGCTGCTTCAATCGAGATAGAAATCACCGAGCGTGATGAAACGCTCCGACTATTGTTTTCTGGCGATATCGGTCCGGACAACAAGCTGTTTCATAGCGATCCTGAGGCTCCCGGCGGCTTCGACTATGTGGTTTGCGAATCTACTTATGGTGGGCGGTTCCGCGAGGATGCCACGTCGGAGGCGCGACGGGAAATCCTGTCGGCTGAAATTAACGAGGCCATGAAAGCGGGGGGCGCGCTGATTATTCCTTCCTTCGCCGTAGAACGGACACAGGAACTACTGCTCGATATCGACGACCTTCTTGATAATGGTCAAATCGCTTGCTCGGCGGTTTTTCTTGATTCACCCCTTGCCATCCGGGTCACATCAGTTTTTTCAAAGTATAAAAATGACCTTGAAGATGTCAAAAAGGGTGACCACCCCTTCTCGAACCCGAAGTTTCACTTCACCGAAACCGTTGAGGAAAGCAAATCCATCGCCCGATTTGATGGCGGCGTTATCATCGTGGCGGCGAGCGGGATGTGCGACGCGGGACGTGTTCGCCACCATCTTAAAAATCACTTATGGCGGCCTAAATCGACTGTTCTGCTGGTCGGGTATCAGGCGGCAGGTACGCTCGGCCGCTTGCTCCAGCAGGGGCTTAAGAAAGTCCGAATTCAAGGCGAGGAGATCAAGGTCCGCGCTCATATCCGATCCATAGATACTTATTCGGGCCATGCCGACGGCAATGGGCTTGTCGCGTGGGTAGAGGCGCGCAAACCCGTTCGTCAGGCTATCTTTCTCACTCATGGATCTCAGGAATCTCTTCAGGCAATGCAAGCCCAGTTGCTGGAAAAGGGATTTGAGGAGGGGAAGGTTATTACCCCTGCGCTTGACGAGGAATATGAGCTGCGTACTTCCGGTAAAACGGGTAGGTTGCGTGGTGTTAGCAAGCGTTTGGCGATGGATAGTGTCGACAAGCTTGATTGGCATAACGAGCTCGCCCAGCTGACACTTGATATTCGATCGGAACTGGAAAGTACACCAGATACCAAGCAGAAGTCTAAGTTGCTTTCAAGGTTACGCCGGGCTCTGAAGAAGTAGGGCTCGCCGGCAAGCTTGCAGATTTTGATCAGGATCAACGCGAGGAATTTATTATTCTGTAAAGTCGTAGCCTGTGCCTCTTAAGCCTACCCCAATCCAATTCTTTTGACATGAGGAGCGAGATATGACCGAGGAAAGCAAAGTTCATCCCTATATCGAATGGGCCAAAAACCGTCTTGACGAAATGGATGCGACCTTATCCACATTCGAGAATAAGGCTGGGGAACTCGGCGATGACGTCAGTGGCAAAGCGAAGGCGGTGCTTTCTGATATGGAGGCTCAGCGTGACTCCTTTAAAGATTACCTCGACAAGAATATGCAAAGTGCTGAGAGCGTCTGGGAAGAGCAATCAGAAAAATTGAAAAAGGACTGGAAAGCCTTTGAGGAAGATGTCGAAACTTATGTGAAAACCACTAAGGATAACGCAGAGCAATATGAGGCAGCATTCAAGGCGAGGGCAGATGTACAAATGAAAGCTTGGCAGTCTGCGTTGAGTGACGCATTTAAGGCAGCAGCCAAGTTTCCAAATGAGCGAAAAGCGGATCTTGAGGATGCGGTCAGGCAAATGAAAAGTGACGCAGAGGATGCGGAAGCGCGGCTTGAGGCTATGAAAAAGGCGGGGCAGGAGTCTTGGTCCGCGTTAGATTCGGCATTGTCGGATTCCCGAAAGGCGTTCGACAAGGCGACCGAGGACATGCAGAAGGCGTTTAAGCGGGCTTTGAAGTAGGGCAGTGCGTGGGTGAAATGATGAAAACTCCCGCGCAAGCAAATGAGAAGGGCCAAATTGTCGCCATTCGCGGTGGCATCGTCGATATTCAGTTTTCCGGCAAGATACCAAGGATCCATGATCTGCTGAAAGCCGGGGAAGTTTCCATCGAAGTCGCGGACCTTGCCGAGCAGGGGGTGGTGAGGGGTATTGCACTTGCGCCGACGCATGGTCTTGGCCTTGGGATGGAAGTGGTTGCGACCGGCTCTCCAATTCTTGTTCCTGTTGGGGATGCAGTCCGCGGGCGGATGTTGAATGTCTTTGGCGAACCGGTAGATGGCAAGGAGCCCGTTGAGGCGAGCCAGAGAGTATCCATCCATAGTCCGCCGCCAAATTTGACGGATAGGGTCGTGCGCGCAGAGGTTTTGCAGACCGGGATCAAGGCGATCGATCTGCTCTGCCCGATTGAGCGCGGCGGAAAAACAGGTCTCTTCGGTGGCGCGGGTGTTGGTAAAACCGTCCTGATCACGGAGCTTATTCATAATACGGTTAGTATTCATAAGGGTGTCAGCTTGTTCTGCGGCATTGGTGAGCGATCCCGCGAGGCGGAGGAGCTTTACCGCGAAATAGACCGGGCAGGTGTGCTGGATCAAACAGCAATGCTGTTCGGACAGATGAATGAGCCGCCGGGTGTTCGCTTTCTGATTGGGAAGACAGCGCTTACTATGGCTGAATATTTTCGCGATGAGAAGCATCAGGACGTATTGCTGCTAATCGATAATATCTTCCGCTTCGTTCAGGCTGGGTCTGAAGTCTCGGGGCTTCTGGGCCGTATGCCATCCCGTGTTGGTTACCAGCCGACGTTGGCGACAGAACTTGCGGAACTCGAAGAACGGATCGCCTCTACTAAATCGGGGGCAATCACATCCATCCAAGCGGTTTATGTCCCGGCTGATGATTTTACCGACCCTGCCGCCGCACATATTTTCTCGCACCTTTCTGCCTCGGTAGTGTTGTCGAGAAAAAGGGCGAGTGAAGGGCTTTATCCCGCAATTGACCCACTCGCGTCGACATCCACCATGCTTTCCGCGAATACCGTTGGGCAGCGTCATTATGACATCGCGCGGGCGGTGCGACGGACCCTGGCCGATTATGAAGATTTACGCGATATCATCGCTATGCTCGGGCTTGAGGAACTTTCAAGTGCGGATCGCATGACTGTCGCTCGCGCACGGCGGTTGGAACGATTTTTAACTCAGCCGTTTTATACGACTGAGGCTTTTTCAGACCAGAAGGGGCGGCGTGTCTCTCTTGAGGAAACCTTGGATGGGTGTGAGGCGCTGCTTGGTGAGACGGAATTCTCTCATTCGGAGCAGGATTATTACATGATCGGCGCGTTAAGTGAATTGAGGAAAGCCTCATGACCGACTCGGCCAGCATGAGCATCACGCTACGCCTTCCAGCGCGAGTGTTCTATGAGGGCGCCGCCTGCAAACTTTCTGCAAGGTCGGAGAACGGAGCATTCGGTATACTGCCCGATCATATAGATTTTGCGACGGCTCTGGTTCCCTCCGTCCTCATGCTGACCGCTCTGGATGGAGAGGAGCTGGTTTTCGGAGTTGATGAAGGAATTATGGTCAAGCGAGGTCGGCAGGTGGATATCTGCGTGCGGCGTGCTGCGCGGGGGACGTCGCTTAGTAATCTCGAGATGATCGTTCGCGACGAATTCATTGATCTTGACGATATGGAACGAACGGCGCGATCGGCGTTATCGCGGCTGGAAGCGGATATGGTGCGTCGGTTCATGGAACTCCGGGAGCAGCGTCAATGACCGAAGCACCGAAAAAGCCTGACAAGGTGGTGAAGGATATTGGACGTCGGGCCCAGCGGATAGAGGAGTCTCGGAACGCACCACCGTCTAGCCCGTTACGCGGTCTTGGGGTGTTTGGGATGATCGGCTGGTCCGTTGCCGTTCCGACGGTCGGTGGGGCCTTCCTTGGCGTTTGGCTTGATCGCGTCGCACCGCAAAACTTTTCCTGGACAATCGCCCTGATTATTGCCGGCGCAATTGTCGGGATGGGGATAGCCTGGCGCTGGGCAATCCGTGAAGGGGGCGAGGAATGAGTAGGAATAAGCTGGACATAAGAGAGAAAGGATGACGATGGACGTGATCGATTTAGCTGTTGGTGCGGCCTTTGGCATTGTTGCCGGTATTCTCTTTTTTGCCGGTCTCGGACTGGGCGTCCGAATAGCACTTAAGGGCGGGAGGCCGGGACAGATCCTTCTTATGAGTACCGCGCTCCGGATTTCACTGTTGTTACTGAGCGGCTGGGCCGTGGCGCAGTGGGGACTTTGGAGCGCAGTCGGTTTTGGTGTGGCGTTTTTGGTTGCGCGCTATGCCATCGTCACCTGGGTCCGTGCGCCGATCGGACGGGAGGGGTAGCGATGGAACTCACACCTGATGCTCATGTGGTTTTTACGGCTTTTCGCATTCCCATTAACGCGACCATTTTTAATACCTGGATCGTGATGGCGGTGTTGACAGTTGTCTCGATGATTGTGACCTGGCGGCTGCGGCCCGATGCGCCACCAACCCGCTGGCGCACCGCGCTTGAAGTGATTGTTCAGGGCATTGAAAAGCAAATAAACGAGATCACCCGCCGGCCGACTGGACGCCTGATCTATTTCGTTGGCACGCTTTTCCTGTTTATCGCTGTGTCCAATCTGCTTCTGGTCGTACCGGGGTTCGAACCGCCGACGGCATCCCTCTCTACTACCGTCGCGCTTGCCTTTTCGGTGTTTATTGCGGTGCCCATATTCGGCATTGCGCGTCAGGGCATCAGGACGTATCTCAAGCGCTATATAGAACCTTCTTTCGTCATGCTGCCATTTAATATTATCGGCGAATTTTCGCGGGCGCTGGCACTTGCCGTCCGTCTTTATGGCAACATCATGAGTGGCGCGGTTATCGCGGTTATTCTGCTCAGTGTTGCGCCGTTCTTTTTCCCGGTGGTGATGGATATGCTGGCGCTGCTCACCGGCTTGATCCAAGCTTATATTTTTGCCGTGCTCGCCACGGTCTACATTGCCGCCACGACAGAAGGTGACGGAAAAATGACTTCCACAAAGGAGGAATGAATGACTGAACTAGGTTTTATTGCAGCGGTCTCGATTTTTACTGCGGGACTGACTGTTTCCTTCGGCGCCCTCGGGCCAGCTCTCGGTGAAGCTCGTGCGGCAGCGCAGGCGCTTGCCTCCATTGCCCAGCAACCGGACGCGGCGGGTACTCTGTCACGAACGCTTTTCGTCAGTCTCGCGATGATTGAATCGACAGCCATCTATTGTTTTGTTGTGGCGATGATCCTGATTTTTGCCAATCCCTTCTGGAACGCAGCGCTAGCCGCCGCCAAAGTTGCAGGCAGCTAGTCCATGTCAATCGATTGGGTCACGATTGCGGCGCAGCTTGCCAATTTCCTCATTCTGGTCTGGCTGCTCAAGCGCTTCCTCTATCGGCCGATCCTTGATGGGATCGATGCACGAGAGGCGGAAATCTCGCAACGCGTTGCTGAGGCAAAAGCCGCGACAGAAAAGGCTCATTCGGTAGAAGCCGAACATCGATCTGAGTTTGAAATGCTCCATGCTCAAAAATCCGAGTTCCTTGAAGTCGCCCGCACACAAGCAGCAGAGGAACGGGAGAAGCTCGAAGCCGAGACACAGGGTCTTATCGAGGTGGATCGAGCGAACTGGCAGGCGGAAATGACTAAGATGAGAGCCGACTATGCAGCTGATCTCAAGGCGGCTGGCGCGGGTGCCATCCTGTCGCTGACCCGGAAGGTCCTTAATGATCTCGCAAACGCCGAACTGGAGGACTACATTGTCGCGCATCTTGAAGGCAAGCTGCCCGAGCTTGGGCAGGAACTTCAGGCATCCTCGGGGACGAGCGAAAAAGCTGTTGTCCTGACCAGATTCAAACTGTCGGAAAAATCCCGCACCCGGTTTACGAAAAGCTTTCACAAGCTGGTTGCGGGCGTGCCGCTGAAGTTCGAGACGGACGGGGATCAATCACTTGGTGTCATTTTACAACTTGGTGGCGCGCGGATCGGCTGGACGATTGAGAGTTATATCGACGGGCTTGAGGGGATGCTGGAAGAACGTCTGGCGACACAAACGATACATCGAAAAGGTGGATCATGAAACTCCCCAGCAACAATGGTCTGGCCGGTTCGGATGCGCTCGCTCTTATCGAAGAACTGATATCCGGTCCCGCACCACAGCCTACCGTCAATGAAATTGGCAAGGTATCGGAGGTTAGCGCCGGGATTGTCATGGTATCCGGCCTTGGTCGGGCGCTTTCGGACGAACTTGTAGTTTTTGCGTCTGGCGTGAAGGGCATTGTTTTTGATCTTGAACCGACGCGGCTAGGGGTGATCCTTTTGGGGCCTTCAGATAATGTTGCAGTCGGTGATGATGTGCGCCGGACGGGCAAGGTGGTGAGTGTGCCAGTGGGCGAGAAGCTGCTGGGCCGGGTTGTGGATGCGATGGGAAAGCCGTTGGATGATCTGGGGCCAATAAAGGGCGTGCAGTTGCGACCGGTGGAAGCGGACGCCCCGGCAATCCTTTCCCGCGTTGAAATTACGCGCCCTCTGTCGACCGGTCTAAAGGCGATTGATGCGGCGGTACCGATCGGCCGGGGACAGCGTGAACTGATTATCGGTGATCGGCAGACCGGTAAAACTTCAATCGCCGTCGATGCCATTCTCAATCAGGTGACGACCGGTGTGATCTGTATCTATTGCGCCATTGGCCAACGCGGCGATGCCGTGGCGCGAGTCATTGGCGCGCTTAAAGACAGCGCGATGATGGAAAATACCATTGTCATGGTGACAAGTGGTGAGGAAACGCCGGGGCTGAGCTATATTGCGCCTTATGCAGCGACGACAATGGCTGAGTATTTTTCTGATCAGGGACGCGATGTTCTGGTTATTTATGATGACCTTACGCGCCATGCGCAGTCATACCGGGAACTTTCTCTGCTGTTGCGTCGGCCGCCGGGACGGGAGGCCTACCCCGGCGATATTTTCTATGTTCATGCCCGCCTCCTAGAGCGGGCCGGACAGTTTTCCGCGTCGCATGGCGGGGGATCGTTAACGGCACTTCCCGTCATAGAGACACAGGCTGGCAATCTTTCCGCCTATATTCCAACTAACCTGATTTCCATCACCGATGGTCAGGTCTATCTATCGCCTCATCTGGTTCGGAAGAACCAGTTTCCCGCCGTTGATCTCGGGAAATCCGTTTCCCGCGTTGGCGGTAAAGCGCAGAGCCCGGCATTTCGGGAGGTCGCCGGGAATATTCGTGTGACTCTATCGCAGTTCGAGGAACTGGAAAGCTTCGCCCGCTTTGGCACCCGGTTGGATGAGGAGACGAAGAAACGCCTGATGCGGGGAAGCGCGGTTCGCGGGGCCCTCCGACAGCCCGAACGTGATCCGATCCCTGCACCTGAACAGTTGACGATCCTGCTGGCGGCAATGAACGGTCTGCTTGATGGCATTGCCGAAAATGAAATGGCAGCGGCGATGACAGCGTTGCGCGAGACGGCGCGGACCCGGCTTGGCCTAGTTGCCGATAGGATCATGGCACTTGAAAAGCTTGAAAAAGAAGACAAGCAAACCATCCTTGACTTCGCACGGGACGCGCTTGCCGAATTTGAAAAAGGGGAGGGTGATGGCACAGACCCTTGAAACGCTAAACCATCGCATGTCAACCTTGCAAAGCATCCGCAGTATCGTGCGGACGATGAAGACGCTCTCTGCCGTGAACGCTGCTCCTTATGATCGCGCGGCGGCCTCAATCAAGTCCTATCATGAGACCGTTCTGCAAGGATTGCAGGTTTTTGCGATGTCTGCGCGGCTCCCTGATATAAGCGTGGATGTGGATCGCCGTGCGCCGAGAATTGCTCTGGTTTTCGGCTCGGACCACGGTCTTTGCGGCGGATATAACGAGACCGTTGCCGCCGCAGCCAAGGCGCATGTGGGCGCAAATAGTTGGCATATTCTTGCTGTTGGGGCACAAATGGAGGATGCGTTGTGCGGCCTTGGACTTGACGTTTCGAACCGCTTTACACCGCCAGCCTCGCCCGATGGTATCGGTCGGCTTGCGGGCGAGATTTTGGTAGCTTTAGATGAGTATCGCGCGCAGATTCAGATGAGCGAGATTGCCTTGACGTTGATCTATATGCAGCGGAGCGGCCACATTCTTCAGGCACCGAAGACGCAAGAGTTACTGCCGCTCTCTTCCACATTCCTGACGGACCTTGCAAAACGGCCATGGGAATCCCGCTCCTTACCAATCCTGATGATGGATGATGCTGCAATTTTTACGGCACTGATCCGAAATCACCTTTTCGCCAGCCTGTTTCGCGCTGCCGCCGAGGCCATTGCAACGGAAAATGCTGCTAGGCTTTCCCTCATGCAGCAAGCAGAACGGGCTATTGATGACCGCCATGAGGAAATGCTTCAGGCTGTCCGGTCCGCACGCCAGTCAGAGATTACCAATGAGCTTCTCGATGTAATCACGGGATTTGAAGCATTAAAAAAGAAAAATTCAAAAGACAAAGATTCGGGCGGCAAGTTACCGCCGTTCAGCTAATTCTTGCGTCGGAAAAGCTAACGCCGCGTTTTTAGATGACAAAATCCACACCAACCTTCATCTCGCAGAGGCGAGTGTTGCCCTGAAACGAGCTAGGCCGAAAGCGAAGAAGGCTACCCCAATCACTGTAGTTGCCAGCAGTTGAGGCCAAACAATCTCAATCCCCGCGCCACGATATAGAACGGCCTGCGCGAACTTGATGAAATGCGTGGAAGGCAATACCTGTACTGTGTTTTGCAGTGCCTCTGGCATGCTTTCTAACGGTGTGATACCTCCCGATAACAGGTTCATTACAACGAAAACCGGGATAGAAAGTAACCCAAACTGTGGCATCGTTGTCGCTAGCGTCGAAAGCGTAATACCCATTGCGGTTACGGCAAAAAGATATACGGCGGAACCAAGCGCAAAGAGCGCAATCGAACCGACGATAGGTATCCCGAGTAGCCCCTGTACGACAAAATGCAGCGAGAGCACCGCCGCAAGTACAATCACCAACCCATTTGCCCAGATTTTGGCCAACATGATTTCGCTGGAGGTAACCGGCATCACCAGCAGATGCTCGAGGGTTCCGTGCTCACGCTCGCGGATTACGGCGGCGCCGCTCAGGATAATTGCGAGGATTGTGAGGTTGTTGATGATCTGCATCACAGCCATGAACCAAGTGGAATCGAGGTTTGGGTTGTATTTAGCTCGCACCCGTAAATCGACTGGTAAAACCACAGCGCCACTGGATCTACTAACAAATTTCAGCAGTTCGGCATTGACGATGCTGGAAATGTAAGTTGCCCCGTTACCGGCAATCGTCATCGCGGTCGCATCGACGTTCAACTGGATTTCAGGAATGCGTCCTGATAACACGTCTGACTCAAAATCAGGGGGGATATCCAGCACAAAAGTGTATCGGCCCGCGTCCATGCCCGGATCGACCGCGCTTAAATCAATCACCTCCGGCGTTTTAAAGTACGGGGGCAGAAACGCTCCGGTGATCTGTCCCGACAGTTCCGACCGATCCTCATCTACAACAGCGATGGACGCATTGTGCAGCTCGGTCTGTACTCCGTGGGCGACGGTGTAGATCGCAAATGTGAAGGTGTAAAAGATCAGGCCCATCAGCACCGGGTCGCGCAGAAGGCTGAATAATTCCTTTACGCCCAGGCGGTATATGTTGGTAATCCAGCGCATGGCTCAGGCCTCCTGCTTACGCAAGAATACAGTTGCGGTCGCCAAGAAGAGGATACAAAATCCGGCAAGGATCAGATGATTGGGAAGCAATATCGCGAAATCGAGACCTTTGTTGAAGACTCCCGCGCTAATCTGCTGAAAATAAAGTGCAGGGAAAGCCTGACCGATGAACCGCGCGCCGCCTTCGAGGGTGGAGACCGGATACATCATGCCCGAAAAATTGACGGTTGGGATCATGACAATAATCGCTGTCGCAAAAATCGCAGCGATTTGGGAGCGAACAAATGTCGATACGACGAGGCCAAATGCCGTGGCAGCTGCCGTGAACAATAGCGCCCCGACGACCAATGCCAGAAAGCTGCCCGGCATTCCAATACCAAACACTGTAAGCATCAGGACAACAAGGCTAACGAAGCTAACCATTGCAACGCCAATATAGGGTAGTTGCTTTCCGAGCAGGAACTCGATTTTATGAACTGGGGCTGCATAAAGATTGACGATTGAGCCCATTTCCTTTTCACGCACTACGCCGAGTGCTGTAAGCATGGCCGGGATCATGATTAACAGCATCATTAGCACGCCGGGCGGTATCGCATATTGCGAACGGAATGCCTGATTGTAGCGGAAGCGGGGTTCAACAGTCGCAGGGTAGTAGCTTGGTATCTCACCGTATTCCCGCATTGATATATCACCTAAGTGCGAATACAGCGCACCCTGTAGATATCCGCGTCCTGTTTCTGCACGCGTCGTATTCGACCCGTCCAGCCACGCACCAATTTCTGGTGTTCGGCCCGCCAAGAGGTCTCGGCCGTAGTTGGGGGGGATGACTATCGCAAGCGAGATATCACCGGCTTTCATGCGGCGATCCAGTTCGGCGAAATCCTTTATCGGGGGTCGTTCATCAAAATAGCGCGAACTCGAAATTGAATCGAGCAGCATCCGGCTTTCACGGGACTGGTCTTGATCTAATGTTGAATAGGACAAGTTCTCGACATCAAAAGTGATGCCGTATCCCATAGCTAGCATTAGGGCGATCGGGCCAAGCAGCGCGAAAACCAGCCGAATTGGATCGCGCAGAATTTCCATGGTCTCGCGCCGAGCGAATGCCCAGATACGGGAAGGGGACACCCATCCGATTTTGGCGGCGCGCTGACCGGTCGTCGTGGGAAGGTCAAGTTCTTCATTGGGTGTATTATCCTCGGCGCCAGCCTCCTTTAAATAAGCAATAAATGCTTCTTCGAGTGTCGCGGCATCGCGCTGCTGACGCAATGCATCGGGAGTACCCTGAGCCAGAACTTTACCCGCGTGCATCAGCGAGATGCGGTCGCACCGCTCGGCTTCGTTCATGAAATGGGTGGAGATGAAAATCGTCACACCGTCCTTGCGTGATAACTCGATCAACAAAGCCCAAAATGCATCACGAGCTATTGGATCAACGCCGGAAGTTGGTTCATCAAGGATCAGTAACTCGGGCTTATGCAGAACCGCCACAGCCAATTGGAGGCGCTGGCGCACGCCTAGTGGAAGACTTTCAGGCATAGCATCCGCCACGTCGCTTAGATCAAATCGTGTAATCAGTTCGTCGACACGCACATCGCGGCTTGCGCGGGGTAAGTGGAACAAATCGGCGTGCAGTGCCAGATTACGTCGTACCGATAATTCCGAATAAAGAGAAAAAGATTGCGACATGTACCCAACGCGCCGTCGTGTCGCTAAGCCATCGGTGCCGACGGGTTTGCCGAAGAGCTTTGCATCGCCTTCGGTCGCCGTCAAAAGTCCGGTCAAGATCTTCATGGTCGTGGTCTTACCGCAGCCGTTTGACCCGAGAAAGCCAAAAATCTCGCCTGGCTCAATGCGGAAACTGACTTGGTCGACCGCAGTAAAGTCGCCAAAACGCATAGTCAAACCGTCGGCCTCAATAGCAAGTGGGCCATCCTGAGCTTTACGCGAAGGCAGCGTAATAGTTTGATGATCCTGCCTATCTTCTTCAGGCAATAGCGCGATAAACGCTGATTCAAGTGTATCGGTGCCAGCCTGTGACATCAATTCTTCTGGCGTTCCGATAGCGAGGATGTGGCCTGCATTCATGGCAATCAGGTGTTCGAACCTCTCGGCCTCCGACATATAGGCCGTTGCGGTAATGACGCTCATGCCGGGACGCCGCGCGCGAATGCGGTCGATTAGTTGCCAGAACTGTTGGCGTGATAGAGGATCGACACCGGTTGTCGGTTCATCGAGGATCAGTAAATCGGGATCGTGGATAAGTGCGCAACAAAGCGAAAGCTTTTGCTTCATTCCTCCGGAAAGCTTGCCTGCCGGGCGATCCATGAAGGGCGCAAGTCCCGTGCTCCTCAGCAGATCAGTGATGCGTGTGGCGCGCTCCTGAGCCGACTGGCCGTAAAGACGACCAAAAAAATCTATATTTTCAATGACTGAAAGTGTCGGATAGAGGTTTCGCCCGAGTCCTTGCGGCATGTAAGCGATGCGTCTGCAAACCCCATCACGATGCTCCCGGTCACTCATCGAGCCGTCGAGCACTTCTACCGTACCGTTTTGTAGTCGACGCACGCCCGCAATCAGTCCCAGAAATGTGGACTTTCCGACACCGTCAGGTCCAATTAAGCCAACCATTTGGCCCATGGGGATTGCAACCGACACATCCTCAAGCGCTGCGGTCGCCCCGTAGCGGTGGGTTACGCTGGTGAGGGTGGCGACCATGTCGGAAGCCGATTTAGTCATGGCAGTTTAACTGTCAGCATTTCCGGCCATTCCGCGTCTGGAGAAACGCGGACAATGGCAAATCCGGGAACGCCAGTTTTCACTACCTCTTGATATTTCTCGAGAACTTCTGCCGGTATTTGCAATTTGACGCGAAATGTCAACTTCGCGCGTTCGCTTTCGGTTTCAACATACTTTGGAGTGAACTGCGCCTCGGAGGCGACGAATTCAACAGATGCCGGGATCACATATTGTGGTGCGGCATCAAGGATCAGTCGTGCTTCGGCCCCAAAGCGGAGCCGGCCCGCATCATCAGTGGGTAGATAAACATCCATATAGACATCTGTCAGATCAAGCAGGGTGATTACTTTCCCGCCCGCCGCGAGAACCTCGCCGGGCTGGGCTAAGCGATATTGCACACGGCCGTTTCTAGGGGCGGTCAAAGTATAGTCAGCGAGATTTGCCTTCAGGGCTGCGACTTTCGCCTCCGATGCTTCTATTGCTGCCTTGGCAGAGGCAATTTGAGCATGCGCGGTATTTAGTGCCGCAACCGCGGTGATCTCTTGTGAACGTCTCTGATCCAACGTCTGTCCGGTTGCATATCCGCGCGATATCAGGGTCTCTGTGCGCTTTAACTCAGCTTGGGCAAGGGTCACTTCGCCCTCACGCTGAGCGACCAAAGCCTTTGCCTGCGCTAGCTCCTGTTCGGCCTGACGAGTAGCCGCTTCGGCGGCACGGATTTCTGCTTCTAGCTCAGTGGAGTCAATGCGAGCGACAACATCACCGGACGCAACCATTTGCCCTTCGTCAGCCAAAACTTCAGCAATCCGTCCACCAAATTTGAGAGCAACGTCTACTCGCTCCGCCTCGATTCGCCCATTGGCGCGGACGAACCCATCAGGTAGATCGCTTTGCTGTTGTTGCCACCAGTAATAACCCCCAGCCGCAACGGCAACAACCATGACACCGATCGTCAGGATGGTTTTTAATTTCATTTCATGCCGCTCCCTTAGAGAGTAGGATTTAGTCTGGCCTAACAAACCGGATATGCCAAAGCCCCGAACCGAATGATAACATAGGCTGAGTGTACTGGCTCAACATTGATTGTGGTCAAAGGTATTTAGCAGAAAAGGGCGGAAAATTCAGTGGTCATTCATACAACGGCACTTGCATCTCGGTAAGCTCGCCGCTTAAAATCAATAGATAAATTTTAGCCAAGATTCACTGCACCTAAATAAGCCTTACTAATAAATAATCTGGAGATGGACACTCGCATTTCAGGAGGTGTTCATAGATGAAAATTTCAGTATTCCCTGAAATGCCCCAAGACTGGAAAGGAAGCAAAAATGCCGGTTAGCGACTATCAGATGATTACAGCTTGGACTGAAGTTCTGAAACTTTCAGAGCTGCAGAAAGGCCAAATAGTTACCATTCTGACGTCGATTAATACGCATCCACAAACTCTTTCAACGGCGACAATCGCGGTTCAGTCTTTTGGGGCGATCGTTAGCAGGATTGATTTGCCCCCCGTGAATGGGGAAAAAGCGTTAAGCCGCGATCCGCTTGCTTATTTGGGCACGACTCCATTGACTGGTAACACTGCGGTAATTGAGGCCCTCAAGCAAAGCGACATTGTACTGGACTTGATGACATTGTTGTTCTCGCCTGAACAAATGGAAATTCTTGAAACAGGAACAAAGATCCTCCTTGCGGTGGAGCCACCGGAAGTTTTGGCGCGTATGATACCGACAGTTGAAGATAAAACTCGTGTCCTGAAAGCAAAGAAAGTATTTGAACAAGCCCGTGTCATGAAAGTGACCTCTCCCGCTGGAACCGATCTTACCTGCCAATTAGGGGAGTTTCCGGTGATAGGAGAATATGGCTTCGTAGACGAGCCATGGGCGATGGGATCATTGGCCAAGTGGGTTTCTTTTCAGCTTTCCCAATGAAGGCGGCAGTGAAGGGCGGATCATTATCGATAAAGGTGACATTCTGTTGCCGCAGAAATCTTACCTTCAAGAATCAATTATTGTTGAAATGTCGAACGGTTACGCTGTCGATATCAGTGGCGGTTGGGAAGCGGAGTTATTGTCAGAATATATGGACTCGTTTAAAGATCCGGAAGCCTATGCGATGTCGCATATAGGCTGGGGACTGCAACCTAGGGCAAAGAGATCGACACTGGGTTTATATGACCGCGAAGCGACGATTGGTATGGATGCGCGGGCTTACGAAGGTAATTTTCTCTTTTCTCTGGGTCCAAATAACGAGGCGGGAGGCTCGCGCACAACGGCCTGTCATATGGATATCCCGCTCCGAAATTGCACAGTATCACTTGACGGTGTCGAAGTTGTCCGTGACGGCAAAGTGCTTGATGAGGCCTTTCAATAATAAATCAGAACGTGCCACGTCTTGTGACGAGTAAAAGGCTTTGAATAAAATGGATGTAGCTGATTTATCTTAACTACAAAGTTAGTATGACGATGTCCTGCCTAGGGTGTTTTTGTGCCATTCACTGCTGATGTGCGTGAGTGATAATCCGGTGTACCCGTCATCATCCAAAAGCGCTAAAACACGGGGCGGTGTAAGGGGCAATTCAGAAACCGCTTTACCTGTTGCATTGGCAACAGCACAGGCAATTGATGCGCCGACGTTCAGGATCGGAACTTCGCCCGCGCCTTTAGTGCCCAATGGTCCGCAAGAGGGGGCTCCCTCAAATAGTTCAAAATCTATGGGCAGAACATCACCGGCGAGTGGAAGCCTGTAGGTTTCGAAACCAGTTTGATCAAACGCGCCATCGGCATTTATGGTAATTTCCTCTTGAAGGGCATAGCCCAATCCTTGGACAATACCTCCTTGTATCTGGCCGTGGATGGCGCGTGGATTCAAGGCGCGTCCCACATCCTGAATGATGCGGTACGACAGTACTTCGACGTGACCTGTATCCGGATCAACGGCGACTTCACAATCATGTACGGCAAAAACAGGAATATCTATTGCCTCGATAAAGTGACCTGAGGCGCAACCGGGCATCGCCTTTACTCCGGGATTGGTGAAAGCGCCGCTTCCAGAAATGGGGCCAAAATCAAGCTCTGCTTGCTGGGCAACGGTTTGAATGGTCGCGCCGGATCCAGGGCGGTCCTTAATTTCTATCCGTCCGTTTTTCAGGACCAAATCTTCGGCCTTGGTTTGTAACATTTGGCTGGCGACTGAAAGCAGTTTTTCTCTCACTTCTTCGCAGGCGGCCATGCTCGCGGCACCAATTGACACTGTTGTGCGACCGCCACCGACGCCCAAATCGCGGCCGGAAGCATCGGTGTCTGCTGTTTTCACGATCACATCGCTTGGATGGAGACCAAGACTGGCCGCAACCATCTGCGGCAGTGACTGCATCATGGTACCGGAGCCGATCTCGACGCCTGATGTCACAAGGGTCGCGCTGCCATCGGCATTCAAATTCACCGTAGCCGCCGATGGTCCAACAAAGATAAACCAAGTGCCGACTGTTGTCGCGCGTCCAAATAGCCGACCATCGGGAAGAACTTCTTGTGTATCACCGATGGGATATTTTTCGAGAAGTTGTTCAAGCATTGGCCGGAGAACATCTCCCTCGAACACCTGACCCGTAGCGCCAATATCGCCATTGCCAATAACGTTACGACGGCGAAATTCAATCTGGTTCATGCCAATTGCGCTGCAAATTTCATCCGTATGACGTTCAAGCGCGAAGGTGTTGTAGACGCCATTACAGGCGCGAAACGCACCGTTAGGCGGGGTATTGGTGTAGATAGCGCGACTTGAGATGCGCACCGAACCAAGCTTGTAATTGCCCCCAAGTGTGTGTGCCGTCATGCTTGTAAGAAATACCTGCTCTCCGCCATAGGCGCCACAATCCATCAGAACTGTTGCTTCACGACCGACAATTTCACCTTCTTTGGTAACTGCCGAACGAAGGCGGATTTCCGCATTTTCACGGCAAAGGCAGGTCATTTGCTCCTCCCGCCGTGAGTTATAGAGCGAGACACTCCGACCCGATTTCTTGGCCAGTATGGCGGCATAGGGTTCTAAAGAACAATCGAATTTCAGGCCAAAACCGCCACCGACGGCAGGTACAGTAACCTGTATTTGCGCCTCCGGGATGCCCAAGACCTTCGCCGTGACATGCCGGACAGTCCATGGCACTTGTGTCGATGTTTGAATATGATAACGACCGTCCTCAAATGAGGCGACCACTGCGCGGGGTTCAAACGGTACGTGGCTTTGCCGGCCAACCCGGTAGCATCCTTCAACTATTGTGACATCGTCACGAGAGAACGCAGCATTTGTGTCGCCACGTTGAACGGTCGCTTCCCAGGCGACGTTTCCTCCTCGAGCGGCGCCATCAAAAAGGATTTCGTAATTTTCCCAATCTGGATGAACAAGCGGTGCGTCTATACTCAGCGCATCTTCCATGGTTAGGACAGCGTCGTCTTTTTCAAACGTCACTTTTATTGCCGCGATTGCTGCTTCAGCCTGTGCCCTCGTTAAGGCCGCCACAGCTGCTATTGGCTCACCATGATATCGGATAACATCACGGGCAAAAATGGGGTGGTCAGAAATACCAATGCCGTGAAGACCCGAAGCATCCAAGTGGGTCGCGATCGCTTTTACGCCGGGCATTTTTTTTGCCTCTGACGTATCAATGCTGATCAAGCGTGCGCTTGGGACCTCAGCACGTAATAACGCTGCATGAAGAACGTCTGAGTTTTCCATGTCCACTGTATATTTGGTGCGGCCCCGCAATTTATCTTGTGAGTCACGACGCGGAAAGTTCATGACAGCGCTATTCGAATTGAATTTGCCGCTCATGACGTGACCTTTTCTGATTTTTGTGAGGAAACTTGTTCTAGCCCCTGTACCGACATCAGGGCATCAATAATGCGTTCATAGCCCGTACATCGACAGATATTTCCAGTCATTGCAGACTTCACTTCATCACGTTCGGGGTTTGGGTTTTCTTTTAGGAATGCGGACAGGCTCATAACCATGCCGGGAAAACACATGCCGCATTGGACAACATCAAAGTCCTCAAAAGCCTGTTGGACAGCATTGAGTTCATCTAATGGCGCAATGCCTTCAATGGTGGTGACCTCAGCGCCGTCAAGAACCCCGATCGGTTGCAGACAAGCCATGATGGGTTTGCCATTGACGTGAACAGTGCAAGCGCCGCAAAAACCTTCGCCACAAACAGCCTTTGTTCCGGTCAGGCGGAAATGGTTGCGGAGTACGTCCAACAGGGAGGTACGCGGATCTCCCTCGTAAGTACTCGCGTCGCCATTAATAGCCAGATTGACGGTCATCGGGTACTCCTATCATATTCTGAGGCGACCTCTTTAAACGCTCTAGCAGCAAGAACGGGCAACATTCTTTTGCGGTACCAACCGGGGGCGTCTGTATCGTCGCGCGCATCGAACTCATCAACATAAGATTTCGCGAGAGCTTTCACGTCGGTAGCGGCAATGCGTGCGCCTAAAATGGCGCGTTCCAATCCAATCCATTGTTTTGGACGCGTTTCTACCGAGCCAACAACAATGCGTGCATAGTTTACTATGCCGGTAGGGTCGAAACCGGCACAAAGGCTGAGGTTGGCAACCGGATATTCTCCAGCCTTTCGCATCAACATTCGGCTATGTGAACTAAAGTGACCACAGCGAGGGATATGAATATTGGTGAGCAATTCATCGTGCGTTGACTGACGACCGGTTGCAACAAAATCGGCGAGTGGAATATTTCGTGATCCAGACAGACTCTTTAGTTTTACAGACGCATTCAGGGACAAAAGCATCGGCAGTAAATCGGCGGCCGGAAAAACGGTCGTACAGATATTTCCACCAATTGTCGCCATGCGACGAACTGCGGGGTTAGCGGATTTGTTTGCGGCCTGAAATAGCCCTGCAGGGTCTTGCATGCCAACTAATGCTTTGGATAAAGAATCATGTGTGACCATGCTACCCAAATTGATCGCATCTTCATTAATCTCAATCGTTTGTAGTTCTTCAATGCGGGAAAGAGAGACAAATACCTGATCCGTGGCTTCCTGGCGTGCTTTGGCGCGCATCAGCCAGGTACCACCAGCTAGTAGAACGGAATTTGGGCCTGCTGATTTAAGAACGGTAAGCGCTTCGTCAACACTATTTGCCAAAACAAGCGGGCTTGGAGGGATTTTGTCAGGTGTTGTTTGCATTTAGCGATGATTCCTAGCGATGCATTCCCATTAAAGGGCTGCGTTGCAAAATATCTCTCGTTAAAAGGCTATTAAATGTGACGCGGTATGGAAAATTCAAAATTTTGATTTGGCGCATCTGCTTTTACGATGCCTCTGTGTGGAGCCAATCAAACTAAGTAATTAAAACACCATTTACCTTGCACTTTAATCAGGGGCTTTACGATAAATTGCCCCTCGGTCAATAACAGGTTGAAGCAAGTCATCAATTAGGTAGTCGTGCTCTTCTTCCGGGCTTGCTGGTCGACTGATTTGCCCCGGATATCCAAGTAAGTCGCGAACTTCAGTATCCAGATAATATGCTGACGAGGCAACAAGGCCGAGTGTACCAAAGGCTTGCGGATCACCCATATTCAGTTTTTCAAGTGCTTCGTTGGGTAACGAGGCATTCACCTTTGCCAAGGCTCGACGCAGGTCTGCCTGAAGTTCGGGGCGCAACGTCAACACTCTTTCTACATGGGTTTTATGCGCGCCTAGGTCGCTAAATGATGGCATTGACTCTGCTGCAGGGATCAATACATCCGCTAAGGTGGCGAAGGTTTCATGTTCGAGGTTAGTCAAGATTTGATCAATCATGATGCCACCACTACGGAGCTACGGTTTTCAATCATATGAGCCACGCAACGCAACGCAATTGCAGCGATAGTGGCCGTCGGGTTGAAGCCTGACGAGGTGACAAACAAGCTGCCATCAAAAATGTATAAATTGGGCACGTCGTGACACTGACCCCATTGGTTGGTAACGGAATTCTTCGGATCATTCCCCATGCGACAGGTCCCCATCAGATGCCATCCGCAATCGCGCATCAACTCGGTCGTCGACATATCCGTTGCACCAGATGCCATCATCGCTTCTTTGGCGCGTTCAAGATGGAAGGCCAACAAGCGTTCAGTATTCTCTGAGTTTTTATAGATTACTTTAGGGGCGGTAATGCCGTCAGAATCTATCAAGGTATCATCCAAGACAACCCGATTGTCGAGGCTTGGCAAATCTTCCGCAATAATCCCCCATTCGAAAGATCGACCGAAGCGCTTCTTTGTTGATTGATGTAGAGTTGCGCCCCAAGATTCTTCAAGTGGTTTGCCGCCGTAAACAGATCGCATGCCAAGCGGTCCGCCTGTTGGCATGGCATTCCATTTTGCGCCCCGAACAAAGCCGCGCTTTTCATCGGTTTCATAAAATTGCATCGAATGGATTGCCTGACCAGCGGGTCCAACCCAGCTCTCCATTGGATCGTCAAAATATCCAACAACAGCAGCGAACGGGTGCATCATCAAATTGCGACCAACGAGGCCAGACGAATTTGCCAACCCGTCTGGATATGCGGCTGTGGCCGAAAGCTGCAACAAGCGCGGTGTACCTATACCGTTCGCGCATAGAATAACGGTTTCTGCAGCTTGAAATTGTTCAGCTCCCTCACGATCCAGATAGATCGCGCCGTTTGCCTTTCCTTGGGCGTTCATAGTGATTTGGCGTACTCGCGCGCCGGTGATCAGGGTGGCGCCGGATTTTAAGGCGTCCGGCCAATGGGTTAGGTCGGTCGACGCCTTGGCTTGTTCCGGGCAGCCTTGCATACAGGTCCCCCGCCGAGCGCATTGACTGAGATTGCGATAAGGGCGGGATGGAATGGCTTGCGGCGCTGGCCACCAATGCCAACCCAAATCGTTCATACCTTTAGCCGCCCGCCTGCCGATAGCGCCGATCGGGTGGGGAGGCAAGGGGGAGGTGACATAGGCGGATAAGCCGGATCACCTGCTAACCCGGACACACCCATTTCAATATCAACAAGATCATAAAAGGGCTCAAGGTCTTCATACTTAAAAGGCCAGTCATCCGCGACTCCGTCGAGTGTGCGAACGCGAAAATCCGACGGCATGAAACGCTGCCAATGCGCCGCATAGATTACACTGCTGCCACCAACGGCACTGTACATTAGCGGATTAACATCAGATTCAGAGACGTCGATCGGATAATCTGTGGGTTGGTCACGGACATTTGGATTAGGGTGCCAACGCTTTTGAGACATTAATTCCCATTCTGGTTTATCGCCATAAAACTCTTCCGGCTCAACCTTACGACCTTGCTCCAGGCAAACAACACGGACCCCAGCCTCAGCAAGATGTTTTGCGGCAATAGCGCCCGATACACCTGCGCCGATAATGAGGACTTCGGCCCTATCAGCTTTCTTATTCATGTTTTTGCCAATCAATTCAGTCGATTATGGGACAATACAGTCTTTATGCGAAACGCCTATTATCTAGAACCCGACACTAATTTCAATGTCCGAAATGAAAAATTCTGCTACCAGGCTGCCCATCCTCCGTCGACAAGAAGGTTTACTCCGTGGATAGAGTTGGCGTCGTCGGAGGCGAGGAACACGACTGAGCCGGTGAGCTCTTCCGGATCCAAATGCCCGACACCATTCGGTGTGAGGGACGCATTTTTTTCGTCGTAACCTTCGACTTTTCTCAGGTCTGCATTGATCTCTGTTTTAATATTACCGGGCGCTACCGCATTGACGTTAATGCCGAACTTCGCGACTTCCAGGCACATAGCCTTGGTCATATTGACGAGCCCGCCCTTAGACGCACAATAAGCGGCTGAATTCGGAAAACCCCCAACTCCTGCAATTGACGTCACATTGATAATTTTCCCGCTTTTGCGAGTTTTCATGTCTGCGATGGCAGCCTTGCTGAGAAAGAAAACCGACTTGAGATTGATGTCGAGTTGCTGGTCCCAAATTTCTTCAGTCGTTTCTTCAATAGGAGTCGGCGTAAAAATTCCAGCGTTGTTGACTAAAATATCGACGCGGCCTAATTCCTCGACAACCTGATCAACCAGCTTTTGACAATTTGCGGGTGTCGATAAATCAATCATATGGACGTGGGCTTGGCCGCCATCAGACTTGATAGTGTCAACTAATGCATCGGCTTCTGACTTTCTGGACCGTGCAACAACCACGACAATCGCACCTTCGCTCGCGAGCCGTTTGCTGATACAGGCACCAATTCCGCGCGAGCCACCGGTAACAATGGCAATCTTATTCTTCAGCTTCATTTTTCTTCTCCGCAAAGATGGTTGTTTTACAATAAATTTATTCTGATCCGGCACCGCTGAACGAAAGATGCATAAAATCCATGAAAGCTTTTGTCATGGGGGACATCTGATTATCAGGGTTCCATACTAAACCGACGTCCATCGTTGGAATATCCCGCCCAAGGATAACTGTTTCAATTCGTTGGCCGTCAAGTGACCATGGGCGGTACACCATATCGGACAATATTGTGACCCCCACGCCCGCAGCCACCATGCTTCTTACGGCCTCCACAGCCGATGTCGTAAAAATTGTTTTCGGGCTAAGCCCTGTCGGCATCCAATACTTACCGGCCGTCTGATCTGCTTCATCACTGGTCAGCATGACGTAGGATTCCTTGGCTACGTCACCAAAAGTAATGGTTTTTGCTTCAAGTAGTGGATGATTTGATGGGAGCCAAAGACGTCGCTTCGAGCGGACCAAGGTTTCAAACTTAAGGTGTTGCTTATCTCCCAAGTTTGACACCAGGATGACGGCGATGTCGAGATCCCCCTTTAAAAGACTTTTTTCTACCTCTGGCCGGGAAGCCTCGATCATTTCAAGTTTTAAGTTTGGATAGCTTCGTGTGAAGCGAACATAGAGCTTTGGCATAAAATAGCCGGCAACAGTAGTAGTAATTCCAACGCGAATGCTGCCCGACAAATTGATTTCGGTTGATAGTGGTGTTTGGACTGCTTCATTAACAGCAGCCATGATGTTGCGTGCATGCTGTAAGAATCGCGCACCTTCATTGGTGAGTGAAACACCTGACGGCAGGCGCTCAAATAGAGGCATGCCAACTTCTTCTTCTAGCTGACGAATGGACGCAGTCACAGTCGACTGTGAAATATTGAACTCTTTGGCCGCTTGAGATATCTGTCCAAAATCTGCTGTTGCGATGAAGTAACGAATTTGTTTCAAGGTTAATGGCATAAACTCGATCCTTAGGCGCATCTACAAAATCGATATCATCAAGCATTTTTTTCTATTTTACAATACCGCTTAATCGTTGCCAAACTGTACGCATAAAAAAATCCAATACAACACGATAAGGGAATGGAAAATGGCGGTTACGTTGAATTGTGATATGGGAGAAGGTTTCGGATTGTACCAAATGGGCGATGACGAAGGTCTTATGCCTCTTATTTCAATTGCAAATGTAGCGTGCGGTTTTCATGCATCGGATTTCAACCATATGCGGAAAACTGTACGGCTTGCGAAGCAGCATGGTGTGAAAGTTGGTGCGCATCCGTCGTTGCCGGATTTTCAGGGATTTGGCCGCCGCGAAATGAAGATGTCGCGTGAAGAGATGGCGAATTGCCTGATTTATCAAATTGGCGCGCTTAAAGGATTTCTTGACGCAGAGGGGATGACCCTCAATCATATCAAACCACATGGGTCGCTTTATGGCATGGCCGCCAGCCAAGAACATATTGCCGCCGCGGTTTGCGATGCCGCTGATGTATTCAAGGTACCTTTGCTTGGCATGATAGGCACACTTCACGAAACAATGTACCCCGCGCGCGGGCATGAATTCGTGTCTGAGTTTTACACTGACCTGGATTACAATGATGACGGTAGTTTAATCGTTTCTCAGGTCCACGAGGCGTTCGATGCGGATGGCGCGGCAGCGAAATGTGTTCGGGCAATTAATGAAGGCAAGGTAACGTCTGTTAGCGGGAACCAGATTGATGTGCGCGCGGATTCAATATGCGTACATTCAGATACGCCGAATGCGATTGAAATAGCGACAGCAGTTCGTACGGCCATCCAGCCGTACATGGCCGCATGAGGTATAATGTTACAGATAAAAATCTTATAACTTTTGGCAATGGATGAGGAAAAATGGCAAACAAACAGGTATTATCTCCGCTTCCCGGTACGTTCTATCGTAAGCCAACACCAGATGATCCGGCATATAAATCCGAAGGCGATAGCGTTGCTGTCGGTGACGTCATTGGCTTGGTCGAGGTCATGAAATCATTCCACGAAGTAAAGTCGGATGCCGCGGGCACAGTTAGTTCGTTTCTGGTTGAAAATGAAGATGCGGTGATGGCAGGTCAGCCAATAGTTGAACTCTCTGATTGAACAGGAGTAAGTCAAATATATCATGTTAGAATGCTAGGGACTTATCATGACTATTCGTAGGCTATTAATCGCCAATCGCGGCGAAATTGCAGTACGGATAATCCGTGCCGCGCAAGAATTGGGCATTCATACTATTCAGGTGTTCAGTGATGCCGATGCTAACTCTCTCGCAGTGAAGTTAGCAGATGAAGCTGTCAATATTGGTGGCGCACAGGCATCAAAATCTTATCTAAATGTTTCCGCAATTATAGAAGCCGCGAAAAGTACCAAAGCCGATGCGGTGCATCCAGGCTATGGATTCTTTTCAGAGAATGCAGATTTCGCAGATGCTGTGGTCGCTGCGGGAATGATCTTTGTTGGGCCGAGCGGCGACACCATCCGATTGATGGGTGATAAGGTATCGGCGCGGCAAGTCGCCGAGAAGGCTGGCGTGCCGACTGTACCGGGTAGCGATGGCCGCATTGAAAACATTGAAGAAGCCAGAGCAGTTGCCGATAAAACGGGTTTTCCTGTGATGATCAAGGCTGCGGCGGGTGGCGGCGGCCGGGGAATTCGGATCGTCGCCGATATGGCCGAATTTGAACATCAGGCGCCTCAGGCAAAGGCAGAAGCAGAAGCTGCGTTTGGTGACGGCGGCCTCTACATTGAAAAAGTTATAGAGTCTGCACGGCATATTGAAGTGCAGGTACTCGGTGACGGTGAGAACGTCATTCATTGTTATGAGCGTGAATGCTCGCTTCAGCGTCGACGCCAGAAGGTGTGGGAAGAGGCACCGGCTGCGGTGCTGCCCGCAAATGTTCGGGATAAGCTTTGCCAGGCGGCTGTCGCACTGGCCGTTTCGGTAAACTACAAAGGCGCAGGCACGGTCGAATTTTTATACGATGATATGACGCAGGATTTTCATTTTATAGAAATGAATACCCGTATTCAGGTCGAGCATCCTGTATCTGAGTTAATTTGCGGTATTGATTTGGTCCGGGAAATGATCCGTATCGCGGGCGGTGAGCCGTTACGCTATGCACAGCAAGACATTGTTCCACGCGGTCATGCCATTGAAGTGCGTATTAATGCGGAAGATCCAGCGATGGACTTTATGCCGTTTCCTGGCGTCGTCAGTGAACTTATCGCGCCCGGCGGTCCGGGTGTTCGCTTTGATACGATGCTGTATGCAGGGTATGCCATTCCACCATTCTATGACTCGTTGCTGGGTAAGTTGATTGTTTGGGATGAGGATAGAAATGGAGCAATTATTCGCTTGCAGCGCGCTCTGAATGAACTCAAGACCGAGGGCGTGAAGACGACAAAATCATTATTTATTGCCTTGGCCGCGGACGAAGATGTTCGTAACGCGCGGTTTGACACCCGATGGCTTGAGGGTTGGTTGGAGAAAAATAAGGCTAAGTTGGGCGAGTAGGTATAACTGGGAAGGTGGGTAATATATGAAAACGAGGTACACTTTCGGCGGCGATGAACACATCTTTGTTGAAGTAGACGAGGAAATGTCTCTCGAAGCCTTTTTAAAAGCTTGTCGATGACGAATGGTGTTCGTGACAAGGGCATAAAGGGCGTTACAGAAATTTGTCCGGCAAATGCATCCTTCCAGATTAAGTTTGATCCTGATGTGATTAGTCCCAAGGAGATGTTGGCGGAACTCAAGAAAATAGAAGCGACTGCGGAACACGCCGATCATACGATTGAAACCCGCATTGTCGAAGTGCCGGTCTTCTATAAAGATCCGTGGACGCATGAAACATTAATGCGCTTTCGCGAACGCCATCAGGACCCTAACGGGACAGATCTTGATTATGCAGCGAAAATTAACGGGTTTGATAATGCAGATGAATTTATCAAGGCCCATCATTCCGCGCCTTGGTTCGTTTCAATGGTCGGCTTCGTGGCAGGGTTGCCATTCCTTTATCAGATGGTTGATCGCGCGCGCCAGCTTGAGGTGCCGAAGTATCTCAGGCCCCGTACCGATACACCAAAGCAGACGGTAGGGTACGGTGGGTGTTTTTCTTGCATTTATTCGGTGCGAGGGGCCGGCGGGTATCAGATGTTCGGTGTGACACCTATGCCGATTTACGATCCCAAACAAGAAATCAGCTACCTTAAAGACTTCATGGTGTTCTTTAAGCCCGGAGACATCGTCAAGTTCGCGCCAATTGATCATGCAACGCATGATAAAATTGTCGCTGAAGTAGAGGCTGGTACTTATCAGCCGCGAGTGAAAACAGTCACATTTTCTCTCGATGATTTTAATAAAGATATTGATGCCTACAACCAAAAGCTCGAGGAGGTCCTCTATGGCGATTAAAGTCATTTCTCCAGGTCTTGCGACCACAGTTCAGGATCTCGGACGCCCCGGTTATTATCATTTGGGTATCCCGATTTCAGGTGCCATGGATCGCTTTGCCCTCCGGGTTGCCAATATGCTCGTTGGTAATGAGGAAGGTGCGGCTGCTCTTGAAGCGGTTTTCATGGGGCCAGAGCTGGAATTCACGGCAGACGCTACCGTTGCAGTTACAGGTGGCGATTTGCCACCAAAGGTCGATGGTGAAGCGCGGGAATCGTGGTCGTCTTTTGAAATAAAGGCGGGTCAGGTCTTGTCATTTGATTATCTAAAGTCTGGAGCACGGGCATATATCGCTATTTCTGGCGGTATCGATGTTCCCGTTGTGTTAGGTAGCAGGTCAACATATGCCCTTGGTGCCCTTGGCGGTTTTGAAGGCCGCCCGCTCGGTAAAGATGATGAACTGAAGTTATTGTCTGAAACCCTCGGGGCGGGGAGTGGCAGGACCGTTGTTCCAGAGCTTCGTCGTCTGCCAGGAAATCCTGCCGAGTTGAGGGCTTTGCCGGGGCTCTACTGGCATTGGATCACCGAGGAATCGGGAACTAACTTCTTCTCCGATACATGGAAAGTGGCGCCAGAAGCGGACCGTATCGGGTATCGTTTCAAAGGGGGTCAGCACATTCAGTTCAATGAACGTGAGCGCCCATTCGGCGCGGGTTCCGATCCGTCTAATATTGTTGATGGTTGTTATCCTTATGGATCCATTCAGGTGCCCGGCGGTACAGAACCAATTGTTCTGCATCGTGATGCGGTGTCAGGCGGCGGGTATTTCATGGTAGGCACCGTGATTTCCGCAGATATGGATCTAATTGGCCAACTGCAGCCACACTCTGAAACCCGCTTCGTAAAAGTGGACATGGAAGAGGCGCTTGCAGCGCGTCATGATCGGAGGGCGTTGCTCGATAAGGTAAGGGCATCATTGGCATAGTATATCAAAAAGACCGTTGGGCCGGCGGACAACATTTTTTCAATAAGAGGTTAAGATGACAAAGAAGACAAAAAACAAGAGCAAGGTTGATCCGATCACTTTATCTGTTGTTCGTGGTGTCCTCGAGACCACGCAACGAGAGATGACGTTGTCCCTGGAGAAAACCGCTCGTTCTAGCGTTTTTAACCTGGCGCATGACTACTCAACGGCCCTTTTTAATGGTGAGCCCGAGATGATCTTGCAGGGGCAAGACATTCCCATCCATCTAGGATCACTGATCCCGGCGATGAAAGTTGTCGCCGCATATTTTGGCGACGATATCCACGAAGGCGATCTTATCTTGCATAATGATCCAGCCTATGGCGGCAGTCATGCGATCGACGTCTGTTTTTACAAGCCAGTATTTTTTGAAGGCAAGCTCCGATACTGGACCGTTTGCAAGGGGCATCTGACGGACATTGGCGGGCCAGTGCCTGCGGGCTATAACCCGAATGCTAAGGAAATCTATGAAGAATGTTTGCGGATTCCACCAGTAAAAATCTGGGACAAAGGAAAGCCACGCAAAGATGTATTGAATATGATCTTGACCAACATGCGGGCGCGCCGCGATCAGGAAGGCGATTTCAATGCATTGATCGGCGCCTGTCAGGTAGGTGAGCGGAACCTTCTAGGTTTGATCGATAAATACGGCATGGATGTCGTTGACGACTGTATCGATGAACTTCTGTCGATGGCAGAACAGCATATGCGATCGTTAATTAAGACGGTCCCGGATGGCAAGTATACCGGGACGGCGGTTCTTGAAGATGCTGGCCACGGATTAGGTGACTTTGATATTACGGCGACCGTAACGATCAAGAAAGATACTTGCCATATTGAAATCGCAAGTCCGCCGCAGATCCCGTATTTCATCAATTCCTATGAGGGTAACTCCTACTCAGGCGTTTATCTCGGGCTGATGATGTATGCGCAACTTCCACCCCCTTATAACGAAGGGCTGTATCGTTGCATCAGCGTCAATATGGGCCCAAAAGGCACCCTTTGTAATGCGAAGGAACCGGCCCCTCATATGAATTGCACGACCACGCCAATGGAGACATTGACCGACGCGGTTCGTCTGGCATTTGAACAGGCTATGCCGTCGAAAGTGTCGGCCTCATGGGGGCATTCAAACGGTTTGAATATTACCGGGTGGGATAAACGACATGACGAAGAATACGTCACCATGGTGTTGGCGAGCATGATTTCGGGTGCCGGCGCGACACCGCAGCAGGACGGTTGGCACGCGTGTGGTCCAGAGTGCTGTTTCGGGGCGTTGACATCAGGGGATGTCGAGCTTTTGGAATACTCCTACCCAATCATAATTCATAAATATTCGTTGATGGAAGACTCCGGTGGTGCAGGGAAGTACCGCGGTGGCTCTGGGACTGCTTGGGAAGTTGAGCCGTTAGATAGCGAAATGACTTTTATAACTTTTGGTGAGGGGCGGCATATTCCTGCTATGGGTGCTGCCGGTGCGAAATCGACGCTTATTGATAGCAAAGTTGGTCGCGTCGAAGTGAAGCGTAAGGGCAAGGTAAAGATAATACGTGAAAATGTTATCGAAGACATTCAGCCCGGTGACACAGTTACCAACAAGAATCCCGGGGGCGGTGGCTATGGTAATCCGTTCGAGCGTGAGGTTCCAAAAGTCGTTGATGACGTTAAGAATGGTTTGGTGTCGATTAAGGGCGCGGCAAGTGACTACGGTGTCGTGATCAAGAGCACGAAAACTTTGGAAGTGGACGCAGATGCCACTAAGAAGTTACGCGCTAAATCCATCGCGGCCTAGTTATTTAGATAGACTAAAGAGAAGAAAATATCATGCGTATGAAATATCGCTTGGGCGTTGATGCCGGCGGCACCTTTACAGATTTCGTTTTGGCAGAACAAAACGGTCAGATCAAACTGTACAAAACACCGTCCACGCCGTCTGATCCGAGGAAAGCAATCCAAACAGGCCTTGAACTTATTTCTGAAGATATCGGTGAAAGTATCGAAGAAATAATATCAAATTGTGATTTGTGCATTAATGGTACGACTGTCGGGCTAAATGCGCTCATTCAGCATAAAGGCGCGAAGACCGGTTTGATTTGTACTGCGGGCCATGAGGATTCGATTGAGATTCGATTAGGCCATAAAGAAGATGGATATCGCTACGACCCTGAATATCCTCCGGCAACGATGTTGGTGCCGCGCTATCTTCGTAAGGGTGTTCGGGAGCGGGTTGTCTCTGATGGTTCAGTTAAAACACCATTGAATGAGGCCGATATAAGAGCCGCATGCCGTTTGTTTAAGAAAGAGGGTGTCGAAAGTGTCGCCATTTCTTTTGTATGGTCTGTGTTGCATCCGGAACATGAACTCCGTGCGGCCGAGATTGCGCGCGAAATGCTGCCCGGGGTTATCATTACAGTTGGCAGTGATTTGTATCCGCAAGTCCGGGAATATACGCGTACTTCAACGGCGATAACGAACGCTTATTTAGCTCCGATTTTGCGTAAATATGTGGAATCTGTGGATAAATATTTCTCCGATCTCGGGGCCAAATATCCAGTCCGTTATTTCCAGTCTAACGGCGGTCTTGCCATTGGCGAAGTAATGGGTGATCGCTCCGTTTACGCGATTAATTCTGGACCGGCCTCTGCGCCCCAAGCTGGGTTGTATGTGGCAGAACCTTTCAACAGCAAAAATGTCATAACCGTTGATATGGGCGGTACGTCATTCGACATTACGCTAACCAAAGATGGGGTTACAAACCTCAACAAAGATATCGACTTTTTACGCTATAGAATTGGTGTGCCGATGATCCAAGTGGAAACGCTTGGCGCCGGCGGCGGATCGATTGGCCACATTGATGATATGGGCCTCATGCAAATGGGGCCGCAGAGTTCGGGCGCAGACCCTGGGCCTGCGTGTTATAGTAAGGGCGGTGAGTTGCCCACGGTATCTGATGCAAATCTCGTGCTTGGATATTTGAGTCCGGAAGGATTGATTGGCGGGCGCCTGCCGCTTGATATGGATAAGGCTTATAACGCGATTAAGACCCATTTGGCGGACCCACTCGGTATTTCGGTGGAGCATGCGGCCTTTGGGATGTTTACTATCGTGAATAACAATATGGTGAACGGTATTCGCCGCGTCTCTGTTGAACGTGGCTATGATCCGCGTGACTTTGTTTTTGTGGGTGCAGGTGGTGCGACCGCCGCACATATCACAGCGCTTGCCTCTGAAATGGGTGTCAAAACGGTCATTCTGAATAAGCTGGCCTCTGGCCTTTGTGCATTTGGTCAGATTATTTCGGATGTTAAGTATAACTATATGGCGACTTGTCCTGTTCGGCTCGAAGGTAGCGCGCCGAATAAGCGTATTAACAAGGTATTCAAGGAACTTGAGGCGAAAGGAACGAAGCATCTCATCGCGGATGGTTTCAAGAAGTCACAGATTGATGTCAAACGCAGTATTGAAATGCGATATGTTGGTCAGGTGCACGAGTGTACAGTTGAAATCGGCAATTTTGAAATTGATGATAAGTCTATCGAGGATGTGAAAATGGCGTTCCATAAGCGCCATGAGGAACTTTACACCTACTCAGAACCGCATAATTTTGTCGAAATAGTGAATGTTGAATGCACGCTTTATGGCCGGATAGAAAAGCCAAACCCGCTTAAACTCGGCAAGGGTCTCAAGTTGGAAAAAGCCCTTAAAGGCCATCGTAAAGCGATCTTTTCTGCGAAAGGTAAGGGGACCAAAACACCTATTTATGATGGTGATAAGCTTGGTGCCGGCGCTCAGATTGAGGGGCCTGCTATCATTGAAGAAACAACGACTTCAATTGTTGTTCAACCAGGTTGGTCAGCGAAACTTGATAAGTCTGGTTCTTACGTGCTGAAGCACAAACAAAAGAAGTAATCGACACGAACTTTAATATAACTCGATGTCCTTGTTTAGTGATCGAAATGAAGTAAGCGATCAGTCCACGGGATATTTGATCACGGAGATACACTTATGAACTATGCACCAAATTCTCTTGCCGGTCGCGATCTGGCTTATTCGTTACATCCATACACCAACTTGGCCGTTCATCAGGAAAAAGGACCTCTTGTTATAACGAGAGGCGAAGGCATTTACATTTATGATGACCAAGATAATAAATATATCGAAGGTCTTGCGGGGCTTTGGTGTACGGGCCTTGGCTTTAGTGAAAAACGGCTCGTTGATGCGATTAAGGGTCAACTGGACGTCCTGCCATTTTCGCATTCGTTTTCGCACCGGGCGACAGTGCCGGTTATCGACCTATCTGAAAAGTTGATTGAATTGGCCCCGGGTGACCTGAGTAAGGTTTATCTGGTCAATTCTGGCTCTGAAGCTGTCGATACGGCCATCAAGATGGTATGGTATTATCATAATGCCATCGGCAAACCGGAGAAGAAAAAGATCATTTCTCGCAAACGCGCATACCATGGCGTAACGGTGGCGGCTGGCTCGTTGACAGCTCTGCCGTATGTGCAGGATGGATGGGATCTGCCCGCAATCAAAGGCATCCGCCATACTGATACGCCATGCTATTATCGGTATGGAGAAGATGGCGAGTCAGAAGAGGACTTTGCCACACGGCTGGCAGAAAATCTCGATCAGCAAATACAGGATGAAGGTCCGGAAACGGTTGCTGCTTTCATCGCGGAACCGGTCATGGGCGCGGGTGGTGTTATGACGCCGCCCAAAACCTATTTCGAAAAAATACAGAAGGTTCTGAAAAAGCATGACGTGCTGATGATTGCAGATGAAGTGATCTGCGGTTTTGGTCGAACTGGAGAAATGTGGGGATCAGATACCTATGGAATCAAGCCTGATATCCTGACATGCGCCAAGCAGCTTTCCTCGTCTTACTTGCCAATTGGTGCCGTTTTGATTACGGACGCGATATATAGCGCATTCGTCGAACACAGTACCAAATTGGGGACTTTTGGAACGGGAAACACCTATGGTGGACACCCTGTTGCAGCGGCTGTGGCGCTGGAAACACTAAAGATATATGAGGATGACGATATCATAGGCCATGTTCAACGTGTCGCACCACATTTTCAAAAGAGACTTAAGGCCTTGGGCGAACACCCGCTGGTTGGTGAGGCGCGCGGTGTCGGACTGATTGGTGGCCTGGAACTGGTGGCTGATAAAGCCACCAAAGAGCAATATCCCGCCAGCGCAAAAGCGGCGCCCTTAGCTGTTGAAAAAATCTTGGGACACAATCTTATACTTCGGCCGATGCCTGGTGACGGCGTTGGTATTTGCCCTCCGCTTATAATTACAGAGAAAGAAATCGACGAGATGTTCGATCGAATTACGCGAGGACTGGATGAGGCGAAAGAAATTCTGGGATAACAGTAATATTTACTATCTAAAGGTGTTTTTTTGGTGAAAAAGCATTGTTTAATATTGAAAAAAGTGATGTCAGTGTTTTGATTTTCAGATTTTACAATGATAGCAGAAGCGCTAAGATGATCTTTAGTTTCAACGAGGGAGCTTCGCTAACTTCCTCGTAAGATACCTGCGGCACTTAAAGTAAATGCGTAGGAGCGAAGGTGACAGTTAAATAACGTCGGCAAGTAAATCATCTGATTAAGTCTGAATGAAATCGTCATAATTCTATAAGTTAGATTTCATTTTCCGACGTTCACAACAAGGCTAATACATGGAGGCGAAAATAATGAAATTAAGTCTTAAAACATCGTTAGTAGCAGCTGCTCTGGGTGCATTTGCACTCACAGCTGCAAGTGCACAGGCAGCCGATGATTGGTGGCCGGT
Organism: Sneathiella sp. D3-11; assembly: GCF_055809395.1. Classification (NCBI taxonomy): domain Bacteria; kingdom Pseudomonadati; phylum Pseudomonadota; class Alphaproteobacteria; order Sneathiellales; family Sneathiellaceae; genus Sneathiella; species Sneathiella sp. D3-11. The sequence goes on from NZ_CM147911.1 coordinate 2,919,002, forward strand.
AAAGGTCTATGATGCGAGCTCGGGCAAGAATGTGGAAACCACATATTCTCCGTTAGAAAAAGCATCCAAGCCTTGGAACCTTTGCGTTTCCTTCCCGCATATGAAAGATAGCTTCTGGGTTGCTGTTGCCTACGGCATCGTGACTGAAGCCAAGCGCCAAGGCGTCAATATGACATTGCTTGAAGCTGGTGGTTACGAGAACCTCCCGCGTCAGCTGTCTCAAATCGATGACTGCATGGCCTCTGACGCCGATGCAATCATTGTTGGTCCGATTTCCGAAGCGGGACTGGCCAAGAAGTTCGAAGAAAGCATTGCTGCTGGCAAGCCGCTTATCGCGACGGTGAACCCCGTTAAAGAAGCAAAAACAACAGCAAAAATGTTTGTTGAGTTTGACACCATGGGCGAACAAACTGGCGCATATCTACTCGATCACCTTAAGGGTAAGCCGGCAAACGCTGTAGCATTCCCTGGTCCTGCAGGATCTGGTTGGGCAGAAGCATTCTATGAAGGCTTCCAGCGCGCTCTTGATGGCAGCAACGTGAAAATCGAAACTGAAATGTTTGGTGATACAGGCGTTGGTGTTCAGCTCAAGCTGATCCAGGACGCTCTGCAGGCTTATCCGGACATGAATGTTATCTGGGGTTCAGCTCCGACTGCTGAAGCCGCGATTGGCGCTGTTGCCGAGATCGGTCGTAGCGATGACATGATGATCATGTCTTCATATGAAAATCAGGCAATGCTCGATGCCATGAACAGTGGTGAAATTCTTGGATTTGCGACGCAATATCCGGTACTTGAAGGCATGATTGCTGTCGATATGGCAATCCGCGCTCTTGAAGGTAAAGAATTGAAAACATTCCTGAAGCCAATCCCCGATATGATTGCTAAAGCGAATGCGGACAAAATCAACATGGATCTGGTACTCGCGCCAGCGACATGGAAGCCGGAATATTCTGTGACCGCAGAATAAGCAACGAATAGCTTGAGAGAATCATAACCTATGTATAAAGATTCAGATCAAGTTCTTGATGCAGTGATTTCCTCCCCAGCTAACACTGGGGAGGAGGTTCCTTCTTCAAGTATCCTTGAGATGCGTGGCATCTCTAAACAGTTTCCCGGTGTTCTCGCGTTGGATAACGTAGATTTCGATCTTCGTCGTGGTGAGGTGCATATACTTTTTGGCGAGAACGGCGCAGGAAAATCAACACTTATAAATGTTATCGCGGGAACATTCCCGCCGGATAAAGGGACATTTCGCTATGATGGGAAAGACATTTCTCATCTGACACCCCACCGAGCGCGTGTCATGGGAATTAGCCCTGTTTTTCAGGAGTTTTCACTTATCCCGAATTTGACGGTTGAAGAGAACCTCTTTTTGGGACGAGAAACATCTACGACCGGGTTCCTTCGCAAAAAGGCGATGAGTGCCCGTGCCGCTAAAGTCATTGAGATGTTGGGCTTCGATTTAGATCCCAAAAAACGCGTGTCGTCATTGTCACGAGCGCACCAGCAAATGGTTGAGATTGCCAAAGCCCTGCTCGCCGATGTTAGGTTGCTGATTTTGGACGAGCCCACTGCATCCCTGACCGAGAACGAAACCTATAAGCTGTTCGAACTGATTGGCCGATTAAAAGCCGACGGTGTGGGCATTATTTATGTCTCCCACCGCATGCGCGAAATAAAAGAAATCGGTGATAGAATTACTGTATTGCGTGATGGTCTCAAAATTGAAACATGCAATGCCGCCGATGTCGGTGAAAATGAGCTCGTGGAATTGATGACAGGGCGCAAAATTGATGTCCTGTTTCCAAAAATTGACCATAAGCCGGCAGAAAAACTGCTTGAGATTAATAATCTTACACTCGCCAATCACGTGGTTGAGAATGTGAGTATCTATGCTCGCGCTGGCGAGATTACAGGTATTGCAGGACTTGTTGGTTGCGGCAAATCAGAACTCGTGCGGGCCGTATTTGGGCTGGAGGCATTAGAAGAGGGAGAGATCATTGTTAAAGGCGAACAAATCTCGCACCCGCGCCCGGATATCAGTTTAAGTAAAGGTGTCTGTTATTTTCCTTCTGATCGGGTTGCCGAAGGCTTGGCCCTGGAACGTCCCATTCGCGAAAATGCGTCTATGGCCGCACTCAATTTGACGGATTTCTCATGGATGCGAGTATTGAAAAAACTGAACGAGCGAAAGCTCATTCAGGGCATTGTTGATCGATTAAAATTGCGGCCACCCAATATTGAGCGTGCAGTAGGCAATCTATCCGGTGGTAACCGACAGAAAGTCATGTTGGCGCGCGGATTAACCCGGGAAACCGATATATTTTTGTTTGATGAACCGACGGTCGGGATTGACGTTGGCGCCAAGGTCGAGGTCTATGATCTCATGAAAGAATTAGTCGACAACGGTGCAGCAATTATTCTCGTTTCGTCAGAGTTGCCAGAAGTTTTGAACCTTTCAAATCGGCTTTACGTCATGCATCGTGCGAAGTTGGTCGCTGAATTGACCGGTGATGATATGACCGAGCAAGCTGTCTTATCCTGTTTCTTCCAAGATGAAGAAGCAAATTCAAAAGCAGGAGCCTAGTTGGTGAGCAATAACATAGCTTCAGGTCATCTGCCCCAAAAAGAAGTGAACCATCTTGTCAGGGTCATTTCAACGATGGGATTATTGCCTATTCTGCTGGTGATCATTGTCGCCGCTTTGTCAATCTTCGAACCTCGGTTCCTGGGGATATTCAATATCCTCAATGTGCTCAGGGAAACTTCGTTTCTGGCGATCCTGGCCGCGGGGCAAATGTTGGTTCTGATTGTCGGTGGCTTTGATTTATCCGTCGGAGCGGTTGTCGCATTATCTAGTACTGTCATGGCCACGGTAATGGCGAATATGCTCGGTATCATGCCGGATGACGTCGGTTTGGTGATTTTCATTGGCGTCGCGGCTGGGATTGGGTGCGGCGTAGTTGTAGGGTTAGTGAATGGTCTGTGCGTTGCATACCTTCGGGTGTCTCCATTTATGGTCACCTTGGGAACGCTCTCAATTGCCTCTGGTGTTGCCTTGCTGCTAACTAACGGCATTCCTGTTTATGGAATGCCGAAAGTTTTTGTAAACGGTTTTGGCCGTGCTCTTTGGCTTGGTTTACCAACCACAGTCTACGTCGCTTTGACCCTTGTTATAATCGTTTGGATTATTCAGCGATTTACGGTTCTTGGGAGATACATCTATGCCATTGGCGGAAATTTGCAGGCATCGCAGGTATCCGGTGTATCGACGAAACGCTATTTGATCACAGCCTATACGATGTGCGGCGCGCTGGCTGCGATTACTGGCGTTCTTCTGACCGCTCGTGTTGGCTCGGGCCATGCGACGCTTGGCGGTGATATTATGATGCTGCAATCTATTGCGGCGGCGGTCATTGCCGGTGTCAGCTTGCGGGGCGGTATTGGCCGGGTCGAGCTGGTGACATTGGGCGCTTTGTTCTTGTCGATTGTAACAAATTCCATGAATTTAGTGCGGATTGACAGTAAAATTCAGACGATCGTGCTTGGCGTTATCGTGATTTTTGCTGTTGCACTTGAAGAATATGGTAACCGGAGGAAAATTCGTGAGTGACGCATCGGTTTCCGCACAAAAAGGGCAGCTTTCTCGCATTATGCCACTAATCATGCGTTGGCTGATGCCAATTTGTCTTGTCTTGATGGGGCTTGGTTTTGCCGCTGTCGAGCCGCGCATCCTGTCTGAAGCAAATCTTCTGAATATTACCACGCAAGCCAGTTATCTGGTCATTTTTGCCGCCGCACAAATGGTGGTGATCCTGACCCGTGGATTCGATTTGTCGCTTGGCATGTGCGTATCGTCCGTCAGTGTGCTGGTCGCGTTGGTTATGACGGGTATTGTTAAGTCCGACCCTGAATCCTTGACGCTGGCTATTGTTCTCTCTGTATCCGCCGGAATTGCCTTTGGTGTCCTAGTCGGTGCGTTTAACGGGTTCTGCGTTTCTGTTCTGCGCGTAAATCCCTTTATTGTAACACTTGGTTCGTTGAATATCTGTTACGGGATTGCGTCAACGATATCCGGTGGCCGGCCGGTCTTTGGGGTGCCACGCGAATTCAGTAATATGGTTTATAGTGGAGAATTTTTGGGCATACCTGCGCCAATTATTATTGCCGCAGTTCTGCTCGTGATCATCCATTTGATTTTAACTCGGACCGTGTTCGGGCGGGGTTTCTACATTTTGGGCAGTAATCCAAGGGCCGCTAAGGTTGCCGGCATGCCGAGCCGCCTGTACCTGACATATGCATATATTATTTGTTCTGTCTTGGCGGCAATCGGAGCCATTCTGTTGACGGCGCGTACAGGTTCGGGTGAACCGAACTTAGGTGGCAGCATTGCACTGGAGAGTATCGCCGCCGCCGTGATTGGCGGGGTAAGCCTGCGTGGTGGTGTTGGGGGTATCCCGGCGGTCTTATTGGGTGCCGTGTTTGTTACTGTTCTGTCAAATGGAATGAACCTGACGCGCATTGATGGCAATGTTCAGATGATTGTTCTGGGGTGTGTCGTAATTGCGGCCGTCTTTGTTGATCGTATACGAACCAAATAACACAAGCCGATTTAGAGTAAATTTCGCTTCTGAGATACCGCGATAGATTATTCTGGGCGGATTAACACTGGAAACTGATGTCTAATAGCCCAGAGCCAATTAAGAAGGTTGATCCGGTAACAGTCGAAATCCTGACCGGGAAACTGCTGGCGACCGTCGATGAAATGGGCATCATCATGACAAAGACCAGCATGAGCCCAATCGTATACGAGGTTCTTGATTTCGCGTGTGGTATTTGTGCGCCAAACGGCGACCTGATTGCACAATCAAACGGTATCACCTTATTCACGGGTACTTTTTCTTATCAAGTGAGAGCTTTGGCGGCACGCTACAAGGATGACATGGCGACCGGAGATATCTTTGTGACGAATGACCCGTTTGCGGGCGGAACCCACCCAAATGATGTCGCCATTATTCGGCCCATATTTTTTGAAGAACAATTGTTAGCCTATGCGATTACTGTTGCGCATTGGTTGGACATCGGCGGTACTGTGCCGGGCAGCTTGCCTGTTGATGCGACCTCTCTTTTTCAGGAAGGATTGCGACTTCCAGGAATCCGTATCGCCCGTGAAGATAAACTCAATGATGACCTGGTTCGTCTGATTGAAGAGAATGTGCGTATGCCTGAATTGGCAATGGGCGACCTCCGGGCTCAAATCGCAACCGTCCGAATTGCGGAGCGAAATCTTCGTGACGCCACTCAGAAATATGGTTTTGAGACAGTCAGTGCAGCGTTCTCTGAGATTAATGAGAGCAGCTCTCAGAGTAGCCGTCGAGTGATCGCAGAGCTTCCGGACGGCGTCTATGAAGCCCAAGATACAATCGATGGTGACGGGGTGACGGACGATCCCATTCCGGTATGTGTGCGGATCACCATCGCGGGCGATCATATGACAGCTGATTTTACGGGCTGTTCCCCAACAACAGCGGGGCCAGTCAATTGTACACGTGGCGCGCTGGAATCGGCTGTGAAGACTGTCTTTAAGGCGCTTGTTGATCCAAGTGCGCCATCTAATGAGGGCTGGTTTGCGCCATTGGATGTTATCGTTCCGGAAGGCACGGTTTTTAGCGCGGCCAAGCCAGCACCGACAGGCTGGTACTATGAAGGGTCCGTTCATGCATCAGAGCTTGTGTGGCGTGCCTTGGCTCCATTGAAGCCGGAACAATTCTCGGCCGGATCCTATACTAGTTTAACCGTACTCTATCTAACCGGTAAAAAGGAAAATGGAGACCTGTTCGTTCATATCGAGCCGCAGCACGGTGGCTGGGGGGCGACCTCTGATCGTGACGGCGCTAATGCGCTCATTGCTTTGACTGATGGCGATACCTATAACCATTCTGTAGAGTTGCTGGAGGCGAAATTGCCGGTTCTTGTGCGTCGCTACGGGTTCAATATTGAAGGGGGTGTCGGCGCAGGACGCCATCGTGGTGGCTACGGTTTGATACGCGAATATGAAATGCGCACTGACGAGGCGTCTTTCTTTTGCGGCATCAGTCGCAACAGTACACCACCTTGGGGTATGGAGGGCGGCGCTGTAGGAAGTTGTAATTTCGTTGAGGTTCAGACGGCCGCAGATAGTACTCCTTCTCGTGTCCATCATCATCCGAACTGGCAACTTCAGGAGGGTGACCATGTAAAGGTTGTCACCGGTGGCGGTGGCGGTTGGGGGGCTTCAGAAGACCGCTCTATTACCGATATTCAGACGGATATCGCTGATGGATTTATGACGCCAGAAGAAGCTTTCGAGACATATGGTCTGAGTCAGACCGCCCTCAAGATGGGTGAGGAGTGACAGGCTTATGGTGAGATTGGCAACAGACGTAGGCGGCACATTCACTGACCTGATCGCTTATGATGAGGAAACGGGAAAAATCACGTTTGCAAAAACGCTAACCACGACAGATGATCAATCCGCTGGTGTTCTTAACACCATTTCTGATGCATGCGAAACGAGCAATCTTGACCTAGCGGCTGTTGATTTTTTTGTTCATGGCGGCACCACAGTTATTAACGCTATTACTGAGTGGAAAGGCGTGAAAACGGCGCTTGTTACGACGCGCGGTTTTCGGGACGTCTTGGAGATTGGGCGCGGTAATCGACCCGATCTGTATAATCTAAAGGCGAGAACGCCGCCGCCTTATATTCCGCGTCGTTATCGCCTTGAAATAACTGAGCGTCTTGATGGGCAAGGCAATATTGTCACGCCGTTAGTTGAAGCCGAAGTGGCCGAAGTTGCTGATATCTGTCGAGACGCAGGTATTGAGGCTATCGCGGTTGTATTTCTACATAGCTATATCGATGATCGGCATGAAGTGCGGTGTGCCGACTTGTTGCGCTCGCTTTTGCCGGGCGTCATGGTCTCTACAAGTAGTCAGATTTCACAACAATGGCGTGAATATGAGCGAACGAGTACGGCAGTTTTGAATGCGTATGTTCAACCTGTAATAGATAGGTATTTCAGGAACCTTGAGAGCAAACTGACAGAAATCGGGATCGATTGCCCGCTATATGCGATGCAGTCTAACGGTGGGGTGGCGACATTTAATGATGTCAGGTTGCAGCCACTCACGCTTGTTGAATCGGGGCCATCGGGAGCAATTGCCGGGGCTGTGAGAATTGGCCAAGCGATTGATGCACCGGATGTTTTGTTGCTTGATGTCGGGGGGACCACGGCTAAGTGTTCTTTAATCCGGAACGGACGTCCGCAAATAGTTCCTGAGTATAAACTTGAATGGAGCCGCTTTTCGCCAGTGCTATACGGTTCAAGTCTCGGTCGTTGATATCGTTGAGATCGGCGCAGGCGGCGGTTCTATTGCGTCGATAGATGACGCGGGTCATATACATGTTGGTCCGGATAGTGCGGGATCAACGCCGGGACCGGTTTGCTACGGGCGAGGCGGCACTTTGCCAACTGTAACTGATGCCAAGTTGGTTATTGGAATTCTTGATCCTGAGAATTTCGCCAATGGCCAAATGGTCCTAGACATAGCAAGTGCGCGTACTGCATTTGAACCAATTGCTCTTGCATTAAAATGCTCAGTTGAAGAGGCCGCAAGCGCGGTTATTCGTATCGCTGAAGCTAATATGATAAATGCCTTGAAGCTTGTAACAGTTCAGCGTGGGCATGATCCCAGGGATTTATCCTTGGTCGTGACGGGCGGTGCGGGGCCCATGTTGGCCACTAAATTAGGGCGGGAGCTAAACGTAAAATCAACGGTAATTCCGGTATATCCGGGTGTGTTTTCCGCGTGGGGGATGCTCGCGGCCTTGCCGCGGACTGATTTGCGGAGGACTTTGTTCTGTGAAATGGATAATGAGGGATTGGAAAAGGTCCGTTCGGAATTCCAACAATTGATCGCTCAGGCAGAACAACATTTTAATGTGAGTGAAGCTGCGGAATTGCATCTTCATTTTTCCGTTGAGGCGCGCTATCAAGGACAGGAGCATTCCGTTTCTGCCGCTTTTCAACTCAATGATACGGTGGCGAGCTTTTTAGACACATTTCATGCGACCCATGAAACCGCCTATACGTTTCAGTTGCCGGAAAGCCCGGTCGAAATCACTAATCTGCATCTGCAAGCTGAGTATAAGAGCGATATCATCGCACTAAGTGAAATACCGAAAGAAAAACAATCGGTTATCCATTCAAAGAAAGGCGTGAGGGATGTCTTTTTTGGTCCAGATTACGGCTGGGTAGAATGCCCCGTTTATGATCGTGAATTGCTTTTCTCAGGCTGCCAGCTTGAGGGACCTTTGATAATTGAAGAGCCTACGACAACTTGCTTGGTGCTACCGGGTCAAGTCGTTGAAATGACATCTACCGGTTTGCTGGTAATCACTGAGTTGGAGTAATTCAACGCCGAGCCGAGCGAACCTTCGCAAGACTATTTTACAATCTATTCATGCGCGGGACTATTGTTGAAGAGCTGTTCACTCTTTGGGTCGGCGATAACGCTTAAGTAGTATAAACTATAGATGTGCCGCGTACCAACAGGATGATGTCCCCTGAGAACCATTACGACATTTATCGTCTTCGACTGTCATGGTTTTATCATTTCTGTGATCATACATATAACGCCCGCTGAAAAAAACATTGATCAGTTCATCGCTTGATCATTGTTCTCACCGCTTCTGAACTCTGCCCAAAATATCTCTATTAATGTCCAGTGCGAGAACGACTAGGGGATGCCCCTTCAAATTGGGCGTCAAATTAGTTCATCAAGATGTCTTTTGATAATTCAACTCTCAATGGTTGAATTTAAAAAAACAAAGATTTCTAATTTGCTAATTTAGAGGATTTTGGATTAGAGTAATGAGGAAGGCGTAAAAACAGTAATAATCGTCAATGCTCGGGGGAGAGAAAATTTGACATTAGCCTGGAACTATCTATCCGCGAGCGTCGCATGAGCAGGCAAGATCTTGCTGAGACTGCTGAAAATGCGTCTTTAAATCAGAACTCTTATGCAAAAAAGGGATGGCTAAAAAAACCAAGTCAGGAACTGATCGTCTTGGCGACGGCCCTTGTTTGTTTTCTTTTCTTCGCGGTGACGCTCACGGGTTTCGCTTCTTTCGGGAACTTGGTGACCATGCTGCGCAGTATTGCGGTTTTAGGAATTCTCAGTACAGGAATGGCGGTCGTCGTAATCGGGCGTGGTCTTGATTTATCTCAAGTCTCGGTGATGGCCATTTCTTCAGCCTGGGTCCTGACCTTGATGTCGAGTGACATGAGTCTTGTGACGATCATGTTCCTGGGCCTTGGTTTTGCGCTTGTAGTGGGAATTCTGAATGGCTGGATTGTAGCGTTTATAGAAATTCCACCGCTATTTGCGACCCTTGCAACCGGGTTAGTCTGTTTTGGAGTTGGCAGATGGGTGCTCTTAAGTGGCGTTCATGCTTATCCACCGAAAGAGGCTGCGGATTTTCTGTTTCTGGGGCAAGGGATCGTCTTTGGATTGCCGATGCCGGTTCTGATTTTCCTTGTTGTTGCGGGCGTTATTCATGTGTTTTTACGGCGCACAACGATCGGGCGACATATTTACGGTCTGGGCGATAACATTCTAGCCGCGAGACTAATTGGGATATCAGTGCGGCCGCTCATAATTTTAACTTACATGATAAGCGCCGCTGCTGCGTTTATTGCGGGTATTACGACCGCCGCAACTGTCGCGTCGATGAACACGGAAATCGTAAATTCGACACTGATTTTCGATGTGCTGCTCGTCGTGGTGCTGGGTGGAGTAAGCCTGAGCGGTGGCCGGGGAGGAATAGTCAGTGTTGTCGTTGGTGCCATACTGATCGGTATTCTACTCAACGGCATGACAATTTTGAATATCAATTCGGATGTCCAGAATATTGCAAAGGCGGTGGTTTTACTGGCGGCAATTATCGTGGATCGCAGATTACATCCAAAAGACGAAGAAACAGATAAGCAGGGAGACCACTAGCGACTTCGTCACATAAGTTCGGATGAGGTCGCGTTCTGAGAGAAGAATAAAATGTCAATGTAAGGGAGGCTTACGAAAATGGTAAAGGCAATAATCAAGAAAATCGCCAGCACGCTCATGATAGGGGGCGTCGCGATTACAGTCGCATCTACAACAATGGCCGCCGGCAAAATCAGCGGTAAAACGGAACGTATGGTGCGTAGTGATTATGTTACTGCGGTTGAAGGTAAGACGGTAGCCTATGTGCCAATTTCCTTGGGCCTGCCGCTGTCTGACTATTGGATGTATGGCATTCAGACGTCAGCTGAAGCTGCGGGCATGAAGTTCGTGGTTAAGGATCCAGCGTGGAAAGTCGATGCTATGACGCAGGCTATCTCGGCTTTGATTTCCGATAAAGTTGATTATCTTGTGGTCCAAAATCCTGATGTCCAGGTGCTGGCCAAGCTGCTGAAAAAGGCAGAAGAAAACGGAACACATGTTATTCAGCTGAATATGGCTTCCAATTATCGCTCCAGCGGGTTTGTTGGCGTTGACTGGGTGAGCCATGGGGAAGAAATCGGACAGGATATTGTCAAGGAATGCGGCACCGGTAGCGGAAAGAGCGGCAAAGTCGCTATTGTACAAGGTGAATTGACAGCTGCGGCGAATGTCTGGTTTGTCGCCGGACTCAAAAAGGCATTGGGCGAAGATTCTGCTATCTCAATCGTCAATGATCAGGCCGCTCAGTGGGATGCCACGAAAGCCCATGATATTACAGCAGCCGTATTGCAGCAAAACCCCGATCTTTGCGCCACTGCGGGCGTTTGGGGAATTATGATGCTTGGTTCCGGGCAGGCGGTGAAAGAGGCCGGCCTTAGTGACCAGGTGCTTGTCTACGGAAGCGGTAGTAATTCTCGTCCGGTATGTGACGCGCTGGAATCTGGAGTACTACACAAGCACTTCAGTTATGACTCTATCTTGCAAGGTCGTGATGTGGTCAATGCCATTCAGGCTATTGCCCAGACGGGCCTGGAACCCGGGGAGAAGCCATTTGCACTCTATTCACCGATCATGATTCAGGATTCAAAAACGGTTAAGGCAACAGACTGTCACGATTTGATAGCCAAGTAGTTGGTCTGGAAAAAAGAGTGGGCGATGTTGATGTACGTCGTCCACACATAATGTCTTTCCCCGAATCTGAGTGAGCCCCTCCATGTCATCTATCACTGAAACTATCCAGAAAGTCCGGTATAAATGGTCTTTTCAGCGTGCGGTCGCTGAACTTCTTGCCAAGCGATGGATGGAATCTATCATTCCGTTTTTGATGATGTGCATGGTGTTAATATTCTGCGCCGTTGCGATACCCGGGTACCTCTCTTTCTCCAACCTATCTGATACTTTCAGCCAGTTTGCTGAATTCGGTTTTGTCGTGTTGGCGATGACACTGGTTTTGATGGTTGGCGGCATTGATCTGAGTGTCGGGGCAATGTTCGCACTCGCTGATTTCGTTGCGCTGGTCCTGTTTAATGTGTTTGAAATTCCGGTCTGGGGCGTAATCCCCCTCGTAATTTTAACGGGCGCTCTGATGGGGGCGATCAATGGCGTGCTCATTGGTTACTTGAAACTGGGAGCCTTTCTTACGACCCTTGTTACTTTGTTGCTCTTCAGGGCGACCTTCGACCTGATAACGCCGATTTACGCGGTGGAGATTGCAACGGGTTATCAGGAAAGCGAAGTCTGGGACTTCATTGGCGATGGCACCCTGTTCGGAATTCCGGCGAATATTATTATTCTGATTATCGTGGCAATCATTGCCCATATTCTGCTCAGTCGGTCTCGGCCGGGCTGGCATGTGGCTGCGATCGGATCGAACCGCAAAGCCGCCCGTCATGCTGGTATCCGGATCGATTTTACGATTTTTTGCACCTATGTCTTATCTGGCATTTTGAGTGCTACTGCGGGTTTGGTTTACGCTACTCGGCTGAACAGTTCTTCATCTAACACCGGCGATGGCACTGGAGGTCATGGCTTTAACAGCGGCAGTCCTTGGTGGTGTAAGTCTTGCCGGCGGGAAAGGCTCTGTCGGGCGTGCCTTGATCGGAGCTACAACAATTCTGGTGCTGATTAACGGGCTGGTCCGTCTCGGCGTTACTGGTGGCCCCACATTGGTGATGCAGGGCATGATTATGTTAATCGCCGTGGGCATCGACGTGAAATGGTTGAAGAACAAGAACAAGGCCATTTCAAAGATCTATGTAGTGCCCGCATTTCTGGACTTAGGGGAGCGGCCGGATGCGCGTATTAATTCGCACACGGTGTTTGAGCAAAACAGTAAGCTCAATAACGCTCGTGCGATTGGCCTGGGTACAATTGACGGTCCGGAGGATGTTATTCTTGATCGACAAAACAGGCTATATGCAGGCACGCGGGAGGGCTGGATTGTCCGTTTTAGCGGCGACAATCATGAACATCAGGAAGTCTTCGCCCGGATTGGTGGGAGGCCGTTGGGAATGGCTTTTGATGCCGAAGATAACCTGATTATCTGCATTGGTGGAATGGGCGTTTATGGCGTTCATCCCGATGGTGAAGTTTACAAAATCACAGATGAAACCAATCGGACACCTTGGAAAATTAATGATGACAGTCGCCTCAGGCTTGCAGATGACCTTGATATCGCCCCGGATGGTAAAATCTATTTCAGTGAAGCGACCATACGCTACGAGATGCACAGCTGGGCAATGGACGGTCTGGAAGGTCGCGGTAACGGGCGGCTGGTCTGCTATGACCCGGCAAAAAAGCAAACACGTACGATTTTGCGTGATCTCGTCTTTCCGAATGGCGTTTGTATCGCTCACGATGGCCAATCTCTGTTTTTCGCGCAAACCTGGGCATGTAATATTATGCAATACTGGATTGCCGGGCCGAACAAAGGAAAACTGGAAGTCGCCATAGAAAACCTGCCGGGAAATCCGGATAATATTAATCGGGCATCGGACGGGAATTACTGGCTCGCTTTAACCGGCATGCGTACGCCGGCCTTTGATCTGGCTATGAAGAAGCCAGGGTTCAGAACGCGTATGGTCAAGCGCGTGCCACCTGACGAGTGGATATATTCAAATATCAATAACGGTTGTGTTATCAAGTTCTCAGGGGACGGTGAAGTGTTGGAAACCTATTGGGACAAAGGCGGTGAGAGTCATCCTGCCATAACCTCTATGCGGGAACATCGAGGGAAATTGTATTTGGGTGGGTTGATGAATAACCGGATCGGGGTTATCGATCTACCGGATGCAGATCCGAATTGGACCGGCCCGGAAAATTACTGGGGACCGAAATAATGGCGGCCAGATGGATGGAAATGATTAGGGATATTGTCTCTCCTGATCGCGAAACTCATGCTATTCCGTCAATGGATGGGCCTTTGCGGCCGAATAACGGACTGGATGATTGCGAGGTCATCTTGGGCGAAGGTGAGATCATAAAACCGGATGATGTGACCTTCGGAAATGATGGCGCTCTTTACATTTCCAGTCAAAACAGCGTCTTTCGACACACGACGGACACGGGACTTGTCGAATTTGCGATATTTGACAGCGCTGTTGGAGCGATTACCTGTTTGAACAATGGTGGAATTGCTGTCTGCCTTGATGGAACGGGAGTCCAGATCAAAGGCGGCCCCATGGAGGGTGCGCGGCTTGACTCAGTTGACGGCGTACCAATTGTTTGCCCTACAGCTGTTGCCGAATCCGATGACGGCCATCTATATATTTGCCAAGGGTCATCGCAGCATAGCGCATCCGATTGGGTTCATGACTTAATGGAAAAAAACCGTTCAGGCAGGGTTCTACGCTGGCATCCTGAGCAAGGCACTTCCGAGGTTCTTGCCGATAACCTAGCCTATCCCAATGGTATACTGGTTGAAGAAGATGGACAGAAACTTGTCGTTTGTGAAAGCTGGTCACATTCGCTTTTCCGCATGTCATCAGACCCAAAAGTCACTTTCAAGCGAGAGGTGCTCATTCCCAATCTTCCAGGGTATCCCGGTCGTATCTGCGCCCGAGAAAAGGGTGGTTTTTGGCTGGCGTTGTTCGGCATGCGAACCGAGATGCTGGAATTCGTTCTGGAAGAGGATGACTATCGGCAGGAAATGATGGAAACCATTGATCCTGAATACTGGGTTCGCCCGAAACTAGAGCCAGAGAGGCATTTTCTGGAACCTCTTCAAGGGGGTGGCTTTCGTGTGCTAGGTATTATCAAGCCTTGGGCGCCCCCGCGGTCGTACGGGCTGGTTGTGCGACTTGATGAGGATTTTGAGATAGTCGGCAGTATGCACAGCCGGGCTGACGGAAAGGTTCACGGAGTAACAGGGCTGGCGTCTTGGTCTGGTAAAGCTGTGGCGGCGGCAAAGGGTAGTGAGATGGTAATTTGCATTGAACAAGGCGGTCAATAATGAACGAAAACACTACGCCTAAACCAATTATTGAGATAAAGGGAGCGACGAAAATATACGGTGGCGTTCACGCCATTGAGAATGTTAGCTTCGACTTGTATCCGGGTGAGATACATGCTTTGGCGGGAGAAAACGGGGCAGGAAAATCGACCTTGTGCAAGTCCATGGCAGGTACCATCAAGTTGACATCGGGCTCGATTTATATCAACGGTGAAGAGCGGAGTTTCGCCGATCCGGGTGAAGCTCTCGATGTCGGGATTGCCATGGTGTATCAGGAAACCAGCCTGGTGCCGTCAATGTCTGTTGCGCAGAATTTGAGATTGGGTAAGGAACAATTCCTGACACGCATGCGTGGCCTCTATATTGAAGGTCAGGTCATGCTACAAACCTTGAACTTTCATGTCGATCCAACGCTGTCAGTGTCTATGCTTGGTGCCGCGCAACGACAAATGGTTGAAATTGCGCGCGCCGTTTATCATGACGCCAAGGTCATCATATTTGATGAGCCAACGGCCACACTGACACCGGAAGAAAAACAACATTTTTTTGATCTTGTCCGTGACCTGAAAGCTCGCGGTGTTGCGATTATCTATGTTTCGCATGCATTGGAAGAATCTCTCGAAATCTCCGATCGGATCACCGTACTCCGCGATGGCAAGCATATCGTCACCGATGAAACTGGCAATATGTCGCGTGATGACCTTGTCAGGCATATGGTCGGCCGGAGCGAGGAGCAGACGATCTACCATCACGAAGGATCAAGCGGTACGACTTCAGGGGTGGCCAAGAAAAAGAAAAAAATGCTGACCGTTGAAAATGTAACCATGGGTAATATGGTCAAGAATATGTCTTTCTCAGCGTATGAAGGAGAGATCGCCGTGTTAGCCGGTTTGGTTGGATCCGGCAGGACGGAAATTGCCAAAATTATTGTCGGAGCTTATAAGCGAAACCTTTTTCATGGAGGGCGTATTTTTCTTGACGGCAAAGCCGTTCGATACCGCGTTCCCAAACAAGCCGTTGATGATGGTATTGTCTATATTACCGAAGACAGGAAAGTTGAAGGTTTTCTGGAAACGATGTCCATTAACGACAACATTTATTTGTCATGGCTCGCCAGCAAACTAGGCAGTTCTTTTCTGGTATCAAAAAAGCAGCGCAATACGCTTGGCCCTGAAATGGTCAAGAAGATGGCCGTCCGGGCGCCATCCGGAGAAACCCGGGTCAATGAGCTATCAGGGGGCAACCAGCAAAAAGTTGTTGTCGCAAAATCCGTCGTGCAGAGGCCAAAACTCGTGATTTTTGACGAGCCAACCCGCGGGGTTGACGTGGGATCCATTCCTGAAATTCATCAGATCATTCGCGATCTGGCGGCGGAAGGCGTTACGGTACTTGTGATTTCCTCGTATCTGCCAGAAGTGATGGCATTAGCGGATCGTGTGCTTGTAGCGCGGCAGGGACGCATCGTTGAAGAATTTAACTCAACAGATGTAACAGAAGAAAAAATTATGTATGCGGCGGTGCATTAAAATAGTTCTTCAATTATTATTCGTCCACAAGTCCCACTGTTACTGGCTCGATGCTCTGCTTGCTGCGACGAAGCGGCGGGCGAGGGGCATTGTCGTTTCCCCCTCGAAGGACGATGATTATTTTGTCGGATGCCGCCTCCGATGAGGTGAATTCGTCATTTACTAGGGCTGGCTCGAATCTCGTGTCACCTCCTCGAAATCGACTTCCTAATCCATTTAGTGCGACATCGTGACCCTGTCTCTAGATGTTGGTTTCTGCCCAATTCTTTGTTGCCGACATAGTTGCATATTATATTGTTGACAATATTATTGGCAATGCATATCGTTTGCTTAACAGGGAAATCAAACGAGAAAAATCGAAAATTTATGACAAAAAGAAATGTCACCAAGCTGACAACTGTCGCGTCTAATCCGAAGCCCGCTGGTTCTGATACTGACAGACTCGTCGACGAGCTGCGTCGACGCATTGTGACCAATGAAATGCCGCCTGGGTCTCGCATCCGAGAGAATGAGTTGGCCGAAGAATTCAGCGTATCGCGATCCCGGGTTCGGGATGCCTTCGGGATACTGGAAGAGCGCGGGCTTATCGAGCGAATTCCGAATAAAGGTGCCGTTGTCATGCGCCTTGAGGCGGACAGCTTTCTTGAATTGTTCGATGTTAGAGAGGTGCTGGAAGGATTAATGGTCCGGCTGGCGACACAGAATACGGAGCCAGAGTATTGGGATGACCTGATCAATCTATTTGGGGATGATCTCGGAAAGGCCGTCGAAGATAACGATTTTAACGCCTATATGGCGGCGATCGCCCAATTTCGGCAAGGTTGTATTGAAGCGGCGGGCAGCGACACATTAAGAGGGCTGCTCGACGATATCTATGATCGCGTCCTGAGTATGACGCGCCGTTTGATGCTGGTGCCCGGACGAGCGAGTGAGGGCTTCCGTCAGCATCAGGAAATCCTTCGGGCCATTCAGGCAGGGGACGCAGATCGGGCGGAAGAGTTAAAGCGAGACAATATTCGAAGCGCGCGTCAGTGGTTCCTTAAATATAACGACTTCCTCCTCTGACATCAGGCCAGATCATGACACCCAGTAAAAACAAAAAAGATACCGGGGCAGGCCCCTTGAAAGGGGTGCGGGTCATAGAGCTGGGATCGACAGTAGCCGGGCCTTTCTGCGCGCGCCTCATGGCCGACTTTGGCGCAGATGTCATCAAGGTCGAACAGCCGGAGGGGGACGCTGTGCGTTCCATGGGAACCCGGCGGAAGGGACAATCACTTTATGGGGCTTCAATACTTCGAAACAAAAGGCTGGTCTCAATTAATATGAGGCAGGAACAGGGCCGCGATCTGGTTCGAAAACTCTGTATCGAAGCCGATATCGTTGTTGAGAATTTTCGCCCCGGTACGCTCGAACGTTGGGGGCTTGGCTATGAAGACCTTTCTAAGGAAAATGCGGGCCTTGTCTTGGTTCGGATCAGTGGATTCGGTCAGACAGGGCCCTATAGCAGCAGAAGCGGCTATGGTGTTGTTGGCGAAGCGGTAAGTGGCCTTCGGGAAATTACCGGTGATCCGGACAGGCCACCACCGCGGGTGGCGACATCTCTTACGGATTATATTACCGGCCTTTATGGCGCATTCGGGGCGATGATGGCGCTGGTGGAGCGAAATCGTACTGGCATTGGTCAGGTTGTTGATTCTGCGCTGTATGAGTCTGCTTTTAGTTTTATGGAACCTCATGTGCCAGCCTTTCAGCAACTGGGACAAGTTGCTCAACGCGCCGGCTCTCGCCTGCCAGGGAACACACCAAACTCGATTTATCCAACAGGCGATAATCGGTTTGTTGTGATTGCGGCTGCGTCCGATCCGGTTTTCCGGCGTCTCGCCACTGCTATAGGCAAGCCAGAACTTAGCGAAAACCCGCTATTTGCAACGGCTGTAGCCCGCGCAAAAAATGAGGATGAATGTGATCTCATAATTACAGAATGGACTCGTTCAAAATCGGTTGAAGAGATAGAGAACGAATTGCTGGCCGCAAATGTCCCTGCTGCGCGCATCTATACGATGGAGGATATTTTCGCCGACCCACATTTTAGAGAACGGGATATGCTTGTTGATGTGGAAGATCCAAAGCTTGGCGATGTGACGATGGCCGGGGTCGTACCAAAACTTTCGGGCACGCCAGGAGAGATTTGGCGGGCCGGTGCACAATGCGGTGAAGATACTTATGACGTGCTGGGTGAGGAGCTGGGCCTTTCGGTGGATCAAATCAATCAGCTTGAGCGCAATTCAACCGTCAAAGGTCCAGAACAGAAATCTGCCGACGTAAAAAATAAGAACCAAAAACAGCCTGCCGGAGTAACAAAATGAGTGAGCTAGAAGAATCAGAAACCCTTGACGGTCGCCTGACGCAATTGCGTGCGTTGGAAGAGCGTGCGCGGCAGATGGGCGGTAAGGAAAAGCTCGCGCGTCGAGAGGCTGCTGGTGTTATGAATGCCAGAAGTCGTATCGATGCCTTGCTCGACCCGGGGACTTTCTCTGAAAATGGATTGCTCGGGGTTTCCACGGTATTTGATGAAGACCGGGACAAGACACCTGCGGACGGCAAGGTGGCCGGATTTGGATTGATCGAAGATCGCATGGTTGGTGTGGTTTCCAACGATTTTACGGTCAAGGGCGCATCGTCCAGCATGACCAACATGAAGAAAATCGGACATATCAAGCGTACCGCAACGGATCGGGGTTTTCCACTGATCTTCCTGGGAGAATCTTCCGGCGCCCGGATGCCCGATAATATGGGGTCGGAAGGTATGGGAACCATGCTCGGCAACGATCCACATCAATACGCAAGGGAGCGCGAAACACCTTGGGTGTCGGCAGTTCTCGGTCAGTGTTTTGGTTCTTCCGCGTGGTATTCCTGCCTTGCCGATTTCACGGTTATGCGCAAAGGCGGCGTTCTTGCCGTCGCCAGTCCCGCTTTAGCCTCTCTAGCTATCGGACAGACAGTTGATCCTGAAGATCTGGGGGGCTGGAAACTCCATAGCGAGGAAACCGGGATGGTGGATCGCGTCGTTGAGACAGATGAGGAAGCGCTCGTCGAAATTCGCAAATTCCTATCCTACATGCCCTCGCACAATAGCGAAACGCCGCCAGTCGCGGATGTGCCTGCAGGCAGCGATGAGGCGGCGGCGAATATTCCGCAAATTTTGCCGGACAGCCGGAAACGCGGCTACGACGTACGTAAAATTATCAATTGCGTTGTTGATCAGGAGAGCTTCTTTGAGCTCAAGCCACGCTTCGGACGCACAGCGGTAACCGGGCTTGCTCGACTGGATGGCGGCGTTGTCGGTGTAGTAGCCAATAATCCGATAGCAAAGGCCGGGGCGCTGGACGTCGCCGGTTGCGAGAAGGTCACACGCTTTCTTGTGATGTGCGATAGTTTCAATATCCCGATCATCATGCTGGTCGATACACCAGGTTTCGTGATCGGTATCGAAGGCGAGAAAAAGAAAGCACCGGGTAAGATCATCAATTTCATGACCGCCCTGCAGATGTGCACAGTTCCCAAACTTTCCGTGATTATGCGTAAGAGCTATGGGCAAGCGTATCTCAATATGGGCGGTGGGCGTAATTCCGATTCCGTAGCCGCCTGGCCAACGGCGGAGGTCAGCTTCATGGACCCGAGATATGCGACAGACGTCGTGACCTGGGGGCGGAATGCCAGTGACGCAGAAAAAGAAGCCATCCGCGAGGATATGGAGCGGAATAGCACTTATCTCGGTCTCGCGCAGATATTCGCGGCACAGAGTGTTATTGCGCCACAGGATACCCGCAGATATCTCATTGAAGAATTGAAAATTCAGCACTTAAGACGCAGTCGTGGTATCGGCCGTCATAAATTGGCCAACTGGCCGACGACATTTTAAACGCAGCAAATTGGAGACGCGTAAATGAGCATCACGAATGTTTCATCCGAGGTAATTGGCTCGGTCTGGAAAGTGGAAATGAAGGTGGGCGATGCGGTGAAAACCGGCGACATCATTATGATTCTGGAATCTATGAAGATGGAAATCCCGGTTGAGGCCCCGGTTGACGGTACGTTGTCTGAACTGAAAGTAAAACCGGAAGATTCCGTCGATGAGGATCAGGTGCTATGCACAATCGAGAGCTAAACTCAGAAAAGGCGAAAGCGGACGACGAAGAGACCGCCGGGACCCTCATTAATGAGGAGCTCCACTTTAGGCGTGTCTCCGCCCTCGAAATGGGGGGCGGAAGCGATTGAGCGCCAGCATGCAAATGGGCGGCTGACTGTCCGTGAACGTTTTTCCAAATTGACGGATGCAGACAGCTTTCGTGAGGTCGGCACGCTTGGCGGCTCAGGCGAATATGATGAAAACAATAAACTGGTTCGGGTAACACCGGCACCTTACGTTGCCGGAATGGCGCGAGTAAATGGGCGTCCTGTTGCCATTGGCGGTGAGGACTTCACTGTTCGCGGCGGAACGACCTTTGGTGCTGCGCGTCGTAAGGGCGGGCAGGGCGGCTTTATTGAAGATCTTGCTCATTACTATAAAATTCCTCTGGTCAACCTGATTGACGGGGCCGGGGGAACGGTTACTTCAGCCAAGCGACGTGGCTATGTCGCGTTTCCAGGTGTACATGGATTTGAACGCTCGGTTCAGCTACTGGGTGAAGTGCCTGTCGTCTCCGCTGTGTTGGGAACTGCTGCCGGGGGACCAGCGGGACGCGCAATTCTGTCCCACTTTTCGGTCATGGTTCGGGGGACGAGCCAGATTTTCGCCGCCGGTCCGCCAGTTGTGAAAAGATCGTTGGGACGCGACATCGATAAGGAAGAACTTGGCGGTGCCGCGACGGCTGTTGATAAGGCCGGAACAATTCACAACGCCGCTGATACCGAAGAAGAGGCGCTTGATCAAGTTCGCCGATTCCTAAGTTATATGCCGCAGAATGTATGGGAGATGCCGCCAGTTGTTCCTTGCGACGATCCGGTAGATCGGTGTGAGACGGCACTGCGCGATATTGTGCCTGAAAAGCGCACTCAGCCCTACAGCATGCACGACCTGATTGATCTGGTCGTTGACAAAGGATCGGTTTTCGAAATTCAGCCAACGAATGGAAAATCAGTCATAACATCTTTGGCCCGATTGGACGGTCGTCCGGTTGGCATCGTCGCCAATAATCCGAAATTCTATTCTGGTGCCATGGATGCGGCTTCTGCCCATAAACAGATCCGTTTTATGGAGTTGTGCGACACATTCCATATACCGCTGGTCTTTCTTGTTGATGTGCCGGGCTTCATGGTGGGCCTGAAGGCGGAGCAGGAGGCCACATTGCGTGAAGGCATGCGCGCCGTTTATGTAGCGGGACAACTAACCGTGCCGACGCTCACTCTCGTCATTCGGAAATGCTATGGCATGGCGGGCATGGCGACCTGCAACAAGAATGATATCGACTTGAAATTAAGCTGGCCAAGCGGTGAGTGGGGATCTTTGCCGGTGGAAGGAGGCGTTGCCGCTG
The DNA here is from genome assembly GCF_055809395.1 of Sneathiella sp. D3-11. Classification (NCBI taxonomy): domain Bacteria; kingdom Pseudomonadati; phylum Pseudomonadota; class Alphaproteobacteria; order Sneathiellales; family Sneathiellaceae; genus Sneathiella; species Sneathiella sp. D3-11. The sequence continues at coordinate 2,940,540 of NZ_CM147911.1, forward strand.
CATTCCGCCGTGATATCGCAAATTCAGCCGATCCGAAGGCGCGCGAAAAAGAACTCGAAGCGGAACTCAGGGCCTATGCATCACCATTCCGGACAGCAGAAGCATTTGCAGTGGAGGAAATAATCGACCCGAGCGAAACCCGCCCGATCCTTTGTGAGTATATCGCACTTGCGGAAGGTCGGCTCAAGGCCAATCTCGGCCCAAAAAGGAAGGCGGGCGTTTCACCCTGACGGGTGCCATATCGGTGCCGGTCCTTAAAGAATTCCGGTTCGATCTTAAAATAAAGAAGAGGGAGGTAATAAAAATGAAAATTCGTAACAGTTTGGCGGCTGCTTGTGCCGTATTTATGCTTGCAGGTGGGGCAAATGCCGCCGACCGGATAGCTTTCGGTACAACGGCTCTAAAATCGGTGCATTACACCTATGCAGCGTCAGCGGCGAAAGCCATCAATGAAAAATCAGGTGACAAAGTTGATATTACCGTCATCTCGACTGGCGGTGCGGTTGATAACCTGAAACGCATTGGTCAGGGCCAGATCAACATGGGCCTCGGCACCTATGCAACAATTTATCAGGCCTATAAAGGCATTGGTAAATTCGAGGGTAACGCCATGCCAAATCTTCGGGGTCTATGGGTACATGCGCCGGCCCTGCAGGCATGGGTTGTGCGGGAGGACTCCGGTATTAAGTCAATTTCGGATTTGGCTGGTAAGGAGTTTACCCCCGGTCAACGCGGTTCTGCCACAGAGCAGCTTGCCATCCAGATGCTTGAAGCAGTTGATGTAAAACCAGAGCTTTATCGTGCCAGCTTGGCCGACGCCGTCGCGGCGGTTAAAGACAATCGGTCAAATGGCTATGTAAAAGCGGGTGGAACGGCCGTTTTGGATGGTACGACGCTAGAATTGATGGCTTTTACTCCGATCAGATTGCTCGGCTTTACGGATGAAGAAGTTGGTAAGGTGAAAGAAAAATTTCCGTTCATCAACTTTCAGAAATATAAAGATAATGAAGTTGAAGACTTTCCAGCATTTACGTCACCCGTTCAGGTGATCGGCCAGTTTGCACTTGCGGATAGTATGACAGATGAGCAAGTCATTGCCATTCTGGAGGGTGTCGTCGATAACCCGGGACCACAGGTCGCGGCTTTTCCGTCCTTTGGGAAACTTGACGTGATGCAGGATTCTTTGAACCTTATCACCATTCCTCTGCATAGCGGCGCGGTAAAATTCTACCGTTCTCGTGGTCTTGAGGTTCCGGAACGTCTTATTCCACCAGAAATGAAATAAGCGTTTTTTCTTTGAGGAAGTATGTCCGGCGTGTAACAGGCTCGCCGGACATACCCGCCTCGAAGAATGTTGTTCTAACGGGAGACAGATGCATCCCTTACCCTAAATTATTTGCTTTGGGTAAGCTGTGATCACCCAATATTCAGCTCAAAATTTCGGCAGGGATCAAAGGATATGAGCGCGGGAGAACTATTGCAGGAAGAAGACGAAGAGAACGCGTTGGATGCGATGCCCCGGATCTATCGGCCATTGATGTGGGCTTTGTGCTTCGCTCTCGTCTTTTTCCAGATATATACCGCCGGTTTCGGGCAATTGCCGCCCTTGTCACAGCGCGCAGTTCATGTTGGGCTCGGCCTTGCTATTGTGTTCCTAGGTTTTGTCCGTTTTTACGGCAATATGGGTTCGCGGAAAAATCTCTGGCAGGCCAGCGATATGGTCTTTGCAGCTCTCTCCATAGTGGCAACCATTTACATCCTGACGCAGGAAACAAGGATAACAGAATCCTTTAATCTAGCAGTGATGCCGATAGACCTGATTTTGGGATCCATTCTGACGATTATTTTACTCGTTGCCGCCTGGCGAACGACTGGGCCGGCCCTTCCTATTCTCGCTATCATTATGCTGCTGTATACGATGTTGGGCCAGCATATCCCCGGTACCTGGGGCCACCCGGGCTTTGATTTTCAGTATCTGATTGAGCATTTATATCTCGGCACGGAAGGGATATGGGGAACCGTCACGGGACTGTCTGCAAACCTTATTGCGATCTTCATCATTTTCGGAGCGTTCCTGATGGCCACGGGGGCGGCGCAAACCTTCATGGATATGGCTCTGCTGGCAGCCGGACGATTTCCGGGCGGAGCGGCGAAAGTTGCAACCGTATCCAGTGCTCTTTTTGGCATGTTAAATGGAGCGGCGGTCGCAAATGTTGCAAGTACAGGGGCCTTTACCATCCCTGCCATGAAGCGGCTCGGCTATAAACCGAGTTTTGCTGGCGCGGTAGAGGCAACAGCCTCTTCCGGTGGCCAGATTACCCCACCGATCATGGGGGCTGGGGCCTTTGTCATGGCCGAGCTACTTTCTGTGCCTTATCTAGATATTGTTTATGCGGCGGCGATTCCGGCCCTGTTGTTTTACGTCTGTGTCTGGATGTCAATCGATGTTGAGGCGCGCCGTGAAGACATGCGCTCGTTCGATGAAACAGAACTTCCTACCCGTGCGGAAGTGCTTGCCATAGGGCGTATCGGGCCTTTGGTTGTCACTCTCGGGGTCTTGTTGACCAGCATGTTTTCGGGCAATACACCGACCCTTGCCGCCTTCTATGCAATTTGCACGAATGTCGGGCTTTATCTGTTGATAGGGCTATTCCATGGCAAGGACCTTAAGCAGAGAATTTTGAACCTACAAAAAGCGGTTATTTCGGCCGCATTTGGGATTACCGGTATCCTCGCCCTGCTGGTTACGGCGCAGGTGGCCTTGTCACTCATCGGGTTGACCGGCTCCGGTATCAAGCTTTCGGAAATGATTGTCAGCATAGGCGGGGGGCAGCTGTTTGTCGGCGTCTTGCTGTCAATGATTGTCGCGCTGATCTTGGGGATGGGAATGCCCACTACCGCGGCCTATCTTTTGGCCGCCGCAGTCGCGGCACCAGCCCTTATCAGCCTGGACATTGATCCTCTGGTTGCCCATTTTGTTGTATTCTATTCTGCATTGCTTTCCGCCCTCACACCGCCTGTTTGCACTGCTGTCTTTACGGCGGCTGTTATCGCCAAGACGGACTGGTGGTCTGTCTCCTTGGTTTCTATTCGACTTGCGTTGATGAAATACCTGATGCCGTTGTTCTTCGTCTTTCGCCCGGCGGTATTGTTAGAGGCGGGCACTCTCGAAATCCTGTGGTCAGTTGTCATGGGCTTTGTTGCGTCAATGCTCCTCGCTATTGGCGGTGGACGGTTCTATCGTCAGCGTATTTCACTCCCGATTGCCTTATTCCTTGGGATCACCGGGGCACTGGTCGCTGCGAATGAATGGTGGCTGGATGTTACCGCAATCGCCGTGCTTGCAATTGTGGTCGTCGGACAACGCCGGGCAGTTTGGCTTGGTGAAAAAGCGCAAACGTAATAACCTGTTGCCGACGATGCATCGTCTTAAACAAAGAAATAAGCTTTGAATAATAAAAATACGGATTAAAAAGAAAATCATGCCTTCTGTAGATAAATTACTGATCGCCAATCGCGGTGAAATTGCTTGCCGGATTATTCGTACCTGTAAGATTATGGGGATACCAAGCGTTGCCGTCTATTCGGAGGCGGACAAGGAAGCTCTGCATGTAAAAATGGCGGATGAGGCCTTTGAAATTGGTCCGCCGCCAGTAAACGAGAGCTATCTCGACATCGAGATGATTCTGAAAGTAATGCAGAAAAGCGGGGCAAATGCCGTACATCCGGGCTATGGGTTGCTTGCTGAGAACGCAGGTTTTGCGCGGGCGGTTCAAGATGCTGGACATATCTGGATTGGGCCTGATCCGGCGACTATCGATGCGATGGGTGACAAGGAACGTGCGCGCGAACTCGCGATGAGTCTGGATGTGCCGGTGCTACCCGGGAGTGGCCGTTTTCGTCCCGGAGATGACGGTGATCCCACCAAGATCGCAGAGACGATCGGCTACCCGTTGCTGGTCAAGGCAGCCGCAGGTGGCGGGGGAATTGGCATGCGGGCGGTCAATGCGGCCGAGAAACTCACATCGCAGATTGAGACTACACAGAAGCTGGCAGAACGTATTTTTGGCGATCCATCCATTTTTCTGGAAAGATATGTTCCCAATGCACGGCATGTGGAAATCCAGATTTTCGGCTTTGGCAACGGTGAAGGCATTCACCTGTTTGACAGGGACTGCACAATCCAGCGGCGCTTCCAGAAAATTATCGAAGAAGCCCCGGCACCCGCTCTTTCAAACGGCATACGGGAGCGTATGCGCGCGGCCGCACTAACGCTTGTTCGGCATCAAGCCTACCTCGGGGCCGGTACGGTAGAATTTATTTATGACTGCGACCGGAATGACTTCTATTTCCTCGAAATGAATACCCGCATTCAAGTGGAACATGCGGTGACAGAAATGGTGACCGGTATTGATCTCGTTCGTTGTCAGATTGAGGCTGCGGTTGGGGAGTATGTGTCAGCAAACCAGAACGACATTTCATTGACCGGTCATGCGCTCGAGTGCCGGATATATGCGGAGCGGCCGGAGAAGAAATTCATGCCATCCCCCGGAACGCTCGCCACGCTTACATTTCCAGAGGAGACAGCAGACTTGCGTATCGACACAGGGGTGGTTGAAGGCGATACCATCACGCCCTATTACGATCCGATGATCGCGAAAATTATTACTTCGGGCGTAGATAGGAAGGCCGCCATTGCACGAATGCGAGAGGCCCTGTCCAAAACAAGGATAGAAGGGCTAGGGAACAATATTGCGTTTCTATTGGACGTTCTGTCAGACCCTGATTTTGCTGAAGTTAACATCACTACGAATTATATTGAAAAGCTCTCCAAATAGGGGATGCCCTGGCCTTCGCCGTAATCGCTATTCTTGAGACAGCATCAAGATCTAATAGCCTTTGATCTTATCAGACGGCTTATAATGGAAACTTGCGCCTAGCGGTTCGCCCAAAAGCGCGAGATTGTGAAGTTGAGGTCCTTATTGCTTTGGGTGCATTTTAAGAGTTAGGGTGCAGAATGCGTTATTAGAGTAATGCACTTTGCGGCGTATTTAGAAATGTGGCCCGACTCCCATTAATGGCGAAATGAGTGAATGATGACAACAAAAGCCGATGAGCATGTGTCAGAAAAAGATGCACCGTTGCGAGAAGACATTCGGCTGTTGGGGCGGTTGCTCGGGGACTCAATTCTTGAACAAGAAGGCGAGACGATCTTCGGCTTGGTTGAGGCCATTCGGCGATCTTCCATCCAGTTCCAGCGTGGTAATTCGGTTGAGGACAGGGAGGAACTTGAAGGGATTCTCAATAAACTGTCGATAGAACAAGCAGTTTTGGTTCTCCGGGCGTATAGCTATTTTCTGCAGCTTGCCAATATCGCGGAAGATCAGCATCATATCAGGCGCAACCGTTTCCACGATATTACAGGCTCTCTGCCACGGCCCGGAACCATGGCTAATGCGCTGGCGAAAGTTAAGAATGAGAATGTTACAGCCGAGCAACTTGATCACTTCTTTAAAACTGCGATAGTCAGCCCGGTCTTGACGGCACATCCGTCAGAAGTGAGACGCAAGAGCACAATGCGACGGGAAATGGCGATTGCAGATTTGCTGGAAAAGCGGGAGCGTGTCGATTGGACCAAGAAGGAAATTGACGCCCTTGATAAAGCACTCCGCCGTGAGGTTCTGACGATCTGGCAAACGGATATCCTGCGGCGGACAAAATTGCAGATTTCTGACGAAATACAAAATGGCCTTTCTTATTACGACCAAACGTTCTTTGCTGAACTTCCGAGATTCTATGCCGATCTGGAAGATGAGCTTGCGCGACAGGGGCTTGGATCGGAGAATGTCTCAATTCCATCATTTTTGCGAATGGGGAGTTGGGTTGGCGGCGATCGGGACGGAAACCCGTTCGTAACAGCGGAAGTACTGCGTCAGACGCTTCAGCGGCAGAATGCCCATGCTCTCAATTTTTATCTTGAGGAAACACATCAATTAGGGAGCGAACTGTCGATTTCGACGAATATCGTTGAAATGTCACCAGAGTTGCTGGCGCTGGCCGACAAATCGCCTGATCATTCGCCCCATCGACAGGGGGAGCCGTATCGGCGGGCAATATCGGGAATTTATGCGCGACTTGTTGCAACCTTGACGGCGTTTGGGTCGCCTGCCCCCGCACGTGCGCCATTAGGCCCGGCACCGGCCTATTTAAATGCAGAGGAGTATCTGACGGATCTTGATATCATTCATGCCTCCCTGATGGCGCATGAGTCACAATTAATCGCCGATGGCAGACTCAAACAGCTCCGGCGGGCCGTTCGCTGTTTCGGGTTCCATCTGGCAACGCTTGATTTGCGACAAAACTCAGATGTGCATGCCCGTTCCGTTGCCGAGCTGCTAAATGCAGTTGATCCGGATATCCATTATGGAGAATTGACGGAGTCGGAGCGGGTAGCGCTTCTTATCGCTGAGCTGCGTTCAGGGCGACCTTTGCTACGGTCTTTTTGGACTTATTCGGAGGAAACCGCTTCAGAGATTAAAATTCTGGAGGAGGTTGCCGCGTCGCAAAAGCAATATGGCGATGAAGCTATTATGACCGCCATTATTTCAAATACGCAAAGTGTCTCCGATTTACTGGAACTGGCAACGCTCTTAAAGCAGGTTGGGCTTGTCTCTCCCGAAGGGAGGAGCAAGATCAATATTGTTCCCTTGTTCGAGACAATTGAAGATTTGCGCAATTGCATAGGAATTATGGATGAGTTGCTCTCCATTCCGGAATACAGGAAGCTGCTAGATGCGCGCGGCGGTGTTCAGGAAGTGATGCTGGGCTACTCCGATAGCAACAAGGATGGTGGCTTTGTAACGTCGGGTTGGGAACTCTATAAAGCGGAAACGGCTCTCATTGAGCTCTTTAGCCGCCACAGCGTTGGGCTGCGTTTGTTTCATGGCCGGGGGGGACAGTTGGGCGCGGTGGTGGGCCGAGCTATGAGGCCATTCTCGCGCAGCCAAAGGGCGCGGTACAGGGGCAGATCAGGATTACAGAGCAGGGGGAGACAATTTCCTTCAAATACTCAAAACCGGAACTCGGCCGCCGGAATCTCGAAAGCTTGGCGGCGGCAACATTTGAGGCCTCGCTCCTAGGGGAAGATCAGAAATCCGTTCCCGCCCATTATATTGATACGATGGATGAATTGTCTGAGGAAGCCTTTAAGGCCTATCGAAATCTGGTTTATGAAACGGAGGGTTTTGAAGATTACTTCTGGGCGTCGACAGTTATTAATGAAATTTCGACCCTGAATATTGGCTCACGTCCGGCGTCACGAAAAAAGACCCGTCGGGTGGAGGACTTGCGCGCAATTCCCTGGGTGTTTAGCTGGGCGCAATGCCGATTGATGCTTCCCGGCTGGTACGGGTTCGGAACGTCCGTGAAGCTATGGCTTGAGAAAAACCCTGAGACGGGTCTATCTACTCTGAGGGATATGTATGCAAACTGGCCATTTTTCCAAACTCAACTATCGAACATGGATATGGTATTGGCGAAAAGCGACATAGCGATTGCCTCAAGATACGCTAGCCTTGTTCCGGATGTCGAGCTAAGAGAGGCCATTTTTGGCCGGATCCGCGGCGAATGGCAGAGTTCAATTGATGCACTACTCAGCATTGCGGATCACAATCAGCTATTGCAGGAGAACCCGCTGCTCGATCGATCAATTCATAACCGATACGCCTATCTTGATCCGCTAAACCATATTCAGGTAGAGCTTTTAAAGCAAAGCCGAAACAGTGCTGATAATCCCAGACTGTTGCGCGGGATCCATATTGCAATCAATGGCATCGCCGCGGGTTTACGCAACAGTGGGTAATGTGAAATCAAAAATTTGATGCGTGGCGGGGAGCTACTCACTTTCAGTGATTTGAGGTCTCTGGAAGAAGATGGATATTTTCACCTCCAGCCTGACCTTGCAATGCACTCTGGGCTCGACACCGTTCTCTAGCTATTGCACCGGTGTTGTTTCATCGATGATTTCGTTGAGTAAATCTTTAAGCTCCTGCAGCTTCTTCGTTCCGATATTCGATGAAAATTTCTTGTTGAACTCGACGGCATGCGCGTTCAGCTTCTGATGCAGTTCAAGGCCGGAATTGGTAATAAATACAATGACTTTTCGTTGATCGTTTGGATCGAGCGTCCGATGAGCGAGGCCATTGGCAACCATCTTATCCAGCATTTTTGTCAGGGCCGGATGGTTCATCAGAACAATTTCTGCCAGGTCGCCCATGGATCGGCCTTTCTCATCGCTCAGCACATCAAGGATGCGCCAGTTCTCCACCTGCATGCCTTCAAGCCGGAGCTGCTTTTCCAGCATTTGGTGAACATTGCGGTGGGCCTGAGCAAGGACATAGGCCAGATTGTCGGTAATTTTTTCCTTACGATTACTCATCTTCAAAAAGCGCCTTTTTGCGAACAATTGCAGGTGATTTACAATATTAATGATAGCCTGTATACTTGAAATGGAAAATTATTTTCTTCAATGATGTTTCGTATTTCTGTGGGGGCAGGATCGAAATGCATGGTGACATGGACCTGAGCCGTCGATTTGTAATGGGGCAAGCAATATTCGATCAGAATATTACAGCCTTTGAGAGATTTCGCCTGACGGATTGCAATAACTGTTTTCGCATTGGCCTGCTTGTGCCGATGTGCGGCGCAGCGGGTTTATGGGGCCCTTCCTGTATTGCGAGTGCGCAGATCGCTCTTTCTGAATTGAACGCCGCAAATGGCATTATGGGTAAGCAGGTGGAGTTTGTCCTGATAGATTCTGCCATTGAATCGGAAGACATCCTGTACCACACCATTCATGAAATGATCGAGCGTCAGGAGATTGACGCGATTGTCGGCATGCAAATCAGCGCCGTCCGGCAACAGCTTGCCAAGGTTGTTCGGGGAAGGGTGCCACATGTTTACACGCCTCTTTATGAAGGCGGAGAGAATAGCCCTGGGGTCTATGCCATCGGGGAAACGCCAAGTGACCAACTGCTTCCCGCTATACAGGCGATCAGCAGTCTTCATAAAGTCAAGAATTGGGCGCTGATTGGGAGTGACTATGTCTGGCCCCGGGCGTCAAATTTTCTCGCCAAGCAAAGTATTCGCTCCTTGGGAGGCAATGTCGCTATTGAAGACTATGTGCCGTTCGGTGTCGATCATACGGAGAGGTTGCTCTATCAGCTTGAAGAGAAAGGCGTTGACGCGGTACTGATATCTTTCGTCGGGCAGGACTCGATTGACTTCAACCGTGCCTTTGGTGCCTTCGGACTGGATCAGAAGATTGTCAGGTTGTCTTGTGCCATCGAGGAGAATTGCCTTCTGGCGATTGGCGATGAAAATTCCAAGAAGCTCTATTCATCCTCATCCTATTTTTCTGTCTTAGATACACCGTCGAATAATAGCTTTAAGGAAAGATATCACAGCTTTCATGGGGAGCGCGCGCCCGCGCTGAATTCGATCGGGCAATCCTTATATGAAGGTGTTCAGTTTCTCGCTGAACTGACGAGAATGCAGTCGGCGGGTCAAGACTATGTGCATACACGTTCGCCCATTAAGTATCGGTCCGCAAGAGACGCATGTTATATCAATAATAAACGTAAGACCTTGCCGATGTATCTCGCCCGTGCGGACGGTTACAAATTCTCGATAGTTGAGAAACTCTGATACGCAAAGTCGATATTAGGCACTCATCTGCCCGGTAAGCATTTTCGCGCTAACATAATTTATATTTTAATTTCAATAGCTTGCTTCTTGTAAAAGTATATAGATCAAAAATTTTATTTGAAATGGAAAACAATTTATTTGAATTGGAAAATAAAATAGGCTAGGAGTCTCCTCATAATCTGGCATGTCAGCAGTTTGCTCAGCCAAGGGAGATTTGGATGATTTGGTTCGCAGCCGTTATTTGCGCTCTTGTTGTATTGCTCATCGCAATTCTGTTCCTCCGCGCCTTCTATCTAAAGTCAACAAGGGAAATGTCTCTCGTCCGTACAGGGTTCGGCGGCCAAAGGGTCGTGATTGACGGGGGGTGCCTGTCACTTCCTATCCTGCATCAGTCGCAAAAAGTCATGATGTCAGCTATCCCGGTTAAGGTTTCCCGGCAGGGCGCGCAGTCCTTTATCAGCAAGGATCATTTACGCGTCGATATTGAAATGAACTTCGAAGTCCGGGTCACACCGGACGAGCAAGGCGTCGCGACGGCAGCACAGGCGCTGGGGCCGCGGATTGCCCGAAGCGGGGATGCGCTTCACGAGGTTCTGGGAAGTAAGATTATCGATACCATTCAGGCAGCCTGCGCTTCCCTGACTCTGGAGGATATCCATAGCGACCGGAAATCCTTCACGGACCAGATCGCGGCTTCTGTTTCAACTTTTGTTGAGAGCCTCGGGCTTCGCCTGGAATCCTCCTCGTTACTTCATCTTGATCAGGCGGCTTTCGGCTCTCTTGATGAGAATAACGTGTTCAATGCGATTGGGATGCGAAAAGTGACCGAGTTGGTATCTATGAACAAGAAGGAGCGGATCAAGATTGAGACTGAAGCTGATATTGCAGTGCGCGAAAGTCGTCTCGCCCAGTCTCAGCGGCGCTTTGACATTGAGCGGGCCGAGCGGGAAGCAGAAATGGCGCAGCAAGCCTATTTAACACGTTTGGAGGCGGAAACTGAGTCTGAGTCAGTGCGTGCCCGGGTCAAATCTTCCTTGATGGCGGAAGAAGTGACGTTATCGAAGGAGCGGGATATCAAGGCCTTCAAAATTGATCATGACGAGGCCCTGCGCCGGAAAGAGATGGAAGCGATCCGCGAACTGGAAGGCGTCAAGATCGATCATTCCATCTTTATGGCTAACCGGCGGGCAGAAGAAGCAAAGGCAAAAGCTGCAGAGGAAGCTTCGCGAGCACAGGTAATTTTAGCGGCGGAAGCTGTTCAGACCGAAAAGGAGCAGGCGGCAGCCGAGCGCGAGCGGAAAATCGCGATGCTGCGGTTGAACAAGGAACTTTCGGTCGCCCAGGAATCCGCAAAAAGCAAAGTCGAAACCGAGACCTTGCTTGCGCAATCCGAAGCGCGAACGGTCGAAGTTCGGGCAAAAGCAGAAAAAACCCGTATGGAGGCTGAAGCGACAGGCATGGCCGCGCGGATCGCCGCAGAGAATGGTATCAGCGACAGCATTATTTCTATGCGCCTTGAGGAGCGCAAACTCGACCGGATGCCGGAAATTCTTGGCCAGATGATGAAGCCGGTGGAGAAAATCGACAGTATCCGCATTAACCAGATTGGTGGCTTGGGCGGTTCATCAGGTGCGGGGGCGGGGGCTGGTGGTGGCGTTGACGGTGCCTTCGGCGCGGCCATGGATCAGATTCTCGGGATGGCAGTCCGTCTCCCTGCAATGAAGCAGATGGGCGAAGAAATCGGCGTTGATTTCGACCCGAATATAGCCGGTCGGACGGCTGACTATGCCAACCGAATTAAGACAAGTGACAAATCGAAAAAAGATTAACCTGGAGGTTTTATTATGACTATGGATCGGAGACAGTTTCTAACCGCAACCGCAGCTATCGCAGGGGCAAGCATGCTGCCCTTTTCAGTCGGTGCTGCCGATAATATCAAGTTCGGATCCATCATGGATACTTCGGGCGGTTTCGATGCCTATGGCAAGCCGATGGACATGGCCATGCGCCTGGCAATTGACGAGATCAATGCTAATGGCGGCCTGAATGGATCTCAGATTGATATTAATGCCTATGATACTCAGTCGGATATGGCGCTTTATACCCAGTACGCGCAGCAACTCACACGTCAGGACGAAGTGGATGTGGTGCATGGTGGGATTCTTTCCGCGTCGCGCGAAGCCATTCGTCAGATCATGAGAAAATCCAAAACACTCTATTTTTATAATGTTCTTTATGAAGGTGGCGTTTGTGATCGCAATATTTTCATAAACGGCGTGACACCTGCACAGCAGGTAGAGGTTCTTATTCCTTACGCAATGAAAAAGGCGGGCAAAAAGGTTTATGTGCTGGCTGCTGACTATAATTATGGGCAGATCACAGCAAAATGGATCGAGAAATATATTGCGGATAATGGCGGCGAAACGGTTGCCGTGGATTTCTTCCCGCTTGATGTGTCTGATTTCGGTTCTACCATCGCGAAAATTCAGGCTGCCGATCCGGACCTGATTGTCGCCTCTCTGGTTGGCGGCGCGCATCTCTCTTTCTTTAGACAATGGGCTGCTGCGGGCATGAACAAGAAAATTCCTATGGCATCGACAACGCTGGGTGTCGGGAACGAGCATAAAGTTCTGACTGCAGAGGAGGGCGACGGAATCATGGTCGCCTACAACTATTCGCAGGAACTGGAAACGCCAGAGAACATCGCTTTCAAGAAAAAATGGGCCGACGCCTATGGTGATGCAAACTCCATTCACGAAATTGCTGTGTCGCATTATCAGGGCATTCTGACTTGGGCCGAGGGGGTTAGACAGGCCGGTTCAACCAATCGAGACGATGTCTTGTCGGCGCTGGAAACGGGGATATCCATTACCGGGCCTGGGGGCGTGGTGACCGTCGATCCGAAAACTCATCATGCTGTTCTCGATGTTCATATCATGGAGTTCGAAGGTCAAAAAATGAAGGTCATTGAAACCTTCACGCAACGTCAGCCGATCGATACACAGGCCGTTTGCGATCTTGCGGCAAACCCGGATGACAACACCCAGTATGAGATAAAGTTTTAGCGGCATACGACCCGACGACGGGACAGCCCATTGGCTGTCCCGGCTTTGCCTTTCCCTGATTTACGGCAGAACAGGGACGGAATTTCTCAATCGATCAAATTCGGAGTGACTATGGATCTGGCGGCAGTCATTGTTGTAGAGACGGTATATGTCATCGCAAGTCTAGTCCTTATCAGTGCCGGGCTGGCGATTGTGTTCGGCATGATGAAGGTTATCAACCTGGCGCATGGTGAATTCATGATGATGGGCGGTTATGCGGCCATCACTGCCGTTAATCTCGGCATCAATATCTATGTGGCGATACTAGTGATTGCACCGTTGGTTGTCGGTGTCATTGGCTTGATCGTCGAGCGATTGGTGATCCGTCATCTCTATGGGCGGCTGGTGGATACTATGCTGGCGACATGGGGGCTAAGCCTGTTTTTCGTCGGCATCGTCACGATGATTTTCGGCAATACTACAACGGGGATACCAACACCGATCGCCGGAATTACTGTCGGTAATTACCAGATCAATGGATACAACTTCTTTATCATCGTGGTCACGATCCTTCTTGTGCTCGCGATATATCTGGTCCTTAAAAGCACACGGCTCGGCCTGATCGCACGCGGGACGATGCAGCGCTCGGATATGGCCTCCGCGCTGGGTTATAGTCCTGACAGGATTTATATGGCGACTTTCTTTGTTGGCTCTGCGGTTTCAGGACTTGCAGGTGCAGTGCTGGCTCCGTTGGTTGGGCTCGGTCCGTCGTCAGGCGGTGCCTATATCGCGAAAGCCTTCATTACCGTCATCGCTGGCGGTCCATCCGTCATCGCCGGACTGATCAGCAGCGGCACTGTCTTTGGTATCGTCAATCAGTTCTTTACCTTCGCCATGTCCCCGGTGATCGGAGAGGTTGCCCTGCTTGTTTGCGCGGTCATCCTTCTCAGGCTGCTGCCACAGGGTATCACAGCAAGATTTTTCAAGGGGAAAATGTAATGCGAGAAATCACCCTTCAGCGTTTCACCCTGTCGATTATTATCGCTGCGGCGCTGATGCTTTTCCTTCCCGTCATCATGAACACCTTCGTGCTGACCCCACTGTTGATATACGGAATGCTGGGGATGAGTCTTGGCTTGATCTGGGGGTTTGGTGGCATTCTATGCTTCGGACAGGCGGCTTTTTTGGGCTCGGCGCTTATGCATATGCGATTTCGGCAATTAATATCGGCGAGAGTACCATTCCAATGCTTATTGCCGTTATGGTTCCGGCTATCTTTGCCGCAGTTCTCGGCGCGATGATGTTTTATGGTCGCCTCGGCGATGTATATCTCGGCGTTATCACACTTGTAGTGACTCTCATCTTCTTCAAGTTCATGAATTCAACTGCTGGACCAGACTACGTAATCGGAACCGCACGGCTGGGCGGATTTAATGGTATTCCCGGATTTCAGACGCTCAATATTCCTGGGCTTCCGGATGACTATATTTACGGCGATAGCCTCTACTACGTCACCTTCGTGCTGTTGGTTGTTGCCTACTGGCTTGTTAATTGGTTGCTGCAAAGCCCGTTTGGCCGGGTTGCCGTCGCGATCCGGGAGAACGAGCAGCGCGTTTCTCTTATGGGCTATGACATTCGCGCGCGTAAAACGATCCTGTTTGCCATCGGCGGGGCCATTGCCGGACTTGCCGGTGCCCTTTTCGCCAATTGGGCGGAAATTGTAACCCCGGGCCTGTTTAGCCTCAGCCAGACTGCGGAAATTATAATCTGGTGCATCGTCGGTGGTCTTGGTACCCGGCTTGGGCCGATCCTCGGGGCGGCGGGTCTCGCTTATCTCAAGTTTCTATTGGGTCAGCAAGCCTTTATCGATAACACCATTATCATGGGCCTCATTCTGGTCCTGTTCGTCTTGTTCCTGCCCAAGGGGTTGATCCCGGCGATTGAAAGCGTCTGGAAGCTCAGCGTTGGCAAGCGTCGTCGTCGCCATCCGTCTCGCCGACGGAAAGGGAGGGCCATTACCAATGGCTGAAACGGTTTTAGAGACATCTGGACTGACAATGACGTTCGGAGGCGTGACGGCCTGCGACGCGGTTGATTTCAAGCTCAAAGCGCGCGAATTGCGTTGCTTGATTGGTCCAAATGGCGCGGGTAAAAGTACTTTTTTCAAATGCTTGACGGGTTTACTTAAACCAACATCTGGAGCGGTGTTTATGCAGGGGGAAGAGACGACGAACTGGCATACTCATGAAATTTCATCACTGGGTGTTGGAATTAAAACCCAAGTCGCAAGTGTATTGGACGGGGTAACTGTTCATGAAAATATCTGGCTGGCGGCGCGGCGGTTTTTCTCCTCTTCCATTGCAGAAACGAAGGCGAAAGAAACGATCGAAAGGCTGTACCTCGGCGATATTGCGAAAAGCAATGTTGGCCAACTTGCGCATGGAGAACGACAGCGCGTTGAACTTGGGATCGTCGCGGCTGGTGACCCTTGGCTGGTTCTATTGGATGAACCGGCAGCAGGCATGACATCTGAAGATGTTGACCGTATGACGGAAATTATCCGTGAAATGACAACGACGGCGGCGGTCATTATCGTTGAGCATGACATGCAGTTTATTCGCTCCATCGCGACGGACGTGACCGTATTTCATCAGGGCGGCATTCTGTTGGAGGGGAATGTCGAGCAGGTCATGTCGGATGAAACAGTCCGTAATGTCTACCTCGGAAAAAAGGCATAATTCATGTCAGAAAATGACCTGCTATTTCAACTAAGGAACCTCGCGAGCGGATACGGAAAGGTGCCAGTACTGCATGGCATTGACCTTGACGTGCAGGAGAATGAGATTGTCGGGATTCTGGGCCATAACGGCATGGGGAAATCCACCCTGCTTAAAACGGCTATGGGGTTCTTGTCGGCCACTGCCGGAAACGCGCGTTACCGTGGCGTAGAAATTACGGGATATTCGCCCCATGATCGGGCACAACTAGGTATTGCCTATGTCCCGCAAGGACGCGGAATTTTCCCGCAGCTGTCAGTTCGCGAAAATCTGCGTTTTGCCTATATTGATAACGGGCAGGGGAGTGAGGCGGACTCCATTGACACAATTCTTGGTGATTTTCCGCGGTTAGAACGGCTTTTGGATCGGGAAGGCGGTGCTCTGTCAGGCGGTGAGCAGCAGCTTCTGGCGCTGGCTCGGTGTCTGATGTCCGATCCAGAATTTCTGTTACTGGATGAGCCAACAGAAGGTATTCAGCCGTCGATAATCGAGGAAATAGCCGAAACTCTTTTGCAACAGCGCAAAAGTCGAGGGCTTTCCATCTTGCTCGTCGAGCAGAATTTTGACTTTATATCCGATCTGTCGGACCGGGTATTGGTTCTTGAAAGAGGTCGAATTACTGGCGAACTGTCGCGCAGCGATCTTCTGGATAAGGCGAAAGTGGATAGCTTTCTGGGCTTCGGTACGGCCCGGACAACCCGCAATAGCGCACCTGTCCGCCAGAATACCGCCGCGCCAGCCGTATCCGCCTCTTTAACCGGCCAAAATGCGCTGGCCGCTTCCGCTCCCTTACACGCACCCACAGCCACGGCCAATAATCAATATAATTTTCCGGTGACGAACATGACAGTGAAACGACCCAGCCTCTCCCAAATGCGCACCATGGCCGACCGCTTCGGCATGTCCCTGAGCGATGACGAATTGAGGCAGTTCTCCGAAATCATGGAACCCTATATCCAGTCTTATGACAGGCTGGATGCGTTGCCGGACTATTTGCCAGAAGTACGCTATCCACGATCGCCGGGACATCGCCCATCCCCGGCAGAAAATCCGATGAACGCCTGGTATTATAAGACGAACATCAAAGGCGCTATGGATGGTCCGCTGAGGGATAAGAAGATAGTTCTCAAGGATACGGTCTGTTTGGCCGGTGTGCCGATGATGAACGGATCGTCGATTATGGAAGGCTATACCCCTGAAATTGATGCGACAATCGTCACGCGCATTCTCGATGCAGGGGCAATAATTGTCGGCAAATCTCATTGCGAGAATCTATGCCTTTCAGGGGGCAGCCATACCAACTCGACTGGTCCCGTCCATAATCCGTGGAAACATGGATATATGGCAGGCGGCTCGTCAAGTGGTTCCGCGGCGCTGGTCGCCGCGGGTGAAGTAGATATGGCCATTGCCGGAGATCAGGGAGGATCGATAAGAATTCCGTCGTCGAACTGCGGCGTATATGGGATGAAGGCAACGCATGGCGCTGGTTCCATATTCCGGGATTATGCCGGTTGAACAAACCATCGATCATGTCGGACCGATCACCAGCAATGTCGCGGACAACGCCTTGTTTCTGGAGGTACTCGCAGGGGAGGATGGGCTCGACCCTCGTCAGAGGGCTCCGAAAACCTATCGCTACACGGAAGCTATTGGAAAAGGCTGCCGTGGACTACGCATTGGCATCCTGAAAGAAGGCTTCGGCCGTCCGGAAAGCGAGACCGATGTTGATGCAAAAGTGCGTGCGGCGGCTGACAAATTCACCAGCCTTGGCGCGATTGTTAGTGAAGTTTCCATACCTGAACATGAACTGGCCGGCGATGCTTGGGTTGCGATCACTGTTGAGGGGCTTCAGGATCATATGATGCATGGCAATAGTGCAGGTACAAACTACGCCGGACTTTACCTTCCATCGATGATCGATCACTTTGCCAACTGGCGCAGCCGGGCGGATGAGTTATCTCATTCGCTTAAGACATGCATGTTCATCGGTGAGCATTTTCAGACGCAATATAGGGGCCGGTTCTATGGCAAGGCGCAGAATTTGATGCGGCTCGTTCGGCTAAAATACAAAGAGGCGTTCCGGCAATATGACGCGCTGCTAATGCCGACGGTGCCGATGAAAGCCCAGAAAATTCCCGGATATGATGTCAGTATAAACGAATATGTAGCGCGCGCTTTCGAGATGGTTGGGAACACCGCGGCCTTCAATGCAGGACATTTTCCGGCCATGTCCATTCCCTGCGGGTTGAGTGAGGGCTTGCCGATTGGAATGATGCTCGTCGCCGATGACTTTTGCGAGATGACGATCTATCAGGCGGCCCATGCATTCGAACAGAGCGGTGACTGGCGGACCTTTTGAGCGGGAGTAAATAAAATGTCCATTCTGAATGAGAGCCTTGCAGATCAGATCGGAAAATCGATGTTTGAGGAAGGACGGGAAAAAACTCACTCTGCCATTATTGCACCGGTAAACAATCGATCCTACGTCGCTGGAGATAAATCGAACCCGTTAAAGTATGTAACAATTCCGGAAATGTTCCGGGAAACAGTTGCTAAGTTCGGACCGAGGGACGCTCTGGCTTTTCCGGCGGATAATCAGACTCTGACCTATTATGATCTGGATCGGGAAGTTGATAGTTTGGCCTCCGGTTTTCTGGCGCTTGGTCTTGAAAAAGGGGATCGTATTGGTATCTGGTCTCCCAACAGGCTTGAATGGATACTGACGCAATATGCAACGGCGCGTATAGGGCTTATTCTGGTCAATATCAATCCGGCATATCGATTGTCGGAATTGGAATACGCGCTGAATAAATCAGGTTGCAAAGCCTTGATCACGGCGGAAAAGTTCAAATCCTCTGATTATCTGGAAATGATCAGAAGGCTCGCACCTGAGCTGGAAAAATGTGAACCGGGCCGTCTGATTTCAGCGAAGCTACCAACACTGAAAATAGTTATCGGGATCAAAGAAGATCCGGGGCAGGGTATCTTCTCGTTTGATCAGATTCGCACCTTGGGCGGACCCGCACAGCAACTGCGGCTCGATGATATTACCCGGTCCTTGTCTCCGGATGATTCGATCAATATTCAGTTCACTTCTGGAACAACTGGGGCGCCGAAGGGAGCCACGCTTTCGCATTTTAACATCGTCAACAATGCGTCGCATGTCGTCGACCGGATGAATTTTTCGGATACGGAACGGCTCTGTATTCCGGTGCCGCTTTATCATTGTTTTGGCATGGTCATGGGATCACTTGGCTGTGTCAGCCGTGGTGCCTGCATGGTCTTTCCGGGAGAGGCGTTTGACCCTGAAGAAACGCTTGCCGCTGTCGCCAAATCAAGATGCACTGCTCTTTACGGTGTTCCGACAATGTTTGTCGCGATGCTGGATCATCCCAGACTGGAGGAATTTGATCTTTCCACTTTGCGCACGGGTGTCATGGCGGGAGCGCTTTGTCCTATAGAAGTTATGAAGCGGGTGGTGCAGCAAATGCACATGAAGGAAGTGACAATCTGTTATGGGATGACTGAGACCTCACCTGTGTCCTTTCAAAGTGATATCGATGATCCGCTTGAGAAGCGCGTTTCTACGGTTGGCCGAGTTCAGCCGCATGTCGAAGTCAGAATTGTTGACGAGACAGGGGCCGATGTGCCTGTTGGAGAACAAGGAGAACTTTGGACGCGCGGCTATTCTGTCATGCGCGGCTATTGGGAAGATGAGGAAAAGACGCGCGAAGCCATCGTAAATAATGGATGGATGAGAACCGGGGATCTCGCCATTCTGGATGCGGAGGGATATTGCCAAATTGTTGGTCGATTAAAGGATATGATTATCCGGGGCGGGGAAAATATCTATCCGCGAGAAATCGAGGAATTCCTATTTACGCACAACGACATACAAGAGGTTCAGGTTTTTGGCGTGCCGCATGAAAAACTCGGTGAAGAAGTCTGCGCTTGGATCGTTCCGCGAGAGGGGGCAACTCTGACGGAAGAAGATGTTAAATCCTATTGTCAGAACCAGATCGCCCACTACAAGATTCCGAAATACGTGCAGATGGTTCCTGAGCTTCCGATGACTGTAACGGGCAAGCCCCAGAAATTTGTCATGCGTGATGAAATGATGAAAACCCTGGCCGGACGTTTGTAAAAGGGAACCGAATAGACGCAAAGCGGCTGTAGACTATAGGGTACATCTTATTCCTGCTACTCTCTGCCTTGTCGCTCCATTCTAGCTAATCCTGATATATTTCTCTCTGCAGATAATATATCCATCGTCGGAATATAGGAACTCAGAGGCTACTTATCATTGCGTAGGCCATTTAGAAAGATTTTGAGAAAATCATCAGCGATTTTTGTGTAGGTTTCACCGTTTCTGTCCGGTCGCCAATGCGGTACCCAATTGAAGGCGCCAAAAAGGGCTGCGGCTGCTAATTTGGGCTCGCAGGGCGCAATCGAGCCATCTTCAATTCCCTTCTGCAAAAGGTCCCTTATCGTATGGTCGAGACTTCTTCTTCCGTCCCTTAAAATTTTCCGGCATTCTTCCGATAAAACCCGGTCCGTAGATAGTACAAGGCAGGCACCAAATTCATTGGATAGTAAGTCCATATAGCTCCGCATGATCAGTTCGATGCGTTCAAGAGGGGGAGGTTGTTATTATGGCTATCCGCCATAGTGTGATGCATAAATTCAAGCGCGAGGCGGCTGCATTCAAAAAGAATATCGTCCTTGTTTTTTACATAATAGTACAGTGTTCGCTTGGAGACATTCAATTCCGAGGCAATATCGTCAAGTGACGTTCGGTCAAATCCGTGCTCGTTAAAAAGCCGGGCACCCGTGCGCAATACCGCCATGCGCTTTTGCTCACGGGGGTCATCCTGATCAAGCGTTACCTCGCGCCATGTGTTTGATATCATTTTTCCCGCCTTTTCCCTGACTCAGGTCTCGTCTAAACAACCTCGATTACTTATGCAAGTTGCTAGAAACCGTGAGTATATACCATATTTGTTGACATGTAACCCACTGGTGGGATACATTTTTGAAAAATAAGAATTATGCTTGAAGATGCGAGTTTAGCAGGTAGGCTTCAGGGCGATTTGGGGAGGCAGTTTTATGCAGCTAACGTCTGTTATCAGAAGGGCCGCTCAGGTAAATCCCAAGGGAATGGCGACCGTTTACAAGGGTAGGCAACAGTCTTGGCATGAATTTGTTGAGCGGGTTGCTAAGCTGGGCGGCGCGCTGCAAAAGTTGGGAATGAAAAATGGCGATAGGGTCGCCATGCTTGCGTTGAACTCAGATCGTTATTTGGAATATTTTTTCGGCGTATTATGGGGTGGTGGTGTCATCGTGCCGATGAACTTGAGGTGGTCGGCGGCGGAAAACGCCTACTCCATCAATGATTCCGGCATTGAGATCATGCTCGTCGATGAAAATTTTGCAGCTATGGTGCCGGCCATACAGGAAAATTCGGAGTGCCTTAAAACGTTGGTCTTCGCAGGGGAGGGTGAAATCCCGCCCGGCATGGAAGACTACGAGAAAATTTTGGGTGCATCAAAGCCTATTGGGGATGCAAACCGTTCAGGAGAAGAACTCGCCGGTATTTATTACACCGGCGGGACAACGGGATTTCCTAAAGGGGTGATGCTGTCTCATCGGAGCCTCTACGTTAGTAATCTGTCCTCTTGCCGCGAATTTTGTATGCCAGATGGGGCACGGTACCTTCATGCCGCACCCATGTTTCATCTGGCCGATGGGGCGGCATCGCTTGCCGTGACTTTTGCGGGCGGAACACATATCATGATCCCAAGCTTCACGCCCGAAGGCGCGTTGGAGGCAATTCAGGAGCATAAACCGACAAATGTGCTTTTGGTGCCAACCATGATTCAGATGCTGATACAACATCCTGATTTTGAAAAATATGATACCTCTTCATTAACGACGATAATGTATGGCGCGTCTGCCATTAGTGAGGCCATGCTAGTCGAGGCAATGACCAAGTTGCCGCATACGAAATTCGTTCAGGCGTATGGACAAACCGAACTAAGCCCTGTTGCGACAATCTTGCCGCCAGAATACCACGTAACCGAAGGGCCAAACGCCGGTAAGTTACGCTCTGCGGGCAAGGCAGTCGGAACATGCGAGTTAAAAATCGTTGATGAAGACGGGAATGATGTTCCGACAGGCACTGTGGGCCATGTTACCGTGAAAGGGCCGATCACCATGCTTGGCTATTGGAATAAGCCGGAGCAAACAGCGGAGGCGCTGCAAGATGGCTGGGTTTATACCGGTGACGGCGGCTATTTGGACGAAGATGGTTTTTTGTTCATCGCGGACCGTATGAAGGACATGATTGTGTCCGGCGGGGAGAATGTATACTCCGCCGAAGTGGAGCAGGCCGTAACAAAACATCCTGCTGTAGCTGAATGCGCGACCATTGGCATTCCTCATGAAAAATGGGGGGAGAGTGTGCATTCCATCGTCATCCTGAAGCCGGGAGAGACCGCAACGGAAGAAGGAATTATCAAGCATTGTCATGATCTGATCGCGGGTTACAAATGCCCGCGCAGCATCGAATTTCGAACCGAACCGATGCCTCTTTCTGCGGCGGGGAAAGTCCTGAAGAAAGATTTGCGGGCGCCCTATTGGGTAGGCAAGGAACGGAACGTCAACTAGGTTTTATCAAAAAAGAAAGAGAGAAATCATGGGTAAGAAAATCGTTGTTGCAGGTGTTGGAATGACATCTTTCGTAAAGCCGGGCCAGAATGAGGTCTATCCGGTTATGGGCGTGAAAGCTATCAACATGGCGCTGGAAGATGCTGGTTTGGACTATGACAAAATTCAGCAGGCTTATGCCGGATATGTCTATGGTGATAGCACCTGCGGTCAGCGAGTTCTTTATGAAGTGGGGATGACGGGTATTCCCATCGTAAATGTAAATAACAATTGCTCAACCGGTTCCTCCGCTCTTTTTCTCGCGCGTCAGGCAGTCGAATCCGGTGTGGTCGACTGTGCGCTGGCTGTCGGTTTTGAACAGATGACTCCGGGTGCTCTGGCTGATGTTTGGACGGATCGTCCAAGCCCGCTTGGTAAGTTCAATAATCTGACGGATGAACTAACTCAGGACTTTACCTCCCCCATGGCCATTAAGATGTTTGGTGGTGCCGGGCTAGAACATCAGAGAAAACACGGAACGAAGGATGAGACTTTCGCAAAGATCCGGGCGAAGGCAAGCAGCCATGCTGTCCACAATGATAAGGCCATCTTCCGCAAAGAAATTTCCGTTGAGGACGTCATGGAATCCCCAAAAATGACAAGTCTTTTGACGCGCCTGCAATGCTGCCCGCCAACATGCGGTGCGGGGGCTGCAATCGTTTGTACGGAAGAGTTTGCTAAAAAGCACGGCATTGACGCCAGTGTTGTGATCGTCGGTCAGGCCATGACAACAGATTTCGGCTCCACCTTTGATATGAATGATATGATGCGCGTTGTTGGTTATGACATGACCGCCGCCGCAGCCCAGCAGGTCTATGAGCAGACGGGCATCGGACCGGAAGATGTCGATGTGGCAGAGCTTCATGACTGTTTTACCGTAAATGAATTGATCACTTACGAAGGTCTTGGTTTCGCTTCAGAAGGCGGCGCGGAGAAATTTATCTGGGATGCAGAGAATACCTATGGCGGGAAGGTAGTGACCAATCCGTCTGGCGGGTTGCTGTCGAAGGGGCATCCTCTCGGTGCGACAGGGCTTGCCCAGTGCTATGAACTTGTCAACCAGCTTCGCGGCAACTCCGGGAAGAGACAGGTAGAAGAGGCGAAGACCGCGCTTCAGCACAATCTCGGACTCGGTGGAGCCTGCGTCATTACCATGTATCAGGCGGCCTAACCGCTTCTCCCTCTGCGTGTCTTGCTTCGGCAAGGCACGCCTTTCCCTTCGGCAACGGAATCATAACCATGATTGATTTCAGCCATATAGGGCGCGAGTCCGGCACGCATTCGTAACTCTCCAGGCAGCCAATCAGGACGGCGATATAAAACTTGCTGTTGATGCCTTCATCGTCCTTCCCAAACATTAAGAGAAAAGTATGAAAAAATGAGCAAACTTTATGGAAAGGTCGCCTATATCACGGGGTCGGGACGCGGTATCGGCCGAGCCGTCGCCCTGAAACTCGCCAGTGAGGGCGCAAAAGTGGTGGTAAACGATCTTGATGTCGAGCCAGCCGAGGAAGTTGTCCGCGTCATCAAAGCCAACAGCGGTGAAGCCATTGCTGTTCCGGGGAGTGTGACCGAAGCGGGTTTTGCGGATAAATTCATCAATACGGGAATCGATGCCTTTGGTGGTGTTGATATTATTGTTAATAATGCGGGCTACACCTGGGATGCGCTTGTCCATAAAATGAGTGATGATCAGTTCGACGCCATGATCGATGTTCACTTGAAGGCGCCGTTTCGGATTATCCGTGCGGCCTCCGGGTTTATACGGGCAGAGGCCGATAAAGAAGCGGCAGAGGGGCGGGAGGTTTTCCGCAAGATTGTCAATATCTCTTCAGTTGCGGGCACGGGCGGCAATGCGGGACAGATCAACTATTCTTCGGCAAAGTCCGGCGTCCTCGGCATGACCAAGACAATGGCAAAGGAATGGGGACGGCTGAAAGTGAACGTGAATTGCGTCGCATTCGGTATGATCCAGACCCGACTGACCGAGGCGACTAATGAGAAAAAGACAATTGTCGTTGAAGGAAACGAAGTCGGCATTGGTATCCCGGAAAAACTGGTCAGCGGGATGGAGATGATGATCCCGCTCGGTCGCGCCGGCACACCGGAAGAGGCCGCGGACGGTGTCTATCTTTTCTGTATCCCGGAATCCAATTATATCAGCGGCCAGACATTGATCGTTGGCGGCGGATTGACCATTTAGCTTTCACGTTGACGGAGTAGGGCCGCAACTCAGGGTTTGTTGTCGTCCAGGAAAAAAGTTTTATCTTTCCAGACAACTTCGAGCTGACGCTGATTTTTCTCGTTCATCATCGCATAGGCGGTATGAGCATACCCCTTTGCATTTTCGAACCCGACCTTTTTATAGGCCTGTTCTAGATACGCAGTTTGTTCATCAATTACACCGCGCCAAGCGGTTCGCCCCTTTTTGGTTAAATAGAGATGGCGGCTTCGGCGATCCTTAAGATCTTCCTTCTGGGCAATGAAGCCGCCACCGATCAGTGTTTTGATAATCGGACTGATTGATTGTTGGGTGATGTCCAGAAAAGCGAGTATCTCTTTGACGGTTGCCCCAGGTTTCCGTTGGATTACGTATAGTACTCGGAAATGAGGACGACGGAGGCCGACTGATTGAAGGTAGACGTCGCCCACTTCGAGCATGCTATTGTAACCCAAATACATGACCGAAAACAGCCAATGCGCATGATCCTCAGGGCAGAGGTCCTCCTCGTCAAATGCCATTCCGACGCTTACTCCTTGTTTGGGTGAGGCATCTATAATTGACCTTTTCCCATAATTCAACTGCATGATCTAAATTCGAAGGTAGCCGCCGTTGTTGTAGCATGAAACCAATTCTACGAAAGATGGTCGAGCTACTTCGAAAGGCTTGAACAAAACGTTATGTCTTGGCTTGCGAATAGTTGGTCCTTCAAAATCAGATATACGGACAACGGATAAGTCATCCTAAAGATGTATTTATAACAGTATAGCTTATTAGATCAATTATATTGTTATAAATACATCTTATCTGTTACGGGAATGCAGGTTCGCGGCCCATCATAAAGGCTCTAGTCAAGGAAAATGGAGGTGGAATTTCCCCCAGATTAAACCAGCTTTCAACTATAACAAACAATTTGACTTAAACAGGAAGACTGTTATATTTTTTATAAATCTGGGAGATCATGCGGCACAGGCATTGCGCGTGACAAAAAGATTAAAAAAGCGGTTGGGCAAAATTGGCCCGTAATTAAACCATCTGACCTTATAGGGAGAGATCATGAATATTCTTAAGTCTTCAGTTTTAACTGTTGCCTGCGCTGCTGTGCTTGCCATTACGGGCGGCAATTATGCACATTCGGAAGAGGCGGATACCTTCAAAATTGGTGCGGTTCTGCCATTTTCCGGGCCTTACGGCATTATCGGTAAGGGCATGAAACAGGGTGCGCAGCTCGCTATTGATCTGCGGGGCGGCAAGGTTCTGGGAAAACCGATTGAGGTGACCTGGGAAGACAGTGAAACCAAACCACAGCCGGCTGTCCAAAAAGCAACGCGCCTGATATCGGGCGGTGCACAGATGATTTTTGGTGCGGCGAGTTCTGCATCAACAGCAGCTCTTCAGGGCATCACTGAGCAACGCAAAGTTCCCCTTCTTATAACGATTTCTGCTGATGATAAGCTGACGCGCGCAAATGGATATCGTTATTCATTCCGGACATCAAATACGCTCGGAATGGAAATTCGGATGGCGATGGAATTCACCAAGGCCGCAGGGTTGAAGAAAATTTATGGTGTTGGTGCTGATTATGCTGTTACTCGTGACGGTTGGGAAGCCTATAAGGCCGCTGCGGAAGAGGCTGGCATCGAGATCGTCGGCATTGACTATCCGCCACTCGGCAATCGCGACTATTCCGTTATTATCGATAAAATTGCCAAGACGGATGCTGATGGCGTTGTCCTTATCGTGACAGGTAGTGACGGCGTAACGTTCCTGAAGCAGGCCGGTCAGGCGGGCCTTGGGAAGAACAAGACACTGTTCGGTCCGGTTTTGCAGGATGAAGTTCTTGCAGCGGCGGTTGGTCCCGATGCAGTAGGTGCGGCTTCCGGTGTTCGGTATCATTATTCCTTAGACAACCCTGCCAATAAGGCATTTGTTGAGGCGTATCGTGCGAAATATAATGAATGGCCAGATAGTTTCGCCGGTGAAGCCTATGACGGGATGAGCTGGTTCCTTGATGCAGTTGACAGTACGGGCTCCTGGGATCGGGAAAAGTGGGTCGAAGCCTTTGAAGGAAGTGTTCGCGAGAATTCCGTGGAAGGCCGTAAAGAAATGCGTGCCTGTGATCATCAGGCGATGCAGGTTGGCCTTTGGGGTGTTGTTGAAAAAGGCGAGGCTCCATATCCTGATCTGAAAATGAAGATCACGAATATCTTCCAGCCAGAGGCTCTCTTCCCGGCTTGTGAAGAATAGTCTGGCTTAATCAAAATCCGGGCGGCCATGAACGAGTTCTGGTCGCCCCCATTTCCTTTCCAGGTTAGGTGATCCGGCTATGTCTACCATCGTGATAGGCCTGTCCATGGGTATGCTGCTGTTTTTGCTGGCGGCAGGTCTGACCCTTATTTTCGGCATGCTGCGGGTAATCAATTTTGCCCATGGCTCGCTCTATATGCTCGGCGCATATCTCGCGTTTCAGGTGGTAAATATCACCGGAAGCTTTTGGGCAGGATTGATCGCTGCGCCGATTATTGCAGCGATTGTTGGCGCGTTAATGGAGCGTATCGCGCTCCGGCCGGTTTATAACCGCGATCATGTATACCAGCTTTTGCTGACCTTCGGGTTCATTCTGGTGATTGACGAGGCCGTCCGGATCATTTGGGGGCTGGAATATAAACAAATGTATCCGCCGGAGTTATTTTCCGGCGCGATCGAAATGTTCGGTAGTTCCGTGCCAAGTTACCGACTGTTTATTATTGGCTTCGGTGCAGCTGTTTCAGCAGGCCTGTTCTTCATGCTCGATCGCAGTCGATACGGCATGATCATCCGCGCGGCCAGCGGCGACCCTGAGATGGTGCGGACGCTTGGCATTAACGTCTCGCTTGTTCGCACTGGGGTTTTCTCCTTCGGCGCTGGCCTCGCGGCCCTTGGAGGAGCCGTTGCCGGACCGCTATTTCCAATCGAGCTTGGCATGGGTTTTAACATTATCATCGATAGCTTCATTGTCGTGATCATAGGGGGGCTTGGCAACATTCGCGGTGCGGTGTTGGCGGCCTTGTTAATCGGTATGACGCGGGCACTCGGCTATAGCTACGCGCCGAGCTGGGTCGATTTTCTCACCTTTATCCTGTTGATTGGAACTCTCATTCTCCGGCCCGAAGGGCTATTCAGTCGCAAGGGACGTACGGCATGAACGCACAACGCTTAATGGCGCTCGTTGTCGCCATCATAATTTCTGTGCCCTTGATGTTTCCTGATGGACAAAATGTTGGATTAGTGAACGCTATCCTGATCTGGTCCATATTTGCTATCGGCTTTGACTTGGTGTTCGGTGTTGCAGGTATGCTGTCATTCGGACATGCCGCTTTCTTCGGCGTGGGGGCCTATACCCTTTCGCTGCTGACAATGCGCATGGGCTGGGATTTCATTCCAGCACTTGGGGCCGCCGGTTTGGTTGGCGGGGCTCTTGCGCTAGTCTTCAGCTATTTTGCGATCCGGGTATCTGGATTGTTCTTCGCGCTTCTCACGCTCGCGTTATCCCAACTTATTTATATCATGGCGGGAACAAAGCTTCGAATGCTCACAGGTGGTGTCGATGGTATCGCCGGTGTTCCGCGCCCGGACCTGTTCGGCATCGATTTCTATAATGACAGCAACTATTATTTCTTTTTGCTGACGTTGTTCGTGCTGGCATTGCTGATTTCCGGTCTTATTCGGATATCCCCTCTGGGGCAGGCCCTGAAAGCCATTAAGTCCAACGAAGTGCGGGCAGAGCAGATCGGCTTCAATGTCCAGCGGCTGCAACGGTCGGTATTTACTATTTCAGGTATTTATGCAGGTGTGAGTGGCGGTCTACTTGCCTCTCTTATCTTCTATGTCGGACCGCAAATGCTTCATTGGAAAACATCCGGTGATGTTGTGATTATGGTTCTGCTGGGCGGCATGGGAACGTTGTTTGGGCCTATTCTTGGCGTTGCGATATTCGAGATTATGCGTGAATGGCTCTCGACCCAGACATCTCATTGGTACGGCATACTGGGGCTAATATTTATCATTTCCACGATTGCCATGCCGAAAGGTATTGCGGGCATGATTATTCAGCTTTGGAACCGCATCATGCCGGGGAGTAAGCCATGAACACCGCCGCAGAAAATAAATCTGTACTACGTTGTGAGGATATCGAGGTGTCCTATGGCGCCTTCAAGGCCGTCACTAATGTCAGCTATGAGTTCAAACCGGGGTTGTTGTATGGTCTGATTGGACCCAATGGCGCGGGAAAGACGACGCTTATGAATGCGTTGTCGGGCCGGGCGCAACTCAGCAATGGCCGGGTGTTTCTGAATGAGCAGGAAATAACTGGTCAGCCTCCTCATGCGCGCACATGGGCGGGCCTCGGCCGGAGCTTCCAGATTACACAGATCTTCCCTGAGATGACAGTGTTCGAAAATCTGCGTCTTGCGGCGCAAGCGCATCGTTTCAGGCTGCAGCCTTTTTGGCGTCCTGTGAGCAAGTTTAAAGATATCGCCCGTGATGCGGAGCGGGTTCTTTCTGAGATTGGGCTGGAAGGCTTCGGGCATGTCAGTGCGGGAAGCCTCTCACATGGTGATCAGCGTGCCCTTGAAATTGGTTTGGCGCTCTTGAGTGAACCCAAGGTATTGCTATTGGATGAACCGCTCGCTGGTGTTGGTCATGATGTTGCGGAAAAGGCCGTCGAGTTGATCCGTAAAGTTTCTGAGGGACGCACAGTCTTGTTGATTGAGCATAACATGGACGTGGTGATGGAAATTTCTGATGAGATTATCGTCATGCTCGCGGGCGAAATTCTGGCGTCCGGCGCGGCGGAAACGATCAAACGGGATCCGCGCGTCCGCACCGCTTATCTGGGAGAGGAAGAATGAGCCTTCTGGAAATGCAAAACTGTGATGTTTTTTATGGTAAGGCGCAGGCTTTGCACGATGTCTCCATCAATGTGGAAGAGGGCGAGATCATATCTCTTATCGGCCGGAATGGTGCGGGGAAAAGCACCTTATTGAAGGCTATTATGGGGTTGAATCCGATTGCTGCCGGAAAACGTATATATGACGGACAGGATGCGACGAAAGTCGCGACAGAAAAGCTCGGGCGGTCGGGCATTGCCTATGTGCCGGAAGATCGCCGGATATTTGCGACATTAGATGTAGATGAAAATTTGCGAGATCGCAACTGTGATGGGCCGCAACGGAGCTTGGAACCTCGATCGGGTGTACGATCTTTTCCCACGTCTGAAGGAGCGGATGAATTCACGCGGTGATACCTTGTCAGGTGGGGAGCAGCAAATGCTTGCTGTTGGTCGCGGATTGTTGACCAATCCGAAGCTATTGTTGCTGGATGAGCCGACTGAAGGTCTTGCTCCTTTAGTGGTTGAGGATCTGATCAATGCCATGGCCCTGATTAACGCCGAAGGCGTGGCAATTCTTCTTGTGGAACAAAATTTGAAAGTGCCTCTCAAACTGGCGAAACGGCAATATATGATCGACAACGGACATATTCGCTGGTCAGGGAAAACCGAAGAATTACTGGCGGAGCGGGAAAAAATTGAAGGGCTTATAAGTCTCTAAACTCGGAGTGAAGAAAATGTCAGACGTGTATATCATTGGAATTGGAATGTCGCAGTTCGGGAAATTCTTGAACCGTTCCGTCAAGGACATGACTGCCGAAGTCGTTGCGGAGGCACTGGAAGATGCCGGTTTGGACCGCGAGAGCATTCAGGCGGCCTTTTTTGCCAATGCCTCCCAAGCGGCGGTTGAGGCGCAATATCTGGTGCCCGGACAAATAGCCCTCCGTGCCGCCGGATTTGAAGGAATTCCGATTACCAATATCGAGAATGCCTGTGCCAGTGCCAGCACCGCGCTCAATTCAGCTTGCGCTTTTGTTCAGTCGGGTCAGGGCGATATCGCGCTCGCAATCGGAACAGACAAGATGAATTCGACGGATCGCGCCCGCTCATTCGCGGTATTTGATGGTGGCTGGGATGTTCATAGGGCGGCAGAATCCATTGCCCGCCTGAAGGATATGTCAAAGGATATGCCTTTACCGCCGGAAGCCGAGGATGATGGCGGGCAGCGCAGCGTTTTTATGGATGTCTATGCATCGCTGGCGCGAAATCACATGAACAGCTTTGGTATTACACAAGCCGAAATTGCCGCTGCCTGTGCAAAGAACCATACTCATTCCCAGTATAATCCGAAAGCGCAATATCAGAACAAGATGACGGTGGAAGAGGTTCTAAAGGATCGTCCTGTTGCTTGGCCGCTTACGCTAGCCATGTGCGCACCGATCAGTGACGGCGCTGCGGCGGCCATTGTGGTTTCGGAAGAAAAGGCGCGGCAGCTTGGACTTGGACGGGCAGTGCGTGTCGCGGCTACAGTGTTGCGCTCAGGTACGAACCGTAAACATGACGAATTTAATAAGCAAATCACACATCTCGCGGCAAATGCAGCTTATGAAAAAGCAGGACTTTCGCCTAAGGACATGGACGTCGCGGAAGTTCACGATGCGACGGCCTTTGCTGAAGTTCTCCAGGTTGAGGCATTGGGCTTCTGTGATTTTGGGGAAGGTGGGCGTTTGTCCGCAGAAGGTCATACAACAGTGGGCGGTCGCATTCCTGTTAATCCCTCCGGGGGCTGGAATCCCGAGGGCATCCCATTGGCGCAACCGGTCTGGCGCAGGTTTATGAGCTTGTAACACAGCTGCGCGGGGAGGCGGGTCCTCGACAGGTGGACGGCGCACGGACTGCCATTGCCGAAAACGGTGGTGGATTTCTAGGCTATGAAGAAGCCGCCGCCTGCATCACTATTTTGCAAAAAAACTGATCGACTGCGGGAGAGAAAATCGTGCGTGTAATAGACTATTTCGATCGGGGCGTTGCCCTTGACCCACAGAGAGTTTGTCTGAAAGACAGCAGCATTTCGCGCAGCTATGCGGAGGTGCAGGAACGCAACTACAGGATTGCCAATGCCCTGATCCGTCTGGGTGTGAAGCCTCAGGTGAAAGGCGCTGTTTTTAGTTCCAACGCCGTGCCGGCATTTGAATGCTGTCTTGGTATGTTGCGTGCAGGTATTGTCTGGGTGCCGCTTAATGCGAAGAATGAAGTCAAAGAAAACGCCTATATCCTTGATAACTGTGATGTGGAAATACTTTTCTATCATAGTGAATTCGAGGAGAAAGCCGGAGAATTCGCCAAGCTTTGCCCGAAAATCCAGCATTTCATCTGTATCGATAAATCGGGTGGTCGCGGCGTCTATCTGGAAGACTGGATAGAGGGTGAGGAGAGCACCGATCCGGATATCGCAAGCGATCAGGATACATTAGCCTCTATCTTTTCATCCGGTGGAACAACGGGCCTTCCAAAAGGTGTGCTCTGGACCAACCGTATATGGGATGCCATGATTACGGCCTTCTATACTACGATGCCGATGAAGAAACCGCCGGTTCATCTGGTTGTTGCCCCGATGTCCCATGCCGCAGGTGTGCTTGCCATTCTCTCCATGGCGAATGGCGGGACACAGGTAATTCTTCCGCAGTTTGATGCGGAAATGGTTGCGAAGACAATCGAGAGTGAGGGGGTAACGCATCTCTTCCTGCCGCCGACGGCGATTTACATGCTGCTCGCCTATCCGGATGTAAAGAAATTTGACTACAGCAGTCTGGAGCATTTTATCTATGCTGCGGCGCCGATGTCAGTCGACAAGCTGAAGGAATGTCTGGATATTTTTGGGCCGGTCATGAGTCAGTCTTTCGGGCAGGCCGAGGCACCCATGTTCTGCACCTATCTTTCACCTCAAGATCATCTCGTAATGGGAAGTAATACAAAAGAAAAAAGGCTGGCAAGCTGCGGGCGCCAAACCCTGCAGACCCGTGTCCGGATAATGGATGATGAGGGCAATCTCCTGCCGCCGAATGAACGCGGGGAAATTGTCGTTCAGGGCAATCTGGTTATGACGGGCTATTACAAGAACCCCGAAGCGACGGAAGAGGTCTCCACCTTCGGTTGGCACCATACCGGCGATATCGGGTATATCGATGAAGACGGGTATGTCTACATTGTCGACCGCAAGAAGGACATGATCATCACCGGTGGATTCAACGTCTACCCGAGTGAAATCGAGCAGGTGATCTGGGGCCATCCTTCCGTTCAGGATTGTGCCGTCATTGGTGCCCCCGATGAAAAATGGGGCGAGGCGGTAAAGGCGGTGATTGAGCTGAAACCAGGCTGCACACTAGAGGAAGAGGAGATTATCAGTCTCTGCAAGAAAACCCTTGGCAGCGTAAAGGCACCGAAGTCCGTTGAAATCTGGAAAAGCCTCCCCCGTACACCGGTTGGAAAAGTGCGCAAGAAAGATATTCGTGCGAGCTTCTGGACCGATAAAGAGCGGGCAATCTAGCATCTCGAAGTGAGGGGCTGACGGTCGGAACATATGACCCTGAAACAGCAATAATAACTGGGGACGTAATGTAATGAATATTTCAGATTTTCTATCGCGTGTAGCACGGGTTTATGGCGATAAGCCCGCCGTCTCCCTCGGGACGACACAGCTCCATACCTACAGCGAGTTTGCCGATCGTGTACAAGGCCTCGCGGGGGCTCTTCGCGGTGAGCTTGGGCTGGGCCCCGGGGATCGGGTTGGTCTCGCCATGTTGAATACGCCGCAGTATCTGGAAATTCTGGTGGCCTGCTGGCATGCGGGACTATGTGTCGTGCCTATGAACTCCAAGCTGCATCCGAAGGAATTCGGCTATATCATTAAGAATGCGGGCGTTAAGGCCTGCTTTGTTACCGAAAACTTGATGGATGGTATCAGCGAGTCTTTAGAAACTGTCGACGGGTTCGAGCGGGTTCTGTGCGTAAATGACGATGCCTATGAAGCGCTGCTAAGGCACCCCCCGATTGAGATGGTGGATGTCTCAGAGACGGACCCGGCCTGGATCTTCTATACAAGCGGAACGACGGGCCAACCGAAAGGGGCGACGCTCACGCACCGGACTTTGCTGGGTATGACGCTTAGATATTACGCGGATGTGGATCAGCTCTCCCCGGAAGATACCTATTTTCACACGGCCCCGATGTCTCATGCGGATGGATTATATGCCATTCCGCATCTAATCAAGGCGTCGCACCATGTCGTGCCGGAAAGCGGCGGTTTCGACGTAGAGGAAATTTTTGGACTTCTTGAAACCTACAAAAATGCGACCTTCATGGCGGCACCGACAATGCTGACGCGGATGACGAACCATCCGAAGGCAGGCTCTGCCAAGTCTGAGAATATCAAGACAATCTATTACGGTGGCGCGCCGATGTATCTGGAGGATACCAAACGCGCCCTTGCGACATTTGGGCCCTGCCTGATCCAGATTTTTGGGCAAGGGGAATCTCCTAATACCGGCACCAGCCTCAGTAAACAGCTTCATGCCGATTACGATAACCCGAAGTATGAAAAGCGCCTCTCCAGCGTTGGCCTCCCGCGCACAGGCGTGGAAGTCAGAATTGTCGATGAGGAAGACAATGAAGTCCCGACCGGGGAACTCGGTGAGATTGTCTTGAAAAGTGACGTCGTCATGGCGGGGTATTGGAATAATCCGGAGGCAACAAACCAGGCGATACGGGATGGATGGCTTCATACTGGGGATATTGGATTTCTGGATGAAGACGGTTTTCTCACCCTGAAAGATCGATCGAAGGACATGATCATCAGTGGTGGCACCAACATTTATCCCCGTGAGATCGAGGAAATCCTGCTGATGGACAGCCGTTTGGATGAAGTTTCTGTTGTTGGTCGGCCGGAGCCGGACTGGGGGGAGGAAGTTGTCGCCTTTGTTGTCCTGAGGGAAGGGGAGACGGTTACTCCTGAAGAGTTAGAAGAGCTCTGCCTGAATAACATTGGCAGGTTCAAGCGGCCGAAAGAGTATTTCTTTGTCGATCAATTGCCGAAAAGTAATTACGGAAAAATCCTGAAAACTGAGCTCCGTAAACAATTTGCGAAATGATAAGTCTTCGATTGCAAAGCCAAAAACCTTTTGAGGCTTATTGAATAATCGGGTGAAGATTGTGATATCTACTGGCTTACGGGCGTTCTATTCCGAATAGGTGAAGATTTTACAATAGACGTATTCGTTTCAGCTTTTTCATGAAATGGGTCAAGCAAACTGTCCAGTTCTTGAACGGACTTCAATGCAAGGCGGACGATGAAACAATCATCGCCGGTTACTTTGTCGCAATTCGTAAAACGAGCCTCATCAAGGATCATTCTTTCAACAAGATGTAAACTTCCGGGGCGCGGTTTTATTCTGACGATGGCCTCAAGTTCGTAGCCAAGCGCCTTCATGTCGATATCAATAGTAAATTTTCGGATGACACCGCGGTCTTCCAACCGACGTACCCTGTCCTTGACGCTTGGCGCTGACATTCCGACAGCCTTTGCGAGATCACTCATGCTCAAGCGACCATCTGATTGAAGGTTCTTAAGAATGAGACGATCAGTACCATCAATGCCATTTTCAAAAACTAAGGTCATTCAGAAAAATTCCTAATAAAATATAATTAATATATAAAATTGCCTTACTTAAGTTATGTATATTAGGCTTAATAACCGCCATATTCAAGGCATGATCGTTTTGATAATTGGAGATGATAATGGATGTTTTGAAAATTGCGGCTTTTTCTGATGGCAACATCGGCGGCAATCCAGCGGGTGTCGTCTTGTGCGATACACTTCCGAGTCCAGAAAAAATGCAAATGGTTGCTGCAGAGGTAGGGTTTTCAGAAACGGCATTTGCCGCGCGGGAAAAGAATAGAAATTTTTGGAGGGTTCGCTATTTTTCCCCGGAATCTGAAGTTCCCTTTTGCGGTCATGCGACAATAGCGCTTGGCGCGGCATTAGCGGAAAAATGCGGTCCGGGGAAATATTTTCTTCGACTTAATGATGCGGAAATTAGTGTTGAAGGAGAGCCGGTTGGAAATCAGTATGCTGCGGCTTTGCAATCTCCGCCTACACGGAGTGAAAAACTGGGCGACGAAGAAATAGAGGCTGTGCTGGCACTATTTGGATATTCCCGGCTTCAGTTGGATGAAAGCATTCCACCCGCACGCGTTCACGGTGGAGCAGACCACTATGTTATTGCGCTCAAAAGCCGGAATGATCTTCGATCTATGAATTATGATCTGAACGCGGGCCGTCATTTTATGAACAGCCGTGGATTGATTACGATCATGCTCGTCTGGCAAGAAAGCAGTAGCAAGTTTCATGTCCGAAACGCTTTTGCCTCGGGGGGTGTATTTGAAGATCCCGCTACTGGAGCGGCCGCCGCAGCTTTTTCCGGCTATCTGCGAGATATTGAATGGCCCCGCGGCGGTAAGCTAGATATTATACAGGGGGAGGATATGGGAGCCCGGTCAATGATCGCAGTTGAATTTGGCGAAGAGATTGGAAGCTCAGTACGGGTTTCCGGAGTGACCCGCTCGATTGAATAAGGTATAAGTTGTCTGGGTGAAGAGGAGGGCGACAATGAAGAATGAACAAGACTTTCCCCCGCAAATGATAAAAACACCGAGCGCGTGGTACGGCCATGAGTTGGCAAAGGATACGAAAGCCTGGATAACACAACTTTCATCGGACGAAGCATTTAAGCTTGAAAAAGCAGCGGAACGCTTCCAGTCCGATGGTCTGGATCTGGCGAATATATCACCAGAAAATTTTTCACTCCCTCTTCTTGCGCCGAAACTGGCGCAATTACGCAATGATCTGATGCATGGTATTGGGTTCAGCCTTATGCGCGGTCTGCCGGTGCAGGAATACAGCCAGAAAAAGGCGGCAACAATATTCTGTGGAATAGGATCTTATCTCGGGCGTGCTCGATCGCAGAACGCCGCAGGTCATATCCTTGGGCATGTACGTGACGTCGGGAAAGACCCAAAAGATTCCGGAACTAGAATCTATCAAACAGCTCAGCGTCAGACATTTCATACGGATTCTACCGATGTTGTCGGCCTGATGTGCCTGCAAGAGGCGAAGGAGGGGGGCTCTCCCAGCTTGTCAGTACCGTCACGATCTACAATGAGATGCAGCGACAAAGGCCTGATTTGGTTGCGGAAATGTTCAAGCCCGTGGCGACAGATCGGCGGGGCGAGGTGCCGGCGGGTCAGAAGCCCTTTTTTGAAATACCGGTATTGAACTGGCATCACGGGCTTTTAACAGGGCTGTATCAACGGCAATATGTTAATAGTGCACAGCGCTTCCCCGATGCGCCCCGTCTTACCGAGAAACAGGTGGAGGCGCTCGATTTTTTTGATTCTCTCGCGAATGACCCTACGTTGCATCTCTCCATGCAGCTGGAGCCGGGCGACATTCAGTTCGTGTATAATCATTCCTTGCTACATGATCGGACAGCGTTTGTTGACTGGTCAGAGACAAATAAGAAGCGTCACTTGCTGAGGTTATGGTTGTCTCTGCCCGGTGACCGTCCGCTGCCGGATTGTTTTCGTCAGCGTTATGGTACGATTGAAATCGGTAATCGCGGTGGCATCATCGTTGAGGGAACGAGGCTCAATGTTCCTCTGGACGCGTGAATTTAGACTGACAAATTAATCATGTTTCATCCAACGAAACTTTGCTTCTTTAGGTAAAATACTGAAAAAGCGAAGTTTTTTTATCTTACCGAAACCCGCAGAATTCTAACGTCTGCGGAGCCTTCTGCTTGTCTGAATGGGCGTAATTTTCAAACTAATTTTATAAAACATCTTGTATTGATATTGATAATCATTATTAACTATTGCCAGTTAATGCTAATGATTCTTAATAGCAGTTAGAGTCGTTAGCGAAATAAACAAGAAAACGGAGTGCATGAAATGCCTAGGTCTGCTCGCTTGGTTGCCCTTACAACTTGCTGTTATTTTGCTTTGACAACAGCTCTTTACGCACAATCTTCAAATTCGAAACCGGACATGACTGTGGCGCAAACAACTTCGAAAACGGACGCCGATCAAGGCGAGACCAAAGTAGAAAATAACGAGAATAAGGCAGATGAGACAACGTCTACACAATCGAATCCAAGTATGACATCGCTCCCGCCGGTGACAGTCACAGCGGATCGCAAACAGAAAACCCTATTGGAAACTCCCGGTAATGTGTCAACAGTGACGCGCGAAGACCTCGACCGGCGCATGGATAACGTGATTGAAGAGGTGTTCAAATACGAGCCAGGGATTGAGGTGCCCAAGCAAAGCACCAGCACCGATCCTTTCTCCAGTTCGGGCGGTATCCGCATACGTGGGGTTGGCGGTAACCGGACACAGGTTCTAGTGGACGGAAACCGGACGATTGAACGGATTACGGATTCAACCCGCGACATCGTGGAATCCTCTAACGTTAAGGCCGTGGAGATCATTCGCGGGCCTTCTTCGGTTCTTTGGGGAAGTGACGCGCTTGGCGGAACGGTCAATTTTGTCACGAAGGATCCTTCTGACTATCTGACTGGTGGGAAGTCGGTCGGTGGTTCTGCTGATTTCAGCTATGGCACACTGGATGAGGCCTTTACCGAGTCTGTCACTGGTGCCGCGCGGTTCAGCCGCAAGTTTGAGGCTTTGTTGAGCTATACACGTCGGGACGGACGGGAGACAGATCTTGGGAATGCAGAGGTCGGTCCTTATGCTATTCAGGAATGCCCGAGAAATCCAGAGGCAACGCCCTGTAATGAATATGACCCGACCATCAGCCAGTCGAACAACCTGCTTTCCAAGCTAGTCTGGCATCCGTCCGACACCAACCAGTTCCGTCTGACGGGCGAGTATTTCAACCGAGACACTTCCGTTGACCAGAATTCAGTGCTCGGCCCGGACGGCACCTCGGATATTCACGCATATGATCATGAGCAGAAGATCAAGCGCTATCGCCTGTCCGTTGATCAGGACTGGCTTATTGAAGATCTGAACTGGCTTGATCGTATAAAGTGGCAGGTGACCTACTCCCCACAAAAGGTTGATCGTTTCAGTGAGCGTTACCGCACGGTCATTGCGAGTGGTGATGAGGAGGTTCGGGAGATCAGTCAGTATTATGACGAGACTTTCTATGAAGGTGATTTCCAACTGGAATCCTCCTTTAACTGGGGCGAGAGCCTGCACACCCTGACCTATGGGTTGGACGGGGATGTAACGACGACAGATTATAACCGCGAGGACATCACCCATAACATTACAACAGACACGACAACGGTGACGCGGGCGGGGGGCTTCAACTTCGCCGATGCAACAACGACCCGCCTGGATACCTATGTCCAGGACGAGATGTCCTTCAATAACGGTCGGCTCAAGATAACGCCGGGGGTACGCTTCACTAATTACTCCATCAATCCAAAGACGGATGGCGACTATCAACTTGTGCCAGGGGCGGAGCCGAAGAAGGTCACGGCGTCGGATCTGCAGTTCAAGTTGGGCACAATTTACGAACTGACAGATGTCTATTCCGTTTATGGGCAATATGCGCAAGGCTTTAAGATGCCTACAGCACAACAACTCTATCAATCTCTTGACAGCTTGCCATTCTTTGCGCTGGTGCCGAACCCTGATCTTGAACCTGAGTCGGTCGATAGTTATGAGCTGGGCTTCCGGGGTGACTTTGGAAACAAGGGGTATTTCTCAATCAACGGCTTCGTCGCGAAGTACAAGAACTTTATCGAAAACTTCGTCGATGCAGATCCTGCGGATTACGGCCTGCCTCCTGGAACAATGACCCTTACATATGACAATGCAGACTCGCTTCTTATGTATGGCATCGAGGCAACCGCGGCCATGCAACTTCCTGGCAACTTCTCGACAAGAGTGGCGCTGTCCTATCAGAAGGGCAAGATCAAGGACAATGGCATTGAGGAAACTTATAATGGTGCTTTGCCGCTCCAAGTTGTGACGGGTTTACGTTATGTGCATCCGAAGCTTGGTTTCGATGTAGAACTGGTCGGAACATTTCAGGCCGGTTCCGCCGATGTGGCCGATCCTGCGACAGAATTTTCACCGGGCGGATATGCGGTGTTCGATGTCCTTGCGGGTTGGCAGGCGGCAGAAAATCTCACGCTCAGGGCGGGCTTAACCAACATCTTCGATACGCGCTACTTTGGACCGGAAACACGTGGCTTTCCAATCAATGGTACGGATGCGGTTAAGAGGGGTAACCCGATTGAGCTGCAAACTGCACCGGGGCGTAGCCTCAAGGTCGGTCTCAGCTACGCTTTCTGACAGCGGCGATCTCCAACCCTCTTTCTTTAATCCAAAATATCGGACGGGGCGCCTGTTAGTCCAGTTCGGAAAGTGAACGAATGACAGAACTCGCGCGACAACTCTGGATGATCCTGCGCATAAGCTTCTTTAACCTAGCAAACAGCCGCAATGTATTTTTGTACATTGTGGTTTTGCTTTTTGAGTTGGGCAGCATACCGATTTCTGTTCGTCTGATCCAGTGGACGGCCGA
This sequence comes from Sneathiella sp. D3-11, assembly GCF_055809395.1. Classification (NCBI taxonomy): domain Bacteria; kingdom Pseudomonadati; phylum Pseudomonadota; class Alphaproteobacteria; order Sneathiellales; family Sneathiellaceae; genus Sneathiella; species Sneathiella sp. D3-11. The sequence goes on from NZ_CM147911.1 coordinate 2,980,474, forward strand.
TTTCTATGGCGCGCTGGAACGCTTTGACGGGTCGGAAGCAGCACGTCAGGTTGGTATTTACGCTCTGCTAATTTCGGCTTACGCGGCACTCGCGCTTGCTGGAGGGTATCTTCGCAAGTTTCTCATCATGCGCTGGCGGCAGGATCTGACCGGCGCCGTCCTCAACGACTGGCTCTCGGACAAGATTTACTGGCGTCTCCAGAATGGCTACGGGGTCGAGAAAATCGACAATCCAGATCAGCGTATTGCCGATGACTGCCGCCTGTTCGTTGAAGAGTTTGTCGACGAAACGCTTGATCTCATTACATCGGTGACGGGGCTGTTCACCTACATCGCCGTGCTCTGGTCGCTTTCGAATTTTCCATTGGAATTCACGCTGTTCGACTGGGACGTGTCAATCCCTCGCTACATGGTCTGGGCGGCGTTCCTTTATGTTCTCCTCTCCAGCGGATTAACTCATTGGCTGGGCTACCCGTTGAAGAAACTGACGTTTAATCAACAGAGAAAAGAAGCAGATTTTCGCTTCGATTTGGTACGGTTGCGAGAAAATGCGGACCCCATCGCCGTCTCCGGCTTTGAAGGGGCGGAGCGGCGTCGACTGGATGAAAAGTTCGCCGCTATCGTTGCCAACTGGCGGCGGCTGATACTGCGGGAATTTTATCTTGGATGTTTCAAGATCCCGTATTTCCGCACCATCTTGCGCATACCGCTCCTGTTGGCGTTGCCGGCCTATTTCGCGGGGCATGTGAATTTTGGTGGATTGATGCAGCTCGCCTCCGCCTTTCAAAGTGTGGTCACGACGTTATCGTGGTTTATTTTTGCCTATAACCGTCTTGCGGCACTTGCGGCGACGATAACCCGGCTTGGTGATCTGCTGGACGCGATCGAGCGATGCAAAAATGCGCCAGAGAGCGAAATTTCGGTGACGAAACATCCGGGCGGTGACATTCATGTCAAGAAATTAACCCTTGAAAGCCCGGTCGGAAAATCTTTGCAAATTCCGTCCGAGTGGGACCTGAAGTCCGGGGAGCATGTCTGGATTTCCGGCCCTTCCGGTCTCGGCAAGAGCACTTTCCTAAAGGCGCTTGCAAATATCTGGCCCTATGGTCATGGCGAGATCCAAATTCCGGATGGAAAGTCGTGTGCCTTTATTCCTCAGCGGAGCACGATCAACGGAACAAGTCTTGCCGAAAGCGCTGTTTATCCCCTGGAAGAGGGGAGCATCAGTCTTGATGAGGCGTCGGATTACCTGGAGGCCGTTGGTTTGCCGGATCAGGCTCGGGCGTTGCAGGCGGGATTAAAGCCGGATATTTCGGGCCTCTCCGGAGGAGAGCTGCAACGCCTGGCACTTGTGCGGCTATTGATTGAAAAGCCGGACTGGGTGTTCATGGACGAGGCCAGCAGCGCTATTGACAGTGATAGCGAAGCAGAAATTTTCGCCCGGCTGCGGGCGCGGTTACCGAACACGACCTTTATTCTTGTGGCGCATCGTCCGCCCGACGGCTTTGGCGAATTGCGTCATATTCCGCTCTCCCCAAACCCGGGAATTCCTATATTCGATCTCACTAAGTAAAAGGAAGTTATTCTAAATGACAGCAAGTTACCCACATCCCGTTTCAAGCTGGCTTGATCCAGATACCGGCGCCTTGATTCCGCATGCTGCGTTAATCTCAGAACTTGCGCAAAATCGCGTTGTCTTGCTGGGGGAGACCCATGATCAGTACGACATCCATCGCTGGCAGCTTTATGTGACGGCCGCACTTCATGCCTATAACTCGAATATCGTAGTCGGTTTCGAGATGTTTCCAAGAAGCGCCCAACCTATTTTGGACAAATGGACGGCGGGCGATTTGTCGGAGGAGGCGTTTCTGGAAAAGGTCGACTGGAAAAAAGTCTGGGGCTTTCCGCCGGAGCTTTACTTGCCGATCTTCCGCTTTTGTCGGGAAGTCGGAGTTCGGATGATCGCGCTTAATTGCTATCGCGCGCTGGTGACCCGCGTCGGCAAGGAGGGGTGGGAGGCCGTCGCTGAGGAGGATCGTGACGGTCTGACACCCGCAAAGCCCGCTACCGAAGCCTATCGCGACTATCTCTTCTCGCTCGTTTCTGGCCCGGACGGTATTTTTCTAACAAAGTCAGAGGAAGCCGAAGCGCGCAAAGATCGTTTTACCCGTGCGCAGCAGACATGGGATCGCGCTTTTGCCTGTAATATCGCCGCGACGCAAACGGGTGATAATCCACCGCTCGTCATCGGGATCATTGGGCGTGGGCATTTGGAATTTGGGCATGGGACGCCATATCAATTGGAAGATCTCGGCATCGACAAGGTCTCAGTCCTTCTCCCATCTAAAGGAGAATCCGGGGAAAGAGAGCAGCAGCCCGGTATTGCCCGCGCTTGTTTTTGCCTGCCAAATGTTCACGAGAGAGGAGACATGGATTGCTGTGAGGCGGAGCCTGAATAAGCGAAAACAGGAAACCCATCGCGCTGTATAAACGGAGTTTTCCGTTCAATGACACTGACATAGCATGGCCTTGTAATTATTTTGCGTTAAGGCCATGCTAATTGATAATATGATATTCTTTCTGAAATTGACGTAATGATCGTATTTAATTAGATTTTTATAATAATATTTATGTTGGAAGCTTGATTTTTGAATGAGTAAATTCACTCTGTTTTTAGTCATTTTTATGTTGGCAATTCTGTTGACTGATATCGATACTGCGGTTGCACAGGCAACAGAGACTGGAACAGACGCGCAAGAATGCAAGGAATATGGCGTCGATTACCAGCAGACGGAAGGTCTGACAAAAGAAGAAATTACAGACCGGATGGACAGGGCTCTGTTCGAGTCGCTCAATAAATATGACGATTGCCTACAACAATCTCAGTCTGGCGGTGCGGCTTCCGCTAACGGAGCCAGCGGTTCCCAAGGTATCAATGGTGCCAATGGAAATGCGGTTGGTACGGAGGCTTCCTCCTCAACGGCGTCTGCCGGTATTCAGGGGACGGAGAAAACCGACACAACGGATAAATCCAGTTCGCCCACGACGGCAGCTGACGCCGCTGAAAATAAACAGGCACAAGCGCAAACGCAGGATAAGGTGCTGCCAAATGGTAAGCTGCCCGATGATATTCCGTCGTCTGACAACGACACTGTGCTACAACAAAAGGTGAAAGAGGCGGCGATGAATGAGCCTGACCCCGAAAAACGTGCCAAGTTGTGGAATGAATATCGTAAGCTTAAGGGCTTATCGCAAATTTAAGGTTGAAAGCAAAGTGAGAGAGATAGGATGAACGTTCAGCGTTTTGTCGGCTGGTTGATCTGTAGCTGCTTTTTGTTGACGAGCTGTGTCACGCCCGGAATGTCGTCGCGCGTTGGTCCCCGGGTTTCTAGCGAAGTCATGACTGCGGCAAAAATTGACCCTTCTTCGCCGAAACCCAAGCTTGATGTCATCATTCCGGTGTTCGATCCGGGCATCCCGGAGGATGACGCTGCTCTCGAAGATGATGAAGAAGTCTGGCCGGAGTTGCGGCGCGCAGAGGCCGTACGCTTTGCCTTGATATTAAAAGAAAAAATTGAAGCAACTGGAAAATTTGGTGCCGTTCGCGTGACGCCGAATGCTGAGGCGACGGGAGACTTATATGTCATTGGTAAGATCATAGAATCCAACGGATTGGACGTGGAAATCGGTGTCGACGTTTTTGATATCTCAGGTGCAAAATGGTATGATGAAGAATATGAGCATGAAGTGCCGGAGAAATTCTTTAAGTCCATACGAAATAAAGGGAAAGACCCATATGACCCTGTCTTCGTGGAAGCCGCGCAAGACCTAGTCGAGCATTTGGATGATGCGGATGATACCGAACTTGCCTTGCTGAAACCTGTGACAGAAATGCGTTTTGGAGCGAATTTTTCTGAGGAATCCTTCTCTGAGTATATCAAAGATGACGGCGGAGAGATTGAATTGACCGGCCTGCCAAGTGAGGATGATCCAATGTTACGCCGGATCAGGGCGATTTGGGTCCGAGATCAACTGTATGTGGATAATCTTCAACAGCACTATGAGGCGTTCAATGCCAAGATGGCCCCGAGTTATACCGTCTGGCAGAAACAGAGCCAGGAAGCCCAGATCGCGTTGAACGAGGCAAGAGTGAAGCAGACGACGCAAATCGTCGGGGGTGTTCTTTTGGCGATTTTGGGGGTTGGTCTCGCGGCTGCAAGTTCAAACAGTGGAAATGCCGCCCGGTCCGCAGGAGCATTTGCCGGGGCTGCGGCCGCCGGTGTTGGATCGGTTATTCTCTTCTCAGAAGGATTTAAAACGGGCAATGAGACAAAATTTCATGCGAGTACTCTTGAAGAGCTAGGCGAGTCTGTGGATTCTGAATTGGCACCACAGGTTGTTGAGTTCGAGGGTGAGACAAAAAAACTTACGGGTAATGCTGCGAAACAGTTTGCGGAATGGAGAAGTTTTCTGAAACAAGTATATGAACAGGAAAAAACACCAGAAAAACAGCTTTAAGTAACGACAATGTTTGAAAAAAAACTAGAAGAAGCTGCCCGGAAATCCCGGCAACAATTGTTTGTGTTGTTACTGTTGGTCGCTATCCTGATTTTGGGGGGTGCCGTTGCTTTTCTTATAACGCAGCTCTCGTTACAACAAACTTCAAATGTATCCGGGATTGAGGCCGAAAAGAAAAATATAGAGATCTCTCCGAAGATATCACCAGTTCAGCAGTCAAAACCCGCCGATGAAAAGATAAAGCAAAATCGTACCACCGAGGAGGTGGTCGGAGCGCTGCGCCGGTATGAAGAAGAGTTTGAAGGTATTATCCAATCGGGCGGGTTCGGTAAATGGAACGGCAGCTTGCAGCATGATCTGATCACGCGAAAAGACAAAGTCATCACGGATCTCGCGAATGGCGAAACGGATCGAGCATTCGAAGAAGTAAATAATCTAATCGCAGATGCCTCCACCGCAGTAAGTGAGTATGAGATTGTCTTTGAAGAAGCGATGGCAAATGCGATACGCGCCTATGAGGCTGAGGATGTGACGCGGGCAACAATTGAAGTGGAACGAGCGCTTGAGCTCAAACCGGATGACGCCGTTGCTCTGGAGTTGCAAGAAAAAATTAAAAAGCTTCCGCAATTATTTGAATTAATGGAAAAAGCGCGCGTCGCGAATATAGAGAATAATCTGGAAGAGGAACGAAATTTATCCGTTGAAATTATACGGCTTGATCCGACACGCGTACTGTATCAAGAGCGGATAGAGGAGATTGATGTTTTGCTGCGTGAAGCACGATTTGAAAAGATCGTTACTTCAGGCCTGATCGCGAGCAAAAAAGAACAGCTTGGGAATCTCCAAAGTGCATATGATCAGGCAAATGCTCTTTTCCCGTCGCGAGAGGAAACGAAGAACCTTGCATCCCTTTTAAAAGAGCTAAAACGCGAGTTGCGCTTTCGCACCTTCGTAAAGGAGGGAGACACCGCAATTCAACAAGACAATTGGCGAGATGCTCTTGCTTCCTACCAGAATGCGTCGGCACTATATCCGGACAAAATAGAAGTCCAGGAGGCTATTTCTCTATCGCAGAAAATATTGCGTATGAGTGGGGAAGTTCAGGGGTTTCTTAAAAATGCATCACGATTATCGGTGGATAATATACGGCAGGCCGCAGAACAGGCAATTGCTGATGCGGAAATCTATAGTGCGATGAGCCCGGCTCTTGCGAATGATGTTGAACGGTTGCAGACGGAAATTATCCAACGAAACAAGGAAATTGAAGTCTGGGTCCTTTCCGATAAATTGACAAATGTAACTGTGCGGGGCGTCGGCAAGGTCGGTATGGTGGAGCGATATAAAATACGTTTGAAGCCGGGGCAATATACGTTCGAAGGGCGCCGTGAAGGGTTCAGGACGAAATCGGTCCAGATCACGATTTCTCCGGAAGATAGTCAGCTTGAGGTGACAGTCAAAAGCGATGAGCGAATTTAAACAACAAATCGAGAATGCCGCTCGCCGTCAACGGCTCCTGCTTCTGGGCTTTGGTGGTTTCGGTCTCGGCTTTATGTTGGTGGTAGCCGTCGGCTTTCTGCTGATGAAGGTAACACCGGTTAAGGTATCTCCGGTTCCTGCCGCAACAGAGGCAGTTGTTACTGTCGAGAAAGGAGCTGCGATTTATTTCCAAGGGTCGCTTTTTTCACTCTCTCGCTATCCTGTCATCTCTGCGGCGGCAAAGGGATATGTAACGGCCGAGCGAGAAATTGGCCCCTCTGAGGAGGGAGCGGCTGTTGAAGTTGTCCTCCGGGAACTCCCTGCTAAATTGACGGTGAAGGTCGCAGCGCCGGAAGAGGCGTTGAACTGGCGTATCAATGGGAAAACCTATCCATCGACATCACAGTTGGAGGCGGAACTTGACGCAGGGCACTACGTTGTGCGCGCAGAGCATCCCTACTTTCAGCCGGTGGAGCGGGAATACGATCTGGAGCGGGGGAAAGCTATTCAGATGAACTTTCTCTCGAAAGAGCTGTCGGCACCATACGTCTGAATGTCACGCCTTCTGATGCCAATGTGATATTCAACGGACAATCCGTCAGCGAAGTTCCTGCGGAAATCAGCATAGAAGCAGGGCAATATGAGATTGAGGTAACAAAAGACGGATTTGCGCCGATACAGGATGTCATTAATCTGACCTTCCAGCAGAATGAGATCGAGCGACACTACCGGTTACAAAAAAAGCCTGCCTATGTAACTGTTTCCACCACTCCGAAAGGCGGACGCCTTACATTAAACGGCAAGTCGGTCTCGGCGGGGAAAGAATTGCAACTCTCGGCCAATAAAAAATACTATTTGAGATATGAAAAAGACGGCTATGGCTCGAAGGAAGAGGAAATTAATCTCAAGCCGGATGAGCATCTGGATGTGACGTTTGATATGGCGCTTAAAATTGGCGAAATCCATATCACGTCCACGCCCCCCGCATCAATTCTCATTGATGGCAAGCCAGCAGGAAACACGCCGCTTATCGTTAGGCTTCCGGCAACTGCGCATGATTTCACTCTTCAACGGCCGGGCTATGTGAGCGTCAATAAAGTTATAAAACTTGATCAGAAAGCGGTTCGTAAACTGGATGTTACGCTCAAAACAGAACGCGCGGCAACGATAGACACGGCCAAACCGGTTTATAAAAACAGTTTGGGTATGGAAATGCGATTGTTTGAACCGACAGAGGTTCAATTGGGCGCACCACGTCATGAGAAAGGACAGCGGGCAAACGAATTTCTTCGCCCCGTCAATCTGACGCGGCATTTCTATGTAGCTACGACAGAAACGACAGAGGGGCAGTACAGTCAGTTCCAGGGTAAGCGTAAAAGGGGAGATAATTTTCCGGTTACGAATATTTCATGGGAGGAAGCTGCCCGGTTTTGCAATTGGCTGAGCAAGATTGAAGGCCTGCCAATGTTTTACAAATTTGATGGGGTCAATTATCGGGGATTTGATGCGCAGTCAACTGGCTATAGATTGCTGAGCGAGGCGGAATGGGAATGGCTTGCCCGAAAAGCCAAGCGGAACAAACAGACAGTTTTCCCTTGGGGAGACGATGCCGTCATCCCAAAAGGAGCCGGAAATATTGCCGACGAAACGGCAAACGGCAAAACTCCGTTTTTTGTTCCCGGCTATATTGACGGGTTTGCGAACGCGGCTCCGGCTGGTAGCTTCGTTAAGGACAAAGCCGGGCTCCACGATTTATTTGGCAATGTGTCTGAATGGGTTCATGATTTCTATACCCTTGTGCCGCCCGCCTCAGGTGAGGTTCTGGCAGATCCGTTAGGGGCTCAGGCGGGAGATAAGCATATGTTTAAAGGGGCGAGCTGGGCATCTGGGACGCTGACGGAAATCAGACCTGCCTACCGGGCATCCTCGGGTCAGGGAACGGACAAAATTGGCTTCAGGGTCGCTCGCTACGTCTATGGAGATGCAAAATGAGATGGTTAAATAGCAGAAAGATCATTGTTGCCGTTGTTGCGCTGACGGGCGGAGTGGTCCTGTTGCAATATGCCTATGCGCAAAGTAGCGCGTCGATATCGCTTAATACTCCTGTTGCTTTCCCTGTGGATATCTAGATGAAGAACTTTATTCTCGCAACGGCTCTCTTGCTGCTCTGTGCTTTCGGCGTTTGGGTCGTTTATGAAGTCATCGTCATTCCGGAAGCCGCTCGCGCTGGTTGCGGAAGCAAGACAAAACGGCAGCGCCGCCCCACAGGTCTTTGTGGTGATCATCAAGGACTGGGAGCAGCAGATATGTATCACGCTCGCTTTATGGTGCTTGCTGCTGCTCAGCATTAAATACTGGGATATTTTCAGTGACAATCATTTCTACGACATTGATTTTCTGGGTACGATGATTGAAGCGGCTGATGGCGAAGAGGAGAAGCTGACTTTACGTAAAACCATGACGGAAATCGATGAGTTGCCGGAGAAAATAACCACCACTCCGGTTATCCAAACCCTGATTGCCAGTATTCGCCGTTATCTTATGACCGAGGATGTTCATAGCACCTCTGAAGCGATCTCGCTTAGTATCGATGCGCTGGCCCTCCGGCAGGATGCTGGTAACACGATGATCCGCTACGTTATCTGGGCGATCCCGTCATTCGGTTTTATCGGCACGGTCAGAGGGATTGGCGCGGCGTTGACCCAGGCGGATGAGGCATTGAAGGGAGACATTACCCTTATGACAGACAGCCTTGGCGTTGCCTTCAACTCCACCTTGGTGGCACTCTGCTTGTCCATTCCCTTAATGCTGTTGCTACATGGACTGCAGCGGTTTCAGGATGGGCAGTTGATCAAGACTCAGGAATATTGCGAAAAATTTCTGCTAAACCGCGTCAGCAAATAGGTATCCCTTGCGCAAACGTCGTGAAACAGAAGGGGTCAGTCTTTCGTTCCTTGACATCATGTCATGTGGGTTGGGTGCGGCCGTTCTTATCCTGATATTGCTGAAACTTCAGCCGGATCAATCGGCCGTTGATGTGGACGCCCTCAAGAAAGAACTGGAAGTCCGGCATGAAAAGGCGGAGGAACTGCAGGTCACACTGGAACAGGACCAGCTTGAACTGGAAGCGCTCAATTCCAGGCTGGCAAGCCTTGCTGGGAAGAAGGATGCGCTGACGGAGGCAATCAATAATTCCACCAGCCGGATGGAGGAAAAGGTTGCCGAGATAAAAAGCGTTACTGAAAGCATAGTCAAAAAGCCGCCGTTGCAAAAAGCTGACCCCGTACAATCCGATCAGGGCGGGGAGGAAGAATATCTGCTCGGCCTCAAAGTGGAAGGAAAGCGGATTGCCTTTCTGATTGATACAAGCGCGTCAATGACTGACGAAAAGCTTGTAGATATCATCGGCCGGAAAGTGGCCTCCGATGCAGAGAAAAAGCAGGGTCCGAAATGGCGGCGGACAATCAGAACAGTCAAATGGCTCGCCAATCGAATTCCGAAAAAGTCGCAGGCAAAGTTCGTTGGATTTAATGAGAAGGTCTTTGCTATCGGACCAAGTAGTTGGTTCTCTGGATCAGACGCCGCAGCGATCGAAAGTGTTTTTCAGCGAATGGAAAATGTGGTCCCGGAGGGAGCCACTAATCTGGAGGCGGTCCTTGAATCTGTTAATGGGTTTAGTGATGCGCCGACCGACTATTATCTTGTGACAGACGGTCTGCCAACCGCAGGCACCTCCAATTTTGTGTCGCTAAATCCGTTTTCCAATTGCAATTCTCTTTTTGGAAAATCGGCCACGATTTCCGGAGATTGCCGACTTAAGCTATTCCAGTACACCATCAGGAAGCATGGTATTCATAAAGGACGGCCTGTCAATGTCGTCCTCCTGCCACTCGAAGGGGATCCAAAGGCTGCGCCGGCATTTTGGAGCTGGACCTTCTCGACAAACGGCCTGATGATCAGCCCGGCGGAGAGCTGGCCATGAGACGGCGCAGTCGGACATTGGAGATATTCAGTATTTCCTTTTTGGACCTTGTATCCTGCGGGTTTGGCGCGGTTGTTCTTTTGATCCTGATCTCTAAACCGGGGGAGGGGGAGTTCTCTGGCGGGATTGACGAAGCGCGGGATCTGATGGGACAGGTTACACGGGCAGAACGTCTTATCAGCGACCTGGAAGATCAAACGTCCATGGTGGAGGGGCAACTAAGCGCGAGCAAAAACCTGGCCGGAGAGATGGAAAATACAATCGAGGATTTGGATCAGCAAAAATCCTCCGCCGAGCAGGCCGAAGCCAAGGCGCTGGATGACCTCGAAGGATTGCAGCTGGTTGAGGAGTCACTTAACCGTGCCTCTATTCGTCCGAACACAGTACCGGAAAAGCGCGACGATGAGGTCGGCGGCATTCCTGTCGATAGTGACTATGTCCTTTTCATTGTTGATACCTCCGGCAGTATGCAGAGGATATGGGGACAAGTGTCCCGCCTGATGCAAAAAGTGCTCTCCATTCACCCAAAGGTTAAAGGCTTTCAGATCTTGAATGATAACGGCATTCACCTGATTTCCTCCTATAACGGGAAATGGATTCCCGATACCCCTAGTCGGCGCAAGGGTATTTTCAAGGCCTTTGCCAACTGGCGCAGCAACTCCAACAGCAGCCCGGTTGAAGGGCTTGAAGTTGCCTTGAAAACATATGCCAAGCCGGGAGTGAGTCTCTCCATTTATATTTTGGGAGATGATTATACGGGTTCGTCATATGATGCGGTGATTAACCGCCTGGAAAGTTTAAATACAAACCGGATCACCGGTAAGCCACTCGCCCGTATACACGCCATTGGCATTATTTCCAGAGGGGCAACGGATCGCTTCGGTATCTTGATGCGGGAAGTAACCCGCAGAAGTAACGGCACGTTTCTGGCCCTTCCTCAGCAATGAGGGCGGGATAACAGGTTTTATCCCACACGAACTATTTCCCCAGACTCGCGATATAGCAGCCATCTGTCGCGGATCTAACGTCTGACCAAATTATTCAGGTCTGCCCGTCCCTCTGTCATTAAATGCTTCATCAATAATAGTGCTGTTTTGGCACAGATTTTCCCTGGAATGAGCGAGCCCGGAAGTGCGCTGAATTTAAAATATTGTAATATGATATATCAAATGTCATAATTTTGCGTATGACCGGTTGGGGTGTGGCAAGCCAGGTCAGATGAACAAACGTCACACATGCTCAGGAAGGATGCGATATGATAAGAAGTTCGATTTTTGCTGCAACGGTAGCGTTATGCATGGGAACTGGTGGGATAGCCAATGCGGCAGACCTGCTTGATGAGATTCAGGAACGCGGAGAATTAGTCTGCGGCACACTGAACTACATCGCGGGTGTTGGGTTCATCGATGATAAAGGCGAATGGAGTGGCTTTGACGTCGATTTCTGCAAGGCCGCAGGGGCGGCAATTCTTGGAGACGCAAAGAAGGTTAAGTTTGTTGCTTTGACCGGTGCGCAAAAATTTCCTGCCTTGCAATCGGGCGAAATCGACATTTTGTCACGTAGCGTCACAGAAACTATTTCGCGCGATACGACGCTCGGGTTCAGCTTTATTGGTCCGAACCATATGACGGGTCAGGGATTTATGGTCCATAAGGATACAGGTGTGACCGATGTTAAACAGCTGGACGGCGCATCAGTCTGTGTTCTTGCAGGAACCACGACAGAGCGATATCTAGCCGACTGGTTCAAGGCAAATGGAATGTCATTCCAGCCTGTGGCTGCGGAAAACAGTGATCAGATGTACTCAATGTACTTTGATAAACGCTGCGACGCGGTGACGATGGAGCCGCCTTATCTTGCAATTCGCCGTGCGCGGGCCGCAAGTCCGGACGATCATGTGATTTTGGAAACTCTTATCGCTAAATCGTTTGAGGCGCCGGTTATCCGCGAAGGGTCGCCCAAGTTTTTCAAGGTACTGCAATGGATGCATTACGGAATGATCACTGCGGAAGAGCTAGGTATTACCCAAGCGAATGTTGATGAGGTCGCCAAGACATCAAAAGATCCGGTCGTCCTGCGCTTTCTCGGCGTTGAGGGCACAATTGGAGCCGATATGGGTGTCAAAAATGACTGGATGGTCAATGTCATCAAGACCGTGGGTAACTACGGAGAATTCTACAACAACACTCTTGGTAAGAATTCACACCTCCAGTGTACCGCGCGGCCTGAATGCGCTATGGCGTGACGGCGGCGCAATGGTCGCTCCTGGCTGGCAATGAAATCCGGCCCAACCTATCAAGACGTACCCGGTGGGGTACGTCTTGCACGCCTGTTTGCGCAACGTGAATTTCAGTCGCAGGCGCTGTTTGTCATTATAGTTGTTGTGTTGGTTTGGGGCGCTATTCAGGTCGCGTCTGAAAATCTTGCAGAATCTTCCGGGAAATCCGGTTTCGCCTTTTTGTGGCAGAAGGCTGCGTTCGAGCTGGGGGAAAGCTTAATTCCTTACAGTGCGGGCGATACCTATTTCATGGCCTTTGTCGTCGGTGTTTTGAACACCTTAAAGGTTGCCGCGCTTGGGATAGTTCTTTCAACATTCGTCGGATTGATTATTGCCTTGGGACAGCTTTCAAAAAGCGTGGTGATTGCGCGCTTGTGTCGTGGCTATGTCGAAGTTGTGCGAAATGTCCCGTTGTTGTTGCAGCTTTTGTTCTGGCACACCTTTCTGCTACGCGGGTTGCCGACGGTACGGCAGGCGCTGTCGCCGGTTGAAGGGGTGTATTTTACCAATCGGGGGCTTTACCTGCTTTCCCCCGTGGCGGAGCCGTCTTTCTGGGTGGTGATGCTAGCGTTATTAGGCGGGATTGCTCTTGCCGTCGGACTAAGAATCTGGCACCGCAAGACAAATGCAGAGTTTACTTTGTGGCCATGGGGGCTATCGATCGCGATATTACCGGCCATTGCCGCAATCTATTTTGCCGGAGCACCGATCAGTTGGGATATCCCACATTTAAGCGGTTTCAATTTTAAGGGTGGATTAACGATTACCCCTGAATTCACCGCCATGTTGCTCGGGTTGAGCCTTTACACGGGTGCATTTAATGCGGAGATCATTCGCGCCGGTATCTTGGGTGTTCCGAAGGGGCAGGTCGAGGCGGGTTTCTCGTTGGGCCTCCATCCGGGTCAGGTGATGCGTAAGATTGTCCTTCCGCAGGCGCTGCGCATTATCATTCCACCAATATCAAATTCCTACCTTAATCTGACGAAAGAGAGTTCCCTCGGTGTGGCAATTGGCTATCCCGAAGTTGTTCGAGTGGCCAATATCACTCTTGCGGAAACCAGCCAGTCACTCGAATGCGTGTCGATCATCATGTTGATATATTTGATCCTCAGTCTCATCACGTCGATGATTCTGAATTTAATGAATGCCCGAACATCGAGAGAGGAGCGATAATGTCAAATACTATCATACCTCGGCTCTCTTGGTGGCAACGATTGACTGCTGAATTCACGAGATCGCCAGTATCGGTGGTGCTAAATATTACGGCCATGCTTGTCTTGGTGCTGATTGCGATACCAATTGTACAATGGGCTTTGATAGACGCGGTCTGGACGGGAGATTCTGGAGATAGCTGCCCACCCGGTTCCGGCGCCTGCTGGGCCTTTATCGGCAGTAAGCTAAGGCTCATTTTGTTCGGTCGCTTTCCATATGACGATCAGTGGCGCTCGCTGGTGGGGACGGTTATTCTGGTGGCGCTGGTCGTTATCTCGCTTAACCCGATTTTCTGGCGCAAATGGTTGCTTCCGGCCTGGGTCGCCGGGCTTCTCTCATATGGAATTCTGATGTGGGGAGGGGTTTTTGGATTAAGTTACGTGGAAAGCTCCCTATGGGGTGGCTTGCCGCTCACAATTTTGCTGACAGTTTTTGGCGTGGCATTCGGGCTGGTAATCTCTGTCCCCCTCGCTTTGGGGCGGCAGTCTAAACTGCCCGTTTTTCGCCTATTCTCGATTGTCTTTGTTGAGGCCGTCCGCGGCGTGCCGTTAATCAGCGTGCTGTTTATGGCGTCCGTACTGTTGCCGTTGATCCTGCCCGATGGATTTACGCCGGATGGTTTGGGCCGGGTATTGATCGGTCTTACTCTGTTTTTGGCAGCCTATATGGCAGAGGTGCTGCGCGGTGGCCTTCAGGCCATTCCAAAAGGTCAGTATGAAGCCTGTCGGTCCCTTGGGATTGCCTACTGGCCGATGATGCTGAAAGTCATATTGCCCCAGGCTTTCGAGACTGTATTACCGGCGATGGTCAATCTGTTTATCGGGGCGTTAAAGGGAACATCTTTGGTTGTTATCGTTGCCATGATGGATCTGCTCGGTGCGGCCCAGGCTGCCTTGGCGGATCCGAAATGGATTGGCTTTTATGTAGAGACATATGTATTTGCCGGCATTATTTATGCGCTAATGTGCGGGAGTATTTCATGGTACGGACGTCAGACGGAACGGTCCCTTCGTGATATGCGGGAACAATCAAATGACCGGTAATAAAAAGGACAAGTTATAATGATTTCACAGATCGATAACCTGAAAGCAGATCCCGCGACCCGGGACTTGCTTGGTGTTGTGGATCGCGGCCCGTCACTGACTGATCAGGTTTATGAAAAGCTCAGGCACGGATTGCTGATGGGCGTCTGGAGCCCGGGAGAGAAACTGACGGCCCGAAAGCTTAGCCGGGATCTCGGTGTGAGTTTGACGCCTGCGCGGGAAGCGATTATGCGCCTCGTTAATGAGGGCGCACTGGACGTTTCAGAAAAGCGGACATTCTCTACCGTTGATCTTGACTGTGAGCAATATAAAGAGGTCATGCGTCTTCGTGGGGCGCTTGAACCGATTGCAATTGAGCTGGCGACGCCGCTTTTTTCCGACGAGGAAATTAAACGTCTGGTCGATCTGAATGAGCAGATGAAGGAAATGATTGGCGAAGAGCGGTTTAACGACGCACTGCAAATTGATTCAGAATTTCATTTGTCAATTTGCGATCGTGCGAACCAGCCTTTCATGCGCAGTATTATCGATACCCTGTGGCTCCGGGCCGGACCAACACGAAATCGGTTGTCCTATAGCTATCGCAAACGCTTGATCGGATATGAAAACCATAAGCGTATTCTTGCGGCCCTTCAGTTGCGGGACGCCGCTGCCGCTGCGGTCGCGGTTGCACGCGACCTTTCCGAAGGAGCTGCCGCCATTGTTGCCGTATTGAACGACGATAAACCGGATGCCTAAATTCTCTCATCTATCCAGACGCTCAATTTATGAAAGGAATTTCCATGAAAATTACAAGAAACACATTTCCTAAAGGGGGGCGAGATTGGCCGGATCTGCAGCATGATATTCGGCAACGTTGTGCCGATGACGTGGACTGGCAGCATGGGCGGACTCCGTTGTTTGTTTTTCGAAATGATCAGGAGACCTATGAAATTGGGCGTAAAGCCTTTTTTGAATGCTTTAGCGAAAATGCCTTAGGTCGGAAAAGAGCCTTTTTTGGAATCGGGTCGATGGAGAAAGATGTCCTTGATTTCGGGCTTGATTTGTTCAGTGCTCCTGAAAGCGCGACGGGGGCATTTACCTCCGGCGGGACGGAGAGCATTTTTATTGCGATGAAGGCTGCGCGTGATGCCCATAGGGCGCGCAACCCGGCGCAGCGCGGTGAAACACTAAACATTGTTGTGCCAATCACAGTGCATCCGGCTTTTGACAAGGCGGCAGATGCAATGGATCTGGAAATGCTGCGGGCACCGCTAAGGGATGACAAGCGGGTTGAACCGGCAGAAATGAAGAAGCTTATTAATGAACGAACGATTGCCATGGTCGGTTCTGCGCCCTGCTTTCCGCATGGGGTTGTTGATCCGATTGACGAATTGAGTGCAATTGCTTTGGATGCGGGCATTTGGTTACATGTGGATGCCTGTGTTGGCGGGTGGATTGCCCCGTTTTTTACGCGGATTGGGCGCCCGACACCCCATTTTGATTTTCGATTTGAAGGGGTCCGGTCCATTTCGGCCGATTTACATAAATTCGGATTTTGCCCCAAACCGGCATCGACGGTTTTCTATCGGGATGCTGCCGATCTGGAGCGTGCGACGTTTAAATCCAATTCCTGGCCAAACGGACCGTTTGAAACGCCAACTCTTGTTGGCACAAGACCCGGAGGTGCAGTTGCTGGAGCCTGGGCTGTACTTAACCATCTGGGGACAGAAGGCTATGAAGACGCGGCACGCCGGCTTGCCGAGATGACAGATCAGTATTGCGAGGGTATCTGCAATATCGAAGGGTTGGAGCTTTGGGCTAAACCCGATCTTTCAATTATCAATTACGGCTCGAAAGAGGTCGATATTTTCCTTGTATCTGAAAAGATGATGAGCCGTGGATGGCTTTCTGGCCTGACCCGCGAACCCAAGGGAATGCATGCGATGATGTCCCTTCTACATGATGGCGCCCGCGATGCATTTTTGAAAGACTTGCGCGATTGCGTGGAACTGGCCCGTAAAGATCCGAATGCTGAAACCAACATTCAGGCCAAGTACTAGGCCATATCTTAAGCGTGGCTTTGCAATAATGCGTCTACTCCTGCCGTGCAGAAATCAACAAGCTGATCGATTTCTGCACGCGGCATATCTGGGCTAAGGGTTTCAATCCGCCAGGCGGAGTTAAAGAATGCCAGCATGGCGGCAACGGAAAAAATCTGGCCGATCGCCGCCATCTGCCGAGATGCCTTAGGGTAGAGCTTCAGAATTTCATCCAGAAACCGATGGGTTGTCGGATCAAAGCACTCAATTGCAAGTTCCCGCCAACGAGCGTCCGCAGAAACATGGGCTACAAGGCGGCCGTAAGAAATCCACTGATCGCTATCATCCTTCACCAGTTTTAAATAAGCGCGGAAAAAACAATCAAGAATATCTTTCAGTGTGACATCTGGCTGCTCAATTAAGACATCCAGATCGTTAATACGGATATCAGATAACTTTGTGGCGCGGCGCCTGACAACTTCACAAAACAGGGCTTCCTTGCTAGTTCCATGATGATGAACAAGGCCAACGGGAACTTTTGCCTGCGCGGCGATATCCCGAAGCGATGCGCCATCAAATCCATGCTCCGCAAAGGTTTTTTCTGCGGCATCCAGAATCCGTTTCCGGGTTTGTAACGACCTGACGGAAGGGGCCCTTTTTCGCGGAGCTTGTGTCGGCATTTCTTTCCCTGAAAAAATCTATTGCCTTATTTTGTACATTTGTTCAATCTAAAGAGCAACGGAGGAAGCATGAAAAATACAAAAAAACGCTACGCCCTCATTGGCGCGGGTCCAATGGGTTTGGCAATGGCAAAAGTGCTAAAAGAGCAGGGGATTCCCTTTCAGGGATTTGAGGTGCATTCGGATGTTGGAGGCCTGTGGGATATCGACGGGCGGAAGTCAACGATGTATGAAACCGCGCATTTGATCTCCTCCAAGAAAATGACGGAATTCACAGATTTCCCCATGAAGGAGAGGGTGGCAGAATATCCTTCTCATCGCGAGATGAAAGCATATTTCAGTGAATTCGCGGATTATTACGATCTTCGGAAGGAATATCTGTTTAACGCCGAAGTTTTAAAGACTACTCCGCTCGGTCAGTCGGGGGAGGGGTGGCAAGTCACCTGGCAGGACGATGAGGGAGAAAAGAGTGAGAAATTTGCGGGCATCCTGATCGCCAATGGTACGCTTTCGGAACCGAACCTGCCTGAGTTTCCCGGCTCATTCGAAGGTGAGATGATCCATTCCTGTGAATATCGTTATCCCGAGCAATTCAAAGGTAAGCGTGTTCTGGTTGTCGGAGCGGGCAATTCTGGCTGTGATATTGCGGTGGACGCCATTCACCATGGTCTCAGTTGCGATCTTTCAATGCGGCGCGGATATTATTTTGTTCCGAAATATGTGTTCGGAAAGCCGGCCGACACACTTGGTGGGATGATTAAACTGCCTATGTGGTTAAAACGGCGTATCGATGGAATGATTTTAAGATGGTTCGTTGGAAACCCACAGAAATATGGCTTTCCGAAGCCTGACTATCAGCTTTATGAAAGCCACCCGATCGTTAATTCATTGGTGCTTTATCATGCCGGGCATGGGGATATCCAGATTCATCCCGATATTGAGCGGATTGATGGAAAGTCGGTTTATTTTAAGAATGGAAGTGTCGGCGAATATGACATGATCCTGGCCGCAACAGGATACAAGCTGCACTATCCTTTTATTGATCAGGAATTGCTCAACTGGCAGGGAAATGCACCACACTTGTATCTGAATGCCTTACATCCAGAACGGGACGATTTGTTTGTTCTTGGTATGGTTGAGGCGAGCGGCCTCGGCTGGCAGGGGCGTCATGAACAGGCGGAAATGGTTGCGAGATATATCAAGGGGCTGATGCTGGATGCACCTGCGGCCAAGGAATTGAAGGCTGAAAAATCAAAAGGGTTTCTTCGGGCAACCGGAGGAATGAATTACATCGATCTGCCGCGTATGGCCTATTATGTCGACAAGGCTACCTATCTCAAGTCGGTCAAAAACTGGATCCAGCGGCTTAAGGAGACAGGATAATGGGTGCTATTGACGATGTTGTCTTGAATTTCAGCCCGGGTTCCATGCTGATCCTGAATGCGGTGCTGGCCATCGTCATGTTTTCCATTGCGCTTGACCTGACACCGCAGGATTTTCATAAGCTCCGCCGGGCACCGAAACCCCTCCTTGTGGGGCTGTTTTCCCAGTTTATTGTGCTGCCCGTGCTGACATTTTTGATGGTGTGGATGTTGCAGCCCAGACCGTCCATTGCGCTTGGACTCATTCTGGTTGCGGCTTGCCCCGGAGGAAATATCTCCAACTTTATTACCCATCGGGCCGGAGGGAATTCTGCCCTTTCTGTTTCCATGACCGGGATCGCGACGATCGCAGCTATTTTGATGACCCCGCTGAATGTCGCGTTCTGGGGTAACCTCTATCCACCAACACGGGAAATCCTGCAACAAACATCGCTCGATCCGTTTCAGATCGCCATCACCGTCGGGTTTATGCTGGTATTGCCTCTTATCCTTGGGGTGCAATGTAACCTTCGGGCACCGGTGCTGACGGCCCGGATCAGACGGCCGTTTCAGTGGCTGGCCATGGCAATTTTTATCAGCTTTATTGCCTTGGCGCTCGCGGCGAACTGGACATTTTTCCAGCAATTTGCCGGTGCTGTGGCCGGGCTGGTGATCTTGCATAATGCTCTTGCCCTCACAGGTGGATGGAGCACCGCAACCCTTGCCCGATTGTCACCCTATGACCGGCGTGCCGTGACGATTGAAACCGGTATCCAGAATTCTGCGCTGGGCCTTGTCCTGATATTCGCCTTTTTCCACGGGCTTGGTGGCATGGCCGTAACAGCGGCTTTCTGGGGGATTTGGCATGCGATTTCCGGCCTTGGCCTGGCCATGTATCTTTCCCGGACGGAGGCAGCGCGATGACCGATAAAACGATTGTCCTAGTCACTGGTGCCGCTGGCATGGTGGGGCGGGCTCTGCTCGAAGAACTCGCGGACAATGTAAAATATCAAACTATCGCGACAGATATATCGCCGCTGGATGACCTGCCAGCAGGGATTGAGTTTCAAAAGCTGGATGTGACGACCAATGACCCGGCTTTGGTAATCAGCGATGTCCGGCCTGATGTCATTGTCCATCTGGCCTCTATCGTGACGCCGCCAAAGGGAACGGGGCGTGATTTTGCCTATCAGGTAGATGTTGAAGGAACGCGGAAAATTCTCGAGGCGGCGATCGCTGCTGATGTTCGGCGACTGGTCGTAACGTCCTCCGGCGCAGCATATGGTTATCATGCAGATAATGCCGTTCCGCTTCAAGAGAGTGACCCCATTCGCGGAAATGAGGAATTTGCCTACTCACATCATAAAAGACTGGTTGAGGAGATGCTGCGAGAGGCGCGCGAAGCGACACCTCAGCTTGAGCAGGTGGTTTTTCGGGTGGGAACTGTGCTCGGGGTGGGAACGGAGAATCAGATCACGGCTCTGTTTCATAAACGACGCCTGCTGGCGATACAGGGATTTGAAAGTCCGTTTGTTTTTATCTGGACCCGTGATCTTGCGCGTATCTTAAAGCGGGCGGCAGGGGATGGTCCTGCGGGCATCTTTAATGTTGCAGGTGACGGTGCACTTGGCATTAGCGATCTTGCTCATCTACTCCAAAAGCCGATTTTTATGCTCCCTGCCTGGGTCTTGAAAGCGGCCCTCGCGATAGCGCAGCCGCTTGGCCTGACGCAATATGGTCCAGAGCAGGTTAAATTCCTGCAGTATCGTCCGGTTCTGGATAACCAAAAGCTGAAGGATGAATTCGGTTATATGCCCGAATTAACAAGCCGAGAGGTTTTCTCCCTATGGCAGAAGGCCGCGGGCCTATGAAAACGGCAGTGATTACAGGCGGCGCAGGCGGGTTGGGGCAGGCCTTATCGCGGGACTTGCAGGTAAGGGGATGGCGTGTGGTACTCATCGATCTCAATGTCAGTCGTTTGCAGACAACGGATACGCAGAGCCTCGTGGAGTGCGACCTTACCGATCCTGTGCAACTCAAACATGCGGCCGAGGGGATTATCGCGCAATATGATGCTATCGATCTCGTCATTTACAATGCCGGGATTACACAGATCGGTGCGTTTGAAGATCAAAGCGATCTCAGCCATCGAAAGGTGTTTGAGATCAATTATTTTGCGGCCGTTTCTCTTGCGCACTTACTTTTGGATGCCATTCGGCGGGCGAAAGGAACGCATCTGGCGATTTCATCCGTCGCTGGCTTTGCGCCGCTCTATCACCGGACGTCCTATGCGGCATCAAAGCACGCGCTTGAAGGGTTCTTTAAATCTTTACGCTCCGAAGAAAAGATACACGGTGTTCATGTGCAGATTGCCGCGCCCTCATTTGTCGCGACCAATATCGGGAAAGCGGACCGTCAACCGGATGGAATAGCCCGGCCCGGGTCTGCCTCAGATGGCAAGGATTATATGACAGCGGACGCCGCGGCGACAGAGATTATGCGTGGATTTGACCGGGCACAGCCGATGATTCTGGTGGGCCGGGTCGCGCGCCTTTCCTGGTGTATTAACCGCATCTCACCGCGTCTTTACCAGTGGCTGATGGAACGGGAGATATCTGGTAGCTAGACGTTAAACCATATCCTCCCCTTATCATTTTTATAGGATTAATGCGGCAACAGTTTTTGACTCTGTATGTAACTTTGTATAAGAACAAAAAGAGAACATATGAGAGAACGTCATGCGGTATGAAACATTAAGAGAGCAGATTATTGCGCTGGAGCTTGGCCGGCGGGAGCGTCAATTTATACCGATCGGACTGTCCGCGATTGATGATGCTTTGCAGGGAGGGCTGGATCTTGGCGCCATGCATGAGGTCACAGGACCTGCGGCTGTTTTTTTTACGCAAATGATCCTGCGGCAAAAAAGGGGTGGAGCGTTCTGGTTGGCAACCAGCAGCCCGAATGAGGAATACTATCCGCCGGGAATGGCGCAATACGGCGGCCAACCGGAAGAGGTTATCTCAGTTTGTCTGCCGGACACAAAGGACTTGCTGAAGGTCGCCTATGAAGTGTTGGCCGCGAATGTGGTGGGCTGCGTGCTGCTTGAAGTGCAAAAACCGCTCACCCAGACGCAAATGCGAAAACTTCAGATCGCCGTGCAGAATACTGACAGCTTGGGTCTTGTTACCAGGGGTGCGCATACGGGCACAACCTCCCCGGAGCGTGAAAGCGCCTGTGGGTCGGCAATTACCCGCTGGTATGTAACGGTCGTCGATTGGTCTCATGAGAAAACGCAGATCGAGCTATATCTTGTAAAGAACCGGCGCGGTTCCCCATGCCGCTGGATCGTGGAGATTGACCATGCAACGTATGATTTGCATCTGGTTTCCGTTTCTGGAGAGTGAACGGCTGATCCGGCAAAATCATGATCTCGCGACGAGGCCGTTTTCCCTGGTCATGCGGGAAGCAAACCGTGCCTTTGTCTCTGCCTTGAGCCGGAATGCTGGAAATATGGGATTCGCTCCGGGCATGAGCCTCGCCGATGTGCGCGCTGCCGCACCTGATATGCTCTATTTTGATGCGGACCCAATGCGGGATATTCGCTGTTTGCAGGGGCTGCTGCGCTGGGCCAGCCGGTTCACGCCCCGCGTATCCCGGGGCGGCGGGCATAATTTATATCTCGATATTGCGGGCGCGAGCCATCTGTTCGGCGGAGAAGACGTTCTTCTGGAGAAAATAGAAACACAGTTGGAGGACTTCGGATTTACGACCCGACTTGCCCTCGCGGACAGTAAGGCCGCCGCCTGGGGCTTCGCTCACTTTGGAAGCACTAAAAGCAATATTACGACGGAGAGATTAGAAGAGGCGGCACGCGAGTTGCCTGTCGAGGCATTGCGGTTGTCCTATGCGTCCACCGCGCTTTGCCAGCGACTGGGGCTGAAAAAAATCGGAGAGTTGACCAAGCTGTCCCGCGTGGCCCTGACCAGTCGACTAGGCTTGGACGGAGTGTGCCGGATAGACCGGTTCTTTGGGCGGACAGCGGAGGTCACGGAATTTGCGCGCCATAAGAAGCGGTTGATTGAAGAGGAGCAGTTTTTTGACCCGCTGGCGACAAATGCCGGGGTGGAGGCGGCGTTGGAAAGAATGCTTGAAAAGCTGTGCCAACGCCTGTCCGGAATGCGGCAAGGGGTGCGCAAATCGCAATTACAGCTGGATCGGGTGGATCATGAAACCATGTTCTTTTCCATTCAACTCACCCGGCCGAGTATTGATGTGAATCTTTTGAAGCGATTGTTTTTGCACCATTTTGACCAGATTGACGTGGGCTTTGGCATAGACCGTCTTATTCTGGTCGCAGAGCAGGTGGCGCCGCTTTCCTGTCACCAATTGTCATTGGAGAATAGTCAAACCCAGAACCGGGAGCAGGATCTGGAAAAACTGATCAATGAACTCTCAAACATGGTCGGTGCCCGGTACGTTCAGCGGTTCTTTCCAGTCGACAGCCATATCCCGGAGCGGACTTTTAGCCGGGTGGCCGCGCTGTACGCCTCCCGATTGGAAGAATGGCAATCACCGTCCGGCACGCGACCGCTTCGAATTTTGAAGAAGCCGGTGTCTGTTCTCTTGCGTGACAGCATTGAGAAGAGGGCGCCTGAAACAGTTTTCTGGCACGGCAGGAAATGCCATCTGACGCCACTATCGGGGCCAGAACGGATAGAGCCGGACTGGTGGCGGGATGATCCCGACTGGCGGAGCGGGGGGCGTGATTACTGGTGGGCAAAAGCCGATTTTGGGGCGTTGTTCTGGCTCTATCGGGTGTCAGATGAAGAAAAGACTCAATGGTTTGTTCACGGGTTGGGAAGTTGACAGATGCTCCGTTTTGCTGAACTCCATACAACAACAAATTTCACCTTTCTGGAGGGGGCCTCTCATCCGGAAGATTATGTCCGCCGGGCGAAGGAGTTGGGTCTGGAAGCCGTTGCTATCACGGACCGTAATTCTCTAGCGGGTGTTGTCCGGGCCTATGCGGAGGCGAGAAAAATCGGGCAGCGGATCATTATCGGCGCGGAGCTTCTTTTGTCCGACGGGCAATGTCTGGTCGCGCTGCCAACGGACCGGCTCGCCTATGGACGGTTGTGCCGTCTGATCAGTTGCGGGCGTCGGCGGGCCGAGAAAAGCCAATGCCTCATCCATAAGGAAGATGTACTGGAATGGGCGGAGGGGATGATCTTCATCTTACAGCCACCAGAGGAAATCAATGAGCATTTCGAGGAATGCCTGCGCTATTGGGCAGCTCATTTGGGACCATCTTTATATATGGCGGCAGAAAATCTGCTGCTTGGCCATGATGAGTTGCGGCTGACCCGGCTGCACGCGATTGCCGGGGCGTATAAGGTGCCGGTTGTTGCCACTAATCATGCCATGATGCATGTCCCAGAAAGCCGCCCGATTGCGGATATCCTGACCTGCATCCGTGAGCATTGCACTATTGATGAAGCCGGCACGCGTCTGCAGAAGAATGCCGAGCGGCATTTGAAAAGCACCGAAGAAATGCTTGAGCTTTTCACTGGTTATGAAGACGCGGTCCGTCAAAGTCAGAAAATCAGCCAGCAGATTACATTTTCGCTGGGTGAACTGAAATATGAGTATCCAGACGAGGTGTCAAACGGGCAGGATCCGCAAACGGAACTGGAGCGGTTGATTATACAACATCTGCCAATCCGATACCCAGCTCATTTATTCCCTCATGGCGTCCCGGAAAAGGTCATAGAGCTTGTCCAGCGGGAACTGGCGGTCATTAAGGAGCTAAATTATGCGCCGTACTTTCTGACCATTTATGACATCGTGAAATTTGCAACGGAGCAGGGAATTCTGTGTCAGGGGCGGGGCTCTGCCGCCAATTCGGTGGTCTGTTATGTTCTGGGCATTACCTCCGTCTCGCCGGAGCGGCTTGATATGGTGTTTGAGCGGTTTATCTCCGTTGAGCGTAACGAACCGCCGGATATTGATGTTGATTTCGAGCATGAACGTCGTGAAGAAGTTATCCAGTATATCTATGAGAAATATGGTCGCCACCGCGCCGGTTTGTCGGCAACGGTGATCTGCTATCGCGCCCGTTCGGCCATTCGCGAAGTGGGCAAGGCGCTGGGCCTGTCGCAGGATACCTTATCCTCCATGACAAGCCTTATCTGGGGCTGGTCGACGGCAGATCAGGGCGCAAGTCGTGCCCAGATAACAGCGGCAGGTCTTGATCCGGACGACAGGCGGCTGGCACTTTGTGCGGAGTTGAGCCAGAAGATCATGGGATATCCGCGCCATTTATCTCAGCATGTGGGCGGCTTTATCGTCACCAAGTCTCGCCTCGATGAAATCGTTCCTATCGAAAATGCGGCGATGGAAAATCGTACCGTTATTGAATGGGACAAGGATGACATCGATACTCTGGGGATTTTGAAGGTTGATGTGCTGGGTCTGGGGATGTTGTCCTGCATTCGCCGGGCGTTCGAATTGATGAAAACCCATTATGGCACCACCCATACGCTGGCCTCTCTGCCCGAAGGAGATGACGCGGTGTATGATATGCTGTGTCAGGCTGACAGCATCGGCGTCTTTCAGGTAGAAAGCCGGGCGCAGATGTCTTTCCTCCCGCGAATGAAGCCGCGCAATTTTTATGATCTGGTGATTGAGGTGGCAATCGTCCGTCCCGGGCCCATTCAGGGCGATATGGTGCATCCCTATATCCGCCGCAGAAATGGGGAAGAAAAAGCGGTTTATCCGTCAAAAGAACTTGAAGGAGTTCTGAGCAAAACACTCGGCGTTCCCCTGTTTCAGGAACAGGCTATGCGCATTGCCATTGTGGGCGCGGGCTTCACCCCTGGGGAAGCGGATCAGTTGCGCCGTGCCATGGCGACTTTCCGCAAGATGGGCACCATCAATTCCTTCCATAACAAGTTTATTCAAGGGATGAAAAAAAATGGCTATGACATTGAGTTTGCAGAACGGTGCTTTAAGCAGATTGAAGGGTTTGGCGAATATGGATTTCCGGAAAGCCACGCGGCGTCATTCGCGTTGCTCGTCTATGCTTCGGCCTGGATTAAATGCCATCACCCGGACGTTTTCGCTTGTGCCTTGCTGAATTCCCAGCCAATGGGATTTTATGCGCCCGCACAGATTATTCGCGATGCCCGAGAGCATGGGGTGACGGTGAAGCCACCTGATGTGAATTACTCGGCATGGGACAGCATTCTGGAACCGGGGGAGGGCGGATTGATGCTGCGTCTGGGACTGCGGCAGGTCAGAGGCATGAATGAGGAGGATGCGGCCTGGATCGTCGCGGCGAGACAGAATGGATATGTCACCGTGCGCGATGTATGGATGAGGGCCGGGGTGAAACCCGCGGCTCTCAAACGGTTAGCAAATGCGGATGCCTTTTCTTCTCTTAATCTGGATCGACGTGAAGCGCTGTGGCAGGCGAGCGGGATCAAGGGCGAGAAGCCTCTGCCTTTGTTTTCCTACGCGAGAGAAGATGAGCAGGGGCTCGATCCGGATGCCACTTTACCTAAAATGCATGTCGGTGAAAATGTTCTGCAGGATTACCGTTCTCTTCGCCTCAGCTTGCGGGATCATCCGCTCAAACTTCTCCGCCCGCAGTTTCCGGGCACAGCGCAATCCAAATCCCTGCTGTCAGTCTCCCATAAGCAGCGCGTGAGCGTGGCGGGGCTTGTCCTTGCCCGTCAGCGACCGGGTACGTCGAAGGGGGTGGTGTTCATGACCCTTGAAGATGAGGAAGGCAGCATAAATGTTGTTGTCTGGCAAAAAGTTTTTGAACGCTTCCGGCGGGCGGTGATGACCGGGCGGTTGGTTAAGATATCCGGGGTGCTTGAACGCAAAGATATCGTTACTCATCTGATTGCGGATCACATTATGGATTATTCTTACTATCTGGAAAGCCTGGATGATGAGAATTTCCTCAAAAAACTGTCTAAAGCGACTCCAATTAAAGGCAGCGCGATGAGTCTGCATAAGCATCCCCGTGATATGACAAAGGCCCTGTTTCCTTCACGGGATTTTCATTAATCGAGAAAAATGTCGGTGCCTTCCGAGGTGCGGCATACACCCTAAATTTTTATCAACTAACCAGTTGGTTACTATTGACAAGGTTCTGGGTAATATTTAGTTTTGTGACTTGGGTAAGTCAATTCATGGGGGCTTGGAATGCGGCGCGAACGGCGGATCTAAAAAGGAATGCAAACGACATATTTCGGTATTCTTCAGTAAATAATCTGTCATTTTGATCTAGTTATCTGGTTAAAACCGCCTCAGAAAATGGCGACTTCAATGCGGAGGGGAGAGTAGTGGCACCATTGCTTGAAATAGACAATCCGGCTTTGTTAATCGTGGATATGCAGAATGATTTTGTGCGGCCCGGGGCGCCTTTGGAAGTACCCGATGCCCGCAAAACAATCGCGCAGCACCAATCGCTCATTTCCATATTTCGCGCCGCGAAACGCCCGGTTTTTTACACCAAATTTCTTTCCACACCTTATAGATCGCTACTCTGGAATTGGTCACCCGAGTGTGAGGAGGAGACAAAATGCTGCTGGAAAGGGCATCAGCGGCTTTATGAAGACCGCAACGAATCCCTCGACTGCGCCGATATCATCAGTGAAATTTATCCTGAAAACGGGGATCACATTATCGAAAAATTCGGCTATGGCGCGTTTCATGGCACAGCCTTGGCGGATATGCTCCATGCGCTGGAAATAGAAACGGTTATTGTCACCGGTACGGTCACGCAGATATGCGTTGAGGAAACAGCCCGGGAATCCTTTCATCACGGCTTCAAGACAATCATGGTCGCGGATGCTGTTTCATCTTTTGCGCCAAATCTACATGCCGCAACCCTGGAAAATTTCGCGATGAAATTTGGCTGGGTCACTAGCTCCGACGATATATCGACGCGGATGAAACATGCGTAATCCGCTGACTTCTATCCTGAGCAGTAAATACGGCATTATTGTCCTGCTGGGGTTGATCGTATTGTTCGCGTTTATTTTCGTGCCGGAGTTCGGGACGATAAACAATCTTACCAATATTGCCATACAGTCCGCGCCGCTGGCGATCCTTGCGATCGGTCAGACGGTTGTGATTATTGCGGGTCTCATTGATCTGTCCGTCGGTATGCTGCTCGGGCTTATTGTCGTTATTGCTGCCGATATAATGCAAGGTCAGTCAAGTATGACGGTTGTTGCTATCCTTGCTGCTCTCGGTCTGGGCGGCGGTGTTGGAATGATCAATGGCTTGCTCAATAACCTGTTGCGTATTCATCCGCTCATCCTGACGTTCGGGATGCTGAGTATCCTGCAAGGGTTGATCTTCGTCTATACAGACAGAAGTGTGGGGCAGACGTCCCCTGAATTTTCCTGGATGGCAAATGGAACGGTTTTGGGCGTGCCTTTTGCGATTATCTTACTGATTTTTGTTGCGGTCCTTGTCTCGTTCCTTCTCCATAGAACACGCCTTGGCGCGCATATATTCGCTGTTGGCGGGGGAGAAGAACAGGCGCGTCGCGCGGGTATTCTGACGGGGCGTGTCAAGGTTTGGGCTTTCATTTTCTCCGGATTGTCCGCGGGCGTCGCGGGTATGCTCGTCGCGGGGCGACTTGGTACGGGTTATCCCAACGCCGGAGTTGGGTATGAACTTGATGCCATTGTCGCCGTCGTCCTCGGTGGGACATCCCTCGCGGGTGGACGTGGTAGCATTCTTGGAACCATCGCAGCAGTTTTTGTTTTGGGCGTTGCCAGTAATATCCTGAATTTGATGGAAATATCTTCCTTTGTTCAGATATTTGTCAAAGGCCTGATCGTTGTGATCGCTATCCTTCTCAATCAGCCAAAAAGGATCGTCGCATCATGAGTGACAGAATGGAAGGCGACGTCGACGGAATTCAGATCAAGCTCTGGCAGTGGGCAAGTTCCAACGCAATCTGGGTTGTTCTTGCGCTGCTGTTTATTGTTGCGGCCCTATTATCTGATGCGTTTCTTCGCCCCGTCTATATTTTCAACGTCGTCCGTCAGGCGGCACCGGTCGGGATTGCCGCCATCGGTGTGACATTGGTCATGATCCTCGGCGGTGTTGATTTGTCGGTCGGTGCCGTTATTTCGCTCACGGCTGTTCTAACGGCGGTCCTGATGGATGGCCATGTCGCGAATATCCCCCTCGCGGTAACAGTCGCACTCGCCACCGGTGCCATTATTGGTGGGATCAACGGAACCCTGATCGCTTATAATCGCGTTTCTCCCTTTATCCTTACACTCGGGATGGCAGTGGTGGTCATGGGTATTACGCAAATTTATTCGGGCGGCACCGCACGGGGGATTGTCTCTCATGGTTTTCGCGAATTCTTTAATTACAGGATTGGCGGTATTGTTCCTGTCCTTGCGCTCACTTTTCTGGGCCTTGCTTTGGTGGGCGTGAGAATACAGCAAACAACAAAGTTCTGTCGCAACCTCTATCTCATCGGAAGCAATCCTCTGGCTGCGGAACTCTCTGGACTACCCGTCAGAAAAATAACCATCACCGCCTATGCCCTTTCTGGTTTGATGGGGGCTATGGCGGGGATTGCGCTTCTCGCGCGCTCAGGTGTTTCCAGTACTTTCGCCGGTCGGGGGCTGGAGTTCGACGTGCTCGCGGCGGTGATTCTTGGCGGCACGACGTTTCAGGGAGGGCGCGGCGGAATTGGCGGCACGATTGCCGCAGTTTTTGTACTGTTGATTGCGTTCAATTTAGTCAACATCGTTGGGCTTGATTACAACGCCCAGCTTATTGTCAAGGGTGCGATAATCATTATTGCATCTTCAGCATACATTTATTTCAAGAAAGTGCGTTAGGTATGCAATGCACACAACACAATAAGGGGAAGGCAATGAGAAAACTTATTACATTTGTCGGAAGCACCTTGGTTTTGATCGGATTATGGACCGGTCTGGCGGTGGCTGCTGATGATGCCCGGGTTATGCAGGAGAAGCGGGCGGCGGAAATGGTCGACACGTCTGCTTACAAGAAAGAAGGACCACTTAAAATCGGTGTTGCCGCCGGTTATATGGGGAACTCCTGGGTTGTGTTCACGCTTCAGCACATCAGGTATGAAGCCTCTCTTCACGACGAAATAACCGAAGTGCTCGTTACGGACGCGGCCTTCAACCCGACGAAACAGGTTGCGGACATCGAAGATCTGATCAGCAAAGGCGTGGACCTGATCCTCTATTGGCCCGTTGATGACAAGGCGATTGAAGGGGCCCTCAAAAAAGCAAAAGATAAAGGAATCCCGACAATTAACACTGGCGGTGGCTTTGTCGACAGTCCTTCCGTTACGGCGAGTGTCTTTATTGATCAGTGGAATCTGGGTGAGATGGTTGCCCGTCGGTTGTTTCAGGATATGGGTGGTAAGGGCAAGATTTTTGCCATGCTCCCAATCGCCGGAACAACGGCGGCTGTCGATCAGCTCGCCGCGCTTGAAGCGGTTATGAAAGAGTATCCGGGTATCGAATTGCTGAGCGCGGAATATGGCGATTGGAACCGGGCGAAAGCGAAGCAGATTACGGAAAACCTGCTGCAGAAATATCCTGAAATTGACGGTGTCTTCTCTCCCGCTGGACAGATGTCTATCGGCGTGGCTGAAGCGTTCGATGAAGCCGGTCGGCTTGGTGAAGTTGTGATGTCACCGGGCGATGAATATAACGGTTGGCTGAAATGGGTTCGCGATCATAACCAGGGCGGTGCCGTTACCTTCCCGACACGGGCAGGTCAGGAAGCACTTCGTCTCGGCATGCGTATCTTGCGCGGTGAAAGTGTGCGCAAGGGCATGAAGGTTCCATCAGAGTATATTTCTCCCGGCGCAGCGGGTGCCTATGCGGAAGCGGATCGTCCGGATGACTGGTGGGCCAGTGAGCTGCCGGAAGAATGGAAACCGAAATAACTCTATCAAATTCACACTGAGGGGCAGCAATGTTGCTTGAAATCAAAGGATTGACGAAGCGATTCCCTGGTGTGTTAGCACTTGAGAGCGTGGATTTTTCTGCCAAGGCAGGGGAAGTCCACGCTCTAGTTGGTGCGAATGGGGCCGGAAAAAGTACACTAATGAATCTGCTATCTGGCGTTTACCGTCCGACAGATGGCGAAATAATAATTGATGGCCAGGCTGTACAGCTTTCAACTCCTGGCATTGCCGTCAGTTGCGGCGTCAGTACCGTTTATCAGGAATTCAGCTCAATCCCTCAACTGACTGTCGCGCAGAATATATTTTTGGGGCGAGAGCCTTGCGGAAAATCCGGCATCTTGAGCCATAAGAGAATGTACGCCGATGCGCGCGCAATACTCGATAAATATCACCTTGAATTGGATGAAAAAGCTCTGGTTGAGAACTTGACGGTTGCCAATTTGCAATTGGTTGAAATCGCACGGGCGCTCTCGGTTGAGTCCCGTCTTCTCATCCTCGATGAGCCAACGGCTGTATTGTCGATACCCGAACAGGAAAACCTCTTCCGTATCATCGAACAACTGAAACAGCAGGGCATGCTGATCCTGTATGTGTCTCACCGAATGGAGGAGATATTCTCAATCTCTGATCGGGTGACCGTCCTGCGGGACGGAAAGAAAATTGATACGGTGCAGACAGCGGATATCTCACCTGCGGATATCATTCGTATGATGATCGGCCATGATATCGAGCAGTCCTCAGGGCTCTCTACGGCTGATTCAGGGGAGCCAATCTTTGAGGTTAGTTTCAAAGACAAACGTCGTGGTTTCACGGTCGTAAAGGGCGAGATACTCGGTGTTGCCGGACTCGTTGGCGCTGGTCGGACCCGTCTTGCGCGCAAGCTCATCGGTATAGAGGAAAATGACGATATGGACATCCTCCTGCATGGGGAGAAAGTCAATCCCGGATCTCCGCAGGATGCCATTCAGCAAGGTATTGTTTATCTGACCGAAAACAGGAAACATGACGGTCTTTTTGCCAATCTGTCTGTTCTTAAAAATACAACTGCGTCGGCACTGGAAAGATTTACATCCTTTGGTTTTTTGCGTCAGGGAAATGAAAAGAAAGCTGGCACAAAGATACTTGATCGATTGCATCTGGTCGCGAGTTCTGTCGATGTCCCGATAAGCACCTTGAGTGGTGGAAATCAGCAGAAGGCGATTTTTGGCCGGGCGCTCATGTGTAATCCATCAGTGCTTATATGTGACGAGCCAACACGAGGGGTTGATGTTGGGGCGAAGGAAGAGATTTATCAGCTGCTGGTCGAACTTGCCCAGCAGGGGGTAGCAATTATTTTTATTTCATCCGAGATGAAGGAATTGTTTGCGGCCGCACATCGCTTGCTCGTTCTCCATGAAGGCGACATCGTAGAAGATTTGCCAACCAGCCAACTGACGGAAGAGAAAGTGCTTCAGGCGGCCACCGGTACGCTAAATTGAATATAGTGACTATTATACAAAGGCTCCGAAATGACTGAGGATATCAAGTTGAAACTGGCTGTCGTGCAAATGGACTGTGCCGTTGGAGATATAGGGGCAAATTTGCGTAAAATAGGCCGATTTGCCGAGACAGCGGGAGAACAGAATGTCGATCTGGCGATATTCCCCGAATGTGCAACAACAGGATACTTTATCTCCGATGATCTTGCCCATCTTGCAGAGCCCAAGGACGGACCCACAGATCAAGAACTCTCCAGGATAGCGGCAAAGTCGGGCATTCACATGGCCATCGGCACCGTCGTTGAGGATGGCGGGAAGTTCTATAATGCACAGGTTTTATTTTCACCCACCGGGAAACGATTGGCGACATATTACAAGGCTCATCTATTCTCGGCGGAGCGGCTCTCCTACGAGCTTGGAAATACGCCGACTGTTGTCGATACAGACTTGGGGCGGATTGGGATGACAATTTGCTATGACATGATTTTCCCGGATTATTTTCGCACTCTCGTCAACCGGGGTGCAGAGATCATCATCAATAGTACAAACTGGATCAGTGACGCCTACCAACGGGATGTTTGGGGCTGGAGCGGCGTTACGACACAAGGTATGGCCGCCACAAGAGCTCTGGAGAATGGGGTGATCGTTGCCATGGCCAATCGCACAGGAACGGAGATGGGCTTTGATAGCCTCGGCCATTCCTGCATCATTGCGCCGTCGGGCCATATCCTTGCATCTATCCCGAACGGGGAAGGCATCGCTATCGCGGATCTCGACTTTAAGGCTGAGGATATTGAGAAGTGGCGCTCCGTCGCGACCTACCGGCAAGACCGGCGACCGGAACTCTATGACTAATAGATTGGGCAAGTGCAGACCGATCTTCTGACACCAGCCAACGCGTAGCAGATCCCCAGTAAAAACTCTGTCGATCAGGCGGGGCATTTCACCTAGACTGTAAATTCCGGGAACCTTTCTGTTTGCCTGTCGTCTAACAGGGCAAAAAGGAATGATTAATATGCCCCAGAAACTTGCAGTAATTGAAATGATGGATGACGTCGAGCTCGCACGATATGCGGCGGCCCGAAACCCGCATGCAGTGCGAACAATTACCACGCGCAATAATCAGCGTTTGTTTCGAACGGCATGGAGTGTCCTGCGCAATCATGCAGATGCGGAAGAGGTGGTCCAGGAGGCGTATTTGAAAGCGTTTAATTCTCTCGAAACATTCAGCGGCAACTCCAGCCTGTCAACCTGGCTCACCCGTATTGTTTACAACGCAGCAATTGACCGCCAACGAGCAATTAAACGTCGCCATAGCGAGTATTTACAGCAGGATGTCGCCATCTTGGAAGAATATCAGGCACGATATGAATCGCAGTCAGGCCGGCTATCTCCGGAAACAGAACTGTTGCGAAAGCAGTTTTCTGAGCTTTTGAAAACCGTCATTGCCCGCCTGCCTGACGAATTCCGCTCTGTATTCGTCCTGCGTGATATTGAAGGGATGTCTGTAGCCGAAACAGCCGACGCGCTACAGATAAAGGAAGCAACGGTTAAATCACGGCTTTTCAGGGCCCGCCGTGAATTACGCGAGCATCTGGAACTCAAGTTCGAGACCGTCGCCGTGGATGCGATTTCCTTCGCTGGTGCCGATTGCGATGCCATGACCAATCGTGTTCTGGCCGCCCTGAATATCTAAGTTCACCCACCCCCTACCGAGGAGTATTTCGATGCCAAATAACAGTATGATTCTGTCTTCACGACGCGCATTTCTGGGAACAACCGGAAAAACATTGTCAGCGACGGCGCTCGCCATGGTTGTCGGTGGCAATATACAGTCGGCGACTGCCGCCGCCGCCGCCGATGACTCGCAGGATATTAAAATCCTAAATGTCGCCATTGCGCTTGAGCATGAAGGCATTGCCGCGTATCAGATTGCCGCCACCAGTGGCCTGCTGGACCCTGCCGTTGTTGATATCGGTGTGACGTTTCAGGGCCATCATAAGGGGCATCGAGATGTTCTTGTGAAGGCCGTTGAAATGCTGGGTGGAACTCCGGCAGAGGAAAAATCACTCGGTGCCTATGCACAAGAGCTGAAGGCCTCAACTCTTAAAAATCAGGCAGATGTTTTACGTCTTGCATTAGCATTGGAGACTGGGGCGGCCAATGCATATCTCGGGCTGATCCCCTCTCTTGGACCGGATTATCACCAGGTCGCCGCCCAAATGGCTGGAGATGAAGCGTTCCATGCAGCCATTTTGGCAAACGCACTTGGCCAGCCGATCCCCAAAGCAGCGTTGATGTTTGGCTAAACCTTATCTTCGTGAAAGCTATATCTACTCATGAAAACCCCATTGTATGTCATCGTGTTATTCTGTGCAGTTCTGATATCCGGTAGCGCGTTAGCAAAAGACGCTATCAATTCTATCGGCATGGATAAAACACAAGTGACATCGCAAGGAGACAGCGTCCCCCCTTACGCTGTCTCCGAAAAATTGGTTGGCGTAGGAGAAAAGCTGTACAAGCGCCGTTGCGGGGGGTGCCATTCTCTCGACAATAACCGGATCGGCCCCCGGCATCGGGATGTCTATGGCCGCAAAGCTGGCGTGGTTGCCAATTTTAAATATAGCAAGGCACTAAAGAACCTTGATGTGATTTGGACAGACGAAACACTCAATGACTGGCTGGTGAACCCAACGGCCTTCGCCAAAGGCACGTCGATGGGATTTCGTTTGGGCAAGGCCAATGAAAGGAATGCGATTATTGAGTATCTGAAATCTTTGTCATCTGCGCCGGGTTCTTCCGCTGGCGTAAAGTAGGAAGGTTATCAGTTGTTATCAGTTGTTATCGCCCCTCTTTTTTATCTGGCCTTCGCGGATGGTGATATAGGTTGTTGCGGCAATAATCATGCCACCGCCAATCCATAAATAGATCCCCGGGACTTCGCCAAAAGCAAAAAAGGCAATGATGGATATCCAGACAAGTCGGGAAAACTCGACGGGGAGGACTACTTGCGCCTCTCCAAATTTGAGGGCATTGGCCATCGCGAGTTGTCCGATGCCGCCCATAATGCCGATTGCCACGAGCCAAGCTAAATCATAGAGCGTGGGTGTGGTCCAGACGAATAAAGCAGGTATCAAGACGATCGGTGCCATAACCAGAGACATATAGGCCGTTATCGTTGCCGCGGATTCGGTACGTCCCAGATCCTTGATGATCATCATGCAAACGGCCCAGCCAAACGCAGCGCCAAGGGTTACGATGCTCTCAATTCCGACATGGGCAAATCCCGGACGTATGATTACGATCGTGCCGACAAATCCGACAAAGATGGCGACCCAGCGGTTCAGCCCCACCTTTTCCTTAAAAATAATGACAGCCAGAATAATTCCGAAGAGAGTTGCGGAAAATCCAAGGGCTGTTACCTGCGCCAAGGGGCCAATTGAGAGAGCGAAAAAGAAGCCCAACATACAGACCGCATTGACCACACCGCGGAGGCATAGCATCGGTAAACGCTTTGTATTTAACACGCTAAGTCCGTGCCGATAGAAAAACGGCGCGAGCGCGAGCAACCCAAAAACCAGACGGAAAAACGCAGCTTCAAACGGATGAATAGTCTCCGAGATATGACGCACACCCGAGTGCATGCCTGTCATTGCAAGCGTGTACAACAGCATCCACATAATTCCCGTCAGGTTACTTTTAGGGATAGAACTAATGTTGGGTGCTGACACTGAATTGAACTCCCGAATAACTGGGCTTTATTGTTATCATTATTCGCAATCAAGCCTTACGGGACGCTCTGCCTGTGTAAGGAACTGTCGCTTTAATCCGAGATGGTTTTAGGCGAACGAGCGCTATAATAAATTGTTTTTCAATCGCTGTCCGAAATATCCTGTAGTGAGTAGGAGAAAGTGGTGAATACCTGCCCACCCGAGATCCTTTAGGGATATCACGAATAGACAGATAAGTTCATATCATCGGCGGATCAGACTTCCGTCAGGATTTCGGAATAGGGCAGGCGTGATTTAGGAAGAGTGGCGTTGAAGTCCGCTTTGGTGTCATGATAGCCAACCGGCACGACAACAAGGCTGCTGTATCCTTTTTCACGTAAGCCAAATTCTTTGTCCAGAACCTTGGCTTCGATCCCTTCCATAGGTGTTGCGTCTATACCAAGTGTTGCCACGCCAAGCAAGAATTGGCCGATATTCAGATAAACCTGCTTGTCCATCCAATGCTGAACGTCTTTATAATCCTGCTTGTGAATATTGACGAACAGGCTGCGTCCGGCATGCATTTGCGATTTGAATGTCTCCGGATCACCTGCGAAACGGCCGTCTTTTTCTTCCTGTACAAGCACTTTCTGTAGAAAATCTTCTTCTATGGAGAGACGGCTGCTAAACACCACAACGTGGGACGCGTTTACTATTGAATTACGATTGAACGGAAAAAGTCGGTCTGTCGCTTTAGCAATTCTTTCCTTTCCTTCTTCGGTCGAGGCGAGAATGAAATGCCAAGGCTGTGCGTTTGTGCTTGATGGGCTGAAGCGCAGTAATTCCTTGATTTTTTTAACGTTTTCATCAGAGATTTTTTTCGAAGGGTCAAAGGCCTTCGTCGTGTGCCTGTTCTTAGAGAAATGTGTGATATCGAAAGCTGGCGCAAGAGTGTTGATATTTTGAATGGTCATGATACGGGTTCCTTTCGTTTGATAACGGGAACCTAGTCATTGCCGTGCGGCGAAACTATCTGCTGATTTTCAAAATCATTCTTTTGTCAGTTAAAAGAATACGTCCATTTTAGCAAACGATCGGCGTCTGATAAAAGAAAGGTCTCTTGAAACTAATTTGTTTTACCTTCGGTTTTAATAAATTAACTGGTTAAATTATTAAATTAAGGATTTGATTTATGAGCTGCCAGATTTATCCAAAAGCGCCTTCTTACATTTCGCGAGCGATTTCAGGAGCTCCTTTCGTTCCTCATAGTCTTCAGTGACGTCCCGCATGATGGCGGCAACTGCCGTCAGGCTGCCAGATGAATCCGACAGGCCCAGGATTGAGAATTGGGTTGAAATGCGTTGTCCGTCCTTTCGGATCGCCGGAACTGAAAGGAGGTCTCCTGCGCCATATTTGGTTTTTCCGGTTTCCATTGTTTCCGAATATCCATCCCAATGTCGTTTGCGCAGGTTTGGTGGGATGATAATATCAAGCGACTGACCAACTGCTTCGGCGGAGGAAAACCCGAATATCCTTTCCGCGCCAGAATTCCAGAATTTAATGATGCCGTTTGCATCGGAGACAACGATTGCGTCTGAAATATTTTGAACAAGCGTTTCAGAAAAATTTTGAAGATCCATGTGGGATACCCGAAAAGCAAGAGAATGATTAGACTTTATTTCCTTTTTTTGCGCGCTTTCTACGCGATTTGCAAGGGATACGGCATCACTATGGTTGATCGATGTTGATGCAGCCCTTTAAGATCGCCTTTTGATAAAAAGAAAGGCCAGCCAAATATAATCCGGCTGGCCTTCAATCGTTGAACCGCTTGTGTTTTTTACTGAGCGGTCATCTTGATGTTTTTATCAAGATATTCGTTCGTATAGGATTCCGCCGGATTGAACGGCTTCTCGACGCCGAAATAGGTATCAATCAGATCATATGTTTTTTGAATACGATCTCCACTGAAGAAGCCAAGTCCCTCTGTTGTGGTAGTTTCGTCAGCCATGAGTTCCTTAACGCGTGTCCATTGATCTTCCATAGCTTTTTTATCGAGACCGCTGGCGGCATCCATGATCGACTTGACGCATGGGTCCGGGTTCTTCACACATTCAGCGTAAGCACGTTGGGTGACTTCAACAAATTTCGCGACGACTTCCGGGTTTTCTTTCATATAGGCCGTGTTGACGATGAAAGAGTTGCCGTACGGGTTAATGCCATATTCACTCCAGCGAAGGAAATCAAGATCATCCCCAAAGGCGCTTACTTTTGCGTCATGACCGTTGTAGAACTCACTGATGATATCAACGCGGTCTGCCGCGAGGGAAGGGTTCTTCGCAGGCGGTGCCAGATTAACAAAGCTGACGGCCCCATCCTCCAGTCCGACAGCCTTGGCAAAGGCCGGCCAGAGGACGCGCGCGGCATCACCCGGAGGGTTCCCTAATGTGCGGCCCGCAAAATCCTTGGGGCCCTTTATGCCGGAAGATTTCTTCCAGTAGAGGGTCAGTGGAGAGTTGGCGTAGAGCACCATAATTGCAGTGAGGTCGGCGCCTTTCGCTTTCGCAACAAAGGCGGTTCCCAATTCGGCAATCCCGAATTCAGAGGAACCTGTGCCAACTGTCTGCGCCGCAAGACCGGACCCCTTGCCACTATTTACCTGCAAATCAACTCCGGCATCGGCATACCAACCTTGATCAAGCGCATAATAAATTGGTGCATGGTCCGCACCAGGTGTCCAATTAAGAATGAGGTTTGCCTCTTTAGCAAAGCCGGCGGTCGTGGATAGGCCCAACAGGGCGAAACCGGCAATCCAGGTTCCTAAAAGCTTCTTCATGACTCTCTCCTGTAAATTGAAATAAATATCGACTTTTGCTAATTAATCTTTAGCCGCCAGCCGCGATCAATTATAATTTCTGCGGTCGATATAAGTTGTCAGATCGTGCAATAATGTTATCTATGTCATAATATAAGTCAATATATATCCAACTGGTTGGTTGGTTAGAGGGAATATGGGTAGAGTCTCGACGAAGCAGAATGGCAAGCCATTGGCAAGTGAAACACAGCCAAAAAAACGTGTTCCGGGCGCGACGCGAAAAAAGCTACTGGCGGCCGGTCGGAAGGAATTCGCCAATCGTGGATTTGAGGGCGCGCGCGTTGACGAGATTGCGAAGAGGGCAGGGGTGAACAAGCAACTAGTTTACCATCATTTCGGGAATAAGGATGAGCTCTACCGGCATGTACTTGAAAGCATTTATCAGGATATCCGCGAGCGCGAACAGGCGTTAAAGCTCGATACGCTTCCCCCGCTTGAAGCCTTACAAAAGCTGGTTGAATTTTCTTTTGATTATACGGCAAAGAACCGGGATTTTGCGCCTATTTTGATTGATGAGAATGTCCACAAGGGCAGGCATATGAAAGATATAGCGGATCTGGAAACCTTACATTCGCCATTGATCGTCGCAATTGGCCAGATCCTGGAACGAGGGGAGAAAGAGGGCTTGTTTCGAAGCGGACAAAATCCCGAGCAGCTCTATATTTCCATTGCAGCCCTCGGCTTCTTCTATTTTAGTAATATGTATACATTGTCTGCCATTTTTGGCCATAAGCTTGACACGCGCGAGAATATCTCCGAGCGGAAAGCGCATGTTGTGAAGTTAATAACGGACGCGATTATCAAGTAACCGTCTGCGGCAGACGCGGCTTGAAAATTGACAGTGCGCTCGTCGTTCCGTTATTGACAGCAGATATTTTTATGTTCAATAATCAACCAACTGTTTGGATGATATTCAGGTTTGGCATAGGAAGTATGTATGGGCGAACAAACACAAAGCGCAAGCACGAATCCGGATGCCGATGATAGTGTGATCAGTCGTCAACCTACTCGCTCCCGGTTTGGCAAACAATGGCCGCTGTTTGTTTCCAATCTGCCAAGATATTCCATTGTGGCATTCATGCATATCCTCGTCCTGGTGCTTTGGTATGCAGTGACGGCGTCTGGCTTTGTTCACAAGCTGATCCTGCCATCCCCGGGGGAGACTTTTGCGACCCTAACTCAGCCACAGTATCAATGGGCAAATAATACATTCATTACGGCATGGGAGATTTTGGCAGGATACTGTCTGGCGGTAGTTGTTGGTGTCATGCTTGCGCTTATGTTTTCCTGGTTTCGAAGTTTGCAGACAACCCTGTTTCCTCTGTTCGTGACGTTCAGCATGATCCCGAAAATTGCGTTGGGCCCGCTTCTAATTGTCTGGTTTGGATATGGGATCGGGACGAACATATTCTTTGCGTTTATCCTGTCATTCTTCCCGATCTTGATCACCTCCGGGCGCGGTCTCAGGGAGGTGGAACCTGATCTCCTTGATCTGGTTCGGGCGCTTAAAGGAACGCGCTGGCAGATCTTTCGCAAAATCCAGCTACCGGGCGCCATGCCGTATATTTTCTCCTCCATGAAGGTTGGCGCGATCCTCGCGCTTGCGGGGGCGATTGTGGGCGAATTCGTGGCCTCAAGTCAGGGCCTTGGGTAT
The DNA here is from genome assembly GCF_055809395.1 of Sneathiella sp. D3-11. Taxonomy (NCBI): domain Bacteria; kingdom Pseudomonadati; phylum Pseudomonadota; class Alphaproteobacteria; order Sneathiellales; family Sneathiellaceae; genus Sneathiella; species Sneathiella sp. D3-11. The sequence continues at coordinate 3,020,757 of NZ_CM147911.1, forward strand.
TTGATGATACAGGTGCAATCAACATTGGATACCGCGGCCATGTTCATGGCGGTAATTTTGCTCAGCGTACTGGGAATTAGTCTTTTTGGGATTGTCACTCTGCTTGAGTATATTTTTGTCCCAAGCGATGCCCGACTGGATAATCAGTCCTAAGGTCAAGGATCGACGTATGACAGAAGAACTCGCTTTTAAATCTGCGCAAAACCTTTCGAAATCTTTTTCTACAGGTGAGCTTTCGCCTATAGATGTTGTGGAAAATCTATTCTCGCGAATTGAAAAACTGGAGCCGATCCTCAACGCTTTTTGCGTTCTCGATCAAGAGGCCGCAATGACGGCCGCCCAGGCATCGGAGAAAAGGTGGGCAGTGGGTGAACCGTTAAGCGCTATTGATGGAATTCCAGTCTCGGTAAAGGATATTATCCTGACAAAAGGCTGGCCAACATTGCGGGGCTCATTGACTATCGATCCTGATCAGCCTTGGGATGTCGATGGACCGGCCGTAGCGCGGCTGCGGGAGGCCGGGGCCGTGATTTTCGGCAAGACAACAACACCGGAGTTTGCCTCAAAGCCGGTCACGAACAGTGCCTTGACCGGCATCACCCGAAACCCGTGGAATCCTGCGCTTACGCCGGGTGGGTCGAGTGGTGGAGCCGCTGCTGCGGTGGCCTCTGGTCTGGCGCCGCTGGCGCTTGCCACGGATGCAGGCGGATCCATCAGAATTCCGGCCAGTCTCTGCGGTGTGTTCGGCCATAAACCAAGCGGTGGGCGTGTCCCGATGTTTCCACCAACGCCTTACGCAAGTCTTGCCGGGTTTGGTCCGATTACCCGAACGGTTGGCGATGCCGCGATGATGCTGAGCGTGATTTCCCGCCCTGACCCAAGGGATTTTGGCAGCTTGCCCTATGATCCAGTGTCTTATGAAGACCTGATTGAAGAGGGTGATCTCTCAACACTTCGTATCGCCTATAGCCCTACTCTGGGGTATGCGGATGTCGATGCGGAAGTTGAGGGCACTGTCCGTGCCGCCGTAGACAGGCTTTCGGATAGTGGCGCGCGGATAGATGTGCTGGACAAGGTGATGGACAGCCCGATTGATATGTTGGAGCGTTTGAAGCGTGGGTTCGCTGATTATGCCTTTCGGCATCTCGGGCCCGAGGGCCTTGCGAAAGTTGATCCGCAGATTGCTGCTGAAATTGAAGCCGCGCGCGGTGCGGGCCTTGCAGAACATTTTGATGCCGAGATAGAGCGTGCGGCGCTGCATCGTCACATGGCGGAGTTCCACGAAACTTATGATATTTTGCTGTCGCCTGCGATTTCCGCTCAGGCGTTTCCTGCGGAACTTGATGCCCCGGAAGGCGGTGGTCGGTATGACTGGATACCCTTCACGTCACCTTTCAATTTAACGCGTCAGCCAGCGGCTTCTATCCCTTGTGGTTTTTCTTCGAGCGGGATGCCAATCGGGATGCAGATCGTCGGGCCGCAGTTTGCAGATACGCGTGTCCTACAGGCGGCAAGACTGTTTGAGAAAATATTACCTTGGGATGAATTCAGGCCAGGCTATGGAATGTGACGAATGGACCATGGTACTTACAGATAGTCGCCCATATGAATGATCTAGAGACCTTACAGTTCGGCACCTTGACGCTCGATGACATGGCGGCTGTCCTTGCCTTATCGGAAGAGGCGGGGTGGACGCAAGTGTCCGACGATTGGGCTCTGATGATGACGACCGGGTCTTGCGTTGGATTTCGCGATAAGACGGGAGTGCCCATCGCTTCAGGCGTTGCCTTGCCTATGGATGACAAAATCGGTTGGGTTAGCATGATTTTGGTGACAAAGGATTGGCAGCGAAAAGGTTTGGCGACGAAATTAGTCGAAAACTGCTGCAATTGGCTTGAAGAGCAAGGGATTACGCCGTTGTTGGATGCAACCCCGGATGGTCGTGCGGTATATTCAAAGATGGGGTTCTCTGATCAGCTTGGTATCACCCGGTGGCGATGCGAAGCTATAACTGCGGTCAAGGAAGAAGAGGATTGCCAGGCAAGAGCTGACGATCTGATTTGGATTTCGGATTATGATGCTGAGGTGTTTGGGGCGTGTCGACCGTCTATAGTCGGCAATTTGATGATGCGCGGGCCAGCTTTCGTCGATAAAAATCAGAATGGAATTCTGCTTGGGCGAGAAGGGCGGGGCGTGACCCAGATTGGCCCGATTTCCGCAGAAAACGGCACTATCGCGGCCAACCTTCTTGATGCGGCGTTATCTTCCCTCTCCGGCACGGTGACGATTGATGCCTTTGATGCACAGCTGGAGTTTGCAAGCCATTTGGCGGCTCGCGGCTTCAAGGCGCAGCGCGGCTTCACCCGAATGACACGCGGACCGGTCACACCATTAGGGAAGGCGTCTCATGCCTTTGCCGCCGCGGGGCCGGAACTGGGGTGACTGGTGGGTTTTTGGTGGAAAATGCGAAACAGTTGGAAGATTACCCGTGGTTTTTAGGACGGGAAATTTTTCGCTCAGATTTTATATGATCTTGAATTGAAAGCAGAAAGCATGACTACGGATACGATAATTAGCCTTTCCGGTATCAAGAAAATATACCGCACCAAGGAAAAGGAAACGATTGCCGTCTCCGATGTCAGTATGAAGATCAATACGGGTGACTTTATCTCTTTGGTGGGGCCGTCCGGCTGCGGTAAATCTACAATCCTGAAAATTATTGCCGACCTTATTCCGGTCGAGGGCGGATCAATCGAGATTGGCAATGCAACGCGCCCGATAGATCGAAGCCGGGATATTGGCATGGTGTTTCAGCAGGCATTGCTGCTGAAATGGCGGAAGATTATCGATAATGTTCTCTTGCCCGCTGAAATCCTTGGGCTACCAATGAAAGAGGCGCGAGGGAGGGCGAAAGACCTGCTCGAAATGGTGGGTCTGCGAGGGTTTGAGGATGTGTATCCCTATGAACTTTCGGGTGGCATGCAACAAAGAGCGGCAATTGCCCGATCCTTAGTGCATGATCCGGAAATTGTCCTGATGGATGAACCGTTTGGCGCACTTGATGCGTTGACGCGCGAAAAAATGAATACGGAGCTGCATCAGATCTGGCGAAAATCAGGAAAGACCGTTTTGTTCGTCACCCATAGCATCCATGAAGCTGTTTTTCTTGGCACTCATTGCGCGGTTCTAACGGCGGGACCGGCGCGGATGGCCTCCTATTTTCCAATTGAACTCGATGTGCCGCGACATTTGGCGATCAAGACGGAACCGCAATTCGGCACCTATACCCGGAAAATTTACGATCTGCTTGGTGTTGAATAGTGCAATTTATTCCTCTCCTTTCAGAGGTGCATTAGACTTTTGTATATGACTTCCTCGAAAGTGCTGTTCACGCCGCTTCAGCCCTTGCGGTAAAATCAGTTTCGATTCGTATCAAAGTGCTGATTATATAGAAACTCTTCTCCTCGATGATCGGTATCAATCGGCACTGAATCCTTTTAAATCAGAGCGATATTCCCCGTGAAAAAGGATTCTTGACAAGCGCGATGTATTATCAATATCTTTTCTTAAGTATCCAGCAGGTTACTTATTCCTACAGGGAGATAATAAAATGAAATTCATCATATCGATGCTTGCTGCTGTGGCCTTGTTTGCTGCGCCAGCAACAGCAGAAGAGTATTCTTGGAAACCGGACAAACCGGTAACAATCATCGTGCCATGGTCTGCGGGTGGTTCAACCGATAGCGTTACACGCGTTCTTGCGGGCGAACTTGAAGATGCGCTGGGCCAGACTGTTGTTATTGTCAATCAGCCTGGCGCCGCGGGTTCCGTTGGGACGACAAACGCATGGCAGGCAGATCATGATGGCCTGACTTGGGCCGCAGGGGCCGCCATTGACCTTGGTGCCTATCAGGTTCTTGGCATGTTCGACGTTCCGGTAACCGATTGGAAACTTTATCTGCATATCGCCAATGTTGCTGTCGTCGGCGCAAACCCCGATTCAGGATATAAAGACTTTGGTGACGTGCTCGCTGCAATGAAATCCGATCCGGATAGCGTTTCAGTCGCAACAGCCGGTGTAACTTCCGGTGGTCATAACGCCATGGAATCAATTGCCCAAACGGCTGGCGGTAAGTACAAGCATGTGAGCTATGACGGTGGTAAACCGGCAGTACTGGCGGCAGTTTCTGGTGAAACCAAGCTGACGACGCAGCTCGCATCCGAGCAGGCGGAAATGATCCGTGCTGGCCGTATTGTCCCGCTTGCAGTGCTCGCCGACAAACCACTTGTCATTGAAGGATATGGTGAAATTCCGTCCATCAAGCAGTGGGTGCCGGACATCAAGACGGCTAACAACTACTTTGGTATCTGGACGCCTGCTGACGTTCCGGCCAACGTTCTTGAAACCATGGACAAGGTATGGGCGAACGCCATCGCCAAGTCCGATGCAATGGCGGAATATGCTGCAAACCGGGGCGCGATACTTGATCCGTCTTCAGGTGATGCGGCTCTTGAGGCTGTTAGTCCGGCCCTGACGCAGAATGTCTTCCTGCTGTTCGATGGCGGTAAGACAAAGAATGATCCAACTAAATACGGTTTTAAACGCCCATAGCGTTTGATCCTTTGGCATCCCCCTTGGCGCTGAGTGCGTCAAGGGAATGCTTGGGCTTGCCTTTTGACCTTGCCGGGAGCAGGGCATTGGATCAGGAAAGTTAATTTATGGACGGCCTCATATCCTTTGCAAACTCCGTTGCTTCCATCCTGACGAGCTGGTCAGCCGTCGATGTTGTATGGGCGACGCTGCTCGGCATTATCGTCGGCATGTTGCCGGGTTTAACTGCCACCCTCGGTGTTGCGTTGCTGACGACATTGACGTTCAAAATGGAAGCGGATCAGGCAATCCTTATTCTAGTTTGCATGTATGTTGGCGCGATTTATGGCGGGAGCCGGAGCGCCATTTTGCTGAATATCCCTGGTACGCCCGCGAATGCGGCGACCGCGCTTGACGGATTTCCACTGGCTCGATCGGGCAAGGCGGGGTCGGCGATGGCCATTGCAACAACCGGGTCAGTCTTTGGCGGTTTGATCGGCATGATGGCTCTGGCAGTTATTGCGCCAGTCCTTGCAGAATTTGCGTTGTCTTTCGGGGCGTTTGAATTTTTCTGGCTAGCGGTATTTGGCGTTCTTATATCCGGCCAGCTTACTTCGCTTGATGATCCGATTAAGGGTTGGATTGCGGGTTTCCTTGGACTCTTCATCGCAACAATTGGGCAGGAAGGCATATATGCCGTCCCGCGCTTCTCTTATGGCTCGACGGATCTCTCCGGGGGGATTGGATTGCTTCCCGCTATGGTGGGGGCGTTCGGCCTTGCGGAGATTTTGACGGTTATGCGCCACGAAGCCTATGAAGCTGTCCGGGCAAAATCGGACAGTGTCTGGTCCGGTATCCGCGACGCTTACAAATATAAATTTACCGCCATTCGCTCAGGCCTAATCGGGACTCTTATGGGTTTGATTCCCGGTGTTGGTGAAGATATGGGATCCTGGGCGTCCTACGCGGCGGCCCGGCAATCATCCAAAAACAAAGAAGAGTTTGGTAAAGGCTCGGTTGAAGGGTTGCTTGCAGCTGAGTCCGGGAATAACGCCGCAGTTCCGGGCGCACTCATTCCGGTTTTGACATTGGCTGTACCTGGCTCTGCACCGGCCGCTGTTTTGCTGGCGGCGATGATTATTCATGGCATTCGCCCCGGACCACTGATCATGATCGAATCTCCGGGCTTTGTTTATTCCGTTGTGGCCATGGTGTTTTTGGCGACGATTGCGATGGGTGTTCTCGGGCTGCTGCTGACCCGGCCACTTGTGATGGTCCTCAAAGTGACACGAGAGCGCCTGATGCCGATCATCTTTGTCCTCTGTACCGTTGGTGCCTTTGCTATAGCCAGTCGGACGTTCGATGTTTGGGTGATGCTGTTCTTCGGTGTCTTCGGCTTTATCCTTCGGGAACTGAAATATCCGATGGCGCCGCTTATTCTCGGGATTGTCCTCGGCGATATTCTGGACAAGAGTCTGCGGCGCGGTCTTGTATTGTCTGATGGCGAACTTATTCAGTTCTTTAATCGGCCGATCAGTATGGTGCTTTGGATATCTGCGCTTCTCTTTATCTTGCTGACGATGCCCTCAATCCGAAATCTGCTAAGCCGTCTTTTCAAACAGAAAACTGAGGGAGGGATCCAATGAGCCAGCCAGCCATGAACAAGGCGGATTTTATCTCCTCAATCGTTCTGACGTTATTCGGTATCGGGATTGTTGTGGAAAGCTTGCGCCTTCCAAGGCTCGAAAATCTCAATGTCAACTCCTACACGGTACCGGGAATTGTACCGGGATTTCTGGGGCTGTTCCTGACTATTGCGGGCCTCGCTATTCTTGTGCGGTCCATACGGCGTGGGGGTGGAAGCTCAGCCTGAACAAAGATGGAGTGCGCCGCTGGCTTGGTTCCGCCATGGTCATGCGAACCGCCGTAACCGTAGTTATAACAATGGGCTATGCGATCTTGTTATTTCCGAATGTGCCATTCTGGATTGCCACGCCGATTTTCATATTCGTATTTGTCGTTGCCACGGAAGCGATGAAATATGGCGGCCTGCCGAGCCGTATGAAACTGCTAACCGCGCTTGTCCTTGCCATCATTGCCGGTCTCGTCATCAATTATGTATTTCAGGACTTGTTTTTTGTCCGATTGCCGGGAGGCTGAACCTTTATGCTACTAAGTCTATGTAATGAAGTGCTGCGCGATTATCCTTTTCCGGATCAATGCCGCATCGCGGCCTCCTTGGGGTATAAGGGGCTGGAAGTGGCGCCCTTTACACTGGGCGATGATCCGATGGCACTGACGGAGGCGACGGCGGAAGAATGCCGTCGGATTGCCGAAGACTATGGCTTGGAGATCACCGGGCTTCACTGGCTTCTGGTTGCACCTCCCGGACTTTCGATCACGACAGATGACATGGCTGTCCGGGGCAAAACCCTGTCCTTGATGGAACATCTGATTACGTTATGTGCGAGCATGAACGGTTCTGTCCTCGTGCATGGCTCACCGGCGCAGAGATTGCTGTCTCAAGCGGCAACACCTGAGGCCGCGCGTGAAAATGCCATGGATTGCTTCGCGAGAGTTGCAAGCTGGGCGCAGGCGGCAGGGGTTACATATTGCATTGAACCGCTTAGCCGAAATCAGACCGACTATATCAATACTGTTGAAGAGGGGGCGGAGATTGTCGCGGCAATCGACTCTCCGGCGTTTAAAACCATGATCGATACGGCCTCTGCTGGTCTTGCAGAGGAAGAGGCGGTTGATGCACTCATCCGAAAATGGTGGCCGACTGGACATATTGGTCATATTCAGGTCAATGATACCAATCAGCGTGCACCGGGGCAGGGCGAGAATAAATTCACGCCAATTTTTCAGGCGTTGAAGGATGTCGGCCATGACGGGGTTGTTGCGGTGGAGCCTTTTGTCTATGAACCCGATGGGCCAAACACTGCCGCAGTGGCAGCGGGCTATATTCGCGGAGTAATGGAGAATTTAGTATGAGCAATCCAAAATTCCGCATTGTGGATAGCCGTGTTGTTGTGCGCAACGCCTTCACCCGACTGCCGTTTCGATTTGGGGTGGTCACTATGGAAGCTGCGCCGGTCGGTATTCTGCAGGTCGAGGTGGAGTTTGAAAACGGCGCGCGCGCCATTGGCGTTGCGAGTGATTTTCTGGCATATAAATGGTTCGATAAATCACCGGAAAAAACACCTGCCGATAATGTTGCGGACTTGCTTCAGGCACTTCGCGATGCCCGCAACGTTTATTCCGGGGCAGGATTTGGAACGCCCTACGGATTGTGGTTCTCGACCCGTGAAGAGATTGAGGCAAAATCACTCGCCCGCGGGTTCAATCGCCTTGGGGCGTCCTTCGCAAGCTCAATGATGGAGCGGGCCGTTATTGACGCTATGGGCCGTCATAGTGGACAAACATTCGATCAGATGGTCCGAAGCAATAGCCTGTCGATTGACCCGGCGGCGTTGCTGAAAGAGGTTAGCTATGACGATATACTCGGAGTTCTCCCCGCGCGTCCGCTTGAGGAAGTCGCGCTTCGCCACACGGTTGGATTGGTTGATCCTATTTCTGCGGCGGATAAAGAAGTCGACGCACCAAAGGACGGGTTCCCGGTCACGCTGGAAGAATATCTCACTGTCGACAAACTTCGTTACCTGAAAGTCAAGGTAGGGGGGCAGATCGAGGAAGATATAGATCGATTGTCCCAAATCGCAGAGGTGGTTAAGGCGGCTGATCAGCCGATCCAGATGACCTTTGATGGTAATGAGCAATATAAGAACCTTGAAGATTTTGTCGCGCTTGTAGAACGGATCAAATCAACATCGGCGCTTGATGCTCTTTGGAAATCTGTCCTGTTCATCGAACAGCCGCTGCACCGGGATGTTGCCATGGCTGCGCCGCTACCGTCAGACGCGGTTGCTGCAATCGGCAAGCCGCTATTGATTGATGAGGCGGATGGCTGGGCGGAGGCCTTCTATGATGCGATTGAGCTTGGATATGAAGGGGTCAGTCACAAGAACTGCAAGGGTGTCTATCGATCCTTAATTAACACCGGCCTCGCGGCAGTTCGCAACCGATCCAATAGTGATAAACATTATTTCCTCTCTGCTGAGGACCTGACCAATCTTGCTGTTGTGCCGTTGCAGGCTGATCTTGCCGTCATCGCCACACTTGGTATTCCGCATGTAGAGCGAAACGGGCATCATTACTTCTGCGGTCTTGATCATTTGCCGGAAGCTGAATGGACGTCCGCCTTAGAACATCACGCTGGGCTTTATGAACGGCATGGTAATTCAGGGGCGCTCTGTATCGACAACGGCATGTTGGATTTACGCTCGCTACAGGTGCCTGGGCTAGGCGTTACCGATCGGCCAAATCTGAATAATGGCGTACCGGAAGAAGACTGGAAATTTGAGATGTTGGAGAATAAGCCATGAGTGATCTGCCAGACCAATTTGAGAATGTAGCGGAGCTTGAGGAATTCATGACGCGTCCGCAAAAAGGGCTTTCTGAAGATCTCGCGAAGGCTCCCGGCGCAATCACGATCCTTGGTATTGGTGGTAAGATGGGGCCGACGCTCGCACGCATGGCAAAACGCGCGGATCCGGACCGCCGTATTATTGGCGTTGCCCGTTTCTCTGATCCGACAGTTCGCCATGAGCTGGAAGACGCCGGTATTGAAACCGTTGCCTGCGACCTTCTTGATGAAGCCGCCGTGCGGAGACTTGAAGTCACTGAAAATGTGATTTTCATGGCCGGAATGAAGTTCGGTGCAACCGGAAACGAACCGCTCACATGGGCGATGAACAGCCATGTCCCGGCGCTTGTAGCTAGTCACTTTACGACGAGTCGTATCGTCGCCTTTTCCACCGCTTGTGTTTATCCCTTCGTGGATATCCGCCATCAGGGCGCGACGGAAGATATGTTGCCAACGCCGCAAGGGGAGTATGCCAACTCCTGCGTCGGGCGGGAACGGATATTCGAGTATTTTTCAGAGAAGAACAGCACACCGGGTCGCCTGTTCCGTCTGTCTTACGCAATCGATATGCGATATGGCGTTTTGCATGATGTTGCTCAAGCTGTCCTTCGGGGTGAGCCAGTCTCGCTCGCGATGGGGCATGTCAATGTGATTTGGCAGGGGGATGCGAACGCCTGTGCTCTGCGCTGCCTTGCCCATGCGGAGACGCCAATGACGCCGATAAACATCTCCGGACCGGAGACGGCGAGCATTCGTTCCGTTGCCCAGCTCTTTGCGCAGAAGTTCAATAAGCCTGCTATATTTGAAGGGGAAGAAGGCGAGACAGCCTGGCTCGTCAATACCAACCAGCAGCAGGATTTATTCGGCTATCCGTCAGTGCCGCTCTCTAAACTGGTCGACTGGACAGCAGATTGGGTTGCGCGCGGCCAAGAGAGCTTGGGTAAGCCCACGCATTTTGAAGTAAGTGATGGAAACTACTGATTGGTCATGGAAATCACCCAGCCACGCACCCGAAACCCAGAGCGCACCCGTAAGCAAATCCTTGATGCGGCGACGGTGGAGTTTACAAAGAAGGGTATCGAAGGTGCCCGCACAGATGAGATTGCTCGCGCGGCAGGTGTCAGTAAACGTATGCTGTTTCACTATTTTAACAGCAAAGATGGTCTGTTTCAGGCGGTGCTGGAGAAAATCTATCTGGATATTCGAAGCGCAGAGGAAGGTCTTGACCTGACGGGTCGGGATCCGATTGAAGCGATGACGGAGCTTTGCACCTTCAGTTTTGACTGGTTTGAAAAGCATCCGGAATTTATGGCTATCCTGAATGAGGAAAACCTGCATGGCGCCGTGCATGCCAAGTCCAGTGATTCTGTTCTGACCCTTAATATGCCATTGGTCGATATCATTTCAAAAGTTCTGAGAAGAGGAGAGGAGGAGGGGTATTTCCGGCCCGACGTGGACCCTGTTGAGCTCTACGTGTCGATCGCGGGCGTGTCCTATCTTTATTTTTCGAACATGCATACCCTGTCTGAAATATTCGGTCGCGACTTGTCGTCGCGCAAAGAGCTGGACAAGCGGCGTAACCACGTCGTGGAGGTCATTCTCGGATATCTTTGTCACCCGAAAACACAACCGTCGGTCCCCACTGATAAATTGAGGAAATAAAGTGATGCGAATTGATGATATTCCAGGAGAAACTTTATCGGCCTTTCGGCGCGGAGGTGTCATTCCGGCCCAACCGCTTGCGCTAAACAGTCAGCGTGAATTGGATGTCCGCCGCCAGCGTGCATTGAGCCGATATTACCTTGATGCGGGATCAGTTGGTATCGCCGTCGGGGTTCATACGACGCAGTTTACCATTCGCGATGTTGGGCTATATGAACCAGTCTTGCGTCTCGCGGCAGAGGAAGCAGAGAGCTGGGTCGAGAGAACGCCCTTCATGATCGCCGGAGTTGTCGGTAAGACGGATCAGGCGCTAAGTGAGGCGAAGATTGCCAAATCGCTCGGCTATCAGGCCGTTCTTCTGGGGTTGGCGGCGCTGAATGACGCTAGCGTTGATGAGTTGGTGGCACATTGCAGGAAAGTCGCCGATGTCATGCCGGTGGTGGGATTTTATCTGCAACCGGCTGTGGGTGGCCGGAACCTGCCGTACGAGTTCTGGAAGCAATTTGCTGAAATTGAAAATGTCGTCGGTATCAAGCTTGCCCCGTTTAATCGTTACAAGACCCTAGACGTTGTGCGTGGCGTTGCCGATGCCGGCGCGAAGGACCGCATAACGCTTTATACCGGGAATGACGATCACATTGTTGGCGACCTGATGACGCCTTTCCCCGTTCAGATCAATGGCAAGACGGAGACGATCAACATCGTTGGGGGATTGCTCGGCCATTGGTCGGTCTGGACCCGCAAGGCCGTGGAACTGGTTGAAGAGATTTCCGCCATCCGCGGACAAGAAGCCGCCCCCATGGCTTGGTGGACACGCGATGCGGCGGTGACGGATAGCAACGGTGCTTTCTTCGATGCGGCAAATGATTATGTCGGCGTGATTGCCGGTCTTCATGAAGTGCTCCGGCGGCAAGGTCTACTGGAAGGGATCTGGTGTCTCGATCCGGACGAGGGTTTAGGCCGGGGCCAGCTCGCTGAAATCGATCGGGTTTACACATCATACCCTGAACTGAATGACGACGACTTTGTCCGCCAAAATCTCGACAGATGGCTGGCGGACTGACAACCAAACTCGTTTCGTAACCACGAAACACAACGGATAAGACTGAAAGGAATATTTTGATGGAACGCAGGATTGGGATCATCATGCATGGGGTAACGGGCAGAATGGGGATGAACCAGCATCTGATCCGTTCCATCCTTGCCATTCGCGCGGAAAACGGCATGCTTTTGCCAAATGGCGACAGGCTGATGCCCGATCCTATTTTGGTGGGCCGCAATGCGGCAAAAGTAGAGCATCTGGCGAAAGAGCATGGTGTGGAGCGTTGGACGGACAATCTCGATGAAGCCCTTGCCAATCCGGATGACACGATTTTTTTGATGCCGGCTCCACGCAAATGCGGGCGGAGCTACTGAAAAAAGCGATTGCCGCAGGTAAGCATGTTTATTGCGAGAAACCAATCGCCGATAACCTGGACGTTGCGCTTGATCTGGCGCAAACGGCCGAGGCGGCGGGCGTAAAAAATGGCGCGGTGCAGGATAAACTCTGGCTGCCGGGATTGTTGAAACTCAAACAGGCAATTGATAACGGCGCCCTTGGCCGGATCCTCGATGTCCGCATTGATTTTGGCTACTGGGTGTTTGAGGGAGACTGGACCCCGGCGCAACGCCCATCCTGGAACTATCGCAAGGAAGATGGCGGCGGCGTGATCCTCGATATGATGTGCCATTGGCGCTATGTTATCGATAATCTGTTCGGCGACGTTAGTTCTGTCGTCTGTCGCGGTGCGATCCATATCCCGGAGCGTTGGGATGAAAATGGGGAGCGTTACGACGCGACGGCTGACGATGCGGCCTATGCGATTGTAGAGCTTAAAAATGGCGCTATTGTGCAGATCGCCAGCAGCTGGTGCACACGCGTTCGACGGGATGATTTGGTGACCTTCCATGTGAACGGAACGCATGGTTCCGCCGTTGCAGGCCTGACCGATTGTCGTATCCAGCCGCGCGAGGCAACACCAAAGCCTGTCTGGAATCCGGATGAGAAACAAGCGATGAATTTCTTTGATGACTGGCAGACGATCCCGGATCGGGAGCCATTCAACAACGCCTTCAAGGCACAATGGGAATTGTTCCTCAGGCATGTGGTTCTCGATACGCCGTTCCGCTGGACATTGCGGGAGGCGGCAAAAGGCGTGCAGTTCGCAGAGCTCGCCCTCAAGAGTTGGGATGAGAAGCGCTTTGTTGAAGTGCCAGATATGGGGAAATAAATCGATGACCAGCCTGATTCTGCCCACAGTGGGTGGCAAGACTGAGCGTTACAGTCTATCCGGTACTCCCGTGAGCGCACCTGAAAAGGCGGGCGGACGGAACAGGATTGCCTATGCGGCGGCGCATGTGGTTGCAGATCCTTTCGCGGATAATGATCCGTGGTTATCCCCGGCGATAGACTGGGACCGGACAATTGCTTATCGGCAGCATCTCTGGGGTTTGGGTTTTGGTGTGGCTGAAGCTATGGATACGGCGCAGCGTGGCGGCGGATTGCATTGGGCAGATAGCCTAGACCTTATCCGTCATGCGCTGGAAGCGGCCGGGCCGGATGATAAAATCGCCTCTGGGTGTGGCACTGACCATCTTGATCCGGCGGATGCAAAATCGCTGGATGATGTAATTGCGGCCTATGAAACTCAGATTGACGCGATTGAGAAGCTCGGCGGTAATCTGATCCTGATGGCGAGCCGGGCCCTCACAAAGGTTGCCAAAGGACCGGAGGATTACGCGAAAGTGTATGACCGGCTTTTGTCCCAGGTGCGGGAGCCAGTAATGATCCATTGGCTTGGGGATATGTTTGATCCCGCGCTAAAAGGGTATTGGGGGTCAGAAAATCTTGATACGGCGATGGATACCTGCCTTGGGATTTTGCAGACGAATGCTGCGAAGGTTGAGGGGATTAAAATCTCGCTTCTGGATGATCAGAAAGAAGTCAAGATGCGGCGGATGTTGCCTGATGGGGTCAGCATGTACACCGGGGATGATTTTAACTACCCGGCGCTGATCAAAGGTGATGATCAGGGGTATAGTCATGCCTTGTTGGGTATTTTTGACGTGATCGCGCCTGTGGCTGCGGCGGCGCTCGATCATCTCGCGGCTGGGGATATTGCGGAATACGATCATTTGTTTGCACCAACGGTACCGCTCTCTCGCCACATCTTCAAGGCACCGACCAATTTCTATAAAACGGGCGTCGTCTTTATGGCCTATCTCAATGGCCATCAGGATCATTTCACTATGATCGGAGGTCAGGAAAGTGCCCGATCAACACAGCATCTGGCGGAATTGTTCCGGCTGGCAGATAAAGCCGGTTTGTTCGCCGATCCGGACATGGCAGCGGCGCGCTGTGCCTCCGTCATGTCGGTAAGGGGGATTGCATAATGACTAATGCCCGCCCGATAACGGATCATTCTCGTTTATCGATCAATACGGCAACCACCCGTGCCCAATGGACCCTTTCGCAGGCGATTGATGGCTACGCGCGCGCCGGTGTGGGCGGTATCTCCCCATGGCGGGACCAGATTGCGGAGATGGGGCTTGCCAACGCGGCAAAAGCCATCCGGGATGCAAATCTGACTGTTACTGGTGTCTGTCGCGGCGGGATGTTTCCTTGGGTGGATGAGGTGGGACGACTGGCCATGCTCGACGATAATCGACGGGCCATAGAGGAGGCGGCAACCCTAAATGCGCAGTGCCTTGTCCTCGTTGTTGGTGGACTGCCGGAGGGATCAAAAGATCTGGTCGGTGCCCACGCGATGGTGGAAGAAGCAATCAACACACTCCTGCCCGAAGCGCGCGCGGCGGGCGTAAAAATGGCAATTGAGCCCCTACATCCCATGTACGCGGCAGATCGCGCCTGCGTCAATACCATGCGTCATGCTCTTGATATTTGTGAGCGCGCGGGCGAGGGAATTGGTGTCGCCGTTGATGTCTACCACGTCTGGTGGGACACAGAGCTGCTGAACCAGATCAAGCGGGCAGGCAAGGATCAACTATTGGCTTTTCATGTTTGCGACTGGCTTGTTCCGACGCGCGACCTCCTGATGGATCGCGGGATGATGGGCGATGGCATAATCGATATTCCGTTGCTGCGCGGCTGGGTTGAAGACGCCGGGTATGATGGGTTTCATGAGGTTGAAATTTTCTCTGAACTTGATTGGTGGAAACGCGATCCTGAAGAGGTTGTGAGTATTTGTAAAGAACGGTCTTTGTCCGTCGTTTAAACGACAAAGATAAATCGCACTGGATAGCATAAAGTTATGCATGGGCTCATGCCTGCCGGGTGTCGGAGTATGAGCCGGTGTTGTAGGCGTGCGATTAAAATTCCATGGAATTTATTGAGAAAAATTATGGTTCTATGGTAGATGAAATGCGAGCCCGATAGGCATTCATTTTTAATGTTAGCGCGTATTTCAAAATCATAAAGATTAGCCTTGACAATTTTCCTAAGGCTCTCCAAATTTATAACTTAGCTATCTAAGAATAAATTGTTAAGAATGCATCCGCGATTGCGGTTCAGCCAGAAAATAGCGCAAGATAATATGCGTATAAGTCGGGCAGGGAACAGGGGAAAAGAATACAATGAGATTACTTTCGAAAACCTACTGGCATGGTACGCAAATCCGCTTTCGGGATCCTGTGGAGGATGTGACGGGGATCAGCGTCGCCCTGAATGCCGCGGATGGTGCACGGCTCCGGGGCGTCTATTGGACTCCTGATAAAAGCCCGCGTCCAAAAGTGGCTGTCATTGCAGCCCATCCAAGAGGTGACTTTTCGGAACATCATGCCTTTCCCGCATTCCTGAAGGCCGGATATGCCTGCATGGGCGCCAATATGCGGAACGTCAATAATGATTCAGACTGCCAGCATGAAAAGCTTGTCGTCGATATTGCTGCCTATATGCAATGGCTTAAGGAAAATGGCGTAGAAAAAATTGTCCTGCTTGGCAATTCAGGTGGAGGCTCTCTCTTTTCCTTTTACCAGTCACAGGCGGCAGCAGCGCCGGAAGAGAGGATTAAAGTTACTCCGGGCGGACGTCCGACAGGCCTTGAAAAGATGGAGCTAATTCCGGGGGATGCTATCATATATATGGCGGCCCATACGGGGCAGGGCCTGATTATCAATGAAGTGATTGACCCGTCTGTCGTTGACGAGCATCAGCCGCTCAAAACAAACCCTGAATTTGACATGTATGACCCGGAGAATGGGTTTAAACCAGCGCCCGAATGGGTAAAGTATTCTCCGGAATTTATTAAAAAATTCAGGAAAGCTCAGCTTGATAGAGTTCAAAGGCTTGATGCGGTGGCACATGATTGGATTAACCTTTCCAATGATGCCGCGAGAATTCATGGCAGTGAAGGCTTCGAGGATCTCCCGACCGATGTGCAGCGCCGCGTGATGGAGCGGGAAGCCTTTGAGCCGGTAATGGTAATCTACCGGACCATGGCCAACTTGCATTATGCGGATAACACTCTTGATCCGTCACCGCGCCCTTATGGCTCCTTGATCAGCCCGCGCCCGGACTTGATGAATTTTCAGCGATTTGGTTTTGCTCGTGTCATGACACCACATGGATGGCTGTCGACGTGGTCGGGGCTATCCTCAAACGCGAGTATTCCGAAGACCGGCCCCTCAATCACGGAGCCTGCCGTTGTGATACAAGCCGGCAAGGATCTGGATGTGTTCCCGGAAACCCACTCGAAGCTGACATTTAACACTATTCAGTCTGCGGATAAGGAATACTGGGACATCCCCGAAGCGCTGCATTATTTTGAGCCCGATGAAGGTGATGACGGCAACGAAACTCTGGATAGGGTGATGAACCGCCTAGTTGCTTGGGTTCAAGAGCGCTTTCCAATTTAGGAACGGGAGTATCTCAATGGGCCGGTTAGCGGGAAAAACAGCTATTATCACAGGCGCAGGGCGTGGAATTGGTTTCTCCACCGCAGCTCTCTTCGCGAATGAAGGCGCAAATGTCGTCATTTGTGACATCCATGAAGAGAGCTGCGAGTGCGCTTGTAAAGAAATTACGGAAGAGGGCGGTAGCGCCCTTTCGCAACCAATGGATGTCATCAACGAAGGGGACTGGAAATCCGTATTCGCGAAATCTATCGAAGCATTCGGGCAAGTGGATGTGGTGATGAACTGCGCGGGAATCGGCGATCAATCTCCTATTGAGGATACCTCCGTCGATGTTTTCGACAAGCTTTGCGATGTCAATTTGAAAGGTGTTTTTCTTGGCTGCAAACATGCAATTTTGCATATGAAAACCCGGCCTGCGGACATGCCGTCCGCCTCGATAATCAATGTCTCGTCAACCGCGGGCTTCGTTGGTACGGCGCGGTCGGGTATCTACACAATGACCAAAGGGGGCGTTCGCCTGTTTTCGAAATCGGTAGCCGTGGAGGTGTCGGCGTTTGGATATAATATCCGGTGCAACTCCTTGCATCCGGGCGGAACGGAAACGCCGATGTTTGATAATTCGCTTGAACAAAGAAATGTCTCTAAGGAAGCATTCAGTGAAATCGTGAAGCGACGAAATCTTCTGGGACGGCGTGCAAAACCGATTGAAATTGCCTATGGCGCACTTTTCCTCGCAAGCGATGAATCATCTTTTATGACCGGCACCGAACTGGCGCTGGATGGGGGATATGCGGCGCGCTAATGGGCGTGAAAATGCATATCTTCAAACCGGGTTTGACCTTCGGCGGATACATTATCCGGCAAGCACTCATGTTTTCCCTCCCAGGGGCTTGGGTATGGATTTCGGTATAAATATTCTGCTGAGGGTCATTCATTCTTTGATTATAGTCTATAAAATTAGATATCTAACTTGACGATCATTAGATATCTAATTAAATTTTCCGTCATATAATATAAAGTTGTAAACGCGGTAACGGGGAGAATTTTTCAATATGGTTTATCAGCCAGTGCTTCTGGATAAGAAAGACGGCGTCGCCCTTGTCACATTGAACCGGCCGGACGCAGGAAATGCGAGCGATGCGGAAATGGCGCATGAATTAATCGCGCTCTGGCCGAAATTGAGTGAGGATGAAGACGTTCGTGCCGTTGTTCTGACGGGCGCGGGGACACGTCATTTCTGTACCGGTGCGGATATGAAGCTTGCATCCGACAAGGGCGATACGGGGTTTGATGCCTGGGGCGATATTCCAGAGGATTTTTATAAGCCAGTAATTTGCGCCGTTAATGGCGTCGTTGCCGGCGGCGGCTGGCATTTTATGTGGCAGGCTGACTTTGCGATTGCAGCGGAAAATGCCACTTTTTTGGAACCGCATGTGAGCGTCGGGTGGGTTCCGCTTCGGGAAATGCTGGGGATGGCGCTTCGCGTTCCGCAGGGTCCGATCCGCCGGATGGCCTATATGGGGACTGCCGAGCGTATGGATGCAAAGCGTGCTTATGAACTCGGGGTTGTGACTGAGGTTGTCCCGATTGAGGAACTGGTCGATCGGGCAATGGAGATTGCGACGGTCATCGCCAATCAGGCGCCGCTCGCGGTGCAGGCAACAAAGGAAACATTTCAGCGTGCGTTCGACCTGCGCTATGCATGGCGCCCGCTGTATGATCATATGCACGAAAAGCGGATCCAGGTTGACTGGGAGAGTGAAGATGGCAAGGAGGGACCGCGCGCCTTTGCCGAAAAACGTGCGCCAGTCTGGAAGGGTCGTTAGGGATGGCGCAGGAGCAATCCATGCCTGAGAATGCGAGTTTGCTCTCAAATTTGCGGGTCCTGGATATTTCCAGCTACATTGCGGCACCCGCCGCGGCAACGATACTTGGTGACTTCGGGGCCGATGTGATAAAAATTGAACCCGTGGGAGCGGGTGATGCCTATCGTGTATTTCAGAATTCACCGGGAAATCCGACAAGTGACGTTGCCTATGGCTGGCAAATGGATAACCGTAACAAACGGAGCCTTGCGCTCGATCTTGCGGGTGATGCCGGTCGCACGACCTTTAGAAGGATGGCAGCTCTTGCAGATGTCATTATCGTCAACTTGCCGCTTAAAAGCCGTTCAAAATTATCGCTCACATATGAGGACTTAAAGAGCCTTAACCCGAGAATGATTTATGCGTCCCTGACGGCCTATGGCGAAAAGGGACCAGAGGCCGACCGATCCGGATTTGATCATACTGCCTTGTGGGCCCGCACAGGCATGATGGACACGGTAAGGCCCGCCCCGGATGCGCCGCCGTCTCGTGCGGCTCTTGGCATGGGCGATCACGCTTCCGGCATGACGTTATTCGGGGCCATTATGATGGCGCTGTATCGGCGGGAAATAACAGGGGAAGGGACATCGGTGCAAACCAACCTAATGGCTAATGGTCTCTGGTGTAATGCCATACAGGTACAGGCTATGCTCTGTGGGGCAGAATATGCCTATCGCCCGGCCCGTGAGAACGCGGATAATGCTCTGCATAATCTATACAAGACGTCGGACGATCGATGGTTTCATCTTATCGTCATCCCGGAGGAAAAGCGTTGGCCAGCTCTCTTGCAGATAATTGAGCGAGAGGATCTGTTGACGGATACAAGGTTCGATACCACGGCGAAACGGCACGCAAACGCTTCTGATCTGGTTAAAATTCTGGATGCGATCTTCCTTGGCCGAACCATGGAGTTCTGGCAGACAAAGCTCGATGCAGCAGGCATTCCTATAGGCGTGGTGCAGAGGCTGCGCGATATCCCGGAAGATCGGCAGATGAACGAAAGTGAAGCCCTTATGCCTTTTCACGGTTTAGACGGGCAGGTCGATCGCACCGTCAACAGCCCGCTTTGGATAGATGGAATGCCTAAAAGACCAGCGTACAGGGCTCCGGAAATTGGGGAACATAGCGAAGAAATACTAGCAGAATTCGGGTTCTCAGGTGAAGAGATCAACGGTTTGCTGCGGGAGAGGGCGGTTAAATCGCTGGAAAAATAATAAGACAGCACCGGATAGACTGTTGGGTTCTTTGATGAGGGAGTAGGGCAACCATGGATTTGGGATGGACAGAGGAGCAGGTGGCAATACAGGATGCCATCGATAGAAAATGCCGCAATTATGGCGATAACTACTGGCTGGAGAGAGATAAAGACGGCCGGTTCCCGGAAGAGTTTGTGCGCGATATCGCCGAAGATGGCTGGCTCGGCATTGCGATGCCCGAAGAATTTGGTGGCGCAGGCCTCGGCCTGACTGAAGCCTGCATTATGATGCAGACCATCACGCAGTCGGGCGCCGGATATACTGGCGGTGGTGGTGTGCATATCAATATTTTCGGTCCGAGCCCGATTGTCGCCTATGGAACCACCGAGCAAAAGCAACGTATGTTACCGCCGCTCATTCGCGGAGAAGATAGGTGCTGCTTTGGCGTAACAGAGCCTAATGCCGGTCTCGATACCTCATCAATTGAAACACGCGCGGATTGGGATGGTGAAAAATACATTATCAACGGCCGCAAGATGTGGACATCCACTGCCCAGACCGCCAATAAAATTCTTTTACTCGCCCGGACGACGCCGCGTGATGAAGCAGACAAACCAACCGGCGGGATGTCGCTTTTCTATACAGATCTCGACAGAAACTATGTCGATGTTCAGCGTATTGAAAAGATGGGACGCAAAGCTGTTGATTCCAACGCCGTCTTTATCGATGGGTTGCCAGTCTCTAAGGATGATTTGATCGGAGAGGAAGGAAAGGGGTTCAAGTATATCCTTCACGGAATGAACGCAGAACGTATTCTTATCGGGGCGGAAACTGTCGGTTTTGGTCGAGCAGGACTACGAAAAGCGGTGGAATATGCGAAGGAGCGGGTTGTCTTCGGTCGGCCAATTGGCATGAACCAGGGAATTCAGCATCCATTGGCGGATGCATGGGCACAACTTGAGGCGGCAAATCTAATGTGCTTTCAGGCAGCAAAGCTTTATGACGCCGGAAAGCCTTGTGGTGCGGAGGCAAACGCGGCCAAATATCTTGCGGCAGAGGCGGGCTTCACGGCCTGTGAAAGGGCTGTTCTGACACATGGTGGAATGGGGTATGCAAAGGAGTTCCATGTTGAACGATATTTTCGTGAAATATTCCTTGCGCGCATCGCACCCGTCAGCCGAGAAATGATCCTAAATTATATAGGAGAGCATGTTCTGGGCTTGCCAAAGTCCTACTGAATGCCTTGAATATGCTCAATTAGTGTTTTCTTGACAATAATTAGATATCTAATAATATTTTTGGGTAAAAAGCTGAACGCAATGAAACAGGTGAAAAATAACGATAAAAGTTGAGGGTGTTTTTCTTGGGATCAGCCGTCGACTTTTCAGCATAATTAGCAGGGAGAAAGTGTTATGAAATTAATGAAAAAATGCTCGGCCGCCATGGCGGCTCTAGCGATATCAGGAACGTTTGCGCTCGCATCGACGGCCGCGGCGGAAACAACTCTGCGCTGGTCCGATGGTCAGCCAAATCGTGGCGTGAATTCTGAAACATTGCAGTGGATGGCAAACGAACTGGAAAAACGAAGTGACGGCGATCTCGGCGTAGAATTCCATTGGGGCGGGGCATTGTTTAAGTCGAAATCTGCCGTCAAGGGCGTAGGTACTCGATCCGCAGACATTGCAACGATTATTGCGGCATATACACCAAAAGAACTCGTCGCCTACAGTGTCGGGGATATTCCGCTTCCAAACTCTGACGTCTGGGTCGGCATGCGCGCCATGTATGAATTGGCTACCACACACCCGGCTCTTAAAAAGATGTTTGACGATCTGAACCTGGTGTATCTCACCAATCTCTCGACCAGTGCGATTGAAGTCCTGTGTAAAGACAAGTTCATCAATACACTGGATGATCTAAAGGGTGTAAAAATGCGGGCTGTCGGCCCCTATGGTCGTATATTCAAGGACCTTGGTGCCGATGTCGCGCGATTGAGCCAGGCGAAAGTCTATAACGCGCTGGACTCTGGAATTGTTGAGTGTAATCAGAACTATATGTACTCAATCGAAGTCTATAAGCAGAATGACGTAGCAAAGAAGCTGACGAAGCTTGATTGGGGGCAACATCTTGGCTTCGGCGTCGTGATGAACAAGGAGACATACGGGGGATTGTCCGATGAAAACCGTCAGGTTTTGCAGGAAGTATCCTCTGACTTCATTGATCAGTTTGCGCGTCGCATACAGGAAGCAAATATCAAGGCACTTGAAAGAATGACGAGCGGGGATAGCCCGCTGGAAGTTGTCGAAATGGATCCGACTGAAAAGGCCAAGCTGGAGAAAATGGGATTTGATACAGTCCCGAACTGGATTGAGCGGGCAAATGATGCAGGACTTCCCGGTCAGGACATTTTCGATAGCTACATGGCACTTGTCGCGAAATATGAAAAAATTCGTGATGAAAAAGGTTATCCGTGGAACAACTAGATCTCCCGAATGAGCGATCGCAGGTCCATAGAGGTGTGGACCCTGCGTTCCTCGTCTGGCTTGAAAATGCCGGCGTGGTCGTCTCATCCATTGCAATCGTTATTCTCGCGGGTGTTATCACCATATCTGTCGTGGGCCGAACGTTTTTTGGCTCAATGATACCGGATGACCTTGTTATTTCCGGAGAACTGATGGTGACGCTTGTTGCTCTCCCATGGGCCTATATTACAGCGGAGCGTGGCCATATCGCCGTGGAGCTTTTTACGAACTGGACGTCGGAGCGGGCGAGAATAAGGCTGGATATCTTGGCGGCTGTTGTTGGTCTGGCCATGATTGGCCCGCTTACTTGGGCAACCGGTATTGCGCTTTGGCAGGCGATTGATTATGGCAGCTATTTTGATGGCGAGTTTTATTTGCCGGAATGGCCCGGCCGGTCGATGTTTTTTCTCGGATTTTTAATGGTGTTGATCAGGCTTCTCCTTATTCTGGTGACGGATATTACGCGCTTGATTTATCACGGTAAGACAGAAAAAGGGCGCAGGTAATGGATCCGTTTTTACTCGGTATTTGCGGTTTTGCGATTGTTGTTATTCTGCTTGCACTTCGGGTCCCGATTGCTTTCTGTCTGGGTTCTATTGCGGTCGCCTGTACATTTTTGTTCTATGCTTGGCCTCATGGTGGGGAATTCAACGGCCCGGCAGGGTGGCGCTCGGCAACGACTATCCTGACATCAAATAGCTATGATTTTGTTCATTCTTTTGAACTCACGATGGTTCCCTTGTTTATCCTGCTAAGTCAGGTGGCCTATCATGCTGGTATAACGACGGACATATATAATTCCGCACGAGTGTGGCTTGCGCGCGTGCCAGGTGGTCTGGCAATTGCCTCCATCCTTGGCTGTGGCGGATTCTCGGCTATTACCGGGTCTAGTGTTGCCTGTGCGGCGGCAATGGGCAGGATCTGTACGCCAGAGATGCTCAAGGCAGGATATGGCCAACGGCTCGCAACGTCTTCTGTTGCTGTAGGCGGGACATTGGGATCACTTATTCCGCCAAGTGTGCCCTTTATCCTTTATGGAATTTTTACAGAAACCTCGATCAGCAAGCTTTTCCTTGCGGGTATTCTGCCCGGCATTATTTCACTTGTCGGCTATATTATTGTGGTTTTTATCTGGGTTAAGATTAACCCTAAAGAAGCACCGGCATTTACTGAAGAAAAACGGCCTGGGGATCGTCGCCGTGCCGCGCTGCGGGCTTGGCCTGCTGTTCTGCTGTTCTTGATTATCGTTGTTGGAATTTATGGCGGACTTTTTACCACAACGGAAGCCGCCGGTATAAGTGCTGTGACCGCAGTTGTACTTGGCGTTGTATTGCGGCGTTTGAGCCTCGCCAGCTTCATTTTGTCACTGCGCGAGACAGCCTATCAAACGGCTATGATCTTCATGATCGTCTTCGGCGCGAAGATTTTCGTCTCCTTCATCTCGCTCACCGGAGTGTCGCCTTGGTTGATCGCGGAGGTTCAGGCCGCGAATGTCTCCGACTGGATCGTTATTGCGATACTGTGCCTGATGTTTCTTGTACTGGGCATGTTCCTGGATCCGATTGGCATCTTGCTTCTGACCCTTCCGGTTTCAATCCCATTGATTGAGAATATGGGGCTGGATCTGATCTGGTTTGGCGTCATTGTTGTGAAATTGCTGGAAATTGGGCTGATAACGCCGCCTGTCGGTTTAAACGCCTTTATAATCAAGGCGGTCGGTGGAAAGGATATTCAGATACATTCCATATTTGCCGGCATTTCGCGGTTTCTGATTGCGGAGGTAGTGATCCTTGTCCTTTTGCTGCTATTCCCGATTTTATCGCTGATAATACCAAATACTATGTATTGAAGGTTGCGAAACCATCCGCATATTGACATATCACCTTGATGTCGGAAATAGATCAGAAAGAGGCGTAAATATTTGCTACTCACCTGTTTCGGTTCTATACACAGCTTTAGCCGGTCATGTAGAGTTTTAATGTTTAACATTGCGGGCGATAAAGTATCACTCGGCCACAGAATATGTAATATCGCAACTTTAAGGCAATTATGGTCAGACAAAAAAAATTAACAGTTGAAGCGGATGCTACAACTCAGGCTATTCTTGAACATTGGGATCATATCAAGCCCGATGACAGGGTCGCCCATCTTGTCAGGGATGTCGCTCGGGGGTTTACGCGGTCGTTACAAACCCGTCTGGGAGATCATGGAGTGTCTTTTGGGCATTGGATATTCCTTCGCGCGATGTGGCATAAAGATGGGGTGACACAACGCGATCTTGCGGTTCAGGTCGGCTTGACGGAGCCAACAACCCACACGGCAATCACCAAAATGGTAGAGCTGGGATATGTCAGCCGCCGTCGTAAGGAAGGCAATCTGAAAAAGCAATATATCTTTCTGACAAAGGAGGGGAGGGCTCTCGAAAATAAGCTTGTACCGCTCGCTCAGGAAGTGAATAAGATTGCGCTTGCCGGGATTGATGATGAAACACAAATGATTGTCCGTAACAGCTTGCTGACTATGATCTATAACCTTGCTGTCGATGAAGCGCATGCGCTTGCCGATGGGAAGAAAATCCCTTCGACAAGAAGCCTTGGCATAAGAAGCTGAATTTGTCCTTGTTCGATTAAGACGCCGCTTTTCCCATGTTACTCAGGAACATTTGTTCAGTCTCCTCGGTCCCGAGAGTGAGCCAATCGGTGCCTTTCGGAATAATTCCCTGATAGGATGAAATTTCAACCTGAGGGATATGCGGGTCTGAAATTCCGATCGGGCCGGCCTTTCCATCTCGGAAATTTTTGACGGCGTCGACCATCAGGCGACGGAACTCGACTACCGCAAAGTCGCTTGCTCCTAGAGTGTCCCGGCTACGATTGACAGTTTTTCCCATACTCACCCACATGGCAATATCCTGATTGGGTATGCCGGGGAGGCCGGTGAAGCTCCCGTTGTTCATAAGTTCCCGATCCTGCAAAAAATCATTCTCAAGGGTTCGGGTGCTGTTGTAGTCGCTGTCTATATCCTCCCCCATGACGAGCCGATTGAACTGCCGCCATTGTTCCGTGCCGACTGTCGCTTCGCCGCCCCAGGATAGAAAGTAAAACCAGCTGCTTTCATCGTCGGCTGGCACAACGATACTGGCGACGTTATAGGATGAGTTCGGCGGGATCAGGGAGATAAATGGCGCAACATATACCGTGACCCGTGCATAGTCGTGTGTTCGCGCATCCTTGATCGGCCTTCTGAGCGCGACATAGCGAAACCCATAGGGTGTGGTTTGAGTGATCATTCTGGGAGCCTTGTCCGTCGACGGGCGTGTCCAGTTCTTTTCTGTTGCGCCAGCGGAGTCAACTCGGGCCGGCACCATGTCTGTGGAGTGAAGAGTAGAGGAGTGCGCGGAATCAATCTGCCCTTCCTGAATCTGGGCCCAATTGCAGGGCACCTTGACTTTAGCGATGGAGATCGGAGTTTGATCATCCGGGGCGAATGGGGGCGCTCAAATGCAGGTATCTTTTCTGGCGGCCCCATGTAGGCCCAAACGAATCCTCCCGTTTCCTCCGTTGGGTAGGATTTGATCTTCACCTTCCTTTTCATTGGGCTATCCGCTGGCTCGGACGGCATTTCGATGACATTGCCCGCGACATCAAATTTCCAACCGTGATAAAGACAACGAAGGCCGCATTGTTCATTCCGGCCATAAACAAGAGATGGACCTCTATGCGGGCAGAATTCATCCAAAAGACCAATCTTTCCGTCACTATCGCGGAACGCAACCAGTGTCTTCGCCCATAAGCCGGACACGAACCGGCTTGCCGTCGGCAATAAGCTCTTCTGACATTAGGGCAGGGATCCAATGGCGCCGCATCATCTGGCCCATCGGAGCGTCGCCCTCTACACGGCATAAGAGATCATTCTCTTCTGATGTCAGCATAACGGTCTCCAGCTTTTCTCTATCTTTCGCAAGAGTGTTTCTAGTTCTTGCAAATTTATAATTAGATATCTAATATTATTTTTAGAATATAGCCACTAGGTCCTTATGATGCAAACTGATTTTTTAGATGTCGTGATTACTGAGAAGAAGGTTATCGCGAATGATTACTGCGTATTGAAACTCTGCTCGGTGCTGGGTGGGGACCTGCCTGAGTTCAGTGCTGGCGCGCATATTTCCGTAAAAACACCACAGGGAGGGATGCGTCATTATTCTCTCGCGAATAGTCCGTCGGAAAGGGACTACTATCTTTTGGCGGTCAAGGCGGAAAATGAAGGGAGAGGAGCCTCCCTTAGCCTCGTCAAGGATGCAAATGTCGGCGACATTCTTGAGATACAGCCGCCTGAGAATAATTTTGAACTGATCCCGGCAAGTGAATACCTTTTTATCGCCGGCGGAATTGGTATTACGCCCATACTGGCGATGTGCCGAAAGCTGTTGTCCGATGGGCATTCAAACTTTCGTCTGATCTATTGCACGCAGTCGCTTGAAAGTACAGTTTTTGCCGATCAGTTGGCAGAGGCGGAACTTGCCCCTCACGTCATCCTTCACCATGACGAAGGGAATATTGCGAACAACTATGATTTCTGGCCGCATTTTGAAACACCCACCCACGCACATGTTTATTGTTGTGGTCCGAAGCCGATGATGGAAGCGATCCAGGATTTTTCCGGTCATTGGCCCGAAAGCCAAATTCATTTTGAAGATTTTAACCCGGTAGAAGTTATTCAGCAGGACGATGTATATTTCACCGTTTATTTGAAGAAATCCAATATCTGGATCACCATCCCGCAGGATCAGACAATCCTCGAAACGTTGCGTAATCACGGCTATGACCTGAGGTCATCTTGCGAAAGTGGAACGTGCGGATCCTGCAAGACCGGTTTGCTTGCCGGTGACGTCGAGCATCGGGATCTGGTACTCACCGATGATGAGAGAGAAGATTTCATCATGATCTGTGTTTCGCGGGCGAAGGGGGAGAGATCACCCTTGACCTTTAATAAGGCGGATAAATGCATCGATGCGATTGGGGTAGGCGTTGTTGGATTGGGGCGCGCTTTCATGCTCACGCGACCGGATTTTGAGGGCGATGCGCGCTTTAATCTTGTCGCGGCCTGTGACACAAGAGCTGAAGCACGGGATAGTTTTTCTACTCGATACTCTGCGGCAGCCTACTCTGACATAGAGAAACTTGCTTCCGATCCGTCCGTAGAGGCTGTTTACATTGCTAGTCCGCATCAGCTTCACGAGGCGCATGCCATTGCGGCACTGAACGCCGACAAGCATGTCCTGATTGAAAAGCCGATCGCCGTTAATCTTTCCTCTAGCCGCGTAATTATTGAGGCTGCGGCTACCAGTAGGGGCGAGGTAATAGTTGGTCCTAGCCATAGTTTTGACCCACAAATCGAAGCCTGCCTGGATATAGTTAAGTCCGAGGAGTTTGGGCGTCTTAGGATGATACGAACGAGCTATTACACAGATTTCATGTATCGACCGCGCCGACCAGAAGAAATGCGGACCGAGGACGGCGGTGGAGTAGTTTTCAGTCAGGCCGTCCATCAGGTTGATATCGTCCGTCTGCTTGCCGGGGGGCTGACGAAACAGGTATTTTCCCATACCGGTGATTGGGATGAAAAAGGCCCACCGAAGGGGCCTATACGGCACTTCTGAAATTTGAAAACGGTATTTCTGCCAACCTTCATTATTCTGGTTACGCCCATTACGATACTGACGCGGCACTTAACTGGATGTCGGAACTAGGGATGAAGAAAGATCCTGCGCAGTATGGCGCAGCAAGAAAGCTGCTTAGGACGGTGAACGGCAAGTCTGAGGGAGACCTCAAAAATCAGCGCATGTTTGGTTCGGCTGTAAACTCTCAAGACGTATCTGGAAACGAGCACTTCGGAGAATTGACCCTGACGTTTGATCATGCGGATATCCGGGTTACGCCACAAGTGCTTGAAATATATGGAGAGGATCATATCAGGAGTGAGCCAGTCCTGCCTGTCATTGGGAGGCGGAGCAATGTCCTGAGCGCACTTTGGGGTTTGGTCAGGGAAAACAAGGCGCCGGTTCAGGATGGGCGATGGGGCCATGCCACGCTTGAAGTTTGTCACGGTATTTTGAGTTCCGGGAGATCCGGCGAGGTTCAGATCATGCGGGAGCAGGTGCCCGTTCCGGGCTATCCGGCAACGACATAACAGGGAACAGATAGATGAGTAAATTAAAGCTTTCAATTGCCATTGGAGACTATGATCGAAACCGTGCCTTGATTGATGGGCGGGTGCAGATTGACGGGGTCGATCCTATTTTTATGGCACTTACGCCTGAAGAAATGTTCTTTCGCGCCTTTCGGCATCAGGACTTTGATATTTCGGAAGTTTCTTTTGCAAGTCAGGTTGTCAGCATTGCGCAAGATCGTTCAAAATATCAGGCGCTGCCGATATTTTTGTCGCGAGCCTTTCGCCATAGCGCCATCTATATCCGGACAGATAAAGGTATCGAAAGCCCGGTACAGTTAAAGGGTAAAAAAATCGGAATTGCGGAATACCAGCTTAGTGCGAATGTCTGGGCTCGCGCCATTCTGGAAGACGAGTATGGCGTCAAGCCGTCCGATATACATTGGGTGCGGGGGTATGAATTCGCCCGGGCGACCTGAAAAAATAGCCATTCAATTGCCCGAAGATGTCAAAATGACAACTGCGCCCGAGGATAAATCCCTCAATGACCTTCTTATATCCGGTGAAATAGATGGCTTTATCGGACCGCGCAGTCCGAATTGCTTTGATGAGCAAAATCCGAATGTCGGCAGACTTTTCGGCAATACAGTAGAAGTCGCAAGTGTCTACTGGAAGAAAACCGGCATCTTTCCGATTATGCACCTTCTTGGAGTGCGCCGAGAACTTCTGGAGGCGCACCCGTTTCTTGCTGGTGCCCTTATGAAAGCCTTCAGTGCGTCAAAAGCATCCGCTGAGGCACTGTTGGCAGATACCTCCGCTACCAAGGTAACAATGCCATTTGTCGAAGATCATCTCAATGAGGCGAAGAAATTGATGGGGGAAAATTTCTGGTCGTATGGCATTAACGGCAATGAAGCGACCTTAAACACATTTCTAGACCATCATCATCGACAGGGGTTGTCGTCGCGGCGGGTCACAATCGATGAACTTTTTCCAAAGAATGTGGCGGAAAGCTATAGCTTGTGATCGCTTCGTTCCAAAATTAGCAATATAACTACTTGGTGGTTTTCCTGTATTCTAAAAAATGAATACTTTCGGACAAAGGCTGGCAAAGCCAATAAATCCGGGCAGGGATGCATACTGGGAACTGATCATTGCTGACACAGGAATTAAATTCTGGTTTTCTGATAGGGGCTGCTATCGGCTCCGGCAGCAATGCTCTGGCCGTTGAACGGGGCGGGGCGGATTTTCTGCTCGCCATCAACGCCGGGCGCTTGCGTAATATGGGCGTTCCTTCCATCGCAAGCATGTTGCCGGTTCTGGACGCTGACAGCCTGACGGATGATTACGCACAAGAGGAATTGCTTGCCCTTTGCAAAAAGCCGGTTCTCCTCGGCGTGAATGTATGGAGACGTGACTTTAATCCAGTGGCTCAGGCGGAAACGATAAGAGAGGGGGATTTGCCGGCGCTGTCAATTTTCCAAGCGGCATGCATTATTCCAGACCGATGCAGCAGATACTGTCCCGTGCGGGCCGTGGTATTGAGCAGGAAGTTGCACTGCTTAAGGCCGTTCAGGATGCTGGCATGATGTCCATGTTTTACTGCTCTACGCGTACGCAAGCCCGGCTCGCGGCAGACGCAGGACTTGATCTTGTTTGTCTCAATATTGGCTGGAACGTTGGGGGTGCGCTCGGACACCGCAGCCGTTCCACAATTGAGGAGGTCGCCATGGAGGCAAGGGAAATTGGCCGCCTGATTAAGCGCATCAGCCCGAAGACACGGTTCCTATTGGAAGGTGGCCCAATTGCTGCGCCTGAAGATTTATCCCGCGTACTTTCTCTCGCGCCGCTAGATGGATATGTCGGGGGATCGACGATCGATAGACTGCCTCTGGAAGCCTCAGTTGCCAGTATGATCGATGGATTTCGGCGCGCAAGCCTTCGGCCGACAAGAATAGATGAAGAAAGTCTTGGTCTTGTCAATTGGTCGAAACAATTTGGTATTGTAGGCCAGTCAGAAACTCATCTTGCGGTATTGAGACGATTGCAGGCACTTTCGTCGGCACGTGATCCGGTTCTGATTGTCGCAGAACCGGGGCAAGGTTCGTTGCCTTTCGTGCGCGCATTAGGTGCGACCAAAGCGAGAAGTCGGTCCCTGAATATGGTTCAAATTGATGTTGCCGAACAGGATCTTCCTGCGCGGGCACGTAATGTATTGTTTGGACATCGGGATGCCAGCAATATACGTCCCCCAATTCTGGCCGACCCATCCGTTGAAATTGCCGTCATCCGCGCGCCTGAAAAATTGACCCAGGCACTTCAGCGGCGCCTTGCGCGCGCTTTGCGGGACGGCATTTTTCGCATGGCGGGATCACGCCGATCCTTGAAAATAGAGCCTCGCATAGTGTTGCTATGCGATATCCATGTTCAGGAAGAAGCGCAAGTTGAAGACTTGCTTGGCGCCGGATTGGAGCCGGAACTGGTTTCTTATATGGAAGGCTGGATTTTGCGGTTACCACCTATTCGGGAGCGAATTTCTGATCTATCCCTTTTGATAGACGCGGAAGCGGAGGGGAGCCAGTGGGAGTTTTCCTCTGGCGCATTGCAAAGATTGCAGGCCCATGACTGGCCTGGTAATGAGGCTGAACTCCGCACAATTATTGGTCGCCTTGCCGGCCGCTCTTCGAGACTGCCTGTTCAAACCGAGGAGTTAGAGCCGTTGTTGCAGTCTGCGCCGAGTGTCGGCCGGCATCGAAAGGGGCGGACGGAGAAAGATTTGATTGTCGACGCTCTCTGGCGGAATAGTTTCAATCGCTCCAAGGCGGCAGAAGTCCTCGGTATATCTCGTAAAACGCTCTATAACAAAATCAAGAAATACGGGCTCTCAGGATAGGGCGCTCGAAAGCAGCTCCGGGCGGCATATCAGGCCATCTACTTTATCGGGCCATTGCCTTTCATGGGCAAGTTCGCTGGTTTCCCCGAGACACAGCAAAATACCCGACCACCCAGCATCCTGCAAAACATGGAAAATCTCCTGCGTCATGGAGCCTCGCTGATGAAGAGATGGAAAGCCCGCTGCAAAATCAGCAATTCGCGGAAGGACAATGACAACTTCCGGATATACTTCGGTCATGGCAGCTGCCGCCGTCGCATCGGTAACAACGGCCGCAATCTTAAAGCCGGCAGAGCGAAAACTCGCGAGCATGTCTCGCTCCCGTTTATAGTCCAGTCCAACGTCAGATAGCTGTTGCGAAAACTCTATATCCTGCTGTTCAGTGCTAGGTAAATTCGAAACCCATTCGACTTTGGCATCAGAAAGGCGGCGATGTTCTCGCGTCAAATTCAGGAGTGGATCCGCAAGAAACAACCCGAGCGCCGCGTCCCTGCATAGATTTGGTGTTTCAACAACGGTATCAATTAATGCTCTGGGACCACTGTTGGTCGGTAGCAGGAGACCAACTTCGCTGGGAAGGTTCTCGTGATGAAATTGCGGGGCGATGGTCAGGATAGACGATGGCACGCTCGTCAGGGCGGGCCTTCTCTCCGATCTTAGCACAATGCGCCAGTTCATTAATTCGATCATTCTTTATTCCAAAATCGCTATTACTGAACAGCAGACTAATTGAGCATATCATCCCGAACCGCGGCAAGATGCTCGCGCATTAATCGCTGGCAATCGACGGCATCGCGTCGTTCAATTGCCCGCACAAGGTTTTTATGCTGGATCGAATATCGTCTCCGTCTCTGATCATTCAGGGTTGCCTCTTTTAGTTGTCCCCAGACGGCATGCTCCCTGATCGCATTCACGGCGTTGAAAAGGGCCAATAGGAGAGTATTCCGCGCGGCTTCCGCAATTGCGCGATGTAATGCACCATCCCACATTTCATAGGAGGCTGTATCTTCTGCCGCTTCGCCTTTTTCAAGGCATTGCTTCATAAACTCAATATCATTGATTGTCGCGCGATGAGCGGCAAGGTCAGCGATCTGCGGTTCGATAATGAGGCGTACTTCCATAACCTCGGACGGATTAGTCATGTCGGCGGGCAGGGGAAACACTTCTATATTCTCAGAGGGACGCTTCCCAACGAAAGTACCTCTCCCGACATGGCGCCAGACCTCCCCCTCAGACTCTAGGGTGTCTAAAGCCGTTCGCAAAGTAGACCGTGATACTTTCAATATCTCTGCGAGCTTTCTCTCAGAAGGGAGCTTTGACTGCGGCGCGAAATAGGTCGTTCTAATTAAATTTCTGAGTTCCGTGACAGTGGAAATTTTTGAGGACATGTTGGCTGATTCTCTTTGATCCGGTTATCAATCTAACAATAACATACCAATTTTTTGATTGGTATAAATTTATATAATGTATAACTATTTGAAAAATATATAAAATTATAAGTTTCAGTAAAAAATTTGACACCAATTCAATAAATTGGATTGTTAGTGCGGCAGGTTAATTAATGAAAATGGGAGCTTTATGAAATTCAGGGACTTTGATGCATTCTCAAGAATTATTTCTGGTGCGCAAGGGGTGATTTCCAAGTTTTAAGTATCAGTACTTCACCGTGATTCGCATATTAGTTTTAAAAATTACCCATTTTTACCCGATTGAGAAAATTTACTATATTGCACGGCCTAGCTGGACTAAGGCACTGTTAAATGAACTAAAGCGATAACACAGCACAACAAATCAAACGAGAAAAGCTGGTGGTCGCAAAAGAAAACAGGGAGAGCGCTTTAAATAAAAGCGCGGAGCGGGATTACAAATTGATGTACCGGTTTGACAAATCGTTTGACGATTCACGCACAACGTCCGTGTGGCATAAGCCATGAGAAATTTCGTTGAACGTCATACCTTCTGGGCAATTGTCCTGTTGCTTGTCGCCGTAATTTTTCTTTGGATGATTTTTGCTGTCTGGCCGGATTGGCTTGTCGATGCGCTTGGTCGCAAGAAGACTTTCGTTAACACACTCCTTAATGGGGTCACACTGGGCGGTTTATATTTCCTGGTCGCGAGTGGGTTCACATTGATCTTCGGTTTGATGCGAAATGTTAATCTGGCGCATGGCTCGATGTATCTTCTTGGGGCCTATATTGGGTATGAGGTGGCAGACCTGACCGGCAACTGGTTCCTCGGACTTGCCGCTGCCTTTATTAGTGTCGCCATCAGCGGTGTGCTGCTTCAGGTGCTCATTTTCCGGCGAATGGCTAACGATGACTTGCGGCAGACCCTTGTCACAATCGGTATCTCCATTATTGCCGCAGATGCCATGCTGGCAATCTGGACGGGGACAACTTATCAATTCTCGCCGCCTGACTGGTTGTTCGGTGCGGCTAATTTGCCGATTATTTCCGTGATCAAGTCTTCGGGCGCTGCTGTCTATATTAAATATCCGGTTTTCCGGCTTGTGGTCCTGGTAATTGCTGTCGCTGTTGGTATAAGCCTTTGGGTTTTCCTGAACCGGACGCGCATTGGCATGATGATCCGCGCCGGAGTCAATGACCGGGAAATGCTGGCTGCAACAGGTGTGAACGTACAGCTTGTGTTCGTTCTCGTTTTCGCGATAGGTGCCGGACTGGCCGGATTTGCGGGGGTCATTGGAGGCACAGCGCTCTCCGTCGCCCCAGGCGAAGACATACGGTACTTGTTGGCATCATTGGTTGTGGTGATTGTCGGCGGACTCGGCTCGATCACGGGCGCAGCGATCGGTGCCTTGATCATTGGCCTTGCAGAACAGTTCGGGCTTGCCTATTTCCCGACTTACGGAGTGGTGCTCACCTTTCTGATTATGGTAGTCGTTCTTGCGGTGCGCCCGCAGGGACTGATGGGGGGCGCTGATACATGGATTCACGACGACTTTTCTCGGGTTCGATCTCTTTCAAGGATATTCATCCGGCGGTGCTGATAGCTGCTGTGTTTCTGTTGGCTTATCCAAGTTTTGCTACTGATTTCTTTATCTTCCAGATAGGAGCTTACTCGCTCATCCTTGGAACGATTGCTCTCTCCCTCATGATGCTCGCCGGATATGGGGGGATGGTCAGTCTCGCACAGTTGACGGTGGCTGGGTTTGCCGCCTATCTGATGGCAATCCTTGGGGAAAACAGTATGAATGTAATGGGTCTGGGGTGGCCCTGGTGGTTGACCGTTATCGTTTCCGTTCTAGGAGCGGCCCTTTTCAGCACCTTTATCGGCGCGGTCTCTGTCCGGACGGAGGGGATATATACCATTATGATCACCCTTGCCGTCGCCGTCGCCTTTTTCTATTTCGTGCGGCAGAACTATGTGCTGTTCAACGGCTTTACCGGATTTGCAGGTGTTGAGCCGCCGACTTTATTCGGGATCTACTGGCGAGATCCGGTTCCATTTTATTATCTGAGCCTGACGGTCGCCATCGGTTTTTTCGCCGCCATTTATTATTGCGCACAATCAACATACGGGCTGGGACTTCAGGCAATACGCGATAACCCCCGCCGGATGCGGGCGCTTGGCTTTAATGTGACGCTACATCGTATCGTTGCCTATTTTTTTGCTGGAATTATTGCCGGATTTGGGGGCGTCTTACTTGTCTGGTTCAACGGACGGGTATCGCCCGGCACAGTTGGTGTCGATGTCGCTATCGATATCCTTGTCATCGCGGTGGTTGGCGGAATGCGTCATCCGATCGGACCGTTTCTTGGGGCAATTGCCTTTGTACTGCTTGAGAATTTTGCCATCGACCTGATCGACCGGGAGCGGTTCAACATGGTCATCGGGACAGCATTTTTGCTCGTTGTCCTGTTTTCACCAGATGGCTTGCTAGGGCTTTGGAACCGTTTCCGTGACAGGCTTCGGTTCAGAGGGAACGCGCTGCTGGGAGATGAGCGCGTCAACAAGGATGGTCCGGCCAGTACCGGATCATTAGAGAAAACTGAATAACAGGAGGAAGTAACGGCTATGGGAAAACTAAAGCATTTAATGGCGGCGACATTGGCGCTGTCAATTACTGTCCCCGCAGTATCCGCGGCGGACGATATAAAAATGGGTGCGCTGGCAACATTGGAAGGCGCGTTCACTGTCCTCGGTGAAGATGGGATGCGTGGCGTTAAACTCGCGCTTCAGGAATTTGATTATATGGCTGGCGGCAAGAAGATTGAGCTGATCACGGGGTCGTCTGACGCCTCCCCGGACAGCGCTGTGCGCGCTGTTCGGAAACTGGTGGAACAGGACGGCGTGCAACTCGTCATCGGTCCGCTTTCTGGGTCCGAGGGGCTGGCGGTAAAGGATTATGCCAAGACGCAGCCAAACGTGACATTCTTGAACGGTTCTTCCGCTGCGCAGGATACGACACTGCGTAGTCCTGCTGAAAACTTCTTCCGTTTTAGCACGGAAGGGGCGCAATGGATGGCCGGTCTCGGAGAGTATGCCTACAATGAAAAAGGCTACCGCAACGTAGCGGTTCTGGCGGAAGACTATTCCTTCCCTTATACGCAGGTGTTCGGCTTTCTTGAGCCTTTCTGTCGGTTAGGTGGAAAATCAGCAATTGATTCACGCTTTTGGGTGCCGATCGGGAATAAGGATTATTCCTCTGTGATCGCAGCCTTGCCGGATGATGTCGATGCTATTTTCGTGGCTCTTGGCGGCGCGGATGCAGTTAATTTCCTGACCCAATATGAACAGTCCGGCGGTGATCTTCCGCTAATTGGTGGATCTATTACGGTTGACCAGTCTGTTCTTGGTTCCAAAGGTAAGGCTCGGAGCTTTGTTGTTGGAACACCTTCAGCTGGTCCGGTTTCGGATACCTGGGATGATCCGCGCTGGAAAGAGTTTGTTGCAGCCTATCAGAAGGCATTTCCAGATGGCTTCCCGTCACCGTCACTTTTCGCGCATGCCTATTACATAAATACCAAGGCTGCTCTGTTGGCGCTTAATGAGGTCAATGGCGATCTTTCCGATGGCGAAAAGAAGTTCCGCGCGGCGCTTTCCAAGCTGTCATTCGAGACACCAACGGGCATGGTCAGTGTTGACGAACGCCGCAATGCGGTTGCCGACATATTCCTGACGGAAGTGATCGAAGGGCCGGACGGAAATCTGTTGAATAAAACCATCAAGGTTATCCCGCAGGTTAACCAGACTCTTGGTGTTTCTTACGAGAAATTCCTGGAATATGGCCAAGTTGGTCGTGAAAATCCGTCTTGTAGCTAAGGGAAGATAACCCGAATGCCTGGAACCGACGCTCTCTCTCGCTTGCAAAGCACTGGCCAATACGCGCTAGAGCTTGAAGCTGTCAGCCGCCATTTCGGTGCGCTGGTGGCCTTGGCGGACGTTAATATGACCGTCAAAGCGGGGGAACGGCGCGCGGTTCTGGGATCGAATGGCGCTGGTAAAACGACGCTGTTCAATGCGATTACAGGTGATTTCCCGACCACAACAGGTCGGGTCCGGCTCTTCGGAGAAGACGTAACGGATCTGCCTAGTCATGAGCGGATCCGTCGCGGTCTTCGCCGAACCTATCAGATTTCATTATTATTCAATGGCCTTACCGTTCTGGAAAATACGTTTCTGGCCTGCCGGGGCGTTACCCGGGGACGGTTCTCGCTTCGTCGTCCGAAGCGGGATGACGGGTCAATGGAGTTAGCGCAGTCCCTGCTTGAAGCGGTTCATCTCGATGATGTAAAGGACAAACAGGTCGCAGAGCTGAGTTATGGACAACAGCGCCAGCTTGAAATTGCGCTTGCGCTTTCCGGCGCACCGCGCCTCATTTTGTTTGATGAACCGGCTGCGGGACTATCGCCAACTGAACGGACGCTGCTTGTCGAAATATTGCAAAGCCTCCCGTCGCATATTGGATATATCATTATCGAACATGACATGGATGTCGCGCTCAAGGTCTCCCAAAGAGTGACCATGATGCATAACGGGCGCATTTTCAAAGAGGGTACGCCGGAAGAAATCGAGAATGACGGTGAAGTGCAGGAGCTTTACCTCGGCCACGGAGGTGGACATGGCTGATCGTAGCAATAGACGCTCGGCACCGGCTGCCATTCTGCAGGTTAAGGATCTGCATGTATACTATGGCCAATCTCACGCTTTACAGGGAGTGAATCTTACTCTTGACCATGGCGTTCACGCCGTCGTCGGACGTAACGGTATGGGGAAAACAACCCTCTGTAATGCAATTATGGGACTGTTGCCAATCCGGCGAGGCTCCATCCGCTATCACGGTGAAGATATCACGGGCATGCCGCCCTATAAAATTGCCTCGTCAGGGATTGGGTACACACCGCAAGGGCGCCGGTTATGGCCGTCCTTAACTGTGCATGAGCATCTTAAGCTGTGTGAGGGCGGTGGTTCCTGGACGATCGACCGCATCTATGAAATATTTCCGCGGCTATTTGAGCGACGCCGCAATGGCGCGGGCCAGCTTTCAGGCGGGGAGCAGCAAATGCTCGCTATCTCGCGGGCGCTACTGCAGGACCCACAACTTCTGATCCTGGATGAACCGACTGAAGGACTTGCCCCGGTGATCGTGGATCAGGTCGAAAAGTTGCTGGCGGAGCTTGCCGCCGACGCGGATGTATCTATCTTGCTGATCGAGCAGAATATATCGGTTGCCACCTCGATATCCGAGGATGTGGCGATCATGGCGAATGGCCGCATAAACCGCGTAATGCCAGCGAGAGAACTCGCATCAGATCGGGCGCTGCAGGAGCGGCTTCTTGGTGTCGGGCGGCATTCACATGACGAAACAGAACTTCCCAAATTCACTGAAATGACGCAGATCGAGGAAGTGCCGTTGGCAGAGCCTGCCATACCTAGTGATGATGCGCCTGTTCCACCGGTTGAGTCAGAGCCTACCCGGAAGACAGTGGTTTATAGCGCTCCGACCCGCTGGTCCCGGAATGCATGGGAAGAGAAGGTTGTCACGCCAGCCAAAAATCTCCAAACGGTGAGACCATTCGATACCGTCCCTGAGCCACTCTTTCATGAACCACCGATTTCTTTCGATGCTATGTCAGGTGGGGATGTTTTGGTGGCTGGGACTTTTGATACGAAGGGAGTGGAACTCAACTACATTCGGGACCGAATAGTAAGTCATGGCTTGCGGGTCAGAACAGTTGATTTATCCACAACGCAAAAGCCGTCTTCCACTGATGTGCCGCCGCATATGGTCGCTGCCTATCATCCGGGAGGCGCTAGCGCGGTCTTTACAGGGGACCGGGGGAAATCCGTCCGCGCGATGTCTGAGGCCTTCGAGAACTGGATCCGGCGTCAAAGAGATTTGGGCGGAATTATCTCCGCCGGGGGATCGGGGGGCACCGCGCTTGTCACGCCGGCCATGCGTCAACTTCCAATCGGTGTACCAAAGGTCATGATTTCCACAGTTGCCTCCGGCGAGGTAGGTCAATATGTCGGACCGACGGATATTATGATGATGTATTCGGTGACCGATGTGCAGGGGTTGAATAAAATCTCTCGTCGAGTTCTTGCCAATGGTGCCAATGCGATATCCGGCATGGTCGCGGACGCGAAAAAGGATACTGATAAACGGGCGTCTTCGGCAGACAAACTAGGGCTTGGGCTAACGATGTTTGGTGTCACCACGCAGGCGATACAGCAACTGACTGCAGAATTGGACGATCAATTTGAATGCATGGTCTTCCACGCGACAGGAACGGGCGGTCGGTCCATGGAAAAACTCGTTGATAGCGGCCTGCTTGAAGCTGCAATTGATCTCACCACAACCGAAATATGCGACATGATGATGGGCGGATTCTTTGCCGCGACGGAGGAACGCTTCGATGCCTTTATCCGCACGCGCATTCCCTATGTAGGTTCTGTTGGGGCACTGGATATGGTCAATTTTGGCGCAAGAAGCACGGTGCCGGACCACTACCGTGACAGAAAGTTTGTCGAGCATAATCCGCAAATCACCTTGATGCGCACCACTGCGGCTGAAAATGCCCGTATGGGAGAGTGGATTGCGGACAAGCTTAATCAGATGACGGGTCCGGTCCGGTTTTTGATCCCCGAAGGAGGAGTATCCGCACTCGATGCGCCGGGGCAGCCATTCCATGATCCGGAAGCGGATCGCGCGCTTTTCGACGCGCTGGCGTCCCGCTTTCGCGAGACCCCTCAACGTCGTCTGATCCGCACCCCTTATCATATCAACGATATGGCCTTTACACAGGCCGTTATTGCCGCACTCGAAGAAATTTATCCAACCGCAAGGAGCAAGCGTAATGCCGCGTATTGAACGAATGGAGTTAGTCAAAAGATTCCAGGATATGAAACGACGGCGTATCCCCATAGTCGGCGGGGGTGCCGGAACCGGACTCTCCGCGAAATGTGAGGAAGCCGGCGGCATCGACCTGATCGTAATTTATAACTCTGGTCGCTATCGCATGGCGGGCCGAGGGTCGCTTTCGGGGCTGCTTGCCTATGGCAATGCAAATGAAATTGTCATGGATATGGCGCAGGAAGTTTTACCCGTTGTCAAACATACACCTGTTCTCGCCGGGGTAAATGGCACAGACCCGTTTTGTCAGTTTGACAACTACCTCGATCAGGTAAAAGCGATCGGCTTTTCGGGTATACAGAATTTTCCGACAGTCGGGCTAATTGACGGGACGTTCCGCGCCAATCTGGAAGAAACGGGCATGTCATATTCCCAGGAAGTGGATGTAATACGCCTCGCCCACGAAAAAGACATGTTCACGACGCCCTATGTTTTCTGCGAAGAGGATGCAGCGGCCATGGCGGCAGCAGGGGCGGATATCATTGTTTGCCATCTCGGGCTGACCACCGGAGGCTCCATCGGTGCGGATACGGCGCTCAAACTGGAGGATTGCCCTGCCATGGTTGATAGCTGGGCAGCAGCGGCCCGCGATGTAAACCCGGAAGTCATTGTTCTTGTGCATGGCGGACCGGTCTCAATGCCGAAGGATGCGCAATATGTCCTCGATAACACAAAAACATGTCATGGCTTCTATGGCGCCTCCTCGATGGAGCGGTTGCCAACAGAAGTCGCGCTGACAAAACAGACAGAAGCCTTCAAGGCTTTGAGCTTAGGTTAAGGGAGGTTGAAAGAATGACAAGCAGCGTGGTTGGCTCGACAATTCTCTGGCTTATCATTGCGATTATAGTCATCGCGGTGATCGCCTATCTTCTTCACTGGCTTTACCATCGAAGTACCAAGGAAGTAGCCTTCGTGCGGACAGGATTCCGCGGCGAAACCGTTGTCATAAACGGGGGTGCACTGGTTCTACCCATCATTCATGAAGTAACGCCGGTCAACCTGAATGTGGTGCGGATACCCGTCACCAGAACGAAGGAAGATGCTGTCATTACCAAGGATCGTATGCGCGTGGATATCGAGGCGGAATTCTTTGTTCGCGTCATACAGGAGAAAAAGGCCGTTGCGGCTGCGGCATCCACTCTGGGCCGGAAAACCATGTCACCAGAGGCTCTTGCCGATCTTCTTTCAGGTAAGTTTGTAGGTGCACTTCGTTCCGTTGCTGCGGAAATGTCGCTGGATGAAATGCACGAAAAGCGCGGCGATTTCGTGGAGCGTGTCAATGAACGGGCCGCTGATGTGTTGGCACGAAATGGGTTGGAACTTGAAACCGTTGCGATCACGGATCTCGATCAGACGGAACTTGAGTTTTTCAATCCCGCCAATCGCTTTGATGCGGAAGGTCTTACTCAGTTGATTGAGACAATCGAGACCCGCCGGAAACTCCGCAATGATATTGAGCAATCTTCTGTCGTAGCCATTCGCGCCCGAAATCTCGAAGCGGAAAAGGAAACTCTCAAACTTGAGCAGGAAAGTGAAAGCTCCCGCCTGACGCAGGAGCGAGACTTGGAAGCCCTGCGCGCCATGCAGAGAGCTGAAATTACGCATACGCGATCAGAAAAAGAAGCTGAAGGGGAAAAATCCCGTATTCTGAATGAGCAGAAAACCCGTGAAATAGAAATTGCCCGGCAACGTGCGTTGCAGGCAGCGGAGATAAAGGCGCAAGAGGAAATCGAAAAAATGCGCGTCTCACAGGAGCAGGAGCTTGAAGCTGCTCGTATAGACCGCGATCGAATGATTCGGGAAAAGCAAATACAACAACGTCATGAAATTGACTCCGCTGAAATCTCCGCAAATGAAGATGTGGAGAGGGCGCGGATTGTTTCCGATCGACTGCTTCAGGAAGCGCGGATTATGGCCGAGGAAGAAACGGAAAACCGTGATATTGCCCGGAACCAGCAAATTGAAACCTCGAAGATTGCCGCACAAAAGGCGATCGAGACATCGCGGATCGCACAGGAGCAAGTGCTCGATAAAGCTCGTATCGAGCGCGATCGTGTCTTGCGCTCGCAACAAATCTCTTTCCGCCAGCAGATAGAAGAAAATGAGATATCTGCTCAGGAAGAATTGGAGCGGGCACGGATCGCATCAGAACGTGGACTTGATGAAGCCCGAATTTTGAAGGAGCGGGACCTCAGAAGGCTGGAAATAGAGCGGGATCAAGCACTTGAACTGGCTGAGATTGAGCGCCAGATTTTGATCTTGAAAGAGCAGGCGTCTGTCGCGGATACGCGCGTTGCAACGGAAGCGGCGGAAGCCAAAGCCGTCGAAGCCGCCGAGAAAGTCTCCACCATACGGGAAACTGTCATCGCGGAACGCATCGCTGCGGTCGACAGGCTGTTAGCGGAAAAGAATGCGGATACCGCCAGAATTGCAGCGGAAACCGACAAGATTACCGCTACTGTCCAGGCGGAAGCACAACGGCTGCAGAATGAAGCAGAAAACATCCTCAGCGAGGATGCGCGGGCCGGTCGTTTGCGGTCCAAGATGCTGGATCGTCTGGAAGGCATCGTGCGCGAGAGCGTCAAACCGATGGAGAATATCGAAGGCATCAAGATCCTGCATGTCGACGGCATGAATGGTGGCGGTGGCAACAATCATCGTTCGCCAACTGACGAGGTCATCGAAAGCGCACTTCGGTATCGCGCGCAGGCCCCGCTGATTGATGAGATGATGCGGGAAATCGGTGTCGAAAACCCGGGCGTGACGAAAATGGGTGATATTTTCCGTTCCGCAAAAGATGCCCAGGCTCTTGCCAAAGGCGCGAAGTCGGATAAGAGCGAGGACGACTAGCAATGCCCAGTGTGTACACATCAACCGTTATAGCCGCGCCAGCGGACCGTGTCTGGTCCGTTATCCGTGACTTTAATGCATTACCTGACTGGACGGAGTTCGTCGTCGATAGCCGGATAGAGGAAGGGCTGCCGTCTGATAAAATCGGCTGTGTGAGGGCTTTTCGGCTCGCAGATGGTGGCGTTATCCGGGAAAGACTGCTGGCCCTTTCCGACTATGACTATAGCTTTTCTTACGCCATTCTGGAAAGCCCTATGGGCGTGGAGAATTATATCTCAACGGTCAAGCTCTTTCCGATAACAGACGGCGGTCATACCTTCGCGGAATGGTCAGCGGAGTTTGACTGCGCATCCGGCCGGGAGCAGGAGCTTATCGATCATATCGGCACAAATGTCTTTCTCGGAGGGTTGACGTCCCTCAAAAATCGGATGGGGGGATAAGTTGGTTTCTGTCCGCCGCAGCACTGTCATTGA
This sequence comes from Sneathiella sp. D3-11, assembly GCF_055809395.1. NCBI lineage: Bacteria > Pseudomonadati > Pseudomonadota > Alphaproteobacteria > Sneathiellales > Sneathiellaceae > Sneathiella > Sneathiella sp. D3-11. Next base: position 3,063,756 of record NZ_CM147911.1, read on the forward strand.
TGCACCGATTGAGGCGGTTTGGGAAATCCTGCGCGATTTTAACGGGCATGACCGATGGCATCCGGCCGTCCGGCGGAGCCATCTGGATGGCGGCAAGCGAACTGATCAGGTGAGCGCTGTCCGGAATTTTGAACTGACTGAAGGGGAACATCTGCGCGAACAGCTTCTGTCTATGTCTGATGAAGATCACAGCTTTCGCTATTCAATGGTAGAAAGCGATATTCCGTTGCAGAATTACATTGCAGAAGTCTCGCTAAAACCCGTGACGGACGGAAACTGCACGTTTTGGTCGTGGTCGTCGCGCTTTGAGACGCCAAAGGGACGGGAACAGGAACTTGCCAAGCTGGTTGCGGAAGTGGTTTATGAGGCCGGGTTCGAGGCCGTTCGGTCGCGGGTGACGGCTCGTCAGCCATTTGCACAGCAAGCGCTCCAGTCTTCTTCGACGTCTGCTGCGATTGCAAATGAGGCGGCACTTTCCGGCATGGCGATTGGCATAGATCGTCATGGCGGGCCGGAGGAAATGCGCCCGATTGAAGTGACCGCAGCACCGCCGGGGCCGGGTGAAGTTCGCCTCCGACAGACCGCCATAGGCGTTAACTATATCGATGTTTATTGCCGATCCGGATATTTTGATCTGCTTACGCCGCCCGGAGTACCGGGGATGGAAGCTGTTGGTCTTGTTGAGTCTGTGGGAGAGGGCGTGCGGCATCTCTCGCCGGGACAGCGGGCTGGGTATGCTTGTCCGCCAGTCGGCGCCTATGCCTCTGTTCGAACGATGTCGGCGGCGCTCGTTTTTCCAATCCCGGACGATATTGATGACATAACTGCCGCGGCAGGCTTGCTGAAGGGGATGGCAGCGGAATTTCTTTTGCATCGCGTGCATCAAGTTAAAAAAGGCGATGTTGTGCTTATTTATGCCCCCGCCGGAGGTGTAGGTCGCATTCTTTGCCAATGGGCGAATAACCTTGGCGCGACGGTTATCGGCGCAACCTCCAGTGAGGAAAAGGCCCGTGCTGCTCGCGATGCGGGAGCGCATCATGTGGTCCTACCGACGGATCGCAGCCTTGAAGAACAGGTGATGGAAATCACCAAGGAACATGGTGCAGATGTGATTTTCGATGCGGTTGGAAAAGACAGCTTCGGTCATTCCGTCGCGGCTCTTGCCACCTGCGGACACCTGATTAGTTTCGGTCAGGCGTCGGGTGATATTGGCAAACGCGATATTAGTTCCCTCGCGTCAAAGTCGGTTACGATTTCCCGGCCGAACTTTGGCCATTATACCGATACGCCCCAGAAGATCGCCGCCATTACAGATCGGCTGTTCGAAGCGATCAGACGGCATGTCATCACTGTAGATGTGGGGCGGCAATATCCACTTTCCCGGGCCGCAGACGCACATCGTGCGCTGGAAGCGCGGGAAACGACTGGCTCAAGTATTCTTATTCCTGACGACTATCAGAAAGGTCAAAAATGAAATTCGCCGTTTTTTACTGGAAGGGCAAAACCCAGATCGGGCGCGTTATCGAAGCAGAGAACGCCATAGAATGCTTTGATATACCAGAGGCCTCAATTAAGCAGGATGGTGTCGTCGCCCTGATAGATGGAGCGTCGCCAAAGATTGTTGAAACGGTTCCGATATCCGAGGTTGAGTTGCTGGCGCCGGTGCCGCGTCCATCACGAAACATATTCTGCGTTGGAAAAAACTATCACGAACATGCCAAGGAGTTTGCCTCTTCCGGCTTTGATAGCTCAGCGGCGAAAGGGGCAATACCGGAAGCGCCGATTGTGTTTTCAAAGCTGCCGGAAACAGTTGTCAAAAATGGTGCAGCGATCCGGATTGATGCGTCAGTATCCACAGCGATTGACTATGAGGCAGAGCTCGCCGTGATTATCGGTAAGGCCGGTCGGAATATCTCAAAGGAAGACGCGCTCTCGCATGTTTGGGGATACACGGTTGTCAATGATGTTACAGCGAGGGATCTGCAGGGCCGTCACAGCCAATGGCTGATCAGCAAATCGCAGGATACCTTTTGCCCGATGGGGCCTTGGGCGGTCACCGCAGATGAAATTGATCTCAAGGATACACCAGTGAAATGCTGGATAAATGAAGAGTTGCGGCAGGATTCCAATACTGGTTTGTTGATTTTCGATATCCCGACGATCATTGAAGCAATTTCAAACGGCATAACGCTTGAGCCCGGGGATATCATTGCAACCGGGACGCCCGCAGGTGTGGGCATTGGATTCAATCCTCCGAAATATCTGGAACCCGGAGATAAGGTCCGCGTTGAAATCGGCGGTATTGGAACGCTGGAAAATCCGGTGGAGGCTTATTAAGCCATGCCGGATATTTCAGTCGGGAGCATGAAAGTTGAGGATCAGGGAGAGGGGGCGGCTGTGGTAATGATCCACGGTCTCGGCGGCACGTCGAACAGCTTTCAGACCTTGATTTCGACACTGGACGGATATCGTATTTTGCGGCCAGATTTGCCGGGTGCAGGACGGTCCCCGTTGCGACCTGGTCGACCGGGAATTGCGGGGCTTGTTGCCGCCGTTCTGGATTGTCTGAACGCATCAGGTGTAAAAAAAGCACATTTTGTTGGGCATTCCATGGGGACGATCGTATGCCAGTATCTTGCCGCCGATCATCCGGATATGGTGCAAAGCCTGACCCTGTTCGGTCCCATTTCAGAGCCACCCGCCGCCGCTCGCGCAGGATTAAGTGAACGGGCCTCAGCGGCGCAGCGCGAGGGGATGGCTGGCATTGCCGAAGCCGTCCATAAAGCAAGTGTTTCTAAGGGCAAACCGGTCGCGTCCGCTTTCGTCAGGGAAAGCCTGCTTCGACAGGATGCGAGCGGCTATGCAGCGCATTGTCAGGCCCTTAGCAGCGCGAAGGCTGCAGATCTCGCGAGAGTTACCTGCCCTACACTACTGATTGCGGGGGAGACAGATCCGGTGGCGCCGGTCGCCATGGCGGAGCAAATGATGCAGAAATTGTCCCAAGGGCAGCTCGAAATCATACCTGGGGTAGCGCATTGGATGATGATGGAAGCGCCGACGCGCTCCGCTGAATTATTACGTGCCCATCTAGACGCCAACAGAATTAGCTAGGGAGACTAAATCATGGCCGAAAATACATTTACTGACTGGAGTGGCAGAAGTAACGGGAGTAGCGGGAATTCCGATATAACCTTCAACAATGTGCGCATACTAGACGGGACGGGGGAGGCGCCTTATTCCGGGGAGGTCACGGTATCGGGAAACCGGATAAAATCGATTAACCGGTCTGCCATGGGCGGCAGCTGGGGCAACGGAAGTGGCGGTCAACGTATTGACGGGCGGGGTATGACCTTGATGCCGGGCCTTATTGATTCCCACCTGCATCTAAGCTGGAACAATGCGCCGGGCGTCGATCCGATCCAGATGATGCCATTGGAAGAGCATGTTCTTGTCTGTGTTGAAATGGCCAAAATTGTTCTGGATGCCGGATTTACAGCTGGGCGCGGTGCGGCAGCGGCCAAACCACGGCTTGACGTCGTTATCAGGGATGCCATCAACGCGGGGCGGTTTCCCGGACCGCGCTATACAGCCGCTAGCCCGGAAATTACGACAACCGGTGGGCTTGGCGATGCATCGCCGCCGCATATTCAGCATGAAGGGCTAAACCTTGGCATCGTGGTCTCCGGACCGGAGGAAGTCCGGAAAAAAGTGCGGGAGATGATCAAGTGGGGCAATGATACGATTAAGCTCAACCTTTCAGGCGAGGAAGTCGCCGGAATGGGCGCAGAAGAAAACCAGATGTCGGATGAGGAAATTGCTATGGCGGTTTCCGAAACACGTCGGCGCGGAAGGTCGCTTGCTGCCCATGCCCGCTCAGCCGAGTCGATTAAGCTCTGCGTCAGATACGGCATTGAGACGATCTATCATGCTTCTTTCACAGATGAAGAATCGCTGGATATGCTGGAGGCTGCGAAGGACAAGCATATTGTCGCCCCGGGCCTTGCCTGGCTGATTAATACGGCGCGAAACGCGGGTGATTATGGCATCATGCCCGGTAGTCCACTGACCATCGCCTATGAGCGGGAGCTGGAGAACGCCATTGAAAGCATGAAGAAGATGCATAAACGCGGTATTCGCATTGCAATCGGAGGCGATTATGGCTTCGCTTGGACACCGATGGGTACAAACGCCAAGGATATGGAGTATTTCGTTGATTTACTCGGATTCACGCCGATGGAAGCCATTCTTGCGGGAACGAAAATCGGCGGTGAGATGATGAAAATGGGCAATGAACTCGGCATGATCCGGGAAGGCTATCTCGCTGATATGCTCCTTGTCGACGGGGATCCCTCCCGGGACGTCAAAGTGTTGCAGGACAAGAAACGTCTGATGGCCATCATGAAGGATGGCAAGTTCCATAAGGCACCGGAAAATCTGGGTGTCGGATTGAGAGTCAGCGCGTAAAGCAGGCAAAAAAGGGCGACGCGACTATTAGTTTTGCGTCGCCCTCTGATTTTTAGACCTTTTCTTTAGCTATCGAGACGTTCGATAATAATCGCAGGGGCCATGCCGCCCGCGGCGCACATGGTAACCAATCCACGTTTTTTATCCTGCCGCTCAAGTTCATCAAGCAACGTGCCGATCAGGATCGATCCGGTGGCTCCGATGGGGTGCCCAAGCGCCATTGCGCCGCCATTGACATTTACTTTGCTACGGTCAAGTTTCAGGTCGCGAATGAATTTTTCGGTAACGATGGCGAAAGCCTCGTTAATTTCCCAAAGATCTATATCTTCCGTTGTCAGGCCTGCCTTGGCGAGTACCTTCTTCGCAGCTGGAACTGGCGCGTTCAGCATCAATGTCGGGCAATCACCCATATTAGCCGTCGCAACAATACGGCCGCGGGGTTTCAGGTTATGCTTCTTCGCATAGTCACCCGATGCGAGAAGTAGTGCCCCGGAACCATCAACAACACCTGAGGAGTTGCCAGCATGGTGCACATGATCAAATTCCTTGATTTGCGGATATTTGCGCGTAATCAGGCTGCCATATGTGTTGCCGGCGTCGTCAACGACGACATCGCGAAACATATTGAAGACTGTCTTGAGCCCCGCAAGGCTTTCCATAGTCGTGCCGGGGCGCGGAAATTCCTCCCGATCGAGAGCGATTGAACCATCCGTGTTTTTAACTGGAATGAGCGATTTATTGAACCGGCCTTCCTGTATTGCCTTGTCTGCGCGTTTCTGGCTCTCTACCGCGAGTTCATCAAGGGCTTTCCGGTCAATCCCTTCCAGCGTGGCAATAGCATCAGCGCAAACACCTTGCTGTGACTGGGGATGACTATCACGAAGAGCGGTGTTGCCCGCATCCAGCATTGCCGGATTGCTGGGATCGGCAATTGAGGCGGTATAACTCATCATCTCGGTACCGCCCGCAATGACCAGATCTTCCATGCCGGACATGATTTGGGCCGCCGCGAGGTTGACAGTCGTGATCCCAGAACCGCAAAAGCGATCCAGCGTCATACCGGAGGCTTTGATGTCATAGCCAGCTGACAAGGCCGACATCCGGCCGAGGTCATAACCCTGCTTGCCGACTTGTGTCGAGGTTCCCCAGATAACGTCATCAACATCGGCAGTATTGAAATCATTCCGTTCAGCAAGAGCACCGAGAACGGTCGCGCCAAGATGCTGTGGGTGGAGATGGGCGAGGGCGCCCTTGCCAACCTTGCCGACACCACGTGGAGTACGGCAGGCATCAATAATGTAAGCTTCAGTCATTATTTTGATCCTTGTTATTGTTTGTTTCTAACGTGGCGCCATACGAATTGCGCCATCCAGGCGGACGTCTTCCCCATTAAAATATCCATTCCGGCACATTTCAAGAGCAAGAGAGGCATATTCCTCAGGCTGCCCCAGACGGGACGGGTTCGGAACTTGCGCGGCAAGGGCGGCTTTCACCTTGTCAGGCGCGCCTTGCAACAGAGGAGTATTGAATAGACCCGGTAAAATTGTGTTGACGCGAATGAGTTCCTGCGCAAGATCGCGTGCAATCGGAAGGGTCATCCCGATAACGCCGCCTTTTGAGGCGGAGTAGGAGGCCTGCCCTACCTGACCATCCTCTGCTGCGACGGAAGCAGTATTGATAATCACACCACGCTCCCCGTCGATCGGGTCGAGGGTCATCATGCCGGTTGCCGACTTTGCGATGCAGCGAAAGGTACCGATGAGATTGATCTGGATGATCATCTCGAATTTATCTAACGGAAAGTGCCTGATTTCGCCGGTTTCACGGTCCCGGCTAGCCGTTTTTACGGCGTTACCGGTTCCTGCGCAATTTACAAGAATTCTTTCCTGGCCGAGCTTTTCGCGAATGGATGCGAACCCGGCATCGACATCTTCTTCTGAGGTAACATTCACCTTTGCAAAAGCGCCGTCGATTTCGGTTGCAACGGCTTCGCCCAATTCTTCGTTCAGATCAAAAATTCCTACTTTTACGCCAAAACTAGCAAGTTTTCGCGCCGTTGCTGCGCCAAGGCCGGACGCGCCGCCTGTTATAATCGCAGTTGTTCCATCGAGATTCATTGTCGTTCCTTCTCCTTCTTAATTTTCTTATTCAGAGAATAAAATACGGTTGTTCTTTATGCTTATGCTTCTTGGCAGCCGTACGTTGGATAAGCTTTATCTGACGTAATTTAAGCAGAGAGATACCATAAAGATAGAAAAAACAATTTTCCATCTTTTAGGACGGGGGCCGTCTTTCTGGAATTCAACTAACTGATATTGATAATAATTCGCAAAATGAAGTTGACTCTTATCGAGGCTATTGATAATCATTCCTAGAAATAAGCCAATATATTGTAATTGCATACGAAAAGAACGGTCAAAAAAATGTTGGATAATCAATCCGATCGCAAAAGCAGTAAGCGGATGATTATGCTTGTGGATGAAACCCTGCAGAGCGGTGAATTATTTATCACCAGCAAGGAACTCACGATTGCTCACAACGGTGATTCATACAAATTGCGGCTTACTGGAAATGGAAAACTGATCTTAACAAAATAAAGCAATTAGCCCGCCACCCAGCCACCCGACATATTCGGCAGCCAGGCAGCAAGCAAACGCGATACAACTAGAAAGCTGTTGTTATGCGCCGAACTCTGCCGCTCGCCTGTCTGGGCGCGCTCCTCTCAAGTACTTTTCTGACGCCTGCCATTGTTGCAGCGGCAGACGAAACGCCGACTGTATCGCTTGACGCGATGACGGTCTATGCGACCCGCACGCCGCAATCCTCGTTTGAGGTGCCGGCGATGACTTCGAATATTGATACAGATGCGCCGGGAAACGCATTGGCAGGGGATACGGGAGATCTTCTTGAATTCACACCGGGTGTTGAGGTGGCTGGTGGGCCACGTCGGAATGGGCAGACTGTCTCTATCCGCGGATTTGATAGCGAAGCCATTATTACCCTGATTGATGGACGTCGCCAGAACTTCGAGGCAGCCCATGATGGTCGATTTTTCGTTGACCCCTCGCTTCTCAAGCGGGTGGAGATCGTGAAGGGTGCCTCTTCGGCAATTTATGGTGGCGGCGCGATCGGCGGCGTTCTTGCGTTCGATACCAAGGATGCTGCAGACATGTTGAAACCCGGAGAAGACTGGGGTGTTTATACTTCAATGGGATACCGGACGGCGAACAAGGAATATTCTCCGGTTGTCTCTGCTTACGGTCGGACGGGGGCATTGGATGTCATCGGAATCGCCGCGCTTCGCAATTCCGGTGATATCGAGCAGGGTGACGGCAATAAGCTTATTTCCGAAGACAACCTCGTTTCGGGTACCTTCAAGATTGGTTATAGCTTTAACGACTTCAACAGCCTGCAGTTTATTTATCAGGGTCTTCACAATGATGGACAGGAGCCGAATAATGGTGGCGGCGCCATTACGGTTTCTAACCCGGTTGTCGATAAGCGGGTTAATGATAACCAGTTCGGATTGAAGTATGCATTTGAAGATCCAGGTAATAGCTGGCTGAACCCGAAGCTCCATCTCTATTACAACACCACCGAAGTTCGCGAAGAAGATATCTCGGGAACAAATTTGGGTCGTGTGCAAACACGTGACATGGATACCATCGGCTTCACGGCCGACAATCAGACGGTGCTCACGGCGAGCGAGACGCAGAAGCATACATTGTCTTATGGCTTGGAAGTGTACCATGACGATCAGACGGGTACCATAACCGGGGGTGGCACGCGTCCGGGTGTTCCAAACGCGGATGCCACTAATTACGGGGTTTATCTGCAGGACGAAATCGATTTGAAGACGTCTGCGGGTCGCTTCCTGATCATTCCGGCGGCACGGTTTGATGCCTACCGCAGCAGTGACAATGCTGGTAATTCCCAAAGTGAACATAAGGTCTCTCCGAAAATATCGGCGAGCTATCTGCCAAACGATAATGTGATGTTCTTTGGTAGTCTTGCGCAAGCCTTCCGCGCACCAAACCTCACCGAAATGTATGCGTCGGGGCAGCATTTCCCTGCAGTCCCCCCGTTCTTTCCGGCTAACTTCTTTGTTCCAAATCCGGACCTCCGGCCGGAAACCGTTGTCACTTTTGAAGTTGGTGCTGGCATAAACTTCGATAATGTCGTCGCGGACAATGACAAGGTCGCCGTAAAGGGTTCCTGGTTCATCAGTGAAGGAGATGATTTTATCACGCAGGTGGTGAATACCGCAGGCGGAACGACACAATATGTCAATATCCCGAATGCCCGGCTATCTGGTTTCGAGGTTGACGCGCAGTATAATCTTCATCCGGTGACGACAAAACTCGGCCTTTCCTATGTTGAGGCGGAAAACAAGGACACGGGGGAGTATCTCTCCAACAATCTACCGCTGACACTGGTTGCTGATGTTGCTTACAGCGCCGATGAAATTGATAGCATTTTCGGTCTGCGCGGACGATTTGCAGCCGCCAATGATAATGTGTCCAGTTCACAGGTGCCGACCGCGGGATACTCCGTCTATGACGTTTACTATCGCTGGGCGCCGAGCGAGAAAGGTCTCGATACCCTCACTGTCGATCTCGGAGTATCGAACGTTCTTGATAAAGCTTACACAACAGCTTTCGCCGGTCTTCTTGAAGAAGGGCGCAGCTATAATGTCAGGGTAGCCTATAAATGGTAGGGGCGGCGTTCGCACAACCGACAGATTGGGGCAAGAAATGGGTTGTCTTTCTTGGCCTGTCCGTCTGTGCGAACGCCATTCTCTTGACGCAGGTCCACCCGATACCAAAAATCGAGCCAATTTACGATATTCCAATTCTGAAGGTGAATTTGATGACGCTGGCTCGTCCGGCGGTCTCAAGTCCGCCGGTTGAAAGCAAGGTGGAGCCTGTAAAGGTACCACCACCTCCACCACCAGAGGCGGTTCGTGTCAAGCCTGTTGTCACAACCCCCTTTGCACCGGAGAAGGTTGCGGTTATTCCCAAGCTGCCGCAACCGAAGGCCGAACCTGTAAAGGAAGCGAAAGCCCAGCCGGTTCCGCGTCCTATGGTTCGGCCTGCCGTGGTGCTTGAACCGCCCATCGAGACCAAGGCGGTTCCCCCGATCGAGATGGCAAAGATCGTTCCGGAGATTGTTGAGAAAATCCCGGAGAAGAAAATTGTGAGAAAGGTTGTCGCCAAGCCGGAGCCTCGACCTGCGCCGGAGCCCAAGGTTGTTGCCACGCTCCCGGATACCAGCAAAGGCATTGGAGAAGACAACTCGACCGTCATTCATGAGGCGCGTTATCGCCATCAGGTCCCGCCATCCTATCCGCGCCGTGCGCTTGATCTTGGGCACCAAGGAACAGTCACGTTGCATGCGGAAGTTTTGCCAAGCGGCACACCGCGGGATCTAAAAATTGCCAAGTCCTCCGGGCATCGCCTGCTTGATATGGCGGCCATGGCGGCCGTTAAGAAATGGAAATTCGAACCAACTAGTGTCGACGGGAATGCCGTGGTCAGTTGGGTTCGTGTTCCCGTGAATTTTGTTATCCATTAGGAGCCAGAAATGACAATGAGTGAATCAGTTCAAACAGCGACAAAGCTGACACCGGAAGAAATCAGAGCAGAGTATGAGCGGCTTAGCCAGGAAAAAGGAATGCGCGCGCGGAATGCGGCCAATGAAATGGGTATTTCTGAAGGCCAGCTAGTGGCGGCGCGTGTCGGAACGGTTGCTACCCGCCTTAGCGATAACGCTGAAGCAATCCTGAAGTCTGTGGTCTCTCTTGGAGAGGTGATGGCACTGACCCGCAATGAACATTGTGTTCATGAACGGAAAGGCATCTATGAAAACCCAAGCTTCTTTAAGCATGGTCCTATGACGACGGGCTTGTTTGTCAATCCCGATATTGATCTTCGTCTGTTTATGGGGCAATGGAAACATGGCTTTGCCGTAACAGAAACCGGGAAAGCGGGTGTTCGTAAAAGCCTGCAGTTTTTTGATGGCGCCGGTGATGCTATCCACAAAATCTATCTGACTAACCATTCTGACGAGGCCGCCTATGATGATCTGGTTGCAATGCATCGCCACGCTGAACAAAATACGTCAATCGAAATTGAAGGCACAAAACCAAAACCGGAAGAACGCCCGGATTCAGAAATTGACTGGCAAGGTTTCCGTTCCGCCTGGGAAAAACTGAAAGATACGCATGACTTTTTTCCGATGCTCCGGAAATTCAAAGTGGGCCGCGTCCAGGCTTTGAAGAAAATCGGAACGGATTTCGCTGCGGAACTTGATAACAGTGCTGCACGGCTCGTACTCGAACTTTCGCGGGACCGTCAATGTGAAATTATGGTCTTTGTCGGAAGCAAAGGCTGTATCCAAATACACACTGGTCCTGTGAACAAGCTGGTAGAGGCGGGGGGATGGTGCAATGTCCTCGACCCCAAATTTAATCTGCATCTGGATGAGGGCGGAATCAGCCATAGCTGGGTAACAAAGAAGCCCTCTGTCGATGGCATTATCACGGCCGTTGAAGTTTTCGATAAGAACAACGAACTCATAGTGACCTTCTTCGGCAAGCGGAAACCCGGCGTGCCGGAGCTGACAGAATGGAGCGAAATTGTCGATAGCCTGCCACGCAAGGAGGTATCGAATGTTGCCTGAGTGGCTTTCATTCATACTTCCTGACTGGTTTTTCCAAATGGGATTGATGGCTTGGCCGCTTGCCATATGCTCTGTTCTGGCTGTTGCGGTCGGGTTGGAGCGGCTTGTATTTACCGTTCGGGCGGCGATCAAGGCAAAGGCACATTATGAGCGGTTGGCCGATTACTTGCGGGCGAACAGGAACCATCCAAAAGCTGTACGGGATGAACTCGTTGGGGTGACGCTGAATGATTTCCGGCGTCCCTATTACAGTGGGATCAAGATGTTACGGCTGATTGGTATGATCAGCCCGATCATAGGTCTGCTGGGTACTATTCTCGGGATTATTGCCGCGTTTAAGGTGATTTCTGTGCAGACAGGGCCAGTTTCGCCTGCGTTGATCGCAGATGGGTTGTGGGAGGCGATGTTGACCACAGCAGCGGGTCTGATGATTGCACTGCCTGCACTTCTTATGGCGCATTTCTTCAGTGCGTTCAGTGATCGCCAACTGGAGCGCTTTTGCCTGGAGCTAAATCGTCTGTCGCTTTCTTTCGAAATGGCGAAGAACGAGCCTGCATCTGAAGTTGTTACTCTGAACGCAGAGGCGCGCCGGTCATGATCACACTTCAGTCCGAAGATCCGCACGGGGGAACCTTGCGGGAGCTGGCGCCTGATCTGACACCGATGCTGGATATCCTGTTTATTCTTCTCGTGTTCTTCTTGCTGACGGTCGGAACAGTTATGCGTTCGCTTGATCTGCAGCTTCCCTCCGCCGTAGAGGAGGAATTGGAACAGTTGAATGAACCTCGGCACATCATGCTTGAAATTCGGGAAAGCTCTTACGCACTTGATAGTCAGGAGTTCACTCATTTTGGCGAGCTAAAAGAAGCGATCAAGGAAAGTCGGGCTGCTCATTCCGATCATGAGATCATTGTCGCCGGGGATCGCCAGATTTCAATCGAAAAATTGCTTAAAGTGCTGACATACCTGCAGTCGCAGGGGATAGAGGCCGCCAATATTCTAATGCAAAAAGAAACCAATCAATGATCAGAATTTTATTAGTACTCTGCGTTTTCATCTCTGCGGCAGCCCATGCCGAGGCACCGAAAAGGATCGTCTCCGTCGGGGGCGCAATTACGGAAACAATCTATGCGCTGGACGCCGGGGGGCTTGTCGTTGGCAGCGATACGACAAGCTATTATCCTCCGGCCGCCGCCTCGGCGCCCAAGGTCGGATATATGCGCGAACTGAGTGCGGAGGGCGTTCTCTCGCTAAACCCGGATCTTGTTATACTGTCTGAAGAATCAGGCCCACCAACTGTACTTGAGCAGTTAAAATCTGCCGGTGTTTCCCTGCTGGTACTCAAGGCCGGTCGGTCGATCGGGGATGTGAAGGAAAACATCGAAATTCTTTCAGAAACATTGGATAAGCGAGAAAAGGGTGCCGAATTGATTGCCGGCATCAACAAAGCTGAAGTCGAATTGAAAGAAGCTAACGCCGCCGGGCAGGAATCCAAATCGGTAATATTTATTTTGCAGCATAGTGGCGGAGCTCCGATGGTTGCAGGATCAAGAACCGCGGCGGACAGCATTATCAAGCTGGCCGGTGCCACAAATGCCGTTACGGGATATGAAGGATATAAACCCTTGTCACCGGAAGCGGCAACGAGCTTAGCGCCTGATGTATTGCTTGTTACTACTCAGGGGCTTGAACAGTCGGGGGGCAAAGCGTCGCTTTTGGCGGCTCCGGGAGTGTCGCTTACGCCAGCGGCAAAGAATGGGCGGATTGTAGCGATGGACGCCCTTTTGCTGCTCGGCTTCGGACCGCGGACGGCCGAGGCTGCCCTCGAACTTAACAGACAGTTGAACCGTCAATGAGCTTGCTTGACAAAGCGGTCGGCAGGCCGTTTTTCCTGAAACGGATGAAATTCTCGGCATTGCCTTTGCTAGGCCTTCTGCTGCTGGCCGTTGCCTTGGTCTCTGCCTCGATCGGAGCAGTTTCAATTCCGCTCTCTGATATTCTCGGGGGTAGTTTGGCAGATCAACAGTTGGCCGTTCTGAACTCCATCAGATTGCCGCGCGTCGTTTTAGCGGTCATTGTCGGCGGTGCATTAGCCGTATCCGGTGCCGCAATGCAAGGGCTGTTTCGCAATCCTCTTGCTGATCCGGGTTTAATCGGTATTTCGACGAGTGCGGCATTAGCCGTTGCCATTGTCATTGTGTTGGCAGGGCCAATTGTCGGATATTTCGGGCTTTATGCCATGAGCATTGCCGCCTTTGGTGGAGCACTCGGCGCCTGTTTCGTGATTTTCCGATTTGCCAAGCTGACCGGGACGTTTTCTGTCACCTATATGTTGCTCACCGGTATTGCGATAAATGCCCTGTCTGCGGCCGGTGTCGGGTTCCTGACATTCCTGAGCGATGATCAGCAACTCAGGACCTTGACTTTCTGGACCATGGGTAGCCTCGGTGGTGCTTTGTGGGTGTCCGTTATTGTTGCCGCGACAATTATTATTCCGTCTGCCTTGATCCTTGTAAAGAATGCGCGAGAGCTCAATGTGCTGTTGCTCGGGGAGAGTGAGGCGCGGTATCTCGGCGTTGATGTTGAGCGGTTGAAACGAAGGATCATCATCTGCACGGCGTTGTCGGTTGGTGCGGCAATTTCTGTTAGTGGGATCATCGGGTTTGTTGGTCTTGTGGTGCCTCATTTGATCCGCTTGACGCTCGGGCCAGATCATCGGCTTTTGATTCCGGCATCGGCCTTTTTAGGGGCGATCCTGCTTTTGCTCGCCGATACTGTTGCGCGCACAGTTGTTGCGCCTGCGGAGATGCCAGTTGGTATTTTGACCAGTATGATAGGCGGACCGTTCTTCCTTTGGCTGTTGATGAAGCAATTTTCAGGAAGGTTTGGTCTGTGATTGACGCGGAAAACATAGTCTATTCCATTGGTGGGCAGAGAATCCTCGCGAATGTGTATGCGACCTTCAGGCCTGGTGATGTAACGGCGATCCTGGGCCCAAATGGCGCAGGGAAATCGACGTTGTTGAAATGCCTGACAGGGGCGCTTAAGCCGGATGAGGGCCGGGTATCCCTGGATGGAAAGGATTTGCAGCACTATTCCCTGACGGAGCTGTCACGTCGCCGCGCCGTTCTCTCGCAAGCAAACCCCATTAGCTTTCCATTCACCGCGCATGAAGTCGTGGTAATGGGCCGCAATCCCTATTCGCTCGAAAAGACAACCGCCTCAAATGCGGAGATTGCCGATGAGGCGCTTACTCTCGTAGATGCCTGGCATCTCCGGGATCGATCCTACCCGAGCCTTTCCGGCGGTGAGCAGCAGCGGGTCCAGTTTGCGCGGGTGCTGTCGCAGATATGGGAGCAGGAGGAGGCTTGTCTCTTTTTGGACGAACCGACGTCGGCATTGGATTTAAAACACCAGCATCAGTTAATGGATCTGGTACAAAAGCTCTGTCGCGAGAAGAATCTCACGGTTATCATAGTTATGCATGACCTCAATCTCGCCCATCACTGTACGGATCGTTGCTTTTTCATCCGGGAAGGGTGGATTCAAGGTGGCGGAGAGTCGAAAAAGTTAATCACCGCCGATACCATTTCCGACATATTTGATCTGCCGAAGAAATATGCCGCGATGAGGTTCGGCATGGATCTTGCCGGTTAGCCCATCCTCACATTCTCTGCTTTTGAGACGGCCGCCTTTGGATTAACATGCCTTGCCGTCGTTACGGATCGGCAAGGGGAAGGGCGAGATGTCAGGGCAAGCAGTAAATATTCCAGATATTATAGTGATCGGTGCTGGGATCATCGGCATCACATCGGCCATTGAATTGCAGGAGAAGGGCGCAAAGGTGACAGTGCTGGATAAAGCCGGTGTCGCGGCGGGTGCGTCCCAAGGTAATGCCGGCGCTTTTGCCTTTTCCGATGCGTCGCCTGTTGCTTCTCCCGGTATTATCCGGAAAGCGCCGAAATGGTTTTTGGATCCGCTGGGCCCGCTCTCCGTTCCGCTTCCCTACGCCCTTCAGATTCTCCCCTGGATGTTTCGCTTCTTAAGCGCGAGCCGGCCCGAGCAGGTGAGACGGGGGATAGAGGCGCTCACGACACTGATGACAGTGTCCCGCGACCGGCTTATTCCTTTCATGGAGCAGACGGGCACCCATAATATGCTGCGCCAGCACGGTAATTTACAGCTTTATGAACATCGCAAATCATTTGAGGAGAATTTGCCTGTCTGGCACGCAAGGGGCGAGCGGGGGACTGAATTCACGGCGCTAACGGACCCAGATCAGATTGCGGAATATCAGCCGGGAATCAACAAACGATTTGTCGCGGCCATCGCGACGAATGACTGGTATGGCATTTCCGATCCGAAGGATTATACAGTCCAGCTTGGCGAATTCTTCAAATCAAGAGGCGGCAAGATTGACATCGCGGAGGCCGTGGCGCTCAAGCACGGGGCGGAGGGCGTTTCCGTGCGCCTGAAGGATGGAACAGAGTTATCGGCGGATCATGTAGTGGTTTCAGCAGGAGCCTGGTCGCACCACCTTGCCCGCACTGTTGGCGATCATATCCCGCTGGAGACGGAGCGGGGATATAACACGACGCTTCCGATAGGGGCGTTTGATCTCAACCGGCAGCTTTCGTTCGAGGAGCATGGATTTGTGGTGACCCCGCTATCGAGCGGTATTCGCGTTGGCGGTGCGGTGGAACTGGGCGGGCTGAAGTTGCCGCCAAACTATCGGCGGGCGGATGCTCTGCTCAACAAGGCGAAGTGGTTCCTTCCCGGTCTTAAAATCGAGGGCGGACGGCAGTGGATGGGTTTCCGGCCCAGCCTGCCGGATTCGATCCCCGTTATCGGCCCTGCTAGTCGGTCCCGCCGCATCACCTATGCTTTCGGGCACGGCCATCTTGGTTTGACCCAATCGGCGGGAACCGCCAAGCTGGTGGCGGATCTGGTGATGGGGATAAAGAATGATATTGATCTCTTGCCCTATAGTCCCCGGCGCTTTTAAGGTCTGCGAATGACACAACATATATTCCAATGCATAGATGGGCATACCTGCGGCAATCCGGTGCGGGTCGTCACTTCAGGCGGGCCGAACCTTAAGGGCGAGACCATGCTCGCCCGCCGCGCGCATTTTATGCGGGATTTCGACTGGATCCGCACAGGCCTGATGTATGAACCGCGCGGTCATGACCAGATGTCGGGAACGATCCTTTATCCCTCCACTCGCGATGACTGCGACATTGCCGTCCTTTTTATTGAAACCTCGGGCTGTCTGCCCATGTGCGGCCATGGCACCATCGGCACCGTCACCATCGCGATAGAGGAGGGGTTGGTCATCCCGAGAACGCCTGGAAGACTTACCCTTGATACCCCGGCGGGGAAAGTCGTCGCGGAATATCGTATGGAAGGAAAATATTTAGAGGAAGTGCGGATTATCAATGTGCCGTCTTTTCTCTATGCGCAAGGATTGAGCGCAACCTGCCCCATGCTAGGGGAGCTGGTTGTCGAAGTGGCCTATGGCGGTAATTTCTATGCGATCGTTGAACCGCAGGCGAATTTCACAGATATGGCCGATTATTCCGTGGCGGACCTGATCCGATGGAGTCCGGGCTTGCGCGCGGCGCTTAATGAAAAGTATGATTTTGTACACCCCGAGCAACCGGACATAAAAGGTCTCACCCATATTATGTGGACGGGCAGGCCGACGGTAGCGGGTGCAACGGCAAGGAATGCGGTCTTCTATGGTGACAAGGCGATTGATCGCTCCCCTTGCGGTACAGGCACCTCGGCCCGTATGGCGCAATGGCGCGCGCGCGGGGACCTGGCAATTGGTGACGACTTTGTTCACGAGAGCATTATCGGTTCCCTCTTTAATGGTCGTGTGGAGGGGGAAGTTAGAGTCGCAAACATCGATGCGATTATCCCGTCCATCGGGGGCTGGGCGCGCGTGACAGGATACAATAGGATCATCATTGATGAGCGGGATCCGTTTGCCCACGGGTTTGTCGTGAGATAAGGAGAAAAGCATGAAAATAACCGCGATCAAAGCCTGGCAGGTGGATCTGCCCTTGAAAGAGGGGCGCTATAGCTGGTCCAATGGCAATTTCGTTGAGGTGTTTGATAGCACCGTCGTTGCCATCGAAACGGATGAGGGCATAACCGGTTATGCCGAATGCTGCCCATTAGGGTCGACCTATCTGCCATCCTACGCGAAGGGAGTGCGCGCTGGTCTCGCAGAAATAGGGCCACATCTGATCGGACAGAACCCGCTTGCCCTCCATGAAATCAACCGGGTTATGGACAGCAGCCTGAGGGGGCATCCTTACGCGAAGGCACCAATTGATATCGCCTGCTGGGATATTCTCGGAAAGGCAGCAGGACAGCCTGTCTATATGCTCCTCGGCGGGGCGATGCAGGAGGATGTGGCACTTTACCGGGCCATCTCGCAGGAAAGCCCGGAGCAAATGGCCGCGAAGATAGAGGGCTACAGCGCAGAAGGATACACGAAGTTCCAGCTTAAAGTCGGGGGTGACGCGAATGAGGATATCGATCGTATCCATGCCACACGCGCTATCCTGAAGAAAAGTGATATACTGGTGGCAGACGCCAATACTGGCTGGACCCGTCACGAGGCGGCGCGTGTTGTCAGTGCGGTCGCTGATCTGGATGTTTATATCGAACAGCCCTGCATGACCTATGAGGAGTCAGTCTCGATCCGTCGGCGCACGGCGCTTCCCTTCGTGCTGGATGAGGTAATTGACGGTCCCGGTGTTCTGGTGCGGGGGATTGCTGAAGATGCCATGGATGTCATCAATCTCAAGATTTCAAAAGTAGGTGGCCTGACGCGGGCACGGCTGATGCGTGATCTTTGTATCGCCTCCGGCATCCCCATGACGATTGAGGATACATGGGGCGGCGACATTACGACTGCGGCTATTGCTCATCTTGCACGGTCAACGCCTGAGGAGTTCTGCTTCTCGGCCACAGATTTCAATTCCTATGGCACAGTGACAATTGCCGAAGGATCGCCTCAAAGAGTTAATGGCCGGATGACAGCGTCTGATGTGCCTGGTCTTGGCATAACGCCGGATTTTGACGTACTTGGAGAGCCAGTCCTAACCATATCCTGATGAGTTCGCTTGCGCTGTTCTACGTTAAGCGCGTAAAACTGATTTCAAAGGAACCTTGCAAGGCCACAGACCGATAGAAAGAAGAGAAGAAATGTCAAAAATTTCCGCAAACGGTATCGAAATTGAATATGAAACACGGGGTGATGCCTCGGGCGACCCGATTGTCCTTGTTGGTGGAGTTGGAGTGCAGCTCACCTCCTGGAATGAAACTTTTATCGAGGCGCTGGTTGAAGCAGGATTTCATGTCATTTCCTATGATAACCGCGATGCCGGACTGTCCACTAAATTTGATGACTGGGGACCAGCGGATATTCCTGCGGCCTTTGCTCAGGCGCGGGCAAAGGAAAAAGTTTCAGCTCCCTATACGTTGGAGGATATGGCCGATGATGCCGCTGAACTGATCGCGGCGATTGGGGTTGGAAAGGCACATATCCTTGGAAGTTCAAACGGCGGCGCTATCGCGCAAACTTTGGCCTATCGACGGCCTGAATGTGTGAAATCTCTGATCTCGGTCATGGCGACGTCCGGCCGGCGTGGATTGCCCCGCCCAACTGAGGTGGCCGCGAAATGGCTCAGTCAGCCGCGTAACCCCGCCGGTACACGGGAAGGCGCGGTGGAGGATGCGATCGCGACGGCAAAGATCATCGGAAGCCCGGCCTTCCCTGTGGATGAAAAGATTTTGGCAGAACGCGCCGTCGCCCTTTTTGAGCGGTCCTACTACCCTGAAGGGAACGGGCGCCATCTTCTGGCGAGCCTGGCCTCGGGTGATAGCAGAGTGGCGCATTTATCCGAAATAACCGCGCCAGTACTTGTTATTCACGGACGGGAAGACCCGCTCGTTCCGCTTGGCTGCGCGGAAGATGTGAAAAACACAATCCCCGGCACCGAGATGATTGTGATAGATGGAATGGCGCATGACATTCCGGACGAGGCCGTCACGGCCATGGTTGAGGCAATCTTAAAGAACGCAAAAAGAGCAGCCTAATAGATCTAGTCCGGCGAATAACTCGCAATTATTCGCCGGGTCGACAGTTGATGTGACAAGCTGGATCTATTGACGTAAACTTCCTGAAAACAGAGACATGAATGGGGAGGATAATATGTCAACTGTGCAGGATACTCAGGCTGTAGACAGTGCGCGGGATCAGTTTCAGTCGGTTATAGCACCGGTCAAGGATCGGTCTTATGTGGCAGGGGAAAGAACAAGCGCGCTTCGGCGGCAGACTATTCCCCAGATGTTGAAAGAAACAGTTGCGAAATATGGCACGCGTGCGGCGCTCATCTTTCCGCAGCAGAATCTTACTCTTACATATGCTGAATTTGACCGGAAAGTGGATGCACTGGCGGCCGGACTTCTCGCGCTTGGACTGGAAACTGGCGATCGTATCGGGATATGGTCGCCCAATAATCTCGAATGGATCCTGACTCAATATGCGACGGCGCGGATCGGGCTGATCCTTGTGAATATTAATCCGGCCTATTGCCTATCAGAGCTGGAATACGCACTCAATAAATCGGGCTGCAAGGCGTTAATTGCGGCGGATAAGTTCAAGACGTCAGATTATCTCAAGATGATCCGGACGCTGGCGCCGGAGCTTGAAAACTCCGAGCCCGGGCAACTAAATGCCGCGAAGTTGCCGGCACTCAAGATTGTTATCGGCATACACGATAACCCCGGCGCGGGAATGTATGCGTTTTCCGATATCGCAGGGCTGGCAAGTGATAAGGAGCGGGCCGAACTCGATACGATTACGGATAGCCTAGCGTCCGATGATCCGATCAATATCCAGTTTACCTCTGGAACAACTGGCGCGCCCAAGGGAGCGACATTGACTCACTATAATATCGTCAATAACGCAGCCCATGTCGTCGGGCGCATGAACTTTACCGAGGAGGACCGGCTCTGTATCCCAGTACCGCTTTATCATTGTTTCGGGATGGTGATGGGTTCCTTGGGCTGTGTCAGTACAGGCGCGGCAATGGTCTTTCCCGGCGAAGCATTTGATCCGGTGGAAACTCTGCAAGCCGCGGCAACTGCGCGTTGCACGGCGCTTTACGGGGTTCCGACAATGTTTGTCGCCATGGTTGATCATCCACTTGTTGCGGAACTCGATCTTTCCAGCCTGCGTACTGGCGTGATGGCAGGCGCACCTTGTCCGATTGAAGTGATGAAAAAGGTGATTGATCATATGCATATGTCGGAAGTCACTATTTGCTATGGCATGACGGAGACTTCTCCCGTTTCCTTCCAAAGCGGTGTTGACGATCCGCTCGAGAAACGGGTCTCTACAGTTGGCCGTATTCATCCGCATGTGGAGGTTCGAATCGTCGATGAAAACGGCGCAGATGTTCCAGTTGGTGCGCAAGGCGAACTCTGGACGCGTGGCTATTCCGTGATGCGCGGCTATTGGGATGACGAGGAAAAAACAGGGGAGGCGATCGTTGATGGCGGGTGGATGCGTACGGGTGATCTTGCCGTCCTTGATGCGGAGGGATATTGCGAGATCGTAGGCCGCCTGAAAGACATGATCATTCGCGGCGGCGAAAATATCTATCCGCGGGAGATAGAAGAGTTCCTCTTCACTCATTCGGATATTCAGGAAGTGCAGGTCTTCGGTGTGCCGAATGAGAAATTCGGCGAAGAGGTTTGCTCCTGGATTGTTGTGCGCGAGGGCTCAACTCTAGATGAAGAGGGGGTTAAGGCCTACTGCAAGGATCAAATTGCCCATTACAAGGTGCCGCGCCATGTGCGGTTCGTTCCTGAGCTTCCGATGACTGTCACCGGTAAGCCGCAGAAATTCATTATGCGTGATGAAATGATTGAGATCCTTAATATAGAAAATTAACCGGTTAAATTAATTTAATTAGAATTAGTGCATTAGATTATATAATCATGTTAATATATTGATATTAAATAATTAATACTATTCATATGAATTTATTTCTGACATCTTTTTTTCAAAAATACATACAGCTCTACCCCATACTCCGTTCTCAATTTGGTCGAGTGCGAGGAGTGACGGAAGAAGTTGGGCGGCATAGTCCTCGCTGCTTTCCATGGGGAGCATGGAAGGGAGATTATCGATTGCCATTACATCGAGGGGGGAGTTCCGTCGCTTATCCGAATAACTGGATCATCAAAGGATGTGGCATGATCATAGATTGGGATTGGATTATAGGGACTGCTGGGATCGCAGGAGACATCGGCAATCACCGAAAGATGGCGCGGCGCAGTCAGAGCAGATTTGGACACGAAAACGGGAACGCCTTCCTGCGCTAGAATACAGTTTACAAATATATCATGTTCTAGAATTTCGGGGTAAGGTCCACCATGGGCAGTTTCCGCGATATCCCATTTTGTTACCTTTAGACCAAGCGCTTCGAAGCAGTCGCTTGCGCCTTTGCCAACCCGGCCAAGGGCACCGATAACGATCGCATTGGGTTTTTTACCGCCAGCATCAAGCGCGTGCGTAAGGCTTTCCCTCAATTCACTGATCAGTGCGTCGCGTCCGGCGTAGACATCTATTTTACTGGGGCCGGGGCCCTTGCCGATTTGCTCTGCTGTCCAGACCAACAGCGCAATGGCCGCGCCTGCAAATCCAGCCCAATAGCCGAAGGCGGCGACGCGGCGGCCCGCCTCATCGGTCAGGTACTCCAGATCATAGAGTTTGCCTCCTCCCTCCTTGAACCGTCGGAGAAGGGCGGGCCCATCGGTCTGCCCCTTAAAGGCATGGCCGAACATGATATGCCGATGGGGAAGTGGCGTCGTTGCCGTGGGTAGTTCCTTGAGGCCAAATATGATGGCATCGGCGGGCGCGTCGGCCCAGCTTCCTTCTGCGGCAATCTCACAGCCGGTGGCACGATAGGCGGAGATGGGGATGGCGCGACTACTGCTTTCCTCTACCGTTACCCGAAATTCGGCGGACAATAAGGAGCGGACGCCGTCTGGCGTAATACCGACCCGTTGTTCATTTTCGCGCTGCTCTGCACGAACCCAAAGATGCGTCATATTTTTCTCTTTTTCTCAAATATCAAAAGAAACCCCTTGGGCAAGAGGGAGTTCTTTGGAATAGTTGATCGTGTTGGTTGCACGCCGCATATAACTTTTCCAGGCATCCGATCCACTTTCGCGGCCGCCGCCGGTTTCCTTCTCCCCGCCAAAGGCGCCACCAATTTCCGCGCCCGAAGTCGCGATATTTACGTTGGCAATGCCGCAATCGGACCCCGCCGCGCTCAGGAACAGTTCTGCTTCCTGAATATCAAGCGTGAAGATGCAGGAGGAAAGACCCGCCCCCACCGCGTTATGCGTGGCAATGGCGTCTTCAAGATCATCATATTTCATCACATAGAGGATCGGCGCGAAGGTCTCCTCAAGCACGACGCCTTCATGCGCGGGCATTTCAACCAACGCCGGGCGGGCATAATAGGCATTTGCATGGCCATCCTCGATCCGTTCGCCTCCTGTTACCTTTCCACCAGCGTTCTTCGCGGCGGTAAGGGCTTTCTGCATCTGGTCAAATGCTTGCTTGTCAATAAGCGGCCCGACGAGTGCATCAGTCGTCAGAGGATTCCCGACTGAAACGGTCTGATAAGCTTTCTTGAGGCCCGGCACCAGTTTGTCATAAACAGAGGAATGCACGAACAGGCGCCGCAACGTGGTGCAGCGTTGTCCTGCTGTTCCCATGGCACCAAAGGCAACAGCCCGCAGTGTCATATCGATATCCGCGCTTGGTGCGACGATACCGGCGTTATTCCCGCCTAATTCCAGAATGACGCGGCCAAACCGTTCTGCCACCTTGGGGCCAACAATCCGGCCCATCCGTGTCGAGCCCGTGGCGGAGATTAGCGCAATATCGGGGCTTTCCACTAATGCTGAGCCAATATCGCCTGTTCCGTTGACAACGGCAAGAAGCCCCTCGGGTGCATCACCAAAACGTTCCAGGGCGCGGGCCATGATTTCCTTGCAGGCAAGCGCAGTCAGTGGTGCTTTTTCGGAAGGCTTCCAAATAACCGGGTTCCCGCAGACAAGGGCGAGGGTCGTATTCCATGACCAGACCGCAACGGGGAAGTTAAAAGCGGAAATAACGCCTACCGAGCCGAGCGGATGCCATTGTTCCATCATCCGGTGACCCGGGCGTTCCGTGGCGATGGTCAGGCCGTAAAGCTGACGGGAGAGGCCAACGGCAAAATCGCAAATATCGATCATTTCCTGAACTTCGCCATCCCCTTCAGAGGGAATTTTTCCAACTTCTAGGGAAACCAGCCGACCGAGGTCATGCTTCGACGCGCGCAATTCCTCTCCAAGCAGCCGGACGAGTTCGCCGCGGCGGGGAGCGGGCACTGTACGCCAGATCGAAAAGGCGGCCTTCGCCTGCTTGATTGCCGCAGCAACGTCAGCCGGATTGTTGGCCGGGACCGCCGCTATCTCTTCCCCTGTCAAAGGACTCGTAACCATAAGGCCGCCGCCTGTATAGGCTGTCTTGGCAACCCCGAGCCGCGTGAGAATTTGGGTGGTTTCTTCAGCCATATGCATCGCATCTATTCCTTCTTTTGCAATCAGCCAGCTTCTGGCGATCATTACATCGCCCTGTTGGAATTACTTCTATCGCTTATTGGCTTGAGTTTAAAGGGCAAGAAAACTGCCGCGGAAGATTTTCGAAATGACACTTGGTCTAGAAGGGGACAGATAGACTAACCGCGCCGAACTCGTCACTGCTCGCCTGGCCCTTGTATTCGCGAGACCGGAAGACATGGGTGAAAGCGAGGCGTGCGGATTTTACCGTGAATGCCACGCCGACTTGTGCATCGGCGACGAAGGGTTCTTTATCTACGCTGCGGCTGTCGGCCCATGTGTTGCCATCAAGGAAGATATTGCGTGCAACTGCCCGCGCGTCCAGTCCGGCAAAAAAGTACAAACCGATATCGTCCTGTTGTTCGAAAAAGCCGGAGCCGGGAAGGCCTGGCTGGATACGAGGAGGGCCATAATCGTTGGGCAGATTCCAACCAAATCGCAGTGTCGCGCCAGCATTGGCGTAGGTGTATATATTGCCAAGCGCGCCGCCGATATGCGGTGTTGCGTCAATTGAAAATCCTTTGATTTCCGTCGAGCCGAGGGCGCGCCAACTCCGTTGATAGGTTAGGACCAGCCCTGGCTCATTCTTGAGTTGGGTGTCCCAACCCTGTGGTTCTGGAGAATTGACGATTTTATGAACAAATTTCTGTGATTGTTCTGCAAAAGATGCAGGCCCGACCATGCCAAGTTGCAATTGCAATTGATCAAGCTGCTTTTCTCCTGTTTCGACAACGATTCCGACGGCACCGTAAAGCCAGCCCGCATAGGGCCTCTCGTCCAGAGGCGGATCCTTATCGGAGATATCATTGGGCGTATACATATTTTGCCCAATGGCATAGGTCGATCGAACTTTGCCGTTGTCCGGGAAAAAAGGGAGAAGCCGCGCTGCCTTCAAAGCCCATTGAGGTGCATAGTCTGGCTCTGACATCCACGCAAGTTGCACGCCATTTGTATAGTCCCTGTCGATTCCGAAGAACAAATCATTTTCAAGCACGAACGTAAATGTACCGGATTCTTCTTCATCGGCCTCGGCAGCCTCGTTGGCAAGCACTTGCGTGGCTGGCAATAACAGCAGAACAAGGGCGACTATGACGGTTCGGAGCGATTTCATCCGCTGCACTTATCCAAAGATAATGGTGAGAATTTGTCCACTTAGATGCGATTATTTAGCGGAGCGCCAATGCTTTGTCACGTGCAGAGATCGCGTCTGGCTATTTTGGTCGTTCTGTTACCTTTTATTGCTCTATACTGTTGTAAAAATAACAGGGTGACACAAATCGCCCAAAATTAATCAAAACAAGAAAATGAAGGGACAGGGAATGGCTCAACTCACAATCGACCGGCAGGATAATATCGGGATCATCCGTTTCAGCAATCCGCCGCTGGGATTTATGGATGGCGAGACGGAAAGTGAGCTTGATGCCGCGCTGACGGAAGTTGAGGTGGATCCCGAAATACGGGTCGTGATTATTACCGGTGCGGATAATGATGTTTTTATTCGCCATTATGACGTCGGAGTGCTGTATGAGAGGAGTAAGGCAATGGCAGAGCGCGGCCTTAAGTTCGATCCAACCCGACCAGTGCCGGAATCCCTGATTCATAAATGCTATCGGCGTATGGAAGCCATGGGCAAGCCTTTTATCGCAGCAATCAACGGCAGCGCAATGGGCGGTGGCTTCGAACTTGCGCTTGCCTGTGATATTCGGATTGTGAAAGACGGTCCCTATGATTTGGGGTTGCCCGAGGTTAACCTTGGTATATTACCGGGCGCGGGCGGCACGCAAAGGCTAACTGGACTTGTCGGCAAGGCAAAGGCGCTGGACTTAATGCTACTTGGGCGGACAATGACCCCGCGAGAGGCCACGGACTTGGGTCTTGCAAGTTACTGTGTGAAAGAAAATGTTCTTGAGAAAGCGCTTGAGGTTGCAGCGCTTCTGGCGTCCCGCTCGCCGCGTGCTGTCAGCCATATCAAGGACTTGATCCAAGGTGTGAATAATCGTTCCGCTGAAGACGGCTTCGCGAGAGAACGGACGCTTTTCTGCGATTTGATGGTTGATGAACGAGGGTTGGAGGAAATGCGTAAGATGGCGGCGGGGGAGCGCGATATACGCGATCCGGCGCTTGCGCGGCTTAAAAGAAATTGAGACAAGCGCGCGCAATAAGATAAGCTGCGCCGAGAAATATAAAAACTAAGACAACGTCAGTATGGGAGGTGACGATGGATTTGGGTCAGTTCAACCGCGATTATGTTTCTGCGGTTAAGGATTATCGCGTTGATATTCCAAATGATTTTAATTTTGCTTATGACGTTATCGACAAGCGGGGAGAGGGTAAGGACGGTGTTGCCGTTATCGCGGTATCCCGTGATGGCGAGACGATAAAGGAAATCACCTATTCAGATTATGCGGAGGAGTCAGCGCGCCTTGCGAATGCATTCCTGTCTCTTGGTATTACGAAAGGCGATTTTGGCTGTATGGTCATTGGCCGAATTCCGGAATGGTATACGGTTTTGTTCGCCTGCATGAAGGTCGGGGCTATCTCGATGCCGGGGACCAACCTTTTGACCGCCAAGGATATTGCTTATCGCGTGCAGCGATCCAAGGCGCGCTTTGTGGTTGTCACGCCGGAGCATTGTGAGAAGGTGGAGGCGGTGCGGGATGAATGCCCGACCCTGGAGCATTTTATCGTTGTGGGCGGCACGCACCCGGGCTGGCTGTCGTTCGATGAGCTTGTTGCGAATGCGTCGCCAATGCTGGATCGTAAGGACGCGCCATCAACGGTGGCCTCCGATATGATGATGGCCTATTTCACCTCTGGCACGACGTCCATGCCGAAAATGGTTCCGCGGGATTTTGGCTATGCGGTGGCCCATGTAGCGACGGCGCTCTTCTGGATGGATTTGAAAGAAGGTGATGTACACTGGACTCTAACAGATACAGGCTGGGCGAAGGCGGCTTGGGGGTTGCTGTTTCCGCCGTTGCTGGCCGGTGCTAAAGTGGTCCTCTATGATGGGGAAGGGGCGTTTGATGTTGATTTTCATCTGAAAATGATTGAACGGTTGGGGGTTTCTACCTTCTGCGCCCCGCCAACTGTTTATCGTCTGTTCGCCCAACATGATCTAAGCGGATATAACCTGGACACGATGCGCCGTTCCTTGGGTGCCGGGGAGCCACTTAACCCGGAAGTCATCCGCTATTGGCAGGAACATACCGGCAATGTTATCGCCGATGGCTATGGTCAGACGGAAACCATCAATATCGTTGGAAACTTTCCGGGAATGGAGCCGCGATTTGGCTCCATGGGCAAGCCGGTTCCGGGGTTTGACATCGACATCATCGATGACGACGGCAATCGCCAGCCGGATGGGGAGGTGGGCCATATTGCGATCCGAACAGACGATGGAGGCTGGCCACCTGGCCTGTTCGATGGTTATTACACCGGCGGCGAACCGGATACCGGGTCATTCCGTCATGGATGGTACTTTACCGGGGATACGGCAAGACGTGACGCCGATGGTTATATCTGGTTTGAGGGGCGGGCAGATGACTTGATCAGTTCCGGTGCCTACCGGATTAGCCCGTTCGAGGTGGAAAGCGCACTGCTGGAGCATCCGGAAGTGGTTGAGAGTGCAGTAATTGGCATTCCCGATGAGATGCGGGGACAACTGGTCAAAGCCTATATCATTCTAAAGAACCCGGAAAAAGCAGGTCCGGACCTTATGACCGATATACAGGATTTCTGCAAAAATCTGACGGCACCCTATAAATATCCCCGGCAGGTTGAGTTCGTGGAAAGTCTGCCGAAGACGATCTCTGGCAAGATCCGCCGGGTGGAGCTACGCGAAGGAGGCTAGGGCATTGGGATGGCGCAGGTTATTCCCGCGCCATCTCCGCTTTGCCAACACCTTCGCCGTCGAGGGTTTGCGTATCCATATGGACTGTGACCTTGCGTAAGAAACCGTCAAATTCAAACGGCGACGCGTAATCACCGACCGGATTTCCGCGATCCCGCCCGATATCGAGGCCGGACCAAGAAATCAGCATAAAGAATCCGAGGTGACTTTCGACTGATCCGGCGTCTTCCCCGTCAATAGTGAGTGTATAACGGCTCCGTCCCATACCTTTGCCCATGCGCGGCTTTTCTTCTTTAGTCAGGCGTTCAACCCGGAGACCGAGCAGGCGGCGACCGGGCGCAACTTTCTTGCCGGATGTGACAACCACATGTTCCCCGCCAATATTAAGATCATGCACCAGATAACCGTCTTTCATGAACAAGCTGTAGCCTGACGTTGTATCGCCATGGGCGATCAAGACACCGTTGCTTGCCTCGTTCAGAATATCTGCGTCCGCCTCAATCCGGTAATCGCGGCTGCGGAGGTCCGGCGCAACATCTGAGGGAATATGACCAACACCACGATGGAAAATCGCAATATTTCGGTCGCCCTGCAACCGTTCAGCATTTTCTGCAAAACGAGGTGCGAAGCGGTCATCCAGCGGGAGGACCTGATTGTTTTTTGCCTCTTCCCACCAGCTTTCGATCATTTTTTCCAGCCGTTCCGGGTGCTCTTCGGCGAGGTTCCGGCTTTCGGAGAAATCTTCGTCGAGGTTATAGAGCTCCCAGGTATCATTCTCAAACGGTGTTCCCATGGGATGAAAGGCCACCGCTTTCCAGCCATCCTGCCAGATTCCGCGATGTCCGAACATTTCGAAATACTGCGGTTTGTCGCGGGAG
Organism: Sneathiella sp. D3-11; assembly: GCF_055809395.1. NCBI lineage: Bacteria > Pseudomonadati > Pseudomonadota > Alphaproteobacteria > Sneathiellales > Sneathiellaceae > Sneathiella > Sneathiella sp. D3-11. The sequence goes on from NZ_CM147911.1 coordinate 3,092,334, forward strand.
GGTGCCTCCGGCTTGAACAAACTGTCCTTGAAGCTCTGTCCTTCAATTGGTTGTTGCTTTACGCCGTTGATGGTGTCTGGCGCTTCGATATCCAGAATATCGAGGAGGGTCGGCACCACGTCGGAGCAATGGGCAAACTGATGCCGCAACTCTCCGCGCGCGGGAAGACCTTTCGGCCAACTGATAATCAACGGATCACGGATGCCGCCGCCATGGGTGTTTTGTTTATAGCGTTTCAGCGGAGAATTCGCGGCCATAGCCCAGCCATGTGGAAAGTTTGTATGGGTATCGGGTCCGCCTATATCCTCGATCCGTGCGAGTTTCTCTTCCATTGGTTCGGGGCGCAGGTTAAACGGTCCCATCGCATTGACCAGCCCGTTGCGGCCGCCTTCCTGGCTCGCGCCGTTATCGGAGAGAACAAGGATCAGAGTGTTGTCCATCTGGCCGGTTTCTTCCAGAAACTCAACAATCCGCGCAATATGCTGGTCCGTGTGATCGAGCATACCGGCGTAGGCCGACTGCAGCCGCGTATAGAGACGCCGCTCGTCTTCGGTATGTTCATCCCACGCTTTGACGCCGTCATTGCGGGGCGGCATTTCCGTGTTTTCAGGGACGATCCCGAGTTCTTTCTGGCGGGCGAGGCGTTGTTCACGCTCCTTATCCCAGCCGCCCTCAAACATCGGGTCATAGCTTTTAATAATATCCTTCGGCGCCTGATGGGGGGCATGACAGGCGCCGAAGGCGCACCAGAGAAGCCAGGGCGTCTTTTCCGCGCCCGCCTGATGATCGGCGAGCATGCGGATAGACTGATCCACAAGATCCTCGGTAAGGTGATATCCACTGGCATAATCGCCGGGCGGGTCGATATGGCCGTTGTCCCGCACAAGCTCCGGTGCGTATTGGTCTGTTTCCGCATCCAGAAAGCCATAAAATCGATCAAACCCGCGGCTCAGGGGCCAGCCATCGAAGGGACCGGTCGGTCCGCTTTCGTTGAGCGGGTTTACATGCCATTTTCCGATCATATAGTTGCGATAGCCGTTCGGGCGTAGCATCTCGGCGAGAGTGCCGGCGGTTTTCGCAATCTTACCACGATAGCCGGGATATCCGCTGTCGAAATTGGCAAGGCAGCCGACACCGACGGAGTGATGATTTCGCCCGGTCAGAAGTGCCGCACGAGTGGTTGAGCACATAGCTGTCGTATGAAAACCGGTGTATCGCACGCCTTTTTCGGCGAGCTTGTCTATAGTCGGCGTTTTGATAGGTGAGCCGTAACATCCAAAGTCAGAAAAACCCACATCATCAAAGAGAACCACAAGAATGTTTGGGGCGCCATCCGGTGCTTTTGCGGGTTCCGGCCAAAAAGGCTTATACTCTTCCATTGAACTACTCCCTCTCGCTTTGCGCGTTCTTTATTGTATCTTTTCTGTGCAGATAGACTTTAAATCCGCACTGTGCCTGTCTTCCCAATCTGATCAAGGGTTTTACGGGCGATGTTGAGTTGATGGATCTGGCTGGTTCCTTCATACAGTCGGAACAGGCGAACATCGCGGTAGAACCGCTCAATGCTGCTGTAATCCGCGACATAGCCGGACCCGCCAAATATCTGAACGGCCCGGTCCGCGATCCGACCGCACATCTCCGTCGCAAAATATTTACACATGGAGGCTTCCAGAGTGATATCGATCCCTTCGTCACGTTTGCGCGCGGTATCAAGGATTAAAGTTCGCGCGGCCGCAACATCCACATGGCTGTCAGCAATCATTGCCTGGACGAGCTGAAAATCGCCAATAGGATGTCCAAATTGTTTTCTTTCCTGGGAATATTTCGCCGCATCATCCAGCATTCGCATCGCCGGTCCGGTGCTTAGAGCGGAAAGATGAATACGCTGTTTGTTGAGTGCCTTCATCGCCGTCTTAAAGCCAACACCTTCTTCTCCGCCCAAAAGTCGATCAGGCGTGATCTCACAATTCTCGAAATGGACTTCTGAAACGGGGGAGCCGGATTGACCCATCATTTTATAGGCCGGGCCAACGGTAAGGCCGGGAGTGTCCTTATCGACCAGAAAGGCGCTGATGCCGCGATGGCTGTCATCGTCAGGATCAGTCCGCGCGAAAACAGTGAATAGGTCTGAGATCGGAGCATTGGTGATGAACGCTTTTGAGCCGTTCATGACATAGTGGTTACCTTTTTTGACGGCCGTTGTGGTCAGTGCCGTGGCCTGAGAGCCAGCTTCCCTTTCGGTGAGCGCAAAACAGCCAACAATTTCACCGGCGGCCAGTTTAGGTAGGTATTTCCGCTTTTGCTCTTCCGTCCCATCGACGATGAGGGACTCGCTACCGATCCCGGTATTTGAGCCAACGCGGGCGCGATAGGCAACTGAGCAGTAGGAGAGCTCAAACGCCATCAGGACCAATTCTTCCGTGGTCAGGCCAAGCCCGCCATATTCTTCTGGGACTGCCCAAGCAAAGTAACCACGTGCCTGCATATCGTCGACAAGATCCTGTGGGACTTCATTGAGTTCTGCGACGCGATCCTCATTCGGAATTGCAACTTTCTCGACCCATTCCCGGACGTCAAGGCGTTGTTTTTCTAGTTCTTCTTTATCGCGGATCATGTGTTTGTCTCTATTGAATATAATGGCAGTAGGGGGGCTGATTAGTTGGTCAGTAGGTTTCTCATATTGGATAACGCTGTGTCGCTTTCGGAAACGAGCCGCTGCACAATTTCTTCAACGGACATGAGTTCATTGAACCAGGCAATGCTCTGGCCCGTTGCCTCATAGATCAGCGGTTCAATCTCATGCTCATCTATGCCGGCAATGATGTCCGCCGTGAGCACCTGTTGAAAGGGCATTTTAAGGGGCTTGGGTGCATCCGGTTGATCCCATTCTTCAGACCAGGCGGACTTTATAAGACGGCAGGACTTTCCGCTATGGCTGAGGGAGATGGTGGTGTCCAGACTGTTCGCTTTGAGCAGCTTGTTCAAAAGCGCATCACAAAGCGCATGTTCCTTTGAGGCGAGCCACGCAGTACCGAGCCATACTCCTTGCGCGCCGAGGCCGAATGAAGCCGCGATATGCCGTCCATGACCCACGCCACCGGCTGCCAGAACAGGGATATCCCCAGCGACGTCAACAACCTGCGGGACGAGGGAGAAAGTTCCGATTGGGCCTGTATGACCGCCTGCGTCGTAGCCTTGCGCAACAATGACGTCTACGCCTGCTGCCTTCGCCTTTTCTGCATGGCGCGGTGCTCCGACGAGGGAGAAAGTGATCTTTCCGTAGCTCTTCGCTTTTTTGATCATTTCTGGAGGCATGCCAACGGCGGAGGCAAAACTGTGTGCATCGGATTCAAGGGTTGCTGCCAACTGTTCCTCGAACAATTGTTGCGATCGGATTTGTGAGGAAAAGAAGGTTGGTTTCGTAGCGGGCGGAACCTTGTATTTTCCCGTTAGATCCTGAATAAATTTTTTATGTTCCTCGGGCAGGTTGGTCTTAGTTCCGTCTCGGTCGGTATCGTCGCCGACAGTCGATGGCAACATCAGGTCAATACCGAAGGGCAGATCGCCAAGTTCTTCTTTCATTATTCTGGCAATGTCTGCAATTTCGTCCGGCATGCTTCGCGCGGCACCGAAAACGGGATATCCACCTGCTTTCCCCAGAGCCACCATGACGTCAATATTGTGGGCGAGACCGAAGATCGGATAACGAATTCCCATTTTCTCGCATAACGGTGACGTCAAGGCCATGATCTTTTCCTTCTTTTTATTTTTTTAGTCAGGTATCAAAAATGTTGAACTGACGCAGATTTTCCGCAACCGCCGCGAGGCGTGGCGCAAGGTCATTTTCTATTTCATCCTTGCGCGCACGATAGGCGGGAATACCACAGGACAGGGTAACAACAAGACCGTCCGAAGTCCGACCGACAGGCGCGGACATTGCGTAAATAGTTTCACGCCACTCACCGTAAGACGTACAGAAACCATGCTCCTTACAGCTCTTTATTCCCTTGTCGATTTTTTCTTTGCAGCGCTCCAGAGCGCCGGGATAGGCACTCTCAACTTCCAGGTATTTCTCTGCACGTTCCTCGTCAGATAACAGAGAAAGTAATGACCGACCAGTTGCGGAATCGGCCACCGGAACCGTCATGCCCATCTCCGGGACATGAGGGAAATTTGTGATGTCGCCGATGGTTTGGATATAAACGGCATCGCCTCCGTTGAAGACGGCAAGAGAGACGTTACCTTTAGAGAAATCGGCATAATCCTGCATCAGGTTGATCGCTTGTCGTCTCCATTTCATATGGGAGAGAATAGGATAGGATAGCGCAAGTAGGCCGGGGGCAAGCTTGAAGCCTCCATTTGGGTCGCGCCGAAGATAATGCAAAGCAATCAAGGTCTTGCAAAGACGCGATACGGTTGCCTTGTTAATGCCGATCCGCGCGGCTATCTGCGCATTCGTAAGGGTTTGATCGCCGTCGAGAAAGCACGCAAGGATATCCAGCCCCCGGATCAGGGTTGTTGAAAGTGAACTATCGCCATCGACCATTTCATCCAGTGGGATATGGCGCCTTTCGACGCGATCGATAAGATTGGTATGCTCACTGCTCATATAATACCTCGTTCACGATAGGCATTTATTTCCTCTTTGGTGAGCCCGAGAAGCCGTTCGAAAACAGCGTCGTTATCTGCACCAAGGTCTTTCGCCGTCCATTTGACTTTCCCCGGATTCTGGGAAAATTTAGGGACAACATTCTGTAGCCGGACGGAACCAAAATCTTCGTCCGGAACAGAGGTAATTGCCTCACGCGCCTGATACTGTGGATCATTGAAGATTTGCTCGACCGAATAGATCGGCGCTATGGTTCCTTTGGCCTTGGAAAAGGCGGCCAATACTTCTTCAAGTGTATGAGATGAGATAAAGCTACCGAAAATCTTGTCAAGTTCTTCGGCGTTTTCCACCCGCAGGCCATTGTTCGCAAAGCGGGGATCATCTATAAGTTCGGGTCGTCCAACGGCTGCGGCATTTCCTTTAAAGGTGGTGTTGGTGCTGCCTGCGAGAGAGACATATTTCTTGTCACTTGTTAGGTAAACATCGGAGGGGGCCGAGTATTGATTGCGGTTGCCGCTTCGTCCGCGCACGACACCTAGTTGGTCATACTCAATGGCGAGAAAGTCGAGCAGGCGGAATGTTGCCTCCGTCAGCGAGAGGTCGATCTCTTCGCCCATGGCAGTTTCGTCGTCCCGTACCTTATGGACGGCCGCAAGAATGGACATTGCGCCGAACACGCCACCAAAGGCATCCGAGATTGGGTAACCGGTATGAACAGGGGGGCGGTCAGGATCCCCTGTGATGTGGGTTAGGCCGCCCATGGCCTCAAAAATACGCGCAAATCCTGGCTGGTCGATATACGGGCCAGTCTGACCAAAGGCAGTTGTCCTGAGAATCACAAGTTTTGGGTTCGCCTTCCAGAGTTTCTCTACATCAAGGCCCCAGCGGTCAAGAGTGCCGGGTTTAAAGTTCTCGATCAGGACATCAAATTCCGGCAGCATCTCGAGGAGAAGTTCTGCACCTTCTTTCTTTCGAAGGTCCAAGGTGCCGAATTGCTTGCCGCGGTTCGCGGCCTTCCACCAGAGGGATTTTCCGTCCTTGAAAGGAGGAAAACCGCGCATGCCGTCGCCGACGCCCGGCAGTTCCAGCTTGACGACATCTGCACCCATATCCGCAAGCAATGTGCCGGCAAAGGGGGCAGCGATAATCGTGGCAATGTCAAGAATACGCAGACCGGTTAGAGGGCCGGATGAGTTTTTATCTGTCATGTAGTCTTCCGAGTACTGTTTTTATTTTTGTAGTTATTGACATGGTTTGTTACTATATATAAAACACTATCGTCAAACATAAAAATAATTAAAACGACGGGGACAATGAATTTTAGTTTAAGCTCGGAAGCCGATGATATCAGGCTGCGTGCAGAAAGCTTCTTTTCGCAGGAAGTTTTGCCGCGGCATCGCGAGTGGGTTCAGACTGTTTGTCATGAGCGCAAACCTGCTCCTTTCATTAAGGAAATTCAGGATAAAGCGAAGGAGGAAGGTCTCTGGAACCTTGCTTTGCCTCAACTCGCGGATGACGAGCCGGGAACAAGGCTGACCAATCTTGAATTTGCCCCGATTGCAGAGATTCTGGGTCGATTGCCGTGGGGATCTCAGGTCTTTAACTGTCACGCGCCAGAAGTGCCGAATATGGCGATGCTTCAGGCCATCGCGACGCCGGAACAGAAAGAAAAATGGCTGCGCCCTCTGCTCAATGCGGAAACTCGTTCTTCATTTGCTATGACGGAGCCGGACGTTGCCTCTTCCGATGCGACTAACATTGCGACAAAAATCCATGAAGAGGGGGATGAGCTAGTCCTGAATGGTCGCAAGTGGTTTGCAACTGGCGGCGCGCATCCGGATTGTTCCTTTCTGATTGTCATGGGGATTTCTGACCCTGATGCAGGCCGGACGGGTCAGCACAGTATGGTCATTGTTCCGATCGGTACGCCTGGCCTTACCTTGGTCCGTAAGTTGCGTTTTATGGGATGGGAAGATTTTGTGGCGCCCATCGGTGAGTTTGAACTGAAGAATGTCCGCGTTCCGAAAGCTAACCTACTGGGTGAGCGAGGGCAGGGTTTCAAGGGAGCGCAAGTTCGACTGGGACCGGCGCGTATTCATCATTCCATGCGGTGTGTCGGGATGGCCGAAATGGTTCTCGCGCAGATGGTCGCCAGAGCGCATGAGCGGAAAACGTTTGGACGCCCGATTATCGAGTATGATACGGTTCAGAAATGGATTGCCGAAGCACGCATTGATATAGACCTGAATCGCTTGTTTATCCAAAAGGCAGCCTGGCTGCTTGATACAAGTCCGGACAAGAATACCTGGCGGATCGTATCGCAAGTAAAGGTATCTGTACCGCGCATGTTACAAAAAGTGACCGATAGAGCGGTCCAGCTTTTCGGCGCCATGGGGGGGACAGATGATACATTGATTCATCATGCTCATTCTTACGCCCGCTGGTTTCGTATCGGCGACGGCCCAGATGAAGTGCATCTGAGACAGATTTTCAAGACTGAACCCGTTCCGGAATGGTCCATTGCCGATTGCCCCTATATTGCCCCTGACGGGTTTTAGGAAAAGAGGAGAGTCTTCGTGAGCATGAGTTTCAAATCCCTCATTTCCTGGGGAGTCGCGCTGGTCGGCGTCGTTCTCGCTTTACAGGCAATTTATGTGGCCATTTCAGGTAGTTGGGATATTACCTATGGTCGATCATGGATCCTTTGTGGCGCAGTTGTCATAGCATTGCTGGGTAATCCACTTGCAGAGAGGGCTTCATATAGCAAAGGGGTGACGGGCCGGCTTCCGGCATGGCTGCTTTGGGGGGTCGATTTAGCCCTTGTTGCCGTTTTTATTTACGGCACATTGAAATTCATAGACATACAAATCCTCATTGAGGAAACCATATTTGAATATGAATCAATAGATATATGGGCGGCATTCGCGGCTGTTCTTGTGCTACTGGAGGCAACGCGACGTCTATTCGGCTTGCCAATTGTCATTATCGCATCGCTTGGGATCATCTATTGCCTTTACGGCCAGTATCTACCGGGTTTCCTTAATCATTCTGGTTTCAGTCTCAATCGGTCCATGCAAACGATCTGGTACAGCTTCCAGGGTGTTTTTGGCTTGCCGATGGGTGTTGTCCTACAGGTGGTGCTGATCTTCGTGGTCTTCGGAGTTATTCTGGAAAGCACCGGCGCGAGTGATGCCCTTATCCGGGCCTCCGTTGCCTTGACCGGAAAAACAAGGGGAGGACCTGCGCATTCCGCTGTCGTTGCCAGTGCCGTGTTCGGAAGCATGTCCGGCAGCGTGACGGCCAATGTGGTAGGGACCGGATCTTTCACCATACCAATGATCAAACGCCGGGGGTTTTCCGCGCCAATGGCTGGTGGTGTTGAGGCGGCCGCTTCGACCGGTGGCCAGATAGTTCCGCCCGTTATGGGCGCGGCCGCGTTCCTGATGGCCGACCTGACGGGTGAGGCCTATACGACGATCTGTATTGCGGCCCTTATTCCTGCGCTGTTTTATTATGGTTCGTTGTTTGCCTCTATTTCCATTCAGGCCGGAGCCGATGGCATCGAGCCGCTGCCAGAATCTGAGCGCCCTCCATTGAACAGCAAAGATCTGATTGCGTGCCTGATGTTTGTCATTCCCATAGCCATCATTGTCTTTGTGCTGGTAATGGGGCGGTCACCGGCTCTTGCGGGGTTCTGGGCGATTGTAGCCGCCGTCATCATGGGCGCGTTTAACAGGAAAAACCGGGAAAATCCCTCGGTTATCTGGACAGCATTGGTGAAAGCGGGAAGATCTTGCGCTTGGATTATTGTCGCTGTCGGTTGTATCGGTGTCATAATTGGCGTTCTGAACCTCACAGGCCTAGGTATTTCTTTCGCCTCAGTGGTCGCGGAGTTTAGTGAGTTTTCATTGCTCGCGGCCTTGATCACGACAGCGCTTGCGGCGCTAGTTCTGGGTATGGGCATGCCGACATTGCCGGCTTATCTGATTATTATTCTGGTCCTTGGGCCGGTTATGCAAAGAATGGGTGCCGAACTGCTGGCGACGCATATGTTCGTGTTCTACTTCGGTGTTCTGTCCGCGATAACGCCGCCAGTCGCCATTGGTGCGTTCGCCGCTGCGCCCATCGCAAATGCTCATCCATTTACAACGGCGGTCTATGCGGTCCGGCTTGCTCTTGTTGGATTTATTATTCCGTTTATCTTCATTTATGAACCGTCATTATTGCTGGTTGGCACATTCGACTTGATGAGTTTCGTACGGGTTGCTGTCTGTCTGTCCCTTGCCATCTGGCTTATAAATACCGCTATGATTGGATACGAACGGCAAGATCTTGGACCGGCTGAGCGAATATTGCGAGGGCTTTCGGGTGCCGGATTGCTTATCCAAATACCAACCTTGCAGATTGCCTTTCTGGTAATCGGATTGTCGTTGATTACCTTCGGGACCGTCCGGTCTCGTCGTAAATTGCAGAACTAGAAGGTGTTTCCGTTAAACTAAAAAAGAAAAGGGAGAGAGTAATGAAAAGAAGAAACTTGCTTAAATCAATGGGGGTGGCCACCCTCGGGTTAGTGGCGACACTATCAATGTCGCACACCGCCAGCGCAGCAGAATCGTTTAAAATGGCGTCACTTGGTGCCGCTAATTCAACAACGACATTCTCTATTGCGGCGATTGAAATCCTGAAAAAAGCCTATGGCTATAAAATCCAACTCCAAACTGGTGCTCCGGCGACACGTCAGGCAGTTGATGCCGCCAAGAAAGATCTGGATCTATTCGTGACCGCTGTTTCAATTAACCATTTCATGAAAACCGGCACCAGAATGTATGCCAAAATGAAGGACTCGAAAGAGCTTTTCAGCGATCTTCGCGGACTTTTGAATTACCCGATCGGGCCGTATCATGCGGTTGTATGGGCTGATTCCGGCATTAAATCTTTCGCAGATTTGAAGGGAAAACGTGTCTTTACCGGCCCTCCTTCAGGTGCCGCGCGGACGGTCTCGCAGCAGATCATTAAAGGCTCAACCGGTTATGAGCCCAAAAAAGACTATGAAGCGATCAATCTTGACTTTAACTCAGCCTTGCAGGCTTTCCAGGATAGGCAAGTTGACGCGTATTTCGTTCCGACCTCTGTCCCAAGCCCACAAATGGCTCAGCTCTCGTCCATCGGTGAAATACGGATTCTCGGCATTCCTGATTCAGCACTTGAATCTGATGAGATGAAGGCTGCGTCAAGCTTGCCGGGTCGTGAATTCATTATGCTGCCGAAAGGTTTGTACGAAAACCTGGTCAATGAAACGGACGTACGTGTTCTGAACTCAATCGTTGGCCTTGGTACGAACAAATGGATGAGCGAAGAAGACGCTTATAACATTACCAAGGGGATTTTAACGCATACTGCGGACCTTGCGCAGGCTGCAGCCTGGATGAAAGTCATTACCCCGGAGACGGCCTTGAGCCAGATGAATATGCCACTGCATATCGGTGCGTATAAATACTACAAGGAAATTGGTATCGATGTTCCGGAAGAAATCATTCCGCCGGAAGCAAAGTAAGGTTTCTCCCAAGGGTTGTGCCGTTTCGCATCTGGATGCAGCGGCGCAACCCATGCTTTTCTAATGATGCTCGGCGGCTATAAGAAAGATAAAGAATGCGCGCGCTTATCTGTTCAAAGTATGATGGACCGTCTTCACTTTATGTGGCGGAAGTTGACAGGCCTGAACCTGCTGTAGGCGAAGTATTAATTCAGACGATTGCCGCCGGGATTAGCTTTGTCGATGTGCTGATGAGCAGAAACAAGCATCAGAACAAGCATGAACCACCCTTTTCCACTGGTATGGAAGTTGTCGGCACGATTGTAGCACTGGGACCCGATGTATCGGATTTTGATGTTGGGGATCGAGTGGCCGCACTGGTGTATGAAGGCGGCCATGCTGAATTCGTTTGCGCCAAGGCTTTCGAAGTATTTTCCTTGCCGGAAAATTGCGATCCTGTCCAGACTGCCGCTGTTCTTTCCGTTGCCCTCACGTCAGAAATGGCGTTGGTCGAAAAGGGACAGATACAGCCGGGCGAAACCGTGCTGATAAGTGGGGTTGCCGGTGGGGTAGGCCTTACTGGCGTGCAGCTTGCAAAATTCCACGGCGCAAAAGTGATCGCCGCCGTCAGCGATGTTGCAAAGGCTGACGCTGCGAAGGCAGCAGGTGCCGATGCGGCGCTCATTTACGGATCGGATTTACGTGATCGTGTGAAAGAGGCAAATTCAGGACGGGATGTCGATATTGTCCTTGATCCGGTCGGTGGCGACTTTGCGGATATTGCGGCCCATTGTCTAGACTGGGATGGCCGGTATCTGATTATTGGTTTTGCGGGAGGAGGCATACCAAACTTTGCCGCTAACCGTCTTCTGGTTAAGAACCGTTCCGCTCATGGCATGGTGCTAGGCTATTACCGTTGGCACAAGCCCGCGCGATTGGCTATCGCCGCAAAGACGGTATTTGAGGCCATTCAAATGGGCGCTCTCAAGGTGCCAACCCAACCGCTTGAGGATCTTGCAGAGGTGCCCAGAGCGCTTTCTCAAATTGAAAATCGCGAAATGATCGGCAAGGCGGTCGTAAAACTGTCGTAGCGTTTGCGAGTGTCAGGCTGTCGATTGTAGCGGCTTTGCCTGTGGCTCTGTCGGCTCTCCTTCAAAATCAACACCTTCATAGTCAGTGGCCGCAACCGTTTGCAGCCGCGCCATGTATTTTGGGGAGCCGCCGTTATAGACAAGATGACGGACATGCCCGGCCTCATGACCGACAACATTCGAATTATAACCGGTGAACCAGGATTTGGCTTTCCGCATCAGCATAATCTTGTACATTTCCACGACTTCGGCGGTCCATTCTTCTTCCGCCGCCTTGCTTGCTTCGGCGCGGGTATACCCGTGATCCTGCATATACTCCAGTAAATCCATAAGCCAATTGACGCCGGATTCGATTCCGCGAGGATAATTGGTCGAGGCTGAACCGCTTTGCGGGCCGTTTGGCATCAACAGGTTCGGGAAGCCATGTATCATCATCCCAAGAAACGTTGCAGGGGCCTCAAACCATTTATCCTTTAGCTTGGCACCGCCAACCCCTTCGATATCGATATGATCGAACGCACCGGTCATCGCATCAAACCCGGTCGAGTAAATGATGACATCAAGATTATAGTCACGAGCCGTCGTGCGGAGTCCGGTTTCGGTCACCCTTTGAAGCGGCTCTTTCTGAATATCCGTCAAATGGACATTGTCCCGATTGTAAGCCTCGAAATAGTTGGTTTCGAGAGGGACCCGCTGTATGCCGAAGCCATGATCTTTCGGTATCAATGTTTCTGCCGTCACAGGGTCTTTCACCCGTTGGCGGATGCGATCCGCAATATAATCAGAAAATTCCGCATTGGCTTTCTCATCCATGAAAATTTCACGGAAATTAGAGAGCCATATCCCGAAACCAGGCTCATCATAGAGCTTGTCCCAAAGCGCCAACCGTTCTTCGCGGGATACTTCATAGAAGGAGCGACGGTCCGGCCGGTGCACGAAGCCACCCGGAGACTCACTGCAGGCTTCGAATATTTCGTCATAGCGGGTACGGATGTCGGCCATTTCCGCTTCTGAGAGTTCACTGTTATTTAGCGGTGCGCTCCAATTGGGACGGCGCTGGAAGACATAGAGTTCCTCTGCCTGTTCCGCGATAACCGGAATGATCTGGATCGCCGTGGCTCCGGTGCCGATAATACCGACTTTCTTGCCGGTCAGGTCAATGCCCTCATGCGGCCAGTAATAGGTATGAAACGACGTGCCTTTGAAGTCATCCATGCCCTCCAGTTTGGGGAGAGTTGGCTGGGAAAGTAGGCCGATGGCCATAATCACGAACCGACAGGAGAGGGTGCGACCGTCACTTACCTTTAGCTGCCAGATTGAATTTTGCTCATCGAATTTGGCCGCCTTAACCTTGCAGTTAAACTGCATATGGTTTCGCAAGTTGAATTTGTCTGCGACAAAATTGAGATAGCGCAGATTCTCCGGTTGGCTCGAAAAGCGTTCTTTCCAGTGCCATTCTTCCAGAACTTCTTTTGAGAAAGAATAGCCATAGGTATAGCTTTCTGAATCAAATCGTGCGCCGGGGTAACGGTTATTATACCAGGTCCCACCGAGGTTATCGCTGCCCTCAAGCACGGTTGCGTTGATGCCCATATCAATGAGGCGCTTGATCTGGTATATGCCGGCAACACCCGCACCGATAACAATTACTTCATAATCCGTGGTGAGTTGCTGGACCATGTTTTGCTCCTGGTCTTGTTTATTATTCTCTAGCCGGATCGCAATCAAACGATAAGCGGTTTCTTATATTAAAGATCAATAACTCTCTGGTCGCAAGTAACTTTCTTCAATCACTTGTTTCCTGCGGGGTTAATTGACAGCAACAGATAGAGGCGGTAATCAATTGAGAAAGTGCTGTTTAGAGCATGACCGCCGAGAAAAGGATTATAGAATGAAGGCGCAAGACAACCCTGTTTCCCTGGAAGCGAAAGAATTTCTACAATCTGCGGATTTTGTAGATAGTAACTCACGCGAGGTACAGGAATTTGTCGCCAGAGCCTTTGACGGACTTGCGGACGCTGCCTCCGATTCGGAAAAAACCATATGCCTGTTCAATGCGGTGCGCGATGGTTTGCGATACGATCCGTATCAGATATCTTTGAACCCTGACGCTTATCGCGCAAGTGTAATCGCAAAAGGAAGTTCAGCGTACTGCGTGCCAAAAGCCATCCTGTTGACGGCCTGTCTGCGGGCGGCGGGTATTCCCGCGGCGCTTGGCTTTGCGGATGTGCGTAATCATCTCAATACACCGAAGCTCAGTGAATTGATGGGGACGGATCTCTTCATTTATCACGGTTATGTGCAGGTCTGGCTGGAAGGGAAGAGCTACAAGATTACCCCGGCCTTTAATATGGAGCTTTGTGAGCGCTTCGGTGTGAAACCGCTTGAGTTTGACGGGACGTCGGATGCGCTTTTCCACGAGTTTAATGAGCAGGATGAGCGACATATGGAGTATGAGAATGATCGAGGTGTGTTTCTCGATGTTCCGATTGAGCAGTTCCTTAGTGATTTTCGCGCAGCCTATCCAAATATGGTCTCCCATATAGAGGCTGGAGAAGTTCAAAATACAAAAGATGCTTTTACGGAAGATGTTCAAAAGTAAGAAATCCGGTGTTTTAGCAGCTTTGCATCGCCTGAAACATTGCTGTACGTGATTGTTTCCTACAATAGTTTCATATTGATTTAATTCGTTTTTTCTGCATTAGTTTATCTTTATTCTCCATTGCACTTGGCATTATGGCGACGTAACGTTGCCGATCTCGCTGAGAGACAACCTAGTGATTTCATATATTGAGGAACTAACCATCCATGAACCTACAGCCGGGCAGGGCAAGCAGAGGCAAGCGCAGGCACCGGAAGTCAAACGGTACGCGTGACGCAATTCTTGCGACAGCCGCACGGCAATTTTGTGAAAAAGGCTATGCCCGTACAACGCTTAAGGATATAGCCGCCGCCGCCGGTATGGAGGCAGGCAGCCTCTATTATCACTTTGCATCGAAGGAAGATCTGCTCGATGACGTTTTTGACCTCGGTTGCCGTCAGGTTATTGATGTTGTTTCTTCGGCATATGATGAGCATGAGGCGCGCGGCGCGGAATTCCGAGAGATATTTTCCGCGATGGTTTATGCTCATCTGGAACAGGTCTTGGGTGGCAGCGAGTTTACAGCGGCGATTATGCGAAATTATTCCATGCTGTCTCCCGAAGCACAGGTAAGGCACCGCCGTGTGTTCGAGATTTACGGAGATATTTGGACAGCGGCGTTCTCCAATGCCCAAAAAAAACGTGAAATCAGATCGGATGTGAATGTCTTGACCCTCCAGCAATTAATTGTTGGGGCACTCAACTGGACAACTGAATGGTTTGATAGCGATCGATTCTCGGTTCAGGAATTTTCTGAAATGACGGTTGCTCTTCTTCTCGATGGTATCCTAGATCATTCTCATAAGTGGAATGGGCGCGAGGTAGAAGGCATAATGGTTGAGCCAATGTCGCCAAAAGTCGCGGGACGGTCCAAGGCGGCGCAGACCCGACTTCACATTCTGCTTTCCACTACGCGGGCATTGCGAAAGAAGGGGTACGACGGCGTTACGCTTCGACATATTGCCGAAGTGGCAGGGATTGAAGCGGGCAGTATTTATTACCATTTTTCCTCGAAGGAGGAGATTATCGACGATGTGTTGTCCCGGGGACTGAACGAGATTGTTGAGGGCGTTACTTATATTCTTGAGAATGAAAATAGCTATTCTGATAACGCCAGCCGTCTCGCGTCTGCCATTCGCGCACATATGCTTTATCTATTCATACGCAATGATTTCGTCGCGATGAATATACGTATTTATGGGCAATTACCCGAGGATGTGAGGGAAAAGCATCGGCCAATAAGGCAACAATATACTAACAGTTGGAGTCGTGCATTGGTGCGGGCACAGGAAAACGGGGAAGTCCGACGTGATCTCGATGTTCTTCAGATGCGGCAGCTAATGTTAGGGGCGCTGAATTGGAGTGCCAATTGGTTTCGCCCGAATTGGGACAAGGAAGAAGTGTCGAAATCACTGGACGACTTGATTGCGAAGGTTTTGACCGTTTTCCTCGACGGGGTCGCCTTGCGCGACCAGAAGAAAGATTTATCCAGCAGTTGAGAAACATTCTCACTGCGCTTTAAAAAAATTTAGACTTCATACATTCTTGGATGGCAGTATTTCCAAACGCTCGCAGGCGGCAAGTTGCGAAAAATCATGGCAGTTCTTTCGCCTTTGACGCCGAACCTGTTTGTCAGGGAAGGAGATATAGGGGCTTTGGCCGAATAGGTATATTGTACCAGGGCTCCCTGCGGATCGAGTATTGAAAAAACCTGGTCCAGAATTGTAATTTTATCGGCCTCTCTCATATTAAGGAGTGGCAGACTGGAAATAACAATGTCAAAGCAGGATCCAGATTTCGGCTGGACCACGTCGGCAATTGAACGGGCATCTCCATTGATCACGCGGACACCGGGGAACTTTTCTGTAAGATAGATCGTCAGCTTGGTGTCACGCTCCAGCAGGCAAAGCTGGTCAGGTGTGGCACCTTCGGCCAGCAGCGCTTTGGTAATGGCGCCGGTGCCTGGGCCGATTTCAAGTATTCGCTTACCTGAAGGAGCGGCCGCGATGGCCATGGCCCGGGCCAGCGATTGGCCGCTCGGTACGACTGCACCTATCTGTCGAGGGTTACGTAAAAGGGCCAAGACAAAGGGTTGGTACACTTAACCGGGCCCTCCATACGACCGGATTGTGATCAGAAATTATACGCCGATGGATGGCGAGAATGATAATTAAACCATAAACTGCGAGTTGTTGAAAGTCCTTGATGCAGTTGCAGGACCTTGCGGAATCAGAAAATGTCATGAAATTAAACTTCAGAGACCGACGAAGCATGAGAAAATAGCGGTGAATACAAAAGGAGAATAAAGATGAATTTAGGCAGCTTTACCTGATAACAACTCCAACCGAAATTTTACGAGTATTAAACGAGAACGACGGAAAAAATGGTTCAGATAGAAAAACTGACGGGATTGATGGGCGCCGAAATTACGGGTTTCGACATTACCAACGGGGTCACAGCGGATATGGCAGATTTTCTGCGTCAGGCGCTAGCGGATTATCAGATGATTGCCCTTCGGGACCTGCACCCTACGATTAAGCAGCAGAAGGAACTTACCGAGGTTTTCGGCCCGATTATGAAACTGCCCTATGTTGAACCAATGGCCGAGGATGATGAGGTTATCGCGGTACTGAAAGAGGCGGATGAATGCAATAAGGGCGTTTTTGGCGGAGACTGGCATTCCGATTTCAGCTTTCTCGAGAATCCGCCTGCCGGCTCCATCCTGTCCGCGATCGAGGTTCCGCAAGTCGGCGGTGATACGGTCTGGGCGAGCCAGGTGTCCGCATATACTTCCCTTCCTGAAACTCTGAAGTCGGTCGTTGACGGGCGCAAAGCTGTCCATATTGGCGCGCCCTATGGCGTGACACATCAACCACCTGAAGAAGAGCAGGCAGGAGCCTCCGTTCGCATGAGTCGCGGGGATCCGGCGGCTGACCGGGAAATTTTGCATCCGGCGGTTATCAGGGAACCGCTTAGCGGTCGGCAAGCGCTTTTTCTGAATCCCATCTACACAACCCGGTTTGAAGATATGACCGAAGAAGAGAGCGCGCCGATCCTAGCCAACATTTATAAGCATTGCACCCGTCCGGATTTTTCCTGTCGGTTTCGCTGGCGGGCCGGGGATGTAGCGATTTGGGATAACCGCACCTGCCTGCATTACGCCACCAATGATTATGATGGCACCCGCAGGCTGTTGTATCGTACGACGTTCAGCGCTGATCCACCTGCCGCCTAAGAGGCGTTCAGGCGGCCGTACCGTTCCGGAGAAGTTTACCGGGGAGCGCTGCAGCTTCAGGGATTGAGACCTGGTTTTCCTCCAATAGTATCTGTCCGTTGACGATAACAGTTTTGATACCAGATGCCGGGGAAATAAGCCGATCGGCCCCGGTCGGTAAATCATGGACACGCTCCAGTCCGCCGGCTGCAATTGTTGTGGGATCAAAGATCACAACATCGGCCAAGGCTCCTTCTGCGATCTTGCCGCGATCCGTGATGCCAAACAGTTCAGCCGGTTTCTGAGTTAGCATATGAATTGCCTTCTCCAGCTTAAGCGTATTTTTTCGCGTACCCAATGCCCCAGAAGATGCGTTGAGTAGCAGGCATCGCAGAGTTGGCTCGCATGGGCACCCGCATCGGAAAGCCCGAGTATGAGGTTGTCATCCTGCAGGAGCTCAGCGACTTCTTCCTCATCATAATTGACGATAGGGAAGCGGAAGCGGGCGACAAAATCCGTTTCAAGTGAGAGATCAAGCACGAAATCAATCGGGTCTTTTCCCTGGCTTTCGGCAATTTCCCGAAGCGGCTTTTCTTCCCATTCTGGATTGCCAGGTGCCATGGAGATAACGCAGCGATCTATCCAGCCGGCTACAGCATTCCGGGCCCCGGTTGCCGTATCGTCCCTGAACTGGTCGCGAAACTCAGGGTCGCGATAGATTGCTTTCCGGCCTTTGCGGTCTGCTTCCATGATCTGTTTGAAGAGGGGGCGCATCTCGAAGGGGAAAGGCTCGTTGAATTCAAAATCGAAATTGATCGGGCGACAGGCGACCTGAGGATGAATTTTCACGCCGTCTTCCCGAAGTTTGCGTGTTGTTTCCTGATGGCGGCGATGGGAGCCGGGGCCGGACATGCCGGAGAGAAGCGCCGTCCAGTGTCACCGGGATATCATGCTTCTGAGAGAGCAAGGCAAGCTGGTCATGAAACAAAGTCGGACCAACAGTTGCCTGAACTATTTTTGCTCCGCCAAGACGTGCAGCCGCAACCAATTGGTCCATCTCAATCATATCGGCGAGGCGGCTTGGCACCGGCTTGCCGCCATAGCCATGATGCGTCGTCGCTTGTGATGTGGAAAACCCGATTGCGCCAGCTTCCATCGCCTCGCGGACGATATCTGCCATGCTGGCGACCTCCTCGTCATTGGCGGTCCGCTCCACCGCTTCAGGTCCCATGACATAGGTTCGTATCGGAGTATGTCCGGCAAAAACTGCTAAATTAATGGCTGTCCCGCGTGCCTCAATCGCGTCCATATATTCAGCGAAACTCTCGAACGGCCAGTCACTCCCGAGCCCTTCCGCAAGGGCGTCAAAGGACATCCCCTCAACTTTTTCTAAGGTCCGCATGATACTGGTGCGGTGCTCGGGCCGGGTAGGCGCAACGCCAAAGCCGCAATTGCCGATGACGGCGGTTGTCACGCCATGCCAGGGCGAAATGGAGAGCATCCGGTCCCAGATTACTTGTGCGTCGTAATGGGTGTGGATATCCACGAAACCGGGGGAGATAACCATGCTGGTTGCATCAATTTCTCGTGCGGCGTCCTCCTCAACCTCGCCGACAGAGACGATCTTGCCGTCTTTGATGCCGACATCTCCGATATAGCCGGGCGCTCCCGTCCCGTCGATGATGGTTCCGTTTGTGATTTTAAGGTCGAGTGACATAGTTTTTCTCCCTCTTGCGGCGGGGCGTCTTGCGCGCCCGTTACCGCTTTGTTGCGATGTGCGTCGCCGTGTCGGTGTGGTTAAGTCGGTCGGGTTGTCAGCCAGGGCCAGAGGTCATCTGCCTCGAGTTCGAGGACATGTCCGCCGATCCAGTCGGCCCAATAGCTGTCTGAACCGAACTCATCCCGCCACGACCAAAGCCGTCGTGTCCGGAAATGCAGGTCATGCTCATAGGTGAAACCGATAGCGCCATGAATCTGGTGGGCGTGGGACGTGACAACACCCGCCGCCTCGCTAATCCGTGTTTTGGCAGCGGCGATCTCGAATGTACTGTCGATATCGTCATTCAGAGCCATATCAGCCGCCTGAAATGCCCCGAGAGCCGCCGCACCGGACGCTGCCGAATGTCCCGCCATCTCCGCCATATTTTGCTGGATCGCCTGAAACTTGCCGAGGGCGCGCCCGAACTGCACCCGGTCATTGGCATATTGGACGCTGGCCTCCAATATCCATTCAATGGCACCTGCCATCTGGGATGAGCGCATCATCGCCCCGAGTGCGAAGGCGGACTGCGCTGTCATTCCGGCCGGAAGCTCGCCACTTTCAACCGGTGACGCATTCTCGAAGTCAATCGTATCGCGCGGTTCTGCAGCAATATTCTGGTTCTCGGTGAGTGTATAATCGCCCGCCTTGACGAGGGCAATGCCGTCATCCGTGATAACGGCGACATGGCTGGCCTTGCGGCCCCATGGTATGCGAGTTGCCGTTCCCGTGACTTTACCATCCTTCAATTGGATCGTTTCACCGTCACGGACGGGAGCAAAGACGGTGATGCCCTCTGGCGGTGTTATTCCCGCGCTTGCAAGGAGATAATTTGCGAGAATTTGCTCCACAATCGGAAGCGGGACCGCGTGGCGGCCAACGGCGCGGGCGATGACTTCCGCATCGGCAAATTGTCCACTCACGCCGCCCATATTTTCCGGAACAAGAACGTGCAAAAGACCGTTTTCTGTGATGGCCTGCAATAATTCATCCGGGAAGATAGCGACTTCCGCCTGTTCCCTTGAGTTCTTTGTGACCTGATCGGAGAAGAGTTTTTCAACCGTATCGGCCATGATTTGACGAAGTTCATTCATCGTAAGCCAAGCCCCCGTGCAATAATGCCCCGTAAAATCTCCCGCGTACCCCCGCGAAGGGAGAAAGAGACGGCGGCTTGAGTAATATAAGCGCGCACCTGCTCAAAATCGGTGGCGGCTGTCATGCTGGCCTCAGTTCTGGCGAAACGATGCGCAATTTCGGGCATATCCTGTTCATAGATTGCGCCAAGATCCTTAACGACAGAAGCTTCCAGTGCCGGATTTGAATGGGATTCAAGTTTACCGGCCACGGAGATCGACATCCGGCGTAGCGTCGCGAGATGGGCAATCAGGCGTCCTATCTGTTCTTGCGCCTTGTTATTGGGGTCAAGCTTCGCCTCGCGGATCAGCTCGATCAAGAGCTGGATGGAAGACATATACCGCTCCGGCCCTGAGCGTTCGAAGGCGAGCTCAGCCGTAACCTGCTGCCAGCCATCGCCTTCGGCACCGATGCGGTCTTCCTCGGGCACGAAAAATCTTCGAACACGACCATATTGAAATGCTTTTCGCCTGCCAGATTCTTGATCGGGTCGATGGTCAGGCCCTTGGTTTGTTTCAGGTTGATCAGGAACTGGCTCATGCCGGCATGACGGTTTTCAGATGGCGGGCTTGTCCGCACGAGGGCAATCATCCAGTCGCAATGATGCGCGCCAGTCGTCCAGACTTTGGTGCCGTTAAGCAGATAACCACCGTCAACCTTGTCCGCTTTGGTGCGGATAGAGGCAAGGTCGGAACCGCTGTCCGGTTCACTCATGCCAATGCAAAAAAAGGATTCCCCCTTGATGATACCGGGCAGAATACGGTTGCATTGCTCTTCAGTACCAAATCGAAGGATTGTGGGGCCGCTTTGGCGATCAGCGATCCAGTGGCTGCCAACGGGGGCGCCATAGGCGAGCAGTTCTTCCAGAAGGGCGTAGCGTTCAAAGAAGGTGCGTTCGGCACCGCCGTATTTCTTCGGCTATGGTCAGCCCGATCCACCCTTTTTCCCCCATCTTGCGAGAAAAATCAGGGTCGAGTCCGGCCCAGGAGCGCGAGCGTAACACGGCCGGATAGTCGGCCAGTTCGTCATTCAGGTACTCTCGGACTTCCCGACGCAGCGTTTCCGCCTCCGGCGGCAGGCTGTACGGGTCGAAGTTAAAATACTGCATAGGAAATCATTGCCCCTTTTTGATAGCCTTCATGCATTGGCTATTTTCTTGTTTTTGATATGGCCATTGTGGTCATATTTACAGGTGGTGGCAATGACTATTCTGCCACGGCCAATTCTGCGGATTGTTTCTTTTCCGGCCTTTTCAATAGCAGTAATAGAGGCGCGGCGGCAAGCATCACCCACATCATCAGCGTAAAATCATTGAGAAAGGCAATGGTCGCGGACTGACGTGTAATCTCATTATCAAGCGCGGTGAGCCCCGACGCCATATTCCAGTTCCAGGCATTGGGCAAGAACGGTGGCTTCATCGCGTCGCGAAAGGGATCCATCCGATCAGCAATAGCGGCATGATTGACTTGGGTATTGCGGCTCAACATCGTGAAAACGATTGAAATGCCAATACTGCTCCCGATATTGCGTATCAGGCTGAACATGGCGGTGCCTTCGTTGCGAAAATGCGCAGCCAGCGTCGAGAAGGTGAGAGTACTCAACGGAATGAAGATAAAGCCTAATCCTACTCCTTGCATAATCCCGGTCCAAACAAGGGTGCTAACAGAGACATCGGTCGTAAAACGCGACATCTCATAGAGGGAATAGGCAGTCAGGCTGATACCGAAAAAGATCAACAGACGGTTATCTATTTTCCCAATCAGGCGACCGACGAACACCATCGCGATCATGGTGCCGATGCCGCGCGGCGCGAGTACATAGCCCGTGATGAGAACGGGGAAACCCATCAAATTCTGTAAGAATGGTGGCAGGAGAGCCATGGTCGCGAGCAGGATAACTCCAACCATAAATATCAAAAGAAGGCCGACGCTGAAGTTACGATCCTTGAACAGACCCGGTTCGATAAAGGGCATTTTTGCGGTAAACATATGCACAAGAAACATATAAAAGCAGAGTCCGGCAACGACGGCTTCGATAATGATTTCATTCGAGGCGAACCAGTCTTGCGATTCTCCGCGATCGAGCATCATCTGGAGTGCGCCAATGGATAGGCTCAATAACGCGAACCCGATATAGTCAAAATTGCGGGCGCGCTCCTTCGCCGTCTCTGGCACAAAAGCAAGGATGCCCAGCAGTGCAAGAATGCCAAAGGGCAGGTTGATAAAGAAAACCCATCGCCAGTTATATGTTTCGGTTAGAAATCCGCCGAGTGTCGGGCCGAGGATCGGTCCAACCATCACCCCCATGCCCCACATGGCCATGGCGGAACCGTGCTTTTCTGTGGGATAGGTATCGAGCAGAACGGCCTGTGACAACGGGACAAGTCCGGCCCCAAAGGCCCCCTGCAACAACCGATAGAGCACAATCTCGTTCAAGGTTGACGCTGTCCCGCAGAGCATCGATGTAATGGTAAAACCGGTCACCATAATAATGAAGAGGCGCTTACGACCGAGGCGGGAGGCGAAAAATCCCGTTGGGGGTGTCATGATTGCCGCAGCTACAATGTAAGAGGTCAGAACCCAGGAGATCTGATCCTGCGTTGCAGACATGGTCCCTTGCATATGGGGCAGGGCAACATTGGCGATGGTCATATCCAGCGACTGCATAACCGTCGCCAGCATGATGGATAGGGTGATTAGCCCGCGTTCTAACGGCGTGCTGGTGGCACTTTCGTCAGTCATTTTTCGGTGGATGTTTCACCGGCTATGGCGGTGGTTGGAAACTCGCCAAGCCAATCAAGCGCAGCATGGATGATTTTCGGCATGGGGCGATTCTGCTCCGTATCAATCTCAACCGTCGTGCTCATGCCCGCACGGAACAGGGGGTCATTATCCTGGCGGATTACTTTGATCCGGATAGGAATTCGCTGCACCACCTTGACCCAATTGCCTGTGGCATTCTGTGGGGGAATGACAGAAAACTCGGCCCCCGTGGCCTGACTAAGGCTTTCAACAGTTCCCCGCCACTCCCGGTCAGGGTAAGTGTCAACATGGATCGTTGCTCTCTGGCCTGCTAGAACATGGGTGAGGTCAGTTTCCTTGAAGTTGGCTTCTATCCAAATATTCTTGTCGGCCACGAGGCTCATGATTGGGCTGCTAAAAGCACCGTTGCCAATGACCTGTTGGCCGATCTGTGGTGTGTTGCTGGCAATTCCATCAAACGGTGCCCGCACAGTCGTCCGCTCCAGATCAAGTTCCGCTCTTTCCTTCGCGGCCAAGGCAGAAAGAAAAAGCGCGTGTTCTTCAACAGGGATTTTTGGATTGCCTCCGAGTTGTGCACTGATTTCCGAAAGCTCCTGATTGATGACCATGACCTGCTGTTTTGCAATGTCAAGTTCGTGCCGCGTTGCATCGAGCTTACTGCGTGAAACGGCGCTGCTGGCAATCAATCGGGTCTGTCTGTCATGCTCTTTTTTTGCAAACGCGATATTGGTGCGAGCAAGGGCAAGCTCGCCGAGTTTCTGCCGGTATGTGGCTTTAAGACTGGCGATTTTATCTCTGGCATTGGCGAGCCCTGCTTCAGCTTCAGCTATCGCAATGCGATAGGGTCGGTCATTGATCTGGAACAGGATATCTCCTTTGACGACGCGCTGGTTCTCCTTCACCGGTACACTGGAAATAAGTCCTGAAACTTCGGCCGCGATCATCACCGTATCCGCCTTTACATAGGCATTTTCCGTGTCGACAAATCTGCCGCCTGTGTAATAAAAATATCCACCGACAAAGATCACAACTAGCGGCCCTAGCAGAAGAAGAAAGTTCCGCGTCCAGCGGCGACGGCGTCCAAGTTTACTCGCAGTAGTATGCGCAACGCTTAAAACGGTCGATGTTTCGGAATTTAGTTGTTCGGATCGGGACCGGCCATCGTTGGGATCAGTTGCGTTTTGTGACATTATGGTTTCTTTCGGCCTCCTCAGTATTTCCATCGCATGTGCGTTCCTCGGCCACCAGCAAACTCTGCTTGGCCTGTTGAAGCGATTTGATTAGCGCATTACGTGCGACATCGGAGAAATCGTTCAGAGCATCTTCATGCGTTTTTTGCGCCAACTTCCACATTTGATCCAGTAGTGGTTGGGCTTGAGGCGTGAGGTAGAGACGTATTGCCCGTCTATCGTCTGGGTCTGGCCGACGCGTAACGAGGCCTGCTTCCTCCAGCCGGTCTATGAGACGGGCCAGCGTAATAGGCTGAACTTCCAGAGAGTCGGCGAGAGTTACTTGTTTGACGCCTTCTTTACGCGACAAAAAGGCCAATGCCCGCCACTGGGCGAGGGAGAGTCCCAACCCTTGTGCCCGTCGGTTGTAGTTTCGTCGCATTAACCGGGACACGTCATTGACCAAGAAACCGAGGCTTTCCTCAGGGAGTTTCATATGCCGCCTCCAAATAGTTTGTTTGTTATATAATAAGCTATGTATAGTAAATTGCAATAGAGCTGCTCATGACAAGAAAAACCCGCCACGAGCATGTATCGCAGCGGGTAATTAGATTTAAAAATCAGTAAGATATGTTTAATTATTGCCTGACTAGTTGAGACAACCGACCCGCCGCGCCATTTGTCGGACCAAAGCGGCGACCGTATCGATCGTCGGCGTTTCATTGCCGGTAATAGCCCCGAGTTCCTGGACCGCGGTCACCAAAGCATCAATCTCCATTGGTCGGCGGTTTTCCAAGTCAACCAGCATTGAAGTTTTGTGTGGCCCCACTTTTGAGGAGCCTTCAATACGCTTATCTACATTAATGGGGTAGTTTACGCCAAGG
Source organism: Sneathiella sp. D3-11 (assembly GCF_055809395.1). Lineage (NCBI taxonomy): Bacteria > Pseudomonadati > Pseudomonadota > Alphaproteobacteria > Sneathiellales > Sneathiellaceae > Sneathiella > Sneathiella sp. D3-11. The sequence goes on from NZ_CM147911.1 coordinate 3,117,130, forward strand.
GCCTCACCAATGGCCTGCGCTTCAACCATCATTTTGCGCGCAATGGCGCGAGTATCCGGATCGCCGGTTATTTTGTCGAGGGTCTCTCCGGTCAAAGCAGAAATCGGATTGAAACTAAGGTTCCCCCATAGCTTAACCCAGATATCGGAGCGGATATCGGTACGTACCGGTGCTTTGAGCCCGGCACTGATCAACAGCTTTGAAAGCGTCGTAACACGTTCCGTTCGTTCTCCGGTCGGTTCTCCTACAGGGAAGCGATCTCCGGCCATTTGCGAGATAACACCTGGTTCGGTGACTTCAGCAGCCTGATAGATAACCGCGCCGATGGCACGTTCCGGGCCGATCCCGTCCCAGATTGATCCGTCCGGATCGACCGATTTGACGCGCTGGTTCTCTTTGTCGCCTTTAAGACCATAAAAATACCACCAAGGAACGCCGTTTTGCGCGGTGACGACGGCCGTCTCAGGGCCGAGAAGAGGCTGAAGCTTATCCACGATGCCCCCGATTGAATGGGCTTTCAGGGCGATGATGACATAGTCCTGCGGGCCGAGTTCAGCCGGATTATCCGTCGCCGTTATATTTTCAATGGTGAAGCTTTCTTCCGGCCCGTTGATTGTCAGGCCCCTTTCGCGAATAGCGGCCAAATGCGGCCCCCGCGCGATAAGAGAGACTTCCGTCTCGCCTTTCCGTGCCAGCAGTGCACCAACCAGCCCGCCAATTGCGCCCGCGCCATAAATACAAATTTTCATTACGCTAATCCCAGTTTCTCGGCGAGGCCGATCCGTTGTAGTTTACCTGTAGCCCCTTTCGGGATTTCATCCAGCAGCGTGATGCTGCGCGGTACCTTAAAAGCTGCGAGGCTCTTCGCCGCGAAGTCTCGAAGTTCTGCCTCTGTCGCCTGCTGATCATCCTTTAAAACGACCGCCGCCGCAACATCTTCGCCTAGCTTTTCATGGGGGATGGCAAAAGTCACAACCTGTTCTACAGCCGGATGGTTCATCAGTATTTCATCGACTTCTCGCGGTGAGATTTTCTCGCCCCCGCGGTTGATAATTTCCTTCAGCCGACCGGTAAGGGAAAGATATCCATCTGCAGACAATATGCCCTGATCGCCGGTGCGAAACCAGCCTCCACTGAAACCCTCTGCATTGGCTTTTGGGTTATTTTCATATCCTTGTGTGACGTTCTCTCCGCGAATGACAATCTCGCCGGTTTCACCGGATTTGAGCAGGTCTCCACCTTCGGACATAATGGCGATCTCTGGCCCTGAGGCAATACCGACGTTGCCGGGAATGCGTTTTGCCGGTGGCAACGGGTTTGCCGCCATTTGATGGGCAGCTTCGGTCATGCCGTATGCTTCAATGACCGGGCAGTTCCACATATCCTCCAGCGCCGTCATGACCTGCGGGGGAAGAGAGGCGGAGGAAGAGCGGATAAAGCGAAGCTGGGCGGCATCAATGATATCCGCGTTGCGAGCCCCGCGCGCAAGAATGGCCTGATGCATGGTGGGAACCGCTGTATACCATGTCGGTTTTTCTTCACTGATCCACCCAAAAATTTTCAAGGCATTGAAACCTGGCGTACAGGTCACGCTTGCGCCTGCCTTCAGGGAGGACAGCACCGCCGCAATAAGTCCGTGAATATGAAAGAGCGGCATGATGTTGAGGCATTTATCCGCAGGCGTCAGCGCCAACGAACGGGCAATATTGCGTGCGGATGCCGTAACATTCTGATGGCTGAGCGGGACAATTTTCGGTCGCGACGTTGTGCCGGACGTATGCAAGATCAGCGCGATGTCATCCGCTTTGGCCGGACCCGGTGAGGTCGCATTCCCAATGGGGTCACCTGCCAACTGAAATGAGCCAGCGGCGGCCTTCTCAGGCACGGTAAGTTCAATCACCATAACGCCGAGTTTTTTCGCGACATTAACTGCTGGGCTCGTGCTGCCTTTCTCGACGATCAATGCTTTGGCTTTAAGATCATCCAGATAAAACTCAAACTCCTCAGCCTTATAGTCGGGATTGAGTGGCGCTGTGGTAGCGGCAGAAGCGACGGTGACAAAGGCGCTCGCCATTTCCGGGCCGTTCGGCAGGACAATCGCAACCCGATCCCCACGTCCAATACCAAGACTGTTGAGCCTTTCAATCACGTTGGCACTCAGTTCGTTAAGGCCGGCATAAGTAAGGGAAGGGCGGCCCGGCGCACCGATGGCTGCATCTTCGCCAGCACCAGAGTTGATAAGATCGAGCATTGTCGTCGCATTTGTCATTGGCATTCTTCTTTCCGGATTATCCTGCTTGGGTTTCCGATTCAATCGCCGGCAGTCTTTCCCGAAGCTCGTTCTTGGCAATCTTCTCCAAGGTCGAACGCGGAAAATCATCTAGAATGATAACATCGCGGACAACCTTGAAATCAGCAAGGTTCTTCTTGCAGGAGTCGATAATCGCCTGTTTCAGATCGTCCGGTGCTCCGGCTTTCGGGATGAGAAAAACAACCGGGACCTCGTCCAGCATATAGTGTTTCTGCCCGACAACGGCACATTCCTCGACCCAGCCGGTTTCCATTACGACGGCTTCAATTTCAGATGCGGCAACATTTTCGGCGCCGATTTTCAGCATGTCTTTCTCGCGATCTCCGAAGAAAAGATCGCCATTTTCATCCATTCGGGCGTAATCCCCGGTCTCGAACCAACCGTCCTCATCGAAAGATTTCGCATTTGCCTCGGGATTACGGAAATACTCCTTGAACAGGCTAACCCCGCGTACCCCGCGAATATAGAGCAATCCACGTTCGCCGGGCTTGATATGACAGCCATCAGGATCGCGAATATCAATGTTAAATCCGGGTGAGACACGGCCGATCCCTGTGGCGGGTCCGGCATGGTCCATATCGCTAACGATGCCTTGAGTAATGGTCTCTGTCATACCCCACCAGCCCAATGTCTTTATACCGTAAATTTCTTCGACCTGTGGAATGCGAATACCCGCGCCCCAGAACCGGAAACTGTGATCTGACGGCGGGTCCTTTGCGAGCAGGGCGCTGACACAGAAGCGGATTATGGAGGCCCAGGTGCATTTGTTTCGCCGGGCAACGACCCAGAAGCGCGATGCAGAGAATTTTGGCTGCATGACAATCGTGCCGCCGATCCACAAGGTGCTCAGCATCGAATAGGACTGCGCATTTGTGTGAAACATTGGAAGAAAAGCCATGCAGACATCCTCATGCCGAAGCCGCATATGCACGACATTCATCTGCGCTCCCCAGATCGCATTGGCATGAGTCCAAAGGACGGCTTTCGGCCTTGACGTCGTGCCGGATGTGAATTGCACACCAAGATCCGCGAAAGGGTCAGCGGCGCGTTGCGGGCAGGGGGATGTCTCGGCAAGTAAGGCGCTGAAGGGGATATGAGGGAGATCAGCAGGCACGTCCGCTGGCGCCCCTGCGTCGTTATTCGTAACGGCCAGAAATTTGATGCCGGGAGCGGAGTCATGCACAAGCTTGGCGAAGGACGGCTGCGTGATAGCGGCGACAATCTGGGCATGATCCGCAAAATAGGTCATGTCCCGGGCGACGGATCTGGTGTTGGTGGAGACAGCAACTGCGCCGATATGCGCACAAGCGAACCAGGAAATCAGAAATTCCGGACTGTTGTCCAGGTGAAGCATGACCTTATCGCCCAGAACAACGCCGTTCTTGTGCAGAGCGGCGGCAACTCGTTCCACACGTGCCGCAAAGTTGGCATAGGTGAAAGATTGGGATGCACCATCAAATGGTTCCCAAATTATAAAAGGTTTATCTGGGCAACGCTCAACCCATTGGCGCAGCAGCCAAGGAATATCCCGACCTTCGACCATGGATTTATGGGATTGTGCGATGGTTTCAATAAGACTCATTTCTCAACTACCTTTTTATTTTTTATAAATCATAAAAAGGAAACGGGATGAACGCCAGCTTCTCGTATCCATTCGCTGCCTTTTCCGCATTATGAAATGATCCGAACCGATCGCGGCACCGTATAAAATGTATATCCATCAAACGGGAGATAACTCATGACCGATGGTAAATATATTAGACGGTTTAGGCACGCTTTTTTTGATCTGCGAGTACTTCTTTTATTAATGATGATGATCGGGATCCATGGCGCGGCGGCATCGTCGGATCGTGCCGTTGATCCGTTAAGCCTGTATGGCGAGAGGCATGAATTTTCCGTGCATCGTGATGGTGTTCCAGTTGGCAAGCATATGGTCTCTTTCGAGAGAGTGGGGGATGCCTATCGAGTTGATAGTGAATTAAATATTGAAGTTAAGTTCCTTGGTATCTCTCTTTACCGTTTTGATTACGAGAGTGAGGCTATTTGGTCGGAAGGCAAGCTGACGGCCATTGACATCAGGATAAATGATGATGGCACAAACTCAAAAATACGCGGGATGCGTCATGTGGCTGCATTTGTAGTGAATGGCGAAGTTCACGCTACGACATCTCATCCGGAAGTCTATCCGACAAATCATTGGCATAAAGGTGTCCTTGATCAATCCCGCCTTTTTAATACGCTGACCGGGAAAATGAACAACGTTACGATCACTGACACAGGTGAGGAAACGGTGCCCGTTCGCGGCGGCACTGTTCGGGCGACCCGTTATGTCTATGACGGAGAGTTGACGCTGATGTCTTGGTATGATCGCAAAGGGCGTTGGGTTAAAATGGCATTCAAGGCTGAAGACAATTCGGATATGGTATATTTTTGCGAAACCTGCCCTGTGGAAGTCGGATTGAACGAATGACAAACAATGCCATTTGGATTGTTGGCGCCAGCAGCGGGATCGGCCGCGAGGTTGCCTTGCAATATGCGGATAAAGGCGCAGAGGTGATAATCAGCGCCCGCAGCAAGGAAAAACTAAATGAGGTTGTCACGTTTAAACCTGATTTGATTAAATCAGTGCCACTTGACGTAACGGATGAATGTTCGGTCAAGCTTGCAACCTACCAACTCTTTGCGGATGGAGAGGGACCCAAGACAGTTATTCTGAATGCAGGAGCTTATGCGCCAATGTCTTTCGATCATTTCTCCGCTGATAAGGCCATGGAGGTGATGGATGTAAACTATTCTGGCGTTGTTCGGCTCATTGAACGAATCCTGCCGCATTACCTTAGTGACGGATCCGGAAAGATTGTGGTTGTCGCCTCGGTCGCCGGGTATCAGGGGTTGCCGCTATCGCTTGCCTATGGGCCAACCAAAGCAGCGCTGATTAATCTATGTGAAGCCTTGCGGGTGGAATTGATGGGAAGTGGTGTGACGATCCAGCTTGTCAATCCAGGCTTCGTCAAAACGCCGCTTACTGCCGGAAACAAGTTCCCCATGCCCTTCCTGATGGAAGTAGAAGATGCAGCGGCTAGCATGATTAAAGGGATAGAAGGGAATGCATTTGAGATTACCTTTCCGAGACGCTTTGCCTATATCCTGAAATTCATCCGGATGCTCCCTTACGTGATTTCTCTGCCGCTTATCCGAAAAGGAACCAGTGGATGACTGTCCCCAAGACGCATCAGGACCGGCTTGCGGCCTATATCCGTTATTTTGAGACGTTGACGCTGCAAACAGTTGATGATCTCGACAATTTGACGTCGGAAGGTTTCTCCTTTGAAGACCCGTTCAACCATCTGACCAACCGCAGAGACGTTAAACGCCTGTTCAAACAAATGTTCGACGATATGGATCATCCGGCGTTCAAGATCAGCGCAAGCTACTGGGAGGAGGACGGCCAGACGGCGATATTGAAATGGCGATTTGCGGGCGACGCACACAAGATTGGCAACCTCAATTTTGAAGGACTATCAGAAATTTATTTCGATGAGGCAGGTTTGATAATCCGCCATGTTGACTATTGGGACGCAGCCTCGCATTTTTACGAAAAGGTTCCCCTGCTTGGCGGTGTGTTGCGACTGATCAGGAAGAAACTTCGTCTTTCTTGAAGAAGAGCGTTACCGTCCCGATGGTGAAGCCCCACCGTGTCACTGTTGCGCGATTGATGATCACTCCGCCCGGTTGACGATATAGCCAATCATCAAAAGCAACGCGCCAGACATTTTCGCCTACCTTTAAATCCATGTCATAACGCCAGTTGAGCGCGTTCCCATAATGCACACCCTCAGCCGTACCGATAACATCGCCAGCAGTCCCTGAATAGTGATGGTCGCCTTCGCGCTGGATGGTCCACACGCGCCGGTCCGTTTCGCCATCGCGATAGACGAAATACTCATCCAGTATCAGCGTATCGCCCTCGACCTTTCCATTGATCGTTACTTCAAATTGACGGCGGAGATTGCCGAACCGGTCTTCGAAGATGCCCCAGGCCTTCGTCTGGCCCTCGAAATAATCGAAAAGTTCGAGAGGAGGGGTTGCTTCCGCGAATTGTTCCGCCTTCATCCCACTACATCCTGCTAAAATCGTCAAGGTGATCGCCACCATTAAGCCTTTGATCATATTATCCTCACCGGGCTAAGCGAGTGACTGGTTGCGTCGCTGGAGCCGTAAATTAATTGCTTGCTGCTGTTGGGCTGTCAGGGGGTATCCCCACATCAGTGCGACAGCCGCTATCTTTAATACGGCGGGAAGCCAGCCATAGATCACCGCAAGTCTAAATGGATCGATTTCGGTAGTAGTTGGCGACATACTCGTTTCACCCTGACCCAGGATCAGGAACGCGGCGGCAACGCCGAGTCCGAGAGACAGCTTCGTCGCCATGCTCCAGAGCGCGAATAGGAAGGAAGAGCGGTCGCGGTGATTGAGATAATTATCCCAGTCAGCGATATCGGATTGCATGGCCGGTGGTAGGGCAAGATCGGCGCCAAGGGAAAACCCAGTGATCAGGCAGATGACACCAAAGAAAACAATGTCTCCTGCACCGATCATCGGGACGGTCAGAAACGCAAGGCAGGCGACCCCCATGGCGAGACCCCAGCTTCGATGCTTGCTGATGCGGGCGCTCAGCCAAATCCAGAGTGGTATGCCGAGAATTCCGGACAGGAAATACACAAACAAGAGATACGAGTTATATGCCTCCGGTAGTTCAAGAACATGGGTTATGAACAACGGGAAGCAGGCGGTGGCTATGCCGATGGAGAGGCCGCTTAGAAACCAGGCGCTCAACAATCGAAAAAAGAGACGATTTCGGGACAAGCCGGACAGGGAGTTAAGAAGTTTAAGCGGAGGTTGTTTAACGCGGCCTGTGGGCAGGCTGAGAAGCAACGGAAAAACAATAACGCCGCAGCCAATGACGAAAATAGCGGCGTAGGCAAGCTGTTGCGAGGCACCATACTCGGCAGTGATGACGAGAAAAATACTGAGAGCCAGAATGCCGGTAAGGCCGGAAAGCTCACGTGCGGCGTTAAGATTGACCCGCGCGTTATAGTCCCCGGTGAGTTCCACTGTCCAGGCAAGGTAAGGGACCTGGACGATCGTCCATCCAAGAAGCAACAGCCCATACCAGACAAAAAGATAGAGTTCGCCCGCCGTATCTGAGGGCGTAAAAAGGGCATAAAGCGCCGAGCCGCAAATAACGGCGCCGATAGTAATCTGGATCTTTTTCCCCATGTGCCAGCGACGGATATAATCAGAGAGCCAGCCAACAACAGGGTCGCTGATCACGTCGCTGATCCTCACCAGCAAGAGAATTATCCCTGTCTGCGCGAGGCCGAGCCCTACTGTTTCCGCATAGAATGCGGGTAGAAGTACGAACGCCGGAATCAGCGGCATCGCCATCACCGAGCCGGGCAGGGCATAGAATAGTATCGTTTTGTGCAAAAATTTAGCGGAGTTCGAAGATAACGACATCAATTGATTTCTGGCGAAAACCGGCTTCGCAATATTGCAGATAAAATTCCCACATGCGCTTGAAACGCGCATCGAAACCCTGTGTTTCGACCTCATTCCATTTGGCGAGAAATTTTTCTTTCCAGATTTTGAGAGTAGTTGCGTAATCGCCGCCGAATTCCTCCCGGATATGCGCGGTCAGGCCGTTTCGTGCCGCCGCATCGATAAAGGCGGTTTTCGACGGTAGTTGACCGCCCGGAAAGATATATCGCTGAATGAAATCAGCGGAACTGCGGTAGGATTGATACCGGCTTTCATCAATGGTGATAACCTGTATTGCCGCTCGTCCGCCACCTTTTAAATTGCGTTTTATGGCAGCAAAGTAGCTATCCCAATTTTCTTCCCCTACGGCTTCGAACATCTCAATTGAGACGATGGCGTCGAACTGGCCGTCCTGATCTCGATAATCCCGAAAATGGAAGCTATTCCGGGCGGGAACCGGTAACTTTTCTGACTTTTCACTCGCATAGGCGAGCTGTTCTTCAGATAGGGTAATACCTTCTACTTTTGCGCTATATTCCTCTGCGGCGAGGCGAGCAAATCCGCCCCATCCGCAACCAATTTCCAGCACATTCGCATTCTCATCGACGCCAGCAATGTCAGCGATACGGCGATATTTTTCGCGCTGTGCTTCGGCGAGCGATTGTCCTTCTCGAGTAAAGAGCGCGGCTGAATAGGTCATGGTTTCATCCAGCCAGCTTTGGTAAAATGCGTTGCCAAGATCGTAATGATAGGCAATGTTTCGTCGGCTTCCGGTCCGGCTGTTGCGCGCGCGCAGATGCTGGAGAAAATTGACAATCCCCGAAAGCCATTTGCCAAACATCGCTGACTTTAGGTTTTTTTCATTGAGTAAGCCGAGTTCTATGAGTGCGGTTATGTCCGGGCTGGACCAGTCACCCTCCATATAGCTTTCACCGAGGCCGATATCGCCTGATTTCAGAATACGCTTGGCTGCCCTGATATTATGTAGAAAGACCGTTGCCGCAGGCTCATCTGCGCGTAATGATCCAAATTTGAGTTTTGCTCCGGTCGGCAAGACAAGGGTCAGGTGACCTACGGCCATTCGTGACAGACTCATTGTCAGGGCTTTGAGCCAAGGGTCGGTCCGTTTGGGAAATGCCGCAATGAGATCCTTCGGATCACTGGCAATCATGTCAGTTTGCGGGGTGACATCCGTCATCTACTTCTCCTGATATTTTCCATATATGGAGGGGGTAACCGGTTTCGGGTTCGCTGCTTTCTTCTTGGGACGCGCCACAAGTTTCATCCCCTTCAGCCAGAGTTTCAGCGCTTCCCAATGGATGCCGACAATGACTTTGAGGCTGTTAAACGGAAACTTGAACAACGCACGGCCAAGGGCGCCACGAGTAAGCGGGCTGCGCTGTCCGACGAACGACGCATTCATGACCGCTTTACCTTCATGGAACTGTCGGATGGAAAGCGCGATTGTCTCTCCGGGAGGTAATACCGAGAATTCATAGCGGCATTCCATCGGCATGAACGGGGAGACGTAGAATTCCTTTGAACAAGCTTGCTTCACCAACCCTCTTGAATCGGCGGGACCGGCTGGCAGGATGTAGCTGTGCTTCTCTCCAAATGTATTGCTGACCTCATAAACGAGGGTGACGAGATCATCATTCGCGTCAAAACAGTAATATGTACTCAGCGGATTGAAGGCGTATCCAAATATACGCGGGATACAGAGTAATCGGACGGATGAAATCTCCGTTGCCAACCCTTGTTGTTTTACCTGTTCAAGAATTCGCGCTTTTATATCCGTAGGCGTGCCATCACCAAAGTCCTTCGTGAAAAAAGAGACAAGGTTGCGTTTGTTGACGGATAGAAAGGGAATATCTCTCCCCAGATCATCCAGTTCATCAAGATCGATGAGCAGATAAAAGATCCGGTAGTCGAGATGATGTCCCACGGGACTTAAACGCCGATGGGTCACTATTCCATTATAAAGGCCGCTTTTTTGCATCGGGCTCAGGCAACTTTCGCAAAGGGCTGTCCGGCTGCGTCTTTCGGCAAGTGAATACGCGAACGAGACGGGTCGACATACCATGGCCGTTGGTGACCGCCTAACTCCTCTGCCATCGCAAGGCCGGACTGAATACCATCTTCATGAAAACCGTAACCGAAATAACTACCACAGAACCAGAGGTTTTTTTGCCCTTGAAGGTTCCACAGCATTTTCTGCGCGGCGATGGCCGAATTATCGAACAGAGGATGATCGTAGGGAAAACTCCGGAGGACCGTTCCTTCTTTTGGTTCAAATGCCGGGTTAAGAGTCACAAAATAGTCTTTGTCTGTATGGAGGCCCTGAAGCCGGTTCATCCAATAGGTCACAGAAAGCTCCTCTTTAGAGCCACTTTCCTGATTGCCGCCTATATAGTTCCAGCTTGCCCAGGCTTTACGTCGCTTTGGCATAAGGGATGGATCAGTATGGAGGATCGCGAGGTTTTTCTCATACTTGAAAGACCCCAGAAGTTTTTTCTGGGCGGGTGTTGGTTCCGCGATCATGGCGAGAGCCTGATCTGCGTGAGTGGCAAGCACGACATCGTCAAACTGTTGCACATGTCCGCCCCTGCATTCGACAAGAACACCGGATTTCTCGATATGGACTGCGGCGACTGCACTGTTCAGGCGAATGCTGCCCGAGAGAGTTTCGGCAATCCGGTCGACATATTGGCGACTACCGCCAGTAACAGTCCGCCATTCGGGGCGATCCGAAATTTGTAAAAGGCCGTGGTTCTGACAAAAGCGAATAAAGGCCGCGGCGGGGTAGTCCAGCATGTCTTTTGCGGGGGTTGACCAGATTGCCGCTCCCATTGGCAGCAGGTGATTGTCAATGAAATGACGTCCATAGCTGCCATGCACAAGGAACTTTCTTAACGTCCAATGCTCTGTTTCGGCACGATTCATAAGTGCCGGTGCTTCGCGATAGAATTTCAGAATGTCGCGGATCATTCCCCAATAGGCAGGCCGGAACAGATTTGATTTCTGGGCAAATAGTGCCGCTAGAGAAGTGCCAGCATATTCAAGTTTCCCGTTGTCGAGGGAGGCGCTGAAAGACATTTCTGTCTGCTGAGTGGCAATATTAAGCTGTTCAAAAAAGGCGACGAGGTTAGGGTAGTTTAATTTGTTATATACAATAAAACCGGTGTCTATGAACTGACCATCAATTTCAACGGTATTGCTGTGTCCGCCCAGACGATCATCTTTCTCGAACAGGGTCACGTCGTGATTTTGCGCTAACAGCCAGGCTGCTGACAATCCCGAAATACCGCTACCGATCACCGCAATTTTTTTCATTTAAATATCCGCCGTTTTTCGTCGATTTAAATGAGATACGCGAAATCTAACAGGATAGATCACAAAAAAATTTTGACCTAAAATGATCCGGTTATTCAAATCCACCGTAATAGGGTAGACTGAAACACGGCACATTGTGGATGTCAGGTAAATTAAAGGCAAGCATGACCTCACCGGATGGTATCAGGCAGGACGCAGCAGGATCGCGGGCAATCCCGCTAGACTTGGATAGAGATCTCATCGCTATTGGGCAGGATCAGGATCCAACGGCGTTCAAGCGGTTGTTCGCGGATCTAGCGCCGCGGCTGAAATATTTCCTGATTAAAGGGGGCATGATTGAAAGTGCCGCCGAGGATGTAATGCAGGAAACAATGATGAAGGTTTGGCGTAAAGCTGCACTTTTCGACAGTTCCAAAGCGTCCGCTTCTACCTGGGTCTACACGATCGCGAGAAACGTCAAGATTGACCGACTGCGCAAGGAACGCCGCCCTGAACCTGACCCGGAAGATCCGTGCTTTGTGCCGGATGGGCCGGAAACCGGAGAACAGGCGGTCAGTCGGAAACAGGATAGAGAACGCATTCAAAAGGCGATGGCCCTGTTGCCGCCGGAACAGATGACAATTATAAAGATGTCTTTTTTGAAGAAAAATCGCACGGCGAAATCGCCGAGTTATTAGGAGTTCCTCTCGGTACCGTAAAGTCCAGAATACGGCTGGCTTTCGGTAAGATCCGCGCGGAACTGGAGGCTTTGCAATGAGTATACGACATCATATTGGCGATGACACGCTGATGGCATATGTCAACGGAACCCTTGCGGACTCACTGTCGGTCGTCGTGGCGACGCATCTGGCGATTTGTCCAAAATGCCGTGAAAGTGCGGAGTTGATGGAGGAAATGGCGGGACTCTTTTTAATGGAGACAGATACATCCACCCTATCCGCGACAGAAACAGCGATGGCGGATGCAATCCCGGGCAGCACTCTACAAGAGGATATTTCAGAGAAGCAGTCGCGCCGCATGCACGACTATTCTAATACGGGCGTGCCGATGCCGCTTGCGGAGCGGATGCCTGCGACCCTTGATGATATTCCCTGGCGGACATTGATCCCGGGCATCAGCCATTATCCGTTACCCAGAACCGGGTCAGAAAAGAAAAAGGGCACACTCCGACTATTGAAAATCGCCCCGGGCAAGACCATGCCCGAACATAGCCATTCTGGGCAGGAACTCACACTGATCCTGCGCGGCTCCTATATCGATGACCTTGGTCGCTTTCAGTCTGGCGATATTGCCGATCTGGATAGCGACGTTCATCATCAGCCTGTCGCCGATACCGCGGAGGATTGCATCTGCCTGATTGCAACTGATGCACCGCTCAAGTTCTCCGGCTTTTTCAGCCGGTTGCTTCAGCCGGTATTCGGAATCTGATTTTTTAACTTCCCTCAGCTGCCTGAATACTAAACAGCGGCCCCTTAATTGGGTGGCTGTTTCATGCTGAAATCTATCAGAATTCAACGGTTCGGCGGTTTTTGGGTTGCATTAGGAAACTCTTAATAGATTCAATTGTACTAATCGATGGAGAAGTACAAGGAACCGGAAAATTTATTTTATTAGGAGTTAATATATGTCTCGAGTTTTATCCCTAGTTGTCGGTATGAGCATGTTCTTGTTTGCGGGCGTTGCCAGTGCTGATGAGAAAAAAGACACTGTTGTTGACATGATGGACGGCGCGGTCAGCCATTATGAGTCAGTTGGTCAGGACCAAGCCTTTCAGGATTTCGCTAAAAAAGGCGGAGATTTTAACAAGGGTGAATTCTATGTTTTCGTTACGGAAATTAATAACGGAAAATTGGTCTTTCACGGCGCTAACGAAAAATTGGTTGGCAAAAATCTTTCAAAGCTGAAGGACACAGACGGCAAACATTTCGTTACAGAAATGCGGACTGTAGCCACAGGTCCCGGTGTTGGTTGGGTCGACTATAAATGGACGCATCCTGAAACCAAGAAAATTGCTCAGAAACACACCTACGTCAAAAGATCAGGTGATGTTTATTTCGGCATTGGTTACTTCGACTAAGTAAACCTCCGCGTAGTACGGTCGTCTCAAAAACGGCCGTTCTACGCACCGTATTGTAAAATGAGAAGGTAGAGGCTCATGAACGTCAAAAATTTAAAGATTTCAACCAAACTATTCATCGCACCGATGATTTTTGTAGCTTCCCTGATCATATTGGGCGTAGTGGCTTATGTCGGGCTAGATAATTCTCAAGCCAAGATGGCCGACCTGCATAAACAGGACACGCAAAAAATCGGGAAGGCGATCGGTTTCCAGCGTGATTTACAAGCGTTTAATGGTGGATTGTTTCGTCTGATTTCAGAAACCACAGCTGGTGTCGATGAAGAAAAGCTCGCTGCAGAACGGCAGACAGTTATAGCGACGCTTGGCAAGCTGACGGAATCCTTCAGCGGTGCTGTTGAAAATGGTCAATTCAACGAAACTGAAATGGAGATTCTGGCAAAGGCACTGAAAGAATTAAAAAGCTATGGTGTTGCCGCTACCGAAGTCGTTGAAATGACGGAACTCGATACCTCCACCGCGGTTATTATGATGGTGGATACAGACCTGCAGTTTCGTACGATGTACGGTACGCTTACTGATTTGACAACCCTCTGGAATGAAATGGGAGAGGCGTCCCTTGTTGAAGCGACTAACGCAATTAATAACACTGAACTCACGTTTGTTGTAATTGCGATTCTGGCCTTGGTTATTTCTTGTGCAGTTACATTTGTCACAATGCGTATGATCACACAGCCAATTGCTGAAATCATCAATGTTATGGCAAAGCTGGCTGAAGGGGATAGCACCGTCGAAATCGGTTCCCAGGAACAAAAAGATGAAATTGGTGAAATGGCGCGGGCGGTACAGGTGTTCAAGGACAATGCCCTAGAGCAGCAGCGCCTTGAAGCGGAAGCTAAGCAGGCGGCAGAGGAACGGGCAGAGCGTGAGCGTGCTGAACGTGAGCGTGAATCCAAGCGGGAAGCGGATGAACGCGCCCGTGAGCAGGCGGAGAACGCCGCCAAGCAGGAACGCGCAGAAAAAATCTCTGGCCTGATTGCGAATTTCGAGGGTCGTGTACAGGAAGTCCTGGAGACGGTTATCCATGCGGTTCGTGAATTACAGGCCACGGCGAATTCAATGACACAGACGGCGGGGGCATCGCAGGAGCTCTCAGAAGCTGTTGCCCTTGCATCCGGTGAGGCCTCTGCGAATGTGCAGACAGTTGCGTCTGCGGCCGAAGAGCTGACCTCTTCTATCAATGAGATCAGCCGTCAGGTGCAGCAGGCAAACAACGTCTCTGAGCAGGCGGTAACGGAAGCCGCCAGCAGCACGACCTCTGTCTCCAAGCTCGCAGAAACAGCCCGGAAGATCAGCGAAGTGGTCAATATGATCAATGATATCGCCGGTCAGACGAACCTGCTCGCGTTGAATGCCACGATTGAGGCCGCACGCGCCGGGGAGGCAGGTAAGGGCTTTGCTGTCGTTGCCTCTGAAGTCAAGAGCCTGGCGACACAGACCGCACGGGCAACGGAAGAAATCGGTGGGCAGATCAACGATATGCAGTTTGCGACCGAGGAAGCGGTTTCTGCCATCGGGAATATCGATGGCGTGATCAATACGATCCGCGAAAGCACGGTTAGTATTTCCTCCGCGATAGAAGAGCAGAGCGCAGCCACCAACGAGATTTCCCGAAATGTTCAGGAAGCTTCCAGCGGTACATCGCAAGTCTCCGCCAAGATCGGCGAAGTCTCCGCCAAGGCGGGTGAAACGGGCGCGGCCGCTTCTCAGGTACTCTCAGCGTCTACGAAGCTCGAAGAACTCTCCGGCAACCTCCGGCAGGATATCGAGAGCTTCCTTAAAGAGGTGCGTGCCGCTTAATTGCGCAACCTGAAATCGAGAAACTAAATCGGCCCATGATGATTATTCATCGTGGGCTTTTTTATTTAATTTCATAAAATAAATAATGAATTATATGATAATATTGATTTTATTTTAATAAAATATTTGCATGTGAAATTAACTTTATTATTAAATATACTGTTAAGTAATATTTAAGATATATCCGTATATTTAATATATATTATTTTCTTGAAAGAATCACAAGGTGAGAGATCACATGGGTAAGAAGTTCGGATATTTATTGTTTAGCGTATTTTCGCTTATGATTTTCACTATGGCTTCTGTATCGGCGTCTGAAAATTCGCCGAATAAAAACCTAGTGGATGATGCCGCCCTTATGAAGGTAAGGGAATGGTTATCCAATCCAGTTGTCAATATTTCGATCGACTCACACAATCGGAAATATGCGGATATTAGCGAACAGAGTATCAACGATCTGGATCAACAGTGGCGAGAAGAGACGAAGAAGCCGGACCAGCCCTTGATCGCTGCAACTCTGAGTAACCCGCTCTCAAATTATCTTACCCAGATTCAGGCTGCGTCCAATGGTCTCTATACAGAAATCTTTATTGTCGATGCCAAAGGGCTGAATGTTGGCCAAAGCGCGATCACATCCGATTTCTGGCAAGGCGATGAAGCGAAATACCAGAAAACTTTCAGTAAAGGCATAAATGTCGTTTTTGTGGATGAGCCAGAATATAACGAAAATACCAAAACGTGGCGAGTGCAGGTCAACCTGACAATTTCGAACGATAAACAGCAGCCAATTGGCGCTATCACCGTCGAATATAACTTGACGGAACTTGCGCGCCGCAAGAACTCAGCGTAATTAGAGAGGCACGAGAGAAAATGAAATTCCTAAATAATCTTAAAATTGCAAAGAAGTTGACTCTCGGCTTCTCGTTGTTGGTGGTTGTGACGCTTGCAATGGCGATTGTCGCATTTTCTTCTATCTCAGATATTCAAGATGCAGACGACAATGGGCGTGCTGCGAGCGAGCTCCAGTCCACTTACCAGAAATTCCAGAATTCATTTTTAGAGCAACGGCAAGGGCTGCTTTACTTTCTTTTGACGGGAGATCGGGCAGGTTTGGAGCAGTTTGAAGAATTGAACGGAGCAATTGATGCTCTGCATAAGAATCTCTCCGAACTGTCAGCTGATAATGTTGAATTTTCATCGCTGGTTAGCGAATTTACCCAGCATTACCAAGAGTGGAAAGATAAATATGCCAATGTTCAGATTGGTCTGATGCGGAATTACCTAACGGTAAATCAGGCAAGAGCAATTGAAGTATCTGGCGAACCTGAAGCCGTCATCGCTAAGATGGGACAAATTGTCCAACAGTTAGGTGCCCAACTGGATGGTATCTTGAGCCAAACTCTTGAACAAAAGGCAAGTGCAATCAATCGCTTCTCGGTGTCGATCATTGTTTCGCTGGTTACATTGATTATCGCGGCTATTGTTAGTGGGTTCTCTCTGACCAAGACAATCGCGACTCCTATCGGGCGGATGACTGGACGTATGAGCGAACTTGCAGATGGAAAACTCGACGTTGAAATTGATGGTGCGGGGCGGCGCGATGAAATTGGTGAAATGGCGCGGGCGGTACAGGTGTTCAAGGACAATGCCCTAGAGCAGCAGCGCCTTGAAGCGGAAGCTAAGCAGGCGGCAGAGGAACGGGCAGAGCGTGAGCGTGCTGAACGTGAGCGTGAATCCAAGCGGGAAGCGGATGAACGCGCCCGTGAGCAGGCGGAGAACGCCGCCAAGCAGGAACGCGCAGAAAAAATCTCTGGTCTGATTGCGAATTTCGAAGGCCGTGTACAGGAAGTCCTGGAGACGGTTATCCATGCGGTTCGTGAATTACAGGCCACGGCGAATTCAATGACCCAGACGGCGGGATCGTCACAGGAATTGTCAGAAGCTGTTGCTGTGGCGTCCGAAGAGGCCTCTGCGAATGTGCAGACAGTTGCGTCCGCGGCCGAAGAGCTGACCTCTTCTATCAATGAGATCAGCCGTCAGGTGCAGCAGGCAAACAACGTCTCTGAGCAGGCGGTAACGGAAGCCGCCAGCAGCACGACCTCTGTCTCCAAGCTCGCAGAAACAGCCCGGAAGATCAGCGAAGTGGTCAATATGATCAATGATATCGCCGGTCAGACGAACCTGCTCGCGTTGAATGCCACGATTGAGGCCGCACGGGCCGGGGAGGCAGGCAAGGGTTTTGCCGTCGTTGCCTCTGAAGTCAAGAGCCTGGCGACACAGACCGCACGGGCAACGGAAGAAATCGGTGGGCAGATCAACGATATGCAGTTCGCGACCGAGGAAGCGGTTTCTGCCATCGGGAATATCGATGGCGTGATCAATACGATCCGTGAAAGCACGGTCAGTATTTCCTCCGCGATAGAAGAGCAGAGCGCAGCCACCAACGAGATTTCCCGAAATGTTCAGGAGGCTTCCAGCGGTACGTCGCAAGTCTCCGCCAAGATCGGCGAAGTCTCCGCCAAGGCGGGTGAAACGGGCGCGGCCGCTTCTCAGGTACTCTCAGCGTCTACGAAGCTCGAAGAACTCTCCGGCAACCTCCGGCAGGATATCGAGAGCTTCCTCAAAGAGGTGCGTGCCGCTTAATTGCGCAACCTGAAATCGAGAAACTAAATGGCGGCCCATGATGATTATTCATCATGGGCCGTTTTAATGACCAGCAAGGCGATCATCTTTGCCGTCCTTTTACCTTTCGGCATGCTCCTGAACGCGCCGTGAGCTGAGCAAAAAGGTAGTTTTTTCTGACAAATCCAGGGGAAGGATGTATAAGGTTAACGCCTTTTCATCAAAACCGGATTACTGCAGGACTAATGGCAAACATTCGTATTTATCTCGCCGATCTGACACATAACGGTCTGGTGCTTTCTTCCAACGTTTTCCCCCTTTCTATTGGCTTGGTTGCCGCCTATCTGCTGGAAAAAAAGCCCGAAGGGGTTGATGTTGAGCTTTTCAAGTATCCCGAAGACCTGAGTGCGGCTATTGACGTCGCCGTGCCGGATGTTATCGGATTTGCCAACTACTCCTGGAACCAGGATATTTCCCGTCAATATGCGCGAGTGATCAAAAAGCATTGGCCGGAGACTGTCGTGATCTTCGGCGGTCCGAATTATGGTCTGTCAGAAGGTGAGGTCACGGAGTTCTGGCGCATAAATCCGGATATCGATTTCCATGTGGTCCAAGAAGGGGAAGAGGCTTTTGTTCGGTTGCTAGATACCCTGATTGAGACGGACTTCGATGTCGATGCCATCAAGGCCGAGCGCCGCGAAATAGGCAATGTTCATTACAAGGTGGACGATGAGGTGGTCAAGGGAGCTCCCCTCCCGAGGCTCGATCTGGAGGATGTCCCGTCACCCTACCTGATGGGCTTGATGGACAAATTTTTCGATGAAAACCTGGGACCGATGATCCATACGACGCGCGGATGTCCGTTTAAATGCGCGTTTTGCACAGAGGGAAGCAAATATTATAATCTCGTCAGCCAGCGCGAAGGGCAGCTTGAGCGCGAGATGCATTATATTTCGGAGCGCGTCCGCGGCCCGCGCGACCTTTATATATCTGACGCTAATTTTGGCATGTTCAAGCAGGATTATGAAAAGGCGCGCATCATCGCGGACTGTCAGGAAAAGTATAACTACCCGAGGTATGTCCATGTTTCGACGGGTAAAAACCAGAAAGAACGGGTGGTTGATATCGTCAAATCGTTGAACGGGGCGGTTAGCATGGCGGCATCCCTTCAGTCGACAGATCCAACGGTTCTTGCCAATGTCGCTCGGTCGAATATCTCCGTTGAAAAACTGTCCGAAGCCGGGAAGATGGCAAACACTACTAATACCGGCACCTATTCTGAGCTTATTTTGGGTCTTCCTGGTGATTCAGTGACTGCACATACGCAGTCGTTGCGTGATACCGTGGAAATGGGGTTTGATAATATCCGTATGTATCAACTCATTATGCTGCCGCAAACGGCTCTCAATACGCCGGAAAACCGTCAGAAATATAATATGAAGACCAAATATCGGATTATGCCACGGTCTTTCGGGCGCTATGAAGTTGCGGGGGAAACCTTTACCGCCGTCGAGTCTGAAGAAATTCTGGTCTCGAATTCGACCTTGCCCTTCGATGATTATATTGCCTGCCGAGAATTGGATCTGACGATCGAGATTCTGCACAATGGCAAGGTGTTCGCTGAAATTCAGGGGCTCTGCAAGGCTTTGGGCCTTTCTTGGTTTGACTTCATTCTGCGGTTCTATGAAAACCGCCGAAATCTATCCGATGCCATTACCGCCATGTACGACGATTTCAAATCCGGCACATCGGAAAGACTTTGGGATAATGTCGATAGTCTAGCCGATCATGTTCACAGCCATATTGATGAAATGCTGAGTGATGAGCGCGGGACCAATGAAATGTCCACGGGGAAGGCGACATCGTTCTTCCTGTTGCTCGATGACATGAACAGGGTTTTGTTTGCACTTTTAAAGGACTGGCTTGAGGAGTTGAACCGGCTTGACGATTTGATGGCTAGCTATATTGCCGACCTGGAGCGGTTCAGCTTGTTACGCAAACATCGTCTGCTCACCATTCTGGAAGAGGAGAGCGACCATTTTTCCTTCGATCTGGTGGCGGCAGAGAAGGAATCTTTTCAGGTTTTACCGCAGCAGATACAGGTCTCCGACAAGGGACGATATGCCATGACACATCAGCCACATCAACGTGAGATGATAGAGAATTATGCGGACGAATTTGGCGATAGCTTCGATGGGCTTGGAAAAATGCTGATGAGGTATCCACATATTCACCGATTATTCCGAAAACCCATCGCGGTCCAGTAAAGCGAATTTATGCCGACAGTGGGGGAATATTTCAAAAGCAAGGTCCTGATTACAGGTGGCACGGCCGGGATCGGTCTTGCTGCAGCGCGACGATTGCTGCTTGATGGTCATCAGGTTTTTATTTGCGGTCGCAACGCGGAGAAGTTGGCGACGGCACAACGTGAATTATCAGATATTGTGGCTACCTCGTCGATTGATGGCGCGGTCTGTGATGTCCGTGACTATGACGCTGTCTCCGGGATGATGGATCAGGCGGCAAACTCGATGGGCGGTCTTGATGCGTTGGTAAATAATGCCGGTGTCGGGCATATTGCCAATATAGAGGCGATGTCCTTAGATGACTGGCGCAGCATGATCGACATCAATCTGAATGGTGTGTTCAACTGCTGCAAAACGGCAATCCCCTATCTTAAAAAATCGCCAAAGGGTAACATCATAAATCTGGGAAGCCGGGCAGGACGCTATGCGTTTCCAGGAGGGACTGCCTATAATGCGACTAAATTCGGTCTTCAGGGCTTTTCCGAGGCCCTTTTTCTTGATTTGAGCAAATACGGGATCGGCGTGAGTCTGGTCGCACCCGGTGCGGTGGCAACGGGATTTGCCGGGGTAGAGGATGAGGATTGGCACCTGCTACCGGATGACATTGCAAAGGTAATTGGTGACCTGTTGCGCAATGATCAGAGAGCCAATGTCAACTGGATCGAGATCCGCCCAGGTTTACGCGATCTTAGGTGAGGAACGAAATGAACGCTAAACGGCATCAGGACAAAGTCGCCTTGGTCACCGGCGGTGCGCAAGGGATTGGTGCGGGTATAGTCAAGGTTCTGGTCGAGCGCGGCGCGCGAGTCGCCATTGTCGATAAAGATGCCGAGACAGCCGCCGCCTATGCCGCGACATTTTCCAACTCAGATCAGCATGTCATCAGTATCCAGGCTGATATATCTACGGTGGAGGGGTGTCGTTCAGCCGTAAATGACGTGATTACCAGCTTCGGCGCGCTGGATATGCTTATCAATAATGCGGCGCCAGGTCGGAACAAGGCGCAAATCGGAAGACTTCACGGTCCAGACTGGCCAGCGCATGCCGAGGTTGTCCTGCAAGCGACTGCGTGGTTGGCGGAGGCGGCTTTGCCGCATCTTCGCAAGGCGTCGATGCCCGCCATTGTTAATATCTCCTCTGTCACGGCAACCGCTGTTGCCCCTGAGCAATGCAGTTGGCCCTATCATGTCTCGAAGGCTGGGTTAGAGCAGATGACGCGCTATTTGGCATGTCAATTTGGGGCAGAAGGTATCCGGGTGAATGCGGTCGCGCCCGGCCTTGTTGACCGTGATGGCGGCATGAAGATCAGCGATAACCCTGAGAACAGGAAAATCATTGAGGCGATTGTCCCCCTCAAGCGTGCGGCGAGTGCTGCGGAAATTGGCACGATTGTCTCTTTCCTCTGTTCAGAAGATGCGTCCTAC
The DNA here is from genome assembly GCF_055809395.1 of Sneathiella sp. D3-11. Taxonomy (NCBI): domain Bacteria; kingdom Pseudomonadati; phylum Pseudomonadota; class Alphaproteobacteria; order Sneathiellales; family Sneathiellaceae; genus Sneathiella; species Sneathiella sp. D3-11. The sequence goes on from NZ_CM147911.1 coordinate 3,138,604, forward strand.
CTCACCGGGCAGGTGTTGATCGCTGATGGGGGCATGGGCGTTCGGGAGAATTTCGGCGCGAGCCTGCGGGCCCGTCAAGCTGACTGACTACTCTATAGCTACCCTTATTTGATTTTCCTTGCATAAAGCCAGAAATCTGATTTTCCATCGATCCGGTATCCCGCTTCTTTCACCAGACGTTTTTGCCAGTCGCCGACGGCGGCCGGAATACCGAGAGGGTTTAGTATATCGACTCTGTCGATAAGAATAAGATCGGGTGCTTTCGCCTTGATTTCATCTCGCAAAGAAGCTTGAAATGCTGGCGTGCGCGCATAAGCAAATGGATCTGCTCGACTTAAGGAAGGCTCAATACCTGATAGCGTCGCTAAGGTGAGTGGGGCAGCACTGATCCAGATTGTATCGCCATTCTCGCTGCGGCTCTTTAATTCTGCTACTTGCCCGCCGACATAGTCGCAGACTTCCTTTGGCGCGGTGAAACCATTCAGGCAGGTCTCCACCGGTTTCAAAGTCCATGTCTGTTTGAGGTTTTTTACGAATAAAGTCGACTGTTCCAGCTGTGACGGCGCGAGAACACCGATTACAAACAACAACAAAAGAGCTTTTCCGAGTAAGGTTTTTTTCGTCATCATTGGCAGGATAAGCAGCAGATAGAGAAGATAGGGAATCCACATGTTCTGCGCATAGAACCGATTGGTGACATAAGGCATAAAGGCTATAATCATGCCGACGATGGCGATGGACTGGAGCTCACTTCTGGATAAAACACGATCTTCACGGGAGCGGCGAAGCCAGCCGATGAAGAGATAGAAAACATGCGCCATGATGATGAAAAAGGGCGCGTACCAGTAGAATTCCTTGCCGCCATAGCCTGCCGCAAAGAGATTGAGCAGGGACGACATATCGGCGAGATCAAATTGTCCATTCACGCCCGCTTTAATTGCGAGGTATGCGGTGCAGAGAAAGGCTGCAAGAAAGAGTATGCCGCCGACAATAACGATAAGGTAGCCGTTTCTCATTGACCGGATAAAAAGCGCGAAACCAAGACCAAGCGAGACGACCAGCCCGGTTTCCAGATTATATGACGCCGCAATGGCACTTAAAATTCCTGCTATTATCCACCAAAGAATAGTCGGACCGCGTGCCATCAAAGGCACGAACAATAGGGCGAGGGGGATAAAAACAAACCGCAGCGTTGCCTGGTTCGGCACCTGCAATGTGGGGGAGGCCGATGACAGCGTCGGCGCCATAATAAAAACAACGAGCAGGAAAGAGAGCAGGGCAAGCGGTATTTGCCGGGTTCCAAATCGCTGAATGAGTATGACCAGCAACATCAGGGCGAAGAAGATATTGATAGCCTGGAGAAACTTTATTGTTCCGCCAAACCCATTAAAGAGCGGCATCGAGTTGGCGTAAGCAATCAACCTATTCAGATAAATCCCGTATTCAGGCAGGGCAGAAGTCGAAGTTGCGGGGAAAATATTGGCGAGTAATCCACCGCCAATGACACCTGTCCAATGATGGTCAAGTCCCCATAGATAATCTCTCTGAACGATAAAGGTCGCTTTCAGGGGCAGCAAAAAATAAAGGAAGAAAATAATCAGTGTGAAAAGAATAAGGAACCATACTCCGCGTTTTGATTCAGTGCTGCGGAGCAAAATGGCGAATAATATCAAAGTGCCCAGAACAGCCCAAAAGGCCCGTTTTTCGGTAATACTTCCGAGATAATTGAAAAAAACCGGAAGGGTTACAGAAAGGATCATCAATGCGACAATTGTCTGTATGGCGAGTCGGTTTTTTTTCCGAAATTCCGAAAAATATGAAAAGGCTGGATCCCGGATGCTTATCGCTCCTATTAGTGCCGCGAGGAAAAGAACAAGCGCGTAGAGCATGTATATGCGCCGCTGGAATGCCGTGTTTTCGAAATCATACAGCATAGCATGTTCTGCAGTGTAGATTGGCAGTGGGCCGGAGAACAGGCTGGATGTCCAGGCAACTAAGGCACAGGCAAACAACGCATAAAACATAAAGAAAATACGACGTTGATTGAGAGCCTCAGTGAAGCGCAGAGGAGCGTAGAAAACCGGCTGCACGACGATCAGGAAGAAGGCCGAAGTCTCGTAATTTTCAAAAAAACGTTTGATCCTGTCCATGCCCGCCCCTTCGCCGACGACCTAACGGCCGAAGTTGATTTTAATCCGGTTAAGTGGTTTTTTTCTGGCCGGTCAGGCTTCAGGTTCAATTCAACGACCAGCATCAAAAAGACTTTTACCACCTCAACCAGATTACGGAGAGTCACTGTTCCTCGGGTGGGTTCATCCGCTTGCAGGTAGATGGGCACTTCGGCAAACTCGACCCCCTTGGTCAAAAGCTTGACATTCATTTCAGAAATAATTGAGAAGCGGTTGGAGATAAGCTTGAGATCTTTGACTCTCGCGGTCGGCCACACACCGGGTCCGTTCAGGTAACTCACTGACGTACCAAAGAATATGTTATGCAATATCTGATAGGTAGCGGAGATGATCTGCCTCAGATTAGGCCGGGCTTCTTTATTAATCGGGACGGTTAGCACCATCTCCGCAGCGTCTTTGAAATGCAGCATCAGGCTGAGTGAGGACGTGCTGATGTCATTGTCACCGGGTACGATAATGAACTGTGGCATTCGCGCCTTGTGAACACCATCAACGATGGATCGGCCGAGTCCCATATTGGTCGAGTGATATATAGGTTCGATCCGGGAATCCTCGGCAGCAAGAGAGCTCAGGATGTCTCTGGAATCATCCGTACTGCCATCATCAATGGCAATAATCTCATAATCATCAATTTCATGGAGGCGTGTGACGCTGCGGATCGTTTCCACTGTATCTGCAATGGCACTACCCTCATTAAAAGCCGGAACAATAAAACTGATCATTTTTCTATCATTTTCAGTTAGTTATTCTGAATTCTCAAAGATTTACTTCGCGGGCACGTTCAGCAAGCCATTGCATTGCATAATGCATGACGACCAGCTGGCTATCTTCGGAAATCTGCATGTCGTCGATTTCAAAATGGATTGGATAATCGGCAAGTTCCTTGGCCTTTCCACCGCTATAACCGAGAATGGCAAAGCTGGTTAATCCGTTGTCTTTTGCATATTCAAGCGCGCGAAGGATATTCGGAGAGTTACCGCTACCTGAGAGAACAACGAGCGCGTCACCGGCGTTGGCATAGACGCCAAGTTGCTTGGCGAAAATCTCGGCATAGCCCTCGTCATTGGCGAGGCAGGTCAGGATTGCAGTATTCGCGGGCAGGGCATGGGCGCGCAGTCCTTTGCCAGTTTTGCGGTCGATCCCGTAAATCATGTCATTAGCGATATGAACTGCATTGCCGGCGCTACCGCCATTGCCGCAAAGAAAGAGCTGCCGTTTCTCCTTCCAGGCCGCGAGAAGGTGATCGCAAAGTGTGTTGATGTTTTCAGGATTTGCAGCGAGCAAAGCGTTGCTTAAGCGTGTGCTGTAATCGGAGAAGGAAAGGCTCATAAAATCTATTCTTTATTGAGGCGCTTAAGCGCTTTTAGCCATATTCTCCATCCAGCGGAGATTGTACCAGCGATCTTCATCGCGCAGGTCCCGGCGCTGATAGGAAGCGATAACCTCTGTGATGGCATCGTTTACGGATTTTTCCGGTTTGAAACCCGCGGCAAGGATGCGATCGGAATTCACTCTGTAGGACCGGGGATCGTTCGACGGGGTTACTTCAATCTCGCAAGGAATTTTCGCCGCGATCCGCTCCGCAATCTCGATGATTTTCAAATTTTCAAAACCAGCATTATAGACGCCGGTGACTTCCGGATGGTCGAGGAGGAAAATATAGAGCCGGGCAATATCATCTATATGAATGTTGGGGCGAACCTGTTCCCCACCGAACACCGTGATCTTGCCATTCACCAATGCCTGCATGGTCAGCATATTAACAGAGACATCCAGCCGCATCCGGGGGGATACTCCGCAGACGGTGGCCGGACGAACAATTTGCACGCACATCTGATCGGCGTAACTTAGCATCACCCGCTCGGCAACCATTTTGGTTTTGTTATATTCGGATATCGGCAGCAGAGTGAGGTCTTCCGTAACCTGCTCTTCCTCTTTTACGCCATATACGCTTCCAGATGAGGCATAGATAAAACGCTTAATCCCGGCACGGGCGGCATTGTCCGCAAGCTGCATGGTAGCAAGGGCGCTGATTTCCCAAGTTAATTTTGGGTCGAGATCACCGCAGGGGTCGTTGGCAACTGACGCGAGATGAATAATAGCATCGATACCGTCAAGCAACGCCGTATCGAAGAAGCGGACATCCCCCTGAACGACGGTGAGGGCCTCATGCGCGGGCAGGAAACTGCCAAACCACTGGATATCGTAAGCCACTACTTCATGGCCTTCCGCAAGAAGTTTCGGAACCAGTACCGATCCCTTATATCCGCAGGCCCCCGTTACCAATAGACGCATAAATCTAACCCTTCGAAGATCCTGACATGGCGGCAATAATCGCCGTCGCCGGTCTTTCTTTCCCCTACTTGTCAAAAGTTTCAAACTGTGTAACACAGGTCATAGTTAATGCAAATCGGAATGTCGGTTCCCCGTTGGAGCAGAGTGGCTGGCGGAGGGTTCTGGCCTGTCAGGGATCCGGTTCGCGATGCAGATAGGCTTGTTGGTGTGACGACTCCGAAAACAGTATTTATTGCGGCAATTTCAAGTGACATCGGCAGGGAATTGGCGACGTTCTATCTTGCGGCAGGATACCAGGTGATCGGCACATACCGCCAGCCCGAACATCTTGGCGAACTGGCTGATCGAGACGATGTTTTTCTGATCGCCTGCGACATCGCGAAGGAGAAAGAAGTCCTTGATGTATTGGCTTTTCTCGCGGAGCGGGGCCTTTTTTGGGATGAATATATCTCCGCTGTTGGATTATTGGAGCCAATCGGTCATTTCGTCGACCTCCCGGCCAGCAGCTGGCGTCAATCCATCATGATCAATTCATTGCACCAGTTGGAATTGCTCCATCATCTCTATCCTTATCGCCGACCAACTGGGTCTGCAAAGGTGGCTTTCCTTGTGGGGGAGCTATAAACCGCGCCTTTGCCAACTATTCCGCATACTCACTCGGTAAGGTGATGCTGGTGAAGTTCTGCGAGCTTATCAGCGATGAAACACCGGACCTACATTGCGTCGCCCTTGGGACAGGTTGGGTTGCCAGCAAGATACATGACCAGACGCTTGCAGCGGGTGAAGCCGCGGGCGATAACTTGGTAGCAACCCGATCCTTCGTTGAAACGCGGGAGCAGGGGACACCTATTTCTGATATCTATGCTCTGATCAAATGGTGCTTCGCACATCCTGAAACAGCGGGCCGAAATTTTTCTGTTGTTCATGACGATTGGAGAGACGGCGGGGGAGAACTTGTCAAGGCCCTTCGGGAAGATAATGACATGTTCCGATTGCGCCGCTTTGGCAATCAGCATAAAAGCGAGTGAAAAATTGAGACGGGATCGATGAAACTATCTTCTTATGTCATAGATTTTCTCGCCAACAAGGGCGTGACGCAGGTGTTCGGCATGTCAGGCGGCGCAGCGGTGCATCTGTTGGATTCTGTCTCCAAGAATCCTGCCATCGACTTTACCTGCTCTCAACATGAGCAGAGCGCGGCGATATCAGCGGATGGCTATGCAAGGCGGACCGGGAAACTCGGCGTGGCGATCACGACAAGCGGACCCGGCGCAACGAACCTGCTGACCGGTACCTGCTGTTCCTTCTATGACAGTGTACCGACATTGATGCTGACGGGACAGGTGGCATCACATCGGTTGAAAGGCGATCTCGACATCCGCCAGCGCGGATTTCAGGAGACTGACGTCGTTTCCATTTTCGAGACCGTGACGAAATATGCGGTACAGCTCAAGAAGCCAGAGGATATTCGCTACTGCTTGGAAAAAGCCTATCATATGGCGTTTGAAGGGCGTCCCGGCACTGTATTGATTGATATCCCGGATGATTTTCAGCGCGCCGAGATTGACCCCGATACACTCGTGGGATTTACGCCGGAAGCTTTACCTACACCGGACATTGAAGCGCCCCTTCATAGCGTCATGGAACGGTTTTTCGCGGCCGAACGTCCGGCTGTTATTCTGGGCGGTGGTTTGAAAACCCCGGAGTGCGGCCATGATCTTGCGGCTTTATGCGACAGGCTTGGCGCGCCGGTTCTCTCAAGTTGGGCTGCCGTTGATCTTCTGCCCCATGACCACCCCCTTAAAATCGGCAGTTTTGGGGTCTATGCGCCGCGCATCGGGAATTATGTCGTGCAGAACGCAGACTTTTTGCTGTGCCTGGGTTCGCGCCTTTCCCAGAATTTGACGGGCGGGATCCTGCCGTCTTTCGCGCGCGCAGCCGAAATTGCCATGGTAGATGTCAGCGTCGGCGAAATGGACAAGTTTGATGGATTTGGCATTGCGATCTCCCACCGGGTTGCCGCCCGCATGGAGGATGCCCTGCCGATTATCGACGAATATGCGACGCATAAATCACCGGCATTTACCGGATGGCACAGCCAGATCGCTCAGTGGAAAGATCGTTTTGGCGGTGAGAATTATGATCCGGAACCAAATCCGGGCACTGTCAATGCCTACCAGTTTATCGATGCATTGTCCGGGTTCGTCCCAGCAGGCGAGACGATTTTTGCCGATACGGGGGGCAACCTGACCTGGACCTGTAATGCCTTCCAGTTCAAGCACGGCCAGCGTCTTCACAGCGCCTGGAACAATACGCCCATGGGATATTCCCTACCTGCGGCCATTGGTGCGGCGGCGGCGGAGCCTGAGGAGGCGTTCACCTGCCTGATCGGGGATGGGGGACTGATGATCTGCCTGCCCGAACTGGCAACTGTCGTCAAACATCAGATGAAGCTCCGGATATTCCTTTTTAATAATCATGGGCACGGGATCCAGAAACAGACGCTGGAGACGTGGCTCGGCGCCAATTACGTCGGCGTGCATGAACCGTCCGGCCTTGCCTTTACCGATTTCCCTGCCGTTGCCAGCTCCATGGGGCTGAAGACCGTCACCATTGACGATCCGGCGCAAATGCAGTCGCAGCTTCGGCAGGTATATGCGGAAACCGGCCCCATCTTTGTCAATGTCGAGATCAATCCGGACCAGCGGCTTTATCCGGTATTGAAATTCGGCGCGGCCCTTGAAGATCAGCTTCCGGCCCTGGATGAAAAAGTTCTGGAAGAAGAGATGGTCGTTCCGAAATATACTGGATAAAGATGGCACACTCTAACTATTCGAATAACGGGAAAGCATGTGATGAACTTAGCGGAAAATAATCTATTCGAGGCCTTGCAGACAACATCCGCGCTGCATGCACGCACTAGTCCACTGTATAAATTGCTCGACGCGTGTTGCCTTGAATTTATCAAAAATTCTGCCTTTACGTCAGAGGAAGGAGGGCCTGTTCCTTTCGGGCCTTTTGGAAATCTGGTGATGCCCTATCAGAAAATGGGGGCAATCGACTCTCTCGATCTTTTCGGGCTGGACGAGCTAATTTTGTTCAGCTTCTATCATGCTAACAAGGACCGTTATAAGAAGACTGTCGATATCGGTGCAAATTTGGGCCTACACTCCATCCTGATGGCGAAACTTGGCTTCGCGGTCACTAGTTATGAGCCGGACGACAGGCATTTTGACTGGCTGAAAGGCCGGCTGGAAGTGAATGGAGTTACCGGGAACGTGACCCCGGTCAAGGCGGCTGTTTCCGATACCAACGGGCAGGCGGAGTTTATCCGGGTTGAGGGAAATACAACAGGTAGCCACCTGGCGGGCGCAAAGAGCAATCCCTATGGCGATCTCACGAAATATATGGTCGAGGTCAAAGCCGCTTCAGATGTTTTCAAGGGGGCGGACTTTGCGAAAATCGATGCGGAAGGCCATGAGACGGTTATCCTGAAAGCCATTCCGGCTGAGTACTGGAAAAAACTTGACGCCGTTGTCGAGGTCGGTACACCAGAAAACGCGGACGAATTATATAGCTACTTCAGCAGTCTCGGTGTGAGCCTCTTCTCCCAGAAGAAGGGATGGCAGAAAGTAGAAACTCTAGGGGATGTTCCGACCTCCTACAAGGAAGGTAGCCTGTTTATTTCCAGTAGATCAAACATGTTCTGGGGATAGGCGTTCACGGCGGACTTAAGCATCAAACTGGCTTCGACGGTTTAATAATAGACGTTTGAGGGTTGTAAAAAAATGCGCGGCTTTTTCCAGCTTTCCGGAATTTAGGTGATGCCGTCCGTTTTTCAGGATAACAGCGCCACCTTTTTCAAGGCGTTTCAGTCGAATACGGATCAGTCGGTCATCGTTATAGATTAATTTGAGCTTATCGATATCGACTGAGCCGCCTTCTGCCTCAATCTCTCGAAGCATACGGATGCGTAAGGAAGACTCTACGGCTTGTACAAGGTTGAGATAAATAAACCACCACATCAGGGCGATCCCGAGCGCGATGACCATCGCAAAAATATCGATGGGTGTCATGACAGACACGAGGACCAGCGGTAGCCCGATTAGTGTGATTACAAAGCTCGTCATATACCCGAGCAATTGTTTGCCGCTTGTCCGTGCGATCAGCAGATCACAAATAACCGCGATGGAGAGAACACTGACTATGGTGGTAAATATTGTGATCATGATCTAGCCGGTTTCCCGTTCAATACGCAAAAGCCGCGTGTAGAGCGAGATTATCCGAACAATCCATTGTGATCTGATGGTCAGGGCGATAACGCCGTCCTGTTCGACAACATCGCCTGTAATTTGTAATGCCTCCAGCCGAGACCCAACAAACGGATGCGCTTTGATAAATTTGTCCAAGTCTTCTTCAGTTAGTCCTTCCGGCCTGGCCGACATCAAAGCTTTTACAATGGCGAGGGTTGGGGAGTCATTGACAACGCCGATCAGGATAAGGCAGTAAATTGCGACAAAGCTTTCGATGAACACCACCGCGATAACGAGATGTTCAAAAGTGAGGTCGATGCCGATCAAAAGAAACAGGCAAATCATCACGAGAAGGCTGCCGTTCAGCAGCAGAATGGCCATTTGATAAATGCCTTTGCCATGGCGTCGCCGACTGGAAAGGACATGCAGGCACAGCCCGGCCATTATCGACAAGAGCAGCAGGAAAAAGACATTCTGATACATGGCTAGGCGCCGCCCTGATGTAGTTTGTCCTTCTCGCGGGTAACAGCATTTACGGTATCGCGATATAGCAGGAAGGGGATCACGCCAAATACTGCGGTGAGCAAAGTCAATGTCCGCATCAACAGAAAGACGGAACTATAGGCCGTGTTTGTGGTTTGATCCTCCAGCAGATGGGCGACTTGACCAAATGCCGCTTCACCAATTCCGAGGCCACCGGGAGAAATGGGAATGGCGTTGGCAAACAACCCTGCGACACCTGAGACAATATAGCCGATCCAGGAAAGGCCGGTGATATCCATCGCACCGCCGAGAAGGTGCAGGGATTCCAGGACCAGCACATATTGAAATACGGAGAGCGCGATGGCGGCGACAAGGTCCATCTTGCGGTTCCAGTATCTTTCAAGCGCCCCGACGACGGTTTCGAATATACGCATCAGAATACGCTCTAACGGTCCCGGCATGAGCCGTATTATCGCTATAAATAACCTCTTAAACTTAACGGCGGCGAAAAGACAACAGAACGCAAGCGCCAAACTTGTGACAACAATTAGTCCGATCCAGAACTGAAATTGCGACGGGATCAGAGCCAAAACAGCAAGTGAAATCACGAGCAAGCCGACAAGGCCGGTCAGGCGATCGACGAGGCTGCTCATCATGATCGCGCCGAGCTTGTCCTTGTGCAGACGATAGGCGAGGCCGCCGCGCACAAAATCCCCGCCATAGGCTCCGGGCAGGAAGACGTTAAAGAACTGACCGATAAAAGTGAAGTTCAGGGATTGCAGATAGCCGATTTCCGTGTGCAGGGCGCGCATCAGGATCTGCCACCTAAGCGCGCCGATAAAGACAGTGAACAGTAGACAGGTAAAGGCAAAGAGAACAACCCCCGGCGCGGAGAGTGCATTTGCAAGTAGGCTGAAATCGATAAAGTCGAAATGGATCAGGGCGATGATACAGCCAATTCCTATCGCGATTTTAAGAATTGTAAAAAGCAATCTGCCCGTTTCCTTTTCCGCCAAAGCGAGCCCCTAAAACGGGCCGGTAAACCAGTTGCCTGGCACATCATGCGCGGCATTCCGGGCGTTCAAAATTGGCTCGGTCGAGATTTCACGTTCTGTCATCTCCCCAATTCTGGCAGCGATATGTTCGGCCCGAATATGATAATCCTTTGTGAGTGCCGGACTGGTCGACTCCGAATAATCCGGTGCCGTTAAGCGAGCCGGGGGAGTGTCAGGTCCCTGAAGCAGGTCTCCGTGATATGTGCCATGATCTCGGCCGCAATGCCGAAGCTCTTGAAACCTGTGTCCAGCACCAGCAGCTTACCTGTCTTCTTCACTGATTTCTCGATCTTTGGCCAATCGATGGGCGAGATGCTTCTGAGGTCAATCAGATCACATGAAATGCCTTGCTCTTTCAGGACATCGACGGCATGCAGCGCCTCAATCGTCATATAGGAGACGGAAACGACGGTCACCGCGTCTCCTTCCCGCAGAAGGTTAGCCTCGCCGAGCGGAATGGGCCTGTTGGTATCGGCAGCCTCCGTCTGGGCGTTATGGAGCCAGCGATGCTCAAGGAAAATAACCGGGTTGGGATCGAATATGCTGGAAAGGAGCAAGCCCTTCGCGTCCGATGCAAGCGCCGGCATGACAACTTTTAAACCTGGAATATGGGCAAACCAGGATTGCAGGTTTTGGGAGTGGGTCGGCCCCTGGCCCCAGCCGCGTCCCAGGATCATCCGTATGGTGATCGGGACACTACGCTTGCCGCCAAACATGAAGTGCCATTTGGCTGCGTTATTGACCAGCTGGTCCATGGAAAGAAGCGCAAAATCAAGCCTTTGGTGGGTTAGAACAGGCTTGAAGCCGCCAAGAGCGGCGCCAATCGCGATGCCTGTCATGGCATTCTCTGATGTTGGCATATCAAAGACACGTTTCTCGCCGTATTTTTCCTGTAGATCCAGGGTTGTCCCGAAAACGCCCTTGGGGTCCGGAACGCCGAGGCCAAAAACTAGAACGCTGGGGTCCTCTGCCAGCGCCTGATCAAGACCATCACGAATTTCATTGGCAAAGCTGCGCATGGTTATTGCATGCCTCCCGTCATATGATCAGCGAAGACATGCATCGCGGCCTCTTCCGCGGGCGGAAAATCGGACGAACGCGCAAAGTCAAACGCGGCGTTCACTTCCGCGTCAATTTCTTGCTGCATGGCATCAATATCCGCCTGTTTCAAACTACCTTTAGATAGGGCCTTGGTTTCGAAAAGCGAGATAGGATCACGTGCGGTCCATTCCTCGATCATCGGATCAGGGCGATAGCCGAGATCATCGTCAAAATTTGGACCGCAATGTTCTCGCCAGCGGAATGTTGAGAATTCAAGGAAGGCGGGTCCGCCGCCCGTCCGAATTTTCGTTATTGCGTCAGACATGATTGCATGAACCGCCGCAACGTCATTACCGTCTCCCGATGCCGTATGAATACCGTAGCCAGCGATCTTTTCATGGATTTCCCGCGCAGTAGGCTGGCGGACTTCGAGCGGGGAATAGACGGAGTAGAAATTGTTTTCGCAGATAAACAGTACCGGCAGGTTTTTCAGGGTCGCAAAGTTGAGGGCCTCGTGAAACACGCCAGTCTCGACAACGGCATCACCCAGGAAAATGCAGGCGATATCATCTCCGCCCTTCATCATCAGGCTGTAGCCAAGGCCGACACCTACGGGCACCGTGCCGCCGACAATCGCCGTTGAGCCCATAAAGCCGACGGTCTCGTCGATTAGATGCATGGAGCCGCCCTTGCCACGGGCACAGCCGGTCACTCGACCGTAGATCTCGGCGATCATCGCGTTTAGGTTTCCACCTTTCGCGATATAATGCGCATGAGCCCGATGACCGCTGACGGTGAGGTCGCTGTGCCGCAGAAGCGCGCCAGCGGCGGCAGAGACAGCTTCCTGTCCGCTGGAAAGATGGGTCGGGCAGCGCATTTCCTGTTCGCGATAGCGCGCGGCGATAGTTTCCTCGACCGTGCGAATGCGGCGCATACCGCGGGCCAGTGATTTGGTCAGCTCTGGTGTCATGGGATAAACCAGTAGTAATCGCCCGTGTAGCCGATCTCTTTGAAAAAGGCTTTCCACTCATCGACATGTAGGATTGTCTTGGCCGTCAGGTTCCAGGCTTGCATGCGTTCATATTCCTCATCCGTGCGATAGGCATCGACCGTGATGAAGGATTTACCGCGTGAGACACGCTCAATTTCCAGCAATGCTTTGCCGCAATCCTCTTTTTCGAGATTGTGAACCGTGTTGACGGAGATCACGACATCGAAGCTGTTGTCATCAAAGGGTAGGTCTCGTGCGTCGGCGACGGACACAAAATCACGGACGCTTTCGATACTGTTCTTAATCGCATAATCCGAAATATCGACCCCGCGCACCGTGATGCCAGGGATGAGCTCCCTCAGGTCATGGAGCATGAAACCCTTCGCAGAACCCACGTCGAGAAGGCTGGAAGTTCCGGTAAGACCGAAATACTCCTGAAAAGTCGGTATGACAGGCTGCCAGAACCGAGAATTATAGGAAAACCCGCCATAGCCGTGGCGCCGGTCTCCGTCAAAAAACGCCTCCCCGAACTGTCGGGCGACGGCGCGATCTTCTTCGGTCTTTTCATTTCCCCGCTGTGTCAAATCCCGCTTTGTCTTCGGGTAGTTTACCAGCAGATCGATTTCCTGTCCCATTGTTGACCTAGTTTCCTTATCTATTCAGTTCGGAGAATGTCATGGTTTGTGAATGTAGGATTGCGGCTGTTGTTTTAGCGCTTCCAGATTGTTCCGCACCCAATCGACGGTTTGGGAAATTCCTTGGTCGAGTGAGATTTCATCAGACCAATTTAAAGTTTTTCGAAGCTTGCCGTCATCGAGACTATAGGTTTGATCTTTGCCTTGACGTTCACCAACCACCTCGATCATATCCGCAGGGTCTGCACCGAGAACTGCGCATGTCTTTTCCACAAGGCCGCGGATACTGATCAGTTCCGGAGTTGAGATGTGGTAGCACTCACCCAACTCACCCTTCAGCGCAATTTTAAGCGTCGCACTTGAAACATCCTCGATATGAATGAAGGAACGCTCCGAATGTCCGCCACCATGAAGCTGAAGCTTCTGACCGGTGAGCGCATAAAGGATCGTGCGCGGAATAATGCGATAGAGCTGCTGGCCGGGGCCATAAACATTGGCCGCCCGGGTATAGGTGACCGGAAAGTCGTAGGTCTTGAAAAAGCTGTTGAGGCTCATATCCGCCGCAGCGCGGGAGACGGCATAAGGCGTGCTCGGGTTCAGGACGTGATCTTCCCGGACAAAGCCAGAGGTGCTGCCATACACCTCCGGTGTCGAGATATGGACGTATTTTTCGAGAATATCCAGTTTGCGAAGGGCGTCATGCAGCAATACCGTGGAAAGCGCGTTAGTACGAAACCAGTCCCCGGGGTTTGCCCAGCTTTCTCCGACCATGCTTTGTGACGCGAAATTCACCACATGGGTGATATTTTCCGCCACGACAAGATCAATGATCTTGTCGAGATCATTGTTCAGATCAAGTTGGTGGAACTGGAAATTATCTTTCTCGCTTATCCATTTATAGGGAAGAAAAGCGTCATGGGGCTCGGCAGATCGGCTCGCGCCGTGCACAACGTATCCAGATTTCAATAAATGGGCGACGAAGCTCGCGCCGGAGAAGGAATTGCTGCCAAGGACTAAAAAATTCTGGGTCATGAAAAATTACCGGTCAGTCTGGCGTGGTTCCTGTGAATACGCGGGGCATTAAAAATCATCTATTAACTACATCTTTGAGGGAGGGACGTCCATTTCTTTTGCCCCTAATTAGTTGTCATCAGGTCTATTGTCTTTGTATCGAGTGAGGCTAATGCCAAACAGGCCTGAAACTGGCGGAGATAGTTTTGACGGGTCTCATCCGCAGACCAATAGGATGGAACCGAAGAGATAAGTGACATTGCTTGCGTCTTATCCCGAATTTCCCTCTGCGCCTCAGCCAACGCCGTTACATTGCCGATATCCCGATGATAAAGATCATTATGGAAGCTGTTCATGCGCCCGATGAAATGCGGCAGTATCTCGGTGCTGAAGTCCGTAATCGAAGGACTTGCCGCCATAATTTTATCAATAGCCGCAAGTTCCATTATATAGACTGCCCCGTTGGCGAGGCGGCCGATATCCGCTTTTGGTTTCTCAATGAAATCAATGACCCTTTTTTCTTTGTTGAGGGTCACGATGCCACAGCTCTGTGGATCATCCGTCTCAAATGTCATCATGGTGAGTGCACAGTCTTTCGGTCGGTCTTTGAATGAATTCCTAAAATCACCGACATCAAAGAGTGTTAGGTTGTCTGCATGCGCCAAAAGTAGAGCTTCGCTGGAAATTTCATCCCTGAAAGTCTTCAAGGTGCCCGCCGTTCCTAATAATTCTGGTTCTTCCAAAAATTGCACGTGTTGTGCATATGGGCTTGTCGACACATATTCGCGAACAATTGGCGCAAGATAATGCAGATTAATGAAAATTCGTTCAATTCCACCTGCTATCAGCATTTCGAGCCAGAGCCCTAGCAACGGACGGCCATGAATGGGCATAAGGCATTTTGGCAGCTCTGACGTCAGCGGTTGCAGGCGGGTGCCGAGGCCGGCGGCAAGTAAGAGAGCTTCCATCTTAACGCCTCCTGTTAGAGTACACCAAGCTCGTGGCGGATTTCATCGATGCTGAGTGGTCGGTTGCCGACCGTCGCCACCTGGCATCCTGAAGCGACCGATCCGATATAGGCAGCTTCCCATATGGACGCGCCACAGGCCAGCGCGAGAGAGGCGGAGACCAGCATGGCGTCACCTGCACCCGCAGGGTCTTTTGGCGACGCGCACAATGCCGGAAGACGGTCTGTCATCCATGCGCTTTTATCCGGGTGGGTCGTCTGAATTAATGTCCCTTCCGCACCGAGGGTGAGGAGAATATGCTCCGGGTCGCATTTCCTCGCGAGCGCTTCTGCGACGGCGACCAGCCCGATATCATGGTTCTGGATGGCGAGCCTTGCCTCAACCTCAGTTGGCTTGAGCAGCAGCATTTTCTCAAACCGGGCGATGTTGCCGATCTGAGAAGAAGTTTGGCTATCTGCCACCATCGGAATTTGGCGTTCCCGGCAATAGGCCGCGATGCGATTAACCAGGCTTTGCGGTAAAACTCCGTAGTTGAAGTCAGAGAAAACCAGAAGATCCAGATTAGCGGCAAGGCGTGTGAAATGATCGAAAATTTCGTCTTGCAGGCTCTGCTCGATCGCGTGCTGTTTAAGTTTAGAGACCCTGAGGAGCGTCTTGCCCGCACTCCTAAAACGTTGTTTGAGTGTGGTCGAACGGCTTGGGTCACGAGCAAGTATGACCTCGACCCCATAGTCCTCCAACTTTTTCTGGCCATCCGTTGCTTCATGGTCGTCGCCGCAAACGGTGAGATAACTGGTTTTTGCGCCAAGTCCCCGTGCATGGCTTGCGACGATTCCGGCACCGCCAATAAATTTCTGCTCTAGCACAGGTGTGACAACAATGGTCGGATCTTCTCTTGAGAGGCCAAGCACATCGCAAGTAATATATTCATCGATGATTAAATCGCCGATTACCAGCACATTCAGGTTATCGAATCGGTCGAGAATAGCGGAGAAATCTTCACTCCTTATATTGTGCCTATTCAGATAGTTCGCGGAGGACTTTAAATTAAAATTTGAGGTTGGCCTCTCACTCTCCGCCTGAATGAGGTCAATTGAGGAAAAGACCGCGTCACCTGAACTGAACAGCAGCTTGCCGCCATAAGCTGCCAATGCGTCGCGCTCAGGATTATGCAATTCCTGATGCTCTTTGCCCTTAACGATAAGGTCCGGGCGGATAGTATCAATGGCATCGGCAAGGTCATCTTCAAGAATAAAGGCATAATCCACGTAGCTGATTGCGGCAATATTTTCTAGCCGAAGATGCGCAGGCACCAGCACGCCCAGCCGGTCGTCTGCATTGACCGCAACGACAAGGATATCGCAGCAATCGGTTGCGAATTTCAACAGTCGGAGATGGCCAGGATGGACTACATTGAAGTTGCCGCTCACCATGCCGATTTTCTTATTAGCGCCACGTTCCGCGCATTGGGCGGAGATTCGGGAGGCATGGTCTTTCAGGGTTGCTGTCATTTCACTCCCCAAGGGATGGATTGATTTCCAATAGGGGGCGCATGACGCGGCCCGCTTCCAAGTCATCCAATGCGGCGTTGACATTGTCAAGGCTGTAGCGTTTGGTGATCATATTTTTGAGTGGCAAATTCTGGTCCACTGCCATTTGATAAAAGCGCGGTAAGTCTTGGTCTGGTCGGGTTCCGCCACCCCAGCTACCGTGAATATGCTTGCCGTTAACCAATTCGAATGGATCTATGGAAATTTTCTGGCCCGCGGCGGGATGAGATGCAAATACGCAGTGTCCGCCATTGCGCCGCACGGCATTAAAGGCAAGCTCGATGGTTGCAGTATGTCCTGCGGCATCGAGGGCGTAATCCGCCCCCATCCCGTCCGTTAGTGCAACGACTTGCTCCAGAATATCGGCATCGCCACCGTTGAGCGCATGGCTCGCACCGAGTTTTAACGCGGCTTCAAGCTTTTCTTCATTGACATCGATCGCAATGAGCTTTTTTGGGTTACAGCAATGGGCGTACATGAGTGAGACAGCGCCAATACCGCCGATACCAATGATGACAACCATATCATCCGGAGTGATGTTGATTTCATTGAGTGCAAGACCGGCACCTGTCGGAATGGCGCATCCAAAAAGTACACCAAGATCCATGGGGAGTCCGGCAGGGAGAGGTACAAGACGGTTCTCCGCCACAATAGCTCGTTCGTTAAATGTAGTAATACCTCCGGAATTAATGACATGGTCGCGCCAGCTATAAAGTGCGCCCGAAGCTTCCATTCCCTCGCCGCAGAATCCAACCGAGAATAACTTTGTCGCCGACGGCTATCTTGCGGACACCTTCGCCCGTGGCCCTCACAACTCCCGTCGCCTCATGACCGAGTAGATGTGGTAAATACTTGTCTTCCCCGCGTTTTCCACGAACCTCCATAAGCTGGCTGTGGCAGACTCCGCTGTAGGCGATTTCGACTTCGACTTGGCCGGGGAGGAGGGCGGGGAGTTCAATTCCGTCAATAAGACGCAAGGGTTTTCCGGTTTCGAAAAGAACAGCGGCCTTCATATCGACTGATTTTACACCTTCTAGTTTCAACCAAAAATGTTCCGTTGGTGGGGCGGTGCTGACAATATCAGCAGATTGCTAAGAATGATACCTTGACTATACGCTAGCAGAAAATGTGAGTGATATAAAAAAGTCAGTTTCGTACTGGCAATTCAATCTCAGGGATTGTAAATCATTTCAGCAGCCGGTTGGCCCGGCCGGAGAATCGGGCATTGGGTATGTAGTCTTTGGAAGGACGAGAGCGATGAAACAGTTTTTTAAATTAGCGATGGTGACCGCACTGGCAATTTTGGTCAGCGGGTGCTTTGGGCGTGTTCAGCCTGTTTATAATGCCGAAGCTAATCCGGTTCCGGTCAAGCTTCAGGAAACATCCTTGGAAAATATTGGTACAATCATCCAGACTGCCGCCATTAACCGTGGTTGGGTTGTCAACGAAGTTACGCCGGGCAAGATGAAGGCAACCTTGCACAACCGCACACATGTTGCAGTCATTGACATCACCTACTCCAAGAAAGACTATTCGATCAATTATGTTTCCAGCGTTGATTTGCTGTATGATGGATCGAAAATTCACCGGAGCTATAATAAATGGATCCGGACCTTGCAGAACGATATCAACAAGAGTCTGAACGTCGCCGCCCTTCAGGCGTAAGGAAGGTTGATGGAGGCGGGGATTCCTTTTGCGGTTCAGCGCTGGTCTGCTTGGGCACCGTCCCTCGATAGTCCAGAGGCATGGCGACTATGGGCTGACGACGATGTCGGCTTGCCAGTCGAGGAGGCCACGCCGGATGTGCGTGACCTCCCGGCAGGACTGCGTCGACGACTTTCCCGGTTGGGTAAAGTTGCATTACGTGTCGCTATGGATGTCGAGGTAGAAGAGGCTCCCCGTGTTGTTTTCAGCTCTCGCAACGGCAATGTAACGCAAATGTTGTCGTTGCTGAAAAGCCTGGCGGTGGAGGAGCCTATTTCCCCCACCGGTTTTGGTATGTCGGTGCATAACTCTCTTGCCGGTATGTTGTCCATTGTCAGTAAAAACCGAGCGGCGCAGACAGCGATTGCCGCTGGTGAGGAAAGCCTGTGTCTGGGCCTAATAGAGGCATTGACATGTCTTAAGGAAGACCCGACCTCACCGGTATTGCTGTTGCATGCTGATGAAACACTCCCTGATTTCTATTCGCCCTTCCAGGATGCTGATGTGCCCGTCTGTGCACTGGCGCTGCTCATCAGTAAAGCGAAGGACGGTGGAGAGGCATATTCCCTCGGATTTTCCGGTACAGAGACACGGCCTGCGCCGGGGGATCCGCTCACAAGTTTTATTCGGTTTCTACTGCGTGGGGAAACTGATTGGAACTGGTCCGGCCCGGAGGGTGACTGGTCGTGTCGCCGCCATGCTTGACCGGTTAAATTATGTCTGGCGGTTGATCGGGACGGGCCTCGCCTTTGCCTTCTTTGGTCTTGGCGGCATATTTATGACAATTTTTATTTTTACGCCCATTGCCTTTTTTACCAAGGATGAAACGTCGCGCATTCGCCGTGTACGTAAAACCATTTATTACGCCTTTCGGGTTTTCGTTTATCTGCTTCGGGTCGGTGGCATTATTGACTCCCGCTTCCATGATACTGAAAGAATTAAGGATGTGCGCGGGGCTCTTATCGTCGCCAATCATCCATCATTGCTCGATACGGTCTTTCTGATGTCGCGGATGCCCAATGTGCAATGTATCGTCAAGCATGAGCTCTGGAACAATACCTATCTTGGCGGCGTGATGCGTGCGGCGGGATATATCCGCAATGATGGTGATGCGGAAATGATGCTGGCTCAGTGTGAGAAGGCCCTGAAGAACGGACAGAACATTCTGGTCTTCCCCGAAGGCACCCGGTCAGTGCCGGGGCAGGCGCTTAAATTCCAGCGCGGAGTCGCCAATATTGCAACGCATTTCAGCGCCCCAATCCAGCTAGTGACAATAATATGCAAACCGTCAACCTTAACGAAAGGAAGTCCCTGGTATGCTATCCCTCCGCGCCAGGCTCGTTTTGATATTACCTTTGACGAACAACTGGACATGACCGACTATCTGAGGCATGAACCAAGGTCATTAAAGGTACGCAAGCTCACGCGAGAGTTGGAGCAGTATTATGTTGGAAAACTTTGCAATGAATGATTTTGAATTTGAAATTAAGAAGCTGGTGATCAAGACCTTGAACCTTGAGGATATTACGCCCGAGGAGATTGACAGTGAGGAGCGCCTGTTCGTGGATGGGTTGGGGCTCGATTCAATCGATGCATTGGAACTCGGTGTTGCCATACAGAAAACCTACGGCATTAAAATTAATAACAAAACTGATGATTTGAAGGAGCATTTCGCTTCTGTGCGCAATCTCGCGCGCTTCATTACATCCGAAAGGAAGGTAGTAGGGGCATGAACCGCGACGAGATATATGAAAAACTTCGCGAATATCTTGAAGATATGTTCGAAGTTCCGCCGGACCTCATTTCCGAAGACGCTCAGCTTTATGAAGATCTGGATCTTGATAGCATCGATGCGGTGGATCTGGTCGTCAAGCTGCAGGATCTGACGGGAAAGAAAATTCCACCTGATGAATTCCGGACTGTGCGCTCGGTGGGTGATGTGGTGGATCGGGTTCATGCCCTCTTGGCGGCTTAAAGCAGGGCCGCTGGACCTTCTGCTCGTCCTGATCAGTATTGCCTATCCCTTAATCGTCTATTTCGGACTGATGAAATTTCCCCCGTTGGTTGTCGGACTGGCGCTTGTCGCTTTTCTAATTCTGCGCCTTTTGTTAAACAAAAGCCGGCAGACACGCAAATCGGAAGCCTGGATATATCTGCTCGTGCTGGGCGCGGTTGTTGCTCTGCTGGCGATCAATGAAATGCTCGCTATCAAGGCTTATCCCGTGCTGATCAGTCTTTCCTTCGCGGCGGTCTTTGCTTATTCCCTGATTTCCCCACCGCCAATAATCGAACGGTTTGCACGGATGATGGAAGGCGAGCTTGATGCTCAGGCGATGAATTATACGCGTCATGTGACGGAGGCCTGGGTCATTTTCTTTCTCGTTAATGCCTCCATTTCGCTCTGGACGGCGCTATACGCCGATCTGGCCTTATGGACCCTTTACAATGGATTTATTTCATATTTGTTGATTGGCCTGATGTTCGGGGGAGAATATATTCTCCGGTTGTTTGTGAAACGCAAAAAAGTGAGTTAATTGGTGTTTACCCCGCTATCGAAATTGCTATCCTCCAGCCATGACAGAGAAACACTCGTCGCGACCACGCCGGACGGGGTGAAGACTTTCAATGACTTAAGCCATGAAGTTGCGGATATTTGCGTCCGATTAAAGGAACAGAATATACGTAAGCTGGTGCTGGCCACCACAAGCAGCTATGCCTTCGCCACCGGATTCTTGGCGGCGCTGCATGCCGATTGCCGTATCGTTGTGCCGCCCAATGCCTTGCCGGGAATGCTAGCACATTTTGTGGGCAAGGACTGTCCGCTTCTTTCCGATATTGAGGGGGCCGGGGGTGATCATCAGATTTTGATTGATGGCTCAAAAGGGGCGATCACTGACTTCAAGGAGCTTGACCCTGATCGCTCATATCTTGATTTTTATACGTCTGGTTCCACGGGCACTCCAAAAAGGGTGCCCAAGACGCTTTCGCAGATTGAGAATGAACTGGAAGTTCTGGATGAGAGATGGGGACGTGAACTGGAAGGCGCAGCAACACTTGGGACCGTTAGCCATCAGCATATCTTCGGCCTTTACTTCAAGCTCCTCCTCCCGCTGTGTGAGGGACGGTTGTTTTTTTCGCAAACCTTTGAGATCTGGGAGGAGTTGCTCGCCGTCGCGCCTCCTGGTGCCTGTTTTGTCTCTAGTCCGGCGCATCTGACACGTATTCCACCGTTTGATCCATTACCCGCAGAAGAAATGGCACCGGTAATATTCACGGCCGGTGGCCCCTTGCCGTTTGAGGCCGCTGAAGATGCACGCGCAAAGTTTGGCCCGCTACCGACGGAGGTATTCGGCAGCACCGAAACCGGCGGTGTCGCCCATCGTCAGCAGGAACAACAGCGCACGCCCTTCACGCCGCTTCCAGGCATGCAGACACGGATTGATGCGCAAGGGCTGCTCAGTGTAAAATCAAATTATACCGATGGTAAAGATTGGGATACGACTAATGACATAGTTGAACGGCTTGATGACGGAAGTTTTATCTTGATGGGACGGGCTAATCAGTTCGTTAAAATTGAAGGAAAGCGCATTTCCCTTGCTGAAGTCGAGAAATATCTGGCCCAATCGGATTTAGTCGCGGAAACAGCAGTCTTTATCCTTAAAGAAGAGCAGGAAACTCTTGTCGCAGTGGTCGAGTTAAGCCCGGCTGGCTGGCAGCGCCATCAAGAAATCGGTGCTTTTCGTTTGGGGCGCGCCTTGCGGCGGGATCTTTCGCCTAACCTGGAGAATGCGGCGCTGCCGAAGCGCTGGCGTTTTGTTAAGCGGATACCCATTAATGCTCAAGGTAAACGTCAGCAACCGGCTTTGAACGAACTATTTGCCGGTCCCGGCAGGTCGAACTAAACTATCCTGATCATGACTGAAAACGCTGAAATAAAATGGTCAAATATCCGCCACTTTCCTGAAATTCGCAGTCAACAGCGAGAAGGGGACATCATTGAGATTGAACTTTTTGTGGATGCGGGCCTTTTTCAGTTTCAGGGGCATTTCCCGAATGAGCCGGTGTTGCCTGGCGTGGCGCAAATTGACTGGGCTGCACAGCTTGGCCGGGAGCATTTTGGTTTTAACGGGCCATTCACGCGCATGGGCCAGCTTAAATTTTCAAGATTGATCGTTGCGGATAGTCTTCTCTTTCTCCGCCTGGAATGGAACCGGGAAAAGCGGCGTCTTATTTTCTCCTACCGGGATGGGGATGAGACCTGCTCATCAGGGTATTTTGAACTGACGGCACCATGAATTTTTCCCTCGCGGCCATTGTGCCGAGCTATAATCATTATCGCCATATCGACAAGGTAATCGGGGCGCTGAAGGGACAAGGGCTTCGCGTTTTTATTATCGATGATGGCAGCGAGGAGCCGGCAAAATCCGAGTTGGAGAAATTTCATGACCCGGAAGAGGGGGTGACGCTCCATAGTCAGCCACAGAACAGCGGCAAGGGGGCGACCGTGATGGCTGGATTTCGTCTCGCCGCAGCGGAGGGCTTCACTCACGCCTTACAGATTGACGCGGATGGACAACATGATGTCGACGCTCTCCCGGCACTGATTGACCTCGCGGTGGTACATCCCGAGGCGTTGATCAGTGGTCAGCCGATTTATGATGAAACAATACCGGCCTCCCGAAAATTTGCCCGCTGGATCACCCATGTCTGGGTCTGGATTGAAACGCTATCGACAACGATTACGGATAGTATGTGTGGATATCGGATATATCCGCTGAATGCGACGATTGACGTCATCGATAGTGAGCCAGTCGGCCATTATATGGATTTTGATACCGAGATCATGGTGCGAATATATTGGCGCGGCACTCCGGTCCGGATGTTGCCAATCCATGTGACCTATCCTGAGGACAATATCTCTAATTTCCGTCTTGGTGCAGATAACTGGCTGATTACCAAGATGCATACGCGGCTCGTTCTCGGGATGCTCACTCAGGTGCCCAAGATTTTGCGCAATCGGAGAGGCGATATACAAGAGCCGCGACATTGGGGAAGTATAGGTGAGCGAGGGGCGGCGCTTGGCCTGAAGATACTCTTTTCCTTATATCGTGTTGCCGGGCGTCGGTTCTGCTGGTACGCGATGCAGCCCGTGCTTCTCTATTTTTTTGTGACCGGGCGGGAACAGCGCGAAGCGTCGCGCGGCTTTTGGCGTCGAGTATACGTGGCGCAGGGCGAGGTGCGAGAGCCGAACATTTGGCAACTCTGGCGGCATTATCGTTCCTTTGGGGCGATGGCACTCGATAAACTGGCAGCCTGGATCGGTCATATCCGCCTCAACGATATTGTTGAAGAAGACCTCGGCATGTTGGACAAGTTAGCGGAACGGAAGTCTGGCGTTATGGTGGTGACATCGCATCTTGGCAATGTGGATATTCTTCGTGCCGTCGGTGCGGCACGCGGCATTAAAAACATCACAGTCTTCGCTCATACGCGCAACGCCGTCCGCTTTAACGAGATATTGAGCGAGGCTAATCCAGCCGCAACAGTTGATATTATGGAAGTGCAGGATATAGGTCCTGCCACGCTTATCCTTCTTGAGGAGAAGCTTGCGGCAGGCAACTGGATTGTGATTGCGGGTGACCGAATTCCATTAGAAGGCGGCAAGCGTATTCGGAATATTGATTTTCTGGGTGAACCGGCGCCTTTTTCAGAGGGAGCGTGGATCATAGCGGCATTGCTCGGCAGTCCGGTCTATTCGCTTCATTGTCTTCGCGACGAGAAAAAATACCGTATTCTGTTCGAAAAGATTACAGATCGGGTCAAGCGCGGGCGTCCACCGCACGATGGTCTGGCGGAACCAATGCAGGGTTATGCGAAAATCTTGCAGGAAAATTGCCTAAAATATCCGGAGCAATGGTACAATTTCTATGATTTCTGGGCCGCGCCAGAAAAGAAACCCTTACCGGTTAAGAATAACAAGGAAACAACATGATATCGGCGGATATTACTCTGAAATGTCAATTTTATGATCTTGATCCGATGGGAATTGTCTGGCATGGCAATTATGCCCGATACTTTGAGCAGGCCCGATGTGCCCTCCTAGACAAGATGGACTATAATTATGAGCAGATGAGCGAGAGCGGCTTCGCTCTGGCCAATTGTCGATATGCGCATCAAATATATCCGGTCGATCCGGTTTGGTCAGGAAGTGCGGGTCGCCGCTGACCTTGCGGAATATGAAAATCGGCTGAAAATCAATTACCAGATCACGGATGTAGACACGGGTGAGCGGCTGACACGGGGATTTACAATTCAGGTGGCGATTGATAAGAACTCCGAGGAAATGCTGTTTCAGTCACCACCCATTCTATTTCGAAAAGTTGAAGCTCTGCTGTGCTAAAATCAATCCGCCTGTTCATATGCGCCATGATTATTTTGGCTGCGTTTCCGGTCCGGTCGGCTCCGCTGATCCTGGGCGAGGGGGAGGCGGTGATGGGCCGGTTTGTTCAGGCTCGGTACTTGCGCGATTTCGACAGACCGATTCTATCGGAGGGGGAATTTTTCCTCCTGCCGAAATCGGCGTTGATCTGGCAGACGGAAAAGCCATTTTTCAGTCGCATGGTCATCGATGAAGATGGGCTCAGTCAGGGTTTGAAAGGCGCTGAGGTAACACGTCTCAGCTTCAAGCAGTTTCCTGGGTTTAAATTGTTGCGCGATACGCTTGAAAACAGCTTGAGTGGAAACTGGACACCGCTTGAGGAAATGGCAGGAACGAAGCTCCTTCCCGCGGATGAGAAATATACGTTGCGCTTTTCTCCAAAAACCAGTGGCCTGACACTCCCCTTTGCCTATCTCAATTTCGAGATTGGTGACTTTCTGGAAACGGTAGAGATTGTGAAAAGCAACGGTGATCGCGATGTAATTACCTTCTCGGATCAAAAAGTGGCACCAGTGGCGGACGTCAGCGCAGCAGCTGATGCCGCCAAGGAAAAGCAGCCGTGAATCGCGCTGGCCTCATGATCTATCTCGCTTTGCTGTGCAGTGCTATGGCGATTATCGGCTGGCGACTGCAAGATGGCCTTCCGCTTGATACCAATATCGTTGCAATGCTTCCCCAATCGGAAGAGGCGGAGTGGGTCGCCCGGGCCGAAGCCGCGGAAAGATCACAAGGTTCGAACCAGTTGATTGTCCTCGTCGGTCATCCCGACTTTGAAACTGCGCGGACTGCTGCGCTTGATCTCGGCAAGACGCTTGAAGAGAAGCGCATCGTTAATTTGACGCAGGACCAGCCGGACCAGTCGACATTGGTAAGCCTTAATGAACTCCTTTTTCCGCATCGTACGGGCTTGCTTAGCGAAGGGGATCGGCGCTTACTATCTGCCGGACAGGAGCAGGTTCTCGTCGATCGAGCGCTGGTGCAAATACTGTCCCCGCTTTCTCTTGCCGACGCGGAGATGATCCGGCGCGATCCTTTTTTACTTCTGCCCAATTATATCGCCGCCAGCACGGAAAATACGTCCAAACTCCAAAGCCGTGCCAATGTTCTCGCGGTTGAGGAAAATGAAAAATGGTTTGTTCTCGTCCGCGGGAAGCTTGCCGGAAACCCATTTGATAAGGGGTTCCAGTCGCGTGCGCGCAAAACTTTCGATGAGGTAGAAGACAAGCTCGAAAAACGTTACAGCAATATTCAGTTGCTGAAAACCGGCGCGGTCTTCTACGGGGAACATGCCTATAGACAGGCCGAAGATGAGGCCGGATTTATCGGAATGATCTCTTTGATCGGCATCATTATTCTGAACTTCCTTGTTTTCCGGAGCTTTCAACCTCTCGCGCTCAGCCTTCTGGCCATCGCCTCAGGAATTGCTGGCGGTTTGGCCGTCACGCTTCTTTTCTTTGGGACTTTGCAGTTACTGGCCTTGGTCTTCGGCGCGGGGCTGATAGGAATTTCCGTGGATTACGCATTCCACTATTTCTGTGAGCGCTTCAATCAGGCGTCATCTGCGCCCGCAGCGCGGGCACGGGCCATTCGATCCGGCCTGACGCTGGGGCTAGTGAGCTCGGTTCTCGGCTTTATTACACTCGCCCTCACACCTTTTCCAGGACTTCAACAGATTGCCCTGTTTTCCGCATCCGGCCTGACGATGGCCTATCTAACGGTGCTGTATGCCTTTCCCTATCTTGATCGCGCGACGCCCTTTCGTCATGGAGAGAAATATCTCAATTTCTCAATGCTCCTTCATGATTTTTGGTGGAAAGACGCCACCCGAAAATGGAGATGGCTATTCGTCATACTTCTGATTATCGCAGGGGGCCTTGGTGCGATGCGCATAACGGTGGATGATGACGTTCGCCGATTACAGTCCTTGCCGCAGGACCTTCAGGCCGAAGAGCAAGCAATCCGCATTCTTGCCGGGATTGAAAACCAGACCCACCGGTTTTTTGTACGCGGATCTAATCCAGATGAGGTGTTGCAGTCAGAAGAAGCGCTTGCGCTGGATCTGGAGGCATTGCGGGCGAGCGGAATTATTGGGAGCTATCGGATGATCTCTCAGTTTGTTCCCTCCAAGGCACGTCAGCTTGAAAATCAGACCTTGGTAGATGAGTCGTTAATGCCTCATCTTGCCGAACATATGCAGATGATCGGGCTTTCGAGGTTGTCTCCCTATCAACAGGGTGAGGGCGTTCTGACTATTGATCAGTTCACAGATGCCAACCTACCGGGTCTGTTTTCGCATCTTCGTGTTTATAAAACGCCCGGAATTGTCGTGCATGCCGTATCGCTTTCCGGGGTTAAGGATACGGCTCCGCTCGCAAAGCTTGCCGAGAAGTCTGAGAATGTTGCCTTGATCAGTCAGGCTGACAGTCTCAGTAAAACCTTCGGTGCCTATCGCGTTCGCGCGCTCATCATGCTTGCGGTCGCCTATGCCGTTGTGTGGGTTTTCCTTTCATTAAGGTATGGTATCCTTGGTGCGATCAAAGTCATGATCCCGTCAGTGGGGGCTGTGGTTCTTGCGCCGTGCCTGATTGCTCTGATGGGGGAGCCTTTTACGTTCTTCAACGCTATGTCTCTGATGCTGATATTCGCCATCGGTCTTGATTATGCACTCTTTAATCGGGAGGCGTCCGGGGAACGGCAACGTCGCGCCATGCTGGCCAATGGCTTGTCGACAATTTCGACCCTGCTGGCGTTCGGACTTCTGGCGTTGAGCGACACTTTTGCCATTCATGCCTTCGGGATTACGATCCTCGTCGGTATTACATTAACCTATATTCTGGCACCACGCGCCGCCGATCTTGAAAACCCTATGACGGAGCCTTTGTAGCATGACAGTAAGTTCCGATCATTTTGACGTTATTGTTATCGGTGCGGGTCCGGCGGGGGCGCTTGCGTCGATACGTCTCGCGCAAGAGGGGCTGAATGTCGTGATGCTGGAGAAAAGCAGCTTTCCCCGCTTCGTCATTGGCGAGAGCTTACTCCCTCAGTCCATGGTGTTTATGGAGAAAGCGGGTTTGCTGCCGCGGCTGGCGGCGGCAGGATTTCAGCATAAAGATGGCGCAAATTTTTCTGATGATACGCGGTTCAGCTCGATCAAATTTTCTGAAAAATTCGGCGATGGACCGGGGAACACTTATCAAGTGGAGAGGGAAAAATTTGATTTGCTTCTTGCGGACGCTGCCGTTGACGCAGGGGTGGACCTTCGTTTCCATCAAGATGTGACCGCTGTTGAATTTAATGATGCGGGTGCAGTGATCGCTGGGGAAGGACCGAACGGCGCCTTTCGTCATACAGCGCGGTTTCTTGTGGACGCTAGCGGATATGGAAGGGTGTTGCCACGCCTGATGAAACTGGACGCCCCGTCAGACTTTCCAGTGCGCCACGCGCTTTTCACTCATGTGGAAGACCAACTGGCGACGCGTAATTTCGATCGCGACAAGATCCTGATTACGGTCCACCCTCACTGCCGCGATATCTGGTTCTGGTTAATTCCGTTCGCGAACGGTAAGTCTTCCGTGGGGGCAGTCGTGCCGCCGGAGGAACTCACGAAGTATCCGGGAACGCCTTCTGAAAAGCTTTGGGCGATCATCAATGAAACGAAAGAGCTAAAAGACCTTCTAAGCGACGCGCGGGAACTGCGACCTGTCGGAGAGATATCGGGATACTCGACGAAAGTTTCCCGCCTTGCCGGACCGCAATTTGCCCTTCTTGGCAATGCCGGGGAGTTTCTCGATCCGGTGTTTTCTTCCGGCGTCACAGTGGCCTTCAAATCAGCGGACCTTTTGATTGAACCATTGATGCGCCAGTTAAATGGGGAAAATGTGGATTGGGAGGCGGACTTTGCCCAGCCGCTTCAAGTCGGGGTGGACTGCTTTCGCGCCTTTGTGGAGGCATGGTACAGCGGCGAGTTGCAGGACGTCATTTTTAACCCGCCGAGAGATGACAACCCGATCAAGCAGATGATTGTTTCGATTCTGGCGGGCTATGCCTGGGATGAGAGGAATCCTTTTGTACTGCAGGGGCCGCGATATCTGGCCATGGTGGCACAGCAATGCGCGTAACCGTTTTTCTCCTTCTCCTGATTGGAATTTCCGCCTGTGCAACCGCACCGGAAGACGCGGCGGACTTCGCGCCATGGAAGTTACCGGAGGAACAGCCGCGGGAAGTCGTCCAGGTTTTGAATGGCCGCCATAGTGATAATTCTTTCTCTTTACAGGTTCGGATGAGCCTGACGGAAGAAAAAATGCAAATTGCTGGATTGGATTCGTTCGGTCGTCGTGCGTTTGATATTCTCTGGGATGAGAACGGTGTAAGGGCTGGCAAAGCGGACTGGGTGTCCGATGACCTTGATGCCATTGATATCCTTAAAGTAATCGTCGCAGCCTACTGGCCGGAGAATGACCCGATGCAGGTGCGGGTGGCAGATCGGGCAGAGCAGTTAGAAATCACCTATCAGAGTGGTCGCAAGAATGCCTGGAATGAAACCGTGCAAATCCGCGACCCGGCGGCGAATTATGAATTGACTATTGTTTCCTATGAGTTGACCGAATGACGGAACGCTACTATCTCAACGCCCTTGGTATGATCAACGCGCTTGGCGTTGGTAAGGCGGCGGTGGGCGCGGGATTGTTCGCGGGCGATACTTCGGGAATGCAATCGCAGGAAGGGTATCTTTTTGATCAGAAGGTGATGGCGGGCGCGGTTGCACAAGCCTTGCCGGAAATCACAGGTGACCTTGCCGGCTATGACAGCCGTAATAACCGAATGTTACTCGCAGCAATGCAGGAGATAGAAGGCGATATCCGTACGGCCATTGATAAATACGGACCGGACCGGGTTGCTGTCATTCTTGGCACAAGTACTTCCGGGATCAGCGATAATGAACCCGGCATCGCCGAGAAAGTAAAGAGCGGGAGTTTCCCCGAGGGATTTGACTACAATCGTCAGGATAATGCCTCTCTTGCCTTATTCGCGCGATCCTACTTCGGTTTGTCAGGACTTGCCATGACGATTTCAACGGCCTGTACTTCCAGTGCCAAGACGCTTGCTTCAGCCCGGCGGATGATGGCGGCGGGCCTTTGCGATGCGGCGATTGTAGGCGGGGCAGATACGCTTTGCCGCCTGACAATGAACGGCTTTGCGTCCCTCGATCTGCTCTCTCCGGAGCTTTGCAATCCATTCAGCCAAAATCGCAATGGTATCAATATCGGAGAGGGGGCCGCCGTGTTCCTGATGAGCAGGGAACCATCGTCTGTCCGCATCGCCGGGATCGGTGAGACTTCCGATGCCTACCATATGAGTACGCCGGACCCGGAAGGTCTGGGTGCCCTAAATGCCATGCGTCAGGCACTCGATCAAAGCGGTTTTACACCCGAGGATATTGCCTATCTCAATCTTCATGGGACAGCGACCGAACTCAATGACAGTGTTGAGGCGAAAGCGGTGTACGAGTTGCTAGGAGCGGTGCCCTGCAGCTCAACCAAGCCGCTGACGGGTCATACGCTCGGCGCAGCAGGAAGTACGGAACTCGGCTTTCTGTGGCTCGCGCTAAAGTCAGAGGCGGGAATGTTGCCACCGCATATCTGGGATGAAGTGGTAGACCCTGAACTGCCACCACTAAAGCTTGTGCCCACAGGGATGGCGGGGTCCGATGCACGCGCGATGATGACAAACTCCTTTGCTTTTGGCGGGAACAATATTAGCGTAATCCTCAGTAAAGAGGGGGAATGATGCAAGCCTGCCCTTACGACATTACAGAAATTCTTTATCATGCGCCGCCGATGATCCTGATTGACGGGGTGGCTGCTTATAATGAAACCGCCGTTGAGTCTGTGGTGAAGATTACGGCAGAAAGCCCGTTTGTTGAAAAGGGCGCCGTGCCCGCTTATGTCGGAATTGAGTATATGGCTCAATCCATTGCCGCCTATAGTGGGATCAAGGCGCGTAATGCAGGTGAAGGCGTCAAGATCGGTTATCTCGTTAGCTCCAGAAATATGACATTGAACTGCTCTGACTTTTTGATAGGAGACAGGCTGAATGTAAAAGTTGAGCTGGTATATGACGAAACGCCGATGGCGGTCTTTGATGGAACGATCTACCGGGCGGAAGAGCTTGTCGCTAAAGCTCGGCTTAATGTATACCAACCTTAAAAATAATCGCGTGAAAATGAATGCAAAATAGAATTCTAGTTACAGGGGCAAGCGGCGGGATAGGCCGTGCCATTGCGCTGCGGCTCGCACAGGATGGCTTTGATATTGTCGCCCATTGCGGCCGCAATCGTGATGCTGGATTGGGAACAGTTGAGTTGATTGAGGCAGCGGGCGGACAGGCTCGATTGGTTCAGTTCGATATTGCCGATCGAGATCAGTGTCGGGATGTACTGGAAGCTGATGTTGAAGAATTCGGTGCTTTTTATGGTGCGGTATTGAACGCAGGAATTACCCGGGATACTGCCTTTCCGGCCATGACCGATGACGACTGGGATGCCGTTATTCACACTAACCTTGATAGTTTTTACAATGTGCTAAAACCCATTACCATGCCGATGGTATCAGCCCGAAAGGGCGGGCGAATTGTGGTTATGTCCTCGGTTTCAGGGGAGATGGGTAATCGCGGGCAGGTGAATTACAGTGCGTCGAAGTCTGGTCTGATCGGGGCGGCGAAATCGCTCGCGCTGGAACTTGCAAAACGGAAAATCACGGTCAACTGCGTGGCGCCGGGCTTGATTGAATCGGCGATGACAGATGACCTGCCGCTCGATGAAATTATGAAAATGATCCCGCTACGTCGCCTTGGCGATGTGGATGAGGTAGCGGCGACGGTCTCGTTTTTATGCTCTGATGGCGCCGCCTATATCACGCGGCAGGTAATCTCTGTAAACGGAGGGATGGCGTAATGCAGCGCGTTGTTGTTACAGGCATGGGCGGCGTAACCTCACTGGGGGAAGAGTGGAATACGATTTCAGAAAAAATGCGTGCGGGAGAAACCGGTATTCAGCGCATGGAAAGCTGGGATTTTTATGATGGCCTGAATACCCGTCTCGCCGGACCGGTGGAAGGGTTCAATATTGACAAGAGATATTCGAGGAAAGCGCTTCGCAGTATGGGGCCCGTCTCAAAAATGGCCGTTTATGCGACGGAGCAGGCGCTGGAGATGGCGGGCCTTCTGGAAGACCCAGTGATTAAATCCGGGAAGATGGGGGTGGCCTATGGTTCCTCCTTCGGAAGTACGAAGCCGGTCATCGCCTTTACAGATTTGATACGGGATGGTCACTCGCGTGATCTGACTGCTACCAGCTATGTCAAGATGATGAGCCATACGACAGCGGTCAATATTGGTGTTTTCTTTGGTCTTGCGGGGCGTGTCATTCCGACCTCTAGCGCCTGTACCTCTGGTAGCCAAGGTATCGGCTATGCCTATGAGGCGATTAAATATGGAATGCAGGATCTTATGGTTGCTGGCGGGGCGGAGGAGCTTTGTCCAACCATGGCGGCGGTATTCGATACGCTTTATGCCACCAGTATCAAGAACGATACCCCGCATTTATCTCCGCGCCCGTTTGATAAAGATCGGGACGGCCTCGTGATCGGGGAAGGGGCGGCAACGCTGGTTCTGGAATCCTATGATCATGCTGTGGCGCGCGGTGCTCCGATACTGGCTGAAATCGTTGGCTTTTCCACTAATTCAGATGGTCGTCATATCACCAACCCCACTCAGGCAACAATGGAAGTTGCGATGCAGGGCGCGCTTGATAATGCGGGGCTGATTGCCTCGGATATCGACTTTATCAGCGGGCATGGCACCGCGACAGAGCAGGGGGATATCGCCGAAACTCATGCAACTGATAAAGTGATGGGATCAAATATTCCTATCCATTCCCTCAAAAGCTATTTTGGTCATAGCCTGGGTGCATGCGGCGCAATCGAGGCCTGGCTCGGCATTGAAATGATGCGGGAGGGATGGTTCGCCCCGACAGTCAACCTCGACAACGTCGATGACGCCTGCGCCGAGATTGATTATGTCACTGGAGAGGGGCGGAACGTTGCCGTCCGTCACCTGATGAGCAATAATTTTGCCTTTGGCGGCATTAACAGTTCACTCATCTTTCGGAACGCTGCCGAAAGCGGGTCTAGTTAATCGGATTGGGATCGAGGGAAATACCTGGTAGGGCGCCGTTTACTGTATTGAAAATAAACTCCGGCGGATCGACGAACCTGAGTCCCACAACATGGCCGTTTTGCCAGACAAGATTGCAGTTGAACGCCCCGAAACGCGGGACTTCCAGAATAACGTCACTGGTTGGCCGGAAGTCCTGTTTCGTCTGAAAACGCGCGCCGCTAACTGACATGTCCCGCACCACACCCGGAACAGTCTGTTCGTTGCCCATCAGTCGGGCCCCCCAAAGCAAGGACAGTTTGCCATTCCACATGACTGTCTTGCGTCTGAACTTCCGCTTGTCTAGTCCGGAAGCGCCTGCATCATTCTGTTCCGAAATCGTTCCACCCAATCTGACTGTTGTTTGTTCAATTAGTATAAACGAGAAGCAAGTAAATCGAAAAGATATTAATATGAAATGAACAGATACCCTTAACAAAAGGTGAAATATAGCCGCCTACAAGGGAATCTTCATATGCTCAATTCGCGCCAAAGGATTCGTTGCTGGCTTCAATAAGCCGAATGCCATATCGCTTGAGGATTTTAATGGGGCGCTCTTCCGAATTCGGCGTACATTGCTGCTTATTAAAAACTGTCCGGCCAGGAGTGAAGGATATTTTTGCTACTGGTAAAGCTAATTCGATTTCTCCTTTAATGTTTGGATATGAAGCAATTAATTGTTTCGCTTGCTTCAGCGCGTCTTCTGCGTTGGCCAGCTTATCCATGAGAATCAGACTGACTTTACCCGGGGCAAGATCGAAAACATATGTCCCCTTGGCAAAGCATGTGGTGGTCATCGATCGAAAGCCGGTTGTCCATTTTGACATAACGGCATATTTGCCGGCGGGAACAGGTTTCAGGAAGAAATCCGGCGTGCCTTCCTGAAGCTTTGACGTCCCGAAGCTGGATACCGTATCGCATAAACCGCCACAAATAAGGAAGTTCGCCCTGACATCTGTAAATTTTCGCTCGGTCAAATCAACCTGCCCAAAAATAATCCCTGCTTTCTGGCGAGACGGCTTTTGTTTGATGATAAGGAGGTTCTGGTCACTTGTTAGATTGAAAGCGTAATCAGTATCTAATTTTGAAGCTGTACACGCTGCGAGAAATAAAATCAGGCATGCAGAAATGAAAGTGCGAAACATGGAATATCCAACCAAAACACGAAATGAGTGACTTTTATTCTAAGAGATGACTAGTTTGAATGGCAACCGAATTTCAGGTGCTGGCCGCGTTTCCTAATCCAGAATTACCATCACCTGACGGCCGGAGACGTCATATTCACCTTTGACAAATTCCTTGTTTTCATCGAACCAGAGCTTCGCTTTCCAGTCGCCGGTGAATGTGAACTTATCAGCCTTGATGTCCTTGCCGTTGACCTTGACCGTGTCATTTGTCTTTGCGATCTTGACGTTTAGAAGCTTAAAATCGACGATATTGAAGAGAAGTGTATTGTCGGTAATGCTGTAATGCCAAGGGGAGGTCGGAAATGCATTGAGAGGAAGGGTTAGGTCTTTGCCGTTGTAGGCAGCGCTATAATCCTTGGCCCCTCGGTTGAGGGAAATTTCATGGGCCGTACCGTTGTCGTCGGTTTTCCCTTCCATTTTCTGGAGTTCTCCGCTGGACCAGGTTTCCTTCAAATCCTGGTTGAACCCATATACTTCCATCCCCAGAAAAGAGACCGACGCGTTGGCGCGCATTTCCTCAATCTCGCCCTTTTCGTTGCGTATTGTTGTCAAATGGACTTGGCCAACTTTGTCATCTTTGAGATATACAGAGGCAAACTGATTTTTCTGAACTTTCTCGGCGAGTGCTAAACCAGGCGATATAGTGACGAGTACCAAGAGAGTTAATACAGTGCGTAACATTATGCTTCTCCTAAAATCATAACAGTATTATATAGTCCGACGAAAATATTTTCCAAATAATCGTTGAATATTATTACCCATGTACCAAGAGGTTTATTTTCTATTAGGCCGGATAACGAAAATACACTTTTTTTCCTCCTGTTTGGTGCCTTTTATTGGGTCGTGACCTAGACTCTGTGCGAGGGGAACATTAGGTTACAGATAACATATTAAGATGCAAAGAACGAGCTTTGACCTATGCCCGGGGCGCACTACCCGGCTTTTCCGAGATAATGAGCCTTGTTGTCCAATCGTCGAATGAACATTTTTCTGCTGCTCCTTTTGGGGCTGGTATTGTCTATGGCGGTTGCGATGCCTTTGCGTGCCGCAGAGACGGCGCCTGCTACGGAAGCTGCAGAGCCGGATTTAAACTACGATGTCAAAATAAATGGCGCGCCGACGGATTCCGTCTTGGAACTTATGGAGCAATCCTCTCGTCTTGAGCAACTTGAAGACAAGCTTCCGCCGAGTTTTGCAGCTTTGCGCCGCCGCGCGGAAACGGATGTAGAGGGTTTTAAAAAAGTTCTCCGCTCGGAAGGATATTACGCCAATGAAGTAGTGCTGAAGATTGATAATAAACAGCAGCCCATCGCTATCACCTTTGACATCACGCCGGGTCCTCTTTTCCGGATCACTAAGTTTGATATTCATTTTGCAAAGGGAAAAGATATCCCCGCCGCGCCGACCTTATCTGCAATTGATATAAAGATCGGGATGGCTGCGCGATCAGAGCCTGTGGTTAACGCGGGGACGCAGATAATTGTGGATCTTGCCAATCGCGGGTTTCCCAATGCGACTGTTGCAAAACAGGACGCCATCGTCGATTTTGCGACTGACGGTATGGAGGTGACGCTGACCATTGACGCGGGACCCCGCCTTTACATGGGGGAGCTCAGGCTTGAAGGGCTGGAAGAAGTTGAGGAAGCCTATATCCGGCGTCTTGCTGAATGGCAGCCGGGTAAACTCTATGATACCCGTGTTCTTGATAGTCTGAGGCGGCGCTACCTGCGGAGCGGTCTTTTTGATAGCGTTCGTTTGAAGACCCGTGAAAAAGAGCAGCCTGACAGTACTGTTCCGATCACTCTTGTTTTTGTCGAGCGGGATCGACGATCTGTTGGTGTTGGGGCGAGTTTTTCAACCAGTGAAGGCTTCGGCACACAGTATTACTGGGAAAATCGCAATTACTTCGGCGAGGGGGAGAAACTACGGGCAGATCTAACGATTGCAGAAATTCGTCGTGAGTTAAAGCTCACCTTCGTGAAGCCCAATTTCACTAAAATTGACCAGAATTTGAATGCAAATTTCGACATTCGCAATGAAAATACCGATGCTTATGACGAAGATGCGGTTTCTGCCTATATCGGGTTGGATCGGCGCTGGCGGAAGAAATGGGTGGTCGGCGCAGGTGTTTCTGCCGAGTACGCAAAAATCGATGACAGTGGTGTGACCGAGAATTACGCGCTTGTCGGGTTGCCGCTGACGGCCCGATATGATTCCACGAATGATCTTTTGGATCCGACAAAAGGCCGGCGTTTCGCGGCTTCCCTCGTGCCGTATCTCGGGCTCAATGACGATACGCCCGATTTCATCAGGTTCGAGATGGATGGCTCCACCTATTATTCTGTCCTTGAAGAAGATCGTCTGGTTTTGGCCGCTCGCGGAAAGGTTGGTTTGATGGCGGGAGATAGTGCTGGGTCTATTCCGGCAAATAAGCGGTTTTATGCGGGTGGCGGCGGGTCTGTCCGGGGCTATAAATACCAGACGGTCGGCCCTCTCGATGCCAGTAATGATCCCATTGGCGGGCGGTCACTTCTGGAGGTCGGTTTTGAGGCACGTACGCGTATCACAGACAGTATTGGCCTTGTCCCTTTTATCGAGGGTGGCAACGTCTATGAGAGTATGGCGCCCGATTTTTCCGGTGAATTTCTCTGGGGTGCTGGTCTTGGATTTCGCTATTACACAGCAATCGGCCCAATCCGCTTCGATGTCGCTGTTCCCCTAAATCGTCGCAAGAATGTGGATGATGCCTATCAGTTCTATATCAGTATCGGTCAGGCCTTTTAATGACACGCAAGAAGCTTATCGCTGCGATTATCTGCGCGCCGTTCCTGATCTTGTTGCTCATCATTGCGGGCGGGTACGCATTTCTGCAAATGGACAGCGGCCGCGCGTTGCTGGTCTCCCAAATCGAGGAAGCCGCTTCGACTCCCGGTGAGCTTGAGCTGAAACTCGGGCCATTAGAAGGCAATATTTTTGGGGATTTTTCTCTGCAACAGATCCGCCTTCGGGATGCAATGGGCGAATGGCTGAGCATAGAAGATATCGCTGTCTCCTGGTCACCGCTTGACCTTATATCCGGCACGCTGTCCATTCACGTAGTCACTGCTAAAACCCTTTCCGTGGATCGTCAGCCGGATTTGCCGTCCTCTGAAGAAGAAAACAAGGCCTCTGCAGGAATACCGTCCTTACCTATTGATATCAGGCTGTCGCGGTTCGAGATACTGGAGATAAATATCGCAGAACCTGTTGTTGGTCAGGCGGCAGATCTCGCTCTCTTGATGAATTTAAATGCCAAGACCGACGATGTTATTCGCAGTGAGGTTAAACTGACGGAGTTGAACGGTCCGGGCGCTCTCCTGACGGGTGGTGTGGATTTTGATCCGGTTCGTGAGACATTGGCAATCGAAGCGAAGCTGGACGAGCCCGAAGGGGGCCTTATATCCCGCTTTTTGGTGTTGCCCGGTTATCCGGCGATCAAGATGGATCTGGTCGGTAATGGCGTTCTTAACGCGTGGCGCGGGCAGTTCAGCGCGAGTGCAGGCAAGCTTTTCGATGCTGATTTTGCCATCGCAACGCAAGGGGCAGAGAAAATTAACATCGAACTGAAAGGAGGAGGTGCTCTGGATCAGTCTCTCGCGGCCGATATTCCGCTTATCGACGACTCGCGGATTTCAGTCACGGCCTCGTTGATCTTAGATACGGAAAGTACCGAAGTAACTCTCTCTTCCGCCAATATTGAAAACGCCGTCCTGCAGCTGCGGGCGAGCGGTAAGGTTGACCCGTCAAATGAGGCCATCAATCTGGCAGTAAAAACTGCGTTGCGTGATACTGCGCCTGTGAATGACCTGATTGCGCCTGCCGCCATTCGTGATGGTACGCTCGATCTCGATATACACGGGACCTTTGATAATCTGACGGCCAATGCGATTTTGAAAGCTACCGATCTTGATATCGACAATAGTCTTGCCGCGCGGTCGGTGACGGGTACATTCACCTCTGAACTTGATCTTACGGCACTAACGACTGTGCCGGTTACTGGCTCTGCCGCGCTTGGCAGTCTCTCTAAGCTTCCGGATGAAGTTGTCGGTCTCGTTGGTGAAAATCTCGATATCGATTTTGAGATGGATTATGGCGTTAAGGGTGAAAAACTCACCCTTCGTTCATTGCGCCTTCTTGGTACGCATATTAGTGCGCAGAGTCAGGGCGAGATTAGTTTCGCGGATCTCGGCGCGAGTGCGGATATATCGATAAAACTAGACGAACTTTCCCGTATCGCACCGATGAAAGGGGAGCTTCTAGCCGATCTCACCCTATCAAGCGGGGATGTCAGCAAGTCTCTGACCGGTCAACTCAACGCGCATACGGTTAATCTCGATATGGGCGATGCAAATCTGACCTCGCTGCTAGGGACCGGGCCGACACTTGCGCTTTCGCTGGACCTTGATCTAGTCGGGGAGCTGCTTTCCCTCTCTGACATCAAGCTTGCGACTGAAGCAGGGGATGTCCGGGGGCACGCAAGCCTGCCACTCGCCTTTGACACTATCAATGCGGATTTAACGGCAAGCCTGCCCAGTCTTGCAAATCTCAGTGATCTTGCCGGTATCCCACTTTCCGGAAACGCGGAACTAACGGCGTTGTTATCGGGATCGCCTGATGATCCGTCTATCAACGGCGATGTCAAGATCGGCGATCTTCAGCTCGATGGCACATTAATAGGGGTAGTTGACGCGAGTTATAATGCATCGGCGCTGGCAACCTCGCCTGTCGGAGGTTTTTCGGCGCAGCTTCGCCATGCGCAAGTAACGGCGGATGCGTTTGCCAAGTTCGCCATGCTTGACTATAGCCGGTTGGAACTCTCTGATATTGTCCTTACAGAACAGAAGAACAAGATCACCGGCAACCTCACGGTACCTTTTGATGGAACGCCACTTAAAGGAACTATGACAGGGAAAATTCCGAATCTTGCCCCGATCGCTGAGTTGATGGAAGAGACCGCCTCAGGCTCTATCGAATTCACGGCGACGCTTGCGGATGCTGGCGGAACGCAATCCGTCAAGGCGACGATGGAGGCAAATAGTCTTAACGTTGCGGCGGCAGATATCGGCATTGCAAAAGTCACTGCCGGCCTTGACGTTATTGATGCCCTAGGCACACCGAGCCTGAAGGTCAATGCGAAAGCGGATGACATTCTGGCGGCGGGGCAACAATTAAAGGAACTTACGGCTACTGCATCAGGTGATTTATCGAATATCGACTATCGATTTGGCCTTCTGCGTGGTCAAGAACCGGAATTGAAACTTTCCGGAAGCGGTACATTTGCCTTCACCGAAGCAATGACGAAGCTGCGGCTGGTGACGTTGGATGGCGCTTTCGCGGACCGGAAAATCGAGCTGACCAAACCCCTTTATCTCGAACAGGAGGGGGGAAATATTAATCTTGATGATTTCGCGCTTACTTTCGGGGCAGGATCACTCCGTGGATCGGGAAAATTATCAAATGAGACTGCTCGTATGGATTTGGCGTTCAACGATTTGCCGGTTGATCTTGTCGAGCTTATTGATCCGGCGTATGCCGTCTCCGGGGGATTGGATGGAGAGGTGACGCTGCGGGCGACGAAGGGAACACCGGCAACGGGAAACCTTTCCATCAAGGCCAAGGATATCAAGCTGGAGGATGAAGATTATGGAGAATTACCCACGTTCGAGAATAATCTGACGGCAAAATTGAGCGATGGGCAGCTTACCTTTCAGGGAAATGTTAAAGGGCTGGAAGCAACCAGTATTGATGTTTCCGGACAGCTTCCGTTTGATATTTCCTTGGATACCCGAAATATTCTTGTTGATGAAAAAAAACCGGTTAAATTAGATATAAATATAAATAGCGATATCAATAAGATATGGCCACTTCTTGCACTGGATACACAGGACATGAAGGGTCAATTGGCTGCCAATGCGACTATTAACGGCACCATTTCAGCCCCCGTTATTGCCGGGCAGGCACGCATTAGCAACGGCTATTTCGAAGATGTTGAGCAGGGCACCATTCTTAAGGATATCACCCTGAATGCGAATATAACTGACGCGGATACGCTCAAAATTGAGTTCAACGCGTCGGATAGTCAGGGCGGAAAAGTAACCTCCTCGGGTACTGTAGACTTTGCCAAGCTGACAGAGCCGGAACTTGATCTGAATATAGTTCTTTCCAATCTTCTGGCGATTAATCGTGATGAGATTTCGGCCATTACCGATGCCAATATCGACATAAGGGGCAACCTTCAGCATCTGACCGTGGAAGGCGAAGCGACTACTCGAGAGGTAGAACTCAATATCGGCGGTTCGGTTGCGCCAAATGTTGTGGAGCTGAAATATGAGACGATCAATAAACCCGGCGAAAAGCCCAGGGAAAAGGTAAAAGAGGCCGAACCGTCCAAAATCTCACTTGATTTCGATCTCGATATGCCCAGCCGGGTGTTCATTCGGGGTCGCGGTCTTGATTCCGAATGGAAGGGCAATTTCACGATCCGGGGTACGGCGGATAAACCGGTTATCGAAGGGTATATTAGCCCGGTGCGGGGGCAATTCACATTCGCGGGCAAGAGTTTTGAACTAACTGAAGGAGAAATTTCTTTGGTTGGCGGGGAAACCATTAACCCGGAACTCTCGCTAAAAGCAACATACACTGGATCGAATGTAACGGCGATTGTGACGATATCCGGGACGGCCACAAATCCGGAAATTAGTTTTTCATCTCCTGACGGACTGCCGCAGGATGAGGTGCTGGCTCAGGTCCTGTTTGGTAAATCCTCAGGTAAACTATCGGCGATCGAGGCGGTGCAGCTGGCAGAGACAGTGGCCGCTCTCTCGGGTAAGCTGGGCAGCGGCGGCGGTATTACGGGCTTTGTGCGGGATACCCTCGGTGTAGATGTTGTCAGCGCCAGCACTAACGAGCAAACCGGCGAATCCGAAGTAAGTGTCGGAAAATATGTCTCGGATAATATCTATGTTGGGGTAGATCAGGGAACTCAATCCGGCGGCACGCGTGCCAAGGTGCAGATTGAGCTGACCCCCAATATCTCTGTAGAAAGCGAGATGGGGCAATCGACAGACAGCAGTGTTGGTATTTTCTGGAAATGGGATTACTAGGAGTTGCCGCTTTTTTTCTAGGTATCTTTTCGCCGCTTGCTATGATGACGAAAAAGAAGAAAAGCTAACAGAAAAGAGGGGCCTTATGAGCTATGAATTCATTTCCGTCACGGCGGAGAACCATATCACCCGGATTACTTTTGAGCGGCCAGAGGTGATGAACGCGATCCATAAGCCGATGCATGATGAAATGCAACGTGCGTTGGATGAGTTCGCGGCGAATGATGACCAGTATATATGCGTCTTGAAGGGGCGGGGGAACGGGCCTTCTGTGCAGGCAGTGATTTGAAGGCAATTGCGGCCAGCACAGATCCGAAGGCGCGCGAGTATCCCAAAAACGGCTATGCGGGCCTGATCGAGCGGTTTGATTTGAACAAGCCCATCATTGCTGCGGTCGATGGTGTAGCGCTCGGTGGCGGGTTCGAGATTGCGCTTGCCTGCGACATTATCATCGCGACGGAAAATTCCCGCTTTGGCCTGCCTGAGCCGTTAGTTGGCGCAGTCGCGCTCGGTGGCGGGCTCCACCGTCTTGCCCGGCAGATAGGCCTGAAAAAAGCGATGGGGATGATCCTGAGTTCCGATAGCGTCGATGCCGAAACAGGGGATCGCCTTGGCTTCGTGAACGAGGTGGTGGCGCCCTACGCGATGGAGGAGGCGATTGAGCGGTGGTGCGGCCTTATCCTGCGCGGCAGCCCGCATGCGATCCGCGCCTCCAAGGAGACAGTGATGCGCAGCGTGGATGAACCCTCCCTTGAAGAGGCAATCAGCAACCAGAAAGATTATCCCGCGTTCAAGGAATGGTATCAGTCCGATGACCGGATAGAGGGGCCGCGCGCTTTCTCCGAAAAACGTAAACCCGACTGGAAAGGCCGCTAAGCCCTCGCACTCGCCGGATCGTCAGCCGGTTATCCGCTCCCACAAAAGGTGATGCTCATAGGTGTTGCCCGAAGATGTTGTTTCCGGCTTGGTTTTAAGGAGAACGTTTTCGCCCTGCAGAACCACGGTGCGGATCAACGGGTTCCCGATCCAGTAAGGCACTGTCGCAATGTCGACATCGTGAATGACCTGATCGCCCTCAAGGCGGAAATTACCCCCATAGGCGAGGCAGATATCAGGGCTGGCCGCCGTTTCCCGTGGCTGATCCGCGAAATCGGTGCGCATCAGGAAGCCACTCATCCGGCCTTCGGGGCTATAGATAATCTGGCCTTTCGCATCTTCGCCCATCGGGTAGCCGACGGGCTCCCCATTCTTGAGGCTTGTCCAGCTTTTCAGGCGCCAGGTACCGATCAGATCGTCACGGGTAATCATTGGAAATTTCCTTTTCTTGTTATTATGCTGGCAACCTAGCAGTTTGGCGGGCGTGGCAAAAGCTGTAATATCACGTCTAATCAACGGGAGGGCGACATGTTCAAAATCAAGCATATCGATCATCTGGTCCTGAGGGTCAAGGATATCGAGAAAATGATGGATTTCTATATCAAGGCGCTTGGCTGTACGATGGAGAAAACACAAGAAGCAATCGGGCTTTATCAGCTTCGCGCGGGATCATCGCTGATCGATCTGGTGACGGTCGAGGGGACGCTGGGGCAGATGGGTGGCGCGGCACCGGGGAAAGAGGCACGTAATCTCGATCATTTCTGCCTCTCCATCGAGAATTTTAACGCGGAAGAAATTCGCGCCCACCTGAACGCCCATGGCATTGATCCGGGCGAGCTCAAAAGTCGCTACGGCGCGGACGGGCAGGGACCGTCCTTCTATATGAGTGATCCGGAGGGGAATGTGGTGGAGCTCAAAGGGCCGCCCGAGGCACTCTAACAGCAAGAGGAGGGGGAATATGCGGTATCTCTGGCTCGGCATTTATTTTGCCGTTTTGATCTGGTCGGCGATTGAGCCGAAAGGCTATTTCATCTGGTTTCTGGAGGTTGTGCCGGCATTGGTCGGGCTTGTTATCCTTGCGCTTACATACCGTAAATTTCCTTTAACACCGATCCTTTACACGCTCATCCTCATCCATTGCATTATTCTGATGGTGGGCGGGCATTACACCTATGCCGAGGTGCCGCTGTTCGACACCATCAAACCCTGGTTCGGGTTCGAGCGGAACAATTACGACCGCGTCGGACATCTGGCGCAAGGCTTCGTGCCCGCCATCATCGCGCGGGAGGTCCTGATCCGGCTGGAGATTGTGAGGGGGCGAACTGGCGGAATTTTATCATCGTCTCTATCTGCCTCGCCTTCAGCGCCTTTTATGAACTGATCGAATGGTTTGTTGCCGCGTTGACCGGGACCGCCGCCGATGACTTCCTCGCCACCCAAGGCGATATCTGGGACACCCAAAGCGACATGGCGCTGGCGCTTTTGGGCGCGATCCTAGCGCTGCTACTGCTCTCGCGGCTGCATGACCGGCAGCTGGCGCGGGAGGGGTGAGATTGGTGGAATTATTATAAATAGAAGTTCAATTATGAATAGTGTATTCTTTATCTAATATAAATTGACTTGGGAATGCGCAATGGACGACAAACTCGAACTAGAAAAATTAACGAAAGGAATCGTACGACCTTATCCAATTTCAAGATCAAAACTCGGTACAATAACAAAAGTGTTGTCCAAAAAGTTAATATGTTCGGAAAAAGAATTAGGAATACTATTTGAAAATATTTTCGAAAAGATTGGTTATCTAAGTCCAATTTCATTCGATTTTCAATATCTTATAAGCTTTACTGATGATACTCACTTTGAGAATAGAGACTTAGAAGTTCTCCGTAAATTTCTCGAAAATACCGGAAAGTGCACTGATAAGGTCGTACTAAGTTGGACTGTCTCTCATGAATTAGACGGCTCTCCGAATGAAGTGCAAATGACGATAAGGATATCGAATCCGATGAATCCTATGGTTATGGTTCAGGCTATGTTTTCTCAGGCACCCGG
The DNA here is from genome assembly GCF_055809395.1 of Sneathiella sp. D3-11. NCBI lineage: Bacteria > Pseudomonadati > Pseudomonadota > Alphaproteobacteria > Sneathiellales > Sneathiellaceae > Sneathiella > Sneathiella sp. D3-11. The sequence continues at coordinate 3,182,686 of NZ_CM147911.1, forward strand.
CGACATCGATAATATAGAGTTTTCTATGGGAACAGTAACTATTTCGGTCAATGGTGCGCCACAAAATTTTTCTGAAGAAGTGTTTGAGTTAGTATCTCGATGGATCGATAGATGTCCTCGCCCATACAGTGTTACTTCAGTTAACGAAGTAATTAGCAAAAATAGAAAATATATTTTTGCGATGAACCAATGGCTTTTTCCCATGCTGTTTTTATCTGCGTCTTTCTTGTTCTTAAAGAACTTTGTTCATGAAAATATTGGTGCATATGTTTTCATATTTATTGGTATATTTTTTCTTCTAGGTGAATTATTAAGTAGAATTAACGATATGATTTCTAAATTATTATCTAGGATTCGGGATTTCAGTATGTTTTCTTTGACTGGTGGAGACGAGAACCAACAAACTAAATATGCTGCTAATGCAAAAAGTAGCTTCGTTAAATTAGTTATTTCGGTGCTAGCTTCAATATTGTTAAACACGACTTCAGGTTTTCTAGTTGCAATATTGATTAAATTCTGACTTTATTTTTTTCTGGCTTGGAAATTTTTTAACTCTCACTAATTCAGCGGATTGCGCGCGTCAGAGAGCAACTTGCCGCCGATGGCGATAAAGCAGGCGCCGGCTGTCCGCTCGATCCAGTGGCGGGCTTTGGCAAAACGGTTCATCACCGGTTTTGACGACATGAACAGGCTGACGATTGTGTACCAGAGGAGGGAGCTTGTAAAAACCAGCGCGATCATCAGGAGGAGGAGCCAGCTCGGTGTCTCCGCCGTGACCGCCGTTGCGAATACGCTGGTAAACAGAACAACAGCCTTCGGGTTGGTGAGCGTCACCATAAATCCGAACAGGAGAGCGTTGCCTGCGGGCTTGCGCTCTGCAGTCGTCATTTCCATCGCGTCGGGCTTCGCGAACAGAAGCCGGACACCGAGATAGATCAAATATCCCGCGCCCGCGACCCGAACTGCCCAGGCAAGCCATTCATATTGGGTAAGAATGGCCGAGAGACCAAGAAGGCTGAGGCTTGCATACATCAACAGGCCGATTGAAACACCAAGGGAGGTGAGCAGGCCACTTTTTGTGCCGCCGGTCATGGAGGATCGGACAACGCCGATAAAGTCCGGCCCTGGCAGCATCAGCGCCGGAATAAAGATCCCGAAAACGGAGAGAAGGATGAGCGTCGTGTCCATATCAGTCTCCTAAAGCCCCATTAATTTAAGCTGTGCGCGGGTGAGCGGATCATCGGCCTTGTGCAGGCGATCCGTGATATCGAAGTGATTATCGGTGCCAAGCTCGAAATATTCGCATGGAAGGCCCGCCGCTCGGCATTTCTCGGCAAATTCCTTTGATTGCCGGTGAAAAGAGGCGCTCTCTCCACCGCCGACCGCACACAGCACCGGGCATTGGGCGGTGAGAGGGAGATATTGCGGACTGTTGGCCGCAGCCTCCGCCTCGGTGAGACGTATGTCGGCTTGCAATTCGGTATGGCGATGAGGCTCAATATCAAAGAGCCCGCTTAAAGGCGTCGCACCTTTCAGGATATCCGCCGGGAGATCCATGGCCTGCCAATCCGTTGCCATCATCATACCGGTAAGATGCCCGCCCGCCGAATGGCCGGAGAGATAGATTTTATCCGGGTCACCATTGTAGTTGGCGATATTTTTATAAACCCACGCGAGGGCCTCTCGCATTTGCTGGACAATATCCGTAATTGTGACGACGGGGCAGAGATCATAATTGGGAAGAACAACCGTCGCTCCGGCCGCGACAAAGGGCTCGGCAATTTCGCTATAGGTGCTTTTATCCTGCGCCCGCCAATACCCGCCGTGGATAAAGACAAAGACCGGTGCGCCGGGGTTGGCTGCGGGGAAAATATCCACGCATTGCAAATCTGTGTTGCCGTAGGAGATATCATACTCTCCGAACAGTTTTTCACGAGCCTTGGCACTCCGACCTGCGGCATCCTCGAAATAGCGCATCATATCCGGGACCGTATGGCGCGGCAGATACTCGATGTTCAGCTGGTCAATCTCTTGTTCCGTTATACTTTCTTTCACCATGCCGTATTTTTACCCTGATCTTATTTTGAGTTGTTTACCGCTCATTAATTTGCAGATGCTACCATTTGCTGAGAATTGGAGCATTTGACGTCGATGGTTTGTGAAAATAAAGCACAAAACCCGCGGTAATTAAAGGATCAGGGAACAATGCGGTTCAAATTTACGCACGTTGCTGTCTTGTGTGTGGCGTTATTCGTGCCCGTTAACACAGCAATCGCGGAAGAAGTAAGTCTGTTCCGGATCGGTACTGGCGGCGTCGGGGGAACCTATTATCCTGTCGGCAAGACAATTGCCCGGATGCTTTCAAATCCTTTGGGTAAAGAGGACTGTACGCCCGATCCTTGTGGCGTTCCCTATCTTCTGTCTCTTGCCCAGACTGCAAACGGATCTGTTTCAAATATTGAAGATATTCAGTCAGGCAAGATCGAAAGCGGCCTGGCACAGTCCGATATTGTTTATTGGGCGCGAACGGGCACCGGCATTTTCGATGAAACCGGCCCATTTCAGGATATCACGGCGATTGCCAGCCTGTATCGGGAGGATATTCATCTGGTTGCCCGTAAGGATGCCGACATCAGAAGCGTCAGTGACTTGCGCGGTAAACGTGTGTCCCTGGACGATCCTGGATCCGGAACGCTCGTCGATGCAAGGCTGATCCTCGATGCCTTCGGCGTCCGGGAAAGTGAATTTGAAGCTCAATATATCAAGGCGGCGGATGCCATTAAGAAAATGCGCGCCGGACAACTGGACGCCTTCTTTCTTGTGGCGGGCAGCCCATCGAAAGCGATTGCAGAGCTCAGCGAAGAAGGTCTGATCACCCTCGTACCGATTGACGGACCGACAGCAACGATGCTGTCTCGGGAAAATACCTTTTTCTCTACATCGGTCATAAAGGCAGGGAGCTATAAAGGCGTCGATATGGTGCGCACATTATGTGTGACGGCTCTCTGGATCGTCGATAGACGGCAGAGTGAAGAGGAAGTTTATGAGATTACCAAAACATTCTGGCGTAATCTGCCAGCAATCAAGAAAATGAACCTTCATCCGAAGCTATCCAAAATCTCAATGGGAACAACCTTTGCGTCAATGAGTGTTGCGCTGCATCCGGGCGCACAGAAATACTATCGCGAAATTCGGGAGAATGTCGCCGATACCAGGACGAACTAGGTACAGATTGAAATGCTAGCCTCCTCCATCTCCCGTAAAAACGGGAAAATAAATTTTAAAGGACTGCTCACACGACAGAACAGTTATGTCATCGCGATTCTGGCACTCACCTTGTTTGTCATTGGAACTATTCGTTATGTACAGGAGACGCTTTCCGGTATTGAGGAGTCTATCCCGGTCCAGGTTATTGAAGATTCTCAGGCAATGGCCTCGATCCTTTTTGATGTTGAAGATGTCATCCAGATAGTAGCCGTAGCCAAAATTGCGCAGGGTGAGGAACGGGCCGAAGGTATCGAGTTAGCTCAGCAGAAACTACAAGAAGTCAGCATTGTTCTGGAGCAGAAGCGCATCAAATATGGGTTCGATAACCTGATTGGAACAGCTGCCATTTATGGTATCTTGAGACCGGCATTATTCGACCTTGAGGGATGGCTTGAAAACGGGGTCGGCGGGTTGCCGCCAACATCAGATATAGTGCTGAAGGCAGCTCTGGATAGAGGGCGTACGGCTCTTACTAAAGCCGATAATCTCCATGCGCAATCCAATAATACCGCAGTCGAGTTACTGAGGGTACAAGCGGAAAAGATCAGTGTCTTTCGGGATGCTGTTCTGCTCGTCCTGATTGGTCTCGCAGGGCTTGCGGCCGTGCTGATCTATTATATCTATAATCGTCGGGCGTCTGAAATGGCGTTGGAACAGAGTGAATTAAAGCATCGTAGAATCTATGAAAATGCCACAGAAGGCATTTTTCAGGCGGATACGAGTGGTACTTTTATTAACGCCAATCCGGCGATGGCTGTCATTCTGGGATATAACTCATCTTCAGAGCTTGTTGACGAAGTCTCTTCGTTTATCGATGAAGTATATTTAGATCCGTCGATTGCCGAGAAGCATCTCATGCTTGTCTCCAAGGGGCAGTTTTTGATAGACGAGATTTACCAATGGCGTCGAAAGGACGGCTCTTTGACCTGGGCCGCGCTTAACGCACATGGCGTGTTTGATAGCGACGGCAAGATGCTGTATCTCGAAGGTACGCTTACGGATATGAATGACCGTGTGCGAGCCGAGGTAAATTTACGCAAAGCGAAAGAAATGGCCGAACTTGCGAACCGCACCAAGTCGGAATTTCTAGCCAATATGAGCCATGAACTGCGAACACCGCTTAACGCCATTATCGGTTTCTCCGAATTGCTTACGTCGGAGGCGTTCGGGCAGCTTGGCCATCCCAACTACAAGGAATATGCGTCGGATATCCATGGCGCGGGGCGGCATTTGCTGGGCCTGATCAATGACGTGTTGGATGTAGCGAAGGTTGAGGCGGGTCAGCTGCAGTTGTCGGAGCGGAAAATTGATCTTGCGTCTGTCATACAGTCTTGTTTCCGCATGCTCTCAGTTCGTGCAGCAGAGGCCGGGGTCAGCTTGCAGACGGAACTTCCCAAGGAACTCCCGGTATTCTTCGGCGATGAGACCCGTATCAAACAAATCCTCGCAAATCTTGTCTCTAACGCGGTTAAATTTACGAACCAGGAAGGTTTTGTGACGGTGGGGGTTGAAATTCGCTCAGACAATGGGATCAATCTTTGGGTTGAGGATACCGGCATTGGAATTGAGCAGTCGGATATTCCTCGCGTCCTTGATCGGTTTGGCCAGGTGCAGACCAACTATGCCCGCAATAACGATGGAACAGGTCTTGGCCTGACGCTCGTTCAGATGCTTTGTGATGTTCACGATGCTCGATTTACTCTGGAAAGTGAAGTCGGGGTAGGAACCGTTTGTACCGTGATCTTCCCGCCTGCGCGGACTGTGCAGCTCAAAGAAGCGGGTTAGGCCTGTATTGAGGCGAGCAAAGGCTTCAAAACATCTGCTTGAAAGAGAGCAACTCCAACAGCCACGAGCATTAATACAGCCAGAGTGACATTGATTGCGCGCAAAACTTGGTGCGACTTGACCATCCGCCGCAATAAATTGCCGCCATAGCACCATAGGGAATTAAACGGCAGGCTGACCAGTAGAAATATCATAATGATGATGAAGACCTGCGACATATAGCTTTCTTCCGGTGTAACAAACTGTGAAAAGGCAGCGACAATCGTCACCCAGGCCTTTGGGTTTAGGGGATGCAGGATTAACCCGGCGAGATAACCCGGCCGGTCTGAACTCTCCGTAAGGGTTGGGTTGGCGGTGGCCACCCGATAAGCGAGATACAGGATATAAAAAAGCGACGCGCAGAGGAAGACAAGCTGTAAGACGGGGAGGTCGTGAACAACGTGCCAAGCCCTAGCGCAGTCGCTATGCAGACAAGCAAAAATCCCGATATGCTTCCGATCAGGAAGGGAAACGAGCGCCAGTAACCAAAATTGGCTCCCGACGCCATCAGGAGCATATTCACAGGACCCGGCGAGCCCACCATCGACATTGCGAACAATGCAACCAAAGCCATTTTTCCGTAATCCATGGGACACCTTGCGAGCTGCAAAAGGAATATCAAGACAATTTACATTGTCTCAATATTGTTATAATAATGTCCCCGTCAAATTCTATATTGTCACAATGACAATTTAAGGGAAACCGGATGAAGAAATTCGAGGAAATTGTCGCCCTGTTTATCGAGAAGATAGAGGATGGGACGTTCCAGCCGGGTGATCGGTTGCCGACCCATCGGGACCTTGCTTATGACTATGGCTGCTCCATCGGCACGGCCAGTCGCGCTTACGCTGAGTTGGAAAGGCGAGGGGTTTGCTATGGCCGGATCGGGCAGGGAACCTTTGTCTACGGGACACCTCGTGATGAGGCAGGAATCGGTAAAGGCGCAATATTTCCCAAGGAAAGTTGGAGCGAGGGGCAGCGCGGCCTGACGGACCTTTCAAAGAATAGCTATTTTCATCACGAGACGGAAAATCGGTTGCGCGATGCCGCGCAGCGACTGTTTCGGCGGAACGAACCGGGGGCGTATTTTTCATACTCCGACAGCCGCGGGCGACCGCGCGACAGAGAAGTCGCCGCAACCTGGCTTTCGACAATGCTTCAATCTGTTGATCTGGATAATATTATTATCACACAGGGGGCTCAATCCGGCCTTTATCTGGCGATGGCAACCTTGGCAAGTGCCGGGGAGACAGTTGCGACGGAAGCGCTTGGCTATCCCGGCATCCGCGCCGCAGCTTATGAGCTTGACTTGCGGCTGGCGCCTGTTGCAATGGATGAAGAGGGACTAGTACCGGAGGCCTTCGCGGATATTTGCCGGCGGGGCAATGTGAAAATACTAGTGACCGTGCCGACCAACCATAATCCAACGGGTGCAACACAGTCTCTGGTCCGGCGGAAACAGATTATCGATATCGCACGCCGCTATAGCGTTACCATCGTTGAGGACGGCGTCTATGCCCCGCTGCAGAACTGGGGGTTCCAACTTATCGCGATCTTGCTCCGGATATCTCGTTGTTTCTCACCACCTGTTCCAAGGTCATGAGCCCGGCGCTTCGTCTTGGGTATATGGTGGCGCCGGATAATCTGGTGCCGCGGTTGGCGACCAAAATGACGACGATGACCTGGATGACGTCGCCCCTAATTCTGGATATGGCGAACTTTCTTTTTCAATCTGGTCAGGTTGCTGAACAGGGGCGTCAGCTTGTTGAAGTCTGTTTTAGGCGCGAGAGGCTGGCGCATGACATATTGGGGCGCTGGCTCGACAGGCCACTCTCTCCATCTCATTCACCGCTTTCGCATATTTGGATCAGGCTACCTGACGAGCAATCGATGAACGATTTTGTTTCGTCCGCCCGTCGAGAGAACATCGTTGTCGTTGCGGGTGATACCTTCGCTATGAACAAGTCCGTTGATGTTGACCATGTCCGGATATGCCTGATGGCGGAACCGCGTGAGGATAAGCTGGTGAAAGCGCTGGAGCGTCTGGCGACTTTGCTCGCCCATGAAAATTCCCCTGTCATGATGGTGTGAAGCAGGAGTGGCGCTTACGGCGTTTCTTTTCCTTTTGGGCGGCTGGGCCGGGAGAGAATGAAACCGGCTCCGATCCCCATCAGTATGAGCATGGCGGTCAGGCCATACCAAGGCGTGCTTGAAAACAGAATAACCAGTGCTGCGCTTATTGCCATGGTCGATAGTGCAATAATCTTGGCGCGAAGCGGTATCACCCCGTATTTCGACCAGTCCTGCAACGGTGGACCGAATATCCGGTGATGGTAGAGCCAATCGTGAAACCGTTCGGAACTTTGCGAAAAGGCCCAGAGGGAAATCAGCAGGAAAGGGGTTGTCGGAAGAACGGGCAAAAATATCCCGATCGCTCCGACAATGACAAAAAGCCAGCCGATCAGCAGCAGAACAATTTTCTTGGTGTGCGCCGTCATTCGTCTAGCTGTCTTTCCTGAAGGAGTTTATCTTAGGGTGGTCATACACATTTATTCAGAGAATATAGCCAAAAAAATGAAAGTCCGATTAAAATAAACATTGCTCTCCTGTGTGAATTCCCGGAATAGCTAGGAAGTGGGGCGGTTTATTGAATATCTCTCTATCCGGGTCTGAATGGCATGCGGGTTTCGCTTGATATTAGGTGTCCATGCCGACAGGATGCGAAATAATTCCAGATTTTTTCGTTGATCTTCCGGGCAATCTGGGCTTTCATAAAAAATAAAAGAAGGCATTTGCTAAACTTACGGCGTTTCTGTGATCCGCAGTAAAAGCAAAGAACAGGATTGCGGCACTGGCGTTAGAAATAGATCTAATTTGTCTTGGGAGGATAAATTGAAAAATAAATCCGTCATTGTTTTGATCGTTTTCGTGGTGGCTATTTTGGCCGCTATTTGGATAGGTTACGATTGGTTTCAAAAGCGTGAAAGGGAGATTGCGCTGTCTAAGGAACCTATCAAAATTGCCTTTATTGATCCGTTATCCGGTCCCTTCGCGGCGACGGGAACGAGCGGCTATAAACAGGCGCAGTTCGCGGCTGATATGCTTGTAAACCAGAAGGGCGGCGTTGTTGGCGGACAGATGTTTGAAGTTGTCGGTTTTGACAACAAGATCAGCCCGAAGGAAAGCCTGGTTCAGCTGAAAAGAGCCATAGGCGAGGGCATTCACTATATCATGCAGGGTAACAGCTCGGGCGTGGCAAACGCCCTAACCGATGCCGTGAAAAAGCATAACGACCGGAATCCGGAAGATCTTGTATTGTTCATGAACTACTCGGCTGTTGATCCGGCATTGACCAACGAGAAATGTAATTTCTGGCATTTCCGTTTCGATGCCAATGCAAATATCAAGATGAACGCGTTGACGGACGTGATTGCGGAAGATGAATCGATCAAGAAGGTCTATATCATTGGTCAGGATTATTCCTTTGGTAAGGCTGTTGCCGCCGGTGCTGTGAAATATCTTGGCGAAAAACGACCGGATATTGAGATTGTCGGCAATGAACTCCACCCAATTGGCAAGGTGAAGGATTTCACGCCTTATGCCACCAAAATCAGGGCATCAGAGGCGGATGCTATCATCACAGGTAACTGGGGTGCGGATATGGTCGGACTTGCCAAGGCGATTGGCGATGCCGGAATCGATGCGCCGGTCTATACTTACTATGCGGCGAATGATGGTATTACGAAAACCATCGGGGCCTCAGGCAAGAACAAGATCCGGCTGGTTCATGAAGGTCGCGTAAACCCTCCACCGACAGAAGAATACAAGACCTATCACATGGCCTTTAAAGAGAAATATCCGGAAGCTGATATTTCCCAGTTCCGTATCGCCAACGCGCTGGTCATGCTGGCCAACGCGATGAACGAGACCGACAGCACGGACCCGGCGAAAGTTGCCATGGCTCTGGAAGGCATGGAATATACGACTATTCAGGGTGACAAGGTGGTTATGCGGGCTGAAGATCATCAGTTGATGCAGCCAATCAGCATTTCTGTTCATACAGACGAAAATATCGTTCTGGATGCGGATAATTCGGGGTATGGCTTGGTGACCGAAAAGACCATTTCGGCAGCCGATGCGGATATCCCGCCGAGTGGTTGTTCCATGGAACGCCCTGCCAGCTAGGCAACATTCTGAACGAAATACTGGCCGGGCATTTGTCCGGCCAGTTAGTTTCGAGCCGGATTGTATCTGGCCAACAACCAAAATTCACTGTGTAAAAAAGAGATTCAGCCGATGCTCGAATTGATCTTCTTTTCCCTGTTGAACGGCATTGTGACGGGACTGCTGCTGTTCATGCTGGCGAGCGGACTTACGCTTATTTTCTCGATGATGGGTGTCCTTAACTTCGCTCATGCCAGCTTCTATATGCTTGGCGCCTATTTTGCCTATACCATCAGTATCTATCTTGGATTCTGGATCGGCTTGATCGTGGCGCCCATTCTGGTTGGCCTGCTGGGGGCGGTGGTGGAGCGATATGGTCTTCGCTACGTTCATCGCTGGGGCCATGTGGCAGAGCTTATCTTCACCTTCGGCCATGGCCTTCCTGATTGAAGAAGTGGTGCAGTTCATCTGGGGCAAGGATACCAAGGCCTATCACGAGCCGGAAATTCTGCAATTCCCACTCTTTACTTTTTTGGACAGAATTTTCCCGCCTACAAGGCGTTCATGCTGCTGATTTCAATCGGTATCTTCATCATGTTGCTTCTGATCCTGACCCGTTCGCGTGTCGGATTGATTATTCAGGCGGCTATTCACAAGCCGAATATGACGGCCATGCTTGGCCATAATGTGCCGTTGGTCTTTATGGGCGTGTTCGGTGTTGGCTGTGCGTTGGCCGGGCTGGCCGGGGTCATTGCCGGGCCGGCACTCGGAACTTTTCCCGGAATGGCATTTGTTCTCGGAAGTATTGTCTTTGTGATCGTCGTTGTCGGCGGCTTAGGGTCCCTGACGGGTGCCTTTGTCGCGTCCCTTCTTATCGGGTTATTGCAGACTTTCGCCATCGCCCTTGACTATTCCGTGAATGACCTGCTTCAGCTTTTTAATATCTCGTTTGATGCGGATAGTGCGTTCCGCGATCTCTGGACGCTATCGCTTCCGCAGATTGCGCCGATACTGCCGTATCTGTTGTTGATCCTGATCCTTATTTTCCGCCCGACGGGCCTGTTCGGGAATCGCGAAACATGAGTGAAATTACAAAAACTGCTTCGCCGGTGGCAAGCCGGCCTCTATTGAAAACCCTGACCCCTTGGATCGGTTTCCTGATCTTGCTGTTGGCATTGCCGAATATTTTCTCGTCAAACGTCGGACTCTATACGATGAACCTGATGGGGATTTTTATCATTTTTGCCCTGTCCTATAATATGCTGCTCGGGCAGGGGGGATGCTGTCCTTTGGCCATGCCGTTTATTTCGGCCTTGGCGGGTTCATGTCGGTTCATTTCATGAATTATATCGAGGATGGAGATTTTACCTTCCCGATGTACTTGATCCCGATATTCGGGGGCCTGATCGGGCTGGTCTTCGGTATTATAATTGGGAGCTTCTCGACCCGACGGGCCGGGACAGTCTTTGCGATGATCTCCCTCGGTGTCGGGGAATTGATGGCCGCCAGTTCTCTTATCTTCGTTGCGTTCTTCGGCGGCGAGGAGGGTGTAAGCGGGGACCGCACCACTGGCCCTGAGCTGATGGGGATTAATTTTGGGCAGGATATCCATATCTATTACCTGATCGCTGGCTGGGTCTTTGTAACCGTCGCCCTGATGTATCTTTTTTCACGTACACCGGCTGGACGGATGGCCAACGCGGTCCGCGACAATGCGGAGCGGGCGGAGTTTGTTGGCTACAGCCAGCGTAAAGTACGCTTCGTCTCCTTCTGTGCCTCGGGCTTTTTTGCGGGGATTGCTGGCGGGTTGTTCGCTCTGAATTTTGAGATTGTGACGGAAGAGAACCTGAATGCGCTGACTTCGGGCACGGTGTTGCTGATGGCCTATATTGGCGGGGTCGGATTTTTCATTGGTCCGATTGTCGGCGCGGTTGTCTTTACTCTCCTGCAAAGCATCCTCAGCAACTACACGGATATCTGGCAGCTTTATGTTGGTATCCTTTTTGTCCTGACGGTCATGTATGTGCCGCAAGGGCTGACGGGCATTATTGTGATGCATACGGCGGCGTGGCGCATGAGACGGATCGGCTTGCTTGTGCTGCCGTATCTGCGCGCGGGAATTCCGGCGCTGGCCATGCTGACGGGGATCGCCACCTTTCTGGAGACCATTCATCATATGCGCAGCTCTGTTGAAGGCGAAACGGCAATGAGTTTGATGGGGGTCGATTTTGACAGCCATGGCATTGTGACCTGGATCGTCATTCTGGCGTTGGTCGTTGTTGGGGGTTATTTGACGCGGAGTCAATTGCCGCAGCTCAGGGATGCATGGGAAATGGCGAATAAACCTCCTGCTAAGGCAGAAGGAGCAGGATCATGACCGCCGCGATTGAGCTTACGGATCTGCGCAAGAGTTTCGGTCCGACAGAAATTATCCGTGGCGTCAACCTGACGATAGAAAAGGGGGAACGGCATGCGATAATTGGCCCCAATGGCGCCGGAAAATCTACATTGTTTCACCTTATCAGTGGTCGATATAACGTCAGTGGCGGTTCGGTTAAGCTGCATGGTGAGAATATCAGTAATTTGCCGCCCTATGAGATTTACCGCAAAGGGCTTTCCAGAAGCTTTCAGGTCACTAATATTTTCCCGAATATGAGCGTATTCGAGAATGTCCGTTGCGGTCTAATGTGGGTTAAGGATTATAAATATTCATTTTGGCATCTGGTTGATCGGCAACGGGAGTTGAACGAGAGAACAGCGGAAGTGATCGAGGAGATCGGGCTCACGTCCCGGCAGCATATTCCGGCTGGCGTTCTGACTTATGCCGAGCAGCGGGCGCTGGAGATCGGAATCTCGGCGGCTGGGGGCGCAGATGCCATTATGCTTGACGAACCGACAGCAGGCATGAGCCATAGCGAGACCGATCAGGCAATAGAGCTGATCCGCAAGATCACAGATGGAAAAACACTGGTTATGGTGGAGCATGACATGGGTGTTGTCTTCGATCTCGCGGACCGGATTTCTGTTCTGGTCTATGGTGAAATCATTGCTACCGACACACCGGAAAATATCAGGAATTCCAAGGCGGTGCAGGAAGCCTATCTCGGAGCGGAGGCAGAAGAGTGATGCTTGAAGTAAATGATTTACATGCCTTCTACGGAAAAAGCCATATTCTGCAAGGCGTTAACTTTCATGTTGGCGAGGGGGAAATCGTTTCGCTTCTCGGCCGCAATGGTGTGGGCCGCTCAACGACGATCAAGGCAATCATGGGTGAAGTGCCGCCACATGGGTCCATCAAGTTTCGTGGGAAGGAAATTTCCGGCCTAAGGGAGCATGAAATTGCCCATCTCGGCCTTGGTTATGTTCCGGAAAATCGAGATGTCTTTCCCGGCATGACGGTGCGTCAGAATCTGATCATGGGCATCAAAAACATGAAAAAGAAGGGCCGCTGGGCAATGGAGGATATGTTCGACATGTTCCCTAACTTACGGGAGCGGGCCGATGTTGACGCTGGCGTCCTTTCTGGCGGAGAGCAACAGATGCTGACCATGTGCCGGACTTTGATGGGGGACCCGGACCTAGTGATGATCGACGAGCCGACAGAAGGTCTGGCCCCCAAGATTGTGACACAGGTAGGGGATCTGTTAAGCGAAATTGCCAAGCGCGGCGTTTCCATACTTCTTGTCGAGCAAAAGCTTGCCATTGCTCTTCGTATATCACATCGCTTGTATGTCATGGGCCATGGGCATATGGTGTATGAAGGAACCCCGGATGAGTTGAAGGCCAACGAGCAGATCCGCAAAGAGTGGCTGGAGGTTTAGGCGGCTCCATTTGACCAAATGATCCCGGGGCGCGGGGGAATAAGAAAAATGAGTGAAGCGGCTAAAATCAGCCTTGATGACAAATATGAGCTTGAAAGCGGGCAGGTGTTTATTACCGGCACGCAGGCACTTGTGCGCATACCGATTATGCAGCGACAGCGCGATGCGGCGGCGGGCCTGAAAACTGGCGGATTTATTTCCGGCTATCGCGGTTCCCCTCTCGGCCTCTATGATCAGAGTCTTTGGAAAGCGAAGCCTTTTCTTCAGAATAATGATATTCACTTTCAGCCAGGTGTGAACGAGGATCTTGCGGCAACAAGCATCTGGGGCTCGCAGCAGCTTCCCATGTTCGGCAAGACGGATTTCGATGGTGTCTTCGGCATCTGGTACGGAAAAGGGCCAGGCGTTGACCGCTCCGGGGATGCGTTCAAGCATGGCAATATGGCGGGCACATCAGAAAATGGCGGTGTTCTCGTCCTGATGGGCGATGATCATATGTCGAAGTCCTCGACTGTTGCGCATCAGAGTGAACAGGCGCTGATGGCATCGATGATCCCGGTACTCAATCCCGCGACAGTACAAGAATATCTCGATTACGGCCTCTATGGCATTGCGATGTCCCGCTATAGTGGCGCTTGGGTAGGCATGAAATGCCTGACCGACACGGTCGAAAGTTCGGCAACTGCCTATGTCGGACCGGATCGCGTGGATATTGTCATTCCTGACGATATTGATCCGCCTGCGGATGGCGTGCATATTCGCTGGCCCGATACTCCGCTCGCTCAGGAAACGCGCCTGTTGCGGCATAAGATCCCGATGGTCAAGGCGTTTGTCCGGGCCAACCGGCTTGATAAAATAACCACTGATTCAAACGAGCGACGGTTCGGTATTGTGACCACCGGAAAATCCTGGTTGGATGTGGAGCAGGCGCTCGGCGATCTCGGTATCCATGAGAAGGAGATCGAGGAAATTGGCTTGTCCGTTTATAAGGTCGCCTGCCCCTGGCCGCTGGAGCCTGAAGGACTGATTGAATTTGCCGTTGGACTGGATGAAATTCTGGTCATCGAGGAAAAGCGTAGCCTGATCGAGGATCAGATCGCAAGGGTCCTCTACGGGATGGAAGTGCATCCGATGCTGATCGGGAAGGAAGATGAGGAAGGCGAGATGTTGCTCCCTTCCGACGGGGAACTTACCCCGGCACTGGTTGCCCGGGCGATTGCGTCTCGCCTCAAGCTTCGTGATTTGCCCGATAGCTTGATGGAGGGGATCAGCGTTGCCGAAGCTCGAGAAAGCGGTAATGCGATGCCTGCCGCACCGGTCACGCGTTCACCCTGGTTCTGTTCGGGCTGTCCGCATAATTCCTCCACCAATGTGCCGGAAGGAAGCCGCGCGATGGCGGGGATTGGTTGTCACACCATGACAATTCACATGCCAAACCGGAGAACCGAAACCTTTACCCATATGGGAGCGGAGGGAGCCAACTGGATTGGCCAGTCTCCCTTCACGAATGAAAAACATATCTTCCAGAATTTGGGCGATGGTACCTATTATCATTCTGGCTTACTTGCTATTCGGGCGGCCTGTGCTGCGGATGTGAATATCACCTATAAAATCCTGTTCAACGATGCAGTGGCATTGACCGGCGGTCAGCCTTTTGACGGGCCGCTCTCGCCTTGGCTAATCAGTCAGCAAGTACATGCGGAAGGGGTCAAGCAGGTTGTCGTCGTAACAGATGAGCCGGACAAATACGCCAGCGATACGAAATGGGCACCGGGCGTCAAGATTTTCCACCGCGACGACCTTGACAAGGTACAGCGCGACCTTCGTGAAGTTGAGGGCGTGACGGCGCTGATCTATGACCAGACTTGCGCCGCCGAAAAACGCCGCCGTCGCAAGCGCGGCACTTTCCCTGATCCTGCGAAGCGCGCTTTTATCAATGAGCTGGTCTGCGAGGGCTGCGGTGATTGCGGTGTGGTTTCCAACTGCGTATCAGTAAAACCGCTGGAAACAGAGTTTGGCCGCAAACGTGTGATCGATCAGTCGAACTGTAACAAGGACTTCTCCTGCGTGAAGGGATTCTGCCCGAGCTTTGTGACCGTCGAAGGCGGTGGTCTCAAAAAGCCGGAGAAGAAGGAAGTATCAACCACCGAGATAGATATGATGAACCCGGCGGCGGGCTTGCCGGAACCAGCGACTCCTCCGATCAATGGAACCTACAATATTCTGGTGACCGGCATTGGCGGCACCGGCGTGATCACTGTCGGCGCATTGCTTGGCATGGCGGCGCATGTGGAAGGGAAGGGTGCTTCTATCCTTGACCAGACGGGCCTCGCGCAGAAGAACGGTGCGGTGATGAGCCATGTGCGTATTGCAAAATCAGCTTCCGAACTTGCGGGAACTCGCATTCCCAGCCGTCAGACAGACGTTGTTGTCGGTTGTGATTTGGTGGTTGCCGCAAGTCAGGACGCGTTGCAAACCTATCACCTTGGCCGAACCAAGGCGATCATCAATGATTATGTTGTGCCGGTCGCAGCCTTTACGCTCACCCCGGACCTTGCAATGGATCGGGAGACTCTGACCGACCTGTTAAGCCAGAGCCTCGGTCGGGAGCAGACGGAGTTTATCGACAGCACGACACTTGCGACGGCCTTGATGGGCGATTCCATTGCGGCGAACCTGTTCCTTTTGGGGTACGCGTTTCAGCAGGGAACAATACCGCTTTCGCTCAAATCCATTGAAACAGCGATAGAGCTTAATGGCATCGCGGTTGACGCCAACAAGCGAAGCTTCGCTTGGGGCCGTAAGGCCGCCGCCAGCCGGAAAGAGGTCGAAAAAATCGCTTTGCCGGAATCCTCGGCAGACGTCATCGAGATTGAAACCCTGGATAACATGATTGAAAAGCGCAGCGACTTCCTGAAAGGGTATCAAAATAGTCGCTACGCCAAACGCTATCTGAAGCTGATCGAGGCGGTCGGCAAGGCGGAGGCGGCGGTTCAGCCGGGCTCAACGGTACTGACCGAGGCTGTTGCGCGGTACTATTTCAAACTGATGGCCTATAAGGACGAGTATGAAGTCGCTCGGCTTTATACGGATGGCAGCTTTGCCAAAAAGCTGAACAATCAGTTTGAGGGGGACTTCAAGCTTAAATTCCATCTCGCCCCGCCGATCTTTGCCAAGAAGAACCCGGAAAATGGTCATCTCATCAAGCAGGAGTTCGGCCCCTGGATGATGAAGGCTTTTGGCCTGCTAGCCAAGTTTAAGGGTTTGCGCGGGACGCCGCTCGATCCGTTTGGCAAGACCGAGGAACGTAAAACGGAGCGCGCGCTGATCACGGAATATGCCGACACGATGACCGATATCGCCGCGAAGCTCACCAAGAACAATCTTGCGCTTGCCGTCGAGATAGCCTCGGTGCCAGAGCATATTCGTGGCTTTGGTCATGTGAAGGAGCAGCATCTGAAAACCGCGAAGGCCGAGCGGGAAAACCTGCTTGATCGCTTCGAAAAAGGGGATGTGGAAACCCTCGCCGCGGAATAGAAGAGATGGCCGTCGATCCACATCTCGTGGAACAGCTTCGGGATGTGCTGGGCGATCATCCCGGCCTTTCCGAGAAAAAAATGTTCGGCGGTCTCTGTTTTATGCTCAATGGGAATATGCTCTGTGCAACGCGTGTGGGACGCTTTATGTTCCGCGTCGGTAAGGAGCGTGAAGCTGAAGCGCTGGACATGCCCGGCGCGGAACCGATGCAGCATGGCGCGCGCAGGATGCCGGGTTTCATCTGGGTGGACGCGGGCGAGGCGATCGAGACCGGGCTGGATCGCTGGACCTCGCTTGCGCTTCGCTATGTCGGCGGAATGCCGCCGAAATAGCCCTCCATGATTGACCAGCGCGTCCGCAAGAGGTAGGAAGAAACCTCCAGTACAACAACAGGGTAGGCGTTAAATGGCCGAAATTGCCGGGCTTGTATTTCCCCTTTTCGGGCTGATCCTGCTCGGATATCTCACGGCGCGGATCACAAAGCAGCCAGCCGAGGCCATGGGCTGGCTCAATACCTTTATCATCTATGTCGCGCTGCCCTGCCTGTTCTTCAAGCTGCTCTCGAAAACGCCGATCGAAAAGCTCACAAGCTGGGAATTCATCACCACCAACGTCTCCACCACCTTTGTGATCTTCCTGATGGTTTATGCCATCGCCCGGTTGGTAGTGAAAGCGACCACGCCGGAAGCAACCATTCAGGGCCTCGCCGGTGCCTATGGCAATATCGGCTATATGGGGCCGGGGATTGCGCTGCTGACCTTCGGGGAGGAGGCCGCCGTCCCCCTCGCGTTGATCTTCTGTTTCGAGAATGTCCTGCATTTTATCGTCGCCCCGACGATGATGGCGCTTTCCGGTGGCAAGGAACGGCATGTCGCGGCGCTGCTCGGGCAGATCGCGAAGAAAGTCTTCCTGCATCCCTTTATCATTGCGACCATTGTCGGTGTTGCGGCGGCGATCATCGAGTTCACGCCGCCGACGCCGATTGAGCGATTGATTGACTATCTCGCCCAGGCCGCCGCGCCCTGTGCCCTCTTCGCGATGGGGGTCACGCTGGCCCTCCGGCCGCTCAAGCGTGTACCGGTGGAACTCACCTTTATCATCCCCTTTAACCTCGTGGTGCATCCGGTATTGATGTATCTAAGTTTGAGCTGGTTCGGGGATTTTGACCCCATCTGGGTCTATACCGCTGTCCTGCTGGCGGCGCTGCCGACGGCGACGAATGTCTTCGTCATCGCCCAGCAATATGGCGTCTGGGTCGAGCGTGCCTCGGCCACCATCCTGCTCACCACCATGCTCTCTGTCCTGACCGTCACGCTGTTACTGTATGCGATGACCACTGGCCTGATGCCCGCGGATTTATTTGTGGAGTAATATGCTTGACGATCACCTGCAGAATTGAAATCATAGTTATTATCAATTCTTATTTAAATCGACTTTTGCGATTGGGTGTCGAATGAAAGCAGGATTTTTTTGCTCGCTATGTTGGTGCTGTTGCCGATGACAGGTAACGCTAAATCAAAAAATACCTGCTTTGAAGGAGGGAGTAAGTATGACAAAGGAGCATATCAGGATTCTGTAGAATTATTGGACCGATGCCTTGAAGGAATTTCGACTACCAAATACACTTCTAAAGCTTTTCATTTACTAGTAAGGGGCAATGCTCACTTTCACTTAAACGATTATTCGAGCGCCGAAAGTGACTTTACGAAAGCTATTGATATTGCTCCCAAATATCCGGAAGGATATTATCAAAGAGGAAAGTTTTATGACGCGATAGGCCGGGCAGAAGAGGCAGTTGCCGATTTCAGTAGGGCCCTTGCCTTGGATGCAACTGATATCCTGTCCAGACAGAGGCGAGCAGCTTTATACGCAAAATTAAATAAGCAGGAATTGTCTGATACAGACACAGAAATTCTAGCTCTCCAGAGGGAAAACCCTTACATCTGGTTGGGACCGCTGTGGCGCCTTAGAAAGCAGGAACAACTCAAGTTCTTTGAAGAGCATTACGATAGAACTGGAAAACCGAAGAACTATTCTGGAGAGTTTAAAGTAAACAAGGATAGCATTATTGAAGTGTCTGTTCCGAACGGATTTGTGCTCGTTGATCAGGTGGATTTAGAAATGTTATCCTTGCAAAAATATGAGCGAATGGAAAGTTTAGATAGTGAAGTAAAAGAAACAATTATTGTGAGCATAAAGCCGTTTAGTTTCAAAGAAATTTATTTGTTTCCTAGGCGGGTTGAAGATAGCCTTTATGTTAGCACGGTGGGATGTGATTCTAAGCGGTTAGAATATATCGGCTTTCCTGATGAGAGTGTTCGAGTGCATCCGAAAAAATCAAACCTCTATCAGGTTTCTTCCCAATTTGTTCAGACGGCGATGCTATTTTGCGACGGAAAATATACTCCATCTAAACAGGACAAAAACACTCTTCGAATTGAGAAAATACTATATGGAAAGTCAAATACTTACCAATTTTCATATATTTGGAAGAGCGATAAAAAAGAAACAAGTAGCATCGTGGAAAATGGCTATTTAAATAAGGAAATATTACCGTTCATTGAGGGAGCGAGTGTCTATCTGCGAAAACAGTAAATCATAAATGATAACTGTCAATGCAGGCTCTTCCGCATAAAAGATTATCACCATCACAGCAATTGCAAAAATCCTGTGTCTTCGCTAAAAGGGGCGCAGCGAATTAATTGTGGATCAGGAGCGGAAATCCCCATGGCGTCTTACCAGTATATTTATGTGATGAGCGGTCTGTCGAAGACCTACCCGGGTGGCAAGCAGGTTCTTAAAGACATCCGGCTTTCCTTCTTCCCGGGCGCGAAGATCGGTGTGCTGGGTCTGAACGGCTCGGGTAAGTCGACGCTGCTGAAGATCATGGCAGGGATCGAGACGGAATTCACCGGGGAGGCCTGGGCCGACGATGGCGTAAAGGTCGGCTATCTGGCGCAGGAGCCGGAGCTGGACCCGGCAAAGGACGTCCTTGGCAATGTCATGGATGGCGTCGCGGAGAAGAAGGCGCTCCTCGATAAATTCAACGAGATTTCCGCCCGTTTCGCGGAGGACCTCACCGATGATGAGATGAATGACCTGATCACGGAGCAGGGGGAGCTGCAGGAGCAGATCGACGCGCAGAACCTCTGGGACCTCGATCGGGAAGTGGAGATTGCAATGGATGCCCTCCGTTGTCCTGCGGGCGATGCCGATGTCACCAAGCTCTCGGGCGGGGAACGCCGCCGCGTTGCGCTGTGCCGCTTGCTGCTGTCGCAGCCGGATATGCTGCTGCTCGACGAGCCGACCAACCACCTCGATGCGGAAAGCGTCGCCTGGCTGGAGCGCTTCCTGCATGACTATTCCGGCACCGTTGTCGCCGTGACCCATGACCGCTACTTCCTTGATAACGTGGCGGGCTGGATATTGGAACTCGACCGTGGTCATGGCATCCCGTGGGAAGGCAACTATTCAAGCTGGTTGGAGCAGAAGGAAAAACGTCTCGCGCAGGAAGGCAAGACCGAGGATGCGCGGCGGAAAACGCTGGATCGGGAGCTGGAATGGATCCGGCAGGGACCAAAGGGCCGTCAGACGAAATCGAAAGCCCGTATCAGTGCCTATGAGGATTTGCTGGCCGAGCAGAATTCCAAGCAGGCCGAGGCGATGCAGATTTACATCCCGGCGGGTGAGCGGCTCGGTGATCTGGTGGTCGAGGCGGAGAATGTCTCCAAGGCGTTCGGCGATAAACTGCTGATCGAGGGGTTGAACTTCAAGCTCCCGGCGGGCGCGATTGTCGGTGTAATTGGGCCCAACGGCGCCGGTAAGACAACGTTATTCAAGCTGCTGACTGGTCAGGAAGAGCCCGATACCGGCACGTTCAAGGTTGGTCCGACGGTGCAGCTCGGTTATGTTGATCAGGATCGTGACACGCTAGACCCGACCAAGAACGTGTGGGAAGAAATCTCCGAGGGGAACGAGATAATTTACCTCGGCAAGAAGGAGATCAACAGCCGCGCCTATGTGTCGGGCTTCAACTTCAAGGGATCGGACCAGCAAAAGAAGGTCGGGCAGCTTTCAGGCGGGGAGCGCAACCGCGTCAATCTCGCGAAGATGCTGAAATCCGGCTCGAACTTCCTGCTGCTAGACGAGCCGACAAACGACCTCGACGTCGATACCCTCCGCGCACTGGAGGAGGCGCTCCTCCAGTTCGCCGGTTGCGCCGTGGTCATCAGCCATGATCGCTGGTTCCTCGACCGCGTTGCCACACATATGCTCGCCTATGAGGGGGACAGTCATGTGGAATGGTTCGAGGGTAACTTCGAGGCCTATGAAGAAGACAAGCGCCGTCGCCTCGGCAAGGACGCGACCGAGCCCCACCGAATCAAATACAAGCCTATAACCCGCTAGGGGCTATGTAGCGGCATGTTCGGCCACGACCCGCGCGACGGCGGGGCGGGCCAGCATGGCCTTACGATGAGCCAGCAGTTTAGGGAAGTCCGCAGGGTCAACGCCGTCACCTTCCATCCATTGAGTGATGGTGAAGAGATAGATATCGGCGATACTGTAATTCTCTCCCATCACCCAGGGCCCTTCGAACATCTCATCCTCAATCAGGTGAAAGCATTCTTCCATATTGCTTTTGACCTTGCTTGCGATCGCCTCGATAGCGGCTGTGTTCTGCTCGTCCACCCAGCGCCGTCCGCGCTTGCGGTGGGCATGATTGACATGCACAGTGGAGCAGAGATAGTTGTTGAAGGACTGGAGCTGCGCTAGATCGTAGGGATCTTCTGGCGGCGGAAAAGCGGAGGCGCCACAAACTTGCGCGGTATAGAGCAGGATTGCCGGAGTTTCCGTCAGGATGCCACGATCCGTCACCAATGCGGGCACGCGACCTTTGGGGTTGATTGCCAGATATTCAGGTTTGGTATGCTCCATTATCGCGGCATTTAGCTTTTTTGCCTCGTAGTCTGTCCCACTTTCTTCAAGTGCAATGTGAGGTGCGAGCGCGATGGTTCCGGGATTATAGTAAAGTTTCAGCATTTCCTGTCCTTGTGATTTATTTTCGGTCACATTACCCGTTAATTTGCCGGAGGGGGATTATTTTATTTGAGATAATGACGATGGCAATTAATGGATGAAGAAACGGAAAAGACTTCTATACTATGCGTCATGCCCCTTACAGCAGAGGTGACATGAGAGCGTTTGTTTGCCTGATCATGATATTGGGTCTCGCCGCTTGTACAGGCACGATACGGCAGGCGGAGAATAATATCTGGCCTGTAGATCCGCAGGAGCGATCCGCGGCGCAGCGTGTCGTCGCGAAGATGGAGGGAAATGTTCTTCTTGCAACGCCGCCCGGCATGGAATTTTCCCATCGACGGCTGGTGGGCAATATCATCCAGGATTATTATATCTATCGTCTCGACCAGCTTCAGGGCTTGGAGCTGTTGAACGCCATTCGCCTGAATGAGGTTAGCAACTATGTGCGGGAGCAGGGGTATCGCGCCTGCAATGATCAAGATATTCGCTATCTTCTCGATAAGGGATATGTTCATGAATTCAGGGTGGCGGTCTTTGGCCAAAAAAACAGGCGTTGAAACCGATAGGATCAGCAAAGGGTTTTGCGTCGCGAATGAAATGCCGCTTATCGACCAGAAGGCCATTGATGCGCGCTATAATAAAATGCGGTATTGGCCGAATGGTGACCGGATAGACCCCCGCCTGATAGAACAGGTGATGGCGTCCTTTCAGGTTGCGACAGCAAAATATCAGCCGCCCGATCTTGACAAATCTTCGATTAAAACCGTCAGTACAGAAGCAGACGGTCTCCTGATGTCGCTAAATATGGAAAAAGAACAAAAAATCACCATAAAGGGGAGCAAATATTGGCCGCAGCATATCAAGGGTCAAGCGCTGGAGAAGAGTTGTACAAACAAGGCTTCTCTGACGGCTTTGATGGTGGGGGAGTCTATCGGTTTCAGGTGGACGTCAAGGTTAAGCAAGAAATTATTGAAGATGGTGCGTTTACAATTAGCTATCCGGACTGTTTACTTTATAACAAAAAGCCTTGACGACAATATGCCAGAGTTTCCGGCAACGTGGTGTGTGAGGACGTGATTGAGCATGCAGATTGAAGAGACGGCAATTGCAGACGTAAAAATCCTGTGTCCAAAAAAATTTGGAGATGACAGGGGCTTCTTTTCCGAGGTCTGGAATGCTCAGACGCTGAAAGAAGCGGGACTGGACCTTACTTTCGTGCAGGATAATCATGCCCATAACGCCGAGGCGGGGGTCGTGCGGGGTTTGCACTATCAATTAGCTCCGAAGGCACAGGGAAAACTCGTGAGGGCTCTGCGCGGTGCTATTATCGATGTTGCGGTGGATATCCGGGTGGGCTCCCCGACATTTGGACAGCATGTTGCTGTGGAATTATCTGCGGAAAACTGGCGTCAACTCTGGGTTCCAGCCGGCTTCGCGCATGGCTACTGTACATTGCAGCCGGATACCGAGATCGTCTACAAAGTAACCGACTATTACAGTCCAGAGCATGACTGCGGCATTTTCTGGAATGATCCAGATTTGAATATTAATTGGTCTGTATCGGCAGAAAAGGCAATTCTTTCAGAAAAAGATAAGATTTTGCCTTTATTAAAAGATCAGACAAGATTATTCGAATTCAAGGAAACCAGATGACTGTTTTTGTCACAGGGGGGCGGGCTTTATTGGTTCCGCACTTGCCCGCGACCTGATTAATCAGGGCAAAGAAGATGTCCTGATTATCGACAAGCTGACCTATGCCGGATCGCTTGAAAGCCTGAAACCTGTCAGCAATAGCCCTCATTATCATTTTTCACAGACCGATATCTGTGATCGCGATGGCATCGGGGAGTTGTTCAGTAAATACAAACCAACGGCAGTTTATCATTTAGCCGCGGAATCCCATGTGGACAGGTCGATCGATGGCCCTGCGGATTTTGTCCAGACTAATCTTGTAGGCACTTTCACCATGCTGGATGCAGCCTATCAATTTTGGCGCGCGCTCGATGGATCGGCGAAAGATGATTTCCGGTTCCTGCATGTCTCGACAGATGAAGTCTATGGGGAACTCGGACCCGAAGGGTTGTTTTCGGAAACCAGCGCGTATGATCCCAATTCTCCATACTCCGCGAGCAAAGCCGGATCCGACCATCTGGCGCGGGCATGGCATCGCACCTTTGGCCTGCCGGTTTTGGTGACTAACTGTTCCAACAATTACGGTCCATACCAGTTTCCGGAAAAACTTCTTCCGGTGATTATCCTGAACTGCCTAAAAGGCAAGGAATTGCCAGTCTACGGCAAAGGGGAAAATATCCGCGATTGGCTTTATGTGGAAGATCATGCTGCTGCCCTGCAACAGGTTGTCACCTCTGGCAAGATCGGGGAGACTTACATGATCGGCGGCCGGGCAGAGCGGACAAATATTGATATTGTACGCAGCATCTGCCGGATCATGGATAAAAAATTCCCGGAAAAGGCCCCGCATGAAGACTTGATCCGCTTTGTCACCGACCGGCCGGGGCATGATGCCCGCTACGCGGTGGATTGCTCTAAAATAGAGGCGGAGCTTGGCTGGTCCCAATCTCTCAATCTGGAAACCGGTTTGGAAAAGACCGTCGACTGGTATCTTGAAAATCTTGATTGGGTGAAGGCAGTTGCCGCGGATTACACTCAGGAACGTCTCGGCATGGGAACGAGCGGCTGATGAAGATACTGGTCACGGGCGCAGGCGGGCAGGTGGGGCAGGCGCTGCAAAATCTTGCCTCTTCTCATGAGATTAACGTCATTGCTCTTGATCGACAGGCACTCGATATTACAGATCAATCCGCTGTCCGGGAGCAGGTTCGCAATCTCTCCCCGGATGCGGTGATCAACTCCGCTGCTTATACTGCCGTGGACAAAGCGGAAGAGGACGTAGACGCAGCTTTCGCGATTAATGCCGAGGGAGCGGAAAACTTGGCTCTTGCTTGCGCCGATGCGGATATTCCGTTTCTGCATATTTCCACGGATTTTGTCTTCGATGGTAAAAAGGATGGCGCCTATCTTGAAGATGACGCTGTCGCACCGCTCAGTGTGTACGGCAAAAGCAAAGCAGACGGAGAGGCGCGCATAGCGGCAGCATCGACAAAGTACATTATCCTGCGGACGGCGTGGGTGTTTGGGGGTGCGCAGAATTTTGTCACCACCATGCTTCGTCTTGCGCAAAGCCATAAGGAATTGAATATTGTTGATGATCAGACCGGCGGACCGACTGCGGCGAATGATATCGCGGCAAGCCTTCTAAAGATTGCCAAACAGGTGCAAAAGCCCGGGTTTCAGTCTTGGGGAATATATCATTATTGTGGTGCGCCCGCCGTTACATGGTTTGGTTTTGCAAAAGCCATTTTCGCTCACTCAGCTGTCGCCCCCGCTCTCAACCCCATTCCGACGGAAGACTATCCGGTTCCCGCAGAGCGGCCAAAGAATTCCGTGCTCGACTGTGCAAAAATCAATCAGGTTTTTGGCATTGACCAGCCTGATTGGCAAAAGGCATTATCGGGTATATTGGGAAAATAAATCAAAACAAGGACACCCCCCATGGATCGGCAGGATTTCAACTTCTTTCATCCGTTTCGTGTGCGCTATTCGGAAATTGATGCGCAGAGTGTGGTATTTAATGCCCACTATCTGACCTATTTCGATACAGCAATTTCGGAATATTTTCGCCATCTGGGCTATGATCATCAGGACTATGTGAAACGGACCGGGCTTGATTTTCATCTCGTGAAATCACTGGTTCTGTACGAGAAACCTATCCTATTTGACGCTGAGATCGAGGTGGGGTGCCGGGTGGAGAAAATTGGCCGCACCTCCATCACCTTCGTACTCGCGATATTCGCAAAAGGGGAAGATACCCGCTATTGCACAGGCGAAATTATCTGGGTCAACACCAACCAGACGACCCACAAAACCGAACCTGTCGATGACACTATCCGTGAGATGTTCGAGAAATTTGAGATCAAAGAGTAATAGCGTAGTGCTTCAACCCTAATTCAGTGAAGATGAGTTACGGGTTGCCTTACTTTACCTTCTTGAAACGCATACCGATGATCCCATGACATTGCCCATAAAGTCCGCCTCCACTGGGTGACTCGGCCCTGAAAAATTTATCTGGCCCATCAAGTACAAAGCGCTCAGTCCATTTCCATAGAGTTCCGCCTTCAGGTACATTCACCTGCAAATCAACGAAATCAGGGTTGTTTTCGCCATTTAGATAAAGGGCAGTCCGTCCGCTATAGACGGTTCTGGAGATTTTCCCTCGATGAAAGTCGAGCGTAAAATTCCATTTCACAATTTGAATGCAGGATGCTGACGTCCCGCTGGAGGAATTATAAGTGGCGTATACACGCCAAGGACCTGTAGGGTCAAACGTGTCGTATTTTGCGGGAGGTGATGCAGGAGCGCCAAGAGTGCTGGAAACGGAGCCGACGCTATCAACTTTCCTCATATGAACGCCGAGAGTTCCTGTGCAGCCGGATGGCGCACCACCCTCTGCGTTTAGTGTCAGCCTTTTTTCATTGCGATCAAGTACAAACCTCTCTGTCCACTTCCACAGGCTGCCGCCCGTTGGGTAATCAAAATGGAGATCGACGTAATCATCTGAATTTTCGCCGGAAACGAATAGCCCGTATCGGTCTACCCAAACTGTCTGGCTGATTTTTCCTCGTTTAAGATCAAGAGTAAACTTCCAGGTTTTTCCGCTACCGCACCAGCTTGAATTTCCATTTCCACCCTTATAAGTGACAACGACCTGCCACATTCCGGTCGGATCGAATTTCCTAACTCCTCCGGTTCTTATTTGTGCAAGTTCATCAAGGCGTTTTTGCGCAAGGTCGGCAAAGGGGCCATCGCCGTACTCATCCATAAAATCTTGTAGCACAAGAGGGTCGTTGGTCTTTTCAGCCCGTTTCCAAGCCTCCAACATCGCTTTATCGTTAGTGCTCAGATTTTTGCTATTCGTGGAGCTGGACCGCGTCGCCAAATTTGCATTGATCGCCGATTCCAGATTTCGGATCCATTTATTGTAATTCCGATGGATGCCAACACCGTTGTCCAGCAGATTGATACTGGAGACATACGTGATGGAATAGTTGATTGTGGAATAATCAATTCGGACCTTGGCTTTATGGGTTCGAATTCTAAAAACGCCGTCTATTTGGCCGGGTCCTGCGTCTGTCATACTCCAGTTCTGACTGGCACCTGCCTGTTTGATTAAAGTGCCAACTTCCTCCAGCGACGTGAAAGACAGGCTTTTTGGAATGGGAACATTTGTCGGATTATAAAATGGTTGTGTTCGTTGCTCGCAGGCATTTACAACAAAAGCAATAAGGACAAGAGTCGCAAGGCGAATTAATAATTTCAACAATCCATTCCTTAAATCAACCGAAGGTTAAGCCATAACAATAGCGGCTTCGCATGACATGATAAAGCCTTAAGGGCATATTTTATGTTATATCTGTAGGGGTGTTGGTCAGGATATAGAGGCCGATGCCGATCAGCAGGAAGGGAAAGGCCTTTGGCGCGTATCGCTCCAGAAAGGACTTCGTTTTTGGATGATCGACCGCTTTTTGGGCGCCGAAGGTGAGGATTGCCGCAGCAGCGATGATACTTGTAACCATCCAGCCGATTAGGCCGGGGCGGGTATCAGAGAGAAGCGGGGCCAATATCGCGATGGAATCCCAGCTATGAGTGATCATGATCAGCGCAACGGTGAGAAAGCTCCCGCCTTCTTTCAGCGTTACATTGAGGCCAGCAAGCTCTGTAGACTTGCTCCGCCGCAAAAGCTGCCACAACTCGATAATACCAATCCCCAAAGGAACCAGGCCAATATAGGGGATGAATTCAATGGGTAATTGCTGAATACCTTGGGCAAAAAGCAGGCAAATTCCGATCATCACCAGTACGGCTAGAAGATATCCCTGCCGGACCTTGGCAACCCCATATTTCGGATGTAGCGACAAGGTGACAAGCAGGAAGAGATTATCGATACTGGTCGAAGCAAAGGCCATAAAGCTGATGGCGATGGCTAGAAGAATGTCATGCATGACCAACTTTCCAATATCGCCCTCTTCCCGGCTAGTTAGTTTTTCTCTTCGCCTTGCCCAATATGAAACAGGCAATCCCCGCGAACGACCCTTGCGCCTTGCCGCTTTGCGAGAATGACTCCGTCATCCTCAAAACACAGCTCGATTGGGTCGCGGCCAGGGGTTTCGGTGCGGTGGATCAACGCGGCGGGCTGGCCCGCGCGGACATCCTCTCCCGGATCAGCGAGAGGTTCATACACACCTGGCTCTGTCGCGAAAATACTGCCTTCCGCATTAAATATCCGGCTCTTCTTGGGGGCGGGATCCGGCGCAGTAGTTATTGCGCCAATTTTATGCAAGGAGCGGAGCAGACCATCACCGGCAAGTTTGGGCAGTCCCTTGGATACTGTCCCGCCGCCGGCAAGTTCGGTCAGAATGCTGCAAACCCCGTTGCGAAAAGCCGCTGAAGAGGAAAAACTGCCTGCATCGCTGCGTCCGAAATATAGAGTGTGGGGCAGGCTGAAAGCTTCCGCAATTTCCCGCTTCAACGCGAGGTGCGGATCATCGGAAGTGACAGAAAAGAGCAATGTTGGCGTGTAAAAGAGCGAACTACCACCTGAATGAAGGTCAAATAGAAAATCTGCGCGTTTCAGCAAAGTATGCTCGATATAATGCGCGATCTGTTGTGTCGGGGTGCCGGTATCGCTACCAGGAAAGGAGCGATTGAGATTTCCTTGATCAATCGGGGACGTACGAAGTCCTGCCTCTGCCGCCGGAAAATTTGCCATCGGAAGTATGATGAGTTGGCCGCGTATCTGATCAAGCGGCAGGGTCCGGATCATGTTGGAGAGGATTACTTGCCCTTCATATTCGTCCCCATGATTTCCCGCCATCAGAAGGACTGTTGGGCCGTCTCCATTTTTCATGCTGGCGATCGGGATCGGGATGTAGCCGTAGGCGGATCGATGAACGGAATGGAGCAGCTGTAGATATCCATGTTGGATACCATCTTTATCGAAATCAATTTTGGTGGAGATAAGCGAGGACATAGACGGACACCCGGAACAAATGAAAAATATTGTCTTACTATATCCATCCAATTAGATAGGCCCAAGAAAGAAGTGCCGGAGTGTCAGGGAAAAGGCATAAAAATAGCCCGCCACTGGGGCGGGCTATTCCTGATTAGAGAAGGATCAGATTAGGCGGCTTTACTTTCGAGAAGCTTGCCCTTGTTGATCTCAATGGTGCGCGGTTTGAGCTCCTCCGGAATTTCACGGACGAGGTCAATATGAAGCAGGCCATTTTCCATGGCGGCACCGACGACCTTGACCGTTTCTGCAAGCTCGAATTTCTGGACGAAAGAACGGGCTGCGAGGCCGCGATGCAGATATTCTGCTTCTTCCTTGTCCTCTACGGACTTACCACTGATTTTCAGGGTGTTCTGATTGGCGACCACTTCGAGCTGATCTTCCGTAAAGCCAGCCACTGCCATCGTGATCCGGAAATGATCCGCATCGGTTTTTACGATATTGTAGGGCGGAAATCCGTTCTCGGCCGACGCTCTTTCCAAGCCATTGAAAAGTTGCTCTATCCGGTCGAAACCAACGGTTGAACGCATCAGGGGTGAAAAATCATAGCTACGCATTTGTATATTCTCCTATGAAGCAATATATATCCGGGCCTCCCAATCTGGGGCAAACCCTTGTTATCAGACCCAAAATCGGCATCCGATGCACTGTATATGAGGTGCATTTTTATAGATTCAAGACCTCTAAATATGGAAAATTAACTTTTGGAGGCTAGATTTTTCCTGCAAACCCACGAATAATTCCCGTTCACTAACGCAACAAAGGACAGCCGATGGGCGTCAGCGATGATGATGGAACGCAGATCAAGGCGCAGACCATCTTTTTCACCCGTACCTATGATGAAACATTGGATCTGGTGAAAGAGGCTCGTAGTTATCTTGCCGGTCCAGGACAGGTTGCCGCGAAAGCCATGCCGGCGGAGGCAAGTTTCGGCTATGCGGCAGAATCATTGCGGCTCACCACGCGGCTGACAGAAAGCATGTCTTGGCTGTTATTTCAGCGCGCCCTGCAAGAGGGGGAGATTACGTTGGAAGAATCGCAAGAAGATGAATGTCATCTACAGCATATGGATGTATGCCTCGCAGAGGACACCGCTTGCGACCCCAGGATGCTGCCGGAGGAGCTTCAATCCTTACTGGAGCGAAGTGAGCGCCTTTATCAGAGGCTGGTTCGGCTGGATGAGCAGGGAAAACACGCCTTTATGCGCGCCCAGCTTTAAACGCATCATCAGAATTTGTGAAACCGGCAACAAAAAAGGCGCTCAAATGAGCGCCTGATCCGCAAACCCGTGTGGGTTCAGATTCTCTTTAGCTTGATTTGATGCCGAAATTCGCAAAACGCTTGTTGAATTTCGCGACCTGGCCATCATCACGCAGATGCTGCTGGCCACCAGTCCATGCCGGATGCGTTTTCACGTCGATGTCCAGCTTCAAAACATCGCCTTCCTTACCGTAAGTAGAACGGGTTTCAAAGGTTGATCCGTCGGTCATTTCGACGGTGATCATGTGGTAATCTGGATGTATTTCTTTTTTCATGTCGGTTCACCCTTTGGGGGACGCTAAAATTCGCTCAGCGGGCCTTATATTAAAGCTGAGACATTATGGCAAGCAAAGATATGTTTTTTGGCATTTTTTCTTGCATTCCTGGCTATGACCGTTACACCCAAGAACTGGAATTTAAGACATAATAAAGGCAGGTATAGCTGCGTGACTGATGTAAACGGAATCGCTCCTGACGTGGATGAGAAGGAAAAGTCTAAACAGGTGGTAACGCACCTTTGGCAACTTTGGCGATCTCGTCAAGCCCTACAAGCTACAGGTCTTTGGTGCCTTGATCGCGCTTGTCGTTGCAGCGGGAACCACTTTGTGGATAGGGCAGGCGATCCGCAATCTTCTGGATAAGGGATTTACTGCCGGCCCGGAAAGCCTTGATCGGGTTTTTATCGGCTTGATGGGCGTGATCACTTTACTCGCTTTCGCTACTTTTGGTCGCTACTTTTTGGTTTCTTGGATAGGAGAGCGGGTCATCTCGGATGTCCGAAAGGCAGTTTTTAACCACGTACTGACCCTCAGCCCGGCCTTTTTCGAAATTACCCGCACAGGTGAGGTGCTTTCGCGCCTGACAACCGATACAACGCTGATCCAGACGGTTATCGGGTCATCAATTTCTGTGGCGCTTCGGAACTTTCTTCTGTTTATCGGCGGCCTCGCGTTTCTGATCTATACGAGCCCGGCGCTCTCGGGGATGGTTTTGATGGTGGTCCCAATCGTGTTGATACCCATAATCGTCTTTGGTCGGATAGTGCGTAAGCTCAGCCGGTCCAATCAGGATAGTATCGCGGCAGTCAGTTCGCGCGCGGATGAGACTTTACGCGCGATTCAGACATCGCAGGCCTACACCCACGAAGACCATGACCGCGCACAATTCAGTAAGGATGTCGAAACCAGCTTTCGTATCGCCGTAAAACGTATCACCGCCCGCGCCTGGTTGACGGCGCTGGTCATTCTGCTGATCTTCGGCGCGATTGATTTTGTCCTCTCCAGAGGGGCAACGGCTGTCGTTGACGGCAGCATGACCGGCGGGACATTGGGTGCCTTTGTCTTTTATGCGGTAATTGTCGCGGGTTCGATGGGATCGCTCAGTGAAGTCTGGGGTGAGTTGCAACGGGCGGCAGGCGCGTCAGAACGGCTCATGGAACTGCTCGTGGAAGAGCCCTCTGTCACCGTCTCGGCGAGATCCACTTCCTCTTGGGGCAACGATTGAAAAGAATATCCATTTCGATGATGTCACTTTTCATTATCCGTCTCGGCCGGATCAGGCGGCGCTCAATGACTTCTCGCTTGAAATTCGAAAAGGCGAAACTGTTGCGCTGGTCGGACCGAGTGGGGCAGGCAAGACCACAATATTTCAGCTCCTGCTGCGATTTTATGATCCGCAGTCGGGCTGTATTACCATCGATGGCACAAATATCTCCAAGGTCGATCCGGTCTACCTCCGGGCGCTGATGGGGCTGGTGCCACAGGATGCGGTCATTTTCGCCGATACCGCCATGGAGAATATCCGGTACGGTAGACCGGAGGCGAGCGATGATGAAGTGCGTGCCGCCGCCGAAGCCGCCGTCGCCACCGAATTTATCGATGCCATGCCTGAAGGATTTCACACGGAATTCGGCGAGCGGGGGATCAAGCTCTCTGGCGGTCAGAAACAGCGTATTGCGATTGCGCGGGCAATCTTGCGCGATCCGGAGATTCTCCTGCTGGACGAAGCCACATCCGCGCTCGATGCGGAAAGCGAGCGTCAGGTGCAGATCGCTCTTGAGCATCTCATGGAGAACCGAACGACCCTGGTTATCGCGCATCGGCTCGCTACTGTGCTTAACGCCGACCGGATTATCGTGCTGGAAAATGGCCGTATCGTTAATCAGGGTACTCATGAGGAATTGATGGCTGAGGACGGGCTTTACGCCAAGCTTGCCAAGCTGCAATTCGACGTGGGTCGGAACGCACTATCCGCATAAAACCTTCTTCAGAACGGCTTCAAGCTGGCTATGGATGGTCTGCAAGCTGAAATGCTGCTCATAGTAGGTCCTCGCGGCGGCGCCACGCGCCTCTAGCCGGTTTGGCGCAAGAGCAAGCCGCTTCACGTTTTCTGCGAGTGCATGTGCGTCCCCCGCCGGAATTTCGACCAGACCCTCGCTCTTCGGGGCGGGATAGGCGGTGGATTCGCGTGTGATCACAACCCGACCACAAGCGAGCGCTTGATAGACTTTATTGGGGATCACCCGCGCGGCCTTACCGCTTTTCCCGAAAACACCAAGCAATATATCTGCTTTATGGATGCGAGCGGGTAGGTCTTCATAGGGCGTATAGCTCTCGAATGTGATCGCGGGGTGATCTCCGGCTGCTTCTTCACATATGGCTTTCAGTGGGCCATCACCAAGCAAGGTCCAGCGGATAGGGGCGTCACAGAGCTTCGCCGCCTCGACAATGACCTCCGGTGCCTGCAGGCTAATAAAACTGCCATAGAAGAGCGCCTCAGAAGGTTCCTGAGGGCGTCTCTCAGTGAGTGGGGCGGGGCAGAACAGGCTCTCTTCCGCTCCAACCGCGACGACGTGAATTTTTTCAGGAGAAAGGCCAAATGTATCCGCAAAAAATTCCGCATGGCCCGCTGTATCGGCGACGATCTGGTCGGCGGATGAAAAGATGGAGCGTTCTTTTTCAAGAAGCTTTGCCGCCTGAGGACTGTCCGCCGTAAACTTCCGTCGTTCAAACACCTGTTTATCATAGGCGGAGATCATTGGATCGAAGACAAGCGGCACGTTATGTCGCCGGGCCCATCTTGCCGCGGCAGCCATATCGCGCTGACGAAAGGCAGGCAACCAAAGAATATCCGGTTTCTTTATGCCTTTCAGGGTTGCTTCCAGATCACCAAGCGAACTGAGGCGAGGTCGAAAATCAATAATCTTCCAGCCGAACGCGGAAAAGGCCTGACGTAGGATTCGGTTGCGGGAATAGTCAGGATCAAAACGGCCCCACCAGAGAACAGTTCCTGCGGCTTTGCTCATGACACCAGATCCAACTCTCCGATCACATGCCCTAACGAAAGATCGGCAAGATCATCCTTGCGCAGAACCCGCACATCCGGGCCGCGTGGGCGGGACATATTCGGATCGGACGCGCGGGAGAAAAGCACCACCGTCTTGCAGCCCACAGCGGAAATAAGATGCAGCGGCCCTGTATCATTGCCAACCGCGAGAACCGCTCCCGCGCCAAGAGAGGCAATATCACCGAAATCTGTCTTGGAGGAAAGATCAAGGGTGTTGGGGCAGGCATTGGTGATCGTTGCAATCGCCTCGGCTTCCGCCTTGCCGCCAATCAAAACGGGTGTAATGCCTTTTTCATCCAAATACTCGGCAAGTTCGGCAAAACGAATAGCAGGCCAGCGTTTTTCCGGCCGGTGCGCCGAGCCGCCGGGCACGAGCAATGCGTATTTTGCGGGCAGGTTGAACTTGGAAATATTTGTCATTGCCCAGGAAAAATCAGGCGTTGGAACGGTCTTTATCCCTGCGACCTTCAACTGATCGATATGCCGTTCGATTGTGTGGATTTTAGTGCGAAGCGGGCTATCATGTGGGTGGGAGCAGCCCTTTGCTACGCCGCACCACTCCGGTTTTCGCCGTTTTGGAAAGAAATTGAAGTAGCTATTTGTCCGGGTCGAGGTTTGCAGATCATAGACCCGGTCGAATTTTCCGCCGCGCAGCTTCCAGATTAGGGGAATGAGCTTGGAAAGTTGCCAGATCTTCGGCCGTTCGTCGATCCAGATTTCATCAAACAGGCCGGATTTCTCAAGGAAGGCAGCGAAGGGACGGGTGGTCAGCAATACAATGCGCGCGTCCCCATGATGGGCGCGGATAGCCTGAAACGGACCCTGTGCGAGGATCACGTCGCCAAGCGCGCCATGCTTGATGACAAGGATATTCCGGCCCTTTCCCGCCATCTAGCGTTCCGTCAGCTTCAGCTCGATCCGCCGGTTGCGAAGATAGCCGATCTCGTCATCGCGGTTGTCAATCGGTTGAAACTCGCCAAATCCGGTTGGTGCGAGACGCTTGGCAGGAACCCCCTGACTGATCAGAAATTTTGTCACGGAAAGAGCGCGGGCGACAGAAAGTTCCCAGTTGGAGGGAAGCGCGCCGTACTGATGGGCTGACTATCCGTGTGTCCATCAACGCGGAGGATCCAGTCGATATCCGTTGGGATGTCTTTCGCAATTTCGAGCAGGGTTGCAGCAAATTTCGCCATATCTTGTTTGCCTTCGGGCCCAAGCTCCGCCTGTCCGGCATCAAAGAGGACTTCCGATTGGAAGACGAAGCGGTCACCGACAATGCTGATGCCGGGACGGTTTTTAAGCACCTCCCGAAGTTTTCCGAAGAACTCGGAGCGATACTGTTGCAACTCCTGTACTTTTGCAGCGAGCGCCTGATTAAGACGTTTGCCAAGATCGGCGATCTGTGCCTGTTGTTCCACGTCTTTGGCCTCGCTCGCATCCAGTGCCTGATTTAGTTTGGCAAGTTCATTTCGGAGCGCGCTGATCTGGGCGTTGAGGGTCGCGACCTGTGCCCGCGCTGCGGCGGAAAGTTCTTCTTCTTCGGTCAGCTTATCTTGCGTCTGTAAGTAAAGTGTTTGTAATTCGGCAAGGCGAATTTCGCGCTCCTCAATATCTTTCTGCGCGAGATTTGTCCGTTCCTCTTCATCCGCGATACGAGCCTCCAGCTCCTTGCTGCGATCGCGCAGGCTACCGATCTCGGTATCTTTATCCTCGATCGTGGCGGCGAGTTTGCCGACTTCTTCTTCAAGCTTTTTGCGTGTTTCCTCAAGTGCCGTAATATCGCGTTTCAGGCTTTCAAGTTCGGCAAGATTTGCCTTCAGACTTGCTTCGCTTACGTCCAGCTTGCCTTCCACCTCGGCGGATTTATCCTTTTCCTCGCGCAAGAGGACCGTCAGGCGGTCCCGATCTTCTTCAGCGGAGAGCGCGCGGCTGGTCAGGGTGTCAAGTTGGATGATAACGTTGTCGCGTTCTTCCGCGAGCTTTGTCATATCGATATTAAGTTGGGCGATCTGGCCTTCCAAGTTTGCGCTGGTTCGCCGTTCAATCGCCAGAAGATCGGCTAACTCATTGACCTGCTGATTGAGTTTTTCGAGCGCAGCATCGCGGCCGGAAAGGGCCTGCGAGAGGAAAAACTGTGCGAGCACGAAGACGACCAACAGGAAGATAATTACCAGCAAGAGAGTGGTCAGCGCATCGACGAAGCCCGGCCAAATCTCGTAAGGGGCGCGTTGTCCGCGGCGTCTACGAGCCATAACTTACTCCGTCCTTAGTGGCAGGCACGATCTCAACCACGACGGCTTTCTTCCGCAATGGCGGCGATTGTCCGGGTCAGAAGCTTGATATCGCTGCGAATTTCCTGAACCACCTGTTCGCGGCCATCGGCGCTTTCTTCCATCAGGCGGACCATATGCACATCCAGATTACGAAGGTGATTGCGGCTTGCTTGATCAAGCCCGGCGCTCTCAGCGGATTTCGCAAGCCGCTCAAAGAGCGGTTTCAGTTCCGTCTGGCCTTCGGCAAGCTTGATCAGCAGATCCTGCTCTGTTCGCATTTGATCGGTGAGGGCCGCGAGACGCTCGCTGAGATTAATGAGGGAGTTTTCCGCCGATCCGCGCTTGTCTTCATTCCGGGAGAGGGTGCGTTGGAGGTTATTTAAACTTTCCGCCGTTTGCTCAAGCAGCGCCTGGACATAGGCGGGAACGCTTTGGTCACCTTCGGTAATGGTGCCGGAGCCGGAACTTGTAAAGCGGGTAATGGATGTCAGCCATTCTTCCAGATCGCCGTAAAACCGGTTCTGTGCCTGCCCCGCTTGCATATCGAGGAAGCCGAGAACCAGCGATCCGGAAAGCCCGAAGAGCGAGGAGGAAAAGGCGATCGACATACCAGAAAGTGGTTTTTCCAGGCCGACCTTTAATTCATCAAAAATGGCAACAAAATCTCCACCGCCGCCAACATTGAGCGTGGAAATGGCATCTCCGACAGACGCCACAGTCTCCAGCAGGCCCCAGAAAGTACCGAGTAGACCAAGGAATACCAGCACATTGATTAGGTAGCGCGAAATGTCGCGGCCTTCATCAAGGCGGGCGCTGACACTGTCGAGCAGTGTGTTCATTGTAACGGCGGTCAGCCGGACGGGGCCATTGCTGTCGCTAAAAATCGTATAGAGCGGCGCCAGCAGACGCGGGGGCCTGACCGTCGGTTGTGAGGATTCAAGGCGGCGCAAGCTATGGGTCCAGTTGATTTCCCCAGTTAGCATGAATACCTGACGGAAGATAAACAGAACGCCGAAAAGCAGGACCAGAAGGATAAGACCGTTTAACAACTGATTTGCAAAAAAAGCGATCTGAAGCTGTGGATAGAGAAAGGCGGAAATGGCAATGGCAACGCCGATAAAAATCGTCATACGGATCAGGTAGCGCCGTGGTTTCTTGATATTCGGCGTACCGGCTAGACTGTGTGTTTCGACATTGGGAATAGTTGACATGGCTACCTTGTAATCATGAGGAGATCAACACGGTCAGATGGCCCGTTGCCTTCCGGCTCGCCCAGCGCCCGCACTTCAATTTGTCGGTTATCAATACCCAGTTCCATCAGCTTTGAACGAACCGCAAGCGCCCGACCGAGTGAGAGACGTCGCGCCGCGCTGACGCTATTGCCACTACCATAGGCAAGGAGTTGGACATTCCGCCGGTCGCCGTCCTTCACCTGATCGGCGATGACTTGCAGGGTGGTTTGCGCCTCCGTCGACAGATCCACCGCACCTTCGGTAAAGAGAATGCGCGTGAGATTGTCAGTAATATCAGATGACGTGGTCGATGCGGGTGTTCCTGCATCAGGCGCAATAGCAGCAAGCTTGATTTCTTCCTCAGTCGCAGCCTCTGGTTCTGTCACATCGACGCTGGTCGCAGCCACAGTTTCAACTGATGAAGAGGTGGTCTCAGTCTCTGCGGGGTTCGCGTTAGCAGTTTCGGCAAGGGGGACATCAGTCGTTTTGACAATTTTTTCTGCCGCAATATCCGCGACTTTTGCTTTGGATTCCTCAACAATTTCAGGTGTTGGGATCGGTGCAGTATCCATCTTGACGACGGGGATAGCCAAATCCTCAAACTTCGCTTCTTCCGTGGGTTCCGGCAGTTTAGACGGATTGACCCGCGGGACCGGGATGGGCTTCGCCTCTGCGACAGTCGTTTCAGGAAGCGTCAGTTCCGGCTTGGTAAGCGGCTTGACGATTTTTTGAGACGGCGCGGAGGAGGTGTTTTTCTTAAGAGACGGCGGGGTCAGTACGATCACTGAATTGCCATCAATAATCCGGGTCGGAAGCTTGAGTTGCGGACTTGAATATTTAAGTGCATCCAGATTGACCTCAACCGCCGGTCGCGTTGAACTGCTCGTTTCCGCGTAGGCCGGGGCAGTATGGATGCCGATAAGGGGAATGGATACTGCAAGAGAGGCAAGCAGGGAAAACGAGTATGTTGCCGATGGCAATTTGGTCACTGGCTCCCTTCCTTTCCTTTTAACCGATAACTAACATCAAATTCACGCGAACTTTACGTCCGAGGCTCATATCTGCCAATTGAAATTGTCAACTTTACGACAGGCGAATGAACCGCTTTGCACCATAACTTAGCGCGCGCGCGCCCACAATCCCTTAGTTTGCATTCAAATCGACCGGTTGACATAATTTTCGGCAACTCTCTGGTGTTTAGCTTTATGAAAGGATTTTTTGCTATTATTGATTTACTTAATGGCGAAAAGATACAATTTAATGGAGCTTTCTGAAAGAAGGATCTGATTTAATGAAACTTGATACCATAGCGCTGATACTGGCTGTCTTTGCCGGCGCGGTTTATCTATTCTTTCTGATTTTTGCCGGTGCAACAGCCTCATTTCCTTTCGGAGCAATCCTCTTCATCGTGTTGGCCTGTTTCTTCTACTTGCTGGCGCGTGTCTTGTGGCAGCGGAAAGCCAGTGACGAAGATGATTATTATGAACGAAATATCGATAAGTAAGTGAGAGTAACGATGATTGTAGCGACCACAGAAGAAATTGAAGGTCAGGAAATTGCCGAAGTGCTTGGTCTGGTTAGGGGGAATGTGATTCGCGCTAAGCATATTGGCACGGACATTATTGCGGCACTGCGTAACCTTGTTGGCGGCGAAGTTCGGGAATACACAAAACTGATGGGAGAGGCCCGCGAGCAGGCGACAGATCGCATGATCACCGAAGCCAAGCTGAAAGGAGCGGATGCCGTCATCGGGATGCGCTTCACAACTTCCATGGTGATGGCAGGCTCTGCGGAAATCCTTGCCTATGGCACAGCAGTGCGGCTGGTTCCGAAGACATGAGCCGCGACTGCCATAGAATAGAACCGGTTAGTAGTCTTTTTCGCCGATTTCGATAACGCATTTGCCGTCGACTTTGCGATCAATTACGGCATCAAGTGCATCAACGAATTGGTCAAGAGAAAAACGGGCGCCGATCTCGGGCTTGATGAGGCCTTTTGAGTATAAATCAAGGACACCAGCCGCCATTTCGTCGAGGGCATCGATATATTGCTTTCGGTTACCGCCGGGCGACCAGCCGAAGAAATGGCCAAGGTTGAAGCCCATAGCTGATGCGTTTTTCAGCAAGAGTGTATTGGCCGCGATTTTGGGAATCTCCCCGCAGGCATAACCGATGGTCAGCAATCGCCCTTCCCACGCGAGGGAGCGGATGGACTGGATTGTCACATCGCCACCGATGCTGTCATAGACAAGATCAACCCCGCGACCGTTGGTTAGGTCCATTACGACATCGCGAAAATTGGATTCCCGGTGATCGATGACGTGGTCCGCGCCGTGATGGCGGGCTGTCTCGCAATGATTTTTTCCGCCGGCGACAGCAATCACCGTTGCGCCAAGGGCCTTGCCGATCTCGACAGCTGCCGTTCCAACAGCTCCGGCTGCACCGTGAACGAGCAATGTCTCTCCGCTTTGCAAGTTGGCCCGGCGGATGAGCGCCCCGTAAGACGTGTTGTAGGAGGTGATCAGCGCGGAGCCAACGGCGGGGTCCATTTCCTTCGGTATCTTGAAGCAGGCGACATCTTCAATTTTACAGAAACCGGCTGCACCACCGTGATCGACGCTGCACATGACATGATCGCCAACGGCAACGCGACTTACATTCTCTCCCACGGCGTGAACGATACCGGCGGCCTCTGTCGAGGGAATGTAGGGGAGGGGCGCCTTGCGCTGGTACTTTCCTGCAATGTTGAGGGAGGCAGCGAAACTTACCCCGGCCGCTTTATTGCGGACAACAACTTCGCCAGGGCCGGGCTCTGGAACGGGGAGGGTTTCGAGTTTGGCAACATCTCTATAGTTGCCGAATTCATGGATGACGATAGCGCGCATGTCACGTTGATCCTGACTTATTATTGATTGAAAAACAGGGCCTTACTATAGCCGAGCTATCATCTGGAACAAGCTGTGATCGAGTGTTTTTTATCGCCCGAGGCGGATTTTCCGGAATATTTCCATCATCTGGCTATTGATCCCGCTGTTGGTGGCGAGGATATCGCCTTTTTCCAGCATCTTCTCGCCGCCATCAAGTTGTGAGACAAGAGCGCCAGCCTCGCGCGCGATGATAATGCCAGCGGCAATATCCCATTCAGCGAGATTTCGCTCCCAAAAACCATCATACCGGCCAGCAGCAACATAGGCGAGATCGAGGGCGGCAGACCCGAACCGGCGCACTCCAGCGGAAACGGACATGACCTGCTCAAGTTCCTGCAGAAATTTTCCGTGATCTGTCTTTCCCGTAAAGGGGATGCCGGTCGCCAGAATGCAATCGGTCATCTTTGTCCGGCTGGAAACCCGAAGGCGGCGATCGTTCATATAGGCGCCACCGCCTTTTTCTGCCCAGAAAAGCTCGTCCTTCACTGGGTCGAGGATAATACCGGCAATGATTTCCTTGCCCGACTTAACGCCGATGGAAATGGAGAAATGGGGCAGGCCATGCAGGAAGTTTGTCGTGCCATCAAGAGGATCGACAACCCAATAAGTCGTACCATCTTTTGCCTCGACAACGCCACCTTCTTCCAGGATAAAACCAAAATCAGGGCGCAGGCGGCCGAGTTCCTCACGTAGCGTCGCCTCGCAGGTCAGGTCTGCCTGGGAAACAAAATCCGCCGGGCCCTTGCGGGAAACTTGCAAATGCTCAACCTCGTTAAAGTCACGAAGCAGCTTGCGGGCCGCTTTGCGCGCGGAAAGCTCCATTGCGTTAATAATTGCGGATTTTCTCGCCATCGGCTTTTGCCTTACAGTTAATCAGGAAGCGGGGATTGCTGCGGTCTTTAGTCCGCCCGCTTGAGATACTCGGATGTTTCCGTGTTGACAATGATTTTCTCGCCCGTCCCGCAAAATGGAGGCACCATCACCCGAATACCGTTCTCAAGTATAGCCGGTTTGTATGACGAGGCGGCGGTCTGCCCTTTGACGGTGGGCTCGGTTTCCGTAATTTCAAGCGTGACCTGCTCGGGCAGGATCACGGTCAGCGGACTTTCCTCATGAAATTCAATCTCGACATCCATGCCGTCCTGCAGGAAGGCAGCACGTTCACCAACCATATCTTTTGAAATCGATACCTGTTCATAGTTGCTTGTATCCATGAAGGTCAGCAATTCGCCATCTTCAAACAAAAACTGATGCGGTTTCTGTTCCAGGCGGACCTTTTCGACGGATTCAGAGGCGCGGAAGCGCTCATTCAGCTTGGTGCCATCGCGGAGGTTTTTAAGCTCCACCTGCAGATAGGCGCCGCCCTTGCCGGGTTGCGTATGTTGAATCTTCACGGCGACCCACAGGCCACCTTTATGCTCGATCACATTGCCCGGACGGACAGCATTTCCATTAATTTTCATGATTTTTCATTGCTCTCGTCAAAAAATTCTGGGCGGAACCTACCAGTTTGCCACGACCTTATCAATCACCCGATTAAAGGCAGTAACTGCTTCCTTCGGGCCGTCCTTGTAATCCCAGATACCACCAGCGACAGCCAGAAAATCCGCACCGCTCTCTAAAAGGATATCCGCATTCTCCACCGTGATTCCACCAATGGCGACAGAGGGGATCAACGTTGTCTCCGACCACCAAGCCAGGAGCTCCGGTTCCGCCTTGACGGTGTTCGCCTTGGTGGAGGAGGGGAAGAACGCGCCAAAGGCCACATAATCGGCCCCATCGTCGCCGGCAACCATCGCCAGATGCTTTGAGTTTTTGCAGGTCACCCCGATAATTGCATCAGGCCCCAGAATTTCGCGGGCCTGTTTATAGGGTGTATCATCCTGACCGATATGAACACCGTCAACATGAAGCTCTTTTGCGAGGTCCACGTCGTCATTAAGAAGAAACGCTACGTCTGCCTCTTCTGCGATAGGAAAAAGACGTTTAGTCGCTGCAATAACTTCTTCGGCGGGACGATCTTTCAGGCGAAGCTGAAAACAGCCAACATCGCCGCCTTTAAGCGCATCACGGAATGCGATCTCGAAAGCATTGAGATCAATGACCGGCGGTGATATCAGGTAGAGGCGGGGACGTTCCCGACCTTCTTCAGACGTTGTCCCCATAAAACCTTATTCCATATCCGAACTGTATTCGCCGTCGCGGGCGGCGCTGGTCAGCTTGGCGCGATGCAGGAAGGCGTTCTGCGCAGCTTCCACATTCTCAGCCTTGCCCTGCCAGGTGGCAAGGGCGGAAGCCTGAAGTGCCCGGCCGAAGGAATAGCTGATTTCCCATGGGAACTTGCCCATTTTATTCATGGCATTGAGATGCTCAGTCGCCTGTTGCTCGCTCTGTCCGCCGGAGAGGAAGACAATACCCGGAACAGCGGCTGGCACGGTTTGCTCAAAACAGTAGAGGGTTTTCGTTGCAACTTCCTCGACACTGGCCTGCTCGGGGCAGTCTTTGCCGGAAATAACCATATTCGGTTTCAGCAACATCTGCTCAAGCACGACGCGCTGTTTGTATAGCTCGTCAAAAACGGTTTTTAGTGTCGTTTCCGTCACCGCATAGCATTCGTCAATATTATGATCGCCATCCATCATCACTTCCGGTTCGACGATCGGGACGATACCCGCTTCCTGACAAAGTGCCGCATAGCGGGCAAGGGCGTGGGCGTTAGTATCGATACAATATTGGCTGGGCGCGCTGTCTCCGATGGAGATCACGGCGCGCCATTTGGCGAAACGTGCACCGAGTTTGTGATATTCATTGAGCCGGTCGCGGAGGCCGTCCAGCCCTTCGGTTACGAGTTCACCTTCAGAAAAGGCGAGAGGCTTCGCGCCTGTATCGACCTTGATGCCGGGGATAATGCCCTGCTTCATGATCAGATCGGTCAGCGGGCCGCCATTTTTCGACTGCTGACGGAGGGTTTCATCATAGAGGATCACGCCACTGATATAGTCGCCGGCTCCCTTTGAGGAGAGCAGCAACTCGCGGTAATCGCGGCGGGTATCTTCCGTGCTGGGCGTGTTGATAGTATCAAGGCGTTTCTTGATGGTTCCGGTGCTTTCATCCGCGGCAAGAATGCCCTTGCTGGGGGCGACAAGTGCTTTCGCAATATCTTCTAGGTCCATGTCATCCATTTTCTTCACCTCTTAAAATTATTTGCTGGGTCAGCGGCTAAGCGCGGCAACCCCAGGAAGCGTCTTGCCTTCCATCCATTCGAGGAAGGCGCCGCCTGCTGTCGAGATATAGGTCAAACCCTCGGTAACGCCTGCTTTTGCGAGCGCTGAAACCGTATCGCCGCCACCTGCGACAGAAATAAGTGCGCCAGATTTTGTCAGTTTTTCTGCTTCCTTGGCGACAGCGGTTGTGCCGTCACCGAAAGGATCAATCTCGAAGGCGCCGAACGGGCCGTTCCAGATCAGCGTTTTTACTGTCGCAAGACGTTCTTTGAGCAAGGTAACAGATTCAGGTGCTACATCGAGAATCATTTCGTCCGCCTGTACATCATTGACATGCGCCGTCCGGTTGGCGGCCCCGGCCTTGAATTCCTTGGCTAGCACAACATGAGAGGGAAGCATTACATCGCAACCGACCTTCTCGGCCTTCGCAAGGATCTCGGAGGCTGTCTCGGCAAGATCATGCTCGCAGAGGGACGCGCCAACATTCACGCCCTTTGCATTGAGAAAGGTATTGGCCATACCGCCACCAATCACAAGCACATCCACCTTCTCGATCAGATTGAAGAGAAGATCAAGTTTGCTGGAAATTTTTGCGCCGCCGACAACTGCCATAACCGGGCGAGCAGGTTTCTCAAGCGCTTTTGAAAGCGCAGTGAGCTCGGCTTCCATATTCCGGCCAGCGTAGGCGGGCAAGAGATGGGCGAGGGCCTCGGTCGATGCATGGGCACGGTGGGAACAGGAAAAGGCATCGTTCACGTAAACATCGCCAGCAGCGGCGAGTTCTTTTGCAAAATCCGCATCATTCTTTTCTTCACCCGCGTGATAGCGGACATTCTCGGCAAGCAGGATATCACCCGCCTTGGCCGAGGCGATAGCCGCCGCAACCGGTGCGCCAATGCAATCGTCAATAAAGGTAACCGGCCGCTTGATATGAGCGGCCAGCCCGTCGGCAATAGGACGGAGGGACATTTCGGGGACGACCTTGCCTTTGGGGCGCCCGAAATGGCTGAGCAGAAGGACTTTCGCGCCCTTATCTGCAAGCTCGGTCAAAGTTGGCAGGATCCGGTCAATACGGGTGAAGTCGGCAATCTTGCCTTCCTCCACTGGCACGTTGAGATCGACACGGACCAGAACCGTTTTTCCGCTGGCATCCAGATCATCGAGAGTTCTGAAATCAACCATGTTGTTACTCCGTCCCAGTTTGTGCGTTACTTGGCGTTTGCCATGGCAAGTGCCGTATCGCTCATCCGGTTGGAGAAGCCCCATTCGTTGTCGTACCAGCTCAGGACACGAACGAAGGTGCCGTCGATGACCTGAGTCTGGGTCAGATCGAAGGTGGAAGAGGCCGGGTTATGATTAAAGTCGATGGAGACAACTGGATCGCTGTTCGCGTCGAGGACACCTTTCAAGCGACCGTTTGCGGCCTCAGAGATGGCATCGTTGACTTCTTCCTTGGTGGTCGAACGACCGGCGACAAAGGTCAGGTCAATCATGGAAACATTCG
The DNA here is from genome assembly GCF_055809395.1 of Sneathiella sp. D3-11. Classification (NCBI taxonomy): domain Bacteria; kingdom Pseudomonadati; phylum Pseudomonadota; class Alphaproteobacteria; order Sneathiellales; family Sneathiellaceae; genus Sneathiella; species Sneathiella sp. D3-11. Next base: position 3,227,250 of record NZ_CM147911.1, read on the forward strand.
GTGTTGGCACGCGAACCGAAGTTCCATCAAGCTTGCCAACCAGTTCCGGCAGCACGAGACCAACGGCCTTGGCGGCGCCAGTCGAGGTTGGGATCATTGACATACCGGCTGCCCGTGCGCGACGCGGATCGGAATGTAGCGTATCCAGAACCGGCTGATCGCCTGTAAAGGCATGAATAGTCGTCATGAAGCCATGAACCAGACCAACAGAGTCGTTCAATACTTGCGCAACCGGTGCCAGACAGTTTGTGGTGCAGGACGCGTTGGAAACGATCGTGTGATCTTTCGCCAGCTTGTCATGGTTGACGCCGTAAACGACGGTCAGGTCAACATCTGTTCCCGGAGCGGAGATAAGGACTTTCTTCGCACCTGCTTCGATATGCTTGGCGGCGGCTTCGCGCTTGGTAAAGATGCCAGTACATTCAAAGGCGATATCGACATTGAGGGCGCCCCAAGGCAGATCGGCAGGGTTACGCTCTGCGGTGACCTTGATTGGGCCACGGCCGAGATCGATGGTGTCGCCGTCAACCGTTACCGTGCCGGGATAGCGGCCATGCACGCTGTCATATTTCAGAAGGTGGGCGTTGGCTTCAACCGAACCCAGATCATTGATTCCGACAACTTCAATATCGGTCCGGCCAGATTCATAGATTGCCCGAAGGATATTCCGTCCAATCCGTCCAAAACCGTTAATTGCTACACGAACAGTCATTTTCTTCTACTCCTGATTGCCGGTCTCTTAGTTTCTGCCGGCCTTTGCTCTTAAGTTAAAGCCTGTCTTTTGCCGATGCGACGATTGCCTCGGCGGTGATTCCAAAATGCTTATAAAGTTCGCCCGCCGGAGCGGAGGCGCCAAAGCTGTCAATGCCAACAAAGCCGCCTTCAGTGCCGGTATATCTTTCCCAGCCCATGGAGCAGCCCGCTTCAACAGCAATTCTTACAGTATCCGTATTAAGTGTTTCTTTTTTGTAAGCATCGTCCTGTTTTTCGAACAATTCCCAACATGGCATGGAAACGACCCGTGTGCCGATGCCTTCGCTTTCCAGCATCTTCTGTGCTTTCAGGGCGAGGGATATTTCTGACCCGGTTGCAATAAGGGTGACTTTTGCGTCCAGATTGGCGGCGGCCAGCTCATATCCACCCTTGCCGCAGAGATTTTCTGCGGTGTGGGTTTTCCGAACCAACTCCAGACCCTGACGGCTGAGCGACAGGATGGATGGCGTGGATTTGGACTGAAGAGCTAGCTGCCAGCATTCTGCCGTTTCAATGGCGTCTGCAGGACGGAACACATTGACGTTTGGCATCGCCCGGAGGGCGGCCAGATGCTCAACTGGTTGATGCGTCGGGCCATCTTCGCCAAGTCCGATGGAATCATGGGTCATCACATAGATAACCCGTTGCTCCATCAGCGCGGAGAGGCGGATTGCCGGGCGGGCATAGTCGGTGAAGACCATGAAGGTGCCGCCATAGGGGATAAAGCCCCTGTGTAGCGCCATACCGTTCATAATGGCGGACATGCCGAACTCGCGGACACCATAATAAATATAGCGGCCGGAGAAGTCCTCCGCTGATACAGGTTTTAACTGCGGTGTCAGGGTGAGGTTCGATCCCGTCAGGTCGGCAGAGCCACCAACAGTGATATCAACCTTTTCGTTGATGACTTTCAGTGCTTCCTGACTTGATTTGCGGGTTGCCCAAGCCGGGGCATCTTCACTTAGTTGCCGCTTATACTCCAAAATGGCATCATCAAGATCCGATGGCAAATCGCCGACCAGGCTATTGTTGAATTCTGAACGAACTTCTGCGGGCAGGGCGTTCAGGCTTTCTTCCCAGGCAGTGGAGTGCCGGGCACCCATTGTGCCGACACAACGCCATTTATCGAGGATGTCGTTGGGAATTTCAAACGGAGCGTACGGCCAGTTCAATTCCTTTCTGGCAAGAGCGATTTCCTCGTCCCCGAGCGGAGCGCCGTGAACACCGGAAGTACCCTGTTTGTTGGGGGCCCCGAAACCAATTGTCGTGCGGCAGGCAATCATGGACGGTTTGTCCGTTTCCTTCGCCGCGGCAATGGCTTTTTCAATTTGCGCCGCATCATGTCCGTCAACGGACTGAACGTCCCATCCATGGGCCTCAAAGCGTTTGGCCTGATCGTCGGAGACCGCCAGATCGGTGGAACCGTCGATGCTGATGGCATTATCGTCCCACAGCACGATCAACTTGTTCAGCTTAAGATGACCGGCAAATGAGATCGCTTCATGGCTGATCCCCTCCATCAGGCAGCCATCGCCGGCAATCACATATGTATGATGATCGACAATGTCTTTATAGCGGGCGGCCTGCATCTTTTCGGCAAGCGCCATGCCGACAGCCATGGCAAGACCCTGACCAAGCGGTCCGGTTGTTGTTTCCACGCCTTCCGCATGACCGAATTCCGGATGCCCTGCGGTTTTTGAGCCGAGTTGGCGGAAATTCTTGATTTCCTCCAGTGTGATATCCTTGTATCCGGTCAGGTGAAGCAGCGAATAAAGCAGCATAGACCCATGGCCGGCAGACAGGACAAAACGATCACGGTCTGGCCAATTTGGCTTTGCCGGGTCGAATTTCAGGAATTTGGAAAACAGGACGGTCGCAACATCGGCCATCCCCATCGGCATGCCGGGATGCCCGGAATTGGCGGCCTGCACGGCATCCATGGACAATGCCCGGATGGCGTTTGCCATGTTATCATGTTTGCTTGAGTTCGGTGACGACTTAAGCCCGATCTTGTTCATACTTGGCTCATCTCCATCCACCAGCGGTTCCTGATATTACCCTTAATTTTGCGTGCCATACGCGATTGAAGGGACAAATGCACAGGGTGCATTTTCGGATTGCTGGTGCCCGTCTTCGGGGTGGTTTCAAAATGTATCCGTTCGTCAGATCATTCCGCTCTATCTACCGACTTCGCGCATTGACGAGTCGGCGTCCGGAATGCAAAGCCAAAAGGGTTTCCTTTCGGAATCGGGGCGAAGATGCCGCCCAAACACCGGCACGTCAACCGCTTAGTTCATGGAAAAGGCGCGAATCCCTTCAAAATACGCCTCAACCAATAAGGTTGACGAGCATTACAGCATGATCGTATTGTCAAAGGTGAGAGATTTCCGGTAACTGACCATAAACAGTGTGGAATAGTCTGATGGGGAACGAGCAGAATAGCGAATCAAGGATGGAGGCGGCCTTAGCCAGGCTTGAGAAAGCCGCCATTACCCTGACGCAGGAGAAACAGCAGGGGGAATTTGGTTCGGGCGGTGATGCCGTCGGATCTGACCTTGCCGCCGAGAATGAGGCGCTGAAAAGCGAGCTTGAAGCTTTGCGTGGGAAATATGAAGCGCTGAAAAAGAAGACACAGACAGTGTCCGGTCGCCTTGATCAGTCGATTGATCAACTCAGCATGATATTGGAGCAGTAGCATGGGATCACTGACAGTCAATGTGAACGGGCGGTCATATCCGATTGTCTGCGGCGACGGTGAGGAACCTCATCTGGAATATCTGGCCGAGTTCGTCGATAAAAAGGTTCAGGACCTGACAGGGTCGGTCGGAAATGCGAGTGAGGGGCAGCTTCTGATGATGGCATGCCTGCTGATCGCTGATGATCTGTCGCAAGCTTATGAAACAATCGAGAACCTACGTGAGGGTGCTGAAGCTGCCGGGGACACTTCTGCGCAGAATGCCTGGGCAGAAAAAATTGAAGCTATTGCACAAAAGCTCGAAAATGCTTAAATGAACGGTGTTGCACTGACTTGTGCGTTAGACGAATGATATCCTGGGGCCAATAACGAAATCCCGGGAGCTGATCCCTGACTGGACCGTGGTCCTAATATATCGGCGCCCACCTGACTTGTCAGGCCACAGCGATTTCCACGCGTCGACGGCTATGCTGGTGCAGCATTTATTTATTTCCGGACCCTGCCGAAAAGCTGCCTGTGACACTAAGCCTGAGAGACCAGAAACAGCAACAGCGCGACACCGCTTTTGCGCGCCGGGCGTCAATTGTCGCGGGCAATGCGGGGGTGCAGGCCGTACACCACTTAATCAAAGCCTTTCCATCACTGGACTCTTTTACTGTTTCCCTTTACTGGCCCCTTGGGAGTGAATTGGATTCAAGGCCGCTCTTGCGGGTTCTTCATGAAATGGGTGCTGATTGCGCCCTGCCAGTGGTCGAGAAAAAGGACCATCCGCTGTTGTTTCGCCGCTGGACGCCGGAAACAGTGATGGAACCCGGCGCCTTTAATGTGATGGTTCCGGTGAAATCCGCTGACTATGTCATTCCCGGCCTTGTGATCACGCCGATGCTAGCCTTTGATGCGGCGGGCAATAGACTGGGCTATGGCGGTGGCTTTTACGACCGGACGCTTGAAAAACTTCGAAATGAGGCAGGAAGCCGTGCAATCGGCTTAGCTTACGCTGCGCAAGAAGTAGAAAGGGTCGTGACTGATCGTTTTGACCAGCGGCTTGCCGGCATATTAACAGAAAAAAATTTTAGGATAATAGAATGAAAATCCTCTATTTCGGAGACGTGGTAGGCCGCTCAGGGCGCGACGTTCTGGTCGGTCAACTCCCTATAATTCGGGAACGTCTGTCACCGGATTTTGTTGTTGTTAATGGTGAGAATGCTGCGGGCGGTTTCGGGATAACCGAAAAAATTGCAGAGGAATTTTTTGGGGCGGGAACAGACTGTGTCGTGCTTGGGAATCACAGCTTTGACCAGAAAGAGATCATGCCGGTATTGGAAAAAGATGCCCGTATCCTGCGGCCGGTAAATTATCCAAAAGATACGCCTGGGCGTGGCTTCAGTGCCTTCAAGACACGACGCGGCAAAACAATCCTGGTGGTGCAGGTCATGGCGCGCCTTTTTATGGACCCGCTCGATGATCCATTCGCTGCTGTGGAAAAGCTGCTTGCGGGAAATCCGCTGGCTAAGAAATACAACGCTATTCTTATTGATATCCACGGGGAGATCACATCGGAAAAAATGTCCATGGGGCATTTTTGCGATGGCCGGGTCTCCATGGTGGTTGGTAGTCATACTCACGTGCCGACGGCGGATGCGCAGATATTTCCTGGCGGCACGGCCTATCAGACCGATGCAGGCATGTGCGGCGACTATAATTCCGTGATCGGGATGGACAAGGAAGAACCGCTTCGCCGTTTTACCCGGAAAATCCCGGGTGGGCGGTTTTCTCCGGCGCTGGGCGAGGGAACTGCCTGCGGTGTTTTCGTTCAAACGGATGATAAGACCGGCCTCGCAACCTATATTTCCCCGCTCCGAGTAGGTGGCCGCCTGCAGGAGATTTGGCCTGAGCTTTCCTGAAGCCCGTCTCAGTTACAAAAAGGACGTGCCTCTTTAAGGCGGATCGGGTACAAACGGCAAAACAGTAACCAAACAGTATCAAGACCAAGAGACGGAATATGGCGGGACATTCACAATTCAAGAACATCATGCACCGCAAGGGCGCGCAGGATAAAAAGCGGGCGAAGATTTTCGCCAAGCATATCCGGGAACTGACGGTGGCGGCGAAAACCGGTTTGCCCGACCCGGCGATGAACCCGCGCCTCAGAAGTGCCATTTCTGCCGCGCGTGGCGACAATATGCCGAACGACAATATCGACCGTGCGATCAAGCGTGCGTCGGGCGAGGCGGGAGCAGATAACTATGAAGAAATGCGTTATGAGGGCTATGGCCCTGGCGGCGTCGCCATCATCGTAGAAACCTTGACCGATAACCGCAACCGTACCGCCGCCGATGTGCGCGCGGCCTTTGCCAAGGCAGGAGGAACAATGGGCGAGACAGGTTCCGTTGCCTTCATGTTTGACCGGATCGGGCAGGTTATCTATGCGGCGGACGCAATTGATGCGGATGACATGTTCGAAGCGGCGCTGGAAGCGGGCGCGGAGAATGTCGAAAGTGATGCACAGATCCACGATATCACCTGCGCGATGGAGGATTTTAACGACGTCCGCGACGCGCTAGAAGAGAAATTCGGTACCCCGCAAGAGGCGGGTATCGTTTGGAAGCCGCAGAACTCCATTCCGGTAGAGACGGAGGATTTGGCCAACTCCCTCTTTAAGCTGGTGGATGTGCTTGAAGATAACGATGATGTGCAGAAGGTTTCGGCCAATTTCGATATTCCTGAAGAAATCATGGAGAAATTGGGCGACTAACTTTTAAGAAGGACAGTAATTTTATCATGCGTTTATTGGGGCTGGATCCGGGTCTTCGCCATACCGGCTGGGGGATCATAGAGGCAGAGGGCAATACTCTCCGGCATCTGGCCAATGGCGCAATTTCTTCTGATGGCACACTGGATTTATCCCAGCGGCTGGTGCAGCTTTATGACGGGATTTCGAAAGTAATCTTGGACTGGCAGCCTGCGGAAGCGGCGGTCGAGGAAACTTTCGTTAATAAAAACCCGGTCTCTACCTTGAAACTCGGACAGGCGCGCGGAATTTCCTTGCTGGTCCCGTCGCTCAATGGCCTTCCGGTAGAGGAATATGCTCCCAACAAAATCAAGAAATCCGTCGTAGGTGCGGGCCATGCCGGTAAAGACCAGATTCATGCCATGGTCGGTATGCTGCTGCCCGGGTGCAAAATCGCGAATGAACATGCCGCTGATGCACTCGCTGTTGCCATCTGTCATGCCCATTACGCGAGTAGTAATCGTAACCTTAAGAAAGCCACTATGATGGCGGGGCGGGCATCATGATCGCGAAACTGACCGGAAAACTTGATGAGGTTGGCGAAGACTGGATCGTGATTGATGTCGGTGGTGTTGGTTATCTGGTGTTCTGTTCCGGACGGACGCTTCGAAGTTTGCCGGAGACGGGCGGGACCGTCTCCCTCTGTATCGAAACCCATGTGCGCGAAGATCATATCCATCTTTATGGTTTTGAAAGCGTCGCGGCGCGGTCCTGGTTCACCCTGTTGCAGACGGTGCAGGGGGTCGGGGCGAAGGTCGCGCTCGGTATCCTTTCGCTCTATAGTGGCGATGAACTGACGCAGATCGTCGCCGCGCAGGACAAGACGGCGCTTACCCGTGTCTCCGGTGTCGGGCCGAAGGTCGCGGGGCGGATTGCGGCAGAACTCAAAGACAAAGTCGCAAAAATGGATTTGGGACCTGTTGCCTTTAATGCAGAAGTGAGCCAAGCGGCGCCAAAACCGGCGCAAGCCGCCGCTGGAGATGCTGTTTCGGCACTGGTCAATCTCGGGTATGGCCGTGCAGAGGCCTTTGGCGCGGTCGCGGCGGCTTCGCGCAATCTTGGGCCCGAAGCTTCGGTTGAGACGTTAATCACCGCCGGGTTGAAGGAGCTGGCCGCATGAGTGACGAAAGGCTTGTGAGTGCAGCGTCCAGCAATCAGGACGATATCGAGACCCAGTTTCGCCCGCAGGTTCTGGATGATTTTATCGGCCAGAAGCAAGTGCGAGAGAATTTAAGCGTCTTTATCCAAGCGGCGAAATCACGCGGCGAAGCCCTTGATCATGTGATGTTTTTTGGCCCGCCGGGTCTTGGCAAGACAACACTTTCCCAGATTGTCGCTCGCGAACTTGGCGTTAATTTTCGCGCAACGGCGGGACCGGTGATTACCAAGGCAGGCGATCTGGCCGCGTTGCTCACCAATCTAGAAGAGAATGATGTTCTCTTTATTGATGAAATCCATAGGTTGAGCCCGGCCGTTGAGGAAATTCTTTATCCGGCGATGGAGGATTTCCATCTCGATCTCATAATCGGAGAGGGACCGTCTGCCCGCTCGGTACGAATTGACCTGCCACCCTTCACGCTTGTAGGCGCAACGACCCGCTCCGGCTTGATCACAACGCCACTTAGGGAACGCTTCGGTATTCCGCTCCGGATGAACTTCTACGAACCGGACGAGCTTAAACTCATCGTAGCGCGTGGTGCCCGGGTTCTGGGCCTGAATTTGAGCGAGGACGGTGCGATCGAAATTGCACGGCGGAGCCGAGGCACGCCGCGTGTGGCTGGCCGACTTCTGCGCCGGGTACGGGATTTCGCGGCTGTTGCCGGAGCTGATCTTGTGGATGCGGTCAAGGCCGACGCCGCGCTTAACCGTCTGGAAGTGGATAAACGCGGATTGGATAGCATGGATCGGCGCTATCTGGGGCGCATCGCCGATGATTTTGGCGGCGGTCCGGTTGGTGTCGAGACGCTTTCTGCGGCGTTGTCGGAACCCCGCGATGCGATTGAGGATATAATCGAACCTTATCTGATCCAGCAGGGATTTCTGCAACGTACCCCCCGCGGGCGAATGCTGACCCGTGCGGCATTTGATCATTTGGGGAAGGCGTTTCCCAAAGTGATGAGCGAGCAGCTGACCTTGATCGATGAAGAGAACAGAGATGAGTGAGGGCAAAATGCGCGGCCGGTTTGTGGCGGGCGAGGGCGGAACGCGACATATCTTTCCGGTCCCTGTTTACTGGGAAGATACGGATGCGGGCGGTATCGTTTATTACGCCAACTATCTCAAATTCACGGAACGGGCCCGAACTGACATGCTTCGGGGGCTAGGTATTAATCAGCAGGCGATGATGGTAGAAGAGGGCGCGAATTTTGTCGTCCGCGCCTGTGAAATCGAATATCTTAAGCCAGCGAAGATGGAAGATGAGCTTGAAATAGTAACCATGGTAACAGATCTGCGCGGGGCATCCCTCCGGATGGCGCAGAATATTTATCGCGATGCGGACCTCCTCGTGGAGACGAAAGTCCGTGTCGCCTGCCTTGACAGAGAAGGAAAGCCACAGCGTCTTTCTTCTGCCATAAATGACAAGTTTAATGCGATTTTGGGCGATTCGGCTTTACATGCGAAGACTTTAGCCAGGGAAGAGTAAATGGAAAACGAAGCAATTGTCGTCACCCAGATGGGCGGCGATGCTCACGACTTATCGATGATCGGCCTATTTGTTCAGGCGGATATTGTTGTTCAGATAGTCATGATTGTTCTGGTGCTGGCCTCCTTTTGGAGTTGGGCAATTATTGTCGATAAAATCATTCGCTATCGCCGGATTACTGCCGACGCGGACGAATTCGAGAATGAATTCTGGTCCGGCGGAAATCTGGAGGATTTGCAGCGTCGGGTTGGCTCCAGCCCCGATAACCCGCTCGCCATGCTGTTCGCCGCCGCGATGAAGGAATGGTCGCGCTCCACCGAGAAGGGTCTCGGCAAGCATTCGCATACGGGTCTGCAGGCGCGTATCCATCAGGTGATGCGCGTAACCATCGACCGTGAAGTCGAGCGGCTTGAGAAATATCTGGGTTTTCTTGCGACAGTCGGATCAACGGCGACATTCCTTGGTCTGTTCGGGACGGTCTGGGGCATCATGAACAGCTTCCAGTCAATAGCCGCCACCAAGGACACCAGTCTCGCCGTTGTTGCGCCGGGTATTGCGGAGGCGCTGTTCGCCACGGCCCTCGGCCTTGTTGCCGCCATCCCGGCGGTTGTCGCCTATAATAAATTCTCCAATGATCTACAGCGGATTATCACCCGCCTTGAAGGCTTTGCCGGAGAATTTTCTGCTATTCTCTCTCGCCAGCTCGATCAGGACGATTGATATGGATGCCAATAACTATAAGGCATTTACCGGCAAGGGCCGCCGGCGCCGTCATACGCAGATGTCCGAAATCAACGTCACGCCCTTTGTTGACGTCATGCTCGTTCTGCTGATTGTCTTCATGGTGACCGCGCCGCTCTTGACCGTTGGCGTGCCGCTGGAACTTCCCAGCAGCAAGGCCGCGACCGTGCAGGGCAATGACGAACCGCTGGTCATCAGCGTTGATGGGGAAGGGCGGCTCTATCTTGAAGATGTGGAGATCGAGCTTGCGAACCTCGTGCCCAAACTTCTGGCAGTGACCGGAGCGAAACAGGATCAGCGTATTTTCGTGCGCGGGGACACCAATGTAGCTTATGGCCGTGTCCTGTCGGTCATGGGGGAAATTCATAACGCGGGCTTCAAGCGTGTCGCGATGGTCTCTGCCGGTCCTGGCAAGGCGGCTTCCGACGCGCAACAAGACAGTAACGAGTAAGGGGTCCTCCGACAGATGAGAGTGCCTGCCCTAGCTTCGGCCGTTCTGCATATGCTGATCCTTGTGATCATGTATACCGGCCTGCCGTTGTTTACGGACCCGAAGCTGTATGAGCCGCCGGTCGTCATCAGTGTGGAAATTGTGGATGTGGCGGATATTACCAACTTGCCAAAGCCCGCGCCGGAGCCTGAGAAAGAGAAGAAACCGGAACCGGAGCCCGAACCCAAGCCAGCGCCGAAACCTGAGCCAAAGCCAGAACCAAAACCCGAGCCAACCCCGGAACCTGAACCAGCGCCAGAGCCTGAACCAGCGCCAGAGCCGGAACCGGCTCCTGAGCCAGAACCAGAACCTGAACCTGCGCCAGAGCCGGAACCGGCTCCTGAGCCAGAACCAGAACCTGAACCTGCGCCAAAGGCGGAACCGAAGCCCGTCCCCAAGCCGCCGGTTAAACCGAAACCAAAGCCCAAACCGAAACCAGAACCCAAGCCGGAGCCTAAGAAGCCAGAGCCGAAAAAGCCTGCATTCGATATGAACCAGATGAAGGCGCTGCTTGATAAGAAGAAGCGGGAGCAGGCGGCGAAATCGCAGGATACGGCAGACATAAAAAAGCCCGATTCTGCTGAAAAAGTGCCGAACTCGTCAAGCAAGGCGATGGACAGATCCCTGCCGTTGACATTGGGAGAAGAGGATGCGTTGCGGCAACAGGTCCAGAAATGCTGGAATGTGCCGACGGGGGCAGTGGATGCGGAAGAACTGGTTGTATCAATTCGAATTCGGTTGAATCAGGACGGCTCATTGAACGGATCTCCAGAAATTGTTAGTGGTGGACTGGATGACCCATATGTTTTGGCGGCGGCAGACAGTGCGCGGCGAGCAGTTTTGCAATGTCAGCCCTATAAACTGCCAGCAGAAAAATACGAAAGTTGGCGTGAAGTTACAATGAACTTCAATCCGAAGGACATGTTCTAGGCGATAGGAAGAATGATGATTGGTAGAGTACAGAAAATCTTTGCATTCATGACAGGCTTGATGGTGGCCCTGTCGGTTATGAGTGCAGCCCGGGCGGAGTTGGTCATCGATATCACGCAGGGCAATATCGAGCCGATGCCGATCGCGATAACGGATTTTTATGCGGATAACGAGGCGACGGCGAAAATCGGCAAGCAGATGGCCGATGTCATCCGCGCCGATCTGGAGCGCTCCGGATTGTTTACACCGATCGATCAGCGGGCCTATCTGCAGCAGCCAAAAGATCTGCAGGCAGTTCCTGTCTTCGCTAACTGGCGCAAAATTGCTGCGCAAGCGCTTTCCACGGGGCTTGTTCAGGCGCTCGGCGATGGACAGATCAACGTACAGTTCCGCCTCTGGGACGTCTTCGCTGAGCAATATCTGACGGGGATCCAGTACACGACGCCACCGTCGAACTGGCGCCTGACCGCACATCTGATCGCCGATGAAATATACAAGCGGCTGACCGGAGAGGATGGATATTTCTCGACCCGTCTCGTCTATGTCTCGGAAAGCGGACCGGCGGACCGGCGCATCAAGCGTCTCGCGATCATGGATCAGGACGGAGACGGCCATCAGTTCTTGACGAGCGGCAATGAACTGGTGCTTACCCCACGCTATTCGCCGACCCAGCAGGTGCTGACATATCTTTCCTATTTCAACAACCGCCCGCGGGTCTATCTTTACAACCTCGACACCGGGCAGCAGGAAATTCTCGGTGACTTTCCGGGGATGACTTTTGCACCGCGCTTTTCACCGTCCGGCAACCAGGTCGTGATGAGCATGGCGCAGGACGGCAACTCTGAAATATATTTGATGGATTTGCGCACCCGGGAGATGAAGCGGCTGACCAATCATCCGGGCATCGATACGGCGCCATCCTTCTCGCCGGATGGGACGCAGATTACCTTTGAATCGGATCGGGGCGGGCGTCAGCAGATATATGTCATGAATGCAGATGGCTCAAATGTGAATCGGATCAGCTTCGGTAGTGGCAATTATGGCACACCGGTCTGGTCTCCGCGCGGTGATTTGATTGCCTTCACCAAGCTAACCGGCGGACAGTTTTCCATTGGCGTGATGCGCACTGATGGCTCGCAGGAACGGATTTTGACGGAAGGCTTCCATAATGAAGGGCCCACTTGGGCGCCAAATGGGCGTGTTTTGATGTTTTTCCGCCAGATTCCGGGAAAAAATGATGGCACGGGTGATAAAGTTCGCTTGTGGTCCATTGACCTAACAGGATATAACGAACGGGAGGTTATCACGCCTGGTGACGGGTCAGATCCGGCTTGGTCGCCACCGTATAACTTGAACAGGTGAGATCAAACCACTATAGTTTGCGAGATTACAATATTCGGGGGACCATCTTTACCAGTTTCTCATAGATACATACTGTATCCTTGTTTGACGTGAGATACCCATAGTTCAGAGATTTCCAGAGGATGGGAGTTAAGTAAATGCGGCTCAATCTAGGTCTTAAAACCTTAAGTATTTTCACAGCGTTGCTGCTGGTTGCGGCTTGCGAAACGGCACCTACTGAAACCGGTGACAGCTCAGGTGGGGGCGCGACGACCCAGACGAGCGGAACGTCCGGCTCAACAACAACTGTTGTTACCGAAACCACTACGACCACGGTACAGCCCGGCAGCCAGGAAGACTTGGTTCTGAATGTTGGCGACCGCGTCTTCTTCGGATTTGATAAATATGACCTGTCTGACGAAGCACAAGGCACGTTGCAGCGGCAGGCCGCTTGGTTGAAGGCGAACCCAACGGTTACGCTCGTAATCGAAGGCAACTGCGATGAGCGCGGTACGCGCGAATATAACCTTGCTCTTGGCGAACGTCGGGCAACAGCGGTAAAGAACTACTTGGTAACACTGGGTATTTCGGCAAACCGTTTGTCCACGATTTCCTACGGCAAGGAACGTCCGGTTGCTCTCGGTCATAACGAAGCAGCTTGGGCTCAGAACAGACGTTCGGTTTCGGTTGTAAATTAACCCGAGGCTAGAATTCAGGCGCCCGTTGCCGCACTAACATGCTTAGTGACGGGAACGGGCGTTTTTTTTGAGTCAATCGAGGTGCCCAGAAACGGAGCGACCAGGCATTGACCATAAAATTGCCAATATTCTGAACAAGTTTGATATCTTTGAGGAAAAACCCCACGGATCGAGGAAAGGGTGCGCCGCGATGATTTGGAATGTATCAAAGACCGGAATTGGAAAGTCTGAGCATTCTCGACATGGGAAATTGCTGATTTCCTGTCTGGTATTGGCTATGGCGGCTCTTATTGCACCGACTCTGGCACAAGCTCAAAGCAACAGTGAGGTTCGGGCACTGGCCGATCGGATCAACCGGCTGGAGCAGGATATCACGGATATGCAGCGAACGGTCTATAGCGGTGCAGCGCCCGCGCCCCGACCCGCCGCGCCCAGTGGTTCCTCTGCCTTACCCGCAACATCCGGTGGCTCCATCAGTCAAGATGGGCTCGCGCTTCTTTTGCAGCGTATTAGCGCCCTGGAAGATGAGCAGCGCCGGCTGACGGGTGCGCAGGAAGAAGCCCGCTTCAAGATTACCCAGATGTCGACCCGGCTCGATAAGCTGGTAAAAGATGTCGATTTTCGGCTGACCGATATTGAACGGCGTCTTGGCACGTCAGGTGCTCCAGTTGGAACTTCCGATAATTCTACGGGCGCAATCACATCTCCCACGTCACTTACATCCGGGGCGGCGACGAACTCAGGAACGACCGGGAGCACGTCATCGACAGCCCCTGTTGTAGTAGGGGGTGAAAGTCTGCCCACCGGTAGTAAGGTTCTGGGAACACTCCCCGCAAATAACAACGGCACGCCTGCGGCGGCGAGCTCTACGGGAACCGGATCGGCAGTTGCCTCTACGGCTCCTGCTGGCGGCGGACTACCCGCCGGTTCAGCCTCCGATCAGTATAACTACGCCATTTCTCTCGTGCGGGAAGACCGCTACGACGATGCGGAAGTCGCTTTTACGGAATTCCTCAAGCTCCATAAAGACAACGATCTCGCCGGTAATGCGCAATATTGGCTCGGAGAAACTTTCTATGTACGCGGCGATTTTCCGAATGCAGCCTCGGCCTTTTTTGAAGGGTACCAGAACTATCCCGACAGCACCAAAGCGGCGGATAACCTACTGAAGCTGGCCATGACTCTTGGACGGATGGACCAGAAGGAGGAGGCCTGCGCTACTTTCGCCCAAATGGATAAGCAATTTAGTCAGGTGCCCGCCAGATTGCGGCAGACCGCAGATCGGGAAAAGCAGAAATTCGGCTGCAAATGAGGCACTGCCGTGCCTGAACTTCTAAGCGTTTCCCGACTTCCTGAATTTTTTAGTGACACCCTTCAAGGTATGTTGCCGGAAGGCCCGCCAAACCGGTTGGCGGTCGCGGTTTCCGGTGGTTCGGATAGTATGGCGCTCGTGCTCTTGGCCAAGGACTGGGCGGATCGAAACGGAATTTCTCTGACAGCTTTGACAGTTGATCATGGTTTGCGCACCAGTTCTGCGGATGAAGCAATTCAAGTCAAAGACTGGCTTGAGGCGCGAGGAATAGAGACACGCATCCTCCACTGGACCGGGCCCTATCCCAAAACCGGTGTTCAAGAAGCCGCCCGCAACGCCCGCTATCAATTGATGGAAGAGACCTGCTTACTGGCGGGGATCGGCGCATTGTTGCTGGGGCATCAGATGGAAGATCAGCTTGAAACCCTGTTGATGAGACTCTCTAAGGGGAGCGGGTTGGAGGGGCTTACCGCCATGCAGAGAGTGGGCGCGCGGGGACGGCTCCGTCTAATGCGTCCGCTTTTACCCGTGCGCCGTGAAATATTGCGCAACTATCTTCAGGCCGAGAAGCAGGGCTGGATCGACGATCCCAGCAATGAAAATCCTATCTACACCCGGACCCGAGTCGGGGCCGTACTGACGGAGATGCAGCAACTCCCAGGGAGTAATATCGAAGCAATTGCGCTTTCTCTTGCGCGGTTGCAACGTGCCTGTGAAAGCCTTGACATATTGGCCCGACAAAAGATTGATGCGCACTGTGAGGTCAGTCCACTCGGCTTTATCCGGATGCCGGAAATGGCACTCGATGACTGCCCGGATGAACTGGCGCTTCGAATTCTTTCCGCTTCTCTCAGCTGCGTCGGGGGTGGACAGCGGATCAAGCTCTCTGCGCTTGAACAACTCTATCAGCGGCTTTTTAAAGATCGGTCCAACAAAAGCGGCACAATATCGGGCGCGCAAATCCACAAAACCGGGATGGGTTGGTTGTTCTGTCGGGAGCCGGGCCGTGCAGGTCTTCCCGTGATTGACCTTAATACGGGTCAATGGGAATGGTTTTGGGATAACCGCTTTATCGTGAGCGACACCACGCCGGGCACACCATTGCCGACCGGGCTGTCACTTCGTGCAATGGGGGTAGATGGATGGCGGCAATTGCAGGAAGATGCCGATTCCAAGCTTTTCTCGGATATTCCCGCCCGCGTCCGCCATAGCCTGCCCGCGCTCTGGTCCGAGGGAGAAATTGTCGCGGCGCCGCTGTTGTTTTCGGAGAAAAGCTCGGAATTCGGGCATAATCAGAGGTTTAACATGCAATTTCGGGCATTTTACTGGATGACCGACCCGAATTTGTGATAATTATCGTCGATTGGCTAAATGCCCTATTGGAACTTGACGTTAACAGATTATATCTAGAACTAATCCATACTATCGGATGAATATTACGACGAACGGATCGGACTTAGTCCGAAGTGGGAAGGAAATAATTTCGTGAATCTTTTTGGCAAGAACATAGTGCTCTGGGTAATCATCGCATTACTCGTTGTGGCGCTTTTCAATATTTTCAATGATCCTTCCCCGAGGAATGCCGGTTTATCGATGCCTTATTCGACGTTCCTCGATGAAGTTGAAAACGGCCGGGTGAAAAATGTCACCATTCAGGGGCCGAATATCAAGGGCGTTACCGATGATGGCCGCGCCTTCACAACCTACGCACCTGAAGACAGCACGCTTGTCAGTAAGTTAAGCGAGCATGGGGTTATCATCAACGCGGCCCCGAAGGAAGAGGGAAGCGTGCTGATGGCGACGTTGCTGTCCTGGTTCCCGATGCTGCTCCTGATCGGGGTGTGGATATTCTTTATGCGCCAGATGCAGGGCGGCGGCGGCAAGGCCATGGGCTTTGGCAAGTCGAAAGCGAAGCTGCTGACTGAGAAACATGGCCGTGTGACATTTGAAGATGTCGCCGGGATTGAGGAAGCGAAGGAAGAACTTGAAGAAGTAGTCGACTTCCTGAAAAACCCGCAGAAATATCAGCGCCTTGGCGGCAAGATTCCGAAAGGCGTTCTGTTGATCGGGCCTCCCGGTACGGGTAAGACGCTGCTGGCTCGTTCTGTCGCAGGTGAGGCGAATGTCCCGTTCTTCACGATATCCGGCTCCGACTTTGTCGAAATGTTCGTTGGTGTCGGCGCAAGCCGTGTCCGCGACATGTTCGAACAGGGCAAGAAAAACGCCCCCTGCATTATCTTCATTGACGAAATTGACGCCGTTGGCCGTCATCGTGGCGCCGGTCTTGGCGGCGGGAATGACGAACGCGAACAGACCCTCAACCAGATGCTGGTGGAGATGGATGGCTTTGAAGCCAACGAAGGTGTGATCCTGTTGGCCGCGACCAACCGTCCGGACGTACTTGATCCGGCACTGTTGCGCCCCGGTCGTTTTGACCGTCAGGTTGTGGTGCCGAATCCGGATATCATCGGCCGTGAGAAAATTCTCAAAGTACATATGCGCAAAGTTCCTCTGGCGCAGGATGTAAATGCTCGCACAATCGCGCGCGGTACACCGGGCTTCTCGGGCGCTGACCTTGCCAACCTCGTGAATGAGGCGGCGCTTCTTGCGGCGCGTAAATCACGCCGGCTGGTGACACAGCAGGAGTTTGAGGAAGCCAAAGACAAGGTCATGATGGGCACCGAGCGTCGCTCAATGGTCATGTCCGAAGATGAGAAAAAACTGACCGCCTATCATGAAGGCGGCCATGCACTCGTCGGCATGCATATGAAGGCATCTGACCCGATCCATAAGGCGACAATCATTCCGCGTGGTCGTGCGCTTGGTATGGTCATGCGCCTGCCGGAAAAGGACAGTTACTCGCTACGTCGGGATCAATGTCTGGCCCATCTTGCGGTTGCCATGGGTGGCCGGGTGGCTGAGGAAATGATCTTTGGTCATGATGCTGTTACAACCGGTGCCTCAGGCGATATCAAGATGGCGACCGACATGGCCCGCCGGATGGTTACTGAATGGGGTCTTTCCGACAAGCTTGGCCCACTTCTCTATGGTGCTAATCAGGAAGAGGTTTTCCTCGGTCATTCGGTGTCGCAGCAGAAGAATATGTCTGACGCAACGG
Source organism: Sneathiella sp. D3-11 (assembly GCF_055809395.1). Classification (NCBI taxonomy): domain Bacteria; kingdom Pseudomonadati; phylum Pseudomonadota; class Alphaproteobacteria; order Sneathiellales; family Sneathiellaceae; genus Sneathiella; species Sneathiella sp. D3-11. The sequence goes on from NZ_CM147911.1 coordinate 3,244,763, forward strand.
CAGATGTCATTGATCAGGAAGTCCGCCGCTTTGTTGAGGAAGGCGAGGCAACTGCCCGCAAGATCCTGAATGAGCATGTGGATCAACTGCACCGGATCGCTAAAGGCCTTCTGGAGTATGAAACGCTCAGTGGGGATGAAATCAAGATTCTGATGGATGGCGGCGATATCAACCGTCCGGAAGATGTTGATACCCCTGCCGACAGCGGACCGAGTTCAACCGTACCCGAAGCCGATGGCCATAAGAAGCCCGGCGGACCGGGTCTGGAACCGGAACCGCAACCTGGCTCATAAGGACAGTTTAATGAGTGAGACGAATAAGGGCTCCGCTTCATCGCGGGGCCTTTCTTCTATGACAGCCAATGACGCGTCGCGCCCCTTAATCATGGGGATCGTGAACGTTACGCCTGACAGCTTCTCTGACGGCGGGCAGCATTCAAGCATTGATGCTGCAATCGCCCATGCCCGCCAGTTGGTTTCGGAAGGGGCGGATATCCTTGATATCGGGGGGAGAGCACCCGACCCGGCGCCAATGCGATTAGTGTGCAGGAAGAATGTGCGCGTGTTGTGCCGGTGATCGACGGCTGCCGCGATCTTGGTGTCACGATCTCCATCGATAGCCGGAAAGCAGATGTAATGGCCGCGGCGGTCGCGGCGGGCGCCACTTTAATTAACGACGTCAGCGCCCTTGAATATGATCCTAGCAGTCTCAATTTCGTGGCGGAAAGCGGCCTGCCGGTTTGCCTGATGCATAGCCTTGCAGACCCCAAGGTCATGCAGGACAATCCCAGCTACGACGACGTGGTTGCCGATGTCATGGCTTACTTGCGCGGGCGGGTTGAGGTTTGCGAAGCGGTGGGTATTGCGCGGGGTAATATTATTGTCGATCCGGGCATCGGCTTTGGCAAAACGGTCGATCATAATCTTCTGCTGATCAAGTCGCTGTCAGCGTTTCAGGCACTTGGCTGTGATATTCTGCTCGGGGCATCACGAAAATCTTTTATTGGACGTATAACACACGAACCGGAGGCATCTAAACGCATCATCGGATCGGTCGCTGTTGCCCTTCATGGCGCACAAGCAGGCGCCCGGATTTTGCGGGTTCATGACGTTAAGGAAACCCGCCAGGCTCTTGAAATATGGCGGGCAATTGATAACGCCTCTTTTTAGACATGTTTTAAGGGTTTTCTGTTAGGGTGTTGCCGAATTTTATTTAGAGACAGAGCCATGACACGAAAATATTTTGGAACTGACGGCATTCGCGGCACGGCGAATAAGGAGCCGATGACCGCAGAGATCGCCCTCAAAGTGGGTAAATCCGCAGGCAAGAAATTCGCCGGGCGTGGCGATTTTCGTCATCGTGTCGTGATCGGCAAGGATACCCGTCTCTCGGGCTATATGGTGGAGCCTGCTTTGACCGCCGGCTTTACCTCGGTCGGGATGGATGTGATTCTTGTCGGACCGCTCCCCACGCCAGCGATCGCCATGCTGACCCGCTCGCTCCGGGCGGATATCGGGGTGATGATTTCCGCGTCTCATAACTCGTTCGAGGATAACGGCATCAAGCTTTTCGGCCCCGATGGCTATAAGTTATCCGACGAAGTAGAAAAAAGCATAGAAGCCGACATCATTGACGACAGCAATATTGTGCTGGCGGATCCGGCGAAGCTAGGTAGAGCGCAGCGTCTCGATGACGCGCGTGGTCGCTATATCGAATTTGCCAAAAGCAGTTTCCCCCGAAACCAACTCCTGAAGGGGCTTAAAATCGTTGTCGATTGCGCGAACGGCGCAGCCTATAAGGTGGCGCCGACAGTGCTCTGGGAGTTGGAGGCAGATGTCATCTCCATGGGTGTCTCTCCCAACGGATTTAATATCAATGATGGCTGTGGTTCAACCTCGACGGATGCTATGTGCGCCCGTGTCGTTGAAGAAGGGGCCGATCTCGGCATTGCCCTCGATGGGGATGCAGATCGGTTGTTGATCTGCGATGAGAAGGGGCGACTGATTGACGGAGACCAGCTCATGGCGCTGATCGCCCGAACCTGGCAACGTCGCGAAAAGCTTCAGGGTGGCGGTATCGTATCAACGGTTATGTCCAATATGGGGCTTGAGAAATTCTTGGAGGATCGCGGCCTGACCCTCGCGCGGACCAATGTTGGCGATCGTTATGTTGTTGAACATATGCGTGAGCATGGTTTTAACGTCGGCGGAGAGCAGTCGGGACATATTGTCCTCAATGATTATAGCACAACGGGTGACGGCCTGATTGCCGCGCTTCAAGTCCTGTCCGTGATCGTAGAAGAGGGCCGACCGGTCAGCGAGGTATGCCATAATTTTGATCCTTGGCCGCAGATTCTCAAGAATGTGCGGTATGGGACAGGGGATCCGCTCTCCGGCGACGCTGTGCAGAAGGCAATCCGGGACGGGGAAACCCGACTCGGAAATGAAGGACGGCTCTTAATCCGAAAATCCGGGACGGAACCGCTGATCCGCGTGATGGGCGAGGGAACGAACGACAGCCTGGTTAATGAGATTGTCGATAATATAGTCAATGAGGTTACTGCCTCAGTTGGCTGATAAAAATAAGACATAAGAGGGTAGTATGCAGGGGCGTGTATTGATTATCGCCGGATCGGATTCCGGCGGTGGGGCAGGTATTCAGGCAGATATTAAGACGGTAACGGCCCTTGGTGGCTATGCGGCGACGGCGATAACCGCGCTGACGGCACAAAATACCCTCGGTGTTGAGGGGATTGAGGCGGTTTCTGCTCCCTTCGTCGCGCAGCAGATTGACGTTGTCTTAAGAGATATTGGTGCAGATGCCATCAAAATCGGTATGCTTCATCGAAAAGAAGTGGTGGATGCCGTCGCGGGTCTGTTTGATCAGCTCGATAAATTGCCGCCGGTGGTGCTTGATCCGGTAATGATTGCCAAAGGCGGCGCGAGTCTGATCGCAGAAGAGGCGAGCGACGCCATAAAAAAACGCCTGATTGGGCCGCATACTCTTGTTCTCACCCCGAATATTCCGGAGGCTGAACAGCTTACCGGCATGAAGATCAACAATCTGACCGATATGGAAAAGGCGGGCCGTCTTCTGCTCGATATGGGGCCCGTCGCTGTATTAATGAAGGGCGGACATAGCGAAGGGGCGGAAATTGTCGATCTTCTTGTTTCACCGAAAGGGGTCCAAACTTTTTCACATCGACGGATTGAGACGCCCCATACTCATGGCACGGGCTGCACACTGTCATCGGCTATTGCAACAGGCATTGCGCAAGGTCTATCGGTCCCGGCGGCCGTTGCCCGCGCCATTCGCTATGTGGAAAACGCGATCTTTGAGGCACCCGGCATCGGCGCAGGTCACGGACCGCTCAATCACGGGCATACAGTGGGGCGGTTTGAATAGCTTTAGCTATCCTTTGAAAACACCTTTTGATAGTATTGATGTAGTAAAATAATTACTATCACTCGATAGGAGTAAGGCATGGCCTATTTTAAACACGCTTTATTGGGCATTGGCTTGATATTTTTTGTTGGATCTGGTGCCGTGCATGGAGCGGAGTCCACAGCAAAAATTGAAGCCATCGATGAACTCCTGAGAGTCACAAGATTGGCTGATAATTTAAAGACTGTCACGTCTGATAGCGTTCGATTTTATCTAGATAAGAGTTTCAGTTCTAAGCCGAATATTCCGGAAGAGGTTAAAGAAAAGTCCTATAGGATAGTAATGGAAACCTTTAACGAGAATTTGCCAGGATTAACCGTTCCGATTGTCGAGTTGTACGAACAGACATTTACGCTTGAAGAAATTCAGGAACTAACGACGTTCTACAAGTCCCCGCTCGGCCAGAAGTTAGTTCGTGAAACTCCGGTAATAGTGCAAAAATCCATGATGATCGGAAATCAGTGGGGCCAGAAGATTGCGGCTATCGCGATGGAGCGTATCCGCAAGGAACTGGCCAGCAAAGGTTACGATATTTGATTGTCAAGCTGGAGGACTAAATTTCCGCAAGAGCCTCAATAAGCCGGTCGATTTCATCGTCCGTGTTATAATAATGAAATGAAGCTCTTATCATTGCATCTATACCCCGTTTCTCAAGATCGAAGCGAGTGCTGGAGAGACCGGTGATAGAGACATTAATACTCCGCTCCGCAAGGTAGTTCTTAATTTCGTCCGGGCTCTTTGTTGTGTGATCGAAGGTGACGATACCGCCTTTTTGAGCGCCGATATCCTGAACGGTGACGCCGGGTACTTTTGAGAGTTTTTCCCGCGCGGTCGCGGCAAGGGCGCAGAGCCGGGTCGAGGTTTCCTCAATTCCGAGGGTGAGAAGATAATCGACGGCAGCGCCGAGTCCGATGACGGCGGCGACATTGAACTCCCAATTCTCGAACCGGCGGGCATCCTTGCGCATTGTATATCCGTCGAGGGACGTCCATTCCGCGCTATGCATATCAAGAAATGGCGGTTCCAGCTTGTCCAAAATACTCTTCCGGACATAGAGAAAGCCAGTACCACGCGGCCCCCGAAGATACTTCCGTCCCGTCACCGAGAGCATGTCGCAGCCGATTTCCTCTACATCGACGGGAAGCTGCCCGACGGACTGGCAGGCATCCAGAAGATAGGGAATGCCATATTTTCGAGCGACTTTGCCGATTTCTGCCGCCGGATTGACAAGTCCGCCGTTGGTCGGCACATGGGTCACCGAAATAAGCTTCACCTTGTCGTCTATCATCTCTTCCAGAGCGGCAACATCCATTTGCCCGCGGTTATCGCTCGGTACGAAATCGATTTTGACGCCCGTTCGTTTTGCAACTTGCAGATAATCAATGACATTGGTGGCATATTCGGCCTCAGCCGTCAGGATGCGGTCCCCGGGCGCGAATTTCAGGCCGTAGAAGGCCATTTGCCAACCGACGGTCGCATTCTCGACAAGTGCAATTTCGCTGCGGTCACAGTTGATCAATTCGGCGATGGCGTCATAGGTTCGCTCAAACGCGGGCAAAGCTCTTGCCTGAGCCTCATAGCCGCCGATGGCCAGTTCCAGATTGAGATGATCTTTCACCGCCTCATAGACAGGGAGCGGCATTAATGCCGCGCCCGCATTGTTGAGATGAATCCGGTTTTCTGTTCCTGGCGTCTCCGATCGGAGTTTATCAATATCAAGTGTCATTAGGTGTCCTGTTTAGCGATGTCCGGCTACAGCATGGGGGATATAGGCGTCCTTGAGGCGCGCGAGTTCGTTCATATCCAACGATATATCAAGTGCGGCAACGGCCTCTTCCAACTGATACATCTTGCTCGCCCCGATAATGGGCGCGGTGACAGTGGGACTGTGGTGGACCCAGGCGAGGGCAATCTGTGCTGGAGTGACCTCACGTTCCTTTGCGATTTCCTGCACAACGGCGAGGATGTCATAGTCGGCGCCCTGTCCAATCCGCATGGATTTTATCATAGCATCGGAGCGGGAGCGGGTCGTCTCTCCATCCGCATCCTTTTTCTTGTTCCCGGCGAGGAACCCGCGCGCGAGCGGTGACCAGGGAATAACGCCAATACCCTGATCCTCACAGAGAGGCAACATTTCGCGCTCCTCTTCCCGATAAACAAGGTTATAAACATTCTGCATGGAGACGAACTTCGCCCAGCTATTCTTTTCGGAGATGGAAAGCGCCTTCATGAACTGCCAGGCGAACATGGAAGAAGCGCCAATATAGCGGACCTTGCCGGCGCGGACGACATCGTTTAGCGCTTCCAGCGTTTCTTCGATCGGCGTGTCATAGTCCCAGCGGTGAATCTGATATAGATCGACATAGTCGGTGCCGAGGCGGCGCAAGGAATTATCAATGGAATGCATGATATGCTTGCGCGAGAGGCCACCGGTTAGCGGACTTTTCCCCATCCGGTTGAAGACTTTTGTGGCGATGACAACTTCATCGCGCTTGGCGTAGTCTTTTAGCGCCCGTCCGACAATTTCCTCCGATACGCCCAATGAATACATATCGGCAGTGTCGAAGAAATTGATGCCCAGCTCAAGTGCGCGCTTGATAAAGGGGCGGCTTTCCTCTTCTGGCAGGACCCAGTCCCGCCAGCTCGGGTCGCCATAGGTCATGGTGCCGAGGCAAAGATCGCTTACTTTCAGGCCGGTATTTCCCAGTCTTTTCAAGTTCATTTTTATCTCCGTCAGAGGATATTTTCTAGCGCCATGAGCAGTCTATCGCTATCTGACTCGTTGTTAAAGAGGTGAGGGGTGACCCGCAAGCTTGAGCCCCGTACGGAGAGATAGATATTCTCCTTCAGCAGGGTTTCAAGGAGGTTTTTGGGCAATCCATCCGTCCGCCGGAGCCCGAGAAAATGCCCGGCGCGCCGCTCGTCGGGGAGGGAGGTTAGCCCGAGCCTCTCGCATCGCGCGGCGATATCACGCGTTTTCTGCGTTAGTGTTCCCTGAATGTTGGCGACTCCCCAGTCGAGGATTTGCTCAAGCGCGGCAACGGCAACAGGCATCAGTGCGAAGTTCGCCCGCTCTCCCATATCAAATCGTCGCGCGCCGTGCTGATAGTCATCGACATAATCAACCAGCCCGGCAAAATCCTCCGATCCCTTGCGGTTGAGCCAGTTATATTCCAGCGGGTTGCCGTTCTGATGCTCCGGCGCGACATACATGAAGCCGAGGCTATAGGGTCCGAGTAGCCATTTATAGGCTGCGGCGATCATGAAATCGGGCTTTACGCGCGCAAGATCAAGCGGCATCGCGCCGAGCGATTGAGTCACGTCAAGAACCAGCTTTGCGCCCTGCGCCCTGAGTTTCTCCCCAATTGCCACTAGGTCGAGGAGTGCGCCGTCTGTCCAGTGATTATGGGGCAGGGCCGCGAGGGCGACATTCTCATCAATCGCGTTAAGGACAGCCGACGTCCAGTCATGATCGGCAGGCGTCGACACAGTGACGATCTCGGCGCCGCTGTCGTGTGCACGCTGCTGCCAGCAATAAACATTCGACGGGAACTGATCCTCAAGGAGAAGGATTTTCTGACCGGCTTTAAGCGGGATGTTCCGCGCCGCAACGGCAAGGCCATAAGACGCACTCGGAATAATCGCGACATCATTTGCTGTTGCGCCGATCAGTTCTGCAAATAATGATCGCGCCTTTTCTGATTCGGTAAAGAAGTCAACCGGGGAGACTGTCCAGGGCAGGGATTTGCGGTCCACGCCCGTATGACCAGCCGCCCGCGCGGCTTTCAGGAGCGGTCCCATATAGGCACAGTTGAAATAGGCAATATCGTCCGGGATATCAAAAAGATGGCGTTGGCTGGGGATCATGGAAAACAACCTCGAGAGTATGATTATCCCGTATTCTCTCGATCCCCAACGCCTTTGACCAGCCCTTTATTGTCACCGGGACAATTAAGCGATTGTTTAGACGTTTGTTCTATTATGGATGATAAGACCCTAGATTAAATTACAATCATGAGTTGAGGATAATCGTCTGTATGGAAGGTAAAGAATATAGTGCGGCTATCGTTTAAATTCTTCGATGCATAGTCGCACTATTAACGCTTCTATTACCCGAAGCTTTAAATATTTTGGAGGTATATCATGCTCGGCCCCGATAACGCATTTTGGGATAGTGATGAATGGGTTAGCTGGGATGAAATAAACCAGCAAATCCAGTACAAGGAATGGAGGGCGAGGTATCCCAAAGCAAATCTCGCCTTAATTCCGATTTTTGAACAGCTTTTAACCACTGCGGAAGATTATTACCGGGAAACAGGTCTGCACCTGCAGGTCTACGGGGATATTGGTGAATTATACGGTGCAATAACATACGGTATCAAGCTTCATAATAATTATGCTCAAGGATCCGATGGACGACTGGGGAATGACTTCATCGAAGTGAAAACAATTTCGCCATTTAAGACTCGTGACGAAGTGCTAGTCGATCTGAAGGGGCACTTCAACGAGCTGCTAGTTGTGAATATCAATGAAGATTTTAAAATCTGCCATCGACTAGTTGATCGTAAACTGCTTCCAAAAACTAATGAGAAACGACTGCGGATCAAATGGAGTGATCTGGAATTTTAAGTCGTCTTTGTCCGTACAGCGGCGACTAGCGCATACAAAGACTGGAGATAGTCGGCGTTCGGTTTAATGACGGGTAGTTTTACGTCATCAACTCGATACGTAACTGATAGCAGTTATTGGTGGCGGAGCGGGCATGGACATAGGCGACGCCCTTTGTCGCGAGGATGTTTCGCGCGGCGGCCTCGATTTCTTCCGGCGCGACGAACTGGCCGGTGCCGTAAACGATACGGTCATTGTCTCCGTAACCGCGTAAAAGAAGCCCAGCGCGGGACTTGATCATTTCGGGAAGCTCATGGTGTCTGACATAGGCCTCGCATTCCATCGCATGGAGGAAAATCGGCCCCTGCTCCGCGTAGGGTTGTTCAGACGCGAAAGGCCGGTAGGACAGCACTAGGAATTCATCACCCGCCGCAATATTGGAAAGGCAATGGCGGCAGGGATTGCCGTCTCCGTCGGATATATGATGTTCCGGCGCGTGGCCATAGGCGTCCAACCCACCATTTTGAAGAGCGCGCACCTCGTCCGTCGGCAGGGGAATGTAGGAAAGTTTCGTCATAATTCTGTATCTCCATTGTTCGGTTCGGAGGTGACATTAGGGCCTTGCGTTCTAGGAAAATATCCGAATGCCGAGATGGAATTTTGGTCTCGATTCTGTCTCTCTCAGAGAAATCACTGTCGCTATCGGGATATTTATGCGGATAGCGAACATTCTCAGCGCAAATATCCGGCAAATTGTCGCAGTGCAAAAATTCCCGTTGACATCGTCCTCGATTTTTTGTCTATGAACGGCGGGCCACATCCCCCCACCGGGATGCTCTAGACTGGAAGGTTTAGTTTATTATGACAGTAGAAATGCGTCCGGAGAGACGCCCTAACTCTCCCCTGTTTTCATCCGGCCCTTGCGCGAAGCGCCCCGGATGGTCCCTCCAAAATCTTGAAGATGCGTGTCTTGGTCGCTCCCACCGTTCGGGTGAGGGTAAAGCCAAGCTGAAAGCCGTGATCGACAAACATCGCGCGCTGCTTGGCATTCCCGATGACTACAAGATCGGTATTGTGCCGGGCTCTGACACCGGTGCCGTAGAAATGGCGCTCTGGTCGATGCTGGGCGCGCGCCCGGTCACCATGCTGGCGTGGGAAAGCTTCGGTTCCGGCTGGGCCACCGATGTGGTCAAGCAGTTGAAGCTGAAAGACGCCGAAGTGATCACCGCCGAATATGGCGAGATCCCGGACCTCGCCGCGACTGACTGGTCCCGCGACACGGTCTTTACCTGGAACGGCACAACCTCCGGCGTCCGTGTCCCGAACGGTGACTGGATCTCGGACGACCGTGAAGGTCTTGCCATTTGCGATGCGACCTCCGCCGTGTTCGCCATGGAACTGCCATGGGAAAAACTCGACGTTGTCACCTGGTCATGGCAGAAAGTGCTAGGCGGGGAGGCGGCTCATGGCATGCTGGTCCTGAGCCCGCGCGCTGTTGAGCGGCTGGAAAGCTACACCCCCGCATGGCCCCTCCCGAAGGTCTTCCGCATGACCAAGGGCGGCAAGCTCATTGACGGTATCTTTAAGGGGGAAACGATCAATACTCCCTCCATGCTGGCAGTCGAGGATGCGCTGGACGCCCTTAACTGGGCGAAAAGCATCGGCGGCGGCAAGGGCATGATTGCCCGTACGGATGCCAACGCGAAGGTGATCTCCGACTGGGTCGAAAAATCCGACTGGGCTGACTATCTCGCAGGTGATCCGGCCATCCGCTCCACCACCTCAGTCTGCCTCAAGATCACCGATGACTGGTTTACGGCGCTTCCCGCTGAGGATCAGCCAAAGGCGGCGAAAGAACTCGTCGCTATCCTCGAGAAAGAGGGGGCGGCGCTGGATATCGGGCATTACCGAGATGCACCGGCGGGTCTTCGGATCTGGGCGGGGGCGACGGTGGAAACGGCCGATCTTGAAGCCCTGATGCCCTGGCTCGATTGGGGCTACGCGACACTTAAAAACACATTCCAGAAATAATCCTTAAGAAGGATCGAAAAAATGGTCAAAGTCCTTATCTCTGACAAGATGAGCCCGCGCGCTGCTGAAATTTTTCGGGAGCGTGGCGTAGAAGTAGACGAACTAACCGGCATGACGCCGGAGGAACTGAAAGCCTGCATTGGTGAATATGACGGTCTCGCTGTCCGCTCCGCTACCAAGGCAACCGCCGAGATTATTGCGGCGGCAAGTAACCTGAAAGTCATCGGCCGCGCCGGTATCGGTGTGGACAATGTTGATATCCCGGCGGCAACAGCGGCGGGTATCTGTGTGATGAATACGCCCTTCGGCAATGCCATCACCACCGCCGAGCACGCCATCGCGATGATGTTCTCGCTCTCTCGCCATATCCCCGCGGCGAATGCCTCCACCCAGGCCGGCAAATGGGAGAAATCAAAATTCATGGGTGTCGAGCTGTATGGCAAGACCTTGGGCGTCATCGGCTGCGGCAATATCGGTTCGATCGTGGCGGATCGTGCGGTCGGCCTTAAAATGAAAGTCGTCGCCTATGATCCGTTCCTGTCTCCGGAACGGGCGTTGGAGCTTGGTGTTGAGAAGCTGGAATTGGACGATCTGTTCGCCCGCGCCGATTATATCTCGCTTCACACGCCGATCACCGACAGCACCCGTAATATCATCAATGCCAAGAATATTGCCAAGATGAAGCCTGGCGTGCGGCTGATTAACTGCGCACGTGGTGGCTTGGTTGTCGAGGAAGACTTGAAAGCAGCACTCGAGATCCGGACAGGTTGCCGGCGCTGCGCTTGACGTTTACGCCGTTGAACCTGCTAAGGAAAATATCCTATTCGGCATGGATAATGTGGTGACAACGCCGCATTTGGGCGCCTCTACCGATGAAGCGCAAGTCAATGTCGCCATTCAGGTAGCGGAACAAATGTCCGATTATCTGTTGGTCGGGTCGGTGACCAACGCCCTCAACATGCCGTCCGTCACGGCGGAGGAAGCCCCGAAACTGAAACCCTATATGGAGCTGGCGACCCAACTTGGCGGTTTTGCAGGTCAGGTCACGGAAAGCGGCATCAAGTCAGTTCGCATCGACTATGAAGGAGCGGCGGCGGGCCTCAACACCAAGCCACTTACCTCGATCATCATCCAGAGCCTGCTGAGCCCCCTGATGGACAGCATCAATATGGTGAATGCTCCGGTGGTGGCAAAGGAACGCGGAATCGACGTGACCGAAAGCTATAATGATCGGGAAGAAGACTACCAGACTCTGATCCGTCTCACGATTACGACTGAGCATCAGACCCGCGATATCGCAGGCACCCTGTTCGGCGACGACCGTCCGCGCGTGGTCAGCATCAAGGGCATTAATATGGAGGCAGAGATCGGCCCCCATATGCTCTATGTCACCAACAAGGATAAGCCGGGCTTTATCGGGGCGCTTGGATCTGTTCTCGGTGATGCCAGTGTTAATATCGCAACTTTCAATCTAGGTCGCCACAAAGCGGCTGGCGAAGCGATCGCCTTGATAGAGATAGATTCGGAATTGTCGCAGGAAACGTTAGATACGGTCCGAAAGTTGCCTCATGTGGAGCAGGTCAAGCCGCTCAATTTCTAGGCCATTTTGGACGAAATTTCGCACCTTTGGGTGTTCTCGGAAAAGCGGCGGTTAAAAACTGCCGCTTTTTTGCTGTTCCTGTTGGCGACAGCGGGGAAATATGCTTTATAGGCCCACGTAATGAATGACTATTCTGAAAAAGGCCTGCTGCCCGCCGGTTTGGCAGATATGCTCCCGCCCGCCGCCGTACGCGAAGCGCGGATTAACCGTACCCTGATGGATGTTTTCGCAGGGAACGGCTACCTGCAAGTCAAGCCCCCCTGATCGAGTTTGAGGAACATCTGCTGGAGGGATCCGGCGCGGCTCTCGCGTCCAAAATGTTCCGTGTAATGGACCCGGTGTCGCATCGGATGATGGGCATTCGCACCGATATCACTCTACAGATCGCCCGGGTGGCAACCACCCGCATGAAGCAGGACCCGCGCCCGTTGCGGCTTTCCTATGCGGGGCAGGTTTTACGGGTATATGGCTCACAACTCCGGCCGGAGCGACAATTTGCACAAGCTGGCGTGGAGCTGATCGGTCCGTCAGAAACTTCTGCCGATGCGGAGTTGATTCTGCTCGCGGCGGAGGCTCTTGGTGCGCTTGAGGTTGAGAATTTCTCAATTGATCTGACACTGCCCACGCTTGTGCCAACGCTTTGTGGTGAATTGGGCGTTGATGAAGAGACAGCCGCCTCCGCGCGTGAAGCTCTCGATCACAAGGACGCTGCGGCGCTTGATGACTATGACGCGACGCTGAGCCAAATTCTTACCGCGCTTTTGAAGGCAGCAGGACCGGCAAACAGTGCATTGGAGGCGCTCGAAAAAATTGACCTTCCAGAAGCGGCGGCAGGACAAGTCGCAGCGCTCAAAAAGGTTGTCGCTCAGCTTCAGCAGGCCGCACCGGATCTCAAATTGACGATTGATCCCGGTGAATACCGCGGGTTTGAATATCAAACCGGTCTCAGCTTTACGGTCTTTGGTCGCGGTGTGCGCGGGGAACTTGGCCGGGGCGGGCGTTACCGTCTGATGGACGGGGAGTCGGCGTCCGGCTTTACCCTCTTTCTCGATAGTTTGATGCGGGCGGTCCCTCGAAGGCCCGCGGATGATCGGCTATATCTCCCCTTTGGAACCGGTCTTGATCAAGGGTATGCCTTGCGTCAGGATGGCTGGAAAACGGTCGCAGGACTCGCGCCGGAAGACAATATCGAGGCTGAGGCACGGCGCCTCAATTGCGGCCAGTTTCTCGGGCCGGATGGAATTAAAAAACTCTCCTGATCAAAATTTTATATTCAAGGACTGAGGATAATGGCGAACGTAGCGGTGGTTGGCTCCCAATGGGGTGACGAGGGCAAAGGCAAGATTGTTGACTGGCTGTCCGAGCGCGCAGATGTCGTTGTGCGCTTTCAGGGTGGGCATAACGCCGGCCATACGCTCGTTGTGGATGGCAAGGTCTACAAGCTCAGCCTGCTTCCGTCCGGCATTGTCCGTGGCGGCAAGATTTCGGTAATTGGCAACGGCGTTGTCGTCGACCCCTGGGCGCTGATGAAAGAGATTGATACCGTGCGGGGGCAAGGTGTCACCGTCGATCACAACACACTTAAAATTGCAGAAAACGCGACGCTTATCCTACCGCTTCATGGGGAGCTTGATGCCCTGCGGGAGGATGCGGCGTCGGCAGTGAAGATCGGCACAACACGGCGCGGCATCGGACCGGCCTATGAGGACAAAATAGCCCGCCGTGCGATTCGCGTGTGCGATCTTACGGATGCGGACCTTCTGAAGCGGAAAATCGCGACCTTGCTCGATCATCACAACGCGCTTCGGAAAGGACTGGGCGCGCCATTGGTGGATGGGGATAAGTTACTCGCGCAACTCGTTGAAATCGCTCCAAAAGTTCTCGAGTTTTCGGATATTGTCTGGCGCCGCCTGGACGAGGCGAAAAAGGCCCGCAAGCGGGTCCTGTTCGAAGGCGCGCAAGGGGCGATGCTGGATAACGATCATGGAACCTATCCGTTCGTAACCTCCTCCAATACGCTCGCTGGACAAGCAGCGGTTGGCAGCGGTGTTGGACCGAGTTCGGTCAATTATGTTCTCGGCATTACCAAAGCCTACACGACCCGTGTTGGCGAAGGGCCGTTCCCGACGGAACTGTTCGACGACGTCGGCAAGGGACTTGGCGAACGCGGGCATGAGTTTGGTGTTGTGACGGGGCGCAAGCGCCGCTGCGGCTGGTTCGACGCAGTGATGGTGCGTCAGGCCGTCAAGACCGGTGGTCTCACCGGCATCGCGTTGACCAAGGTTGACGTGCTGGATGGCATGGATGAACTTAAAATTTGCGTTGGTTATGAACTAAATGGCAAGCAGATCGACTATTTCCCCTCCAACATGGCAGATCAGGCGGCGGTAAAACCCATTTACGAGACCATGGAAGGCTGGAGCGAGAGCACTTATGGCGCGCGTAGCTGGGCCGACCTTCCGGCAACGGCAGTCAAATATATCCGCCATGTAGAGGAGCTGATCGAGGCACCGGTCGCGCTCCTTTCCACAAGCCCGGAACGCGAAGACACCATCCTCGTCCGGGATCCGTTCGAAGACTAGGCGCAGGCAGACCATATGGGCAAGCAGTCAGATCGCATGGCGTCGCTTGCCTTTGGAGGCCTGCTGTCGCTCGCTGTCTGTATCGGGATCAGTCGGTTTGTATTTACGCCGATCCTGCCCTTTATGGAGATGGGGTTGGGGATCAGCAAGCCGGACGCAGGTCTGATTGCCTCGGCTAATTATCTCGGTTATTTACTGGGCGCCTTGTTCGGTAGCCGACAAAACCTGCCGGGTAGTCCGCGACGCTGGTTCCTTGCTTCAATGGTAACTTGCACGATAACCACTCTGGCAATGGGCATAACGACAAGTTTTGAGGTTTTCCTCGGCCTTCGCCTGATTGCCGGTGTGGCGTCGGCGTTGGCCATGGTATTTGGCTCGACCCTCATTCTCAATCGTCTCGCCGCGCGTAAGCGATCTGGTCTTGCGGCGCTCCATTTCGCGGGGGTGGGCACGGGAATTGTACTGTCATCGGTATTGGTTATCGGAATTGAGGTCATGGATGCCGGCTGGCGGAGCATGTGGATCGCCTCCGGCGCGCTTTCCTTTGCTCTTGTCCCGCTGATTTTTTATCTTGTTCCGCCGGTGACCGACGCAACTATTGTCGCGGTGAAGGGGGAACGCCTTCATTACAGCCGGTCACTCAAAGCCTTGATTTTCTCTTATTCTCTGCTTGGATTCGGCTATATTATTACCGCGACTTTCCTCTCGACCCTTGTCCGGCAAATACCTGAAGTGCAGTGGATGCAGTCCTATATCTGGCTAATTGTTGGGCTTTCCGCGATACCTTCCGTTGCCTTCTGGAACTGGATTGCGGCCTATGTCGGCAACAGGCGGAGTTATACCTTCGCCGGTTTCGCAATGGCGGCTGGTGTTGTCGCCAGCGTGTTAGGTGAGGGCCCAGTCATACTCACCTTGGCCGCTATTCTTCTTGGCGGGACATTTATGGGGATGACTGCCCTGGGGCTTGTCGAAGCACGGAATATGGTGCCCGATCACGCACGCCAGATCCTCGCTGTTATGACGCTTGCTGTTGGGATAGGACAGATTGCCGGGCCAATATTTGCTGGCTTTTTGCATGGTATTTTCGGGGACTTCGTTGCCGCGTCGTTGGTCGCCGCAGGCGGGATTGTTATCGGCAGCCTTCTCGTGTGGCGAAAGCCAGCGAAACCGGCTTCCAGACAATAACAAATTTAACGGCATTTTAACGCCGAATTGCGACAATCCGAGACAATATTCTAATAGCTGGATTGAAGCCGAGCGCAAATGACTGTTGCCGAGAAAATAGAAATGCCGACGAAGTCGCCGACTGGCGATGCTGGCCCTCTGCTTGGGGGACGGTTCAGGATCGATGTTTCCCGGCGTCTCGTCGATATGGAAAACGGCGATAACATGGTTGTTCAGGCGACAGATGTTCAGAATCCGTCTGCAGAGTATTTTGCCGTAATTTCAAATCCTTACAGCAGTTTCCGTCTGGCTATGGCGCAGATAATGAGCGAGATCCATATCCCCGGTATGGTCGATCTTATGGCGCATGGAAAGGTCCAGTTTTCAGAAATAGAAGCCTGTTATGTTTCCGTGTTCGAAATGCCGCGGGGGGGACGCTTGTATCGTGAAGGGGATGCTCCGCTTCCTGAAATTCTAGTGCTGGACTTGGTCGTGTCGACCGTGGCGACCTGCCTGTTGAATTTGCAAAAAAACGGCATGACCCATCGCGGCATTCGCGCAGACAATCTTTTTGTCGCTGACGAAAGTCAGAGCGAATTTCTGCTGGGGGAGGCAATAACAACGGCACCGGGATCGGCCCAACCAGCCGTTTATGAACCGCTAGAATGTGCAATGGCGCATCCCACGGGACGGGGTGACGGTAGTCCGTCGGAT
Source organism: Sneathiella sp. D3-11 (assembly GCF_055809395.1). Taxonomy (NCBI): domain Bacteria; kingdom Pseudomonadati; phylum Pseudomonadota; class Alphaproteobacteria; order Sneathiellales; family Sneathiellaceae; genus Sneathiella; species Sneathiella sp. D3-11. The sequence continues at coordinate 3,260,906 of NZ_CM147911.1, forward strand.
GATATTTATGCGACCGGTGTCCTGATTTTACACTTGGTCGGCGGCAAGCTCCCAGCGGCGGATTTGAGCCCGGATGAGATTTACACGAAGAAGCTGGAGCTGGGTAGTTTCGCAGCCCTCACCGAAGGCATGAGCTTGTCAACGCGGGTGAGTGATGTACTTGCCGGAACTTTACATGATGATCCAAAGCGCCGCTGGGATGCGGAGACGTTGCTCCATTGGCGGGAGGCGATTGGCGACACGCCCAGGCGCGGACGCGGTGATCGTCATGCTTTTGGTAAGATATTGTTTCAATCGGAAGAATACAGCTCCCCGAGAGTTCTCGCCCATGCCATGACGCGAAAATCGAAGGCCGCGCTGGAGCTGATCGAGAATGGTAAATTGGCGAAATGGGTCAAGAGCGCGCTTCGCGATGAGGATGCTGCGACCAAGATTGAGCAAATCCAGGCTTCCGCCAACTCATCACGCGGCGATAAACGGTTTGATACCGCCGCCGTGTCACAGGCTGTTCGCTTGTTGGATCCGGACGGTATCTTCTGGTATCGCAACGTAGCTTTTGGCCGGGGGGCCCTCGGTCCTCTTTTGTTATGGGCGTTCCAGAATGATGAAGCTGAGATGAAGAAAGACCTGATGGAACTGCTGGAGACGGCCCTGTTGCAAACAGTGTCTGTGGAGGAAACGCGCAGCAGCAAGGGGAGGCAGTTGGAATGGGTGCCCGAGAGCGCCCTGACAAGGTGTTATGACTATATGAGGCGAAAGCGGGATGTCGGCTACGGGCTTGAACGATGCCTGTATGAGCTGAACCCGAAAACCCCATGCCTTAGTCCGCTTGTTCTGGGATCACATGTAAGAAATGTGCCTGAATTTATTGAAATTGCAGAGAAAAAGCTGGCCGCATCCAATGGCCAAGGCAACCCGTTTGACAGGCACTCTGCTGCTTTTATCACCTCAAAGGCGAAGGGACTTGATAAGTATCTTCGGATGCTCGCAGCGAGCGCGCCAGGTACGTCGGCCAATGCGCTGGCGCAGATTAAACTCTTTGCCAAGTTGCAGGCCGCCGCCCATCCGGGGCCGCTTCCGGGGTTTTGCCGCTGGATGGAGGAAACGCAGAAGCCGGTCCTTGCAAAAATCCGTTCCCGCTTGCGCCGGGAAGTGGTCAGCCAAAAATTCCAAGAGGCGAAGAAGAGTGGCAATCTGGCAGCTATTCTGAAAGAAACAGATATCGAGCGGCAACTGGCTGAGGATACACGTGAGTATGAAATTGCGCTTGCAACTTCCGCAGAATCAGAGCGGATCGCGGCCTATCTGGAAGGCGCGAGCGAACAACGCAGGCAAGATGCCGCACATTATGGAATATGGATCACATCGGTTCTGGCGATTACGACACTTGTGACCAGCATGACCATCTCCGCCCTTTATTTTCTGGGATAACTGAATGGCAAAGAAAGCAGAAAAAGCGGCAAAATCCGCGAATGGAACCGAAAGCAGTACCGGTCAGAATATTGCGCTTTTCTGGGTGCTGGTTTTGTCGGGTCTTGGTATAGTTTTTGTACCGCCAACCATGCTGGTTCTGATCGCCGGTATGATTCCGAGCTTTGTCGCACTACTTCTGAATACAGATAGGTCCGGCAGTCTTGCGGCGATGTTGGCCTTTAATCTCGCCGGAATTATTCCTGTGATCGGAATTTTATGGGAGAGGGGCCATACGTTTCATGAGGCTTTTAAAATTCTCTCTGATGTTTATATGTGGCTTGCCATGCTGGGCGGTGCCGGTGTTGCCGTGTTCCTGGCCTGGGCTGTGCCGGTAATCGTTTTCTCAACCTATGAGTTGCAAGCGCGCGCCAATCTCGCCCGACTGCAGAAACAACGGAGCAAGCTCATCGAGGAATGGGGCGGACAATTTGTTGCCGATATGAAAGAAATTTCGCAACGCCAGCGATAGTATGCGGCCTCAATTCTTTCGGATAAGGGCTGGAAATGATGTCCTGCATTGGGCATAGTGCTGTCATCACAAACATTAAAATAAGGAAGAATAAGAATGACAGGGCATGTCTACTGGATGTTTGATCTCGCGATCAAGGACGGCGAATACGAAAAATTTGAGGCGCTGATGAAAGAAATGGTGGAGGCGACCGAGGCCAATGAGCCGGGTGCCCTCAACTATGAATGGTCGGTCAGCGAAGATAAGAAGACCTGCCATATTCTTGAACGCTATGTGGATTCCGCTGCGACGATGGTTCATATGGGAAATTTCGGTAAGAATTTCGGCCGTCGCTTTATGGAAGTGCTGAAACCTAACTCCATAACGCTTTATGGTGATCCGTCTGAAGAGGTGGTGAAGGCTTTCAGCGCAATGGGTCCGGTCATCATGAATTCGGTTGGAGGTTTCTCACGCTAGGCCAGAGGTATTTGGAAGGGTGCTCGATTGCGTCTAAGCGGTTGCTGCTGAGCGCTCCCCCAGAGTTATGACCCGTAGTGTACGACCGGTGAAGCTGCCGGAACAGGCACCGACCACAGCGCCAAAGATAATCGCATAAGACATTGTCTCAACAAAATGCGGTGCGATCGCGCCGAGCACGCCATTTATAAAGTTCGAAAAGAATATCAGCATCAGGATCACAATTGTTATGCGATCTCCACGAAGTGTCATGTTCCAACCGGATTTTTCCAGAATCAATCCATCCTGCCACCGAAAGGCAACAACGACACCGATCAGGTAGCTGAAGGCGAAGACCAGCCAACCTGTCGAAACCTGACCATTTCCGAGTTTTGCATTTACTGCGATCAGGCCAAGCAGCGGATAGAAAAAATAAGGGATAACGGAGCTGTTGCGCGTTCTCATGGCATTCAGGCCAACAAATACTAGAAAGAAGAAAAGGGGCCAGACCCAAATCGGTGTATTTTGAATGATTCCAAACGCAAACTCTTTCATGAAAGGCACCTAATTCTATGATAGTGACCCAAGTCTGAAACTGCCGTTGGATTGAAGATGGCCCGACGTCAGAGACACCTAATTTTCAATCTTCAAGTAAGGGGACTGCCGGTAAGGGCAGACCCCTATATTTATCCGCGTGAACAGCGAGTTAGTTCAGCCGTTCTTCCATGACTTTCGACTTCATAGCCCGTTGAAGCTTCTCAAACGCCCGGACTTCAATCTGCCGAACACGTTCGCGGCTGATGTTATATTCCTGGCTCAGATCCTCCAAGGTTTTCGGTTCCTCACTCAGGCGGCGTTCAGTCAGAATATGACGTTCCCGTTCATTGAGAACCTCCATCGCCTTTGCGAGCATCGCGCGGCGGCTTTTCAACTCCTCACTCTCGGCATAGACGGTTTCCTGGTTCGGTGTCTCATCTTCGAGCCAGTCCATCCATTCGCCTTCGCTCTCGGCACGCATCGGGGCGTTGAGGCTATGATCCGGCGCCGTCAGGCGGCGGTTCATGTTGATCACTTCATCCTCGGTGACACCCAGCTTCGTGGAGATGGTTTTTACCTGCTCCGATGTCATGTCTCCTTCGTCAATGGCCTCAATCTGGCCTTTGATTTTGCGAAGATTGAAGAACAGTTTTTTCTGCGCCGCCGTTGTTCCCATTTTCACGAGGGACCATGTCCGCAGGATATATTCCTGAATGGCCGCGCGAATCCACCACATGGCATAAGTGGAGAGGCGGAAACCTTTTTCGGGTTCGAATCTCTTGACCGCCTGCATCATTCCGACATTGCCTTCCGAGATCAGCTCGGCAATCGGCAGGCCATAACCGCGATAGCCCATAGCGATCTTCGCGACCAGCCGTAGATGGCTCGTCACCATTTTATGGGCGGCTTCGGTGTCTTCATGGTCTTTCCACGCTTTGGCCAGCATATATTCTTCGCTTGGCTCAAGCATCGGGAATTTGCGGATTTCCTGCAAATACCGCGATAGACCGCCTTCCGGCGTTAATACGGGTAAAGTAGATGTGCTCATATCAGGACCCTCTCTATTCGTGGCACCCGGGTTTTGTCGTATTATACGCCCAAAAGCCGGGCCCGGATTACATTCCTGTCTACTCAAGAACCGTGGCATTTCTATGATTTTGGGATTTATCCCCTGAATGCCTTGGTCAGTTCCCTTAAGTCAGATGGGAAATCTACCTCGAATTTCAAGCGTTTGTCTGTGACGGGATGCACAAAACCGAGGGTTTCGGCATGAAGTGCCTGACGATTGAAGGAAAGGATGGTTTTTTGCCTGTCTTCAGGAAGGGCGCTGACACGGCTGCGCCTGGGCCGCGTATAGAGCGGATCACCGACCAGCGGATGACCGATATGGCCCATATGCACCCGGATCTGGTGCGTGCGCCCCGTTTCAAGTTCACAAGAGACAAGCGCAGCGATATCGGAGAAATTTTCCACGAGTTTATAGCGGGTGAGAGCGCTTTTGCCACCCTTGGTTATCATCGCCATGCGCTTGCGGTTATGTGGATCGCGGCCAATATTCCCTTCAATCTCGCCCGCAGGGGGTAAACCCGGCCCCAGACAATGGCTTTGTAACGCCGCTCGATATCATGGGCCGCGAAAAGGGTGGCAAGCCCCTGATGCGCGGCGTCGCTTTTGGCGACCACCATCAGCCCGCTGGTATCCTTATCAATCCGGTGCACAATGCCGGGGCGCTTCACCCCGCCAATCCCGGAAAGGCTATCCCGGCAATGATGGAGAAGCGCGTTCACCAGCGTGCCGGACCAATTCCCCGCCGCCGGATGTACCACCATGCCTGCGGGCTTGTTGATGACAATCAGATGCTCATCTTCAAAAATAATATCGAGAGGGATGTCTTCTGGCTCCGGCTCGCTCTCAACAGCTTCCGGCACGGTAATTTCGTATATATCGCCCGCACGGGCCTTGTGAGATGGATTTAGCACGGGCGCGCCGTTCAGCAGAACCAACCCTTCCTTGATCAGTGGCTTGATCCGGTTGCGAGATAGTTCCACAAGCGTTGTGGCCAACAGCCGGTCGAGCCGGGTGCCGTCATCACCGCTTGAAACTTCAACTTGATGTGGACCCTCATTGGATGGCATACAAATGAACCAGAACCGTTTGTTAAAAGAGGGCGATCATATGTCGGAAGAGCCATCCGAAAATTCCGGACCCAATTTCACCTTGCTGAAATGGATTGTTGGAGTCCTCGGTGTGCTGATCATCCTGTTCGCCACTGTGATAGCGGTTACCATATATAAGCGCATGACGGCAATGGAAACAAAGCCCGCGCCGGAAATGCCGGATACGATGTTGTCCAAGACCAGCGGAACATCGCCGCTCGCGGAGTTTGGGGATATTCGCCTGCCTATCCCCGATGACATGGATTTGATTAGCCTGACTCCCTCTAACGATCGGCTGTTTGTCACCGTCGGTACAGAGGGAGCCGCGCGGTTGATCCTTGTTATCAGTCTCGATGACGGGAGCGTTCTTGGCAGCTTTAATCTTGAACGAGATGGTATTCAGTAGAGAGCGATTATTTCATCCGGCAAAAATGGGCGGAAGAAAGAGCAGGGGGCAGATGGTGAAGAACGGAACGCTCGTTAATTTTGCTAGTGATAATTCGGCGCCCGTCGCCCCGACAATACTTGCAGCGATCCAGAAAGCCAACGCGGGCCCGATGCCGAGTTACGGCAATGACCCGCTCACCCGCGGTGTTGAAGAAAAGCTTAAACAAATTTTCGAATGCGATCTCCGGGCGTTTCCCGTAGCAACGGGAACGGCTGCCAATGTGCTCGGCCTCAGCGTGATGACACCGCCCTATGGCGCGATCTACTGCCACAAGCTTGCTCATATAGAGCATGATGAATGCGGTGCGCCGGAATTTTATACCCATGGCGCGAAGCTCGTTAAGCTTGACGGGGCGGACGGAAAACTGCTGCCGGCGGAGTTGGAGGGCTTGCTTAAAAATTCGGGTGCCGGCAATGTCCATCATGTGCAGCCTTCCGTCATAGATATTACTCAGGCAACTGAAAGCGGCACTGCCTACCAGCCGCAGGAAATTGCTGAAATTGGATTGGTTGCGAAGAAATATGATCTTGGTCTGCATATGGATGGTGCGCGCTTCGCCAATGCGCTCTGCCATCTTGGCTGCGCGCCGGCCGATATCACCTGGCGCGCCGGGGTGGATGTCCTGTCGTTCGGGGCGACAAAAAACGGTGCAATGGGGGCCGAGGCTGTGATTTTCTTCAATCTCGAGAAGGCGCGCGAATTTGAGTTCCGCCGCAAGCGCGGGGCGCATCTTTTCTCGAAAATGCGCTATCTATCGGCGCAGCTCGATGCCTATCTCACGGATGACCTGTGGCTTGATCTAGCGGGCCATGCCAACCGCATGGCGCGCGCCACCGCTGAGGGTATTTCCGCGATTCCCGGTGCTGAGATCCTCTACCCGGTGGAAGCCAACATGATTTTCGCACGGCTACCGGAAGTTTCTCTTGAATGCCTCGCGGTCTCCGACATTCTCTACTACCGAAATGGAGACGAGTCTGTAGGTGAAGTTCGGCTGGTAACGTCCTGGAATACAAGTGAGCAGGACGTCAATCATTTGCTCAAGGTAATTGCCTGAAGGTGACGGGTGCGGAATTTTTCTCCACATGGTTTGATTTCGGGGACCTCACCCGTTATTCAAGGCGGAGTATAATTTAAAGCGACGAATGAGAAAGGCTTAACGTGCAGAATTTCTGGGATTTTTGGGAAATCGTCAAAGAAGTCTGGCACGAGGGATACGCGGGCGTTGATTTCAGCTCGCTGATTATAGCCCTCGGGATCATACTGTCGGCGTTGTTGGTGCGCGGCATTTTCACCAAATTCGTCGTCAACCGTCTGATCAAGTTCGCCGAGAAATCCGATAGCAAGATCGATGATCACCTGATTACCGCCTTAAAGGGGCCGATTCGCTTTGTTCCCGTGGTGATCGGTGTGTATCTCGCCCTCGAGATTCCCGATTTTGACGAAGATCCGGACTTTTCCGCCATGACCGGAAGAATTGTCCGGTCTCTCATTGTTTTTAATCTCTTTTGGGCACTCTATTGCGCCATCAGCCCCCTGACTTTCCTGCTTGGTAAGTTGGAGGAGTTGTTCTCGGCGGAGATGGTCGAGTTTCTCGTCAAGATTATGAAGGGGCTGGTATTTGGCCTTGGCGCGGCAACTGTGTTGCAACTCTGGGGGATACAGGTTGGCCCGATCATTGCCGGTTTCGGCATTGTCGGCGTCGCCGTCGCCCTCGGTGCGCAGGATCTGTTCAAGAATCTGATCAGCGGATTCCTTATCCTCGCGGAGAAGCGATTCAAAGCGAGCGACTGGGTGCTTGTCGACGGGGTTGTTGAGGGGACAGTGGAGAAAATTGGCTTTCGCTCTACGGTGATCCGACGCTTTGACAAGGCAATCACCATTGTGCCGAATGCGGTGTTTGCGGACAAGGCGGTCACTAACTTCTCGGAAATGACGCATCGCCGTATTTACTGGAAAATTGGTCTGGAATATTCGACAACCGTGGCGCAGCTTCAGGAGGTCACGGAAAATATCGAGAACTACCTCATTGGAAACAAGGACTTCGCTCAGCCGGGAGAGGCATTGATGTTCGTGGTGACGGACAGCTTCAATGCCAGCAGCATCGATATCATGATCTATTGTTTTACCAAGACAACTAAATGGGGCGAATGGCTTGATATCAAGCAGGATTTTGCCTATGCGATCAAAGGTATCGTCGAGCAGGCGGGCACTGGATTTGCCTTTCCGTCCATGTCTGTTTATCGCGGTATTGGCGCGACGGAACCGGACCCGTTTGTTCCACCCAGCGGATATAAGGACGGGCATGCACTGACCAACGGAGATACGGGATACGGGAACGCGAGTTAGTTAAGAATTCGCCGACTTGACGATGATATATTCGAACAGACCGTCAGTTTCACTCATATTTTCAAGCAGGTAACCACTGACATCGCAAAAATGGCGAAAATCGATGGTTGACGCCGGATCGGTCGCATGCACTTTCAACCGCTCCCCCTCCTTCAGTGCCTTCATCGCCTTTTTTGCTTTCAGGACAGGCAGCGGGCAGTTTAGACCGGTGGTATCGAGAAAATGCGGAATTTCTGCCATTTTTTTCATTTCTGCAGTGTAGGACGCTGATATTCGCCGCAAAAATAGCGGTCCAGCGCATCGCGCGCAATAGATGATTTTAACCGCTCAAATCAGGGATGCTCGGCCATCGAATTAACTTTTTCTATACTCTATTCTGACAAAATCCACCGATAGGGTTCGCCCTATGGATATCAAGAATCTATTGGGTGCTGTTAAAGAAAAGGTGAAGATGCGAAACGAGATTGGGCATCGCTCGGGTATTAACCCCGACTACTTTAACCAGGGCAGGACGACGGATGACCAAAAACCGGGTTCCGCCGCCGGAGAGGTGAAGCATTATGAAATTGGTGAAGCCACCAGTTTTTTGCGGCCATTCGGCAAGACCTATCAGGAAGCTCTCGAAAATCTTATCACCGGCAGTATCCAGATTATCGGCCTTGATGAGGTGAAGGCCCAATATGCCGAGCAATGGGGCAGCATCAAGAAAAATGTGATGGAGATTGCGGACGCCTTTATCAGTCGCAAGCTGGATCGTCATGACATCTTTGTCCCCCTCGATGATGGACATTTCGCGCTTTTGTTCGCAGATGCCACGCGCGAAGAGGCGCTGGAACGCTCCAAAACCATAGCGCAGGATCTAGTCAACAAATTGTTCGGTGAACTGCCGGGCGGGGAATTGATCTCCGTCGAGGCGGCGATGCTGAAAATCGAGGATTTTGAGGGTCTGGATAAAATCCAATCTCTCGATGGATTGGTTAAATGTTTCCGTGCTGCCATCGTCGCGGCGAAGGAGCGGGAAGCGCGTGTTTTTCAAGAACATGAAACCGAGTTCAATGTCCGTTTCCGGCCACTGATCAATCGGCGCAAAGGTTTTGTGGGCATGTATGAAGCGGTCAACATGACGAATGTCGAAGATGAGCAGGTGAATGTGACGGCGAATGATCTATTGTTTAGCGAGTCGCCGCGGTTGAGTGCTGAAATGGATTGTGTGGTCCTGCGAGAGACGGGAACAATTTTTAAAAAGCTCGGCGAGGCCGGGAACAAACCTGTGATTTTCCTCCCCGTTCATTTCGAGACGTTGGCGAATAGCTACTTTCGGAGCAAATACGCTCGCATTCTCGCGTCCTTGCCGGACTATACTGAATGGCACCTGGTCCTGAATGTGCAGGACATCGCGGCGGGTGTGCCGAACAGTCGTTATCGCCAGATATTTACGTCGCTCCGTCAATTGGTGCTGGGGTTTACATTCGAAGTTGGACCAAGCTGGAACGAATTTGAGGCCATTCGCGACCTTCCCATTCTCGCCGTTACGCTCGCGGGGCATGAGAGTTTGCAGCTATCGGAAATCGAAGGATTATTTCGCCGCGCAAAGCAGAACAAGAAAAAATGCATTTGGCGGTCGGTAGACAACGACGCGTTGGCTCGCGCTGCCTTCAAGATGGACGTTGATTATGTGAGTGGTCCGATTTTCGGTGCGTTGCAGACGGTGCCAGCAAAGCCATTTTCCTTGCCAAAATGAGCAGTTAGTCCCGTTTCAGCACAGCCGCCATCTCAATATGCGGTGAGAATAGAAACTGATCCACGGGCAGCACGGCTCCCAACTTGTACCCACCATCCATCAGCGTCTTGACGTCCCGCGCGAAGGTGACGGGGTTGCATGAAATCGCCACAACAGATGGAATATTGCTTTTCGCAATTTCCTCTGCCTGCGCTTTCGCGCCGGCCCTCGGCGGATCGAAAATCAGGCCGTCAAAAGCGTTGAGTTCATCCGTCAGCAACGGGCGGTGAAAAAGATCCCGCGTTTCGGATGTGACGTTAAGAATGGCGCGGTTCGCCGCGGCCTGCAGGCTGTTTGTGAGCTCTTCATCCCCCTCTACCGCGTGTACGCGAGCTGTGGCCGCAAGCGGGAAGGTGAAACTGCCGACCCCTGCAAAGAGATCGGTGATATTCCGTGCGTCACTCAGGGCATTGCGCGCAAAGTCGGCAAGTGCCGTTTCTCCTGCCTTGCTCGCTTGAAGGAAACCGCCATAGGCGGAAGGGTCACGGGGACGTTGTTAAGTAGAACTTCGGCGGGCAGACGAGCGGCGATTACTTCGGGAACTTCCTTTGTGTTTTGTCGCCAAGCGATCCGGGCGATTTTTTGTTTCGCGGTAAAGGCGGCGAGAGCTTCACGGGTTTCCAGATCAAGCTCCTTTTTTGCCGTGATCATCAAATCAGGGCCATTCTCTGTAACCGTTGCAATGATTTTCGCTTCGCTGTTGCGCGGGAGCAGAGGCGGCAGCAGCGCACGCAGAGGCTTAACAAGGGCGAGCAGTGTCGCATCGATCACTGGGCAATCACCAACATCAAAAATCTGGTGGCTTCGGCGCAGATGGAAACCGATCATCACGCCTTTCTTGCGTTTGGCAGCAATAAATTCGACCCGGCGGCGGCTGGCGAGGGGGCAGGTTGTGGTTTCGAGAATCTCTGCGCCTTCTATACCGGCCATGGACAGGCAGTCGACGATGCGCTGGCGTTTCCATTGGGCCGTAAAGGACGGATTAAGATGCTGTAGTGAGCAGCCGCCGCAGGTGCCGAAATGGCGACAAATTGGGTCAGTACGCTCAGGGCCGGGACTAAGAATTTCTTCTATCGCGGCAAGGGTTCCGTTGCCTCGCTCTTCCACGATAGAGGCACGGATCCAGTCGTCCGGGGCGGTCAAAGGAATATAATAGCTTTGTCCGTCCTTTTCCGCGATGCCATCGCCGGCGGATCCGACGTGATCTATTGTAAGGTCAACTATCATGGCGGGCTCCCAGGAGAAATTCTTTATTGCCGTCACTGCCGAAAATCGGGCTGTCTGTTATCCCGAGGGACGTCCAGCCGGAAAGAGAATTGATCCAGCTTTCCATTTCAGTCGGGACCGCGGCGACAAGCGTTTCATCCCGGACAATGCCACCCTTGCCGACATTGCCCCTGCCTACCTCAAACTGTGGTTTGACGAGGGCGAGGAGATGCGCGCCGGGTGCAGCGAGGGAGAGCGCGGCGGGAAGCGCCTTCTGAAGCGAGATAAAACTTACATCTGCCACGATAAGATCGAGCGGTTCAGGAATCAGTACGTCATCGAGATCGCGGGCATTGGTCTTTTCAAGATTGATAACCCGCGCGTCTTCGGCAATTAAGGGATCGAGTTGTCCATGCCCCACATCCACCGCATAAATCCGTGCCGCGCCACGTTCCAACAGCACCTGACAAAATCCACCGGTGGAAGCGCCGATATCTGCCGCTGTTTTTCCCTTCGCGTCGACATTGAAATAATCAAGCGCGGCAAGAAGTTTCTGCGCACCGCGTCCGACCCAGTCAATTTCCGGGGTGGCAACGCTGAGGCTCATTTCTTCCGTTACTTTCCGGGTTGGTTTGGTGACAACCGTGCCATCGATGGAGACACGCCCGTCCGCAATCAGGCTCTGCGCTTTTGCGCGGCTTTTTACCAGATCACGGGCGACGAGCGCGAGATCAAGCCTTTGCGGGGGACGTGTCATATGAGATGCCTAGATGGCGGAAATATTCCGCTGTTTCGCCTTGCCGGAGCCGAGTGCGGAGAGAGCCGCTTCGACGATCTGCGCGTGATTGACACCGGCCTCATCATACATATCCTCGATCTGTTGTTGATCGATATAGGCATCTTTCATGCAAAGTGGCCGGATTTTCAGCCCGTCATCCAGAAGACCGTTCATGGCTAGGAACTGCATCACATGGCTGCCGAAGCCGCCAACGGCACCCTCTTCAACGGTGATCAGAACGTCATGATGGGTGGCGAGATCGCGGATAAGTTCTTCATCGAGTGGTTTACAAAAACGCGCATCGGCGACGGAGGTTGATATACCCTTTGCTTCCAATTCTTCTGCCGCAATCAAGGCCTCTTTCAGCCGGGTTCCAAAGGAAAGAATAGCGATGTTATCGCCCCGCTTTATCAATCGGCCCTTGCCGATTTCCAGCACGTTGCCCGTCTCGGGCAAGTCGATGCCAATACCTTCGCCGCGCGGATAGCGAAAAGCGCAAGGCCCTTCATTATAGGCGGCCGCCGTTGCGACCATATGTTTCAACTCGGCCTCATCCGCCGGGGCCATAACCATCATGTTCGGTAGCGTGGCGAGATATGTAATATCGAAGGAACCGGCATGGGTCGCCCCGTCTGCCCCAACAAGGCCGGCCCGGTCCATGGCAAAACGTACCGGCAGGTTCTGGATCGAGACATCATGCACAACCTGATCATAGCCGCGCTGAAGGAAAGTGGAATAGATGGCTACGAACGGCTTTAACCCCTCCGTTGCCATACCGGCGGCGAAAGTCACCGCATGCTGTTCAGCAATACCTACATCGAAGCAGCGGCTTGCGAATTCATTCGCGAACTGATCAAGGCCGGTGCCGTCCGGCATGGCGGCGGTGACAGCAACGATTTTATCGTCGCGGCGCGCTTCCTCAATAAGGCTCTGCGCAAAGACCTTGGTATAGGAGGGGGCATTCGGTTTTGCTTTTGCCTGTGCCCCGGTAATGACATCAAACTTGGAAACACCATGATATTTATCAGCAGCGGCCTCGGCGGGCGGGTAGCCTTTGCCCTTCTGCGTGACGCAATGGATCAGGATCGGCCCAAATTTTGATTCTCGCGCATTTTTCAGGACGGGGATAAGATGTTCCAGATTGTGACCGTCAATCGGCCCGACATAATAAAAGCCGAGTTCCTCGAACAATGTGCCGCCGGTGACCATGCCGCGCGCGAATTCCTCGGCGCGCCGGGCTGTCCGTTCCAGCGGATCGGGTAGGAGAGAGGCAACCTGTTTTGCCAGCTCCCGCAGGTTACGATAAGGTTTGCCCGAAAGAAGCCGCGAGAGATAGGCGCTCATGGCACCGACAGGCGGCGCAATGGACATGTCGTTGTCATTGAGGATAACGATCTGCCGTGCATCCATGGCGCCGGCGTTGTTCATTGCCTCATAGGCCATGCCTGCGCTCAGCGCCCCGTCCCCGATTACGGAGATGACATTGTTGTCGCGACCTTGCAGATCCCGCCCTACTGCCATGCCGAGCCCGGCGGAAATTGATGTTGAGGAATGCGCCGCGCCAAAGGGGTCATATTCGCTCTCGGCCCGCTTGGTAAAGCCTGATAGACCATTCGGTTGTCGCAATGTACGGATGCGATCACGCCGTCCGGTCAGGATTTTGTGAGGATAGCATTGATGGCCGACATCCCAGATGAGCCGGTCTGCCGGAGTGTTAAAGACATGATGAAGCGCGACAGTCAATTCGACAACACCAAGACCTGCCCCCAGATGCCCGCCGGTCACTGACACGGCGCTGATCGTTTCCTGCCGCAACTCGTCGGCCAGCTGTACCAGCTCTGGCAGAGTCAGATCGCGCATCGCCTGCGGATAATCGATGGTGTCCAATAATGGGGTCGCCGGTCTCGTTGTCAAAATATTCACCCGTCTTCAGTTGCGGCGTTCTATTGCAAAGCGCGCGGCATGTCTTAACAGATCAGCCTTTGGTCCGAAAGGTCCTAGATGTTCGATCGACTGATCAACCAGCATGGCGGCGTGAACCTTTGCTTCTTCCGGTCCCATAAGAGATACGAAAGTCGCTTTCCCCGCAGCTTCGTCTTTGCCAGTTGCCTTGCCCATTTCCTCTGGGCTACCTTCAGTATCCAATATGTCATCCGCAATCTGAAAGGCCAGCCCTAAATCATGTGCGTAGGCCTTGAGTGCTTGCAGTTGTTGCGGTGATGCATGCCCAAGAATGGCCCCCGCCTCGCAGGCGAAGGTAATTAGTGCGCCGGTTTTGAGCTGCTGCAGTCGGGTAATGGTGACAATGTCGATATCATCGCCATCGGCAAAGATGTCCATCGTCTGTCCGCCGACCATGCCGCGTACGCCGATGGCATGAGATAGCTTTGCAACCAGCTTGATGCGGACTTCGGCGGAGGAGTGGGTTTTAGGATTACCGATAATCTCAAAGGCGAGCGATTGTAGCGCATCCCCGGCGAGTACGGCCGTTGCTTCGTCAAACTGTTTATGCACCGTCGGTTTCCCCCGGCGCATATCATCATCGTCCATGCAGGGAAGATCGTCATGAATAAGGGAATAGCTGTGGATAATCTCAAGTGCAGAGGCTACCCGCGTTGAATGCAGGCGTGGTACGCCAAAAAGATCTGCCGCCTGAATAACCAGAAAGGCGCGCAGCCGCTTCCCCCCAGATAGAACTGAATAGCGCATGGCTTCGTAAAGCTGCTTTTCCAGTCCGTTGTTTTCTGGCAGAAACTCGCGAAGCTCCCGATCCATCAACACGGCAGTCTGACGGAGGGCCTTGCCGAAATCATCTTCCATATTAATGTCTCAATCCACCGCACTCATGTCTATTCAACATTCGCCGGTTCGACCGACAGGTTACCATTCTTGCCGACGATCTTGTCGACCCGCTCCTGTGCGTTCCTGAGCTTGGCGTCGCAATGCTGTTTCAACAGGGACCCGCGGGTGTAGATATCGATCGACTGGTCGAGATCGACCTGGCCGGAATCGAGTTTTTCAACGATCTGCTCCAGTTCTTTCAGAGCCTCTTCAAAGCTCATCTTGGCGATATCAGCGGGGATTTCCTGGCTATTCGGGTCAGACATGATTTCTCCTTTGCCGTCTTATACTCTTCTCTTAAGTCCGGAGCAATGCTTTCACATGGGCGTCAACGCCATCGGCCAGCCCCTCCAGATCGTAGCCGCCTTCAAGTGCCGAAACAACACGTCCGCTCGCGTGCCGGTCGGCAATCACCATGAGTTTCCGGGTCACCCAGCCAAAGTCTTTGCCAGTCAGATTGAGATTGGCGAGCGGGTCTCTTTCATGGGCATCGAATCCCGCGGAAATTATCAGTAATTCCGGTCGAAAGGTATCGAGTGCCGGCAGGATGACATTGTCATAGGCCTCCCGGAAGGCGCGGGAGCCTGATCCGGCGGCGAGAGGAACATTCACAATATTGCCCGCACCAGTTTCACTGGCATCACCTGTGCCGGGATAAAAGGGAGCCTGATGACTGGAGGCATAGAACAGCCCTGCGTCTTTTTCAAATATTGCCTGGGTGCCATTCCCGTGATGAACATCGAAATCGACTACTGCAATCCGTTCCAGTTTATATGTCTGTCGCGCGTAACAGGCACCGACGGCGACATTGTTATACAGGCAAAATCCCATGGCGCAGTCCGCTTCAGCATGATGGCCGGGCGGGCGGATGGCACAAAAGGCGCTGGTTTTTGGCTCTTTCATTACAACGTCAATGGCTGCAACCACCGCCCCGGCGGCACGTAAGGCAGCCGATTGCGAACCGGGTGACATTTTAGTGTCAGGATCAAGATCGATAATACCTTCAACAGGGGCTCTTGCCACCAGCCGGTCAAGATGAGCCTCCGTATGGGCCAATGCGAGTTGCTCGCGCGTGGCGAGGGGGGCATCCCGGCGTTCCAGAGTTGGGAAATTTTCAAGGTCCAGTTGATGCAGGACAGCCCTCAGGCGATCTGCTCGTTCCGGATGCCCGGTACCAGTGTCATGAAACAGACAATCGCGATGTGTAAATAGATAGGTTGTCATGGGTCGCCAGTTTAGGGTTTCGAAAAATCATCAATTTTATGTATGTGCAGATTTTTTTGTTGCTTTTCAAGCAATTCAGCCTCAATTCTGTTAAGATACGTGCAGAGTGAAATGTAATACAAATGAACAAAACAGCACAATTGGCCATCATAGTGGTAATTGCCGCGTTGGGCTATGGGGCGTGGCATTATCAGGACCAGCTTCCCTTCATTGGCGGCGGTAATGGCGAAGCACAGGCCACCAAAGGTCCCAAGCGACCACCGCAGAATGTCATTGTTTCTGCGGTTGTGAGTAAGGCTTTGCCGCGTACCATCACGGCTATCGGCACCGCTCGGGCGAATGAATCGGTGGTGATCACCACAAAAGTCACCGGCAAAACCAGCAAGCTTGATTTCAATGAGGGGCAAAAAGTGAAGGTCGGCAAGCTGCTGGTTCAGCTTGACGATACGGAACTGCGCGCGAACTTAACCGAATCGCAGGCGGCACGCGACAATGCGCAGAAGCTCTATGACCGGGCGTTGAAGCTTTATGCCACGCGAAACGTAGCCAAGGCGCAGGTTGATTTGCTTCTTGCTGAGTTGCAGGCGGCGGAGGCGGCAGTTTCAGCGCAAAAAGCACGACTTAGTGACTATCGGATCGTGGCACCCTTTTCTGGCGTTCTCGGATTCCGGGAGGTGAGTGTTGGCTCGCTCGTGCAGCCGGGGGATATCATTACCACGCTCGACGATACGGATACGATCAAGGTGGATTTTGATCTGCCGGAAACTTATATCGCTGATGTCGGGCCGGGTCTGAAATTCTCTGCGAAGAATGCTGCCTATCGCGATCATGTATTCGAAGGGCAGGTCAATACCATCTCTACCCGGGTGAATGAATATACTCGTGCGGTTCGGGTGCGCGGATCGGTTCCGAATGGAGACGGGCTTTTGAAACCGGGTATGTTCCTCTCTGTCGAATTGCAGATCAGTGTCGATGAGAATGCACTCCTGGTCTCTGAAGAGGCGGTTGTGCTTACGATTTCCGGGCCTATCGTCTATGCGGTAGTGAATGACAAAGCGGTGCGTACGCCGGTAAAAATTGGGCGCCGTATCAGAGGTTTCGTGGAAATTATTGAGGGATTGCAAGAAGGTGATCCGGTGATCACTGAAGGCCTTCAGAAGGTCAAGGATGGTGCTCCTGTCAAACCGAGCGCGGCGGTTTCAACCTCTGAGGCATCGTAATGCGGTTGCCCGATCTCGCCATCAAGCGCCCGGTTCTGGCCATCGTTTTTTCGGCCGTTCTGGTCCTATTCGGGCTTTTTTCCTATCAATCCTTAAGCGTTCGGGAATATCCGGATATCGACAGCCCGAATGTCTCGATCCAGACCTCCTATCGAGGGGCATCGGCAGAAATTATCGAAAGCCAGATAACCCAGGTAATCGAGGATGCGGTTGCCGGAATCAGCGGTGTGGAACGAATTTCCTCCACCAGCCGGGAGGAGTATTCGACGGTCGGCGTGGAATTTTCGCTAAGCCGGGATATTGAATCTGCGACTAATGATGTGCGCGATCGTATTTCCCGCATCGTCAACCAACTTCCCGAAGAGGCCGATCTCGCCGCGTATTTCAAAATCCGAGAGTGACGCGCGGCCCATCCTTTGGCTGTCTCTGACCAGTGACAGATTCAACCAGCTTGAACTCACTGATTATGCAGAACGAAACCTTGTCGATCCCCTCTCAACCGTTGATGGGGTAGCAAATGTGCGCATCGGTGGTGCACGTCGCTATGCCATGCGCATCTGGCTTGATACACCGGCAATGGCCGCACGCGGCGTAACGGTTGCGGATATTGAATTCGCCATTCGCGAACAAAATGTGCAGATTCCTTCCGGTCGAATTGAATCGAACATGCGGGAGTTCAGCATCAAGACACAGTCTGACCTCCGGACTGCGGAGGAATTCCGCCGGATCATCATCTATGATTATGCGGAGGGGCGGGTGCGCCTCGGCGATGTGGCTGAGGTGGAGATTGCGCCGGAAAATGATCGGACGAATCTTCGGGTTAACGGGCAAACAGCCATCGGCCTTGGCGTGGTTCGCCAATCGGGCGCCAATGTGCTGGAGGTTGCCAACGGCGTGAAGAAGATTGTCGAACGGTTGAAGAACAATCTTCCCACCGGCCTCGATATCCGGGTGTCATATGACCAATCGGTCTTCATCAGCCAGTCTATCAAGGAGGTATTCTTCGCCCTCGGCGTTGCCATGATCCTTGTTATCCTGGTTATCTTTTTCTTCCTGAGATCCATCGCGGCCACCTTTATTCCGGCCGTTGCAATCCCGGTATCGATCATTGCCACGCTGACAATTCTTGGGGCGCTTGATTATTCCGTAAATGTGCTGACGCTGCTTGCGCTGGTGCTTGCTATCGGTCTTGTTGTCGATGACGCAATTGTCGTGCTTGAGAATATCCATCGCCGGATTGAAGCGGGGGAGCCGCCGCTTCTTGCTGCGAGCCGGGGGGCGAAACAGGTCGGGTTTGCCGTTGTTGCGACGACCATCGTCTTGATCGCTGTCTTTATCCCGATTTCATTCCTCGATGGCACGACGGGCCGGTTGTTCAGAGAATTTGGCGTTGCGGTTGCCGCCGCCGTGATGTTTTCCTCCTTCGTTGCATTGACACTGACGCCGATGCTTTGCTCAAAGCTACTCGTTGAGACGAATAAGGAAGGCTGGTTCTATAAATCGACGGAGCGTCTATTCACTGGCCTCGCTACACTTTATGGCAATGCGTTGAAATGGACACTGAAAATACCACTGGTGGTCGTGGCAATTGCTATCGGGCTTTCGGCGTTGGCCTATAGTTTCTATGACGTTATCCCAAAGGAATTTGCCCCGACGGAGGATCGCGGTGTCTTTTATATGCCGGTGAAAGGCCCTGAAGGGGCCACCATGGAATATACGCGTAATAATGTCGACAGGATCGAGGAGGTATTGAAACCTCTCGAAGAAAGTGGTGAGGCTTCGCGCCTTTTTGCTTTTCTTGGCACCTTCCGTCAGCCCGGACCGGTGAATGAGGCCTTCATGCTCGTGGGACTAGTCCCTTGGGAAGAGCGGTCGCGGTCGCAACAGGAAATCGTTAATGAGGTGTTCCCTAAACTGCTCGCCATTCCGGGTGTGAAAGTTTTTGCAATCAACCCCGCCAGTCTTGGTCAGCGCGGTTTTTCCGCTCCGGTCCGAATTATTATTGGCGGTCCCTCCTATGACGTCATCAATGAATGGGTGGACAGGGTTATCGCCCGGGCGCAGGAAAATCCGCAGCTTCTTAACATCACCAAGGATTTTGAGGAAACCCAGCCGCAGATCCATCTGGATATTGATCGGGCGCGAGCCTCTAACCTTGGGGTCACGATTGAGACGATTGGCCGAACCCTTGAAACACTGATGGGCGCGCGCAATGTCACGACCTATGATCAAGGAGGCAAGCAGTATGAAGTCATTGTTCAGGCCCGCAAAGAAGATCGCGGGAGCCGGGATGATCTGTCGAACGTCTATGTCCGCTCAGAGGTTGCAGATCAGCTGATCCCGCTCTCCGGTTTTGTGACACTAAGGGAAGAGGCCGGGCCGGGTGAACTCAAACGTACCGACCGACTTCGTACGATTGAAATATCGGCCTCTCTCGGGCCGGACTACACGTTGGAGAAGGCGCTCAATTATCTGGAAACCATCGTCCGCGAAGAAGCCGGAGAAGAAGCGACAATCTCCTACGATGGCCTTAGTCGCTCATATAAGGATTCCAATCAGGCATTGGTCTTCACCTTTGTGACGGCGCTTCTCGTGGTGTTTCTTGCTCTTGCCGCGCAGTTTGAAAGCTTCATCCACCCTATGATTATCATGACGACGGTGCCGCTCGCTATTACCGGCGCGCTGGGCTCTATCCTGCTGGCTGGGCTGACGCTCAATATCTATAGCCAGATCGGGATGATCATGCTGATCGGACTGACGGCGAAGAATGCTATTTTGATTGTGGAGTTTGCGAACCAGCTCCGGGATGAAGGCGCGGATATCCTGGCCGCGATACAGGAGGCGGCGATCATCCGTCTGCGCCCGATCCTGATGACAACAATTTCAACGGCCCTTGGGGCGGTGCCACTTGCCATTGCGACTGGTGCTGGCGCTGAAAGCCGGGAAGCAATTGGCATTGTCATTATCGGCGGTATGATATTCTCGACCATTCTGTCTTTGTTCGTTGTGCCGGTGGTATACATCCTGTTGGCCCGCTTCAGCCGTCCTTCTGGTTATCTTGCGGCGCGGCTGAATGAGCTCGAAACTGCGCATTCGGATATCCACAAATAGGGTAAGCGGGAAACCGATGGGATTGATTCTTTTTTAGCAGCGGACGGTAATCGCTGTTCCATCGTGGGGCGAGCGCGGCTATGATAGGCGCGGCTTAGATGTTTGGGCGCCTTATTTTTCAAGGAACAGGTTAAATGTCAGACAAGGGGAAATTTCTATTGCTGACCGGTGCGAGCCGGGGAATTGGGCATGCCACGGTCAAACGATTTAGTGCCGCAGGCTGGCGGGTTCTGACCGTGTCGCGACAGGAATTTTCTGAATATTGCCCCTGGGAGGGTGGCGAGAAGGATCATTTGCAGATTGATCTGGCGGATATCGAAGCCTTGCCAACGGCGATTGAGCATATCCGAGAGAAGTTGGAGGGGGCACCTCTGCATGCGCTGGTGAATAACGCCGGAGTGTCGCCAAAGGGGCCGGAGGGAGCGCGGTTCAGCACGCTCAATTCCTCTTATGCCGATTGGCTGCATGTCTATAACGTCAATCTTTTTGCGCCGTTGATGTTGGCACAGGGTCTGTTTGACGAACTGGTTGCCGCGAAAGGGACGATCGTTAATGTCACGTCGATCGCGGGTAGCCGGGTGCATCCCTTCGCGGGATCAGCTTATGGAACATCGAAGGCAGCGCTTTCCGCGCTTACACGAGAGATGGCGGCAGATTTCGGACCTCATGGAGTAAGGGTCAACGCCATTGCGCCCGGAGAGATCGACACGTCGATCCTCTCTCCCGGCACAGAGGATATGATTCAGGATATTCCGCTTCGCCGCCTGGGAAAACCGGAGGAAGTTGCTTCCACCATTTATTTCCTCTGCGATGCACCGTCATCCTATGTGACAGGCGCGGAGATCCATATCAACGGCGGCCAGCATGTGTAGTTGGATCGTGAAGTGAATGGTTCCGATAAATATCTGACGAGGCTGATTGAACGCTTTTATCATGAAGCCTGGAACAGAAGGGGCGAGGATTGCGCCCGCGAGATTCTGCACAAAGATTTTGATTTTCGAGGGTCCCTTGGTCCCGTCCGTGTAGGGCCGGAGGGGTTTATCCAGTATATGCGTGAACTCTGGATCGGCCTTCCTGACTTTCGCTGCGATATCGAGGATGTCGTGGATGAGGGCGACAGCGTTGCCGCAAGGATGAAGTTTTCCGGCACGCATAAGGGGTCATTCTACGGCGTTCCAGGAACGGGCAAGACAATCATCTGGGCGGGCGGCGCCTTCTTCAAGGGCAATGGGAAGCAGATCACGGCGCTCTGGGTGTTGGGGGATATTGACGCCATAAAGCGCCAGCTTGGCCCATCGGCGAACTCTAATTTTGCCTGAATGAAATAACCATGAACCTCCCCGGAACTGCAGGCTATGTCGAAGCAGCGGAGCGACTGATTCCGCGTTATGAGGCGCTGGAATTTGACGAGCTGCATGCCGTCATGCTTGATTTGATGCCGCAAAAGCCTCTCCGGTTACTGGATATCGGGGCAGGCACGGGGCGGGATGCAGCTTGTTTTGCGGCGCAAGGCCATCAGGTAACCGCCGCCGAGCCGACCGATGCCTTTCGCCTTGCAGGGATGCGCCTTCATGCTGCTTATGATATCGAGTGGATTGATGACGGTCTGCCGCACCTTGCGGCACTTTCGGGGCAAGACAATGCATTTGATTTTGTTCTACTCACAGGTGTCTGGATGCATCTGGACAAGGCGGAGCGGATGACCGCGATGCCGGTGCTTGCCTCTCTCATGGCGCCGGGCGCGCGTCTCATCCTGTCGCTTCGTCATGGGCCGGTGCCGGAAGGGCGACGGATGTTTGAGGTGACAGGAGAGGAGACAATTGATCTTGCTGAAGCGGCAGGCTTGAGCCTTCTGCGAGAGCGCTATACGGAGTCCATCCAGCCTGAAAATCGCGCCAACGGCGTGCACTGGACAATGCTCGCCTTTCGCCGCTAAGCGTTGAAAGCTTTTAGCGCGGTCATGGCGATATGCGGGTTTTCGACAATCGCCGGGTCGGTAAAACGGCCGTCTTTGATGCTTTGGAATCCCAGAATGTTTTCCATGTCCTCAGCATTGACAGTGCGAAACCCCATCGACCAGCCCGGAAAGTTGCGCTTTTCTGTTTTGCCCTTGCGCAGCAGGATAAGCCCATCATGGCGGTGATCCTTGCCAATCCGCTCATAGGCATTCTTAATGTTCTCCGCCCGGCCTTCCAACACCTGCATGAAGTTGCCGTCCTTATAAAGTAGCATGCCGGTGATATTGTCAGCGGTGTTGCGGGAGCGGCTCGTCTCTAGGATCGCCATTAGCTCCGCCTCATTCATGAGGTGGCTGGCGGTACTTACATAAACGAGATAGTGCACCTTCACGCTCCTCTCGTGGTGGCGGGATGGAAATAGTTTAGATTTCCTGCCAGTTTTCCCTGAACGCCATCGCGGCGATGTCGTCAAGGCCCTTGGTAAAGCGGTCGAACATTTCGTCGATTTCGCTTTCTGTGATGATCAACGGTGGGCAAAGGGCGAGATTGTCGCCTGCAACCGCCCGGCTGATAACGCCAGCGTCCTGCATGGCCTGCGCCGTTTTCGCACCTGCCTTGAATTTCGGGTCAAAGGAACGCTTGGTCTTTTTATCGGCCACCAGCTCAATCGCGCCGATCAGCCCCATGGAGCGAACTTCCCCGACTAGCGGATGATCCGTAAGGGCGTTGAACCGTTCGTTAAAGCGTTTTGAGACATGGCGCACATGGCCGAGGATATTGCGCTCCTCCATCAGTTCCATTGTCCGCATACCCACGGCGGCTGGCACCGGATGTCCGGAATAGGTGAAGCCATGGGCGAAAGCACCGTGTTTCTCACTCTGTTTGACCATCCCGTCGAATATATCCTGCGACACCATCACTGCCGAGATCGGCAAATAGGCGCTGGAGAGGGCTTTTGCGCAGGAGAGAATATCCGGCTGGATATCGAAGGTCTGCGAGCCCCACATCTGGCCTGTCCGTCCGAAACCACAGATCACTTCATCGGCGATCATCAGCACATCATATTTTTTCAGGACCGCCTGGATCTTCTCGAAATAGGTGGCCGGCGGAATAATTACGCCACCAGCGCCCATGATCGGCTCGGCGATAAAGGCGGCGACCGTGTCCGGCCCTTCCTTCAGGATCAGCTGTTCGAGGTCATCGGCGCAGCGTGCCGCGAATTCCTCCTCAGTCTCGCCATCCTTGCCATAGCGGTAGTAATGCGGGCAGGAGGTATGCAGGATATTCTGGATCGGCAGGTCGAAGTCGTTATGCAGCGGCGGCAGGCCGGTCAGGCTCGCGGCTGCGACCGTGACGCCATGATAGGCCTTTTGACGGGAAATGATCTTCTTTTTCTTCGGACGACCAAGGCTGTTGTTATAATACCAGACAAGTTTGATGACTGTATCGTTGGCCTCTGATCCAGAGTTGGCAAAGAACACCTTCGAGAAAGGCGCGGGCGCAATTTCGAGGAGTTTCTCCGCTAGGCGTATTCCTGGCTCTGTCGATTTGCTGGCAAAGGAATGATAGAAGGGCAGCTTGCGCATCTGGTCGATGGCGGCCTCGATCAGTTCCTCTTCACCAAAACCGAAGGAGGCGCACCACAGGCCGGCCAGTCCCTCAATATATTCCTTGCCGTCTTCATCAAAGACATGAACCCCCTTACCAGTTTCAATAATAAGCGGACCTTCGGTCAGATGGGTCGAGAGGTTGGTGTAGGAATGGATCAGGCTTTTCGCATCGCGTGCGGCAAGGGAATTTCCCTGAAGAAGGCTTGGGCTGCTCATTACAATATCCTCGAAAAAGAATTTGAAACGTTTCTATATTTGTAGAGCGAATATCCAGCCCCTGTCAAAGCCCGTTTACAACTATCTTGCCTGACTTCCCGCTCCATGGCTTAATAGACGAAATAATCGGGGAAGTGGTCGTATGAGTGAGTATTTTACCTATTCCGGTGCGGAAGGGCAGGCAATCCATATTTACCGGTGGGTGGGTGAGAAAAAACCAAAAGCGATTATACAGATCGCGCATGGTATGGCGGAACATGGGGCTCGTTATGAGAGGCTTGCCCGGGCCCTCAATGAATTTGGCTATATCGTCTATGCGAATGACCATCGCGGCCATGGTCAGACGATTGCGGACGGAGAGGTGCCAGGCCACATGGGGGATGACGACGGCTGGAACAAAGCGGTTGAGGATATGTATCTGCTCAACCGGGAGATCGCCGTAGAGCATCCGGGCCTACCGATCCTGATGCTCGGTCATTCGATGGGTTCCTTCATGACGCAGCAATATATGGCGCAGCATGGGGAGACGATTGCCGGGGCTGCGCTCTCCGCGACCAACGGTCCGCCCGGCGCTATCGGCCGGATAGCCCAACTTGTTATCCGGTTTGAAAAGCTGCGCTTCGGTGCGCGCGGGCACAGCCCCATCATAGCGGGAATGACGTTTAAGACATTTAATAAGCAGTTTGCGCCGAACCGGACGGAATTTGACTGGCTCTCGCGGGACGAGGCAGAGGTCGATAAATATGTGGCCGATCCGCTCTGCGGGTATGAGTGCTCGGTCGCAACCTGGCGCGGGCTTCTCGATGCACTCCCAAAAATTGCCGGTGCGTCGGCACTTAAAAAAATGAACAAACAGATGCCGATTTTTGTCTTTAACGGAAGCGAGGACCCTGTCGGTGAGAATACGAAAGGCGTGAAGCGGCTCCTTGCGGCCTATCACCGACATGGTTTTACGCGAGTTACCCATAAGTTCTATGTCGGCGGTCGTCATGAGATGCTGAACGAGATCAA
Organism: Sneathiella sp. D3-11; assembly: GCF_055809395.1. NCBI lineage: Bacteria > Pseudomonadati > Pseudomonadota > Alphaproteobacteria > Sneathiellales > Sneathiellaceae > Sneathiella > Sneathiella sp. D3-11. The sequence continues at coordinate 3,285,725 of NZ_CM147911.1, forward strand.
CCGTGATGAGGTGACAACGGACTTCATCGCCTGGGCGAACAGCGTTATAGGCTGACCTCTACGCGTCGCGTCGGACTAGACAGCAATAGGTTGTTGCCATAAAGTTTTTCCGCTCTCAATAAACAAGGAAAAACAACATGAGCGGACAGGCACAGGATCGTTATACTCTCATCGGCGGCAACGCCTCCCCATATTCGCTGAAAATGCGCGCCCATATGCATTACCGGCGGCTGCCCTATGACTGGATTCTTCGTTCAGAGGAAAACGATCATCTGCTGGAAGGATTGCGTCCGGTTCTTGTGCCGGTACTGAAGTTCCCAGAGGATGGCAGCCTGCATCTCGACAGCACGCGGTTGATCTACATGCTGGAAGAGCGGCATCCGGATGGCCGCTCGGTCATTCCCGATCATCCTGCCCATGCCTTCCTGGCCCATCTGGTGGAGGATATGGGCGATGAATGGGTCACCAAGATGATGTTTCATTACCGCTGGGCCTATGAGGCGGATATTCATTATGCCGCGCATTGGATCGCCGATGACCGCTCCCCCAACGCCTCGGATGAGGAACGAGAGAAGTTTGCTGAATTTTTCACCGAGCGGCAGATAGGGCGCATGCCGCTTGTCGGCTGTACAACGGAAAATGCTCCGATTATTGAGTCAGGCTTCCATCATATTCTCGCGCTGCTTCATGCTGATGTCGGTCAGTATAAATATCTTTTCGGGACACGCCCCTCTATGGCGGATTTCGGTCTCTATGGGCAGCTTCGGACTCTGTCTATTGATCCGACGCCCATGTCAATCATGCGGGAGGAAGCGCAGCGGGCGGAAAGCTGGCTCAGGCAGCTTGATGACGCGTCGGGCGTTGAGGGGGACTGGTTTGCTGTCGGTGACCTGCCGGAAATGACAAAGGGCATAATTACTTATTGTGCCGAAATTTACTTGCCCTTCCTTGCCGCGAATGCCGCCGCGATTGAGCGGGGCGAGGAGACATTCATAGCCGAGCTCGAGGGCAAGCCCTATACGCAGGGCGTCTTTAAATATCAGATGAAATGTCTGGGCGAGTTGAAAGCGCGCTTCAAAGCGCTCCCCGAGGAGGCCAAGTCTGTTGTTGATGGCCTGATCGGGGAGGCGGGCATTAAAATTCTCAGCTAGCCTTAGATTGAAAAGCCGCCAAGCTTGGTTTCAAGATATTCCATGATCCCTTCCTTGGCGCCTTCACGGCCGAGACCGCTGTCCTTCATCCCGCCGAAGGGGGCGGCGGCGCTGGTCGGGTTGATATCATTGATGCCAATGATGCCGAAGCGAAGCCCTTCAAACATCCGCATGGCGCGGGAGATATCGCGGGTATAGACATAAGCCGCGAGGCCATATTCTGTATCATTTGCCTTTTCCAGCACCTCCGCCTCGCTCTCGAAACGGATGATCGGGGCGACGGGGCCGAAGGTTTCCTCCCGATAGATCAGCATGTCTTCCGTGACATTGGCGAGCACGGTCGGGGCGTAGAAATAACCCTTGTCGAGCCCGTTGGATTTGATAGGTACGCCGCCGGTGACCAGCTCTGCGCCCTTGGAAATGGCATCCTGCACCTGGCGTTCCACCTTGTCGATGGCCGCCTGATTGACCAGCGGGCCAATGGCGACCCCATCCTCGAACCCGCTACCTGCTTTCATCTTGGAGACCCGCTCCTCAAAAGTGGCGACGAACTGGTCGTAGGAGCCGTTCTGCACGAAGAAGCGGTTGGGGCTGATGCAGGCCTGTCCGGTGTTGAGGAACTTGACGAGAGATCCGCCCTTGGCCGCATGGGCGGGGTCGACATCCTCGAACACCACGAAGGGCGCATGACCACCAAGCTCCGCAGAGACGCGCTTCATATTGGCGCTGGCCTGCCCGGCCAGCATCTTGCCGACATTGGTGGAACCGGTAAAGGTAAGCTTGCGGACGGACGGATGGCTGGTGAACACTTCGCCAACCGGTTTCGGGTCTGCTGCGGTCACGAGATTGACAACCCCCGGCGGGATGCCGGCGGCCTCGAATATCTCAAACATCGCAATGGCGCAAAGCGGTGTGGCCTCGGCGGGCTTCATTACGACTGTGCAACCTGCGGCGAGGGCCGGGCCGACTTTCCGCGTGATCATCGAGATCGGATAGTTCCAGGGCGTGACCGCCGCAACCACGCCGACTGGCTGATGCAGCACCATGAACCGCTGATCCCCGCGAGAGGAGGGGAGGATTTCGCCGTTTACGCGCTTCGCTTCCTCGGCATACCAGAGCAGGAAGTCCGCACCATATTGCACTTCATTGCGGGCGGCTTTAAGCGGCTTGCCTTGTTCCTCAGTCATCGTGCGAGCGAGATCTTCTTTCCGCTCGATCATGATCTGGTAGGCTTTATAGAGATAGGCGCTCCGTTGATAGGCGGTGGTCTTCGACCAATCGCGGAAGGCGACATCCGCCGCTTCGATCGCACGGGTAGCCTCCGCCGCGCCGCCATCGGCGACTTGCTTGATCACATCTCCCGTCGCGGGATTAAAAACGTCGAAGCTGTTGCCTTTGTCAGCGGCGATCCATTTTCCGTCTATATACATTTTTTGAAACCTTTCGCGTCGGCGGGAAATTCATATTTTTGATTTTCGCGCAGTCTACTCATTTATCCACGCCAGTAAAGCGGGTCAATCTGCCGCATCTACGGCCTGACCCGCAAGGCGTGTCCGTTCCCGATCCTTGATCATCCGGGAGGTGAGGCGGGAGCCGTCTTCGCTCCAACCGGGCGGACCGAAGACATACATAAATCGAGCCTTGAGGCTTTTCGCATGGGTAAGGTCAGCAAAAATACCGGCCCATTCATGAAAGGCGATGATCAGGGGATTGAAGCTGGCAATCTGCTTGACGATGCCGTAGTGACAAGGTTCGGCTTTGTCTTCGGGCACGAAGTTGCCGAACAGCTTGTCCCAGATAATAAATATTCCGGCATAGTTGGCATCGAGATAGCGCGGATTGATGGCGTGATGCACCCGGTGGTGCGAGGGGGTGTTCATCACGGCCTCAACCGGTTTCCACATCCTGTCAATTGCCTCGGTATGGATCCAGAACTGGTAAACGAGGCTGATCCCCTTCTGGAAAAGGATCAGCGCGAGTGGAAAGCCGATGAAGGATAGCAGCAGCCAGGGTATCCAAGTGCCGATAAATGCGCCGGTCCATGTCTGGCGTAGCGCGGTGGTCAGGTTGTAATATTGCGAGGAGTGATGATTGATATGTGCCGCCCACCAGATGCGATGCTCATGGCTGAGGCGGTGGAACCAGTAATAGACGAAATCCTCGGCGAACAGGATCAGCACGAACGCCCACCAGTGATAGCCGATGTCGAACAGGCGATATTGATAGACCCAGAGCGCCACCGCCCCGACAATCCCGAAATTCACGAGCCCTATGGCGAAATTGCCGAGGCCCATCAGGAGGGAAGCCGCGGAATCCCGCATCTCGTAATTGGATTTTTTTGGTGCATAGCGACCGATCACCGCCTCAATCAGGATTAGGAGGACGAAGGCCGGAATGGCAAAAGTGACCGGATCAGGCAGCTGCATCTTTTTCTCCGTTAATCATTGCCTCAATGACCGTGCGATCTGTCGCGGTAGTGGTGAATGTGACCGAAGGATACGCAAATCCTTGTCGCGGGATGTAAAGCGCATTTTCCTGCCGCCAGATCGTTTTTCCAATGTCGGCAGACCCCAGTATTTGAAGCACCAGCTTGTTCCCGAAGCTTCGGATGAGGACCAAGCCCCTAGAGTTGCGCCAGCGAACCAGAGCGAATTTTCCGTCTTTGCTGATAACGGAACTTTCGATTGCCTCGTTTGGTTCCTGGTGGCTGAGAAATTGCGCCACTGTCTCGGCTGTCAGTTCTGCATCCCGCCGGCCCGCCACCAGCCGGATGACGAGAATCACGATCAGTACCGCGCCCGCCGCGGCGGGCAAAAGTATCAGCGGATCGATGGCCATTCCCGAATGCCCCTTGATCTGTTATTTTCTACGCTATTGATACAAAAATTATGAAGTTTTGACAAAATTCACGCATATGAAACAGTTTGATTGCGCTGATCCCCTACGTAAATAATATGGGGGTGCGGCGAATGATCGCGAATCTTAAAGGGTCTTTACCTTGGGCGTGTGCGGTTTTATGCTGCGCGTAATTAGTCTAACAAGCAACAAACATGGGATAAACTTAATGCTAGGTCTTATTCAGGATCGGCCTCTGCTGATTTCTTCTTTAATAGAATATTCGGGTCTTAATCATGGCGACGTGGAAATTGTTTCGCGCTCGGTTGAGGGACCAATCCATCGTACCAATTACCGCAATATAAACCTCCGGGCGAAAAAGCTGGCGCAGGCATTGGGTAAGCTCGGCGCGGAGCTGGGTGACCGGATCGGCACAATTGCCTGGAATGGCTACCGTCATATGGAGATTTACTTTGGTGTTTCCGGCATGGGGGCCGTCTGCCATACGATCAATCCGCGGCTTTTTCCTGAGCAGATTGCCTATATCGTCAATCATGCCGAAGACAAATATATATTCGTCGATTTGACCTTCGTGCCCCTGATTGAGGCGCTGAAGGATCACCTCAAAAACGTGAAAGGCTTTATCGTGATGACCGATGAGGCCCATATGCCGGAAAGCGCGCTCGATAACCTGCTGTGTTACGAGACACTGGTCGAAGCGGAAGATGGTGATTATGCCTGGCCGCAGTTCGACGAAATGACGGCCTGCTCGCTTTGCTATACGTCCGGCACAACAGGCAACCCCAAGGGTGTTCTCTACGCCAACCGGTCAACCGTGCTGCATAGCTTCTGCGTCTGCGCCAATGATGGCCTTGGAGTAAGTAACCGAGATAGCATTCTGGCGGTGGTGCCGATGTTCCACGCCAACGCCTGGGGTCTGCCCTATGCCGCGGCCATGTGCGGGGCGAAAATGGTGATGCCGGGCGCGGCAATGGACGGCCCCTCGCTTTACGAATTGATGGAGGCGGAAGGCGTGACATTGTCGGCCGGTGTGCCGACCATCTGGATGATGCTGCTGGGTCATGTGAAGGAGAATAACCTCAAATTTTCAACGATGAAGCGCACAGTGATTGGCGGTTCCGCTGCACCACGGTCGATGATTGAAACCTTTGTTGACGGCCATGGGGTCGAGGTAATTCACGCCTGGGGCATGACGGAAACAAGCCCACTCGGCACGACCGGCAATCTTCTCAAGAAGCATGAAAATCTCTCCGAGAAGGAGAGAACTGATATCCGTGTCAAACAGGGACGAACAGTTTTTGGGGTTGAACTTAAGATCACCGGGGATGACGGCGAGGAACTGCCGCGCGATGGCGTTGCCTTCGGCGACCTTAAAGTGCGCGGCCCTTGGATCACCAGCGGATATTTCAAGGGGGAGGGAGGCCAAGTCCTCGACGACGACGGCTGGTTCACCACCGGCGACGTTGGCACCATTGACCCAGATGGCTATATGCAGATCACCGACCGCTCTAAGGATGTGATCAAGTCGGGCGGGGAGTGGATATCCTCCATCGATGTGGAGAATGAAGCACTCGGCTGCCCGGGCATTGTTGAGGCCGCCGTGATCGCCATTCCGCATCCGAAATGGGACGAGCGCCCATTGGTTATTGCTGTGAAGGAGAAGGATCACGCTGTGACACGCGAAGATGTGCTTCATCATCTGGAGAACAGCCTTGCAAAATGGCAGCTCCCTGATGATGTGGTTTTCGTTGACGAACTCCCACATACCGCGACAGGCAAGCTCTTGAAGACCAAGCTCCGTGAGGACTTCAAGGACTACAAACTGCCAACAGCCTGATCGGGTATTAACTGCAAGGAAAGCCGGGTCCTGCCCGGCTTTTTCTTTTCTACTCAACGGTCACAAGAAAATTCACACATTCAATGTGTTGATTGTTTGGGCGAGACGATTTAATATCTCGAAAAAATAGATTTGGGTGTCGTCCAATGTTACTTTCTCGGGTTTTATCTCTTTTTATAGTTTTCACTCTTCCTATCATGGTATCCGCCTGCGCGCCTACCTTTACCGAAAGCAAGACCGCGAGTGGCGGAAGTGCGGGTACGGTCGCCGCGACGTCTAATGGAGAAACCCCGTCCCTTTCTGATGTCCGGGATATGAATGAAGGGTCCGCGCCGACAATTCAGCCCGCAAAAGAAGTGACGGAGGGCGAAATAGGAGCCGGCAACGAAATTCGCATCAAGATGCTGTCAGGATTTGGCCACCAGACATATTTATGTAGAGGGGATGACAGCTGCGAACCGATAAAGGTAATGGGCGCAACTTCTCAAAATGAGTCCTTACACAATCCGGACAATGGAAGCTCGCAAGAAGCAGAGAATATCATCGGTGAAGTAGAACTTAGCGATGAGACATTGCAACTAGTTGGCAAAAAGATAAACGGCGGGTTGAACGGGAAAAAGATCCTGATCATGACGCCTGATGTGGAACTGAGCCTGCTCACTGCCGGCGGGTTGACAGAGCCGCATGCTCTTTGGACGTCGGCGGCCAAGGGTTACGTCACCGAATTCATGGCGCAGTACTTCACGGATATGGGCTATGGCGTGGCCATCCACTCCGACGACGCGCAGCTTGTCTCGACGGAGATTGCGCAGGACCTGATTGATCTGCATGAAGATGTTGGAAAATCAATCTTTCTGTATCAGTACAACACGCTCTTTCAACTGCCGACAAAAAAGGACGGTAGTTTTAACTGGAAGCTGGGCAAAACAGCGCAGGACCTGAAAAAGGCGTATGGGGCAGATCTAGGGGTCTTCGTTTATATGCGCGATTCCTATTCAAGCGGATCGCGCGTTGCCGCTCAGTTTTTGGCTGCTGCAATTCTGGGGGTTGGAATACCGGGTGGTCAACAGGTCGGGTTTATCTCGCTGGTCGATCTCGAGACCGGGAATATCCTGTGGTATAACCGTCTGGTCTCGGGCGGCGGCGATCTTCGCACCTTTGAGCCCGCTTTCGATGCGACGGAGAATTCTATTGGAAGATATTCCTTTATGAGACTTGGCAAGGCCGCTGTTGGGTTGAGTTTACTGGTTTCGGCATGTGCAGGCACTGGCCATGTCGGTGATGTGAAACCGGGTGACGAACCGGAACTGACCACAGTAGAGGCCGGCCTGCGCATGAAGATGGATGAGGCGGAACGAAGTTTCGCCGCCAGTGCCTTGATTATCAAGGATCCTGAACTGCAGGACTATCTCGACGGGATTGTCTGCCGACTGGCAGAGAAAATTTGCCCGGATATCCGTCTCTATATTGTCAAAATCCCCTACTTCAACGCGTCCATGGCACCGAATGGCGTTATGCAGGTCTGGACGGGACTGTTGTTGCGGGCGGAAAACGAGGCGCAGCTCGCGACGGTTCTCGCGCATGAATTGGCCCATTACAAAAAACGCCATTCCATCAAGATGTGGAACAGCACCCGGAATACGACGGATTTTCTGGCCTTTTTTTCGATCGCCACGGGCGGTATCGGATATGGCTTTGTAGGCCTTGCCGCGGGTCTTGGCGCCGCCGGGTCCATTCAGGCTTATTCGCGGGATCTGGAAAATGAAGCGGATGAAATCGGTCAGGATTACCTTTATGACGCCGGTTACGATCCGGTGGAGGCAGGCCAGCTTTGGGAGAAGATAAAAGGTGAGGCGGACGCAGGAGATCGTGAGTCTACGGCCATTTTCTTTGCGTCACACCCCCCCGCCGAGGATCGGATAGAGAATCTGAAGTCAAGAGCGGAAGCCTACCCGGCGCGCCCGCTTCAGGCGCAGCAGAGAGCTGACGAAAAGTTTCGCAAACTTGTTGATGCCCGCTGGCAAGGCTGGGTTGAGGACTTGATCGATACGGGATCATATGAAGAGACGCTGTTTGTCATCGACAATCTGGAAAAGCGGGAGTTCAGCCCGGCGGCACTTGATTTCTACCGCGGCGATGTATACCGCCGGCGGAGCAATGAGGGCGATCTCGACAAGGCGAAGGAAGCCTACCTCACGGCAGCGAAATCGCCGGAAGCACCCGCCAAAACATATAAAAACCTTGGCCTTGTTGCCAAGCGTCAGAAGGAAGATGGCAAGGCCATCGAGTATTTCGAAATTTACCTCGCTCGCTATCCGGAAGCATCAGATCGCTTTCTGGTCGAGTCATACATCAAGCAATTGAGGCAATCATGAGACATTTTTTCATCCTGCTGCTTACCCTGACGATCGCCAGCTGCGCACCGACGTTCCAGCTCAAACAAACCGGTCATAGTTCCATGTGGAACAGCTATTCCGTGGCGACATCGGAATATATCAATGAACTGAAGACTGATAAATCCGTCATGTGGACGCAGGACGGGCCCATACTGGAAAGAGTGGAATTTTGGGCCCCGATATCGGATGGGGGGAAATTGCCATTTATCTTTATTGCCGGGAATGAGGAGCGCGCGGAAACCTTCCGTTCCGATATGACACCGGAAGAAATTGTCGAACTGGTTCGGAACGGTTTCTCCCTGACGCCGTCAACACCCACCTTCATCGGTAATCTCCAGCCGGCACCGTTCGGTAATAAGCAGGGATATATGATCGACCTCAATCTATCGTCCAAGGACGGATCGGACTTTAAGGGAAATCTCCTGTTCGCGACAATAAACGGCAAGTTAATGGCGGTCTTTTTCGCGGCCCGGGAAACGCATTACTATGAAGCACGGCGCCCTTATTTTGACAGCGTTGTCCAATCCATAAAAGTGAGCGGCGACGCTTAATCTATTACAAGGGGCAAGCAGGAAAGCCGGGATTTCCCGGCTTTTCTTTTTAGGGGCGACGTTGCTTGTTTTCTGTGGTTGTATCCATATCTGTTAGAAGCGCAGATTACACATACAGAAAATGACGGGAAATGACATGTCGACTATGAACAAGCAATATCGTCTTGCCGCACGTCCGGTGGGCGTCCCGAAAGACAGTGACTGGCAATTTGCAAGCGAAGCCCTTCCCGAAATCGGCGCCGATGAGGTGCTGGTAAAAAATCATTATGCGTCCCTCGATCCGGCCATGCGCGGCTGGATGAATGAGGGAAAATCCTATATTCCGCCGGTCCAGATTGGCGAAGTGATGCGCGCCGGCACGGTGGGCGAGGTGGTTGCTTCCAACAGTCCGGATTTCAAGGCCGGTGATTTTGTGAGCGGCATGCTCGGCATCCAGCAATATGGCAAGGCGCTGGCGAAGGACCTGACGCGGATCGATCCCAATCTCGCGCCAATCGAAACCTATCTCGGCGGTCTCGGCATGCCGGGGCTGACCGCCTATTTTGGCCTCTTGGACGTTGGCGCGGTGAAGGAGGGCGATACGGTGCTTGTCTCGGGCGCGGCCGGGGCTGTTGGCTCTCTTGTCGGCCAGATCGCCAAGATCAAGGGCGCGCGCGCCGTCGGTATCGCGGGCGGAGCCGAAAAATGCGCCTATGTGGTTGATGAACTCGGCTTTGATGCCTGTCTCGATTACAAATCCGACAGCTTCATGCAGGATTTGAAAGAACCGCTCAAAAACGGTGTCGATGTTTATTTTGATAATGTCGGCGGAGAAATCTTGGATATCGCACTCGCCCGCATCAACCGCCATGCCCGTATCGTGATTTGTGGCGCGATTTCCCAATATAATAATACGACGCCCATGTACGGCCCGCGCAATTACATCAATCTTCTGGTCCATCACGCGCGCATGGAAGGCTTCGTCGTGTTTGACTATATCAAGCGCTATGGCGAAGGGGTGCAGGAGTTAGCGAAATGGTACAGCGAGGGCAAACTCAAGTTCCGCACGCAAACAGAGACGGGTATTGAGAACTTCCCGTCTGTGCTCCTGAAGCTGTTCAAGGGTGAGAATACAGGAAAACTGGTCCTGAAAGTTCTAGATGACTGACAGATAAGCGTTTTTCGGGTATGATGGAGGCGTCGCCGATTTACGGCGGCGCCTTTTCTCTGTAGGCTTCTATAGAGGCGTTGCGTAGCGTGAAAGACGGTCAATGGAGTCACTCGAGCTAATCCTGATACTGGTATCCTTCCTTTTTCTGATTGGGTGTCTTTTAACGCCCATCGCGGATCGGTTAGGTGCGCCGTTTCTGCTTCTTTTCCTCTGTATTGGGATGCTCATGGGCGAGGACGGTATTGGCCGGGTTCGCTTCGATGATTTCAATCTTGCCTATAACATTGGATCCATCGCGTTGGCCTTGATCCTCTTTTCCGGTGGCCTTGATACCAGCCGGGAGATTTTCAGGAAGGCTGCCGCGCCGGCGATGGCGCTGGCGACCTTTGGTGTCGTGGCAACAACTGTCATTGTCGGTGTCCTGATTCATTTCCTCTTTGGTTTGCCGCTCGCCATTGCGCTGTTGCTGGGCGCGGTGGTGGGCTCAACGGATGCGGCGGCGACGTTTCTTTTGCTGCGGCAGCGGAATATCAAGCTGAAAGACGGTTTGGGGGAGACCCTGATGGTGGAGGCGGGGATCAATGACCCGATGGCCATCTTCCTGACAATCACTATGGTGGCGATTGTTGATAACGATCTGCCTGTCGATCTGCCGACGCTGATCAGTTTCCTGCCGGAGCTTGCGCGGCAGCTAGGTTTAGGTTTGGTTGCGGGCATTGTCGGCGGTGTTGTGACCGCATTTCTGATCAACCGGGTCAAGATGCCGGTCAGCTTGTTCGCACCCTTTGCCATGGCGTCGGCCTTGCTTCTCTTCAACATGACCGCTCTGGGTGGCGGCAGTGGCTTTCTCGCCGTTTTCATCTGCGGTGCGGTCCTGCGCGACCGGATGACACACCAGACAGAACGGGTCCGGCAGTTCCATGATGGTCTCTCCTGGATTTGCCAAATCGTCCTCTTTTTGATGCTGGGGTTATTAGTCTCACCGACCGATGTACTGGATCACATTCCTCTTGGGCTTGGCGTTGCCGTTCTGTTGATCTTTATCGCCCGGCCGCTGGCGACAACGCTCTCCTTGACGCCGTTCCGCATTGGCTGGCGGCAGCAGGCTTTCGTCGGCTGGGTGGGCTTGCGCGGTGCGGTGCCGATCTTCCTTGCAATCATTCCGGTGATCAGTCCGGGGCCGCTCAGTTCAGGCTTTTTCGATGTGGTTTTTGTCGTGGTAGTTGCTTCACTTTTCCTGCAGGGCTGGACACTCTCATTGGTGGCAGGCTGGCTTGGCCTGATCGCGGAGTCGGACGAGGAGCCGGTGCTCCCCCTCAGCGAAGGCAAGGATTGATTTTTAACCCAATAAGCCTTATTTAAGCGCGGGTCTGCGACGGAAAATTTCCTACTGCGGGCTCTTTTTAATCTCGTGCCGGATGAACCCGGGCGGGGATCAGGACATATCATGACGATGCTGGAAGAACGGGTCGCAAATCGGCGGACCTTCGCAATCATTGCCCATCCGGATGCGGGCAAGACGACATTGACCGAAAAGCTGCTGTTGTTCGGCGGTGCCATTCAGCTTGCCGGCGCTGTGAAAACGCGCGGGGAACAGCGACGTGCGCGCTCTGACTGGATGAAAGTGGAGCGTGAGCGTGGCATTTCTGTTGCTTCTTCCGTCATGACTTTCGACTACCGCGAGAAGACGTTTAATTTGCTCGACACGCCGGGCCATGAGGATTTCAGTGAGGATACCTACCGCACGCTAACAGCGGTCGATAGCGCCGTGATGGTGCTCGACGGGGCGAAGGGTATTGAGAGCCAGACACGCAAGCTGTTTGAAGTTTGTCGTCTGCGTGATATGCCGATTACAACCTTTATCAATAAGTTTGACCGAGAAGCGCTGGATCCGTTTGATTTGCTGGATGATATTGAACAAACGCTGGCGCTCGACGTGGTGCCGGCAAGTTGGCCGATTGGTATGGGCCGGAATTTTCTCGGCTGTTACGATCTGTTTAACGACCGGCTGGTGCTGGTTTCCAAGGGGAAAGGGAACCATCTCGATGAAGGGGTAACTTGTAACGGACTTGATGACCCGAAACTTGATGAGTTGCTTCCCGTCGCTGAGGTTGCCAAGCTGCGCGAAGATATAGAGATGGTCCGCGGATTGTGCCCTGAATTTGATATGCAGGCCTTTCTTGAAGGCACAATGACTCCGGTCTATTTCGGCAGCGCCATCAATAATTTCGGCGTGGAAACGTTGCTGAATGGTCTTACCGAAGCCGCCCCAAGCCCCCGCGCGGCACCGACTGCGGGGCGTGACATTTCACCATTAGAAAACAAGGTCAGCGGCTTTATTTTCAAGATACAGGCAAATATGGATCCGAAACACCGCGACCGCATTGCCTTTATGCGGCTTGTGTCCGGACATTTTAAACGCGGCGCGAAGCTGAAACATATCCGTAGCGACAAGATCATGAATATCCATAATCCGGTGCTTTTCCTCGCGCAGGATCGGGAACTGGCGGAGGAAGCCTGGCCCGGTGATATCATCGGTATTCCCAACCATGGCAACCTGCGTATCGGCGACGCCCTGACGGAGGGGGAAGAAATACGCTTTACCGGTATCCCGAGTTTTGCGCCTGAGCTATTGCAGAAGGTGCGCCCCGTCGATCCGATGCGCGCAAAGCATCTGGGTCGGGCACTGATCCAACTCGCGGAGGAGGGGGCTGCCCGTACCTTCAAGACGCGCATGGGGTCGGACTGGGTGGTCGGTGTTGTTGGCGCGTTGCAGTTTGAAGTGCTGGCGGATCGTATCCGCACGGAATATGATATCCCGGTTAATTTTGAACAGACCGAACTTTACACCGCTCGGTGGGTGGAATGTGATGATACGCGGGAGATGAAGAAATTCCTTGATGGAAATCAGGCCTCGCTTGCAGAGGATCATGACGACGCACCGGTGTTCCTGGCACGCAATAGCTGGCATCTGGAACGGGCCGAAAAAGACTGGCCGAAAATCAAATTCCTGAAGACTAAAGAGCAATCCGCCTGATACACGGAAACGAAGGAGAAACCCATGCCCTCATTTGATATTGTCTCGAAAACCGAAATGGCGGAAGTTGATAACGCGCTGAATAACATTCGTCGGGAAATAGAGACCCGCTATGATTTCAAGGGCAGCAACTGCACGATTGATCGCGCCGAGCAGGCCATAACCATTCATGCAGATGATGATCTTAAGCTGAAACAGATGCATGAGTTGCTGGCAACGCATTTGACCCGCCGGAAAGTCGACGCCGGCGTTCTTGATTACCAGACGCCGGAGAAATCTGCCGGTCAAAGCGTTCGGCAGGTCGTGATCGTCCGGGAGGGTATCGATAAGGATCTCGCGAAAAAGCTGGTCAAAGAAATAAAAGGCTCCAAGATCAAGGTGCAGGTATCAATCCAAGGGGACGAGCTACGCGTTACCGGCAAGAAGCGTGATGACCTGCAGGAAACCATTGCCTTCTGCAAGGGGCTCAAACAGGAACTTCCCCTGCAATATGTGAATTTCCGCGACTGAGGCGTTACGGCATAGGGCCAAAGGTGCGATTCATTATCTTTGGCGGACCGTCTTCATATATCTGCATGATGGCGATTTCACCGTATTTGTCCGGTTGGCGATCTTTCCCGCCGAGTTGACCGTAGATGCTCTGCAGATTATCAGTGTTGCCGACCCACATCACCGTTTTGCCAGGGTTTTCCATGATTAATCGCTCAGCCACGTTACTGATCTCGATCACCCGCAGCTTGATCCCGCGCTGCGCGATCAGTGGCTTGACCGTATCAAGATTGCGCTTTTTATCAGGGCTGTAGATCACGTCGATATCTAAGTCGGCAACGGCAGCGGGTAGGGCCTCGGCGCGGGCGATGCCCTTTTCATTGAGGTCGGTCGCAAAGGGCGCGCGATCTGCATGACGCAAGAGAATGACTGTCGTTTCAGTGCCGGGCGGAGAGTTGACCGTACTACAGGCAGAAAGAAGAAAAATAACACTAAAGGCAGTCAGAACACCAAGTATAAATCGTTTTCCAATCATAAAATCCCCTTCCGGCAGCATTTCCCGCATTCTTATAATAAAGATACCTGATATTTGCACAATGTGACAAATAAAGGCCATTTTCAGGCGATCATATTGGTGCCTGATTTTGATTTTAACGCTAGTTCCATTCGATAAAAAATTATTCTTTAGGTGGAGCGTTTTTCATGATCGATTTAATTCATACCATTCTTAAATTTACCCATATCATTAGCCTAACGTTAGGTGTAGGGGGCGCTATTATTGCCGATCTGTTTGTTATTGGATTGTTGAACAAAGCCATTACACGACAGGAACTGAGATTACTTGAAAACTTGGAGAAGTTTGTATTCGTAGGGTTGATGTTACTCTGGATTTCGGGTGTCGGCTTTTTTGTCGAGTATCAGCTGTTCAATCCGGAAAAGCTGTCAAATCCGAAGATATTGGCGAAGCTGACGATTGTCATGATTGTGACTCTGAACGGCCTTCTGTTTCATATGTTCTTTCATAACAGGGTTTTCCAGGAAGGGCTGGTCATCGTGAAGTTGCCGCCGCTTACTTACTACAGTTTGATTTTATTCGGGACGATCAGCAGTTTCAGCTGGATAGGGGCAATGACCCTGGGGGCCGTGTCACAGTTGAACGACGTCTTTCCCTATATCCAGATCATGGTCGGTTATCTTGCGATCGTCGCGTGCGGGATGATCAGTGGCCTGATGTTTGCTACTTTCAAAAGATGGCACGTGAACCGTGATCCCGAACTGACGGTTTCAGCCGCCAGGGAAAAGACGTTCCAGGCACCGCCGCAATTTGCACTAAAGCGTTAAGGTGAAACAAGTTGATCCGGGCTTGTTGTCCGGATCAGCTATTTTCAAGCCAGCGAATATAATGCTGTCTCCGCCGCCCCCTCTTTGGTCGCTATGTCGCCGGTTTCGATCATATGCAGGATATGCGCATAGACCGAGCGGGCCGCAGCCGGATGCAGGTTTACCGGTACATCCACATACATTCTTTTCACCATATCCGGGATTGTCATTGGGCCGTTGCTCAGGCAGCTGCGGATCTGGTCCATGCGTTCGTGCCGGTGGGCAATCAGGGCCTCAACAAAGGGTTTGGTTTCGGTGATTGCAGGGCCATGGGTTGGCCAGTAGGTATCATAATCAAAGCCCAGCAATTTCTCGAGACTTTGCATATATTGGCTCATATTTCCATCAGGCGGAGAGACGACCGTGGTTGACCAGCCCATCACATGATCGCCGGTAAAGAGAGTATTCTCTTCGCGCAAACCAAAGCAGACATGATTTGAGAGATGTCCCGGCGTATGAATGGCATCGACGGTCCAGCCATTGCCGAGAATGACGTCGCCATCTTCCAGCTTCACATCGGGCATGAAGTCTGTATCGCCGCCTTCTTCGATTTTGAATTCGGACACGCCGCTTCCGTGGGGACCAAAGCCATAGGTTTTGGCGCCGGTTAGCTGCTTTAAGGGCTCGGCCGCGGGGGAATGATCATGATGGGTATGGGTGATAAGAATATGGGTTACCATCTCTCCCTTCAGCGCCGCCATTAATGCGCCGACATGTGCCCCGTCGAGTGGGCCGGGGTCAACAACCGCCACTTCACCGCGCCCTATAATATAGGTGCCGGTACCGTGAAAGGTGAAAGCGCTCGGATTATGGGCGATCACCCGGCGGATCAGCGGGCTAAGCTCCTCCGCCACGCCATATTCAAACTCGAACTCTCTTTTGAAGGGGACTTTAACTGCCATGATCCTGCTTTCCGGTTTTTGGTGATTGTAACCAATCGAGCGGGAGCGGCAACAGGAACTTTTTTCAAATTAAGATGGATTTACTTGCCGACTTAAGGAATTCATCAGTCTAAATGATTGAGACGGCTTATTTGCAACGCCGTGAATGTTGGAGAGAATAAAGTTTTTCGCCTCATCCATACAATGTGTCGTTGTTGAGGTAAGCTCGATATCTTTCAAATGGGCGACGGCTTGGGTAAGCTTGATGATGTTGAGATAAGCGGATCTCGTTGGTGACGGAGACGCTTACGATCCGTCGTATGCCAGCTTCCAGAGTAATATCACCCAAAATATGCATATCTTCGTAGGAGAATTCATCCTCATGTCCACGCCGATTATCAAGTATCGCAAAATAGTTGGAGGAGGGATTATCCCCAAGCGTCTTCCGATAGACCGGGATGCGATGTTCGCGGCTGATCGGTCCCGTTGCTGTCATGAAATGTACATGTTCGCCATAACACTCCAGCGTCTCATAGCTGATGTTGGCGAATGCGCCTGAGGAGATTTTGCGTCCTTGCATGTTCTTTCCCGTATTAGTTTCGAGCATTTATTTAATACTGACAGTTACTAATACTTTGTGAATGCTATCCATCAAAATTCACATGAGGTCAATATCATAAAAATCAAATAAATGTAAATATAAAATTTTTCACTAATTTTTTAATAATTCGCATTTGGAGTTCAATATATATATTCATTCAATATATATATTTTTTACTTATAATAGCCGAACTATTTTTATACATCTAAATAAATAATACTTCCTAATATTTACTATCTTTGGTAGGTGCATGACGTAGGGTCACCTTGAGGTGCCGACTAATTTGACCTTAGACAAGAATAGTTATTCGCCGCCGCTACTTTCGCGGCAATCCGGGTCTGTCGTTATGAGCAGCTGGAAGATTTCGCTAGTTTGAGGGGAGCTGCTGCTGGGTCGGCAAGGAGTTGAATTCTGGAGAAAACGAAAGTTTTTGCTTCTTTCAGGCATTGTGTCGAGGTTGCCTGCATGTCAAAATTTTTCATATCGGCGACCGCGCGGGAAAGGTTTACGATGTTTTGATATGCGGGTTCTTTGGTAACCGCGACGCACACCATGCGCCTTATGCCTACGCGCAGGAGAGTATCGGCCAGAAAATGCATATCGTCGTAGGAAATCTTATCTTCATATCCGGCGCGATTATCGAGGATCGCAAAGAAAGTAGAGGAGGGATTGGTTTTGAGTAACTTCCGGTAAACCAGCACGCGATGCTCGCGGGTGACGGGTCCTAACGCTGTCATGAAGTTGATATGTTCTCCGCCGTATTCCAGAGTTTCATATCTGATATTGGCAATTGTTCCGGAGGAGATTTTACGTTCTTGCATCTGGCTTCCCGCATTAGATGGAGTAGCCTGATTTAACGCAAATAGTTCCTAACACTTCATGAACTTTTCCTCACAGCCTCGAACTAATATTGTGTTTTTATAATTAAATGATTTGCCGTGCCTGATCCGGCAAAGTCTTGAGCATCAGTCGAGCATTGGTTTTGGGAAAAGCGGTTTTATTATTCGGCCTTTGCATATTCATTCATATACATCAGGATGAATTTTTCTGCTGTCGCGAAATCAGCGGTCGAAATTGCTTCGACTTCTAGATTCTTTGTCATGGAAATAGCCTTGATCAATCTGATAATTTTATCATAGGCCGGATCCTTTGTCACAACCGCATAGATAAAGCGCTTGATGCCACGTGAGATGAGCATATCACCAATCCCGGACATATCCGCCATGGAAAGGAGGCTTTCCTTAGCTTTACGGTTATCAAGTATGCAAAAGTAATTGCTCGTTTTCGTCAGGGCCAGTGTTTCTTCATAAACGGGCGCGCGATCTTCCCTGTCCAATGAGCCGCTTTGTGTCACGACATGCAGGTACTGACCACAACATTCCTTCGTTTCATATTTAATATTTGTAAATGAAGCGGACGCGATTTTACGCCATTTCATAAAAGACCCTTTCTCAATACGTAACTCTTCTAAATACAAATAATATTGGGATACTTAAAAACAATGAATATTTTTGGACACTAATAGAATTTTTGTGAGGTTTCAAGCATCTCCGCAAAGGGGAGCTTTACGGATTGACCGGGAGTTGATAGTCTTTCAGACAATGAAAACCAGACGTTGTCTGCGAACCAATCGGCAGGGGCAGGCAATGGAATTTGATATCAGAATTGGGGAAGTAAGATGGCTCTGATAGGACGGCAGAAGCTATTGGCGATGCTGCTTTGGGCCGCAATAGCAACTCTTCCCGCGGCCACACATGCCGCCGATACCACCAGCGAATATGACATTGCAATTGATCTGGCAACTATGTTGCAATCTGCCCGCTCGATTATTGGTGAGAACCAAGATCTTATTAACGATCCAACGATCGGCGACAAGGGCCTCACGGCGGAAGTCGTGAGGGAGGGGGCGTTGAAAAAATTCACATCGGCCAAAGGTGGCGCCCAACCGGATTTGTCCGGCGATGATCGTAGGAGTCGTCTCCTGAAGGCACAGATTGAGGCGATTTCCAAGGTTGTTACAGAAAATCAGGATACGATCAATCAGCCGGGTATTGCGTTCAAGGGCTTCGTCCCGGCTGTGTTCGCCCGTCTGGTGAATGAAGAATTCAAACGGACAATGGGCGAGGAGGCGGAGGTGAAGGTCACCGCGCCGCCGGAACTCATCCGTAACCGCAAGGCTCGCCCCGATGACTGGGAAGTAGAGGCCATTCGCAATGATCTGTCCGCACCGGGCTGGGAGAAGGGCGCCATTTTTTCTGCTGAGGCGGCTAATCGGGGTCGTCCGGCATTCCGCGTTCTCGTCCCTGAATATTATGGGCAGGGCTGCCTTTCCTGCCATGGCGCTCCGAAGGGGGAGCTTGACGTGACCGGCTATCCGAAAGAGGGTGGTCATCTTGGCGATCTCGGCGGAGTGATTAGTGTAACGCTGTATCGAAACTGACTCGGTCGCCCGGAAGGTTGAATTCTTCATGAGCAATTTTTCCATTCTCACCCGATTATCGATTTTGAGTGTGGCGCTTTTGGCGATCCTGATCGGGTCAAACTTGTTTCTCGATTATCGCTTGATACAGAATGCGAAAACGATTGAGAGTGAGGCCCAACTCGTTGGTCGAATTACGACTGCGAATGCCGCCAGTAAGTCTTTTGGGGATCTGAAATTCTGGCTGGCCGATCTGGCCGTCAGCCTGCTTACCCTGTCAGAGCGCAATGCGGATGCGGCGCTGAAATCCCTGAAAGTCAGCCTTGAAAAGTTGAAGGAGTATGATCCTGAACGGGTGGCTCTGATTGATCAGGAGATTGCCCTGTTAATGAATGAGGCTCTTCTCGCCGTCGATGCCTACACGGATGAGCGCCGCGTAATTGGCAATAGCCTGATGGCCAAGGCACGCGTGCATATTCAGCATATTGATGAACAGCTTTCCGGGATTGTTGATGAACTTGAGGAGGAATCGCGTGTGCGCAGCAGCGCCGGTCTCGCGTCCGCCCGGCAAGCGGTCCATCTCTCTCATATTATCATTATCGCCAGTGCGGTCATCGGCTTGCTGTTGACATTCCTTGTGCTTCGCTCGATCCGTACGCCGCTGTCACGGCTCGTCACCGCCATGCGCTCAATCACCAAGGGGGACCTGACCGTGCAGGTGCCGCCCGCGGGCAAAGATGAAATCGGGGAGATGGCGCAGACCGTGACCTTGTTCCGCGATAGCCTGATTGAGCGAGACCGGTTGGCAGAGGAACGCGAGAAGGCACAAGCCGAAGCCCGGAGCGCGCAGGAAAAACTGCTTGAGGCGATTGAGGCGGTCACCGATGCCTTCGCCCTCTATGATGCTGACGACAAGCTGGTCATCTCAAACAGCAAGTACCGCGAAATGTATGAATATCTCGGACTGCCCATCGAAAAGGGCATCAGCTATGAGACGATTATTTCTGCTGCTGTGAACAAGAAGATGATTGTTGCCGCCCAGGAAAATGAGGAGCAATGGCTGAAAGAGCGGATCGTCCGTCACCGTAATCCGACGGAACCCTATGAGCATTTACGGGCCGATGGAAAATGGCTCCGTATTAACGAGCAGAAGACCGCCGATGGTGGCATCGTTGGCGTCTTTACAGATATTACGGAAGCCAAGGCGCGCGAGACCGAGCTTGGCGAAATGGTGGATCGGTTGGCCGAGGCGCGAGACGTGGCAATGAAGGCAACACAAACCAAGAGCCAGTTTCTTGCCAATATGAGCCATGAACTCAGAACGCCTCTCAATGCGGTGATCGGCATTACCGAGATGCTGGAAGAAGATGCGATTGAGGATGATGATGAGGATATGATCGAGCCTTTGCAGCGGATCAGCCGCGCGGGCAAGCATCTTCTCAAACTGATCAATGACATCCTTGATCTCTCCAAGATCGAGGCTGGCAAGATGGAACTCCATGTTGAAAGCTTTGATCTCGCCGCTGTTGTCCGCGATTGCGTTGATATGGCCGGGCCGCTGGCATCACCCAACAACAATAAAATCGATGTCAGCCTGCCGGACGATCTGCCACCCATGATCTCTGATGTGACGCGGGTCCGGCAGGTTGTCTTCAACCTTCTCAGCAATGCCTGCAAATTTACGGAAAATGGCACAATTGGCATAACCGTCACGCAAGCCGATGATGATCTTGTCAAGATCGACGTTTCCGATACCGGGATCGGCATGTCACCGGAGCAGCTTGAGCGTTTGTTCAGCGATTTCTCTCAGGCAGACAGCTCTACCACCCGTAAATATGGCGGGACGGGTCTAGGGCTTGCGATTTCCCAGCGATTCTGCCGCATGATGGGTGGGGATGTGACGGTGGAAAGCACGCCGGGGGCGGGGTCAGTTTTTCGTGTCAGCCTGCCACGGGAAATCCCGTCGGCTGAAGAAAGTGGTCCGATGGAAGGGGCTCTGTCACGCCCTCCATCAAAGGGTAATGCCGGAGGGAATGTTGTGCTGGTCGTCGATGACGATCCGGTTGCGCGCGATATCCTGGGCCGTTTCCTGAAGGCGGAAGGCTATGATGTTGCCATCGCCGTCAACGGGGAAGAAGGATTGCAAAAAGCGCGCGATCTTCGGCCTGCCGTTATCACACTAGATGTGGTGATGCCGGGGAAAGATGGCTGGACGTTGTTGCAAGAACTCAAAGACGATCCGGAGCTTAAGGATATTCCAGTGTTGATGGTATCCATCGTCGATGACAAGCATAAGGGCTTTTCGCTCGGTGTTGCCGACTATATGACCAAGCCTGTGGATCGCCAGCGCTTGCTGACCCTGCTGGAGCGATACAAGCTTAATGGCAAGGGTGGCAATGTCCTCATCGTTGAGGATGATGGAACAACCCGCCAGTTGATGCGGCGGATTTTTGTAAGTGAGGGTTGGCGCGTGCGCGAAGCCGTCAATGGCCGGGCCGGTCTGCAGCTCGTCAAGGATGCTATTCCCGATTTGATCCTGCTCGACCTGATCATGCCGGAGATGGATGGCTTTGAATTTCTCGACTCCCTGAAAACAGTTCCGGAGGCGAAGGGAGTACCGGTGGTTGTCATTACCGGGGCAGATCTGTCCGACGAAGATCGCAGGCGCCTTAATGGCGGAGTTGAGCAGATCATCAAGAAATCAGCAGATGGCGCGCCGGCATTCCTTGATGAAGTCCGCCGCTATATGGGGCAGCACCTGATTGTACATGCTGAAATATCTGGAGAAACAGAATGATGAAAATCCTCTATGTCGAAGACAATGAGGACAATATCTACATGTTGTCCCGCCGCCTCAAGCGCAAAGGGTTTGAGGTTGTTATTGCGGGGGATGGTGTCGCCGGAATAGAGGCGGCCCGACGTGAAAAGCCGGCGCTCATCCTGATGGACCTTAGCTTGCCTAAAATGGACGGGTGGGAGGCGACGCGACAACTCAAAGCGGATGCGGAAACGCGCGCAATTCCGATTATCGCTTTATCGGCCCATGCGCTGGAAGGGGAGCGGGAGAAGGCACTGGATGCCGGTTGCGATGATTTCGATACCAAGCCTGTCGAATTTGCCCGCCTTATGGGTAAGATAGGGGGCTTTCTGGAAATAGGAGGGGCATCTTGACCCAGGAAGACGCCCGCATTCTGGTCGTCGATGACAATGAAGATAATCGCTTCACCCTGAAGCGGCGCCTTAAAAAGCTTGGCTACGGAAATCTGGAAATTGCGGTTCATGGACGCGACGCGCTGGAGAAGATGCAGGAGCAGCCGTTTGATCTGATCCTCCTGGATATCATGATGCCGGAAATGGATGGCTATGAGGTGCTGGAAACCGTCAAACGGGATATGCAGCTTCGTCATATCCCGATCATTATGATATCGGCGGCGGACCAGCTTGAAAGTGTCGTCAAATGTATTGAGCTCGGGGCGGAAGACTTTCTGCCGAAACCTTTCAATGCAACCCTGTTGCGCGCCCGCGTTTCCGCCTCACTTGAGAAAAAGGCTTTGCGGGATCAGGAACAGGCGTATCGCGCCCAAATCGTTGCCGAGAAGAAACGCACTGATGAATTGCTCCATTCCATCATCCCTGCGATGGCGGTGCAGGAACTCAAGCAGACCGGAGTGGTGCGTCCGCGCAATTTCGATGCGGTCGGTATTCTGTTTTGCGATATCGTCGGCTTTACCGCCTATTGCGATCGTAATTTACCGGAAACGGTTGTTGCTCATCTTCAGGCGTTGATCGAGACGTTCGAACAGATTGTCGATGACTTTCAGATGGAGAAAATCAAGACCATTGGTGATGCCTTCATGGCGACTAGCGGCCTGTTGCGACCAGTGGAGGCGCCGCTTCTGACGGCGGTGCGCTGCGGTCTTGAAATGTCCCGTGCCGCCCGGGAGATAGAGCCGAACTGGGAAGTGCGCATCGGCCTGCACTTTGGGCCCGTCGTGGCCGGTATCGTCGGCAAGCAGCAGTTCCTGTACGATGTCTGGGGGGACACCGTGAATATCGCGGCGCGACTCGTCGAACATAGCTCGCCCGGAGCAGTTGCCATGACCGCCGCCGCCTGGCAGGAAATACAGGATGAATGTGAGGCCCGCTCGCTCGGGGTCATCGATATTAAGGGAAAAGGAAAGCTTGATGTTGTCGAGGCCTTCGCGGTTCGTTAGCCGTTGAAGGCGCCTTGATTTAGCAGATAGAGAGACATCAAAATGCATAGACGGCTGTTTTTGAAGGGATTTGGGTTGATCGGAGTTGCGTCTTCCATGGCGTTGCCGAAAATCGCGATGGCGGGTGGCCTGCTCGATCCTATGAACTCGAAACTGGCGGGGTCTCTGTTCTACACGATGGAGATGCCGGGCCGCTGGATCGGGAAGGAGGCGGGGCATGTCCCGATGATTGAACGGAGCGGCAATATGATTGAAGTCACCACCGGTCATGAAATGGATGGCTACACCCATTATATCGTCAAGCATATCCTGCTCGATGAAAATCTTGATTTTGTCGCTGAAACCATATTCGACCCTGATGTCGATGCACCAATTTCGACATATGATGTCACCGGTATGAGGAGTGCTCTTTATGCGGTATCGCTCTGTAACAAGCATGACGCCTGGCTCAATCGGCTGGCGCTCTAATAATGCAACATAGTTGTTCATGAGATAACGCTTTATGTCGATGCGAGAAATCGAACTGAAATTAACTCTGTCAGAGGGGGATATTCGCGCGCTTGCGGGTACCCCCGCTTTTATTGAACTGACCGGTGGGAAGGCTACCACGCGACTGCTCCGATCCGTTTATTTTGATACGCCGGACGGCGCCCTTGGTCGCAAAAGAATGTCTTTGCGTATCCGCGATAACGGCGAGAAACGGGTCCAGACGGCCAAGCTGGATGGCGGGCTGAGTAAGGGACTATCACAAACGCTGGAATATGAGAGTGAGATCGCGGGCGATGCCCCGGATTTGAACCTGATAGGTGACAGAGAAGTCATACGCCGAATAGAGAATGTCCTAGCGGGGGAGGCACCCGTTCCGCTTTTCGAGACATATATCAACCGCACGGCCGCCCTTATCGATATCGCGGGTGAGGGGACAGTCGAACTCGCTATTGATATTGGGGACGTCCGGGCCGGAGCCAAACGAGCTCCGCTTGATGAGGTGGAACTGGAGCTTAAATCGGGTGTGCCTTTCGCCATGTTAAGCGCAGCGGAGAAGTTGTTCGCGGGTGTCGCGGTGACACCGAGTAAGCTGCATAAGGCGCGGCGGGGTTTTGCGCTGATTGGTCTTGGCGAGACGGAAAATCCACTTGAACCCGCCTATTCGGAAAAGACGGAAATTACGCGCAATATGTCAGGCATAGAGGCGTTGCGATCTGTCGGGAATTCGGCGGCGGAGCAGATCCTGCAAAACTGGGATTTTGTGATTGCCGACCCTGCACCAGAGGGACCGCACCAGCTTCGGGTCGGCCTACGGCGCTTGCGGACGGCGCTTCATATGCTGAATGCGAAGAAGCTGGGGGCGGAGTTTTTGGCACTCGAAGAATTGGCGCAGAAGTTGGCGGGCGTGGTTGGTGCGCTCCGTGATGCGGATGTCTTGCTGAGCGACATTTTTGAACCTGCCGCCGTCCGCCTTGATGAAATTCCCGACTGCGGCGCGTTGAGGGAGGCTCTCGATGCGCATATTACCGAACAACGTGTGACCGTGCGTAAGAGCCTGCTAAGCGCTGACTGGACCCAATTGAAACTATCCTGTTTGTTTTTCGACTTTTTAATCGATCGGGCACTTGCGCGGGCGGATGAAAATTTTGTTGATCTCAAGGTCCAAAAGCATGCGGATAAAGCGCTGGCGAAAACGTGGCGAAGGGCCGCCAAATGGGGAGAGCGGATTGACGACCTCACCATCGAGGAACGCCACAGCATGCGCAAAAATTGAAGTCGCTGCGCTATGTGACGGAATTTTTTATGCCACTTTATGCCGCGAAGGAGGCGAAGCCGTTTCTAAAGAAACTGCAGCGTTTGCAGGATGCGTTTGGTTATCTCAATGATGTCGCGATGAGCCGGCAATTATTCGACATTGCTGAGCAAAATAAGGAAAAGGGGGAGATCTCGCTGCGCAAGCCTCGGCCATTTATAATTGGCATCTCGGCCGGGCGGACGCATCCTGGAAGGATGCCCGGAAATGCTGGAAAAAGCTCAAGAAGGCAGAACGCTTCTGGGAATGAATTTCCGTTATCTCAGGCGGCTTCAGGCAGAGTGAAACGGAAAGTTGTTCCTTTCTCCTGCTCGCTTTCTACCCGGATATGACCTTGGTGAAGCTCAATCATTTCTTTGCAAAGCGGTAGTCCGAGTCCTGTCCCGATCTCTCCGTCCGTGCCGAGTGTTGTGGTCTTTTTATCGATGGCAAATGAATCCACCATGATATGCGGCGCAATACCTACGCCTGTATCAGAGATAGAAATTTCGACCATTTCTCCAGTGCGCTCAGCCTTTACTTCGATAGCTCCACCTTCGGGGGTGAATTTAATGGCGTTCGTAATCAGGTTTCGAATGACAAGAAGGATCATATTCCGGTCGGCATCAACCGTTAGATCAGGAACTTGGCTGGATAATGATACATTCTTGTTGGCCGCCAAGGATTTTAACACGTGCATGCTTTCCTTCACAATATCCGGCAGATTGAGGTGTTCGGAGTGCATGTCGCCTTTTTCCATCTGAAAACGGCCCCATTCGAGAAGATTTTCAAGTAGTTCATAGAGGGTCTTACTGGAGAGATTGATCATCGAGGCATACTCCATGATATCCTTCGCGGTAAGTTTGTCCGCGCGTTTCGCCAGAAATTCGGAAAACCCGAGAAGCGCATTAAATGGACTTTTCAAGTCATGGGCAATGATAGAAAAGAAGCGATCCTTGATCGCAATTTCCTGGGATAACGCGCTTTTTAGCTGCGCTTCTTTTTCAGCAAGCTTGACGAGTTCTTTGCCCTGAATTTCAAGCCGCGCCTGCGTATCCATGAGTTCAGAAATCTTTTTATTAAGGGTCTCGTTGTTTTTAAGAACATCTTGACGGGCTTTGCGCAGCTCCATCTCGTCAATCACGATATCGGCAAGATCCCTCAGCAAAAGTTTATGGTCATCGTTTAGCTTATGCGGCTTGCGATCGATGGCGCATAGGGACCCAATCTTGAAGCCATCCGGCGTGATCAACGGTGCGCCAGCATAAAAGCGGATATTCTTAGGCCCGGTAACCAGCGGATTGTCGAAAAAGCGTTCATCTTCCAGCGTATTTTCGACCACCATGATATCTTCAGAGTGAATTGCATGAGCACAGATTGCCATATCGCGCGGCGTTTCACGCACATTAATGCCGAAATGAGACTTGAACCATTGACGTTTTTCATCCACCAGACTCACAAGAGCAATTGGAACACCAAGTGTTTTCGAAATGATCCGTGTGATATTGTCGAAACTGGCTTCCTCTGCGGTATCGAGAATATTATACTCTCTTAGGCGCTCTAGCCGTTCTTCTTCGTCTTTTGGCAACGGGGCAATTTTCATAACGCCTCCTTGAACTCAACCTTTGCAAATTGAATCATGCACATTCATTTGCCTTGGTTGCTCATAAAAAATCCCTGACCAATAGTCCCACTCAACAGGATTTCGTGCCCATGATTATGAGTTTGAAATGGTTAAGTATTGGTTAAAAATAACCAGTAGGAAAATCTTCAAACCCAGGTTGCATGCGGCTTTCCGGGGTTTTTGAAAGGTACGATAGTGCCCCTGAGCTGAGCTCCGGTAATTACCGGATATTACCGATAAATTACAAGGATGTAATGTATCTTAGCTGGCAAATTATTTTCATCAATTGCTCACCCCGGATAGGTGTATTTAACTGTTGCGACCTGCCTATGCTCAGTTCGTCGCTTCTGTCAGGTTCGCTGTATTATATAGGCCGATCAGCTTCTCATTTGTTAGCAAATTGCCGAAAAAACCGCCGTCTTCTTTCTGCTTTGGCGTGTAGACCGCTTTCACCCAAAAGGACTTATCTTCCGCAAGGGAAAACCTGCCCGGCACGATACCGGTAACCCAGCCATTGTCATGCAAGATATAGCGGCTATCTTCGGCGAAGCCATCGGTGCCGTCCTTAACGGCGCTGATACGAACTTCAAATTTGTCACCTGCGAGAATACGGTCCATGACAAAGGTGACAATGCTATAGTTTGCTATCTCATCGGATACTGGAGTGCCAGTAACGACAGCGCTGGCAAGAATATGGCTCCTGAATGTGGTGTAATCGCGTGTGCTTGCCTCACTGAGTTCTTCGATCGATGCGAACGGAACAATATATGTTTCAATTGCCGGGATTTCTGCACGGCTATATCCCCATTGATGGCCCTTCAAAATGATCTGATCATCGGTCAATTCATAATCGGCAACGAAGGAAACACCTAGCCGTCGACCAGTTGGGTGGACAAGGATTAACCGCGCGCCGAGACGGTTAATTGCCGGTACCTCCTTGGGATGGAAAAAATCGTTAATTTGAACATTCTCAACACCAAAACCTTCGAGGCTGCTGTTTTCGTCTGTGGCAATCCCACCGTTGCCGACTAGACTGAATTCTTCGTCGATCTCTTCCGGATTTCCATTTTTCAGCCGAAGAACTGTTGCCGCAACAGCGGACTGTATGTGCCACGGAATTTCCTGCGGTTTTAGTGCGACAACATCAATAACTTCTTTTTTCTCATCTTCATCATCATTTGACGAGCTGAAAGGGTTGGTAAAGAGATCGCCGACCGTATCGGATACGTTGCCCTGACAGCCCACTAAAAGAAGTGACATCATCAATGCCGCAACAGTCAGGATACGACCGGAGGAGAGTAATTGTAGTGTCTTTTTCATATCATTCCCTCCTTAAAAACGGGACCGGTCGGCGGCCTGATTTTCGAGTGCTTTCGTAACGGCGGCTTTGACTTCTGGCGTAGAGTATTCAAGGTACTTTTTAGCAATTTCCGGGTCGCGTAATGCGCCTTGAACTGCCTTATTAATGAGTTCTTGTTTCTCCTTTTCTTTTTCCTCTGCAACGGCTGCGGCCTTTACGTCCGGATTGGAGGCACTCCAAAGTCCTGTTTGTGCCTCTTCCGGGGTTGCTGACGGGCTGCTTGCGACGCTCTCTGGCTGGAAATAAAAGAAAGGAGTGGTTAGGGCATAGATTAAATAGCGGATATGTTTCAGTACAATATCTTTAAAGAAGAGGAAGGTTAGTGTGGCCGTTAGTGTGAGGGTAAGCTCACTTCTCTGCAGTGGTGGAAGCGTCGCCAATTCCGGTGCAAACAAGGTATTAACGACAAAAAAACTGGTCAAAACGATCGTCGTGAAAACCGCCGGCTTTGTAAAGGCCGAAACTGTGTTGAGAAGGACGATGCCGCCACCGTCACTTGCTGTCGCGATCCTTGTCGGCGAGGAGAGCATCAGAATTATCAACACCACAGTGAAAATTTTCCGCATTTTCGGCCCCTTTATATATTGCAACTCTAATATTAAGGGGCAAAAATATGAGTGTCAAACTCTCATGCAACAGCCGATTTATCGGTAGTTACGTCGAAAATTCAAATTGACGGCGCATTAATTGTCTTTGTTTATTTTATCCATTCGGCGAGTTCGACGGTGATGCCTTCGGGGCCGGTAATGAAGAACAGCTGGCGGCTGTGGAAGTTTTTAAGCTCACTCCTGACCTCAACGCCACGGTCCTTGAGATGGCGGACCATCGCCTCCGCATCCGTTACCGCGAAGCAGATATGATTGAAGCCGAGCTTATCGAGGCGTGGGTCGTTCTTCGCCATCGCCTCGGCCTCTGGTGTCCGGTAATGGAGAACCTGAACTTCGAAACGTGGCGTAACACCCGGAATGGCAAGGGTGACATGATCCGCCTCGATATCCGTAACGCCCATATAGCCCGCAAATGGCTCATCCTTGATGACAACTCTCTTGTCCTCCTCAAAGCCGAGAAGTTCGAAGAAATCAATCGCCGCCTGAAGGTCGCGCACGGCGACGGTGACATGGTCGAAATGGGTAATCATCTGCTTTTCTCCTTGTGCTCGGGACTGATACTACGCCGGGGAATTTCTGTCATCAACCCTTACCCCCTCGCAATGTCAGGAACGCACATCCGGTCAGGAGGAGTGTTACGCCGCTCGCGATTGTCCGCATGATGTTCCAGAACTGCCAAGGTTCAGAGTATTCCTGCCAGATTTGCCGGGCCTCCTCGGTGCTTTCAGGGATGGTCACAAGGGCGAGGGCCTCGTTCATCTGGACATTCACGGTGAAAGTCAGGACCACGCCGCCAAAGAAATAGATCACCCCGGCCAGCGCAAAGAGGACGGCGCTTCTGCGGCTACTGACCCAGGCGAAGGCGGCGGTTACAATAAGGATAAAGGGCGTCCCGAAAAAGGCCGGAGCGAAGACTGTGTTCCGGACCGAGGCATTCATGGCCTGCATTGCCGCGATGGCGACTTTCGGGTCCGCCGCATCCAGCCCCCACATGGTTGAGCAGATCCAGGCGTAAAAGAAGCCGAAGATCGCACCACTAAGCAAGAGCGAAAGGAAGGCAAGGGGGATGAGGAGGACATTTTTGCGAGTGGGCTCCGGCTGTTCAATGGCGGTCATCGTCAAATCCTTTAAGCGTAATTATATGTACGGTTGTCTTTATCCGTAATTTAGTTTACGGTTGTTGTCAACGAATTCAGGAGATAAATATGCGCGAAGAGACGAAGCTCATCCGGCAACAGCAGATTGCGCAGGCCGCTTATGAGGTACTGGAAGGGAAGGGCTACGTGGGCGCGTCGATGCTTGCCATCGCGAAGCGGGCCAAGGCCTCGAACGAGACGCTCTATAACTGGTATGGCGATAAGCAGGGGCTGTTCAAGGCGCTTGTGGCGCGCAACGCGGAGGAGGTGAAATCTCTGCTGGAGGCGGAGCTGGCTTCGGATCAGGATCCGATCGAGACGCTTGGCCGACTGGGGCCAAAGCTGCTGAGCCTGCTCACCGGTGCGCGGGCCGTGGCACTTAACCGCGCGGCGGCGGCGGACCCCAGCGGGGAGCTTGGCGCGGCGATATCAGTGGCCGGACGGGAGACTGTGATGCCCCTGATTGAGGTTGTTCTGGAAAATGCAAAGGCGCGGGGGCAGCTTCGCTTTGATACCACCCATGAGGCGGCGGAGCTTTACCTCAATTTGCTGATCGGCGACCTGCAAATCCGCCGCGTGATCGGTCGTGCGCCAATCCCGACGGCAGAGTTTTGCAATACCCGCTCCGCTAAAGCGCTTGTGTCATTGGAAAAGCTGCTTCGTGCCGACTGACTCTGCATGGCGGAGAATTAATTTTCTGATGAATTTGAAAAAATTTGGTCGGGGTGAGGCTAATTTACATTTCCTTTAAGTTTTCGTCTGTGTCTTTTGCAATTATACATTACAGGAGTAGTGGCCGGCTGTTATCGAAGCCTTCTAGGATCACATTTAGTATACGCTGGTTGTCAGCCTGATGGTAGTTTGAGATATTGAGAGGCTTTGAGTAATTTACCATTCTCATCTACAAGGATAGTTCTACATTTACCGGTATCTTCGTCAAAAATATCAGTCATATTTACTAATGAATATTTCTCAATCACCTCACTAAGTACTTTCTCATCCCAATCTCTGAATACCCTCATGTCGCCATTTTTAAGTATTTGGCTAGAGTAAGGACGTACGCTAATCTGATCGATTGAAATATTACGCCCGCTTTCGGACGTCAGGTAAGTGTGAGTTGCATCTCTAAGTGCCGCTTTATAATGAATTCTCGCAGCCAGTTCCCGAAACTGGTACTCAGATACTGTAGCACCTAACAGTGAAAATGGCCCTTTCGGAACGATGTCTTGCTGAAGGCCTCCGTCACTAATGAATATTACTGCGAGTTCGCCGACCCTTATTGCTACCGACTGTCCAAAGACGTTTGTGCTTAGGTCAAATTTTCCCGCAGGTGACTCATTCCTTACCAAATAGGAGTAAATGGAGAAGGGGTAATCACCGTGAATGCAATGGAATGTTGTTTCTTTTCTTGCGCTATTTAGAATGAAATGGAGGTGTTCAAGTTCTTCTATATACGAAGGCCTAACGATGGGGCCTAAGGTCGGTTGCGCTCGATCATAAAGTAGGCTTGTTTCCTTAACGAGAAGGCCAAGTAGTATTTTGGAGAGCCATCTGCCCAGTATTAGTTTCTCATTGTTAGTAGTAATCATTCCCTTCATAAAGATTGGCTGGACGGCCCTTTCAATGTCAGCGAGAAAGCCAGTATTACAAATTTCGCAGCAAGGCACCGTTAAGTATCGATATGGTATTCTTGTTCCATTTATTAGACCTATCGTTTTATCGAACAGTGTGTGGCTACGTTGTAGCCAAAGCGGTATAATGTGTTCGCCCTTCCCAGTGCTTGGGAGGCCACCACATGCGAAACACTTTCTTTCTTTGATGCTGGCCTCTGATACCGCCAAGGCCGTAAGTTCCATCACATTCATTCCGCTGTCTGAGAAATAGTAACTTTTGTTCTATCTAACGGTTGTTTTGGGTCATTCATAATCACGTTATATTCGCGATGATGCATATTCGCAAGACAATCCAAGAATTGTCTAACCCATAATCTGAATAGAGTTTAAAGGAAAATGGTCGGGGTGAGAGGGTTTGAACCTCCGACCCCGTCGTCCCGAACGACATGCGCTGCCGGACGCGCTGTGACATTGCTGACGCGATTGCTCACCAACGCCTAATGTTAAAATGACACGAAATTACACCGCATCAATTCTGAAGCCATCTGCCTTTGGAAAGCCGGCTCTTGAACACCAGAAAATGCAAACTACAGACAATTATCCAGCTTAGCAGCATTGTGACGAGGGTATGAGAAAGAAAATGGCGGCCATTGAGCATCTGATAGCCGCCCATGACCCATCCGGCAGTCATCGCTGCAGCAATGACCATAATCATCCGTTTCCTCGTTCGAGCCAAGGGTACGAAAAGGAGAAGTGCGAAGCCGGCGGAGGCGTGACCTGCGGGAAAACACTTGCCGCTATCGCTCAAATCTCCCCTTTCAAACGGCTGTAGATGTGGTTTTGTTCCACCATATTCCGTTAGCTGATAGGGGCAATATACGTCGGTAATCTTTTTCCCGATGCCTACGGTTAGCGGGACGAGAATGGCGCACAGGATAATGAAAAGATATTTGCGCTTGCGAAACCTTGCAAAAGGTCTGAGGACAAAGGAGAGCATGAACAATATGCAGAGGCCGCCCCCATAGGTGATTAATAGCCATCTTGGGAGATTATAAAAGAAAAACCGTGGAACCGGTTGATTTGCATCGATAATCCAAGCAGCGCCGTCAAAAAAATGATTTGAAATATGAAAATCAAGCCGAGCGACGTCAAAAACAATGACCACAAGGATGAGGAGGATGGCTGAAATCGACAGCTGATATCCGGTATTAAGGCCAAGGCCTGATTCTTGCGTTCCATTTTCCATTATAACGAACTCTCATGATCAACGAGGATGTTCATAGAGAACTGAGTAGGGCGGCTGTATAAAATAGTGAGCTTGGCATTTGATTGATAGAGGCCAATACAGAACGAGCATTTTTCGCAGAATATGTTCCGGAACATTTTGATTATGAAAAAGATGGGCCGGAATCGCATCAAAATCTGTTGGAGAATGTATGGCAAATCACATCCAAGCCGCCCTTTAATTTTGGTCGGGGTGAGAGGATTCGAACCTCCGACCCCGTCGTCCCGAACGACGTGCGCTACCAGGCTGCGCCACACCCCGACCGTGCCGGCCCGTGGTAAAATGGGCTCGGCGAGAGCAGAAGCGTTATAATCAGGTTTGGGCGGGTTCTGCAAGGGCGAAATGATGCCGCCGCCCAAAATCTTTTAAAAACTAGAACGCCCGTTCGATGGAGAAATCAACGGCCTCCAACAAGGCTTCCTTGGTCTCGCTCTCCTCAAAGATACCGAGGGCGTCTTTCGCCATCGCGCCGTAGTGGCGCGCGCGCTCGATGGTGTCCTCAAGCGCGGAATGCTTCTTGATGATTTCGAGTGCCTGCTCCAGATCGCCGTCCTGCTGGTCGCCATCCTCGACAACCCGTTTCCAGAAAGCCCGTTCCTCCGCATTGCCACGGCGGAAGGAAAGAAGGATGGGCAGGGTGACTTTACCTTCACGGAAATCATCACCAATGGCCTTGCCAAGTGCTTGCTGCTCGGCGGAGTAATCAAGCGCGTCATCGACAAGCTGGAAGGCAATGCCGAGATTGCGGCCATAGCTTTCAAGCGCCTGCGCCTCTGCTTTCGGGCGATCCGCCACGACGGCGCCGACCTCGCAGGCAGCGGCAAAGAGCGCGGCAGTTTTGGAGGCAATCACCTGTAGATAACTGTCTTCGGTGGTGTTGGTATCGCCGACATTCATGAGCTGCATCACTTCGCCCTCCGCGATCACGGCGGAGGCGTTGGAGAGGATCGCGAGTACCTCAAGCGAGCCATCCTCGACCATCAGCTGGAAGGAGCGGCTGAAGAGAAAATCGCCGACGAGCACGCTCGCCTGATTGCCCCAGAGGACATTGGCGGTTTCGTTCCCGCGCCTCAAATCACTTTCGTCCACCACATCGTCATGCAGCAAAGT
This sequence comes from Sneathiella sp. D3-11, assembly GCF_055809395.1. Taxonomy (NCBI): domain Bacteria; kingdom Pseudomonadati; phylum Pseudomonadota; class Alphaproteobacteria; order Sneathiellales; family Sneathiellaceae; genus Sneathiella; species Sneathiella sp. D3-11. Next base: position 3,319,203 of record NZ_CM147911.1, read on the forward strand.
GGCGGTATGGATAAACTCGACACAGGCCGCGAGCTTCTTCGCGCGGTCGCCCTGGTAGCCGCAGAGCTTGGCCGCGCCGAGGGTGAGAACCGGGCGCAATCGCTTGCCGCCCGCCGCGATCAGATGCTTCGCTAGCGTCGGGATCAGCTCCACCTCGCTATGCATCCGTTCCAGGATGATCTCGTTAGTATCGGCCAGATCCGCCTCGACAATGTCGAGCAGGCGTTTCAGGGTCGCTTTTGCGGGCTGTTCTTTTCTGTCGTCCAAGTTTACGATAATGGCCAAAGCTGCCTCGTTCAAAGGGTCGCGGGATCGTTTAAATTATTCGGCAGAGCATAGCTTAAGATGACAGCGGGTCAAGTGATGGCGGTCATATCCGGGCCGCGAGTTAGGGGAATTTTGTGAAAGAACTCATAAGGTGTAATGATCCGGTACTGATCTCCTATATTGTTGCCGTCCTGAAGGACGAACAGATTGAGGCAATTGTGCTGGATGAACACACCTCGATACTGGAAGGGAGTATCGGTGCCATCCAGCGGCGGATCATGGTGACGGAGGATGATCACGCCGCGGCGCAGCAAATTCTCGTGGATATCGGTGAGGCGGAGGCAAAGAGCTGAACATGGGACTGGAGCGCGGAAATATCTCCGTTGAGGGGGCGGCCGAATACACGGAAGACCGGTTTCTTGGTAACGCGTTGAGTATCACACAGCCGAGGGAAGGATTTCGCGCCGGATCGGATGCGGTACTGCTCGGCGCGGCGGTTGAGGCAAAAGCAGGGGAGAGCTTGCTGGATGTCGGCTGTGGCGTTGGCACGGCGGGCTTCTGCGCACTTCATCGCCTGCCGGAGTGTCACCTTTGGGGGATCGAGTTACAGGCGGAGCTTGCTGCGCTTGCCCGGCTGAACATAGAAAAGAACGGCTTCGAGGATAAAACATCCGTTATCGAGGCCGATATCGGCAACCGGAGTTCTTTCGCCGGGGTGACGGGCCCGGGCGGCAAACCGTTTCTGGAGGCAGGGTTCGATCATATTCTCACCAATCCACCGTTCTATGGTAAGGGACGGGCACGCAGCGCCAAGACAGAAAACAAAACCCTTGCGCATATCGAAGGGAGCGTGGCCCTCCCTGAGTGGCTGCAATTTTGTGTCGCGCGGGCGAAATCGAAAGGAACCGTAACGGTTATTCACCGGGCTGATCGGCTCGGCGATATTCTGGCTGTTCTTCAGAAAGGATGCGGACGGCTGAAAGTTGTGCCTCTCTGGCCGGAGGCGGGACAATCGGCGAAACGGGTGATCGTGCAAGGGATCAAGGGGGACAAGAGCCCGCTGGAACTGACACGAGGGCTGATACTGCATGAAAAGGACGGAACACCGACAGCAGCCGCCACCGCCATCGCCCGCGAAGGCGCGGCGCTCAAATCCATGTTATCATGAAAAGACTTGTACAGAGCGGTTAAATCCTTACCTTTACGGCCATGAATATAGTCAATCTTCTCAAGAAAACACCGCTCAAGCGGTTTTTCGATAAAGCGCCTCAAGTGGCTGTTTTGCCGCTTTATGGTGTGATCGCGCCCGGCGGCAACAAGCTGCGCGGCGAACATCTCAATCTAGCCGGTCTTGCGGACCAGATAGAGGCGGCATTCGACACCAAGCGGTTAAGCGCCGTAGTGCTCGCCATCAACTCGCCGGGAGGATCACCGGTGCAGTCCTCGCTCATTTTTGACCGAATTCGTCAGTTGGCGGACGAGAAGGGCGTACCGGTATATGCTTTTGCCGAAGATGTGATGGCATCGGGTGGTTACTGGCTCGGTCTTTGTGCGGATGAGATTTATATCAACAAGAATTCAGTGGTCGGCTCCATTGGGGTGGTCTCGGCGGGCTTCGGCTTTCCGGCGTTGCTGGAGAAAGTCGGCGTGGATCGGCGGCTTTATTCGGCGGGGGAGAACAAGATCAAGCTTGATCCCTTCAGCCCTGAGAAGGAAGACGATATTCTCTGGCTCAAGAAAATCCAGGGCGATATCCATAACAATTTCAAGGAGCTGGTGAAAACCCGGCGCGGCGAACGGCTTAAAAAACGCAAAGACAAGGAGTTGTTCTCCGGTGATGTCTGGATCGGGGAAAAGGCAGTGGAACTCGGCCTTGTCGATGGCATCGCTGATCTGCGATCCTTCTGTCGCGAAAAGTTTGGCGAAAAAGTTCGCTTTAACCTTGTTGAGGGACGACAGGGCTTCCTTGCCAAGAAGCTTGGCCTCGCGCAGCAGCAGGCTATCGGCGCCGATGCGGTCGATGCTCTGATCACCGCTGTTCGCAACCAGTCCCTCTGGGGACGGTTCGGTTTATGATTCGCAAGTCTCGGAAAGAGTAGGGCAGACGGATGTTTTCACCGGTTAAAATCATTCTGATCGTTTTGGTGCTGATCGGTGTCTTTTTTGCCCATCGCTTTTATCGTAGTACGATTGCCCCAACTCTCGATAAATCAAGGAAGAACCGGGAATTCAAGGGCCAGTCGTCCGATAAAATGCTCGATCTGGAGGAATGCCCGCGCTGCGGTGCATTCGTCGCGGACCTTGGCGATCACAGTTGCAAGGATAAATAGAGCAAAGCGGGCTGTGGCCGGTTGACCCGCTCGTTGCGGGGCTTTATGTTGCACCGCAAATTCTCTCTTAGCAGTGTGGTCTGTAATTATGGCGGGTAATCTGGCCTCCGCGCCGTCCAATTCCTTTCAGGATCTGATCCTGACCCTACAACATTTCTGGTCATCGAAGGGCTGCGTTATCTTGCAGCCCTATGACATGGAAGTGGGTGCCGGAACGTTTCATCCGGCGACGACCCTGCGCGCACTCGGCCCGGAGCCGTGGAAAGCCGCCTATGTGCAGCCCTCGCGCCGCCCGACCGACGGCCGCTATGGCGAGAACCCCAACCGCACCCAACATTACTACCAGTTCCAGGTTCTCCTGAAACCGTCCCCGGATAACATTCAGGAACTCTATCTCGAAAGCATCTATGCCCTCGGGATTGACCCTAAGAACCATGATATTCGCTTTGTCGAAGATGATTGGGAAAGCCCGACCCTGGGCGCCTGGGGCCTCGGCTGGGAAGTCTGGTGCGACGGGATGGAGGTCAGCCAGTTCACCTTCTTCCAGCAGGTCGGCGGCTATGAATGCAGCCCGGTCTCCGGCGAACTGACCTACGGGCTTGAACGTCTTGCCATGTATGTGCAGGGCGTCGATCGCATGTTCGACCTGAAATGGAACAGCGAAGGCGTCACCTATGGCGATGTCTTTCTGCAGAACGAGAAGGAATTCTCCGCCTATAATTTTGAGCATTCCAATGTGGATATCCTGCTCCGTCATTTTGAGGATGCGGAAGTCCAGTGCCAGGAGATTTTGGCCGAGGGGCTTGCGCTGCCGGCCTATGACCAATGCATGAAGGCGAGCCATCTTTTCAACCTTCTCGATGCGCGCGGCGTCATCAGCGTGACTGAGCGCGCCGCCTATATCGGGCGGGTGAGGGCGCTGGCCAAGGGCTGTGCGACGGCGTGGCTCAAGGGCCGCGGACATCTGGCGGAGGAGGCATAAATGGCGGAATTGTTGCTGGAGCTTTTCTCCGAGGAAATCCCTGCGCGCATGCAGAACAAGGCGGCGGACGATCTGGTTCGCTTGGTGAGTGCTGGGCTGAAAGACGCCGGACTCGCATTCGAAAGCGCTCGCGGATTTGCGACGGCGCGGCGCCTTGCGCTTGTTATTGACGGCTTGCCAGTGGCGCAAGAGGATACGTCGGAGGAACGGCGTGGCCCCCGCGTCGGTGCGCCGGACAAGGCGGTGGAAGGTTTCCTTAAATCCGCCGGGCTTTCCCGCGATCAACTGGAGGAACGCGAGACGGAGAAGGGCAGCTTTTACTATGCTGTAATCGAATCCAAGGGCCGCTCGACGATTGAGGTGCTGCCCGCGCTCCTGAATGCGGCGATCTCCGCCGTGCCCTGGCCGAAGCCGATGAAATGGGGCAGCTACACCGCCCGCTGGGTGCGTCCGCTCCACAATATTCTCTGCCTGTTTGACGGCAAGACGGTCCCTTTGAGCTGGGAGCATCTGACGGCCAATGACCAGACCTTCGGTCATCGCTTTATGGCACCGGCGGCAATTTCTGTGAAGGATTTTACCGATTATCGGGCGCGGCTTAAAACCGCCTATGTTGTGCTGGATGCCGCAGAGCGCGCGAAGATTATCGCGGCGGATGCGACGCGGCTGGCTGTGGATGAGGGGTTGACCCTTATTGATGATCCGGCGTTGCTCACGGAAGTTGCGGGCCTCGTCGAATGGCCGGAAAGCCTGATCGGCTCGATCGATACCAGCTTCCTTGAAGTGCCTCAGGAGGCGTTGATTTCTGCTATGCGCAGTCATCAGAAGTATTTCTCTCTTGCCGGGCCGGATGGCAAAATGGCCCCGCGCTTTATCGTGGTGGCGAATTTGCGTGCGGAAGATGGCGGCAAGCTGATCACCGCAGGGAACGAGCGGGTCCTGAGTGCGCGCCTGTCGGACGCGAAATTCTTTTGGGACAAGGATCGCGAAAAAAACCTTGAGGCCCGCGTACCCGATCTCGACAAGATCATTTTTCATGCGAAGCTCGGCACGGTGCGGGATAAAGTTGAACGGATCATTAAGCTGACCGCAGAGATTGCGCCCTATGTGCCGAACTCTGATGCCGATATGGCAGCACGGGCGGCCTTGCTTGCGAAAGCTGATCTCAGCACCGAAATGGTGGGTGAGTTTGCCGATTTGCAGGGGTTGATGGGCCGGTATTATGCGGCACATGACGGGGAGAATGAGGCCGTCGCGACAGCCATTCAGGAGCATTACTCCCCGCTCGGTCCGAACGATACATGCCCGTCCGAACCGACAAGCGTTATCGTTGCGCTCGCGGACAAGATAGATACCCTTACCGGCTTCTTCGCTATAGATGAAAAACCAACTGGATCTAAAGACCCATATGCGCTTCGCCGCGCAGCTCTGGGCGTGATCCGTTTGGTGCTGGAAAACAACCTGCGCCTGCCACTCTTGGAGATTTTCGAGAAATCAGGGGCGCTGCAATCAATACAGGAAACACTCAACGCGGATGAGCTACTCGCCTTTTTTGCCGACCGGTTGAAGGTGCATCTGAAAGAGCAGAATATCCGCCATGACTATATCAGCGCCGCCTTCGGTGAGGGGGGAAGACGATCTCGTCCGGCTGATGGCGCGGGTTGAGGCACTCTCAACCTTCCTCGGCTCCGATGATGGGGCGAATTTGTTGATTGCCTATCGCCGTGCGGCCAATATCCTCCGGATTGAGGAGAAGAAGGACGGAACCTCCTATGACCAGCCGGTTGATGAAAGCCTGCTGGAAGACGGGGCGGAGAAGGCCCTGCATGAACGTATGCATGAAGTTTCTAACCTCGTTTCGGGAGCGATTTCTCATGATGAGTTTGAAGCGGCGGGAACAGCGGCGGCGGCGTTGCGCAAACCCGTCGATGCTTTCTTCGACAAGGTTACTGTGAATGCCGAGGATGCCGCGCTCCGGGCGAACCGGCTACGGCTTCTCTCCACCATCCGTAACCTGTTGGATCAGTTTGCGGATTTATCGAAAATAGAAGGCTAATTTTTACTTTTTACGCGTATGAGCATCTGTATGACTCTAAAAAGTGAGTGAATTTAACATCAGAAGGGCGATATCGAGATGACGAAGTGGGTATATTCTTTTGGCGATGGCAAGGCGGATGGCACAGCGGAGATGCGTAATCTGCTGGGCGGTAAGGGTGCGAACCTGGCGGAGATGAGCAATCTTGGCCTTCCGGTACCGTCGGGCTTTACCATCACGACGGAAGTCTGTACGGCCTTTCTGGAAAATAATGAGATCTATCCCGATACACTTGCCGGACAGGTTGATGCGGCGATTGCCGAGATTGAAGATTCCGTCGGCGGCGGCTTTGGTAATGCGGAAAAACCGTTGCTGGTGTCGGTACGCTCCGGTGCGCGGGCGTCGATGCCGGGTATGATGGATACGGTCCTTAATCTCGGACTTAATGATGAGACTGTGAAGGGGCTGGAGGCACAAAGTGGCGACAAGCGCTTTGCCTATGACAGCTACCGCCGCTTTATCCAGATGTATTCCGATGTCGTGCTCGGCGTGGATCACTATCATTTTGAAGAACTTCTCGAAGTTCTGAAAGAAGAAAACGGCTTTCATCTTGATACCGATCTCGCGGCGGATGACTGGGAAAAGCTCGTCGGGCAATATAAACAGAAAGTTGAAGAAGAACTCGGCCGACCATTCCCACAGGATGTACAGGATCAGCTCTGGGGTGCCATTGGCGCCGTGTTCAGTTCCTGGACGAACCAGCGTGCGATCACCTATCGCCGCCTTCATGATATCCCGGCAAGCTGGGGCACGGCCGTCAATGTACAGGCAATGGTTTTCGGTAATATGGGGGATGACAGTGCGACCGGCGTCGCCTTCACTCGCGATCCATCTACGGGTCAGAAGATCTTCTACGGTGAATTCCTCGTGAATGCGCAGGGCGAGGATGTGGTTGCGGGTATCCGCACACCGCAGAACCTGACCAAGCAATCGCGTCTTGATGCGGGCTCTGAGGCCCCATCTATGGAGGAGGTCTTCCCCGAAGTTTTTGCCCAGCTTGTTGAGGTCTATAAAAAGCTCGAAGCGCATTATCACGACATGCAGGATATCGAGTTTACCGTCCAGCAGGGCAAACTCTGGATGCTGCAAACCCGGTCTGGCAAACGCACGGCGAAAGCGGCGCTTAAAATTGCCATCGACATGGTGAACGAAGGGCTTATCGACAAGAATGAGGCAATCAAACGCATTGATCCGGCCTCTCTCGATCAACTCCTGCATCCGACGCTCGACCCGGCTGCGGAACGCAATGTCATTGCACGTGGCTTGCCGGCGAGCCCCGGGGCCGCCTCTGGGCAGATCGTCTTCAACAGTGATGAAGCGGAAGCTCTCGCGGGCGAAGGAAAATCCGTCATTCTGGTTCGTATTGAAACAAGTCCCGAAGATATTCACGGCATGCATGCGGCGAAAGGCATTCTCACAAGCCGTGGCGGCATGACCAGCCATGCGGCGGTTGTTGCGCGCGGCATGGGCCGGGCCTGCGTCTCAGGTGCGGGATCGCTCAATATCGATTACAAGAACGAGACACTGAGTGTGCTCGGCGAAACCTATAAAAAGGGCGATATCGTGACCATTGACGGTGGCAGCGGCGAGGTGATGCTAGGCTCGGTCGATATGATTATGCCGGAACTGTCCGGGGAGTTTGGTGAGCTGATGTCCTGGGCCGATGAAATCCGCCGCATGAAAGTGCGCGCCAATGCGGAAACGCCGCTCGATGCGGAAACCGCGCGGAAATTTGGTGCGGAAGGTGTCGGCCTATGCCGGACAGAACATATGTTCTTCGATGCGGAGCGGATTGTCTCCGTTCGTCAGATGATCCTGTCTGAAACAATAGAGGAACGGCGGGACGCGCTGGCCAAGCTGCTCCCTTATCAGCGCGGTGACTTTATCGAGCTGTTCCGCATCATGGCGGGGTTGCCGGTGACCATCCGGCTTCTCGATCCGCCGCTCCATGAATTCCTGCCCAAAACGGATGAGGAAATCGACGATCTGGCCAAAGCACTTGGTGCGGAACCAGCGAAATTGCGTCACCGGGCGTTACAGCTTCATGAGTTTAACCCGATGCTCGGCCATCGTGGTTGCCGCCTCGGTATTTCTTTTCCGGAAATATACGAGATGCAGGCCCGCGCGATCCTTGAGGCCGCCGCGGAGGTTAGCAAGGAACTTGGCGCGACTGTGATTCCCGAGATCATGATTCCGCTGGTCGCTACAGAACGCGAGTTGGAAATCCTGAAAGACAAGATTAAGGCTGTTGCCGACGCGATCCATGACGAGACCGGCAAGGAGATTGAATATCTCATCGGCACGATGATCGAGCTGCCACGCGCCGCACTCCGGGCGGGGGATATCGCGAAAGAGGCTGAGTTCTTCTCCTTTGGGACGAATGACCTCACCCAAACGACCTATGGCATCAGCCGGGACGATAGTGGCTCCTTCCTGGAAGATTATGTGAACCAGGGGATCTATGAAACCGACCCCTTTGTTTCCCTCGATCAGGAAGGCGTTGGCGAACTGGTGCAGATTGCTGTCGATCGTGGCCGCGAGACGCGTGCCGATATCAAACTCGGCATATGCGGTGAACATGGCGGCGATCCGGCCAGTATCGATTTCTGCGAGCGGGTTGGCCTCGATTATGTCTCCTGCTCTCCTTACCGTGTGCCGATCGCACGCCTTGCGGCGGCTCAGGCTGCGCTGGGATTACTGCGGGTCTCAGAAGCCTGATCAGATTGGAGTTTTAATCAAAAGAAAAGCCCGGAGCGATCCGGGCTTTTTTATTATTCGATGACGATCTTGGGGCCAGATGAAGAGCTGAGGCTTTCCTCGATTTTCGCTTGAACCTTCGCCGCCAGATCGCGGTAAATCTTCGCGTGTGGGCTGTCCGGTTCCGTTGCTGTGATTGGTGTGCCCGCATCGGAGGTCTTGCGGATATCCATATGCAGTGGCACTTCACCCAGGAAGTCGACGCCGAGTTCGTTCGCAGTTTCATGAGCTCCGCCATGTCCGAAGATGTCAGACCGCTCCCCGCAGGACGGGCAGAGGAAATAGCTCATATTCTCGATAATGCCGAACACAGGCACGTCGACTTTTCGAAACATATTCAATCCCTTACGGGCATCAATTAATGCTATATCTTGTGGTGTCGAGACGATTACAGCGCCGGCGAGTGGTACGCGCTGGGCCAACGTCAATTGCGCATCGCCGGTGCCGGGGGGCATATCGACGACAAGCACGTCCAATTCTCCCCAATCCACATCGAATACCATCTGTTGCAGTGCGCTCATGATCATGGGACCGCGCCAGATCATCGGCGTGTCCTCCTCTACAAGGAAGCCCATGGACATGACCTTCAGGCCCCATTTTTCCATCGGGATGAGCTTTTTGCCATCTTTTGAGTCTGGTTTGCCTTTCAGGCCGAGCATCCGCGGGAGGGAAGGGCCGTAAACATCGGCATCGAGCATCCCGACTTTTAGGCCGAGCGCGGAAAGCCCAAGTGCAAGATTAACGGCGCAGGTGGATTTACCTACGCCACCTTTACCAGAGGCGACGGCAACGATGGCGGCAACGCCCGGTACTTCCGGCTTTTGCGCAGGTTGTTGCGGCGCCTGTTTTTGCTGGGGTTGGCGGGGCGGGGCCGAAGGCGCAGCTTCCGGCGCAGCCTGTTCCGCCGTCAATACAACACTTGCCGATTTGACACCGGGTAGATTGAAGACCGCATCTTCACATTTCTTGCGAAGGAGTTCCATCTCACCCGCGTCTTTCGGGTTGATTTCAAGCGCGAAACCGACATTGCCTTCCTTGATCACCAGGCCGGCAATCAGGCCAAGTGCGACCACGCTTTTGCCTGACTTTTCGTCGATAACCTGATCGAGGCAATTGAGGATGGTTTGCTCATTTATTGCTGACATGCTTGAAAACTCCGCTTCGGACACAAAATGGTAGGCATAGACTAAAAATCTGCACGAATGCGGATTGAGAGAAATAAAGCGTTCTCGACCCGTGTTCCGTTGCAGAATGTTGCAGGGTGTCATATAACGCGACTACGTAAAGTTAGCAAACGCGCAAAATCAGCGCAGAAATGAAGGAGAGGCGACCATATGCCTTGGAACAATCAGGGTGGTAATGACGGAGGCTGGCAAGGCGGCGGTGGCAATCGCGGACCTTGGGGGTCAGGACCGAGCGGTCAACAACCCCCTAATCTCGAAGATATTATCAAGAAGGGCCAGGACCGGCTAAAAGATATCATTCCCGGCGGTGGTGGCGGCAAGATCGGCATCATCATTTTGTTGTTGGTTATCCTTTGTGCATGGCTGATCAGCGGCTTTTACAAGGTTGAGACCACGGAGCAGGGCGTTGTGCTTCGCTTTGGCAAATGGTCTGAAACAACCCAGCCCGGCCTGAACTATCATCTGCCTTATCCGATTGAGACGGTGCTGACGCCTGAAGTGACGAAGGTCAACAGTGTTGAGATCGGCTTCCGTCCGACACGCGGTGGCGGTTCAACTCCGGTTGAGGCGGAAAGCCTGATGCTCACCGGTGATGAGAATATCGTCGATGTCGGCTTTACCGTGCTTTGGCGGATCAGCGATGCAGGCAAGTTTCTCTTTAACGTCGATCAGCCGGAACTCACTATCAAAGCGGTGGGTGAAAGCGCAATGCGTGAGGTGATTGGCCGAACAGAACTGACGGCGGCCATTACGGAAGGTCGGTTACTGGTTGAGACAGAAGTGTTGAAACGGCTTCAGGAAGTGCTCGATGAGTATGGCGCCGGTGTCACGATCCTTCAGGTACAGCTTAAAAATGCGGAACCGCCGAGCCAGGTGATTGCCGCGTTCCGCGATGTGCAGGCCGCTGAGGCCGACAAGGAACGGGCGCAGAACGAGGCGCTAGCCTATGCCAACGACATCATTCCCCGGGCCCGTGGTCAGGCGGAAATGATCCGTCAGGAAGCAGAAGGCTATAAGCAGCGCGTGATTGCTGAAGCTGAAGGTGAAGCCGCGCGCTTTATCTCCATCTATAACGAATATGCCAAGGCGCCTTATGTGACGCGCCAGCGTATCTATCTTGAGACGCTGCAGGAAGTGTTCACGGGTAAGCAGAAAATGATCATTGATATTGGCAAGGACGGAGCGCAAGGCGTTGTTCCCTACCTGCCGCTCAATGAACTGCAGAAAGGGGCGACCAAGAAATGAATAAAACATTCCTGACAGTTATCGCCATTTTGCTGGTGGCAATTGGTGTTGTTGCTTCAAGTGCACTTTTCACAGTTTATCAGACAGAGCAGGCGATCGTCATGCAGTTCGGTAAACCGCAAAAGGTTATTCAGGAACCCGGCCTGAACTTCAAGGTGCCCTTCGTGCAAGACGTGGTTTTTGTAGATAAGCGTGTGCTATCCATCAGCACACAGCGTGAAGAAGTTGTGACACGGGATCAGAAGCGCTTGATGGTGGATAGTTTTGCCCGATTCCGTATCGCTAACCCGCTGCAGTATTACCAGTCCTATGGTAATATCCAGATCGCTTATACGCGACTGGAAACCATCCTGAACTCACAGCTCCGGCAGAATCTTGGTCGCCAGTCTCTGAACAATATTGTTTCGGGCGAGCGGTCCAACCTGATGAACCAGATCCGGGAACAGGTAAACAAGGAAGCCAAGGCATCCGGCATTGATGTGATTGACGTGCGTATCGTCCGCGCTGACCTGCCGAAAGAAAACAGTGAGAAGGTTTTTGACCGTATGCGGTCCCAGCGTGAGCAGGAAGCCAAGGAAATCCGGGCAACGGGTGCGGAAATCGCCCAACGGATCACGGCCAATGCGGATAAGGAACGCACGGTCCTGATTGCCAATGCCCGGAAGGATTCAGAAATCCTGCGCGGTGAGGGCGACGGCGAGAAAAACCGTATCTTCGCCGACGCGTTCGGTAAGGACGAGGATTTCTTCGCCTTCTACCGCTCCATGCAGGCCTATCGCGGGTCGATGTCGGACTCGGACACAACCATGGTGCTGTCGCCGACATCGCAGTTTTTCAAATATTTCGATCGACAGAGTGTCACCTCTGAAGAAGACAAATAGGTAACAGTTTTAAAACGGCCCGTATCAGATTGCGGGCCGTTTTTTACAAGAGGCGGGACGCGTGGTAACGGATATTATGCTGGCGGCGGCGTTGGTGCTGTTTTTTGAAGGTGCGCTCTATGCCCTGTTTCCCGACGGCATGAAGCGGATGATGGCGTCGGCGCTGACGATGCCAAGTCATGTTTTACGGATTGTCGGCCTGGCGGCGGCCATTCTCGGTGTTATTTTTGTCTGGCTTATACGAGGATAACGCAAAGTTTCACCTTGAAATTTAAAGGAATTTTGCATTTAACCAACAAAATTTCAAAAACAGGTTTCATTTGCACATTTCTGCCTTAATTGATTTCTAGGTACATACAGCGCAATGCATCGGAGATATAAAAACCGGTGGATGAAACAAGAGGGGAATATATTGTCAGTTGATCCTCTGCTCGCGATCTTTGGACCCCGGCAGAAGAATCGAATTATAGAAGGAAGATAGTCTTGTATAACCGATACTCAGCACTGCCAAAATCGGCGGAGATTGTTGCTCGGCCTGTCGCGAAACCGGCGCCGAACGCATATAAAATGGGCGCGATCGCCATTTCAACATTGACAGTTTTCACCCTGATGATGGTGTTTGCTGTGGGCGCGAAGGCGCGGGGTGCCCCGGACAGCTTTGCGGATCTTGTGGAAAAACTGTCGCCAGCAGTTGTCAATATTTCGACAACACAGACTGTGAAGGGGCCGAGCGGTGGGTTCCCGAAACTACCCGACGGCCATCCGTTTGAAGATTTCTTCAAGGAATTCGGCAATAAGGACAAAAACGGGGAGCAGCGTGAACGCAAAGCCACCTCTCTCGGTTCCGGCTTCGTGATTGATGCGGGCGATGGCTATGTCATCACCAACAATCATGTGATTGACGGCGCGGATGAAATCAAAGTTATTTTCCAGGATGGCGAGAAAGTGTCGGCGACCCTCGTGGGGACGGATCCGAAAACCGATATCGCGGTTCTGAAAATCGATCCTAAAGATCATCCGCTTGTGGATGTCGGCTGGGGCGACAGTGATAAGTCCCGTGTTGGCGATTGGGTGCTGGCAATCGGCAATCCCTATGGTCTTGGTGGTACAGTGACCGCCGGTATCGTCTCGGCGCGCGGCCGTGATATCCGCTCTGGTCCCTATGATGACTATATCCAGACTGACGCCTCCATCAACAAGGGTAACTCCGGTGGTCCCCTGTTCAACATGGACGGCGAAGTCATTGGCATCAACACCGCGATTTTCTCTCAGTCCGGCGGCAGTATTGGAATCGGCTTTGCCGTTCCCTCTGAACTTGCAGTACCGGTTGTTGAGCAGTTGATCGAGTTTGGCAAGACCAGTCGCGGTTGGCTCGGTGTTGTGATCCAGCCGGTGACAGAGGAAATTGCCGAAGGGCTTGATCTTTCCGATACGGATGGCGTTCTGGTTGCGGGCGTTCCGGAAGACGGTCCGGCGTTCAAGGCCGGTGTCAAGGCGGGCGATGTTATCCTGAAGTTCAATGGCGAAGAGGTCAGCGAACCACGTGAACTGTCCCGTCTGGTGGCGGAATCCAAGGTGGGCTCCAAAGTCTCCGTAGAACTGTGGCGCGGTGGCAAGACCGAGACATTGGATGTGACGCTGGGCGAGCTTGAAAAAGCGGAGACTGCCATGGCGAGCGCGTCTCCAACTCAGGGCAGCAGCGATAAGATTGACCTGCTGGGCATGGAGTTGGCGGCGATTGATGATGCCGCGCGTGAGCAGTTCAATATCAGCCCGGATTTAAACGGCGTCTTGGTAACGGATGTTGATCCGGACTCTGAAGCCGCTGAAAAGGGCATTCGTGCCGGGGATGTGGTTGCTGAAGCGCAGCTTGAGCCGGTCTCGAACCCTGAACAGATGAAGGAGCGGATTGCGGAAATAAAGGCGACGGACAAGAAGTCTGTCCTGCTTCTGTTGAAGCGTGGCGATAATTCCCGCTTTATCGCCTTGAAGCTGAATAAGGAAAGCTAACCTATAGCTGATCCTGAAAAGGTGGCGCCCCTCGGACGAGGTGGCGCCATTTTTTATGCCTGGACGAATTCGCTTTGCCGGTAACCCTGATAGTAGAGGAGGGTGGTTAGGTCGCCGAAGCGGATGGTCGCATCTGCCGCCTCTGCAGCTTTCGCTTTGGCGTGATAGGCAACGCCAAGTCCCGCTGCTTCAATCATGGGGATGTCGTTCGCGCCGTCACCGATTGCCGCCGTTTCTTCTCGGCGAAGAGAATATTCATGGCGCAGGGATTCCAGCGTGTTGAGCTTGGCGGCTGAATTCAGGATCGGCTCTACCGCGACACCGGTCAGCGCGCCATTTTCGAACAAAAGCTTGTTGCTCATATCCATATGGAAACCAACAAGGTCCCGCACACGGCCGGTGAAAAAGGTAAAGCCGCCGGAGACGAGCGCAGTATAAGTGCCATTTGATCGCATGGTCTGCACCAGCGTGCGGGCTCCGGGAGTGAGGGTGACGCGTTCGTCAAAAACTTGTTGCAGGATTTCTTCGCGGAGGCCCTTCAGCATGGCCACGCGGGCCCGAAAGGCCTCGTTGAAATCCAATTCACCGTTCATCGCCTGTTCGGTAATCTCTGAGACTTCCTCCCGAAAGCCTGCGAAATCCGCAAGTTCATCGATGCATTCGACGGTGATGATTGTGCTGTCCATATCGGCAAGGAAAAGCTTTTTGCGCCGGAACTCCCTGGGTTGCAGGCAAAAATCGACGGTTTCGAGGAGTCCCGCGTTCTTCAGGCTCTCCACTGCCACGTTTCTCTCCAATTCGTCAAAGGCGATATCGACGGCGTGGTCCTCTTCCAGCCAGTCCGTCGCGGCGCAGCTGGCCCCGGCGTCGATAAGAGTTTTCCGGGCTATATCGGCGATATTGCGAATTGAACTTTGCGCTGTATGATCAGCGACAAGGGTGAGAACCGATTTCTGTGTCATAACGTGAGGCCACAATTCCTTGACGGATAAAAATGCATTGCCGATCCAGCGCCAGACGGGGACGGTCCTGTTGGCAGGGCCCACCGCCAGCGGCAAATCCGCGTTGGCCATTGCCATAGCAGAGGAATTTGATGGTGTCATCATCAATGCGGACAGTATGCAGGTTTATAGTGGCCTGCGCGTTCTGACCGCCCGCCCGAGCGTGGAAGAGGAAGCGAGTGCCCCTCATCGGCTGTATGGGGTGCTGGACCCGGCGGATTATTGCAACGCGGCGCGTTGGCGGGATATGGCACTCAAAGAGATCGAGGATGTGCAAAGCGAGGGTAAGCTACCTGTCATCGTCGGCGGAACGGGCCTTTATTTTGATATCCTGACCAAGGGCATCGCCGAGGTGCCGACTATCTCCGACGAGGTGAGGAGGCGCCTTCGTGATCTTCATAAGCGGGAAGGCAATACCGTCATCCATAAAATGCTGGCTGCGAAAGACCCGGACATGGCAGCCCGGCTTCATGAAGGAGATAGCCAGCGCATTCTCAGAGCGCTGGAGGTGCTGGAGGAAACCGGCGTGACACTGGGCGAGTGGCAGAAGAGTGCGCCGTCAGGCGATATATTGCAAGGACCGCGGGCTTGGCTCGCCCTGACGCCCGAACGGGAATGGCTTTATGATCGCTGCAATCGTCGTCTCGATTGGATGGTGGAGGAGGGCGGCGCGCTGGAAGAGGTGAAAACACTGATGGAACGCAAGCTCGATCCGGCACTTCCGGCAATGAAAGCACTTGGCGTCCCGGAACTAATTGCGGTTCTTGACGGAACACTGGAGCGGGATGCGGCGTTGGAGCGAATTAAGACGCTCACCCGGCGCTATGCGAAACGTCAAATGACATGGGTTCGGAATAAGATGTGCGAAGCAAATCGATCTTCTGCGCAAGATTTGGAAAGTTTAAAAGAGGAATTCTTTCCATTTATTCGTCGATTTTTGTTGACGGCAGGGGAATGAAGGTCTAGTTTCCCCAATCGGTGTCAAGCTTTACGGCCCGAAAGTAACGCCCGGCAATGCGCCGGGCGCTTTTTTTCTATTGATACGCAGCTAAAACAGCCAAGCAAAAGATTAGGATCAGGCAGATGGCGAACGAGGAATTGACAGGAGCAGGAATTGTTATCAAAGCGCTGAAGGATCAGGGCGTGGAGGTGATTTTCGGGTATCCTGGGGGCGCCGTGCTTCCGCTTTATGATGAAATCTTCAAGCAGAACAGCATCCGCCATATCCTTGTCCGTCAGGAAGGCGGCGCGGTTCATGCGGCGGAAGGGTATGCCCGTTCGACCGGCAAGCCCGGCGTCGTTCTGGTGACATCCGGCCCCGGCGCGACCAATGCGGTGACAGGCCTCGCCGATGCACTGATGGACAGTATTCCGATTATCTGCCTGACCGGGCAGGTGGCGACCCATATGATCGGCAATGACGCCTTTCAGGAGGCCGATACCGTGGGTATCACGCGCCCCGTCACTAAACATAATTATCTCGTGAAGGATGCGAATGATCTCGCCCGTGTGATGCATGAGGCCTTTTATGTCGCGACAAATGGCCGTCCCGGCCCGATCGTGATCGACCTGCCGAAGGATGTGCAACTCGCGCCGGGTAAATATGTGCCGCCGTCGATGGTCAAGCACAAGAGCTATCAACCGCAGATCAAAGGCGACCTGAAGGCGATTAAGGCGGCGGTCAAGCTGATTGCGAACGCCAAGCGGCCGATCTTCTATACGGGCGGTGGTGTTATCAATTCCGGCCCGAAAGCATCGAAGCTGTTGACCCAACTCGTCCGGCTGACCGGTCATCCGATCACCAATACCCTGATGGGGCTGGGTGCTTATCCGGCGTCTGATAGGCAGTTCCTCGGGATGTTGGGGATGCACGGCACTTATGAGGCGAACCACGCCATGCATGATTGCGATGTCATGGTTTGTATCGGGGCGCGTTTCGATGACCGGATCACAGGGCGTCTGGATGCCTTCTCGCCGAATTCAAAGAAAATTCATGTTGATATCGACCCGTCTTCCATCAACAAGAACATACGGGTGGATATCCCGATTGTCGGCGACGTTGCCCATGTGCTTGAAGACATGATCAAGGTCTGGAAATCGGAAGTTCATAAGCCGGAGGCGTCGACGACTAAAAAATGGTGGGCGCAGATTGAGGGATGGCGGGCAAAGGACTGCCTGAATTTCGAGCAAAAGGGCAAGGCGATCAAGCCGCAATACGCCCTGTCCCGCCTGAACGAACTGACAAAGGATATGGACCGCTATTTCACCACGGAAGTGGGGCAGCATCAGATGTGGGCGGCGCAGTATCTGCAATTTGACGAGCCGAACCGCTGGATGACTTCAGGCGGGCTTGGGACCATGGGCTATGGTCTGCCGTCGGCAATGGGTGTGCAGATTGCTCACCCGGATGCGCTGGTGGTTGATGTTGCTGGCGAAGCCTCAACCATGATGAATATTCAGGAGCTGTCGACCATCCTGCAATACCGCCTGCCGGTGAAGGTTTTTATCCTCAACAATGAATATATGGGCATGGTACGTCAGTGGCAGGAACTGCTGCATGGCGGGCGCTATTCGGAAAGCTACATGGAAAGCCTGCCTGACTTTGTGAAGCTGGCGGAGGCGTTCGGCTCCACGGGCCTGCGTTGCTCTGATCCGGATAAAGTTGATGACTGCATCAAGGAAATGATCTCTATCAAGGGACCGGTGGTTGTCGATATGATTGTCGATAAAGCCGAGAATGTTTTCCCAATGGTTCCCTCTGGCGCGGCGCATAATGAAATGCTGCTCGGCACCGAGGCGGACGACGCGGGACCGAAGGTTACATCCGATGGGCTGTCGCTGGTCTAGCGGCGGTCAAATTTCCTTCGAAAAGCTATGGATTTAACGCTAATGCTGGTTTACAAAAGACCCGCGCTTGCAAAGAGGTTGTCTGGATAATGACTGAAGATACCGAAATATTCCGCCATACCATCTCCGTTCTCGTCGATAATGAGTTCGGTGTGTTGGCGCGCGTGGTCGGCCTTTTCTCCGGTCGCGGATATAATATTGAAAGCCTGACCGTCGCCCGCGTGGACGAGGAAGAAAATCTTTCTCGGATTACCATCGTCACTACGGGAACGCTTATGGTTATTGAACAAATCAAGGCTCAATTGGGTAGGTTGGTGCCGGTGCACAAAATTGCCGATCTGACCATCGACGGCCCAAGCGTAGAACGCGAAATGGCGCTGGTGAAGGTGGTCAGCAAGGGCGAAAAACGGGTTGAGGCATTGCGCATGGCGGATATTTTCCGCGCCCGCGCAGTTGATACAACAGAGGATTCCTTTGTCTTTGAAGTCACGGGTGTTCCTGACAAGGTCAAGGCCTTTATCGGCCTGATGAAGCCGCTCGGCAAGGCGGAAGTTTGCCGGACAGGGGTTGTTGCGGTCCATCGCGGCACCGATGTCTTTTAGGGCGGTTCACCACAGAATTTGAATACAGATAGAAGTTTATAATCGAGAAGGAACGATACGATGCGCGTATACTACGACAGCGATGCCGATGTTAATCTGATCAAAGGCAAAAAAGTTGTCATCGTCGGCTATGGCAGCCAGGGCCACGCCCACGCCAATAACCTGAAAGATTCCGGTGCTGAGAATGTGGCCGTTGCGCTTCGGGCAGGATCTTCTTCCGCTGTGAAAGCAGAGGGCGCGGGCCTTAAGGTCATGACCCCGGCGGATGCCGCCAAATGGGGCGACGTGATCATGATGCTCACCCCTGACGAGCTGCAGGCGGACATCTATGAAGAAGAACTCGCGCCAAACATGAAGGACGGTGCGGCGCTTGTCTTCGCCCATGGCCTGAACGTGCATTTCAACCTGATCGTTCCGCGCTCCGACATGGATGTGTTCATGATTGCACCGAAGGGCCCCGGCCACACGGTTCGCTCTGAATATCAGCGCGGCGGCGGAGTGCCTTGCCTCGTGGCTGTTCATCAGGACGCCTCTGGTAACGCGCTTGATATTGCGCTTTCTTATGCCTCTGCTATCGGTGGCGGCCGTGCCGGTATCATCGAGACCAGTTTCAAGGAAGAATGCGAAACCGATCTCTTCGGCGAGCAGGCAGTCCTCTGTGGTGGCTTGGTTGAGCTTATCCGTGCTGGCTTTGAAACATTGGTAGAAGGTGGTTATGCCCCTGAAATGGCCTATTTCGAATGTCTGCATGAAGTGAAGCTGATTGTTGACCTGATCTATGAAGGCGGCATTGCGAACATGAATTACTCCATCTCCAACACGGCAGAATATGGAGAGTATGTCACTGGTCCGCGCATTGTGACGCCGGAAACCAAGGCGGAAATGAAGCGCGTTCTTGATGATATTCAGTCGGGCCGCTTCACCCGCGACTGGATGCTGGAGAACAAGGCACGCCAGACAAGCTTCAAGGCGATCCGCGCCCGTAACGACGCCCATGAGATTGAGGAAGTCGGCGAACGTCTGCGCGCGATGATGCCTTGGATTGCAGAAGGCCGTCTGGTCGATAAATCCAAGAACTAGCCGTTCTTAACGTCTCAAACTGAAAAGCCGGCCGTTGCGCCGGCTTTTTTTATTTGCCAGCTACAGGGATGCGGGAGGAGGGTATGTGGATAAATTTTTTAGAAATTCTACGCGAATTATGGTTAATGACATTTGCGTAATTGTCCTATCTGCTTTACAAATCAAATGCCCGAAGTTGAGAATAAATCGTATTAGTCTGCGTATGGTGGGAAAAAATTAACTATCTTCTGCAATGATTGGTTTATGTCGCCGATGTCTGTTGAAACAGGCGTCACTGGTGGCATAGGGCGCGGGTGTCAGCACTCTCAGACGGAAGATGTAATTAACCGGTCTGTGGCAGATAAATGATGTTGGTGCGCGTTGTGTTGATATTGCGGGGTTCGGGGACCGGATCTCTTCTAATGAGTGTGTGAGGCAGCTTAATGTTAAATGGATTACTCGGCTGGATGTCGGCCGACATGGCCATCGACCTTGGAACCGCGAATACGCTGGTTTATGTCAAAGGCCGCGGTATTGTTCTGAATGAACCTTCGGTTGTAGCAATCCTGCACAATAAGGGTAAGAAACAGGTTCTCGCTGTTGGCGACGAAGCGAAGATGATGCTGGGTCGGACACCGGGCAACATAGAGGCCATTCGCCCCCTTCGTGACGGTGTCATCGCCGATTTTGAGATCGCCGAGGAAATGATCCGGCATTTCATCCAGAAAGTTCATCATCGTCGCAGCTTTGCGCGTCCCTTGATCATTATTTGCGTTCCGTCGGGT
The DNA here is from genome assembly GCF_055809395.1 of Sneathiella sp. D3-11. NCBI lineage: Bacteria > Pseudomonadati > Pseudomonadota > Alphaproteobacteria > Sneathiellales > Sneathiellaceae > Sneathiella > Sneathiella sp. D3-11. The sequence continues at coordinate 3,339,248 of NZ_CM147911.1, forward strand.
TCCACCGCCGTTGAGCGGAAGGCGATTAAGGAAGCAGCCGAGAATGCTGGCGCGCGTCAGGCGATCCTGATTGACGAGCCGATGGCCGCCGCAATTGGCGCCGGGCTTCCTGTGACCGAGCCAACCGGCTCCATGGTTGTTGATATCGGTGGTGGGACGACAGAAGTCGCGGTTCTCTCCCTCGGTGGTATTGTCTATTCGAAAAGCGTCCGCGTTGGCGGCGACAAGATGGATGAGGCAATCATCGCCTATATCCGCCGCAATCATAACCTGCTCGTCGGTGAAAGCTCCGCCGAGCGGATCAAGAAACTGATCGGATCAGCCTGCGCGCCGGAAGATGGCGAAGGCGAGACCATGGAAATTCGAGGCCGTGACCTGATGAACGGTGTGCCGAAAGAATTGATCATCAGCCAGCGGCAGATCGCCGAAAGCCTTGCGGAGCCCGTGGGCGCCATTATAGAGGCGGTAAAAGTCGCCTTGGAACACACTGCGCCGGAACTTGCCGCGGATATCGTGGACAAAGGTATTATCCTGACTGGCGGCGGTGCATTGCTTGGTAATTTTGATCATGTCCTGCGTCAGGCAACGGGGCTTCCCGTTTCTATTGCCGAAGAGCCGCTCTCCTGTGTCGCCATCGGTACGGGCCGCGCTCTGGAAGAAATCAAGACGCTTCGTCACGTACTTAGCGGAGAAAGCTAAACCCTTGGGCAAACGGAATTCTGGTCCGGAGGGCAGATAGATGGCACCTCGACAGGGGAAGGTATTTAAGCTGGCATGGCCGCTGAAGACAATTATTCAGCGTTCGGCATTTCTTGCGCTTATTTCCCTCGCCGTCGCGCTTCTCTTTCTTGGCAAGGCTAATGTCGGCGTGGTCGAGAAAATGCGCACCGCGGCCACCGATTTTCTTGCCCCGATCCTTTCCACCATCTCCGAACCCGTCGATGCCTTTCACAAGGGCGTCGCGCGCGTACAGAAACTGACCAGCACTGGTTGAGGAGAATGAGCGGCTGCGTGAAGAAAATGCGCGTCTTCTCAAATGGCAGTCTGCAGGCCGCACGCTTGAGCAAGAAAATGAGAATTTCCGCCAACTTCTGAATGCACTCTCTGATCCGCTGGTGCTGCCGATTACGGCACGTGTGGTCGGGGATGCCGGCGGCCCCTTTGTCCGCACGCTGTTATTGAACGCCGGACGGCGGGACGGCATCCGAGTCGGGCAGGCCGTTGTGGCTCCGCTCGGTCTGGTTGGCCGTATCGCTGAAGTAGGGGAGCGCTCTGCGCGAGTGCTGCTGCTGACGGATCTTAACTCCCGGATTCCCGTGGTGATGGAAAAATCACGCCATAAAGGTATCCTGATTGGCGATAACTCTTCCTTGCCGCTGCTCGACTTCCTGCCGACCAATGCGAAAGTTGCGCCGGGCGATCGCGTGGTTACGTCTGGTGATGGCGGTATGTTGCCAGCGGGGCGGCCTATCGGTTTTGTCTCCTCGATCAGTGACCGAGGTATCCGCGTGCAGGCCTATGCCGACTGGACACGTCTGGAATATGTCAGCGTATTACGCTATGATTTGCCGGGCATGAGCAGCCCGGAAATGAACCCCGGCGATCTTGGTGAAAGCAGATTGGATGCAAAGTGAGCCCGACACTCGCCTATCAGTTTAACCGGTTTCTTCGCGGCAGTGTGCCGTTCGCGATAACGGTGCTGCTGGCGTTGATGAGTGTCGTTCCGATTGGAATTTCCGGATATGCTATCGTCACTCCGTCTTTCGCTGCTATTTCTGTCTTTTACTGGAGCATTCACCGGCCCTATCTGATGAGTGCGCCGCTCTGTTTTGTGCTGGGACTACTGTCGGATTTCCTGACGGGAGCACCGCTTGGTCTGTCATCTTTCCTCTATCTGTTGATCCACGCCATCGCGGTTTCGCAGCGTCGGATTTTTATCGGCAAGGCATTTGTCCTCACCTGGTTTGGCTATTTCCTGATTGCCTTTATCATCGCTATGTTGAGCTGGATTATCGCCTGCTTCTATTCGCTGGCCTTCCTGCCGCTCACGCCGATCCTCGTGCAATATGCACTATCCTTATTGGTCTTTCCGCTGTTTGCCTGGGGCTTCGGGATGCTTCAAAATAACCTGCTGAGGCTGACCTGATGGCAGGTGATCAACATAAGGAAAAAGGCAAGACATTCACCCGTCGCTCCCTTCTGATGGCAGGCGGGCAGGCGGTGCTGATGTCGGCGCTGGCCGGTCGGCTCTACTATTTGCAGGTCATTCACTCGGATGAATATTCGACAATGGCCGATGAAAACCGGATGAACCTTCGGCTGCTGCCGCCACTTCGCGGCCGGGTTGTTGATCGTTTCGGGTTGGAGATTGCCAGCAATCGCCATAATTACCGCGTCGTGTTGATACCCGAACAAACCAACAGTATTGAGGCTACTCTCGACGCACTGGAAGAATTTGTTCCGCCGGAAATGATCGACCGGGAACGCGTGCTGAAAGATGCCAAGCGCAAGCGGAGCTTCGTGCCCATTCCGGTTGTCGATAACCTGACCTGGGAGCAGTTCGCCCGCATCAATGTCAACAGCCCGAACTTGCCGGGCATCCAGATGGATGTCGGCTCGACCCGGGATTATCCCTATGGCCGACTGTTTGGCCATATTGTTGGATATGTCGGCGCAGTGTCGGAAAAAGATCTTCAAAATCAGGAGTATGATCCGCTTCTTGAACTCCCGGAGTTCCGCATTGGCAAGAGCGGGATCGAGAAATATTACGATAAAACCTTGCGGGGCAAGGCGGGCCTCAGCCGGGTGGAGGCCAATGCCTATGGCCGGGTCATCCGGGAGCTGAACCGGCAAGAAGGCGTGCCGGGAAATGACGCGGTCCTCACCATCGACAAGCAGCTTCAGGATTTCGTGGTGCGTCGCATGGGAGAGGAAAGCGCCGCGGCGGTGGTGATCGATATTCACTCGGGCGATATTCTCTCCATGGTGTCAGTGCCGTCCTTCGATCCGAATACCTTCGCACGGGGCATCAGTTCCGCCGAATGGAAGGCTTTGATCGAGGACCCCAAACGCCCGCTGGGAAACAAGGCAATCGGCGGACAATATCCCCCGGGCTCTACTTTTAAAATGATTGTTGCTCTTGCCGCTCTGGAATCCGGGGTGGTGACTGCCGGGCATGAAGTTTTCTGCGGGGGACATACACAGCTTGGCAAGCATCGGTTCCATTGCTGGAAACGTGGCGGTCATGGCAAACTCAATCTGGAAAACGCCATTTCCCAGTCTTGCGATATCTATTTTTATGACATTGCCCGGAAAGTTGGCGTCGATAAGATCGCCGAGATGGCGCATCGCTTTGGCCTTGGCGAGGAACTTAATATCGATATGTTGGGGGAGCGCGATGGCCTGATCCCGACAAAGGCCTGGAAGCTGGCAGTACAGGGTGTGCCCTGGCAGCTGGGGGAGACATACAATACCGGCATCGGTCAGGGTTTTGTGCTGGCGACCCCGCTACAGCTCGCGGTGATGACGGCACGGCTCGCCAATGGCGGCAAGAAGGTCTCGCCGCGTCTTGTGCGCTCGATCACCGGTGAAGCCGTCGAAGGCGCGGTTCTACCGCATCCGGAACCGGAACTTGAAAATCTCGATTTAGGTGTCAGCCAAAAGGCCTTAAAGCATGTTCTTAATGGCATGTATAAAGTGGTCAACGGCCCGCGCGGATCTGCCCGCGCCGCAAAAATCCGGATCGAAGGCTGGGAAATGGCCGGCAAAACCGGCACCGCGCAGGTGCGCCGTATCTCCCGCAAGGAACGTATCGAAGGGGTGCGCAAATCCGATGAGAAACCGTGGGAGGAGCGGGATCACGCTCTTTTCGTCGGTTTCGCACCCTTTGATGATCCGCGTTACGCAGTCTCGGTGATCATTGAACATGGCGGCAGCGGGTCTGGCGCGGCGGCACCGATTGCCCGCGACCTTTTGCAGGAAACGCTCCGTCTGGATCCACTCCGTAAGCCCAGCTACGATATCGCCATCCGCAAGCCAGTAGGGGGCGAGGATGCTTAGGGAGCTTGGCGCGAAGAATGAACAACTCTCTTTCTCACGGAAGTTATGGGATATCAACTGGGGCTTCGTCCTGCTGATTTGCGCGACCGCTTCCATCGGTTTCCTGATGCTATATTCGGCGGCCAACGGCAATCTGGAGCCTTGGGCCTCGCGGCAAATGATGCGCTTCGGTGCGGGCCTGGTCCTGATGTTCGTGGTAGCCCTTGTGGATATCCGTATCTGGCTCAACCTCGCTTATCCCCTGTACGGTATCGCGCTCGCACTGCTTGGCGCGGTTGAGGTGATGGGGGTGATCGGTATGGGTGCACGGCGATGGATCGACTTGGGTCCGTTTCAGCTCCAACCGTCCGAAGTGATGAAAATTGCACTTATAATGGCGCTCGCCCGCTATTTCCATAATATCGGGCTGGACGATGTGCGGCGTATTCGATGGCTGGTCCCGCCTATCTTACTGGTGCTCGCGCCGGTGGCGCTGGTGCTGCGTCAGCCTGATCTTGGCACAGCGCTTCTGCTTGCGGCCGGGGCGGGGATTGTTTTCTTTGTCGCCGGGGTGCGGCTCTGGAAGTTTGCTGTGGTTGTCGGGACGGCGATCCCGGCGGGGTTCTTTGCCTTTCAGTTTCTGCATGAATATCAGCAAAAGCGCGTGCTGACCTTCCTCAATCCCGAAAGTGATCCCCTCGGCGCAGGATATCATATTCTGCAATCGAAAATTGCCCTCGGCTCTGGCGGGGTGTTTGGCAAGGGGCTTTTGCAGGGCACGCAGAGCCATCTTAATTATCTTCCAGAAATGCGGACAGATTTTATTTTCAGCATGCTGGCGGAAGAATTCGGCATGGTTGGCGGGCTGCTGCTTTTTGCGCTCTATATTCTGTTGATCGCCTATGGCTACGCCATCGCTTACCGATCACGCAATCACTTCGGCAAGCTGCTCGCCATCGGTATGACGGGCATTTTCTTCCTCTATATCTTCATCAATGTCGCCATGGTCATGGGGATGGTGCCGGTGGTCGGTGTGCCGCTGCCGCTGATCTCCTACGGCGGCACGGCGATGCTGACCCTGCTCATCGGCTTTGGCCTGATCATGAGCGTTTATATCCACCGTGATATCGATATCCCCGGTAAGCGCTAAGCCTTTCTGCTTAATCCATTTTCTTCTTTTTTTGGCTCTTTTTTGAGAATTCTCTCGGTTGGGGTAAGTAATTATCCTAAGTCAGGATGATATATCTGCATATTTACCAATATTTATTCACAAGACTAAAATAAATACGTCTCCTTATTTCTTGGTTTTACTTAATGAATAAGGAAAGAAAATTCATCATGTCAAGCAACACGAACGCTGTTGATTTTAAAAATGCGCCAAACGTACCGAGTTCAGTGCAAGCGCTGATTCAGCTAATGAAGGATGATGGCGACAAAGCTTCAAACGCTTATTATTGCAATTCATATAAATTGTTCAAAAAATTAAAGAAAAATGTGATCCCTCCATCAAACGAGAATAAGCTATTTGGGAAAGCTAACCCAGCCTATAACAATGCTGCTCAGAAATATGCAGAGCAAAAAAATGTAACTATTAAAGATCTAAAAATTAATAACCCAAATGATAACGACATTCTTGTGGGCTTGATGGTTACCTGCGCGGAAGCGATTTTTAATCCAGACGTGGAATTAAAAAAAGACAAGAAAGTTAATCCCAAATTGGTAAAACTGGATCGGCTTTCCTTCCAGATTGTCGAGGATTTCAAATGGGTTATTTGGCAATCGAAATTCGAGACAGAAAAGTTCGTGGAATACAAGAGCCTAAAAAATGCGCGTCTGGCGCAAGAAAAGCGACTGATGTCAAATATCCGCGCGCGGGATATAAAAAATGCCTTTAAGCCGGAACTAGATATATTGCGGGAACCGCAACTTAGATACTCGCTGGAAGCATTATTCCAATATTGCTTTGCCGAAGCTCAGAAAATTACCTTTGAAAGAAATTATGTTTTCAATTTAGACTTGAACGAGGTTGCAAATCCAAAAACAACAAACAATAGGAATCCACAAATATATGATCGGTTTGCGGATAATCTTATTTCTGTAGTTGATCAGGTATTTACTGCGATCTGCCTTGTTAATCCGAAGGAAAATTTCATCAAGCAATGTGAATATGAAGCTATCAACGATCTGCTTATGGGTAGTCTGCACCGTCTTGATCCGACGATCGGCGATGCCGGTTGCCAGTTCCGCATTCCGATGGTTCTAGATTCTCATGAGGCTCTCGTAAAAAAATTTATGAGCGATAATGCAGCCAAGGAAACTATGTTGGCACTCGGCGAATATTATCAATATCTGGCAACGAATAGCCGCCTGGACACCATGTGCTATATGGCGCGGAATCATATTGAAGATCCTATAAAGACTTTCGTGAATATTTATAAGGAGTTTGACATCAATTGGAATGAGGACGAGGAGAAAACCGATAACAGGCCCGGTAACAAAAATTTGGAAGTTAATATTAAATGGCAGGGTCCAGACTATAGCAGATTCAAATATTTCGAGGCGATAGATTTGGACAAAATTCCAAATTATAAAAAACTCTATAACAAAGTCGTGGAATATATTTCAAAGCTTAACGAAGTGGATGTGCGAGGGTTTAGTAATTCGTTAGAGATTAAAAACAGTCACCAAGTTCCATTTGATGATTCTTTCAATGAAATCAACGGGGAGCAGGCACATTATCTAAACTCCAAGAACGAAAAGCGTAGCATCCGTTCACCAATTGCGTTACGGGCGCTTACTCTTTGCAAGGCGCTTACAGTTCGCCAGCTCCGTTGTATGGATCGTTTTTGTCTTCCCAGCCATGATCCCAGCCTGGATTTACCGTTTTGTGATCTCAGTGATATGAGTGAGTTGAAAGCGGAAATGGCGTGGTACTCTGTTGCCTATCTGACTAACTCATTCAGAAATATGGCTTATTCTAAATATGCCGAGGACATGACGGGTTATGAACACACGGATGATAAAATTCCGGAAATGGCCTATCATCTGACGGACACATTGGAATCGACCCGGTTTTATTACAGGGCAGATACAGCCAAAGGTCTGGCAATAGACAATTACGAGAACAGACGTCTCCTCTATATGTACTGTTTTGTACGGGGATGGCCGATCGTTGTCGATCTGAAGCGGATCCAGTGTACGCCAGGGGATAAGGCTGAGATTGGGGTATCCGTCAAAAGTAGAAACAATTCGAATAATAGTGAGCGCAAGAGAGTCAGTATAGTTGATGCGTCCTACGAAGTTCTTGGCCGCGAAGTATTTTGCTTCATACCTAACAAGAACACCATGACATATGACTATGTCCCGGATAATGAAGTCAATGACTGGGGCAACAAGCCCGCCCTGACATATGAGGGATACAGTATGTATAACCCGGCAACGGACAAAACGGATACGGACATTGCCAAGGCCACAGATTTTGAAGATTTCAAGAAGCTGTTCTTAAAGAAGTATGACATCTTCGACATGATGTTTATCGCCGCCCATTCCCACAAATCGTTTCCATCCAATTCGATACGACCAAATGGTTATGAAATTTATGGCAATGAAGCAACGCAGAATGCTGATGAAAGTCTTCAAGCTAGGCCTGTCTCGCGGAATGAAGACGAGATGAACGAACTTGCAGCAACTCAGCCGCTTGCTTCAAATAACACAGCGTATACTAGCGTTCTCAGGGAAGAGAGTACAGATGCTGACAGAGTGACCGTTTATGATAAAGCTCTTCAGTTCACTTGGGACAGATATGTAGGTAACGATGATGTCGAAGAGATCAATGACGATTCTGATAATTTCGATATTTACGGGTCCTGGGATGAAGATAATAAATTGAGGAGCCCGCTTCCCCTGTTCGGTAACCGTCTTGATGGCAAGACCTGGACTATCATGGAGGAACAGAAGTCACTCAAAAAACTTGATTCCAAGGTAGGGTACACAAACTACGCATACCGCGCACGCGCGGACCAGAACCAGACAGAAGATTTGCGTATTCGCACGGACAGCACCTATGTTCTGGCGTCCATTCACATGTATGGGTGCACCTATAATGCCAGAAAAGAAAATCATAAAGTTTTCTGGCAAAACTGGGGTCAAGAAAAACTGAAAACCCGAGTGATTAACGATGATCCAAAAGAGAGAACCGTGTTGATCTATTAATCATCGGAGATTATTGATTCCCCCCCGCGTCTCAGGCGCGGGGGTTTTTTGTGGTCTCGATAAACTCGTAAAGGTGGAACAAATCACCTTTTTTTCCTTATTTGCGCCTTTCTTGGACCACAAAGTCGGTCGAGGCTAATCCCATAAAACTTACAAGCATTTAGTTTCTCCGGCCCGCCGGGGAAGCGCAATTAACAGGAGATAACGATGAGAGTACGCAATCCATTTCTAGATCCTCGTCCGAATTCACGTGATCGCGACGACCGTCCGCCGCGCAACGAGGACCGCCAGCGCGATCCGGCCAATGATGATGATCTTCGTGAGAATGATCCGCGAGAGCCAAGAGAGCAGCGCGGCTCCCGTAATCGCGATGACCGCCCGCCACGAGACGAAGATCTTCTGGAAACGCCGGCGCGTCCTGTCGATGGCACAGGCACAGTCGAAGAAAACCCTGACTGGGGCGCGGCTGGCCAGACCTTGCTCCGGCTGGGAGAGGCGAATTATGCCGACGGTATTTCCGAGATGAATGATGACCTGCCAAGCGCCCGGGACGTCAGCAATGCCATCGCGGCACAAACGGAGGATGAACCCAATTCCTTCGGTGTCAGCGATCTCTTCTATGTTTGGGGCCAGTTTATCGATCATGATATCGACCTGACCCTCTCCGGCGGCGATTCCGCACCCATTGACATCCCGGAGGATGATGAATGGTTTAATCCGGATATCGATATGGCCTTCACCCGCGCCGTTCCTGTGGAAGGAACGGGGGAAGACAGTCCCGCTCAATATGCCAACAGCATCACCGCCTTTATTGACGGCTCGATGATTTATGGTTCGGATGCGGAGACCGCCGCCGCGATCCGGACGGAAGACGGCAAGCTGCTTCTCGATGAGAGCGGGCTCGTCACCTTCGATGAGGAAGGGGGCGTCCTTGCCGGCGATATTCGCGCTGCGGAAAATGCCGGGCTCTATTCGATACAGAGTCTGTTCGCGCGGGAGCATAACCGCTGGGTCGATGAGTTGTCTGAAAAGAACCCCGACTGGACGGCGGATGAGCTGTTCGATGCCGCCCGCGTCCGGGTGGAGGCGGAAATCCAGGCGATTACCTATAATGAGTATCTCCCGGTCCTGCTGGGGGAGGATACTATCCCTGCCTATGATGGCTATGACTCCGACGTAAACCCCGGCATTGCCATTGAATTCTCCACGGCGGCCTATCGCTTTGGCCATAGTCTGGTCTCGGCGGCGACGGCGCGGCTGGAGGAAAATGGACAATCCATCGAGGCCGGTGAACTGTCCCTTCGTGATGCTTTCTTCAACCCGGATGCAGTTGCCGCGAATGGCGGGGTAGAGCCGTTGCTCCGGGGGCTTGCCAATGACGTCGCGCAGGAACTGGATCCGCAGATCGTCGATGATCTGCGGAATTTCCTGTTTAGTCAGGATGGCGATGTCGGGCTTGATCTCGGCTCGCTCAATATCCAGCGGGGGCGCGACCTTGGTTTACCGAGTTACAATGACCTCCGCGAGGCTGTGGGGCTGGAGCGGGCAGAGGATTTCTCCGATATCACCTCCGATGCCGCCCTCGCCGAGGCGCTGGCCAGCGTCTATGACAGCGTTGATGATATCGATGCCTGGATCGGTGGCCTGTCGGAGGATCCGTCCGGCGGCGGGATGCTGGGCGAGCTTTTTGCAACCATCGTCACCGACCAATTTATCCGCATCCGCGACGGCGATCCCTTCTGGAGCGAGAATTCAGATCTGCCGCAGGATCTGATCGATGAGCTTTGGGATACGACCCTCGCCGATATCATCGAGCGGAACAGCGATGTCGATGCGATCCAGGATAACACGATGCTCGCCTATGACCGGATTGGCGGCGATGACGGGGATAATATTCTGGAAGGGGGGAGGAAAGCGACCTGCTCCTCGGTCTCGACGGCGATGATACCCTCATCGGTGGCGGGGGAAATGACCAGTTTGAAGGCGGGGAAGGCGATGATCTGTTTGTCTTCGACAATCTCTTCGGCGAAGACCTGATCAAGGATTTTAACGACCGTCAGGATACCCTCGATTTCACGCTGCTGGAGCTCGCCGCGCTCGACGAGGTGATCGATGCGGCGGAACAGGTGGGCGAGGACGTAGTGATCGATTTCGGCGCGGACGGCATTCTCACGCTAGAAGATATGCACCTACGCGATATCGATTCCGATAATGTCCTGATCTGATTTAGCGAATAGGTTCGCGGCTGTCCTTGAGTTGGAAGATATCCTGCTCATCGAAGCCGCGGATCTGCTGTTTGCCCTTATAATCAAAGCGGAAAGATTCCCGCAAGACGTCATAGACCGGTGCATTTGTTGTGATTTCCATCGCCTCGGAACAATCCTGCAGTCGGGAGGCGAGGTTCACAGCGGGCCCGAAGATGTCGTAGACATATTTTTGGATACCAATAACAGAGCCAACAACGGCGCCACTTGTTATTCCAATGCGGCAACGCCACTGGTTCGGATGCCCTTCGTTCCGCCGCTCCAGATAGCGGATAAAGCGGATCGCGGCATTGGCAACGGCGCGGGCATGATCCGGTGTTGGGTCGGGCAGGCCGGCGACAGTGATATAGGCGTCCCCCATGGTCTTGATCCGCTCGCATCCATATTGCTCCCCGATGCGGTCAAATGCGCTGTAGATATCATTGAGCTCGCTCACGGTGACCGCGGGATCGGCAGAGGCCGCCATTTGGGTAAAGCCAACGAAATCGAGCATCAGCACCGAGACAGGATCATAGAGCTTGGGGATGACCACGCCGAACGTCTTGAACTCATCATAGACCGAGCGGGGCATCATATTGAGCAGGAGCTTTTCCACCTGTTCCTTCTCGCGCTTGATTTCGCGAGTGTTCCGCTCGACCATTTGAGAGTAGCTGTCGATCATCGATTCCAGCTCGCGGATACGGGAAATATTCTGGCAGACGAGAATGATAAGCTCGATATCATTCTCCTGTGTCAGGGTAAAATCGATGGCAAAAGTGCGTTCGCGCCGTTTTTTCTTATTTTTTATTTCTGCGGTAAAGCGGCCGTTTTCTTTCAGCTCCGCCATCAGGCCGGCGAAATCCAGTTCCGGCAGCAGGTTTTCCAGCTTGTCCTGTTTCCCGTCGCCCTCAAACCATTCGGTGAAGGTCTCGTTTCGGAAAATGAAATGATGGTCCGCCAGATTGAGCACGGCAACGCCGACGCCGATCGCGCGCAATAGTTGTTCGTTAATGGCTTCAATCGACATTTTGGCTAACAATTACAGATCTCCTCTGCTCAAGTTCGTCGTTAACCTGGGCTATATCTGCGACGCTGAAGCCATGCCTTGCGAGGGTTTTGCTAAGAGTCTCCAAAACCTCGTCGAAATGCTGGTTTTCAAGTTTCAGCCGTTCGTGCAGCCGGTAAAGTTGTTCATCGGTGTAGGAGGCAGGGCCTCCCAAAAGCGAGGCTATGAATTTCGTCTGGTGATCGATTAGCCGAGCCATTTCCACATCGTCGAAAAAGGGGCCAACTTCGTCGCTATCGAGCAGGACGTCGTAAAAATCGAGGACAATTTTACTGACGGTGGAGAAACCACCATACTTTTCAAATAGTGACTGCTTGGCCATTAAAAAAGGTCCTTCTCCGACAAGCATATGGCAGAAAGCACAAGTAATTGGAGAATCGACAATAAAGTGCAGAAATTTCCTTGTCGAGCGATTACTGTCTCCTTCGCCTCTTGTCGAGCCGGATTTCCTGTGCTAAACAATCGCTCCCGGCGCGGATCCAGACAGGCTCCGTACCGGAATACCACGATATATGAACCTATTGTGGGCGCTTAGCTCAGTTGGTAGAGCAGCTGACTCTTAATCAGCGGGTCACAGGTTCGAACCCTGTAGCGCCTACCATTTTCGGATATTCAAAAGGTTGCCGGTAAGAGATTTTTCCTTGCTGGCATTCACCAGTTCGATCAATTTTGATTTTACAAATTCCTCGGCTTCGACAAAAATTGTGGTGGAGACCAGTTCAACCTCGAAATTTTCGGCGCGCGCCTTGGCCTTGGCGAGGGAAACCAACAGGCTATAGGCGACGTCCAGAGTGACAACTCCGCCACGTACATAGCGAATGCCGCCATCATAGAGCAGCGCATTGAGGTAAGTCATGTCGGCGGGGGAGAGTTCGATCTCGAAGCCGCCCCGGTTATCCAGGATATAGAAGAAGTTGCCTGTATCGTTAATTTTCAGGATTTCACGAAAGACGATCCCACGTTGCCGACGGTCAATCGGGCCTGTCGCTTTTATCAGGTTTAACTGCTCTTTACCATAATCCCGCACCTGCAGATCGCAGTTGTCGAAAGATTTTTCCAATATTATCCGGAATTTTGATTTCATATCGCGTCGGTTGCCAGTCTTCGTAGTTTAGATTTTTATAATCTTACCTAAAAATCTCCGTTTCGCAACGAAACTTCATATGCGAACGGAAACTAGGTGCGTTAAAGGGGACCATCTACACTGCTGGCGCGGTAGTTCAAGGGATTGATGGGAAAAAGAAGCGCGAGTGTGATATATATCTCATTTTTGGGTGTGACGTGGAACCTGATGCCTATGGCGTCTACGCTGCCACTGGCTGGCGGGCTTTCAAGTCATGGAATAACCGAAATACCGGATACTGATTTGACTATGAAAATCCCGAGCATCGTGTTTAGCTTGCGACAAGCAAGAGGGTACTCAAACATGTGTAAGATACAATGAATTTTGCATTCCTGCGCCATCCGTTCGTGATGCTGCAAACCATTCCGGCGGGGATTGCCCTGTCGATTGGCGCCTTTGCATTAGTAATTGGCTATGGAGAGAGTTTCTGGAGTCTCCGGGCGCTTGATCCGTATTTGCAGGACCTAGCGCCGGAAACGGCCCGCACAATCCTCTCGGTGATCGCCGGTGGGGCGATGTCGGCTCTGACGCTGACCTACTCAATCGTTCTTGTGGTGTTTGCCCTGGCGGCGGGCAATCTCGCGCCGCGAATGCTGAAACGATTTACCTCTGATATCGTGAACCAGGTGACGGCCGGCATCTTCGGTGGAACCTTTATTTATGCCCTGCTGGCCACGACCTTCGTTAAGAGCGACTTTGTACCGAACCTCACTATCCTCGGGGCTGAGGTTCTGGCGACGCTCTGCGTGATGCAGCTTATCTATTTTGTCAGAAATGTCTCTGAAAGCGTTGCCATCGATGATGAAATCGCCGCCATCACGAAAAAACTGAAGGCCGCCCTTGATGCCCGGAACAAGAGCCGGGGAGAAGAAGAGAATAAGGAGCGTAAAAAAGCCGTGGAAAAGGTCGATGACTTCGTTTTCGACATTACCGCCGGTAAACCCGGTTATCTCGGGTCCCTCAATGAAGATAAACTGACGGAAATCGCGACAAAGGCTGACGTAACGCTGGAGATCCAGAAAGCGCGCGGCGCTTATACCCTTGGCGAGGAAGTCATGATTAAGGCGACGAAGGAGCTGGATGAAGATACCGTGGATTCCATCCAGAAGCAGATCTCGATCCGCCCCTCCCGCTCGGAAGACAGCCCGATTGAGTTCTCCGTCAATCTGCTGCTGGAAATTGCACTCAGGGCGCTGTCGCCCGGCGTCAATGATACTTACACGGCCATTGCCACGGTTGATGGCATTTCGGACGCCCTGTCTCAGGCGGACACGCAGGAGGCTGCCACCGCTTCCATCCACAAGGATGAGGAGGGTAACATCCGGCTTATGATCCCGCAGCTGTCCATCGGCAACCTGATCAACCAGGCGTTCCATCCGCTGCGTCAGGCCTCGGGCGGTAATATCCTGATGGCGATCTGTATCGCACGGGCCTATGCGCGGCTCTGCGCGACCTGTGGGAAGGGGGTCCAGAACCTGCTAACTGAACACGCACTCTTGCTGATACGAGAAGTTGAAAAGTCAAACCAATTGCCCGAAGATATCGAGAGTGTGGTCGAAGTGCTGCCGCCCGCCATCCGTAAAGCTGTTCGGGAGCAGCAAGAGAAGGGCGCGAAATGAATAATGCCGAACCTCTTGCCACAGGGGTAACTCTCGCACAGGAGACGATCAGGAACTGGGCGGACACATTCTACGGGCTTGTTCCCAATATGATTGTCGGCCTGCTTGCGATGATCCTGTTCAGCCTTCTGGCATATATGGTGAAGCATCTGGTGGTGGCGTATTTCCGTCGCACGGACCGGCGGGACCTTGGGCTCATCCTTTCCAGTTTCAGTTTCTGGGCGGTGATTGTTTTTGGCCTTCTTTTGTCAATGACCATTGTCTTTCCCTCCGTCAAGCCTGCAGATATGCTGGCAAGCCTTGGCATCGGCTCACTCGCACTCGGTTTCGCCTTCAAGGATATTCTGCAGAACTGGCTGGCGGGATTACTGATCCTGCTCAGGATGCCGTTCCGGCGCGGCGATCAGATAAAAGTCGGCGATGCGGAAGGGACAGTCCTGCGCATTGAACCGCGGGCGACAGTTATTCGGACCTATGATGGCCGGGATATTGTCGTTCCGAACACGACAATCTATACCGGCACCGTCGTTGTCCATACCTCGCAGAAGAAGCGCCGGGTCGAGATCGACCTGACGGTTGGTTATATCTATGATATTGGCAAGATGACCACTATCATCGAGAATTCGCTAGAGCAGGTGGATGAAATCCTGACCGATCCGCCGCCACAGATCCTCTGCTGGAACCTGGGCTCAACCTCCCTCGCGATGAAGGTCCGCTGGTGGATTAATTCCGAACGCTCCGCCGAGGTGGTGACCCGTTCACGCGTGGTCCGCGCCATCAAGGAAGCGTTTGAGGCAAATGACATTGATCCGACTGATCCACAGCTGATCTATTACCAGAGTACCGATGGCACGCCGAAGCTGGGGGGCAGCCCCACCGCCGCTACAACCACACCACCAGAGACTGAGGAGGTGGTCGCAGGCCCGCCGCCACCAAAGCTGACCATCAGCCAGAATGACCCGGAAGCAGAAAAGCCGCGAGACAATTCCAAGTCGGGTACATTGCTGATTGATAAGTAAGCGCAAAAGTCCCATAGAGGATCGATCACTTTAAAACTCGGGAAAATGGTTGAGGCAACATTCATGAAGATACTGATCGTAGGCGCCGGGGGCGTGGGCGGATATTTTGGCGCGAAACTGATGCAGGCGGGGGCGGATATTACCTTCCTCTTACGCGACAAACGGCACAAGCTGATCTCTGAAAATGGCCTCACCATCGAGAATGATGGCGGCAGCTTCACCGTACACCCGAAATCACTGACCGCCGATCAATTGACGCCCGATTATGACCTGATCATGCTCGCGCCGAAATCATATGACTTGAGGGACTCGCTGAACTCTCTCGAAAAGGCGAGCGGGAAGGGGCTGTTTCTGCCGTTCCTGAATGGCTACAACCATCTTGAATTTCTGGATGGCAGATATGGCAAAGATCGGGTAATGGGCGGCGTTGCCCATATCGCGGCGATGATTACGGAGACGGGCGCGGTCAAGCGTCTGGGCGATCTTGGCGGGCTCATTGTTGGTCATCGCACAACCGCACAGGAAGCGACCGCGCGGGAGTTTGCCGCGCTTTGCGAGAAGGCAGATTTCAACTTCACCTATAGCGAAGATATCGAGCAGTCCCTTTGGGAGAAATGGGTGATGCTGGCGACGCTTGCGGCCATGACAACGCTTTGCCTTGGCTCCATCGGGGAGATTGTCGCGACCCGCTACGGCGCGGAGATGTCCCGCCGCACCCATGCCGAGGCCTGCGCCATTGCCGCCGCGAACAGCCATCCGATCCCTGAGAAAGTGCAGGCCGGGCAGCTTGCCATGCTGACAAAAGAGGGCTCGATCTTTACCGCCTCAATGATGCGCGATCTTGTCGGCGGCCTCCGCACGGAGCATGAACATATTCTCGGCGACCTGATCGAAAAAGGCGCGCCAGAGAACATCGATTGCCCCCTCCTAAAAATCGCCTATACCCATATGGCGGTAGTGCAGGGGCGGGGGGATTGAACTTCGTATATCAGAGTGTGCTGGGTATCGCTGAACCGTTATAAATTAGGTTGCCGTGCCCATACTTATCTTCAGTACTTTTACTTTAATATCTTCACGCATTTTGCTTCGGCATTCTCTCCCTTTTACGTCGAGATACCCGAGCAGTTTTGCTTGCCTTACCGGCGCGGTTATTCCCGCAAAGGTACTTAATATTTTATCAAGCTCCGGCTCTGGAAGTGACGTTCCTGGCCGGAGTTTTCCGACCTTTACCGCGTTGATCTTGCCAGCGGAAATCTCAAAAACCTCTAGTATAGGTGAATAGCATTTGTGATTTACATAACGTCTAAAGCTGACTTGGCTTGTCGTTGTAATAGCAACAATCGAATAAACTCCGGGAGGAAGCTCCTTCATATGAAATGCAGGCGTACTCG
The DNA here is from genome assembly GCF_055809395.1 of Sneathiella sp. D3-11. Lineage (NCBI taxonomy): Bacteria > Pseudomonadati > Pseudomonadota > Alphaproteobacteria > Sneathiellales > Sneathiellaceae > Sneathiella > Sneathiella sp. D3-11. The sequence continues at coordinate 3,355,959 of NZ_CM147911.1, forward strand.
TGGTTTTGTTGTCACCTAGAATTAAAGCTCTACCGAAAAGCTCGCCTGTTGCCATATTAACTTTGCGTATGGTAACAGTCGCGCCTTTCTTTATTCGATAGTCACGCACAGCAATCATTGCATTCGGACTTGCCGCTGAATAGATGAAGTTCTGGTCTAATTTTGGCGCAGCGCACGCATTGAGAAGAACCAGACACAAGACAGCAAAGATGCCAGATTTCATGGTCTCAAACCGGATTTTACAATACACATAGGCGGGAGCGATCATTGTGGTTTACCACGCGAAATTTCTTGCCAATGATATAATATTATTCAATGCCAGCCTTGTTAAATTCAACATCGGTAACAACATTGGTTGCGGGACTATAGGTTACGATGAGTTCTTTTCTTTTTGATGAAACTTCCAGTCCTGTTACGGTCGTCTGTGAATGTATGTATACTTTGGCTCGCTCTCCTTCATTGGCGACAAAGGGATAGATATACTCACCGTTCGGTTGTCCGAAAAGCGCGACCAATTCGTCGACCGTTGTCGAACCCTTTTTAATCATGTCGATTTTACTCTCGTCAAAATTGGTTGAGTCGCTTTCCCAGGAACTCGTAAAGTCGCTCCCTACCAAAATATCATCTTTGAAATAGAAAGTTTGCCCACGAGCTGGCGTCACATTCTCTGTATCGGGTTTGCCACCAGCATCTGCGAATACATAGGCAACAAAGTCAAAGGACGTTCCATTTTTTGTTGTTGTTCCCGTGTTAGTTGGTGAGCCTTGTTTCTGGACGACGTCAACAGAGGTGCTTTTTCCATAGGCAAGTTGATCCGGTCCCAATTTCTGAAAATTTGTCCCGGCGGCGCAAGCGGTGAGAGCCAATGCAAAAGCGACAACAGCAAAGTATTTCATATCCCGATCCTGATTTATTATTGTGGAGCAATAAAAATTGAGTGTTGATTCATATATTTTTCTACTTTTTCGATAAAGTATCGGGAGGCGGTCCGCAAGGTCTAATCCATTTATGGATGAATTTTCACCTGTTTTACATAGCCTGCAGTTATTCAAAAAAGATCAGTTTTCACCGATCCTCTTTATCTTTTTCTCAGGCGAAGCGAGAGTTACGACAATATAGCCTGTTGCATCCCGCATCGAACATCGTATTCTCGAATGATAATAAACAAAAACGGCGCAAAGGCCGGTGAGGGAGGGATTATGAACGATACTTGGGAAATATACGCGCTACGCTATGCGGCGAAGGAAAACCGGACGCGGCGGGAATCTTTTCTGTTCGCCGATGATCACGATGCGCCGCACCCTATCGATTTCTATGTCTGGGTTCTGAAGAATGGCGGTCAGACTATTCTTGTCGATACCGGCTTCGATGCGGAGGAGGGGAAGCTCCGCAACCGACCGATCATACAGACACCGGCGCAGATGCTGACCGATTTCGGCCTGCCGCCATCGAGTATCGACAAGGTCATTGTGACCCATATGCATTATGACCATGCCGGATCGCTCTATGAATTTCGCAACGCCAAACTCTATGTGCAACCGGCGGAGATTGAATATGTCACCGGCCCCTGCATGTGCCATGACGCGCTGCGCCATCCTTTCACCGGGGAGCATGTGATCGAGATGGTTCGCTCTCTTTATGCGGGTAATGTCGAGTTCTGCGAGGGGGCAAGGGAAGTCGCGCCGGGGGTGGAGGTCCATCTGATCGGCGGGCATACACGCGGGCAGCAATGTGTGCGCGTGCGGACCCGGCGGGGCTGGGTGGTGCTGGCTTCCGACAGCAGCCATTTTTATGAGAATTACCGCACCGGAAAGCCGTTCCCCATCGTTGTGGATATGGAACAGACATTGCGCGGCTACGATACGCTGCGCTCGCTTGCTGATAGCGATAATCATATCATCCCGGGGCATGATCCCTTAACCCGTGCGTGGTATCCCATCATTGACGGCGGATCGGAGAATATCGTTCAGCTCCATGCGGAACCGAAATTATGAGTGGAGTGCGCGGTATTTCGCGCTAGGTCGGCGGTGAGACATTTGCTATTCTCCCGCGCATGGAAACGACAACAATAACAAAAAAACCTTTTCCGCTCTGGGCGTTAGTGTCGCTCAGCTCCGCCTATTTCATGGTCGGCACATCCAGTCTTTCGGTTATTGCGCTGACCTGGCAGATATCGGACGGGCTTCAGGTGCCGCCCTCGGATATTGCCTTTCTGGTGACAGTCTTTGCGCTCGCCTTCGCTATTGCCGCGCCGCTAACACAGGTGATTTTCAGCGGGTTTGCGCGAATAAAAATACTTTGTACGGGGCTTGGCCTTCTGGCGCTCGCATTGGTATTGGGGGCGGCATCTACAAGTTACGAGATGTTGTTTATTTCGCGCGGGCTGATGGGCCTCAGCGCAGCCGCGATCAGTCCGATGTGCTCCGCCATTGGCGCTGGCCTCGCCCCACCGGAGCAGCAGGGCAGGGCCATGGGGATCGTTTTCGCCGGACTGACCTTCGCTTCTGTTCTCGGCACGCCGATTTCCGCTTATCTCGGCACTTTAATGAGCTGGCGTCTGGTACATCTTTTACTGGCTTTGGTGGCGCTGAGTTCCATGGCGTCTATCCTCTATTTTGTGAAGGACCGGCAGGCCGGCGCGCCGATCCGGTTCTCTCATATTGTTGAGGCGCTGACGCACGTTCGTTCCTCCTTTGCGGTGTTCACCACCTTTCTGCAGATGACCGCGATTTTCAGCACCTACGCCCTGATCGCGCCTTTTATGTCGCATAAATTTGGCCTCGCTGAAGACCTGATCGCGCTGGTACTCTTGGCTTATGGGATCAACGGGGTGCTGGGCAATGTCTTTGCCGGGCGGCTGAGTGACCGCTTCGGACCGGACAGGGTTATTTTCATCACCCTTATCGGGCTTGGCGCGGGTTTTTTGATGATCTGGGCGATTGGCCCGAACTTGTGGCTCGCTTTTATCGCCATCGTGATCTGGTCTGCCTTTGGGATGATGTTCCACTCACCGCAGCAGCAGCGCATCGCCAATATCGACCCAGAGCGGCGTAGCCTGCTGCTCGCGCTCAATGCCGCGGCACTTTATCTTGGCATTTCTGTCGGCTCCTGGATTTCGAATTTCGTCTCCGTGCGCTGGGGATATGATGATCTGCCGCTGGTCTCGCTTGGCGTTCTCGCGGGTTGCGCGCTCATTTTTATCACGTCCGTCGTTGCGATGCGGCAAGGGAAACATACAACTGGAGGACAGGATTAATGGCCAGATCTATACGGGAAATTTTCAGCGATCAAGGGGAAGCCTGCGAGAAGCTCGGCTCTGTTTTTACCGCAAGAGTGTGCCGCCTCGCGAGCGCCCGGCTCGATGGTGGCGCCGTTGCCGGTACCATCCTCGGCTGGGAGGGGGATGCCTCCGCGCTCGGGGATTCAGTCCCGCTCCGTCTCTGCGGCGCGTTGCATGCGCTGGTGCTGACGGGAAAAAGCAAGACGCTCGCCGCCGTCTATCCGCCGCATCATGGCGGCGTTTCCGATGACGATCTTTGGGCTGCCATCGCGGGGGCGCTGGTTGACGAAGAGTCCTTTATTCTCGATCGCCTAAAGGGCCCGCCGCAAACCAACGAGGTACGGCGCGTCGGCGCGACCCTGCCAATGTTTCTGGAGGTGACTCGCCAGACCGGCCTGCCGCTTGTCCTGTCTGAGGTCGGGGCGAGCGCGGGACTTAACCTTTTCCTCGATGAATTTCATATCACACTAGGCGAAGACAGTTTTGGTGATCCTGCATCGGCTGTTCATATCGCGCCGAAATGGCTGGGCGATGCGGCGCCTGACGTCGCCCTCGATATTCACACGCGGGCCGGATGCGATCTACTTCCCGTCGATCCGGGTAATGCCGCTGATCGGGAGCGAATGCTGTCCTTCATCTGGCCGGATCAGGCGGACCGTTTGCAGCGCACCCGCGCGGCCTTCGATATTGCCGCGCATCAACCGGAGAAGGTGGAGAAGGCCGACGCCCTCGACTGGCTTAAAACGCGCACAGCGGAGCCGATGAAAGGTGTCGCCCATGTTATCTACAGCACGATTGCCTGGCAGTATCTGCCGGAGGAGGCCCGGGCACGGGGAGAGGAAATCATCCGCGCCGCCGGGGCACGGGCGACGAAGGACGCGCCGCTCGCCTGGGCACGCATGGAGATTGACGGAAAGTCTCCCGGCACCGGCCTGACGCTCATCCTCTGGCCGTCAGGAGAGGAGCATCTGGTCGGGCGTGCCGATTTTCACGGCCGCTGGATCGATTGGCAGGGCTGGCCGAAGTAAGCCTTTGCCATTGACTATGGATGGCCTGATCCTACATGGCAGGACAAGCCAAAATCGACATACAGAATAGCAGCTCTCAACTCAAAGCAATGAAAATGACATTGCATCCGGAGGAACCCATGACCCTACCCACCAAGATGCAGGGCGTTGTCCTCACAGGACATGGCGGACCTGAGGTTCTTGAATGGCGGGAGGATCTCCCCATGCCAAAACCGGGCCCGCAAGATGTTCTGATCCAGGTGTCGGCAGCAGGCGTCAACAATACGGATATCAATACGCGGCTTGCCTGGTACTCCAAGGGAAGTGCCGATAGCGAAGATGCCAGTTGGTCGGGACAACCGCTTTCTTTTCCGCGTATTCAGGGAGCGGACGTCTGCGGGCATATCGTTGCTGTCGGTGACGCTGTCGATTCCGCCCGCGTAGGCGAGAGGGTTTTGATTGAACCCTGTATCCGAGAAGCCGACGGCGACTTGCTGGATCCGCCGTGGTATTTCGGCTCCGAATGTGACGGCGGGTTTGCGCAATATACAAAAGTTGCCGCCCGTCACGCCTATGCAATCGACAGCGAATTAACAGATGTAGAATTAGCTTCCTTTCCCTGCTCCTATTCCACCGCCGAAAATATGCTGACCCGCGCTGGCGTCAAGGAGGGGGAGACGGTTCTGGTGACTGGCGCCTCCGGCGGTGTGGGGTCGGCCACGGTGCAGCTCGCCCGTGCCCGCGGCGCGAAAGTCATCGCAGTGACAAGCCTGTCCAAGGCGCAGGCGATTACTGATCTTGGCGCCGAAAGAATTCTTGGTCGGAACGATGATTTTGTTGCCGAACTTGGCCAAAACAGCGTGGATGTGGTTGTCGACCTCGTTGCGGGTGAGAAATGGCCCACCCTGCTGGATATTCTTAGGCAGGGAGGGCGTTACGCGGTTGCAGGGGCCATTGGCGGACCGATTGTCGAGCTGGATATCCGCACCCTTTATCTCAAGGATTTAAGCTTTTTCGGCTGCACTGTTCTTAACGCCGAGGTCTTCGGCAATCTGGTCCGCCGGATAGAACGCAAGGAGATACGACCGCTGGTGGCCGAGACATTCACCTTGCGCAATATCGGCGATGCACAGGCAGTCTTTGGCGAGAAGGGCTATGTCGGCAAGATTGTCCTGACGGTGCCTTAGGCCATTTTCTCCATCCAGGGGCGCAGATCCATCTCATGAGTCCATGCGGAACGGTTCTGGCTGTGGAGGTTCCAGTAATTCTCGGCGATATCTTCGGGCTGTAAGATGCCATCTTTCTCGCGAAGTGCATAGCGTTCGGGGAAGCGTTCCGCGACAAACTGTGTATCGATGGCCCCGTCGATAATGATATGCGCGACATGAATGCCCTGCGGCCCCAGTTCCCGTGCGAGACTCTGGGCGAGGGCGCGGAGCGAATGCTTGGCGCCGGCGAAGGCAGAATATCCCGCCCCACCACGGATTGAGGCTGTTGCCCCGGTAAAGAGGATGGTGCCTTTTCCACGCGGCAGCATGGCTTTCGCCGCCTCCCGTCCGGTCAGGAAGCCGGCAAAGCTGCTCATCTCCCAAACCTTGCGATACACACGGCTTGTCATCTCGGTAATCGGGAAATTGACATTGCCACCGATATTGAAGATGACGGCCCCAAGCGGGGCGACGTCCTTCTCGATCTTCGCGAACAGATCGACCATTTCTTCCTCATCGCGGGCATCGACACCGAAGGCATGGGCGCTGCCGCCATCCTTGCCAATATCCTCGGCAAGCTTGTTCAGGTCATCGATATGCCGGGCGCGACGGACGATGCAGGTTTCAAACCCTTCGCGGGCAAATCGTCTGGCGATGGCTCCGCCGGTCGCATCTCCCGCGCCGACGACAAGACAGGATTGTTTCGTCATATTATTATCCTTATGTTGACGGTACTGCGCCGAAAAAGGCTAGGCCCTGTGGGGATATCTGTCAATAATCGTTGGCGCTTATCAATGAACATAAGGCTTCAGCTACTTGCTCACCTTTAGGGGTCAGGAAAACAATCTTGCGACGTCTCTCTGCCGGATCTTCCGAAGCGTAAACTAAGTCATGTCCCGGTTTGTTGAGCCGGTGCCATTTCGACAATGCCGCCACATTTCTTGAGCATGAAGCTTGGGAGATACCAAGTGTTTTTGAAAGCTCTTTCATTGTTATTCCTTGCTTATTGGCCACAAGAATTAACGTTGCGGCCATTTGCAGCTGCATCTCCGGATCTATCTTTCGTAGTTCCTCAAGAACTCGTAGTATCTTGTTCAATTCTTTTGACATTTCTTTTCTTTTATATCTCCTTGGAGAACACCAAATGAATGCCACAATATGTACTATAATCCTGTGTAGTGTAAAACTGTCCGTTCCTGTTAGAAAGGAAGCGGAATAAGGATGAGTAGTGATGGCGCGTATCTGGCCAATTAAATTGAGAATTCCGGGTGGACAAGTCCAGCCTGCCTACAGGATCAGCGGTGGTGCGGTAGATCGCAGCCGGCTGGTGCCGTTTCGCTTTGGTGGGCGTGGCTATCGCGGATTTTCGGGGGATACACTTGCCTCTGCGTTGCTCGCCTACGGGATTAACGTACCGGAGAATGTCTCTCTCCTCCGCGGCGGAGAAAAACCTGCCGCCACCCGTCCCGTGACACAGGAACTGTATGACGATCTTGCGGCCCGGCAGCGGACCAACGGCCATTTTCGCCGTTTTCTGCCGGGCTATGCGCCTTCCGCAGAAACGGATGCGGAACTGGAAACAGAATATGTCTATGACCATACGGATTGCCTTGTTGTTGGCAGTGGTCCGGCCGGGTTGACCCTCGCGCTGGAGAAGGCAGAGGCCGGGCAGGATGTAATTTTGGTAGAGAGGGATTTCGATTTCGGCGGCAGTTTGCTTTATGACGATGAATGGATTGATGGCCTTGCGCCCGGCGAATGGCGGCGGCAGGCGCTCGCGCGTCTCTCAGTTCTATCGAATGTCCGGATGCTTTCCCGAACCACGGCCTTACAGAGAATAGGGGAAAGACGTCTTCATGCGGAGGAACGTCCGCAGCGGCATTTATCAACACGCAATCCGCATTTACCGGATCGCCGGTTCCGCCAAATTGAGGCGCGGGAAATGATCATCGAAACTGGATATGAAGATCAGATTTTTTCTTTTCAAAATAATTTATTGCAGGGAATTTTTAATCTAGAATATGCTCTTTCCCTGATCGGTCGCTATGCTGTTTTACCAGGGCATTGTATGGTGCTTTATGTCGGGCATACAGACGGGTATCGGCTCGCGGCGTCGCTGCTTGCGCGAGGGATAAAACCCACTGCGATTATTGATGCGCGCGAAAACGTCCCCTCCGTCTGCCATCATTTCGCGCGCCGTGCTGGCATCCCGCTCTATCCGCATCACCGGGTTGTTCGCGCCATCGGGTTCCGGCATATTCAGGGCATAGTGATCCAAAAGGCGGGATCCGATCCACTTAACCGCGATATCCATCTTGAGTGTGACAGCCTGATCCAGTCAGCAGGCGTTTTCCCGCGCGTCATACCGGAAAACCCTGAAGGGGAGGATATGGTCAATCCAAGGCCGGAAACCCTCTCTCAAATTCGGCGCGGCCCGCTTTATGAGGCGCAGAAGCGAGCGGGGGCTTTGCATCGTCCTTCGCAAGGCTGGCAACTCGCTGCTGCGTACCCTGCAAAAGATGAGACCTTGAAAGCGGCGCGTCATCGGGAGGCACGGGCCGCGTGGACGGATGTTGCCATGGCGGACCTTTCCCATCTTGGCAAGATCGATCTGCAGGGGCCTGATGCGGCTGGATTGCTCGCCCGCGCTTTCGGGGAACGGGCGGAACTTGCGCCGGGGCGGATGCGTCCTGCTTTGCTGACGCAGGAAAACGGAATTGTGCTTGCTTCTGTTCTTGGTTGGTGCCTCGCGCCGCAGCACTTCCTGCTTTCCACGACGGCGGGGTCATTGCTGACCGTGCGCAACCAGCTCGACACTTTGGTGGCCGCTTCGGAAAGGCCACTGCGCTTGCAGATGACGGACGTGACGGATGAATGGGGCGGTGTCGCACTGATGGGGCCGAAGTCGGAAGCTTTGCTGGCCGATAGTCTGCCCATGTCGGTGATGGGGAAGGCGTTACCACGGATGGCGTTCCGCGATTTTACGCAGGATGAATTGCCGATCCGTCTTGCCCGGATCAATCTCGCCATCGGCTCAGGTTTCGAGATTTATACGCGTTCGGGCTATGCGGATATCCTCTGGAACCTGCTGCTGGAGAAAGGAAAAGCGCAGGGTTTAACCCTTGCCGGCACGGCAGCGCGGGAGACTTTGCGGATTGAGGCGGGGCGCCCCGGCCCGCGTGAGATGAACGGCACAGCCACTGCGGCTGACCTCGGCCTTGCGCCACCGGAACGGCTGGAAGGGAGGCATCGCGCTCGGTGGCAGCTTGTCGGATTGAAATCTGTCTCCTATGAGGTGGAGGGGAAGGCGACTCCGCCACTCAGCGTCAGAATGAACCTCTATGAGGGTGACGGCACGGAGGCAACGGGTCCGGGCATCGGGGAGATTACCTCTGCTTGCTACAGCCCCAGCCATGATCGGGAGATTGCGCTGGCGCTTTTGAGTGACGGTCGTGCGCGGGAGGGAACCCTGATCCGCGCCGCCACGGCAGACGGGCAAGCAGTGATCGACGTCAAGGTGCAGTCGCCGCGTGTCCTGCCGCGACGGGAGATAGGCCATGGTTGACCGTAATTCCACCCTACGCGGGGAGCGTATTCATGGACGCTTTGGCAAGCTGGATAAGGTGCCGGGCGTCACTCTTTTGGAGATAAAGGATTTCTCCTATCTGGAGGTTACCCTCTGGGATTGGAAGCAGGACAGCCTTCGCTCCAAACTCGCGGAACTGCTGAGCATTAGCGATTTACCAGAAGAAGGTGGGTCGCAACGGCTGAAAGAGGGGAGGCTACTGCATCTTAGCGAGGACCGGCTTGCCTATCTTGGGGAGGCGGCACCGGCGGATATACTGGAGGTTGCCATCACACCGGAGGAGGGTTGTGTCGTCCCGCTCGGCCATAGTAAATGTTTGCTTCGTCTTGGTGGTCCGCAAGTCGCGGCACTTCTCCGGCGAGGCATCCGCGAAGACGTCCGAGAGAGCGCATTCGCCGTCGGGCAGGTGATGACAACTGATATCGGCGGGATTAATGTCCTGCTGCTGCGGCCGGACAAGGCACATTATGATCTGCTCCTCCCGCGCTCCCACGCGGCGGAACTCTGGCGCTGGCTCACCCGGCGGGCGGCGCAGTTCGGCTATGAGGTATTATAGGCTTTCCAGCGCCTTACGAATGTCCTCTATTCGCGTCTCTGCTGCTTCTGCCTCATAAAGCTCGGCTGTTCCCTTGCCCCAGACCGGGGCGGGCCAGGCGGCATCACTGCGATAGCGGACGATGATATGGACATGAAGCTGCGGTACCATATTGCCGAGCGTTGCAACATTCATCTTGTCCGCCTTGAAGAGCGCTGCCATTGCCTTGGATGCCCCGCGTATTTCCCGCGTTAGCGCGTTGTAGTCGTCATGGGTCAAATCATGGAGATCGACAAGGTCTGCTCGCTCCGGCACCAGGATGATCCAGGGAAAGCGCGCGTCATTCATCAGCAGGACCCGCGAGAGCGGTAAATTCATGATGAGAGAGGTATCTTTGGCAAGCTGGGAATGAAGCTGGAACATCGTCATAATTCCTGCGATAATGGGAAATCCGAAAACTCGATCAGGGTAAGGGAAATCACATGAAACATAAATCGCTTTTTAGCCGCGTGCTCATTCTGTTGGCACCGGTGTTCCTGTTGCTCACCGTGTCTGTGTCGGCGGAACCGACAAAACTGACCTTCCTGCATTTCAATGACATCTATCAACTGTCCGGGGTCAAGGGAAATGGTGGCTTTGCCGAGCTGTCGACCCTGATCAAGGCGGAGAAGGAGCGTTCCCCTAATGCCATTGTTACCTTCGGCGGTGACTTGATCTCACCCTCCATCATGTCGGGCCTTAGCAAGGGAACCGAGATGATCGCGCTGATGAATGCGGTCGGAACTGATATTGCGGTACTCGGCAATCATGAATTTGACTTCGGGCCAGAGGTGACAGCCAAACGGATTGCCGAATCGAACTTTCCTTGGCTCGCCACCAATGTCATCGATGCATCGGGCAAGGTGGCGCTGGGCGCGCAGTCGGCCATGATTATAGAGATGGGCGGGTTCAAGGTCGGCTTCTTTGGTATCCTGACGCCGGAGACGGTTTATCTCTCTCAGCCGGGCAGGGATATCGAGTTCGCTGATGTGATCGAAACATCGAAGGCGGCGGTTAAGTCGCTGCAGGAGCAGGGAGCGGAGATTATTGTCGCGCTCACACATCTTGATCTTTCAAAGGATGAGGACCTGACCGGACAGGTGGAGGGACTTCATGCGGTGTTGGCGGGCCATGACCATGTCGCGGCGACCTTCGTGAAAAACGGCGTATCTGTCATGCAGTCTGGCGCGGACGGGATTTATCTCGGCGTGCTTGACCTTGATGTCGAATGGATTGAAAGTCGCGGCAAGAAGCGCCTCTCGGTTCTGCCAAGCTGGAAAATGTTAGCGACGAAGGGTGTTACTCCGGACCTGGAAATCAAGGCAATCATCGATGATTATGAGGCCGCGCTAGACAAGGAACTTGGCGTTGCCATCGGCAAGACGGCGGTAATGCTGGATACGACGCGGGCCACTGTTCGCAGTGCCGAGGCTGCGTTTGGTAGCTTGATCGCCGATGCCATGCGCGCGGAAGTGAAGGCGGATATCGGCTTTACCAATGGTGGCGGTATTCGAGGTGACCGGCTCTATGATCCGGGCACCACATTAACGCGCAAGGATATCCTGACTGAGTTGCCCTTTGGCAATGTCACCGTCCTTGTGGAACTCAAGGGTGCGAATGTGAAGGAAATGCTGGAGACGGCCGTCTCCAAGGTCGAAGATGTGGCCGGGCGTTTCGGTCAGGTCTCGGGCGTTGCCTTCACCTATGACAAGACCCTGCCTTCAGGGTCCCGGGTAACCGAGGTTATGGTCGGCGGGGCGCCGCTGGATATGGAGAAAACCTATACCGTGGCGACCAATGACTATATCGCCGATGGCGGCGACGGCTATGCGGTGTTGAAGGGCAAGAAACAGCTTATCAACGCCTCGGGCGGAACCCTGATGGCGACGACGGTGATGAATTACATCCGGAGCATGGGGGGCGTCAATAAGGTCACCGGCGGACGTATCACGGCGAAATAGCGCGGCTTAAACAGAAAACTGCAGGCTTCACGCCATTCTTTGTTTTGCTTTGGCGTGAGGCAGGGGTTAATCTGCGATAAAAATATTGACACGGTCCGCTGTGACCGAATGAGAATGGAGAAAGAATGAGCCAGACCACCCCGCCGGATAGTGCCGAAGAGAGCTTTCCTTTTGTGCATTATGCAGAACGTATTCGCGCCGCCGCCGCGGCGAACCCGTCGCTTGACGTTATTAAATGTGAGGGCGAGACGCGGACCTGGGCGGAATTCCTGCCGCGCACCAATATGGTCGCCAATATGCTGGCAAGCCGTGGTCTTGGCCGGGGCGATATGGTGGCTGTCCTCGCGAAAAGCAGCATCGAGTATCTGGAGGTGTTTCTGGGAGCGCTACAGGCCGGGCTTTGCATTGTGCCGCTTTCGGGTATGGCATCCTCCGAGCAGTTGGAAGTGATGATCCGCGATAGCGGCTCGAAACTTGTTTTTGCCTCCAAATCCACCCGCGACTTGATCGAGCCTTTCCGAGGCAAGGTCGACAGTGTTCCGGCGGATGGATATGTCGCTTTCGATTTTGCGGGCGGCGGCTGGACGGCGTACGAAGATCTGATCAAGGGCGCTTCCACTGATCCTCTTTATGTAGATGTGAAGGAGACAGACCCGTTTAACCTGATCTATTCGTCCGGTACGACCGGGGTTCCAAAAGGAATTGAGCAGAGCCAGAAAATGCGCAGCCAGCATGTCGTCCGTCTTGAGGCGCTGGGCGTTCGCGAAGGCGCAGTCACGCTTGTTTCCACGGCGATGTATTCCAACACCACGTTGGTCGCGCTGCTTCCGACCCTTGCACTCGGTGGGCGGATCATTGTCATGCCCAAATTCGACACCGAAAAATTCCTGAAAATTGCGGAGGCGGAGAAGGTTACCCACGCCATGTTGGTGCCGGTACAGTATCAGCGCATCCTCGCTCATCCGGATTTCGACAAATATGACCTGAGTAGTTTCGAAGTGAAACTCTCCACCAGCGCGCCGCTGCGGGAGGGGGTGAAACGCGATATCATCACCCGCTGGCCCGGCAAGATGATTGAGATTTACGGGCTTACCGAAGGCGGTATCGGCACGGCGCTGTCCTGCACGGAATTTCCCGACAAGCTGGCCTCCGTCGGGATGGCGGGCGAGGGGACTGAACTCCGTATCATCAATGAGGCGGGCGACCAGCTTGCGCAAGGTGAAATTGGTGAGATCGTCGGCCGGTCGGACGCCATGATGACCGGATATCACGGGCGAGAAGACCTGACCAATGACATGATCTGGCGTTCTCCCGATGGAAAAGTATTCTTCAAGAGCGGCGACATGGGCCGGTTTGACGAGGACGGCTTCCTGTTCCTGCTGGACCGCAAGAAGGACATGATCATCTCCGGCGGCTTCAACATCTACGCTGCCGATATCGAGGTAGAACTCGCGCAGCATCCTGATGTGGCCGATGTCGCCGTGATCGGTATCCCGAGTGAAGAATGGGGCGAAACCCCGCTCGCGCTTGTCGTGCCAAAGGCGGGATCAAGCCTGGCCGAGGATACGCTGAAAGACTGGGTGAACAACCGCCTTGGCAAGACCCAGCGGATCAGCGGGGTTGAGTTCCGTGACAATCTCCCGCGGAGTACCATCGGCAAGGTCATGAAGCGGGAACTGCGCGTGCCCTATTGGGAAAATGCGTAAGGCCGAGACCGACTGTTAAGGTCGGCTATACCAGCCGTTGGCCGGATGCCACCATCCCCAGCCGCGGCCGTGACCATACACCCATTCATATCTGGGTCCGGGAGCCGCGCTAGGTCCGGGCGGAACATAGCGAACAATTCCATTTGGTCCCGGGCCTGGCGGGGGCGGTGCGGCACAGGCAGATAGCGCCACCATGAGACTGGCTACCAGGGTAAATCTTTTCATACGTAGAACTCCTAATAGTTAATTTACTGTATTCCAAAATCAATCAAAATAGCGATTGCCACTATGGAATAAACCAAATGATAGGCTCTATCAACGATGAAATTTCGGGGTATAAATCCGGTATCCTAGGCACCGCAAATCACCGTTTTACGAATGGTTAATTCTTTTCTGGGATATTCTAATATACGGTCAAATTTTTTGGTCCGGTAATGGAAGATATTCCAGGATTTTTTGAATGAGCGCAGAATCGGATAGCCCGGAAACGGGCCTTAAGCCGTCGATCAAACACCGCCTGAAGGCCTGGTGGGACGGCTATGAGCTGGACGGCGGGAAACAATCCCAAAAATCCAGGGATGATAAGGCGCGTGAGGCCGTCATCGATGCCGGTCCGCCTACCGTCAAGGGGTGGAGCCTCGCCCGACAGCAATCCGTGGTCACCCTCTTCGGGGAGGGGATGACCCGTTGCGTTCCGGATGATGCAAAAACAAAGCTGACGCAACCACTCGGTATCAATAAAGCGTTGAGCGTTGCCGAGCTAGGCAGCGGTCTCGGCGGCTTTTCCCGCTGGGTATCGGAAGAATATGACGCCTATGTCACTGGCTACGACTCAGACCAGATTTTGCAGGATGCTGCCAATGAGATGACGACAATGGCGGGACTTGCACGGAAGGTGAACTTCTTCCATTGCGATTTTGAGAATTTCAACCCCAAACAGCGATCCGCCGATATTGTCTATGCGTCCGAGGCGCTGTTTCCCGTCGCGAACAAAGCGGGTTGTTTTGCGGCTGTATACAAGATGTTGAAGCCGTCAGGCCAGTTCATGATGTCCGACTATATGCTGGAAGGTACGAGCCCCGATGCGCCTGAATTGAAAGCATGGCGCGACGCAGAGCCGATTGGGGCGAACCCCATTGATGTCCAGGAAACGCGCAAGCTGCTGACCGCGGCCGGGTTTGAGGTTAGCATCGCCGAGAATATCACCGTCGAATACAAGGCAAATGTGCTACGTGCTTTTGCGGATTACGCCGCGCGGACGAGTAATGGCGAGAAAAGCGGCCATCTGCATGACTGGATTCTCATTGAAGGTGAACTCTGGATGCGCCGGATCAAGGAAATAGAGGCCGGGCATCTCAAGGTTTTCCGTGTTTATGCCCGCAAACCCGTTGAAATCATCTGATTGACGGCCAACACGGGCAACCGGCAATTTCTTCGCTAAAACAGACCTTTTCCTCATTGACAGGCCGCGCCGGGGTCAGTATGTTCCGGCCTTCAAATTTATTAAGTTGTTAGGATCTGGACAATGAAAGTCTTGAACTCGCTCAAGTCCGCGAAAAAGCGTCATCGCGATTGTCGCGTGGTACGCCGCAAGGGACGCGTTTACGTCATTAACAAAACCAACCGCCGTTTCAAGGCGCGTCAGGGCTAATCTGCCGTCGACGTTACTGGTTCTGTAATGTGGAAAAAACCGTAATGCTCCGGCATTGACGGTTTTTTTGTTTGCCAAGTGTCGGCTTTCCGCCCTATGTCAGGGGAACAGGAAAATCCTGAAGGGGGAGCCGCCATGTTAATGCCGAAGCCAAACGCCGATGTACTGGCAAAGCGCGATGCGCTGGTGGCGGGCTTGCGCCGGATCATTTCCGATCCGGAAGGCGTGATCGACGACAAAGACGATCTCCGTGCCTTCGAATGCGACGGCCTGAGCGCCTACCGCCAACTCCCCATGATTGCCGTCCTGCCCTCGACGGTACGGGAAATTTCCGACATCCTCAAATATTGCCAGGCCGAAGGGGTCAATGTGGTGCCGCGCGGCGCGGGCACCTCGCTTTCCGGCGGCGCCCTGCCGCTCGCGGACGGTGTGCTGCTCGGCCTTGGCAAGTTCAACAAGATCCTTGAAATCGACTATGACAACCGTTGCATCGTCGCGCAGCCCGGCGTCACCAACCTCGCCATTACTGATGCGGTCAAGGCGGATGGTTTTTATTATGCGCCGGACCCGTCCAGCCAGATTGCCTGCTCCATCGGCGGCAATGTGGCGGAAAACTCGGGCGGGGTGCATTGCCTGAAATACGGCCTGACCACCCATAACCTCCTCGGGATCGAGATGGTGACCATGGATGGCGAGATCGTCCGCCTTGGCGGCAAGCATCTCGATGCGGAGGGGTATGACCTCCTTGGCGTAATGACCGGCTCTGAGGGGCTTTTGGGAGTCATCACAGAGGTAACGGTGCGCATTCTCCGCAGCCCGGAACATATCTCGGCGCAGTTGATCGGTTTTCCTTCCAGCGAGCAGGCGGGCGATTGTGTCGGCAAGATCATCGGCGCGGGCATCATTCCGGCAGGTATGGAGATGATGGACCGCTACGCCATTCACGCGGCGGAGGAATTCTGCCACGCGGGCTATCCGCTGGATGTGGAGGCGCTGCTGATTATCGAGCTGGATGGGCCGGAAGTCGAGATCGCCCATTACCAGACCCAGATTGACGCCATCGCCAAGGACTGCGGCGCGACCGTCAGCCAGATCAGCGAGACCGAAGAGGAACGCATGACCTTCTGGGCTGGGCGCAAGGCGGCCTTCCCGGCGGTCGGGCGTATTTCCCCCGATTATATGTGCATGGATGGCACGATCCCGCGCAACCAGCTCCCGAAGGTGCTCAAGCGCATGAACGAGCTGTCGAAACAGTATGGCCTGCGCGTCGCCAATGTCTTTCACGCCGGTGATGGTAACCTGCATCCGCTGATCCTGTTCGATGCGAATAACCCCGGCGAGCTTGAAAAATGTGAGGCCTTTGGCGCGGACATCCTGAAACTCTGCGTCGAGGTGGGCGGCGTGCTGACCGGCGAACATGGCGTCGGGATCGAGAAGCGCGACCTGATGGGGGAAATGTTCTCGGAAGAGGACCTCAAACAGCAGCAGCGGCTTAAATGCGCGTTTGATCCGGACGGGCGGCTTAACCCGGGTAAAGTCTTCCCTGTCCTGCATCGCTGTGCCGAGCTGGGCAAGATGCATGTTCATAATGGCGAATTGCCGTTCCCCGACATCCCAAGATTCTAGGCCGATATGCAAATCAGTAAAATCACCGAAGAACAGCAAATTGCCGATATGCTCGACTGGGCGCTCGCTGGCAAGCATGGCCTCACGATCCAGGGGGCGGGCAGCAAGGCCGGGATCGGCCGTCCTGTCACGACGGAGCAGGGGATTGATCTCTCCGGCCTCACCGGGGTTGAAATGTATGAACCCGCCGAACTGGTGATGAAGGCGAAGGCGGGCACGAAGGTTTCCGAGATCCAGTCGCTCCTCCGCCAGAGCGAGCAGCGACTGGCCTTCGATCCCCCGGATTACGGTCCACTGCTGGGCGGGGCCGCAGAAGCGGGGACGCTTGGCGGTATCTTCAGTGCCAATCTCTCCGGGTCGGCCCGCATCAAGGCGGGCAGCGCGCGCGATCACCTGCTGGGGGTTCAGGGCTTCACCGGCCGCGCGCAAGCCTTTCAGACCGGCAGCCGGGTGATGAAAAATGTCACCGGTTATGACCTCTGCAAGCTGGTCGCGGGGAGCTATGGCACCCTCGCCATCGCCACCTCGCTCACCTTCAAGGTGTTGCCACGGCCGGAGAAAACCCGGACCGTGCTGCTCTATGATGTGCCGCTGGAGAAGGCGCAGCCGATCATGAACCGAGGGCTGTCCTCCGTCCATGATATTGCCGCCGCCGCATGGCTGCCCGCCGATATTGCCGCCACATGCGACATTGAGTATATCCGCGGTCCGGGCAAGTCGGTGCTGGCCCTCAAGATCGAGGGGCCGGGCCCGTCCGCCGAATTCCGCTGCACAGCCATCCGCGAGATGCTGCAAGGCGAGGGCGCGCTTGAGGAACTGCACGGCCATAACTCGGATAAGCTCTGGTGTTTTGTCAGCAACGCGAGCGCCTTTGAGGGATCGGAGCGGCCGCTCTGGAAACTCTCGCTACCGCCTGCCAACGCTGCCCCGTTCATTGCCGCCATTCGTGATAAGGCGGCGGAGGCAGATTATTTCCTCGATTGGGGCGGTGGTCTTGTCTGGGTGCAGATGCCCGACGGGCTGGCGGATGGCGGTTCGGCGCTGGTGCGGGGTGCACTCTCCGGCGCGGGTCATGCGACACTGATCCGGGGAAGTGAAACTCTCCGACGGAGCATTGCGCCGTTTCAGCCGCAGCCAACGGCCATCCAGAAGATCAATGCGCGCATCAAGGACGGGTTCGACCCCGAGAACATCCTCAATCCCGGGCGCATGTATGCGGGTGAAGAAATGAAGGCAAGCGTTTGAGATGAAAACAGAATTCTCCATTCTTCAGCTTGCCGACCCGAAGTTCGCCCGCTCCAACGATATTCTGCGCAACTGTGTCCATTGCGGCTTTTGCACGGCGACCTGCCCGACCTATCTGGAGCTCGGGGATGAGCGCGACAGCCCGCGCGGTCGCATTTACCTGATGCAGCAGATGTTGGAGAGCGGGGAGCCGGCCCCGGCCTCCACGGTAAAGCATCTCGACCGCTGTCTCTCCTGCCTGTCCTGCATGACGACCTGCCCGTCGGGTGTGGATTACATGCATCTGGTGGAGCATGGCCGCGACTATATCGAGGAAACCTACAAGCGGCCGCTGTTTGACCGGCTGCTCCGGGGTGTGCTCGGCATTGTGCTGCCGCGCCCCACGCTGTTCCGCCTCTCGCTCTTTGGGGCGAAGCTGGCGCGTCCGGCAAAAGATCTCTTTTCCGGGCCGTTGAAGGCGATGCTGGAAATGGCGCCGACCAGGCTGCCGCCGGCCTCCCGCCTGGATAGCCGTCGCCTTAATCCGGCGGGCGGGAAACGGAAGATGCGCGTTGTCCTGATGGCTGGCTGCGCGCAGAAGGTACTCGCGCCGGAGATCAATGACGCCACCATCCGCCTGCTCAATCGCCACGGCGTTGAAGTGATCATCCCGAAATCGGCAGGCTGCTGCGGCGCGCTGCCGCTGCATATGGGCAAGGAAAAAGACGCACAAGGCTTCGCCCGCGCCAATATCCGCGCCTGGGACCGCGAGATGGAGGGGCAGGGGCTGGACGCCATCATTATTAACACCTCCGGCTGTGGGCCCACGGTGAAGGATTACGGCGAACTGTTCGCTCATCACAAGGACAAGAAGCTAGCACAGCAGGCCGGGAAGGTCGCCGCGATTGCCTGCGATATCACGGAATTTTTGAGCCGCATCGAGCTGACGCCGCCGAAGGTGACAACCGGGCTGAAGGTTGCCTATCATTCCGCCTGTTCGCTCCAGCATGGCCAGCAAATCCGAAAAGAACCCAAAGACCTGCTGGGCCAGATGGGCTTTGAGGTGGCGGATATCCCGGAATCCCATATCTGCTGCGGGTCTGCGGGCACTTATAATTTGTTGCAGCCGGAACTCTCCGCCAAGCTGAAGGCACGGAAAGTTGCGAATATCGCGAAAACCACGCCCGATCTCGTCGCGGCGGGGAATATCGGCTGCATCGCGCAGATTGCGTCAGGCATGGACCTGCCGGTCCTGCATACGGTGGAACTGCTTGATTGGGCGACCGGCGGCCCAAAGCCTGCCGCACTCCAGAAAGACGGTTGATCCGGGCGTTCACAAATTTTTGTTTTCCGACGGCGCTACCAAAATCATCGAGCTGCGCTATACTTGTCATATGGGACGACGGTTTTTGAAATTTCTCCTGATCGCAGGGCTCCTTTTCTGGGGAAATCCAGCGTTTGCGCGTCAGGATGACCCTAAGCTCGATGATCTCTTTGGGCAACTTTCCGAGACGAAGGATATCGACAAGGCCAAGGTGATCGAGGGGAGTATCTGGAAAATCTGGCTCACCTCTGGCAGTGACACAGTCGATTTCCTGATGCTTCAGGGGATCAGCTATATGAGCCAGGGGCAGTTTGCCAAGGCCATCACTCTCTTCTCCACGGTGATCAAGATCGATCCGGAATTCTCCGAAGGTTGGAACAAGCGGGCGACAGTATTGTTCCTGATTGGCGAATATGACAGTTCGATCGAGGATATCGGCCGCACGCTGGAGCTGGAACCCCGCCATTTCGGCGCGCTATCCGGCCTTGGTCAGATTTATGACCTGAAAAAGAGTGAGGAGGGCGCGCTTTCCGCCTATGAAAAGGCTGTTGCCATAAATCCGCATTTGCCAAGTGTGAAGGCCCGGCTCGATCAATTGATTATCGAGCGGGACAAGAAACGGATTTAGCTCTCTGCGTTCTAATGCTCCCCGCCGACCCAGGCAATCCTCAGGATATTTGTTGACCCCGGTGTTCCGAAGGGGACCCCGGCCATGATCACGACCCGATCTCCCGGTCGCGTGAATCCCTCAGCAAAGGAAATCTTGCAGGCTTTATCTACCATTTCCCCGAAATTCTTGGCATCCGACGTATGCACACAATGCAGACCCCAGACGAGGGCAAGTATCCGCGCGGTTTTGAGTGCAGGGGTAAGCACCAGAAGCGAGGTTTCCCCGCGTTCGCGCGCGGCCCGTAACGCCGTTGAGCCGGAAGTCGTGTAGGTGACGATGGCGGCCGCGCCGATGGTACTTGCCACCTGCGAGGCGGCGGCGCTGATTGCGTCAGCGGTAGTAGCCTCGAGCGGTCCATGCGTGGCATCGATCACGCTTCGATACATCGGATCTTTCTCGGTCTCCACAGCAATATCGTTCATCATTGCCACGGCTTCCAATGGGAAATCACCCGCGGCACTTTCGGCGGAGAGCATGACCGCGTCCGTACCGTCATAAATGGCGTTGGCAACGTCGGTCACCTCCGCACGGGTTGGCACCGGCGCAGCGATCATACTTTCGAGCATCTGCGTCGCGACGACGACAGGCTTGCCCGCCTCTCGCGATCGGGCGATAATTCTTTTCTGAATGGAGGGGACTTCCTGGATCGGCATTTCCACCCCAAGATCACCACGCGCAACCATGATGGCATCGGCAAGGTCGATGATGCCGCCAAGGGCCTCCACCGCGGCGGGCTTTTCGATTTTTGCCATGACGGCGGCACGACCGGCGACGATTTTCTTGACCTCAGCGATATCTTCCGGCCGCTGCACAAATGAGAGGGCGACCCAATCCACACCAAGGCTGAGCGCGAAATCTAGATCGCGCCTGTCTTTGTCAGTGAGCGGGCTCATCTTTACAAGTGCGTTCGGGATATTAACTCCCTTGCGGTCGGAAATCTTGCCGCCGACGGTGACCTTGCAGTCAACAAAATCCTTGTCCGCCTTGATGACGGTAAGTTTCAACTTCCCATCATCGAGTAACAGGATGCTGCCCTCTTCAAGGCTTTGCAATACCGCCGGATGGGGAAGGCAGACCCGGTCCTGGTTGCCCGGTGTCTCGTCGAGGTCGAGGCGGAATTTTGCGCCATTGGTCAGGATGACCGAATTGTTTTCAAAGGTGCCGAGACGGATTTTCGGGCCCTGCAGATCGGCGAGAATGCCGATGGGGCGTCCTGTCTTTTCCTCAAGCGCACGAATAGCGGTGGCCCGTTCCTCATGGTCTTTATGTTCGCCATGACTGAAGTTAAGACGGAACACATCGGCCCCCGCCAGATGCAGTGCCTCAATGCTGTCCGCACTGGAACTCGCCGGGCCGAGAGTGGCTATGATCTTTGTTTTCCTAAGTCGTCGCATTTCACTCACCCGTTACTGTAGGTTTTTCATACTCGCAAATCTATACTACCCCTTTTATGACACTCATGTGAGGGGGAAACTGCGTTTTTTCCATAGATTGGAATAGTTGCGGTGTTTTAATCGCTGAATACGAGTAGATCCTGTTGCGGGGTTTTGGCAAGCGCGTCAAAGTCGGTAACCGGGCCTGGACCGGCGCCAGAATTGTTGAAATCAAGGATGTTCGTGTAATTCTCTCTTAAATAGGCGATGAATTCGCGAGCCTTTTCCTCGCCAATAAAACGCGGTGAGAATTCAAAAAAGACCGGCAGACGGTTACCGAAGGTCTGGTTGATGTCCTGGAGAATGTCGAAATCGAATCCTTCGATATCCATCCAGACAAACTTCACGTCATCGGGAGCGACCTTCTCGCGCTGGACAATGCTGCCGACGGTCAGCGCTGTGACAGTGACAGAACGGGTGTTGCCGGGCAGGTTAAGCAGGGAATGGCCACCGCTTACGTCGTCTTCCTTCAAATGCAGCTCTATCGTGCCATCCTCTGTATAGACGGCGGCATGGATCGGTGTGATTTCGTTGGCCCAGTCATTAAGATGGATGTTGGTGCGCAGAAATTCGAAATTTTGCGGTGCGGCCTCGACGGCGATTACCTTGTCGAACTGATCTGTGAGTTTCAGATAAAGCGCCTGACAGCCGATATTGGCGCCGAGGTTGAGGGCAACGCCTTGCCCGTGCAGCTTGCCGATACGTGTCAGATACTCCACAACACCACTTGTTCCTTCGCGTCCCCAATTGCCATGCAACAGAACAGAACGCCCCACCAGATCGCGCGGATCAACCATTATTTTGTGATCGACCGTCTGCACCGTGACCGCAATGACATCATCGGGCAGAGCCTTGCTGAGTACCTTGCGGCCCTGTTTCCCCTTGAAGAATTTTTTCAGCGGTTTATTGCGGATTGCGTCGATCAAATAGGTTTCAAGCTTGCCGGGCATGGGATCCTGCGGTGTTATATTTGGGTGAGCATTGACCCTTTTATAGCGGGTTATCGACTGACGCAGTTAGCTAAATTATCGCGCTGTTACAAAATTTGGCTTTCGAAATTCCGATCATTGTAAGACGCGGCGTGATTGGGATAGTATCCACCGGTTCCGTACCTTATGATTGAGACCCATGACAGACAGCACCGCTCCCGTATTTGATATTCAACATCCCGACAGCGACAGTGCCTTGTTGTTGACTGTGGATCACGCAAGCCGGCATATCCCCGAAAAATATAATAATCTGGGCCTGACCGATCATTCCGTGCTGGCGCGTCATATCGCGTGGGACATCGGGATCGAGGATGTGACGCGGCGGCTGTCCGACAAGATTGGGGCGACGGCAATTTATGCGCGTTTTTCGCGGCTGTTGCTGGACGCTAACCGTTATCCTGATGATCCGGCCAGCACACCCGTGATGAGCGATGGCGTTGAAATCCCGGCGAACAGGACGGTAAGCACGGAGGATCGGGAGGAGCGGGTCGAGACTTATTTCCGGCCCTATCACGGTGCGATTACCGACCTGATCGAGAAAAAATGCGCGGTGCATGAGGTGCCACTCCTGATCTCAATGCATAGTTTTACGCCAGTGATGAATGATTTCGAGCGGCCGTGGCATATCGGTGTTCTCTGGGACAGGGACCCGCGCATTGCTTTGCCGTTGTTGAAAATCTTGCGTGAGAACAGTTCCCTCGTCGTTGGGGATAACGAACCCTATTCGGCGCGAGAGCCAATGGGTTACACCATGAATGAGCATGGCATGAAGCGGAATATTCCCAATGTCGCCATTGAAATCAGGCAGGACCTGATCGACACGCATCAAGGGGCGGAGAAATGGGCCAACATCATGGCGGATGCGCTTAGCCGTCTTGGGCCGCTTGCGATGTATGAGCCGGAGGGCAGGGATGAGCGTTAAAGAACCGACATTCACCATCGGGATTGAGGAAGAGTATTTGCTTGTCGATCTGGAGACACGCGATCTCGCCATTGAGCCGAGTGAGGACATTCTTGCCGAATGCGAGCGGCGGCTGCCCGACCATCTGGTGACACCGGAATTTCTGCGCTCCCAGTTAGAGGTCGGCACGCGTGTTTGCAGTAATATCTCCGAGGCGCGCGACGCACTGACGGAGTTGCGCGGCACCACGGCGGAGGTGGCGAAGAAACACGGCCTCGGCTTGATGGCCGCCTCCATCCATCCGTTCGCTGACTGGCACCAGCTCAAGCACACCCCGAAAGAACGTTACGATACGATTGCCCGCGATTTGCAGGCGACGGTGCGGCGGATGATGATCTGCGGGATGCATGTGCATTGCGCGATCGAGGATCCGGAACTGCGCATTGATCTGATGAATCAGGCGAGCTATTTCCTGCCGCATCTCTTGGCACTGAGTACCTCATCCCCTTTCTGGCGGGGGAGGAAAGTGGCCTTAAATCCTACCGCGTCACGGTGTTTGACGCGCTACCACGGACAGGTCTGCCGGATCGGTTTGAGAGTTACGGCGAATATTCCCGCCTTGTCGATACGTTGGTGGAGGCGGGAACGATTGAGGATGGGACGAAGCTCTGGTGGGATATGCGCCCGTCGGCGAAGTTCCCGACCCTGGAGATGCGGCTTGCCGATGTCTGCCCGCTGTTGGAGGATTCGCTCACAGTTGCCGCGCTTTATTCCTGTGTTCTTCGCATGCTCTTTCGCCTGCGCCGTAATAACCAGCGCTGGCGGATCTATCCGCAGACACTGGTGGAGGAAAACCGCTGGATCGCGCAGCGCTTTGGTGTTGAAGGCAAGCTGATCGATTTTGGCATTCCGGCGCCGGTGCCGTTCGCCGACCTGATCGAGGAGATAATCGAGCTTACCGCTGAGGATGCAGCGGCGCTAGGATGCGAGAAGGAGGTGCAACATGCGCGCGAGATAATCCGCCGTGGCACGTCGGCGGAGCGGCAGATCGCCTGTTACCGCGCGGCGACTGAGGCGGGGGACAGCAAAAAGGCAGCGCTGATAAAAGTTGTCGATCAGGTCTTGAATGAAACTGTTTCCGGCATAGACTCATAAATAACGGCGCAATGACAAAGGGAGAAGAAAATGGACCAGCAGACACTTGAACTTGAAGCAGCTGCCTTTCGTCGCCTGCGCGATCACTTGCGCACCCGCACTGATGTGCAGAATATCGACCTGATGAACCTCGGCGGCTTCTGTCGTAACTGCCTCTCTAATTGGTATATGGAGGCGGCGAACGAGAAGGGCATCGAGATGGACAAGATGCAGGCGCGCGAGATTGTTTATGGCATGCCGTTCGATGAATGGAAGGCGAAATACCAGACAGAGGCCACGCCGGAGCAGCAAGCTGCCTTCAAGGAAAGTCATAAGGATCACTAAGCATTTCGGGATAGCAAAAATATTGCTGAAAAGGCATAGATTTGTCTAGCGGAGAAATGCTAGAAAGCCTGTCCGGATTTCATTCCGGTTTATGGGCATATATATTCACGGAGAAGGTAAGTCATGGCTGATGTCGGCGGAGTAGCCGCGGATCATTTACGGTCCTATATCGAAAGAATTGAGCGTCTGGAAGAAGAGAAAAAGGGTATCGCGGACGATATCAAGGAAATCTTCGCCGAGGCCAAGGGTACCGGATTTGACGTCAAGGCCATGCGCGCCGTGCTGCGCCTGCGCAAGATGGACAAGGCCGACGTGCAGGAGCAGGAATATATGATTGACCTGTATAAACATGCACTTGGCATGGCAGCCGATGAAAACCCGGCTGATGACGACGCAGGGAATGAACCGGAAGCCGCCGCCTTTTAAGGATCTGTCAGCGCCTCTTGTATTCCGGATCTGCAATAATTAAGTGCAGAACACACCTGTAATAAACCCACAGGTGGTTTGGAGCGATGACGAAATTTTCCACCGATGCGGCGGGCTTCGCGGCCCTTACCATCTCTGAATTGATGTTGCAGCAATGCGTGCTGAATGGCCTGTTCACAGGCGAGGAGGCGCGGCGGCTGCTCATCTCCGCTGCGCGTCGGCATGAAGAGGCCGCGTCAGGGGCAGAGGAGATAATAGCGCTTAATATGGAGGCGGCGCATCTGATCCGAGCACTGGGAAGCGGTCTGGAGCCGCTCTTTCGGGAACAGCGGGACATCCCGAAGTCCGCTCCGCCTAACAAGCCGACCCCGAAAAGCCGACCAAACTGGGTCCGTTTTCCGGACTAGCTATTTCTTGACCAGTACCCGCTTGGTGCTCTGCGGGTATTTTTCCATCAACGCGGCAGGCCGCACGGGACGAAGCGTGAAATTTCCGCCGCAATTAGGGCAGACGCCCTTATGCACCGTTTCCATGCAGTCCTTACAGAAGGTGCATTCAAAGGTGCAGATATAGGCATCCACCTTCCCGTTGGGCAGGTCTTTATCACATGTTTCGCAGTTCGGTCTGAGATCGAGCATAGTCATCTCCTTTTCCCTTCTATAGCGGGAGACAGCGCGCCCGGACAGGCCCAATCATGGCCCGTCCGGGGAACCACTTTTGCTCTATTCCGCTGCCTGCTTTTGTGGCTCGGGGCTCTTGAAGCTGGCGAGCAGGTTATCAAGGTCGCCGCGATAGACTTTGATCGCCTTGTCTTTTACATGGCCATAGCCGCGAATATGCATGGGCAGGGCCGCAATCTCGACGGCGATGGCGTGGTTTTCCATCGTCAGCCCGTCCAACAACTCAGCCACGATCCCTTCAAATTCCTTGATCAGGGCACGCTCGGTTTTACGCTCCTCCTGATAGCCGAAGAGATCAAGCGGGGTACCGCGCAACCCCTTGAATTTTGCTAGGAAGCCGAAAGCTTTCATCATATAGCCGCCAAACTCCTTCTTTTTCAGCTCCCCGGTGTCCGTATCGCGCTTGGAGAAGAGCGGCGGGGCGAGGTGGAATTTGAGGTGGTAATCGCCATCCATCATCCGTTCCACCCGTTTCATGAA
Organism: Sneathiella sp. D3-11; assembly: GCF_055809395.1. Classification (NCBI taxonomy): domain Bacteria; kingdom Pseudomonadati; phylum Pseudomonadota; class Alphaproteobacteria; order Sneathiellales; family Sneathiellaceae; genus Sneathiella; species Sneathiella sp. D3-11. The sequence continues at coordinate 3,382,164 of NZ_CM147911.1, forward strand.
GGTTGTGTCGGTGTAGAGGCGGGCGACTTCATACTCATCCTTATAGGCGAGCAGCTTGAAGTAGGACCGTGTAATGGCTTCGGAGAGGGAAGTGTTCCCCGGCATCACATCGCTTTCGCGCATGCGGACGCGGGCCACCAGATCACTGTAGCGCTTGGCGTAGCGGGCATTCTGGTATCCGGTGAGGAACTCTATCCGGCGGGAGATCATCTCATCCAGATTCTCCGTTGGCTGCATCCGGAGTGCCGGGCCTTTCAGCTCCGCCACTTCCTTCATCACCCGGTCCGGGTCATGGGCCATGACGCGGCCCCAGCCGAAGGCCTTCTTGTTGAAGGGAACGGCGACGCCATTCAGTTCCACGGCGCGGAGGAGCGCTTCTTCCGTGAGCGGGATGAGGCCCTTCTGATAGGCGAAACCCAGCATAAAGAGGTTGGTAGCAATGGAGTCACCGAGCAGCGTCGTCGCGATCTCGCTCGCCTCGATCAGGTCGCATTGATCCGGGCCAATGGCTTCGCGGATATGATCAAGCGTGTCCTTCACCGGGAAGGGCGCGTCGGGATCAAGGGTGAAGTCCATGGTCGGCGACGGATGCGCGTTGATCACCGCATGGGCGACATTGACATCAAATTTCGCGAGACTGTCATAAGAACCAGACACTACCATGTCGCAGCCGATGAGAAGGTCCGCGCGGCCCGCAGGGATACGCACAGCGTTGATATCCTCAGGTTTCGGCGCGATATGCACATGGCTGGTGACGGCGCCGCCCTTCTGGGCGAGGCCCGCCTGATCAAGGACGGAAATGCCCTTATCTTCCAGATGCGCGGCCATGCCGACAATGGCACCGATGGTGACAACGCCGGTACCGCCGATCCCGGTAATCAGGATGCGATAAGGACCGTTCAATTCCCGCGCAGCCGGGGCGGGCAAGCCTTCCGCCGGGTTTTCTGCGGCATGGGGCGCGGCTTTCCTGAGTTCGCCACCCTCGATGGTGACGAAGCTCGGGCAGAAGCCTTTCACGCAGGAAAAGTCCTTGTTGCAGGTGGACTGGTTGATGGTCCGCTTACGGCCGAATTCTGTCTCGATCGGTTCAACCGAGAGGCAGTTCGACTTGACGGAACAATCGCCGCAGCCTTCACAGACGAGATCGTTGATAATAACGCGCTTGGCAGGATCGGGGAAGGTGCCGCGTTTGCGACGGCGACGTTTCTCGGCGGCGCAGGTCTGGTCATAGATGAGGATGGAGACGCCCTTTTCCTCCCGCAGATGCCGCTGGATCTTGTCCAGGTCATCGCGATGATGAATGGTCGTGCCTTTCGGCCAGGGCGTACCTTCCGGGTATTTTTCGGGCTCGTCCGTCACCACGCGGATAACAGAGACGCCTTCGCCTTCGAGTTGCTGGGCGATTTGCCAGGGCGTGAAATTATCGCCGAGCGATTGCCCGCCGGTCATGGCGACAGCGTCGTTATAGAGAATCTTGTAGGTCATGTTGGCCTTCGCCGCGACTGCCTGCCGGATCGCGAGAATGCCGGAATGGTGATAGGTGCCATCGCCCAGGTTCGCGAAGATATGCTTCTCGTCGGTAAAATGCTGTTGCCCGACCCACGGCACGCCTTCGCCGCCCATCTGGGTGAAGGTGTCGGTGTTGCGGTTCATCCAGGTGACCATGAAATGACAGCCGATCCCGGCAACGGCGCGGCTCCCCTCCGGCACGACGGTGGAGGTGTTATGCGGGCAGCCGGAGCAGTAGAACGGCGTCCGCACCAGCTTCGCCGGTTTTGCGTCGAGTTGCTTTTCCTTGCGGTCGAGGAAGGCGAGGCGGTTCTCAATCGAGTCCGATGTGTAGAAACGCCGGATACGGGCCGCGATGGTGCGCGCGACCATGGCCGGGGTCAATTCCCCGGTGGAGGGTTGCAGCGGCTTCTTGTCCTCGTCAAACTTGCCGAGGATACGCGGGCGCACACCGGTGTCCCAGTTATAGAGCTGCTCCTTCATCTGGTTCTCGATGACGGCGCGTTTTTCCTCGATCACCAGCACTTCTTCCAGCCCTTCGGCGAACTGGCGGATTCCATCCGGCTCCAGCGGCCAGGGCATGCCGACCTTGTAGACGGTGAGACCGATTTCAGCGGCAAGGTCATCATCGATCCCGAGGTCACGGAGTGCCTGACGCACGTCATAATAGGACTTGCCCACTGTCACGATGCCGAAGCGGCGCTTGGGGCTGTCCATGGTCACCCGGTCGATATGGTTGGCGCGGGCAAAGGCGCGGGCGGCATAGATTTTATGCTGGTTGAGGCGGATTTCCTGATCAAAGCGGTTGTCATGGGGCTGGATATTGAGGCCACCCTCCGGCATCTCGATATTCGGGCGGATAAAATTGCCACGGGTCGGGGAGACGTAGACGGATGCGCCGCCCTCCACAGTTTCGGATATGCATTTAAAACCGATCCAGAGGCCGGAGAAGCGGGACATCTCGATGCCGAGGAGGCCATAGTCGAGAATTTCCTGCACATTGGCCGGGTGTAACACCGGCATCATCCAGCCGGCGAAGCTATGCTCACTCTGATGCGCGATGGAGGAGGAGACAATGCCGTGATCATCGCCCGCAAGCGCTAGAACGCCGCCATATTTGGAGGTACCGGCGCTGTTCGCGTGGCGGAAAACGTCGCCGGTCCGGTCGACGCCCGGTCCCTTGCCGTACCACAGACCGAACACGCCATCATAGCGCGCGCCCTTGAACATATTAAGTTGCTGGCTGCCCCAGACGGCAGTTGCCGCGAGGTCTTCATTGACGCCCGGTTCGAACTGGATGTCATTTTCTTTAAGGATTTTGGAGGCTTTCCAGAGCGACTGGTCATAACCTGCGAGCGGAGATCCGCGATAGCCTGAAATAAAGCCCGCTGTGTTGAGGCCCGCAGCACGATCACGTTCCTTCTGCATTAACGGCAGGCGAACAAGCGCCTGAATACCTGTCAGGAAAATACGGCCTTCTTCAAGCGTGTATTTGTCGTCCAGTGAAACATTCGCCAACTGCATCTTAACCTTACTCCCATTAGAAAAAGACGATTACTGCTGATTGATATAAGCAGATTATCATGAAAAGCAAAAAAGGTCAATAATACTGACTTATATAGATTTTATTTACGGAGTCATCCGATTTTTTTAACTCTTTCGGAGCAAAATAGCATTAGGATAGATCTATAGATTTTATTCATTCTCGAGAGCAAATCATGACCATTCTGGTGACAGGGGCGGCGGGCTTTATCGGCATGCATGTGTCGGAGGCACTGCTGGCGTCGGGGGAGAGTGTTGTCGGTGTTGACAACCTCAACGACTATTATGATGTCGGGTTAAAAAAAGACCGGCTCGCGCAGCTTGAGGGGCGGGAAGGGTTCACTTTCTGCAAGGTCGATCTGGCAAATCGGGACGCCTTCACGGCGGCGATGGCGGATCAGGATGACATCACCGGGGTTATCCATCTGGCCGCGCAGGCCGGGGTGCGCCGCAGCCTGACCCATCCGTTCGATTATGCGGATGCAAATGTCACCGGCTTCCTTACTATACTGGAGTATTGCCGCCATCTTGAGACGCTCCCGCATCTGGTTTATGCCAGTTCCAGTTCCGTCTATGGCGCCAATAGCGAGCTGCCCTATTCGGTGGGGCAGGCGACGGATCGGCCGATCTCTCTCTATGCGGCGACGAAGAAGGCCAACGAACTGATGGCTTATACTTACGCCCATCTCTATGGCGTGCCGTCAACGGGGCTACGGTTCTTTACGGTTTATGGCCCGTGGGGCCGACCGGATATGGCCTATTGGCTGTTCACCGGAAAAATCCTGAAAGGCGAGCCGGTTCAAATCTATAATCAGGGTGACATGATGCGCGACTTCACTTATGTCGACGATGTGGTGACAGGCATTCTTTCTGTGCTGGCGCATCCGCCTCAAAAAACCGATGCAGAGCCGCCGCATAAAGTCTATAATCTTGGTAATAATCGGGCGGAGCAACTGCTTGATTTTGTAACGATCATCGAGAAGTCTCTCGGGATGACGGCGATGCGGGAGCTTCTGCCCATGCAGCCGGGCGACGTGAAAGCGACCTACGCCGATATTGATCCGATCCGTCAGGATGTGGGATATGAACCCACGACGTCTCTCGAGGAGGGTCTCCCAAAATTTGTCAAATGGTACCAAGAATACAGTAATAAGGACTAAAATTACATGTCGATAGAATTCGATATAAGCCAGATTCAGAATATTCTGGAACATGGCATCCCCCATGCCGCAGAGATTGGCTTAAAAGTGCATGAAATGAACGAAGATGGGGTGGTTTTCAGCTTGCCTTATCAGGAGCGGTTTGCCGGGAACCCGGTTAATGGCGTGTTGCATGGCGGGATTATTACTACTCTGATCGACTCGGCCGCGGGCATGTGCATCTACGCAAAAATCAAGGAATATATCCCGCTGGCGACACTGGATTTGCGCATCGACTATCTGAACCCTGCAACGCCGGGGGAGGATGTCTTCACCCGCGCGACCTGCTACAAGGTGACGAAACAGATCGCCTTTGTTCGCGCCATCGCTTATCACAGCGATCCAGAGGACCCGATTGCAAATTCCGTCGGCACCTTCATGCTGCGATCCACTGATACGCCGCCTCTTAATTATTCGGCGAAGAGGAAGGGAGCGGCAGAATGAGTGAGATGACACCAGAAGATTTCGTCAAGATGATCAACTCGGCGAAGGAAACCATGGACTGGAAGCCGGTCTTCGATATCATTCCTTATTACAGCTTCCTCGGGCTGCAACTCGCGCCCTGGGGCGGCGGGTTGACCTGTGTGCTCCCTGAAAACAAGAAATTCATCGGCAATCCCACCTTGCCGGCATTGCATGGCGGCGTAGTTGGGGCGTTTCTGGAAAGTACAGCCCTCGTCCATCTGCTGGCAACGCAGGAGGTGACGCGCCTGCCCAAGATCATCAATATCACGGTGGAATATTTGCGCTCCGGCAAGCCTGTTGAAACCCATGCAGAGGCCGTTGTCACCAAGCCGGGCCGCCGCGTTGCCAATTTGCGCATCGAGGCCTGGCAACAGGACCGAAAAAAACCGATTGCCTCTGCCCATGCCAATTTTCTTGTTAGTTAGGGAATGCTTCCTAAATGAACAGGAAGTGCCTTTTTTCGTTGGAGTGAGTTATACATGACCGAGTCTGCCCTTGCCAATTTGCCCGAATGGGACCTGAGCGATCTTTATCCGTCCCGTACCTCGCCGGAACTTGTTGAGGATCTGGACACGGCGGCGCGGGATGCAAAGGCCTTCGCCGAGCAGTACAAGGGTAAGCTGACCTCCCTTGATGGGCAGGAGCTTTACCTCGCCATCGCCAAATATGAAGAAATTGGCGAGCTGGAAGGCCGGATCATGTCCTACGCCTATCTTGTCTATGCGGGCGATATGTCGGACCCTGATATCGGCAAGTTCTTCCAGACCATGCAGGAGAAAATCAGCGCCATCGGTACTGATCTTTTATTCTTCACGCTGGAACTCAACCGGATCGAGGAAGACACGCTACAGGCGATGTATGAGGGGAGCAGCCTCAAGAAATATGAGCCTTGGCTGAATAATGTGCGGGCACTCAAGCCTTACCAGCTTTCCGACGAGATCGAGAAGCTCTTGCATGAGAAAGATATTTCAGGCCGAAGCGCCTGGGTGCGCTTGTTCGATGAGACCGTGGCGGGCCTCAAGTTCGAGGTGGATGGCGAGGAAATGGCCTCTCAGCAGGCCTTGCACCTTCTGTCCAGCCCGAATGCGGAAATCCGTAAGAAAGCCGCGAAAAATATCGGCAAGGTTTTCGGCGAAAATGTCCGGCTCTTTTCCTTGATCACCAACACGTTGGCAAAAGATAAGGCGATTGAAGATGAATGGCGCGGCTCCCCGGAGCCGGCCGCTATGCGACATCTCTCCAATCAAGTAGAGGCGGAGGTTGTTGACGCGTTATCCGAGGCTGTGCAGGCTGCCTATCCGACGCTCTCGCATCGCTATTATGCGATCAAGGCAAAATGGATGGGGCAGGACAAAATTGATTATTGGGACCGCAATGCGCCGCTCCCTGATTCCGATGACCGCATCATCCCATGGAAAGAGGCGCGGGATACGGTTCTGGATGCTTATGGGCGTTTTTCGCCGGAACTATCAGAGCTTGGCAAGGAGTTCTTTGAAAAGCCTTGGATTGATGCGTCCGTGCGCCCCGGAAAGTCACCCGGTGCCTTCGCGCATCCCACAGTGCCGAGCGTGCATCCTTATCTCTTGCTCAACTATCAAGGCAATATCCGCGATGTGATGACACTCGCCCATGAACTCGGCCACGGTGTGCATCAGCTTCTGGCCGCACCGCAGGGTGGGTTGCTGGCCGATACGCCACTCACGCTGGCTGAGACCGCAAGTGTTTTTGGAGAGCAACTTACTTTCCGGGCGTTGCTGGAAAAAGAGGCCGATCCGGATAAACGGCGGATTATGCTGGCGGGCAAGGTAGAGGATATGCTCAACACCGTGGTGCGGCAGATCGCTTTTTATGAATTTGAAAAACGCCTGCATGATGCGCGGCGGAAAGAAGAACTCTCCCCTGACCAGATCGGCAAGATCTGGATGGAGGTGCAGAAGGAAAGCCTCGGCCCTGCGATCCGGCTGCATGATGAGTATCAGTATTTCTGGAGCTATATCCCGCATTTCATCCATTCGCCCTTCTATGTTTACGCTTATGCGTTCGGGGATTGTCTGGTGAATGCGCTCTATGCCATCTATCAGGATGCGGAGAGCGGCTTTCAGGAGAAATATTTCGATATGCTGAAAGCAGGCGGCACGCTCCGGCATAAGGAATTGCTGGCGCCGTTCAATCTTGATGCATCCGATCCCGCGTTCTGGTCGAAGGGCCTTAGCGTGATCGAGGGCTTTATCGATGAATTGGAGGCGCTCTAGGCACAGGTATTTCAGCTTTTTATTGCATCGCACACGACATTCTGTTGCCCGACGGGCATTTTTCGGTATATTTCAGGTCAAATTAAAACAGTACCGAAATAGACGAGGGGTTTGTTGTTATGCATGAAAACGGAAGTATGGACATTTCAGCCCAGAAGGAAAGCTTCGATGCTTTCATCAAGCTGTTCAAATATGGCACCATTTTTCTGGTGATCCTGTTGATCCTGATGGCGATTTTCCTGACCTAGTGGATAAGCGGGCTGCCTTGTGCGCGGCCCGCAACATTCTCTGGCGCGGCGGGGCGCCTGTCATTCCTGCATCAAATAACAGACAAGAGGATCGATTATGAAGATCGCCATCCCCCGGGAGCGTCGGGAAAATGAAAAGCGCGTCGCGGCATCGCCGGACACCGTGAAAAAATTCGTCGGTCTCGGCGCAGAGGTCATTATCGAGACAGGCGCAGGCAATGCCAGTTCCTTTTCCGATGCGGATTTTGAGGCCGCGGGCGCGAAAATCGCCGCCGATGAGGCCGCTGCGCTGAAAGATGCCGATATTGTCCTGAAAATTCAGCGTCCGCTCACTAAAGAAGAAGGTGAGGATGAAATCGCGCTGATGAAGAAGGGCGCGACCCTGATCGGTCATCTTGCCGCCCTTCAACATAAGGATCTGGCGGAGGCTTATGCGAAAGCAGGGATCACCGCGATCTCGCTGGAGCTGCTGCCGCGCATCAGCCGCGCGCAGTCCATGGATATTCTTTCCAGCCAGTCGAACCTCGCAGGGTATAAGGCCGTGCTGGACGCAACGGCGGAATATGGCAAGGCGCTGCCGATGATGATGACAGCGGCCGGGACTATTGCGCCCGCCAAATGCTTCATCATGGGCGTTGGGGTTGCCGGACTTCAGGCGATTGCCACCGCCCGCCGTTTGGGTGCCGTCGTGACGGCAACAGACGTGCGTGCTGCCACGAAAGAGCAGGTCGAGAGCCTCGGCGCGAAATTTGTCATGGTCGAAAGTGATGAGACCGGCGAGACGGAGGGCGGCTACGCCAAGGAAATGAGCGACGACTACAAGAAACGCCAGGCGGAGCTTGTGTTCGAACATATCAAGAAGCAGGACATCGTGATCACCACGGCGCTTATTCCGGGGCGCACCGCGCCGATTTTGATTACGGATGAAATGCTCGCCGTGATGAAGCCGGGATCGGTCATTGTTGATCTCGCGGTTGAGGCGGGCGGGAATGTCACCCAGTCGAAACCGGGCGAGGTTGTGACGACGGATAATGGCGTCAAGATCGTCGGCCATCTTAATGTGCCGAGCCGACTTGCCAGCGACGCGTCATCATTGTTCGCGAAAAATCTTTTCAATTTCCTGAACCCCATGATCGACAAGGAAACGGGGAATTTGAACCTGAACTGGGAGGACGAGCTTGTTCTCGGCACCGCGCTCACCCGCGATGGCAACATTATCCACCCGCAACTAACTGAGGGAGGGAACTGATTATGGATATGGTAGATCCAACCGTTTTCCGGCTGGCGATTTTTGTGCTCGCCATTTTTGTTGGCTATTACGTGGTCTGGAGCGTGACACCCGCCCTGCATACGCCGCTGATGGCTGTGACGAACGCCATCTCCTCGGTGATTATCGTCGGTGCGCTGATTGCAGCGGGCCCGGCAGAGGTAAACCTCGCCAAGATTTTCGGCTTTATCGCCATCGTGCTCGCCTCGGTCAATATCTTCGGGGGATTCCTCGTGACCCAGCGGATGCTGTCCATGTACAAGAAAAAACAGAAATAAGGGGGACGATCCGTGTCAGCTAACTTTACGGCGCTTGCCTATCTGGTCTCCGCCATTCTTTTCGTTCTGGCGCTGCGTGGTCTGTCCTCACCGGACAGCTCCCGGCGCGGGAATATCATGGGCATGGCCGGTATGGCCATTGCCATTATCGTCACCATCCTGCGTCCCGATGTTGTTTCCTATGAGTGGATCATCGGTGGTATCGTCGTTGGCGGCGCCATCGGTGCGGTGATTGCCCAGCGCATCGCCATGACCGCCATGCCGCAGCTTGTCGCGGCCTTCCATAGTCTCGTCGGTCTTGCCGCTGTGCTGGTTGCCGCGGCCGCCTTCTATAACCCGGACGCCTATGGCATTCTCGGCGCGAGCGGCGAACTCACGGTTCTCTCCCGGATCGAGATGTCCATTGGTATCGTGGTCGGTGCGATCACCTTCTCCGGCTCTATCATTGCCTTCACCAAGTTGCAGGGGCTCGTCTCTGGTAATCCGGTCACCTTCCCGGGCCAGCATTTCGTCAATCTGTTGATCGGTATCGCTATCGTTGGCCTGATCATCTGGTTCTGCGTCGATCTTGATCCGCGCATTTTCTGGGCGATGACGGCGCTCGCCTTCCTCATCGGCTTCCTGATCATCATCCCGATCGGCGGCGCCGATATGCCGGTGGTGGTCTCGATGCTGAACAGCTATTCCGGCTGGGCGGCGGCGGGTATTGGTTTCACGCTCGAAAACACCGCGCTGATCATCGTCGGCGCGCTGGTCGGCTCCTCGGGCGCGATCCTTTCCTACATCATGTGCAAGGCGATGAACCGCTCCTTCTTCAGCGTGATCCTCGGTGGCTTCGGCGGCGATACGGCGGCCGCCGGTCCCGACAAGGGCGACCGGCCGCACAAGGCGGGCTCCGCCGATGATGCGGCCTTCATCATGAAGAATGCGGGCAAGGTTATCATCGTGCCGGGCTATGGCCTTGCGGTGGCACAGGCCCAGCATGCACTCCGCGAGATGGTCGATGTCCTGAAAGAAGAGGGTGTCGATGTCACCTATGCCATTCATCCGGTCGCGGGCCGCATGCCCGGCCATATGAATGTGCTGCTGGCCGAGGCGCAGGTGCCCTATGACGAGGTGTTCGAGCTGGAGGAGATCAACTCCGACTTCGCGAGCGCCGATGTCGCCTTCGTGGTCGGCGCGAATGACGTGACCAACCCCGCCGCCCGCGATGATCCGTCGAGCCCGATCTACGGCATGCCGATCCTCGATGTGGACAAGGCGCGCACGGTTCTCTTCGTGAAACGCTCCATGTCCTCCGGTTACGCCGGGATCGACAACGATCTTTTCTACAAGGACAACACCATGATGCTCCTCGCCGACGCGAAAAAAATGGTCGAGGATATCATCAAGGCGCTGTAACGATCCGTATCTTGTGATAGAATTAAAGCCGCGGGGAAACTCGCGGCTTTTTTGCATTAAGAATGAAACGATTTGGATTTTCTGAATGAATGAGAATGCCAAGAAAATTGCGATATTTTCTATATGCGTTATTATTATTTTTTTTCATGATTACCTCCTAGTTTATACTTTGCATGTCAACTGGGAGAATTTATTAAAAAACAATAATTGGATTCATAAGCGAGAGTTTTATTCAAGTCCTGAAAAATTCCTGCTATCAGTCCAGATTATTTTTTCCATTCATGCAGCTTTGACCTGTATTGTCGCCTATCTGATTTTTGTTTTAGGCTATACTAGGCTACCAATTTATGTCACACTACTTATGTATGTAATAGTATCTCTGATATAAGCGTTATTGAAAGGGGCGTGGGATAATATGAATGACGTGAATATCACTGGGCAAATTAGGTATGAGTTTGACGGGTTACAATTGAAGGTCTTTCAAATTCATCCGGATAACAGTCTTTCACTGGTAACATCATGGGACGCGATTTCTGGACGACTTGGGTTTCAATCGCCAGACTATCAAAACCTAAAAGATATAGGTCCTATTCCAGAAGGAGTCTGGAAAATTGGTGAAACTCAAGAAATATCTTTGATTGATGACGTTATTGGGACTGCGTCCTTTGGTCAAGCTGGGGCATGGCCAGGTGGAACGTATGCTTGGGGAAGTGACAGGGCTTGGTTAAGTCCTGTTGGAGAGACAGATACTTTAGAAAGGTCAGGGTTTTCAATACATGGTGGTATTGAACCGGGGTCTGCAGGCTGTATCGATCTTATGGGAAATTCAGCGGAATTTATGGAGTTTCATCAAAAATATGGCGATGGCGCCGAATTATACGTAAATTATGACGAGAGTCTGTCGACATCTCCCCATCCGATTGCTGCAGCGGTTGAGAACGGTACTTACTATGTAGATAATATTTTGGAGGTTAACCCTGAATCTATTTACCATCCATGGATTAAAGCTGAAATTATTAGGCATGAAGGCGAAGCCGCCTATGAAAAAAGACTTGAGGAATTTGAAGGCGGCAACAATGACAAGCGCTGCTTCTCCGCCGGTACGCTGATCGATATGGCCGATGGTTCTCGGAAACCCATCGAGCAGATCGAAGTTGGCGATGAGGTGCTGGCCTATGACCCCGAAGAGAGCGACGGGCGGGATGCGCTCAAGCCCGCGCGGGTTGCGCGGACGATGGTCAATCAGGTCGAGGAAATCATCGATTTCCATGGGCTGAAGATGACGCCGGGCCATGCGACGCTGTGCGGGGATGGGCCGCATCAGGGCGAGCATATCCCGATCATGGATATCCTCCTTGCCGATGGCGCCATCGTTAACCGAGAGGGGGAGCTGATCCGCGCCGCGACTAACCTGCCTGTGGACAGCGAAGGTGATCAATTCGTAAACGTGGCCTATATTCTCGATAAATCGCAAGCGACATACTACAAGGGCCGTATGCGGGTCGGCACGCTGATGCCCGGGCAAAAGGGCGGGGCTGACTGGCGGGTGATGGAGGCGCTCAAGCGCGAGGGCTATGTGCTGCATCCCGACGGCCTGATCGCGAAGGACGGAGAGACGCCGCATCCGCTTTACTGGTTCGGCCCGCTGCCGAAACCGGAGGACTATGTACTTGCCAAATCCCGCCTTACTATCGGCGATCTTTATTCTCGTCGGGAAGTAGAGGGGAGTAGCGCGATCGGCGCCAACCTTCCGCAGCATGCCGGGATGACTGTGCAGTAAGCGATATAAGTATCAAACAAAAGCCGCTGGTGAAAATCAGCGGCTTTTTTTATAATCTCGCGCGCTTGACCTTCTCCGCGAAAAGCTCATTTCCCTAGAGCGTGATTAACGAAGGATTTTAGCGATGCGTATTTTCACCGATGACCGGCTTGTCACTCAATGAAAATATATCCTATAATAGAATATGATATGAATTAAAACATGCATAAATATTTTTTTGAGTTCAGTTGTTTACGGATCGTAACATGCGCAGAATAGTCTCATCCTTCCTCTTGCCCTGTCTCTTTCACCTTCCCGCTGTCGCGCTCGCCCATGATAATACAGCGCCGCTGGCGGGGGAGGAGGCGTTTACACCTCCCACGGTTTATGAGCAATTGCTGCGCGCATTAATGCCGGATGCTGAAGCCTCGGCGACCATAACAGTTGATGGGAATTATCGATTGATCCAGGGGAATGGATATCCCGACTATACGCCGGGGAATTTCCCAAACGCCCACAACCCGAATGCGATTCGCAAAAAGAATTACCAACTGCGCGTCCCGCTTAATCCTGTTATGGCGCCGCCGCGGGCAACAGTGCGCACGCCCTTTGGCATTGCACTCAATGGCGTTCTTTTCGATCCGGGCACAGCGGAGTATTGGCGTAATGACCGAAATTCAGGCTGGAATTACGAGGCGCTTGGCGGTGCCTGCCAGCTTGGCCTCGATTTCAGTAATGCGCATGTCCAGCCAAACGGCGCCTATCATTATCATGGCTTGCCGACAGGCTTGCTCGATAAATATGCCTATCGCAACAGCCCGGCGCTGCTTGGGTATGCAGCGGACGGTTTCCCTATTTACGGGCCCTATGGATATAAGAAAGCCGATGATCCGGCGAGCGGCATGACGCAACTGAAGCCGGGCTACCGGGTTAAATCCGGCACTCGGCCGAGCGGGCCGGGCGGTGCATATGACGGCGTATTCGTTCAGGACTGGACCTATGATAAGGAACTGGGCGATCTTGATGAATGCAATGGCCGCGTCGGTGTCACGCCGGAATATCCGGACGGCACCTATTACTATGTGGTTTCCGGCGAATATCCCTTTATTCCGCGCTGTTGGCGCGGGACGCCGGATTCAAGTTTTGCCGCCTTAAAGGGAGGGCCGGGAGGCCGACCCCCTGGCGCTGGCGGCAATCACCAACCGGGTGGGCGCCCGCCTCAGGGGGGATGGGTGGACGACCGCCAATGGGCGGGGCACCCTGCCAGGGAAGCTGAGAATTATCTTTATGTCGCTTTCTTGATTTTTTCCGCGAATGGCGCATGTCCTAGTGAGAGGGGCAGCCAATAAGGAAAAGTCATTATGCGCATTTTATTGATCGGCGTGGCGTTGTTAATGCTCGCGGCCTGTCAGACGACGACGGCGGAGCAGGACCCGAACCTGATGTGCTGCACCTGGGGCAATAACCAGCATCCGTAAGGACGCTGGGGCTTCGCCTTAATAGAGATTTTCTTTATAGGCGACTTCCAGATAGGCGTCGGATTGTTCTGCGTCCATGCCGGCGATCTGGTCGGCGAGTACCTGGCCAAGTGTCGGGAAGACTGATCGTTCAACCTTGGTTTCCGGGTCCCAGAGTTTGGAGCGGATCAGCGCTTTCGCGCAATGCATATAGGCGGACGTAACTTTCACCAGCAGCACAGAGCGGGGCAGCTTGCCATCGACCGCATGGGCCTCCATCAACTCAGGGTCGAGGCTGATCGTTGCCGTTCCGTTGATGCGCAGGGTCTCGTTAATTCCCGGCACCAGGAAGATCATGCCGACGGCAGGATTGCGAAGGATGTTGAGCAGGCTGTCGAGGCGGTTGTTGCCGGGCCGGTCGGGAATGGCGAGCGTATTATCGTCCAGCACCGTGACAAAACCCGGCGCATCTCCGCGCGGGGAGGCGTCGGCCGTCCCGTCGCTGCCATCGGTACTCAGCACGAGGAAAGGGGACAGCGCGATAAAGTTGCGGCAGTGTTGGTCGAGTTTCGGAATTTCCTTCTGCACGGCGCGCTCCGCCGGTTGCTTATAGACGCTGTATAATTCCTCGATGGTGGTGATATTATGTTCTGTCATAACCCGAATTCCCGCATTCTCTTTTTTCAGACTTTATCGCCCGCTTTTTTATAATAATTTAATTCTGATCAATTACGACGGATTGGTAAAGGGTTATCGTACAAAGATTATCCCGCAAGATTTAGGAGCGTTCCCGTGTTTTATGATCGTTTTACCCGTTTCCTACACCTACTCTTTGCTTTCGGCATTGTCGCCCAGCTGTTGATCAGTGAGTGGATGGTTCATCCAAGGCCGGACAAGGCCGGTAACTTCCTGTATGAGGTTCATGAAAAAGTCGGCATTGCAATCTTTGCTGTGCTTGTGGTCCATTGGCTCTGGTCGTTCGTCCGCGGGGGCCCTGTGTCGTTGGGTGAGCTTTTTCCGTGGTTTTCAAGCGCTCGCCGGTCTGTGCTCTGGCAGGATATCAAGCGATATATGCGGGCAATCCTCACCTTTCGCTTGCCACCGGCCAATGAGCCGAGTCCGCTTGCCGGAGCTATTCAGGGACTCGGGCTCCTGATCGCGACAGGACTTGCGGGGACGGGAACATTGATTTTCTATAATGTGGGAGAGAACTGGCAGTTCAGCAGTTGGCTCAGTCTTGTGAAGGAAGTGCATGAACTTCTCGGTCCGGCGATGTGGGCTTATCTCGTTGTGCATGTTGGCGCTTCGGTCCTGCATGAAATTTTCGGCCACCGGATCATTCATTCGATGTTCAATTTTCTCAAAAAAACCCGGACAGCTGACGCAGACCGGGTTCTTCTCTGTATGGCAGTCGTGTTTAGCTGGCCATGGAGCGGATGTCTTTGAGGACTGATTCCACTTCCTCGCGCAGTTTGGAGGAGAATTGGGTGAGTTCACCAACAGAGCTCAGCAGTTGCGTCGCGCTTTCACCTGACACCGTTGCCATATTGGAGACATCAAGGACCGAGCGGGATACTTCGCCGGTGCTGGACGAGGCCTGCTGCACATTCTGGGTAATTTCCAGTGTGGCTGCGTTCTGTTCCTCGACCGCAGCCGTCATGACCTGAACCGTTTCGTCAATCTGCACGATCATTTCCTCGATCCGCTTGACAGCTTCCACGGCTTCTGTGGTGGCGGATTGCATTCCGTCGATCTTGCGGGTGATTTCCTCGGTCGCGTTGGTGGTCTGGGAGGCCAAACCTTTCACTTCCGATGCCACGACGGCGAAGCCTTTTCCGGCCTCTCCGGCGCGGGCGGCCTCAATCGTGGCGTTGAGCGCGAGTAAATTGGTTTGCGACGCGATATTATTGATCAGCTCGATAACATTGCCGATTTCACCGGCGGAAACCGCAAGCTTGCCGACAACGATATCGGTTGATTCCGCAACTTGCATCGTCTCCTTGGAGAGTGTCGCAGAGACATTCACCTGACGGCTGATTTCTTGCAAGGAGGCAGAAAGCTCCTCCGCCGCTGAGGCAACACCGCTTACGTTGCCGGCTGCCTGCTCGGCGGCGGAGGCGATTGCGGTTGAGTGACGGTCCGTATCGGCGGCACTTGTCACCATGCTCTTGGCTTTTTCTTCCATGGTCTCGGCGGAGCCCATAATTTGCTGCGCGACAGTGTTGACCGTGCTTTCGAGTTTCTGGGCGAGTGCCTGAGCGAAGCTCACACGGTCTGCGGTGGATTTTGCGGCTGCTTCTTCATCGCGACGCTTCTCTTCTTCCGCGCGGGTCATTTCCTCGCGGCGACGCTCTTCTTCGGCGGCGGCTTTTTCTTGGGCGTCCTTTTCGCGCTGAACTTCCAGGGCCTTGACCTTTTCGGCATTCGCCTGGAAGACCTGTACAGCGCGGGACATATCACCCACGTCGTCTTTGCGTTCCAGTCCGTCGATCGTGATGTTGCTGGCACCATCCGCAATGGAGAGCATGGCCTGCGTTAGTTGGGTGAGCGGGCGACCGATGAAGCGGCCCAGCAAAAATCCGGTGAGCAGCATAATACCAAGAAGGACGGCACCGGTCAGCAGAAGCTGTTGTACCAGGTTTGCGGACAACTGCTCGTTCAATTGATCGAGGCTCCATCCGAAGGCGGCAAAGCCCACAAGTTCTCCTTTTGCGGAAGTGACGGGAGTCAAGATGATCTGGTGAGATCCCGTGTTTTCCGAAAATACTTCGCCTTTTTCAAGCGCGGCTTTATGCTCTGACAGCAATTCCGTCAAACCAGGCGCGGAGGCGAGTGTCTCTGAATGATATTCGGTAACTATGGCGCCTTCGCTATCGAAGGTAAGAATATCGGCGAGAACGGAACCGTCTTTCGACGCCATCTCGTGATACACTTCAGCAACCTTGTCGGTTTTTTTCCATTTCAAACCACCTGAAAGCTGCTCGGCCATCAATTGCGAAATAGTGAGGTTATTATCTATCGCCAAATCTTCCATGGCGTGGCGCTGGTTTTGTAGTCCCAGATAGACAAGGAGCGAGAGACCCATCAAGGTCGTCGCAAATACAACAAGTAGAATTTTGCGACTGACGGTCATCTTGACTGCAAAAGATTTTTTGTCTTTCGCAGCCAGGTTATTCACGTCAGTTTCGTTCGTTGGGCTCTCTACGCTCATCTTGTGCGTCATCCTTATTTATTCTTGGTGAGGACTATTGGAGATATCTATTCCAGCATCTCAACATTGACACCAACCGTTACGGCGCCGATGGCCTTGCCGGTGCTTGGATCAACAACCGCAATACTAACCTGTGACTGGTATGTCTGGGTGGATTCATCAAACTCAACTTCGTCTATCAGAACGCCATCCGGTCCGATGCCATATGATTGCTGCCATTTGGCTTCATCGCCCTGCCAATAGTCAGAGGTGATGTCGCTCTGGCCAACATTGAGGCCCTTCATGTCCATGACAAAAATTTCTGTGTATTTGCCCTCGGCCTTTTCTTTAACGCCTTTAAGATAGGTCGACAGGCTGTTGGAGAGAACCGCGTTAATCATCTTCTGATCACCACCTTTGGTTTCTGCGCGCCATTTCTTGTCCTGCGTATCAATGTCACTCTGGCTAAGTGAGATGGACGTTTCGTTTTGTCCTTTGACTGCGCTGACCACTTCGTCGGACTGTGACCAGCCACGAATTTCAGTATCAATCAGGTTGGCGACAGCGACTTTGTAGTCCTGGGCGAGGGAGGGTGCCGGCAGTCCTGCAAAAAATGCGATAACAGCGACAGAGGCAATTAGAGTGCGGATCATTATCAAGGCTCCATTTAGGTGTATCATTTTTAACTATTTTATCAATCAGTGCTGGCTTGCCGGGTGCGACAATAAAACCAAGTATTCAAATACTGGCGATGAAGTGTTTATTTATAGTTAATTGGTAATATATTTCGCCCAGCGATTCCCAAGATATTTCTGCGAGGTGGGTGCTTAGGCAACCTGACGCCGGGCTTCCTTGGGAAAGCTCACGGTTACTTTCGTGCCCGTACCGAATTCACTTTCGATATGAAGCTGCCCGTGATGTGCGGCGACAAAGGATTTAACAATCGAAAGACCAAGACCGACGCCTTCATGGGTAATGTCGGAGGATCTATGGCCCTTGACGAAAGGTTGCGTGATGTTTGGCAGCTGGTCGTGCTTGATCCCGTCGCCGGTATCCTGAACCTCGATAATCACGTCGGTTTCTGTGACTGACGCGGAAACGGTGATTTTGTCTCCGGCATGGGAGAATTTGATCGCGTTGGTCAGCAAATTCAGGAATATCTGGCGCATGGCTGTTTCATCGGCGCTGATCTCAGGCAGGGTGCTTTCCGTAAACAGCTGAACCATAATTCCTTGTGTGGCGGCACGATGGCGCACGGATTTTACGCAGTCAGAGAGCAGGTGGCGGACCGAAACCGGCTCCAGAATCAAATCGCGCTTGCCCAGTTCAATCGCGGAAATATCGAGTACTTCATTGATGAGTGTCAGGAGATGCCGGCCACTTTGATTGATGTCCTTGGCATACTCCGAGTATTTTTCATTGCCCAGCGATCCGAAATACTGTCCGACCAGAATGTCGCTGAACCCGATAATCGCGTTGAGCGGGGTCCTGAGTTCATGACTCATGGTGGCGAGGAATTTTGATTTGGCGAGGTTGGCATCTTCTGCCTTCATAAGCGCGTCTCTCAGCGCTTCCTCGGCCTTCTTGTTGGCGCTTATATCCGTGATCGAGCCGCCGACCGCGATGACATTTCCTTCATCATCCATGATCGGGAACATTTGCGCGAAGGTCGGGCGATCGCCGATGCTATTCGTCGGGCTTACATATTCCCGCTCGACCATTTTCTTGCTGTCGATGATTTCCTTTTCCTGCTCGAGAACCTTCTGGGCATAGTCCTCGGAGAAAAATTCATATGTATTATGCCCGCGAATTTCACGGCCTTCCGGATTAAACCATTCATGCCACTGGGAGTTGACATGGAGGTAGTTCCCTTCCGTATCCTTGATGATGATGGCGGACGGGGAATTTTCGATAAACGTCCGGAACAGCTTGTCGCTCGCCTTGATATGGAGCTGGCGAACCATGGCGAGATGGATGAGGTAGGCGATGGCAATCGAAAGCAGGATCAGCGTCACAAGGACAATCTCGTCCACAATGGTCTCATGGGCGGCGAGGGTCTCTGCCGTCGGGACCAGGCTGATCGCCCACACCCGGTTCCCGACGATGATCCATTTATGGAAGACATTATCGGAGTCCCACTCCGTCGTCGGGTCGAGCGTGCCGAAGACAAGCTGGTCCCGGTCGTTGATCATCACGTCATACTTCTTCAGCAGGCTGTTCGGCATCGCCCCCCGGATGAGTGGTTCGCTGCGGAAAACAATATTCACATAGCCGATCAGCCGCTCCATCTTGATCACCGGGATATAGGCGGTAAAGCCCTTGCCCCCCTGCGCCAGCTCAATCGGCGAGGTGGTTTGCAGACGGCCGGTTTTCTCTGCCGCGGCGATTGCCTTTGCGGGCGTGGCAAGTTTGCGGATATCGAGATTGACCGCGGCCTCGTTACCTTTCAGCGGCGTGACCCAGCGAATAACCCCCATGGAGTCGACCCAGTTGATCGCCTGAAAATCCTTGAACAGGTCATACAGGTAGGACGCCTGGGTAAGGAATTCCTCGCGGCCGTTAATCTCCCCCTTGGCGAGGGAGCTGCGGATTTGCTGGCCGATGGTGAGGCGGGTCGTGATATGACTTTCCAGCCGCGCCGCGAAATTACTGAGGTCGCCGCGCGCTTCCGTGATATGGCCCTGTGACTCCCGTGTCGGGGTGAAGGCCCATGCCAGAATGACAAGCAGGATCATGGCCATACCAATGGCAATCGGCACACCGACTGTATAGCGCGTCAGACGGCTTACAAATCGTTGCAGATAGTTCGGATCCCTGAATCTTTTCATCCGGTCTATTCTAGTAAACAATCCCTTAACAAACCTTAAACAACTTTCGGCAGTTTTTACGGTTTTCTAATGATTCCGCGACGTAAAAAGCGGTACTCAGACGGGGTGTGTTTCCTTCAGCCCAATGACATCACGATAAAGAAAAGACGCGGTGGAGACAGTAATCGCAATAATAATGACCGAGGCGATAAAATTCACGATCCCGACGGCCACGGTGATCGCGGTAACAGAGCCGAGCATGGACGCAATCAGGCCCGCAATAAGGGCGGCCGCGCCGACCGGCACGATAAAGATCGCCATCGCCAGAATCCCGCCGAGAATAAAGGAGAAGATGAGCGTGAACCCCTCCTGCACGAAGCGCCCACCGTCGATCGGCTGGTCAAGCGCGATGGCGGGATAGAAGAAGGCGAGCATGGAACTTGCCGCAATGACGAGAATAAAGACAACCACAATGGCCGCTTCGTCCGGCAGCACCGCGACGAGCATCGACGTAATGAAGTAGCTGGCGAGGCTGACCACAACGATCAGCGCGCCGAACTTGATCTCGCGCAGGCCGAAGGCGAGCGCGAAGCCGGGGGTCGCCCGCACCTCGGGCAGCAGGGAATATCGGTGCCAGGCAACGGCAAAAATGGCGTAGAGAAAGGATTCCACCACCTGCGCCGCGATGGCAAAGGACCCGTTGGTGAGGTTGATCAGAAAGGCCAGCACCCCCATCGCCACGACAACCGGCAGGCCGCGCATAAAACAGGCGCCCGCATTCTGGATAACAAAGGCGGTCGCGGCAATCAGGGCCTTTGGCACAGTGAGCAGATTTTCCAAAATAACCCTCACGCTTTACGGCGGCAACAGTTTCACTTTGCAGCCTAGCCTATTTAGACTCAAAATTAAAATGTAAGTTCAATTTCATTAACACAAACAGCTCAGTTTTGCGGTGGATCAAATTTTCAGGAATAGTCACTTTTCGCCTTTTTTACTGCTTTGCGGCGGAATGAGTGCGTTTAGGAGCAGCAGTTATTTCCTGCCTGTATCGGCGGACAGGGGACACTGCCGTAGGAGCAGTAGACGCAACAATCCCCTGCCTTTGGCTTGAGCAGCGCGCCGCAGCCTTTGCAGTCGTAGAACCACTGGCAGGCATCGGTCGGCATGGTCTCGATCTCCTTGTGACCGCAGTGCGGGCAGGTTAGGGCCGAGGTGAGCTCGATAGATGTTTCTTGCGTTTCCATAGGGCATAGACCGTTATTGCGATAAACAGGGCGAGGGCGGGCAGCAGCACCAAATCCAGCAGCCCGAGGGCGGCGGACAATCCTACCGCGCCGAGCAGGATCACCAGCACCGGCGTGAAGCAGCACAGCGCCGCTACCACCGTGCCGATTATCCCGACCTTGAGTAATGTCTCGTTTTTCATGGGGAGTATCTTACGCTGCCCCGCCGAGAAGAACAGGCAACTTTCTACACATATGCGTGAGGCGTGCGAGACCTTAGCCACCCTGCATGGGCCTATGCCTGATCAAAAAGAGGGTCGCGGCAATGACCGCCTTCGGCACCGTCAGCAGATTTTCCAAAACATCCTTCGCGATTGTTAATCGACACCTATTTCGCCTTAGAGATTATCCCATTGCGACGCGGATGGATAGGTGGAGTGCCCAATTATCAGAATTGTAAATTATCGAAAATTATATTACATTTAGTTGTATGATAGGCGGGACAACACCATCTGAGCAATATTTAACTGCGTTATGTGAAAAGTCATTTCTTTCACTTTGGTGCTATCCTAATGTCCATAACAACAATGGCGTCAGAGATGGAAAAGGTCACGGAAAAGAACTTTGCGATCTGCTTGTCGTATTTGGAAATGACGTCATCATCTTCTCTGATAAATCATGCGAATTCAAGGACACCGGAAGCTTAAAAACAGACTGGAACCGCTGGTATCGAAAAGCCATAGAAAAATCTTCAAGGCAGATCTTTGGCGCAGAAAAGTGGATTAGAAATCACCCAGATCGATTGTATTTAGATCCGCCATGTGAGGAGCCGTTTCCTTTAGTTCTGCCAACAGATGAAAATCTAAATGTTCACCGGATAGCTGTTGCAGTAGGGGCTACGGAATATTGCAAAAAATTTTATGGTGGTGGGAGCGGGAGCCTTCGTATTAGCAGTGATCTTTACCCCGTGATGGAGACAGAGGACGATATATTAAAAGCGTTCACAATCGGCCATTTCGACCATAGCAAAGGCTTTGTTCACGTTTTCGATGATGTATCACTAGATATCGTGATGAGGGAACTTGATACGATCAGCGACTTTTGTGCATACCTCAGGAAAAAGGAGGAGCTTTTCCAAAATGTTGAAGTGCTTGCAGGAGGTGAAGAAGATCTACTTGGTCAGTATGTGCTGAATGTAGGGGTAGATAATGAGCATCACTTTGGAATTTCATTTGGAGAAGTGGATGGAGCGTTCTTTCAGGATGGTATTTGGAATGACCTCAAGGATAACGATGCTTATTTGAGAAGAGAAATTGCGAATAGAGGCAGCTATTTTTGGGATGAAATTATTGAGGATTTTAATAAAAGACAGAGAGAGGGAGATTTCACTGAGCCGATTGAATTGCACGAATATGAATTGTTAGTGCGAAAAATGGCATCTTTGAACCGAGTAGAGCGACGATCAATAAGCAGAAAACTAATAGAAATTTTGGGAAAAACGGGACCGCACGACACAAGGTTTGCTAGCATGCTGCTAAAAGGAAATTATTCCTTAGCGATCATCTTTGTTCTTTTTCCGTTAATACCGGAAAAATCCTATGATGAATATAGGACTATACGACGCCAAGTTTTAGGTGCTTACGTAGACATTATAAAAATGAAATTTCCTGAAGTTAGAGAGGCGATTGGAATCGCTAGAGAACCTTATGTCCGTGATTTAGGGTTATCTGAGGATATGATGTATACCAATTTCGCTGATTGGTCTGATGCCCATGAAGAAGATGCTAAATATAACGCCGCACTTATGGGTGTAAGTGCGCAAGAAAATAAGTTTACTGAGTTTGAGTTTCCGCCCGAAGAATAATAGGGTTTCTTATATTTTCTAACCTAGAATTTGTTTCTCAGCTTCATCTTCCTTGACAAATTGCAAAATCTATACTAGTATATACCCCTTCCCTAATCGTGACAAACTTTTGTCTTTTATGCGATCAGGCGAGCGGAAGCCGCGCCGGGTTTGGCCCATGCGCGGTTCCGTGTCGGCGGGAGGATCTCAGGCAGTCCGGGGACGGTGATCCCCCAGGCGCTTGAGGCCGACGGTTTGCACGGCCGCGAGGACAGCAACGGCTATGGCGAGGATCTCGACCACCCAGCTGCCCTCCACCGTCAAACGGTCCTGGAACAAGAGGAGGGAGAGACCACTCCCCCCACCCAGGCAACGTCGGCGGCAATGATGAGCTTGGCGAACAGCGGATTGATATGTTTCCGCGTGGCCGTCCAGGCGACATCGGCGGCGAAGAGCACTAAGCCCACCCCAAGCGTGTAGAGGATCCATGGCGCGATCCCCGTCCAGCGCGCGAGCGGGTCCGCGAAGGCGAGCGCCACCCCTCCCGTAAGAAGCGACGTCCCGGCATTGATCAGCAGGGTATTTCGTAGCAGGTTTGACTTAACCGACATCTTGATCTCCTTTCAGTTGGGCCGACCATGGTGGCCACTTGAAGCAGGATGGCGGGGAGAGGTTATCTTCTCAATTACCTTGATGGTAATGTTCCTGATCTTTAATTCGGGGTATTCTGGATGCCGGATTATCGAGAAAGGAAAGAAGATGACTGCGTCTGCCTTGCAAACCCCGGTGCCCGAGCTTGGTCGGCTCTTGAAGCACTGGCGGCAGGTTCAGGGAATGAGCCAGCTCGATCTCGCGCTAGAGGCGGGAAGTTCGGCCCGGCACCTGAGCTTTATTGAGACCGGCCGCTCAAACGCGAGCCGGGAGATGGTGCTGCGCCTGTCTGAGGCGTTGGCGCTTCCCTTGCGGGAACGTAACCGGCTGCTGAATGCGGCGGGCTATACCGCGGCCTATCATGCGCGCTCGCTCGATGATGCCGGGTTCGACAAGGTGAGGGAGGCGCTTGATTTCATGCTCCAGCAGCAGGAGCCATACCCCGCGATTGTCATGAACCGCAATTTCGATGTGCTGATGATCAACGGGGCGGGGGCGAAGATGCTCGCGCTTTTGGGGCTTGCGGCGGGCGACGGGAAGGGGCCGCCGAATACGCTCCGGTTGATGCTGCACCCCGATGGCCTGCGGCCCATGACCCGGGATTGGGAGCGCGCGGCGGGCCATCTGATCGAGCGGGCGCATCGGCAGCTGAAGGGTGCCGAAGAAAATGACCCGCTCCGCCAGTTACTGGCCGAGGTTTTGAGCTATCCGGATATTCCAGAAAGTTTCGCCGTGGAAAACCCGTCCGCCGATGCGCTGCCCGTGTTGCCGCTGGAATTTGAGTATGGCGGCAATGTCCTGTCCTGGATCACGACAGTCGCGAGTTTTGGAACCCCGCAGGATGTGACGGCGGAAGAAATTATGGTGGAGAGTTTTTTTCCGGCGGATGAGGCGACGGATAATCTGATCCGCGCGCTCATGGCGGAGGCGGGGAAATAACGCCGTTATCCCGAGATTACGCTAAAAACGCCAAAAGCCGCAAACCGGAGCCCCGGTGCGGCTTTTTGAATTCTGTACCCCGGCGAACCGGGAGGCGCGACTTAGCCTTCGCGCTGCATCCGCTTGCGAGCGAGCTTGCGGGCGCGACGAATGGCTTCCGCTTTCTGGCGGGCGCGCTTTTCGGACGGCTTTTCATAGGCGCCCCGGAGCTTCAGCTCACGGAAGATGCCTTCGCGTTGCATTTTCTTTTTCAGCGCGCGGAGCGCCTGGTCTACATTGTTGTCACGTACAGAGACTTGCACAGTTAATCGTGCTCCTATCTAATCGTAAATAAGTTATACCGGTTACGGAGTGGCGCGGGTTTAGCACGCTTCATTTCCCCTGTGAAGGGGGAAACCGCATTTTTAAGGTGAATTCCTTAAAGAAAAGAGTAAATAACATAAAAGACACGAAATTGGAAGGGTTTATGGCAGTTCGAGACATTCTGAAGATGGGCAATCCGATCTTGCGCGAGCAGGCGGAACCCCTCATTCCGCCCTTCGGCGACGAGGTTTATCAGCTGGTGGAGGATATGCGCGACAGCCTGGACGCGGTCGGCGGGGTTGGCCTTGCCGCGCCGCAGATCGGTATTTCGAAATCCCTCGTCATCTTCGAGGTTCCGGCTGATCGCGTCGAGATGGAGGAGGGGGATATGGCGGAAAGCGTGGCCTCCACCGTGCTGATCAACCCCAAGATTGAGCCCCTTTCGGATGAGATCGAGCTCGGCTGGGAGGGGTGCCTCTCGGTCCCCGGCCTGCGCGGTCTTGTCCCGCGCCACACCCATATCCGCTATAGCGGTCTCGGCCTCAATGGCAAGGAAATCAGCGTCGAGGCGCGCGGCTTTCATGCCCGCGTCGTGCAGCATGAATGCGACCATCTTTTCGGCATTCTCTATCCCGAACGGATGACAGACATGCGCTATCTGATGTATGAAAGTGAGGTGCAGGCCTTTATGGAGGATTTGCGCGCGAAATCCGAACCGACGGAGGAAGAGACATGAGCAAAAAGCAGGCGGAGACCGAACGGGAATGGCAGACGCGCCTTCTGGACGCGGTGTTGCCCCATGTCCTGTTCGACGGCTGGAGCCGCAAGGCCATGAAGGCAGCCGCCGCGGACCTGGGGGAGGATATCTCGACCCTCGATCTCGCCTTCCCGGAGGGGGCGACGGACATGATCCGCCTCTTTATTGAGAATGCCGACGATGCGATGGAGGCGGAGCTTGAAAAGCGCGATGTACTGAGCCTTAAAATACGCGAACGCATTACCCTCGCCATCAAAGTCCGGCTGGAGCTCTATGCGGAGCATAAGGAGGCGGTGCGCCGCGCCGTCAATATCCTTGCCCTCCCGCAGAATGCGGCGCTTGCCCTCAAACTCACCGCCAACACGGTGAGCCGCATGTGGTGGGCGACGGGGGATAGCTCTGCCGATTATAACTGGTACACCAAGCGACTGACCCTTGCGGGCGTCTATGCCGCGACGCTGCTCTACTGGCTCGCCGACAAGTCCGAGGGACACGCCAAAACCTGGGAATTCCTCGACCGCCGCATCGAGAACGTTATGCAGATCGAGACCGCCAAATACAAATGCCGCGAACGCCTAAAACAAAAACCCGACTTTTCGCATTTCCCGAGCGCGCAACGCTTTTGGCGGAACCTGACGGAACGCTGAGGGGAAATTGGGCGTCAGAAGCAAGATGATAGGGATTACGACAGCTAGCTGGATAATTTCCGTGCTTGGTTTTCTATTCATTGTCATCTCGGGGATTGAGGGTCCCTTTGTGCTCGACGCATTTTCACCGACTTGGCTTTTCCCAATATATGTGTTTCTTCATACAGCGCCTGCCTTCGTATTTATCACAATAATATGCACGACCTACACGAGCCTATGCCGGGTATACCCGGGTATCTCGGCCATTCTGCTGTTTTTACTGACGCCATTAGTAATTTTTGTCCCGTTGCTTGTTTTTTCTTCTGATGTTTCACAGGGGTCGAAGTTGATCAAAGGACTTATTGCTATATATGGCGCTTCCGCGCCTTTCGTGTTTATCGCCTGTGGGTGCTTCTATTTTTTGCTAAAATGGGATGTTAAGCGGGAAAAGAGAGTTGCCGTTTGATTAAATTTTGTCTCGAAATTAGAAATTTCGCGGCTCAAAATACTACTGGCTTTTTTTAAAGAAAAGGGGCGCAAAGTGGGCTTCGCTCTATTGATTGCTTTTATGTTCTATATGATGGTTGTTGGCATCCCTATCAGCTTTATCGCCAGAAGATTTTCAAAAAAATCCAGTCGAGTTTGGGTGCGAATTATTTTGGGGGCCTTTTTTATAATTTTGCCCTTCTCGGAAGTTATCGCGAGCAATATTGCATACAAAATGTTGTGCGAGCGAGAAGTTGGTCTTCATTTCGTTCAAGCGCCTGAACCGAATACCGGTTTTTTCTCAGATACCGCAGATGATTGCATAATTGATTGCGTTAAATTGCTGTTGAGTGGCGCCGTTCCGTTTGTCGAAACTGATGTGGATCGCCTTTTAGATTACACGCTTGTGCCCGATTATGGATTGTACCGTTTCTATCTGTCTTCACCCTCCGACGAAAACTGTGAGCCGTTTTTGGCGCGGATGAGGGATCAGAGCTACAAGTATAAAGATTTGTTCCTCAAAGAAAAAAGATGCCTGGCGTTTAAAAAAGTCGATGAACGCAAATCCAGACTGACCATTGCCCACGAGATGAATCGGGGAAGGGTCGGGATTTTTAGTTTCGAATTCCCCGATACGCTGCTGGTTCAGGACGGATGGAAGTTGATTTCCTATAACAGAAATATACGAAGATATGAGGGGATTACGACCTCATTTTTATTTGGCTTTCAGTCAGATTATTGTTTGAGCCTAGTAACTCTAGACTCACGGTTTCAACAGATTTCGTCGGCAGAAAAAGTCGGAAAAAATTAACTGAGTGGTGAGGAAAGAATGGGCTTCGCTCTTTTGATTGCTTTTATGTTCTACATGATGGTCGTTGGCATTCCCATCAGCTTTATCGCCAGAAGATTTTCAAAAAAATCCAGTCGAGTTTGGGTGCGAATTATTTTGGGAGCTTTTTTTATAATTTTGCCCTTCTCGGAAGTTATCGCGAGCAATATTGCATACAAAATGTTGTGCGAGCGAGAAGTTGGTCTTCATTTCGTTCAAGCACCAGAAAAAAATATCGGCTTTTTTTCAAATACTTCTGACGATTGTACAAAAGAATGCGTGGAATTGCTACTGAGCGGTGCCGTACCTTTTGTCGAAACTGATGTGGATCGCCTTTTAGATTACACGCTTGCGCCCGACTACGGATTGTACCGTTTCTATCTGTCGTCACCATCCGACAAAAACTGCGAGGCGTTTTTGACGCGAATGAAGAACAAGACCTTTAAGTATGAGGAATTATTCCGAAACGATGAGAGATGCCTGGCATTTAAAAAAATCGACAAGCGCGAGTCTAGGTTGGCGATAATCCGTGAAATCACTCTAGGAAAGATCGGTATATTTACATTTGAGTTCCCCGATACGCTGCTGGTGCAGGACGGATGGAAGTTGATTTCCTATGACAGAGGCTTGAGAAGATACAAAGGGATTACGACCTCAGTTTTATTCGGTTTTCAGTCGAAAGTATGTCCGCGGCAAGGAACTCTAGTTTCCTGGTTTCAACAGATTTCGTCGGCAGAAAAAGAGGGTAAAATATGAACTCAATGTATTGATAAATCTGAAATCAATCACCCACAAAAAAAGGGCCGGAGAACCGGCCCTTTTTGCTTGTGCCTGTCGAGGCAGCGCGGGTCAGGCGCTGGCGCCCTCGACCACGTATTTCTTCTCGTGGGCCAGCCCCATATAGAGGCAGACGCACATGGCGAGGAGGACCACCGTGAACGGCAGGCCGACCGTGATCGCCGCCGCCTTGAGCGCGGTGAGGGCATCCGCCCCGCCGCCGAACAGCAGCGCCGCCGCGACAACGCCCTCGATGATCACCCAGAAGATCCGCTGCACCACCGGCGCATCGACCTTGCCGCCCGCCGTGATCGCGTCGATCACGAGGGAGCCGCTGTCCGATGAGGTGATGAAGAAGACCAGCACCAGCACGATCCCGATGGAGGAGGTGATGGTGGCAAACGGCAAGTTCTCCAGCATATGGAACATGGCGAGTTCCACCGACTCCAGCCCGCCTGCGAGGGAGCCGACACCGTTCTGGATCTGGTCAAGGGCGGAGCCGCCGAAGACGCTCATCCAGACCAGCGTGACGATCGTCGGGATGATCAGCACGGCAATCAGGAATTCCCGCACCGTCCGGCCCTTCGAAACCCGGGCGATAAACATGCCGACAAATGGCGACCAGCTGATCCACCAGGCCCAGTAGAACACTGTCCAGCCCTGCATCCAGGCCTCATCCTCGCGGCCGATGAAGTTACTGTAGGAGACGATCTGGCCGAGATAGCCGATCAGCGTGTCGCCCATGGTCGCGATAATCACCGCCGTCGGACCCACAATAAAGACAAACAGCAGCAGCACGGCCGCAATGCCCATATTGATGTTCGAGAGTAGCTTCACCCCGCCGTCAAGGCCGCGAATGACCGAGAACAGCGCGAGCGCCGTGACCACGATAATCACCGCAATCTGGGTGTTGATCCCGGCCTCGAACCCGAAGAGATAGGCAATGCCGGCCGAGGCCTGCTGCGCGCCGAACCCGAGCGATGTCGCGAGACCAAAGAGCGTCGCCAGTACCGCCACCGTGTCCACCACATGGCCGAAAAAGCCCCATGAATGATCGCCGATCAGCGGATAGAAGGCCGAGCGGATGGTCAGCGGCAAGCCCTTGTTATAGGAGAAAAACGCGAGCGACAGCGCCACAACCGCATAAATCGCCCAAGGGTGCAGTCCCCAATGGAACATCGTCGCACTCATGGCGAGGTCTGCCGCGGCTGGGGTGCGCGCCTCCACGCCGAGCGGTGTCTCGTACCAGCCGGTGTAATAAGCGGTCGGTTCCGCGACCGACCAGAACATCAGGCCGATGCCCATGCCCGCCGCGAACAGCATCGCGAACCAGGACGGGCGGCTGAACTCGGGCTTCGCATCCTCCCCGCCCAAGCGGATCTTGCCGACAGGCAGCACGATCAACGCGAGGCAGAAGATAACGAAGATATTGCCTGCCAGCATGAACAGCCAGTCAAAGGCCCCGATGGACCACCATTTCGCACCGTCAAGTGCGCCTTTCGCGGCACCGGGCGCTAAAAGGACCCCGACCACGAACAAAATGACCAGGCCGGAGGAGACCCAGAACACCGGGTGATGCACATCCATCCCCCAGCGTTGCAGATTACTCTGCCCCACCTCAAAATCTGTTTCATATAAGTCTTCGCTCATATCTTATCCCTCTCTTTCCGATCTTGGTACATTATGGTTAATTACTATCGGAACGAAAAAGATACTTCCGCCAATTCTAATAAACCCGATTAAATCCGACAGATTCTGTTCAATTGCAGCCCCATGACGACACCTCTTAGCAGGTCATGAGGAGGGCAGGCAAGGGGCGATCCGGTTTCTATTTCGCGCGAGGGGGACGGGGCAGGCCTGTTTCCAGTGGCGATTTGCGCGGGACAGATTTCGCTTTCCCGGCATGGGTAAATCCGCTTATTCTCTCTCAAAAAAGGAGGGCGGATGGTGGGCAAACTCTATTTCTCGGATATAAACACGGGCGATTTATTCGCCGGCGCAACCGTGACAGTGGATCGGGAGGAGATGCTCGATTTCGGGCGGCGCTTCGATGATCAGCCGATGCATTACGACGCCGAGGCGGCAAAGGCGCTGGGGTTTCCGGATGTGGTTGCCTGCGGCGCCTATACCTTCGCCCTCTCCTCCAAGGCAGCGACCCATGTCTGGCAGCAATGGCATTTCCTGCCGTCTGGTCTCGGGGTGCAGCTTGATTTCCTGGCGCCTGTCTTTGCGGGCGATGTGCTCACCTCCGAGATGGAGGTGCTGGACACCCGGCCCAGTTCCAAACCGGGGCGCGGCTGGCTTGATACCATCCTCCGCTGCACCAATCAGAACGTGGAGGTGGTCTTCACCACCAAGGCGCATTTCCTGCTTCGGGAGCGCCCTGGCGGGACGGAGAAATAAAAAAAGGCCGTCCAGCGGGAGTAGATCGCCGGACGGCCAAGGTAAGGATCATGGAAGGGAGACTTCAACATGACCCGCGGGAATTCTTAGAACGAACGGGACAAAGCCACGGCGAAGATGCCGCAAGCGTCATCACACTGGCTGCTCGGCAGGTCTGTATCGGTCCAGCCTGCACTGAGGCCGAAACCGGCAACCTCAGTGGAGATGCTGATGCCGTAATCGGTATAATCGTCGGTGCCCCAGGCGGCGTTATCGTCAATTGCCTGATAGCCGACGGAGCCGCTTAAAGTGAAATATTTGCCAAGCGGAATATCTATGCCGCCATGGGTGTAATAAGCATCGCCGCTTTCACCGAAATATTCGGGGGAGTAGTTGAGACCGGCATTTACAGCCATGAAGCCGAAGTCATAGCCGATGGACGGCGCAATCTCGAAGAAATCATAATTCAGGCTGCTGTCCGCACCGGGATAGGTGTAATAGATCGCCGAGAGATCCCAGCTGAACATATCAACGTTGCCGCCCACACCGGCATAATAGTCAATCTCAATCGTGGCGTCCGAGAATTTCACATTCGACGCCCATATCCCTGCGCTCACCGCGACTGGACCAAAGTCATAGGAATAATCGAAACCACCTTGGACAGCGGGATTATTGCCTGTTTGGGAGATACCCCGGAATGTGTAATCGGACGTTAGGGAAATGTTGGCTGAAAATTCACCGGGAATGTCGCTTTCCTCGATCAGAGACTCAGCATTTGCCATAGAAACGACACCTAGAGAGATCATCGGGATAATCAGGAAATTTAACTTTTTCATTTACGTAGTCCTTACAAGACGCTGGTTGATGAAAGATTTATTGCAACCGCCGTGCCAATTATTAAAATTGTGTTAAATCAAATACTTAGTCTGATGACTATGTGAATGATGCTGCGCCGCCGCATAATTTTTCAGCAAAAATTGCTGCAATGCACAAATTGTGGTGAATTTTTAGGCAGCAAGCATCTGGCGATTAGTAAAGATATCGCCTAGATTGGCCTCACCAACGAAAAAGGAGCGTAAGTGTGCAAGGGGAAATCGAGCGCAAGCTGGCCGAAGCAACGGCGTTACAGCAGCGTGGAGACAAGGACGCCGCGGCGATAATCTACCGCCAGATCCTAAAGAAAGAGCGCAAAATTGCGCCGGCCCATTATAATCTCGCACTTATCCTGAAAGAGCAGGGCAAATGGCTGGCAGCGGAGAAATCCTTTAAGGCGGCGATTGCGGCCGATCCGGGTTACCGGCTGGGCTGGCGTGGGTTCGCACGTTTCCTCGCGGAGAGGGAGAGACCACGTGAGGCCGTTCGCACTGGATTAAAGCTCGCTGGGTTTGATAATTTTTCTCCCGCGAGCTTGCAGGAACTCGCCGATCTTCTGGAACTGGTACCCGTCGGCGATCTCGGACCCGCGGGGGATGAGGCAATGCTTCGTTGCCTTAATTCCGACGAGGTGGAGAGCGATCGCTTTATTCTGGCGCTGCTCGCGCGTATTCGACGCCAGAAAGGCATTGTGAAGATGCTGGACGGGACGGGTGGCCTTGCCGGTCTGGAAGGGGCACTGAATGAGCCGGTCATCGCGGCGGCCTTTTCGCGGCTGATCCTGCCCTCACCGGAATTGACTACCTTGATCGAGAAGGCGCGGGCGCAGCTATTGCTGGAGACATGGGAAATGGCGCAGGAGTTGATGGCTCTGCTCGCGTTGCAGCTCGCGCTCACAGAATATGCCTTGGAAACCCCGCCCGGCACACCGCCGGAACCGGACGCGCTGGAGCCTGCACTCCGGGCTGCGCTTTATGCCCCACTGGATCCTGATGTGGCCACCGAATTGCTCATCCAGGAAGAGGCGCAACTCGCAACCCGACCCTGGTGCCGGCTTCTGCTCACTAGAATGGGGCCGCAGACCTTGCGGGAGCGGGAAATCGCAAACGCTCTGCCAAGTCTCTCCGCGAGCGCCGATGCGGTGTCCGGCGCGGTGCAGGCCCAATATGAGGAAAGCCCCTATCCGCGCTGGCGGGAGCTTCGAAGCGGGGGGGAGACAACATTGCCCGCACTTCTAAAGCGGTTGTTCCCGACTATTACGCCCCCGTTGCCTGCCGAGAAACCGGCTGTATTGATCGCCGGTTGCGGCACCGGACGGCATGCGCTTCGCACGGCCAAGCGGGTCATCGGGTCGGAGGTAACGGCAATTGATCTATCGCGGCGTTCTCTGGCCTATGGCGCAAGGCAGGCGGAGGCGCATGGCATTACGAATGTCACCTTCGCTCAGGCGGATCTTGTCGATTTGCCGGACAATCTCGGACGGTTTGATCTGATCGAGGCCTGCGGCGTGCTGCATCATATGGCCGACCCGGAGGCTGCGTGGAAAGGCCTGCTCTCCTTTCTTGCGCCCCATGGTGTGATGAAGGTTGCGCTCTACAGCGAACAGGCTCGTCAGGATGTGATTGCCGTGCGGGAGATGGTGGGGAAGCGGATTGATCGGCTCACCCTCGATGAAATCCGAAGCTTGCGTAAGGAATTGATGGCGCTCCCGGAGGATCATCCGGCGGCATCGGTGACCAAAGAGCTTGATTTCTATTCTTTAAGTGGTTGCCGCGACTTTCTTTTCCATCGGCATGAACAACGCTTCGACATTCCGCGTATCGCCAAGGCGATTGACGATTTGGGCCTCGATTTTCTTGGCTTTGAGTTTGCCGATCCAAAGGTCATGACCGCTTATCGCGCCCGCTATCCCGATGACCCGTCAGGCCATATTCTTGCCAACTGGCAGGCGATTGAGGCGGAAAACCCCACGCTCTTTCGGGGAATGTATCAGTTCTGGTGCCGGATGCAGAGGGGGTGACCCAACGGACAACTTGTGAGACATGACGGTCTCCTTATTGTTGCGCTGCAATATATTTCTTTCCAAAGCGGCGTAAATACCCTATGTTCCGCGGCAAATTGACATCTCCAAAAACTGGAAATTTATCACGTGATCAAGCCAACGCTTGCCGCCGTTACCGGCCTGTTTTCTGCCGGACGCAACAGCGCTGACCCTATTCGGTTTACGCCGGGCCGGATCAAGACCGAACTGCTGTCCGGTCTGACTGTCGCCCTCGCCCTGGTGCCGGAGGCTGTGGCCTTCGCCTTTGTCGCGGGTGTGCATCCGCTCGTCGGACTTTATGCGGCCTTTATCGTCGGGCTGGTGACGGCGCTGATCGGCGGCCGTCCGGGAATGATCTCCGGCGCGACCGGCGCGCTGGCCGTTGTCATGGTCTCCCTCGTCGCATTACATGGGGTGGAGTATCTCTTCGCGACTGTCGTGCTGATGGGCATATTGCAGATTTTGGCAGGGGTGTTCCGCCTTGGGAAATTTATCCGGCTGGTGCCACATCCGGTGATGCTTGGCTTTGTGAACGGTCTTGCCATTGTGATTTTCATGGCGCAGCTAACCCAGTTCAAGACGGTCGATACGTATGGCGAGATTGTCTGGATGACAGGCTTGCCGCTTGTCATCATGCTGGGCCTTGTGGCCGCGACCATGGCGATCATCTGGCTGATGCCGAAGGTAACAAAAGCCATTCCGGCGCCCCTTGCCGGCATTGCTGTCATCGCCGGGATCGTGATTTTCTTTGGCATTGATGTGCCGCGTGTCGGCGATCTGGCCTCCATCAAGGGCGGCCTTCCGGAATTTCATATCCCGATGGTACCGATTAATCTGGAAACCCTGAAAATTATCTTCCCCTTCGCCCTGATCCTTGCGGCGATTGGCCTGATCGAGAGCTTGTTGACCCTCAACCTCGTCGGTGAGATTACCGAACAGAGCGGCGGCGCGTCGCAGGAATGTGTGGCGCAAGGCCTCTCCAACACGATTACCGGATTTTTCGGCGGAATGGGGGGCTGTGCCATGATCGGGCAGTCGATGATCAATATGAAATCGGGCGGGCGCACGCGCCTTTCGGGCATCGCCTCGGCGCTCTTCCTGCTTGCCTTCATCCTTTTCGCCTCCCCAATGATAGAACAGATTCCGCTTGCCGCGCTTGTTGGTGTGATGTTCATGGTGGTGATCGGGACGTTTGCGTGGCAGAGCTTGCGGATCATGCGGATCATTCCGCTCTCCGATACGCTGGTTATTATTCTTGTGACGGCGGTGACGGTTTTAAGCGATCTGGCCGTTGCGGTTGTCGTAGGCGTTATTGTCTCGGCGCTGGTCTATGCGTGGAACAACGCGCGGCGCATTCATGCTATCTCGGAAATTAATGAGGATGGCGCGAAGGTCTATAAGATCGAGGGGCCGCTCTTCTTTGGCTCCACCGATGGCTTTGCGGAGATTTTTGACATCAAGGGTGATCCCGACCTGGTCATCGTCGACTTTATGAACAGCCGGGTGGTGGATCAGTCGGCCTTGCAGGCGATTGAGGTGTTGGCGTCGAAATACAACGCGGTCGGCAAGCATATCCAGCTTCGCCATCTGTCGCGCGACTGTCACCGTTTGCTGAACCGTGCCGGGCAGTTGATGGTTGATTCCGATGACGATCCCAATTATGGCGTTGCCGTCAACTATTCGGTCAAGACAGGAATATTGGGCGGGAATCACTAGGCGCCAGATCGATCTTGCCTTTGCCGGGTTAGGTCCTATTGTTGGGGATATTCACTCTCAACAATCGGGACATAACAATGCTGAACAATAAAATCATCCTGATCACTGATGCGCTGCATTTTCTGGGCAAGACGGGCAGCCGTGTCATGACGGCAGAGGGCGCAACGGTTTATGCGCAGGACGAAGCCTTTACCGATGCCGCGACGCGCGCAGAGTTCGAAGCGGACATTCCGGGCACGAAAGCCCTTGCCGAGCAGGACCCCACGGAGATTGTCGATAAGATCATCGCCACCGAGGGGCGGATCGATGTGATGATCAATAACGACGCGTTTCCTGCGCTGAAGGCGTCCATTGATGAGGCGGATATCGGGGACTTCCGCCGGACGGTTGAGAACCTGATGGTGCGCGGCTTTCATTTTGCGAAGGAAGCCTCAAAACATATGAAAAAGGCGGGGCAAGGGAAAATCCTGTTTATTTCATCCGCCGCGCCGAAAAACGGTATTCCCAACTACTCCATGTATGTGGCAGCGCGAGGCGGGACAAATGCCCTTGCGCAGACTCTCGCCAAGGAACTCGGGCGATATAATATTCAGGTGAACGCGCTTGCGCCGAATTTCGTTGAAAGCCCGGATTATTTCCCGAAAGAACTGCTGGAGAATGAGGCCGCGTTCAAGAAGATCACCTCACAAATTCCCTTGGGCCGTCTCGGCACGCAGGAAGAGGCGGGCAACTACCTTCTCTTTCTCGTCTCCGACAAATCAAACTTCATTACCGGGCAGGTGCTTTATTTCGCGGGCGGCTGGGCGTAACTTTACGCTTTCGGCTTCTGGGTGAGGGGCATAAGGCGGGTGACATGGCCCATCTTGCGGCCCTCCCGCGCCTGCTTTTTGCCATAGAGATGCAGGCTGTTCTCAGGGTCCTCCAACAGGGTGCCCCAAGCCTCGATCTCGTCACCGATAAGGTTTTTCATCACTGCGTTTGAATGGCGGGCAGGATCACCGAGAGGAAGGCCGCAGACGGCGCGGATGGCCTGTCGATACTGGCTGGTGGCGCATCCCTCAATCGTCCAATGACCGGAGTTATGTGGCCGGGGGGCCAGTTCGTTGACGAGGATCTGGTTATCCTGTGTGACGAACATTTCCACCGCCATCAGCCCGATAAGCTCAATTTTCGTGGCAATTCTCTCGGCCATCTCGATGGCTTTTTCGGCAAGCCAGTCCGGGATATCGGCGGGCGCGAGGGTGACATCGAGAATGTGGTTCTTGTGCCGGTTCTCCACCGGGCAAAAGGCGGCGGTTTCCCCGCCGGGTTGCGGGCGACAATGGCGGAGACTTCCATCTTGAAATTGACACGCCCCTCAAGAATGGAGGGGGTGTCCTTCATCTCGGCCCAGACCTTATCGAGATCGCTGGCGCCGGTGATCTTCACCTGTCCCTTGCCATCATAACCGAGCCGCCGGGTCTTCAGGATCGCCGGGGCCTTGATCTGCTTGACCGCCTGGATCAGTTCCTCCATGGATTCCACATTCGCGAAGGTCGCCGTACCGATGCCGATATTGTTGATGAAGCTCTTCTCGAATAACCGGTCTTGCGTGATTTCCAGCACTTTTGCGCCCGGGCGAACCGGCACGATCTTGCTCAGGAATTCGACTGTATCGGTCGGGATATTCTCAAACTCCAGCGTGACCACATCGACGCTTTTGGCAAAGGCGGTGAGGGCCTCCTGATCGCTGTAGCTGGCGACGGTAGAGCGATGGCTGACCTGCGCGGCGGGGCTGTCCTCCTCCGGGCCGAAGACATGAACGAAATAGCCCATCTCAGCGGCGGCAATGGCCATCATGCGGCCAAGCTGTCCGTCTCCCAGAATGCCTATATGTCCACCGGGTGCAACTGTTGTCATTTTTACTATTATGCCTTTATTTGGGCTCGTTGGCCACGGCTTCGGTTTGTCGCATGCGCCAGTCATTGACGGCCGTCGCATAGGCGTCGTTTTCAAGGGCGAGGATTTGCCCGGCCAGCAGTGCGGCATTGATCGCGCCCGCCTTACCAATGGCGAGGGTGCCGACGGGCACGCCGCCGGGCATCTGGACGATGGAGAGAAGGCTGTCCATGCCTTTCAGCGATTTGCTTTCGATTGGGACACCAAGAACGGGAAGCGCCGTCATGGAGGCCGCCATGCCCGGAAGATGCGCCGCGCCGCCGGCGCCGGCGATAATCACTTTCAGGCCGCGCGCCGCGGCATGGGTTGCATATTCATAGAGACGGTCCGGCGTCCGGTGTGCCGAGACAATTTTAGACTCGAACGGAATTCCCAGCGTTTCCAGCGTGTCGGCGGCATTCTTCATGGTTTCCCAGTCAGACTGGCTGCCCATGATAATCCCGACTTCTGCTTCCCGGTTGGTCATAGATTGCACTTCCCTGTTGTGACCTTGACGGTTTGAAGCAGGCGATTATAGGCATGCCGGCCAAAGACGCAAGTGAAGGTTGCTGTCATTTCAGGCGGGACGTGCATTTGTAGCGAAAGCGGCGGAACACTTTGAGTTCTCAGTTAAATTGTTATACAGTTCCGCCTAATAAATCACCTATGAAGGGCAAGGGAGAAGTCATGAAAATCGGATCAGGCGGTCGGAACCGCCCCGTGACAAGTGGCACGAACAGAAAAACCGGAAAAACCGGTACGAAGGGTCTTTTTACATCACCCCGACAGATCGACGACAGCGCTTCCGTCCTTGGTATCCCGGATACAGAACTTACCCCGCGCGTGCAGGTCGCGATCCGCAAGCTGATGGCGGAAGTGGATGGATTGCGGGAGAAGGTCAAGGAACTGACACGGCGCGTGAGCGAGGCGGAGCATATTGCCGATCAGGATCCACTCCTGCCGATATACAACCGTCGTGCCTTTGTGCGCGAACTGACCCGTGTGCAGGCCTCGGTTGAGCGGTACCAGACCGAAGCGAGCCTCGTTTATCTCGATCTCAACCGCTTTAAGTCAATCAATGACGACCTCGGTCATGAGGCGGGGGATTATGTGCTCTCTCAGGTCGCACTCCGGCTGAAAGAAAGCGTGCGCGATACAGACATTGTCGGGCGTCTCGGCGGGGATGAGTTTGGCCTGATCCTGTCGCGCACGAAGGCAGAGGATGCGCGCAATCTGATTGACCGGCTGCCGAAACTGTTCGCGGAAAACCCGATTATCTGGAAAGGGGCCTCGCTGAATACGTCGCTTTCCTCAGGCGTCGTCTCCATCCATTCCGGCCAGAATCCGGAACAGACATTAAGCGCTGCCGATAGCGAAATGTATAAGGAAAAGCAGCAAAGCAGCCATCCCGACGCGTAAGCCGGACGAGCGGCTCAATCAGGCGATAATATCCGGCAGCATCATATTTTGCGTCGCATAGATCTGGTCCTTCAGGATCAGCTTGCGCTTTTTCAACCGTTGCAGTTGCAGCGAGTTGTAGTTACCGGTTTCGATCAGGGCGTCTATTGCCCGATCCAGGTCGCCATGTTCGGTTTTCAACTGTTCCAGCTCCGCGCGCAGCATTTCCTGCTCGTCAATTTCCGCCATGATAAAAAGGCACTCCGACAACTATTTTCCAATGAAGCGACAGCTATGCTACCCTAACGCGGGCAACGATGTAGCGTGACGCGAATATTAGCACTTTTCCGCGCCAAAGCCTAGGGTCAGGCATTCAAGTGCAGATGTTTTTTTGAAGGGGGAGCTGTTCAGGATGGCGATTTTTTCCTCGGCCGTGTTTCCGCCCAGTCAACTCTGGGATTATGCGGTCAAGCTTTATAACGATGCCGAGGTGTCAGCGGCATGCCTGCGCCTGCAGGATCGGCGCGCCCTGGATGTGAACATGCTGCTGTTCTGTGTTTGGACGGCGGCGAGCGGGCGCGGACGGCTCAGCCCGGAAGAACTTGAGACCGGGATCGAGGCGGGGATGCGTTGGCAGGCCGAGGTGGTCGCGCCGCTCCGTCATGTGCGCCGCTACCTGAAAGGGTCAGTCGTTCCTGCTGACGGTCGCCTCGCGTCGGAGCTTCGCCGGGGAGTTTCGGACAGCGAACTTTTCGCCGAGCATATGGAAATCCAGTTCCTGAATGAAATCCTGAAACGCCCCGCGACAGGCTCCTTCGGTGCGGAGGAGCGCGGGGAGGCCGCGGCCGATAACCTCGCCGCCTATCTCAATCATGTCACGGAAATCATCGATACTGATGATTTATCTGATCTTTTGCTGATCTGGCAGCAGGCTTTCCCGGAGGCGGACCCACGTCTGACGGGTCTGTTCGGTTCCTAAATTCAAACAAGAAAAAGAGTAATGAAACAGAATAAACGATTCCATTTTAGCCTTTTCCCTCTGATTGCCCTTGTTGTTGTTAGCCTCGCTACCTCTGTCAGTGCGGCGAGCAAGGAAGACGACCTGCGCGATGCATTGAACAAGAACGGGCAGGCCTGCGCCCAGAAGGGCGATCAGAATTGCGCCACTGTTTGTCAGTCGGCTTCCCAAAATCTCGCGGATAAGGCCCTCGCGAGCAATTGTTTCTGGCTCTCCAAGAAATCTGCGATGAGCGGGAAACTCAAGAGAGGGGATCCAACGTTCGAAAAGATGCGGCAGCAAAGCAGGATTTGTACCGGTCACCGAGATGCCCCTTGTGCAAAGGCCTGCAATGCCGCGGCGCAAGATCCGGCGAATGCTCAACTGGTCGCGCAATGTAACGCCGAATACCAGCGGATCGTAGCTGCCAACCCGCCGCCCAAGGCCAAACCGGAGGCAAGCATGACTCTGGCGCAGCGCATCGCCCTGATGAAGGACAAGGGGGCCTATTGCAAGGTGAAGGAAAGCTATAGTCACGACGCCGGTACGCGGCGGGCGATTATGAACTGCAAGAGAACCTGTCTGGACAAACGGATTAATAACGCAAATTATACCGAGAAAATGCGGGAGAAGATGGCCGGCCAATGCGAGACGGCCTATTACAACGTCTATAAAAAGCTCGGGAAGTAGGGGGCGGTTACGCGCCGTCCTTCAGCCCCCGCCATTCCCGCGCGAGGGAATTTTCCAGCCCCATCAGGTTGAGCAGATGGCCGGTGAACTGATCAATGATCTCATCGATCGTCTGTGGTTTCGTGTAGAAGGCGGGGACCGGCGGGGCGATGATTGCACCCATCTCCGATAGTTGGGTGAGGGTGCGGAGATGCCCCGTGTGAAACGGTGTTTCCCGCACCGCCATGGATAAGCCTGCGGCGCTCTTTTAAACAAACATCTGCGGCGCGGGTGAGCAGGCTGCTGGTGACTCCCGTCGCGATTTCCGACATCGTGCGGACGGAGCAAGGCACAACCACCATGCCCATGGTCTTAAATGAGCCGGACGCGATGGTGGCGCCAATATCGGCGGATTTATGGAAATGGGACGCAAGCGCTTTCACGTCGGAAACATTCATGTCCGTTTCCTGCGTGATGGTGATTTCCCCTGCCTTGGAGATAACCAGATGGGTCTCCACGTTGAGTTTCTGGCAGGCCTGAAGCAGGCGAATGCCGAGTTTTGCGCCCGACGCCCCGCTTATACCGATTACAAGTCGGTGGTTTTCCATCGCGTTCCGATTTTCGGTCAAAATATTCTTCCCCGGAGGCATTGATTCTTGGTCATGCAGTTCATAATTCTGTAATATAGAGTTGTCTAGCGCTGGCTTGCCAGCATCCTGTCGTTTCTAACAAAGGAGATACACTATGAGCACAGCAGATCATGTCGCACAGCTGACCGAAAAACACCATCAGATCGAAGAAAAAATCGAGAATGAACTGGCCAGCCCGTCCGCAGATCATGTGCATATCAGTGAACTCAAACGTGAAAAACTCAGGCTAAAAGAGAGGATATCGACGCTCTCGGCGGAAGGGAAAGTCACCCATTAAGCAGCGGGTTACCTCCGTTTCCTGACCCTTTCAAATGACATGTAAGAAGCGCTGAAATTCGTTTCGGCGCTTTATTTTTGCGCTTCGGCCGGGATATGGGAGCCGGATGATCCAGTCCCTTTGGACCGGGGTGGCTGGCCCTGCTGATGAGAAGGAAAAATAGTTTGATTGAGGGGCTGGCGCGGGCAGTATTTATGGTTAATATAGGCGTCAGACGCATTTGGTGATTCGTCAAGTTTTATTTTTTCAAAAGTTTTCCACAAGCTGTTGACGCGATAAGCAGCTTTATACAATATATAGTGGCCGCGCGCGAAATCGACGGCATATTGAGTTCAATTAACGACCGCAATAACCGCTTATTTTTGTAATTATCGGAACAGAAACACAGCTTATCCGGAAATTGTTACAAAAATAAGGCACGTTGAACGATATTTTATTACAAATTTGGGCGAAAATCGCCGCGTAACGAGACGAAGATTATAGGGGTAAGGCGGATGCTGGATACGGTCGACATGTTAACAGATATTGTACAGGTAAAGGATGGCGCGCGGGTCCAGATTGACCACAGCCGCGACAAATATCTGACAGAATTCGGCAAGGCCGTCTTGAAGGACCGTTACCTGCTGCCCGGCGAAAGCTTCCAGGACCTGTTCGGCCGGGTGGCGAGTGCCTATGGCGAAGGTGATTCCCACGCGCAGCGCATCTATGAGTATATCAGCAAGCTCTGGTTCATGCCGTCAACGCCGGTTCTCTCGAATGGCGGCTCAACCCGCGGGCTTCCCATCTCGTGCTTTCTCAACGAATCCAACGACAGCCTGAAGGGGATTGTCAATCTCTGGACTGAGAATGTCTGGCTGGCGTCCAAGGGCGGCGGCATCGGCAGCTATTGGGGCAATCTCCGTTCCATCGGCGAAGGCGTCGGCGCGGTCGGCAAGACGTCGGGCGTGGTGCCGTTCATCCGGGTGATGGACAGCCTGACCCTCGCCATCAGTCAGGGCTCGCTCCGTCGTGGGTCCGCGGCCGTTTACCTGCCGATCTCCCATCCGGAGATTGAGGAATTCATCGAGATCCGTCGCCCGACCGGTGGCGATCCCAATCGCAAGACCCCGAACCTGCATCACGGTATTCTCGTCTCCGACGCCTTCATGCGCGCGGTCGAGGAGGATAGCGAGTGGGCACTGACCAGCCCGCATGATCATGCGTTTGTCCGCACGGTGAGTGCGCGCAGCCTGTGGATTCGTATCCTGACGGCGCGGGTCGAGACCGGCGAGCCCTATATCATCTTCAATGACCGGGTGAACGCCCAGATGCCGGAGCATCACAAGCTCGCCGGGCTGGAAGTGAAAACCTCTAACCTCTGTGCGGAAATCACGCTCCCCACAGGGATTGATCATCTGGGCAAGGAACGCACGGCGGTCTGCTGCCTGTCCTCGCTCAACTTAGAGAAATATGACGAGTGGGAAGGGCAGGACGGCTTTATTGAGGATGTCATGCTGTTCCTCGATAACGTTTTGCAGGACTTCATCGACCGCGCACCGGACGAGATGGAACGGGCGAAATACGCCGCCGCGCGGGAACGCAGTGTCGGCCTCGGCGTGATGGGTTTCCATTCATTTTTGCAGGCCAAGCGCGTGCCGCTGGAATCGGTCATGGCGAAAGTCTGGAACCGCAAGATCTTTACCCATATCCAGAAGGGCGTCGATGCGGCCTCGAAATCCCTCGCGGACTTGCGGGGCGCCTGCCCGGATGCGGCGGATTACGGCTTTAACGAGCGGTTCTCCAACAAGACGGCGATCGCGCCGACGGCCTCCATCTCGATCATCTGCGGCGGTGCCAGCCCGGGGATTGAGCCGACGGCCGCCAACAGCTACACCCACAAGACGCTCTCAGGCAGCTTCAACGTGCGCAATCCGCATTTGAAGCGGCTGCTCGCCGAGAAGGGGCAGGATAACGAGGATGTCTGGAGTTCCATCACCGTCAAGGAAGGCTCCGTCCAGCATCTCGATTTCCTCGATGATCACGAAAAGGACGTGTTCAAGACCGCGTTCGAGCTGGATCAGCGCTGGATTATCGAACTGGCCGCCGACCGGACGCCGATGATCGACCAGTCGCAGTCCGTCAACATCTTCCTCCCCGCCGATGTGCATAAGCGCGATCTGCACCAGATTCATTTTCTGGCGTGGAAGCAGGGCGTCAAGAGCCTCTACTACTGCCGCTCTAAGTCCATGCAGCGCGCGGAGGTTGTCGCGACCAAGGAGGAACTGCCGAAGGAACTCCGCGAGCTTGCCGCGAGCCTTGCGCCCGCTGTTGCCGAGGCCGTGGAAGCCGCCGGTGAAAGCACCGATTACGAAGAATGCCTCGCCTGCCAATAGGGCGGGGCCGTTCCCAACCGATTACGTTATAGAATGAAACCATCCCATGTCGCTTCTTGATGCCAAGCCGGTCTACAAACCCTTCTCTTACCC
Source organism: Sneathiella sp. D3-11 (assembly GCF_055809395.1). Taxonomy (NCBI): domain Bacteria; kingdom Pseudomonadati; phylum Pseudomonadota; class Alphaproteobacteria; order Sneathiellales; family Sneathiellaceae; genus Sneathiella; species Sneathiella sp. D3-11. Next base: position 3,425,357 of record NZ_CM147911.1, read on the forward strand.
ATGGTGCTATGATGCCTGGCTGAAACAGCAGCAGATTCACTGGCTGCCGGAGGAAGTGCCGCTCGCCGATGATGTGAAGGACTGGCACAACAACCTGACCGAGTCGGAGCGGCATCTGCTGACGCAGATTTTCCGTTTCTTCACCCAGTCGGATATCGAGGTCAACAACTGCTACATGCGCCACTACACCCGCGTGTTCAAGCCGACCGAGGTGCAGATGATGCTCGCCGCCTTCTCCAATATGGAGACGGTGCATATCGCCGCCTATTCGCATCTGCTCGACACCATCGGCATGCCCGAGACGGAATATTCCGCCTTCCTCCATTATAAGGAGATGAAGGACAAGTACGACTATATGCAGCAGTTCAATGTGGAGAATAAGTCGGAGATTGCGAAAACCCTCGCCGTTTTTGGCGCCTTCACCGAGGGGTTACAGCTGTTCGCGAGCTTTGCCATCCTGCTCAACTTCCCGCGCACCGGCAAGATGAAGGGCATGGGACAGATCGTCACCTGGTCCGTCCGGGACGAGAGCCTGCATTGCAACTCCATCATCAAGCTGTTCAAGACCTTTATTGACGAGAACCCGGAAGTCTGGACGAAGGAATTCTGTGAGGAGCTCTACCAGACCTGCCGCGAGATCGTCATCCATGAGGACGCCTTCATCGACCTTGCCTTCAGTGCCGGGGATATCGAGGGGCTGACGGCGGAGGAGATCAAGGGCTATATCCGCTATATCGCCGACCGCCGCCTGACCCAGCTCGGCCTCGATGAAATCTACCATATCGAGAAAAACCCGCTCCCCTGGCTCGACGCCATCCTCAACGCCGTCGAGCACACCAACTTCTTCGAGAACCGCGCCACGGAATACTCAAAAGCCGCCACAAAGGGGACATGGGACGAGGCGTTTGCTTGATTAGATAACTCTATCTATGGCAGTATAATGGAAGGTAAAATTCTAGGAAAACATTCTGCCAGACGATTGGAGAGCATGTGCGATTTGTTTCTATTTGCTTTTTTGCGTTGCTTTTGACCTCTTGCCTTACGGTGGAAAGCAAATATCCAAGAACCGGCCCCGGTGCCGCTGCGGCAATTTCTGACGGAGAATATTCGCAGGGTGTGCGTATCTTGGAAAGTCTTGCCGATGATGGTGATTCAAAAGCTATGACCACTCTGGGTTTACTCTATTATCAGGGAAGGGGAGTTGACCAAAACTATGAAAAGGCCATGGATTGGCACTTGAAAGCCATGGAAAATAGTGACCCCGATGCGTTGAATAATATTGGGGTTCTATATCGGGACGGACTTGGCGTTACCCGAAACAAAAAAATCGCCTATACGCTATTCCTATTTACACATATGGCATCAATAGGCGATGCAGGCACGCAAATGAGGGCTAATCGAAATCTAAGGCGTGAAGTTGACGTATTAGCTGGAGAAGATACGAAAGAAGCGCTTTGCTATACTTGGAAATATGTTTTGGCATATGTCCGCGCCCGCGGAGAGCTTGAAGAAATACCGTCCAATGTGCGGCCAGAAAATGGCGCTAAAAGACTGAAAGACTTTGGCTGGTGGACTCCGTCGGAGAGTGAAAGATTGAGGTATGATTGCCCGCCGCCGTGGAACTGATTGAAGCCAGACCTGCTCCCTTGGCTGGACAGCATCTTCAACGCCGTCGAACACACCAACTTCTTCGAGAACCATGCGACGGAGTATTCAAAGGCGGTAACAAAGGGGACATAGGAAGACGCGTTTGCTTGAGGAGTTAGTCGTGTGAATAAGGCCAGCTTTTTGTGTCGGTTTTACTAGGCTTCCGTCGTTTCCACGTCTTTCTTTGAATCATCAACGAATTTTCGCAATCCATTTTTTAGGAGCTGCTGAATAACCCAACCGAATTCTGTAAACCGATATGCGATTTGGCCCTTGTCAAGTTCCCCGGCAATTTCGATTATCTGCTTATCCAGCAATCTCGGCAGCGCAATAGATTGCCAAGTTGCCATTCTTTTCAATTCATCTCCGAAAACATTATGTCTCGGGAACTCAAATGTTTTTCTTAAATAAACTACTTCTTCGGCTGACAATTTAGAAATTGCCATTTTGATGCGGGCGTCACGAAAATAGTTAGTCTCACGAACCCGATCTTTCAGTTCTGAATGCAGCGCATCGACCGCATTCTGCGTGTTTGCAAAGTCTATGTGCATATGTGGAATTGTACTTACATCGAACAAAAAATGATCTTTATCATCCCGAATTAATAGAACTTCCTGCGGTTGTCTGCATGCCAATGCTAGCCCGACTTCATATAGTACATTTCCGTTTCTATATGCTTCTCCAGTTTTAGAATCTTTCCCCAACGTTGAAACATCTGCTAGTACAAGCTGTGAATGGGCAATGCCTTCCAAAATATCTGTATGTATTGACTCACCTGTTTTAGAATTATCCACGCGATATGAAGAAAGATTTTTTCCGTTGATGGAAATTGTCTCAATAGCTGGCTTAATAATACGTTCATATCTGTCTTGATAGGCAGGCGAAAAACTCATTGCGACAAACACTTGTGGCTTTAATTCTAAACGCCAGTATGTGTTCAAGTATGAATTTGGATGCATAACACGGTTCCCTTTTTTACTTAAGAGAGAATTATACGAAAATAATTACAATTGAAAAATTGTATTTTATGAAGGTTGATGCGGCACCCCTCAAACAAACTTCCTCAAAAACCCGCGCCCGCATAACACTCCGTCTTTTGCCTTGGGCTATCCGGGCGGGGCGGTTAGGATGGGCCGTAACGGAAGCAAAGGGCGGGGCGGGCGATGGACAAGAAGGCATATAAGAAAGAGTTGGTCAGGTTGCAGATTGAGCTGGTAAAGCTGCAGCGGCATATCATCAAGCATGACCTTAAAATCCTGATCATCCTGGAGGGGCGGGATGCCGCCGGCAAGGATGGCACGATCAAGCGCATTACTGAGCATCTCTCCCCGCGGGAGACGCGGGTTGTCGCCCTCGGCAAGCCCTCCGACCGGGAGCAGGCGAGCTGGTACTTTCAGCGCTACGCGTCGCATCTGCCGGCGGCGCAGGAAATGGTCCTCTTTAACCGGAGCTGGTACAACCGCGCCGGGGTGGAGCGGGTGATGGGTTTCTCCACCGACACGGAGTATGAGAGTTTCATGGGCTCTGTCCTGCCGTTCGAGCATCTGCTGGTCAAAAGCGGTATCCAGCTGTTTAAATATTATCTCGATATCTCCAAACCGGAGCAGATAGAACGGCTGGAGGATCGGCGGCAGAACCCGCTCAAGACCTGGAAGATTAGCCCCATCGACGCGGTGGCCGTTGAAAAATGGGAGGAGTACAGCGCCGCCCGCAACGAGATGCTGGCCCGCACCCATAACCCGGTGACGCCCTGGCATGTGGTCCGCGCGGACAACAAGAAGCAGACGCGGCTCAACGTCATCCGCCATATCATGGCCCATGTGGAGTGCCCCGATAAAGATGAGCATCGCGCCCATCCCGATCCGGACATCATTTTCGAATATGACGAGAAGCACCTGAAAAGCGGCGCTATCGCAACCTAGAGGGTTGGGCTACGCTATCAGGAGCGGGGCCGTCCTATTTCGAGGGTTTGCGGTTGATGTTCAGCGAAACCTTGCCAGCGTTGGAATCGGAGGTGGCCAGAACCTTGGCCTTCACCTGTTTCGGCTTCTTGATTTCCTTGTTTCCGCGCTTATTGTTGCCTTTGGACATCTGTTTCCCCTTTCAAGAGAAGTTGGTCGCAAAATACACGGATATATATGTGCCGGTGGCGGGCGTTTGTCAGGCGCTCCGGTCGGCATTCCGACGCCTCAATCCGGTGGGGGCGGCGAAATTGTGAGAAGATGGCGGCTCGTCCCCTGATCCTGTGCGGTCGCCTTTATAAGGCGGGGCGCCGGGTGTCCCGGGCGGGGGTCATTTCCACGCGGGCATTATATCACATTTTTACAAAATACAGCGTTATTTTCGCACCGATCGATACAAATTTCAGAATATTATTTTGGCCGCCCGCCGCGTCAGACGGAGCGGGTCAACCCTCCGTCAATACGGATATTCTGCCCCGTAATATAGGCCGCCGCGTCTGAGGCCAGATAGCTCACCATGGCCAGAGACTTCCTCCGCCTTGCCATAGCGGCCCATGGGGATGCGGGCGCGGCGATCCTCGGTCTCGGGCAGGCTGTCGATAAAGCCAGGGAGGATATTGTTCATCCGCACATTGTCACCCGCGAACTTGTCCGAGAACAGCTTGGTGAAGGAAGCAAGTCCTGCGCGGAACACGCCCGATGTCGGGAAGAGCGGGTCGGGCTCAAACACCGCGAAGGTGGAAATATTGATAATTGTCCCGCCTCCTTGCTTGGCCATGATTGGCGCGACCATCCTTGCAGGCCGGATGACATTCAGAAGATACACCTCCATCCCCTTGTGCCAGTCCTCATCGCTGATCTCCAGCACGTCGCCCTTGGGGCCATGCCCGGCGGAATTGACCAGCACATCGACGCGGCCCCATGTCTTCATCGCCAGATCGACGAGTTTTTGAAGATCCGTCTTTTCCAGGTTGGAGCCGGTAACACCGACACCGCCGAGTTCTTCGGCGAGTGCCTCGCCCTTACCGGAGGAGGAGAGGATTGCGACCTTAAAGCCGTCGTCCGCGAGTTTGCGCGCCGCATCCGCGCCCATACCGCTGCCGCCTGCCGTGATAAGAGCCACTTTTTCCGATGCCATTATCTTTCTCCCGGTTGATCATTTTCTCCACTATAGGCGGACGCTCTATCTTTTCCATTTATTTCGGCTAAACTTGCGGTGAAAAGGAGAATAAAGCTGTGCAACGCCGCCTGAGCGCCATTCTCGCCGCCGATGTGGTGAATTATTCCCGTCTGATGGGCGCGGATCAAACCGGCACGCTCGCGGCGCTCCGGGCAATGCGCAGGGACCTGTTCGAACCAGCCGTTGCCAACCATCGCGGCCAGATCGTCAAGCGCATGGGAGATGGCTGGCTGGTCGAATTCGCCAGCGTCTCCGATGCGGTTGACTGCGCGATGCAGGTGCAGGAAAGGCTCGCGGACCATGATCTCCTCCGCCTCAGGATCGGCATCCATATCGGTGAGGTGATTTTCGAGGAGGAGGATATCTATGGAGACGGCGTTAATATCGCCGCACGGCTCGAAGCGCTGGCCGAGCCCGGAGGGCTGCTGATTTCCGATAGCGCGCGGAACAGTCTCGATGGCAAGGCGGCGGCGGTCTTTTCGGACGGCGGGCCGCAATCGCTCAAGAATATCGTGCGGCCGGTTTCCGTCTGGCGCTGGTCGGTCGGCGGCGTCGCGCCCGCGGGCGTCACGGAACCTCTCGCGCTGCCCGAGAAACCGTCCATTGCGGTGCTCCCCTTCACCAATATGTCCGGCGATCCGGAGCAGGACTATTTCGCCGATGGTATTACCGAGGATATCATCACCGAGCTGGCCCGCCTCCAGAGCCTGTTCGTCATCGCCCGCAACACCAGCTTCACCTTCAAGGGGGAAAGCCGCAATATTCAGGATGTCGCGCGGACGCTTGGCGTGCATTACGTGCTGGAGGGCAGTGTGCGCAAAGCGGGCAACCGGGTGCGCGTGACCGGTCAGCTGATTGACGGCAAGAGCGGCGGCCATGCTTGGGCGGAGCGGTATGATCGCGATCTTGCCGACATCTTCGCGGTTCAGGACGATGTGACGGACAAGATCGTCAAGGCGCTGAAGGTGAGCCTTGTCGGCGCAGACGAACTGCCGGAGCGGGCGGAGACAGCGGCGCCCGAGGCTTATGACTGCGTTCTCCGCGGGCGCGAACAGTACCGGCTCTTTACGAAAGAGGCGCTGGCCAATGCCCGCGCCCTTTACGAGCGGGCCATCGCCATTGATCCGGCCTATGCCGCGCCCTATGCCGGTCTTGCGGAGGTATGTCTGCATGAATGGTTCCTTGGCAATTCGGCGGCAATTGACACGACATTCGAGCTGGCGCTGAAGGCGGCGAGCCTCAATCCCGACCTGCCGCTGGTCTATGAGGCGCTCGGCAATGCCTATCTGTTCACCGGCCGCCATGACGAGGCCATTGCGGCTTTCCTGCGCTGGATCGAGCTGGAACCGAACAGCGCCGAGGCCTATGCCAACCTTGCCGGGGCTCATGTGTTCAACGGCGATCCGGAAAAGGTCCATGACCTGATCGCGAAGGCGTCGCGCCTCAATCCCGTCTATCCCTTCTATTATCCGCTGTATCGTGGTCAGGCCTATTTCGTCGCGGGCCGTTATGAGGAGGCGGCGGATTTCATCACGCGGGCGGCGGATCTCAATCCGGCCTCGCCGCATCCGCCGATGTGCCTTGCCGCCAGTCTCGCCCTTCTAGGTCGGGAGGAGGAGGCGAAGGCCGCTGTCGCCGCGACCTATGCGATCATTCCGGACGCGCGCCTCGGTTCCGTTCGGAAGAACCTGCCGTTCCGGCGGCCGGACGATCTTGACCGCCTGCTCGGCGCGATGCGGCGCGCGGGATTTACCGACTGACGGCTAGCTCCGCTCCAGCCATTTGAGATGAAGCGATGCCGCGAGCGAGATCAGAGAGGCGATGAGCATGAGGATTATAAGGGGTATGCCGCCGCTTTCTTCGGTCGTGATGGCGCCGGTGATGCTGGTCAGCGCCGCCCCGATCCCGACCGACAGCGCACTGACCAGGCCGACCGCAGAGCCTGCAAGATCAGGCCGGATGGAGAGAACCCCGGCATTGGCGCTTGGCATGGTCAGGCCGTTGCCGACGCCAACCAGCATGACCGGCCCAAACAACGTATAGGCATTGATGATACCGCCGAGGAAGAAAGCGAGGCTGATAATCATGCCGACGGTCGCAAAAACACGCCCCGAGATCATCATGGTGGTGAGTGAAAAGTGCTGGGTCAGGCGACCCGAGATAAAGGTTCCCAAGGCAAATCCAACCGTAATTAGACCCATATAGATCCCGAGAACGGCAGGCGACAGGCCGAGCAGCGTAATGGCAACCAGCGGCACGCCGGCGATAAAGATATAGAAACCGCCGGTCGAGAAGGCCATGCAGATGGCGTAATCCCAGTAGCGTCCGGTCATCAGCAGATCGGGATAGCTTTTGAACTGCTTTGTGAAACTCTCACTTTTGTGCTGGTTGGTTTCACCAAGATCGACCCAGCAGAGCAGCAGCGTGGCCGCCCCAAAAAGAGCATAGACAATGAAATTAGAGCGCCAGCCAAACAGCTCATCCAGCACCCCGCCGACCATTGGCCCCAGCATCGGCGCGAGGGACATGCACATGGTGATGAAACTTATACGCCGCGCGGCCTCCTTCGCCTCGGAGGTGTCGCGCACCACGGCGAGGGCGACGCCCCAACCCGCGATAATCGCTCCCTGAAAGACACGGGAAACAAGGAAGACATAGACATTTTCCGTTGTCGCACAAACGCAGGAAGCGACGGTGAAAACCGTGAGCGCAACCAGCATGACCGGCCGCCGCCCATAGCGGTCCGAGAAGGGGCCGATGATCAGCGTCAGGATCGCCGTAATCCCAAGATATCCGGCGATGGCGAGGGTCAGAAGGGCATATTCCGCCTCGAAATCCAGAGCCATGTTGGCAAGCGAGGGCAGGAACATGTTGAGTGACAGTGTCGCAAGCGCGGGCAGCATAATCAGCGTAAGCATCCGGGGCGGTGTCGTGGCGGCAAGTGACATTCTTATTCTCGTTATTTTACTGCAAAAAAAAGCCCCCGAGAAATTGGAGGCGCAGGGGAAACGGTCTGGTGTCCGTTACCGTTCCATGCGCAGGCTTGTCACCACAAACACGTGTGGCTTGATTTGAGATTTTTCTTCCATATGAAGCAGGCTAGGGCCAGCTTGCTGTAGCGTCAACCAAAAAGAGTTCGCGGACAAATTAGCGCGACATTGAAGTCCGTATTGCGTTTTCACATCAATTGTTTCTCGCTGGCGATGGGTATGGCTTGTAATTAATCCGTGATAGTCTCTACACTCCGTTAGAGGCAAACTGGCGGAGTTGTAGTTAGCAGACAGGAGAATATGATGGGTCGGATGACCAGCCTAGTTCTGATCATTTTGGGCATGTTCATGTTGACGGCCTCTCCCGCACTGGACGGAGGATCGGGCGATGGAAAAGCAGATTGATGCGGCCTTTGCCGCCGGGGACCTACCGGGGCTGCATGGGGTGCTTGTCCTTCATAAGGGAGAAATCCTGGCGGAGCGCTATTATGAGGGGCCGGACGAGAATTGGGGGCGACCCATCGGTGTTCGTATGCTTGATAAGAACAGCCTCCATGATCTGCGATCAGTGACAAAAAGCATCGTCAGCCTGCTCTATGGCATCGCGCTCGGCGAGGGGAAGGTGCCGGGCCTTGATGAAAGCGTCATTGCACAATTTCCCGAATATGCCGATCTTCAGAACGATCCCGAACGGCGGAAGATCACGATCCGCGATACTCTTGCGATGACTATGGGAACGGACTGGAATGAAAACCTTCCCTATACCGATCCGCGAAACAGCGAAATTGCCATGGAAATGGCGGCGGATCGCTACCGCTATGTCCTCGACCGTCCAATGGTACATGAGCCGGGTGCGCGCTGGACTTATAATGGCGGGGCGACGGCGCTCATTGGCCATCTGATTGCCCGGGGCACCGGTATGCCGCTCGATGACTACGCCCGCGAGAAGCTGTTCAAGCCGCTGGGCATTGAAGATTTCGAATGGGCCAGGGGGCGGACGGGGTCCCCTCCGCGGCCTCCGGCTTGCGGCTGAACATTCATGATCTGGCAAAAATCGGACGCATGATGATCGATAAGGGCAACTGGAACGGGATGCAGGTCGTCCCCGCCGAGTGGGTAGTGGAGGCGACAACGCCGCAGGCGACGCCGGAGGCCGGTATTCGCTACGGTCTTTTCTGGTGGCTGGCGGGCGAGGGGGAGCCGCCCTATTGGGCCGCGGGCTTCGGCAATGGCGGACAGCGGCTGATGTTCGGCGCGCGCAATGACCTTGTCGTCGCAGTCTTCGCCGGACGCTATAACGATCCCGAGGCTTGGCGTGTTCCGGTGAAAGTTATTCTCAATTTCGTTCTTCCGAACATTCGAAATCAATAGCGCACTAGCCGCACGCCGCCTCGGCCCTCGGCATCACCACGGTCTTCGCCTGGATCGGCCATGGCCGGGGTGATCAACCTGATCATCGTCGGCGCGCTCTATTTCACGATCCGGCGGAAGTCCGGCCCGACGCTGAGCGCCGCACCCGCCTGACGCCTGCCGCAATTACCTGCCGAAAAGGCGCTTCGTGGGATCGCTCATCATCTCGAATTTCGCATTGGCGACGCGGCCCTCGGCATCTTCCGAATAAATCTCCTGGAGCCGGTCGAGGAAATACATTTTGATCGGCGCCTTGTTCTTGATCTCGATCGTGCCGCGCTCGGTGAAGTCGAAATAGGGGGCGGTCTGGCGGTAGACGCGCTCGGAGACATTGATCTTTCCGGCCTCCCCATGTGCTTCCAGCCGCGCCGCCACATTCACCGCATCGCCCCAGATATCATAGGTGACGCGCGTGCGCCCGACGAGACCGGCAATGACCGGGCCGCCATGCAGACCGATGCGGAACTCAAAAAATGGTAGCCGCAGCTTCTGCCGCTCCGCCTTGAGTTGTTCCGCCGCCGCCTGCATCGCAAGCGCGGCGAGGCAGGCCTTGACCGTATGCAGCCGGTCGGCGCTCGGCACGCCGGCGACTGCCATATAGGCATCGCCGATGGTCTTGATCTTTTCAAGGCCGAATTGCTCCATGACGCGATCGAACGCCGCGAAATAGCTATTGAGCATGCCGATGAGCATGGCCGGTTCGGCCTTTTCCGTGAAGCTCGTAAATCCGACGACATCGGCGAAGAGAATGGTCGCATCGTTGAAGAAGCGCGGCGCGACCTTGTCATTTTCGAGAAGCTCCCGGGCGATCGGCTCGGGCAGCATATTCGAGAGCAGGTTATCCGCCCGCGCCTTTTCCCTCTCCAGCGCCGCATGGGCGCTGTCCAGATCGCGCATGGTCTGGTCGAGCTCGATGATGCGGCGGCGATATTCCAGCTGGGCCATGGTCTGGTGGGCGAGGCGGCGGATCGCCTCCTGGCATTCGAAGGCCAATTCGCGCGGCTTGAAGTCCATGACGCAGATGGTGCCGATGGCAAAACCGTCCGGCGTCACCAGCGGCATGGCGCAATAAAAGCCGAGGAAGGGATCGCCGACCACAAAGGGGAAATCCTTGTAATAATCGTCTTCCTTAAGATCCGGGACAAGAACGAGTTCGGAGCCGCAGACAGTTACCGAACAGAAGGCAATCTCCCGCGGGCAGCCCTCAAAATCGGCGGGCAGCCCGTATTTCGACTTGAACCAGAAACGGTCGTCCTCGATGAAGCTGACATAGGCGATGGGGCAATCGCAAATCTGCGCGGCGAGCTGGCAGATATCCTCGAACGCTGCCTCCACGGGCGTATCCATGATGCGATAGGAGCGTAGGGCCGCGTTACGTTCGACTTCGTTTTCCGGGACGGGATAGGTCAAATCGAAGCCTCTCGCTTTTGAAGGGCCGGGCATTCAAACGGTGGCGCCTATTGCATGGTGACGTCGTTCTTCATGCTGTAGAGAATGAAGAGTACCTCTTCCTTCTCCCGCTGGCCAACATTGTTTTTTTCGAGCGCGTCCATGGCATCGTCGAGGACGGCGATGAATTCGGAATTGCTGATGTTCATGGCTTTATGGACAGAGACCATGTCCGGGCCGGTATAATTATTCGGTCCGCCTGTTCCCATGATAAAGAAATCAGACGCAGACCGTTTCGCCTTCGCCACATCGGTTTCGGCAAACCGCTTCGCGATTTCCGGGTTGCTGACATGGTTATCGACCAGCACGTCCACGATTTTTTCAATTTTCTCAGTGCCGCCCAGCCGTTCGTAAAGTGATGCGCCCATGATCCAAATTCCTGTTTTCCGTTTCCTGAAGGGAAAAGCTAGGGCATGATGCAAATGCCGTCCAGTTCAGAAACTGTACCGCGCCTCAGGACCATATACATTTCTTAAGCAGGACATGACGGTCGCCAACGAACAGAGAAGGAGACCGTCATGCAGGCAAGCTATCGACAATTCTGCCCCGTTGCCATGGCCGCGGAAATCCTCGGGACCCGCTGGACCATCGTCCTGATCCGGGAGCTGGTGGCGGGCTCTACCCGGTTCAACGACCTCCGCCGTGGCCTGCCCAGGATGTCGCCGGCGCTGCTTTCGCGGCGGCTGAAGGAACTGGAAATTGCCGGAATTGTTGAAAAGACAGCCGCAGCTGCGGACCGAAGCCGCCATGAATATCGCCTGACGGAAGCGGGTCGCGATCTGAAGGCGGTTATCGAGAGCATCGGCATCTGGGGCCAGAGATGGGTCAGGACCGACCTGGCGCTCGATAATCTCGATCCGAACCTGCTGATGTGGGACATGCGGCGCAACCTCAAACCCTCGCCGCTGCCGTCGGTTCGCAATGTCGTCGAGTTCCATTACACCGACTTGCCCTCGTCACAGGAATACTGGTGGCTGATCGTCGAGCCGGATGGGGAGGTGGATATCTGTTCCGTCGACCCGGGCTTCGAGGTTGAGCTCTACGTCCGGACGACGCTCAGAACCATGACCTCCATCTGGATGGGATTCTCGACCGTCGCAACGGAACGCAAGACGGAATGCCTTGTCCTTGAGGGCGATCCCGGGCTCGCGAAGAACATGCAGACATGGCTCGGCCTTAGTCATTTCGCCAGTGAGAAAAAGCGCATCTAGCGGGGTCGGTAACGGGTCGGCGATCCTTTACTTCGTACCGATCTGGTCCATGGAGACTTTGCGGTTGAAGAGTTTTTCCGCCGTTTTATAGGCGATCTGCTCGGCGGTCTCGCGCGGCAGCAGGCTGAGCCATTGCCGGTTGAGGGCGATCAGTTCGGAATAATTGCCCCACTGTGCGTTGATCCAGGTATCGGTGCCGACCATCAGCCGGTCGGCAAACCGGGTGAGGATGCGGCGCCAGTGCGGGTCGATCTCGGTCATGGATTTGAGGATGTCATTCTCCCGGAAGGAGGTATCGGCATAGAGCGTCGGATAGGTTTCCATCACTTTCTCGACCACATCGGCGGGCTCACTCATCCCCGCATGGGCCCAGATGATGGTGAGGGCGGGCTCCAGCTCATAGAGAAGATGCACCGGATCAGCCCCGGAATGGACATGGATCGGGATAGACCGCGCCTTCGCCATCGCCGTCACCTTTTTCAGCAAGGGCCGGTCGGTCGGGTCGAGATTATGGATATGAAACTCGCCGAGACCTTCATGCGGATATTTCGCGAGGCGTTCCTCCAGATACTCCTCCATCCCCGGCGCCTTCGTCCAGTTGCCGGATCCGGCATTGCCGTGATAGGGGCGAAGTTCCGGCACGATGCGGTTCGGCGCATATTCCCACAGCATGATCGTTCCTTCATCGGGGGTGGAGGAAACAAGCCCCATGGCGACGCCGTTCCGATCCATCAACTCGATCACGCTTTTGACAGGGTAGGGGCCCCAGGCAGGCTCCTTATAATGGATATGCGCATCAAAGAGCGGCACATCCTTGATCGCCTCTCCAATCGGGGTATGATCCCCATCTGCCCGCGCGACAGTGGCGGTGAGAAGAACGGTGGCAATAAGGCAAAGGCCGGAACGGGGCAGGGTCATGATATCGCCTCATGGGTTATGGAATATGGTTAAGTATAGCATGTTCTCGCGAGGTCTGCAGGGTGTTTCCCCTTGCAGGACGTGATTGGGACGGACAAGCTCATGCGATATTTTCTGGTCCATTACCATGACAAGCAATTTGGCTCCGGCAGCAAACAGCCGGATAAATGTTGTCAAGTGTGATGCCCGTCATTGCCGAAATGCTATGAAGGAAATACTCTCGATGCGAAGAGAAATGCCATCTCCTGTCCGTACTATCTTGAAAGAAAACGACCATGATAAGTGATTTACATCTGCCGTTGATCCTGCTCGCCGCCTTTGTCGCGACGGCCAGCCCTGGTCCGGCGACCCTGGCCATTTCCGGCCTGTCGATGAACTCCGGGCGACGCTATGGCGCTGGCGATGGCGGCGGGGGTGGCGACGGGAGCGCTGATCTGGTCAGTTGCGGCGGCCTTCGGGCTGGGCGCGATTATGCTGGCGAATGCCTGGGCGTTTGAGGTTGTGCGGTATTTTGGTGCGGGCTATCTTCTGTATCTTGCCTATAAGTCCGGCCGGTCCGCGATGACGAAGGGCGGCACAGTAAGCTCCAGCGTTTCCGCTAAATCATGTCGTGCGGCCTATGGCAAGGGGCTGGCGTTGCATCTGACCAATCCCAAGGCGATCCTGTTTTTTGGCTCGCTCTATTCCATTGGTGTGCCGCAGGATGCACCGATCTCGTCATTGGCGATTATCATTGGCGCTGTCGCCCTGCAGAGCGCTCTTGTTTTTCATGGATATGCGCTGATCTTCTCCAGTGCGCCGATGGTGGCGGGATATGCCCGGCTTCGGCGCTGGTGCGAGGGCGCATTTGCCATCGTCTTCGCCTTTGCCGGGATCAAGATCCTCACCGCACGGATCACGGGGAACTAGTGCCGCCCCGTATTCCGCTTATTTCTTCTTCTTTGACTTGGCTTTTTTGGACGGCTTGGCGTCTTTTTTCTTAGCCTTATCGGGCTTTTTTGACTTTTTGCTCTTTTTATTCTTCTTCGGTTTGTCGGCCTTATCGGACTTTTCAGCCTTTTTCGTCTTGACGGGCTTGGTGTCTTTCTTCTTGCCCTTCTTTGGCTTCTCAGCCTTCTTGGCCTTTTTCAATTCTTCGGCTTTCGCGGGGGCTTCCATGGCCGCAGGTTTTGCGGGCGCGGCCGGTTTCTCCGGTGCCGGAGCGGGTTTCGCGAGGGCAGAAAGTTTCGGTGTCACGACGACGGCAGGCTTTGCGGCCGGTATAAGAGAGGCTTTCGCGGCGGCAATCAGTACTTTCGCGCGTGCTTCGCCGATGCCAGGAACGGACAGAAGCTGGGCAACTTCCGCCTTTGCGAGCTGTTCGGCGGTCGTAATTCCATTTTCGGTAAGGCTCGTGCCTGTCGTTGGACCGACGCCTTTAACATCAAATACTGTCAGCATATTTGTTATCCTTTTCGCGCGGGTAAAAGGCTGGCGCGAAGGCCAGCCTTTGGAGGTGTCAAACGCCGTTAAGCCGCTTTCTTCAGCGCTTTTTTGGCCTTTTTCAGCTTGCTTTCCTGCTTGGCAATTTTCGCTTTGCGGGATTTAACTTCTTTTTTGAGATTTTTGATCTTTGCTTTTTTAGCCATGATAAAAGTGGTTCCTTATTGGTTTAATTGGGAATGCAGGGCGGTTATTCTGACGGGACATGCTGCTTCAGAAAGTCGCGAATAAATCGCCGGACCTCGCGGGCGGCGCTGGTGTCCAGTTCGTCGCATAACTCGACAAACTGATCCCGCTCCTTACCCTTGATGCGAATGATCAACTGGCTGTCTTTCCGTTCTTTCTTCTTCAGCTTTTTCTCTGCCGCCATCGGGATATGTACTCCTTGCATAATCCGAAGTATATCAAACGCATATCACATGTATATACATTTTATGTTACAATATTGTGGCGGCGCCGAAAAGAATTTTGTCGCCAGTACGTCGCCTGCGGTTACTTGTAGATCAGCGTCCCGTCATCAAGGTCAGCCTCGCCCAGCGTTTCTTTATCGACATAATAGTCCTGCGTATGCACCCAGGGGTCTTTGTCGCCCTGCTTGGGCATGATCTTGAGGGCGCGGGTGAGGTAGCCCGCATTGAAGTTATCCGGGTCGACAAAGGGCTTTTCTGGCATGCCCTTGTCTTCTTCGCGGAGTTCAGGCACGACCATCCGCGCACCTTTCTGCGCCATATGCTTGAGTAAGCGGCAGACGAATTCCGCCACCATATCGGAGCGCATCGTCCAGCTTGTCCGCAAGTAGCCGAAGACCCATGCCATATTGGGAATGCCGGAGAACATGATTGCCCGATGTGACCAGCAGTCGCCGAAATTAAGTGGCTTCCCGTCGATGGTGAAGGCGATATCGCCAAGAGCGCTCATATTAAAACCGGTGGCGGAGACGATAATATCGGCTTCCAGTTCTTTCCCGGATTTGAGCAAAATGCCATTTTCCGTGAAATGATCGATCTGGTCGGTAACGACGGAAGCTTTACCATCACGGATTGCCTGAAACAGGTCCCCATCGGGCACGAAGGCGAGCCGTTGCCGCCACGGACGGTAGGTCGGGGTGAAATGCGGATCGACGGGCAGGCTGTCACCAAGATACTTCTGCGCGCCCTTGATCAGTTCCTCGCGCAACCCTTCCGGCTCCTCGAAGGAGCGGCGGGTGATTTCCTTCTGGTCATAGAGGACCTTGCGCCGCGCAATCTCATGAATCCATTCGTCCGGAACGTCAAGCTCGCGCAGGGTTTCCGCCAGTTCGTCGCGGTTGGCGCGGGCGGAAAAATAGGTGGGGGAGCGTTGAAGCATAGTAATATGCCCGGCCTCTTCCGCCATGGCAGGGATCAGGGTCGCCGCCGTCGCACCAGAGCCGATGACGACCACTTTTTTGCCCTTATAATCGAGATCTTCGGGCCAGGTCTGCGGGTGGACGATATCGCCCTTGAAGTCCTTCATTCCCGGATAGTCAGGCGTATAACCTTCGCTATGGCGGTAGTACCCTTGGCACATCCAGAGAAAGTTGCAGGCATAGCGCCGGAGATCACCGCTTTCCTTATCGAGCACTTCCAGCGTCCAGCGCTTTTCCTCGCTCGACCAGACGGCCGTCTTCACTTCATGGGAAAAGCGGATATGGCGGCGGAGATCATTCTCATCAAGGCTTTCATCAAGATAACGGAGAATTTTGTCCGCTCTGGCAATGGGGTCATCCTTCCATGGCTTCCACTTAAAGCCGAAGGTGAATAGATCGCTATCGGAGCGGATACCCGGATATTTATGGGTTGCCCAAGTGCCGCCGAACGTGTCTTGCGTCTCCAGAATGGTGAAGTTTTTATTTGGGCAAAGTTTCTGAAGGTGATAGGCCGCATCAATCCCGGAAATGCCAGCCCCGACAATCAGCACATCAAAATATAGGGTTTCGCCCGCATTTTCCTGAGCACTCTCGACCGCTGCATCCATGGTCTTACCTCCTGATCGCCTTTGGCGTTGTTTTATTGTTATCTTATAGAATAGTGATCTCGCGGTGGTGCGCAATAGTAGATTATCCTGGCAATAGGCATTAATCTGGACGCACTGGATATCCGGACCTTCGAAAGTGCAGGACATGATGGTAGAAAAAACCAAACTCGTACGGGAAAGCGCGCTTTACGGGATGTTCAAGCCGGGCGATTTTCTCGATTGCTACTCTGTTGTCATTTCACCGCCTGACCGTCCGCTTGGAGAAATCGTACAGTATCTACTGATTGCGATGCCGGGATGGGCGCGGATGTTGCTCCGTATACGTGACAGAATTGTTCGTGTCTTCGGTATCAAGACAACGCGGGAGCTTCCCCAGAACAACAGTTTTCGACAATCCGTTGCCGTGGGGGATCATGTCAGCTTCATGAAGGTGTGGAGTGTTTCAGACCGCGAGATTATTCTTGGCGAAGACGATTCCCATCTAGATTTCCGGGTCGCTCTCCGGCGTGAGCCGGGGAGGATGGGCTTGTCTCCCTCGCCACGCTTGTTCACCGGCATAACCTCATCGGGCGGCTGTATCTTGCGCTGATAAAGCCGTTTCATATCCTGATCGTGAAATCCCGTTTGGCCGCAGCCGCGCGTCATTTTGAAGCAAAAGTATAAAATTGGGTTGCTAATAGTTGCAATACAGTTTGTTTCTGCACAATATACAGAAGTTGCACTTAGACTTGATACTAATGACAGGGAGTTATGAACCATGGCTGGCAAATTTGAACTTTACAAAGACAAGGCTGGCGAATTCCGCTTCCGCCTCAAAGCTGGCAACGGCGAAGTCGTTGGCACATCTGAAGGCTACAAGGCGAAGGCAAGCGCAGAGAACGGAATTGCTTCCGTAATGAAAAACGCGGGCGACGAAGGCCGGTATGAATTCAAGGAAGGCAAGAACGGCAAATGGTACTTCAACCTCAAGGCCTCTAACGGTCAGGTCATTCTCTCCAGCCAGGGTTATGCCGACGAAGGCGGAGCAAAGGGCGGAACCGGTGCCGTTGGTCGCGCGGCAGATGGCGCAAAGACCGACGACCAGACGTAAGTCTTTTAAAATTACACCTGCAGAGGCCGGGAGAGCAATCTCCTCGGCCTCTCTTTTTGGGAAGAGCAAATGACGCAAACCACTATCGAAGCGACCCTAGACGCCTATTACAAGGCCCTGCAATCTGGCGAGGAGGACCAGATCAGGGAAATTGTCGCGCCGGATATCCTCGTGCAGTATCACGATGCGACGGGTCTGCTGCCCTGGGGTGGGCGCTGGCAGGGGATCGACGCATTCAGGACATTTCTGTCCCATGTGGCGGAGCATCTCGTCATCGAGGAGGTCGAGCAGTTGGAGAAGCTCATCGCCGATGACTCGGTGGTTGTCGTGCTGCGTGGGAAATGGCTGGCGAAAGCAACGGGCCGCCGGGTTGAGGCGGTTGTCAGCAATATCTTCACCATCAAGGATGGCAGTGTCGCCGGCTATCAGGTTTTCCCCGATAGTGCGGCCTTTGCGATAGCGCTGGATCGCCTTGCTGTGGTAGAGGCAGGATAATAAATAAGAAAGAGTGCGCGCTGGAGCGAGTGAGATGGAATTGTCTGTGTTTTTGATCGTGCTGATGGCAGCGTTGCTACATGCCGCGTGGAATACTTTCGTCAAGATGAATGACGACAGGGTGCTGTTCATGGCGGTTATGATGGCGGGAAGCGCGGTGGTCGCCTTTGTCGCGACCGCGTTTCTGCCACTCCCCGCGCCGGAAAGCTGGCCGTATATCGCTACCTCCGTTCTATTGCATATCGGCTATCCGCTATTCCTGCTGATGGCGTATAAGTTTGGAGATCTGAGCCATGTTTATCCGCTTGCCCGCGGGTCCGCCCCGTTGATCGTTGCGCTGGTCTCTGTCTTCTATATCGGGGAGGTGTTAAGCAATCAGGCCATGTTCGCTGTTATGATCATGGCGTTCGGGATCATGAGCCTGTCTCTTACGCGCGGCGCGCAGGACCTCTGGAATCCGCAAGCTGTCTTCTTTGCGCTCGGCACCGGTTTGTTCATTGCTGCCTATACGCTGACCGATGGCATTGGCGCGCGGCTCGCAGGCAGCGCTCATAGCTACACTTCCTGGATGATGGGGCTGGAGGGGATTCCCTTTATTGCCTATATCCTGATAACGCGACGGAAAAGGGCCTTGCCGCAGATTGCCCGCGTCTGGAAACTTGCCGTCCTGATGGGGCTGATGAGCCTTGTCGCCTATTGGTCCGTGATCTGGGCGATGACGGTGGCGCCGATTGCACTCGTCGCGGCGGTGCGTGAGACCAGTATTATTTTTGCGCTGCTGTTTGGGGTTTTCTTCCTGAAAGAGAAATTGAGCCTGATAAAACTCGCCTCCACCTTTATGACCCTGTTCGGCGTTGTGCTGCTCAAAATAAACCGGAGCTGATGCGCATGAAAAGGCCGGACGGATTGTACTCCGCCCGGCATTCTTTCATGATTGGTTTATACCACAGGGGTTACATTTCGATTGCTTCAACGACTTCTATCGAGCCGTCATGATCGACAAAGGGGCAGCCTTTCGCGATTTCGAGCGCCGCGTCCATATCGGCCGCATTGACGAGGGTGTAACCGGAAAGCGGGTTGCTGCCGCCATTATCGATAACCCCTGAACCGGTCACCGTCTTGGACATGCCGACAGGATTGCCCGGGTCGACCATGGCGTCTTTATGCGTTTCCATCCAGCTCTGCCAGGCGGCCATCATCTGCTGGCCTTCCGCCTCGCTTTCCGGTTTTTTCCCGCCGTGATAGGCAAATACGAATTTTGGCATCTTCTTATCCTCCTTCTGTCATTAAAGGTTAGCTTGCTAGTCGTTCCAGTTTTCTCAAGGACGAGGTCCAGCCTTCATTATGGTTTGCGGCGCTTTCGTCGTCCGGCAGATCGGAATGGATCAGTCGAAAGATGGCTCCACCGGAACCGTTTGGTTCAACCTCAAAACGCACCCGGCTTTCATGACCGCGCGCGTCATTTTCGTCATGCCAGCCCCAGGTGAACTCGACGGAGCGGGGCGGGTCGATCTTGATGACTTTGCCGGTCACCTTGTGGCGACCACCCTCGGCATTGACCATCACCGAAGACCAGTCGCCGGGCTTCGACAGATCAAGGTTATGTTCAGGCACAGTCATGCCTTCCGGTCCCCACCATTTCAGCAGGTTCTTCGTCTGGGTGACGAAGTCGAAAACTGTTTCCGGATCGAGAGGGAAATTGCGTTCAAGAGTGAGTGTGTTCATTTTTTCTTGCTCTCCTGTAGTAGGGCGGCCTCAAGCCGGTCGAGGCTCTTCTGCCAGAATTCGCGGTAGCTCATCGACCAGGCGCCAATGGCCTGTACCGCTTCGGGACGGACGGAATAAAGGCGGCGCTGCGCATCGATGCGCTGTTCGACGACGCCGGCTTTACGAAGGACTTTCAAATGCCGAGAGATGGCGGGGGCGGAAATCTGCCCCACATTTTGTAGCTCCCCGGCGGGAAGCTCTCCCTCCTGCAGGAGTTTCTCGACAATGGCGAAACGGGTGGCATCACCCAGCGCGGCAAAGGTACTCGACAGATTTGACATGAATTCTCTTTTATTTAACTATTATGTTAAATAACATATTCGAAAAATACAATGAGTCAATAAAAATTACACCGCCTGACGGGAAGGGGGAGTTGCAGGGCTTTTGCGAGGGGGCGGTGTTTTTATTTCCCGTTTGATTTCAGGCGGATGCGCATGGAGCCGCCTTTCGGCTGCTCGATATCGAAGGCGTTGGTCTTGCGCACGAGGTCGCTTAGTTTCGGGACGCCGTAGTTGCGCGGGTCGAAGTCGGAGTTGAGGTTAAGGAGCTGGTTACCCACGTGGCCGAGTGCGAACCAGCCGTCATCGCTGTCGAGCTCGGCGATGGCCTTCTTGATCTGCTGGGTTGCCTTCGAAAGCTGCTCCCGCGGTTTCTTTGGGGAGCCACCGCCTTTCTGGCTTTCCTCGGCGACGCCGCGCAGGTTCTCCGTATAGATGAAGCGGCGGCAGGCCTGACGGAAGCTTTCCGGCGTTTTCTGTTCGCCGAAGCCATAGACGTCGGTTCCCTGTTCGCGGATGCGGGCGGCGAGGGCCGTGAAGTCGCTGTCCGAGGAGACCAGGCAGAAACCATCAAAGCGGCCGCTGTGCAGCAGGTCCATGGCATCGATCACCAGCGCGATATCGGAGGCGTTCTTGCCTGTCGTATAGGCGAACTGCTGATGTGGCATGATGGCATGCTTGGATAGGATCTCGGCCCAGCTTTTTGAGCGCGGATGCGAAAAGTCGCCGTAAATCCGCCGCACGCTGGCTTCCCCGATCTTGGCGATTTCCTCAAATAATCCATCGGCGATCTTGGACGAGGCGTTATCGGCATCGATCAGAACAGCGAGGCGGGGGGAGCGGGTTTCGGACATCATCAAATCTCTTATCAGGTGTTGTGAAATTACTTCCCCGACAATGCCGTAAGCGCAATGGAGATTCAACTATCTTTCCTCAAAAACGGCCGCCAGCGTGAACTGGCGACCGTTTCCCAAGAGCAGAGTGTTACGCGGCGAGAGCTTCACTTGTCTTGGCGGCAATCTGCGCGATGCGTTCGCCATAGAGCCGGGCAGTCTCAAGATCACCTGCACGGGGGCCTTCCTCCGGGCTGGCGTCTGACGGTGAGATGGCGAGCGCCCCGGCAAAGCCTGCCGTCCAGTTCACATCATCGGGGCCATGCTGTTTCTGGTTGGACGGAAGCAGGCCCGTTCCGACCCAGATCTGGCCATGCTGCTGCGACAGGGTGAAGAAATAATTGATCGTTGACCCTTTATCACCGTTGACCGAAGCCGAATTGGTGAAACCGCCGGCAATCTTGTCCTTCCAGATAGAGCTGAACCAGGGCTTGGAGCTCTCATCGGCGAATTTCTTGAACTGCCACGCGGGTCCACCCATATGGGTCGGGCTGCCATAGATGATGGCGTCCGCTTCGGCGAGAGTGTCCCAGACCTCCGCGGCGATCTCGCCATTTTCCGGGATCTGGATGTTGGTAACGGTGGCGCTGTTAACGCGGGAAGCGCCTTCTTTCACGGCGTCGGCTTGTTTGGCAGTGTGGCCGTAACCACTGAAATAGACGATTGCGATTTTGGTCATTGGTGAACTCCTGAAGCTTAAAAAAGACGAATAAGTTTATTGCGATGAATGGCACGTAAAGCCTTTACTTTCCTTTTGCAAGTAGTTACCTTTTGGTAAGTATTGAAAAAAATTGGAGATACTGCGCATGGCACCGAAACATGGAACCAATCAATGCCCGATGGAAAGCATTCTCGGCCAGATCATGGGCCCGTGGACGCCCTATATCCTGTGGCTCCTTTCGAACGAGAAGTCTTTGCGCTTCGGCCAGCTGTCGGCGCTTATCCCGGATATTTCGGCCAAGGTGCTGACCGATCGCCTGCGCAAGCTGGAAGGCTCCGGTCTTGTTCATCGCGACTATCAGCCGACGGTACCGCCGACGGTCTATTATTCCCTGACGGCGCGCGGTGCGGAGCTGCATGGTGTGTTGCAAGGGCTCAATGAAGTGGCCCTGCGCTGGGCCAAAGAGGATGAGGAAAAGCAAGGCATTCCGGATGCGGAGATAATTGCCGCCGAATAAAGGGCGTGATAGCTTGCGTATCTTATAACAATAATAAGGGAGGTTCGCGCTATGGAAAAAATCAATATCCAGTTCACCCTTTTTTCGGCCTTTTATTCGCCGCTTATCTCGGTGATGTCCGGCGGATTTCTGAAGGAAGAAGGGCTGGAGCCCAACTGGACCGTCGCCGCACCCGGCGTTTCCGCTATCGCGGCATTGAAGGAGGGCAGCGCCCATGTTGTGCAGTCAGCTTTGAGCCATGGCTTTGGTGCGATCGCCCGTGGGGAGGAGATGACGATTTCCCATTTCGCGCAGATTAACGAGATGGATGGTTTCTTTCTCACTGCGCGGGAGCCGGATCCGGATTTCACTTGGAAGAAGCTGGAAGGGGCGGAAGTTGTCCTCTTCGGCGGCGGGCAGCCACTTGTCATGTTCAAATATGCCTGCCACAAGGCCGGGATCGACTACGACAAGATTAAGGCGATCAACGTTGGCGGCGCGGCGGCCATGGACAAGGCTTTCCGCGAAGGGCAGGGCCAGTATGTGCAGCAGCAGGGTCCGTTCCCGCAGCAGCTTGCGGCGGATGGCCTCGGTCATATCGTGGCGCAGGTCGGCAAACAGATCGGGCCGTGCGGCTTTTCAAGTCTTGCCGCAACCAAGGACTGGCTGGAGAGCGACATGGCGCTGGCCTTCATGCGGGCCTACCGCAAGACACGCATCTATATGAATGAGACACCCGCCGCCGAAATCGCAAAGGCGGAGAAAAGCTATTTCCCTGATATTGACGAGGCTGTGCTCGCGAATTGCATCTCCACTTATCAGAAGCTTGGCTGCTGGACGCCACATGTGGAAATTACCGAGAGCGCCTATGAGGCGACGATGGATATTTTCGCCTATAACGGCCTGCTCGAGGAACGCTACCCCTATGGCCGGATCTGCAGTCTGCCGCCGTCCTAGACCATATAATCGAGGAGCAGACCACCCACGGCGCAGATCAGCAGGACCGGTGTTATCGACCATTTACGATAGAGCAGCAGCACCGCGGCAATGGCGGCGAGGATCAATACCTTTCCATCGAAGGTCGCGAGGGTCGGCTGCCAGAGTGTGATCGGGCCGAGTTCCTGCTTCGTCACCTCCGTGAAGAAGACGTGCTGCGCGAACCAGATGGAGAGGTTGAGGATCACCCCAACGACCGCCGCCGTAATACCGTTCAGCGCGCGTTCCAGCCTCGGCTGATGGGAGATCCAGTCGATATAGGGAGCGCCGGTGAAAATCCAGAGGAAGCAGGGAACGAAAGTAACCCAGAGGGTCAGTGCTGCCCCCGCGAGGCCGAGCAGGAAACCGCCCTCGTAAAAAGCAGCGAGAAAGCCGACAAATTCCGTCACCAAGATGAGCGGGCCGGGGGTTGTTTCTGCAAGGCCCAAGCCGTCCATCATTTCGCCCGCGCTCAGCCAGCCGAACTGGTTGACCACATCCTGGGCCATATAGGCGAGCACCGCATAGGCGCCGCCGAAGGTCACTACCGCAAGCTTGGAGAAGAACAGCGCGATCTCGGTCAGGATCGGCACACCTGTAAACGCGCCGATCAGCAACACCGGTAACCACCAGATAACCAGCCAGAAACCGATCCAGAGAAAGGTTTTCGGGAGAGAGCGGCCGGCGGGCAGGGGCATTGCCTCTTCACTCTTGCTATTTCCCCGTCGAAAGAAGCCGTAGAGCGCGGCCAGCAGGACAATCAGCGGAAACGGTAGTTCAAGGAAAAATATCCCGATAAAGGCAAGCGCCCCGACGACCCAGGGCGTTGTCCCTTTCAACGCTCGCTTCGCGACTTTCAGCAAAGCTTCGATCACGATAATGACCACCGCCGCCTTGATCCCGAGGAAGAGGCTGCCAACCAGCGGGACCGACCCATAAAAGGCATAGATACTGCCAAGGGCGAGGATGACGGCGGCGCCCGGCAGAACGAACAGCAGCCCGGCCATCAACCCGCCGATAACTCCTTGCAGTCGCCAGCCCGCATAGGTCGCGAGCTGCATCGCCTCCGGTCCGGGCAGCAACATGCAGAAGCTGAGCGCGTTGAGGAATTGTTTCTCGCTCAGCCACGCCTTTTCCTCGACCAGCACCCGGTGCATCAGCGCGATCTGCGCCGCCGGTCCGCCGAACGACAGGAGTCCGATGCGGCCGAAGGCGGCGAAAGTCTCGCTTCTGTCCGGTTTATGGGCCGCCTTAGCATTCATGAAAAAAGCCGGTTGCTGCGTCTATGAAACGTCATCATAGATAGACGCAACAGCCGGGGCGACTGTCAATCGGAATATTATGAAGCGTTCGCGATGCGGGCTTCGACATTCTTCTTGATATTTGCGAGCGCGATATCGGCTTCCTTGTTCAGCCGGTCGATCTGATCATTTGTTGGCGGCTTAGGCCGGGCCGGGTTGATCATGGTGCGGGTGAAGCGGACCTGATCCCCTTCTTCCTTAACGTCATAGCGAACGATGATCGTTCCAATAAAATCCGTCTCGGTCTCCCCGATCCAGAGATGGGGAGGTTCACATTCCGTCACCACCCAGTTGAGTTGCGCGGGGCCACTTCTCGTGTGCCATTCCTCAACAAAGGTGTCGCCCTTGCGCAGGGGGCGATCCGGGCTATCAATCTTGTGCGATGCTGCGAGCCATTCGGGCCAGCTGTTGGGATTGCAGACATAGTCAAGAACGTCTCCTGCAGGAGCGCTGATTAAGATACTGTGGCTACGCTTGAAGGAGTGTGTCTCGGTCATTGGGAATTTCCTTTTTTACTTTTTCTTCTTGTTTTTACTGAAAAGGGCGCGGGCAATCCGCTCGTTCTGGATTTCGGTTGTGCCATCGACATAGTTGGCGATGCGGGCGCAGGCGATCTGCCGGCCCAGCGGGTATTCGCGGCGCAAGCCCGCCGCGCCCATTACCTGCATACAGCGGGAAAGCTGCTCATCGGCCATTCGGGCGGCGTATTTCTTCGCGTGGGCAGCGGGCAGTTCGGCATTTGTGCCATTCTCCACCGCGAGAACGGCGCGATAGGCGAGAAGGCGTGCAGCCTCCACCTCCGTCTGGGCATCGGCGAGCCGCCAGCGGAGCCCTTGAAAATCAGCGATATGTCCGCCAAAGGCGGCCCGCTCGCTCGCATAGCTGGCTGCGAGATCAATTGCCGCCTCGGTCATGCCGCAGCACATGGTGGCGACATAGGTTCGTGCGGCATTAACACTGTTCATTGCTGCCTTGAAGCCGTCACCCGGCACACTCATCATCCGGATATCAGGGACGAAATGATCCTCAAGCTTGAAGCCGCCGGTGCCGATGGCATGGCCGCCCATGATTTCAAATGGCGGCACACGGGAAACGCCGTCCTCGCGCGCATCGATAAGAAAGCCCGCAACCCCACGCCAACCCGCCGCCGGGTCCGTCTGCGCATAGAGGAACATCAGGTTCGCATTCGCCGCATTGGTGATCCAGGCTTTCTCGCCATTGATAACCCAGCCGCCATCGACCTTTTTCGCAAGCGTTGTAATAGCGGCAAAATCGCTACCCGCATCCGGTTCGGACAGTGCCGTGCAGCCGATAGCCTCCCCGGCCAGCATTTCGGGCAGATATTTCTTGGCGATTTCTTCGGGTGCGTCGCGGGCGATTTTGCCGGCCAGTCCCATATGATTGATCAGGGAGAAGGAAAAGGCGAAGCAGTCTCGTGCGATCTCCTCGGCGATCCGAGCCTTCAGGCGAAACCGTCCGCCAAAGCCACCAAGATGTTCGGGCACCTCAAGACCTGCGAGGCCTGCAAGTGAAGCTGCACGCAATGCCTCAATCGGTTGGCGGCGTTCTTCTTCCCAGTTTTGTGCCTTGGGGGCGACCTCGTTTCGGGCGAACTCAACCGCGCGGGTGAGCATGTCTTCTTCGGTGCGTGTTAGGAGCAAGTCCATGATAATTCCCGATACTTATTATTAGTTTTCAAGACTATAGCGAAGCAACCTCACCCCGGAAAGCGTGTTTTGCGGGAACGGGATTAATAGGCGAGAATTTTCTCCATACGGAAATTGGTGAGCGTCACGCCATTGCGCATGGGCTGTTGTTTTTTGAGAACCCGCCAGCCATGCCGTTCAAACAAGGGGCGGGCAAAAAGGCTGGCGTCGCTGGTGAGTGCTGGCATCCTTTTCGCAAGGGCATATCGCTCAACAAACCCGTAAAGCCTCCCGGCGATTCCTTTGCCGATCCAATCCGGATGAACGAAGGCAAACTCAATATGCCCGGTTTCTGTCAGGGACATAAAGCCGATGATTTGGTCCTCCGTCTCCGCGATCCAGGTTTTCAGGCCGTGCATCCTATCGCGCCAGACATCCTTATTGGGCACTTCCGGCGCCCAGGCCAGAAGCTGTTCCTCGGTATAATGCCGCGCCGCGCCGCGCCGGATGCTCTCGAAAAATAGTGACGCTGTCTCCTTCAGATCGAAAGGCAAATATTCGCGTATGTTTATATTTTGCGCGTTCATCTACAAAGATCGTGAGCCAATGAGGAACAGTATATGGTAAAATAGATTTGTAGCAGGCGGCAGGGAATTCCAACAGGGAGGAATAGAATGCGGGTGCTGATTGTGGGGGCGGGCCCAACAGGGCTGACGGCGGCGGTAGAGCTTAAGCGTCGCGGTGTTGATGTTGAAGTGATTGATAAACGCGAGGAAGGCTCGGGTCTTTCGCGTGCAGTCGGGATGACACCGGAGAGTCTTTTGCTGCTGACCGCATCGGGGGTGACGGAGAAACTGCTCGCCGAGGGGATCCATTTTCAGGAGGCGCGTATCCACCGCCGCGCGACATTATTGTTGAAGCTCCCCTTCAAGGTATCAAAGGCGAAATATGACTATGATTATATTCTTGGTCTGCCGCAGGACCGCACAGAAGCGATCTTGCGTGAGACATTGGAGAGCTTTGGTGTAAAGGTTCGCTATGCGACGGAGCTGAAAGATCTTCGCGACGATGGTGACGGTGTCATTGCCATGTTGGCGGACGGGCAGGAGGAACGCTTTGATTATGTGCTCGGCGCTGATGGAATCCGAAGTCGGTGCCGGGAGGTGTTGGGCCTCGATTACCACGGATATGATCTGCCCGAAACCTGGTCAATCGCCGATGTAAATGCGAAGAATTGGCCGACCCCCAAGTCCTTTACCATATGCCAGTTCGCGCGCGGCGGAGTTGTCGTTGTCGCGCCACTGGCATCGGATCGTTATCGGGTCATTTCCAACCGGCGGGATGCCTTGCACAATCTCCCCATTGAGATGGAGGTTACGAAAGTCAATAGGGAGGGAACCTTTACCATCTCCATCCGTCAGGTGCCGGAGTACTGCAAGGGGCGGGTGTTTCTTGCTGGTGATGCCGCACATTGCCATTCCCCGGTCGGCGGGCGCGGCATGAACCTTGGAATCGCGGATGCCGCGGAATTTGCCCTGCGTCTGGTGGAGGGTGGACTGGCGGGATATAGCGCCGCGCGCCATGCGGAAGGCGCAAAAGTGATCAGGGGAAGCGAGCGGGTGCGCAAGATCGTGACGTCAAAAAATCCGGTGGTGCGGCGGCTGTTCCGCTGGGCGCTGGGTATCGTTTCCATCACGCCGCCGCTGCAGCGGCGGATTGCAGCCATCATGCTCTACGGATAATGCTGCACTGCAATGTGAATTAGTGCTGCTAAGTTTCTGTTGCAAAGAATAAAAATACATGGAAAATGTTTCTCAAGGACTATACTAGCCAACAAGACGCTGTTAAAGCGCAATAACAATTTTGACATTTAAATATCCGGGAGGATTAGACGATATGCGTAAAGCATTAATGGTAGCGGCTGTGACAGCCGTGTTGATGGCATCCGGTTCCGCCGCCTATGCGGCATGTGATGCGAACGAGATTGTCATTAAATTTGCTCATGTGACGAACACGGACAAGCATCCCAAGGGGATCGCCGCCAGCCTACTGCAACAGCGGGTGAATGACGAGATGCAGGGCAAGGTCTGCATGGAAGTTTATCCGAACTCCACCCTTTATAATGACGACAAGGTCTTGGAAGCATTGCTGAACGGCGATGTCCAGCTTGCCGCGCCGTCACTCTCCAAATTCGAGCAGTTCACCAAGCAGTTCCGTATCTTCGACTTGCCATTCATGTTCAAGGATATCAACGCAGTCGATGCCTTCCAGAACTCCGATACCGGTCAGGCCATGAAGGAAAGCATGACAAAACGCGGCCTCTTGGGCCTTGCGTTCTGGCACAACGGCATGAAGCAGTTCTCGGCTAATAAGCCACTGGTCTCACCGAAGGATGCGGAAGGGCTGAAATTCCGCGTACAGTCCTCCGATGTGCTGGTCGCACAGATGGACGCTCTTGGTGCGAACCCACAGAAGATGGCCTTCTCCGAAGTTTATGGCGCGCTTCAGCAGGGCACCGTGAACGGACAGGAAAATACCTGGTCGAACATCTATGGCCAGAAATTCTTCGAGGTTCAGGACGGCACGACCGAAACAAACCATGGCGTGATTGACTATCTTCTCGTCACTTCTACGGAATTCTGGGAAGGTCTCCCCGATGATATCCGCACACAGCTTGATACGATCATCAAGGAAGTGACAGAAACCCGGAACGCGGAATCTACCAAGGTCAACGAGGAAGCCAAACAGGCGATCCTTGCCGCTGGCGGTGTCGTCCGCACCCTGACGCCGGAACAGCGCCAGGAATGGGTTGATGCAATGAAACCTGTTTGGAGCAAGTTTGAAGCCGACGTCGGCGCCGATAACATTGCCGAAGCACAAAAGTTCAATATGACCAACTAAGGTTGGAAACCCGCTGGCGCGGTTGTCTTGATCGCGCCAGCGCTTTTTTGCGTAGCTGACAAGGGGGAGGCCATGTCGGGACACACGCCGCACCGCAAGGGCACATTTGTCGACAGCCTCGAAGAGACGCTGATCGCCATCATTCTGGGGCTGATGACCCTGGTCACATTCGCCAATGTCGTGGCCCGCTACGTCTTCAATTCCAATATTCTCTGGGGTCTTGAGGTCACGTCGATCCTGTTTGCCTGGTTGGTCCTTCTTGGTGTCAGCTATTGCGTCAAGGTAACCGCGCATCTCGGTGTTGATGCGGTTGTCAATCTCCTCTCGCCGCCGGTGCGAAAGTTCTGCACTCTGATTGCAGTGGCTGTTTGTGTTATCTATGCTTTCCTGCTTCTGAAAGGGGGTGGGATTTCTGGGCGAATTTCGCGAACCTTCCGGCGACGACCGGACGATGGTTCCCGACCGGATTTCAGGAGAAATTTCTCGCCAAGGGCTGGTATGAAACCAACGACGTCTTCATGCCGGATATATTTCAGTTCATTGCCGACTGGTTCAACGATGGCGAACGATATGAGAAAATTCCCCGTCTGATCCCTTATGTCATGCTGCCCGTCGGCATGGCACTGCTGTTGTTCCGCTTTCTGCAGGCAGGCTGGGCCATCTATACAGGCAAGCAGGAACTGCTCATTGTCAGCCATGAGGCTGAAGACGCGGTTGAAGAAGCTGCCGCCAAAGTAAGCAGGGAGGAATAGTCGATGGAAGTAGCCCTGCTGTTTGCCATTGTCATTGTTCTTTTGGTGCTTGGCGTTCCCATTGCTATCGCGCTGGGATTAACCTCTATTTTTTTCCTGCTGTCCGCGTCGGACAGCTCGCTCGCCTCTGTCGCGCAGACACTTTATGAGGCGATGGCCGGGCATTACACTTTGCTCGCCATCCCGTTCTTTATTCTCGCCTCCAGCTTTATGTCGACGGGCGGGGTGGCGAAGCGGATCATTCGCTTTTCCATTGCGGTGGTCGGGCATTTCAGCGGTGGCCTCGCCATTGCCGGGGTGTTCGCCTGCATGATGTTTGCGGCTCTCTCTGGTTCCAGCCCCGCAACCGTGGTCGCCATCGGCTCCATTGTCATCGCCGGGATGACCCAGGTCGGCTACAAGAAGGACTTTGCCGCCGGAATTATCTGCAACGCGGGCACGCTCGGTATCCTGATCCCACCGTCCATCGTGATGGTGGTCTATGCGGCGGCGACGGATGTTTCTGTTGGCCGCATGTTCCTCGCTGGTGTGATCCCGGGGTTACTCGCGGGTTTCATGCTGATGGTCGGCATCTATGTCGCCGCGAAATACAAGGGGCTCCCCAAGGGCGACTGGAAGGGTTGGGGAGAAGTGCTCTCCGCCGCGCGAGATGCGGGCTGGGGTCTGTTCCTGATCGTGATTATCCTTGGCGGTATTTATGGCGGTGTCTTCACGCCGACGGAAGCGGCGGCGGTGGCGTCCGTCTATGCCTTCCTGATCGCCAATTTCATCTATTGCGACATGGGTCCGCTGCACCGGCAAGGGCAGGATTCAATCCCGCTTTGGCGGAAGCCACAGGCGCTGATCACAGTGTTCTTCCACAAGGATACCCGCGATACCCTGTTCGAGGCGGGCAAGCTGACCGTCACCCTGATGTTCATCATCGCCAATGCGCTGATCCTGAAACATGTGCTGACCGACGAGCAGATCCCCCAGCAGATCGCTGGCGCGATGCTGGACGCCGGGTTTAACTGGTGGGTATTCCTGATCATCGTCAATATCATCCTGCTGATCGGCGGGCAGTTCATGGAGCCGTCAGGCCTCATCGTGATTGTCGCACCGCTGGTCTTTCCGATAGCGATGGAACTCGGGATCGATCCTATTCATCTCGGCATTATCATGGTCGTGAATATGGAGATTGGGATGATTACGCCCCCGGTCGGGCTCAATCTATTTGTCACCTCTGGCATTGCGGGCATGCCGATCATGCGCGTCGTGAAGGCAGCGCTGCCGTGGCTTGGTATCCTGTTCGTGTTCCTGATCCTGGTGACCTATATTCCATTCCTTTCGACCTGGTTGCCGACGACCTTCATGGGACCGGAACTCGTCATCAAATAGGGGTACTACGCCATTTATTCGGGCGCGTTGTGCCTCCCTATTCTGATTTAGGATGATTCGATTTAGTGTGGATAACTCCTAAAGACGCTAAATATAGGGGGGTTACAGCTTTTTTCTGCTAAATTCGTCGAAACTGTTTGCGAATTCCGTCAGATTGACTCACTATAGTTAATACAGGGATTAGTAAGCGTAAGCGTTAGTATAATGTCACCTTTAGTTGAAGGCCATAAACCGACAATGTCGGCGGCGAGAAATACACGCCAGTTAAGCCAGGCAATCGCCCGGAAGGTGCTGCTTGTTTCTATAAATATTCCAAAGAATAATGATCCATATGGATCGCTCGATACTTTTGTGTTTGGGCATCTCCCCGTCGTCTTCATGATCGCAGAGAGCGCCACAGCGGCAACCATGATGCTGGAAGAAAACCCGGACATCGCCGTGGTGATTATCGATGTCTCTGGGGAGAAGAGCGAGAGCGGCCTCGATCTCGTGCAGAAGCTCCGTGGTGAGATCGGAAACAAAATCATACGTATTGTTCTGCTGGGTGAAGCGGCAGAGCAGACCGGGGCGCAGAACCGCTTCCTCGACTATGACGTCAGTGACTATCGCGATATATCCGCCATCAACCTGCCCAAACTTTTTACCAGCCTGACCATCGCGCTTCAGTCTTTTGAGCGGCTAATCTCGGAAGAGGACAGCAAGCAGTCGCTTCAGACAATTCTCGATATCACCAAGGAGCTTTATGGTGTTCGCTCAGTAGAGGATTTCTGCCTCACCATCCTCTCGCAACTGCAGGTGATCTGCAAGAATGTGGAAGATTGCTTCTTCGCTATCCCGAATGAACATTCCGGGGAACTTTCTGTGACAGCAGGTAAGGGACGGTATGCCGCTAACAAAAAGTTACGCGTCGGAGAGGTGGTGAGTGAGGATATGTATGAGAGGGTCCTTGCCGCGACAGTGGGGCGTGAAAATGTTTTCGCAGAGACCGTCAATATCCTCTGTATTTCTCAAGAAGAAAAACTAAAAGGCGTGGTCGTGCTGGAAAACCGTGCGCCGCTCACCTTTCTGGAAACCCGGCAGATGGAGTTGATCTGCGCCAACATCACGCTTGGCCTTGAAAATGCGGACATGTTCGAGGAAATTAAACGCCTCGCCTTTAATGATAGCCTGACCGGTCTCGACAGCCGAGCAAAATTCCGCACAGATGTGCAGGGTCATATTGAACGGGTGGCCAAACCGGAGAAGCGACGCCTCGCCGTGGTGCAGTTCACGCTGGAACATCTGTCGGAACTGAATATCGCGCTTGGGCATGACGCGGGCGACGAGCTTATCCAGTTTGTCTCTGAACAATTGACCACCATGTTCCCGCAGGCCATATCGCTCGCGCGAACATCGGGGAACGGGTTTGGCCTATGCCTGCAGTACAAGAATACGGGGGAACTCAAGCAGATCCCGAAGACCATCCACAGTGTGTTTGAACATGGGCCATCAACACGAGAGAATATCCCGCATATCAGCCCCCGGATTGGCCTTGCCATTTATCCAGACGATGCGGATAACGCGACGGCGCTTTGGCGGAATACTAATATTGCGCTCTCGAATTTGAAGGTCCGGAATGGTTCCTACTTCTGCTTTTACAACAGCACCATCGCCAATGATATCAACGCCCGCGTCGAGATGAATAACGCGCTCCGTACCGGTATTATGCGAAAGGATCTCTCGCTTTCCTATCAGCCGCAAGTCGATCTTGAGAGCGGGGCGATGATCGGAATTGAGGCGCTTGTTCGCTGGCAGCGTGAAGGGGGGATGTTTGTTGCTCCCAATGATTTTATTCCGGTTGCGGAAAGCTCCGGCCTGATCGCGCCGATCAGTGAATGGGTCCTGAGCGAGGCCTGTCGCCAACGTAGAGAATGGCTCGATCAGGGGGAGAGTGACTTCCGGGTCGCAGTTAATCTCTCGCTGTCGATTTTCCAGAATGATGATTTTGTCGAATTGATAACGAAAACATTGGCGGATACAGGTTGTCCGCCCTCTCTGCTGGAACTTGAAGTCACCGAAAGTGTGATTATGGAGAACCCGGAGCAGACGTTGGAAAATTTCCGCGTGTTGCGCGATTTTGGCGTTAGCTTTGCCATTGATGATTTTGGAACCGGTTATTCCTCGCTTGCCTATCTCCGGCAATTGCCTGTATCCGCGCTCAAGATCGACAAGGCTTTTATTGATGGCCTGACCGAGAATGATGATGATGCTGCGATCGCGCGAACAGTTATCTCACTCGGGCGTAGCCTCGGTATGAACGTGCTTGCCGAAGGTGTCGAAACCATGGAGCAGGTGGAATTTCTCCGATCCGCCCAGTGCCATCAGGCGCAGGGCTTTCTGTTCTCACGCCCGATCACGGCCGCAGATGTCATGCCCTTTATCAGCGATCCGGATCGACCAGTTTTCCGGCAGCCCAGCCTATTTTAGCAGTTTGCCAGGATTCATGATCCCGTCGGGATCGAACGCCTTCTTGATCCGACGCATCAGGTCGATCTCGATTGCCGGTTTGTAATGCACCAAATCGTCGGCCTTCAGGCGGCCAATGCCATGTTCGGCACTGATGGAACCGCGCATTTTTACGGCGATATCATGAACGGCGCGACTGACTTCCTCCCAATGGGAGAGATATTCTTCCCGTCCCATATCCTCGGGCTGCATCGGATTAAAATGCACATTGCCATCGCCGATATGACCGAAAGCGACTGAGCGGAAATTCGGAACAATCTTGGCAACCGCAATATCGGCCTCCCGGATGAAGTCGGCGAAGCGGGAAACGGGAACGGAAATATCATGCTTGATGCTACCACCCTCGGGCTTCTGCGCGGCGGAGATTTCCTCCCGCAGGCGCCACAGATGCTGCTGCTGTGCCTCGCTCGCGGGGACCACCGCGTCCAGCACAATCTCTTTCTCGAAGGCCGCCTCGAGAATGCTCTCCATCAGTTCCTTCAACTCCGGTGTTGCGCTGGAGGAAAGCTCGACAAGTATATGCCAGTCATAACGCGCGGGCATCGGGTCGGTGAAATCCGGTACATGGCGTATCACCATATCAACGCAATAACGCGAAATCAGCTCGATCGCCGTCACCTGATCGCCGCTCATGGCACGGGCCAGGCTGAGGAACTCGATTGCCGCCTCAACGGAGGGAACGGCGGCCAGCGCCACCTGCTGATATTTCGGCTTTGGGTACATTTTCACGACGGCGCCTGTCACAATGCCAAGGGTGCCCTCCGCCCCGATGAAAAGCTGCTTGATATCGTAGCCGGTATTGTCCTTGCGGAGGCCCGTGAGGCCGTCCCAGATTTGCCCGTCGGGCAGCACGACTTCCAGCCCGAGCACTTGCTCCCGCGTATTGCCGTAATGCAGGACCTGCACGCCGCCCGCGTTGGTGGAGATATTACCACCGATCTGGCAGCTTCCTTCGGAGCCAATCCGGAGCGGGAAGATAAAGCCATTGTTCTCGGCCACCTCCTGCAGATTAGCGAGGATGCAGCCCGCATCGACAGTGAGGGTACCATTCAGCCGGTCAACCTCTCGCACCTGGTTCATCCGCGCAACCGAGAGGATAATCTCGTCCCCGCCAGTGAAGGGGATGGAGCCGCCAACGAGACTGGTGTTCCCGGCCTGCGGGACAAGAGGCGTTTTAGTTTCCGCACAGAGCTTGACGATGGCGGCGACTTCTTCTGTTGTTTTTGGTTGCACCACGGCGCGGGCGCGGCCAACAAATTTGTCGCGCCATTCAACAACGAAGCCCTGCATATCGGCTTCCTCGGTGATGACATGTGTGTCGCCAACGATGGCTTTCATATTTTCGATTAAAGTCATTTGCCTATCGTTTCCTTTTCGTGCTTTGGGGCCGCCGCGCGGCGGAGGCGGTCATTGATGGCAACACCCAGCCCGATTTCGGGGATTGGGCCGACGGCGATGCGCTTGAAATTCATTTTATCCAGAAAGTGGAGAGCCGAGAAAAGAAGCGCCGTCGCCTCTGTCAGGTCGCCGTTAATGCTTAAATTCACATCGGCGATGGTGTCATACTCGCGCCCGAAGGCGAGATATGCCTCGCCGGGTTCCTTGGCAGTCGCATTGAGCCGGACTGATGCATTGGGCGCATAGTGGCTGAGCAGCATACCTGGGCTCGGCGTGGTGCCATCCGCGTCATGGGAAAGAACCAGTCCGACCGACGCCTCCAGCGCCTCTCGCGTAATTCCGCCGGGGCGGAGGAGGACGGGCTGATCATTTTCAGTGAAACCCACAACAGTGCTTTCAACACCAACAGGGCAGGGGCCGCCATCCAAAACGCCCGCGATTTTCCCCTCTAGCCCGTCAATGACATGCTGCGCTTTGGTCGGGCTGATTCCGCCCGACGGATTGGCACTTGGTGCGGCGAGGGGGCGACCGCATTCTTTTAAGAACTCAAGCGCGAGTTTGTGGCCCGGCACCCGGATGGCCAATGTTTCCAATCCTGCGCTGGCGAGACGGGAGACCGGACAGTTTTCCACACGTGGCAGCACGAGAGTGAGAGCGCCCGGCCAGAAGGTTGCCGCAAGCCGTTCCGCCGTGTCATTGAACGTGACATATTCCTTTGCTTTCGCGAGGGAGGGGACATGGACAATCAATGGGTTAAAACTCGGCCGGCCCTTGGCCTCGTATATTGAGGCAACGGCGCGATCATTCGTTGCATCGGCGCCAAGGCCATAAACCGTCTCGGTCGCAAAGGCGACAAGATGTCCGGCGCGAATTTCTTCTGCGGCCTCTGTCAGTCCATCTTTGTCTGTCTTAAAAATTTTCATTGATCATCAATATTCTGCTTATTGCTGCCGGGAGTTTACCCGATTGTATTTCTTCGTCGAGAGGCTTTCGACTTGCGCGAAAGTCTTTTTTCTCCTCGCGGGATATGCCATAACATCCTGACGGTAAGAATAACCATTATATAAGAGGTATCTCCATGGCTGAATATAGCGCCCCCCTTAAAGATATGCGCTTTGTTCTGGATAATATCGCCGATCTTGCGGCTCTCTCAAAGCTGGAGGGTTATGAGCATGCGGAATCGGATGTTGTTGATGCGGTTCTGGAAGAGGCGGGAAAGTTCGCCAGCAATGTTCTTTCGCCGATCAATAAATCTGGTGATCTGCAGGGGTCCCATGTGAAAGACGGGGTGGTGACCACGCCCGACGGTTGGAAAGAAGCTTATGCCGGTTTTGTCGAAGGTGGGTGGAACGGGATTTCCGCGCCTGAGCAATATGACGGCGGCGGGCTGCCGAGCGCGGTGTCGCTGGCGACGGTGGAAATGTGGAATGCGGCTAACCTTGGCTTTGCGCTCTGCCCACTGCTCACTCAAGGCGCAATCGAGAGCATCATCGCCCATGGCACGAAAGAGCAGCAGGATAAATACCTCAAAAAGCTGGTGAGCGGGGAATGGGCCGCCACCATGAACCTGACCGAGAGTCAGGCCGGATCTGACGTCGGCGCGCTTCGTTCCAAGGCGGAACCGGCGGAGGATGGAAGCTGGCGGATTTCGGGGCAGAAAATCTTCATCACCTATGGCGACCATGAGATGAGCGAGAACATCATCCATCTGGTGCTGGCCCGTACGCCGGGCGCCCCGGCAGGCACGCGCGGCATCTCCCTCTTTATCGTGCCGAAATATCTCGTGAATGAGGATGGGTCGCTTGGCGAGCGGAACGATCTTAAATGCGTCTCGCTTGAGGAAAAAATCGGCATCCATGCGAGCCCGACGGCAGTGATGTCTTACGGAGATAACGGCAATTGCGTCGGTTATCTGCTCGGCGCTGAAAACAAGGGCATGGCCTGTATGTTCACCATGATGAACAGTGCCCGCCTCGGTGTTGGCGTGCAGGGTCTCGCCATCGCGGAACGCGCCTATCAGCAGGCGGTCGAATACGCCCGTGATCGCAAGCAGGGGCAGGCCCCGGGTATGCCAAAAGGCGAGATGACCCCGATTATTCATCATGCGGATGTGCGTCGGATGTTGATGACCATGCGCGCAAATATCGAGGCCATGCGCTGCCTGATATATCTGAATGGTGCTTGTCTTGATGTGGCACATCACGGCCCGGATGAAATGGCACGCGCACAAGCCATGGGCATGGCTGAACTTTTAACCCCGCTCTCTAAGGCCTGGTGTACAGATCTCGGCGTGGAGACGGCCTCCACCGCCGTTCAGGTGCATGGCGGCATGGGCTTTATCGAGGAAACCGGCGTTGGCCAGTATTACCGCGACGCCCGCATCCTGCCGATTTATGAGGGGACGAACGGCATTCAGGCGCTTGATCTGGTAGGGCGCAAGCTCGGCCTGCAAGGTGGAAACCCGGTGAAGGAAATCTTCGCTGACATGCAGGAAACGGTGACCGGGCTGGCCAAGGTAGGCGATGAGATGGCAGGAATGTCGCTACAGCTTAACCTCGCGGTGTCGGCACTGAAGGACGCAACCGACTGGCTCTATGCCAACGCGCCGAATGATCCACACGCGGCGCCAGCCGGTGCGACGCCCTATCTTCGCATGTTTGCAACAACGGTGGGGGCGCATCTTCTCGGCCGTTCGGCGTTGAAGGCACGGGCGCTACTGAATGACGGTGCAGCGGATACGGATTTCCTGAAGGCGAAAATCATTACGGCTCGTTTCTTCATGGGCCAGATCCTGCCGACAGCCACAGCGCTGCTCGGCCCCGTGACGGAAGGGCCAGAGACTTTATTTGCGATTGATGAAGATTTGCTTTCTGCCTGATCAGGGGGGCTTATTTGACGTTAACGTAAACGTAAAATAGAATAACAAGAGCGGCGGGCGTTCTGCCCAGCTGCCATCAGGACGAGTACTAATGACTTATAGTGAAATAACCTACCCCTTTGATACCCGCCCCGGAGACGGCGAGGTTCTGGAAGTGAGCGACGGCATCCTCTGGGTGCGGATGCCGATCCCGATCCCGGGTCTTGACTATATAAACCTCTATCTGATCGAGGATGATGACGGCTGGACGATGGTGGATTCTGGACTGAATACCGGCGATATCCGCGACCATTGGCGCAGTATTTATGCGAAGTATCTCAAAGGTAAACCGATTACCCGGATGATCTGCACTCATTTTCATCCCGACCATATGGGGCAGGCAGGTTGGGTCACCTATAAATGGAATATTCCGCTGACCATGACGTTCGGTGAATGGACCTTCGGACGGATGCTTTATCTGGAGGCCCAGAAGGAAACGCCGGACTATGTGGTGGATTTTTATCGGTCTGTTGGTTTTACTGAGGAAATGCTGGAAAAAGTCCGTGACCGGGGCTTTAATAATTTCCGCCAAGCCATGTCACAGGTGCCCATGGGTTTCAACCGGATCGCCGACGGCGATATCATCACCATCGGCAAGCGGGACTGGCAAGTGATCGTCGGGCAGGGTCATTCGCCGGAACATGCCTGCCTTTATTCGCAGGCGGACGGGATATTGATCTCCGGTGATCAGGTGTTGCCGCGCATTACGCCGCATATCGGGGTCTATCCCGCAGAGCCGCTCGCCAATCCGTTGAAGAAATTCATCGATTCCATTGAAATATATAAGAAATTGCCGAAGGATACCTTCGTCCTTCCAGCCCATAATGATGTTTTTTACGGCCTTCATAACCAGCTTGATTTTTATCAATCACACCATGAAGATCGGCTTAACCGGTTATTGATCGCCTGTGATACACCGCAATCAGCAATCGATCTGCTACCGGTGCTATTCGATCGGGAGCTGGACGAAAAAGACAAGGGGCTTGGGATTGCAGAAGGCTTGGCCCATTGTCATTATCTTGTTGGTGAGGGCAAGTTGGAGAGGATCATGGGAAGCGACGGAATCTGGAAATTCCAGAGAAGCGCCGAACGCAAGGCGGTTGCCTGAGCAATAACAACTCAAGAAAATAATAAAAAATAAAGGAAACAAAGAGATGACAAAAGACCTTTTAGTCGAAAAGAAAGACGGCATTGCCACAATTACCCTGAACCGACCGGAGGCGCGCAACGCCCTGTCGATGGAAATGCGTTCAGGTTTGTATGATGCCTTTGTCGATATGGAGAATGATGACAGCGTTCGTTGTATTATCCTGCGCGGTGAAGGGGAGCATTTCCAGGCGGGCGGAGATGTGAAATCCTTCACTGAATATGCGAAGATGGACCCGGAAGAGCGCCGTAAAGCATTTGAAAAGCGTATCCATACCCTGCACCCGACAATTTTTACCATGACACGGATGCCGAAGCCGATTATCGCCAGTGTGCGGGGCGGTGCGGCCGGTTTCGGCCTTTCGCTAATGATGGCCTGCGATATGGTTATTGCTTCGGAAGACGCCTTTGTCACGCTTGCCTATATCGGGATTGGCACGACGCCGGACGGCTCGGGCTCCTACATGCTCCCCCGGATTGTCGGGCTGAAGAAGGCGATGGAAATTGCCATGCTCGGCGACCGGATCAAGGCGGCGGAGGCCAAGGATCTCGGCCTCATCAATTTCGTGGTCCCGACCGAGGAGTTGGGCGCGGAAACCGCGAAGCTCGCCAAACGGCTTGCTAACGGCCCGACGGTCGCGCTCGGTCGGACGAAGCAGTTGCTTAATGCCTCACTCGGGAATAGTCTGGAAGAACAGCTCTCGCTCGAAGCGCAAGGCTTTGCCTTTTGTGCGTCCAGCAATGATTGGGTCGAGGGAGTAACTGCCTTTAAAGAGAAGCGGAAGCCCGTCTATAAAGGCAATTAACGGGCTCCGGTTCTCGCATGGAACAGGGAGACGGTTATGGCGGATCTGAAGGGAAAGACTCTTTTCATCACAGGCGCGAGCCGGGGCATCGGACTTGCCATCGGTAAACGTGCCGCGGCAGATGGCGCAAATGTCGTCATCGCCGCCAAAACCGCAGAACCCCATGCCAAGCTGAAGGGCACGATTTATAGTGCCGCCGAGGAGATAGAGGCGGCGGGCGGAAAAGCGCTCCCCCTCGTTGTTGATGTGCGGGAAGAAGACATCGTCGAGGCGGCAATGAAGCAGGCGGTGGATACCTTTGGCGGGATTGATATTCTCGTCAATAATGCCTCCGCTATCAGCCTGACCGGAACGCTTGAAACCCCGATGAAGCGCTACGACCTGATGCATCAGATTAATATCCGCGGAACGTTTCTCTGTTCACAGAAGGCAATTCCTTACCTTAAAAAGGCCGAGAACCCACATGTGCTCAACCTGTCCCCGCCGCTTAATTTCGAGGCGCACTGGTTCGCGCCCCATGTGGCCTATAGCATGGCGAAATACGGGATGAGCCTCTGTGTCCTTGGCATGGCGGAGGAGTTCAGGAAGGCGGGCATTGCTTTTAACGCTCTCTGGCCACGCACGGCGGTCGCAACTTCGGCAATGGATCTGATTGGTGGGCCAGATGTGCGCAATAAATGCCGCAAAGACACGATTATGTCCGATGCGGCGCATATCATCCTGACCAAGCCGTCACGGGAATTTACCGGGAATTTCTGCATTGACGATGAATTGCTGGCGGATGCCGGGGTCACGGATTTCGCGCAATACCGCTTCGAAGGGGTAGAAGAGAAAGACTTGCTTCCCGATTTCTTTGTCTGATCAGGCGGCCTGACGTAACTCAAGCCGGTTCCAGACATCTTTCAACGCTCCGACGAGTTCAGCCATCATCGCATCATCATGGAACGGTGTTGGCGTAATGCGCAAGCGTTCCAGTCCGCGCGGCACGGTCGGGTAGTTGATCGGCTGAATATAGATGCCATAATCATCAAG
This sequence comes from Sneathiella sp. D3-11, assembly GCF_055809395.1. Taxonomy (NCBI): domain Bacteria; kingdom Pseudomonadati; phylum Pseudomonadota; class Alphaproteobacteria; order Sneathiellales; family Sneathiellaceae; genus Sneathiella; species Sneathiella sp. D3-11. Next base: position 3,466,036 of record NZ_CM147911.1, read on the forward strand.
CAGCATATCGCTCGCCTGCTTGCATAGTTCTGCGTCATAAACCATCAGCGGCACAATATGGGTGACTGAGGGAAGGACAGGTAAGCCCGCTTCCGCGAACAGCTTCTTGAGAGTCGCGGCGCGTTCCTGATGATGTTCGCGCTCCGCCTGGCTTGATTTCAGGTGCCGCACACTGGCAAGGGCACCCGCAGACATCACCGGAGAGAGCGTTGTCGTGAAGATAAAACCTGACGCGTAGGAGCGAATGGCGTCGACGATATTCTGGCTTGCCGTGATAAAACCGCCGACCACGCCAAATGCTTTACCGAGTGTGCCTTCAATAATATCAAGACGGTGCATCAGCCCCTCGCGCTCCGCCACGCCACCACCACGCGCACCATAAAGGCCAACCGCATGGACTTCGTCAAGATAGGTCATCGCGTTATATTTATCCGCAAGGTCGCAGATTTCTTTTATCGGGGAGATATCGCCATCCATGGAATAAACCGATTCAAAGGCGATAACTTTGGGGCGGTTCGGGTCGATGGATTTAAGCTTATCTTCCAGATCGCGTACATCGTTATGGCGGAATATCCGTTTTTCGCACCCCGAATGACGCACACCATCAATCATGGAGGCGTGGTTGAGCTCATCGGACAGGATCACACAGCCTGGCAGTAGTTTGCCAAGGGTGGAGAGCGTTGCATCGTTGGAGACAAAACCGGAGGTGAAAACGAGCGCCGCTTCCTTCTCATGAAGATCAGCAAGCTCTCGCTCCAGCTCGCAGATCAAACGGGTGTTGCCGGAAATATTTCGGGTGCCGCCCGCGCCGGCGCCAAACTGGTCCGTCGCATCCTTGATAGCGTCCAGTACATCCGGATGTTGGCCCATGCCGAGATAGTCGTTAGAGCACCAGATGGTAATGTCCTGCGTTCCGCCGTCATCCAGATAACGGGTTGCGCGGGGGAAATCACCGGCATGACGGCCAAGCTCGGTAAAGACGCGATAGCGTTTCTCGTCTTTCAGAGCGGCAATCGCCTTCTCGAACATGCTTTCGTAATCCATCGTCTGCCCTTAAACTATGCGTGGTCCATCGACTGATGTATTTCTAATTACAGTTTCCGACCGATCCGTGACAAGAGACAAAAGGTCGCAACATGGTTCTGGTCGCGATCATGTGATCAGTCTTTACCGCGCCCTTCCGTCAAACGCCTAGATCCTAGTGGGCCATCAAGACCGGAATGGGGCAGTTATTCAACACTTCTTCTGTTACGGCGCCAAAAAACAGCCGGCGCAGACGGCTGCGGGTGTAGGCCCCCATCACCAGAAGATCGGCGTTACATTTATTGGCTTCGGTCAGGATTGATTCAGCCGTTGATTTGCCGTTTGAATCCGTAATCTCGCAACGATCCGCATGCACCCCATACATCGTGAGATAGCGCTGTACGGCCAGTGGGTGAATGTCTTCATCCAGATCATCAACGGCGGAAATCAGCATGACTTTTTCGGCGGTCTGCAGGAAGGGCAAGGAGTAGGAGAGGGCGCGGGCCGATTCCTCCGATCCGTTCCAGGCAAAGGCGACACGCATGCCGACATCTTTTGGCAGTACCTTATCCAGCAGCAGGACAGGCCGCCCGGTCTCTCGCAGTGCCGTATTAATCAGCAAGGAATTGTTGATCTGTTCCTCACCTTCCTGCTTGCAGATAATAATCAGGTCAAACAAACGACCGTAGCTATGAATTGTATCTTCGCTATTCCCCTGCTTTTCAACGAAGCGGGCAGAGGCGCCATCCGCGGTTGGCCGGTCAGAGATGTCATGGATAACCGGCACGCCCATGCGGCCGGCAATTTCCTTGAATTGTTCCCGCGCGCGATGGCGTCGTTCTTCGCCGTCCTTTTCCGCCATTTCAATCACGCTTTCGATCATGGTGGAGGTCATCCCCTCACCAACGAAGGCAGCGGCGGACCGCGGGTCAATCTTGATATGGAGCGCATTGACATGGGCACCGAAGCGCGTTGCGAGATTGAAGGCGCTTTCAAGTGCCTTTGCGTCGCTGTCGTTGTTTGCGCCGGAGACGGGAACGAGAATATTTTTAAAATGCATTGAATACCTCAACCTGTGAGTTTTCATTTAAATGTAACACTAAGACCCTAAATCCTAAAGGGTTTTGTCAGCATCTCCGGCTAATCCTCGTCGTCCCGGCCTGTCTCGATATGAAGGGGGTCTTGATGAACAATAGCTTCAGCATCGGGATATTCGGCCATCAGCCGGGCCTCCACAGCGTCAGAAATGGTATGCGCGTCCCGCAAGGAGATGCTGCCGTCCATGTCGATATGCATCTGCATGAACAGCTGCTGGCCGGAGCGGCGGGTGCGCAGGTCATGAATACCAAGCACGCCGGGCTGTTTCAGGACGGTGGCCTTGATATTCTCCCGCTCTTCATCGCCCAGCTCTTCATCCATTAAATCAGCGAAGGAGGTTCGGATAATCTTCCAGGCACTGAAGATCAGGACAAGCGCAATCAGGATGGCGAACAATCCGTCGGCATAGCGCCAGTGGAACACGATGTCGAGTATCAGCGCGAGGATCACGCCGCCATTGATAAGCACATCGCCAACATAATGCAGAGAATCGGCGGAAATCGCCACAGACCGGGTCTTGCGGATTACATGGCGCTGATAAAGGACGAGGCCGATGGTCAGCGCGATGGAAATCACCATGACAATAATGCCAACGTCTCCCGCGTAAACCGGCTTCGGGTTAAGGAGCCTCTCTCCGCCTTGAAACAGCAAAAAAACCGCTGACCCTGTAATGATTGCTGACTGGAAAAGCCCGGCAAGCGCCTCCGCCTTGCCATGGCCGAAGCGATGGTCGCTATCAGCGGGCACGAGTGCCTGACGCACGGCGAAGAGATTTATGACGGAGGCCGCAAGATCGAGAATGGAGTCAACCATCGTCGAGAGCATGGCGACGGAATTGGTGGCGAAATAGGCAAAAGCCTTGATCAGGATCAGCAGCAGCGCAACACTCACGGCGGCATAGGTGGCGCGCTTCATCAAATAGCCGTTTGCAGTCTCTTCCTTCTGTGGAAGTTGGGTGTCTGGATCGGCTGTCACAGTTGGCTTAATCCTATTGTAAATGATTTCGCGGAGTATCTGGTTATCTTACGGGTAAAGGACACTCTCTGTCCAACCTCCGGCGCCCTTGTCATAGCGGCGGCGTTCATGCAAACGGAAGGGCCGGTCGCGCCAAAACTCTATCCGCTCCGGGATGATGCGAAAGCCGGACCAATAATCAGGCCGAGGGATCGCTCCAATTGCATATTTCGCCGCATATTTTGCAACCTCTGCTTCAAGCGTGAAGCGGCCTTCCATCGGGCGGGATTGCTGACTGGCCCAGGCGCCGATCCGGCTATCGCGCGGCCGGCTGTCAAAATAGGCATCTGCCTCTTCATTCGAAACCTTTTCGACGGTGCCTTGAATGCGTATGCTGCGGCGCAGGGATTTCCAGTGAAAACAAAGACCTGCACGCGGGTTGGCAAGCAATTCGCGGCCTTTTTGGCTTCCGAAATTTGTGTAGAAGACGAAGCCGCGTTCATCCGCACCCTTGAGCAGCACCATGCGCACAGACGGATAACCGTCCGCATCGGCAGTCGCAAGCGCCATGGCTGTCGGGTCGTTGGGCTCACTCTTTTCGGCTTCCGCCATCCAGTCCTGAAACTCACTCAGGAGTTCGGTAATGTTTTTCACAGTCATTTTCAGATACTCGTTATGTCACTGCATGCCACTGCTTTGCCGCATTTCATTGCCAAACTTAATCCGCCTCGACGGAATTGTCGACCGGCGACGTTTAAACTAAGATAGGTCCAAGCGAAAGCATTTGAAATGATTTGTGATGGGCCTGTTACTATAAATGTGTTCCCAATCCCTATATAGTGGGAACGGGGATTGCCTGATAGTATGTCAGGATTGGATTTTATGATGACAAGGATTGCAATGATGCGGAAATCAAATCTACTGATGGTCACGGCGATGGCGTCGGCGCTTGCTCTTGCGGGTTGCGCGGATGCCCAGAATAACCCAAAAACAACCGGTGGCGCCATAATTGGCGGTATTGGTGGTGCGTTGCTTGGCTCCATGTTCGGCAAGGGTAAGGGGCAGCTTGTGGCCGTTGGCCTTGGCACGTTGGCCGGTGCGATGGTCGGCAGTGAGGTCGGTAAGACTCTCGACGCGGCGGACCGGGCGCAGATTGACCGCGCCGAGAAACGGGCGACAACAGCGCCGATCGGTCAGACGATCTCCTGGAATAATCCGGACAGTGGCAATTCTGGCTCAATCACACCGGTGCGCGACGGTAATCATCTGGATGGTCGCTACTGCCGGGAATTTCAGCAGACGATTGAAGTTGGCGGCAAGCTTGAAAAAGGCTATGGGACAGCCTGTCGGCAGCCTGATGGCTCCTGGCAGATTATGAACTAAGGGGTGGAAGGCGGGCACGGCCTCTCTGATAGAGCGGGATAGTCGTGCCGGGTAACAATTTTAATGAGACGTTTTAAGCTATTCACGGTTGGCCTGACGGCGGCGATGTTTGTCACCTTGGGGGCAATCCCGTCCGTATGGGCAGACTTCAACGATGGTGTCGAGGCATATGAGGCCGGAGATTATAAAACCGCGTTCAATGAATGGCTACCGCTGGCAAAGAACAACGATCCGGCGGCGATGCGGAATATCGGCCATATGTATCGGCGCGGTCTTGGCACTGCACAGGATTATGCCAAAGCAATGACTTGGTATAAACGCGCGGCGACCATCGGGTTTGACCGGGCGCAGGCCAATGTCGCGGGTATGTATCTGGAAGGCGAGGGGGTGGAGAAAGACTACGCCCAGGCTGCAAATTGGTTTGCCCGCGCCGCGCAGCAAGGGCATGTCGTGTCCCAGTATAATCTCGCCTTGCTGCTGGAAAACGGCCTTGGGGTCGAACGCAGTGACAAACGGGCGCTTGGCTGGTTTGCATTGGCCGCAAAGGCGGGTCATCCGCAGGCCCAGAAGAAAGCGGCGGAACTGGCCGCACGCATCAAGAATCAGCCGGATGATGGCGATACGAATGCCTCTGGCGGACCGTTGATCACATCAGTCGAAACACAGGAACTCGTACCGACTGCAGAAACTAAGTCGAGCGAGGTGATTCAAAAGGCCGCAATAGATGAAGAGCAGGCAGATGAAACAGAAGTGACGCAGGTGGCCGAGGGGCTCGCCGCTCAGGAAAGTGTGACACAGGAAGAAGCGGACAAGGCCGCCGTAACATCCGAAAAAGGGGTTCAGAAAAAGGGCTTTTATGAAGCTCTTAAATCCCTCGTTGTGACACAGGGACGCAAGACGACAGACGATGTATCGGCAACGGCACCCGCTGAAAAAACTGTGGCGGCAACCCCCGCCGAGACGGTAACGGAAAAGAAAGCTTCTGTTCCTCCGGTAGTTCCTAAAGTGACTCCGACACCAGCCGATAAGCCAGTTGTTGCGGCGGTCCCTGTTAAGCCGGTAGAGGTTGCGGCTATTCCGGCGCCGGTGACAGCGAAGCCGGTAAAAGCGATCCCTGCCGTGCAGGCCGTACCGCCCGGAACGGGCCTCAGTGCGGCTGAAAAGCTGGAAATGGCAGATCTCGCCTATACACTGAAACAATATCAGCAGTCATTGAGCATCTGGGCGCCGCTGGCCGAAGACGGCAATGCAGAGGCGCAATATCGGCTCGGCGCTCTGTTTAATGCAGGTGTAGCGCTGCCAGTAGACCGGGTGCGTGCTTACTTCTGGTGGGACAAGGCGAAGAACAACGGCTCACGCGAGGCCGCTGCCGCACTCGCTAAGCTGGAGCCCAGCTTGACATATCTCGAAAAAAGACAGATTGATCGGGTGAATTAGTTAAATCCTAAGAAAAATTTCTTATATACTGATTTTAAAGCGACTTATTGATTTCAGGGGCGCATTGGCGTCCAGCATGGCAACGGATGAAAAATTTATACAGTATTCTTGGTGTTTCTAAGGGCGCGAGCCAGCAGGAAATTAAATCCGCTTATCGCAAGCTCGCCAAGCAGCACCATCCGGACGCAAACCCCGGGGATACGAAGGTAGAGGAGAAATTTAAGGAAATCTCCGCTGCCTATAATATCCTCGGCGATGAGAAGCTGCGCGCGCGCTATGATGGCGGCGAGATCGACGAGCATGGGCAGGAGAAGATGGGCGGCTTTCGCGGCGGCCATCGGGCTTCCTCCGCAGGTGGTTTCGGCGGCGGTGGCGCAGAGGACATATTCTCTGAGATTTTTGGTAATATACGCGGTGGCGGCTTTCGCGGGCGTGTGCCCGAAAAGGGCCGCGATCGAAAATTCGCCATCGAGATCGACTTTATGGAGGCGGCCCTCGGGGGTAAGCGACGCCTGACCATGGGGGATGGCGGACGAACATTGGACGTCGCTATTCCCGCAGGTGTTACAGACGGACAGCAGATCCGCTTGCGCGGGCAAGGGGAAGCCGGGGCCGGTGGCGGTCCGGCAGGCGATATCCTGATCAATGTCACGGTGCTGCCACACAGTTTTTTCCGTCGGGACGGGCAGAATGTCCTGATTGAATTGCCGATCAGCCTGCCTGAAGCGGTTTTGGGGGCCTCGGTCAAGGTACCGACGGTGGATGGGCCGGTTAATCTGAAAGTTCCCTCCGGTTCAAACACAGGTACCAAGTTACGCCTGAAGGGCAAGGGTATCGTCGGCGCAAAGGGCGGTTCGCGCGGGGACCAGATGGTCAGCCTGAAGGTTGTCTTGCCTGATGAGCAGGACGAAGAATTGCAAGACTGGGTGACGAAATGGGCGGAAACACATGCCTATGACGCACGTTCCAAGCTGAAGGCGAAATAGCCGTCATTGGCCGCGCCGTGCATAAGTCTTTTGACTGCCCTTCATAAGCGCTATAAAAAGATAGAATAATTATAGTTTTGTAGACGGGTAATGAGGGGGCGCGTATGACGCAGCACAAGGGTTTGATGGCTGGTAAAAGAGGCCTTATTATGGGGGTCGCCAATAACCACTCGCTGGCGTGGGGTATTGCACAGGCGTTGCATGAACATGGCGCAGAGATCGCGTTCACTTACCAGGGCGAAGCGCTCGGAAAACGGGTAATTCCTCTCGCCGAGAGTGTAGGATCCGACACGGTTCTGGAATGCGATGTCACGGATGATGCCTCGATGGATGCGGTGTTTGCGGCGCTGAAAGAGAAATGGGGTAAGATCGATTTTTTCGTTCATGCCATTGGTTTCTCTGACAAAAATCAGCTGCGTGGCAATTTTTCCGATACCACACGCGACAATTTCAACATGACGATGGAGATTTCCTGCTTCTCATTTATTGCGTTGGCCAAACGCGCCTCTGAGCTTATGAGCGAGGGTGGCAGCATGGTGACGCTGACTTATTACGGATCGGAGCGGGTCATCCCACATTATAACGTGATGGGTGTCGCCAAAGCGGGGCTGGAGGCGGCAGTGCGCTATCTCGCCGTTGAGATGGGCAAGGACAATATTCGCGTAAATGCGCTTTCCGCCGGGCCGATCAAGACGCTGGCTGCAAGTGGAATCGGAGATTTTCGCTACATCCTGAAATGGAACGAATATAACTCGCCGCTCAAGCGCAATGTCACCATTGATGATGTCGGTGGATCTGCACTCTATCTGCTGAGCGATCTCGGTGCGGGTGTGTCCGGGGAAACACATCATGTGGATGCCGGGTATCATGTTGTCGGCATGAAGGCGGAAGACGCGCCCGACATCACCAAGTAAACAAGTTTTCAGGCGGAAGTCCTTATGTCTCACAATAGTTTCGGTCATCTGTTCCGGGTGACGACCTGGGGGAAAGCCACGGCCCTGCGCTTGGTTGCGTGATTGACGGCTGTCCGCCGCTGATTGATGTCAGTGAGGCGGAGCTTCAGCACTGGATGGACCGGCGCAAACCGGGTCAGTCGCGCTTCACCACCCAGCGGAAAGAGCCCGACGCGGTTAAAATCCTTTCGGGTGTGTTTGAAGGGAAAACGACGGGTACGCCAATCAGCCTGGTGATCGAGAATGTCGATCAACGCTCCAAGGATTATGGCGATATCAAAAGCAAGTTCCGCCCGGGCCATGCAGACTTCACTTATCAGACGAAATACGGCATTCGTGATTATCGCGGTGGTGGCCGCTCCAGTGCGCGGGAGACGGCGGCGCGGGTCGCGGCGGGTGGTATTGCCCGTAAAGTTCTCGGCGACACCATCAGGATCAAGGGCTATCTTACGCAGATCGGCGACAAGGTAATCGACCGGTCCCGCGCCGATATGTCTGAGATTGATAACAATCCTTTCTGGTCGCCCGATCCCGGCATTGTTGGCGAATGGACGGACTATCTCGATGCGATCCGAAAGTCAGGTTCCTCCGTCGGTGCGGTGATTGAGGTTGTGGCCTCTGGCGTGCCTGCAGGCCTTGGTGCCCCGATATATGGTAAACTTGATCTCTGATCTTGCCATGGCGATGATGACGATCAATGCGGTGAAAGGGGTGGAAATTGGCGATGGATTCTCTGCCGCCGCGCTCACCGGGGAAACCAATGCCGATGAAATGCGCAGCGGTAATGAAGGCTTTCCAAGGTTTCTCAGTAATCACGCGGGCGGTATCCTTGGCGGGATTTCGACAGGTCAGGATATTGTTGTTCGGTTCGCAGTGAAGCCGACGTCATCAATCCTCAAACCCCGCGACACGATTGATATCGACGGGAATGAGACGGAAATTCAGACAAAAGGCCGCCATGACCCCTGCGTCGGTATTCGCGGTGTCCCGGTGGGGGAGGCCATGATGGCTTGTGTCCTTGCGGACCATCTCTTGCGTCATCGCGGCCAGAATGGCTAAATAAAAAACAACAATAATCTTAAAGGAGAGACTTCATGTCCCAGCCCAAATATGTCCATGCCCTGAAAATTCCCGTACCGGCTCGCGAGGAGCTTGACGAAGGAACGCAGAAATATTTTGCGATATGTGACGAGAAACTCGGCATGGTGCCGAACGTATTGGCGGCCTACAGCTTCGATAATGCGAAACTCCGCGCTTTCTCAGATATGTATGGGGAGTTGATGCTGGGAGAGTCTGGCCTCTCGAAGCTGGAGCGGGAAATGATTGCTGTTGCGGTTTCCTCTGTCAATCAATGCTTTTACTGCCTGACGGCCCATGGCGCAGCGGTTCGGGAACTCTCGGGCGATCCGATCCTCGGGGAATTGATGGTGATGAACTACCGTGCGGCGGAACTGCCCGCAAACCAGCGCGCGATGCTTGATTTTGCCTACAAGCTCACCAAGACCCCGAACGAGATGGAGGAAAGCGACCGGCAAGCATTGCGTGATGCCGGCTGGACCGATCGCGATATCTGGGATATCTCCGCGACGGTCTCTTTTTATAATATGAGCAATCGCATGGCCATGGCCATCGACATGATGCCGAACGAGGAATATCACTCCCAGGCGCGCTAGATAGTTGTGACGGCTGCTGCGTTCCGGAACAGATCGGCGAGGAGGCGACCGGCGGGGCCGAGTTTTTCCGGCGCAGGAACAACGAGGTTGAGCGGCACAAGTAGTTCCAGCTTGTCGCGGGTGTTGAGAGGGCGGAGATCGCCATAGCTGATGTCTTTGTCGATCATATGGGCAGGAAGCCAGCAAAAGCCATGGCCCGCTTGTAGAATATCCCGTGCCTGATGAAAATCGCTCACCGTCCAGCGCTGCTCTGATTTCAGCCAACCGATTGACGTCGGTAGCTGCTGGTCTGTCCGGTCGCTGATGACAATCTGCAAATGGCGGTGCAGTTCACCGGTTTCGACCGGGGTCTTGTTAGTGACAAGCGGATGGCGTTTATGAGCATAAGGCGCCATTCTCACAGCCATCAGGGGGAACCCAGAAATCCCTGTGGGACAATCGGGCTGACCACCAGATCGGCGGTGGCTCCGGTAATAGCCTCCACCGCGCCGTTCAGGATAACGCTGTCAACCTTTAGGCGGGTGCCCTGTCCCTGTTCATGAAACCGGGCGAGAACGTCAGCCAATAACCCCGGCGGATAGATCCCCTCTACTGCGGTGGTGATTTCCGTCTCCCAGCCTGCGCGGGCGGTTTTGGCAAGCTGTTCCAGCTCCTCCGCATCCTTAAGCAGCCGTTGGGAGCGCCGCCGCATCACCTCTCCGATAGGGGTGAGCTGAACTTTTTTGCCCGCCACGGTGAGCAATCTGACGCCGAGTTGGTCCTGTAGTTTTTGCACCGCGTGGTGAAGAGAGGAATGACTGCGGTTCAGCTTCTCCGCCGCCTGAAGATAGCCGCCATGGTCGATAACGGCATTAAAAACCTGCCATTGGGTGAGTGTCGTGGTCAACATGTCTAAATTATAGACAATATATGCCGAAATTATTCAATTTATATTCTATAAATCCGACATATATTCTGCGAATAATTATTAACTGATGCTGGAGTTGATGACAATGCTAGAGAAACTGAACCCTTTGTTTGACCTTGCTGGCCGTATTTTTATCGCGGTCCTGTTCGTCCCTGCCGGTTTCGGCAAGATTACCGGCTATAGCGGGACAGCCGGATATATGGAATCTGTTGGTGTGCCGGGCATTCTGCTCCCGCTCGTGATTATTGTGGAACTTGGCGGCGGTCTTGCCATTCTCGCGGGCTGGCAGACGCGGATCTGGGCCTTCCTGCTCGCCGGATTTACCCTGGTGTCAGGGTTGCTCTTTCATCTCCAGCCAGAAGACCAGATGCAGATGATCATGTTTACCAAGAATATTGCCATCGCAGGCGGGCTCTTATTTCTCGTCGCCAATGGAGCGGGTGCTTATAGCCTCGATCGGCGATCAAAACAGGCTTAGACAAGCTTAATCATGGCGGGGACTGCGCCAGCCTGCGGCGAGCGCTTCAAGCTCGGAACAGAACCAGCGCTCCCCGTTATTTTCATTGATCCGCGTTGCGCTATACCACCGACTACCCGGTATATGATAGATTCTGCCGTTCTCGCTGATATTCCCTTTGATATTGCAGTCGGTACCCTCATGCGCGACCACTGTGGCAACGCTTTGATCCCGCCGCCATGCCCAGGGCATGCGGAAACTCCCCTGCCAGAGACCGAGACCGGCGGTTTTTGCCGCCGTTTCGTCCGGGGCGTATTTCGTTGAAAAGCGGCGATATGCAACGGCCCAGCCCGCACGAACCATTTCCGCGTTGAGATCACGATCTTTGAGATAGCAAGTGGCAATCAAGCGGCCATATCTGTCTCTTTCCTTTCCCTTGCATCGGAGGGATTGTGACCCGACAAGGCTTTTGAGATAGGCGCCAGCCTCTGTACCGCAGGCATAGCTTTCCGTTTGATCATTAAAGCAGGTCTGATCCGACTCCGGCGCATCAATCCCGTTCAAACGAATTCTCTCTCCGGCCAACCGGATCGTATCGCCATCAACCACATGGGCAGGGCCGTTCAACACACCGGTATAGGATGAATGGTTTTGGGTAGAGGGCATATCCGGCATCAGGCCAATTGCCGTTCCCGCAATAACGCTGATAACACCGATTGATGCAAACTGCACAAGACTGCCTTTCCGCTTATTCTCGCGCGCCCAGGGGGAGCGGAACTTAGTTTTGGGAAAGACGGACAAGCCGGGCTCCTTGTGAACGGAATTCTTGCAATCCGATCAATTTTGGAGCGTAAAAATTAAGAAATGGTAATAGCCCGGCGTGTTTTTTGCGGTTTAGCGTGTTTTGGAGGCTGCGTCTGTAAGGATATTGATCTCAGCGCCCTTTTTATGGGCGTTTTCCGAGATATGCCGCCGCCAGTGCGCGCGCGCCGGGTCGCCCCTGAAAGAGGCCGAGCATATGCCGTGTGATGGAGTTGAGCGGTACGCCCGCCTTCATCTCCCGCGCCACATAGGGGAGCATTTGATCGATCACCTCGCGCCGCTCCGGGCTTTCGTCATCGGCGCCGTAGTGGCGCCGGTCGATCTCGGCGAGAAAATACGGGTTCTGATAGGCCTCCCGCCCGATCATCACGCCATCCACCTGCTGAAGATGGGCGTCAATCTCCTCATGGCTGGAAATCCCGCCATTGAGGATGATTTCCAGCTCCGGCATGTCCTGCTTCAACCGGTAGACGCGGTCATAATCGAGCGGCGGGATGGTGCGGTTCTCCTTCGGGCTCAGGCCCGTGAGCCAGGCCTTGCGGGCATGGATGATAAAGGTTTTGATGCCCGTCTCCGCCACCCGCTCGATAAAGCCCTTGAAATAGTCATAGCTGTCGAGATCGTCGATGCCGATGCGCGTTTTCACCGTGACGGGGAGGGAGGTCGCGTCTTGCATTGCCGCAACGCATGCCGCCACCGTCTCCGGTTCCCCCATCAGGCAGGCACCGAAACGGCCGTTCTGCACTCTATCAGAGGGGCAGCCAACATTGAGGTTAACCTCTTGATAGCCGTAGTCTTCGGCGATTTTCGCGCAGCGGGCGAGGGCGTCCGGCTCACTCCCACCGAGTTGGAGCGCAAGCGGCTGCTCCGCCGGATCAAAGCGCAGGAACCGGTCCGCATCCCCATGGATGATCGCCCCCGTCGTCACCATCTCCGTATAGAGAAGGGCGCGCGAGGAAATGAGGCGCAGGAAATACCGGTCATGCCGGTCCGTCCAGTCCATCATCGGGGCAATACTTATGGTGCGGTCTAGTTTTGTCACATGGGCCTCGGTTCTCATTCCCGCTTTAGATATAAGGATATGAGCGCAAAACCAAAAGAAAACAGTGAATTATTGTTGGAGTAGTTCCAAGAAGGAGTAAATTTGCTTCACCTATGGAATAACCGAGTCTAAACATACAAGGTCAATATTCCTCAAAATAAATGTTGTTGCGACGTTGTTCATGATCGAATTTCCCGAAACATTTCATTCGCCGACCGTCTTTTGTTCCAGAACCAACACCGACAATGTTACCTTTCTCCCATGCGGCTGAGCATTGATCACCATTCGCAAAATAAAACACGCCTTTTCCGGTAATCCGCCGTTTCTCATAGTTTCCTTCGTATCGGTCCCCATTCGGCATCGTGATTTTGATCCAGTCTTTGTTCGGGTTTCCGCCAATCCAAATTGAATATAGCTTAGTGCCATCCGAAAGGGTTAATTCGCCTGGTCCGTGGTACATGCCGTATAGCCAGGCTCCCGAGTATTGAGTGCCGTCAGGAGAGCTATAATCGCCATGACCGGTCCAAAGGCCATGAACAAAGTCGCCAACATATTTTTCACCGTGAGGCCAAATTTCCGTTCCCTCACCATGGCTTACTCCTTGACGAACATCTCCCTCGTAAACAAGGGTGATCCATTTGCTCCCAACGTCGACTTTCCTTTCAATTCGGCCCCGTCCATGTGCTTTTCCGTTTACGCATTCACCGGACCATGTTGCTTTGTTTTTTGAGGCAAACTGAGTTTTTTCATTTCCCTCGGGGTCAGGAAACCCAATGCGCACAAAGGCGACTAGGCAATCGGGTTTATTCTCAACTTGCAACCAATCATAAGTAGATTTTTTTTGATCAGGTATTGAGTGGCAGGCAGATAAAAACACCATGATAATGAAAATGACTAATTTGAGCTTTGTGGGAAAATACTTGTTCATTCGGTACGACCGATTTGAATATTTACGAATTCTTTATTTGGTAGCGGTTCGCGACGCCTTATATGCTTCAAAAGCGGTGCGCATTTTTTGGTATCTCGTTCTTTGATCCGGGCTTAGCGGAGCGCGATTTGCTATTCGCAGGATATCCTTAAACATATAGCCGGACCGGAAGAAATAGGGACGGCATTCCAGAAAACAAATCGCTGCTTCCATTGCGTCCGTATCTCCATCAAGGATACGCTCATATGCCCCTTCGAGACCAGCCGGGAATGCAAGCTTGTCATATTCCTGATGAAAGGTTCTGCATGCTTCTTCCCATTCTTTTAACTTCTCGTTATTCACGCTGCGAAACGGAACAGTTTCTTTACTGCGCTGGTGGAGATTTGTAATTTTTTCTGCGTTTCGCAGCAACTCGTTCTTATATCTGCTCATTTTTTTACTGTATCCATGCCACTAGAATGCTGCACAAATTAAACCATATGTTGATTTTACTATAAACCTAGTTCTATCAATATGTAAAAATACTTCTAGTCCACTAAGATGCCGTTCCGGATAGCTTGCTCGCTCAGTGCAATGTACTTTTGAAAAATCTTATGCCGAGAAGATTAAGGTTATCTTGTTTTCATAACCCTTGCCCAACGCGCGCAATCGGCGCTACACTTCTTCGCAAAAAGGAGAAGAAAATGGGACAAACCCTTCAATCCACCACCGGCTTCAGTGTTAAACCGCTGGACAAGTCCTTCGGCGCTCTGGTGCGGGAGATCGATCTGCGCAGCATTGATGCGGCAACCTTTGACGATCTCTACCAGACGTGGCTCACCTATGGCCTGCTGATCTTTCCGGGGCAGGGGCTCGGAAAATCCGAACAGGTGGCCTTTGCGCGGCGCTTCGGCGATCTGATCGAGGAGCTAAAGGCCGTCGAGATCAGTAATGTCAAGCCGGACGGCAGCCTGCGCGATGCGCCGGACGATGACATGATGAAGATCATCCGCGGCAATATGCATTGGCACCAGGACAGCACCTATATGCCGGTCCAGGCGAAGGGCGCGGTGTTCAGCGCCCATGTCGTGCCGAAGCGGCAGGGCGATACCGCCTTTGCCGATATGCGCGATGCCTATGATGCCCTCGATGAGGCGACGAAGGCGCGGATCAGCACGCTCTCGGCCTATCACTCCCTCGAATACAGCCAGCGGGCCGTGGGGGAGGAGACCAAGAAGGAAAACAGCGAATATATTGGCTATGGCATGAATGTGGGCGAGGTGCCGCTTCGCCCGCTGGTCAAGACGCACCCCGAAACGGGGCGCAAGGCGCTGGCCGTCGGACGTCATGCCTATGGCATTCCGGGCCTGACGGAGGCGGAATCGGAGGAGCTGATCGCGCGGCTTAACAATTTTGCGGTGGCCGACGAGCGGCGGATCTATCAGCACCGCTGGAGCGCCGGGGATATTGTCGTCTGGGATAACCGCTGCCTGATGCACCGCGCCTGCGAATGGGATTTCTCCGAACCGCGCATCATGCTGCATTCGCGCATCGCCGGCGACCCTGCGACTGAAATGGCCCTGTCACAGTAAATCTGCGCGTTATTTCACGCCCATGGAATCTCGTCTGTCCGGCTATTTTGCCGGGCAGGCAATCCAGGCGTTACTTCTAAAATAGTAGTCTGCCTCAGCGCGCCAGATTTTTCTGTAATAGATAACTGTGCGATTGATCTCCTTCTCTCTTGACCTAAATCAAAGCAATTGGTCGCGTAGCCAGTTAGATTGAATAATCTGAATTGATCACAGCAGGAGGCGGCATATGACCAAAAAATCCGATAAATCCATGAATGGTGAATTCCTTCAGCCAATAGGCATTCCTTTCAATATTGAGGCAATGGCTGGGATGAACCAGAAATTCTACAAGATGATGATGTCCTGCAATGAGGAAATCATGAATTTTGGCCGCAATCGGCTCAAAGAGGATTTGGACATGCCTCAGAAGCTCGCGGAATGCAAATCGCCGCAGGAAATGATGGGTGTCTGTCTTGGTTTTTATCAGACCGCATTCAAGCAATATACGGATGAGGCGGGGGAAATAACTCGCATCTACAGGGATATGGCCGCCGAAGCGCCGGAAATATTCAAGTCGATGCCAGAGTAGCGCTTATCGCGCTTGGTTCGGTAAACTTCCTGCGAATGTCGCGCCGCTACTGATATCGGGGGCGGCGATGGACATGTTATTTTCGAAAAATAGCTAGGTGGCTCCGGGCCTATTTCGGCATGTGCTGCATGTTTGCTTTGCCCCGCAATGCGACTTCCTGTAAAAGAGCGCAAACAGGAACAGATTCAAGCAGTTTTAGGAAGCAGCCGCCAAGATGACTCGCCACCTTATTACCTCCGCCTTACCCTATATCAATGGTGTCAAGCATTTGGGGAACCTGATCGGCTCTATGTTGCCGTCCGACCTCTATGCACGTTATCTGCGGGCGCGAGGAGAAGAGGTGCTGTTTATCTGCGCCACCGACGAGCATGGCACGCCTGCTGAACTTGCCGCCCGGGAAAAAGGGCAGGATGTGGCGGAGTTCTGCGCGGAGCAACATAAGGTACAGGCCGATCTCGGCGCCGCATTCGATCTCACTTTCGATTATTTTGGCCGCTCGTCTTCTCCGCAGAATAAGGAATTGACCCAGCATTTCGGCAACAAGCTCTATGAGAATGGCTATATTGATGAGCGCGTGACACGGCAAGTCTATTCCATCGATGATGACCGCTTCCTGCCGGACCGCTATGTGGAGGGAACATGCCCGCATTGTGGCTATGATAAAGCGCGCGGCGATCAATGCGAGAATTGTACGCGGCTTCTCGATCCGACAGACCTGCTGGAGCCCCGCTCGGCGGTGTCGGGCAGCACCAATCTTGAAATCCGCGAGAGCAAGCATCTGTTCCTGCTACAGTCAAAGCTCGCCGATGAAATTCGCGTCTGGGTCAACCGTCATCAGGATTGGCCTGTACTCGTTTCCTCCATCGCGTTGAAATGGCTGGATGAGGGGCTACATGACCGTGGTATTACGCGTGACCTTAAATGGGGCGTACCGGTCGATCGGGCAGGGCTGGAGGATAAGGTTTATTATGTCTGGTTCGATGCGCCGATTGAATATATCGCGGCAACCAAGGAATGGGCCGATGAAGATCCATCAGGCCGAGACTGGAAAAGCTGGTGGTATGAGGCCGAGGATGTGCGTTATGTGCAGGTGATGGCGAAGGATAATGTGCCGTTTCATACGGTCACCTTTCCCGGTACTATCCTCGCCAGTCGTGAGCCCTGGAAGATGGTTGATTATATCAAGGGATTCAACTGGCTAAACTATTACGGCGGGAAATTCTCGACCAGTCAGAAGCGTGGCATTTTCATGTCAGACGCGATCGAGCTTCTGCCCTCCGACTATTGGCGCTATTACCTCCTCGCCAATGCACCGGAAACCTCTGATGCCAGTTTTACCTGGGATGGCTTTGCCGGCACGGTGAACAAGGATCTTGCTGATATCCTCGGAAATTTTGTCAATCGGACGTTGAAATTCTGCACATCCAAGTTTGGCGATCAACTCCCTGAAGGCGGGGAGGCGGGTGATGCGGAAGCGGCACTTGCCAAGGCACTGACCGAACGTCTGGACGCCTATAACACTCATATGGGAGAACTGCAGATCCGAAAGGCCATGCAGGAACTGCGGGCGATCTGGGCGCTTGGCAATGAGTATCTGACGGAGACAGCCCCGTGGACCGCCTTCAAGACCGATCCGGATGCTGCGGCGCAGTCCTTGCGCATCGCCATCAACCTTATTCGCATCTTTGCGATATTAAGTGCCCCGGTCATTCCCAATGCCGCGCAGAAGATGGCGGCCTGCGTCGGTTTGACGCTTGGCGCAAACGATTGGATCGAGGGCGATATGATGACGGAACTGCAGACGCTGCAATCTGGACATGGTTTTGAAATTCCGGATGTCTTATTCCGTAAGATTTCTGACGATGAAGTTGCCGCTTGGGAAGAACGTTTCGGCGGAGTATCATAAGAAAACGGCCTGTATTCGGTCCTATTTTTCCGTGAATTTTATCCAAGTTAACTCTAGTTATTAACCGGGTTTTAAGGCCTATTCGCTACTCTTTTGCTTATTTTTGCAAAAGGATCGTTTAGCGATGACATTAGGCAAGCTTCTAAAACGCAGGATCCTGAACGCGTTTGCTCAGGATACCCTTGGCGCGACAGCAGTTGAGCTGGCGATGATCGCGCCTGTGCTGATTCTGGTGCTGGTCGGTATCATCGAGCTCAGCATGGCGATGTTCATCAATACGGTGGTAGAAGGCAGCCTGAAAGACGCCTCCCGCCTTGGCCTGACCGGACAGATCCAGGATGGCGCCAGCAATACTCAAGCCCTTGTCGATATGCTCAACGAAGCCTCTCTCGGACTTCTTGGGCTGACGACCGGTGATGTAACAACTCTCGTCTATGAAAACTTCTCCTATGTGGGGCAGGGCGAGGAATATACCGACTTGAACGGCGATGGCAGTTGGACTCCCGGCCCATACACCCATTCTGACGGCACGATTTATCCAGATGGTGAACCCTGGGTTGAGGTGAACGGCAACGGTGTTTATGACGAGGATTTCGGTGTTGCCGGGCTCGGCGCACAAGGAGATATCGTTCTCTATACTGTTGAGTATAACTGGAATTTCCTCAGCGGTCAGGTCATCCCGATCCTGGAGGGAGTTATTCCCATGCATGCATCCATTGTGGTGCGAAACGAACCTTATTAATACGCTATTACCTTCAACTGAGGTCTAATATGAAGCGTTTACTTAAATCTACTGGCAATCGAGTGCTCGGCCATATCGGCGAGTTTATCCGGAACCATCGTGGCGTGGCCATGGCGGAATTTGCTTTGATGCTGCCGGTGTTGATGCTCCTCACCGCGGGCAGTTTTGAAGTCGCACGCTATGCCCTGATGACGCAGAAATTGGATCGGATCGCGGCAACGCTATCGGATTTGATCGCGCGATCGACTATTGAGGATATCACTGAGGTTGAAATCTCCAACATTATCGATTCTGCGCTTTATATGGCTCAACCATTTGATATTTCTGGTGATAACATGATTATCCTGACGTCGGTTCAGGGTCGAGCCGGGGAAGCACCGGAAATTCTCAGCCAGCGGGTTTCTGGATCAATTACTGGCTACAGCAGTAATATTGGTGACACAGTTGGTGGTGACGCGAGCCTGCCATCGGCCTTTCCTGATGCTGGCTCTGGCGAGACATTGGCAGATGGGGAGACCTTGATCATTGCTGAGATCTACTATGACTATAATCCCTATCTCATAGGTGAAATCGGATTTTTTGGGGATATGATGCTTCGGGCGCGTGCCTATTTCCGGCCTCGATTTACCGACACGATCACCTTCCCGGCATCACCGTAGACAAAAAAATTCTCTAAAGCATATGCTTGTCCAACAAGGCCGCCCTATATCATGGGGCGGCCATTTTATTGCTGCGCGCGGACGGCACGTCCGAATGCATACAAATCCACATGGCGTGAAGAAGTAATCTGACGGAGAGAACAGTGCGGTGATTTTGTGTGTAGCTACTAGAAAGCCCACGCACGCACCCGTGGGGAGAGGCAGTGGATGGAGGCAGAAGGAGGAGTGGAGTGCTGTCTCTGAGGACCAACTGATGCAAAGGCCTCCCGTGCCTGGATGTGCGAAAAAAAGAGCGGTGGCCGAAACCACCGCTCCCTAATTTGGGAGTATCCCTGTTTATTTCGAGATACGCAGGTTACTAAGTTCCTCACCGATGGTGTTGAAGTTGTCAGCGAGCTCGTCTGCAGATGTTGCGACAAACGCATGCTTGGGCGATGTGGCGCAGTCTCTCATCATGGTGGAGTTTCCGTCTACAAGCAGCACTGTATAGACTATAACCCCGGCACTTTTCATCGCCGAACAGGTCGCGAGAACCTTGTCGTCAACTATATCTGGATAGCTCGAATAGCTACTGCTGTTGAGAGCACTTTGTCTGAGAAAACCTCGATAATCATATTTGCTTGTTGAAGGAGTTGTGTCGAAAAGCTCCTGACGCGCATATGCATGATAAATATCATAAGAATTACTATTCGTACCGAGTGTGTTTAGCCCATCTGTCATCAGGACAACAACTTTATCCATAAACTCTTCGCCATAATTGAGCGGCAGTGCGGAGTACCCCGTCGGAAGATTTAGCGTTGATGAACCATACCATTCACCGCGCCAATTCGGAGAGAGTGCACGCCAACCCCAGACCATGCCTAAGTTAACGGCTGTACCGCCGTTCGCATCCATGGAATCAATATGAGATTTGATCGTACTCTTTTCGGCTGTGAGCGGCAGAACCATACTCTCAGGGCAATATTTATTGGGACCGCGAGAGGAAGTAACGGAGTAGTAGTTTCCGCTATTACTACTGTATTTCTTCCAGTCATTGTTTGTTTCGCTGTCTCCACCACTATTATCGCCATGAAAATCGTTATCCGAATCCCGGAAATAGTCATTCCAGAAATAGGGAACGAAATCGTCGTCCGGCGGGTTATCGGAAGTATCAACTGTGCCACCGAGAAGATGATCGCGCATTTCGACGCAGCCTTCCCAACCATAGACAGTGTCGTTAACGCCATCACCCGTGACATCGCGACCGAGGGCCGTGTTTGACGAGTCAGCGGTAAAGATGCTTGATGAGTTGCTGGTCAGGTTTGTTTTATAGCTGTTTTTTAGCCAGTCTATATTCTGTGGCCCGACATTAACGGCCATTGTATAGGGAACGATACCAACCCAGAGTTTATCCTTGGTTTCATCGTTTCCGTAAAGAATATCTACAAGGTTTTTTGCTGCCGATTTCAGTTCAGTCATACGCGTACTGCCGCTGAGGTAAGAATCCATTGATCCTGTGTTATCCATGACCAATACAAGCTCCATCCCGCGGTTATCGCGTTTGATTTCGGTCACTGCGCCCACGGCAAGAGAAGGCTGACCCAATACGTTCATAAAAGTTGTGCCCATGTCAGCGCGGACATTGAGAGAAATATTTTCTCGTATTGAATCCCAGCTGACTGTTGATGAATCCATTGTTATCGCGGAGGTGCCCATAAAGCCCGATGGAAAGTTTGCGTCGAAATATTTCTGTGCATCTGCGTAGATCTCTGCATCCGTGGGTGCGAAGATATTCCGTCCCACGGCGAGGCCGGCCGCATCCAGCGCGGTTGAGAGCTTGGATTTCAAAACATAGGCGCGGCCCAAATCAATGGAAAGGCCTATTGCCCCAAAGATCGGGATTGCTAAAAAAGCCACGATTACGGCAGATACGCCCCGGTTGTTTTTGGAAAACCGCGTGATGAACCGCCGTAATGAACCGTATGAATATTTTTTGCTCATGCTGACACCATGCAATCAAAATAAATTTTTCTGCTTATCAACATCAGGCAAAAATTTTAATAATTCCTTAATTTATTAGCTGGATTTCAGTAAAATTATTTTAATTATTTGAAACTTTTGTCAATTTAGTTGTTGTTATACGTTATTATATAGAATTCATTAAGAAAATGAGGGATTTAAAATAAATAAATGAATAATTTAAGTAATTAAACGAAGTTATTATTTTTTTATGCAAAATTTTACCTTTTATTCATTGTTCTTAGGCCAAAAAAAACAAATCCTTTAACTATTGATTAATGAATTGGGGTTTAAATGACCTCCAAGGCGCGAGGCAAGACGAACTTGGGAAGCGCTTTAACTTTAAGGGGCTTTTCAGGTTGCGGGTTCAACGCGGGCTAAAAAGTCTGGATACCTAAAGGGTCTTTAAAACCCGGCGGGAATACAACCAAGTTTTGTTTAGTGTCAGGAAGGAATTCCTGAATTTTAGGAGACTCAAAATGATTAAAGTAATCCGTTCTTTTGTAACAGACGAGTCTGGTGCTACGGCTATTGAATATGGTCTGATCGCTGCCCTCGTTGCTCTTGTTGGTGTTGTTGCATTTACCGCTCTCGGTGATACGATTGTTGGTGCATTCGACGATATCGCAGAAGCTCTCTGCACAGGTACTGGCGGTACTTATACTGCTTCTGTTACTGGTGCAAATGCTGCAGCAGGTTCTTGCAGCTAATTTAGCTATTCGGAGTGGGACGCCGGTTCGCTGGCGTCCCCTTCATCCCGGCCCTCGGGCCATGGGCCGTACTACAAGAATAGATGTCAGTATAGTGATATGGAGGTTGGTATGGTTCACGTAGTAAGTTTTTTTGACGACGAGTCCGGTGCCACCGCCATTGAATACGGACTGATTGCCGCCCTCGTTTCTATTGCCGCCGTCATTGCCTTCGGGTCGACCGGCGAAACAATCCTTGAAGCCTTCACCGGTATAACCGAGGATTTCTGTGTAGCCATTGGTGGAAATTTTTCTCTTTCCAACGACGGTCTCAACAGCTGCTCTTAATCCCACCCGGATTTTCCCACTTCTTTCAAACACAGCTTAAACAGCTTGACGCCTTCGCGGCGTCTCTTATCCAAATACCTCCAATTTTATACTATTTTTGCGAGCATTTTAGGGGCTTTCCGGAAGGTTAGATAATCTGGAAATCGTCGAGATTTCGGCTGTAAATTGCCACGAATTTAACCGGAAATTAATGTCTTCAGGTCTAAGCTACCCGATATTTGAAATCTGATGGATTTAATATCATGGCGCGAAAATTAATACTGATCGTTTTTGCATTACTCATTACCGGATCAACTGTTTGGTTTGTGCGCAATTGGGCTGGCCAGCGAACTACAGCGCCCGAAACTGCTGCGCTTGTTGAGACTCAGCCAGTACAACAGAACATAAGAATTCTTGTTGCGGCAACAGAACTTCCCGCCGGAACACTCGTGCAGGAACAGCATTTGAAGTGGCAGGCCTGGCCCGAAGACGATGATGTCGAGGATCTCTATATTGTAGAAGATTCAGAAGAGCGTTCACTTGAAGATTTTATCGGCACTGTCGTCCGACATGGTGTTGCCGCGGGTGAGCCAGTTACTGATTCACGCATGGTGAAACCGGGCCAGAGCGGCTTCCTCGCCGCAGTCCTAAGCCCAGGCAAGCGCGCTGTTTCCATCCCTGTTGATGTTACATCGGGTATTGCCGGATTCGTTTTTCCGGGTGATCGCGTTGATGTCATCTTGACCCATGCTCTTGTTCAGGAATCCGAAGTTGAAGGCGAAACAAGTGCCCCGCGCCGGGCCAGTGAGACGATCCTGACGGATGTTCGGGTTGTGGCCATGGATCAGACAACCAACGATCAGGCTCAGGAAGCCTCCGTTCGTCGCGTCGCCACATTGGAAGTCTCGCCAAAGGGTGCGGAAATTGTCGCGGTTGCCAAGGAATTAGGTGGCTTGTCTCTGTCTCTGCGTGCACTCGCACGTATAGACGATGAAGCGAAAAGTAAAGACGGAACAGTGGCCTTCAAGGCCGAACGTGGCCGCGGCCATACCTGGGATAGCGAGGCAAGTCGCCTCATTACCGGCGAAACCCCGCGGACCGGTATTCCGACAACAGTCATCAATGTCGTACGTGCTGGCCAAGCCAAGCAGAAGTTGTTCGACTAAGGAGTAATTTCGATGCTGACCAGACTATTACAACCGTTGGCCGTACTTGGGCTGGGATTGATGTTAGCCGTAGGTGCTCCAACACAAATCCAGGCTGCACAGGTTATTAATTCCAAGGGTGATATTCTCGCCTTGACCCTGAATTCAGGGAAGCTTGTTCAGTTGGATCAACCGGCCGTCTCCGTTTTTGTCGGAAATCCGGAGCTTGCCGACGTGCAGGTTCAGTCACCGACAATTATATACGTATTCGGGAAAGGCACGGGCAGCACAAATTTGTTTGCTCTAGATGCCAAGGGCCGGGTTCTGCTCAACTCGCCGATTTCCATTACCCATGATGTGACCTCTTTGAATGACGCCCTTCAAGGTATTAGCCCTTATGGTGGCCTAGTGGCGCGCTCTACCCCCACCGGCATTATGCTGACCGGGCGAGTGAAATCAGCGGCCCAGGCAGAGGATGCCCGTCGGATGGCGGCGCTTTATCTCGGCGGTGGAACAGTCTTTAACCGGATCGAGGTGGCCGGCGCGATGCAGGTTAACCTGCGCGTTCGGATCGCAGAGGTTTCGCGTTCTGTCACGAAGCAGTTTGGTGTGAACTGGGAAGTTTTCGGCCGTATTGGTGATGCCTTCCTTGGCATTGCGACACCGACCGATATTGCGGGATCTGCTGCGACCGGCATTACTCGGCTTGGTACCGGTACAAACTTCGTTTCAGGCTATAGTGATAACAATGTTGATATATTGAATGTTATCGATGCCCTTGATGAAGAGGGTTTACTTACTATTCTGGCGGAACCCAACCTGACAGCTCTTTCCGGAGAGACGGCAAAGTTTCTTGCCGGTGGTGAATTCCCAATCCCTGTTCCACAGGAAGATGGTGCGATTACTGTTCAGTATAAGCCATTTGGTGTATCTCTTGAATTCAAGCCGACAATTGTTGATGACAATCTGATCAATCTGCAGGTTAAGCCGGAAGTCAGCCAGCTTTCATCTCAATCCGCCATTAATGTTGGCGGCTCGTTTATCCAGTCACTGTTGACACGCCGTGCGGAGACCACAGTGGAACTGTCAAGCGGACAGAGTTTTGCTATCGGCGGACTGCTGAGCAGCGACGGCGACAATAATATTTCTAAAACACCGTTCCTTGGGGACATTCCGATTTTGGGTGCACTTTTCCGGTCTTCTTCCTTTCAGAGGAACGAGACGGAATTGCTGATTATCGTGACCCCATATCTCGTGAAGCCAAGCAATTCCCGGATTGCTGAGCCGACAGATGGCTACATTCCACCAACGGACAATGATCTATACGTACAAGGTGAGAATTTCCGTCCTACTTTGGGCGCAAATGCTCCGACGAAGGACGGACGGGATACTAGCCGCTGCGGCGGCGCCGTCTGATGTCAAGCTTGCTGGCCCTGCTGGCTTTATCCTGGAGTAAATTTGATGAAACAGAATTTGTTTAAAAAATCTGCAACGCTGGCCGGCCTAATGGGGATGCTTATGTTGACCGCATCCTGCACATCGCCGGAGGGTCTGTTCGGCGGTCATGATAATACGGCCACTCCCGAAAAAGCGAAACTTGAAAAGAAAATCACTGTCAGTGAGCTTACACCGACAATTATCGTTGATTTCGAATCTGGTCGCGGCAGCCTTGCCGATATGGAAAAAGGCAAGTTACTCGGTTTTATAGAAGCTCAGGATATCGAGTTCGGTGAAACGGTAGAGGTTGAATTTCCGAAATCTCAGGGCAGCAGTGGCCTAAGCGAACAACGTTTCGCCGAAGTGGCCACATTTCTGCAGGACCAGGGATTTTCCGTTGAGCCACGTGCAACAAAGGAAAATGCAGCTAATTCATTGCGCGTGTATTTCGTGAAATATGTCGCGACGGTTGATCCGAATTGCCAGAAGGGTTGGTACAAGCCGGAAGGCTTAGCGTACGAAAACCTGCCACTCCCTTATATGGGATGCGCGAATGCGGATGCTTTGGCGGGCATGATCGCCAATCCACGTGATTTGGTCGATCCGGCAAATGAAAGCTCCGCAATTGGCGAACGGGCAGCGAAAGCGGTTGAACAATACCGGGCCGGAGCGGCAGGTTCTGCCGCCGCTTCTAGCGATTAAGGGAGTCACAGGAAATGGCTAAATCATCATCATTGAGTACGCTTTTCGGCAATGCTGTTTGCGAAGAGTATATGGGCTTCCTTGAGGATGAAAAATCCCTGGAAGTCAGCCGAGAAGTTTGCAAGGCGCTTGAATACTCGGCCGATGCAACACTCGACGGGGGTATCACTGCGGCGCTGAATCGGATTGAACCTGGAAATTCACCGAAAGTCGTGCTCGCGGATATTACCAAAAGCATGGATCCGGACGGTGACATTACGCGGCTGATCCGGAAAATGGGCCCGGATAATACCTTGATTGTTTTGGGCGCATCCAACGACGTTGGTGAATTTCGTAAAATGATTGCTCTCGGTGCAAAGGACTATCTGGTCAAGCCATTAACGGCGGATGTCCTGAAAGACGCTGTTGAGAATGTAGATCGTCAGTCGCAGGCCCTCCATGCCGCCCAGAGTGGCAAGCTGACCGTTGTCGTTGGTGTACGCGGTGGTGTTGGAGCGACGACAATTGCAACAAACCTCGCCTGGATTATGGCAAATGAGGAAAAGCTGCCGACCGCGCTGATGGATATGGATCTGCATTTCGGAACCACGACCTTGTCGCTGGATCTCGAAACAGGTGGTGGGTTTCGGGAAGCTCTCGAAAATCCGCATCGTCTCGACAAACTGTTCCTTGATAGTGCCATTGTTAAAGATGGCGATAGGCTTGCGGTACTCGGTACAGAGGAGCCAATTGATGAACTTATTGAAGTAAATGAAGAATCAATCGATGCATTGATCGGCGAAATCAGCCAGGACTACAATCAGGTCATTGTTGATATGCCGCGACATCTCTTGCCGACGCAAGGGTCACTTCTGGCTTCTGCAGATACGGTAATTCTCGTGTCCGATCAATCTCTTGCAGGCATTCGGGATATCAATCAGATCACCCAGGCGATGACGACGCTACAGACTAAGGGACGGATACTAAAAGTTGTCAGCCGGGTTGGTTCGGACCGTGCGGCACAAGTTTCCAAAGCGGACTTTGAACGCGGCCTCAACGAAGAGGTTGATTATGTCGTGCCGGAGGATGCAAAAACCCTGACAATCTGTGCCAACGCGGGCAAAGCCATTGGTGAAGTGGCTGTAAAATCGGCAATTGCCAAGGTTCTGCAGGAACTCGCGGCGGATGTTTCCGGATTTGAAAAACCAAAAAAGAAGGGACTTTTCACAATGGTCCCGGGCGGCAAAGCTAAGAAAAAGAAAGAAGTGGGACCTAAAGAGTGAGTTTATGGCGTTCATCATCGGGAAGTAAAGGCAAGCCAGCTTCGGTCGCCCCGAGCGCTGACGGCTCGAAATCCGTTGATCTTTTGGCGAAGTTTTCGCCAGAGATCGCGGAAAAACTGCTGCCCGAAATTGATGTTAACGAGAATAAATCCACTGTTGCACAGATGGTCAAGGCGTATATTCGTGAAGCGATGACGCGTGAAAAGGTCGATCTGAATGTCCTTGAGCAAAGAAACCTGGTTAATGACCTTACTCAGTCAGTGTGGTTGGAACTCGACAAGAAAAAACAATCTCTGTCGTCCGTACCCGCCCCCGAGACATCCGCGTTGGAAGCCGACGATGGATCCGCACTCGAAGTAAATGGGAGTGGCGAGAGTTCAGCCTATACCCAGATCGTGGAAGAGGGTGTTACTGTTTTCGGCGCCGACCCGGAAGCACCGGTTGAGGTTAATGCTAAATTTGACCAGCCCCAGAATGTTGGAAAGTTGCTGTCCGACATGGATAGTGATGACGATGAGGAAATAGAACCCGTCGTACCTCTCGCCAAAACAGAAGAAGACGAAGAAGAGCCGGACGAGAACGATAAATCATCGACGCTCTTAAACATAGATATGACGCCGGAGACCACGGGCACCAAGATGAACAAACATCTTGAGACCGTAAAGGAAGTAGTGCAGCCGCTGTTGATGGAACGTATCGACATCAGTGCTGCCGTGACCATGGATCGCCTCGATCTGGCGCGCGATATTTCCGATATTATCACCGACATCCTGATCGAGGAACGTATTCAGCTTAATCAACGCGAACAGCGTGAATTGGCTGAAAGCCTTATGCATGACATGCTCGGCCTCGGTCCGTTGGAGCCGCTGCTGGCAGATGAGACAATTACAGATATCATGGTCAATGGACCAAAACAGGTCTATGTGGAACAGAAAGGCAAGTTGGTACTCTCTGATTGCCAGTTCCGTGACAACGCCCATGTATTGCAGGTCGCGGGTCGGATCGTCAGTCATGTTGGACGACGGATTGATGAATCGAATCCTCTGGTCGATGCACGTTTGGCCGATGGTAGTCGTGTTAATATTATCATTCCGCCGCTCGCTATTGATGGCCCGTCGATCTCAATTCGTAAGTTTGCGAAACAGAAAATCACTCTTGACGTGATGGAGAAGACGCAAAACTTGTCGCACGCCATGGCAACGGTTCTTAAAGTTGCTGGTCGGTCACGGCTGAATATTCTGATCTCTGGCGGTACCGGCTCCGGTAAAACCACTATGCTGAACGCAATTTCGCAGCTGATTGATCCGGGGGAGCGTATTGTTACCATTGAGGACGCGGCCGAGCTGCAACTGCAGCAGCCACATGTCGTCCGTCTTGAGACCCGCTCCGCCAATCTGGAAGGGGGCGGTGAAATTGCCATGCGGGACCTCTTGAAGAACTCCCTGCGTATGCGCCCAGACCGTATTATTCTAGGTGAAATTCGTGGTAGCGAAGCAATTGACATGTTGCAGGCCATGAACACGGGCCATGACGGATCACTCTCCACCATCCATGCTAACCGCCCGCGTGAGGCGCTGACCCGGCTTGAAAACATGGTGGGAATGTCGAGCGTTAATCTGCCGGCAAAGGCAGTGCGCACCCAGATTGCCTCCGCTATCGACCTGATCGTCCAGATCAGTCGCATGCGCGATGGTGTCCGGCGCGTGACTTATATTTCTGAAGTTGTGGGCATGGAAGAAGACGTGATCACGATGCAGGATCTCTTCTGGTACGAATTCCAGGGTGAAGATAAGGGCGGCCGTCTGCTTGGCGATTTCAAGTCAACTGGATTGCGTCCGCATTTTGCACCGCGCGCGGGTTATTTTGGCCTTGAGAAGATGCTTTTGGGAGCCATGTGATGTTTGAAACTGCCGGATCGGGAGATCTGATAACCATGATGCTGGTCGTTGGTGGCGCGACGCTTCTTATCTCCCTGCTGTTGGTGTTTGCCTTTACCGGTGGGGATAACCATTCACGCGAATCCAATCGGCGTCTCGCTGAAATCGCCCAAGGCCAGAAGCCAATGGGCAAAACGAAAGCGCGCAGCTCTGCACGCCGGACTGAGGATACCAGCGGATTCAAAATTCTCGATAGCATGATCCGGACACTTGTCCCTAAACCGGATCAGTTGAAAGTCCGGCTTGAGAAAACCGGCCTTAATATTCCGATACCTCGATATGCGACCTTAACCGGTGTTTTGGTTCTCTCGATCATTCTTGCATCGCATTATCTATATGATATGTCGATGTTTCTGGCGATCCCGGTGGGCCTCGCGTCAGGCCTGTTTCTACCGCATTTTATCGTCGGTTATCTCGGCAAGCGGCGGATTAACAAGTTTATGAAAACTTTCCCAGAGGCGATTGAGCTTTTATGCCGGGGCCTACGCGCTGGTCTGCCAATCAGTGAAGCCATCGTCACCGTCGGTAATGACGCGCCTGATCCGGTGGGTAAAGAATTTCGCGGCGTCGCAGATGCCATGCGGGTTGGGCAAAGCCTTGAAAGTGGCCTGTGGAATGTTGCGCGGCGGATTGATTTGCCGGATTTCAAATTTCTGATCATCGCAATTTCCATTCAACGGGAGACCGGTGGTAACCTGGCCGAAACGCTGAGCGGGCTTGCTAATACCTTGCGCAAGCGGCGTCAAATTAAGCTCAAAATCAAAGCAATGTCCTCAGAAGCTCGTGCCAGTGCCTGGATTATCGGCTCCCTACCTTTCATCATGTTCGGTCTGCTTTGGCTCGCGAATGAAGGCTATGTTGGAACGCTGCTCACGGATCCACGCGGTATGTATTTGATCGGTGCCGGTCTCGGTATGATCGGTTCAGGCGTTGGTGTGATGGCCAAGATGGTCCGCTTCGAGATTTAGGAGAGAGAAATGGTTGATATCGTCACGCTATTTCCTGATTGGTTACGCTCCGAGAATATGCTGGCTCTGATCGCGGGAGGTGCCTCCTTTGCGGTTGTCCTGATGATGTGGAACGCGTTTCTAGTAAAGGACGCGTTGCCGGGCCGGATCAAGAACCTCGAAAAACGCCGAACCAAGTTGAAAACTGATCTGGCCAACGAGACGAAACAGCGCAGCAAGCTGGTCGTACGCGAGAACATGATGCATCGTGTGGTGAAGAAGCTACAGCTGATGCGGGGTGAACGAGCAAAGGTGATGGCGGCCAAGCTGGCCAAGGGCGGATGGCGATCGAAAGATGCACTGGTGGCCTATCTTTTTGCCAAGGTTTCCCTGCCGCTTTTATTTACTGTACTGACAGCAGCTTATCTTTTTGGGACAAGCGCGGTGGAATGGTCTGTTCCAGTGAAACTGCTTGCCTCGGGCTTTGCCGGTTTCATTGGATATTTAGTGCCTGACACATTGGTGAAAAACAAGATAGCGAAACGGTATCAGGCAATCCGTAAGTCGCTTCCCGATGCGCTTGATCTTCTGGTGATTTGTACAGAGGCGGGGCTCAATCTGGATAGCGGGCTTGATCGGGTTTGCCGGGAGATTGCAAATTCCGCACCTGAGCTGTCTGATGAAATTGGTCTAACTTCAATTGAAATCGGTTTCTTACCGGATCGTAGAATGGCGCTTGCCAATCTTGCGGCGCGCGTGGACTTCCAGGCGATGACCACGCTGGTTAATACTTTGATCCAGACAGAGAAATATGGCACGCCACTCGCTGTTGCACTTCGGGTGCTGGCGGCGGAAATGCGGGATGAACGCCTGATGAAAGCCGAAGAAAAGGCCGCTCGCTTGCCAGCCATTATGACGGTGCCAATGATTGTCTTTATCCTGCCGGCTTTGTTCATTGTTTTGATCGGCCCTGCGGTTCTGAAAGCAATCGATGCTTTCTCGGGCGGCAGCTGACCGCGGCTGGCGGGTTACGGTTGGGCTCTCAAACTCCAATAGCTATAGCTTCCTCCTGCGTCTTATAAGAATTCAGGCGCCGTTATAGTTTGTTTCAGTGTGAGGAAGGTTCAGTCGCTTACCCTTACATAGAGCAGCCCATCACTTTCCATGGGATATCCATGCTCTATCCAAGTTATTTCCATGGTCCTTCTGTAACTCTCCACTATTCTCCATGTTTGCCCATTGTTTGGGGCTTTTAGTTGGGTTATCGGGGGCTTTCCATGAATTTCCAGGGCTACCCTGGGCTGCCCTGGGAACTCCAGGGCTCCCCAAGGTTTTCCGGTGAAAGCCCATGGATGCCCAGAATTTAGATAAATAGGGCATGGAGCGGGAAAGGAAGGCTTTAACTTGATGGAGGAGAGCGGCCCGTTCAGTAGAAAGGGACAGTGCTGGAGCAGTTTCAAGCTAAAGGGGCGCAATGTGACAAAGAAGTATCTGCATAAAAAAACGGGCCGATGGTAAGCCGGCCCGTTCGTCGTTGATCTGACTATCTTTTAGAGAGCGCCACTAAAGCCTTCTCCGAATTCGGCTGTCAGGTTCGGCTCCGTTGGCGTCCTCGGTTTGTTTGCATCCTTGCTATCCACCATCCGCTGGTTCGGGGCGAGGGAGGGCGTGCTGTCTTTCTTGGCAGGTACTTTGGCTTCTGTGGGCATAAAGCAATCAAATTTGCGATCCCGAAGACTGCCGCAAAGTTGCATTGTCCGCATCTTGTCAGTAAAGCCGCCAATTTTCAGACGGTAAAACATGCCGCCCTTTTCTTCACCTAGGTCAATCTCTTGAATAACAGGATCGACGTCACTGAGCAGATCGACATTCTGGGTCTGCACAATCCTCCAGCCTTTTTCTGCGTCGGACTTTTCTTTGTAAGATCCGATCTGCAGGAAGTAGCTGCCACCATCAGGTTTATAGGCACGAACTTCACTATTTAGGGGCATGTCTCCCGGCACCAGACCTACTTTAGTAACGGCCAGAGCTTTGTCTTCGGTAGCTTTGGTAAGGACAGCCTCGCTTTTCTTGGGTGAAGCCGGAATTGCTTTTTTGTCCAGCGTCCATTCACGTGCCGGGGCAGGGGTTTCTGCCTTTGCCATGGTCACGGGTTTTTCAACCGGTGCGATTTCTTTCTTTACAAAAGTGACAGGCTTTTCCTTCGCCTTTTCAGGTTTTTTCATTGCCGTGACAGTCGGCTTTTCAATCGGCTTCGGAGCCTCTTTCTTGGCTACAACAACCGGAGCAATATCCTTTACCGGAGCCTCTTTTGACATTGGCGGTTCGGATTTTGCCATCATCATTAGAGCATTTGATTCCGGGACAAGACTTTTCGGTTGCGTCTTGAAAGGAGATGTTTTCTTGCCCTTGGTAGCGTCCGTGCCGAGCGTTTCTTCATCCATGGCGGGAAACTAATATATCTGGATTTTCTGGCAGGCGTGGCATGTTGCCTTTCGCCCGCTCTTCGGCGGCGACTGTAACATGCGAGGCTTTCATCTTTTTGATTTGATCATCAAGAGAGGCAACCTGTTCGTCCGCGTTGCTATTCAGCGCTTCAAAGTAAAGCGCATTGTTGCGGGCATCCTCTTCTGAGAGATCCATACGTGAATATTTCATCGCCTCACCGGATTTTCCGGCCAAGCCATAGGCAAGCGCTAAAGTCTGACGATGCTTAGCCGTTGCATTCGGGTTTTCCGTAACAACTTTCAGAATTGCAATTGCCTGCTCAGTCTTGCCAGAGAGGGCGAGAGATAGTGCCAGATTACTCTTGTGATTGAGGTTATTTGGATCTGCCTTGACGGCGCGCTGATAATAGCTTTGTGCCTGCTCATGATCACCAGCCTTGTCGAGAGCAACCGCGAGGCCGCCAAGTGACTTGCCATCATTGCTGTCAATTTCGAGGGCATTCGTAAAGGATTGAGAGGCGAGATAGGGCTTTTCCATCTGCAGATGGCTGAAGCCGATACCGTGATGTGCTGCGAGATTGCTTGCATCGAAGGCAAGAATGCGCTGATAAACGGTAATGGCCTCATGCGGCCGACCCGTTTTACGCAGTATTTCGCTGATTTTGAGATAAGGCGCGGGATCTGTTGGTCGCTGTTTGGCAGCGGTGGCATAAATTCCGAGTGCCGTGGTAGCGTCATTCTTCTGCCACGCCCGCTCTGCAACCCGCAACATTGCCTCATAAGACATCGCCTTTGATGTGGTGGCATCGCTGGAGGTGGTTTTTGTAATAGCAGGCGGAGCTCCAGCCGGATCGGCAGAAGCAGATTGATCCGAAATAGTGTTACAACCCGCGGCAACCAAGCCAGTCGTAGCGAGAAGTACAGTCCGGAAACGAGCGGCAAGACGTATATTTTGCGGCACAGCTAGGCCTCTCTTTTAAAATATAAACCAAATCTATGCTACAGCCTACGACCATCTTCCTTAAAAACGGTTAATGGTTAGGGAAAATTGTTGTAAAATTTGTGGGACGGCCTTGAGGGTAATTTTCAGGATTTTCGCATTTTCTACCGAGTTCGATTATAAGCGCCGCCGCTTAATGGGTGCCGTCTGTGCCGCCGGGGCAGCTGAAGCAACATGTCGACTGACATCGACAGGTTGCTGCTGGGTTACGCTGACCGGGGCGCGATAGGCGGGGGTGGAATTTGCCGCCCGAGGTTGCGACGGATCGACGAAGCGATCGAACATACCGGAGCGGATTTGCTCTGGCAGCACGCTAAATAGAGAAACCGTGTTATCGAGGCCAATCCCGTTGACGAAATTGGCGATGGCGATGGTGAGTAATCCGGTGCGGACCGTACTGGCGTCTATGCCCTGCTGGTTGCAACGGGCCAAAGCGTCTGAAAATTCCTTTGCGACGATATTGTTCATGTTTTCCCTGTTCATGCTGTACTCCTGATGACGGGCCGCGCGTAGAAGCGATGCCGTTTGACATGTACAGATGACGTCTCGCGGGGGCCTTTGTGACAGGGGATGAGAAAAAATATCGAAATTAGGGTGTTCCGTGCTTTTTCCCTATAATAGGCATAGAAGCAAAGCGCCTGTAATGTGGGAAATGCGGCGCGCGCAAGGAGATTGGAATGCCAGCGGAGTTTGAAGCATTTGCCGAGTTGATTGAGAACAGCCAATCAATTGTCATTTTTACCGGGGCAGGGATCAGCACTGAATCCGGTATCCCTGATTTCCGGAGTCCCGGCGGGCTCTGGGAAAAGAACCGGCCGATTGAATTTTCCGAATTCCTTGGATCGGAAGAGGCACGGCGCGAGAGCTGGCGGCGCAAGTTCGCGATGGAATCTGTTCTGTCAAAAGCCAAGCCAAATAAAGGACATATGGCAATTTCCTCCCTTTATGATCAAGGAAAAATCGGTGCGGTGATCACGCAGAATATTGATGGCTTGCATCAAGCATCCGGCATTCGTGATGAGGATGTGATTGAAGTGCATGGAAATACGACCTATGCGAAATGTCTCGATTGCGGAACGCGGATGGAACTTTCAGAGGTGCAGGAAATTTTCTCACTCAATGAAACCCTGCCAATATGTGAAAAATGTGGCGGGATCGTCAAAACCGCGACAATTTCCTTCGGTCAGGCCATGCCGGTTGAGGAAATGCGCCGAGCCTCTGCTGCGGCTCTGACCTGCGATTTATTGTTGGCCATCGGCTCTTCTCTCGTTGTTTATCCCGCGGCGGAGATACCGTTGATGGCAAAACAGGGCGGGGCGGAACTGGTGATCCTCAACCGCGAACCGACACCGCTGGACAGTCACGCGGATATAGTGCTCAACCGGGAAATCGGGGAAACGCTCGCCGCTGTCACAAAATTGTAAAATAACACTCTCATAAGAAACATTGAAATTTCCCCTGATCTGGGTACCGCGTAATGAGAATAGAGAATGTATAATAGTAGTAGTTACTTATGGAAAATGTTGGTGTTTGTTTTCGCCATGGCTGCGCCCGTTTCCATCGTCACATTCTTTTTATATTCGGGCGAAGACTTTGTAATAGAAGAATATTTATTGATTCTTGCCGCTGCGGTATTACCCGCCTTGATTCTCTATACCCGGTTGGTTCGCGAAATGCAGGCGGTGGCCTTCCGCATGGAACGGGCGGCAATTATGTCCCCGTTGGAGGGGGATGACAAGGCGGGCCTGCGAACCGGCTTGCTTCCTCTGGATAATTTGCTGCTGACCATGCAGCAATACCGCCGAGTTCTGCAACATATGCTGCAAGAAGCGCAATCGCGCCAGGATGAGGCGTCGCTCTTGTTCGACATGCTGCCCGACCCGGTGTTGGTGCTCGGCAACCGGCGGAGTATCCGTCGTTCCAATGCGGCGGCGAATAAATTCTTCAACGTCACCGAGATGCAAGGGGACCTCACCCGATTCCTGCGCCATCCGGCCCTGCTGAAGGCAGTCGATGCGGCCTATGCGGGTAAGGACCCGGATACACGGATTGAATTTACCATCTCCGATGTCGTTCCCCGGTATGTCGCGGCCTATATTGTCAACCTGAGAGACGAGAGCAGCGAGGGGCTTCGCCTCATTGTCACGCTGCATGACCTGACGGAGTCGCGCCGCATGCAGCAGATGCGCGTTGATTTTGTCGCCAACGCCAGCCATGAACTCAGAACCCCGCTTGCGATCCTGATCGGGGCGCTTGAAACGCTTATCGGGCCTGCGCGGAACGATCTGGAGGCGCATCAGAGGTTCTTCTCCATGATGCAGGCGCAGTCTCTCCGCATGTCGCAGCTGATTGACGATCTTTTATCGTTGTCACATATCGAGATCAATGAGCATAGCCGCCCCTCCGATCGGGTGGATATTGGTAAGGTATTACAAGGTGTTAATAGCCTGCTCAAGGCGAAGTCGGTCGAAATGGGTAAATCAATTGCCGTGCAGATGCCGGAGAATGGTGTGTTTGTCACCGGTGATTTTGATCAGTTGACACAGGTTTTCACCAATCTCATCGATAACGCCTTGAAATACAGCTTTGAGGAAAGCGAAATTCGCATAGAGGTGACTGTAACGGGCCGTGAGGCGCGCATCACCGTCATTGATACAGGGGAGGGTATCCCCGAAGAGCATTTATCCCGATTAACCGAGAGATTTTATCGAGTTGACAGTGACCGCAGCCGGAAACTTGGCGGAACGGGATTGGGCCTCGCAATTGTTAAACATATTGTGAGTCGCCATCGCGGACATCTCGAGATTGAATCCGTGGTCGGTGAAGGCTCGAAATTCGCCGTAAGAATACCGATTTACACCTCCTGATCCGCAGAAAACAGGGACTTGTCGCCTGTAACATTACTGTCATGAAACTGTAGTACTTCTGTCGCGAATGAAGAGCATTGTCCCGTCCAACGACAGATAATGCTGTCGTATGCAATTAACGGAGAATGAAACGTGCTAAACAAAACTCTCGGTCTGGCAATCGCCGCAACGGTCGCTACTGTTGCCCTTTCCGGACAAGCTATGGCTCGCGATCAGATCAGGATCGTCGGCTCTTCAACTGTTTTCCCATTTTCAACAGCAGTTGCCGAAGCATTCGGCAGCACTGGCAACTTTAAAACGCCAGTTGTTGAAAGCACCGGTTCTGGCGGTGGTTTGAAGCTTTTCTGCGCAGGCGCAGATTTGAACACACCTGATATAACGAACGCGTCACGTCGTATCAAAAAGTCAGAAGTTGAAACTTGTGCGAAAAACGGCGTTACCGATATCACCGAAGTTAAAGTTGGTTATGACGGTATCGTTCTTGCGAATTCCAAAGCGGTTGCGCCGTTTAACCTGACGAAAAAACAGATTTTTTCAGCTCTCGCTAAACAGGTTCCGATCGACGGAAAGCTGGTTGATAACCCATACAAGACCTGGAAAGACGTTGATCCGTCTCTTCCGGATACAAAAATCGAAGTTCTCGGCCCACCACCGACCAGCGGAACACGCGATGCGTTTGTTGAGTTGGCCATGGAAGGCGGCGCAAAAGGTTTTGACATGCTGAAAGACCTGAGAAAATCAGACAAGAAAGCATTCAAGGCGGTTGCCCATTCAGTTCGTGAAGACGGTGCCTATATCGAAGCTGGCGAGAACGACAACCTGATTGTTCAAAAACTCGAAGCAAACAAAGACGCTGTCGGCATCTTCGGTTTCAGTTTCCTTGACCAGAACTCTGACAAGCTTCAGGGCGCGACAGTTGGCGGTGTTGAGCCGACTTTTGAAAATATTGCTGATGGTCAGTATGGTATTTCTCGCTCACTCTTCTTCTATGTGAAGGATGCGCATGTTGGTGAAGTGACCGGCATCAAGGAATTCATTGCAGAATTCACCAGCGAAAAAGCATTCGGTGAATATGGTTACCTGACAGAGAAGGGCCTGATCCCACTTTCCGAAGCTGAACGTGCAGAAGTACGTAAAGAAGCTCTCGCCCTGGCTCCTTTGAAACTTATGTAATCCTGATTAAAAGGGGCGGGTGACATATGTCGCTCGCCTCTTTTTTCCATTTTTGTGCCTTTTTACTAACAAAAAGAAACCGATATGAGCTTTTATCCTCTTTTAATCGTTCTTTTGCTGATGTCTGCGGTTGGATATTGGTTTGGTTCAAAAAAGGCGCTCAACACCGTCCGTAAATCCTCTAATTTTTTAACGCCGCGTCCGCATCAGTTCGGACTGTATGTTGTCATTTGGGCTCTTGTGCCGCCAGTTATTCTTGGAGGTATCTGGGCCATACTTCAGGTGACGCCAATCCAGATGGACACAGGCGCTATGCGACAGATAGACCGGGTTGTTTTTCCGGTTATTCTTCTGCTGGCAGCCGGGGCAGGGCTTTATTTCTCAATTTTAAGAATTAATCCGGATCTTCGGGTCCGCAAGACGATTGAGGGTCTGATCTATGTGATCCTGATCTTGGCCTCGATTATTTCCATTCTGACGACACTTGGTATTGTTCTTTCGCTCCTGTTCGAAACGATCCAGTTTTTTGGCAAGGTGCCGATGAGTGAGTTCTTCTTCGGCCTCACCTGGAGCCCGCAGACAGCCCTTCGCACCGATCAGGTGGGATCAAGCGGGGCATTTGGATCAATTCCATTGTTCACCGGTACGCTGCTTATTACCTTTATCGCTATGTGTGTTGCGGTTCCGCTTGGGTTATTGAGCGCGGTTTATATGACGGAATATGCGTCCAGCCGGTTCCGTTCGGTGGTTAAGCCGATGCTGGAAATTCTGGCGGGTATCCCGACGGTGGTTTATGGATTCTTTGCCGCCTTGACGGTTGGCGTCTTCTTCCGCGACCTCGGGGATTCTCTCGGGATTGATGTTGTTTCTGAAAGCGCGCTTGCCGCCGGTGTGGTTATGGGGATGATGATTATCCCGTTCGTCTCGTCTTTGAGTGACGACATCATTATGGCCGTGCCTCAGTCTTTACGCGATGGGTCCTACGGTCTTGGCGCGACAAAATCAGAGACTGTTCGCAAAGTGATCCTGCCTGCGGCCCTGCCGGGCATAGTCGGCGCGGTTCTACTGGCTGTCAGTCGCGCAATTGGTGAAACCATGATTGTGGTTATGGCTGCTGGCTTTGCCGCCAACCTGACAGCCAATCCGCTGGAAGCCGTGACAACGGTTACCGTGCAGATTGTTGGCTTGCTCGTTGGAGACCAGGAATTTGACAGCGCCAAAACTCTGGCCGCCTTTGCTCTGGCCCTGGTGCTCTTCATTGTTACCTTATGCCTGAACGTGATCGCCTTGATCGTGGTTCGCAAATATCGGGAAAAATATGACTGATCAAGCTCAAAAAGAGGGCGGCAACGCCTGGCAATCAGAGGCGTTTCTCAAGAACCTGACGAAGCGTAAACGGTCAGAGCGCCGGTTCCGTCTGACCGGGCTGCTGGCGATCCTCACGGCGCTTACATTGCTGGCGATCCTGTTGTTCAGCATTGTCAGCAAGGGGTATACCGCCTTCGTACAGACTTTTGTCACGTTGGACATTACCTTCGCTGAGGAGGTGATCGATCCGAATGGAACGCTGGACCCGGCGGAGCTTCGCTCGGCTAATTATAACAAACTGGTGCAGAATGCCCTGCGCGAAAAATTCCCTGATGTGAAAGGTCGACGTGACTTGAGACGGTTGTTTGGTCTCGTCAGCGGAGATGCGAATACGAAGCTACGTAAAATGGTCGAGAATGACCCGGAACTGATCGGTAAGACGATCCCTGTCTCGCTCCTTGCCGGGGATGATGTCGATATGGTCAAAAAGGGCTATATCGATCGTAATCTGGTGGAGGATGACCGCCGCGTAAAAGACAAGGAGCTTGCCTGGCTGGATGTGCTGGAAGCAGACGGCGACATTAAACTTCATTTCAATACGGGATTCTTCACCAATGGCGACAGTCGCGAGCCGGAAAAGGCGGGTATTGCGGGCGCCATGGTTGGCTCATTCTATACGCTCGTGATTACTATGGTAATTGCCTTTCCTATCGGTGTGATGACGGCGATCTATCTCGAAGAATTCGCGGCCAAGAACAAGCTCACCGACCTGATTGAGGTGAATATCAACAATCTTGCGGCGGTTCCCTCGATCGTCTTTGGTCTTCTCGGGCTCGCGATCTTCCTGAATGTGGCACATATGCCCAGATCAGCGCCGGTCGTTGGTGGTTTGACGCTCGCGTTGATGACGTTGCCGACCATTATCATTGCTGCCCGTGCGGCTATCCGTGCCGTGCCCGACAGTATTCGTCAGGCGGCGCTTGGCCTCGGGGCCTCAAAACAACAAGCGGCGTTTCATCATATATTGCCACTTTCCATGCCGGGCATTCTGACGGGCACGATTATTGGCCTGTCACAGGCTCTCGGTGAAACGGCACCGCTCCTGATGATCGGAATGGTCGCCTTTATCGCCGATATTCCGGGCGGCTTTAACGATCCGGCAACGGTTATGCCGGTGCAGATTTTCCTCTGGGCAGACAGTCCGGAGCGGGCCTTTGTTGAAAAAACATCCGGCGCGATCATGGTATTGCTCGGGTTCCTTATCTTAATGAACGCTTTTGCGATTTTCCTTCGCAAGAAGTTCGAACGTCGTTGGTAGAAGGAAATGAACGTGCAAATCCAAGCAGAAGAAAACGTCGAAAGCCATCCCAATACGGACCATGGGGTTATTATCTCGACGCGGGATGTCAATGTGTACTATGGCGACAATCATGCTCTTCAGGGCGTATCGCTGAATATTAACAAGCATCAGGTGACCTCCCTGATCGGTCCTTCCGGTTGCGGTAAGTCAACTTACTTGCGCTGCATTAACCGGATGAATGACACGGTGGACGGATGCCGCGTCACAGGAGAAATCTTGCTCGACGGCGTTGATATTTACGGCCCTGATGTGGACGAGGTTCTTCTTCGTGCGCGCGTTGGTATGGTGTTTCAGAAACCGAACCCGTTTCCCAAATCGATTTACGATAATGTTGCCTATGGTCCCCGAATTCATGGCCTTGCCCAGAATAAGGACGATCTCGATGAAATTGTGCTCACCAGCCTTGAAAAGGCAGGCCTGATCAAGGAAGTGCAGGATCGTCTGCATTCATCGGGTACCGGCCTTTCCGGCGGGCAGCAGCAGCGGCTCTGTATTGCTCGGGCACTCGCTGTGCGGCCGGACATTATCCTGATGGATGAGCCCTGTTCTGCGCTCGACCCGATTGCCACGGCAAAGGTCGAGGAACTGATTGATGAGCTTAAGGAAAACTATACCATCATTATCGTGACCCATTCGATGCAGCAGGCAGCGCGTATTTCCCAGCAGACAGCCTTCTTCCATCTTGGGGAAATTGTTGAGACAGGAAATACCGAAAAACTATTTACCAGCCCATCCGATGAACGGACGCAGGGCTACATCACCGGTCGGTTCGGTTGATAACACAGTCAGGAACAGGAGAATTCCAAAATGAGTAGCGGTCATATCGTTAAGTCTTTTGACGAAGAGCTTGAAGATGTTCGCAATACCATTGTCGAGATGGGCGGACTTGCCGAATCCCAGCTTGAAGCAGCCGTACGCTCCTTGACCGAGCGGAATACCGAACTCGCGCTCAAGACGATCGAGGCGGACAAGGCTGTCGATAGTCTGGAGCAAGAGGTCGATAACAAGGCGATCCGCGTGCTGGCGCTCAGAAATCCGGTTGCAGATGACTTGCGGCTGGTGATCTCGGCACTCAAGATAGCGTCCGTCCTGGAGCGGGTTGCCGACTATGCGGCAAATATATCCAAACGTGTGATCGCGCTGAATACATCGCCGTCGCTCGCGCCGATTTCCTCCATCCCTCGGATGGGCGATATGGTTCGCCGGATGATTGATGACACATTAAAGGCCTATGCCATTGGCGATCCTGATCTCGCGTATGATGTCTGGAGACGGGATCAGGAGGTGGACCAGCTTTATAACAGTATGTTCCGGGAACTCCTGACCTTCATGATGGAAGATCCGCGCAGCATTACAAGCTGTACGCATCTGATCTTCATGGCAAAAAATATTGAACGGATCGGCGATCATATGACAAATATAGCCGAAATTATCATCTATCAGGTCACCGGCGAGATGCCGACGGAACCGCGCCCGAAGGGCGACAAGACCAGTGTCACCATGATAGAGAATGAAAATCCTTAAGGTGTTAGTATAACCAGATGAAGATACTTGTAGTAGAAGATGAGCCGGCCATGGTCGAGCTCCTGCGATACAATCTTGAAAGCGAAGGATCTGACGTTGCTTCCGCTCATGACGGGGATGAAGCAATGCTTGCTATCGAAGAAGAACATCCCGATATGCTCCTGCTCGACTGGATGCTGCCAAAGGTGTCCGGTATCGAGATCTGTCGCCGTCTTCGCCGCGACCAGAAGCATAGCAACCTGCCGGTTATCATGATCACTGCGCGCGGGGAAGAAGCCGACCGGGTGAGGGGCCTAGATGTTGGGGCGGATGACTATGTGTCTAAACCCTTTTCACCAGCTGAGCTGATGGCTCGCATTCGCGCTGTTCTCCGCCGCCGTAATCCGGAAGCGGGCAACGAGCAGCTGAGCGTCGCCGATGTCGTCGTCGATCTGGTTGCCTATAAGGTCAAGCGGGGCGAACGAGAACTGCGCTTGGGTCCTACGGAATTCAAGCTGCTCCGTTACTTTATGGAGCGGGCAGGGCGAGTCCTTACCCGTGAGCAACTGCTCGATGGTGTCTGGGGCCAAAATGTTTATGTCGAGGATAGGACGGTTGATGTCCATATCCGCCGCCTGCGCAAGGCGCTGAACGAAAAAGGTGACGTCGACCTGATCAGGACTGTCCGCGCGGTGGGTTACTGCTTCGAGAAGGCATAAAAAATGCCGCCCGGCCGGTTGCGGGGCGGCATTTAATTTATTCAGATAACGCCGTTAGTTTGACGCGGTCTTGATCTGTTCTTTCAGCTTGTTGATCAAACCTTCAACGCCAACGCCGGGCTGGCTGACCACAGAGGCAAATTCGGACCGGTGCGTCTGTGCCATGCTGATACCCTCAATAATGACGTCGACGATCTTCTCGCCGTCATTGGTTTTGCGAACCCGCCAGTCAAGTTTGATAGGCGGACCGTTGGGCCGAACAATCACGGAATGAACCAGCGATTCCTTGTCATTGAGTGATGTTGCATCCTTGATTTCCAGATTTTCCCCGGAATAGGAGCCGATTTTCTCGGCGTAACTTGTCACCATGTAATCGCGAAAAACATTTAGAAACTCGGTTTGTTCTGCGCCGGTTGCGCCGCGCCAGTACTGACCAAGAACAAAGCGTCCGATGCGTTTCATATCAAAGCTGGAATCAAGAAACTTCTCGAAGCGTTTCTGCTTTTGCTCTTCGCTTAAAGACTTATCCGCAAGCGTAGCTACAGCCTCATCTCCGATAGCCTTGACCATCGCTAGGGCAGCTTGTTCTTTGGTTTCAGCCGCAAAGGCCGATGGTTGAAACAGGACAGTCATTGCCGCAGCGATGAGCGTTCCCTGGAAAAATTTTCGTCTCGTGAACATTAAAACACACCCCCGACGGAATTCGTTTCCAATTGGAAAATAAAATTTCGAATAAAAAAATTAAATCTAACTAATTTTTCTTAACGGGCTCGTCATCATCATCGAATGACATATCCGGCAATTGTGTCGAATTGCTGGCACCATTAAGAATCATATTGTTCCGATTTTGTCGATACAGGCTTCTGATTGCCGCATAGAAGTCGATCGAGTTCTTTTCGATTTCATCAAGAGCCTCGATTGAACGGGACCTTTGGTCCAGCCCATGGGCCGCTGTGCGAATGACGCCGAAATGTTCGATATCATTTTCTTTGGCGGCGTAATTGATCGGGTCGAGATAATAATCGGCAATACCACCAACGGCGGCACGTGTTGTTCTTGGACCGAGGATTGGAACAACGAGATACGGCCCTTCCTGAATGCCCCATTTCGCAAAAGTCTGGCCCATATCTTCAGATGGAGTATTCAATTTGGCCACATCAAACAGGCCGCCAACCCCCAGGAAAGTATTGGTAAAGAAG
Organism: Sneathiella sp. D3-11; assembly: GCF_055809395.1. Classification (NCBI taxonomy): domain Bacteria; kingdom Pseudomonadati; phylum Pseudomonadota; class Alphaproteobacteria; order Sneathiellales; family Sneathiellaceae; genus Sneathiella; species Sneathiella sp. D3-11. The sequence continues at coordinate 3,509,165 of NZ_CM147911.1, forward strand.
GCGCCCATGTTGTCGCCGGCGCCATTGAGGTCGCCCTGCAGGACATTATTGATCAGGTAGATCGGCTGCGACAGGTTGGTCAGGAAGTTCGTGACACTATCGCGTACAGGCTCTGGAACGACGCCACGATATATTTCTGCCACCGGTTTGAAGAACAGTGCATCAAGCGCGTAGTTCACGTCAAAGAAGTATCGGTTCATCGGCTCAAGCGGATCGTAAACCTCGTTATACATCACCGCGACGGCTTTGCCGTCTTTTTGCTGCGGTGTCGCACAGCCACTGACGGCAACGAGAAGCGCAAGGGCCGTTAGACCGGCTTTTAGGGAGGATGATTTTGAACGCAAACCCATTTTTATCTTTTCCAACTCAATACCTGTGGTCCGGAAGTGAGGCCTAACCTATCCGGTAAGAGTTACCAAAGTCTTTAACCTTATTACTTAACCCTGTTTAATCGATTTTCACAAAAAAACAACGTTCTTAGACACGGCAATCTCAGAAGTTGTAATTATCACATGGCCATATTCAAGGCGAGTCGCTGTTTTTTCAGGTCAACAGATTACTACTATGGTGTGGCGAAAAAGTCGCGAGTTAGGCAATATTTTTCCTGTACTAAGATATAAAGATATGTTTATATCGTTCAAATTGATGATTTTATTGAGGTTGATGTGGAAAATCTGCTCCAGGGATTGCGCGCTGCCGGGGAGGAAACCCGGCTGAGATTGCTGGTACTTTGCGGCCATTCGGAATTGACGGTCAGTGAACTGACACAGATTCTCGGGCAAAGCCAGCCACGTGTTTCCCGTCATCTTAAACTTCTGTGCGATGCAGGCCTGCTGGACCGGTATCAGGAGGGGAGCTGGGTTTTTTACCGATTGTCGGCGAAACATAACGCGTCGCTGTTAGCCCGTACGCTCGTTGATCTGGTGCCGGAGGAAGACCCCATTGTTTCACGGGACTTAGATCGTCTTGAGGTTGTTAAAAAGGCGCGGATCATGGCGGCGGAGGAATATTTCCGTGAGAATGCCGTCCGCTGGAACGAGATCTCGCTCCCTTCATGTCTCCGAAGAAGCGGTGGAAGAGGCTCTTGTCACACTTACCAAAGGTCACAAGATCATCGATTTCCTTGATATAGGCACGGGGACCGGCCGTATGCTGGAGTTGTTCGGCCCCAAGGTTACCCACGCGATCGGCGTTGATTCCAGCCGGGAGATGTTGTCCTTCGCGCGTTCTGCGATTGAGGATGCGGGCCTTAGGAATTGTCAGGTGCGCCTCGCGGATATGTATAACCTGCCTTTTATTGCTCAGTCACAGGACGCTATCGTCATCCATCAGGTGCTCCATTACGCGGAAGATCCGGCGGTTGCCATCAGGGAAGCTGCGCGCCTTCTTCGCGGTGATGGCATTTTGGCGATTGTCGATTTTGCCCCCCATACACTCGATAGCCTGCGAACCGAACATGCCCATCGGCATATGGGCTTCGATGAAGACAGTATTCGGGCCTACTGCACCGACGCGGGGCTTGAGCCGAAGGATTTCAGAGTCCTGAAAGGCGATCCCCTTACTGTTAATATATGGACGGCCGTTCCGGCCGCCGTCACCCAATCCAAAGGAGCCGTTGCGTCATGATTATGTCAGGAATACCGGAGCGGAACGATGTTTCCAGCGGGTTGAGGGAGGCCGGTGCGCGCAACCGTGTTGACGTATCGTTCGAATTTTTCCCGCCGACGTCTGACGCGCTTGCGGAGAAACATTGGCAGGCCCTGATGCGCCTTGCACCGCTCAATCCGAAATTTGTCTCTGTTACCTACGGGGCCGGGGGCTCAACACGGGAGCGGACCCATTCGCTGGTTAGCCGTATCCGGCAGGAAACGACGCTGGAGCCTGCTGCTCATCTTACCTGCGTCGGGGCGGAGAAGGGCGAGATTGAAGAAATTGCTGATCGCTACTGGGAGAGCGGGATCCGGCATATTGTTGCGTTGCGCGGCGATCCGCCGGAAGGCCATGACGCTTTCAAGCCGCACCTTGGCGGATTTGCAGGATCGGTTGAGTTGATCGAATTTCTCAAGAAAAAACATGATTTCGAAATTTCCGTCGGGTGTTATCCGGAAATTCATCCCGATGCGAAGTCCAGCCTTGCCGATATAGACTATCTTAAACGCAAGATGGACGCCGGTGCGACCCGGGCGATTACTCAGTTTTTCTTCGATCCAGAAGTTTATCTTCGCTTTATCGACAGAGCGCGGGCCCATGGTATTACCATTCCGATTGTGCCGGGTATATTGCCGGTCACCAGCTATTCCAAAATCCGACAGTTCAGCAAGCAATGCGGCACGCAGGTGCCCGCGTGGCTGACACATCTGTTTGAAGATCTGGATGAGGATCCGGCGACGCGTAATCTTGTCGCCGCGATGGTCGCGTCCGAACAGTGTCTGCAATTGCAGCGCGCCGGGGTCACGGATTTCCATTTCTACACATTGAACCGGGCGGATCTGGTTTATTCCGTCTGCCATACGCTTGGGCTGCGGCCTGAGTTAAAGACTGTAACTTCTTAAATAATTTAACTTTTTGATAAAAGGTCACCCCATGCAGAAGTCACCGGCATTTGCTGAACTTGAGGCTATTCTTGATAAGAGGATCATGGTTCTCGATGGCGCCATGGGCACCATGATACAGGGGTTTAAGCTGACGGAGGAAGATTACCGGGGTACAGCCTATGCCAATGTCAGCAATGACCTGAAGGGCAATAATGACCTTTTGACCCTCACCAAGCCAGAGGTGATTGAAAGTATACATGATGATTTTCTGGCGGCGGGCTCCGACATACTGGAGACTAACACCTTCAACTCCACCTCGATCGCGCAAGCGGACTACAAGCTGGAAAAGGCGGTCTATGAGCTCAACAAGCAGGGCGCGGCGCTTGCCCGCAAGGCGGCTGACCGCTGGACGGAAAAAACTCCCGAAAAGCCACGCTTCGTGGCGGGCGTCCTGGGGCCGACCAACCGCACGGCATCGATCTCACCAGATGTGAATGATCCGGGCTATCGCAATGTTTCCTTTGATGAATTGGTCGAGGCATATGATGAGGCACTGCGGGGCCTGATTGATGGCGGGGCGCAGATCATCCTGATCGAAACCGTGTTTGACAGCCTCAACTGCAAGGCTGCTATCTATGCGGTTCTGCGCTACTTCGATGAAACGGGCATTCGTCATCCAGTTATGGTCTCTGGCACCATCACCGATGCGTCGGGACGGACCCTCTCGGGGCAGACAGCAGAAGCCTTCTGGGCCTCCATGGCGCATGTGCAGCCAATCAGTATCGGATTTAATTGTGCGTTGGGTGCCAAGGACTTACGGCCGCATGTTCAGTCTGTCTCGAACGTTGCGACGGCGCGGGTTAGCGTGCATCCCAATGCCGGCCTTCCCAACGAACTTGGGGACTATGACGACACCCCGGCCTATATGGCTGAACAGCTTGGCGAGTTTGCGAAAAGTGGCCTTGTCAATATTGTCGGCGGGTGCTGCGGTACGCGCCCGGAACATATCGCCGCCATTGCCGAGGCCGTTGCCAATCTTCCACCGCGCAAAATACCCGATCTCGAACCAGTTTGTCGCTTGAGCGGGCTGGAGCCGCTTTATCTGGACGATGTGGCGGGTTTTATCAATGTCGGGGAGCGGACGAATGTTGCCGGTTCTGCCAAGTTCAAGAAACTGGTGATGGAAGGGGATTATGATACAGCCCTCGATATCGCGCGGGAGCAGGTGATTAACGGTGCGCAAATCGTTGATGTAAATATGGATGACGCCATGCTGGATGCGAAATCCGCCATGACTACATTCCTCAACCTCATCGCCTCGGAGCCGGATATCAGCCGGGTGCCGATCATGGTCGACAGTTCCAAATGGGAAGTCTTGCAAGCAGGCCTTAAAACCATTCAGGGCAAGGGCGTCGTCAATTCGATTTCTTTAAAGGAAGGTGAAGAGGAATTTATTGAGCATGCGCGGGAAGTGCGCCGCTTTGGCGCGGCGGCTGTGGTCATGGCATTCGATGAAGATGGGCAGGCGGATAGCAAAGAGCGGATGATTGAGATCTGCACGCGTTGTTATAAGATTTTGACGGAAGTCGTTGATTTTCCTCCAGAAGATATCATTTTTGATCCGAATATTTTCCCCATTGCCACGGGCATTGACGAGCATCGTAACTTTTCCCGCGATTATATTGAGGCAACGCGCGAGCTAAAAGCGACCCTCCCGCATATTCAGATCAGCGGCGGCGTCAGCAACATGTCCTTCTCGCTCCGGGGCAACAACCCCATGCGCGAGGCGATGCATTCCGTTTTCCTCTATCACGCGATCCAGGCGGGCATGGATATGGGCATCGTGAACGCGGGCCAACTTGCCGTCTATTCAGATATCCCCGAAGACCTGCGCGACCGCATTGAGGATGTGGTCTTCAACAAGCGCGAGGACGGGACGGAACGCTTGCTCGAAGTGGCGGAGCAGGCCATCGGCCAGAAGCGGAGCAATGTCATTGATCTTTCCTGGCGCGAAGGAACGGTCGGTGAGCGGCTGACCCATGCGTTGGTGAAAGGCATTTCCGATTATATCATCGACGATACGGAAGAGGCGCGCCAACAGTTCCCACGGCCCATTCAGGTAATCGAGGGGCCGTTGATGGACGGCATGAATGTAGTTGGTGACCTCTTTGGGTCGGGCAAGATGTTCCTGCCGCAGGTGGTGAAAAGCGCACGCGTCATGAAGCAGGCAGTTGCCCATCTTCTGCCCTTTATCGAGGCGGAGAAAGACAAGAGCGGTGAGTCCCAGACCAAGGGCAAGGTGCTGATGGCGACGGTCAAGGGCGATGTGCATGATATTGGCAAGAACATCGTTGGCGTCGTCCTTCAATGCAATAATTTCGAGGTGATCGACCTTGGCGTGATGGTGCCGTACTCGAAAATCCTTGAAACAGCGATCGCGGAGAAGGTTGATATTATCGGACTTTCCGGGCTGATCACGCCGTCCCTTGAAGAAATGGCGACAGTTGCCGCAGAAATGCAGCGACAGGGATTTGAACTGCCACTGTTGATCGGCGGGGCGACCACCTCGAAGGTGCATACGGCGCTCAAGATCGCGCCGCAATATGACGGGACAACGATCTATGTGACCGATGCCTCTCGTGCTGTTGGTATTGCGACGAAGCTGACCAGTAACGAAAACAACAAAGAGTTAGTCGATAGTATTAAAGTAGAATATGAGCAAGTACGGGAGAATTATCTGAAAAAATCTCGCCCCGATCAGCAATTCACACTGGCAGAAGCGCGCGCAAATGCCGTGCCGATCGACTGGTCAGGGTATCAGCCTCCGGTACCGCCTTTTCCTGGCCTGAATGAGTTCCAGAACATAAACCTGGCGAGTTTGCGCGAGTATATTGACTGGTCACCCTTCTTCCGGACGTGGGAGCTTGCGGGACATTTCCCGAAAATCCTGAAAGATAAGGTTGTCGGGGAAACCGCGACCGAACTTTATAACGATGCGACCGCCATGCTGGATAAGATCATTGATGAAAAATGGTTGCAGGCGAAAGCGATTGTCGGATTATTCCCGGCAGCGCGGGACGGGGATGACGTGATTGTCTATACGGATGAGAGCCGAACCGAAGAGAAACATCGTTTCCACTTTTTGCGTCAACAGATGATGCGGAAAAACGGGCGCGCCAACCACAGCCTCGCGGATTATATCGCACCGGTGGAAAGCGGCCTGAAGGACTATATCGGCGCCTTTGCCGTGACGGCGGGTCTCGGAATTGAGTCAAAGCTTGAAGAATTCAAGAGAACCCATGATGATTACAGCAGTATTATGTTAAAAGCCTTGGCCGATAGACTGGCGGAGGCGATGGCTGAATATATACATCAGCAAACGCGAAAAGAGCTTTGGGCCTATGCCCGCGATGAGCAACTTGGCAACGAAGATCTGATCCGCGAAAGCTATCAGGGTATCCGCCCGGCGCCCGGCTATCCGGCCTGCCCGGAGCATTCGGAAAAACGCGGATTGTTCGATCTGTTGGAAGCGGAAAAGCGCGTCGGTATTGAGCTTACCGAAAGTTTTGCCATGATGCCGGCCTCGTCGGTGTCGGGGCTTTATTTCTCTCATCCGGAGGCACGCTATTTCGGGATTGGCAATGTCGGTCGTGATCAGGTGGAGGATTACGCCAAACGCAAGGGAATTTCGCCCGACGCAGCAGAAAGACTGCTGGCCTCAAACCTTGCCTATGAGCGGGTTCGGCGTGCCGGGTAAGTCGCTCTGTTTAATGACGCAAAGTTGATTTTCGTCGGAATGGCGTTGCGGTAATAATACAGTCTATTACCGTCGGAGGATATACATGTACCGTCGTATCGGCCTAGTCGTCATAATCTTGCTCTTTATCGGAGCGGCGAAGGCTTTTGCCTTCGAGGGTGTCAACAAGAGCTTCATTGGCGGTCTTGCCGTTGATGGCTATGACAGCACAGCCTATTTCACGAAGGCCAAACCGGAAGAAGGGGGCGCGGATTTTAGTGTCGAGTATAAGGGCGCGACCATGGCGCTTTGCCGACGCGAAAAGTCGTGATCTGTTTGCGGCCAGTCCTTCGGCATACGCCCCTCAATATGGCGGCTATTGCTCCAACCAGATGAGCCTTGGCAATCTCGCCGATACGGACCCGGGCGTTTGGCTGATCTTTGAGGGCAAGCTCTATCTCTTCGGCCATGACGCAGGCCGTATCCGTTGGCGGCAAACGGGCATTGCCGAACGGATCAAGGACGCTGATGAAAACTGGCAAAAATTCCTCGCTAAAGATTAATAAATAATAAATAATACAATCGTATTTTGGCGAGAGAGATAGCGCTGACAGTTTCTCTGACGGCGGCAGACTGATGAAATGAAGAGGCAGGAAATATGAATATTTCACGCAGAGGATTTTTGGCGGCCGCGGGCGTTGCGGCGAGTGCATCTGTTGCGCGAATACCGATAGCCGAAGCTAATCAGAGAAAAATTTTATATGTCCGCACGCGACAGATCGAAGTCGATGGCAAGGCCGTGACTCGCTATGGCGTCGAACAGGAAAATGGTACATTCGGTCTTTTCCTCGACCCCGGTGATCATTTCGATGTTCAACTCGTGAACGAGCTTTCAGACAGCACCCTCGTTCACTGGCATGGGATGGAAGAGCCCTGGCAGCAGGATGGCGTACCTTATCTCTCCGCCCTTCCAATCGCGCCGGGAAGCAGTGCGAACTACAATTTCGCGGCGAAACCTACCGGCACACGTTGGATGCATTCGCATTTCGGATTGCAGGAGCAGAACCTGCTCGCGTCACCACTGATCATCCGGGATAAAGCAGCGATGCAAGAAAATGCTCAGGAGGTTGTCTTGTTCCTCGAGGATTTTTCATGGACAAGCCCTGAGGAAATTTTCGCAAATTTGCGTAAACCCAAGCCGTTGATGAAAATGGGATCGAAGAGCGATAAGGATACCGGTCCCGATCTGAATGACGTTAAATTCGATGCGTTTCTCGCGAACGACCGCACGCTTGACGATCCGGATGTGATTGCGGTGGAAAAGGGTGGAAGAGTGCGTCTTCGCATTATCAATGCGTCGGCCTCCTCTAACTACACAATCGATCTGGGGTCTCTGGACGGAACATTAGTCGCCGTCGACGGCAATCCGGTAGAACCTTTGATCGGCAAGACCTTCCCGCTCGCCATTGCGCAGCGCGCAGACATCATACTTGAATTACCATCAGATGGTTCGGCCGCGGCGGTGCTCGCTCATTGCGAAGGACGGAAAATGCGCTCAGGCATCGTGCTTGCGCCGAAAGGTGCCAGAGTCGAGAAAATTTCGACAGTGACCGATAGCGAGGGGCCGCGTGTCGGGCTTGATCAGGAATTGCTGCTTCGCGCCGCCACTCCGCTTATTCCGCATAAGGTCCAGCGTCGTATTCCGGTGAAACTGACCGGCTCGATGTCGAGTTATATCTGGAGTATGCCAATTGAGGGGCAAGGCGGTATGCCTGCCGTCGTTTCAGAGAAGCAGCGCGTCGAGATCATCATGACCAATGAGACGCCTATGTCCCATCCGATGCATCTGCACGGTCACAGCTTCCAGGTTGTAGAGATCAACGGCAAACGGATCGCGGGCGCCCTTCGTGACACGATCATGGTGCCGCCGAAGACGCAGGTGACGGTCGCTCTCGATACCCTAAACCCCGGACTCTGGGCATTTCATTGTCATAATCTCTATCATCTTGCGGCCGGAATGTTCTCGACCATGGCCTATCGGCATGTTCCGCAAACCACTTAAAATCGTCCACTTCTATTTGCCGTAGCCGCCGCCAGACGGTGTCTGGATAACGAAAATATCGTCTGCTTCCATCTCGGTCTTGTCGCGGCCTTCCAAGGTGTCGATCTCGCCATTCTTGCGGATGACCCATTGCTTGCCGACCTCTCCATCTTCACCACCGTTCAGGCCGAAAGGCGGCACAACACGGTGGCTGGAAAGAAGCGCGGCGGACATCGGTTCATGAAAACGGAATTTGCGAAGCGTTCCGTCGCCACCTTTATGCGCGCCTTTACCGCCGGAGCCGCGTCTCGATCTCGAAGCTTTCCAGCGTCACCGGAAAGCGCCATTCGACCACCTCCGGATCGGTCAGGCGGGAATTGGTCATATGGGTATGCACCGCACTGGTCCCGTCGAAATCAGGGCCCGCGCCGGAACCACCACAGATCGTTTCGTAATATTGATAGGTTTCGTTGCCGAAGGTAAAATTATTCATTGTCCCTTGCGCTGCCGCCATTACGCCAAGCGCGCCGAACAGACAATCGGTGATGCATTGTGATGTTTCGACGTTGCCAGCAACCACGGTTGCCGGATATTCGGGCGACAGCATGGAGCGGTCGGGTATGATAATCTTCAACGGTTTGAGACAGCCGGCATTCAGCGGAATATCGCTTTCCACCAGGCAACGGAACACATACAGCACCGCCGCTGTGGTGACGGCACGCGGCGCGTTATAGTTGGTCGGGTGCTGCCCGCTGGTGCCAGTGAAATCAATGGTAGCCGAACGGGCCGCCTTGTCGATGGAGATATTGACCTTAATCTCATACCCATCATCCATGGGATAAGTGAAGGACCCATCCTTTAGCACATCCAGCACTCGGCGCACGGATTCCTCGGCGTTATCCTGTACGTGGTCCATATAGGCATGGACGACCTCAAGGGAGAAATGATCGACCATCTTGCGCAGTTCCTGAATGCCCTTCTCGCAGGCCGCGATCTGAGCCTTCAGGTCGGCCATATTCTGATCGGTGTTGCGGGACGGATACTTGCCGGATTTAAGGATCTCGACAATCTCGTCTTCAAGCAGCCGTCCGCCATCGACCAGCAACACGTTATCGAGGATGACGCCTTCCTCTTCTACCGTTCGACTGTCGGGCGGCATGGAGCCGGGCGTGGTGCCTCCGATATCCGCATGGTGCCCACGGCTTGCCACGTAGAAGAGGACGTCCTTGCCTGCAAGATCAAAAACGGGCGTGATTACCGTGACATCGGGCAGATGCGTCCCGCCGTTATAAGGCGCATTAAGGACGAAAACATCGCCCGCTTTCATCGTCGATTTATGTTTATTGATTACCGCCTTGATGCTCTCTGACATGGAGCCCAGATGCACGGGCATATGGGGCGCATTGGCGATCAGGTCTCCGTTCAAGTCAAAGACCGCGCAAGAGAAATCGAGCCGTTCCTTGATATTCACCGAATAGGCCGTTTTTTCCAGCACCGTACCCATCTGTTCGGCGACATTCATGAAGAGATTGTTGAAAATCTCCAGCATGACCGGATCGACTGCCGTGCCGATGGCGAGTTCGCGCTTGAGTTCCTCGACGCGGGTAAGGACGAGATAGCCTCGATCTGTCATTTCCGCCTGCCAACCCGGTTCAATTACATTTGTGCCGGTTTTCTCGACAATGACTGCGGGGCCGTTGATCTTCGAGCCCGAGGGCAAGGCGTCGCGATCATAGAAGGGGCAATTCTGCCAGCTATCCCCGACAAAGATTGCCTCTTGGGCGAGGGGGCCGACGTCCATGTTACCACTCCTTCGGATCGGATCCTCAATCTTGTCGCCGATACCGACTACTTCAACGGCGGCGGCCTCAACGATCATCGCTTTTTCCGGCGTTGTAAAGCCGAAGCGCTGACGATGTGCGGCCTCGAACGCTTTGGTGATCTCACCCAACGGGCCATCATCGACAACCATCGCGGTATCGGAGCCCTGATATTTGATATGGAGCTTGCGTTCGACATCGATGCGGGCCTCTGCCACTCCTTGCGCACGCATTTCCGCCAACCCCTCTGTGGCGAGAGTATCCAGGGTTATGGCAATGTCGGGAAGGGCCGAGTCTTCCAGCGTCACCTCCATCGCTTTTTCTTTCAACACGCGAAGGTCGGCCAGACCCATCCCGAAGGCGGAAAGAACGCCCGCATAAGGGTGCAACATGATCTTCTTCATACCGAGGCTGTCGGCAACGAGGCAGGCATGCTGGCCACCAGCACCCCCGAAGGAGGTCAGGACATATTCGGAGACGTCATAGCCGCGCTGAACAGAGATTTTCTTGATCGCATTGGCCATATTTTCCACCGCGATAAAGAGAAAGCCGCGCGCGACTTCTTCCGGGCTGCGGTTATCGCCCGTGGCAGCGTTGATTTTCGTGGCCAAGGCTTCGAATTTCTCACGCACTGTCTCCACAGATAACGCCTCATCGGCGTTGGGGCCGAAGACTTTGGGAAAGAATGCCGGGGAAAGCTTGCCGAGCATCACATTGCAATCAGTGACGGTTAGCGGGCCACCCTTGCGGTAGCAGGCAGGGCCGGGATTGGCGCCCGCGCTATCCGGACCAACCTTATATCTTGCACCATCGAAATGCAGGATTGAACCACCGCCTGCCGCCACGGTGTGGATCAGCATCATTGGCGCCCGCATGCGCACTCCTGCAACCTCCGTCTCGAAAGTGCGTTCATACTCGCCACCATAATGGGAAACGTCGGTCGACGTGCCGCCCATATCGAAACCGATGACTTTCTCGAACCCGGCCATGGCGCTGGTCTGTACCATGCCAACCACGCCGCCCGCTGGACCAGAGAGAATGGCGTCTTTCCCATGGAAAAACCGCGCATCCGTCAGCCCACCATTCGATTGCATGAACATCAGGCGGGTTTCGCCTAGTTCGGATGCAACTCGGTCAACATAGCGGCGTAAGATGGGGGAGAGATAGGCATCTACCACGGTGGTGTCACCACGGCTGACTAATTTCATCAGCGGGCTGGTTTCATGACTGGTTGAGATTTGGGTGAAGCCAATGCCCCTAGCGATTTCGGCGACAGCTTTCTCATGATCCGGATAACGGTACCCGTGCATGAAGACAATGGCACAGGTACGCAGACCCGCATCATATGCTTCTTGCAGCTTGGCGCGCGCGTCGACTGTGTCGAGAGGTCGGATCATCTCGCCGGTTGCACCGACGCGCTCCTTCACCTCAATAACGCGGCTATAGAGCATCTCCGGTAGCTCGATATGCAGTGCAAAGAGCTTGGGGCGCGTCTGATAGCCGATCCGGAGGGCATCTCGGAACCCCTCCGTTGTGATTAGTGCCAGCGGTTCGCCCTTGCGCTCCAGCAATGCGTTGGTGGCGACGGTTGTTCCCATCTTGACCGCTTCGATGTGTGATGCAGGTATATCTTCGGTTTTGCCGAGGCCGAGCAGGTCACGGATACCCTGCAGCGCGGCATCTTCATACTGCTCCGGGTTTTCGCTCAGTAACTTGTGGGTAACGATGCTGCCATCGGGTCGGCGCGCAACCAAATCGGTAAAGGTGCCGCCGCGATCGACCCAGAATTGCCATTCTTTCGTTGCCGCATCATTCATGTTTTTAGCCATAATTTCTCTCAAGTTTAGCAGAAAAGACCCTCTGTCGCGCCGCCGGGTTACAAGAATCCTTATCATCAGGCACGGGCGCAGGTAAAGCCATATTGCCAAATGTTCTTTCTGCTTTCACGAATTCGCACCGCCACGCGTTTGTGAGACATGTAGATAACAGGAAAGTAGTAGAAGATGACGGCGGATGACCCTCTCGAAAATTATGTTCCCTTATCCCGGTCGCCGATCTGGGATCTGGTGCGAAGTTATTATGGTACCTTGGGCACAGAGGCATGGGAGCCGGGAAGGGTGCCCAACTACGTGACGACAAACCCGTTTATCGGACGCGCCTACGCTAAAGTCATTCGCGGTTTTCTTGATGATTTCGGGCAAAGCGGGACGACCCGTGCACGCCGGGAGCCGCATTACATCCTGGAACTTGGTGCAGGTACGGGACGCTTCGCATATGGTTTCGTGCTGCATTTCTTTTCAGCAGAGGAATTGGCCGTCGCAAAAAAACGGAATGTCGTCTATGTGATGACAGAAGTAAGTAAGGCCGCCATTGATTTTTGGCGGCGGCACCCGCAGCTTAAACCCTTTGTCGATCAGGGCGTTCTCGATTTTGCCTATCTAGATGTCCTGAAAGACGATCCGATCCGGCTTCTAATCTCGGGTCAGGAACTAACACCGGGCAGTCTTTCCAATCCTCTCTCTGTAATCGCAAATTATGTGTTCGATAGCTTGCCGCATGATTTTTACTGTGTGAAGGATAAAAAATTATTTGAAAGGCGGGTCTGCCATCGGATTGAAACGGACAGCGATGAAATAGAGGACATTATCCGTCATACGGAATTCAATTATCAGGAAGAGCCCGCGCCAGTAAAGATATATGAGAATGAGGACTGGAACCGTACACTTGGGAAATATCGGAGGATGCAGGGAGAATTGAATTTCTCTCTTCCCGTCGGAGGCTTTCGTATGATTGATCGGCTGGCGGCACTTACAACAGGCGCGACGTTTATGCTCACCGGTGATTTCGGAGTAACGGCGCTCTCCGATTTGTGGGATTTACCGCCGCGCCGAGTTGCCCGCAATGGCGTGTTCAGTATGCATGTCAATTATCATGCGCTTCGTGAATATGTCGGGATGCGCAAAGGTCGGTTTCTCTCTCCCGATCACTCGAAATCTTCATTGGAAATGGCGGGCGTGCTGATGAATCCTGGGCGGCGAAAGGCCCGGCATCTAACGCATCAATTCAATACCCATATTCGCGACACCGGGCCCGATGAATTCTTCATGCTGAAAAAAATTGCGGAGAAAAACTTCGCAGATTACAGCTTGCCGCAAATACTTGCACTAATGCGCATAAGCTGCGGCGATATAAAGATTTTCCGTGGTTGTGTTGGTGCGCTGAGAAAGACATTGCCCACGGCAAGTGCACATCAGAAAAAGTCAGTTGTCGACGCTCTGAAAAGAGTTGATAAGGCACATTTTAGATGTGATTCAAACCCCGATCCCGCGATTACTATTATCCATCTGATGGAAGAAGCCGGGGCGCCGGACGAGGCAATGGAAATTCTTGAGCGAAATCGGCTGTTTCTGAACGCAACATCTGAGGGAGTATTTCTGGTTGTAAATTTGTTGATGAAGGCAGGACGCCATAAGGAGGCACTTGAGCCATTGAAAAGTTTGCTTGTGAGGGAGCCAGATAATCGCAAGGCACATCATTTATTCGGCCGTGTCGTAGAAGAAATAGAGGCAAAGAGTATGCCGTGTCGCAAGACGATTTTTGCGGTGAAATGAGCGAGAGTAAGAAAATTTAAACTCTATGTCGTTAATGATATGCTATTCCTAGTGTATTATTTTTAAACGACATTGAGACAGGACCCATGGCGCATAAAGGCATTATTCTCGCGGGCGGTACAGGCAGCCGGCTTCATCCCTTGACGTTGGGTGTCAGTAAACAGCTGATGCCGATTTACGACAAGCCGATGATCTATTATCCGTTGACGACGCTGATGCTGGCGGATATTCGGGATATCCTCATTATCACCACGCCGGAAGAGCAGGATGTGTTTATTCGCGTGTTGGGCGATGGTGCACGCTGGGGCTTGAATATTTCGTATGCGGCGCAGCCATCGCCGGATGGTCTGGCTCAGGCATTTATTATTGGTGCTGATCATATCGGCGACGATCATTCCGCTCTGATTCTCGGCGATAATATTTTTTACGCCAACCGTTTCAGCCAACTCCTGCAGAGTGCAAAAGGTCGGGAAGTTGGCGCGACCATTTTCGGCTATCATGTCTCGGACCCGACAGCTTATGGCGTCGCCGAATTTGATCAGACTGGTAAGGTCATCGGGGTTGAGGAAAAGCCGAAAAATCCGAAATCGAACTTCGCCATTACCGGGCTCTATTTCTATGATAATCAGGTGATCGATTTTGCCAAGCATCTGAAACCGAGTGCGCGGGGTGAGCTGGAAATCACCGATCTCAACCGTCTCTATCTCGATCAGGGGGAGCTCAGCATGGAATTGCTGGGCCGGGGTAGTGCACTGGCTCGATACCGGCACACATGACAATCTGCTGGAAGCGTCTCACTTCGTACAGACGATTGAAAAGCGGCAGGGCCTCAAAATTGCCTGTCCAGAGGAAATCGCCTATCAGAAGAAATTCATCACGGCGGACGAACTCGCCGCCCTCGCCGAACCGCTCAGGAAGAGCGGCTATGGCGAGTATTTGCTCGATCTTATCAAATAAATTCTAGATAACGCCGCGCTCTACAAGCGTGGCAACGATCTGGTCGGCGGAGTCTTCAGGGCTCTGCCTAATGCCATCGATGACAATTTCCGCATTCTCCGGCCGTTCATAATCCGAAGAGATACCGGTGAAATTCTTGATTTCGCCTGCGCGCGCCTTCTTATACAGGCCTTTTATGTCGCGCGCCTCGCAGATTTCCAGCGGCGTATCGACGAAGACTTCAAGAAACTCTCCATCCTCCAACAGGCCGCGCGCCATTTGCCGCTCGCTTCTAAAGGGAGAGATGAAGGAAACGAGGGTAATCAACCCCGCATCGACCATGAGCTTCGCCGTTTCGCCAACACGGCGGATATTCTCAACCCTGTCCGCATCAGTGAAGCCGAGATCCTTGTTCAGCCCGTGACGCACGTTATCGCCGTCCAGCAAATAGGTGTGCTTATCCATGGCATGAAGCTTTTTCTCGACGAGATTGGCGATCGTTGATTTGCCTGATCCGGAAAGTCCCGTAAACCAGAGAACAGAGGCTTTCTGTCTCTTCTGTTCAGCGCGGGCCTCTTTATGAATATCCACTGATTGCCAATGGATATTTTCTGCCCGGCGGAGCGCAAATTCGATCATCCCGGCGGCGACCGTCGCGTTGGTGAAGCGATCAATGAGGATAAAAGAGCCGGTTCCCGGATTTTCTGCATATGGATCGAAGGAAATGGCTTTATCCAGTGACAGGTTACACACGCCAATTTCGTTGAGTTCAAGTTTTTTGGACGCCATCTGCTCCATGGTGTTGACGTTGACTGTGTATTTAAGATTGCTGACCCGCGCGGCGGTCGTTCCGGTGCCGAGTTTCAGAAGATAGGTCCGGCTTGGCAGCATCGAGATCGCTGCTCATCCAGACGATCTTGGCCTCGAATTGGTCGGCGGTTGCTGGGCGGTCTTTCGTGGCACAAAGGATATCGCCGCGACTGATGTCGATCTCGTCTTCAAGGGTGAGGGTGACAGCCTGTCCAGCAATGGCCTCCTCAAGGTCACCGTCGAAGGTGACGATACGAGAAATCCGGCTGCTCCGTCCTGACGCGGGCTCGACGATTTCATCCCCGACATGGATCGTTCCGCTGGCGATAGTGCCGGAGAAGCCCCGGAAATCAAGGTTCGGCCGATTGACCCACTGCACGGGCATCCGGAACGGGCGGGAGAGGTCCTCTGCACCGATCTCAACGCCTTCCAGGTGCGCTAACACGCTAGGCCCGCTGTACCAAGCCATGGCCTCGCTTGCGCCGATCATGTTGTCGCCTTTCAGCGCCGAGACGGGAATCGGGGTAATTTGTTCGAAATTGAGTTGCTCCGCGAATTTGAGGTAATCACTGCGGATTTGTTCGAATACCTCTTCACTATAGTCAACCAGGTCCATCTTGTTGATCGCCAGCACGACTTTCTTGATGCCGAGCAGGTTAACCAGATAGCTGTGCCGCATTGTTTGGATCAGCACGCCTTTGCGGGCATCGATCAGGATAACGGCGAGGTCGGCGGTTGACGCGCCGGTTACCATATTTCGGGTGTATTGCTCATGTCCGGGGGTGTCGGCGACGATGAATTTGCGCTTGTCGGTCGCAAAAAAACGATAGGCAACGTCAATGGTGATGCCCTGTTCGCGCTCCGCCTGTAACCCATCTAGGAGGAGGGCGTAGTCAATCTCGCCATTCTGCGTGCCGACGCGTTTGCTCTCGGCGGTGAGGGTCGCGAGTTGATCCTCGAACAACAGCTTCAGAATCCCACAGAAGGCGACCGATAAAGGTACTCTTGCCGTCATCAACGCTGCCGCAAGTAATAAAGCGGAGGAGGTTTTTCTGTTCCTGGGTCTTGAGATAGGCGTCGATTTCCGCTGTTGCGGTGTCGGTTTTCTGATCCATCAGAAATACCCCTCTTGCTTTTTCTTCTCCATCGACCCGGCCTGATCCTTGTCGATCAGCCGTCCCTGTCGCTCCGATGTGCGGGCGACGAGCATTTCCTGAATAATCTCGGGCAGGGTGGCGGCGGTCGATTCAATCGCACCGGTGAGCGGATAGCAACCTAGCGTGCGGAAGCGGACTGATTTCATCATCGGTGTTTCGCCCTCATTCAAAGGCATCCGGTCGTCATCGACCATAATCAGCATCCCCTCGCGCTCTACCACCGGGCGTTCGGCGGCGAAATAGAGCGGCACAATGGGAATATCCTCCATATAGATATATTGCCAGATATCGAGTTCGGTCCAGTTGGAGAGGGGGAAGGCTCTGATGCTCTCCCCTTTGCGGACCCGACCGTTATAAATATTCCAAAGCTCGGGGCGCTGGTTTTTCGGATCCCAGCGATGCGCCTCATTGCGAAAAGAGAAGACCCGCTCTTTCGCGCGGCTTGCCTCCTCATCCCGGCGGGCGCCGCCAAAAGCTGCATCGAACTTGTACTGATCGAGTGCTTGTTTCAGAGCCTCCGTCTTCATGATGTCGGTATGAAGCGCCGAGCCATGGGTAAAGGGACCGACCCCCTGCTTGGCGCCTTCAGGGTTGATATGCACCAACAATTCGAGACCGTAATCCTTCACGATGGTATCGCGGAAATGGATCATCTCGCGGAATTTCCAGGTAGTGTCCACATGCAGGAGTGGAAAAGGAATGGGTGATGGAAAAAAGGCCTTCCGCGCAAGATGCAGCAGCACCGCAGAATCCTTGCCGATGGAATACAGCATGACTGGCCGTTCAAACTCCGCGGCGACTTCCCGGAAGATATGAATGCTTTCTGCTTCCAGCTGGCGTAAATGGGTCAACCGCGATGTACTCATAATGTCGTCTCTTGTTCCAGTATCCGGGCGCTCCTGCGCCGTTATGCACAAGGGCTTATATAATATCGAGAGTTGCCACAAGAAGAAACAACCCTATTTAACTATAAAATTATGTAAAATATATCATTTTGCATAAATTTACCGTGTAAATATGAACATAGGATCTCTTATACCCTGTTGCAATATGGGAAAATGCGGTTGTCGGCGCGTCACCATGGCCGGGATGATGGAAAATACGCGAAGGAAATCAATTGAATGCGGTGGCTTTGCGCATTATTGTCTGGAACAGAATTGACTGACGAAAGTTCCGTATGGAGATTAATAAGGATTTCAGCTACACCGAGGCCTTTATTGCCTGCCCGGAATGCGACCTCATTCATTCTACTCCAAAGATCAGGGAGGGGGAGCAGGGACGTTGCATCCGGTGCGGCGCATTACTTTTCGTCCGCCATAAAAACAGTCTCAACCGCTCGTTGGCCTTTGCACTCACCGGGTTAATGTTCTTTATTCTAGCGAACCTGTTTCCGCTGCTCACTTTTCAGATGGAAGGGCAGTCAGAATCGAACCGGTTGATTGATGGCGCGATTGCTTTTTGGAACGCAGGGTATTGGGAGCTAGGTATTGTCGTCTTTATTTCCAGTGTTGTGGCGCCGCTCGCGGTCCTGCTTGTTCTGATCACATTGCTGCTGCCGATGCAGCTGGGCCGCTCCCCGTTCAGTCCACAATTTCAGGTTCGGCTGCTAAGTCATCTGAAACCTTGGGCAATGTCGGAAATTTTCATTCTTGGTATTATAGTCGCCTTTGTGAAGTTGCAGGATTTTGCGGATGTGAGTGTCGGGTTATCGCTTGTTGCCTTCGTCCTGATGGTGGCGGCGACGGTCATGGCCTATCTCACCCTTGATGAAGGGGCGCTCTGGAGCCGATTGAAGGAGATCCGTGCATGACCGCGCCGGTAACTGCACAATCGATCGGCGCTATTTCCTGCCATGTTTGCGGGTTGCTGGTATCGAAGCGGTTTATTGCGGAGCACAGGGCCGATTGCCCGCGCTGCGACGCGGTGCTGCATAGTCGTAAAATCAATAGCCTGAACCGCACCTGGGCGTTGTTGATTGCGGCGGCGATCCTTTATATCCCGGCCAATGTCTATCCGGTCCTGACACTTATTTCATTCGGTCGGTCGACAACGAATACAATTATGGGTGGGGTGATTGAACTAGCCCAGTCCGGACAAGCGGTTATTGCTGTGATCGTTTTTGTTGCCAGTGTCTTCGTCCCCATCTTTAAAATTGCCGCTTTACTTTTTCTGGTAGTTTCGGTGCAATTAGGGTTAAAAGTACAACGACGCAAGCGGGCGCTTCTCTATCGCTTTACTGAGTTTATCGGTCGGTGGTCTATGATTGACATCTTCATGATCTCAATTCTGATAGGGCTGGTGAAGTTGCAGGCGCTGGCGACGGTAACGGCGGGACCCGGTGCCATTGCTTTTGCCGCCGTGGTGATTATTACGATGTTCGCGGCCATGTCCTTTGATCCGCGTTTGATTTGGGATGACGAGGGGAATGACAATGACGGATGATAGCGAGCAGAAACTGCCCGACGCAAAGGTCCGCCGAGGCTATGGGAGCCTGATGAGCATCTGGATTGTTCCAGCAATAGCCCTTGCCGTGGCTGCCTATCTGATTTTTCAGGCGCTGTCGGAGCGGGGAACGGAAATATCCATCACCTTCGATAATGCCGAGGGTATGGTGCCGGGCAAAACGCAGCTGAAATACAAGGACGTTAACATCGGGACACTGAAACGGGTTGATATTCTCGACGATGACGAGGGCGTGTCGATGGTCATTGATACGACCCGTGTGGCGGACAAATACCTGACCGATACAGCACGTTTCTGGATTGTGGCCCCGGCCATCGGCTTTCAAGGAATTACCGGTCTTCAGACCCTTCTCTCTGGTTCCTTCATCGAGATAGATCCGGGCAAAGGCGGAGACCGGGAAACCAAATTCAAGGGACTTAGTACACCGCCGGTTATCACGTCGAACGACAAGGGAACAGAATATCTTCTTTCCACGGAGAAGCTGAGCAATATCAACCGTGGCACGCCGATTATCTATAAGGGACTGCAGGTTGGCAGTGTCCTAGGGTACCGTTTGGCAGAAGATAAAAGTGCCATCGATGTCTATGCTTTTGTGAAGGCACCCTATGACGATCTGGTGCTTGAGGGGACAAATTTCTGGAATGCGGGTGGGATCAACGTCTCTGTTTCGACGTCCGGAATTGAACTTGGCGCGAACTCATTGCAAGCCCTCGTTGCAGGGGCAATCGAGTTTGCCACACCGGAAATCTACCAGAGTACCTTTAAGGCGGAATCCCGCTACCAGTTCAAGCTCTACGACAATCAACAGGCGAAGGACGATGCCCGCTTTACCGAGAAAGTCGTTTATGTGCTTTATTTTGATGGATCCGTCAGCGGCCTCTCCGTTGGCGCAAATGTTGAGTTCAAGGGAATCAAGGTTGGCAGTGTCCGCGATATCAGTCTGGAAATCGACGAGGCGAACCAGAAATATTATATTCCGGTGCAGATCGATATAGAGCCGCAGCGAATAAAACTGACTGATGACGGTAAGAAAATCCGGTCGGTTTTGGAAACACGTGAGCTGCGCCAGAAAATCATCAAGGATTTGATCCAGCGCGGATTGAAAGCGAAGCTAAAAATTCCAACTTCCTGACGGGTGCGCTTATCGTTGATCTCGACCTAATTCCGGATAAACCGGCGGTGTATGTGTCTTCCAGTGGCCGCGTTCCCGAAATCCCGACGGTACCGGCGGATTTGGAAGAAATCACGTCTTCTGTTGCTCAACTGATGGCGAAGCTCGACAAGCTACCCATTGAGCGGCTCGGTAAAAGCTTGACCGGTACAGTGGAGGGGTTGGATAAATTCATTAATTCTGGAGAATTGCAAAAAACCATCGAGGAATATCGCAAGCTCGCGGTTTCTGTTCGGGTGGTGGCACAGAATATTGACACCAAGACGCTGCCCAATATTGGAAAGACAATCGATGATGTGCGCGTGGCGATCAACAAGATTGACGAGACGCTGGCCTCGGCGGAAACAATGTTCAGCTCCGTCAACGGGCTGATTGCCGATGGCTCCCCGTTTAAATATGATTTGATGAATATGCTGCAGGAGCTGTCAGCGGCGAGCCGGGCTGTCCGCAGTCTTGCCGACTTCCTGGAACGAAACCCGAGTTCCCTGATCAGTGGAAAGAGATAAGATATGACCTTGCCTAGTCTGCGCCCGTTTGGGCAAAACTTCGTTTTCCTCCTGCTGATTGCATTGCCACTTAGCGCGTGCAGTGGGCTGCCGGGATCGGATCCGACCAATTTCTATATCCTGCAAACTGCTACCCAGTTGGATACGAAAGGAACAACCGTTACGCTGGTGGAAGGAACTACAGTTGGTATTGGGCCAGTGCAGATTCCGGGTTATGCGGATCGGCCGCAGATTGTCACCTTCGGCAGCGGAGCCGCGATCAATGTGTCCGACTTCGATCACTGGGCGGAACCTTTGGGTGATGCGATCAAACGGGTGTTGACCAGTAATGTCGCGACCTTGATCGGGGAAGAAAAAGTCTTTTCCTACCCGGCGGATTTTCGCCCGGACAAGCAATCCCTTCAGGTTGCGGTTAATGTCATTGATATCACCGAGACAGGGGCAGGGATGGCGCGCCTGTCCGTGCGTTGGCATATCAAGGCGCTTTATGACAACAAAGTTCTTTCGCGGCAGGCGAAAATTTACGAGACTGCTGCCACGGTCGGTGATTACAACAGCTATGCCAAGGCGGTGAGCCAGCTTTTGGTAGAATTCTCACAAGATATTGCAACATCCCTTAACGGATTGAAATTGTCCTGATGACAAAAACGAATGTTCTTTTCGTCACTCTCGATCAGTGGCGCGCAGATCATCTCGCGGCAACCGGGAACGCGACCGTGAAGACACCCAATCTAGACGCGCTGGTGGGTGATGGCGTTACCTTCCTCAACCACTATACCTGCATCGCGCCCTGCGGCCCGTCGCGGACGACCTTTCTGACGGGCATGTATCCCAGTAATCACCGCTCCATCCGCAATGGCACGCCGCTCAATCACAGCCTGACCAATATCGCATTGGAAGTTCGAAATGGGGGATATGATCCAACTCTTTGGGGGTATACGGATACAACACCGGATCCACGGCTGCTGGGGGAGGATCACGAGGCTTTCCTGACCTATGAAGGGGTGATGCCGGGCTTCACGGTGGGGCAGCAACTTCCTGCAAACAATATCCCTTGGCTCGAATATCTAGCAACGAAGGGCTATGATATTCCGGGACCGGGCTATGCGATCTATCATCCCGACCCGGACTATAAACTCCCACCCGGCCGTCATCCTCTCTCTGCGCCGAGCCGGTTCAAGGCCGAGGATAGCGAGACGCACTGGCTTGCGGACAGGTTAATCGATGGCCTGAAAAGTAATCCCGATACGCCATTCTTTCACCATCTTTCCTTTTTGCGGCCGCATCCGCCCTTTATCTCCCCACCGGAATATCATGACATGTATGATCCGGTAGATATGGTGAAGCCAGTACAGGCCGCGACGCGTGATGAAATGCGAAGCCTGCATCCCGCCATTGCCCTGATGTATGAAGCAATCCCGCAGGATGCCTTTTTCATGGAAGGTGAGGGGCGTGCCGTGGATCTCGATGATGCCGCCGTGGCGCAGATCCGCGCGACCTATCAGGCGCTGATCACAGAGGCGGATCATAATCTCGGCCGCATTATCACGACGCTGAAAGAGCAGGGTCGCTATGATGAGACAATGATAGTCGTGACCTCCGATCATGGGGAACAGCTGGGGGATCATTATCTATGGGGAAAAATCGGCTTTTATGATGAGAGCTTCCACATCCCGCTGATTATTAAACCACGGAAAAGCTGGGACGTTGCCACCGGGCGGCAGGTGAGCGAATTCACTGAATCCGTCGATCTGATGCCGACAATACTGGACGGGCTCGATCTCCCGATTCCGCGCCAATGCGACGGCCATTCGCTCATGCCCTTTATGCGTGGTGAAATGCCCGAGAACTGGCGTAAAGCGGTGCATTGGCTTTATGATTTTCGTGATCCGGTGACCGGAATGCCAGAAAAACTACTCAATATCTCATCGGCGGAGTGCAACCTGCTTGTCCATCGGGATGCGGAGTTTAAGTATGTGCATTTTGCGGCCTTACCGCCGCTATTATTCGACATGAAAAACGATCCGGACGAAACGCGCAATCTGGCAGAAGATCCGGACTATCAAGGCATTGTGCTCAATTGCGTACAGGAGCTTCTCTCTGGCGGATGCGATATGAGTATGGGGAACTGGTGAATTTGAGCGCATCGGACGACGGTCTCGTCGGCCATAGGCTATATTGATTGGCGGGGACAATATGAGAAATCTCGCGGAACGAAAAGAACTGATAGCCACGGTGCGAGAGATGAACGGGCTTGGCATCAATCAAGGCACGTCCGGCAATGCCAGTGTTCGTGTTGAGGGCGGCTATCTGGTTACTCCGTCAGGCATGGCTTATGAAGATCTGGAGCCCGACGATATCGTCGAGATGTCTTTTGAAGGTGAGGCGAAGGGAAAACGCAAACCCTCCAGCGAGTGGCGCTTTCATCAGGATCTTCTCAATTCCCGGTCGGACTTCGGTGCAATTGTCCATACCCACGGCAAAGCCGCCATGACGCTCGCCTGTCAGCGCATGGATCTGCCGCCTTTTCATTATATGATCGCGGTTGTAGGTGGGAACACAATCCGCTGCGCTGACTACGCGACATTCGGCACTCAGGAACTTTCCGATAATGCGTTGAAGGCGATTGAAGGTCGTAAGGCCTGCTTGCTTGCCAATCATGGGCTGCTCGTGGGAGGAGAAAGCCTCGCACGGGCGCTCTCGCTCGCGGTCGAGGTAGAGACTTTATGCGACACATTTTGGCGCATTCTCCAGATCGGCGATCCCATCCTTCTGAGTGATGCGGAGATGGATGCCGTAAAAGAACAATTCAAAAAAGGCTATGGCATGCCAAAGGGAAATGAGTGAGCGGAAATCCCCACAGTAAATAAAGCCATCGGACGATAGGGGCTATCGCGGCGGCAGAAAATTGGCTAAAAAATTCATCTAAAACTGATTTGGAGGAAAACAATAATGACAATGACACTATCCAAAACCGATTTTCTGAATTCTGTCGGCACTGTGTATGGACCGGGGGAGTGGTTCAAGGTCGATCAGGAACGCATCAATAAATTCGCCGAGGCGACGGATGATTTCCAGTTTATCCATGTGGACCCGGAACGTGCGGCCGCGGAAACGCCGTTTGGCACGACCATTGCGCATGGCTTCCTGACCCTGTCGCTACTCGCCGGACTGGTTCCGAAAATCCAGCCGAAGATCGAGAATGTCCGCATGGGCATCAATTACGGCATCGACAAGCTGCGTTTCCTGCAGCCGGTCAAGGTGGATAGCGAAATTCGCGCCTCCGCCAAAATCCTCAGCATCGACGAAAAACGCCCCGGCCAGTATCTCACCAAAACCGAGGTGACGATCGAGATCAAGGGTGAAGAAAAGCCGGCCTTGATCGTTGAATGGCTTGGCATGTCTTTTGTTGATGAATAAAAAAGTCACATAAATCCAGAAGATTAAGGAGAGAAGATGAGCATTCGGTTTGATGACAGGGTGGCGATTGTCACGGGCGCCGGTAACGGCCTTGGCAAGAGCCATGCGTTGCAACTCGCGGCGCGCGGGGCGAAAGTGGTCGTCAATGATCTGGGCGGTGCCGTCGACGGTAGTGGCGGCTCATCCGATGCGGCGAAGGCTGTTGTGGCCGAGATTGAGGCGGCGGGCGGTGAGGCAATCGCCAACGGCGCCAATGTCACGGACATGGCGCAGGTCGAGGCCATGGTGGCGGAAGCCATGGCAAAATGGGGACGCGTTGATATTCTGGTGAATAACGCCGGGGTGCTGCGCGACAAATCCTTCTCCAACGTCGAACTGGATGACTTCTCCTTTGTTCTGGATGTCCATCTGATGGGTTCAGTCAACTGCTCGAAAGCTGTCTGGGGCATCATGCGGGAGCAGAATTATGGCCGCATTGCCATGACGACCTCTTCCAGCGGACTATATGGTAACTTCGGACAGACCAACTATGGCGCGGCCAAGATGGGGGTCATCGGCCTGATGAACACGCTGGTGATCGAGGGCGCGAAATATGGCATCAAGGTAAATGCGCTGTCGCCTTGCGCCGCGACCCGCATGACCGAGGATATCATCCCCGAAAATCTTCTGGAACTGCTGACGCCGGAATCCGTCACCCCCGCGCTTCTCTATATTGTCTCTGATGACAGTCCCAACCGCACGATCATCACTGCGGGCGCGGGTACCTATGCGCGCAGCATTGTCTATGAGACAGGCGGAAAATGGCTGCCTGAAGAAGACCGCACGCCGGAGAAAATTGCCGAAAACTGGGCGGAAATTGCCGATCCGGCCACGCAGGAAGAATATACCAGCGGCAATGACCAGACGACGAATATGCTGACCAAGGCCGCGAACGGCCTCGGCATCAAAATCTAGGCGTTCTTCAGGAACGGGAGATTGAGGTCATTCTCCCTCGCGCACTGGATGGCCTCCTCATAACCGGCGTCGGCGTGGCGCATCACGCCTGTCGCCGGATCATTGAAGAGAACGCGGGCGATCCGTTCGTCCGCCTCTTTGGTGCCATCACAGACAATTACCATCCCGGCATGCTGGGAAAAGCCCATCCCGACACCGCCGCCGTGATGCAGGCTGACCCAGGTCGCGCCGCTCGCCGTGTTGAGCAAGGCATTCAGGAGCGGCCAGTCAGAAACCGCATCTGATCCGTCCTGCATCCCCTCCGTCTCCCGGTTGGGGCTGGCGACCGATCCACTGTCCAGATGGTCGCGGCCAATCACGATGGGGGCGGAAAGCTCGCCCGAACGCACCATCTCGTTAAAGGCGAGGCCGAGGCGGTGGCGCTGACCTAAGCCGACCCAGCAGATGCGCGACGGCAGGCCCTGAAACTTGATGCGTTCCTTCGCCATGTCGAGCCAGTTATGAAGATGCGCGTCATCGGGAAGCAGCTCCTTCACTTTGGCGTCGGTCTTGAAGATATCTTCCGGATCGCCGGAAAGTGCCGCCCAGCGGAAGGGTCCAATCCCCCGGCAGAAGAGGGGGCGGATATAGGCGGGAACAAACCCCGGGAAATTGAAGGCGCTGTCGACCCCTTCCTCTAATGCGACCTGACGGATGTTATTGCCGTAATCAACAGTCGGGATTCCGCGCGCCTGGAAATCCAGCATCGCCCGCACCTGCACCGCCATGGATTTGCGCGCCGCAATCTCGACGGATTTGGGATCATTTTCCCGCATCTGCTCCCACTGGGCGAGGGTCCAGCCCTGCGGCAGGTAGCCATTGACCGGATCATGGGCGGAGGTCTGGTCGGTCACGAGATCAGGCAGCATGTCGCCTTCCAGAATTTCCGGAAAAATATCGGCGGCATTGCCAAGCAGCCCGACGGAAACCGGCTTCCCCCGCTGTATCGCGTCCCGGATAATGGCGAGTGCTTCAGACAGGCTCACGGCTTTTTCATCGAGATAGCCTGAACGCAGCCGGAAATCGATACTGCTCGGCCGGCATTCCACGGCAAGCATGGAGGCACCGGCCATAGTCGCGGCCAGCGGCTGTGCGCCACCCATGCCGCCGAGTCCGCCGGTCAGGATCCATTTGCCCGACATGTCGCCGCCAAAATGCTGTCGCCCAGCCTCGGCAAAGGTCTCATAGGTGCCCTGCACGATGCCCTGACTGCCGATATAGATCCAGGAGCCTGCCGTCATCTGGCCATACATCATCAGGCCTTTTTTATCGAGCTCGTTAAAATGGTCCCAGTTGGCCCAATGCGGCACGAGGTTGGAATTGGCAATCAGGACGCGCGGGGCATTCTCATGGGTCTTGAAGATGCCGACGGCCTTGCCGGACTGGACAAGGAGCGTTTCATCGGCATTGAGATCGCGTAAGGATCGCTGGATCTGATCGAAGCACTCCCAGTTGCGCGCGGCGCGGCCAATCCCGCCGTAAACCACCAGTTCCGCCGGGTTTTCCGCGACATCGGGATCGAGATTGTTCATCAGCATGCGGAGCGGCGCCTCGGTCAGCCAGCTCTTGCAGGAAAGTTCCGGGCCCGTCGGGGCCTTGATCACACGGCTGTTGTCGCGTCGGTTCGTCATGATGGCATTCCTTTATGTAGCGATGCGGTCCCGCCCGAAGTCGAGCAGCGTCTTGAGAATCACGATAAGGGTCGACTGAAGCGCGGCCGCCTTGTCCGGAAGATAGTTGTAGGGCGGCGATTCCATCATGTAATCCTCCTGGGTAAGTTCCATCTGCAGCGCGTGGATGTTGGCTGCCGGGTCGCCATAATGGCGGGTGATATAGCCGCCCTTGAACCGGCCGTTGACCGCATGGCTGTAGGGAGAGGCGGCGGCGATTTTCTCTACCGCCTGCGTTAGGGCCGGATCGGCCGAGATTCCGTCCCCCGTTCCAATATTCAGGGTCGGCAGGCGCCCGTCAAAAAAACGCGGGATAACGGAACGGATGGAATGGCAGTCATAGAGCAGCACATAGCCATGCTTGGCCTTGATCCGCTCGATTTCCTCCGTCAGGACGTCATGATAGGGCTGCCAGAAGACTCCGCGCCGTGTCTCGATTTCCTCGATGTCCGGCTCCAGCCCGTCCTGATATAACTTGCTGTTATCAAACAGGGTTGTCGGGCAAAGTTCCGTGACGCTCTGTCCTGGATAGAGTGGCGCCCCGTCGGGATCACGGTTCAGGTCGATGACGTAACGGGAGAAACGAGCCGTTAAAACCGTGGCGTCGAGTTCTTTCGCCATCGGTTGATAGAGGCGGTGGATATGCCAGTCTGTATCGGGCAGGGCCTTTGCCGCCTCCGTCAGGCGTCGCTCGATCGATGCGGGAACGTCGAGCCCTGCATGCGGCTGACTTAGGAGAAGAGGGGATGATCCCCGCGTTAATGTAAATACGTCGCCTTGCATATTAACTCTCCAGTGTATCGGGAAGGAAGTCGGCGAACTGCTTTCTAAGAGTGCCGCTCATCACCAGTTTTTTTGCGGCTTCGATGTCCGGGGAAAAGAACCGGTCTTCCTCGTAAGGATCAACGATTTTACGAATTTCCGCATGAAGCTTCTCAAGCGGGGCCGAGGTTTTTAGCGGGCTGCGTAGCTCAATCCCCTGTGTTGCCGCCAGAAGCTCAATCCCGACGATCGCCGCCGTATTCTCCGCCATACGTAGCGTTCGCCGCGCGCCATGCGTCGCCATGCTGACATGATCTTCCTGATTGGCGGAGGTCGGAATGCTGTCGACTGAGGCGGGAAAAGCCTGCTGCTTGTTCTCGCTGGCGAGTGCGGCGGCTGTCACATGGGCAATCATGAAGCCGGAATTAATCCCGGCGCTGGTCACCAGAAAAGCTGGCAAGCCGCTGATCGAGGTATCGACCAGCATGGCGATGCGTCGTTCCGACATGGAACCAATTTCGGCAATGGCGAGCGCGAGATTGTCGGCGGCAAAGGCCACTGGTTCGGCATGGAAATTACCACCCGAAATGACTTCGCCGGTTTCAACAAAGACAAGTGGATTATCAGATACGGCATTTGCCTCTATAATCAGGACGCTCGCAGCATGGCGCATCTGATCAAGGCAAGCGCCCATCACTTGAGGCTGGCAGCGCAGGCAATAAGGGTCCTGCACCTTTTCGCATTCCTCGTGGGACTTGCGAATTTCGCTTCCCTCGATCAGGGCGCGGTAACTCGCTGCCATTTCCATCTGCCCAATCTGCCCGCGCGCCGCGTGAATGCGGGTATCGAAGGGCGCATCAGTGCCTTGCGCTGCGTCCAACGACAGGCTGCCCGCAAGTGTAGCGGCTGCGAGGAGCTTTTCGCCTTCGAACAGACCCGCAAGCGCAAGCGCGGCGGAGACCTGCGTGCCGTTCAACAGCGCGAGGCCTTCCTTTGGACCGAGGGTGAGCGGCGGAATCATCAAGGCCTTCAAGGTGGCATCGGCGGGTACGATTTCTCCATTAAACCGGACATCGCCGATGCCCATCAGAGCTGCTGTCATATGGGCCAGGGGGGCAAGGTCACCGGACGCACCAACAGAGCCTTTTGACGGGATGCAGGGATAGATTCGATGCTCCAAAAAAGTCATCAAGGCTTCAATCACCGTCATGCGCACACCCGAAAATCCGCGCGCGAGACTCGCGGCCTTCATCGCCAAGATAAGTCGGACGATATTGTCATTCAGGAGAGGGCCAACGCCAGTGGAATGGGAAAGGACGAGATTTTTCTGTAACGCCTCCAGCTTGTCTTTCGGGATTATCTCCTGCGCGAGGCGGCCGAAGCCGGTATTGATGCCATACACAGTGCGGTTTTCATCGACGATATTCTTAACCGTTGCCGCGCTCGCCTCCACGGCATCCCGGCAAGCGGGATCAAGAGAGAGTGTGCGCTCCCCTTCATAAATCAAACGAAGTTCATCCAAGGTGAGATGACCTGGCGAGAGGACCATGTGTGTCGGATCGATGTTCATAGATGACCTCCAAAATACCGCAAATGGAGCGGGTTAGAGCCAATGGATTGTGTGAGTTCTGATGGATGCTCGATATCCCAGACGGCAAGGTCGGCCAGCTTTCCGACTTCGAGCGTACCGATCTCCTTGCTTAAGCCGAGCGCCTTCGCGGCGTTGCGCGTAAAACCGGCAAGGGCCTCCTCCGGTGTCAGGCGGAAAAGTACGGCGGCCATATTCATCATCAACTGCGGGTTCGTCGTGGGCGAAGATCCGGGATTACAATCCGTGGCGAGCGCCATTGGCACGCCATGTTCGCGGAACAGCTTGATAGGCGGTTTTTGTGTCTCCCTGAGGTAATAGAAGGCCCCGGGCAGGATGACCGCAACCGTACCGGCCCTCGCCATTTCCTTCACGGCCTTTTCGTCGATATATTCCAGGTGGTCGGCGGAGAGCGCCTTGAAATGCGCGGCGAGTTCCGCCCCGCGCTGATTGCTGAGCTGCTCCGCATGGATCTTGACCGGAATGTTCATCCTGTCGGCAGCCTTGAAAAGCTGGCGCACCTGGTCCTCGGAAAAGGCGATTTTCTCGCAGAAGGCGTCGATAGCGTCGACAAGGCCGAGCGCGTGAATGGTCGGCAGCATTTCGTGAATAACCTTCGCCATATAGCCGTCGCTGTCGCCCGCGAATTCCGGTGGCAGCGCATGGGCGCCGAGAAATGTCTTGAGAACCCGGACCGGATTGATCTCCCCAAGATGTTTTGCTGCTTCCAGCATTTTTACTTCATTCTCGAGATCGAGGCCGTAGCCAGACTTGATCTCGACCGTCGTCACCCCGGCGCTGATCAGGGCCTGCAGACGTGTCTGGCTTTCGGCGGCTAGATCGCTCTCGCTCGCCTCTCTTGTGGCCATGACCGTGGAGAGAATGCCGCCACCTTTTGCCGCTATTTCTTCATATGTTGCCCCGTTTAACCCCATTTCGAACTCCTGCGCGCGGTTGCCCGCATAGACAAGATGGGTGTGGCAATCGATCAGGCCCGGGGTGATCCAGCGGCCCTCGAGATCGATTACCTCGGGGGCGTCGGGCAGGCCGTCTTCCGCAAGGCCGAGCCAGCTGATCCTGTCGCCGGTCACGGCGAGGGCATCGGCGTCAATCGCGCCATAGGGCTCGCCACCGGGTGTCATGGTGGCAAGATGTGCGTTGATGAAAAGTCTGTCGCAAGCCGCTGTCGCCATTCTCCCCGTACCCTCTATTTTAAATTTGTATATACAAATTATTATGATAAGATTTCTCTTATGATCAAGCATTTTTTTGACGAAATACTGTTATCTAACGGTTGGCAGCGAAATCAGTTCCTTGATATCTCCGAAAGCGGGGAAATTCTCGCTATAGGAGACGGAACCGCGAAGGAAGCGGAAGTAATCCATCGGGGATATGCGGTGCCGGGCATCGCCAATGTACATTCCCATGCGTTTCAGCGCGCGATGGCGGGCCTTGCGGAAGCAGCGGGACCGGCGGCGGATAGCTTCTGGAGCTGGCGTCAGGTCATGTATGGTTTCCTGCGCACGATCACGCCGGAGCAGCTGGAGATAATTGCCGCGCAGCTATATCTTGAAATGCTGAAGGCGGGGTTCACCTCGGTCGGGGAGTTTCACTACCTGCATCATGACAGGGATGGCACGGCGTACGCTGATCCCACGGAGATGAGTGGTAGAATTCTTGCGGCGGCGGAGCGGACGGGGATTGGTCTTACTTTGCTCCCCGTGTTGTATCGATACGGTGGTTTCGGGGGAGAGGCACCGCAGGATCATCAGCGCCGCTTTATTATGGAGGGAGATGAATTTCTCGTTCTCGTGCAACGCTTGCAGGACCGGTCGCAGGGAAGTGATTCCACTCTGGTTGGTGTTGCGCCGCACTCGCTGCGCGCGGTGGATCCGGCCTTGCTGCAAACCCTCCTCGCCGGAATCCCAAAGAACATGCCTTGTCATATACATATCGCCGAACAGCAGAAAGAGGTCGCGGATTGCCTTGACTGGTCAGATGCACGGCCCGTCGAATGGCTGGCCGACAATATGCCGCTTGATGATCGCTGGTGCCTCATTCATGCCACCCATATCACGGAGACGGAGCGGCGGGCCATTGTGCAGGCCGGGGCGGTTGCGGGACTTTGCCCGATCACGGAGGCAAATCTCGGTGATGGCATTTTCCCGGCAGGAGAGTTTCTGGAAGATGGCGGGCGGATCGCGCTCGGGTCGGACAGCAATATCTATATTTCCCTCGCGGAGGAGGTCCGGCTGCTGGAATATGGGCAGCGCCTTTTGAAAGAGCAGCGCAATGTCCTTGGCGATGAATTACACTCGACCGGTGCGCGGATTTTTTCAGCGGCGCTCTCCGGCGGGCATCAGGCGCTTGGCCGTCCGGGGAAGGAAGGTCTGCAGGTCGGTGGTTACGCCAATTTCGTTCTTCTCGACGGGGATCACCCGGCGCTTCTTGGCAAGCCGGCGCGGAAAATTCTCGATAGCTGGCTGTTCGCCGGCGATAACTCTGTGGTAAAGGATGTCGCGGTCAACGGCAAGCTGGTGATCAAGGATCGCCACCATGCGGAGGAGGAGGCAATCACCCATCGCTTCCGACGTGTGATAACGGAGCTGGCGGCCGGACACTAGATTTGGACAGCGTAGTGAATAACATTAATGACCTCAGAATAAATACTTCCGGCCCGCTCTATCAGCAGATCAAGGACCTGATTCTTCACAAGATTGGGACGGGAGAGTGGCGCGAGGGCGACAGGATCCCAACGGAACATGCCCTGGTTGAGGAGTTGAAAGCCTCCCGCATGACCATTAACCGGGCGCTTCGGGAATTGACGCAGGAGGGGGTTCTGGCGCGGCGGCAGGGCTCCGGCACCTTTGTCGCACCGAGCAAGCTGGAATCCGGCCTTCTGGAAATCCGCAATATTGCGGCGGAAATTGCCGCGCGCGGCGGGGACCATAGCGCTGAACTCCTAAGCCTGAAAGAAATTACCGTGTCGATCGAGTTAAGGGAACTGATGGCCGGGCAGGGGGAGCGCCTTTTTCACTGCCTGATGTTGCATTCGGAGAATGGTGTACCGGTGGAGCTGGAGGAGCGCTATGTCAATCCGTCCCTTGT
Source organism: Sneathiella sp. D3-11 (assembly GCF_055809395.1). Classification (NCBI taxonomy): domain Bacteria; kingdom Pseudomonadati; phylum Pseudomonadota; class Alphaproteobacteria; order Sneathiellales; family Sneathiellaceae; genus Sneathiella; species Sneathiella sp. D3-11. The sequence continues at coordinate 3,541,491 of NZ_CM147911.1, forward strand.
TCCGGCCTTTATTGAGCAGGATTTTTCGGACGAGACACCAAGCGGCTTCCTGATCCGCACCATGCCCTACAGCCATGCCGACCACCGCATCAGTGCCGATATCCCGACGGACGAGCAAAAACGCTTGCTGCAGCTGGAGGAGAACGAACCAGTTCTTACGTTGGAGCGGCATACCTACGCCGGGGAGCAGATGATCACCACGGTCCGGCTCTATCATCCGGGCAGCCGCTTTGCCTTTGGCGGGGCCTTTACGGCCGATCGCTAGACATTCGAGATCCGCGAAGGAGGCCTTTCGCTTCGCCATGAACTCCTGCAACGCCTCATCAATGCCCTGATCGAGGGCGGGCGCCTGATAGTCAGCCAGCATCTGCTTCCAGATGGCGTTGGCGCGTGTGGCCGTATCCTTGGACCCGTCCGCCTGCCATTGTTCGAACGAGTTGTTGTCGGCGGTGCGGGAGCGGTAGAAGGCATCCTCGAAATTCGCCTGCGTATGGGCGCAGCCGAGGAAATGGCCACCCGGCCCAACCTCACGCACCGCATCCATAGCCTGACCATTTTCAGAGACATCAATGCCGCGCGCCAACACTTCCATCATTGCGCACTGGTCAATATCCATGACGAATTTCTCGTAGGATGAACAGAGCCCGCCTTCCAGCCAGCCCGCCGCATGGAGCGAGAAGTTTACCCCGGAAAGAAGCGTCATCAGCAGCGTTTGCGCACTCTCATAGGCGGCCTGCGCGTCCGGCAGCTTGGAGGCTGTGAAGGATCCGCCGGAGCGGAACGGCAGGTTCAACCGCCGCGAAAGTTCCGCCGCCCCGTTCAACACGAGACTGCTTTCCGGGGTGCCGAAGGTTGGCGCGCCCGACTGCATGGAGATGGAACTGACGAATGTGCCGAAAATGACCGGGGTGCCCGGCTTGATGATTTGCGTGAGGGCGCAGCCCGCCAAAGCCTCCGCGAGTAGTTGCGACAGGGTGCCGGCACCCGAAACCGGGCTCATGGCGCCCGAGAGGATAAAGGGAGAGACGACGCAGGCCTGATTGTTTGCCGCATAGGTTTTTAGCGCGCCGAGCATGGTCGCATCATAGGTCATGGGGGAGTTGGCATTGATCAGGTTCAACATCACGCAGTTGTTCTGCACGAAGTCCTCCCCGAACACGAAGGACGCCATATCCACGCTGTCCTGTGCCCGTTCTGGCGCGGTGACGGAGCCCATGAAGGGCTTGTCGGAATATTTGATATGGCTGTAGACCATGTCGAAATGCCGCTTGTTGACGGGCAGATCGACCGGCTCGCAGACCGTGCCGCCGGAATGATGCATGGCAGGTGCCATATAGGCGAGCTTCACGAAATTCTCGAAATCCTTGATCGTGCCATAGCGGCGACCCTTGTCGAGATCATGCACAAAGGGCGGGCCGTAAACCGGCGCCAGCACCGTATTGTTCCCGCCGATCTGGACATTGTTTGCGGGGTTGCGGGCATATTGGGTAAACTCGGCCGGTGCGGTTTTGAGAAGCTGCTGGCAGAGGCCTTTCGGGAAATGCACGCGTGCACCCTGCACATCCGCCCCGACGGATTTCCAGAGCGCCAGCGATTCCGGGTCATCGCGGAATTCAAGGCCGATTTCTTCCAGGATCGTGTCGGCATTCGCCTCGATAATCTCAAGTGCCTCATTGCTGGTGAGGTTGGTAACGGGGATATTCCGCTTGATATAGGGGATATGACGGGCGTTGTTGCTCGCCCGTGCCTCACGGCGGGCATCGCGCCCTCTCCGATTGCTGCGACCTTCTCTTGCACTCATGATTTCCTCCAGCTTGTCTCACCAGACAGAAGCGCGTCTTTCATGAAATTAAATCGGATATCCAAGGGCGGACTAGCCAGTGGGCGTCTTTTTCCTGATTTCTCTGGCGAATATAGAACAGTCGCCGAAGGGGACGTCGAGGCGGGTGACAGGCATGACGGCTAAGGAACAGGGAGCGTCGGAGACCCGTTAGCGATTTAAAAGCGCAATCGCCACGGTGGACGGAGGGAAAATCTATGCCTCTCGGGCATGCTGCAGGGCAAAGGGGACGGACAAAATGAAATCACATGCGCGGGTAGTTGTCATTGGCGGCGGCGTTGTCGGGGTCAGTACACTTTATCATCTGACCAAGAAGGGGTGGTCCGATGTGGTCCTGCTGGAACGGACGGAACTCACCGCCGGATCGACCTGGCATGCGGCGGGGCTCCTCCCGCTTTTCAACATGAGCTATGCCGTCGGGCAGATCCATAAATACAGTGTTGACCTCTATAAAAGGCTGGAGGCCGAGACCGGACAGAATGTCAGCTTCCATGTCACCGGCAATCTCCGCCTTGCGACAAACAAGGAACGCATGGATGAATATCTCAAATACTGCGGAACCGCGAACACCATTGGCGTGCCTTATGAGATCATCACGCCGAAACAGGTGAAGGAACTCTGGCCGCTTTCCGATGTCGATGGGCTGGTCGGGGCGCTCTATCATCCCGATGACGGCCATATCGCGCCGGTGGATGTGACCAACGCCATGGCGATCGGCGCACGCAATGGCGGCGCCGAGATCAACCGCCATACAGAAGTCCTCTCCATTGAGCAGCAGAAGAACGGCGAATGGCTGGTTCGCACCAACAAGGGCGATATCACCGCCGAGCATGTGGTCAGCTGCACCGGCAACTACGCCCGCCAGACGCTCTCCATGGTCGGGCTTGATATTCCGGTCATCCCCGTGGAGCATCAGTATATTGTCACCGACGAAGTGCCGGAGCTGATCGAGCGCAAGAAGGCCGGCTTGCCGGAAATGGCCGTCCTGCGAGAGAGTGACGCGTCTTATTACCTGCGGGAGGAACGGCAGGGCTATATCCTCGGTCCATATGAGAAGGGCGCACCCGCCTGTTTCGTTGATGGCGTCCCGGATACCTTCGGGCAGGATCTGTTCCCCGGCGATCTCGAACGGCTCATGCCGCATGTGGAGGCGGCGATCAAGCGCGTGCCGACCTTTGCCGATGCGGGGATCAAGGATATCGTCAACGGCCCCATCGCCTATACCCCCGACGGCAACCCGATGATCGGCCCGGCCTGGGGCCTTAAAAATTTCTGGATCAACGAAGGCCATAGCTTCGGCGTGACGGCGGCGGGCGGTTCCGGCTGGCAGCTCGCCGAATGGATCACCGAGGGCGAGCCTGGCATCGACATGATGGATGTCGACCCGCGCCGCTTCGGTGCCTATGCCACCAAGCCCTATACCAAGATCAAGAATGAGGAATGCTATGAGCATGTCTTCGTTATTCATTATCCCGATGAGGAGCGTGGAGCCGGTCGGCCACTCAAGATGAGCCCCTGTCATGACCGGATGGCGGCGCGCGGGGCAGTGTTCGGCCAACGTTATGGCTGGGAACGGCCCAACTGGTTTGCGCCGGAAGGGGTGGAGCCGAAGGATCAATGGAGCTTCCGGCGTTCCAACTATTTCGAGCATGTGGGTAATGAAGTGAAGAACATGCGAACAAACGCCGGACTAATCGATATCACCAGCTTCTCGAAATTCGAGGTGACAGGACCGGGAGCGGAGGCCTATCTCGACCGGCTTGTCTGTCGCAAGCTGCCGAAAGGCGTCGGGCGTATTAACCTCTCTCATGCGCTGAACAAGCGGGGCGGTATTCGCTCCGAATTCACCATCATGCGAGACGGGCCGGAAGCGTTCTATCTGGTCAGTTCCGGAGCGGCGGAACGATTTGATCATGATTATCTGCTGAAGCATTTACCGGATGACGGCTCGGTCCGCCTCGATAACGTCACAACGGCACATGGGGTGCTGGTGCTGGCGGGGCCGAAATCCCGCGATATCCTTCGCAAAATCACCGATGCCGACCTTTCCAACAATGGCTTTAAATGGCTGACCGGACAGCATATCACCGTCGGTCTGGCGCCTTGCCGGGCCCTTCGCGTTAATTTTGTCGGCGACCTCGGCTGGGAGCTGCATCACCCGATTGAGTATCAGAACCATATCTATGATGCGATTGTCGCGGCGGGGGAGGAATTCGGTCTCGGCATGTGCGGCATGCGCGCCATGGACAGCCTGCGGATGGAGAAAAACTACCGCATGTGGGGGCAGGACCTGACCCGTGAATATTCCGTGTTTGAGGCCGGGCTGGAGCGCTTCGTCCATCTCGACAAGGGCGATTTCATCGGCCGGGACGCGTTGATCAGGCAGAAGGAAGAGGGCGTGCCCCAATCCTTTGTCTGCCTTGAGGTGGACGGAATCACGGATGCCGATCCGCTCGGGAACGAGCCGCTCTACGATACAAGTGGAAATATTGTTGGCCGGGCGACAGCAGGAGCCTATGGCCACTGGGTCAAGAAGAGCCTGGCGCAAGGGTATATCAAGGCCGGGATGGAGGCTATTGGCACCAAGTTGGAGATTGAAATCCTCGGGGAACGTTATCCCGCGACCGTCATTGAGGAATCGATCTTTGACCCTGAAAATGAACGGTTGAGGGCCTGAAATTTGGAGGCTTTGTTCCGATTTCGACAAAAGTGTCGCAGGAAAATTATTCCATGTCTGCGCGGGAATAGTTTTGCGCGGCCGCTTATATGACACTTTTTCGATAGAGCAGAGCGCGTTTTTATTAGTCTGTGGAGATTTCGATGGAAGATGATGATATTGACCTCTCGGCCCTGGATGACGGGGAACTCGTCGAACAGATGCATGATGATCTGTATGACGGGCTGGCGGATGAGATTTGCGAAGGGGTGAACATCCTTCTGGAACGCGGCTGGGAACCCTACAGGGTCCTGACGGAGGCTCTGGTTGAAGGGATGCGCATTGTCGGCATCGATTTCCGGGACGGTATCCTGTTCGTGCCGGAAGTTCTTCTGGCCGCCAATTCGATGAAGGCAGGCATGGCGATCCTGAAACCGCTGCTCGCCGAAACCGGCGCTCCGAAGGCCGGGAAGATGGTCATCGGCACCGTCAAGGGCGATATCCACGACATCGGCAAGAACCTTGTCATCATGATGATGGAAGGCGCGGGCTTCGAGGTGGTGGATCTCGGCATCAATAATCCGGTCGAAAAATATCTTGAGGCGCTGGAGGAACATAAACCCGACATCATCGGCATGTCGGCGCTGCTGACGACCACCATGCCCTATATGAAGGTCGTCATCGACACGATGAAGGAAAAGGGCATCCGCGACGATTATATTGTCATGGTCGGCGGCGCGCCGCTGAATGAGGAGTTTGCCGAAAGCGTCGGGGCCGATGCCTATGGTCGGGATGCGGCCATGACTGTGGAAATTGCCCAGAAAATGGTCGCCGAACGCCGCGCGGCCTGACGTCATGACCGGAGGAGCGTGATATGACAGCTGCGCCGGGGAAAACGCTTTTAATCGCCTGCGGCGCGCTGGCAGAGGAATGTTTCGCCGTGATCCGGGCGAATGGCTGGGATCATATGGAGGTAACCTGCCTGCCGGCCAAGCTGCATAACCGGCCCGCGCTGATCCCGGAGGCGATGCGGAAAAAGATTCATGAAAATCGCGACCGGTTCGATCAAATTCTCGCGCTCTATGGCGATTGCGGGACGGGCGGCGGGCTCGACAAGGTACTGGAGGAGGAAGGCGTTGAGCGGATTGCGGGCGCTCATTGCTATGAATTCTATACCGGTGCGACGGCGTTTGCGGCAATTGCCGATGCGGAACCCGCCACCTTCTATCTCACCGATTTTCTCGCCCGGCATTTCGACCGGTTGATCATCGAGGGGCTCGGCATTGACAAGCATCCGGAGCTGCTGCCGCTTTATTTCGGCAATTATGAAAAGCTGCTCTACCTGTCCCAGATCGAAAATGCGGAACTGCAGGATAAGGCGCGAGCCGCGGCGGAGCGACTCTTCCTTGACTATGAATACAGGTTTACGGGGCTTTCCGGCCTGGGGGACTTCCTGAACCAGAAGGCGGGGTAAGGCGATGGCGCAACTTTCCATTCTGTATTGGCGCGATATTCCGTCCCAGGTCGTAGTCAAGCAGGGGCGACAGAACGCCAAGATCCTGCTTTCCGACCGGTTTCAGGAGGCGATTGATATGGCCGCCATGCGCGACAAGTCCCATGACAGCGATGCCTATCTCGAGGGTTGGCGCAAGGGCGACCCCGAAAGCGTTGAGGGTGATCTTCAGGCCGCGGCGGAAGCATGCGCAAACTCGCTGGAGACGACGTATGATGACGCCGCGCTCCGGGCGCTGGTTGTCTCCGGCGGCCGGAAGGAGGGTTGATGCCGAAATCCGCTTATCAACCCGCAAGCCGCAGTCCCGTTACCCGCTCACGCGCCTTTTACTCGGTGCGGCTTTGGTCCGTGCGCCATTCACGCGGACTGGAACGGATCTACAAGCTTCTTGCGGGCGTTTTCCTGAAACTGCATCCGTTCTGGAAATTCGTTGGGTATAAGCGGGCTGAAAAACCGGTTGTCCTTGTCGAGAAGGTGGTGAAAAAATTTCTGTTTGATTGTCGGATGTGCGGGCAATGCGTGCTCAGCGATACCGGCATGTCCTGCCCGATGAACTGCCCAAAATCCTTGCGTAACGGTCCGTGCGGTGGGGTGAGAGCAAACGGCAACTGTGAAGTGGAACCGGATATGCCTTGCGTCTGGGTTCAGGCCTGGAAGGGCAGCCGTCACATGCACGACGGCGACAACATCCTGCATGTCCTGCCACCGGTCGATCATTCTTTCTCCGGCTCGTCGGCACTGGTTGCGGGCAACCGCCCAATCGGCAGAGGCGGCGGGAGCTGAAAAGACGGAAACAGCTTGATATGATCCCGAATGCCCCTGTAGATATAAGTGCGCCACTGCCACCGCAGCCCGGGCATACCTCTCGCGGGCGGCTGGAGCGAGTGTTGCGTGCCGGGGAGTTTGCCGTAACAGCGGAACTTAACCCGCCGGACAGTGCCGATCCCACGGAAGTCTTCGATCGCGGCGCGGTTTTCGATGGCTGGGTGGATGGCATCAATGCGACGGACGGATCGGGCGCCAACTGTCATATGTCCTCGGTCGGAATCTGCGCACTTCTGACCCGTGTCGGCTATTCCCCGATCATGCAGATTTCCTGCCGCGATCATAACCGCATCGCCATTCAGGGAAATGTCCTCGGCGCGGCGGCAATGGGGGTGAATAACATTCTGTGTCTTACCGGGGACGGGGTGCAGGCGGGGGATCAACCGGGGGCAAAGCCGGTCTTTGATCTTGATTGCATGTCTCTCCTCAGGACAATCCGCCTGATGCGTGATGAGGGACGGTTCCTCTCTGGGCGCAAGATTACTTCCCCGCCGCAGGTGTTTCTGGGCGCGGCGATTAATCCGTTCGCGCCACCCTACGACTTCCGGCCCTTGCGCCTTGCGAAAAAGATCGAGGCCGGCGCGCAGTTCGTGCAGTCGCAATATTGCTTCGATATCCCGATGCTGGAACGATATATGGAGCAGGTGCGCGATTTAGGTCTCGATGAGAAATGCTACATTCTGATCGGGGTCGGACCGCTCGCTTCCGCCCGGGCCGCAAAATGGATACGTAGCAATGTGCCGGGCATCCATATTCCGGATTCAATTATCGACCGGCTGGAAGGCGCGGCAGATCAAAAGCTGGAAGGCAAGAAAATCTGTATCGAGATGCTCCAGCAGGTGCGGGAGATGACGGGGGTCTCTGGCGCACATGTCATGGCCTATCGGCAGGAAGAACTGGTCGCGGAAATTGTCCATGAATCCGGTATATTGAAGGGCCGTCGGCCTTGGACGCGCGAAAGTAATCCGGATTTCGAGGCAGTCACCGAGGCCTTTGAAACCGCCAAGGATCAGTTTGAACATCCCATTGATCCAGAGGAGGCGGTCGCTGCCGCTTTTGAGGAACACTAAGTCGTTCCTGAACAAGAGAATTAGCGGTTCTGCCGTTTAATGAATGTGAGTGACAATTGGCGAAAGCCCCGTTTATTGAAGGTGTAGCAGGATGACGGATACCCTTATTTCCTCGGCAACCAAGGAAGTTATCATCGGGTTTGATCGACCTTTCGTGATTATCGGGGAGCGCATCAACCCGACCGGGCGCAAGCTCCTGGCCGAGGAAATGAAGAATGGCGACTATAGTCGTGTGGAATCGGACGCATTGGCGCAGGTCGCCGCCGGAGCTCAGATGCTTGATGTCAACGCGGGTATCCCGCTCGCCGATGAGCCACGTATCCTGGCGGAGGCCATCCAGTTGGTGCAGAGCCTCACCGATGTGCCGCTCTCCATCGACAGTTCCATCGTTGCCGCACTTGAAGCAGGGCTTGCCGTTTATCAAGGCAAGCCGCTCGTGAACTCCGTAACGGGCGAAGAAGATCGGCTGGAGACGGTCCTGCCATTGGTCAAGAAGTATGGCGCGGCGGTTGTTGCCATCTCCAATGATGAAACCGGCATTTCGGAAGATCCGGATGTCCGCTTTGCCGTTGCCAAGAAAATTGTCGAGCGGGCGCAGGATTACGGCATTCCGGCTTCCGATGTGGTGGTTGATCCCCTGGTGATGCCGGTGGGGGCCCTCAACGATGCGGGACGGCAGGTGATGTCGCTGGTCCGTCGCCTGCGCGAGGAGCTGAAAGTCAACACGACCTGCGGCGCGTCCAACTTCAGTTTTGGCCTGCCCAACCGTCATGGCATGAACGCGGCGTTCCTTTCCATGGCGATCGGTGCAGGCATGACCTCAGCCATTACTAATCCGCTGCATGAGCCGGAAATGGCGGCCATCAAAGGCGCTAATGTGGTCATGGGGCATGATCCGAACTGCGTGAAATGGATCAAGACATTCCGTGAACCCGCCGCCGAAGGCAGCGAGGAGGCCCGTCGTGCCAGCCGTCGACGGAGACGCAATGCCTGATCGGTCGCTGGGAAAAGAGGAAACCCATCTGATCGCTTTCATGCCGTCGGGCAAGCGAGGGCGCTTTCCCCATGGAACGCCGGTGTTGGAGGCTGCGCGTCTTCTAGGGGTAGATATCGACAGTGTGTGCGGTGGACGCGGGATTTGCGGCCGTTGTCAGGTAGATTTGACCGTAGGCCGCTTTTCCAAGCATGGGGTGACCAGCCGGGAAGATTCGCTCTCTCCTTTCAACGAGGTTGAAGAAAATTACAAGGGGCGCCGCAAGCTGAAGGAGGGGCGTCGCCTCAGTTGTCAGGCGCAGCTTCTGGGTGACGCAGTCATCGATGTGCCTGCCACCAGTCAGGTACATAAGCAGGTTGTTGTCAAACAGGTGGATGATCGCAAGATCGAGATGGACCCGGCGATCCGGCTGCATTTTGTGCAGGTGCTGGAACCGGATATGCATAATCCCACCGGCGATTTTGAGAGGCTTTGCGCTGCATTGAAGCAGCAATGGGATCTTGATGATCTGGAATGTGATATCCGGACCTTGCAGACCCTGCAAAAGACATTGCGGGCGGGGAACTGGAACGTTACGGTTGCCGTGCATCGCGGCACGCGGATCACAAAAATCTGGCCCGGTTTCAACAGTCATGCTTATGGTATCGCCGTCGATGTTGGCTCCACCACCATCGCCATGCATCTCTGTGATCTCTCCACCGGGGCAGTGATTGCCTCGGCAGGAATGATGAACCCGCAGATCCGTTATGGCGAAGACCTGATGAGCCGGGTCTCGTATGTAATGATGAACCCGGGCGGGGAACTCCTGCTGACGGAAGCGGTGCGCGGCGGCATCAATGACCTGATCGCGGAGGTGACAAACGAGGCGAAGGTTGATCCGGACGATATCCTGAACGCGGTTTTTGTCGGCAACCCGATCATGCACCATCTGCTGCTCGGGATTGATCCGACAGAACTCGGCGGTGCGCCTTTTGCGCTGGCCACCAATTCGGGCATGATCGTCTGGGCGAGCGAGGTCGGCATGATTTCCAACCCCGATTGTCGTGCCTATTTCCTGCCCTGTATCGCGGGACATGTAGGGGCTGATACGGCGGCGGTCATTCTGTCGGAGGCTCCGTATTTGCAGGAGCAGATGACCCTTATTATTGATGTCGGTACCAATGCGGAGATTGTGTTGGGCAATAACGAGCGATTGCTGGCCGCCTCATCGCCAACCGGTCCGGCGTTTGAGGGCGCGCAGATTTCCTGTGGCCAGCGGGCGGCGGCAGGCGCAATTGAACGCGTTCGCATCGATCCTGAAACATTGGAGCCGCGCTTCAAGGTGATAGGTTCCGATCTCTGGTCGAATGAGCCGGGGTTTGAGGAAGCGACGAAGAAAATCGGGATTACCGGCATTTGCGGTTCCGGCATCATTGAGGTGATGGCGGAGATGTATCTCGCGGGCATTTTAAGCAGCGATGGCGTGATTGACGGATCCATGTCAGCGAAAAGCCCGCGTGTGGTCGCTGATGGTCGGACTTTTTCCTATGTCATCCGCGACGGTGAGAGCGAGATCAAAATATACCAGACGGACGTTCGAGCGATCCAGCTGGCGAAGGCGGCTCTCTATGCAGGGGCGAAGCTGCTGATGGACCGTCTTGATCTGGAGAAGGTGGACCGCATCCAACTCACCGGCGCGTTCGGCAGCCATATCGACACTAAATATGCCATGGTGCTCGGCATGATTCCCGATTGCGATTTGAGCGAAGTTCAGGCCGTCGGCAATGCGGCGGGTGTTGGTGCGCGCATCGCACTTCTAAACAATGCGGCGCGGGATGAGATTGAGGAACTGGTGAAAACGGTTGAGAAAATCGAAACCGCCGTCGAGCCAAAATTCCAGCAGTATTTCGTGGAAGCCATGGCCATACCCCATAAAACAGCGTCCTATCCGGAGCTATCGAAGGCTGTCAAAATGCCTGCACCCAAAGTTCTCTCCGATACGTCATCGGAAGGAGGACGCCGCCGTCGACGTCGGAACCGGGTAGACGCTGATTAATGGCGGACGCGCCGCTCATCACTCGGGGTGCGGCCAAAATGTTCGCGGTGGCATTTTGAGAAATGCGAGGCTGAGACAAAGCCACAGGCAAGCGCCACCTCGATAATCGGCAGACTGGTCTGTGTCAGGAGATAGCGCGCCCGGTCGAGCCGTAGACCGAGATAGTAGCGGGTCGGCGAATAATCGAGATATTTCTGGAACAGTCTTTCAAGCTGCCGGGTGGAGAGGCCGACATTGGTGGCTAGATCACTGCAACTCAACGGTTCTTCCAGATTGTCTTCCATGCAAGCAATGGCGGCCAGCAGTTTGGGGTGGGAGATGCCGAGGCGAGCCCGCAGCTCCATCCGTTGGCGCTCCGTTCCCTCTCGGATACGGTGATAGATCAACTGATCAGCGACACCGAGGGCCAGTTCCTGGCTGATTTGATCTCGCGATCAGGCTCAGCATCATATCGAGGGAGGCCGTGCCGCCGGCGCAAGTGTAGCGGTTTCGGTCAATCTCAAAGAGTTCAGAGGTGATATCGAGTTCGGGAAAATCCTCTATAAAGCCCGACAAATTCTCCCAATGGATGGTGCAGCGATAGCCTTTTAACAGTCCGGCTTTCGCCAGCACATGCGGCCCTGTACATATGGCGCCGAGGCTAGAGCCGTGGGATGAGAGCCGCCGCAAGGTCGAAATGATTTGCGGTTCCGTGTGCTTCTGGATATTGACCCCGCCGCAGGTGAATACGGTGGGTAGCGCGGGCATATCAGAGATGCTTCCCTGCACGGAAAATTCAATTCCGGCGGAGCTGACGGCCGGCTTGCCATCGATGGAAAAGCATTCCCAGCTGTAGATGGTTTCGTTGCTGAGGCGATTGGCCAGCCGAAGCGGTTCAACGGCTGAGATGAATGCAAGCGATGAAAATTCGGGCAGCAAACAAAAACCAATTCTATGCTTTGCGCCCGTGGCCTCCGTTTCACTGTCCAAATTCGTGACTTCCAGCAAATTTATTCCATCAGGATCTAAACGCTAATTCAGATTCGATAAAAGACAAACAATTTTTGATATGTTCCGCCAAAAAGGCGACGTATCCGCCGCCTTTTGCGTGAATTAAAAGAGACCTCAGAAGAGACCGATGATGTCGCCCGCTTCATTCACATCGATGGAGTTGGCGGCTGGAACACGCGGCAGGCCCGGCATTGTCATGATACCGCCGCAGACGGCCACCACAAATTCCGCGCCGCTGGAGATGCGCACTTCCCGAATAGGCACAACATGATTGATGGGTGCGCCTTTGAGGTTCGGGTCGGTGGAGAAGCTATATTGGGTTTTGGCAATACAGACCGGGTAATGGCCGAAACCTGCGTCCTGCAGTTCTTGAAACTGGTCGCGGACTTTCTTCTCTGCGGTGATGTCTTCTGCGCCATAGAGCGACTGGGCAACGGTTCTGACTTTATCCCAAAGCGGCAGTGCGTCTTTATAGAGCGGGGCATAGTTACTGCTGTTCTGCTCGATCTTGGCGACGACGGCTTTCGCTAAATCTTCTGCGCCTGCGCCGCCATTCCCCCAATGATCCGATTCAATCGCGTCCACCCCTAAGTTGACGCAGATGTGTCGGACCTCGTTCACTTCGGCTTCCGTATCGGCAGAGAATTTATTGATGGCGACGATCACAGGCAGGCCGAATTTTTTGAGGTTTTCGATATGCCGCGAAAGGTTCTCCGCGCCGTCGGTGACGGCTTTGACATTTTCCTTTCCAAGGTCCTCTTTCGCAACACCGCCATGCATTTTAAGCGCGCGAATGGTCGCAACAAGTACTGCGATTTCCGGGTTTAGTCCTGCCTTACGACATTTAATGTCCAAGAACTTCTCGGCACCTAAATCTGCACCAAACCCAGCTTCCGTCACGACATAATCGGCGAGTTTGAGCGCTGTCTTTGTGGCGAGTACAGAATTGCAGCCATGGGCGATATTGGCGAACGGACCGCCATGGATAAAGGCGGGGTTGTTCTCCAGTGTCTGGACGAGATTGGGCTGGAACGCGTCTTTCAGGAGGACGGTCATCGCGCCATGGGCATCGAGGTCTTTTGCGAATACCGGATTTTTCTCTCGGGTATAGCCCACGATGATATTGCCAAGACGACGTTTTAGATCCTCAAGGTCAGTGGCGAGGCAGAAAATTGCCATCACTTCCGAGGCGACAGTGATATCGAAATGATCTTCGCGCGGGAACCCATCGGCGATACCGCCAAGACTGTTGACGATATTACGAAGCGCCCGGTCGTTCATGTCGACAACCCGCCGCCAGATAATGCGCCGCTCATCCAGGCCAAGTTTGTTGCCCCAATAAATATGATTATCGACCATCGCCGCGAGCAGATTGTTGGCGACGCCAATCGCATGAAAATCGCCGGTGAAATGAAGATTGATATCCGTCATCGGTACAACTTGCGCATAACCGCCACCCGCCGCGCCGCCCTTCATCCCGAAGCAGGGGCCAAGGGAAGGCTCGCGCAGGCAGATGATTGTCTTCTTGCCGATACGGTTGAGGCCGTCGCCCAGCCCGACAGTAGTAGTTGTCTTGCCTTCACCGGCCGGGGTCGGGGTCATGGCCGTGACGAGGATTAATTTCCCATCCGGTTTGTCTTTTAAGGAGTTGATGTAATCCAGAGAGAGCTTTGCTTTGTAATGGCCATAGGGTTCCAGATTATCCGCATCGATCCCGAGGCTGTCTTTCGCCACCTCGGCAATACGCTTCATGGAGGCGGCCTGTGCAATGTCAATATCGCTTTTGGGATTCGCATGTTGGTCCGTCATTGTACTTTATTCTCCCCCTGAAAAGCCGTCATTTCTTGATTTTCCAACCATTTCCGCCAGAGTGGCGGGACTGCTGGTCTGTGGCTATTCATAATGCGACACTTATTCTTCAGCAAGCGGAACGGAACCCGGTAACGCGGATGTCGCTAATTTTCTAGTAAATGACCATTTGCGACTGATGGCGCTTTCGTTAAAATGGCACTGTCCCGGAAACGTGGCTGAGTAAGGAAATTTCATGGTCAAATATTCGATCTTCACGATCGCGCGGAACGCGCTTACCGGCCATCAGAACTGGCCCAAGCAGTGGCGCAGCCCGGAGCCCAAACCGGAATACGATGTGATCATCATCGGCGGGGGCGGTCATGGTCTGGCGACTGCCTATTACCTCGCGAAAGAGCATGGGGTGAGGAATATTGCTGTGCTGGAAAAAGGCTGGCTTGGGGGTGGCAATACAGCGCGCAATACGACCATTGTCCGGTCCAACTATCTCTGGGATGAAAGCGCGGCGATCTATGAGAAATCCTTGCAGCTCTGGGAAGGGCTGTCGCAGGACATCAACTACAATGTGATGCTGAGCCAGCGGGGCGTCCTCAATCTCGCCCACAGCCTTGGCGATGTGCGTGAAGGGGTGCGCCGGGTGAATGCCAACCGCCTCAACGGTGTGGATGCAGAATGGCTGGATGCGGAGGGGGTCAAGAACTTCTGCCCGATCATCAATATCTCCAAATCCGCGCGTCATCCGGTCCTCGGCGCGACCTTGCAGCGGCGGGGCGGCGTTGCCCGCCATGACAGTGTCGCTTGGGGATTTGCGCGTGCGGCCGATGCGCTCGGTGTTGATATTATCCAGAACTGTGAAGTGACGGGCATCAAGCGGGAAGGCGGCAAGGTCACCGGCGTCGAGACGACGCGTGGGGATATTGCGGCAAAGAAAATCGGTGTGGTCGCGGCGGGCCACAGCTCCGTCATTGCGGAGATGGCGGGCATTCGCCTGCCGGTCACCAGCCATCCCTTGCAGGCGCTCGTCTCCGAACCGATTAAGCCGGTCATCGACTGCGTGGTCATGTCGGGCGCGGTGCATGTCTATGTCAGCCAGTCAGACAAGGGCGAGCTTGTTATGGGGGCGGGCATAGACAGCTATAATTCCTATGCCCAGCGTGGCAGCTTTCATGTGATCGAGCATCAGCTTGGTGCCTGTCTTGAACTCTTCCCAATTTTCAGCCGGGTACGCATGATGCGGACTTGGGGCGGCATCGTCGATACCTGCCCCGATGCGTCGCCGATTTTGTCGCGCACGCCGGTTGACGGGCTCAATTTTAACTGCGGTTGGGGGACTGGCGGGTTCAAGGCAACGCCGGGCTCGGGCTGGTGCTTCGCCCATACACTCGCAAAAGAAGAGCCGCATCCGCTCAACGCGCCCTTCAGCCTCTCGCGGTTCGAGAGTGGCGCGCTCATCGATGAACATGGCGCCGCTGGCGTCGCGCATTAGGAGGGCAGAGAGATGCTTAATATCGACTGCCCCTGGTGTGGCAAACGACACGAAACGGAATTCCACTACGGCGGAGAGGCGCATATCGCCCGTCCAGAGGATCCCGCCAAACTTGACGATGCCAAATGGGCAGAGTTTCTTTTCATGCGGACCAATACGAAAGGCTACTTCGCCGAACGATGGCTGCACAGCCATGGCTGTCGCCGCTGGTTCAACGTGATCCGCAATACGGTTACTCATGAGATAGTCGGTTCCTACAAAATGGGCGAAAAACCACCCAAACTGCCGAAATCAGCCGGGGATGCAAAATGACGCAAGCCTTTCGCACCACCTCAGGCGGACGCATCGACCGCAAGAAGGCAATTAATTTTACCTTCAACGGCCAAAGCTATCTCGGCTATGAGGGCGACACACTTGCCTCGGCCCTGCTGGCGAACGGCGTGCATCTTCTAGGGCGCAGTTTCAAATATCATCGCCCACGCGGAATTGTTGCCGCCGGGGCGGAAGAGCCGAACTCCATGGTCCAACTCGGGCAGGGGGCGACGACCGAGCCGAATATCCGCGCGACGCAAATCTCCCTCTATGAGGGGCTGACGGCCTCCAGCGTCAATGTCTGGCCGAATGTCGAGTTTGATATCAGCGCGATCAACGGCCTGTTTGCGAAGATCATGACGGCGGGTTTTTACAACAAAACGTTCATGTGGCCGCGTTCCATGTGGATGAAACTCTATGAGCCAGTTATCCGCCGGGCGGCTGGCTGGGGAAAGGTGCCGACGCAAACGGACCCGGATATCTATGATCATATGCATCTTCATGTGGAGGTGATGGTGGTTGGTGGCGGTCCGGCGGGCCTGATGGCGGCGCTGGCGGCGGGGCGTGCGGGGGCTCGGGTCCTGCTGGTCGATGAGCAGAGCGAATTCGGCGGCAGTCTCCTCTCAAAAAAACGGCAAATCGGTGCCAAGGATGAGGCCGGCTGGATCGCCGATATGGTGGCGGAACTGGAAGCCATGCCCGATGTGACGCTGTTTTCGCGTTCGACCGCCTTCGGCTATTACGATCATAACTATCTCTGTGTGCTGGAACAGAAGGCGGATCATCTGCCTGCTGCAGAACGCAAGGGCAAGGTAAGACAGCGGGTCTGGCATATTCGCGCGGGACAGGTCGTTCTCGCGACCGGTGCCCATGAACGCCCGCTCGTCTTCGCCGATAACGACAGGCCGGGAATCATGCTGGCGGGGTCTGTGCAGACATACGTTAATCGCTATGGCGTCCTGCCGGGCAAGAAGATGGTTTTGTTCACCAATAATGATACGGCTTATGAGGCGGCGATTGATTTACAGGCGGCGGGCGGCGATGTGGTCGCGATCATTGACTGTCGGCATGAGGTGAGCGGGGAGCTTGTCGATGCGGCCCGCGCGCTTGATATCGAGATACTGGCGGGCTACGCAATCACCGGCACATCCGGCGGCAAGCGCGTCGAGAGTGTAGAAGTCCGGGCCATCCAGAAAGGCGCGAAGGTCTATACTTCCGCCGCGCGGCAGATCGACTGCGATCTCGTCGCTATGTCCGGTGGATGGAGCCCGGTCGTCCATCTTTTCAGTCAGTCACAGGGCCAGCTTGAATATGATGAGGAAAAAGTCTGCTTCCTGCCCGGAAAGCCCCGGCAGGCGCAACAGGTGGCAGGCGCACTCGCCGGTCAGTTTACTCTGAAGGAATGTCTGGCGGGCGGATATAAGGTGGGGGCGGATGCGGCGCGGGCAACCGGTTTCACCCCGAAGCGCAAGCCCGCAGCCCCAGAAATCGATGAACCTGCAGGTGGCAGCATTGAGCCGTACTGGATCGTCCCAAGCTCACGCCCGATTGGGGAAGGGATGGCGAAACATTTCGTCGATTTGCAAAATGACACCACAGCGGCGGATATCGAGCTAGCGGTGCGCGAAGGCTTCGAGTCCGTTGAGCATATCAAACGCTATACCTTGACGGGATTCGGGACGGATCAGGGAAAAACATCGAATATCAACGCACTGGCCATTCTTTCCGGCATCCTCGATAAACCAATCCCCAAGGTCGGAACGACGACTTTCCGTCCGCCCTATACGCCGGTCTCCTATGGCGCGCTGGCCGGGCGCAACCTCGGCGACTGGTCCGATCCGGTCCGCGTAACCAGTATTCACGACTGGCATGTGGAGAATGGGGCCCTGTTCGAAAATGTCGGGCAATGGAAACGCCCATGGTATTATCCCAAAACGGGCGAGACAATGCAGAAGGCACTCAATCGCGAATGCCTGGCGGTGAGAAATTCCGTCGGTGTGCTCGATGCCTCGACCCTCGGCAAGATCGATATTCGCGGGCCCGATGCGGCGGAATTCCTGAACCGTATCTATACGAATGCCTGGCTCAAACTTGGCGTCGGGCGGGTGCGCTACGGGCTTATGTGCCATGAGGACGGCATGGTCTTTGATGACGGCACCACGGCGCGGCTGGCCGAAGATCGTTTTCTGATGACGACAACCACGGGCGGCGCGGCGGGCGTTCTTGACTGGCTGGAGGAATATCTGCAGACCGAATGGCCAGACTTGAAGGTCTATTGTACCTCCGTCACCGAGCAATGGGCGACCGTTTCCATCGCCGGACCGAAGGCAGGCGCAGTGCTTAAAAAGCTCGCGCCGGAAATGGACTTGTCTCACGAGAACTTCCCGTTCCTTTCGTTCAAGGCAGGAGTGGTCGCCGGGATCAATGCCCGCGTCTTTCGCATCAGCTTTACGGGTGAACTTACATATGAGATCAACGTGCCCTGGACCTGCGGCCTTGCGCTGTGGAAAGCCGTGATGGCGGCGGGCGCGGAATTTGATATCACCCCTTACGGCACGGAAAGCATGCATATCCTGCGGGCCGAAAAAGGTTTCATCATTGTCGGGCAGGAAACCGACGGTACCACCACGCCACAAGATCTTGGCATGGACTGGATTGTCTCCAAGAAAAAGCCCGACTTTATTGGCAAGCGTTCCTTCACGCGGACTGATACTGCCCGCCCGGACCGCAAACAGTTGGTCGGGCTCCTGACCGAAACTCCAGACGACGTATTACCCGAAGGAGCTCAGCTTGTTTTTGATCCGAATGTGCCGAAGCCTATTCCGATGGCGGGGCATGTGACGTCGAGTTATTACAGCGCGGCGCTTGGCCGGTCGATCGCACTCGCACTCGTCAAGGGCGGGCATGGGCGCAAAGGACAGAAGATTTTTGCCCCGCTGGAAGGTAAGACCGTGACGGCAGAAATCGTCGATCCGGTACTCTATGACAAGGAAGGGGAGCGATTGAATGGCTGAGACACCCTGGATCACCCCCGCCGCCGCTATTGCGGAAAGTTTCCCTGATGGTCTCAAGGAACTTGGCCCACGCGTGCAGGTCAATTTGCGCGGTGACGTTACTGATTCGACCTTTGTTAATGCAGTGAAAACCGCAACCGGTCTTGACCTTCCGGATGCGCCGAACAAGGTGGCGGCAGGTAAGGAGTGCAAGGCCCTCTGGCTTTCGCCCGATGAGTGGCTGCTAGTGGGAGAGGGGGAGGCAGCGTCCCTCGTTCAATCACTTGAAGAGGCGCTTTCAGGGCAACATGTCGCGATCAATGATGTAAGCGCCAATCGCACGATTTTTGAGATCTCCGGCCCGTATTGTCACCAGGTGCTGATGAAAAGCTCTGAGGTGGATTTTCACCCTCGTGCCTTTGCTCCTGGCAACTGCGTCCAGACCTTGATTGCAAAATCGCAGGCCATTGTCGAGCAGGTGGGAAGGGAAACGTTTCACATTTATGTTCGCAATTCCTTCAGCAGATATGCCGGTGCCTGGCTGGCCGAAGCCTTGGTGGAATATAGCGAAACGTCTTAAAGTTTTTGGAGTTTGTTGATTTACCCGAAATTTCGTTGGAATAAATGTGGAGTTGTGCCGTTGCTGCTGCTATGAAGAGGCAGTTAGAATTCCCAGATGATCCGTGAGGCCATGTCCAAAACCATTGTTATGACAGCCCCCATTACCGGCGAACTTGCCGATTTGGCGGACTTTACCTGTTCGCTGGCGACAACAGCCGCATCCGTCACCCGTTCCTATTTTCGTAAACCCATCGATGTTATCCAGAAACTGGATAGCTCTCCGGTTACCATTGCCGATCGGGAATGTGAGGCTCGGCTCCGGGATATGATCACAGAACGTTTCCCGGGGCACGGCATTCTCGGCGAAGAACATGGCTTTGAAGGATCTGAACTTACTGATATCTGGGTGATTGATCCCATCGATGGCACCAAGAGTTTTATATCCGGCCTGCCGCTTTACGGCACGCTCATCGCTTTTTCGCGGGATAAAGATGTGCGCATTGGCGCGATCTCCATGCCGGAACTCGATGAATTCTGGATTGGCATCGCGAACGAAGGCAGCTATTTCAATGGTACCCGCTGTCATACAAGTGATTGCCGCAAACTTGAAGACGCCATTCTGATGACTACTGCGCTTGAATATTTTTCCCCCGAAAATCGGGAGAAATTTGCAGCCTTGCGTGAAAAATCCCGTATTCGCCGTTATGGCGGAGATTGCTATATCTACGCGATGGTCGCCTCCGGCTGGGCCGACCTTGCTGTAGAGACGGGATTGCAAACCTATGACTATATGGCGCTCATCCCGGTGATAGAGGAAGCGGGCGGTGTCATCACGGATTGGTCCGGCAAACGGCCCGATTTCAATTCGGACGGGACAATTGTTGCCGCGGCAACAAAGGAACTTCATCAACAGGCGCTTGAGATTTTGGGCCGTTAAGGTAGGCTGGCGAAAGGCGTATTTTCAAAGGGGAATTTATGGAAGCGCGTTTCGTTAAAACAGTCACCGATGCCCGCAGTATTATCGAAGATCGTGATCTTGATTTCGTCAAGGTCGGCGTTTTCGACATTGATGGCGTATTGCGCGGCAAATATCTCAGCAAAGACAAGTTTTTCAGCATTCTGGAAACCGGTTTCGGGTTCTGCGACGTGGTGCTCGGCTGGGACGTCAATGACCAACTTTATGATACCGAAAGCTATACTGGCTGGTCGAATGGCTATGCAGACGCCAAGGTTGTTCCGATTATTGATAGCTGTCGTGAACTGCCGCTTGAAGATAACATGCTGTTTTTCCAGCTTGAATTTGGGGATCGTGCGGGGCATGTCTGCCCCCGCCAGACTTTGAAGCGTGTTCTCAAGCGAGCCGAAGATATGGGCATCAAGGCAACCGCGGCCTGTGAATTTGAGTTTTTTCTCTTTAAAGAGACGCCAGAATCGGTGCGCGAGAAAAACTATTACAATCTCGACACTTTTACACCGGGTAATTTCGGCTATTCGTTCCTTCGTGCGTCTGTCGAGCATAATTTCTACGAGCAGCTCCTTGCTCTCTGCGAAGAGATGGATATGCCCATCGAAGGACTGCATACAGAAACAGGGCCCGGCGTGCTGGAAGCGGCTCTTGTCTATGATGAGGCCATGAAGGCGGCTGACAAAGGGGCGCTATTTAAAACGTTCACTAAGATTCTTGCGCAGAAAAATGATCTGATGGCGACCTTCATGGCGAAATGGTCGCCTGATTATCCGGGCCAAAGCGGTCATATCCATCTGTCGCTTCAGGGCAAGGACGGGGAGGGGCTCTTCTTCGACGAAGGTAAAGAGAATAATTTCAGCGATGCCATGCGCTATTTCATTGGTGGACAGCAAAAGCTGATGCCGGAATTTCTCGCGATGATCGCACCGACGATCAACAGTTATACCCGGATGATCCCCGGCTTTTGGGCACCGACGGAGGCAAGCTGGGGCATTGAGAACCGGACCACTGCCCTTCGGGCAATCCCGGGGTCGGATAAATCGCAGCGTGTCGAATATCGGATCGCGGCGGCGGATATCAATCCGCATATTGCGATTGCGGCGGCTCTTGGCTCCGGCCTCTGGGGGATCGAGAACAAGATCGAGCCAACAACGGCAGTTGTCGGCAATGCCTATGATCAGGAATTTCCGGAAGAACTTACACTTCCCAAAACCCTGTGGGAAGCGACGCAGTTACTCAAGAAATCGACGGCGGCACGGGATCTCTTCGGGGATGCCTTTGTCGATCATTATGCCGTCACCCGCGAGTGGGAAGAGCGGGAATTCCGCAAAGCCATTACCGATTGGGAAATGCAGCGTTACTTCGAGATTATCTAACCGGTTTTAAAGGCAGGCTCAAAAGGGGGAGTTCGCGCGCGTCCTCCACCTCTGACCGGCACCAGCCGACCTGCTTTGCGCCCATCCTTCTGTAGAAACCGACCGCGTTGGGGTCGGCCTCAATTCTGAGGTGGCTATAACCAAGACGGGAAGCCTTTTGCGCTGCCTCCTTCATCAGAGCACGTCCAAAGCCTCTTCCCATATGCAACGGCGAGACATAGAGGAGCTGGAGTTCCGCCTCCTCTTTCTCAAACGACGCGAGATAGAACCCGGCGATTTGGCCTTTTCGGTCAATTACGCCGCTTTCCCACTGGGCTATCATACGGGGTGTGATTGTAAGAACGGCTTCGCATTCACGCATGAAATCTTCGGAATATCCCCAGAATGCTTTGGCCGTCAGGGCTACCTCGGTCATAGCCGGGCAATCCTTTTCGGTGGCGGGTCTGATTTTCGGCGGTGACAACATATTGAAAATATTCCTATCATGAGAAAACCAGTGCCAATTTAACTTCCTTTAGCCGGGGTTCCGCAAGTTGCTTTTTACCATTGATCGAAGCCTGCAAAAACCTGTCCAGAATCAGCTGCGTGAGCAGATCATCGCGGCGTTGATGAACGGGCAGTTGATCGCCGGTGAAAAAATGCCCTCCAGCCGCAAGCTTGCGAAGGATCTCAAAATTTCTCGCACCACGGTAATGATCGTTTATGACAAGTTGGTGGAGGGGAATTTTCTTGTCGCACTGCCTCGCTCAGGCTATCGCGTGAGTGATATCGCGCTAAATATTGAGAATGCGCCGCAAGAGGAAGTAGGTACCGACAACTCTGGCGGGACAGTTGATTGGGAGAGGTTGCTGGAAAGCCGCCTCGGTCGTCAGCGCAATATCGTCAAGCCTGCAAACTGGCAGGATTATCCCTATCCCTTCGTCTATGGGCAGCCTGATGCCAGCCTGTTTCCGCTGCCGGCCTGGCGGGAATGTTCCCGGCAAGCGATGAGCCGCCTCGCCATGCGCGACTGGGCCAACGACGCCGTGATGGCGGATGACCCGGAACTGATTACTGAAATTCGCTCCAAACTACTTCCCAAACGCGGCATTTATGCGGACGAGTCGGAAATTCTGATCACGCTTGGCGCACAAAATGCGCTTTATCTTATCGCTGCCGTACTGATGCAGGAAGGAATGACCGTCGGCATTGAGGATCCAGGATATCCGGATGCGCGCAATATCTTTGATCGGCGTGGTGCATCCCTGATTCCGCTTGGCGTGGATGAAAATGGGGTTGTGATTGATGGAAATGTGGCGAAGTCGGAAATTCTCTATGTCACGCCGAGCCATCAGTATCCGACAACGGTGACTCTATCGCCAGAGCGGCGCAAGGCACTCCTGGCATCAGCGGCGGAAAACAACTCGCTTATCATCGAGGATGATTTCGAAAGCGATACCAATTATATGGGCGCCGCTGTTGCCGCGCTCAAATCGGAGGATCGGGACGGGCGGGTGATTTACGTTGGCAGTCTGTCAAAATCCATGTTTCCGGGGTTGAGGCTTGGATTTATTGTCGCACCGGAACGATTGATCCGGGAGTTGCGGATCCTGCGGCGGTTAATGCTCCGTCACGCGCCGAGCAATAATCAGCGCACGACTGCTCTTTTCATCGCGCAAGGATATCACCTTTCCTATATCCATAAGCTGCATAAAGCTTATGGGGAGCGGTGGCACCGCATGGCGGCGGCACTGACAGAGCATATGCCGGGCATGACGACTGCGCCGCGGTTCGGTGGAACAAGTTTCTGGATTAAGGGGCCTGAAGAACTTGATTCAGAGGGATTGGCGACGAGCGCGCTTGATAAAGGCATAGTTCTGGAACCGGGTGCAGTCCATTTTATGGACGAGGCAGTGGGACAGCGCTATTTCAGGCTCGGCTTTTCCTCCATTGCGCTTGGCCGGATAGAAGAGGGAATTAAGCGGCTGGCGGCTCTTCTTTAGCGTTCGATTTTAAATCTGGTATATATGAATCGGTGAAATTGGTACTATCGTTGCCAAGAAGAATGACTTAGCTATTTTCTATCAGCAGATTTAATCATTCTGGAAAAATGGGGAATGCCATGGGATACAATACAATTGAAGTCCAGCCGCTAACATCTTGTATTGGAGCAGAAATCGCAGGCGTCGATTTGTCCAAATTTCTCTCGGACGAGCAGTTCCAAGACGTCCATGATGCGCTTGTCGACAATCATGTGGTTTTCTTCCGCAATCAGGAAATTACACCCGAGGGTCAGCTTGAATTTGCAAAACGGTTCGGAACCCCCGAAGTACATCCCATTGTTGAGGGCTCTAACGCCCATCCCGAGTTGATTGAGGTTTTGAAACCGGCAGGTGAGGGTGCTTCCTTCGGGACGGGTTGGCATACGGACAATACATTCTTTGAAAAACCAACCATGGTAACGATGCTGTATGGTATTGATATCCCACCGGTTGGCGGCGATACGCTCTGGGCCAGCATGGAGGCAGCTTATGATGCTCTTTCAGATGGCATGAAAGAATTGCTCGACGGGCTGGTTGCTGTGCATTCGGCAAGCGTTGCGTTCGATCCACGCCACACCCGCGAGAAATATGAAGGCAAACATAGCCTTAAATACACATACTCTGACGCTGTGGAAATGGAAGTCGAACATCCGCTGATCCGCACTCATGAGGTTTCCGGGCGCAAGGGAATTTTCGTCAATCCCATGTTTACCCTCCGGATCAAGGGCATGACGGATGCCGAAAGTGCCCCGCTGCTGAAGTATCTCTATGATTTCTCAACCAAGCCTGAATTTGTTTGCCGCTTCCGCTGGCAGCCTAAATCAGTCGCCATGTGGGATAATCGTTGCACACAGCATTATGCTATGAATGATTATGTGCAGTATCGGCGGTTTATGCGCCGTGTCACCATCGGCGGCGATACGCGCCCCGTATAAGAAAAGGGCTTGGCTATGGCGCGTAAAACCGCTCGATTTCTAGTGCTTGATGGCTATCCTATGGAGCATCGTGGGCCTCTCGCGGAGAATGGCGGGACGCTTGCGGGCGATCTTTATGCGCAGATGCTGAAAGAATGCGAGCCCGGATGTGAAGTGGATATTATTTTCCCGGCGGATGCAGAATGCAGGCTACCCACCGGGGCGGGCCTTGAGGCGTATCACGGGATCTGTTGGACAGGATCAAGCCTGACAATCCATGATGAGGCCGATCCGCGTGTGACCCGCCAGATCGACTTTGCAAAAGCTGCCTATGAGGCGAAAACACCGATGTTCGGAAGTTGCTGGGCCGCGCAAATGGCGGTGACGGCGGCGGGCGGTAAATGTGCAAAGAATCCGAAGGGCCGGGAATTCGGTCTTGCTCGCAAAATCAGCCTGAATGACGCGGGCCGCGCTCACCCGATGTATGAGGGGAAAAAGGCTGTCTTCGATGGTTTCACCAGTCATGAAGATGAAGTCGCGGAGCTTCCCGAAGGGGCTGTTCTGCTTGCCGGTAATGATTTTTCCCATGTGC
The DNA here is from genome assembly GCF_055809395.1 of Sneathiella sp. D3-11. Classification (NCBI taxonomy): domain Bacteria; kingdom Pseudomonadati; phylum Pseudomonadota; class Alphaproteobacteria; order Sneathiellales; family Sneathiellaceae; genus Sneathiella; species Sneathiella sp. D3-11. Next base: position 3,566,445 of record NZ_CM147911.1, read on the forward strand.
AGGCAGTGGATGTAACTCATAAGGGCGGTAGTTTCTGGGCCGTGCAATATCATCCTGAGTATGATTTTAACGAAGTAGCGAGCCTTTGTCGCTGGCGCCGTGAAGCGCTTACCAAGCAGGGAAACTTTGCCTCACTTGATGATGCGGACCAGTTTATCGATAAAATGCAGGCGCTGCATGAATCACCAGGTACAAGTTATCTTCGCTGGCAATTAGGGGTGGATGACGATGTGTTGGAGACCCGTGTTAAGCAGCAAGAGGTGCGCAACTGGCTTACGGTGAAAATTCATACCCGGCTCAATGACTAGGGATGCGGCATCCCCAGAAGTCAGGCGATCATGATCCGGTCGCGGCCAATTTTATCAATTATACTCTGCGGGGGCAGCTGATCGGTCAGGAGAAGGTCAATGGCGTCAAAATCGCACACTTTGACCACTCCTGGTCGATTAAATTTCGTATGATCGGCAACCACGATTATGCTGGCGGCTTGAGGCAGAATCGCCCGCTTGAACTCGGCCTCCCCAAGGTCGCAATCCAGAAATCCCTGATCGGCACTGACCGCAGCAATCGAGAGGATGGCTCGTTCCGTCGCGAATTGTTTCGCAAAATTGACGGCGGTCGGGCCATAGGTCGCGCTGTCATCCGCTCGGATTTCGCCGCCCGCCATGAAAACCTTATTGCTGTTGCGGGCACAGAGGTCGCGCGCAACCTCAGTCGAATTGGTCACTACCGTAAGGTCCCGGCGCGAACTCAAAGCTTTCGCGACGTAGCAGGAAGTGCTGCCATTGTCGATCAGCAGGGTCTCCCCGTCTACAATGAGGGAGGCAGCAAGCTCCGCAATTTTTTGTTTGATCGTCCGCTGTGTTTCAAGGCGTCGCAGGAACGGAGCTTCCAGTGCGGTATTGGGCAGCATCACCCCGCCGTGAATTTTTTCAACCGCGCCAAACTTCGCCATTTCTTTAATGTCACGGCGAATCGTTTCGTCAGAGACGTCCAGTCGCTTCGCCAGATCTACAATTCCGCAAGATCTTTCGACCTGCAGCATATTCATGATGGCAAATTGCCGTTTATTTTGTTTCATATTTCCCCGCTGACAGCCGACATGAGACGGCATTTTTTTAGAATACGTAGCATGTTTTGGGAAAAAATGAAACATCGTGTGGGAATCCACATTTTTTGCCCTCATAAAACACAAATTGTGATCACTAAAAATGTGATTTTTTGAAAATTTCTGATTAGAAATTTGCTGAATAATGCTAGAAATATCAAACGCCTAGATTGGAGAGTATAGATGTCAGAAGGTTTAAAAACGATCAGCCCGGTGGATGGTAGCCTTTATGTGGAACGTGCCTATACGCCGCTTTCGACCGTTGACACTATGCTTGATGCAGCGCAATCCGCTCAGAGGGCGTGGCAGAAGAAGTCGATCGCCGAACGGGCGGCGCTGCTTGAGAAATGTGTCGATAATTTCATCTCCAAAAAGGACGTGATTGTTGAGGAACTGGCCTGGCAGATGGGCCGACCGGTTAAGTTTGGCGCAGGTGAGGTTGGCGGCTTTGAAGAACGCTCCCGCCATATGATCTCCATTGCAGAAGAAGCCTTGAAAGACATTAAGGTGCCGGAAAAATCCGGCTTTACCCGTTATATCAAGCGGGAACCGGTTGGCGTAGTCTTCACCATTGCGCCCTGGAACTTCCCTTATATGACGGCGGTGAACTCTATTGTGCCAGCGCTAATGGCGGGTAACGCCGTTATCCTGAAGCATGCAACGCAGACCCATCTCTGTGGGGAACGGATGGTCGAAGCCTTTGTTGAGGCGGGGCTGCCGAAGGACCTTTTCCAGATTGTCGTTGCCAGTCATCAAATGGCGGCATCCATCATCCAGTCCGATAAGGTGAATTATGTCTGCTTTACAGGCTCTGTTCCGGCGGGCAAGGCCATTGAAGAAGCTGCTGTTGGCCACTTCCTTGGCGTGGGGCTGGAGCTGGGCGGTAAGGATCCGGCCTATGTGCGGCGCGATGCGGATGTTGCCTATGCAGCAGAAAATCTCGTTGATGGCGCGATGTTCAATTCTGGTCAGTCCTGCTGCGGGATAGAGCGGATTTATGTGCACGCCGATGTCTATGATGAATTCGTCGCAAATTTCGTTGAGGTGGTGAAGGGCTACAAGCTTGGCTCTCCCATTGATCCGGAAACGACACTGGGCCCGCTTGTCAATGCGAAGGCCGCGGATTTTGTACGTGGACAGATCGCGGATGCGGTGAAGGCCGGGGCTAAATCCTTGATTGACCCTGCGCTCTTCCCTGAAGATAAGCCAGGCACAGCATATATGGCTCCGGATGTGATCGTTGATACCGATCACGGTATGCGGATCATGACCGAGGAAAGCTTTGGCCCTGTGGTCGGTATCATGAAGGTCGCTTCTGATGAGGAGGCAGTCAGCCTGATGAATGACAGCGAGTTTGGCCTGACCGCGTCCGTCTGGACCAACGACGAAGCAGCCGCCATCCGTATTGGCGATCAGATCAATACAGGTACCTGGTTCATGAATCGCTGCGACTATCTCGACCCGGCTCTTGCCTGGACGGGCGTCAAGAATTCCGGTCGTGGCTGTACTTTATCATCGGTGGGTTATGAAAGCCTGACCCGGCCGAAATCCTATCATTTACGAACCAAAATTTAAGGGAACACATATGCCAACAGACGCAAGCGCTCTGAATGGGAACTGGAACTATCCGACAGCTATGCGCTTCGGTGTGGGCCGACTACAGGAGTTGGGTGAGACCTGCAAGGAAGTGGGCATGAAAAACCCACTTCTGGTGACTGATCCGGGCCTTGCGGCATTACCGATGATCGCCGAGGCGATGGAGAGTTGCAAAAAGGCTGGCGTTGGCTGCGGTCTTTTTAGTGATATCAAGGCAAATCCGGTGGGCAAAAATGTTGATGACGGCGTTGCGGTCTATAAAGCCGGCGGCCATGATGGCGTAATAGCCTTTGGCGGTGGGTCCGGTATTGATGCGGCCAAGGCGGTCGCGGTGATGGCGCAGCAGACGGAGACTGTGTTCGGCTATCTCGACGGCGGCCACGATTGGGAAGATATTCCGGCAACCGAAATACCACCGATTATTGCTATCCCGACAACCTCAGGCACCGGGTCCGAAGTCGGTCGCGCGTCTATTATCACAGATGAAGAAAACCATGTGAAGCGGATTGTCTTCAATCCGAAGATGATGCCGTCGGTTGTCATTGGCGATCCGGCTTTGACTGTTGGGTTGCCCAAGATGATTACCGCTGCGACGGGGATGGATGCCCTGTCGCATAATCTGGAAGCTTTTTGCTCTCCGCATTATCATCCGATGGCGGAAGGCATCGCCATTGAGGGAATTCGCCTGGTGAAGGAATTTCTGCCAACGGCGACATTTGAAGGCAGTAACCTCGTCGCCCGTAGCCAGATGATGATGGCGTCGTCTATGGGGGCGACGGCGTTTCAGCGCGGCCTCGGTGGAATGCATGCACTCGCACATCCGTTGGGGGCGCTATATGATGCGCATCACGGCATGCTGAACGCGATTCTGATGCCCTATGTGTTGATCCGCAACCGGGACGTCATTGCAGACAGATTGGCGCGGCTTTCCGCATATCTCGGTTTGGCCAACCCGTCTTATGATTCATTTCTAGCCTGGGTGCTGGCAATACGGAAGGAACTGGATATCCCGAACGATCTTTCCGCGCTCAGTATCGATACAAAACAATCTGATCTTGTTGGACGCATGGCGGTAGAGGACCCATCCTCGGGGGGCAACCCTATTTCTCTTTCCCCTGATGAGTATAGTCGCCTGTTTGAGAAGGCTGTGACTGGCGATTTATCGGCCTAGTTGCCAGAAATAGAAAAGTTATGTGGAGATTTTGCAGGAAAATGTTGATTTTCTTGGGAGTTTGCGCGCAACCTAGGCTGTCGTAAGATATAACAATAAATCCGATTTAAATGACCGGACAATAGGGCAGACGTTTTGGACGGAACTGTAGTTCTCATCAATCTATTGGGCGGAGTTGCCCTTCTCTTGTGGGGCCTGCGCATGGTCAGCACGGGAGTCATGCGCGCCTTTGGGCGTGAACTCGGCCTGTTCCTTAAATTCTGTCTCAAAAACCGTATCCGGGCTTTCTTTGGTGGCTTGACCGTAACAATGATGTTGCAAAGCAGCACCGCGACGGCCCTTTTAACAGCGTCCTTCGCAGGCCGCGGTTTGCTTCCCGCGACTGCTGCTATTGCCATTATTCTTGGTGCGGATGTGGGGACGACCCTCGTTGCCCAGTTGCTCAGCCTCGATCTCTCTTTCCTTGCGCCGGTATTTTTGTTTGCCGGGTTTGTCCGGCATGCCACGGCGAATGCGACGCGGGCCAAAAATCTCGGACGGATCATGTTGGGCCTTGGGATTATGCTCACAGCCCTGAAATTGCTGTCCCTTGCATCGGAACCGATCCGCGATTCTTCCGTCTCGCAGTTCGTTCTGAGTTCTCTGTCGGGTGAGCCGGTGCTGGTCGTGCTGATTGCGGCGATTATCACCCTGATCGCCCATTCCTCTCTGGCGACGGTTCTTTTCGCGCTGTCATTATCACTGAGCGGTCATTTCCCGATAGATGTTGCCTATGCCATTGTCCTCGGGGCAAACCTTGGCGGGGCCGTGCCGCCGATTATGGCGACGCTAAAGGCAGAGAGGGCGGCGCGACGGGCTCCGCTTGCCAACCTTATCTGCCGATTGGTCATTGTTATTGCGATTATTCCGTTTATTGGATTGATCGAACCACAACTTGCCGCGTTCGAGGCTGACGCCGGACGTCAAATCGTCAATTTCCACACCCTGATTAACCTAACATGCGCCCTGCTTTTCTTACCATTTGTCGGACCGCTTGGCCGCTTGACAGAGCGATTGCTTCCCGACGAGGTCGAGGAGGATACCAACACGCCTCAGCCGCAATATCTCGACAAGGCCGCACTTGAAAGCCCGCAGCTTGCTATGGCAAATGCAGTAAGAGAGACATTGCGCATGGGGGACGTGCTGGAAAAAATGTGCCGCTCTCTTCGCCAGACTTTTGGCGGAAAAGAGGCGCATTTATTCAGACAAATCCGTGACGATAACAATGTGATCAAGGAATTTGACGGCGCGATCAAGGCGTATCTCACTCAGCTGGGCCGGGAATCGCTCGATGAGCAGGATGAAAAACGTTGCACCGAGATTTTGAATTTTACGACAGCCATTGACCATATTAGCAATATTGTGGTGATGAATATGCTCGAGCTGGTGGAGACGGTCCATAAAAACCAGACCGCCCTCTCAGATGAGGATTTGCGCGATGAGGTGCGTCTGCTGGATATGGTATTGGGTAACCTCCGCATGTCTTTCAGCGTGCTAATGACGGAAAATGCGGTTACCGCGAATAACCTGATTCAGCATAAACAGACTTTTCGGATGGCGGAGCGGCGGGCGGTGGATGAACATCTTCGTCGCCTTCGAAACGATCAAATGCTCGATCAGGAAGCCAGTGCCATTCACCTGAGTCTGCTCGGTGATATGCGGCGTATCAACTCACTTCTGTCGTCAATCGCCTACCTGGTCGTGGGGCAGAAAGAACAATAGTCCGGTTTAGCTTTTCAACAGGCCAAGCATCCGGTCAGGAAAGTCTGTGATTACTGCATCGGCGCCCCAGCCGAGAAACTTTTTCGCCTCCTCTGGATCGTTAACCGTATAGACAAGCACACGATATCCGGCGCTCCTGATGGCATTGATGTGATCCTCCGTCACATAATGCCGTTCACAATGAAGGGAGGCGCAGTCATACTCTTTCATTCGCTTTTCCCAATCCGGAGGAATAGCGGAGGTGAGATAACCAAGCGGAACTTCTGGGAGGTGCTTTCGCACCTCGATCAGGCATTCCACGGCGAAAGAAGAGATCAGAAGCGGTAGGTCCTCCGGCCAGTAATCAAGTAGTTCTTTAGCGACCTGTACCGCTGTCGGGATTTGCCAGCCAACTGTGGGTTTGATCTCTAGATTGAGGCCAAGGCCGAGTTCCTGCAATATGTCTGTTGCCTCTCTCAGGGTCGGGATGTGTTCTCCTGTGAACTCCGGTGAGAACCAGCTACCCGCATCGAGGGCGCGGACCTCTTCCAGAGATTTAAGCAAGATTGGCCCGCTGCCGTTTGTACAGCGGCGGACGTCGGCATCATGCTGGATAATGGCCGAGTTGTCCTGCGTGAGCGTTACATCAATTTCAACGAAGGAAGTACTGAGCTCTGCTGCTTTCCGAAGAGAGGCTAGTGTATTTTCGGGCGCGTGCCCACTGGCTCCACGGTGGCCGACGACTTTTGGCATCTTTTGAAACAGTTTTTCTGCGCTTATCATCTCTATTCCTTTAACGACCAGTCGATTGGCGTCTGACCGCACTGGCGAAGATACTCATTGGCCTTTGAAAAATGTCCGTTACCGATAAAGCCCCTATGCGCCGACAGCGGGGATGGGTGTGAGCTCTGTAGAACCAAATGTCTCTGCCGGTCAATAAAGCTGCCCTTTTTCTGCGCATAACTGCCCCAAAGAAGAAAGACGAGATGTTCGCGTTTCTCATTGAGGGCAGCAATGGCGGCATCGGTGAATTGTTCCCAACCCTTGCCCTGATGTGCGCCGGCCTTCGCCTGCTCCACGGTGAGGACGGCATTCAAGAGCAATACTCCCTGATCGGCCCAATGCTCCAGATTGCCTTGCGTCGGAGAGGGAAGGCCAAGGTCCCGGTTCAATTCCTTATAGATATTGCGAAGAGACGGCGGGATCTGCACACCGGATGGAACGGAGAAGCTGAGGCCATGTGCCTGACCGGGGCCGTGGTAGGGATCCTGCCCCAATATTACAAGTTTTACCTGATCGAAGGGCGTGTGGTTGAAGGCTGCAAATATACTGTCGCCTGGTGGAAAAATAACTTTTCCGGCTGCCTTTTCCGCCACCAGAAATTCCCGCAAATTCCGCATGTAGGGTTTGTTGAATTCTGGGCCTAACTGCTCGAGCCAGCTTTTTTCCAGCTTTATGTCGCTCAAACCCGCCCCTCTATTTGTTGTGAAAGATCCGGAACCGGATCTCTGATTACAATTCTCATTGTTTTATTATGAATCCGGATTATTGCAAAATAATTATGGTCGAATTTTCCCTCTTTCTCCATGATCTAGCGCGATTTTCTGCCTTTGCCTTGCGTCAGTTTTTCGAGGGGTGTGGCGAGAAGTCCCTTAGGTAGAAGGACGACGCTGATCATAAAGGCGACCCCGAGAATCAGGATCCAGTAATCCCCGAAGATTTCCGAAAGCCAGCTTTCTGCAGTGCGGGTAAGGATTGCGCCAAGAAACGCTGCGAGCAGCATCTCCTTGCCTCCGATCGCTACCCAGATCAACGCCTCCGTCGAGAGGGTGAAGCCGATGAGGGTAGGGGACGCAAACCCATCCAATGTGACAAAGATGGCCCCCGCAAGTCCGGCAATCGCCGCACCCAGCGCGAAAACAGAGAGCCGAATTATGAGTATATTATAGCCAAGCGACGCCAGCCGGTCCGGGTGCGTGCGATTTGCTGTCAGTTTCAGGCCATAGGCGGAACTCAGCAGCCAGTTGACAAGGAAATAGACGAGGGCAACAACGGCAAGAACGGCGTAGAATGTCGGCATTCGATCCCAAAGCTCAAAACTGGCGCCAAGAAATGTGAGCTTGATCGGTGGGACGTTGAGCAGGCCGTTGTAGCCGCCAAGCGCGTACCAGTTATTCATCAACCGTTCCAGCACCAGTGCCATGGCGAGGGTGATGATAGCAAGGTAAGCGCCGCTGATCCCTCGGCCCGCGAAAAGGAAATAGCCAAGCGCAAGGGCGAAGAGGGCAGAGCCCGCCATGGCGGCAATAAGGCCGAGATAGCTGCTGGTCAGTTCCGGTGCGATCATGCCCTTGGTCAGGATAGCCATGATATAGCCGCCAATCCCGAAGAACATCGCCTGCCCGAAGCAGAGAATACCGCCATATCCCCAGACAAGCGAGAGAGACATGGCGAGCAGGCCATAGACGAGATATGTGGTGAGCTGTCCCGTCCAATAGCCGCCGATGAGGATTGGCGCGGCGGCGAGGATGGCGAAAACCAGAAGAGCTAGAAAGTTATTTCGCACGGCGCCCTCCCATTAGACCTTCGGGCTTGAGCCGGATGATGAGGATGGCGATGATATAAACCGTAATCATTGCGGCAACCGGTGATATCCATACAGCAAGAAGATTGTTGACGCCGCCGACAACGGCCCCGCCGACCAACACCCCGGCGAGTGGTCCGGCTCCGCCGACAAGGATGGAGAGAAAACCCGGCACTAGATAACCCAAACCCATTTGAGGGTCGACACTGATGATGGGGGCGACAAGGGCGCCGGCAAGCCCCGCGAGCGCAGTGCCGATCACGAAGCTCCAGCGGTACATTCTACGAGTATCGATACCGAGTGTCGCAGCGGTATCTGGACGCGCAATCACGGCGCGGGCCATCAGGCCGAAATTTGTGCGGGTAAAAAGCCAGAATGTGCCGCCGATAAGAAGGACGGATGTTGCCATCAGGATCAGGCGATAAAGCGGGTAGCTGAATATGCCGAGTTCAAGACTGCCATCGATGGGCAGAGGGACACTATGGGATTCCGGTCCGAATGTGAGTACGACAAGCTGCTTCAAGGCGATGGATAGGCCCCAGGTCGCTAAAATAGTATCGAGGGGCCTGAGATAGATATGGCGTATCAAAGCAGTCTCGATCAGAAGGCCGAGGAATCCAACAACTATGGGCGCGAGAATGACTCCGGCGAGAAAAGGGAGCCCTACACTTTGGGCCGCCACCATCACATAGGCGCCGATCATAAACAGCTCCCCATGGGCCATATTGATCACACCCATCATGCCAAACACGATCATTAACCCAAGCGCGACAAGCACCAGAATTAGGATATAGGAACTGACGTCGAGGATTATGGGAATAAATTCACTCATAAAGTAAAATCCTAAACCGACAGATAACGATGCAACAGGCTGTCATCATCGCGCATTGCGTTAATATCACAGCGCTCCTGTATTGCGCCGTTTTCCATGAACAGCACCTCATCGGCGAGGGTGCGCACCATATCGACATTCTGTTCCACGATCAGAATACTGAGGCCTGTCTCATGCGCGATGCGTTTCAGCTGAACGCCGATTTCATGGACAATGCTGGGCTGTATCCCTTCCGTCGGTTCATCGAGGAGCAGCATCTTCGGCCCGCCAATTAGAGACCGGGCAATGGCGAGGATTTGCTGTTGCCCGCCCGAGAATGTTCCCGCGCGTTGCTCAGCCCGTTCTTTCAGGATCGGAAACCAGTCATATATCTGTTGAAGCGTCAGAACATTCCCGCCTTCATGGCCGAGAAGGCTAAGGTGTAGATTTTCCGTAACGGTGAAATCGGCGAAAATTTCGCGGCCTTGCGGCACATAGCCCATACCGTTCCGGGAAATCTGATGGGTGGGTTGCTTTTCTATGGCCGTGCCATCAAACATGATGCGGCCCGATTTTGCCCGGATTAGTCCCATGATGGTTTTCACTAGCGTTGTTTTTCCCATGCCGTTGCGGCCCATCAGGGCGGTCACCTTGCCGGTGTCAATCTGGCAGGAAAAATCACGAAGCACCATCGCGTCGCCATAACCTGAAGAAAGGTTGTGTATCTCAAGCATCGGTCATCGCCTCCGACTGGCCAAAATAGAGGGCCTTCACCTCCGAGTCATTGCGAATAACTTTGAAATTCCCTGATTTCAGAATTTGTCCCTTCGACATGACATGAAGCGGGCAGGCGAGATGCTCAATAAAGCCCATGTCATGCTCAATCACCAATACCGTTATGGACCGTTCTCGGTTGATGCGGGTGATCAGTTCCGCAGTCGCATAGGTTTCTGCTGCTGTCATGCCGGCGGTCGGCTCATCAAGCAAAATGAGGGACGGGGCCTGGGCCAGCAACAATCCAATTTCAAGCCATTGTTTCTGACCATGGGCGAGTTCTCCCGCTAGCATATGAGCCTCATTACTCAGATTTATCTGCTCAAGAATGTTATCAATGGCCGCTCTCTGTTCGTTCTTTCTGGCGGCAATAATCAAGTTTTCCCGAAGCGACAATTCTTCAAATATGGCGGGGACTTGAAACTTACGGCCGATGCCAAGGCGGGCAATTTTATGCGGTGGCCAGCCTGTGATATTCTGACCCTTGAATTGGATTTTGCCGGCATCGGGCCTCATTAATCCGGTGATCAGGTTGAATAGCGTGGATTTCCCGCAGCCGTTCGGCCCGACGAGGGCATTCAGGCTCCCTTCCGCTAAAGTAAGCGTAAAATCATCGACGGCACGAAGTCCGCCAAAACACTTGCTTAGTGATTTCAATTCAAGGATAGACATGCATGTTTCGCCGATTCAGGTTATTTCATATGCATACTTACAAATAAGGAACGTGCACATACAAAGTTTAATATGTGTACGTTTGAATTTTTTGCTTTTTATTCTCAAAACCGGGCAAAATGCCGATATTTATCGGTAATTATTTGATTCTTTTACGGTAACTGGCATAACCATGCACAATTCAATTTAACAAACAACTGTTTTGTTAAGCCGGAACCCCGGTATTTTAACGATTACGAGGATAAAGCGATGATCGAGATTTCCAGAAGAAAATTCATGGGCGCGATGGGCGCGACAGCAATGGCTTCCACGATCGGCATGCCCGCCATTGCCGCCGGGAAGTCCATTAAAATAGGCGCGGTGCAGCCTTTCTCCGGCGGTCTGGAACTCTTCGGTAATCAGGCGAAAATGGGTCTCGATCTGGCGGTTGCGGAAATCAACGCGGGCGGTGGTATTATGGGCCATCAGGTTGAAATGCTCTATGAAGATGGCAAGACGGACCCCAAAACCTCGGTTGAGAAAGCGAGAAAGCTGATCGAACGGGATGAGGTCATGGCCATCTCGGGTCCGATCACATCGGCCGGTCGTGATGCGATGGCGGCGACGATGGAACGGGGCCGGACACCTCTTCTTTATGCGACCAACTATGAAGGTGGTATCTGCAATCGCTATCTTTTTTCCTTTAACACCGTGCCGAACCATGATACGGCACCGCTCATCCCGTATCTGAAAGAAGAGGGACTTGGGGACAGCTATTATATGTTCGGCGCAGACTATGTCTGGCCACGGAACATGTTCAAAACGGCAAAAGGAATTATCGGCGATATTGGCGGGACAACCGTCGGCGAAGAATATACCCCCTTTGGCGTCAAGGATTTTTCTTCCATCATTCGCAAGATTGCGGATTCGGGTGCGAAAATCCTCCTCTTCGCGCTGCCGGGTGCCGATGGCATCACCTTCATTAAGCAGGCGGAGGAATTCGGCCTTACCAAGAAAATGACGATTGCCTTTCTTGGCTTCGCGGAAACCTATCTCGGCGCCTTCGGTGAGGGCAAGGGCGAGGGGATGTATGCGGGCGTTCCGTTCGTAGCCCGCTCACCAGAGCCGGGCGTGCAGGACTTTGTCGCCAAAATTCGCAAAGCAAACGGAGATGATGCCGTTGTCTCCTTCTATGTGATGACGCATTATAATTCCCTGATTGCGCTGAAAGGCGGGTTGGAGAAGGCCGGCAAGATCGACAAGGAAGCCATGATTGATGGCATGGCAGGGTTGTCATTTGAAATCCCGACGGGTCCTGCGCGGATTACCGAGAACGATCATCATGTCGCGATGAATATGTATATCGCCCGGACGAGCAACGGCACCTTGAATATCGCGAAAAAACTTGGTGTGATCGAGCCCGCCCCACAGTGCGGATAAGGTAAGGAGAGACCATGACTACCCGTGACCTCACAAATGAACTGGCGGCGACCATGCCGCTCGGCTTTTCCGAATTCGACCCCGCCGCCGAGGGGCGGAAGGTCGGCCTCGTGATCGTCGATGAGGTTAATGGGTTCGCGACCGTCGGCGCCGGGGCACTTGCGCCGCCGGCACCGAATGAGCAGGTCTCAACAATGGTATCGGAAACGGTCCGCCTCGCCCGGCATTTCACGGCGCAGGGCTGGCCGATCCTCGCGTTCCTCGACACCCATACTCCGGGCAAGCCCGAACCTCCCTATCCGCCGCATTGTGAGGCAGGTACGGGGGAAGAGGAATTGGTGCCGGAACTGAAATGGCTGGAAGAGGATGCCAACACCACGCTTGTTAAAAAGGATTGCATCAACGGGTTTATCGGGGCAACCCGAAAAGACGGTAGTAATGCGGTGGCCGACTGGGTGACAGAAAACGGGATTACGGATCTTCTCGTCGTCGGGATCTGCACTGATATCTGCGTGATGGATTTTGTGCTCACCAGTTTGAGTGCACGTAACCATGACATGATGCCGGGCCTCAAGGATATCCATGTCTATGACAAGGGCTGCTCGACCTATGATCTGCCGCGTGGCGTGGCCGAGGAGATCGGCTACGGCGCGACGGCGGCCCATCCACAGGATGTGACCCATTATATGGGCCTTTATTTCATGGCAAGTCGCGGTGCACAGCTTGTCAACAAGGTGGCACTTCCGACATAATGATCTTGCCCGTTAAATAATAACAAGGGAGCGATCATGACAATCACGGCAAACGGAATAGAATTTGAAACCAGCATTGAGGGACCGGAGGGCGCGCCTGTCGTCACGATGAGTCATTCGCTTTGCTGCGACCTGACCGCCTGGGAAGAACTGGCAGAGGATCTAAAAAAAGATCACCGCGTGCTCCGTTATTCTTTGCGCGGGCATGGCAAAAGCGCCCCCGTTGAAGGACCCTATGATTTTAAAATGTTGGCGGATGACGTGGCGGCGATACAGGATGCTTATGGAGTGACGGAAAGTCATTTCGTTGGTCTTTCCATCGGCGGCATGATCGCGCAAGAATTTGCGCTTCGCTACCCAGAACGGACGACAAGCCTTGTGATTTCAAGCTCTCTCTGTGCGCTACCGGACGGCGCCGCGGCGCTTTGGCCGGAACGTATTCGCCTCGCCTCAGAAGAAGGGCTGGAAGCGACAGTCGAGCCGACTATGTCCCGCTGGTTCGTGGAAGGATCGCTCGATGACCGGCCGGAACTGGGCGAACGTGTACGTAAAATGATCGTCGATACCTCCATTAATGGCTATGTCGGCTGCTGCCACGCCATCGCGGGAATTGATCTCAGGGATCGCATTCCGGCGATCAAGAAAAAGACTCTTGTCATCGTTGGGCGGGAGGATATGGGCACACCGCTCAGCTCATCAGAGTTGATTCACCGGCAGATCGAAGGATCAAATCTGGTGGTGATCGACAATGCCGCGCACCAACTCGCCATCGACAAGCCCGAAGAGTTCAACCGGAATGTTCGGGCGCATCTCGCTTCTGTTTAGCTTTGCTTCAGGATAGAGACATGATGGCGGATATGATCCTCCATAAATGTCTGGATGAAGTAGTAGCTGTGATCATAACCGTCATGCAGGCGGCAGGTAAGGGGTTGTCCCGCCTCCTTGCAGGCGGCCTCGAATATTTCCGGTTTTAGCTGCTCTTCCAGAAATTGATCGGCCTTCCCCTGATCGATCAGGATATGAGTTGTACGGTGGCCATTTTTCACAAGTTCCGCCGCGTCATACTCGATCCAGCTCGCCTTGTCCGATCCTAGATATCCGGTAAAGGCTTTTTGGCCCCAAGGACATTGCATCGGCGACGAAATCGGTGCGAAGGCAGAGACGGATTTATAGATGTCCGGATTTTTAAGCGCGATGGTGAGTGCGCCATGCCCACCCATCGAATGGCCGAAAATGCCGGTCAGGTCGATATCGGCGTTGAAATTTTCGTTGATCAGGAGGCGTAGCTCGTCCCGGATATAGCTGTACATCCGATAGCTGTCGGCCCAGGGCTCCTTTACCGCATCAAGATAAAATCCGGCGCCGGTTCCAAAATCCCAGTCATCTTCTTCTCCGGGCAGACCCACGCCGCGGGGGCTGGTGTCCGGCATCACGAGCATAATGCCAAATTCCGATGCAAGTCGCTGTGCCCCCGCTTTTATGGTAGCAGTTTCCTCTGTGCAGGTAAGACCCGCGAGATAATAGAGGACAGGGACTTTCATCCCGCGCGCTTGCTGCGGCTGAAAAACGGCGAAGCGCATGTTTGTCCCCGTGACCGAGGACTCATGAGCGTAAAAGCCTTGCGTGCCGCCGAAGCAGGCCTGTTCTGAGAGAGTTTTCATAATACCGCTTTAAAAAGTAACGACGCTGCGGATGGATTTTCCTTCATGCATCAGGTCGAAGCCTTCGTTGATTTTCTCGACCGGCATGACATGGGTTATCAGGTCGTCGATATTGATCTTGCCGTCCATGTACCAGTCGACGATTTTCGGAACGTCCGTGCGGCCTTTCGCGCCGCCAAAGGCCGTGCCTTTCCAGACGCGACCGGTCACCAGTTGGAACGGACGGGTGGAGATTTCCTGACCCGCGCCCGCGACGCCGATGATGATGCTCTCGCCCCAGCCCTTATGGCAGCATTCAAGCGCCTGCCGCATGACATTGACATTACCGATGCACTCGAAGGAGTAATCCGCACCGCCCTTGGTCAGGTCGACAAGATAGGGAATAATATCCCCCTCGACCTCTTTGGGATTGACGAAATGAGTCATGCCGAATTTCTCGCCCAGCTCCTTGCGGGCCGGGTTGAGATCGACACCGACAATCATGTCCGCACCGGCAAGCCGCGCGCCCTGAATGACATTGAGGCCAATGCCACCAAGGCCGAAGACGACGACATTATCGCCGGGCTTTACCTTTGCCGTGTTGATGACCGCGCCGATCCCGGTGGTGACGCCGCAGCCGATGTAGCAGACCTTGTCAAACGGCGCATCTTCGCGGATTTTTGCGAGGGCTATTTCAGGCACGACCGTGTAGTTGGCAAAGGTCGAGCAGCCCATGTAATGAAAGACCTTCTCCCCGTTGATCTTGAAGCGGCTGGTTCCATCTGGCATCAGGCCTTGGCCTTGCGTCACGCGGATTGCCTGGCAGAGGTTGGTCTTGCCGCTGGTGCAATAGTCGCATTGGCGGCATTCGGGGGTATAGAGTGGAATGACATGATCACCCTTCTTGAGGGACGTGACGCCGGGCCCGACATCGACAACAACGCCCGCGCCCTCATGGCCGAGAATGGCGGGGAAAATGCCTTCCGGATCGTCGCCCGAGAGCGTAAACGCGTCTGTATGACAAAGGCCGCTCGCCTTGATCTCGACCAGAACCTCGCCCTCGCGCGGGCCATCGAGAGTAACAGTTTCGATCGTGAGAGGGGCTCCGGCTTTATGGGCGACCGCTGCTTTAACGTCCATTTGTCTTTTCCTTGCTGATGTGCTTGTTATTGCCCGGAGTTTGCAGATTTAGGGCTGACGAAGCAAGGCTTTTCCGGTTAAACTTTACGCTCCAATTTTGATCGGGAGACAGTAGATGAAAGTCGATGGAATGCCATTTCGCAGTATCTGGTTGAATGAAGATGGCTGGTCCGTTGATATTATCGACCAGACGCGATTACCTCATGAATTCAAGGTTGAACGGTTGACCACCCTAGATCAGGCTGCCCATGCGATCAAGGCGATGCTGGTGCGGGGTGCACCGCTTATCGGGGCGACAGCCGCCTACGGTGCCTGTCTTGGCTTGCGCGAAGATGCGAGCGATGCGGCACTCCAGAAAATAAGCGATGTCCTGATTGCGACGCGGCCGACGGCAGTCAATCTGCGATGGGCCATCCGGGAGATGCAGGACCTGCTCCTCCCGCTCCCTGAAATCGAGAGAGTCTCGGCTGCCTATGAGAAGGCGGCGCAAATCTGTGATGAGGATGTCGCCATCAACAGCGCCATCGGCGATCATGGTCTTGGCGTGATCGAGACAATCTGGGAGGAAAAGGGCAAGACAGGCGTTGTCAACATCCTCACCCATTGCAATGCGGGCTGGCTCGCGACCGTAGATTGGGGGACCGCGCTCTCGCCGATCTATAAGGCGCATAACAAGGGCATCCCCGTCCATGTCTGGGTGGACGAGACACGTCCGCGTAATCAGGGCGCGCATCTCACTTGCTGGGAGCTTGGCAAGCATGGGGTTGATCATACGCTTGTTGTCGATAATGTCGGCGGGCATCTGATGCAGCATGGGGAGGTGGATCTTTGTATCACCGGGACAGACCGGACGACGGCTGCGGGGGATGTTTGCAATAAGATCGGCACTTACCTGAAGGCACTCGCGGCGAAGGATAACAATGTGCCCTTTTATGTGGCGCTGCCGGGTCCAACCATCGACTGGGAAATTGATGACGGGGTGAAGGATATCCCGATTGAGATCCGCGACAGCCACGAGGTGGATTATATTCAGGGGAAGGATAGCGCCGGGCAGGTGAGCGAAGTGCGGATATTGCCAGAGGAGAGTTCGTCTGCCAACTATGCCTTTGATGTAACCCCGGCGCGGCTGGTGACGGGCTTGATTACCGAACGCGGCGTCGCGGAAGCTTCGAAAGAAGGCCTAGCGCGGCTTTACCGGCGTCTCTAATATAAGGTAAGTTGATCCTCGAGGTCTTCCTCGATAAAGCCATGAATCATATCGTCTAGGTTGTTGTCTTTTTCAAAGCCGAGGTATTCGGCGCGCGCCGAATGGGTTGCCCGGGGCCAACCGTCAACGATTTTTTGAATAGCGGGGTCGGGTTGCCAGAGTATCTTGCCGATTTTGCGGTTGCCCTTGTGTCGCTCCACCGTTGCCGCCATTTCCCCTGCGGTGATCGATATCCCGGGAAGAAGAAGGGAACGTGTCGCCCCGAAGGCGTCGGCGGGGAGGTCATGCGCATGGATAAGGGCGCCGATGATTTTTGTCGGTGACATGCAGGCCATCGGCGTTGTTTCGCTAACCGGGCAGATCGCATCCCGGCCACAAAGTGGCTCCCGGATCATGGAACTTGCCCATGTTGATGCCGCCTTGTTGGGAAGGCCGGTGCGTACGGAAATGGTCGGCAGGCGGAGTGACCGCCCGTCAATATAACCCTTGCGGCTATAGTCCTGCACCAGCAACTCTCCCATAACCTTTGCGGTTCCGTAGGAGGTTTGCGGCATCTGCGCCGTTTCATCGGCTACAACATCTGGGAGGTCTCCACCGTAAGTCGCAATGGAACTTGTAAATAGCAGTTTCGGTGCATGGGGAGTGGCGCGCGCGGCCTCCAGTACATGATAGGTGCCATTGAGATTAATGCGGAACCCGAGATCGAAATCTTCTTCTGCTTGCGCACTCACGACTGCGGCGAGATGGAAGATACTGGCGGTATTTTCGTCAATTAGCTTTTTAACCGTCTCGCTATCCGAAATATCGCCGGAGATATAACGAAGCCGGTCATCTTCAAGATCGATACCCGGCGCAATATCGAAAAGGACCAACTCCTTAATCTTCTTGGTCACGCCATCCGGGCCGGTTAGGCTTTCGCGTGCAAGCAAGGCTTTCGCGAGTCGCTTGCCGAGAAAGCCCGCACCGCCAGTGATAACAATCTTCATGAGGATTTCCTTTCCCGGATGCGCCATTCAAAGCACTCGTCGCCATAATCTTGCCGCTGCAGCACTTCGAGTACGAGATTGCGGTTATGCACGGCAAGGGCACCTTGCCAAAGCTGGTTCCAGCTTTCAAAGACGCTGGCGGGATGGGGACCAGTGCCGCGCATCAGGCGCCAGCCTTTCTGGCGAACGTGGAAGGCATCACCGTCCTTCATCATTTCCACTTCGTCATCATGACCATCAATCATCCCGGCGAGATAACGGGCGAAGGCTTCGATATTATCGCCGGTGATACCGAGTGTATCGGCGGTCTGGCGATAGAACTGTTTTCCGATCAGCTGCGCGGTGATGCCGCCGAAAGCATTAGCCTCTAGTGGGCCGTACATATCGCCAAGAACAATGAAGGCGTTTTTTACATACTCCATGGAATAATTACGGTTAGCTTTCTTCAATCTTTCTTCCGGCCAGGCGGAGGTATCCAAGGTTGGCGCGGCGGATGGATCGAAGGGGGCGCAATTTCTCCCGGGGCAAACTGCAACCGTTCCTCCGGCGCAAGGTCATGAGTGTGCACCTTGAAATATCCGGCCATACCGTATTGACCATCCATATCCTGCGATGTGCAGACGAAACCGAGGCGCGGATTTTTCAAGCTCACGCCATTCTGTGCGTACCAGCCTTTTAAGTATCCGTGGTTGACCTCAAGGGGGACGCCGCAGATCGCCGCGCCGTCATAGATCCAGCGGGGATGGCAGAAATGGACCCAGGCCTTGTCGTCGCTTTCATACATATACTCGACCGGAACGCCGCCAACTCCATTGGAAAGATAATGATACTGCGCGCATGCGACAGCATCGGGCAGGTCAGATAGTCCCAATTTCTCAAAACTTGAGAGAAATTTTTCATGATGTTGACGGCGAAAAACATGAAAACTGAGGTCGCCAGCCGCTGCATGGCTCTTGCGGAGTGCAAGGGTGAGGAGTAGCCCGGTGAAATAGGCATGATACAGGGAAGCGACGGCAGAATATCGGCCCTGTTTTGTGGAAGTGTCCAACATGAGTTTCATCCCGATTTAATTGTATTGTTATTGTTCTTGATGGGGAAAGTATACATCGACCGTTTCTTTTCGTCAGCCCTGCTTCTGCATTCGTTATGATACAAAATAATTTGAAAAAATATTCAAATTGTATCATAATAGAGCCATTCAAGCTTGGGAGTGGCAAATGGATGTGACGGAGCAAGACCCGGAAGAACTGGAAGCGGCCTTTCAGAAAAAGGTGGGGGCGGAAAAACGGATCGAGCCAAAAGACTGGATGCCGGAGAAATACCGCAAAACCCTGATCCGGCAGATGTCGCAACATGCCCATTCGGAAGTGGTTGGGATGCTGCCGGAAGGAAACTGGCTTACCCGCGCGCCGAGCCTGAAACGTAAAGCAATCCTGATGGCAAAAATCCAGGATGAGGGCGGGCACGGCCTTTATCTTTATAGTGCGACGGAAACCCTCGGTATTTCCCGTGATGAAATGTTCGAACAGCTCCATAGTGGCAAGGCAAAATATTCTTCAATTTTCAATTATCCGACACTCTCCTGGGCGGATATCGGCGCCATCGGCTGGCTGGTCGACGGGGCGGCGATCACCAACCAGATTGCGCTCTGCCGCTGTTCTTATGGACCGTATGCGCGGGCGATGATCCGCATCTGCAAGGAAGAGAGCTTCCATCAGCGTCAGGGCTACGACATTATGATGAACATGGCGCGGGGCACGGCGGAACAGCAGGCAATGGCACAGGATGCGTTGAACCGCTGGTGGTGGCCGACCCTGATGATGTTCGGCCCGAATGATGCGAATTCGGCGAATAGTGCCCAGTCTATGAAATGGAAAATCAAGCGTCAGTCAAATGATGATCTGCGGCAAAAGTTTGTCGATGCAACTGTCCCTCAGGCTGAGTTTCTGGGTCTGACTATTCCTGATGACAAACTCAAATGGAATGAGGCGCGGGGGCATTATGATTTTGGCGAAATTGACTGGGAAGAATTTAAATCCGTTGTCATGGGGAATGGCCTTTGCAATCGGGAGAGGTTGCAGGCGCGTGTCGATGCGCATGATGGTGGAAAATGGGTCCGCGATGCGGCACTAGCCTACGCCGAGAAGAAAAAGGCCGGTAAAGCGAAAGCCGCGTAAGGAGATTTAGGCATGAGTAATGAGATAAAAAACGAGCTTCCGCTTTATGAAGTTTTCATTCGCAGCAAGAACGGCCTTGATCATAAACATGTCGGCAGCCTGCATGCGTCGGACCCGGAAATGGCGCTTACCAATGCGCGGGATGTCTACACCCGCCGGAGTGAGGGGGTCAGTATCTGGGTGGTAAAATCGACGGATATTGTGGCTTCATCGCCGGAGGATCGCGGCAGTTTTTACGAGCCCGCCGAAGATAAGCTTTATCGGCATCCCACTTTTTTTGAGTTGCCCGACGAAGTCGGCCATATGTGAGGGGCGCAATGACCAATAATGATATGTTCTTTGACTATCTCTTGCGCCTTGGAGACAACAGCCTGATCCTCGGTCAGCGGCTTGCCGAGTGGTGCGGCCATGCGCCGATGCTGGAGGAAGACCTCGCGCTCACCAATATCGGTCTCGATCTGTTGGGGCAGGCGCGGATGTTCCTCTCCTACGCCGGGGAGGTGGAAGGAAAGGGGCGCGATGAAGATCGGCTCGCCTATTTCCGGGATACGAAAGACTGGCGCAATCTTCTGCTGCTAGAACAGCCCAATGGTGATTTTGCGGCGACCATGGCGCGGCAATTTTTTTTCGATTCTTTCCAATATCTGCAGTTCGAAAGGCTCTCCAAATCATCAGATGAGCGGCTCGCCGGGATTGCCGCCAAGTCTTTGAAGGAGACAACCTATCACCGCCGCCATAGCGCCGACTGGGTGATCCGTTTGGGCGATGGCACGGAGGAAAGCCATGAGAAGATGCAGAGCGCCATTGATGCGATCTGGGGTTATCTTCCTGAAATGTTCGATATGGACGCGGTGGATGAGGCGATGGTTGCGGACGGAATTGGCGTCGATGTCGCGGCGCTTCGGTCCCATTGGTATGAGTATATCAATGGCGTTCTTGCGGAGGCGACGCTTACGCGACCTGAAAATAGCTGGTCCGTCCGCGGGAGCCGGGAGGGCAAGCATTCTGAGCATCTGGGTTATATCCTTGCCGAGATGCAGTTCCTGCCGCGCGCCTATCCGGATGCCAAATGGTAGACCTTGCGGCACATGATTGCATCGAAGACATTCTGGCTCTCGTAAAGGATCCGGAAATTCCGGTTCTGAGTATTGCCGACCTCGGCATTATCCGCCGGATCGAGGAAGATGAGGACGGTCGGGTTGTCGTCGTGATCACGCCCACCTATTCGGGCTGCCCGGCGACGGAGGTGATCGAGGCGGATATCGCCGATATGCTGAAGCTCCATGGCATTACTGATTTCGAGGTCAGATCAGAAATCTCCCCGGCATTGGACGACAGACTGGATCACGGTGGAGGGACGCCGGAAACTGCAGGAATATGGCATCGCGCCCCCTGCGAACAAGGGGAAGGCAGCTCTTCTTGGCCATGAAGAAGTTATTTGTCCGCAGTGCAAGTCCGTGAACACGGAACGAGTAAGCGAGTTCGGCTCGACCGCTTGCAAGGCGCTTTATAAATGTCGGGACTGCCTCGAACCCTTCGATTATTTTAAATGTGTATAAGGCTCCTAGAATGACGATTTTCCATCCCCTCAAAATCAAGGACGTGGTGCGCGAGACGAAAGACGCCGTGTCCATCTCCTTCGATGTGCCGGACGAGTTGAAGGACGCCTATCGCTTCACGCAAGGCCAGCATCTGACGCTTAAAGAAGAGTTGGAGGGGGAGGAAGTGCGCCGTTCCTATTCAATTTGCAGCGCGGTGGGCGAGCCCGATTTGCGTATTGCCGTCAAGAAGATCGCGGGCGGAAAATTTTCCTGTCATGCTAACGAAAATTATAAGCCCGGCGCGGTGATTGAGGTGATGGAACCGCAAGGACGATTTTTCACGCCACTCGTACCGGAAAGCGCCAAACATTATCTTGCCATGGCAGCGGGTAGCGGTATTACGCCGATTATGTCGATTATTAAGACGATCCTGAGAACGGAACCAAAATCGCAGGTCACGCTCGTCTACGGCAATCGCTCAGTGGCCGGGATCATCTTTCTTGAGGCGCTTGAGGACCTGAAAAATATTTATCCCGACCGGTTTAATCTTATGCATATCCTCAGCCGGGAGCATCAGGACGTAGCGCTTTTTAACGGGCGCATCAATGTGGAAAAATGCAACGACCTGTTTGACAGCGTGATTGATGTGAAGACCTTGGATGAGGCGTTTCTCTGTGGGCCTGAGCAGATGATCCATGACGCGGAAGCCGCACTCGAGGCGCATGGTTTCGATAAGTCCCACATCCATTTTGAGCTTTTTATTACGGAGGCTGCGAAGAATGCGGGATCGGCATCACCAGTTCAGGATGAGATGGGCCCGAAACGGCAGGTTGCTGTTGTGCTGAATGGACGCCGCACCGATGTAGAGATGACAGAGGAGGGGAAGTCAATTCTTGATGCGGCGCTTATGCAGGGGCTTGATCTGCCATACGCCTGTAAGGGCGGCGTATGCTCCACCTGCCGCGCGAAAGTCGTGAGCGGAGATGTGCGGATGGATATCAATTATGCGCTTGAGGAGGATGAGGTTGCAGAAGGCTTCGTGCTTACCTGTCAGTCCCATCCGTTGAGCGATGACGTCGTCGTTGATTACGACGCGTGAAGATCAGTAATTCTTGACGCCCGGTACGCGGCATTCATACGTCGTGTAGACCTGCTCTATAATACAGGCGTTATTCACGCTCACCACCAGATTTCCTTTGCAATCGTTGAAGGAAATCCAGGCTTCAACATGATCAATGCGGCCCCCACCAGGGCCATTACCGTCATAGATGTTGATGATGTCCGCAGCCTTGATCCGCTCCGGTGCAATGGAAAGCTTGGCGATTTCATTTTCGATCTCTTTGTGGCAGCGGCCATTTGAAAGATCTGCGGCAGCTATGGGAACGACGGAGACAATGGCAAGACAGAAACTAACAAGCAAAAGGATTGAACGGCGCATCGGGACGACTCCGGAAAAGTATCTTTCCTTAGAACTATGTTGTCTACGCCGTGAAACAATGCCGCCGGAGTAAAATATTTGTGTATGCGTCAAAAGTCCGTCTTGACGCCGCCCTCGGCAATGCGCTTGTCGATAAATTCGTTCAATTCCTCCAGCCGGGCCGGATCATGAGGCGGCTCCTCATATTCTGCGAGGATGGATTTATAGATCGTATTGGCCCGCTTCATCGCATCAGGAGAGCCGGCCTCGACCCAGCTTTCAAAATTGCGCCAGTCTGAGAGGATCGGGGTGTAAAATGCCGTTTCATAGCGCTCCTGAGTATGCTGGGTCCCGAAGAAGTGACCGCCATGACCGGCTTCCCGCATTGCATCGAGGCCGAGAGAGTCAGGAGAGGTATCGATGGGCTTCATCATCTCGATCATCATCTGAATCATCTCCACATCCATGATGACTTTCTCGAAACTCGCGCTCAGGCCGCCCTCCAGCCAGCCCGTGGAATGCTTGACGAAATTTGCGCCGCCGAGAACCAGTGACCAGAGCGACATTTCCGATTCATAGGCCGCCTGTGCATCTGGCGCGTTTGAGGCGTTCACGTTGGACGACCGATAGGGAACGCCATATCGCCGGATAAGCTGTCCGCTGGCGATCGTCGCCTTGGCATATTCCGGTGTGCCGAAAGCGGGGGCGCCGGACTTCATGTCCACATTGGAGGTAAAACCGCCATAAACGACCGGGGCCCCCGGCCGGACGGTCTGGGCGAGGCTCATCCCGGCAAGGGCTTCCGCATTCTGTTGGGCAAGAGCGCCTGCGAGTGTAACAGGCGCCATTGCACCCGAGAGAGTGAAGGAGTCAGCATCACAACCTGCCCATGGGCCGCCATCTCAATAATTCCTTCCAGCATGGGGGAATCCAGCATCAGGGGGAGTTGGAATTAATGATGGTGAACAGGCTTGGCTGGGTCAGCATTTCCTCCCTGCTGATGCCGCGCATAATCCGCGCCATCTCGATTCCGTCGAGATTTCGGTCGCGCCCGAGGGAGTAGATATAAGGGACTTTTTCAGTCAGGGTGGCAAAATCCCGCCCGCATTCCAGATGCCGGATAGAGGCATGAATATCCACCGGCTCTACCGGATAGCCGCCGCTGGTCCCAAGGATATTCAGGCTCTGGGTCAGTTTAAGGAAATTTCGGAAATCCACCCGGTTACCAGTCCGCCGCCCGCCATCCATATCCATGGCGTTGGGCGTGCTCGCGACCATGGAGAAAACGAGATTCTGGCCGCCAATGGCGAGATCGCACTCGGGGTTGGGGGCATGCAGGGTGAATTCGGATGGCGCGTGAGACATTGCCTCCATGATGAACCCGCGATCAAAATAGACGATCTGGGTATCCTCATCGACTTTCTGTCCGGCTTTCTTCAGGATTTCCCGCGCCCTTGGCAGGCGGACCATGATGCCGATATTTTCAAGGATCTCCATGGAGGCGTTATGGATATCCTCGATCTGGTCTTCGGACAGAAGCTCGATGGGCTTGAACGTGTTGACGACTTTCTGGCGGGGGAGCTGGGTGAAACTTGCCTTGACCCGGTGGCCGCGCCGGGAGCGCCGACCGGGAGAGCGTTCATTTCCTGCCGTCATAACTATCTCCTCTTAATAGAGCGGGAAATTTATCCCCGCATCCGTTCCGCCGTCGGGTCGAGCAGGGGCTCGAGCACCATTTTCGCGGGTCGCATTTCTCCCAGGATCTCGATCTCGAAGTCGCCGCCGTCCTCGATCATTTCAGGCGGGGTGAAACCAATGGCGACGGATTTCCCAACATAATGGGCATAGCCGCCGGAGGTGACGAAGCCGACCACGTTGCCGTCTTTCCAGATCGGCTCATCCCCGTGGACATCGGCATCCAGCGCCTCGACAACGAAGGTGGACAGCTTGCGTTTGACGCCCTCCGCCTTTTCTTTCAGCACAGCGGCCTTGCCGATAAAGTCGGCGGGTTTGTTATAGGCGACGAAGCGATCGAGGCCGGTTTCCTCCGGTGTGTAGTCGGGCTTGAATTCCCGCATCCAGGAACCGAAGGATTTTTCAAGCCGCAAACTCATCATTGCGCGCATCCCGAACGGGGAGAGGCCAAATTCCTCGCCGGCCTCGGCCAGCACTTCATAAATGCCGATCTGTTCATCTGCCGGGACATAGATTTCATAGCCGAGATCGCCGGTATAGGTGACCCGCTGGACAATGGCATCGGACAGCCCGACACCCATGCGTTTGACCGCCATAAAGGGAAAGGCCGTTGTCGAGACATCCTCATAGGTCACCTTGGCGAGTAAATCACGCGCCCGGGGTCCCGCAATCTGGAACCCGATACGTTTAAGGCTGACATTCTCGATCTCGACACCTGTCTCCGGCAGATGATCCCAGAACCAGCGAAGATGATACGCCTGCGCTCCGAAAGAAGCGGTGAGTTGGAACTCCTCTTCACCCAGACGTGCGATGGTGAAGTCGCCAATCAGCCGTCCTTTCGGGCTCAGCATCGGGCTCAGGCTCATCCGTCCGACCTTGGGCACGCGTCCCGCCATGATCATATCGATCCACTCCGCCGCCTTGGGGCCCATCACCTTGTATTTGCCGAAGTTGTGTATTTCCGTGATTCCGACCTTTTCGCGCACGGCCCGGCATTCGGCGGAAACAGCATCAAAGGCGTTGGACCGGCGGAAGGAGGGTGTCTCCAGAAGCGGCTCTCCCTCCGGCGCGAAGTAATTGACTGCCTCCATCCCATAGGCCTGACCAAAGACCGCGCGCTGCTCTTTCCAGATCGGGTAGGCGGGCGTTGTCTGGAAGGGCCGTGCGGCGGGCAGTTCTTCATTGGGGTAGGAAATACTGAAGCGGCGCTGGTAATTCTCGGTGACTTTTTTCGCGCATAGGGACGGGAGCAATAGTCGCCATATCGCGCCACATCCATGGCGAAAACGTCACGGCTTGGTTCGCCCTCGATCATCCATTCGGCAAGGGTGAGGCCGACACCGCCGCCCTGACTGAAACCTGCCATCACCGCGCAAGCTGACCAGTAATTCCTGAGCCCCGGTACCGGCCCGACCAGGGGGTTGCCGTCGGGGGCGAATGTGAAGGGACCGTTGATCACATTCTTGACGCCCGCCGTTCCGAGGACCGGGAAACGATTGAAGGCGAATTCCATGCTATCCTCGATACGGTCGAGTTTGTTGGGGAGCAGTTCATGGCCGAAGTCAAGAGGTGTACCGTTCACACCCCATGGATCACAGTCCTGCTCGTAAAAACCAATGCAGAGCCCACGGCCTTCCTGGCGAAGATAGCTTTCGCCTTCGGGGTCCATGACATGCGGATGCTCCCGGCCAAGCTCATATATCTCTGGAATATCCTCGGTGATCAGATATTGATGCTCCATCGGATGCAGCGGGAGGAAAATGCCGACCATTTCGCCGAGTTCCCGTGCCCAAAGACCGCCGGCATTGACCACATATTCCGCGTTGATCGTGCCGTCCTTGGTGACGACCTGCCAGCTTCCGTCTGGTTGCGGGTTCAGTTCCAGCACAGGGTTGCGAAGATATATCTCGGCGCCCAGCTTGCGCGCGCACATGGCGTAGGCGTGGGTGGTGCCGGAAGGATCGAGATGACCGTCGAGCGGGTCATAGAGCCCGCCAATCACGCCCTCGACATTAGTGATGGGGGAAAGCTCCTTGATCTCCGCCGGTCCGATGATATGGGTATCAAGGCCCATATAGCGATGCTTCGCCCGCTCGGTCTTCAGGTAATCCATGCGATCCGGCGTTCCCGCGAGTGTAATGCCGCCCACATGATGCAGGCCGCAGGATTGCCCGGACAGTTCCTCGAGCTCCTTGTAAAGCTTGATGGTATACCCCTGCAGCGCGGCGATATTGGTGTCGGAGTTGATGGTATGAAACCCGCCGGCGGCGTGCCAGGTGGAGCCGGAGGTCAGTTCCGACTGCTCGATCAGCGCGATATCGGTCCAGCCGAGCTTGGCCAGATGATAGAGGACGGAACAGCCGACGACGCCTCCTCCGACAACGGCTACCTTGACATGGGATTTCATGTTTCTGCCCTCTCGTTTTTAAACTGTCTTCTATCCAAGGACGGTAAAGCTGCTGTCCTGGCTGACCTCCCGGTTGCGCGAAAAAGTGCCCATGGAAAGATCGTAGTCGATATTTTCAAGATGGAAATGAACCGGGTCCCTGTCGTGATCGCGGCCCGCCTCGCATTCGCGGATCAGTTTCTCCATCATCCGCCCGGCAACCGGCGCGTTCTTGAACTGGTTGCCGCTGGTGCCGATGGCGAGGTAATAGCCACCAAGGCTCGACTTGTCATAGATCGGCACCCAGTCGCGGGTCACGTCATAAAGCGCAACGACACCCTTGGTCTGGCGCGGCACGCCCATTTCCGGAAAGCGCTGGGCGAGGCGGAGAACCTGCGCGTTCCATTGCTCGGTGAAATCCTCGTTGAAGTTATCGGGGTCGACCCATTCCTGCGTATCACATTTGGGGTCTTCCGAGCCGATCAGGATATGATTGCCAAGCTCCGGCCGGCAGTATATCCCGGCGTCGCTGTCGGACAGCACCACACCGTCGGTCTCGAAATTAAATCCGTCGGGCGAGGGGACATGCGCGACCTCATGCCGGAGGGCGCGGGTGGTCATTTTCATATCCTCCAGCACCCCGGCCATGTCATTGACCTTGGCGGAATGCGGCCCGGCAACATTGACGACAACATTCGCATCAATCTCGGTCCCGTCTTTCAGCGTGACGCCGGTGACGCGGCCGCCCGACTGACGGATCGCTGTAACCTCGGCATTAAACCTGAACTTGGCGCCGTGAGCCTCCGCCGCGCGCTGGGCATTATGGGCGGCAAGCTGCGGGTCGCTGACATAACCGCCACGCGGGAAGAAGACGCCCCCCGGTACACTGTCGCCCGTCGGTTCGCCAAAGGACGGATCGTCGGGCCGTTTTACCGGCGCAAACTGGTGTGTGTCGATAATCGGCAGCTTTTCGTGCATCTGTTCGGGCGTTAAATGTTCATAGGGGCAGCCGATCTTGTCCATCAGGGTGCAGATTTTCCGCATGTAGTCATTATGCGGCGTTTTGACGATCAATGCGCCCGTATCATGATACTTGATCAGGCCTTTTTCATCCTCCACACCGACATAATCGGCCCAGTTCTTCCAGTAGAACCAGCCCTCATAGGCTAGTGCGCAGGTGTCCAGCGCGGAATAATAGGTGCGGATGATGGCGCAGGAGGCAGATGTTGAGCCGAAGCCGGAAGCGGGCAGGCGGTCGATCGACAGAACCTTGCGGCCGGCCTTCGAGAGTTCATAGGCTATGCAGGCACCGATAACGCCGGCACCGATTATGACGGCATCGTATTTGTCGCTCATCGGCTGTACCTCCCTCTCGCTTGCCAAGTGATTTCAACAACTATTTCCCTGTAGACGTGTCCATGCAAGCGGAAACTGTCCAAGTGAAGAGCATCGGCATTAAAAAATTATTTGTATGTCGTTTTTGTAAAAAACCGGGTCGGCAGGGTATAAATTGCAGTGCAAGAGAAATAAGGGAGGGGGCCGTGTTTTCGTTGTTTCGACATTTAGATAACAGAGTCGCAGACAGAATAATCCCTAACAGGCTCCCGATCTGTTCGAAATCATGGCATAATGCATTTATATATCTGAAGTCTGGGGGAATGACGCAAAATGAATAGAATGAGTGTAGCGAAACATCTTGGTGGGGGGATTGTTGCAAGTGCTCTCTTGTTTGGGGCCGCGCTACCTCTTCGAGCAGAGACGATTACGATCCAGAATTTTGACGATTTCGCCAGTTTCTTCAAGCGTAGCGGTTATTCCATCCCGAAGTGGAAATCGGGCGCACAAGATGTGCCTCCCTACACCATCCTCGATATCCCGGAGGAATGGCGTAAAAAAGTGGCCCCGGATATGCCGGTAGCGGAGAAAAAGAAAACCTTCTTCCGTCTCTCCATACCGCTTGCTTTCGTTGCTAATCATCACCTGCGTGAAGACCGGAAAAAGATGACCGCGATTGAGAAAGATCATACTGCGGGGCAAGATCTTTCATCCCATGACAAGAAATGGCTCGCGACACAGGCGGAAGAATATGGCCTCGCCAAGGGTGAATATGACGCGGCGTTCTGGCGGGAGATCAAGAAACGTATGGATATTGTTCCGCCGTCCCTGATTGTTGCGCAAATGGTGGATGAGAGTGGTTGGGGGACCTCCCGCTTTGCGGCGGAGGGGAATGCTCTCTTCGGGCAGTGGAGCTATAAGGGCGGTATCAAGCCAAAGGATCAACGGAAAAGCAAAGGCAACTATAGTGTCGCAGCCTTCAAGACACCGCTGGATTCAGTCCGCGCGTACATGCTGAACCTGAACTCCCATGATGCCTATGCGGGCTTTCGGGACCGCCGCGCGTCCCTTCGGGCGGACGGAAAAGCAGTAACAGGGCCTGAATTGGTCGGTACGCTTATCAAATATTCAGAGCGGGGAGAGGCCTATGTCAGAAATATTGAGGGGATAATGTCCAGCAATAATCTGCCGCCTCTTGATCATGCCCGGCTTGCTGATGGGAAAGTTATGTATCTGGTTCTTAAATAAGCTGTGGCCAATTAGTCGGAAGCAATAGCTTGTTCAGAAGATAGATCCGCCCGTCGTTTATCAACAGCCTTGAAACGCAAGCTTACCAGCCGGTTCAAATTGGTCAGCCCGTCGAGCAACCCCGGAATTATCACTTCTGATGGTTTCTTTTGCTGCGATAAATGGCGCAACGCTGTCAGCATTGTGTCGCCCGACCGCTCACCATCATCTACGAGGACACCAATCAGTCCGGCCTCTGCCGCACGGGTTGCCCGGATATATTGTTCCAGCCGCGGCACTGTGCGAGGTATGATGAGGGCGCGCTTGTTCATCGAGAGCACTTCGCAGAATGTATTGTATCCGCCCATGGCGACAACGGCAGTTGCCTCCTGCATCAGGCTTTCCAGGTGGCTATCAAAGGTAACGGCACGGACGCGGGGCAGTTGTTGTATTCGGTCGCGGAAACTGGCGCGGGTATCGGGCGGCATAAAGGGGCCCAGTACAAAGAGTGCGTTGAGTGGAGGTTGCCGGTCTCCCTCATAAGCGCGAAGGACCCAATCCGTCAGAACATCACCATCGCCGCCACCGCCGACCGTAATAAGAACGTAAGGCTCTGTCATTTCATCCAGAATGGCTGGTTGGGAAACGGCCGGGGGCGAGCGTCGCAGATACCCAGTATAGGTGATTTTCCGTTTGACGTTGGCAGGAATTTTGAGGCCGGTCAAAGGATTGTAGATCTGCTTGACACCAAAAATCCATATATCATCATAGATGTCCTCAAGCGCAGGCATGACATTCTTGCGCTCCCACTCCGGTTCCAGCAGGGAAGGATCATCCAAGACATCCCGAAGCCCGAGTACAAGATGAGTGCCTGACGCTTTCAGCATTTCCAACGTATCGGTGACTTCGCCTTTCAGGCCGTATGGCTCCTTGTCGACAATGAAAATATCCGGATCAAATGTTTCCGCTGTGTGCTGAATGATGGAGGCACGCATAGCCAGCGTCTGTTCGGTATTAATATGCAGGCTCAAGGATGTGTATTCCCCGTTCCGTAGCTTGATAATGCCGGGAATGCGGACAAAATCAACGCGGGCCTTGAAATCAAAACTGCCGATGATGGGGGAGCCAGACAGGATGAGAACAGACAGGTTCTGGTTCTGCTCGACCAACGAGTTTGCCATAACCATGCAACGCCTTAAATGGCCGAGACCAAATGAGTCGTGGCTATAGATCAAGATGCGTCTTGCGCTTTCGATCTTGTTCATGTCGGCCTCCGCTTGTTCTGGTACGCATATACGGGGTTCCGGTGGATAGTTCAACTTTATATGTGAGTGCCGCAACAATTACATGAAGTTTTGCGTCTTCAAGATCATCAGAAGGAGCGTTTCAATCTGGACTGGTTCAGTCAAAAATTATTCCTTCACATATCAGGTGATTCTTTAAAACTATTTAAACGAGCGGGTAAAAATATCAAAAAAATACACCAATAAAGAGCTTATGTGGTAAATTAAAGCACGCTAATGTATAAAAAAAGAGTATTAACTATAATAAATTTCAATATTAACTATAAATAATAGATAAAATTACTGACAAGGTGATTAAAATTTTTAATATAAAAATCCCAGAAAATGGAAAATATCAATTAAAATAAGATGTTAATAAACATAGAAATGTAAGTGTAGTTTTTTGGTTAATTTTGTAGTGTGCTTCGTAAAATCTGAAGTAGGAATAGGCGTCGTCAGCAAAGTAAATTTTGTAATCTCTAATAAGAGATGCCTCCTTCCTTATGATTTTCAGATCAATAACAATTCATGAGGGTGCATTTCTGTCTTGATAGATTTAATGCACCAAAATTTTATAGAGGAGGGGTTAAGAGTATGAAAAAAATCCTTAGCGATCTTATAAGAGATGAAAGTGGTGTCACGGCCGTCGAATATGCGTTGATGGCGGCAGCCGCGGCAGCTGTTGTCGGCGTTGCCGGATCGGCGTTTTATACAAAAATTCAAACAGCCTTTAACGCCATTGATCTTTCCGGATCTAGTGGCAGTGGTAGCACTAACTAGATTTCAGTAACTAATTACCTCCCGGCCGGTTTTTCGCGCCGGGAGGAGTAAGGTACCATGTCCCCCATTTATCCTATTTTGGCAATTTTACTGCTCTGGCTGGCCGCCTATACTGATCTTACGCGCCGCTTGATCCGCAACTGGATATCCGTCGCACTGTTGCTGCTTTTTATTCTCTATGCAACGTTCCCAGTTATTCCTCTGGACATTATTGACCATGTCATTTGGGCAGTCGCGCTGTTTGCTTTGTTACTGATCGGCTTTGTTTTCGGTAAAGTCGGCGGCGGCGACGTTAAGCTGGCGACTGTTGTCATGCTTTGGATCGGCCCCAAAGCGGGGCCTGAGTTTTTTGTTATTACCGCTCTTTGTGGAGGTATTCTCGCCCTCTTTATCGTAATGCCGATTTTAAGTTTAATGCGCGAATGGGCGATTGCACCGTTCATAAAAACTGGAATGGTAAGTGAGGAGGGCGCTTCTCCCACTGTGCCCTACGGTGTTGCCATCGCGGCGGGCGGTACGGTGGCACTTTACAAAACCTATTTGAACGGTATCGGGTGATTGCAATGAGAAGTTTTACCTTCATCCTTCTCGCTGCCCTGTTCCTGGGGTCTGCTGCCTATCTTGGAAATAAGTATCTATTTGAGCCTGCGAAAAGCACTCCTTCAGCGGGCCAAGCTGTTGCGCAAGCATCCAGTATATGGGCACTCCGACTCGTGAAGGATGTAAATCGGGGCGACATTCTCGAAAAGGGCCAGATGACCTGGGACCTTTTGCCGCGCGACCAAACAGGAAAGCATCTGTTCATTCGCGAACAAACTGATCTTGGTGATTGGCAGGGAGCGGCTTTTACGCAACCGCTGAAAAAGGGTGCCTATCTTCAGGAAGTGCATCTTGTCCGTCCGACTGAAGCGGATCATCTCAGGACATTGCTGACGGCCGGGTTGCGCGCGCGTCCTGTGGCTATTGAAAATCTTGGTGACTTCAAACATTTGCGTCCCGGTGACTATGTCGACCTGATTGTAACCTATGTTACGCCCGTCCATGCGGCGCGAGCAGGGGAAACGGTTGTCAAAACCATATTAGAGAGTCGCCGTATCATTGCTGTGGAGACAGCGCCTGTGACCAAGGCAATTAACGCCATAAGATCATCGGAGACTTTGACTCTGGCGCTGTCCCCGACCGATGTTGAACTTGTATCCGTGGCAGAAACAATTGGTAAGTTGCGGATATCCTTGCGGGGAGAAACGGGTTCCAATGAATATTTGGAGAGGCCCGCAAAAGCAGCTTTTTCAGCGAGCGACCTCTTTCCAGAGCTGAAACAGGTTCCGCCAGCAGTTCTTCAGCGTCACGCCCGGGATGTACGGATAATGCGCGGCGGAGAAACCACTGTCGTTACCCTGTCGCCGGTTGCAGGAAAATAGGGGACCATGATGAAGAACAGCCTACAGAAAATTGGTTACATATTCCTGATGCTGGCGGTTTTTCTCATGTTTTCGGCTCCCTCCGGCTACGCTCGCGCCACCGAAGACAGGACGCCTTTGTCACTCGATGTGAACCAGGGCCATCTTATCCCGCTTAATGTTCCTGTCTCAGAGGTGCTGGTGACAAATCCCTCGATCGCGGATATCCAGATTACAGCTTCCAATGGGCTCTTCCTGTTTGGTAAAGCGCCTGGGCGGACACATGTTATGGCGCTCGGGGCGGGTGGTGCGATATTGTACGATCAGTCTGTTACCGTTACGCGCGATCTTGTAACGCTCTCAAAGCTTCTTTCCGAACAGTTCCCAAAGAGTAACCTTTCAGTTCAATCCAGTCCGGGCCGCATTCTTCTTTCCGGCATGGCTCGCACCCCTATGCAGGCAGAGCAGATTACCTCCGTCGTTCGAGGGTTTCTGGGAGAGGGGGAGGAAATTGTCAACCGAATGGAACTGCTGGCGCCGTCTCAGGTGAATATCAGGGTACGTATTGTCGAAATGAACCGGGAGGCGACAAAGAACCTTGGTATTAACTGGGATGTATTGTTGAATCCGGGGTCGCTCGCGATTGGGTTAATCACTAATCGCTGGCCGTCTGCGATTGGCAACGCGTTGATCCCGAGTTCCGCGATCTCCGGCGTCGGCGGGAGTGGCCTGCTTGGGTATCGTGGCAGTCAGGGTTCTGTTTCCGCCGTTATTGATGCGTTGGCCGAGGAAAACCTCATTACGGTTCTGGCGGAGCCGAACCTAACTTCCCGCTCCGGTGAAACCGCAAGTTTTTTCGCTGGTGGGGAATTTCCGATACCGGTTTCCGCAAATGAGGACCAGGTGACAATCGAGTTTAAGAAATTCGGCGTTATTCTCGATATCACCCCGACAGTGCTCTCGGATCAGCGGATTGGCATTCATATCCGGCCCGAGGTGAGTGAGATTTCCGAAGTTGGCGCGGTTGTCGTCAACGACTTTCAGATACCCGGCATTGCCGTTCGCCGCACTGAGGCAACGATTGAGCTTGGCAGTGGACAGAGTTTTGCGGTGGCGGGTTTGTTGCAGAACCAGACCAGAAACATCGTCAATGAGGTCCCCTGGTTGGCCGACCTGGCCGTGTTGGGGCCGCTGTTCCGATCCAGCCGTTATCAGAAGATGGAAACGGAACTTGTCATTATTGCGACGGCAAATATTGTTACGCCCCGCGATGGATCTCTGTTTGCAAGCCCAGCGGATAAATATCGACCAACCGATCTTTCAGAGAAAATGACGACGGGCAAGCTTGCCCTCCCGACGCTGGCGCCGGAAATCCCAAATATCAAGGGACAGGATGGCCTGACCCTTAAAGGTCCGGTTGGCTATATTTATTGAGGAAGAGAAAGGCGCCAGAATGCGACGTTTTATTACAGGCGGTATTCTTGTTTTATCCGCGCTCGGCCTGTTAGGTGGTTGCGGTGGACCGGAGGCTTCGGGTCAAATTCCGCAAAGTCTCGCAAATTCCAAATTGCTGAACCAGAGCTATCGCATCTCTTTCTTTGAGGACTGGGCGGATCACTCGATAAAGACCTCAGACGGTCTTAAATTATCAGAGTTTCTGCAAAATTTGCGGCAAGATCCTCCCGGATATCTGCGACTTCAGCCACGAGGGACAGTGCTCTCGGAAGAAATGATTTTCCAGTTATTGGAGCAATCGGATATTTACCGCTATAGCGCCGTGGAAATTGCACCGGTTGCTCCAGCAGGGACGGAGGAGAATTCTGTTCTCGAAATAGAGCTAACCTATTATGCCTATACACTTCAGAACTGCGGCGCTTATCTAGATCGCCGGTTGGTTGATCACGAGGCCTGGAAAACGCCAGGGTTTGGCTGCGCGGTCAATCACAATCGTCTGGTAAGTCTAGTTCGTCCGGGAAATGCCAGATCAGGCGGTTATCTGGCGCCCCCTCTCGCGCGCTCACAGGTAAAGGCCATTACGACATATCAGGCGCTTCCCCCAACGCCATTTCCCCCCGCAAATAAATAGATTGGATACAGAAGATGCCGGCACGGAATACGCCTGAAATTGTAACCTTTCCAAACGCGGACGGCGCAAACACATCGGCCGCCGCCTATGTCGCGGATCGGGAGACGGAAAAACAACTCAATGATCTGTTGCCGAAATGGGGCTATGACAAGGCGCAAATAAAGCGCGGTTCCTTACGTGACGTGATCCGTGACTACAGCGAAAAAAACATGCCGACAGTGCTGATTGTCGATATATCCAAGGTCGCGTTACCGCTTTCTGATTTGCAGAACCTAGCGGATATCTGCCCTCCGCGGGTGAAGGTAGTCGTGCTGGGAACCGAGGACAACGTCGGTCTATATCGCGACTTAATGGAAATTGGAGTAACAGATTATTTGGTTAAGCCAGTGCCAAGTGATTTACTCTTTCGTGCTGTTGCCCGGGCGAGCGGTCGGCTCGCGGCGCGCAATCCCGAACCTCGCGCGGGAAAGTCCGTAGCTGTATTTGGCGTGCGCGGTGGTGTGGGGGCGACTACGGCTGTTCTTAATTTAGGGTGGCTGCTCGCTAATCACTATAATCGCCATGTCATGCTGGCCGATCTCAATCTCACGTCAGGAACGCTCGCCCTGGAAATGGGGGTGGAACCGGCATCCGGCCTAGCTGACCTTCTGACAGGTCCTGATCGGATCGATAATGTTTTTGTTGATCGTGCCACACGGGAGGTGGAAGAGCGGCTCAAGTTATTGGCCTCTGAAACGGATTTTGCTGCCGCTCCTGTTTATAACGCGGATGCCGTCGCGCAGTTGGTGCAGCATTTACGAAGCCGCTATCATTTTATTATCCAAGATGTGGACCGGGCGTCGATCGAGACTGCGATGACGGTGCTCCAAAATGCAGATGTCCGGGTGTTGGTGATGGATTCAACATTGGCCTCAGTAAGGGATGCTGCACGGATATTCAAAGTCCTGAAAACTGAGGGGGAAGAAAAAAATCTCTTCTTGTTCTCAATAGATCGCGGGCGCGTATCCGGGGCGATGTACCTCTGGAACAAATTAACCGTTTTGTCGATCATCCAATTGATATTGTCATCCCGTTTGAGAAGAAAAAACTCGCCCTTGCCAGCCTGAACGCTGAACCGGTCGTGCGTCAAAAATTGCCTATTACTGATGCCTACCACAGATTGGCGGCGGAACTGATCGGTCGGAAGGCCAAAGCACGCCGCCTAGGCTGGTTTGCGGGCAGAAAGGGGGCATAGAGTGTTTGGCCGCAAAATAGAAAATGAAAGGGTCGGCAGCCTCGCCAATTCGGAAGAGGTGTTTGTTAGTCAGGCGACGTCAACGGAGAGGGAGTTTGACGTTCCGCCGGAACTTATTGAACGTGTGAGAAAGCAGTTCTTTAACCGCATCGATCCGACCGCGGCTTCTACCATGCCACCCGATGAACTCTCGCTCCGGATTACCGAGGCGGTCTCCAAGATCGTTGACGAGGAAAAGCTTCAGGTCAACTGGATGGAGCAAAGCGCCATCGCACGGGAACTTTTTGACGATATCGTTGGTATAGGTCCGATTGAAAACCTGCTCTCCGACCCGAGAGTGACGGACATTCTGGTGAATGGGTCTGATACGGTCTATGTAGAGCGGGATGGGCGGTTGGAGCTTACCAGCTATAAATTTCGCGATGAGGATCATGTGCTGGAAGTGGCGCGCCGCATTGCCGCCTCCGTGGGGCGGCGGGTTGATGAGGCAAACCCCATGGTAGATGCGCGCCTGAAAGACGGTAGCCGCGTTAATGTGATCGCGCCGCCCTTGTCAGTTTACGGAACGATTATATCTATCCGCAAATTCTCAAAGCAATTCATGAGCCTGAAGGATTTATGTGCCGGTGGTTCCTGCTCGACCGCCATGGCCCGTTTCCTTGAAATTGCGGCTCGGTGCCGACTTAATATTCTGGTTTCCGGTGGAACCGGGTCGGGCAAGACGACTTTGCTGAATGCGTTGTCGGGATTGATTGACGAAAATGAACGGATCGTCACGATTGAAGATGCGGCGGAAATTGCCCTGCAACGCCCGCATGTGGTGAGCTTAGAGACCCGCCAGCGCAATACAGAGGGAACCGGGGATGTCTCTCAACGGGATCTCTTGCGTAACAGCCTGCGGATGCGGCCCGACCGGATCATCATAGGCGAAGTTCGCGGCTCGGAAGTTTACGACATGCTGCAGGCGATGAATACGGGACATGATGGCTCCATGTCGACCATTCATGCCAATAGCGCCCGCGACGCGCTGCTGCGCCTCGAAAACCTGATGCTCTCAACACTGTCAAACTATCAGAGTCGCGGTGCCCGACAGCAAATTTCCAGTGCCCTTGACCTTGTGATCCATGTTGAACGTGGAGCGAATGGGCAGCGCTTCATTCGGGAAATATCCGAGATTGTCGCCCTTGAGGCAGATGTGATCTCCAGCCAGACTCTATTCGAGTATGCTGAGGATGCAGATCATCCTGAGCAGGATAGTTCCGCGTTCCGCTATACCGGTGGGCGACCGCATTTTGAGGAGAAAATTGCCAAATTCGGATTAGGGGAGGAATTGCAGGAGGCACTTCGCCCATGACGCTGGAGGCATTGATTAGAAATGCTCCTGAATGGCCTAATATTTTGGTCTTTGCAGTATTTGTTGGAAGCGGCCTTACCCTTCTTCTCTTAGCGTTTCGACGGCTCGGTGAAGGAGAGCGGCAACTCGCGGCACGCCTTAGAGAGCTGAATACTGAAAGTGAGGGAAAAGGATCAATTGCTATCGCGCCCTTCCCGGAGGTTTCCCCTCTTTATCGTGAAGAAAAAGATGCCACCAAATGGCAGGAATTTCTGAAAGTTCGAGCCAAACCGCTCGCATTTTTAGTGCTCGCCCTCGTGATGGGATTGATGGTTGCCTTATACAAATATCCGATTATCACGTTTGCCGTTGTCGGGGCTGGTGTATGCATCGCGGGCGGTTACGTTGCATTCCATATTTACCAGCGGAATGTGCAGCGTCAACGTTTTGTGGATCAGTTGCCGGAGGCCATTGATATTATCATTCGCGGTGCCCGTGTCGGCATGTCCCTGCCGGAAAATTTTCAGGTGATCGCCCGCGAAATGCCCGATCCGGTGGGCCGACAGTTTCGCATCCTTGCGGAAAAACTCGGGATCGGAATTGACCTTGAAACGGCGCTTACCTCGGCAGTAGATGAAATTGGCGTCAAAGAACTGCAGTTTATGGCAACCACCCTGATCCTGCAGCGCCGGACTGGTGGTCAATATGCGGAGGTTTTGGAAAACCTCTCCCGGGTGTTGCGTGATCGACGCGCACAATACTTAAAGGCCAAAGCTCTAACATCTGAATCGCGGGTTTCCGCCCGGATCGTTGCCATTGTCACGGCTGTTATTCTGGTAATCCTTGCAGCGACAAACAAGGCGCAGTTTGATTTTCTATTCGATGATCCGCTCGGTCACAACCTGCTGATTTATGCCGGAGTCAGTATTTTTATAGGCTTTTTCACTCTATCCCGCTTGCTGAGGACGCTGCAATGAGCGTGTTCTGGCAGGCATCAATGGATGATATGTTGTCTTTGATGGCAATAGGGCTTTGCGTCAGCCTCGCGCTTGCCTTTTTTATCATCGCGCTCCGAGCGAGGAAATCAGAACATCTCGACAAGAGGCTTCGGCTTTTTGTGGGTGATGACGGCATAAACCGAAGGAGATTAGCCCCTCCGGTCAGGATCGACTTGGAGCGAGAGGAGGCGACAACCGGCAAGGCAGCGACATGGCTCCGGCCTTTCTCGTTTGGAAAGACGGGCAAGACCAAGCAAAATCTCAGCTGGCGTTTTATCCGAGCTGGTATTGATCCCGTGCGCGGGAAAAAATTGTTTCTGCTGGCACGTATTTTTCTCTTTATTGCGAGCTCACTTATCGCAGCCTTCCTGCAGAATAGTGTAATTTTTCCGACACTAAATACTCTTACCGTTGTCGTTTTTGTCATCTTTTCCGGCGTTGCAAGTAGTTTCCTGCCGTTCTTCGTGCTGAATTACCAAATTAAGCAACGGCAAAGACGTATCGAGCGCGCCATGCCGGACATGATCGATTTGTTGATCCTGTGTGTCGAGGCTGGACTGACGCTTGAAGTTGCACTCGCTCGCGCGATAGAGGGGTTGGAGCCGTTTGCTCCAGATGTTGCGGCAGAGATGAAAATCACCTTGAGTGAGCTTAAAATTCTGCCAGATAAATCTATGGCTCTTACCAATCTGGAGGAACGCACCGCGTCCAAGAGTCTTAAATATCTCGTGCTTTCTCTGCGACAATCTGAACGGTATGGCACCTCGATCACCGGTGCACTGAAATCGGTCGCGGTGGAGAACCGCAAACATGCCATATTGGACCTTGAAAATAGCGCGGCGCGGATGCCTGCGCTCCTGAGCATACCCCTTATTTTATTTATTTTGCCGCCCGTAGTGGCGCTATCTGCCGGGCCTGGATTCGCATTGATGATGCGTGCGATTGGAGGATGAAGTGATGTTATTAAGGTTTTTAACACTTGCAGGTTTGACGCTGTTTTTGACGGGATGTGGGTTGCCGGGCAAAGGACTGGAGGCGCAAAATTTATTTGAAGATAAAGCCGCGCGGGAACGAGCGATGAAAATCGCAGATGTATCCGTGAACTCAGGTAATTATCTCTCCGCGATTGATATTTATCAAAAACTGCTTTCCCGGAATAAGTTCGATGAAGATGTGCTTTATGCACTTGGATCGACCTATCTCAAAGCGGGTGCTCCGAATGAAGCGGTTGTCGTTTATGAAAATCTGGAGGAGATGACGCATGATGATATTCGGCCCCTGATCGGGCTTGGTCGGGCGCATCTTTTTCTGTATCGACCGGAGACCGCCGCGCTCTATTTTGCAAAAGCGGCTGAACTTGCACCAGACAACATTGATATACTAGGTGGCCGCGCCATTGCTGCGGATATGGCGGGGGATCATCAAGATGCCCGTAAATTTTATGAGGCGGCCCTTGATATTGCGCCAGACGACCTGCGCATTCAAAATAATGTAGCGCTCTCCTACCTGATGGAGGGGAGATATGATGCCGCCGTTACGTCTTTATCCAAACTTGCATTCGCTCCTCAATCTACTGCCCAAATTCGCCAGAATTTGGCGCTGGCATACGGCCTTGCCGGGGACGAGGCTGCGGCGGCCCGCATTGCGCGTCTCGATCTTGATCCGGAAGCCGCCGACAATAACATCAAATTCTATAACCTGATCCGTCGTATGAAGGATCGAAATCTGCTCCGGCGTTACCTACTGGGAGCACGATCTGAAAATGCTGGCGCAACATGACCAAGATTGGGCGTAAATTGCGGGAAGTTGCTTCGAATTGCCGTGCCTCTCTCCCAGTGGAACTCGCGATTATCTTGCCGCTCGTCTTTGCGCTTGTTTTTGGGGTGATCGATGTGAGCCGCGTTCTGCTCGCCCGCAGTTTGCTCGATCATCTTGCCGTATCGCTTGCTGACGATATCAAGTTCAATGGCGGAGCGGCCGGAGTTATTACATCGGCAGGGGCTGAAGCAAGACTTGCCGCTATTGCCCCCAATCTGGTGGGAGGCTTGGTAGATGTTTCCCGCCTTAACGTAACGGTCAGCAACTATGAAACTCTTGCGGATTTCACAAGTGGAAGTATTTCCGCAGAGGGATCGCTGACGGCGTATCGTCTTGATTACATCGTGACTTTGATTACGCCTTTCGTGAACTATCTCTATAGCGCGTCGGAGATGACGGAGAGCGCCGTTCTCATGGTTAGAAATGGCCGGTAAGTGCGTAATAAATACGCTGACCAGGGACTGCCGAGGCAGCGTGATGGTGGAAGTGGCGCTTATTGTGCCGGCGATTATGTTTCTTTTTCTTGCTGGCGTTACGTTAGCGCATGTGGTGCAGCTTTCGCGTACCGCCGACCGGGTTGCGGCGGTTCTGGCCGATGATTTTTCCCAAAGAACGACTATTGCTGAATCGGATTTTGATGAAGCGCTTACGGCGACGACAGAATTGATTGATATTGGTGATTATAATGTTGCGTTCTGGCTTTCCGTTCAGGCAATAGCATTATATCCAGCGACAGGAGCCAACTTCCTCTGGAGGCGGAACCGCGACGGGGGTGGGGGCGATTGTACAGCCTCAGCTCCTTCCTATGCCACTCCTGTTGGGACGCAGGGCGGCGCGGGTGTTGTGTATCTTATACAAGTTGATCTGTGTGCCACGCCGGGTGATGGATTTTTCCTCTCAAGTGCTTTGAGCGTCATGGAATTCTCCATTCATGCCCGTGCGGTGGCGCCCGTTCGTCAGGCTGCAGCGCGCAGTCTGGAATAGGAAGTAGCTTTATGCTGAGAAATATCCGGGAATTTCGGGCGGCGGAGGAGGGCGCAGCGTTGCTGATTTTCGCGCTCACTCTTTTTGTGGTTATCGGCAGTGTGGCCTTTGCAATTGATGTTTCCCGTTTTTTTGCGGCTAAGTCGCGCCTCAGTATTGCCAGTGAAATGACGGTTGTCGCGGCTGCCCAGAATTTCCAGTTTCTGACAACGGCGGAGCTAAACCAACTGGCCGCAGATGTGATGCAGGCAAATTTCCATACTGCTCATATGCTGACTTATTCGGATGATGCTATCGCGGCACCCGCAGTTAATCTTGTTACGGATGGGGAGACAGGTGAGATCACGTTGACCGCCTCAGCGGAAATTCCGACAACCTTGCTTAGGACGCTCAATTTTTTTGATAATGTAACGGTGGAAAGCAAAGTCTCGGCTTTTCAACAGAAACCGGAGGCAGAGGTCGCTCTTGTTATCGACTCATCTGAGGTGTTTGAAACTGCAGGCCGTTTAGCTGAGATAACGGTCGCCGCAAATGTCTTTATCGCCGCGCTAGAGGCAGAGGCTACTCAGGCGCAGGGTATTAGCTGGGCGCTCATTCCCGTCGGCAATGAAATTGTGAATGTCGCACCATATGACAACTGGGTGGAGGCGGGGAGTTGGCCCACCAATATTCCACCGGATGTGCCGGGAACAACGGAATGGGGAGGGGATCTGGCAGAAGAACGTTGGTGTGTTGCGCCGCGTGCAGGAGTAGCGGGGGAAGATGATACACCGCCCGGAACAGTAGCCTTTCCTCTTGTTCTCACGTTGGATTCACAGATAGATGCGGCCACGGGCCTGCCCCATTATTCAAATATCACAACAGCTGATTGCCGGGAGGAGCGGATTATAGGCCTCACCAGTAGTCTTCCCATTTCCACAGCGCTTGCGTCCCTCGGTGGGAATGGCGGCGCGGCTTATGGTCGGAGTATGCTCTGGGCGGAGCGGATATTATCGCCACTTTGGCAGGGCCTATGGAATGGCAATGCCAGTATGCCCGCGGCTTATGAAGATGAAACGACCGAAAAGATCGCTATTCTCGTTGTTGGTTCCAGTGCCGCGGATGTGGCGGAGGATACCCGCCTTTCCAGCAGTTGTGCGCGGATGAAGCAAAATAACATTACTCTTTATGTAATTGACTATCTTGCGCCGGCAGCGACAACCTCGTTACTTCAGGTCTGTGCAACAACGGCAGGGCACTATTTTCGGGTGACAGATATGGTGAACCTGCAAAGCGCCTTTTTCTCTATCGCAAAGTTTATGACAGTGGTTCGGTTCGGCAGTTAACCCGGCCAACCGTCAGGTGTGATGAATAGCTGGCCAAGGGAAGTGAGCTTTTCTTTTCCGTCATCCCGCATCAAATGAACGAGATAGGGCATAGGTCGCCCTTCGATCGCCTTATCTATTTCGGCGAGTAAATCCGATACTGTCCCGGTAGTCGCTTCGTCCGGATAAAAGTAAGGGGTGATCCAGCGCTTTTTCTCCAGAATCTGAAAATGGTCGAAGTTGGGCAAAGGTGTTTCTGTAAGACTGCTTCTATCGCGCCATTCTCCTCTCATGCCTTGCATTGAAATTCTATGCGGTGCGGGTTGTGTCGGGCCATATGGTGCGGGATAAAAAAGACAACCTTTGACCCATGGACAAGATGTTACATCACCAATTCCAAGAGATTTGAACATAGCGATTGTCTCTGTTTGGTCGGGCAACGAAAGCTGATGCCCGTAGAGCCGGTCGAGCTTTCTTTTAAGTGTGTCTTTCAGCATCGGTCCGACAAAATCTGCTTCATCTGACGGAGAGCCTGTATTGAGATAGAATTTGATCGACAGCTCCCAATGCCGTGCGGTCCCCTCATACAGGAAAATGAGATCTATCTCACCAAGGGTGCGTTTTTCTCGAAAGATGGGAATATTGCTGCCGATCAGCCGGACGGAGGGTAGATTATCAAGCCAGAAAATAACCAACTGCTCGAAATAGCGACCGAGGTTAAGGCGCGGCGTGGTGGCGAGATGTTCAAGGAGAGGCTCTGGGTCGGCCCTGAGCCTTGTGAGCAGCGCCTTTGTTTCGGGGTGGCGGGCAAGATCGGGCTCAGGAAATTCTTTTAGCAGGAAAGGGGAGTTGATGACCCATTCCAGATCGCGAAGTGCGAAAGGTGTCCTATTCTCCGGTCCTGTCATCATCCATATAAACTATAGAACATACGCGCGGAGGTCAGGAACAGGAAAAAGGCAAACGCCTTTTTCAGTAGACTCGCGTTGATCTGATGCGCAATTTTCGCACCAAACGGGGCAAACAGCGCGGCCATAGGAAAGATCACCAGAAAGCCCAGAATATTGACATATCCAATATTGCCCGGTGGCAGGTTTGTGGCATCCAGGCCAGAAATCAGAAAGCCGATGGTACCATGCACGGCAATGATCAATCCGATGGCTGCCGCCGTTCCAACTGCTTTTCGGATCGGGTAGTTGAAGAGGGTGAGTATCGGCACAGTAAAGGTGCCGCCGCCGATGCCCATCATCGCAGAAAATCCGCCGATAAAGAGGGCAATTAACTGCTTGAACGGGGCTTTTGGTAAGCTTTCGGAAATATGTACATTATCTGGCCGAAAGGCCATATTTGCCGCCACGAGGAGCGCGAGACTAGCAAATACGAGCGTCAACAGATTGCCGTTGGCGTACCCGGCGATGATGGTCCCAAGAATAACCCCAATAA
The DNA here is from genome assembly GCF_055809395.1 of Sneathiella sp. D3-11. Taxonomy (NCBI): domain Bacteria; kingdom Pseudomonadati; phylum Pseudomonadota; class Alphaproteobacteria; order Sneathiellales; family Sneathiellaceae; genus Sneathiella; species Sneathiella sp. D3-11. The sequence goes on from NZ_CM147911.1 coordinate 3,610,486, forward strand.
AAATCACCGGCCCCCAGCTTTTCAACAGATCTGTGTCGATCGCCCCCTTTTTGTAATGGGATCGGGCGGAGGATATGGATGTCGGTATTATGGTCGCAAGCGAGGTGCCGATGGCAACATGGATGCGGATGCTATCATCCACGCCGAAAAAGGGCAGGATGTTGTAAAGCACCGGCACAATAACGATACCGCCGCCAACGCCCAGAAGACCGGCGAGAATGCCGCCAACAATGCCCGTTCCGGCAAGCGCCGCGATCAGCCCGATCAGAAGCGGCAGGGAAACATCAGCGAACATCCAGTCAAAACTCCATTATGTCAGAAAATACAAATCCAAGTATTGGGAGAAGCGCTCTAATTGCTCTTTAGCAGATCGCGGAGGATAAGCTCAAGCTTGTTCAGGGAATTGCAGGTTTCGGCAGTGCTGCAATAGGGCGCAATACGGAGCATTTCTGAATCCCCTGACCCCCAGACGGACTTCCTTTCCGGATTGAGCCAGATAACCCGTTTCGCCCGGAGTTTGATTTCCTTCAGAATATCGATGCGCGGATCAGCGCCGTTGGAGCGGCCATCGCCGAGGAATATAACCGTCGTTCGGTTGTCGATCTCATCGAGGCAAAGTTCCTTGAAATCTTCCAGCGCCCTGCCATAGTCGGTTGACCGTCCGCCATATTTTTCAATGGCATAGGGAATGGCCTTCTCCGGTCCGAGACGGTCAAAGTCACTGGTAATTTCGCCAAGATCGCCTGAAAATGCGAAGGAACGAACCTTCGGCAGCACTTCATTAAGGCTATAGAGGAACAAGAGCAAAAACCGCGCAACCGATGCCACAGAACCAGAGACATCACAGACCGCCAGTACTTTTGGTCGGTCTTTATGCTTCTGCTTCCAATGGGTTTCAAACAGGATGCCGTCATAGGCGACGTTGCGGCGCATGGTTTTACGAATATCGAGATGACCCCGGTTTTTCACTTTTTTCACGCGCGAGTTCATGTCGGTCAGACGTTTTGCCATGCGTTGGACAAGCTGGCGCATATATTTGAAGTCACGATGTTCAACATTTGAAAGGCGCACATTTTTGAGGATGTCCTGTCGGAACTGCTTCGCCTTGCCGCTGCTGGTGAGGGCGAGTTGCCGCTCCACCATATCGCGGACCGCGTCGAAGAGAAGTTCCAGCCGGCCGGAGAGTTGATCCGCGCCTTCTGCATCGCCTTCCTTGTTGCGTCGAGATATCTCCCGATTAACGTCATCGAGACCCATGCCTTCCATAATTCGGCGGGTAAAGAGCCCTCGTTGGGTCATCAGGACGATATTGCGAAGATTGGCGTTGCTCGCGGCTGCGGTCATGGCCATGGTGAGCTCGGTTCGGTCATTGCGCTCCAGCATATCCAGGAGTGGAGCCGCTGAACCGCTCTCGCTTTGCTCTCCGGAAAAGCCACCGCCGCCTTCACCGCCGCCAGATGCAGGGTTGGGCGAGTTGTCATCATCATTCGCAGGTGTTATTTCGGGCGATGAATCAGGGTTTTCGCCGGTCTCCTCGCCCTCCTCATCAAGCGTCTCCTCCGGGGCGAGGTTAGGGTTGATCTGATAGCTAAAAAACTCATCGAAACAGCGATCGAAGCTTTCCTGCTCCTCGATCGTTTTCGCCATCACCTGCGCGAGCGCGGTCTTTAAAAGTCCGCGATCCTTATAACCGAACAGGCGCACGGTCTCAGCGGCATCGACGCTTTCGCTGATGGACACCGGCACATCTGAATAGCGCAGCATCTCAACAAAATCTGCAAGCGCCTTGTCCATTACATTCTTTCACTTCGCGCGGCGGCGATAAATTTCGGCACCTCGCTATGCATGTTGTCGATGTCTTCCTCGAACTTGAGCAGCATATTCAGCGTGTTGCGTACAAGATCCACTTCGAGTGTGTCCGCATGGAGTAGCATCAAGGTGCGCGCCCAGTCGATGGTCTCGCTGACCGCCGGAAGTTTTTTCAAATCCTGCGTGCGAAGCTGTTGTACGAAGGAGACAAGCTGATTGCGCAAGTTTTCTTCCAGTTCCGGCACCCGCGTCTGGATGATCCGCCGTTCCAGAGAGGCATCGGGAAAGGGAATGTAAAGATGCAAACAGCGGCGTTTCAGCGCGTCGCTCATTTCCCGACTGTTGTTACTGGTCAGGAAGACGAGCGGCTTGGTTTTTGCCTTGATCGTACCGATTTCGGGAACGGATATCTGGTAATCCGAGAGGATTTCCAGCAAATACGCCTCGAACTCATGGTCCGATTTGTCGATCTCGTCAATCAGCAGGACCGTTTTCTCCTCCGATTGCAGCGCCTGCAGGAGAGGGCGGGCCTCTAGGAATTTTTCAGAGTAAAAGCTGTCGCCGAATTGGTGCAGCTTTTCCATGGATTGCTCCAAACCGACGGCATCTTCAAGAAGATCGCCGAGTTTTTCCTTCAGGATCTGGGTATAGAGAAGCTGCTTGCCATATTTCCATTCATAAAGCGCTTTCGATTCATCCAGCCCTTCATAGCATTGCAGCCGGATCAGGGGTGCCGCCAGAATTTCGGACGCAGCTTTCGCAAGTTCCGTCTTGCCAACACCCGGGGGTCCCTCGACCAGGATTGGTTTATCGAGCTTTTGCGATAGATAGATAGAGGTGGCGATATGGCGATCGCAGATATATCCCGCCTTCTCAAATCCGTCTTTGATCAGGTCGATGGCGGTTGCGGGGTCTTTATCAATGAATGTCACGTATCGGTTCCATGTTATTATTATTGTTCACTGGTTAAAAAAGATTACTTATTCAATAGCAGGCTCCTCCGCGCTTTGCTAGGGCAATCCAACTGGACAGCGGATGCAGGGCGGGTTAAAAGCGGCAACAATGCGGCCTATATGCCGCATTTTTCTGCTTAGGTGAACGGAAATGGCAAAATGAGTACGACAAAAGAAATACGCAGCTCCTTTCTCGACTATTTCGCGAAGAATGGTCATGAAAAGGTGGAGAGCTCGCCACTGGTGCCGCGGAACGATCCGACCTTGCTGTTCACCAACGCAGGCATGGTGCAGTTCAAGAATGTTTTCACCGGACAGGAGAAACGCCCCTACAACCGTGCGGTAACGACGCAAAAATGCGTCCGGGCGGGCGGCAAGCATAATGATCTTGAGAATGTCGGCTATACGGCGCGCCATCACACCTTTTTCGAGATGCTGGGAAATTTTTCCTTCGGGGACTATTTCAAGGATCAGGCGATTGAGCTGGCCTGGAACTTGTTGACCAAGGAATTCGGTCTGCCGGAAGAGAAGCTGCTCGTTACTGTCTATCATGACGATGACGAAGCCGCAGACTATTGGAAGAAGATTGCAGGCCTTTCCGACGACAGGATCATCCGCATCGCAACATCCGACAACTTCTGGTCCATGGGTGATACGGGGCCTTGTGGTCCTTGCTCCGAGATTTTCTTTGATCATGGGGAAGGAATCCCTGGCGGACCGCCCGGCAGCCCGGACGAGGATGGCGACCGCTTTATCGAGATCTGGAACCTCGTTTTCATGCAGTTCGAGCAGCAGGCCGACGGTGCGCGGGAAAACCTGCCGCGTCCGTCCATTGATACCGGTATGGGATTGGAACGGGTAACCGCTGTCCTGCAGGGCAAGCATGATAATTACGATATCGACCTGATGCGCCATATTATCGAGGCATCGGCCGATGTTTCCGGCATTTCGGCGGATGGGGAATTCAAGATGTCCCACCGGGTGATCGCGGATCATTTGCGCTCTTCCTCCTTCCTTGTCGCCGATGGCGTACTGCCGTCGAACGAGGGGCGGGGATATGTGCTCCGCCGGATTATGCGCCGTGCCATGCGCCATGCGCATATGCTGGGCGCGAAGGAACCGATGGTCCATAAACTTGTGCCGACACTGGTCGAGGAAATGGGCGACGCTTTCCCGGAACTTGCCCGTGCCCAGTCGTTGATTTCTGAAACTTTGAAGCTGGAGGAAACTCGCTTTAAGGAAACGCTGGAACGCGGCCTCAAGCTGCTCGGCGATGAAACGGAAAAGCTGGGTGGCAGCGATCCACTTCCCGGTGATGTGGCCTTCAAGCTTTATGATACATTTGGCTTCCCGCTCGATCTTACGAAAGACATTCTTCGCGGTCAGAAACGGGAACTTGACGAGGCTGGTTTCGATGCCGCCATGAAAAAGCAGAAGGAAGCCGCTCGTGCGGCTTGGTCCGGCTCAGGGGAGGCCGCAACGGATACGCTCTGGTTTGATCTGCATGACAAAGTCGGTGCGACGGAATTTTTAGGCTATCAGACGGAAACCGCGGAAGGCAAGGTTCAGGCTATCATCAAGGATGGTAAGGAAGTGGACCGCGCGGGGCAGGGCGATGAGATTATGGTTGTCCTCAACCAGACATCTTTTTATGGCGAGAGCGGTGGTCAGGAAGGTGATCACGGCATGCTGAAAACTGTCGATGGCTTTGCAATGGTGGTAAAAGATACCCAAAAGAAGCAGGACCTCTTTATCCATATCGGACAGGTCACCAAGGGTGAATTGAATGTTGATGACGTGGTGGAAACACATGTCGATCAGCATCGCCGTAATCGCCTGCGTGCCCACCATTCGGCAACTCATTTGCTGCATGAAGCGTTACGCCAGACGCTCGGTGATCATGTGACGCAGAAAGGCTCTCTCGTGGCCGAAGATCGTCTGCGTTTTGACTTCGCACATCAGAAGCCAATGACTGACGCGGAAATTGCCGAAGTCGAGAAAATGGTCAATGACCGTATTCGCGTGAATGCCGATGTGGATATCCAGTTGTCTACGCCCGAAGAGGCAATCAAGGCAGGCGCCATGGCGCTTTTCGGAGAAAAATATGGCGATGAAGTTCGTGTTGTCTCCATGGGTGGGCTGGATGAGACTAAGGGCGCCGGGCGAGATTATTCAGCGGAGCTTTGCGGCGGCACTCATGTCGCGCGCACCGGCGATATCGGCTTTCTGAAAATTGTTAGTGAAAGTGGCCTTGCCGCAGGTGTCCGCCGGATTGAGGCCGTGGCCGGGGAAGCCGCTCTTGACTATGTCAATGAACGGGAGAAAATCCTCGCCGATGCGGCCGCGACCCTCAAAATCGCGCCGCAGGATCTTGGGAACCGTATTAAGAGCCTACTTGAGGACCGCAAGAAACTTGAGCGTGAACTCGCCGATACCCGCAAGAAGCTGGTAAGCGGCGGAGGCGGCGGTGCGCCTGAGGCACCGGAGAAGGTTGGTGACATATCCCTGATGGCGCGTTTGCTTTCCGATGTCCCGCCAAAAGACCTGAAACCTATGGCTGATGAGATCAAGAAACAGCTTAAAAGTGGCGTGATTGTCCTGATTAGTAATAACGACGGGAAAGCCTCCATCGTGGTCAGCGTCACCGGGGATCTGACTAATGATATCAGTGCTGTCGATCTTGTTCGCGCCGGTTCTGAGGCGCTTGGTGGCAAAGGCGGTGGTGGCCGTCCTGATATGGCGCAGGCAGGCGGTCCCGACGGCACGAAGGGAAAAGAGGCGGTGGCCTCCATCAAAGGCTTGATTGCGAAAATGGCCTCTGGCGAAGCCTTGGCCGGGCAATAAACAAACGAAAAGCCGGCAGGTCTGCCATCCTGCCGGCTTCTTACGCTACTGGTTACTCGACTGTGCCGTCCCGGTCCAATCGGGGTAAAATTGGCAGGGACGGCACTTTCTCCCTAGACTTGCCGGTTTCTAGTAAATTACTAACTAACCGGTAAATTTTCATTTGATGGTTGGTTGTGGCGGAAAAACGGCAATTCCGGGGTAATATTGTGGTTGCCATATTTTGCGCAGCTGCTTGATATTTTACGCATCTCCAATACATATAATGAGCGCCTTTGAAGGTATGTCTATTGGATACAGGACCATGAATTACGTCAAAACCGGATTACTGATCGCCGCCATTACCGCGTTGTTTTTGGCCGTGGGATTTCTCCTCGGCGGGATGACGGGTATGCTGATAGCGCTTGCCGTTGCGGTGGCGATGAACGGCTTTGCCTACTGGAATTCGGACAAGATGGTGCTAAAGATGTATGGCGCGCGTCAGGTGGGCCGGAGCGAGGCGCCGGGTCTTTATCAGATGGTAGAGGATCTGGCGGCACGAGCCGAACTTCCCATGCCGAAAGTCTTTATCATGGAAAATCCACAGCCCAATGCCTTCGCGACGGGCCGCAATCCAGAGAATGCGGCCGTTGCTGTAACCACTGGTCTCATGAGGATTTTGAATGACCAAGAAACGGCGGGCGTGCTTGCCCATGAGCTTGCGCATATCAAGAACCGCGACACCCTGACCATGACGGTCACGGCGACGATTGCCGGGGCGATCAGTATGCTGGCGAATTTCGCGCTATTCTTTGGCGGCGGCCGGGATAACCGGATTGGTATCATTGGTACGATTGCCCTCATGATTCTTGCCCCCTTGGGTGCCATGCTGGTCCAGATGGCGATCAGCCGGACGCGTGAATACTCCGCTGACCATACGGGCGCAGAAATTTGCGGTAATCCGGATTGGTTGGCAAGCGCGCTGCAGAAGCTGGAGAATTCGGCACGCGGTATTGAAAATATCACTGCCGAGAAAAACCCTGCCTCAGCCAGCCTGTTTATCGTCAATCCCCTGCATGGCAAGCGGGCAGACAGTTTGTTTTCGACCCATCCGTCGACGACCAACCGGGTTGCAAAATTGGCGGAATTGGCAAAATCGCTTGTTCCGACTAGCAGTCGGAAAATCCGTACGGGTCGCGAAGACAGATATTCCCACGAAGGAATGTTCAGAAAAAATCATCACGCGGTTCTACGCCTTACACCGATGTTCCGCATGATCGATCCCGGCCCAAGAAAGGACCGTGGGGTTGATTACGCGATAGTTTTCGGTGATTTAACGAGAGCGCGGGTCAGGAACCGACTTAAGTGATTGACATACTCTTGACGACTTTGGCCCTTACGATAAGCCATCGGCGCGGAGAATTGAATCAGGCCCATCATAGCATGGCCAATCAGGTCCGGGTCGATATCTTCATAAAGCTCTCCCGCCACCTTTGCATCTTGGAGCCGTGTAATGAACCCCGATGCAAATCTGGTGCGCACTTCCTTGGACGTAGAATCCGTTGGATCAAAAACCTTGGTATCCACAAGCGCCGAGCGAAGCAGGCCGGGGTTTTGTTCGGCGAATTCCTGAATGGCCACGAGGCTATACCGGATATACTCCTCGAAACTATTGACCTTTGGAATGCGAGAATGAACAAAGGAGTGTAAATCCTCCTGTGCACCGCTCGCGAAGGCGAGGAAGATTTCCCGCTTGTCCGTATAGTGACTGTAGAAGGTGCCATGGGCGACGTCTGCCGCTTTGGCAATATCCTGTGGTCTCGTTTCGTGATAGCCCTTGCTCACAAAGAGCTTGCGGGCCGCCGCCAATAATCGGTTGCGCTTTTCTTCTTTTCTCTTGCTGGCCCTGTCTGACGCCACCGTGACGGGTGTTGATTGACTCATCCGCCTCCCACCTTTTTATTTTTATATTTTTCGCGTCTATTGCTGGCAATTATTACAACAATTTGTCAGTATTCTTACAATAACAGCCCGATGCTTAAAATAGAACAAAAAAAATAACGGAGTTTGTCCCCAATATGACTTCATCTATCCCATTTCGGCCATTTAACCGGCCGACTCCAGATATTTCGGTCGCCCAAAATGACGATGGAAGCTGGATTGTCAAGAGTAATATCGCGCTAGGCGAGTATATGGCGAATATTGGGGCGTATTTCCGCCGCGCGGCAACTGACTACCCGGATCGTCCGTATCTTGTGCAATGTCGCCCCGGCGGTGACTGGCCAGAACTGACCTATAAACAATTACAGGAAGAGGCGGATCAGATCAGCAGCTATCTTCTTGCAAACGGATATGGAACGAAAAAATCCGTTATGATCCTGTCCGGTAACAGCTTTTCCCATGCGATCCTGAAAGTTGCGGCATTGCAGGTTGGTGTGCCGATCACTGCCTGTTCTCCGTCTTATTCCCTGTTGGGGACGGATTTTTCGAGGTTGCAGTATGCGGTTGAACTGACAGAGCCAGGATTGATTTTCGCCGAAGATGGAGATGCTTTTGCAGATGCGTTGAATGCCCTCGATCTATCCGATATTGAACTCGTGACAGTGACCGGAGCACTACATGGCGGGAAGAGATTCTCCGATATGCTGGGCACCAAGGATAGGCAAGCTGTTAAAGAAGCCTACAATACTGTGAATGGCGATAGTCTTGCCATGATCCTCTTTACGTCTGGTTCTACCGGTATGCCGAAGGCAGTACCGAATACGCAGGCAATGCTTTGTTCGGCGCAGAAGACTCTTGAGCTTATATCGGAACCTTCTGACCCGGTAAATGATCCAACCCGTGTTCTTGATTGGCTCCCGTGGCATCATACTTACGGCGGCACAGTAAATTTCTTCGCTATTGCCAGGACATGCGGCACACTTTACATCGACGATGGCAAACCTGTTCCGGCTCTGTTCGGTCGGACCATCGAGAATCTTAAAATTGTCTCTCCCTCTCGGTTCAGCACAGTCCCGGCGGCGTACAGCTTTCTTGCTGACCAGCTTGAAGAGGACGAGGAACTGGGACACGCCTTTTTCAAGAACCTCAAGATCTGCCAGTATGGCGGTGCCGCCCTCTCGCAGGAAATGTTCGAACGGATGCAGCATCTCGCCATCAAATATACGGGTATGCGCATTCCCTTCGGGACAGGCTGGGGCGCGACGGAAACAACAGGCACAGGAACGGCGGTTCACTGGAATAGCGAACGGGTCGGGCTGATCGGCCTGCCAACGCCCGGTATTACGGTGAAAATCCTCCCGATCGGGGAAAAGCTGGAGATTCGGATCAAGGGGCCAAATGTGCACGCAGGCTATTATAAACGGCCTGACCTCACCGCCCAATATTTCGATGAGGAAGGATACTATTGTATTGGCGATGCGGTTAAATGGGTTGATCCCGACAATCCGGCGTCGGGCATGATCTTTGATGGCCGCGTCGCCGAGGATTTCAAGCTGTCCAACGGGACCTGGGTCAGCACGGGGTCTCTGCGCCTGTCGCTCGTGGATGCGCTTGACCCGCTTGCCCGCGATGTGGTGATTGCCGGCCACGACCGGGAGGAAATTGGGATCATGATCCTTCTGACCGAGGTCAGGCACAAGCAATACGCGGAACAGGCGGACGCGCTGTCAGCGGATGGCGGGCGGATTATCGCTCCGTCGCTGATTGAGGCTGTTCAGGAGAAACTCAGTCGTTATAATCAGGCAAACCCGTCACCGAGCCGACGGGTGGGGAGGGCGCTGATCATGGCGCAGCCGCTTTCGGTAGATAAGAATGAAATAACGGACAAACAATATATCAACCAGGGAGCAGTACTTTCCAATCGTGCGGATCTCGTCGCCTGTCTGTTTAATGATTCGGTCGGAAGAGATATAATTAATATGAACAAAAACAATGAGATGAAAGGCACTTCAAATGTCAGCAATGAACAAGCAGATATTGCTTAAATCACGGCCCGTCGGAGAGCCGACCGCGGATAATTTCGAATTGGTGGAAACAGCTGTGCCAACACCGGGACCGGGCCAGTTTCGGGTCAAGGTCATTTATATGTCCCTTGATCCCTATATGCGCGGCCGAATGGGCGCGGAGAAAAGCTATGCAGATAGTGCGAACCTGGGCGAGGCCATGGTCGGCGGCGGCGTTGGCGTGGTTGAGGAATCGAATAATGATCAGTTCAAGACCGGTGATTATGTCATGTGCGGCACCGGCTGGCAGAGCTATTGCCTCTCCGATGGGACCGGGGTGATGAAACTCAACCCCGATCAGGCACCAATCTCAACCGGCGTCGGTGTACTGGGTATGCCCGGGCTAACCGCCTATTATGGCCTGCTTGAAATAGGTAAGCCAAAAGCAGGGGAGACGGTTGTTGTTGCCGCGGCCTCTGGTGCGGTTGGTAGTGTCGTCGGCCAGATTGCCCGGATCAAGGGTTGCCGTTCGATCGGGATTGCCGGATCTGCGGAAAAATGTGCCTTTGTTGTGGATGAGCTCGGCTTTGATGCCTGTCTGAACTACAAGGATGCGGATTTCCCTGAGCAACTCGCGAAAGCCTGCCCGGACGGCATTGATGTCTATTTCGAAAATGTCGGTGGTAAAGTGTTTGAGGCGGTTTTGCCGCTGTTTAATGATGACGCCCGCATGCCACTTTGTGGACTGATCTCGCAGTATAATATGACGGAACTGCCACAAGGTACAAATATGCTGCCCGCGCTGATGCGTGCGGTTCTCACTCACCGAATTCTCATTCAGGGGTTCATTATTTCCTTCCATTTCAATCATTTGCCAGCGTTTCTGAAAGATGTAAGTGGATGGATCAAAAGCGGGGAGCTCAAATATCGCGAAGATATCGTTGAAGGCCTCGAAAATGCGCCAGAAGCCTTTATGGGCCTGTTGAAAGGCAGGAATTTCGGGAAATTGCTGGTTCGTGTTGCTGACGATCCAACAAGAAACTAAAAGAGACAGATACAGTCAATAAGAACCCCAGAAGGAAGGAAAAAGAAAATGACTGCCATCACTGATTTTGTCAGTTACGAGGCACAAGGGACCGTTGGTGTCATTACCGTTGACAGCCCGCCCGTGAATGCTCTGAGCCAGGGCGTGCGCGCCGGGATCAAGGGTGGAATTGAGGCGGCGGTTGCCGATGACTCTGTCAACGCCATTGTGCTGGCTTGCGCCGGGCGAACCTTTATTGCCGGTGCGGATATCACAGAATTCGGCAAGCCCCCGCAGGAACCTGGGCTAAATGACGTCATCGCTACCATGGAAAGCTCGACTAAGCCTGTTGTCGCGGCCATTCATGGCACAGCGCTAGGCGGCGGTCTGGAAACAGCGCTTGGCTGTCATTACCGTGTTGCAGTTGCCTCCGCCAAGGTTGGCCTGCCGGAAGTGAAACTCGGGATCCTGCCGGGTGCCGGCGGGACGCAGCGCCTGCCGCGTGTTGTCGGTGTGCAAAAGGCGCTTGAATTCATTACCTCCGGTGTGCATGTACCGGCAACCCAGGCTTTTGAAGCCGGGCTTATCGATGAATTAATCGACGGTGACCTAACCGAAGGTGCCATCGCCTTTGCCAAGAAAGTTGTTGCCGAAGGCCGTCCGCTCGTGAAAATCAGTGAGCAGAACGACAAGCTGGAAGAAGCTAAGAAAAATCCGGCCATTTTTGATGAATTCCGCAAAAAGAATGCCCGGAAGTTCCGTGGCTTCGAAGCGCCGGAAAACTGTATTAAGGCTATCGAGGGCGCGGTTAACCTGCCGTTCCCGGAGGGTCTGAAACGCGAACGCGAATTGTTCACGGAATTGTTAGCCGGAGAACAGGCAAAAGCACAGCAGTATTTCTTCTTCTCCGAACGGCTCGCCAACAAGATCCCGGATGTTCCGAAAGACACGCCTCTGATTGATATCAAGACTGCGGGTATTGTCGGCGCAGGCACCATGGGCGGCGGCATCGCGATGAACTTCCTGCAGGCCGGTATTCCGGTGACGATTGTCGAAACCTCTCAGGAGGCGCTCGACAAGGGACTTGGCATTATCAAGTCGAACTATGCAGCAACTGTCTCTAAAGGACGGATGTCACAGGCGGCGATGGACAAGAACATGTCCCTGCTGACCGGTTCCACCAATCTTGAGGACCTCAAAGACGTCGATATCGTCATTGAGGCAATCTTCGAGAATATGGATGTGAAGAAAGAGGTCTTCGGCAAGCTTGATAAAATCTGCAAGCAGGGCGCAATTCTCGCGACGAATACCTCTACGCTTGATGTCGATGAGATTGGTGAAGCCACGAGCCGGCCTGAATATGTCATTGGCCTGCATTTCTTCTCACCGGCCAATGTGATGCGGTTGCTGGAGGAAGTCCGGACCAAGAAAACCAGCCCCACCGTTATGGCGACCTGCATGGCACTTGCCAAGAAAATCGGCAAAGTTCCGGCCATGGTTGGTGTTTGCGATGGCTTTGTCGGCAATCGGATGCTCGCCAAGCGCGGCGATCAGGCGGCGCAGCTTATCCTTGAAGGCGCGAAACTGGAAGATGTTGACCGGGTTCTCTATGACTTCGGCTTCCCGATGGGACCGTTCGCGATGTCTGACCTTGCGGGGAATGATGTCGGCTGGCGCATCCGTCAGGGCAGGGGCGTGACCAGCCCGGTTGCTGATGCGATCTGTGAGCTCGGCCGCTTTGGCCAGAAGACGGGCGATGGCTACTATCATTATGAAAAGGGTAGCCGCACACCGCAACCAGATCCGATTGTCGAGGAAATTATCGTCAAGGCCGCCCGTGATGCCGGGATCAACCGGCGCGAAGTCTCGGATGAGGAAATCCTCAAACGCTGCATTTATCCGATGATCAATGAGGCGGCAAAAATCCTCGAAGAAGGGATTGCGACCCGCGCCAGCGATATTGACGTGATCTGGGTCTATGGGTACGGCTGGCCGATTTACCGAGGCGGCCCTATGCGCTATGCGGACCATATCGGCCTTGAGAATATCTATAACGATATGCTCAAGTTCAAGGCGGAGCATGGTGACGAATGGACACCGGCACCGCTCCTTGAAAGGCTGGTTAAAGAAGGCAAGGGTTTTAAGGATCTCTAAGCCCGATAAGCTAACGAAGAAGAAAGCCCCGCGATTTTTGCGGGGCTTTTTTTATTCCTTCGCGTGGCGCGCGAGATAGGTGACGGGGATCAGGGCAAAAGCGAAAACAACACCGGACACCATGAAGCAGTCATGGAAGGTAAGCGTCATCATCTCGACTGTTTGCTCAACAGTTAGAGCCACACCGCCGTTTGCGGCCATGATCTCGGACCCGTAATGGGCGGAGCGGGCGGTGATCAGCACGGCGATGATATTGACCCCGATGGTGCCGCCAAGCATGCGGCAGAAATTCAAAGCGCCGGAGGCCTGCGGCACCTGTTGTGATGAGACGCTGGAAAGGGACAACGTGCTGTTGGCCGGGAGGATCAGGCCTATTGCAGCGCGGCCGATAACGACCCAGCCGGCGATCATCCAGAACCCACTCGCCTTATCCGCGAAAGTGAGGGCGTATATTGAGATAACGAACAGAATAATACCAGTATAGAGTAGGCGATGCCCGGGCAGGCGATCGACCAGCCGCCCGGCAATAGGCGACACGAACGCAAGCGCGAGCCCACCCGGGAGGAGGAGTAATCCGGCCTCTGTCGCGTCGCTGAGTTGCACCGTCCGGGAAAAGAGCGGAAGCATATAGATGGTCGAGAACATGCCCGCACTGGTAATAGCGCCAACGATGACGGTTGAGGTAAATTTGAGATTACGAAACATGTCGAGGCGCAGAAGTGGCGATTTGCTCTTTTTCTCCCGCCCGATAAACAGGATGAAACTGGTCAGGGCGATGGCAAGAAAAATTATTACCTTAGGATGACTCACAGGATAAAACTGGCTGTTAGACATTCCGGTAAGCAAGGTGCTGACGGTCAGAGCGATAAGCAGGAAGCTGATCAGGTTAAAGCGGCTCGATTGCTGCGCATCATCCCGGTCTGGCAGGAATATCCATCCGGCGACAGCAGCTAAGAACGAAAGCGGCAGGGCGGCCGTGAAGGTGTAGTGCCAATTGAATACATCTGTGATCACGCCGCCAATGGTTGGGCCGACGGCGGGCCCCAACACCACGATCATGCTGAAAGTTCCGATTGCCGCGCCGCGCCTATTTTCCGGAAACAGCATAAAGACGAGCGCCATAGAAAGTGGCTGGATAATCCCCGCGCCAGCTCCCTGCAGGATACGTGCGAAGATCAGCAGGTTAAACGCCGGGGCAAACTGGCCGATCATGCAGCCAGTGAAGAACAGCGTCGAGGCGAACAGAAAGGTCTTCCGCGCGCCGAAATTCTGCAACAACCAGGCGGAGGTCAGCATGCAGACGGCATTGGCGCAAAGAAATCCGGTCGACATCCACTGCGCCGAAGCTTGCGTCACGCTATAGTCGGCCATGATGTTGGTGAGCGCGACATTGATCATGGTCGAGGAGAAAATACTCGCCAGCAGACCAAAAATAACAGCTAGAACCGCGAACCATTTAAAGCGTTCGCCGTATTTTTCCTCCAGCAGCTTTAGTCGCGCACTTGGCATGTCAATTTGTAAACTCGTTACGGATTTTCTCGTTATGCTCCCCAAGGGCGGGAATTGAATTATATTGCCCTGATTGCCCGGTCAGATGAACGGGAGAGGCGACAAGATTGACGGGCCCCGATCCGCTTTCGACAGTCGTGCGTTCAAGCTGCGGATGATCTGAGAGATCAGCAACACTGTTCAAGGCGCCAAAGGCGATGCGGCCCTTCTGCAGTCGGTCGATTACCTCAGTCCGGGGGAGTTGACCGAAAATCTTGTCGATCTCGGCATTGAGTGCGGGCCGGTTGGCGACGCGCTGTTCATTGGTTGCAAAGCGGGGATTATCGGCAAGCGCGGGGTTCTGCAACCCATGCTCGCAGAGATTTCGCCATTCCGTCTGGTTCTGGATGGAAATGACGACCGGGCCGCCTTCCTTGGTTTCATAGGCTTCATAGGGCGCAATGGACGGGTGGGAGAGACCGCCGCGTCCCGGCGCCTTGCCGCCATATTCCTGATGCAGCAGCGGGACCGTCATCCAGTCGGCCATCCCGGCAAACAGGGTCGATTTGACGGCGCGCCCCCGGCCGGTTCGGTCGCGTTCGTATAAGGCTTCCAACACGCCGACGAGGCCATGCATCCCTGCTGCAATATCGCAAACTGACACACCGACACGCCCGGGCCCTTCCGGTGATCCGGTAACCATGGCCAGGCCGGTTTCACTCTGGACCAGCATGTCATAGGCCTTCATTTTCGAATAGGGTCCATCCTCCCCATAACCGGAGATGTCGACAGTAATGAGACGAGGATTGCGCGCCTGCAGTGTCTCGCAGTCAAGGCCATAGCGCCCGACAACACCGGGCGCGAGGTTCTGGATAAAGACATCCGCCTTGTCGATCATGTTTTTCAGAAGCGCGAGGTCATCCTCCTTCTTGATGTCGATCTGCACGGACCTCTTGCCCCGGTTGAGCCAGACGAAATAAGCGCTTTCGCCATTCACGACCGTATCATAGTTACGGGCGAAATCGCCTTCAGGACGCTCGACTTTGATGACTCGTGCGCCGGCATCGGCGAGACGGCAAGAAAGATAGGGGGCGGCAACCGCCTGTTCGAGGGAGATGACGAGAATACCGTCGAGTGGGCCAGACATTTTATTCTTCTTTTGCTTTATTTAAGGGCAAGCCTATCTATGCATCGCAAATAAAATTTAATCAATAGGAGGCCTGGTTATCCGGTCCAGATGGCTAGCGTCCGGCTGATATCAGCATATGGTGCGCCGCTTTCCTTATGCCAGGCATTAAAGGCGGCCTGCACCGCTGCTTGATCCTTTTTCGCGGTGAGCTTGCCGCTGGCGACGCCGAGCTTGTTCAATGCGGCCACCACATCGTTGGTCAGGATAAAGCCATCCTTGCCCATCATGCGGACGAAATAGGGGCCCGAATTGCCACCAAGCTGCTTGAAACGTTTCTTGATATCCGTATACAGCCCGACCAGGTCATTTGTCGGCCAATCTGCGATATAGGCACCGGCAGAGCCAAATTCTTTTTCCACCTCGACTAAGGCGAGTGCGTTGTGATGGGTCGCTCGTATCTTGCCGAGATGCCGAATAATTGCCGTGTTGTCCATCAGGGCGGCGATATCATCCTCGGACATAAAGGCGACCTTCGCAGGCTCAAAGCCATGGAAAGCTTCTTCGAATGCGGGCCATTTACCCCGGACCATTGCCTGATTAAGACCAGTGGAGAAAATACGAAAGCTCATATTCGAGAAAAATTCGGCGGCGGGGGTGCGGCGAATTTCATTTTCAGTTTTAAGTTCAGGCATCCGTGCGGCAAGCGCGTCCGCGCCGCCCGCATTTTCTTCTGCTGTTGCACAGATTTCTGCAAATGAGATCATGGCAATATTCCATCCTGTATAGAACTGGTCGAGGAACAGAATACCGCCAGATGATCCAGTCCGCTATCCTATAAATCCGGATTTTGTGATGGGAAGCTCCCGAATGCGCTCGCCTGTTGCGGCGAAGATGGCGTTGGTGAGGGCCGGGGCGATGGGCGGTGTACCGGGTTCCCCGACGCCACCGAGCATCCGTCCGCTTGGCGCAAGATGTACTTCTATCTCTGGGCAATTGGCAAGGCGGACCATTTCATAATCGGGGAAATTGCTGTTGATGACAGCACCGTCCTCAATCTCGATCTCGCCATAAAGCGCGGCGGTAAGACCAAAGATAATGCCGCTTTCCATCTGCGCCTTAACGGTATCGGGGTTAACGACCGCACCGCAATCGATTAAGCAATAGACTCTATCGACGGTTATTTCCTTGTCGTTGGTCACTGTGATTTCGACGACCTGTCCAACGATTGAAGAAAAAGACTCATGCAGCGCTACGCCGCGCGCCCGACCCGCCCCAAGTGGGACGGTCCAGTTGCTGACCTTCGCGAGTTGTTTCAATACATTTGCGAAATCCGGATGGTTTGCCAGATGAGCAAGGCGGAACTCGACCGGGTCTGCCTTTGCGGTATGGGCCATTTCATCCATAAAGGATTCAGTGAAAAAGCCGTTATAGGAATGGCCAACACTGCGCCAAAACCCTACTTCAATTGGCAGTTTTACCGGCACGTGATCGACAAGGCGGCTGGTGAACTCATAAGGGATATCTGCCGCGCCTTCACTCGTGGTGTTATCGGGGAATCCATCGTGGCCCAGGGAAGCAACC
Organism: Sneathiella sp. D3-11; assembly: GCF_055809395.1. Lineage (NCBI taxonomy): Bacteria > Pseudomonadati > Pseudomonadota > Alphaproteobacteria > Sneathiellales > Sneathiellaceae > Sneathiella > Sneathiella sp. D3-11. The sequence goes on from NZ_CM147911.1 coordinate 3,627,391, forward strand.
GCGCGGTGAAACTGCCCGATACCGACTGGCTGACAATCCGGTTGGCCCAGCCAGAAATTTTGCCATCCGGTCCGAGTGCTGCCTCAAATTGACTGACGGCGGCGGGTCGGTACATGTCATGTTGGATATCATTTTCACGGGTCCAGAGAAGCTTGACCGGGCGGTTTTTCATTTCTTTCGCGATGGTCACCGCCATGACGACCAGATCTATATCCGCCCGTCGTCCGAACCCGCCGCCAAGCAAGGTGGTATGTACTTTGACATTTTCCGCCGGTACATCGGCAATTTTCTCGGCAAACCATTTAACAAGGGTTGGCGCCTGATTGGGCATCCAGATTTCAACGCCGGTTTCCGTTACCTTGGCGGTGCAGTTCATCGGCTCCATACAGGCATGGGCGAGGAACGGCGCTTTGTAGATGGCCTTAACCGGAGCCTGTGATTTTCTGATTGCGCCAAGAGCGTCACCGTCTTCTGCATAGATGCGCGCATCGTCACTTTCTAGATTATCTTCCAGCAGAGTCATAATACCGCCCGAGGAATATTCTTGCGCAGAGCCGGGCTCGAATACGGCGGGCAGGGCTTCAACGGCAGTTTTTGCGCGCCAGAAACTATCGGCGATCACCGCAACACCGCTTTCAAAGGGTACCACCTTCAGAACGCCCGGCATGTCTTTCACTGTTGCCGCCTCATGGGAGATGAGTGTGCCGCCAATTACAGGGGAAAGCTTGACGGCCGCATGGACCATTCCCTCGAGTTCCACATCAACGCCAAATACCGCGGTGCCATCTACTTTCGATGGGATATCGAGGCGCGGTTGCGCAGTACCGATCAGGGAGAAATCTCTGCTGTTTTTGAGGACGGGATCAAGCGTCACCGCTTCCGAAGCGGCGAGTTCCACAAAATCGCCAAAGCCACCGGATTGCCCGCTGCCCGCATGAGTGATAACGCCATTGTTAACGGTAATCTCCTCTGGCGACACATCCCAGGTGCGAGCGGCGGCATGGACCAGCATGGCCTTTGCCATCGCGCCCGCTTGACGCATAGGAATCCAGGCATCGCGGACGGAGGTGCTGCCGCCTGTGACTTGAACACCGAGAAAGCCGGCGAGCTTCGCCATGCCCCATGCGCCGACGGTGTCTTCGCCCTCATGATGCTTGTCGGAAAAGGGTAGGGCATCCTGCAGCGCAGTTACATTCGCATAGATATCAGCAACGGGTGCCTGCTCTACTATGACGTCGTTGAAATCTGCGTCCATTTCCTCGGCGACGAGCATTGCGAGCGCAGTGTAGACGCCCTGACCCATCTCTGAGCGCGGAACGGCCACTGTGATTAGGCCGTCTTTATTGACCTTCACATAAGCATTGAGGGCAACTTCTCCTTCCTCGGTTGTGGCCGTAAGTGCGGCATTGTCAGGCTCACCCTTACGAAGAAAGCCATAGCCGACAGCGATGCCGCCGCCGACAAGCGCCCCGGCGACCAGAAACTTGCGTCTGGAGAGAGAGAATTTACCCATGTTAATTCCCTTCCTGCAATGCGGCGGCGCGTTTTATGGCCCGCTTGATTCTCGGATATGTACCGCAGCGGCAAATATTGGTAATGCTGTCCGCGATGTCTTCGTCACTCGGGTCCGGGTTCTCCGCGAGGAGGGCGGAGACCGCCATGATCATGCCCGATTGGCAATATCCGCATTGCGGCACCTGTTCCAGTATCCAGGCCTGCTGGACCGGATTTAAATTTTCGCCGCCAATGCCTTCTATCGTCGTGACTTTAGTGCCCACAGCATCGGATACGGGGTAGCTACAGGATCGCACGGCCTCCCCATCCACATGGACAGTACAGGCGCCACAGGCGGCAATGCCACACCCGAATTTTGTGCCCTTAAGCCCGACAGTATCGCGCAAGACCCACAAAAGAGGCGTATCCTCTTCGACATCGACTTCATGTATTTTACTGTTGATATCGAGGCGCAGCATGTCCCCTCCTGTAATCTTTGTAAATAAGAATGAATTTTGCCTTTAATATAGGTAAATATTCATGTGGCACGTGATTGCAATTTTAATTGTTGACGCCGACGTAACAAACGGAGGTTGGCCGAGAGATGAAATCTCAGGAATAGTTTTCCTCGATCGCTTTCAGGAAGGCGGGTCCGTATTTTTCCTGCTTGCTGCGTCCGACGCCCTGCAACTCCCCGAAAGCAGTGAGCGAGGTTGGTTTAAGTTGCGCCATCTCAATCAGGGTTTTGTCGTGAAAGATGACATAGGGCGGAACATTTTGTTCCTTTGCGAGGCTGAGGCGGATAGATTTAAGGTAATTAAACAGCGCTTCTTCCTGCTCATTACCAAAGCTTCGGTTCGGACCGGAGGCGGATTTTTCTTTACGTGAGCGGATCGGGGCTTTTTTAAGATCAAGCTTGGTCTCGCCTTTAAGAACCGACCGACAATTCTCATTCAGGGACAGGCTGCCATAACCCTCAGTGTCGACATTAAGCAGGCCGAGTGCCAAAAGTTGGCGGAAGATTGATTGCCAGTCAGCGCGTGAGAACCCCTTTCCCACGGCATAGGTGCTGAGGCGATCATGTCCGAATTTTTTGATCTTGTCCGTATCCGCGCCGAGCAGAATGTCTATGATATGGCCCGCGCCGAACATTTCCCCACTTCTATAAATGCAGGAAAGCGCCATCTGTGTGGCTTCCGTTGCATCGAACATTTCCGGTGGTTCGAGGCAGTTATCGCAGTTGCCGCAAGTTTCGGGAGGTGTTTCACCGAAATACTCCAGAATGAGTCGACGACGGCATAGGGCGCTTTCACAAAATTGTAGAAGTGATTCCAGTTTGCCCCGATCAAGTTTTTGCTGCTGTAGCGTCTTGTCCGGGTTCTGCATCAGTGATTTCAGCTTCGCGACATCCTGAAGCCCATAGGCGAGCCATGCATTGGCGGGTAGACCGTCGCGCCCGGCGCGCCCCGTTTCCTGATAATAACTCTCCATATTTTTCGGGAGATCAAGATGCGCAACGAAACGGACGTCCGGCTTGTCGATACCCATGCCAAAGGCGATGGTGGCGACAATAATGACGGCATCTTCTTTCAGGAAGCGGGCCTGTGTTTCGCGTCGCAGTTCCGGATCCAGACCGGCATGATAAGGAAGCGCGATCCGGCCGGTTGCGGCAATTTTCTCCGCCGTCTGCTCGACCTTGCGGCGAGACATGCAATAGACAATTCCCGCATCGGATTCATGTTCTGTCTTAATGAAGTTAAGAAGCTGGGTGACGCCATTTGTCTTCGCGGTCAGGCGATAGCGAATATTCGGTCGATCGAACCCGGCACGGAAAATCTCTCCATACGTTAGTCCAAGACGCTCGATAATATCTTTTTCCGTCGGCGCATCGGCTGTCGCGGTGAGGGCGAGACGTGGTACGGATGGGAATTTTTCAGCGAGAATCTCGAGGCGTAGATACTCGGGGCGGAAATCATGACCCCATTGAGAGACGCAATGCGCCTCATCAATTGCGAAAAGAGAAATATCGCCGCGTTGCAACAAATCGATAAAGCCGCCAGAGAAAAGTCTCTCCGGTGCGATATAAAGGAGTTTGATCTCTCCGTTGAGAAACGCATTTCGAATGCTCGCCTGTTCTTCCATGGAGTGGGCGGAGTTAAGCGCCGCAGCTGCAACGCCAAGCTGTTGCAGAGCTTCAACCTGGTTCTGCATAAGTGCGATCAACGGTGAAATGACAATCGCCGTCCCGTCCATGCAGAGGGCAGGGATTTGATAACAAAGCGATTTACCGCCGCCCGTCGGCATCAGGACAAGCGCATCGCGCCGGGCGAGTATATGATCAATAATCTGTGCTTGTTCCCCACGAAAGGCAGGGTATCCGAAGATGGAGGTAAGTATTTGGGACGGGTTACGCGACATACCTCTTTATACAGTCATCCGTCCATTGATCAACGCCGGAATGAAGTCATATGGCGTTAATCGCGATCTTCTGCTTTTGCCCAGCCACGCGACTTGAGTTGTTCCTTCAATGCCTGGATTTCAAGCGCCGCTTCGGCGAGGAGTGATTTTAGTCTCTGGTTCTCTCCATCAACCTTTTTGAGGCGGTTAATTTCCTCTGCGCCCGTTTGTTCCGCGCGTTTTTTCCAACGATAAATGGTGGCCTTGGAAATGCCGTATCGCTTTGCGGTATCATCCACCGACTGGCCGTCGATGAGTTCTCGAAGGATCGCTCTGATCTCCTGCTGAGTATAGTTTTTGCGTTCCATGAGACTGAACGTCCTCATATTAATGTTTCTAAATTGCCATCGGACCTCAGCTTTCTTGGGGTCAGATTTAACCCTCCGTTTTCCGGCATGGCCGCCGCGTCATATCCCGGGCAGATTATTGCTGTTTACCAAGCTCATTGACCACGGCCTGAAGGGCGGCAAGGTTTTCCGGGATGGCGCTGCCCGCAATCAAGTCCTGAGAGGCTTTTGCCGCTGTTGCCGGATCGCTGCTTAGCAATTGTTTGGAGGCTGCGATGGTAATGGCGTTATGGATGGAGTAGCTGTGCTGCTGCTGGGAAATGACATTCTGAAGCGCCAGCCCGATCGTGTGGGCCATCTGTTGATATAGAATAGCCATGGCCTCCGCGGGGGCATCGCCAAGTACGCTCAAATTCGTCTGGGCGATGGATCCTGTGACTTGGCTGTTTACATAGGATTCTGACGTCATTACCGCTCTCCTGTTTATTTACTGAAATTCCGGACTGGTTGTTCGAGCGCTATTTTTTCATAGGCGTTTGCGGCGGGATGTGGGATGCCTGATGCGTGGGGGTATGTGTGGACGCATGTGTGGGCGCCACATGGGGGGTATGATAATGTGTTGTTGGTGCGTATCCAGAGCGTGAGAGCAAGCCAGCGGTGCTGCGCCCGGCCGTGGCGGACGATAGCGACAGAAGCGAATTCAGATTCTGCGCTGTTGAGGCGAGGCTGAGACTGTACATATGTTGTTGGTTCGCGACGGCGTTCTGGACAGCCACCCCGACGGCCTGGGCGGTCGTCTGGTACAATGTGCCCATCGATTGCGCGGGCGCAAGACCGATAATCATGGTGTTGGACTGGGTAATGGCATCCGTAATCTGGCTGTTCACCGATTTGACGTGTACTGTATTTCTTTGCGCTGTCATGGGACTATCCTGTTATCATAGCTGCTGGCGGCTCGAATATTGCGCGATTGACCGGCAAAGGCCAAACGGCGCAATATTCGATATACCAATGAGAAGAGAGGTCTTCTCGGGCCGGCGGGGTTAGGTGTTAAACTTTGGAGAGTTTGGATTGCTTTCCTTGAAACTAGCCAGCACGCCTTTCAGTGACGCCATGGTTTCTGCCACGGGATTTCCGCTTAAGACTTCCTGTGTTGCCTTGCCTTCCGCCGCCACATCGAGGGTGTAGAGCATGCTCACTGCTCCCGTTACAACAGCAGAATCGATGGAATTCTTATGCTGTTGATTGGCCACCATGTTCTGCATGGACATACCTGTTGACTGGGCCATCATCTGATAGAGCATGCCCATGGATTCCGCGGGCGCATCGCCCAGAACTTTGACGTTGGTTTGTGTGACAGCGTCAGTAATCTGGCTGTTCATCCAAGTGTTATCCGCCATTATTTAACTCCTTTAATGTTCAATTCGTGAGAAAAATCAAATCAGAATGCGCGAGAGGCCGCCTGAAGTGAGGTGAGGGCCTCGGCAACCGGGTTGCCACCGAGAATCTCAGAGGTTGCTTTCGCATCCGCCGAAGTCGACATGGCGTACAGGACATTCGTACCCTGGGTTGTTACGGCAAGGTCAACCGTGTTGGCGCCCTGCTGGTTCGAGACGGCATTCTGCATGCTTGCGCCGACGACCTGGGCAAATACCTGATAGGCATTTGCCATGGCGATGGATGGTGCGTCACCTAATACGCTTACGTTTGACTGGGTGACTGAATCGGTAATTTGGGCATTGACTGGTGTATCCCCTGGCATGGGTCATTCTCCTTTAATAGTCAGGTAAAAATCCTGTTTAGTGGCTTGTTAAGTTTGTGACTTTTGCTCACTTTGCGCTTTCTTTAATTCAACAATGATAGCCTGAAGCGCGGAGACTATTTCTGCGTTTACATTCCCCGAAAGGATCTCTTCGGAGGCTCTCGCCTCGAGAGAGTCATCCATGCTGTACAGCATGGCGATCCCCTGGGTGACGATGGCGTTGTCGATAGTGTTCATGTTTTGCTGGTTCGACACCGCGTTTTGCATGGACACACCGACGGATTGCGCCATCATCTGGTAGACGGTTCCCATTGACTGGGCCGGGGCGCCACCGACCACTGTTAGATTGGATTGGGTCACGGCATCGGTAATTTGGCTGTTGACCGGGGTGTCGTTTGCCATTGATTAATCCTCTTTTATTCCTGTCATGGTCAATCGGTGGACTGTTTCCTCATTCATGGGAGGAAGACGTTGGCAATTGAGAAAATGTGACGCAGGCATGAGATTTTCTTCTCAAATGTGAGAAAACTCTCATGTGAATTGTGTCAAATTATCTAGATTTGATTGCGTCATCGGAAAGCCGGGTGGCGCGGGCGACAGGTTTTATTTGGTAATCATGGCTCCTATTTCCCGGTATTCTGAGGTTTTTCCGCTGTTATCACAATGATATAGGGAAGTCCTGTTTGAGCGGGGAGAGGGTCAGGAAAGCCCGACTTTTTAAATATTACGCGGATTAGTACTTCATGACGTTGCGGGATATACCTGCCTAAGCAATTGGTCGCAAAATTCAATAAAAGGAACCTGCAAGGCGGAGGCGTATCCTCCGTCTCGTCAGGGGCTTTCGGGTCATCCGCCCATTTGTTTCACAATCTGGTCCATAGCAGCGGCAGTTGCTGCCACCGCGTCGGCGGTAATTCCGGCAATTTCCTGGCTTGTTTGCGCAGCGAGCGCGGTTCCGCCTGCACTAGTTACTGCGTTCAAGCTTGTCACCGCTGCCTGGGTTTGTGCATTTAGTGCCTGAGTAATAGCGGCCGTTTGCGCGTTATAGGATTCGCCAATCGTCGCCTTCTGCGCGGATATGGAAACAGCTTCCGCATTTTTTAGAGCGGCGAGAGCGGCGGCTCCGGAAATTGTGACACTGTTCATCAGGTTTGAGTTGGCAGTTGCATTCTCAAGCGCGAGACCGGAGGAATGAGCCGCAAACTGATAAAGCAGACCCATTGCGAACTGAGCGGAGTCTTCGATTTTTGTGGGTGAGGTTGACGGAGCGCTATCGCTGCCAGAGGAGGGAGGAGAAGCCATAATAAATATCCAATATGCGTAAATAAAATGAATTAGAATGTATATTAAAAGTTGTAGAAAAATTATTCGCCTGTTTTAGTGGGTGTTGTTTCTTCCACTGTCGTATCGTCTGAATTCGCAGTTGCATCGGGCGTCGCTGCTGCGCTGCTGCTATCATTCGATGTGGCGGACTGCGCGGAATTATCACTGGTACCAGCTGTTGGGGCTTCTGCGCCCGGGTTGATGGTGAGGGACATGAGTTTCTGCAGATAGTCGAGACGCTCTACTGGCGTCATTCTCTCGACTTGGTCCGCCATGCCGGTACGAAGAAGACCACTTGTCCCCGCGGCGACAGCGGCAGTTCCCAGAATATTGAGATGCTGCTGATTGGTCACCGCATTTTGAGAGGCTATTCCCGCTGCATGTGCTAAGTTTAAATACATAGTTGCCATTGACTTTGATGTTGAGCTGCCTATCAATATTTCGTTAGTAGATATTATAGAATTTTTAATTTGATCGTCAGTTTGTGAGCTTGCCATTATTATATTTCCATAAGTAAATAAAATTATATAATTTAAAAATAGATATTTATTAATATAATTCAATTATGAATAAATTAAAAAATATTTATGTATGATTTTATAGAAATTAATACTACATATTTATTGATTTCATACACACGTATAAAATATATTATAAAATAAAATACACTTTAAAAGTGAAATTTTGCCCCTAAATGAAGAGACTGTAAGCGGGTGGCGCAATCGAAAAGTCATCCTTTAGTCATTTTTGTTTTCCACATATTCAAATCTTCTAGGGGGTCATTGTGAATCCGCTCCGGCAAGAACGTACACCTAAACCCGACCATGTCAGCCCGCTATCCATTTCCCAATCCACGATCTCTTATCCCGTCAATCTTTCCATTGCGACCCTGAAAACTGAAATTTCAGAGTCGGATAAATCAGATCAAGACGCAGCGGTGAATTTATCGGCTCCAGCAGTAAGTAAGAAAGATGTTCCCGATGAGTTTTGGGTGGCATGGCACTCCCATAAGGAGTATTTAATAAAACTCAGTATGGTCTGGATGAACGTTAGCCCGGCGGATGCAGAAGATGCGTTCAGTGACGCCACAATTCGCGCTTATGAGAAATATGCTGCCCATGCAGCGCAGATCAGTAATGAGCGAGCCTGGTTCGCGCGTCTTCTGCATAATATCTGTATCGACAAGCATCGGGCCAATAAGCGCGTACGGAATCTTCATGAGAAGGTGAAGGAAATCAATGTTATCGATATGTCCGCCCTTGATACCTTTCAGCTGACCCCGGAAGGAAACCTGTTGAATGCCGAACTTAGCCGTCGACTGCGCGCTGCGATTGAAGCCCTACCTGATCGATTGAAGTCGCCGGTCGTTCTCAGGTTGGTTCAGGGGGAGGAGTATGATGACATTGCCCGTAAACTCGGTATCTCAAACGATAACGTGCGTAAGCGGGTACAACAGGGGCGTAGTCTACTCCGTGAAAATTTAAAGAGCTTTCGCGGCGAGTAAACCCGACAAAAGAGAATAGGTTATTTTATATTCGCTATCGACAGCCCCCCGCCAAATCGGGTAACGATAAGGTGAGTACTTCCGGCCTTGCGCCGTTCTCAAGTAGCTGGGGAGCTATTTTAAATGACAGAAGGTATCGTTCTGCGCGATGAGCGCGCGGACACTTCGCCCATTGTCTCGGACGAAGTTAAATACACAACCTGCTATATGTGCGCCTGCCGTTGCGGGATAAAAGTGCATCTCAAAGATAATCAGATCCGCTATATTGAGGGGAATCCTGATCATCCGGTGAATAAGGGGGTCCTCTGCGCTAAAGGGTCCGCCGGGATTATGCAGCAAAATTCCCCGGCAAAACTTCAAAAGCCGCTCCTGCGCGTGGGCGAGCGGGGCGAAGGAAAGTTCAAGGAAATCGAATGGGAAGAGGCACTTGACCTTGCAACCGAATGGTTGAAGGACGTGCGCGCGGATGATCCGTCAAAACTTGCCTTTTTTACCGGCCGTGATCAATCACAAAGCTTCACCGGCTGGTGGGCGAAGCAGTACGGTACCCGGAATTTTGCCGCCCATGGCGGGTTTTGCTCGGTGAATATGGCTGCTGCGGGGCTTTACTCTATTGGTGGTTCTTTTTGGGAGTTTGGGGAGCCGGACTGGGATCACACCAAATATTTCATGATGTTCGGCGTGGCGGAGGATCATGACTCCAACCCGATCAAGATGGGGCTTGGTCGGCTCAAAACGCGTGAAGAAGCGAAGTTTGTCTCCATCAATCCGGTTCGCAGCGGTTATTCCGCCATTGCTGATGAGTGGATCGGAATTACGCCCGGCACCGATGGTCTCTTTGTCATGGCGATTATTCATGAACTGCTCCGTGCGGAAAAAATCGATTGGGACTATTTGAAACGCTATACCAATGCGTCCTGGCTGGTTATTCAGGCAGAAGGTGACGCGGAAGACGGGCTTTTTGCAAGAAACGCGACGGGGACTACCCTGATTGCCACATCAGAAGGGAAGCTATTGCCGCACAGCGACCGGAAGGCCGATCCTGTACTGGTTGGATCTTATACTCTTCCCTCTGGCAAAAAAGCAGTCCCGGCGTTTCAATTGATGGCGGAACGCTATCTCGATGACGCATATGCGCCGGAGGCTGTCGCGGAACGTGTTGGTATAAAAGCCGCCACCATCCGCCGGATTGCAGCAGAGATAGCAGACGTTGCGTTTGAGCAGGAAATTACTCTCGATATCCCCTGGACGGACTGGGCCGGACGGCCACAAAAATCAATGACAGGTCGGCCGGTTTCGATGCATGCCATGCGCGGTATTTCGGCCCATTCAAACGGCTTTCATACCTGCCGCGCCATTCATCTATTGCAGATGATAATTGGCACAATCGATGTTCCGGGCGGGTTCCGTCATAAGCCGCCTTTCCCGAAACCCTGTCCGCCGGGGCCTTTTCCGGCAGGACAGGAAACAGCTGCGAACACTCCCTTGGACGGTATGCCGCTTGGCTTTCCAAAAGGGCCGGAAGATTTGCTGGTTGATGAGGCGGGTAACCCAAAACGGATTGATAAGGCCTATAGCTGGGAATTTCCGCTATCCGCTCATGGTTTGATGCATAGCGTCATTCATAATGCCTGGGCCGGGGACCCGCAGGAAATCGATGTCCTGTTCATGTATATGTCGAATATGGGCTGGAACAGCACGATGAACGTGCCGGACACCATTCGCTATCTCACAGATAAAAAGCCGGATGGCAGCTACAAAATTCCAAAAATCATTTATTCCGATGCCTATCATTCGGAAACCGTGGCATTTGCTGATTTGATACTGCCGGACACCACCTATCTTGAACGGTGGGACTGCATTTCTCTGCTCGATCGGCCTATTTCCAGTGCCCATGGCGCGGCGGATGCAATTCGCCAACCCATTATTGCGCTCGATCGGGATGTCCGACCGTTTCAGGATGTGATGCTTGATCTTGGGGTTCGGTTGGGGCTTCCTGGCTTTGTCGCTGAGGATGGGGCCGCGCAATTTCCCGGTGGTTACTCTGATTATATCGTCAATCATGAGCGCACACCCGATGTTGGGCTCCTGGCGGGCTGGCGCGGAGAAGATGGATCGGGGCAGGGGCGCGGCGCTGCGAACAGCGCACAGCTTGATGCCTATATCGAGAATGGTTGTTTCTGGGAGAAAAAATTTACGCCGGAGCAGTCCTATTACAAGTTCGCCAATAAATCCTATCTGGAGGAAGCCGTCCATATGGGTTGGCTCGCCATGCCAAGTCCTGTGGTGATGGAGGTTTATTCTGAAACCATGCAGAAATTCCGTCTCGCAGCGCAGGGCTTCGGCGATCGGCAACCGCCAGATCATTTGCGTGAACGCGTATCGACATTCTTTGATCCTTTGCCGCTTTGGTATGCGCCTTTTGCTGATGAAGATAAAGGGGAGGGTTTCCCCTTCACGCGGTGACCCAACGGCCTATGCATATGTATCATAGTTGGGGTAGCCAGAACGCCTGGCTTCGTCAGATAACGGCACGTAACCCGTTGTTCATACATGCCGATACAGCGGCAGCGAAAGGCATTACCGATGACGACTGGCTCTGGGTAAGCTCTCCCTTTGGTAAGGTGAAGGCACAGGCGAAGCTGATGCGCGGCGTTAATCCGCATACGGTTTGGACCTGGAACGCTATCGGGAAGCGCAAAGGGGCATGGAACCTTAAAGAGGATGCCCCGGAGGCCACAAAAGGCTTTTTGCTGAACCATATTATATCCGAATTATTGCCCCCGCGCGAAGACGGCTATCGTTATTCAAACTCCGATCCGGTGACAGGACAGGCGGCATGGTACGACTTGCGGGTTAGTATTGAGAAATGCGACGAAGCCGATTTTGGGGAGACAGAACCAATGTTCGAGGCGCAAGGCAGTGCCGGACTCCCGAACCGACGGAGCTTTTACGTTATGGCGCGGACCTCAAAGGGGCAGAGAGTAACCTAGACCCGGTGCCGATGAAGGATTGGATTGGAAACCGGACGGAAAACGCCGGACAGGGCAGCGGTATTAAGCCCGGCCACGGCAACCAGATTGACGATGCACCCGCCAAGGCGGAGGAAACAGAATGACATCCCTTCCGACAACACCACCTAAGAAAAAGCTCGGCCTTGTGATCGATCTCGATATTTGCGTTGGTTGTCATGCCTGCGCGGTTAATTGCAAGGAATGGAATACCGGTGGGCATTCAGCGCCCCTTACAGACATAGATCCTTATGGTGCGGATCCAACAGGCGTTTGGTTCAACCGTATCCACAGTTTTGAGGTGGAGAATGAGGAAACGGGCGGGCGTACGGTCCATTTCCCAAAAAGCTGCCTGCATTGCGAGGATGCGCCCTGCGTGACCGTCTGTCCGACCGGCGCGTCCTATAAGCGGGAGGAAGACGGCATCGTGCTCGTCAATGCGGATCATTGCATTGGCTGCAAGCTCTGTTCCTGGGCCTGCCCCTATGGCGCACGGGAGTATGACGAGGATGCGGGGGTGATGAAGAAATGCACACTCTGTGTCGATAAAATTTATAACCCGAACTTGCCCGAAGAATCTCGCGTGCCTGCCTGTGTCTCTACTTGTCCGGCAGGCGCGCGTTCCTTCGGTGATCTCGGTGATCCCGACTCGGACGTGAGTAAACTCGTCGCGAAGCGTAGCGGTTACGACTTAATGCCCGAGCAGGAATGCAAGCCCACCAATAAATACTTGCCGCCCAGGCCGAAAAAACTGGGGAACGACGGGCCGCCACCAGAGCTTGCCCCGGTTGCCGATAGTTCGGCGGGTGTCATCGCCCGTTGGGTCGACAAGTTTCTTTCCGCGTAATAGAGGCCAAAATGCATCCGGCAAAATCGGTAATTTTCTTCACAACAGCATCCGGCGCAGGGTATGGGCTGCTCGCGCTCCTGATAGCGGGGAATGTCCTCGGCGTTGTTCCCGCTCATTTCTGGCTGGCTTTTATCGGCTATGCGGTTAGCTATGTGTTGATCACGGGCGGACTTCTTTCTTCGACCTTTCACCTCGGCCATCCGGAGCGGGCATGGCGCGCATTGACACAGTGGCGTTCTTCCTGGCTCAGTCGAGAAGGGGTGATGGCAATCCTGACCTTTATTCCGACGGGGCTATATGCGCTTCATCAACTCTTTTTCCCGGACATGATGCAGGGAATTATGGGGCTGTTCGGCATTCTCGGTGTGATTTTCTGTATCGTGACGGTTTATTGCACAGCGATGATATATGCCAGCTTGAAACCTATTCACGCCTGGTCGAACAACTATGTCCCGGCGGGCTATTTACTGCTCGCCCTGATGAGCGGGCTGCTGCTGTTGAATGTCCTGCTGGCACTCTGGGGGACTACAGAAACGTCTCTGCAGCTTGCCACCTTGCTGGTCCTCGGGATCGCTTTTGCGTGGAAGATTACCTATTGGCGTTTCCTCGATAGCAGCAAGAGTATATCGACGCCCGAGAGTGCAACGGGGCTGGGTGAGTTTGGTGCCGTGAAACTGTTCGAGGCGCCGCATACGGAGGCAAACTATCTCATGAAGGAGATGGGCTTTAAAATCGCCCGGAAGCATTCCGCGAAACTCCGTCTGATCACTTTATTGGCAGGCTTTGTTGCTCCCATTTTATTGATATTAATCAGTCTTTTCTTCGGGACTGTTGGAACGGGAGTTTTACTGACCCTTGCTATTCTTTCTGCGGCGATTGGCTTGGTAACAGAACGCTGGCTCTTCTTCGCGGAGGCACGGCATACCGTTGGCCTCTATTACGGCGCATCCCACGCATAAAAAAAGGCCGGTAAAAACCGGCCTTTTTCAATTTTACTGCCACGGATTATCAGCCAGCGCGCTTAAATTTCTGCTGGCGAGCATTTGAACGTTTATGCGGCGCATCTGCAGTCGGGTGTGCGGGTTTGCCAGACTTAAATCCCGGTTTGCCTTTATTCTTGCTGACGGTCTTCTTCGGACGTTTGCGAAATGGCTTAACATCGCCCGATGGTAATGCGTCACGCTTGGCACCCGAAGGAGGTCCATTTCGCCGCGAACGATGCTTTTTCTGATCGGGTTTGGCCGTTGGTGCGGGGAAGGGATGATCTTCATCGATACGTACCTTTTGCTTGATGGTTTGTTCTATGTTTCTCAGCAGGTTGCGTTCACGCGGCTCACAGATTGAAATCGCGATGCCGCTCGCGCCGGCGCGACCCGTCCGTCCGACACGGTGAACATAGTTCTCCGCTTCCATCGGCAGGTCATAGTTGATGACATGGGTAATACCATTGACGTCAATCCCACGCGCGGCAACGTCTGTTGCCACCAGAACTGAAAAACGACCGTTCTTGAAGGAACGAAGCGTGCGTTCGCGTGCGCGCTGCTGCATATCACCATGAATGGCAGATGCCTTGATGCCTTCAACCTGTTCTTCGATTTCCCGGGCGAGGGTATCGCAGGTCGCCTTGGTGCGAACAAAGACAAGAACCCGATCTTTATCGCCAACACCAAGGAGATGCATCAGCAGTTCTTTCTTGTCATGGCCGCGCACCATCAGGACCGAATGATCGATGGTTTCGGCAACGGCCGTCTTGCGCTGAATTTCAACATACTCCGGATTTGTCAGGAGTTTTTCAGAAAGCCGCTTGATGGCCGCGCTCATGGTGGCGGAAAACATCACGGTCTGATGCTCTTCCGGCAGTTTGTCGGCGATAAAGGTCACATCCTCTATAAAGCCCATGTCCAGCATGCGGTCGGCTTCGTCCAGAATAAGCGTTTCGACATTATCAAGCTGGACAGTGCCGCGCTTCATATGGTCCATCATCCGGCCAGGTGTTGCCACCATGATATCGACACCGCGGGAAAGCTGCTGCAACTGCGGACCGTAAGGCGCGCCGCCATAGACGACTGTGTGGAACAGCTTCATGCCGCGCGTAAAGACACGGATGCAGAGCCCGATCTGGTTGGCAAGTTCCCGTGTGGGCGCAAGAATGACGGCTGTCGGACGGTTCGGTTTTGGCTTGCGGCGGTCATGCTGCAACCGCTGCAGGAGCGGGAGCACAAAGGCGGCCGTCTTGCCTCCTCCTGTTTCGGCAATGCCCATCAGGTCGAGCCCGTCCATTAGCGCCGGAATGGTGCGCTTCTGAATTTGCGTTGGTTCGGTAAACCCCTGTTTGTCAATTGCACGCAATAGCGGCCCAACAAGGTTGAGCTCGGTAAACTCGGTCATATAACTTAAATCCTCAAAAAATAACTATCCATCGTTGCCACTCGGTGCAGGGCAACATAACAAGGCCAAAAAAGGTGAGAACCGTTTCTCCTTTGACCTTGGCGTCGATCATCTTGAGGAAGATCTGACTGTCAGCAGCGATCAAACGCTGTGGAAATACTGTTCATATACCTGATGATTGGATTTAACGGCTTTGGGCCATTAGCACCACGATGCCAAATGCAAAAAAGCATTGTGCACTGCACATATGCGCAGACTTGCATTAAATGTCAAGAAATTATGGGCCTTATGGTTAATTGTCCTGAATTAGAGAAAACCCTTGATTTCCGCCTTTCTTTGGCGTTTACAGTCCCGTACTATTAAGCACGAATGCTAAAGTAAGCTGCCGTGCAGCAAAAAGGGGTAGTTATGGATTTACAAGAGATAATGGACGAAGTCGTCCTTATTATCACGCAATACGGCCTCGACGTGATTGGCGCGTTGGTCATCTTGCTGATCGGCTATATCGTCTCGCGGCGAGTGCCGGTCATTTTAACAAAGATCATGAACAAGCGCGGTATTGATCCGACGGTGAGTGGCTTCCTTGGCAGCCTGACACGCTTTGCCATACTGGCGATCACCCTGCTTCTGGTTCTCGCGCAGTTTGGCGTTCAGACGGCCAGCCTGATCGCGGTTCTGGGTGCGGCGGGCCTCGCCATTGGCCTCGCGTTGCAGGGCACGCTCAGTAATGTCGCGGGTGGCGTCATGCTGCTTATCTTCCGCCCGATGAAGGTGGGACAATATGTCGAGGTTGCGGGCCATGGCGGGACGGTTAAGGCTGTCAGCTTGTTCACGACGGAATTGGCGACGCCGGATAATATCCAGGTCATCATTCCTAACGGCTCGGTCTGGGGAAGCGCAATCCGCAACTTCAGCTTCCACCCCACACGGCGGATGGATCTGGTTATGGGTATTGCCTATGAGGATGATATCGATAAAGCACAGAGTGTCATGCTCAAGCTGATCGAGGCGGATGAACGGTCCCTCAAGGATCCGGCACCGTTGATCGAGATTGTGGAACTCGCGGATAGCTCAGTGAACTTCACCGTGCGGGTCTGGTGCGATAACGCCAATTACTTTCCGCTTAAATTCGCACTCACCAAAGCGTTCAAGCAGGCATTCGATAAGGAAGGTATTTCCATTCCGTATCCGCAACGCGATGTGCATTTGATCAAGGAAGACTGATCCTGCAAAAACCGTCCCGCCATGCCGGGGCGGTTTTTATCCTTGATAATGGTCCATGCCGTATTTCTTCCAGAAGAAGTGGCGGGCATTGACAAGGAAGGCCGTACTCCAGCCGAAGAGGATAATGCCGCTCACCGCCTGAAGTGAGGAGGTAAGGTTCCATTTATGACTGAGTACGACATCGCCGTAGCCAAGAGTCGTATAGGTCACGGTGGAAAAGTAAATCGCTTCGCTCAAGCCACTGAGTTCCCCGCTGAAATAATAGAAAAAACCCCAGAGCCAGGCTTCGATGGTGTGTGCCGCGAACAGGCCGAGCACCACGACAATCATAATCACGATATGGCCATAGACCGGCAGACGTCGATCCCATTTTGGGCCAATGTTTTTCAGTCGACGGAGTAGTAGTTCGAGACAGATTGCATGATTGACCACGCATAAGATAATCAAGGTTGTCCCGACAACGAGTTGGATGAACATAAGGCTTTCTCCTGTGACGATATCAGCATGGAGGCAGCCTATCTCGCTGCCCGGATCATATCAGCGGCTTTCTCACCGATCATGATTGTCGGCGCGTTGGTATTGCCACCTATGACAGTTGGCATAATAGACGCATCGGCAATGCGCAAGCCGTCAACGCCATGAACCTTCAATTCCGGATCAACAACGGCCATGGGATCGGTGCCCATCTTGCAAGTTCCCACAGGATGATAGACTGTATCGGCACGGCTCCGAACGGCATCCTCAATGGCATCATCAGAGGCCATATCGACGGGATAGAGCGGTCGGCCTCGATAGGGATCGAACGCGGGCGCGTCTAAAATCTTTTGCGTCATCTTCACGCCCTTGATCAATGTTTCCACATCCTCCCGTTCAGATAGGAAGTTAGGATCGATCAAAGGCGCTTCGAGCGGATCATCGTTGTTGAGCCCGACATGCCCCCGGCTTTTGGGCCGGAGCACGCAGACATGGCAGCTATAGCCATAGCCGAGATGCATTTTTCGTGCGTGATCATCGACAATACCGATCACGAAGTGAAGCTGAATATCCGGACGGGCTAGGTTGGGGTCGGTTTTAAGGAAGCCGCCACGCTCCGCCAAGGGGGAGGAAATAATGCCCGTCCGTTTTTTTCGCCATTCAAAAATCCCACGGGTCAGGTTCACTACGGTGCTAAATGATATCCCCAGCGTTTCACGGGAGGAGGATTTATGGGACACGACATAGTCAATATGATCTTGAAGATTTCGTCCAACGCCCGGCAATTTATGCACAACCTCGACCCTGTGCTTTTTAATTTCCTCCGCCGGACCAATTCCGGAAAGGAGCAGGAGCTGAGGCGTGGCGAAGGCGCCGCCCGCGAGGATAATCTCCTTTTCCGCCCTGATTTCAACCGCCTTGCCATCCTTGATATAGGCAATCCCGACGGCTTTTTTTCCTTCCATCAAAATCTTGCTCGCACGGGCATGGGTAATAATATGTAAGTTGGGGCGATTAAGGTTAGGTGTTAGATAGCCTTTTGCCGCGCTCCATCGCTCGCCATTTTTCTGGGTGACCTGATAGGCGCCGAGACCTTCTTGTGTCTCACCGTTAAAATCCTGTGTTGTCGGCATCTGGACCTGCATTGCAGCATCCATGAAGACATCACCGATCGGCATATTGGACCTTAACTCCGCGACATTCAGCGGGCCACCCGTCCCATGAAAATCATCCGGGCCACGCTCGTTATTCTCCGCCTTTTTGAAATAGGGAAGCACGTCGTTAAACGCCCAGCCTGAATTACCCATAGCCGCCCAGTCATCATAATCGTTGGGATGTCCGCGCACATAGAGCATGGCATTGATGGAGCTGGAGCCGCCAAGGGTTTTCCCGCGCGGTTGATATCCCTTGCGTCCCTTAAGGCCCGGTTGTGGCACGGTTTGATATGCCCAATTATTAAACTTGCGGGGCAGCATTGCGGCAATACCGATCGGGGCATGAATCAGAATGCTTTTATCAGGTCCGCCGGCCTCCAGCAGGCAGACCTGTATTTTCGGATCTTCAGTGAGGCGGCTTGCCACCACGGCCCCGCCGGAGCCTCCACCGACGACGATATAATCAAATATTTTTCCCTCCCGTTTTATATGTTGCTTGCTGTGCCTCACTCTTCGGGGAGGTTGCGCAGCTCCGCAATTACGCTTCTCGCGAATTCATTGATCCTGAGTTCCGGGAAGTCGGCCGTGGTATCGATCAGAGCGTTGACGTCTTTTTCGAGAATGCCGATGGTGTTGATCATCGAATATCCTTCCTTCGCCCAGGAAATTTTATCCAGGTTATCGCCGAACCAGGTTCCGCCGGAACTACTGCTCGCCACCTCCAGCAAGCGGTCCCGCGGGAAACCGAGGGCGTCGGCGGCATTGAGTATCTCCCGCACGGCAACGACGGAACTTGCCGCCAGCATATTGTTCAGCACCTTGCACATCATGCCCTGGCCCAGTGGCCCAAGATAGTTGATTTCGTTCCCCATGGCATTAAAGACGGGCATTGCTGTTGAGATCACATCCGGCTCCCCGCCGAGCATAAAGGTGAGGGTGCCTTCCTCTGCACGGAACGGCGCGCCGGACATTGGCGCATCGATAAGTTGGGTTCCGGCGGGGACGGCTTTACGCAAGTTCGTGATTATTTTCGGCGAAAGAGTGGAACTGATGATCAGGGTTTCAGGGTAGGAAACACCGGCGAAAAGGCCATCAGGTCCAAAACATAGCTCTTCCGTTTGTGGCCAGTCACGGACGACAGAGATAACAACCGGGCATTTTGCCGCGAGAGCCCGGGCGGTTTCCAGCATACGGTCGGCAAAATTGCCAAACTCCTCCGCTGGACGTAAGTCATAGCCACAAACGTTAAAACCAGATTGCAGCAGGTTCTTCGCCATTGGCAGACCCATTTCCCCGCAGCCCGCCACGCCGATTGTCGGTTTAATCGTCATCGCAATTCCCCTCAATGGTTTTAAAAACTATAGCCGGTTCAGTGAGGAGCGTCATCCTTTCTTATATATATGCGCGCGAGGGCAGCTGTATATTGGCTCCCTTTGTTCGGATGAATTGGATCTTTTTAAAAGACCAATTTTGCGTCATGTTAGAATAACTGAAATTTTGCGATTATTGCGATGAGGATAAAGCCATGTCTCTTGAACTTGCCAGTGTTTGCCCGCTTGATTGTCCCGATACCTGCAGTCTTTCCGTGACAGTGGAAGAGGGTAAGGTCGCGAAGGTGCGGGGCTCAACCGCTAATCCGCTCACAAATGGTGTCGTCTGCAACAAAGTTGCGCGCTATTACCCGGAATTTGTGCATGGCAAGAACCGACTGACCTACCCGATGAAGCGTGTCGGTCCAAAAGGCGGGGAGGCGTTCGAGAGAATTTCCTGGGAAGAAGCCCTCGATACGATTTATGAAAATTTCTCCAAAATAATTGAAGAACACGGACCGCAGGCGATCATTCCCTATAACTACGCCGGGCCGCATGGCATATTGGCGATGGGATCGATGGATTTGCGTTTTTTCCATCGCTTGGGGGCATCAATCCTTTTCCGGCGCGCTATGTGCGGCGGCGTGAAATCCGAGGCATTCAAAGGAACCTTCGGCGCGGCGACGGCAATGCAGCCTGAGCAATGCGCGAAATCGAAGTTGATTGTCGTTTGGGGTAACAACGTCACCTATTGCAATCTGCACCTCGCGCCGATCATCAAAAAGGCAAAGGCGGAGGGAGCCAAACTTGTCGTGATCGATCCAAAACGGATCAAGATCGCGGAACAGGCGGATATGTACCTGCCCGTGAGGCCGGGCATGGACCTGATCCTCGCATGGGCCATCGCGGTGGAATTGGAACGCATCGGTGGCTTTGATCAAACCTTTATCGACGAGCATGTCGAAGGGGCCGAAGAGTTCATGGCGGAAGCGCGTAAATACACAATCGAACAATCGGCGGAACTTTGTGGTGTTTCGGTTGAAGACATAAAGGCCTTTGCGCAGCTCTATAAGGAAACGGCTCCGGCATCGATTTCAGTTGGCAACGGGATTGAGCGAAACCGCAACGGGGGTAATGGCATTCGGGCGATTTTCGCGCTGCCTGCACTTGCGGGCAAATTCGGTGTTGCGGGTGGTGGCCTTGTTGGCGGCTCCGGAAATCTGTTTCCGAAAACCTTGGCCAAGCTGCAACGGCCGGACCTGATCCCGGAAGGAACCCGCACGCTTAATATCATCGATATTGGGCGGCATCTGGTGGAGGATGATCTGGATATCCCGTTGAAGGGTATCTTTATCTATAACCACAATCCGGTGGTTGTCTCGCCGGACCAGAATGTGACGAAGAAGGGTCTCTCGCGGGAGGATATCTTCACCGTTGGGTGCGATGTCGCCATGACCGACAGCACGAAATATTGCGATATCATTCTGCCCGCCGCTACTCATTTTGAGCATGACGATATTTTTGGCGCCTATGGTCAGCCCTATCTGCAGCGGGCAGAGCCGGTGATTGACCCGGTTGGGGAATCGCTTCCCAATACGGAAATTTTTCGTCGTCTCGCCGCGCGGTTCGGTTTTAATGAGGATATTTTCAAGGCGACGGACAAAGAACTGATTGATGATGCCATCGACAATAATGATCCGCGGCTGAAAGGTTACAAACCCAGTGAAATTCCAGTTGGTACCGCACTCTCCATGGAAAGGAATGGGGAAGACACTATCCTGTTTCAGAATGCCATGCCGGGCACACCCAGTGGCAAGGTTGAGCTTAAATCGGGGTATTTGAAGGAGGCGTTTGGCGAAGAAATACCGACCTACCATCCGGTTGAGGCTAATTTCCCGCTGTCTCTTGTCACGCCATCGTCGAACAAGATGGTTACTTCCACCTTTGGCGGCGTGAAGGCGAACGATGATGTGCCGGAGCTGGAAATGCATCCGATAGATGCCAAACAGCGCGGGTTCAGCGATGGTATTCAGGTTAAGGTATATAATGACCTTGGCGAAGTCTTTCTGCCGCTTAAAATAAGTGACAATGTCCGTCCCGGCGTGCTCTATTCTCCGAAAGGGTCCTGGTTCAAAACAACGACAAATGACCAGACGGTTTCGGCTCTTGCTCCGACATTCAAGGCGGACCTCTCCGAGGGGGCTTGCTTCAATGATTGCCGGGTCGAGGTTGTCGCCGTCTGAAGATGGGGGGCGGCGGCATGAGTGATAATGATGAAAAGAAGCGTCACGCGACGGGTGGTTGCCTCTGTGGCGGCATCCGTTTCGAAATTTATCAGCCGCTTCGCCCCGTTGTCGTCTGTCATTGCAAGCAATGTCGGCAGACAGCGGGTTATTTCAACGGCTTTACGGTGACGCTCCCGGAAAATCTTGTCTTCATCAATGACGACACATTGACCTGGTATGAATCATCGGAAGAAGCCAAACGCGGATTTTGCAATAAATGCGGCTCCAGCATTTTCTGGACATACAAGTCCGGTGGCAATATGGGCGTTGCGCCGGGCTCCCTCGATGAACCGACGGGCCTCAGGACAGCGATGCATATCTTTACCGAATTCGCCGGTGATTATTACGAAATTACCGATGGATTGCCAGAACGTCCGGGACAGCGTCACCCTGACGATATTTTAGAGCCCGGCTGAAATACCGCTGGCCATCTGCCCGTGATTTCCGTTAGAAATCAGACTATTCAACGGATGGGGAAAAGATGGTTCAGGATGCGCGACTATTTTTAACGGACCTTTTCGCAGCGGCGACTGCTGCCGCAGATCCGCGCGAGACCCTTTTCCAGCATTTACCTCCGTTGCCGAAGGGCCGCACGGTCGTTATCGGCGCGGGCAAGGCCGCGGCCTCCATGGCGCAGGCGGTGGAGGAGAACTGGAAGGGCCCGCTTGAAGGTCTCGTCATCACCCGATATGAGCATGGCTTGCCCTTAAAGAAAATCAAAGTGGTAGAGGCGGGGCATCCGGTCCCTGATAAAGAGGGGGCTGAGGCCGCGAATGATATTCTCCGTTCGCTGGAGGGTCTCACTGAAGATGATCTGGTGCTCTGCCTGATTTCGGGTGGCGGCTCATCTTTGCTTGCCAAACCCGGGGACGGGATCACGCTGGAGGAAAAGAAAGCCGTCACCAAGGCGCTGCTGGCCTCCGGTGCGAATATTACCGAGATGAATACCCTGCGCAAGCATCTTTCCGCCATCAAGGGCGGACGGCTGGCCGTTGCGGCCTATCCGGCGAAGGTCGTCACCTTGATGATCTCTGATGTCCCGGGCGATGATCCGGCAGTGATCGCCTCCGGCCCGACGGTGCCGGATGCGACAACCTCCGCGGATGCGCGGGCGGTTCTTGAAAAATACAACATCGATATTCCGCCCTCCATCGACGCCTATCTCAACAGCCCGGCCTCCAAAACGCCGGAACCGGATCATCCGGCCTTCGCAAACGCGCAGTCGATCATGATTGCCACACCGCAGGCGTCCCTGCGGGCTGCCGCTGCCCTTGCCGGGTCAAACGGGATCACGCCGGTTATTCTCGGCGACAGTATCGAGGGGAGGCGCGGGATGTTGCCTCTGTCATGGTCGCCATCGCCCGTCAAGTCAAGCTGCATGACCAGCCTGCGGCAAAGCCCTGTGTACTGATTTCAGGCGGGGAGACGACGGTAACGGTAAAGGCAAACGACGGCGATACCGGGCGCGGCGGTCGCAATTGTGAGTTCCTGCTCGCCCTCGCACTTCATCTGAACGGCCTTGGCGGCGTCTATGCGCTTGCCTGTGATACGGACGGGATTGACGGGACGGAGGATAACGCCGGCGCAATCATCACACCCGATACCTTGAAGCGCGCAAGTGAAGCTGGGCTAAACGCGAAGGAATATCTCGCCCGACATGACAGCTATTGCCTGTTTGATGCCCTTGGCGATCTTATCAAGACCGGACCGACCAGAACAAACGTCAACGACTTCCGGGCGATCCTGATCCTCTGATTATATCTGCTTTCCCATCAACACAACAAGAAGGGCGCGGGCTTCTTCTGTACCGATGTTTGCGATTTCGTGAGGTTGATCGGCGGCGTATCGAGCTGTCTCACCCGGGCTAACCTTTTCGACTTCATTTCCTGCTGTCACGGTGAGTTCCCCGCTAAACACCGTCAAATGCTCCGTTGTTCGCGCGGTATGGGCGCTTGACGTCATCTTGCCGCCGGGCTTGATAACGACGTCATACCATTCCATATCATTCACAAGGCTGGCGGGGCCAAGTACTTTCAGACTGTAATGCCCCTTCGCGTCGTTAAGGACGGGGATTGACGCGCCGCGTATAACCGTCAGGCTATGGGTCGGGTCATCGCCGCGTACAATATCATCGATGGTGACGCCCAACGCTTCGGCTAACCGCCAGACGGTGGCAAGGGTCGGGTTGGTTTCGTTCCGCTCGATCTGGGAGACCATGGACTTCGACACACCGCAGACCGCCGCAAGCTGATCGAGGGTGAGTTGCTTCTCTTTGCGCAGGCGATTTACGGTCGCACCAACGGCAGGAGGATTATTTAGTGTTTCTGACATATTTCCAGTTGACAGGAATTAAATCCAATATAGTTTACAAAATACAGTATAACGGATTTTTTTCCAATTGCTAGAAAATAGGTGTTCCATGTTCACAATAGCCAAAACCGAAGCCGCCCGCGGTATCTGGTCCGCGTTTAAAGATCCCTTGAACGAACCGGCGCGCGGTATGGTCATGGTAGATGTGATCGCGGCCGGAATTTGTGGCACCGACTATCATATCTATAACTGGGATGCCTGGTCGGCTGGGCGGATCAAGACTCCGATGACAATTGGCCACGAATTTGTCGGCCGTATCTCTGCGATTGGCGAGGGCGTCACAGGATATGCAATCGGTGACCGCGTATCCGCTGAATGCCACATCTCTTGCGGGGAATGCCATTTTTGCCGTACGGGAAATGCCCATATCTGTGAGAAGACGAGCATTATCGGCGTTGACCGCCCCGGAGCCTTCGCCGAGCAGGTTGAGATTCCGGCGAGCAATCTCTGGCGTGTGCCGGACGCGATCCCGGATAACCACGCCGCCGTCTTTGACCCTGTCGGAAACGCTATGCATATGGTCGCTACCGCGAAAGTTACGGCAAGGAATGTTCTTATTGTCGGCGGCGGCCCGATCGGCCTGTTCGCGGCAACCATTGCCAAAGCCCATGGCGCGCGAACGGTGATGTTGCAGGAGCCGAACCAGGCGCGTGCAGCGATTGCAAAAAGCCTTGATCTTGATCTCGTCGTTAATCCGCGGGATCCCGATTGCGCCGCTCAAATTCTTGATGTTACGGAGGGACACGGTCCGGAAGTGGTGCTGGAGGTGAGCGGAAGTGGTTTGGCGTTGAACGCCGCACTCGACATTGCTGCGCCCGGTGCCATTGTTGCGCTTCTCGGTATTCCGGCGGGGCTGGTCGAACTCGATCTGGGCGCGAAAGTTGTTATGAAAGGTGTCAGCCTGATCGGTGTTACCGGGCGGCGCATGTATGAAACCTGGTATCAGGTGGAGGCATTCATGCTCAAAAACCCGGACCTGATGGAGAAAGTAATTACCCATGTTCTCCCGGCAACGGATTTCAAGCGTGGTTTTGAACTGATGGATGAGGAGCTTGCGGCAAGATCGTCCTTGACTTCCAAAAGATAGAGCAAAGATTACCTATATGACGAATAATCTGATTAATCGACTCACGGCGGATCTTGCCGCTGCCGACCGAAATGGAACCTACAAGAAGCTGAAAACCATCGAAGGACCGATCGGTGACCGCATCCGGCTGAAAGATATCGGTGAGGTCACGCTTCTATCTTCAAATGATTACCTTGGCTTCGCAAATCATCCGGTTGTTGTTGAGGCTGCGCGTGAAGCCCTGTTGAGATACGGGGCGAGCACGGCGTCTGTCCGCTTTATTTGCGGGACGCAGGATGTGCATCAAACTCTTGAAACTGATCTTGCGCGTTTTCACGGAACTGAAGCGGCGCTCACCTATTCGTCCTGTTGGGCTGCCAACACAGGTTTGTTTGCCGCAATCTGTGGGGCTGGCGATGTGATCCTGTCAGACGAGTTGAACCATGCAAGCCTGATCGATGGTATTCGCGTGACCACGAAGGATGTGGTGCGAGGTGTCTATAAACATAGCGATATGGCGGATCTGGAAGCGAAACTCCAAAAACATATTGATGCGCCGTCGCGACTTATTGTGACCGATGGGGTTTTCTCCATGGAAGGGGACATCGCGCCGCTTGACAAAATTGTCGCCCTTGCGGAGAAATATGACGCGCTTGTCGTGCTTGATGATAGTCACGGACTTGGTGTTATGGGCGAGACGGGCCATGGCACGGCGGAACATTTTGGCGTTATGGACCAGATTGATATTTTCACCGGTACGCTTGGCAAGGCGCTTGGTGCCGGTACAGGTGGCTTTGTTGCGGGGCCAATTGCTATTACCGAGACATTAATCCAGAAATCGCGCCCGCATCTCTTTTCAAATGCCTTGCCCGCGAGTGTCGCGGCGGCGGGCAGCAAATCGATCGAACTGCTCGAAGCGGACCCAAAACGGGTGCAAGCCCTGCAACGCAAGGCCGCAGGCTTCCGCGCGCGGTTAAAGGCGCTTGGGTTGAATCCGCTTGAGGGCGACAGTGCCGTGGTGCCGGTAATCGTCGGTGAAACGGCGACCGCGATCCAACTTGCGGAAGAGATGCTGAATAAGGGTATCTTCGTTACCGGTTTCGGTTTCCCCGTTGTGCCAGAGGGGGAAGCCCGGCTCCGGTTCCAGATTTCTGCGTCCCATTCAGCGGCGGAGTTGGAAGAGGCCGCCTCAGCGCTCTCAAACCTTCTACTCAAATCATCCGCCGCATAAAAAAGAGTGGCGTGGTTGTTTTAGTCAGTGTCGTCCTTTAAACAGGGAGGGTAGCGGGAGCCATCTATACTTGGCTCCCTTATTTTTGTGTAAATCAGGACCGGAGCAATGGCGGGACATCAGGCATTTGACTATGTGATTATCGGGGCAGGCTCCGCTGGTGCCGTGCTTGCGAACCGCCTGAGCGAAAATCCGGAAATCTCCGTCCTGTTGCTGGAAGCGGGCGGGGCCGGGCCGCTGGTGGGACTGGCGCATTCATATGCCTTCGGCTTTAAGCTATCCGATGCATTCCGCGTCGCTTGCTTGGCAGTATTACACCGAACCGCAGGAACAATTGAACGGTCGGAAAATATATTGGCCGCGCGGGAAGGTGCTGGGCGGTTCCTCAGCGATTAACGGCATGTGTTATGTGCGCGGCAATGCACTTGACTACGACGGCTGGGCCCAAGACCCGGGGTTAAAGGATTGGTCCTACACCAATTGCCTGCCGTATTTCAAAAAAGCCGAGACCTATGATCGCGGCGCGGATGCCTACAGGGGCGGGGAAGGTCCGCTCAATGTATCCGTGGGCCCTTGTGAAAACCCTCTCTATCACGCCTGGATGGAGGCGGGGCAGCAGGCGGGCTATCCCTTCACCGAGGATATGAACGGCTTTCAGCAGGAAGGCGTCGGCCGCATGGACATGACCGTGCATCAGGGCAAGAGATGGAGCACGGCGCTTGCCTATCTCCAGCCAGCAATGGACCGGCAAAACCTGACAATCCTGACCGGCGCCAATACCCGCCGCATCCTGTTTGAGAAAACCTGTGCGACGGGCGTGGAATACGAGCGTGGCGGCATCCTGCATCAGGTGACGGCGGTGCGGGAGGTGATCTCGGCCGCCGGCGCGATCAATTCGCCGCATTTGTTAATGATCTCTGGCATTGGTCCGGCGGCGGCGCTTCAAAATTTCGATATTCCGGTGATCGCCGATCTGCCCGGTGTCGGGCAAAATTTGCAGGATCATCTGGAACTCTATGTGCAGCAGGAATGTACACAGCCGATCACGCTTTATAAGGTGATGTCACCGCTCGCCAAAATGAAGGTCGGGCTGGAATGGATGTTGCTCAAAAAAGGTCTGGGGGCGACCAATCATTTTGAGGCAGGCGGCTTTATCCGGAGCGAGCCGGGCGTCGAATATCCCAATTTGCAATATCACTTCCTTCCTATGGCTGTGCGCTATGATGGGGGCAACCCGACGGACCGACATGGTTATCAGGCGCATGTAGGGCCGATGCGGTCGACCAGCCGGGGGCATATGACTCTAAAAAGTGGGAATATCGACGATGCGCCGATCCTGCAGCCCAACTACTGTGAGACGGAACAGGACCGCCGCGAGTTGCGCGACGGGGTGAAGTTGACGCGGGAAATCTTCGCACAAGCCGGTTTCGATCCCTATCGCGGGGCAGAACTGGCACCGGGGCCAGAGGTCAAGACCGATGCCGAGATCGACGCCTTTGTGCGCGAGACGGTAGAAACCGCCTATCATCCGAGTTGTACATGCAAAATGGGTAGTGATGACATGGCGGTTGTCGATGGCGCAGGGAAAGTCAATGGTATAGAAAACTTGCGTGTGGTCGACAGCTCCATCATGCCGCATATCACCAGCGGAAACCTGAACGCACCCACGATTATGATCGCAGAGAAAATTGCGGATGCCATCAAAGGTATTCCGGCACTTCCGCCAAGTGAAGCCCCGGTTTATCGGGCGGTCAACTGGGAAACGAGCCAGCGATAAAAATTTAAACACCGATCCTTTTTAAGGAAAGATGATGAGCAGACCGAAAAAATTACAGCTTTATATCGACGGAAAGCTGCAAAAGGCAATTTCCGGCAAAAGCTTCACGAATTATAACCCGGCAACGGGCGCGAAGCTCTCTGAAGTAGAGCAAGCGGGCCGTCGTGATGTCGAGAAGACGGTGCTGGCGGCACGGCGGGGATTTCAGGAATGGTCCGCTCTGTCCGGAACGGAGCGCGGACGCGTCCTCAAGAAAGCGGCCGACATCCTGCGGGAACGGCGGATGGAACTCGCCGAGATCGAGGTGATGGATACCGGAAAGCCGATTGCGGAAGCGCCGGAGGCGGACATCGACAGCGGCGCCGATGCGTTTGAGTTTTTCGGCGGGCTCGCCGCCGATATCAAGGGGTCGCACCATGATCTGGGGTCGGACGCCTTTGCTTACACCCGCCGCGAACCGCTCGGCATCTGTGCCGGAATTGGCGCCTGGAACTATCCGCTGCAGATCGCCTGCTGGAAAACGGCACCGGCACTCGCCGCCGGAAATTCGATGATTTTCAAGCCGTCCGAGCAGACACCGACCAATGCGGTGAAGCTGGCCGAAATCCTCACCGAGGCAGGGTTGCCCAAGGGCGTGTTTAATGTCCTCCACGGGAACGGGGAGACGGGGCACTATATCGCCATCCATCCGGAGATCGATAAAATCTCCTTCACCGGCTCGGTGCCGACGGGGCGCAAGGTGCTCTCCGATGCGGCCGGGTCCGTCAAGCATGTGACCATGGAACTTGGCGGCAAATCCCCGCTGATCGTATTCGATGACAGTCAGATCAACAACGCCGTTTCGGCGGCGATGAATGCGAACTTTTATACGCAAGGCGAAATCTGCTCCAACGGGACGCGGGTCTATGTACATGAGGACATTCACGATGCCTTTGTCTCGATCTTGAAAAGCCGGACAGAGGCCATGGTTATTGGTGACCCGATGGATCCCGCGACCCATGTCGGCTCAATGATCAACGCGGATCATTTCGAAAAAGTCATGGAATATGTCCGCCTCGGCATAGAGGAAGGCGCGCATCTGGTGAGCGGCGGCGAGAAAGTCTCGGTGACCGGTTGCGAGAAGGGGAGTTTTATCTCGCCTGCCATTTTCACCTCTTGTCAGGATGATATGCGTATCTGCCGGGAGGAGATTTTCGGTCCTGTCATGTCCATTATGTCTTTCCGTGATGAAGAAGAAGTGATTGCCCGCGCCAATGATACGGAGTTCGGCCTCGCCGCCGGGGTCTTCACGCAGAACCTTGCGCGCGCTCATCGTGTTGTGGCAAAACTCCGCGCGGGCACCTGCTGGATCAACAACTATAACCTAACGCCCGTTGGCGTCCCCTTTGGTGGGTATAAGCAATCCGGCATCGGGCGGGAAAACGCGGCGGTCGCGCTGGATCATTTTACGCAACTTAAATCCGTCTATGTCGAGCTTGGCGATGTGGAGTGCGGCTATTAGTCATTTGATACAGGCATAGCAGCCATTCGCACCCCTGCAATTGACAGGGCAGGACAGACAGGCGAAATTGAAGGCCCGTTTATTCCCGTCGAGTAGCCTTTCCATGGAAGCCTGGATCCCGATTACTATCTTCGCGGCCTTCTTTCAGAATGTCCGAACTGCCTTGCAGAAATCCCTGAAAAGTCGCCTCAGCACAGGCGGGACAACATATGTGCGATTTCTTTACGGTGCGCCGTTCGCACTTCTTTATATTATCGGTATCGATCAGTTTTCTGCGCTTTCTGTGCCATCTCTGAATGGCGAATTTGCGATATTCATCATCTTTGGCGGGCTTGCCCAAATTCTTGCAACGGGATTGTTGGTCGCCCTTTTCAGCCTTAAGAATTTCGCTGTGGGTACAACCTACTCCAAGACGGAAACAGTGCAGGCGGCCATTTTCGGGATCGTGATCCTCGGAGAGCATGTGGGCATAGGGGCTGTTTTCGCCATTGCTATCAGTTTTGTCGGCATTTTGCTCATCTCTATGTCCTCAAGCTCCTTTACTTTTCGTGACTTTTTCTCGGGCTGGACGAGCAAGGCGGCGGGGTTTGGGATACTCTCCGGCGCATTGTTCGGTATTTCTGCGGTTTCCTATCGAGCGGCGGCCCTTTCGCTCGGTGGGGAGGGCGCGATGATGCAGGCCGCCTTTACGTTGGTTTGCGTCTTGTTTTTCCAGACTTTGGTCATGAGCATTTATTTGCCGATCCGGGAACCGGGACAATTGACTGAAGTAATCAGGAATTGGAAGGTGGCAATTTGGGTCGGGCTGACCGGGATGCTCGGTTCCGTTGGCTGGTTTACTGCCATGACCTTGCAAAACGCTGCCTATGTCCGGGCGTTGGGTCAGGTCGAGCTGGTCTTCACTTTTATAGCGTCCTATTTCTTCTTCAAAGAAAAGACGAACAAGATAGAAGCGGCAGGTATCCTCCTGATCGTTTTCGGTATTCTTCTTTTATTGTTGGATTAACATTCATTTAATCGTCACTTTTTTGTCATTTCCCTGTCTTTCCGTCTTTCGCTTCTGCAAATCATCGGCTAAGCTGCCCATTAAGTTGATATCAAACAATTGAAGGGGTCGCCTTGGGGAAGATTTATTCCGGCCGTGAAATGATTGACAAACTGATTTCGTTTGACACGGTCTCGCGCAATTCCAACCTTGCCCTTATTGATTTTGTCGCTGATTATCTGGCAGATCACGGGGTAAATTCCACTCGCGTTTTCAATAGTGACAAGAGCAAGGCAAATCTTTACGCGACCGTCGGTCCGATGAAGGAAGGCGGTGTTGTTCTTTCCGGTCATACGGATGTGGTCCCGGTCGAGGGTCAGCCTTGGGATACAGACCCGTTCACGGTTGTTGAAAAAGATGGCAGGCTTTACGGGCGTGGCACGTCCGATATGAAAAGTTTTTCCGCGATTGCGCTGTCAAAGGTCCCGGAAATGATCGAGAAGGGGCTTTCTGTCCCGATCCATTTTGCACTTTCTTATGATGAGGAAATCGGCTGCATCGGTGCACCCGCCATGATCGAGGAAATTGCCGCCAATTTGCCGGCGCCACGTGCCGTAATCGTGGGGGAGCCGACGATGATGGATATCGTCTCGGCCCATAAAGGCATTCTCACGCTCACGACAAAAGTGATTGGGCGCGAAGCTCATTCCAGCCTTGTTGAAGATGGGGTCAGTGCTGTCATGGTCGGGGCGGAGTTGATCGCCTATATCGGTAACATGATGGCGGAAAACAAGGTGCGCAGCCAGGCTGACAGCCCCTTCTTTCCACCCTACACAACTCTGACCTGCGGCGTCGTTAATGGCGGAACTGCCGGCAATATCCTCGCAAGGGAATGTAATTTCGTCTGGGACATCCGGCATATTCCGGAAGATGATCCGATGAGCTTCGTTGAGCGGTTTATTGCGCATTGTAATGATGATGTGCTCCCTCGTATGCGGGAAATTGCGCCGGAAGCCAGCATTGTCACTGAACTAAAATCGAATGTCCCGGCGCTTCGGCCTGAAGACAGCGGAGAGGCGGAAATGCTGGTGCGCGCCATTACAGGCAAGAACACATCAAACGCCGTTTCCTATGCGGCTGAAGCCGGACAATTCCAGCAGGCAGGGTTTTCTACCGTTATCTGCGGACCCGGATCAATCAGTGTCGCCCATCAACCGAACGAGTATATCGACATTGCCCATGTAACCGAGGCGGAGAAATTTATCTCCCTCCTCATTGACCGGCTGGCAAAATGAGGCATATCAATTGCATTGGACAGAGATTGGACTATTCGCTAATCTCAATTTCAGAATCCGTGAATAAAACCAATAATAAACACGGCAAAAGCGCCCAAAATGGGCAAATAAGTGATCAGATAGCAAAAAGGGAGTTATCATGAAACTAAGGACAGGACTGTTTGCTGCAGTTGCCGCTGTCGCCCTCGCGGTGACATCGCCGGTGCAGGCAAAAACTTTTAAATTTGCGTTTCAGGGGGATCTGAGTTCTCTCGACCCGCATTCACTGAATGAATCCTTCCTGCTGGGTACGCTCGGCAACGTCTATGAAGGGCTTGTACTCTATGATCCGAATATGCAGATCGTTCCGGGTCTCGCTGAATCATGGAAGTTGCTGACACCGACCACTTGGGAATTCAAGCTGCGTAAGGGCGTTAAATTCCATGGCGGTCAGGATTTCACAGCAGATGACGTGATTTTCTCCTGGGAGCGTGCAGGGCGTGACGGGTCGGACCAGAAGGTCCGAAACAGCATGATAAAGAGCATCACCAAGGTGGATGATCACACCATTGTTTTAGAAACACCGGCACCGAACCCGATTTTGGTTCAGGACCTTCCATATCTGTTCATCATGGACAAGGAATGGTCAGAAGAGCACGGAACAACCTCTTCGACGAGTGCCGCGGGTGATAATGCCGGTAATTATGCAAACCTGCATGCAAACGGAACGGGTCCCTTCAAGATCAAGAGTCATGAAGCGGACATTAAATCGGTTCTGGTACGTAACGAAGATTACTGGAAAGATATTCCGACAAACGTCAGCGAAGTTATCTTTACACCAATTAAGGAAGCGCCGACCCGTGTTGCCGCCCTGATATCCGGTGAACTTGATATGGTATATCCGGTACCTGTGCAGGACTGGGAACGTTTGGACAATGCGGAAGGCGTAAAAGCTCTGACGGGTCCGGAAGCGCGGACTATCTTTATCGGGTTTGATCAGGGTCGAGATGAACTTCTCTATTCAAATATTAAGGGAAAGAACCCGTTCAAGGATCAGAAAGTTCGTGCGGCATTTGTTCATGCAATCAATCTAGATGCCATCAAAGAAAAGATCATGCGAGGCGCGGCAACGCCGACGGGTCTGTTGGCGGCACCACAAGTCAACGGATTTGCCGAAGCATTGAATACGCCCTATGCGTATGATCCTGAAAAATCAAAGGCTTTGCTCGCCGAAGCCGGATATCCAGATGGCTTTGAAGTGACGCTTGATTGCCCGAACAACCGTTATGTCAATGACGAAAAGATCTGTCAGGCAGTGACATCTATGCTTGCGAAGGTCGGCGTCAAAGTTGATCTTCTGGCGCAGCCGAAATCAAAATATTTCGGTAAAGTTCTGGCGACAAGCGGGTACGATACCAGCTTCTATCTCCTCGGCTGGACTCAGGCTCAATGGATGCGGAAAATGTTCTTTCCTCATTGATCGTTTGCCAGAATGCAGATGCCAAGAAAGGCTTGTTCAACCTTGGTAACTACTGTAACCCGAAAGTGGACGAACTGACGGCGGCCATCGGTAGTGAAACAGATCAGGAAAAGCGCAATGCGATGATTGCCGAAGCCTTTAAGATTGTTAAGGACGATGTTGGCTACATGCCTATTCATCAGCAGCCTCTTTCCTGGGGTGTGAGCGACCGTGTAACGGTTAATCAGCGTGCTGATAACGCTCTCGACTATCGTTATGTCGTGATTAACGAATAATACAGATTGTTGGGGCCGCTCTTTTTAAATAAAGAGGGCCCCAATTTCTTTTATGGCCTTTACCGTAAAGTAATATGATCTCATTTATTTTTAA
Source organism: Sneathiella sp. D3-11 (assembly GCF_055809395.1). Classification (NCBI taxonomy): domain Bacteria; kingdom Pseudomonadati; phylum Pseudomonadota; class Alphaproteobacteria; order Sneathiellales; family Sneathiellaceae; genus Sneathiella; species Sneathiella sp. D3-11. The sequence goes on from NZ_CM147911.1 coordinate 3,660,967, forward strand.
GCGACTTTTGCAATCGGTCGTTGTTATGTTGACCGTTGCTTTGATCGCTTTTTCCATGTTTAGATTTATCGGGGATCCCATCAATAATATGGTGGGTCAGGATACCAGTCAGGCTGATCGCGCCGCTCTAACCGAGCAATTGGGATTGAATGATCCCTTTATTGTCCAGTTCGGCCGTTTTGCGCTGAATGCTGCAGAAGGGAATTTCGGTATTTCCTACAAATATCGGCAGCCTGTAAGTAGCCTAATTCTTGAACGATTATCGGCAACATTGGAGCTGTCTTTTGTGGCGGCCGTTCTTACCCTTGTTGTCGGAATTCCCTTGGGTGTTTACACCGCACTAAAGGGAAAGGGGCTGATATCAAAGGGGATCATGACTTTATCCCTTATCGGGGTTTCCTTGCCGACATTCCTGATCGGTATTTTGCTTATTCTCTTGTTCGGTGTTGTGCTCAGATGGTTGCCAACCTTTGGGCGCGGCGATGTTATCGCTATTGGATGGTGGACGACGGGCTTTTTGACGGTTTCTGGCATCAAATCACTCATTCTTCCGTCTATTACGCTGGCGCTTTTTCAGATGACATTGATCATGCGACTGGTAAGGGCAGAGATGCTGGAAGTTTTGCGCACCGATTTTATCAAATTCGCACGTGCGCGCGGATTGCCTGACAGATCCGTACATTTTAAGCATGCGCTGAAAAATACGCTGGTCCCGGTAATTACGATTACGGGATTGCAGCTTGGTGCGCTGATCGCCTTTGCGATTATTACTGAAAGCGTCTTTCAATGGCCGGGCATGGGTTTGTTATTTATTCAGGCAATCTCGGATGTGGACATTCCAATCATGGCGGCCTACCTCGTTCTAATTGCGTTTTTCTTTGTTGTTATCAATATGGTAGTCGATATTCTTTATTATATGGTTGACCCGCGCCTGCGGGCAGACAGTACGGCTTAGGGGATGGCGATGGAACAAGTGCAACCCGCCACTAAAACCCGCCTGCAACGGATTTTTGGCAGCGATATCTGGTACAGCTTTATGCGAAGCCCGGTCGCAATCATTTCGGCAGTCGTAACAATTGGCATGATTCTGGCGGCTATTTTTGCGCCCTGGATCGCGCCGAACAATCCATTCGATCTTGCGACTATCAGTATTATGGACGGCAACCTTCCGCCTGCCTGGCAGTCTGGCGGAGACACGAAATTCTTGCTAGGTACCGATGATCAAGGCCGGGGGGTATTATCTACCATCCTGTATGGCGCGCGTATTTCTTTGATGGTTGGGTTCTTCTCGGTGATTTTTTCAATGGTCATCGGTATTGCCCTTGGTTTGATAAGCGGATATGCGGGCGGACGTACCGATGCCTTTATTATGCGGATCGCTGATATTCAACTGTCCTTTCCCGCTATCTTGATTGCTCTTCTTGTGGATGGCGTCGCCCGTGGTATTTTGCCGTCAGAGCTGCATACTGATATTTCCATCTATGTGCTGATTTTTGCCATTGGTATTTCCGGCTGGGTGCAATATGCCCGTACGGTGCGCGGGTCGACACTGGTGGAAAAAAATAAGGAATATGTGCAAGCTGCTCGCGTTATCGGCATCCGGCCTCTCACAATCCTGCGCCGCCATATCCTGCCCAACGTCATGGGGCCAGTGATGGTTATCGCGACAATCCATTTGGCGATCGCCATCATTACCGAGGCAACGCTCTCCTTCCTCGGGGTGGGTGTGCCGCCGACAACGCCATCGCTTGGCACACTGATCCGTATCGGCAACGAGTATCTCTTTTCTGGCGACTGGTGGATCACAATTTTTCCGGGAGCGACCCTTGTGATTTTGGTTCTCGCCGTCAATCTTTTGGGTGATTGGATGCGTGACGCCCTTAATCCGAAGTTGCGCTAGGACGGTATTATGGACTTACTCAATATCAACAACCTGCGTATCGAGTTCCCGAGCCGTCATGGCACGGTGGTGGCCGTAGACGATGTCAGCCTGTCGGTGCAGCCGGGTGAGGTTCTGGGCGTTGTCGGGGAATCCGGCGCGGGCAAGTCAACCATTGGTAATGCGGTAATTGGCCTGCTGGAGCCGCCGGGAGAAATGACGGCGGGACATGTGCTCCTGAAATCGGAACAGATTGATACCCTGAGTGCAGAGGCAAAGCGAAAAATTCGTGGCCGTCGTATCGGCATGATTTTCCAGGATCCACTCACCTCGCTTGATCCGTTGCAGACGATTGAACAACAACTTGTTGAGACCATTGATCTGCACCTCAAACTTGGGGAGAAGAAATCGCAGGAACGTGCTGTTGATCTCTTGCGTCAGGTTGGTATTCCTGAGCCGGAAACGCGGATCAAGAACTATCCGCATCAATTCTCCGGTGGTATGCGCCAACGTGTTGTGATCGCGCTCGCCCTTTGCGCGGAACCGGAAGTGATTATTGCCGACGAGCCGACGACTGCGCTTGATGTCTCCATTCAGGCGCAAATCCTTGAGCTTATGCGCCGCCTGTGCAAAGACAAACAGGTCGGCATGATCATCATCACCCATGATATGGGCGTGATTGCGGATATTACGGACCGGGTCGCTGTTATGTATCGTGGCAAGGTGGTGGAAGAGGGAACGACGGCAAAGATTCTCGGTAATCCCGATCACCCCTACACCCAAAGCTTGATCAGTGCGGTACCGCGTCCGGATATCCGCCTGAAACGCTTTCCAATGGTCAACTATATCGAAGAAGAGGGCGAGCGGACGAAGGATATCGATCTTTCGACACATTGGCTTGGTCGCCATCGGGATTATGATGCGGTGGACGGACCGCTTCTCAGCCTCAAAAACCTGGTCATGACCTTCGTGACTAAACCCGCCCTGTTAAAAAGTAACCGGATTACCTTCAACGCGGTCGATGATGTGTCCTTCGATATCAATGAGGGAGAAGTCTTTGGTCTCGTCGGCGAGAGTGGCAGTGGCAAATCGACAGTCGCACGCATGGTTTGCAGCCTTTATAAACCGGCATCTGGGATCGTAAATTTCGCCGGTACCGATCTTACGAGCATCAAATCAGAGAATGAGCGGGATTTTTATCGCCGTCAGATGCAGATGATCTTTCAGGATCCGTTCTCGTCCCTGAATGGCAGAATGCGGGTGATGGACATCATCGCCGAACCGATCCGCTTTCATAAGCTTGCGTCCTCTAATCAGGAAGTCGAGCAGGTCGTCAATGACCTTCTCGATCATGTCGGGCTTGGGGCCCAGGCCTCTGTAAGGTTTCCGCATGAATTTTCCGGCGGGCAGCGTCAGCGTATTTCAATCGCTCGGGCGCTTGCGACCCGGCCGCGTTTCCTGATCTGTGATGAGCCGACCTCTGCACTTGATGTCTCTATTCAGGCTCAAATTCTCAATCTTCTCAAAGATTTGCAGGAAGAACTCGGCCTCACCATGCTGTTTATCAGCCATGACCTTCCCGTCATTCGCCAGATGTGCGACCGGGTCGGTGTGATGAAGCAGGGCAAGCTGGTCGAAGTCTCCGCGACTGAGGATCTGTTCGAAAACCCGACAGCGGCCTACACGCGGGAACTTCTCGACTTGATGCCGCGCCTTGATAAGCTGTCACATGAAGGGCTGGAGGTTGAGGAAGCCTAACGCGTTTTTTGGCGAAGATCAAAGATTGATCGTCATAAAGACGCTGTTCGGGTCCAGTATATAATTGGCGAAAGGCGGGCATTCCGTAAATCCATGGTTTAGGTAAAGCTGCCGCGCCGGTTTGAAGCCGGGCTGAGAGCCGGTCTCCAAAAAGAGCTTTTTATATCCCCGTTCCCGCGCCGTTGCCATTACATGAAGGAGGAGGGCAGCCGCCACGCCTTTGCCGCGATGGACCGCCGCCGTATGCATGGATTTTATTTCCCCGGCGTTGTCCGCCAACTCTTTCAGCGCGCCGCAGCCCACGAGCTTTCCCGCTATTTCCGCCCGCCAAAAGGTGATATCGGACCCACGCAAGCCCTCAAGGTCTAGGGCATGGGTACTCTCCGGCGGGGAGAGGGAGCGCATCAAGGTCAAATGCGCATCAAGAAGTGCGATGATCTCATCGGAGCGGACATAATCGCGCGTAACGACAAGTTCCGCCATCAAGCCTCTTTTCCCAATCCGCTGAGGGCCATTTTCACGACGGACGTGCCGCGCTCCCAGATCATGTTTTTCCAGTCGTCCGCATCACAGTAAAACGCATCGCGGACCTGTTTCTTGATCGATTTACCAAGATCTGACTCAAGATCACCTTTGAGATACAGCCAGTTATCCGCCCTGAGCGCATTCAGCACCTCCAGCACGGGGATGGTGCCATATTCGATGGCAACACAAGTATGGCTGGCGTTCGGGGCACTTTCGCAGACCCCGGCATCGATCGTTCCCCGGACTATGGCGGAGCTGGATGTGCCCGCCTCAGGAGAGGTGACATCCTCGCCATACCAGGTGATGGCACGAGGCAGTCCTGCGGGGTTTCCCACGTAAATCAACTCTCCGTGGCCATAGGGGCCCAGGCCGGTATGGAAATCGAGTAATGCAAGATGCTTGGCATTACCGGCATGTTTTTTCACCACCGCGCGGAGTGTCTTGTTCGTCCATGACGCTTCAAACCCGCCGAAAAAGAGGCCATCCGCATGAATATGTTGTCCTCCCGTAACAGCGGCTTGATAGGTTGGGAGTCCCTTCTTGGCGATATAGTCTTGAATGTTGGCGTCAGCCTCGGCACGGGCCGGTCCGTCCCAGTCATCGGGGACGAGATAAGGGTGAACTTCTGCGTATTCCGCGTTTTCCGGGAGGCCGTCCTCAAATTTCAAAAAATTGCGGTTGAGATCAATATTGTCCTCATTCACCCGACGGATATGGGAAAAGCCATAGGGGTTGATGGCATGAATGAGAAGGACGGCAGTATCATCTGGAAGATCTTTGAACATACCGGTATCCAGCATGCCGACCTGCACGCCAGAGCCACAAAAACCTTCCCCGCCATGAGTAGCGGAGGAGATGATCAGGACCTTGGATGCATCATCGGGACCGATGCGGGCGACATCCATATATAGATCTTCACCTTCCGCGCCTTTTGCCCGGTCGTTCAAATTATTTTCGACCTGCAATCCGCGATCCATACAGCTTTGAAGAAATTTGGTGCGAGCCTCGGCATAGGTGGCGGAGAAAAAACCCGGTATATTCATGTCGACATACTTCCCTTTTTATCGTTTCAATTGTTATAACAGAGATAATCACTGCTGCGCGACATTTTGAGCGGCGGAATGACCATAAAAAGGAAATAATTATGTCGGATCAGCAGTATGTCATCTTTGGCTCGGAATATTCCCCTTTTTCCGTCAAGGTCCGCTCATATTTCCGCTACAAGAATATTCCACATGAATGGCGTCCACGCACGCTTGAGACACAGGCGGAGTTCCAGAAATACGCCAAGCTGCCGCTCATCCCGTTGATCCTCGGGCCCGATGAGACGGTATGGCAGGATTCCACCCCGATTATTGAAACTTTCGAAGAGAAATTCTCCGATCCTGCGTTGCAGCCGCCGTCTGCCGTGCTCAACTATCTTTCCTGCCTGATTGAGGATTACGGTGATGAATGGGTCAATAAACCGATGTTTCATTACCGATGGTGGCGTCCTGAGGATCAGGAGACCGTGAGCCGAGGCCTTGCACGCGCCGTCAATCCAAAGGGAGATCGGGAGGCACAGGACAAGCTTGCCGATTCCATTCGCACCCGCATGGTGCCGCGGCTTCGTTTTGTGGGGTCAAGTGAGAAGACAAAGGACGTAATCGAGACATCTTTTGATCAGCTGCTATCGCTGCTGGGCAAACATTTAGAAACCCGAAAATATTTGTTCGGTGGCCGCCCCGCACTTGGTGATTTTGGTTTGTTTGCGCAAATTTACTGCTGCCTTCAACAGCCAACAACGGCAAAAATAATTAAAAATGGCTATCCTGAGATTACTGACTGGATTGCCCGGATGCTCGATCCAAAGGCGGAGCAGGGGTGGGAAGACTGGTCAACCCTCTCCCCGACATTGGAACCCCTGATCAGGAAGCAGATCGGCGATATCTATCTGCCCTGGAGTCTTGCGAATGAGAAGGCGGTGTTGAGCGGGGAAGAGGAGTTTTCCCTCACGTTGATGGATCAGGAATTCAGCCAGCAATCAGTCAAATATGCCGCGAAATCCATCCATGTGTTACGGTCGCGCCTTGCCGAAACAGCGGATCGGATGGAACTCGACAAGATTCTGGATCACTGCGGCTGTCTGCAACCCTTACTTTCACAGTCTTGACATATATTTTCAGGTGATCATATTTCTGCCGAAATTTACCGGTATTGATTTAGGCCTTAACTGAATTGTTTTATAAGTGAAAATGATAGGGTAGTGGTCGTTGTCATTATCCGGATTTTTCTGCATATATTTATTAAAAATATAATTAAATTAATATCTTGCAATTCTTTTCTAATTTAATAGATTATGTTCATCATTGAAGCAAATAACTATTGACGGCGAACAAACTAGTATACTATGAAATATAGGTATATTATGGTTTTGTTACACGACGAATGAGACGTTACGGGGTATTTTTGTGGCACGGATCGACGCGCTTGTAAAATCTGGGGTTGTGAATAAAGAGGGTTTTTATACTCTTGGTGGACGCCTCGCCATTGATTTTGCCAATAGTTACAAACGGATCGGTCGCGAGAAGGAAGGGATCAGCAGTTTTGAAGATTTGCTGATTTTCATGAAATCCCACCATTTGTTGCATGAAGACGAAGCGTCAGACCTTCATATGTTCCATTTTCAAAACCCTGGCCGTTGCCAAAAGGTCGTTGACGGCCTTGTCGAATTGCGTAACGGGTTCCGCAATGTTTTGACGGAAGTCGAGCAGGGTTGGCCGGTCAGTCTTGATTTTTTCGAAGAGATAAACAAGCGGCTCGCAAGCTTCAAGAGCTATCACAAGCTCGAACCCACGGAAGAGGGGATGGCGCTGAAATCCGTCATTGATGAAAATGGGCCGGAGAAACTGATGTTTCCGATTGTTCGGGACATCGCCGATTATCTTGCGTCGGACCATGTGGAAAAAACACGCGGTTGTGCCAGCGATGATTGCGATCTTTATTTCGTCAATCAGTCTCGCAACGGCCGCCGTCGCTGGTGCTCCATGTCGACCTGTGGCAATCGCGCCAAGGTTAACGCCTATCTGAAGCGCCATGGAAGCGTAATTTCCGTCTTTAGACAGCCGTCTTTGCCCGATCCCGAAGCTGATTTTTCTGCACCTTACCCATGGTGTTACGAGGCAGGTCATCGACGATATAAACTTCTTTAGGCACTTTGAAATTGGCGAGTTTTTCCTTCACATAGGCAATCACATCCTGATCTGAGAGGGACGCGACGCTGCCATCAGGAACGATAAAGGCGACAACTGCCTCCCCGAAATCCGGATGCGGGCGACCGACAACGGCGCTTTCATCCACACCGGGCATTTCGTCAATAAAGCTCTCAATTTCCTTCGGATAGACGTTGTATCCGCCGGAAATGATCAGATCCTTTGATCGGCCGACAATGCGGTAATATCCATCTTCGCCTTTTCGTGTCATATCGCCGGTGATAAAGAAACCATCGGCGCGGAACTCTGCGGCGGTTTTTTCCGGCATCTGCCAATATCCCTTGAAGACATTCGGTCCGCGAATTTCAAGAATGCCGATGTCGCCTTCCTTCACAACATTGCCGGCGTCATCGACAATGCGCACCTCGTTATCGAGTGGGAAGCCGACAGTGCCGGCCTTTCGTTCCCCGTCATGCGGGTTGGAGGTGATCATGCCCGCTTCCGTCATGCCGTAACGTTCCAGAATGACATGGCCGGTCCGCTCTTCGAACGCATTGAACGTCTCCGCAAGGAGCGGCGCAGAGCCAGCGGTGAAAAGGCGCATATTGCGGCATACTTCTTTGGTAAATCCCGCCTCGGTCAGCAGGCGGACATAGAAGGTCGGCACACCCATAAAGACGGTGGCCTTCGGCAGGTTGTCGATCACAATGGCGGGATCGAATTTTTTAAGGAAAATGACCTTTGCCGCGCTTAAAAAGGCGCAATGCAGGGCGACGAACAGTCCATGCACATGAAAAATCGGCAACGCATGAAGCAAGACGTCGTCCGTCTGGAACTGCCAGTATGAATTCAGTGTTTTAGCGTTGGACGCCAGATTATCATGAGTCAGCATCGCGCCTTTTGAGCGGCCCGTCGTGCCAGATGTATAAAGGATGGCGGCAAGATCGTCTCCGGCGCGCTCAACGGTAGAGAAATCCACAGAAAGTTCGGCAGCACGTTCGGTCAGGCTACCCGTGCCCATTGTATCGAGGGTAAGTACCTCCTGCACGCCGCAATTATTCGCAATTGTTCTTATTTCCTCAAATGAGGCTGGATCGCAGACAACCACGGTCGGCGTGGCATCACCGAGAAAATATTCAATTTCCGCAGTTTTATAGGCGGTGTTGAGCGGTAAATACACCAATCCCGCCCGTAGGCATGCGAGATAAAGAACAACTGCCTCTACCGACTTTCCAGTTTGAACGGCGACACGATCCCCCGGCACAACACCAAGGGAGACAAGCAGGTTCGCCATTTGCGCGGATTTATTTTTCAAGTCACCAAAGGTATAGCTGGGTACATCTGGTCCTTCAAAAGCGATTTCATTTAAGTTCGCCGGAAACCGGCTGTCAAACAGGCTGTAGAGGTTTTTATCAGTCATTGTCACTCGTTCTTTGGATCAGGCAGACGCCCTAAGGTAATGGGAGGGAAGGGTGGAAAGAAAATCAGTGAACCGCTCACCCTGAATGGCGACATGATCGCGGGTCAATTTCTCGGCGAGGGCAGCATCGCCCTTGATCACCGCCTCGACAAGCGCGCCATGCTCATTGGAGGAGGCGAGAATGCGACCGGGAATGCGGACTTGAAGCCGACGGTGAGCAGATAAGCGGTGACGGAGTTCCCGGACCTGTTTTTCAAGGAAGTTATTATGGCTGGCCTTGTAAAGAAGGTCATGAAGACGCAGGTTGTGGACATAGTATTCATCAAAATCTTCTGTGCCCGACAAGGCATGACATGATTCATGGGCATCAAGAAGGGCCGTCTTCTCGGCAGGACTAATTCGCCGCGCAGCGAGACGGGCGCAAAGTGCCTCCAGATCGGCCATTACCTCGAACATATTCATCAGGTCCTGCACGGAAATGGCCGCGACGATTGCCCCGCGGCGCGGACGTATCTCGACAAGGCCAGAGGCTGAGAGACGGTTCAGCGCCTCCCGTATCGGGGTGCGGGAAACGTTAAATTTCTCCGCCAGGATGGTTTCATCCAGCCGCGTTCCGGGCTTTAAACTGCCTGTCACGATTTCCTGTTCGAGCACAGGGAGAATTTCGTTTGCCCGTGAAGTTGCCATGTCGACTGTCCATATTATTGATAGGCCGGGAATGTAACGCGGTACAGTATGTCAGAAGAATCATTTCTTGTATACAAGAAAACATATTTCACATACAAAAATTTTAAGCGGAAGGAAGATAGCTACAATTTCTCCCGGAGAAGAGCATAAAAATAAGGGGGAAGAACCCTTTTAAGATGCGAGAAGAATTATGAAATTCATGTCTGAAAGTATGAGGAATATGTCTCCCGTCGGATTGATTGCGGCGGATGGTGCCTTAGGCGCTTTTATTCTGCCGTCGTCGAATTTTTTTGCCGCCTGTTGCCGACATTGTCATGACTGCGCCCTTTTTGATCCCTATTATTATCAATATTGGGTTTGATCCCTGTTGGCTTGCGGTTGTCCTGATCTTAAATATGGAAATAGGATTGATCACACCACCGGTGGGATTAAACCTGTATGTTATAATTGGAATTGCACCGGGCACTTCCCTGTCGACTATTTAGGGGGCTTTGCGGTTTATGTTTTGCCTGATCGCCGGTACAATTCTTGCTGTGTTTCAACCCGGAAGTTGCCGCATGGCTTCCGGAAAAAATAATGGGATAGACTACTAATATGGCGCCGACTTTTGTCACTCAATTTTTTAATTCCATCGCCGATACCGGCCGTGAACTCCTTGATCTGCGTGGAGACAAGAAGCGCGGGCAGGGGATAAAGGGATTGAGTCATGATCTCCTGACCCAGAAGGGGGAGGCATCGGGCATGGCTCTTGCGCGTGATGCGGTTGAGGCACTGGATTAAGCTCTCCGATGAGGAAAAACTCGATTTTCTTAAATTCCTGAACGAGGAAATGGCGCCGGATCAGAAAAAGATTGAGGCGGCGGTTGCGGCCTATCATAAGGAAAGCAATGCAGAGAATTATAAAACACTGAGTTTGGCGATTGAGGCGCCGCGGCAGGAACTGATGAGGCGACTCAATTTTGCGCCGGGCGGCACGGCGGCAATTGTCGCCATGCGCAAGTTCCTTGTTGGGCATTTGCGGAAACATCCAGAACTGAAAGCCGTGGACAGCGATCTGCAGCATCTTCTCAGTTCATGGTTCAATCGCGGTTTTTTGACGCTGGAGCGCATCGACTGGCGTACACCCGCCGTTGTGCTGGAAAAACTGATTGAATATGAGGCCGTACACGAAATTGACGGCTGGGAAGATTTGCGCCGTCGCCTTGACAAGGATCGGCGATGCTTCGCCTTTTTCCATCCGGCTCTGCCCGATGAGCCGTTGATCTTCGTTGAGGTGGCCCTTGTGAAGGGCCTTGCTTCGGCTATTCCGCCGCTTCTGTCGCGGGATACGGAGCGGGGCGACCCAACGAAGGCGGATACGGCCATTTTTTATTCCATCAGCAACTGTCAGGATGGATTAAAGGGCATTAGCTTTGGTAATTTCCTGATCAAGCAAGTAGTGGCGGAACTTTCGGCAGAGCTTCCCAATTTAAAGCATTTTGCAACGCTGTCGCCGATTCCCGGCTTTATGCGATGGCTGGCAGCCCTAAAGGGCGCGGCCGCCGGTATGCATTTCAAGGATATCAATGTTGTCCGCAAAATGATTGCCGAGCCGGATTGGCAGAATAACCCCGAAACCGTGGAAGCGGTGCGTGAGCCGCTCGAAAAACTCTGCGCCCATTACCTGATTAACGAGAAAAAAGGCACTCGTCCGCTTGATCCGGTGACGCGGTTTCACTTAGGCAATGGCGCACGGCTTGAGCAGCTCAACTGGATGGGCGACAGCTCTCCCAACGGGCTTGCGCAATCTGCGGGACTGCTGGTGAACTATTATTATAGCCTCAAGGATATAGAGAAAAACCATGAGGCTTACGCCAATGAGCGTAAAGTCGTGGCCTCCTCCGCCTTGCAATCCCTCGCCAAAAACGGCAAGAAATAAGGACCGCCCAAGCCAATTGTATTTCGCCCCCGTGTTCGCGTCATTTTTTTGTCGACGGCGTGGGGGCGATGCTTATAATCGGGCGCAAGAACGAAGGGATTAATCCCGCGGATCGACAACAACAACTAAAAATAAACAACAAAAAGGAAAAGAAATGTCGGATCAAAATATGCTTGCAGGTAAAGTAGTCGTTGTAACGGGCGCCGGCCGGGGTGTCGGCCGGGGCATCGCCATCATGTGCGCGTCTCAGGGTGCAAAAGTCGTGGTCAATGACCTTGGCGGTACCGAGCAGGGCGACGGCGCGGACCAGATCCCAGCCATGGAAGTGGTGAAAACTATCACCGATGCCGGCGGAGAAGCCATCGCCAACTTCGGTAATGTCGCGAGCTCGGATGACGCCGGCCAGATGATTGAGGATGCCCGCAAGGAATTCGGCGGAATCGATTGTGTCGTCAATAACGCCGGTATCCTGCGCGACGTGATCTTCCATAAGATGAGCGAAGCGGAATGGGATGCGGTTATTGCCGTTCATCTGAAAGGTAGCTTTAACGTTGCCCGTGCTGCGGCCCCATATTTCCGGGAACAGCAGAGCGGGTCGATGGTGCACATGACCTCGACGTCCGGCCTGATCGGTAACTTTGGGCAGGCAAACTATGCCGCCGCAAAACTCGGTATCGTTGGTCTTTCACGTTCCATCGCGCTTGATATGTCCCGCTTTGGCGTCCGCTCCAACTGCATCTCGCCTTTCGCATGGTCCCGCCTGATTGGCACAATTCCACAAGGTACGGATGCGGAGCGTGAGCGCGTTGCCAAGATCCAGCAGATGACACCAGAGAAAATTGCCCCGCTTGCCGTTTATCTTCTCTCCGATCAGGCTTCTGATGTTACCGGCCAGATTTTTGTCGTCCGCAATAACGAGATTTGCCTGATGAGCCAGCCGCGCCCAATCCGCAATCTGCAGACCTCCGATGGATGGACACCTGAGACAGTGGCGGCTCGCTTTGGTCCCGCCGTCAAGTCTTCCCTTGTGCCGCTGGAACGCTCCGGTGACGTTTTCTCTTGGGATCCGGTCTAAGGAGCAACGGCATGACAATCGATTATGACAAGCTCATAAACTGGAAGTTCGAGGATATCGAGCAGACTTACACGTCAAAGGACACCATCCTATACGCGCTCGGTGTCGGACTTTCCATGGACCCACTCGATATGGACCAGCTCCGCTTCACCTATGAAGAGGATCTGCTGGCCCTGCCGACGATGGCCGTGGTACTCGCTTATCCCGGTTTCTTCCTGAAAGATCCTGAATTCGGTGTTGACTGGGTGAAGGTGCTGCATGGGGAGCAGGGGATCGAGATTCATAAACCTCTGCCCGCCGAAGGCACGGTCGTTGGCACAACGAAAATCACGGAGATCATTGATAAGGGGGAGGGCAAGGGCGCGCTCATGTACTCCACCCGCGAAGTGCGAGAGAAGGCGAGCGGTGATCTGCTCGCGACACTCACGTCCACGACTTTCTGTCGGGGTGATGGCGGCTTTGGCGGCCCGAAAGTGGAGGCGCCGAAACCGCATGAACTGCCCGACCGGGCGCCGGACAGCGTGGTCGAGCTTCCAACCCTTGATCAGGCAGCGCTTATCTATCGCCTGAGCGGGGACTTCAACCCGCTCCATGCCGATCCGCGCGTCGCGACAAATGCCGGTTTCAAGGCGCCGATCCTGCATGGTCTCGGTACCCTGGGCGTGGCGGGTCATGCGCTCGTTAAACAAGCCTGCGGCTATGATCCGGCGAAGCTGAAATCTCTTCGCTTGCGGTTCTCTTCTCCCGTCTACCCGGGGGAGACAATCGTCACCGAGATGTGGCATGACGGGGACGTCACGTCTTTCCGCTGCCGGGTTAAAGAGCGGGATATTGTTGTCCTGAACAATGGCTACGCAAAGATTGGCTGAGCGCTGATCAATGTATGACTGAACGGCAGGATTGGTTTGTAAATTCTGCCGTTCCTTATTCTATCAGGCACACAATCATTCTTATAGCTGAGGAATTAAACATGGATGTTGAACAAGCAATCCTGACCCGCCGATCTATTCGCGCCTTCACGGACAAATCGGTCCCGAAGGATACAATAGACCGTATCCTGAGCCTCTCTCAACGGTCACCGAGTGGCACCAATATACAGCCTTGGCATACATATGTTTGTACCGGCGCCGTTAAGGACGCTATTTCCCGTGATGTCCTCGATCTGGTGGATAAGGGACAGGCGAAAACCTATGAAGAGCTCGACTACTATCCCGCTAAATGGAAAGATGTTCATCGTGATCGGAGACGGGGCGTCGGTTGGGGTCTATATGGATTGCTGGGCATTGAAAAGGGCGACAGGGAAGCGACCATGCGTCAGGCAAAGCGCAACTTCAAATTCTTTGATGCGCCGGTCGGGTTGTTTTTTACGGTCGATTCCTATCTTCTCCGCGGTAGCTGGAGTGATACGGGCCTCTATATGCAGACCATCATGCTCGCCGCACGTGGGGAGGGGCTTCATACCTGTCCGCAGGCCGCCTGGCTCAATTATCCGGACCCGATCCTCAAGCATCTGAATATCCCCGATGATCAGGTTCTGGTCTCTGGTATGGCCATGGGTTATGAAGATACAACCGCGATCGAGAATACCCTGGTGAGTGAACGCGAAGACATAAGCAATGTTGTTCACTATGTCGGGTTTGACTGACGTCCCCACGATGACCGGATAAGATATCCCGGCATTGATATATGACAGGAGCAAGCGAGTGAACGTATCTGAGGCAATTAAATCACGGATCACCGTGCGTCAATTTCTCGACAAGCCGGTACCTGAACAGACCGTCCGCGATATTATTGAAACCGCAAAACGTGCGCCCTCTGGTGGCAATCTGCAACCCTGGACCGTTCATGTTTTGAAAGGCGATCCATTAGCGGCGTTGATTTCTGATATTGAAGAAAAGCTGAAAAGCGGCGTGACGGAAGAGCCGGAGTATAATGTCTATCCCCCGGAGCTTGTCGATCCATACAAAACACGCCGGCGCATCGTTGGGCAACAGCTATATGACCTGATTGGTGTCCCGCGATCGGACACACCTGGCAAACTCAAGCAGCTTGCGCGCAATTTCCGCTTCTTTGATGCGCCGGTCGGAATGTTCTTCGTGCTGCACAGGCAGATGGAGATCGGGCAATTTGCGGATGTCGGTATGTTTATGGAGAATATCATGCTGCTCGCCCGTGAACACGGCCTCGATACCTGCCCGCAGGAAGCCTGGGCCCGCTGGCCGCAAACCTTGAGGGAACATCTCTCGCTCAGCGATGACGAAATGCTTTTTTGCGGTCTGGCGCTCGGTTATCGCGATGAGGCGGCAGTTATTAATGAGCTCGTCTCGGAGCGCGAAGACTTTGATAATTTCGTCACCCTTCACGGGTTCGAGGAGTAGATTTCTAGCATGAATGATGAAGATGTAATCGGCCAGATACGCGAAACTGTCCGTCAACTATGTGCGGGATTTCCCGGTACTTATTGGCGGGAGAAGGACCGGGAGCGAGCCTATCCGACGGAATTTGTCGACGCCCTGACTGAGGCCGGGTTACTGTCCTCGCTGATCCCGGAGGAATATGGCGGGGCGGGACTGCCACTTAGCGTGGCTTCTGCGATCCTTGAGGAAATTCATGCCAATGGCTGCAATGGGGCTGCCTGTCATGCTCAGATGTATACGATGGGAACGCTCTTGCGCCATGGCTCGGAAGAGCAGCGACAGAAATACCTCCCCGGAATCGCGAGCGGAGAATTGCGGCTCCAGGCTTTCGGTGTGACAGAGCCAACCGCAGGGACGGATACCACCAGTATCTCAACAACGGCCGTGCGTGACGGCGATGACTATGTGGTGAATGGCCAGAAAGTCTGGACATCCCGCGCGGAATATTCCGACTTGATGATCCTGCTCGCCCGCACAACCGTGAAAGACAAGGTTGCCAAACGCGCTGATGGTCTCTCCGTCTTCGTCGTGGATATGCGGGAAGTAGTGGGAAAGGGCATGACCATCCGCCCGATCCGCACCATGATTAACCATGCCACAACGGAAGTTTTCTTCGATAACATGCGTATTCCGGCCTCCGCCCTGATCGGGGAGGAAGGGAAGGGATTTCGGTATATTCTCACCGGCATGAATGCGGAACGGATATTGATTGCATCGGAATGCCTCGGCGATGCGGACTGGTTTATCAGGACGGCCTCAGATTATGCCCGTGACAGGAAAGTGTTTGGCCGACCGATTGGCCAGAATCAGGGAATCCAGTTTCCGATTGCCCGCGCTTTTGCCGATACCCGTGCGGCCAAGCTGATGGTTCGGGAAGCCTGCCGCCTTTATGACGCGGGAGAACCCTGCGGCGGGGAGGCCAATATGGCCAAGATGCTGGCCTCCGAAGCCTCATGGGCAGCGGGAGAAGCGTGTATCCAGACCCATGGTGGATTCGGCTTCGCCGAGGAATATGATGTTGAGCGGAAATTTCGCGAAACCCGGCTTTATCAGATTGCGCCGATCTCGACCAATCTGATCCTTTCCTATATCGCGGAGCATGAACTCAAGCTGCCGCGCTCCTACTGACTGATTCTGTCCGGCAACGAAGAAAATTAATTTTGCGGAAATTCCTGGAAATTTCATGTGGACCCTGCGTCATTTTGTGGCGGCAGGCCGACTTGTAACTACAAGATATAGAAATTGTCAAAAAAGCATCATTTAAGGTGTTGACGTTGTTGGATGATGGTCCTATAAACCGCGTCACGCCGACGGGGCGGGTCTGGTTTTGGGTTTTGTTTTTGGCCTAATTTGCTTGATTTGTCTGGTTGGT